>CBDFGU010000001.1:0-4223 GCA_965247335.1 Rickettsiales bacterium
ACTGCCTCAACTTCGCCAACCCGCAGCGGCCCGAAATCATGGCGCAGATCACGGGCTGTCTGGAGGGCATGGCCGACGCCTGCCGCGCGCTCGACTTCCCGATCGTGAGCGGGAATGTGAGCCTGTATAACGAGAGCAAGGCGACGGGCGGCGGGAGCGCGATTTTGCCGACACCGGCGATTGGCGGCGTTGGGTTATTGCAGGATTGGCGCAAGGCGGTGGGGATTGGGTTCTGCCGCGAGGGAGACGTCATCTGGCTGATCGGCGGGCACGGCATCCATTTGGGTCAATCGACATGGCTGCGTACTTGTCATGGTCGGGAGGATGGAACGGCGCCAGCCGTCGATCTCTACAAAGAGCGCGCCAACGCAGCGACCGTAAGAACACTCATCGATAGCGGAAGCATTACGGCAGCACATGATATCAGTGACGGTGGTTTGCTGGTTGCGCTCGCGGAGATGAGCCTTGCCAATGGCGGAACAAGGGGTGTGTTTCTGAACGCGGACTTGACCAAGATGACAACTGAGCAGGCCTTTGGCGAAGACCAAGGCCGCTACCTCGTCGTCGCACCGAGCCAGATAGTCATTGAGGATGCCATCGCCATCGGATCGGTCGGCGGCTGGGGCATTCAGGAATGCATTGAACGCGGCATCGATGTCGATCTGCTTGCCCTCCGCGCCGCGCACGAAGGCTTTTTTCCTGCGTTGATGGACGGGTAATTTTTTATTCGCACAAAGCCACGAAGCCACAAAGGCGCGAAATAGACTGGTCACGCGCCTTTGTGGCTTCGTGGCTTTGTGCGAGGTTATTCCTGTGACTGCCTCGAAATGGCGCTGGAAGCGTTGTGACCGATCTTGAAGCCTTGGCCAGGACCGCAGTGGATTGCGGCTACCAGCTCCACCGCCAACTTGGTCCGGGGCTGCTGGAATCGGTTTACGAAATCCTGATGTGCGAAAGCCTGAGAGCGCGCGGATTGGGATTCGATCGGCAGTTGCCGGTTCCGATCAGATTCAAGGGCATCCTGATCGACAACGCATTCCGCGCGGACATCCTTGTCGAAGGCAGATTGCTGATCGAACTTAAATCCACCGAGGCCCACTCCCCCGTGCACGCCAAGCAATTGCTAACCTATCTCCGACTCATGGAATTGCCGCTCGGCCTGCTGATGAATTTCGGTGCTGCCAGTTTCAAGGAGGGGGCCCGCCGCATCGCAAACGACTATTATCGCCCAACGGGCTAGGCCAACGCATATCGGGCTTTTCCTTAAAAAGGCCGTGAAGCGACAAACGGGCGCGACCAATCGATTTCGCTCTTTCGTGGTGCGCGCAATTGATGTGCGCCGATTTCCGCGCCGCGCACGGAACTTCTTCCCCGCGCGGATTGATCGGTGATAAACCGGCGATGCAAAAAGGGGTCGGCAAATGTCGTTTACGGATTATGAAATCGAGATCGACGACAAGCTTTGGAACGATGCGGTTCGTGCAAGCGGCATCACCGATCCGTCCGAATTGGCGAACCTGGCGCTGCATGAAATGGTGGAGCGGCTGAAACGCAATCGCGGCGAACTATCTGACGATCCCAAATGAACTCTGGCTATTCCGGCACCCCGCTGGGCAAGAAACTGTCACTGAAACCCGGCATGCGCGTATGGTTCGATGCCATGCCCGATGCGTTCGGGCGGAAATCGATACGCCCGACCTGATCGAACTCGCCGCGCCCGTAGCGCCCATCGACGCCGCGCATATCTTCGTCATCGGACGTGCGGCGATGGAGGCCAAGCTGGCGGTACTCCGCCCGCTGCTCGCGCCCGGCGGGTTCATCTGGGTGAGCTGGCCGAAGAAGGCGTCGAAAGTGCCGACCGACATCACCGAAGACACGATTCGCGCCGTCATTCTGCCGACGACCGACCTCGTCGATGTGAAGGTGTGTGCAGTCGATGCGACATGGTCTGGGTTGAAGCTGATGATAAGGAGAAGGCGCTAGTTCACAGTGAACTAGGTCGTGAACCCATAAACGGGATTCCCAAAGCGTTGTTGATCTGATTCAGAGTGGCGCATGAGCCGCTATGATCTGACCGATTTCGAGTGGCGCGTGATCGCGCCGTTGCTGCCGAACAAGCCGAGGGGTGTGCCACGTGTTGATGACCGAAGGGTTCTGAACGGCATTTTCTGGGTGCTGCGCTCGGGTGCGCCGTGGCGCGACCTGCCCGAGCGTTATGGGCCGAGGACGACGTGCTACAACCGCTTTGTGCGCTGGCGACGGGCAGGTGTGTGGGACCGGCTGATGGATGCCATCACCGAGGCTTACGATGGCGATATCCAAATGATCGACAGCACTTCGATACGGGCGCACCAGCAGGCTGCGACCGCAAAAAGGGGGGTCGAGATCATTGTCTCGGTCGTTCCCGGGGCGGGCTCACGACCAAGATCCACGCGGTCGTCGATCGCCAAGGTCTCCCGCTCCGGCTCGGCCTGACGGCGGGTCAGGCTCACGACGCCCCCGCCGCGCTGGCGCTGCTCGACCGGCTCGCGCCGCGCACCATCGTGCTCGGCGACAAAGCTTACGACGGCAACGCCATCCGCGACCTGATCGAGGCGCAGGGCGCAGTGCCGAACATCCCGGCAAAGTCCAATCGCAAGTGGCGGCCCTGCTTCTCGAAGACGCTCTATCGCGAACGCAACCAGGTCGAACGCTTCTTCAGCAAGCTCAAACACTTCCGCCGCATCGCAACCCGCTACGACAAGCTCGCCGACAACTTCCTCGCCATGGTCAAACTGGCTTCAATGCGCCTGTGGTTGCGCGCTTATGAGTCTACGGCCTAGTCAGAGATGACATCATATATTGACAGCTTTCTCAATTCCGCTTTAAATAATGGCAAAGCAGCAACGGGTCCTAGCAGTTCTCTGATCTTTTCGAGAGGTTAGCGATGCCCGAGTCTTCTAGCGAAATGGACGCCGAGAGAGTCCTCGAGATTAAATATCTCAAGCGACGTATAGACATATGGCTGTGGGGGATTATAGGTTCAGGTCTTGTAATCACAAGCATTTTTGGGTTGATGTCGGGCGTTGCAAGCGGCCCGAACGTATGGGTTTTAGCAAATCTTATAGGCATGGTTCTGGCACTTGCTCTTGCAGGGGCAGCGCTCGGTATTGGTGTGCTTGCCGGTTTTCTCTTCGGCCTACCAAGATCACTGACCAGCTCCGAATTCCGCGAGATTGCCGGGCTCCGCTCGAGCTCGGTCGAGGCTGGCGGCGACGGCGCCGGCAATTCCAGTGTCCAAAGTACGCCCGCCGCAGCTCGCGGTTCCTTTACAGTAAACACTAATCTCGAACGCATCTCCGATTGGCTGACGACGATTATAGTAGGGGTCGGTCTAACACAGCTCTATGGTTTGGTTCCTGCTATCGAGCATTTCGGCGATCGAGTCGAACCTGTTTTCCGTTATGGCGGGCGCGTATTTGGAATCGGTGCGGGTCTATTCTTTCTGATCTTCGGGTTCTTGATGAGCTACATCAGCACCCGGACCAAACTTACGCTAGTGTTCACAGAAAACGAGCGTGATGCAAAAGCGATCGAGGGCTTGCTCGAACGGGCGGCAGTGACGCGGGCAGCAAGCATGAGTCCAATTGCAGCGCCCACTGGTTCTCCACCGCGAGATGGCGATCAGCCCGGTGGCTCGACGCCGCAAGTTGCGGCAACCGCCGATGACGCGATCGTTCTCCAACGCTCTCTTAGCAATGCCCAGACGCCGGAGCAGACGCTTGCCATTGCGAATGCAAGTGCGCGCAGCGGCGATTACCGCAAAGCGCTTGTGTTGTATGGAGACTATGTAAAGTCGAACCCTTTCGATGCGCGCATTTGGACCGATTATGCCAGCGTCCTTGGCCTCAATGGCGATTTGGCAGCAATGGATGCTCTTGCCGGACAGTTCACTCAAAATGGATTCGGCGCGCAGCTCGCGGATGCTGAAGCTGCATTTCAGCGCGGAATGCGTACGGCACTTCAAGCTAATCTCTTCATCGGCGGTTATGACGAATCAGTGCGGGTTGGCGAAGCACTCGCCATGCGGAATAAGGGAAAGGGAGATGCTTGGGAGCATGTCTGGCTGGCGTGCGCGTATGGCCAGCGCCACGCTAGTCTTAAAGGCCAATCGACACGCGAGGCCGAGGCTGAAGCAGCGCGCAGTCGTGTAGTTGAAGAGGCTAAAAAGGCGGTTGCGCTCG
>CBDFGU010000002.1:0-24178 GCA_965247335.1 Rickettsiales bacterium
CAAACATCAACTCGTCACGATGGAATATGATGGGTATTTTCAAGAGGCTCTTGGTTACCAATGTGTCGACGCCGGTTTTGTTCCAGGTACCGTGGGGCAAAACCTTCAAGGCGCATTGCTGATTGAGTTGCGAAAAGCCGACCTGACGCCAATAGAGTCGCAGATCAGCGCATACTCTGAAGAAGATCTTTTTGATGTGATCGAGTTTTTGTACGAGCATTGCTCAAAGCCGGTGGAGAGGCGTTGGCATGATTGGGACCAATGCGGCTGGCATGGCACGAAGTTTGAGAAGCTTGCCGGGCAGGCCGAATATCGCGAACGCATAAACAAGCTGCTTGCACTTTACGAGAAGGGATATGAGCTGTCGGTTGACGGTGAAATTCTGCTTCTTGCGGATGATGGCTTGAGTGGGCTTCTAGAAGCGCCTTTGCCAAAGGCCGATCCCGACAACGTCGTTGCACGCGTTGCTGCAGCGCAGACAAAATTTCGCCGGTATCGTTCGTCAATGGATGAGCGGCGTGATGCGGTGCGTGATCTTGCTGATGTACTTGAATATCTTCGACCTAACTTGAAAGCTGTTTTGACTAGAAAAGACGAGGCGGCCCTTTTCGAAATCGCAAATAACTTTGGAATCCGGCATCATAATGCCGCACAAAATACCGATTATGATAAGGGAATATGGTATAGCTGGATATTCTATTTTTATCTTGCGACTATACACGCCGCAATTCGACCTATAGAACGCGGTGGGAAAAAATAATGCCTGCTATTCGCTCTGCTGACATGACGTTAATCGATAAGCTGTTTGGAATGCAGTCAGGGTGGGTATTGGACTTCACCAACCGAACGATATCAGAATTCTTCCAGATCGAGCTAAATATTGACATTGATCGATCAGAATTTGCGGAGGATGGTCCGTCCAAGGCAAAACGAGTTCGGTGCCTGTTACGAAAAGCGAGTGTTGCTAACGCTGTTCGTGTTCTAAACGCACTATGGGAACATCGCGAAAGTCTGCGGGCGATGGACAATTCGGTGGACGAGGTCCCAAATGCCCATTGGCAGTTTTCTAATCTAATTAACAGGCTTGAAGGCAAGCCGCTTAAGCCCGCACCTGCACCCAAACCCGTCGTTCCGGTTGCTCCCCAGGCTGCAATGCCCGACTACGCCGCGCTGCTGGCGGAATTGATGGGTCTTCAAGCAATTCAGCCGCAACCTCGGGGCTACGCCTTCGAGCAATTCCTGAAAAGGCTGTTCGATGCGCACGGGCTATTGGCGCGCGGCGGGTTTCGAACCACAGGGGAACAGATTGATGGCAGCTTCCACCTTGAGGGTGAAACCTATCTCGTCGAAGCTAAATGGCAGAACGCACCCACGCCAGCTGCCGATCTACATGCGTTTCAGGGAAAGCTTCGCAACCGTCCTGTATGGGCGCGCGGGCTGTTCGTCAGTTACAGCGGCTTCACCGAGGAGGGCCTTATCGCTTACGGGCCAGGGGGAAGCGTCGTTTGTATGGATGGGCTCGACCTGTATGAGGCGCTGAACAACAAAATCCCACTAGATAATGTCATATCGCTGAAGGCGCGACGCTCGGTTGAAACCGGTAAACTCTTGATCCGCGTGCGTGATCTGTTTCCGATTGGCTGAAGCGCTTATCTGAAATATTCATGTGATTGGATAGGGCGCCTAGGCGGTGCTGAAACCGGGGTGCGGCGACAGGACTGCCGCGACCAACCGGCGAGCATAGAAAAGCCTGCCGCATCGCTGCGACAGGCTCATCACCTTGGACGGTCATCGCCATCCCTGGCTGCACCGTGGTTTGATCCTGCCCTAATCATCATCATCTTGGAACAAATATCCTGCGGGGGTGCGGGGGCGCAAAGCCCCTGCCCTGGCACGCGGCTGTCAAGAACGTTGCACTATCAGATGCTCGACCCGAATCACTTTTTCATGCAGGTTTGGCAGTTGCCGGGTGATTCGCATCCGGTGACGCGCAACCAGTTCTGGAGAGATCAAGACCCAGAAAGCAAAAACCCCGCTCGAAAGCGGGGCTGATACTCCGGCGGAACCGGGAAACTCATTCGATCTGGACAATCGGAGTTTCCCCACATTCCAGCCGAACGTCAAGCGAAAACACCGTTTTCGCTAATGGGCGGCTTTGTGCCGATTTTCGGCCCCTTTCCGGGCGGGTTTGCTGCTGCAACCCCGACGGAGAAGTCATGTCTTTTGCGACCCACACACCGAATCAGGTCACCGGCGCGCGCCGGATGAGCCTGCATATGCTGACGCTGATCGACCGCGCCGATCAGTTCACCGGCCTGCCACGCGGCACCGCCAAGCCGATGCGCGTGCTCGCCGCCTTTCAGGAAGCCGAGCCCTATCTCGGGCTGCCGGCCCATGCCTTCAAACTGGTGTGCTGGCTGGTGAAACAGACCCAGGCGCAGGATTGGGAAGAAGGCTCACGGCCGATCGCCTGGCCGTCAGCAAGGCGTCAGCAGGAGTTCCTCAATCTCTCCCCTGCCCGCGTCAAAGCGCTCAATCGCGCCCTGTTCGAGGCCGGCATCTTCGTCATCCGCGACAACGAGCAAGGCAAGCGTTACGGCCGCCGCGGCCCCGACGGCCGCATCATCGAGGCGTTCGGCTTCGACCTTTCGCCATTGGCACAGCGCACCAGCGAATTCGTGCAGCTGGCCGCCGCCGCCAAGATCGAGCGTGACCATATGAAGGAAGGCCGTCGCCGCATCACCCTGGCGCGCCGGGTGATCCGCCAGGTGGGCGAGCAGCTCGCCTTGCTCGACGCACTGCCGAGCGAATGGGCGCGGCTTGAGAGCGATACCGCAGCTCTCTTGAGCGCCGCCAAGCAGGCGGTCTATTCCGATCCGCTGATGCTGATCGTTGGCTCGCTTGAGCGGCGCAAGGCCGAGGCCGAGCAATGGCTGAAACAGGCGGTCACGGCGGTCGCCGAGGCATCATCTGATGCAGTGAGAACAAGCCCCTCGGGGCTCGAAAACGAGCCCCACACTATATCTACAAACCTAACGATTAATCCTATTCAGGATACTGTAAATGCCTACGAGGGAAGTAGCTCAGATGCGAGCACCGTGCCCCCCTCCCCGCTTCCGCGCACGCCGCTGACAGCCGAAAAGGAATTCAGGCTCAAAGCACCGCAGCTGCTCGACCTCGCTCCCCGTCTTGCCGCCTACGTTGTCGCGGATACGCCCGGCTGGCGTGAGATTGTCGATGCTGCCGGTCAGTGGCTACGGCCCGACCTCGGCGTCTCCCCCTCGCTCTGGGGCGAAGCCTGCCGCGTGATGGGCCGCGAACAGGCGGCGCTGGCGCTGGCGATCGTCTCGACCAAACCCGCCGCGCATTTCACCCGCGGAGCTGGCGGCTATTTTGCCGGCATGGTCCGCAAGGCCGAACGCGGCGAACTGCGGCTCGAACGCACGCTCTGGGCGCTGCGATCGAAGACCTGGACCGGCAAAGCTACGACTTGGCCGGCGCAAGGCCACGCATGAAGCGAAGCCGTGCCAGGGTGCTCGGTCGCGTCAAAAGGTGGCTCCTCGCCATGCTCGCGCCCAAGCGGGCGCTGCGCGTGGCTCCGGTGCCGCCGCCGAAGCCGGCGACGCTTTTGACCCGCCCTGCGCGTCCTGCCGATGCGAGCTTGTCGGGACGAGGAACGTCCCGCCAGATCGACGCCAAAAGACGCCTGCCGGCGCAGCGTCGAACAAGGAACATGGGAAGAGGTGATATGTTGAACAGTTCACATGTGAACATGTGAAGCCAGTTAATGACCGCCAGTTAGAGCTTTTCGGGCGTCGGAGAGCTTGAGCATCAGCATCATCGGATCAACCGGTGAGGGTTGGAAACCGTGACCTTCATAGAACGCCTTGGCTTCGAGCGAGATGGCGTGAACGAGGATGGCGCGCACACCGACATTCTCACTGGTCGCGATCACCCGCCGCAGCGCATCGCGCAGCAGATCGCTACCAAGTCCCCTGCCCTGCCAGCTCTGATCAATCGCCAACCGGCCGAGCAGGATCACCGGCACCGGGCTTGGCATGTTGCGCCGAACACGGCCGGTTGCCGCGGTCAGCAGCAGCGATCCGGTTGCGAGGCTGTAGTAACCGACGACCTGATTGCCAGCGCACAGCACGAAGGTGCGCGACCCATCTTCGGCTTCATTGTGGTGCGCTTTGCGCTGCAGCCACTCATCGAGCGGCGCAACGCCGGAATGGAAGGCGTCGAGCTGGTGATGGCTCTTGAGAGGCTCAGGGGCGGAAAGTTCGGGGATACGCGCTGTCACGGTTCCCAGGCAGGCGCACGCGCCAACAAGGCCCGCAGCCGCGGATTATCAGCCGGCGGCGCATCAAGGTCAGCCATGAAGGCGTCCCATTGCGTTTCATCAAGCATGAACACGCGGCGATCAGCCAAGGTGTCATAAGCCGCCTGCATCCCCTTATCGAGGAGGAATTCGGTCAGGGTCTTATTCGAGGCCGTGGCCGCCTGCTGCAGCATCTGCTTGGCTGACGGCGTCATCCGAAGATCAACCCGCTCGGAGCGGCTTTCTGGTGTCATAGGCATAACCATCTCCTTTCAACCGAGTATAGCATACGTACATTGTCAGGACAAGGTATATCGAAATTGGTCCTGTAGAACTGTGAACACATGAACTCTTCACGGCTTCACATGTGAACTTGTTCGAATCGCCATTCTGTGAACATATGAACAAACGAACTGTTCATCCGTTCACGAATTCGCAGGTTCACATGTTCACAGTTGCCATCATTGGCCAAAAAGGCGGCACCGGTAAGACGGTTGCGGCGATCGGGCTTGCCGTCGCCTCGACCCGCGCCGGCTATGCGACGGTCCTGGTTGACCTCGACCCGCAGGCGACCGCCGCCAAATGGAAGGACCGCCGCGACGATGAAAATCCCGCCGTGGTGTCCGCCCAGGCGAGCCGGCTGATGCCCGTGCTCGACGCCTCGCGCCGCGCCGAAATCGACCTGGCTATCATCGACACCGCGGGCCGCAGCGACGACAGCGCGCTTAACGCCGCGCGCGCCGCTGACCTGGTGCTGATCCCATGCCGACCGAACATGGTTGAGATCGAGACGCTCGGGGCGGTCAAAGACCTTTTGATGCTCGCCGGCAATCCGCCGGCCTTTGTGCTGCTCAACGGCATCCATCCGACCGCGACCCGCCAGGCCGATGAGACCCGCGACATGATCCTGCAGGCGTTCGGCATGAAGTCATGCCCGGTGCATCTCTGCCATCGCAGCGCCTATGCCGAAGCGCCAACCGCCGGCCGCACACCGCAAGAAATGGACCCGGAAGGGAAGGCGGCGATCGAGCTGCAACGCCTCTTCGAGTTCACATGTGAATTCGTGAAATTGGGAAGGAGTGAACATCATGGCGAAAGTATCAGCCATTCAGGCGCAGCTTAATAAAGCTGCCGGGCGGATGCCGACGCCGGCGGCCGATAGCGGCAGCGAGGACGTAGCAGCCGCGCCAAAAGCGACGACCAAGGCCAAGAGCCGCGAGGGCAGGGTGCATGTCGGCGCGTGGCTGCCCGAAGCCTATAGCCGCAACATCCTGATGGTGCGCGCCAAGACCGGCCTGCCGGTCAAGACGATCTTCGCCCAGGCGTTGAACGACATCTTCCGCGCCCATAATATCCCGGTCATCGACGAGGAGTGACGTGACCCAGCTGCCTCCTTCAGTGCGCATCACCTGGTTTAAGTATCCGCTTCCCCCTTGGGGGACGGGAGGGGGCCCCTTCACCTGATAAGGGGCGCGCCTTGCGCGCCTCCAAAGCCCTTCGATCCCCTTGATGACGGTAAGGCAAGCCGACGCCGTCGCCTGACCCTTGGATGGTCGCTCGGCGGCGGCTTGCCCAGGTCCGCTTTCCCCCGCACCGTGTCTCGATGTGGGGCAGGGCAGGGGATGTCAGCCAGCTCTCTCAGCTTCCCCTTGCCTGATGATCCGTGCGGCCTTGATCCCTCTATCCTCCATCGCGTTGCTTCCTTGCTCCACTCTCCTTCGAATCCCTTTCCTGTTTTCCCTTCATTCAATCTGTCTCTTCTCGTTCCGTTTTTCGTTCCTCCCTTTTTCGTTTCCCAATTTTTTTCCTTACCCCTTTTTTCCGAATCATCTTATTATCCTTTCTCTACATTATCAATCTTTTGCAAGCCATGTGATGTTACACGCCTGACCCTGCCGCTTCGCCGCCATGATCATCCGCGTCCTCACGTCTTGGCAGGGGAAAGGCTTCGCCTCTCCCGCTGCACCCCTCTCGTCCAGACCGATCCTCGGTCTGGAAACAGCAAGCAAGAAACCCTCGCGCTGAGGAGGCGCGTCGGCATGACGGATACTCCGCCTGACGCACCCGCTGAGAAGAAGCCGGCCCCCTGGCGTGGCCGGCGCACGGTCGTCGATCCGAAGGATCACTTCGTGGCGGTGCGTTGCACGGGTGATGATCATGCCAAGCTGACCGAGCTGGCGGCCCGCGCTGGTCTGTCGGTTGGGGCCTATCTGCGGACGATGGGGCTCGGCGACGCCGGGCCACGTGCGCGACGCCGGCCGCCGCTGGAACGCGAAGCCATCGCGGAGCTGCTGGGGCGGGTGGGGCGCGTCGGCAGCAATGTGAACCAGCTGACCAAGCTGGCGCACACGACCGGCAATCCGCCCACGTCGTCGGAGCTGGCCCGCATGGCCGACGACATCGCCGCGATCCGGGCGGCGTTGATGAACGCGCTTGGTCGCGAGCTGCCGAGCCGCACCAAACCCTCAAGACCGGCGACGCCATGATCATCAAGGGGAAGTCGCGCGGCGGTGCCGCTTCCCTAGCTGTGCATTTGCGTCGCACCGACACGAACGAGGTTGCCGAGCTGTTCGAAGTGCGCGGCGTGGCGGCGACTGACCTTGACGGCGCGCTCGCTGAGATGGAAGCGGTGGCGAGTGGCGCGCGCACCGAGAAGGGGCTCTATCACGCGGCGATCAGCCCACGCGAAAACGAGATACTCACCGACGCGCAGAAGACCCGCGCGGTTGACGCGCTCGAGGAGGCGCTCGGCTTTCAGGATCAGCCGCGGGTAGTGATGCAGCACGTCAAAGACGGTCGCGCGCATCTGCATGTGGTGTGGTCGCGCATCGACCTCGAACGCATGGCGGCGATTTCTGACAGCCACAACTATCGCAAGCATGAGGAGGTCGCCCGCGCTTTGGAGCGTGAGTTCGGGCACGAGCGGACCCAGGGCGCGCATGCCGAACGTGACGGCGTGCCGCGGCCCGAGCGGACGCCATCACCGGCTGAGATGCAGCAGGCTGATCGCACCGGCATCAGCCCGAGGGAAATGAAGGCCGAGCTGACAAAGCTCTGGAACGCGACCGAAACCGGGCAGCAGTTTGCCGCGGCGCTCGACGAGCGCGGCTATATGCTCGCCAAGGGCGACCGCCGTGATTTCGTGGTCATCGATCAGGTTTGCGAAACGCACAGCCTGGCCCGGCGCATCGAGGGTGCAAAAGCTGCCGACATCCGCGCGCGCATGGCCGACGTCGATCGCGAAGCGCTGCCGACCGTGGCCGAGGCCAAAGCGCTGCAATTCGATCGCCAGGCCGAGCGCGTCGCACAGTCGGAAACTGTGTATGATGTTACACAACAAGGGCCAGCGCGCGCGCCGTGGGGCTCTGAGCCGTCAGACTATAGTCCGCCGAGCGGACCCGATCCGGCCCAGGCTGCCGACCGCGCGCTGATGGTCGCATCGGACACGGTAGGAAAGGGGGCCGAGAAGCTTTCCGACTTTGTGTCGAGCCTGTTGGACTCGATGGTAGCGCCACCGCCGCCGCGCAAATATACCGCGTTTGAGCTCGCGACCGATCCCGCGGCGCGCCGCGCGCAGTATGCGCGCGAAGGTGCCGATCGGCGCAGCAACGAGGCGCTCGACCAGGTGCGCTTGCATATGGAAGCCGGGCGCGCCTTGCGGCCCGAGGATATCCGCGCGCTGACGCACGAGCATTTGTTAAACATCCAGGCGAAAGGCGACGCGCATCTGCAGCTCCTGGTAAAGATGCGCGAGGAGGAGCTGGCGCGATCGGAAGGCAGGGAACGCGGACGCGACTGAGCTGACCCGCGCCACTGGCGGAACGGCGCGGGTAACCAGGATTCGCGCAGCGTTTAGAGCAACCGGGCGAGAGCTATGTTACACGCTTCACCGCGTTATGCCGTTGTTCCGCGAGGGCAGGGGAGGGGATGAACGCCCGCCACGGCTTCGTCTCGCGCGGCGGCATCGAGCGCGTGTCAGGGTCGCGCGGCGTGCCCGCGCGACCGCCCAGGTCGAGCCTGTCATTGACGAGCTCGCCGGCATTCTTGCCGACATCGCCGCGGATGTGCAGCGGCAGGCGGCAGCGAATGCCGCCGGCATCCATGCGGATTTTGCGATGCGGCTGGCCGCCGCCTATCGCACGGCACCGCGCCATGCGCTCGCCGGCATCCTGCAGGGGTTGCGGGCGGAGTTGAACCAGGCGCTCGCCGCCGCGGCCGAAGCGGCAGCATCCGAAGGCCGGGGTCGTCATCAGGCGGCAATCAGTGCCAAGGGCACGCGACGCCGTGAGGTGAACAGCGAACCCATACGCCCCGAAATGTCAGAGCAGGTGCGGCCAAGTCTTTTTGCGGTTTCGCGTTGACACCCTGGCGACGGGGACCAAGGCGCGTGTTCGTCACCTTATCAGCCGCATTCAGCGGCTGATTATAGGAGCGACGACGATGATCAAGATTTCCCCCAGGGCCGAGCTGATCGGCCCTGACCTTTACAGCGTGACCTGCCCGGTAATCGGTTATGCGGCGCAAGTGACGGCACCGAGTGGCGATGAAGCGATCAGGCGCACCGCTGCGGCTATGGCCGTGCAGGCGGTGACCTGGCGCATGCAGTGATCGGGCATCCGCGGCGGGATCAACCCTGCCGCGGATCATCCCACAGCCCGGCTAGGCTTCGATCGTTGAAGTAGGGCACCCGGTCGGCCTCCATCGGCCGCGTGCCCTGCTTAAGCACCAGCATCTTGCCGGTGGCATAACGCATCATGATTTCCTCGGGGCTGATCAGCGCGCGTTGCGTCTCGCCGCCGGAGGAGCCTTTTGCCAGGCCCCAGGTGTCGCGCTGTTCGCTTTCCGTCGGCACCAGATGGCGGCCGATGAATTTCGACCAGTATTCTGCGGTCTCGTAATCTTCGAGGCTGAACAGCGCACGCACGCCGGCATTGCCGATGAAGGAGGCCCAGCGGCCTTTGTAGAGATCGCGCATCTGCGCCACGTCCTGCCAGACGGTCACCAGCTGCACGCCGTAGCCGGCGGCAAGGCCGATCGCGTTCTCGATCGTGCTGAGATGCCCGAGGGTGGCCAGCTCATCGAGCATGAAGCAGACAGGGGCGGGCGGCGGACGCAGCGTGTCAGTCATCTCATCGAGCGCCGACGTGAGCACCAGGCGCAGCCAGCGATTGAACACCGGGAATTTCGGCGCACTGAGGCAGAGGTAAACCGTCATGGTGCCGCGGTGCCAGGCAGCGAAATCCACCTCTTCACCGGGGCCGGTAGCTGAAAGGCAGGCGACAATCGCCGGGTTGTCGAGAATCTCGGTTTCGCGCTGCGCCGTTGAGATGATCGAGCCGAGCTCGCGCTCGGGTGTCTTGAGGAAGGATGCTGCGAGGTCGGCGACCAGGCCATCAGCGAGATCGCTCTCGCTCATCTCTTCGAGGGTCTGCTTCATCGCGCCGAGCAGCAACTTGCGCACCGTCACCAGGTCGCGCTTGGCATCGGGCAGTGCCGGCGACGCCACGACATAGAGGATCAAGGCGGCAAGCAACTGCTGCGCCGAGGCGTTCCAGTGGTCGCGGTTGAGCCCGAGGATCAACGCCGCGGCGATCGCCTTGCTCTGCGCTTCCATCGTCTCCGGTGTGAAATGCGCGAGGGGGTTAAAACGAGAACGCGGCTTACCGGAAATGCCAAAGGGATCGAGATAGTGGACGTGATCATTGAACATGGTGCGCGCCCTTCCGGTCGCGCGTGCATTCTCCCCTTTTGGATCGAGCACGAAGGCCGAGCCGCCGTAGCGCAGCAGATGCGGGATGATGACCGTTACGCCTTTGCCGCTGCGTGTGCTCGCCATGATCAGGACGTGCTTGTCGGTCTCAATCCGCAGCGGCGCGCCGTCATAGTGGCCGAAGCTCATGCCGGTCCTGTCGCGTGCGGCCTCGGTTTCCTCGTGGCTGGCAAAGCGTGCGCCCTTACTGTCGTCGGGGCGGACAGGCTGCGCCTCACTTCGTAGCCAGTGATGGAAACGGGCCAGGTGGCTTGCGATGCCGAGTTTCTTTTGCTCACGCACATGGGCGGCATTGGCCTGGGCTGTGAGCAGATCGAACATCAGCAGCGGCAGCGTCACCAGCATCAGATAAAATGTCCCGGTGATGACGATCAGGGCTGATCCGGCGACGATGACGGTGACAATGCCGGCGAGTGGTAGCAGGAAGGGCGGTAGGATCAGCTTTAGCGCGATCAACCAATCGACCGCCTCAAGGGGATCAAGCCGCGTGTAGATGTAGCGCGCCAGCGGGTAACCGGCGCATGCCAAGGAGCTGAGGAACACCCAGCGAAACTTGCTGAAGTCGGTCCAGTTAAGTGGCCGATTGCCGAGGGTGAACAAGCGCAGCAGCGCGAGCGCGACCCAAAGCGCCAGCCAGGCGTGATAGAAAACAAACGAGGGCAGCGAATACCCGTCGCTGAAAAAGCGCCGGATGATGACCCCTTCCTGTCCATTATTAAGCGGGTTGAGGATGAAGCTGATCAATGTCCCGGTCTGGCGGATGTTGTCGCCGTCGAGCGACCAGATCAGCACGAAGCCGAGTGCCCACAGGACAGAGGTGACGAGCTTCCAAAGCCAAAGCCGTAGCAGGCCAAACCAGTGCAGCAGAAGGACGATCAGGATCGGCGTGGCAACGATCGCACACAGGATGGCAGCCTCGAGGGCGCCGGCCTCGCGAAGTTTGTAGAACGCTACTGTCAGGCAGGCGATGAATGCGCAGAGCCCGAAGAAGGCGGTATACTCGAACCAATCCTTTGGTCTCGGTGCGAGGGATTCATACCAGCGCCCAAAGCGCGCTACGACCTGCCGTCCCTGTCCGCTCATTCCAATCTCCGCCTACGGAACGAGTGTCGGTGATCAATCTGGCCGCATCGCGCCCCGCTCTGATAAGTGTCAGAGAGGTCACGCGTCAGGATCAAGGGTCTTAAACGCTGCCCTTCGTGGGTCGAACAGGCTAACTGAGTGCATTGTAGATCGTTCGTGAACTGTTTAAGTTTCTCTAAAAGACGGTCTCAAATTTGGTCAACACACTGTTAAATATGGTATAATCCTGATGATAGCCGGTAGCTAAGGCCGGACTGCCTCTAGAAGTATAAGGGTGCCCCTCCTAAAATTTTTTTCCAAACTCAGGAGGCTCACCATGCAGGACGTCACCACGCTTACCGACGCTTTGGGGCGAATGCCCTTGACCTATCTGCTCATCTTTGTCGCCCTCGCGGCCCTCGGTGTCGCCGCGTATGCGATCCATGCCGTCTTCTCGATGGCCAAAGTCCGGTCGCGGCAGTGATGGCGATGAAGGATTGGGTGAAGCTGCCGACCACCTGGATTCAGAACAAAGGCCTCACCGCCTTCCGCTGGACCGCGGCATCTGGATCGGATCAGGCCGCCGCCCTGATGGTGCTGGTGGCCATGGCTCACCACGCTGACGAGACCAAAGGCACCGTCCATCTGACCTACGAGACGCTGTGCGACATCACGACCTTGAGCCGGGCGAAGGTGTCGGCTGGCTTGAAGCTGCTTGAAGAACGTGAGTTGGTGGTGCGCAAACCTCTCGGCCGGCGCAGCAGTTCTCAACTGACCAACTATGATCCCACCAAGGGTTGGGGGAAGCTGCCGGCCAAACCGCTCTATCCGCGGGCTGGTGGCCCCATCTCGTTTTTCACCGAATTGTCGCTGCGCAAGCCGATCGAGCTGCACGCGCTGAAGCTCTATCTGCTGTTTGTCACGCGCCGGGATAACGCCACCAACCTCGCCAACATCAGCTACGACAAGATCGAGGAGTATACCGGCATTGAGCGGGACCGGATCAAATCAGGCCTCAGCTTACTTGCGGCCAACAGCCTCGTGCATGTCGAGCGGCTTCCAGCCAAGGGCCTCGATTACGGTGTTTCCAACGCCTACCGCCTGGTGCAGCTCGATGGACACATCCATATGGGCACCCGCGGTCGCGGGATGGATATGGACGCTATGCGCGAGATGCTGGGATGAGCCGCCGCGTCGAGACTGACCCAGAATATATGGCCAACGTGCGGCTCAAGGTGCACACCTCGGAACGCGACAGTGAAATCTGCTCAGCCCTTCGCGGTATCCTTTACGCCATAGGCAACAACGACGGCACACGGACTAAAAACGATGAGTTTCGGCGTGGTGTGGTGATTGGCTTCGGGAACGGCCCGATGGCGCGGGACTTTATCGTTGTCATCGAATGGCTCCTCAGCAAAAGAACTCAGCGCGTTATCGATTTCGAATTGATTGGATGAGGCTATCAGCCAGTTAATATTTAATATTGCATTAGTAAGATATGTAAATAGGATATTGCATATCCAGAAAACATCACACCCCTCTCTGAGTTATGACAAACAGAAACTTCCTAATCCTTGAATCAACTCTGCTGATCGGTTTTGTCTGGTCTTTATGCGTTCTCAATGTGCCAGTGCATGCCGCACCCGAGACGCATTCCCATCCGCAGCTTCAATGCGTGACGCTTGAGGCGCCGGAACCACCGCCCGGCAAAGCCACCATGAAATCCTGCGACGACATTTGCGCCGCCCATGATGCCGCATGTGTCTGGAACGCCGACAACGTCAATCCGCACTCCTGTGAGACACCAACAACCGCAAGCTGCCGGTGCTGCTCGATCAATGAGGGTAAATGATCTGGCGCGTCGCGTTGATCGTCGCTTTCCTGGCGATCGTCAGTGTGCCGTCGCTTGCCGATAATCAGAAGGGCCAGTCCTGTTCACCGAGCGGCCGTGTTTCAGACGCGACCAAGAATGGCGCGACGGATGACGGCAACAGCCTCGTGTGCGTCAGCGGCACCTGGCAGTATCCCGCCTACGCGCTTCAAAGCGCCGCGGCATCGGCGGGTGCTAGCTGCTCGACCTATCCAGCTGGCGCGATGCGCTACAATACGACATCTCAATATATAGAATTTTGCAATGGATCAAATTGGTCGGCGATGGTGACTACCCAAGCAACAGCTCCGCCGACTGCGCCTGCTGGCAGCGGATACTTCGTGATTACCCAGACAACCTATAATGGAAACTTGGGTGGCTACAGCGGCGGTAACGCTAAATGCCTGACGGAGCTGGCGACGACACATACGACATGGAATGGATATTCGAGTGCAAATTCACGAGGTTTGTTAAATTCAAGCCACGTCTTTGCATGGTTGGATGGGTCGCAAGTAATCTTAATGCCGTTGACAACATATTATTTTGCGGATGCAGCAGATGTAACACATGGTGGTGCTAGTTTTACCACAGATAGCAGTGGTCGTGCGCCGAATGACAATGCGGTCTGGAGTGCGGCGAATCGATTTGGGGGCACCTATAGCTATATAGGTATTTATCAAAATGGGAATGCAAACTATGCGACAGCTGGCAACGCCAACAATTGTTCCACTTGGGCAGACAGTACGGCCAGCAGCCAAATAAGTGTTGGTGTTGCGTCGAATTCCGACTACGGACGTTGGTATACCGGGACAACCTCCTGTAACAACACTTATAGGATGATTTGCTACATTAATCCTTGACTAAGAAATGTGCATAAATCAAGATATATGCACAAAACCTAGGGGACTGACCGGATTGAGCTTTTTGTGTGCATAATATAGGTGCATAATGAGAGCATGATTTACGGATACGCGCGGGTATCAACGGACGGGCAGAGCGTTTCGGCACAGGTGGCCGAGTTGACGGCTGCTGGCGCTGGCAAGGTGTTTCGCGAAGTGGCCTCAGGTGCCAAGACCGACCGGGCGCAGCTGCGCCGAGTGCTCGATCAGCTGGAGGCCGGCGACGTGCTGATGGTGACCAGGCTGGACCGTCTGGCACGCTCGACCCGCGATCTGCTCAACACCCTGGCAGCGATCACCGGCAAGAAGGCTGGCTTCCGATCCCTGGGCGACACCTGGGCCGACACCACCACGGCACACGGCCGCCTGATGCTTACCGTCCTGGGTGGCTTGGCAGAGTTCGAGCGCGAGCTGATCCGCGCGCGCACAGGCGAAGGTCGTGCCCGCGCTGTCGCGCGCGGTGTGAAGCTTGGACGCAGGCCGAAGCTGACACAGCATCAGCAGAAGGAAGCACTGGCACGACGCGAGCGCGGAGATGAGACGCTCGCCGAGATCGGGCGCAGTTACAATGTCAGCGGCTGGACGATTTCAAGGCTCCATCAGCATGTCTAGAGAGAAGCCTTACTACTCAGTTCGAACTGGCAAGAACCCGCTTACGGCTGGGTTCGACCTGGATGGAATGCGAGCCCTGTTCAAACATCAACTCGTCACGATGGAATATGATGGGTATTTTCAAGAGGCTCTTGGTTACCAATGTGTCGACGCCGGTTTTGTTCCAGGTACCGTGGGGCAAAACCTTCAAGGCGCATTGCTGATTGAGTTGCGAAAAGCCGACCTGACGCCAATAGAGTCGCAGATCAGCGCATACTCTGAAGAAGATCTTTTTGATGTGATCGAGTTTTTGTACGAGCATTGCTCAAAGCCGGTGGAGAGGCGTTGGCATGATTGGGACCAATGCGGCTGGCATGGCACGAAGTTTGAGAAGCTTGCCGGGCAGGCCGAATATCGCGAACGCATAAACAAGCTGCTTGCACTTTACGAGAAGGGATATGAGCTGTCGGTTGACGGTGAAATTCTGCTTCTTGCGGATGATGGCTTGAGTGGGCTTCTAGAAGCGCCTTTGCCAAAGGCCGATCCCGACAACGTCGTTGCACGCGTTGCTGCAGCGCAGACAAAATTTCGCCGGTATCGTTCGTCAATGGATGAGCGGCGTGATGCGGTGCGTGATCTTGCTGATGTACTTGAATATCTTCGACCTAACTTGAAAGCTGTTTTGACTAGAAAAGACGAGGCGGCCCTTTTCGAAATCGCAAATAACTTTGGAATCCGGCATCATAATGCCGCACAAAATACCGATTATGATAAGGGAATATGGTATAGCTGGATATTCTATTTTTATCTTGCGACTATACACGCCGCAATTCGACCTATAGAACGCGGTGGGAAAAAATAATGCCTGCTATTCGCTCTGCTGACATGACGTTAATCGATAAGCTGTTTGGAATGCAGTCAGGGTGGGTATTGGACTTCACCAACCGAACGATATCAGAATTCTTCCAGATCGAGCTAAATATTGACATTGATCGATCAGAATTTGCGGAGGATGGTCCGTCCAAGGCAAAACGAGTTCGGTGCCTGTTACGAAAAGCGAGTGTTGCTAACGCTGTTCGTGTTCTAAACGCACTATGGGAACATCGCGAAAGTCTGCGGGCGATGGACAATTCGGTGGACGAGGTCCCAAATGCCCATTGGCAGTTTTCTAATCTAATTAACAGGCTTGAAGGCAAGCCGCTTAAGCCCGCACCTGCACCCAAACCCGTCGTTCCGGTTGCTCCCCAGGCTGCAATGCCCGACTACGCCGCGCTGCTGGCGGAATTGATGGGTCTTCAAGCAATTCAGCCGCAACCTCGGGGCTACGCCTTCGAGCAATTCCTGAAAAGGCTGTTCGATGCGCACGGGCTATTGGCGCGCGGCGGGTTTCGAACCACAGGGGAACAGATTGATGGCAGCTTCCACCTTGAGGGTGAAACCTATCTCGTCGAAGCTAAATGGCAGAACGCACCCACGCCAGCTGCCGATCTACATGCGTTTCAGGGAAAGCTTCGCAACCGTCCTGTATGGGCGCGCGGGCTGTTCGTCAGTTACAGCGGCTTCACCGAGGAGGGCCTTATCGCTTACGGGCCAGGGGGAAGCGTCGTTTGTATGGATGGGCTCGACCTGTATGAGGCGCTGAACAACAAAATCCCACTAGATAATGTCATATCGCTGAAGGCGCGACGCTCGGTTGAAACCGGTAAACTCTTGATCCGCGTGCGTGATCTGTTTCCGATTGGCTGAAGCGCTTATCTGAAATATTCATGTGATTGGATAGGGCGCCTAGGCGGTGCTGAAACCGGGGTGCGGCGACAGGACTGCCGCGACCAACCGGCGAGCATAGAAAAGCCTGCCGCATCGCTGCGACAGGCTCATCACCTTGGACGGTCATCGCCATCCCTGGCTGCACCGTGGTTTGATCCTGCCCTAATCATCATCATCTTGGAACAAATATCCTGCGGGGGTGCGGGGGCGCAAAGCCCCTGCCCTGGCACGCGGCTGTCAAGAACGTTGCACTATCAGATGCTCGACCCGAATCACTTTTTCATGCAGGTTTGGCAGTTGCCGGGTGATTCGCATCCGGTGACGCGCAACCAGTTCTGGAGAGATCAAGACCCAGAAAGCAAAAACCCCGCTCGAAAGCGGGGCTGATACTCCGGCGGAACCGGGAAACTCATTCGATCTGGACAATCGGAGTTTCCCCACATTCCAGCCGAACGTCAAGCGAAAACACCGTTTTCGCTAATGGGCGGCTTTGTGCCGATTTTCGGCCCCTTTCCGGGCGGGTTTGCTGCTGCAACCCCGACGGAGAAGTCATGTCTTTTGCGACCCACACACCGAATCAGGTCACCGGCGCGCGCCGGATGAGCCTGCATATGCTGACGCTGATCGACCGCGCCGATCAGTTCACCGGCCTGCCACGCGGCACCGCCAAGCCGATGCGCGTGCTCGCCGCCTTTCAGGAAGCCGAGCCCTATCTCGGGCTGCCGGCCCATGCCTTCAAACTGGTGTGCTGGCTGGTGAAACAGACCCAGGCGCAGGATTGGGAAGAAGGCTCACGGCCGATCGCCTGGCCGTCAGCAAGGCGTCAGCAGGAGTTCCTCAATCTCTCCCCTGCCCGCGTCAAAGCGCTCAATCGCGCCCTGTTCGAGGCCGGCATCTTCGTCATCCGCGACAACGAGCAAGGCAAGCGTTACGGCCGCCGCGGCCCCGACGGCCGCATCATCGAGGCGTTCGGCTTCGACCTTTCGCCATTGGCACAGCGCACCAGCGAATTCGTGCAGCTGGCCGCCGCCGCCAAGATCGAGCGTGACCATATGAAGGAAGGCCGTCGCCGCATCACCCTGGCGCGCCGGGTGATCCGCCAGGTGGGCGAGCAGCTCGCCTTGCTCGACGCACTGCCGAGCGAATGGGCGCGGCTTGAGAGCGATACCGCAGCTCTCTTGAGCGCCGCCAAGCAGGCGGTCTATTCCGATCCGCTGATGCTGATCGTTGGCTCGCTTGAGCGGCGCAAGGCCGAGGCCGAGCAATGGCTGAAACAGGCGGTCACGGCGGTCGCCGAGGCATCATCTGATGCAGTGAGAACAAGCCCCTCGGGGCTCGAAAACGAGCCCCACACTATATCTACAAACCTAACGATTAATCCTATTCAGGATACTGTAAATGCCTACGAGGGAAGTAGCTCAGATGCGAGCACCGTGCCCCCCTCCCCGCTTCCGCGCACGCCGCTGACAGCCGAAAAGGAATTCAGGCTCAAAGCACCGCAGCTGCTCGACCTCGCTCCCCGTCTTGCCGCCTACGTTGTCGCGGATACGCCCGGCTGGCGTGAGATTGTCGATGCTGCCGGTCAGTGGCTACGGCCCGACCTCGGCGTCTCCCCCTCGCTCTGGGGCGAAGCCTGCCGCGTGATGGGCCGCGAACAGGCGGCGCTGGCGCTGGCGATCGTCTCGACCAAACCCGCCGCGCATTTCACCCGCGGAGCTGGCGGCTATTTTGCCGGCATGGTCCGCAAGGCCGAACGCGGCGAACTGCGGCTCGAACGCACGCTCTGGGCGCTGCGATCGAAGACCTGGACCGGCAAAGCTACGACTTGGCCGGCGCAAGGCCACGCATGAAGCGAAGCCGTGCCAGGGTGCTCGGTCGCGTCAAAAGGTGGCTCCTCGCCATGCTCGCGCCCAAGCGGGCGCTGCGCGTGGCTCCGGTGCCGCCGCCGAAGCCGGCGACGCTTTTGACCCGCCCTGCGCGTCCTGCCGATGCGAGCTTGTCGGGACGAGGAACGTCCCGCCAGATCGACGCCAAAAGACGCCTGCCGGCGCAGCGTCGAACAAGGAACATGGGAAGAGGTGATATGTTGAACAGTTCACATGTGAACATGTGAAGCCAGTTAATGACCGCCAGTTAGAGCTTTTCGGGCGTCGGAGAGCTTGAGCATCAGCATCATCGGATCAACCGGTGAGGGTTGGAAACCGTGACCTTCATAGAACGCCTTGGCTTCGAGCGAGATGGCGTGAACGAGGATGGCGCGCACACCGACATTCTCACTGGTCGCGATCACCCGCCGCAGCGCATCGCGCAGCAGATCGCTACCAAGTCCCCTGCCCTGCCAGCTCTGATCAATCGCCAACCGGCCGAGCAGGATCACCGGCACCGGGCTTGGCATGTTGCGCCGAACACGGCCGGTTGCCGCGGTCAGCAGCAGCGATCCGGTTGCGAGGCTGTAGTAACCGACGACCTGATTGCCAGCGCACAGCACGAAGGTGCGCGACCCATCTTCGGCTTCATTGTGGTGCGCTTTGCGCTGCAGCCACTCATCGAGCGGCGCAACGCCGGAATGGAAGGCGTCGAGCTGGTGATGGCTCTTGAGAGGCTCAGGGGCGGAAAGTTCGGGGATACGCGCTGTCACGGTTCCCAGGCAGGCGCACGCGCCAACAAGGCCCGCAGCCGCGGATTATCAGCCGGCGGCGCATCAAGGTCAGCCATGAAGGCGTCCCATTGCGTTTCATCAAGCATGAACACGCGGCGATCAGCCAAGGTGTCATAAGCCGCCTGCATCCCCTTATCGAGGAGGAATTCGGTCAGGGTCTTATTCGAGGCCGTGGCCGCCTGCTGCAGCATCTGCTTGGCTGACGGCGTCATCCGAAGATCAACCCGCTCGGAGCGGCTTTCTGGTGTCATAGGCATAACCATCTCCTTTCAACCGAGTATAGCATACGTACATTGTCAGGACAAGGTATATCGAAATTGGTCCTGTAGAACTGTGAACACATGAACTCTTCACGGCTTCACATGTGAACTTGTTCGAATCGCCATTCTGTGAACATATGAACAAACGAACTGTTCATCCGTTCACGAATTCGCAGGTTCACATGTTCACAGTTGCCATCATTGGCCAAAAAGGCGGCACCGGTAAGACGGTTGCGGCGATCGGGCTTGCCGTCGCCTCGACCCGCGCCGGCTATGCGACGGTCCTGGTTGACCTCGACCCGCAGGCGACCGCCGCCAAATGGAAGGACCGCCGCGACGATGAAAATCCCGCCGTGGTGTCCGCCCAGGCGAGCCGGCTGATGCCCGTGCTCGACGCCTCGCGCCGCGCCGAAATCGACCTGGCTATCATCGACACCGCGGGCCGCAGCGACGACAGCGCGCTTAACGCCGCGCGCGCCGCTGACCTGGTGCTGATCCCATGCCGACCGAACATGGTTGAGATCGAGACGCTCGGGGCGGTCAAAGACCTTTTGATGCTCGCCGGCAATCCGCCGGCCTTTGTGCTGCTCAACGGCATCCATCCGACCGCGACCCGCCAGGCCGATGAGACCCGCGACATGATCCTGCAGGCGTTCGGCATGAAGTCATGCCCGGTGCATCTCTGCCATCGCAGCGCCTATGCCGAAGCGCCAACCGCCGGCCGCACACCGCAAGAAATGGACCCGGAAGGGAAGGCGGCGATCGAGCTGCAACGCCTCTTCGAGTTCACATGTGAATTCGTGAAATTGGGAAGGAGTGAACATCATGGCGAAAGTATCAGCCATTCAGGCGCAGCTTAATAAAGCTGCCGGGCGGATGCCGACGCCGGCGGCCGATAGCGGCAGCGAGGACGTAGCAGCCGCGCCAAAAGCGACGACCAAGGCCAAGAGCCGCGAGGGCAGGGTGCATGTCGGCGCGTGGCTGCCCGAAGCCTATAGCCGCAACATCCTGATGGTGCGCGCCAAGACCGGCCTGCCGGTCAAGACGATCTTCGCCCAGGCGTTGAACGACATCTTCCGCGCCCATAATATCCCGGTCATCGACGAGGAGTGACGTGACCCAGCTGCCTCCTTCAGTGCGCATCACCTGGTTTAAGTATCCGCTTCCCCCTTGGGGGACGGGAGGGGGCCCCTTCACCTGATAAGGGGCGCGCCTTGCGCGCCTCCAAAGCCCTTCGATCCCCTTGATGACGGTAAGGCAAGCCGACGCCGTCGCCTGACCCTTGGATGGTCGCTCGGCGGCGGCTTGCCCAGGTCCGCTTTCCCCCGCACCGTGTCTCGATGTGGGGCAGGGCAGGGGATGTCAGCCAGCTCTCTCAGCTTCCCCTTGCCTGATGATCCGTGCGGCCTTGATCCCTCTATCCTCCATCGCGTTGCTTCCTTGCTCCACTCTCCTTCGAATCCCTTTCCTGTTTTCCCTTCATTCAATCTGTCTCTTCTCGTTCCGTTTTTCGTTCCTCCCTTTTTCGTTTCCCAATTTTTTTCCTTACCCCTTTTTTCCGAATCATCTTATTATCCTTTCTCTACATTATCAATCTTTTGCAAGCCATGTGATGTTACACGCCTGACCCTGCCGCTTCGCCGCCATGATCATCCGCGTCCTCACGTCTTGGCAGGGGAAAGGCTTCGCCTCTCCCGCTGCACCCCTCTCGTCCAGACCGATCCTCGGTCTGGAAACAGCAAGCAAGAAACCCTCGCGCTGAGGAGGCGCGTCGGCATGACGGATACTCCGCCTGACGCACCCGCTGAGAAGAAGCCGGCCCCCTGGCGTGGCCGGCGCACGGTCGTCGATCCGAAGGATCACTTCGTGGCGGTGCGTTGCACGGGTGATGATCATGCCAAGCTGACCGAGCTGGCGGCCCGCGCTGGTCTGTCGGTTGGGGCCTATCTGCGGACGATGGGGCTCGGCGACGCCGGGCCACGTGCGCGACGCCGGCCGCCGCTGGAACGCGAAGCCATCGCGGAGCTGCTGGGGCGGGTGGGGCGCGTCGGCAGCAATGTGAACCAGCTGACCAAGCTGGCGCACACGACCGGCAATCCGCCCACGTCGTCGGAGCTGGCCCGCATGGCCGACGACATCGCCGCGATCCGGGCGGCGTTGATGAACGCGCTTGGTCGCGAGCTGCCGAGCCGCACCAAACCCTCAAGACCGGCGACGCCATGATCATCAAGGGGAAGTCGCGCGGCGGTGCCGCTTCCCTAGCTGTGCATTTGCGTCGCACCGACACGAACGAGGTTGCCGAGCTGTTCGAAGTGCGCGGCGTGGCGGCGACTGACCTTGACGGCGCGCTCGCTGAGATGGAAGCGGTGGCGAGTGGCGCGCGCACCGAGAAGGGGCTCTATCACGCGGCGATCAGCCCACGCGAAAACGAGATACTCACCGACGCGCAGAAGACCCGCGCGGTTGACGCGCTCGAGGAGGCGCTCGGCTTTCAGGATCAGCCGCGGGTAGTGATGCAGCACGTCAAAGACGGTCGCGCGCATCTGCATGTGGTGTGGTCGCGCATCGACCTCGAACGCATGGCGGCGATTTCTGACAGCCACAACTATCGCAAGCATGAGGAGGTCGCCCGCGCTTTGGAGCGTGAGTTCGGGCACGAGCGGACCCAGGGCGCGCATGCCGAACGTGACGGCGTGCCGCGGCCCGAGCGGACGCCATCACCGGCTGAGATGCAGCAGGCTGATCGCACCGGCATCAGCCCGAGGGAAATGAAGGCCGAGCTGACAAAGCTCTGGAACGCGACCGAAACCGGGCAGCAGTTTGCCGCGGCGCTCGACGAGCGCGGCTATATGCTCGCCAAGGGCGACCGCCGTGATTTCGTGGTCATCGATCAGGTTTGCGAAACGCACAGCCTGGCCCGGCGCATCGAGGGTGCAAAAGCTGCCGACATCCGCGCGCGCATGGCCGACGTCGATCGCGAAGCGCTGCCGACCGTGGCCGAGGCCAAAGCGCTGCAATTCGATCGCCAGGCCGAGCGCGTCGCACAGTCGGAAACTGTGTATGATGTTACACAACAAGGGCCAGCGCGCGCGCCGTGGGGCTCTGAGCCGTCAGACTATAGTCCGCCGAGCGGACCCGATCCGGCCCAGGCTGCCGACCGCGCGCTGATGGTCGCATCGGACACGGTAGGAAAGGGGGCCGAGAAGCTTTCCGACTTTGTGTCGAGCCTGTTGGACTCGATGGTAGCGCCACCGCCGCCGCGCAAATATACCGCGTTTGAGCTCGCGACCGATCCCGCGGCGCGCCGCGCGCAGTATGCGCGCGAAGGTGCCGATCGGCGCAGCAACGAGGCGCTCGACCAGGTGCGCTTGCATATGGAAGCCGGGCGCGCCTTGCGGCCCGAGGATATCCGCGCGCTGACGCACGAGCATTTGTTAAACATCCAGGCGAAAGGCGACGCGCATCTGCAGCTCCTGGTAAAGATGCGCGAGGAGGAGCTGGCGCGATCGGAAGGCAGGGAACGCGGACGCGACTGAGCTGACCCGCGCCACTGGCGGAACGGCGCGGGTAACCAGGATTCGCGCAGCGTTTAGAGCAACCGGGCGAGAGCTATGTTACACGCTTCACCGCGTTATGCCGTTGTTCCGCGAGGGCAGGGGAGGGGATGAACGCCCGCCACGGCTTCGTCTCGCGCGGCGGCATCGAGCGCGTGTCAGGGTCGCGCGGCGTGCCCGCGCGACCGCCCAGGTCGAGCCTGTCATTGACGAGCTCGCCGGCATTCTTGCCGACATCGCCGCGGATGTGCAGCGGCAGGCGGCAGCGAATGCCGCCGGCATCCATGCGGATTTTGCGATGCGGCTGGCCGCCGCCTATCGCACGGCACCGCGCCATGCGCTCGCCGGCATCCTGCAGGGGTTGCGGGCGGAGTTGAACCAGGCGCTCGCCGCCGCGGCCGAAGCGGCAGCATCCGAAGGCCGGGGTCGTCATCAGGCGGCAATCAGTGCCAAGGGCACGCGACGCCGTGAGGTGAACAGCGAACCCATACGCCCCGAAATGTCAGAGCAGGTGCGGCCAAGTCTTTTTGCGGTTTCGCGTTGACACCCTGGCGACGGGGACCAAGGCGCGTGTTCGTCACCTTATCAGCCGCATTCAGCGGCTGATTATAGGAGCGACGACGATGATCAAGATTTCCCCCAGGGCCGAGCTGATCGGCCCTGACCTTTACAGCGTGACCTGCCCGGTAATCGGTTATGCGGCGCAAGTGACGGCACCGAGTGGCGATGAAGCGATCAGGCGCACCGCTGCGGCTATGGCCGTGCAGGCGGTGACCTGGCGCATGCAGTGATCGGGCATCCGCGGCGGGATCAACCCTGCCGCGGATCATCCCACAGCCCGGCTAGGCTTCGATCGTTGAAGTAGGGCACCCGGTCGGCCTCCATCGGCCGCGTGCCCTGCTTAAGCACCAGCATCTTGCCGGTGGCATAACGCATCATGATTTCCTCGGGGCTGATCAGCGCGCGTTGCGTCTCGCCGCCGGAGGAGCCTTTTGCCAGGCCCCAGGTGTCGCGCTGTTCGCTTTCCGTCGGCACCAGATGGCGGCCGATGAATTTCGACCAGTATTCTGCGGTCTCGTAATCTTCGAGGCTGAACAGCGCACGCACGCCGGCATTGCCGATGAAGGAGGCCCAGCGGCCTTTGTAGAGATCGCGCATCTGCGCCACGTCCTGCCAGACGGTCACCAGCTGCACGCCGTAGCCGGCGGCAAGGCCGATCGCGTTCTCGATCGTGCTGAGATGCCCGAGGGTGGCCAGCTCATCGAGCATGAAGCAGACAGGGGCGGGCGGCGGACGCAGCGTGTCAGTCATCTCATCGAGCGCCGACGTGAGCACCAGGCGCAGCCAGCGATTGAACACCGGGAATTTCGGCGCACTGAGGCAGAGGTAAACCGTCATGGTGCCGCGGTGCCAGGCAGCGAAATC
>CBDFGU010000003.1:0-10817 GCA_965247335.1 Rickettsiales bacterium
GTGGCATCCGCACCGACATCAATGGCTAGCGCCGGGTTGGCTGTGAACATCGGTCCCCCCACCATGACACTGATTTCCCGATTTATCGATTGTTTCCGGAGCGTCGTGATGGTCGATGCCAGGATGGGCAGTTGTCTGTCCGATCCTGCAGTCAGGCCAACAACGGCAAACCAATGATTGCGTGCTGCATCAATGATGTCGTTGAGCTCGCCAGATAGCTCGGTCTGCACCTGCCACCCCGCAGCCACCAAAAACTTTTCGACCATCGTGACGCCGAAATAGTGCTGGTCACCGGGCGTCATCGCCATCAACACGTGTCGTCGACTATCTAACGATGGTACTGTGTGTGTGGAGTTGAACACGGCAAGCAGCTTTTGCAGGCGGGCAACGCCGAGCGTCACATCGACGAAGTCGCATTCGTCACGATCCCACATTTCGCCCAGAAAGCGCGCGGTCGGCTCTAGGAGTTCGATGAATAGCGTTTCCATCGACAAACCGCTATCGCGCAGCACAATCACATAGGCGGCAGCCGCTTCAAGATCATTACCGAGCACGATATCTGCGAGGCCGCTGATGTCGGCACTGGTGGGAGCCAGAGACTCGATCAAAAGCTCGACTGTTGGCGCGTCAGGTACAACTTCGGTGTGTAGGCGCAGAAGTCGGGGGATGATGTTGCTCGACACCAAACGAGCCAGCTTGGCCTGCCGAACAACAAGGTCGTCGCGTCGGTAAATGTCGCCGGCGACAAAGTGGGTTTCAAGCCGATGGAGGTCGTGTCGGTCGATGACCGGTACTGAAAACGCCCTGGCCGCCTGTCCCATCTTACTCCCCATCCGCTGCACCGCTTCGATGCTTAATGAATATTAAACAGTAGTTCAGGGGTGTTGTCGACACCTGAACGATGCCATTTCTGCACCGCTCTAGACGCTCGGTGAAAAAAGCTACGCCAATGCGTGCATCGGATACATAAGCACCGCAATCTGGTCGGCGGCAGGTACTGAGACCCGTTTTTGGAGTAGGTCGGAAACGCCCGCTGATGCCATGTCGAACCGTCCCAGTTGGCGCTAAAGCAGTTGCGCGTACCCATGAGCAGCTATGCTAAGGACTGGGCAATTGAACAGAAGGCGACCATTCCTGCGATGCAGATCACAGCCATGGCGGTTGCCGCAGTCATATGGCACGAAACAGAGCGGGCATCTGGCGGATGATGCGTCCAATCGGCTTGCGTTTTCGTAGCTTGCTTATGCCGACAAATTTCCAAACTACCTCTTCCGAGTCCAGTCTACCGCTCTGTGCGCGCTAGATAATCACACCCAACGCAAGAGTCGGATTGGAGAGATGGCGGGCTCTTTGGTCGAAATGTTCGGCGACGGTGCCTAGTCGGTCGCTGACGGTCAGGCGGGGAGAAGGGACGTCGGTGGCAACAGCGGCATCCTTTGGAGCGACGTATCGAAAGCGCTGCGTAGCGAGTCTCGCGATCGGGTCGTTCGCAACGTGCGGCACCAGAGGTAATAGCGGATAATGATCGGTCTTCCGCCTTGGATCAGCCGTCGGCTGGCTTGCTAGTCACCGTAACATTACCGTCCGAGCGCTAGGAACCATGTGACCATGATAGACTATGTCCGATGTTCAGTGGTGACGTTGGTCCAGCCGGCCGCCCGTGTCTCGCTGCCGTGACAATTCGAGCGCAAACCAGTTCAGTGGTGGAGTTTTGCAAGTGTTCTGTCGGCCGGCCAACATTGCATGAGGTTTCGGGTTGCCCGTCCGGAGGCGTCCGATCACGGGGTCACGGGGCAAGCACGCATCGACGCGATTGTGGCTGCAGCGCGGGCATCGGTTGTGCCACCAAAGGCACGGACTATCTATCGTGCTCCAATCATGGCTCCACTGGAGGCCAGCTCAAGTTTGCTCGATCTACGCGTCCAGGAAGAACTCGAATATATCCGTAGAACAATCGACGCGTTTGGCGAGCAACTCGCGAACGATCCCATTTTGCTCACGCGGTATCAGTCTGAATTGCAGTCGCTGGACATGGCAACACAGACCCTTAGTCACTTAGCTCGAGTGATTGGCTCGGAAGACAAGGTCCAAGCCGCAGAACAGACCTCGATGGAAAGTGTTAAGGCCAGGTTGCTTCGCGGTAATGAACCGATGAGGCCAGGGGAAAGGGTGCCAGATCTGCAACGGTCGTCGTTCAGCCCTTTCGCGCAGTAACGCAGCCGCCGGAGCTGCGTTGAAAGCCCAAAGATTGCGTTTGATTTAGGGTTGCCCGAGATGGATGTCTTCACGCGAAGCAACCGCCAGCCGTTGCTTTTCCGATGGATGTCGCGAAAAACGGCTGGACCGCTAGTCCGGGGGGGATTTCCGCAATTGAGCCGCCAATGTCAGCGCTCACTGAGCAACCTCTGTAAATATAGAGGGACGCGCCGAGAAGATGCAAGCGAGGCCCAACCTATTTCATATTGAATGGAAGATACAGTGTGCTTGCGAGATTTGTTTCCGCATCGCGTCTTGGCGAGTGCCTGATCAAATCTGTCGGTCAACATAGCCGCTGTCTTGTCTGCTGTTGTGCGTCACGCTTCATTGAGTAGGGAAGCCAACGCTTGCTCTTTACCGACGACCATGGCCCTGACGACGCGCAGCATGTCTTCACCGGCCGGAGTGAGCGTAATTCCCCCTTGGGAGCGTACGACGAGTTCGCAACCCGCCATCCGCTCCAGGTCACCAACGTGCCCGCGCAAAGTGGTTAGCGCAAACCGCCGTTCTACCGCAGCCGACCGAAACGTCCCGTACTCCGCAACATCAAAAAAAGGCCTGGAGAGCGCGCCAGTCCAGCCGTGGGTAAAGAAGCTTGTTCATCCACTTGCGGTCGTGCATCGCTCAGAAATGCACCGTTTGGTGCAAAGCGCAAGAGCTTGGGCATCAACCCGCCTTGCGTTGGATTGACCACATGAGAGTAGAAAAGCTGGTAATGAGCGCGGCGGCTTGGGTGTGCTGCTCAGTTCTGCGCCGCAACTGCTCGAGCGCATTTTGACCCTGTCCGAACGGCTGCTCGAATTGCTCAATGACAAGAACCAGAAATCGCTTTCGGGCATCCTGGCCAATGTCGACCGCTTGTCGGACAGCCTTGCCGATCGTGGGCCGGAGATTGCCGCGACCATCGCCGAGACGCGCGTCACGCTGAAACAGGCGGGCATCGCGGCCGAAAAGATCGGCAATCTGGCGCAGACCGTCGATGGCCAGGCCGGTCCGCTGATCACCGACATGCGCGGCGCGATCGCGTCGGCCAACCGCAGCATGAACACGCTCGACGCGACCCTGAAAGACGCGCAGCCTGGCGTGCAGGCCTTTTCCAAGCAGACCCCGCCCAAAGTCGGCCAGCTCGTGCGCACGCATCGTGGGCTATGCGGGCAATCGATGTTGTCGAGCCTGGAGCAGGGCGCGATATGTCAAGCCAGTTCCGTTTATAGCCTTGACCCCGGGATAGCAGGACCTCTTTTTCCGCACGTCGCGCATGCCGCGTTGAGCCGCTCGAAGCCACGGATGCCGGCAAGAGCACGCGTCCGGGTTCGCACCTGATGAAGTCCGCCGAGGGAGAGCTTCGTAACGATACATGCGTCGCAGATCGGTTGGGGTGCTAGCCGCAGGATCAGCGCTTCGCCGCGACCTGCCATCAAGTACCCGCCCCCTGCGTTGTGATGCCTCGGTAACCGACAAGCTGCAAGAAGATGTTGAGGCGCGTACCTGTTATCGTTTGGGTTCCCAAAGTTCGATTTTAGTGCCGTCAGGATCTATTATGCCAGCAAAGCGGCCGTTCTCATCTTGCTGCCGATCGGTGATCGTCACGCCCTTCTTGGCCAGCCGTATTAAAATAGCGTCCAGATCATCAACGGCAAAGTTGATCATGAACTGGCGTTTAGAAGGCGCGAACTGACTGTTTTTGAGCGGAAAAGCGTTCCATACCGCTACAGATGGATGGCCTGGCGCATCATAGCGAAGCAGAGCTCCTCCCCAAGGTTCGAGCGCGATGCCGAGGACGTCGCGATACCACGCGGCAAGGCGACCGGGATTTGCGCTGCGTACGAACACGCCACCGATGCCTACGACGTGGCCTCGTGCAACGGGCGACGGTGACGCCCCACAAAGCAGGCCGATAATCGCGGCTAATCCCGTTGCACGGACGATTGTGATTTTTGTTGGCTGCACGATCGTCGCCCCCCTCGTTCGATCCCGACCTGGGTGGCCACAAGAGCACTAACTAGAGTCCCGATCTATCGAGAAAACTCAACGGCCGACGGTCAGCCAGCCTCTTTTTGCTTCAGCGGACGCATTTGTGGCGCGCGACCCGGCGACTTGCGCCCCAGAAATTTCCTTTAAACTGGCACATTTTTGTTCCTGAAAGCCGACGGACTGAATTGAATTGCGAGAGCGTCGCACTGGCACAGCCAGATGCTCGTCTTCGGCAATCTCCTATTGGGCGTCCGCGTGCTGGCGAGCCCGTCCTTGCATCGATCCCGCCAATTTTGCTTCATTGGCCGCGACAAGCAGCATCATGGAATTTGCGACGCCGTCGATATCATAGGCACGGTTTTCGACGGATGCGACGCACATGCTCGCGCATTACGAGCGTAATAGCCTGGATCGCGACATCCTGCGCGCCGGCGGTGTTGCCTGCGGGCTGGCGACAGTCCACGTCGGCGCGCGACGATGCTTCCGACACCGCGCTGATCGTGACACGGCACGGAACGGTGCGGGGATCACCAGCACGGTGGATTTTGATGATAGCCGTGTGACCGAGCGTGTCGTCCGGCGCAATCGTCAGACTGCCCATGCCCGTGCCCTCGACCACCCTCTCGGCGCTTGATAGCCGCTCGAGCGCTTCGGATGCCGGGTGCGCAAGGACGAGACCGTGGTGGGACCCTGTAGCATTTGATACAGCCCAAACCGCGCCGATCGCGCAGCAGCCAGCCAGAAGGCGAGCAGACATTTAATCGCGGCTTAGTTACTGTTCGCCTGTAGGCGCTGGGCTTCGTCGGACCGCTGAAGCGCCTCGCGCTGCATGCCGCCCATGTTGTGCATGACCAGTGCCATTTCCTTGTTGTCGACGATCTGACGGTCGAATGCCCGCTTCTGCAGCGTGGCATCGATATATTCCTCGAACATAGGCGCCCTGATCGCCATCTCAGTGTTCACAATGGCTGAACTCGAGTTCGGGGCCCCGCAGTCGGCATTGACGCGCGTCTTTGCCGGCTCGACGACGGTCAGCACTGCGTCGCAGGCGAGGACGGGCGTGTTCGCGTCGCCGTCGTTGTAAGTCATTTTGAGCGCGACGCCGCGATCGGAAGTGCCATCGCCCCAGATCCGGATTTCCCCATCCTTCGTACGCCGAGGCATCTTCAACTCTGAAGACGCCAGCATCTCTTCCACTTGCGCCTTGGAATACGGGTAAATAGCCGGGTCATGGTTCATCACCGTATAGCCGACATACCCGCCCACACCGAGCAAGCCCATTCCCATCACCAGTTTGGCCAGCATCGTCGCCCCCGCTTTATGCAGTGCCGCCCTAGCGGCTACGTATTAAAACGCTCCTAAGCTCGACGTTTTGCCCGGCGCCGACGCCCGCAAAACAGTTGGCCGATGATCCGGTTCTCAGCACGGGCTCGTCCAAAAGACGCAGACGTCGCCTTCCTCGAAAAGTGGCCGGAGCGCTCCCCGGCCGCTTGCGCCCCGTGTTTCGGTCGTTGACGCTTCTATCTGCAATTGCAAAAGCTACGACTCTTGATGTGAAAGATCGTCGTCTGATGAGTCGAAGTTGACAAAGCTTTTTTCAACTCTGCGATACCGTGACCCAAAGGCGGCGATCGACTGGCTTGAGCAAGCCTTCAATTTCCAGCCACATTTCGTGGCTGAGGAGGCCGGACAAGTCGTTCACGCTCAATTGAAGCTCGGCGACGACATGATCATGCTGGGCCCCGATCATGCCGATGATAAGTACGGAATGCACAGTCCTCTTGCACTCAACGGGACCAATCAGTGTGTCTACGTCGCCATTGACGGTAACCTCGATGAAGCTGCCTATCGAGCGCAACGAGCCGGCGCGACTATTGTGACTGCGCCGTATGACACCCCTTATGGGTCACGTGAGTTCACCTGCAAGGATTTAGAAGGGCACGTTTGGTCGTTTGGTACATATGCCGGCGAACCCAAGACGTAGCGGGGCGACCGCGCCGTTCGGCCCACGGACCGTCATTCCGGCACTCAGCCTGCGTTCCTGAAAACCGACCAGCCGCTTTTTCAATACTGCGCCTATCGCGCCGACAACTGCGATCGCCGTGGCCTAGTGGTATCCGGTCTGTCCGTTCTTACGCTGATCTGCCACAAAGCCCACGCCGCTTAACATCGCAGGGATGCGTGGATGACTGTTGAAAACGCAAAATACGGCATTGATGCCCCAGGATTGATGCAAGGCTTTTTCTTGGCGTCCCGATCTCTAAGCCTCAGGTTCTGCGCTCAAGCTCGAGCAACATGGCAGCGCGGGTCTCATTGTCCGCGAAACTCACAGCAATATCCTAGGTCCCGGGGTCGGTCCCCGCCGAAATATTTGCCAGCGCATGGTACGTCCAGGAAACGCGCTGACCTCGGCGATCATCACCCGTTGGTCATGACCTCGCAGGCATTCGGTCGTCGATGCTCATATGAATCGGCATCTCTTTGCCCCCGTGCTCGTTGGCTAATTGGTAGAGCTTGATTCCCATCGACCAGCAGAACGCGATGTAGCGTTTTCTCGCCGGCGACATGCTTGTGTCCTCAAGCGGCATTGCCTTCGGTAGTAGTGTCCGGACCGCAGCGACGATGCTGGGGTGCTCGAAATCGAGTGGCCGCAGAGCATGCGCGAATGCGTTTCGAATGTTTTTCACTGTCTCGAACCGCGTTTGTACCTTCTCGTCAAAAATACCGAGCGCGCGACCCATTTTAATTTTCGAGGCGAATGTGCCGAGCGGCGCGTCGCTGCCCTCGTGCAGCTGCTTCTTGAACGCATCGCCGAAGTCAGCAATGAAAGCATTTATGGCAAGCGCGATTGTGTTTTCCAGGAACGACCCGGCAATGAGTGCGCAGCCCCGATCGGACTCTGTTTTAAAGTCCGCAAAAACCTGCTCCAATTCTTTTTCGGTAGGCAACATTCTAGATAAATCGGCAAGCGATTGGAGTTTTTTGCCGCGCTGCTCGGCATGCTTTTGCCGACCTTGGTCGGCCCGTCGTTTCCTCTTTTCGTCAGACACCAGTCAATCCTTTTTGGGATGATAATGCCCTAAGTCGCTGGTATCACAATGGACTAAGAAATCTTAGACCATGATCCGGCAGTTTTAATCAGCTCTTGCTTCCCAGTACCATCACCAATGAGACTTCTTTGCGATTGCCCAATCTCGCAAAAATCTGTGCGAGGGGGTATGACAGGAGCTCGTCAGGTTTCAGCACGACTGTCTCACTGAAGCGGAGATGGCTCGGGAGGTAATCATCATATCAGCACGATTAAGATGCACACCGACAAATCGATAAGCGACTTTTAACGACGGCGCGCGCATGGTCTGCCAGGGCCGATGCGTCTCCAGGGGAAGGATCGACATGCCATCAGCGTTATCCGGGTCCGGCGTGGTCCTCGCCATCGTTGCGATTGTGCTGGCGCTGAAAAGCTTCGGGATCAATCAAGAGTACCAGCGCGGCGTCGTATTTCGATTGGGCCGCCTCATGGAAACCAAAGGGCCTGGTTGGTTCTGGCTCATCCCGCTGATCGAGCGCGTCGTTAAAATTGATCTTCGCGTCATTACTTATTCGCTCGCCACGCAAGAGACGGTGACGCGCGACGGCGTCGCTGTGAAGATCAATGCTGTGCTGTGGTTCCGGGCGGTTGATGCAGCAAAAGTGGTCACCACGGTGATGGACTGGACAAGTGCGGTCATCCAGGCAGCAGAAACCGGTTTGCGAGATGCGATTGGTCAGAGCGAGCTCGACCTTATCCTCAAGGATCGCACGTCGATCAATGCTCGCCTGCTCGAAATTCTTGGCAAGACCGTTCAGCAATGGGGCGTGACGGTCGACGCGGTCGAGATCAAGGATCTTGATATCCCCGAACAGATGCAGCGCGCAATTGCTCGAGAAGCCGAAGCCATAAGGGAAAAGCGAGCCCGGATCATCAAGGCCGAAGGGGAAAAGGAAGCGTCTGCGACGTTGGCAGAAGCTGCGCGGACGATCGGCGAAGTGCCCGGCGCGCTGGAGCTTCGGCGCTTGCAGACGCTGAGTGAGATCGGGGTCGAGCATAATTCGACCATCGTGGCAATGTTTCCCACTGAACTGCTTGAGGCCGCACGACGCCTTGGGGCCAATTGATCCGAGTTCGCGCCTTGGCTTTGGTGCCTCAATAAGATCGTGCGGCCGTACATTGAGCAACGGTTGTTGACAGGGTCACCTGCGAGGGGTCCAAGCGTCTCATTTTGGGTGGATTGCAGTCCGACAGCTTTCGGGAATGAGGATTGCCTAATCTGCCGTTCGGCGGATCAGTCAATGGTGGCAGCTATGGGTATGCGTCACACAGTTCGCGTAACGACAATCGTGCGGCTCGCTGCAAACGCGCGCGAAGCCGCTAGTGTGCTCGCAGCTCCAGCGTTCCGCATTCGGGGCAACGCAAAGCAACGACCCTTAGCCTGCTTTGATCGACCGCACGCCGTTGGTCACTCGAACGCGCGGCATCGGCACCCCAACCATATACATTACGGCCGCCGGGACCATTGAGCTCCGGTATCATTTTTAGCCATTCGAGTGGGAACGGTTGCTGGCGCAAATCAAGTAGGCCAGGAACCATCTCGCAAGAACATCTGAGGCAAAGCTGCCCCTCGGGTTCTTCGGTCAGCGTTGGCAACGGCATTATCCTTTCCATGTCTCAAGTTCGCCACGCCCAGTTTAGAAAGCACTGGTTAGAAATTTATGCCCAACGTTGCGTCCTCAGCATCGCGGGAGGATCAAATCCTTGCCCCGTCCCAGAGAACGTACGCCAACTACCGGGGCAGCAAAGTTCTGATGAAATGACGCTCGTTGCACATTTCGGAAGGTGGCTGCAGGAACGGCATCATTGACAGCAAAGATTTCGCGCAGAGCATCACGCGATGCCTAGCCGTTGGTCGATCGAATATTTTCCGCCGCCGAATGCAATCAGCGGCAGCAGCAAGCCCGCCCAACTCAGGTGTGTGGGCCAAGCGTCGGGATAGACAAAGATTTCGATGACGAGCGTCATACCGAGAAGCGCCGTTGCCGACAGCCGCGTGAATAGGCCGACGACGAGCAGGATCGAAAAGAGATGCTCGGAGATCGTGGCCGCATAGGCAGCGATGTCGGGTGGGATGAGCGGCAGAGCATAATCGGTTCGGAACAGTTCGAACGTGCTGTCGCTGAGCGTGAACCAGCCATCGACCTTGGTGCGACCCGAAAGGAAGAAGATGGATGCGATGCCGAGGCGCTGGACGAGCAGCAGCAACGATTGCGGCAAGAGTGTTTCACCCAGCTTGGCGTAGCGGTCGAATAGCGAGCGGATCAGGGTCATCGTGACATTCCTTGGGATTCGGGCGCGGCAAAGACGCCGCTGGAGATGAAGAACGCGAGCAGGCCGCCGACATCGGCGTGCGGATACAGCGTGGCTGTGGCGATTGCGGCGGTGTCGACCGTCTCACCAAGCCGGATGCCGAACAGGAAGCGGTGTGCCGCCGGTTCGATGACATGTGCCGCGACTTGGCCGAATGGGCGGACGAACAGCCCGCCTTCCGAATGCCAGTCGAGATCGAGATCGGCCGGTGTGCCGTTCTGGTGTGCGCACCAGATGTCCATCGCGGGCGTCGTCGCCCAGCCGAAGCGCGTGGCGGGATGAAGCCGGATCGTAACGTCGGCCCAACCGTCGGGCGCAAGGGCCAAGACCATCTCGCTGGTTAGGGGATCGGCGTCCGCCGCGAACAGCGTCTCGATGTGCAGCCGTTCGAAGCGCGCCACATCGGATAGATATGGCGCGTCGCCCGCCCATGGTTGATGCTCGATCCAGTCGGCGAACCCCGCGCCATAAGTGGCAAGCACAGGCGAACGGGGCGGCGCGGCTTCGGCATATTCGGCGGCGATTGCGTCGAACATGCTGTGCCCGACAATCGCTTCGGCCACTGGATAGTTGGCACGCAGGGCCTCGACAGCGCCGAAAACTGTGGTGTTGCGATAGACTGCAAGCGCGCCGGTGCAAGCGGGGCCGTCTGCCAGTGAGCGCGCGAAGCTATCTTGGAAGGTGGCGAGATCAGGCATGTTCAACCTCGCGCACGGCAGCGTGAATGAGCATCGACGCGTGGTTTCGCTCGTCGAGCAATTCGGCGAAGGTTGGCAGGTCAGCGTCGCGTTCGATCACCGTCGGGCGCGGTCCGTTTCGCGCGATGAAGGCGGCATAGAGCGCCCAGACATCGTCGGCGATCGGCGCATTGTGTCCGTCGATCAGCAGGTCAGTTGCGCTATCGGGCGTGTAGCCCGCGAGGTGGAGTTCGCCGACGGCATCGACGGGGAAGTGCGCGAGATAGGCGTCGGTATCGAAACCAAGATTGTGTCCGCTGGCCGCGACGTTGTTGATGTCGAGGAGCAAACCGCAGCCGGTGCGGCGCGCGATTTCACCAAGGAAATCGGGTTCGCTCCAACTATGGCCGTCGAGCGGCATGTAATGCGTCGGGTTTTCGATCAGGATCGTTCGGCCGAGGGTGGACTGCGCGATGTCGATGTTGCGCACCACGCGCGCGAGCGCATCG
>CBDFGU010000004.1:0-187069 GCA_965247335.1 Rickettsiales bacterium
AGAATGCAATCATGAGATTTATGACAAAGAGCTAATGGCCATAGTCAGAGTATTTGAAAAATGGCAACCAGAGCTTGAGGGATCATCAGAGCCTATCAATGTCATTTCCAATCACAAGAACCTGGAATATTTGATGTCTTCTAAACAATTATCCAGACGCCAGGCTGGGTGGAATGAGTTTTTGTCACAATTTAACTTCAAGATCAACTACAAGCCAGGACCTCAATACAAAGCAGATGCTTTGACCAGAAGATTTCAAGAGTTGCCCACAGATTCAGACCCTTGTTAAAATTATATGAAACAAGTTGTCACAAGCTACATGACAATATATATAGTGAAGTAAGCAAGATTTAAGATATTCTTACGTCTTGTATGCTTTTTTAGCCTACTGGTTTAGACGTAAACTTACTTTGCGGCTATTCCTGTAACATTACGTAAGAACAAAACTGTTAGGGGTTCTGAGTTTGAGTCCTGGATAGTGCTTGGCAAAGATTTTCAGCTTAGGATTTATTTCAAATCCAGGGCAACTATATATATATGCTTATTCTCATATCCCTATTTGGGAAGGAATATTAGGCTCAGGACAAGCCTATTCATGAGGGGAATAGTGTCACAAGCCACATGACAGTATATATAGTGAAGTAAGCAAGATTTAAGATGTTTTTATGGCTTGTATGCCTTTTGGCCTACTGGTTTAGACATAAACTTATTCGGCGACTATTCTTGTAACACAAGTAGTGCTCAAACCCAAAAACTTGAGTACAGTACAACCAGTTTAGTTACTATGCTATGGTGAAATCATACCTGTTGAGGCTGAGCCAACAGACCAAGACCTGGAAACAGCAATAAAAAATGCCTACCAAAAAATGGACCCAGAGGACCCAGTATCTGTCATCAGCAAAAAAGTCAGCAACGGAGAATATTATAGTTAGCAATACTTGCTTTCAAACAACTTTCTAGAAAATGGACGCCTGTATTTCAACAACAAGCTTTTCTTGCCATACCATGAACCTTTATGTCACCAGATATTTCAGAAATCTTATGACCAGCCTATGGCAATACATTCTGGGGTTGCCAAGACCTATAAAATTTTTTAACGGCAATACTACTGGCCTAAGATAATAGACTCAGTTTGTCAATATATTAAAAACTGCCATGTCTGCTCAAGAGCCAAACCAGCAAGAGATAAGGAAAGGGAACTGCTTCCACTCCTTGTACCCCATCAACCTTGGAAAGACCTTGCCATGGATTTTATCACTGAGCTACCAGTATCTTCAGATCCCTGTTATTCACACTCACGGCATATCTGGATTGTCACTGACAGGCTAATCACGGGAAAAACACTTTGTTTCTTATCAAGACATGTGTCACAATAATCAACCAGAATGTGATGAGGTTGTGCTGAGTCTAAGTCTTGATCTAGGTTCTAGGCTTGGTTCTAGGCTTGGTCTTGGTCTAGGCTTGGTTCTAGAGTCTTGAATAATAGAAGAATAATATTATTAACTTGGCAAGACTTGATTCTAGGTTGTAATTACAAGACAAAGGGTAAAGAAAGAAAGAAAAAAAAAGAAAAAGAATGCAAGAAGAGAGAAAGAGTTTATATAGACCCTTGAACATGCATGGAAGGTTCTAGAAGATTTCAGAAGATGCTAAAAAGTTTTGAGAGGTTTCAGTGCATGAGAAGTTCTATCAGGTTTTACCAGGTTCCATCAAGTTCTGTGATATTCCAGAAGATTCTGCCAGTTTCTAAAAAATTTCAGCTGGTTCTAAAGGGTTCCATGAGGTTCTATCTGGTTATTATGACACACCGTATTGGGAACTCTGTAGCAGGTGATTCCGTTGTCAAAGACTGTCTTGTTTGGTTTTGCTGAGCTGTTGAATGCTATGAGAACTCAAAGCATGCTGTAATGTACGTTGAGTGGTGCTGCGCCAATTGTGTCAATGTGCGCTTAGTAGCATGCGTCTGCTTTATACTTGACAACTTGTCCTAGCTGGGTTTTGCCTGCAATAGTAAGTATATTGTCAGTATCATTCCACATCAGGATTTCTGTCATTCAACAGTTGACAATTTGTGCAAAGACTGTGATGTCAGGTTTTGCGTAGGACAGTTCAAAAAGAAAGTTTCTTCCTTCTGGCAACTTGTTTTGCACAAAAATTTGTCTCAGAGTCTTTGCTGAAATGGTCGTGTCTTTATTGGCTAGAGTTTGTTGGGTGAACTGCATTTGTGCTCGAGATGCCACTTCTAAGGAAATGACGATGTTGTTGCAGCTTTCAATTGTTGCTCTCTTGTTTTTTGTATTGATTGTAAAGCTTTCTTTGCCGAGAATGTTAATGCCAATTAGCATTTTGGCCTTGAGGCCGTCAACCAAATCTACTTCTCAATGGACCGCTGCAGTGCAACGCTTGTTCCCAGGAAAGTATAGGTTGATGGTAGCGTAGTTGATTGATGAGTGTTTTTTCTGGGTCTGGCGCTTTTGACGGACACGGGTGACGCCATTTCTTCATCACTGCATCAGGCGCCACTTCTTTCAGAAAGTCTCTGTCAATTAGTACCATGATACACCTTGTATCCAGGCAAACGTTGTGCACTTGAGCTTGTTGATCTTTGGCAAATCATACATTGGCCGGGATGTACTTCCATCTTTAGAATCCATATCTAGAGGAATCTGAGTTCTTTGGTGCTTTAGAGGGCATGATGACCTTGGGTTTATGGATAAGTTTGGCATATAGCACCTTGGCCATCCTGTATGATTCTAGTTTTTTTGCTTTTGCGGGTTTTGGCGCCAAGCATGCTTTTTGAAGATGCTTGTGCAGGGAGTTTTTGGAGGCAAAGCTGCTATGGCATTTGCAACATGTTGCAGAACAGATTTTGACGTAATTGACATTGATGTCATCATCATGCTGCTCTTCTTAATGGTCATTGGGTTCATTGTATGTGTTGTTGTCCTCCTGATGCTTTTTGTCTTGCTGGAGGCTTTTACAATACTTGTTGAATGCCTGCTGGTTGTCATACAATTCTTTGCCGTGTTTTTCCTGCTTGTCACAATCATTAGCCAAAATCTCATGGAACCCTCTAAAACTAGCTGGAATCTTTTAGAAACTGGCAAAATTCCCTGGAATATCACGGAACCTGGTAGAACCTGATGGAACTTCTCATGGACTAGAACCTCCCAGAACCTTCTTTTTAGGGCGCAATAGATAAACGTGCAACCTAACCCCACTCAGATGACTAAGCGATAACACAAATCAGATAAACCTTATTTTGAGGTGATCTGCTTGCTCTCACTGACCTCAGGAATTTGTCAGGACAGATCAAGCAGAGCAGACAGATCAGACAGATCAGACCCATTTAGGAGGGAACACCCAAAACTCATCATGTGTATATAAACACCTAGTAGACCTGCAAAAGAATAGCTCTTCAGGCTAAACACAATTCATTTCGAGCCCTTGTCCTGTGTCCCACAATCTATGACCCACTCCGTGCCAGTCTATAGCGATTCAACATAGCCTAGCACTTGTAAGCCCGTAACAGTTTTAGCCTCACCTACCTTTGGACACCGGCTTGGAAATGTCTATGACAGGAAGCACTCGTGGGCAGGCGCCAGCAGTAGCACCGGAAATACCAGCTCCAGCCCCAGCTCCAGCTCCAGTCATTATCAAACCCTTGAAGATCAACACACCAGAACCGTTTGACGGCAACAGGGGGAAGCTACGAGCATTTTTCTCCCAAATAGAATTATTCTTTGGATTCAACGTAGACAGATTTCCTACCGACAAACACAAAGTCCTGTTTGCCAGCACCTACCTGAGAGGTCTAGCATTTGAATGGTTCAATTCATTCCTTACGGACTTCTTGAACAATGAGCCTGACAAAAGAGACAACAACACAATAGAAGTCACTCAGAACTACTCAAACTTCAAAAATAAGCTGAGACAAGTCTTTGGCAACTTTGATGAAAAACATTTGGCGGAGCGTAGGATGCAATCACTACGGCAGACTGGACCTGCCACCGACTATGTATCAAAGTTCCAGCAGCTTGCTGCACAAACCCAATGGGGAGCGGTCCCACTAGTGGCACAGTTCTACAAAAGACTCAAAGACAAAGTCAAGGACGACATTGCACAAGTCAATTGACCAAGTCAACTTCAGTCAATGATCACTCTGGCCATACGGATTGACAACCAGCAGTACGAGCGTGAACTTGAGAAGAAAGGTACCTACAACTTCGGCAAAAAGGACAGATACCAGAAATCTCCTAAGAAAGACCAATATGGCATGGTGCCTATGGAGTTAGACGCTACAGAAAAACGTAACCAGTCACCCCGGAAAAAAACATGCAAGTGTTACAACTGTGGAAAGATTGGTCACCTAGCAAAGGCATGCAGAGGCAAGAAACAAGCCAATGCAACCCAATCTAAGAAGAAGGGAAAGAAAAGGAGAGAACCAAAAGAAGACAAGCAGCTGAATGCAACCCAGACCAAAGCAAAGCCCGATCACGCAACGCTAAGCTGGACAGGTTGCTATGACAACGACTGCTATATCCATCTCTCAGACAAGCAAGGATTGGGATGGTTCCCTAAGCGACCTTGAGGAAAGCAGCTTAACGCAACAGGTCTACAGGAAGGCTACAACTATAACCGGCCTATTAAAAAACCATTCCTACGCCGCATTGACGAGTTACAGGAGGAAATTGACAAACTACGAGAAGAATGTCAAGAACCCTTCCAAGACTCTGCAACGGTGAAATGGGAAACTGAAAGTCTCATTTTGTTCTTCAGAAAAGAGGCACTCAATATCAAGGAACTGATTCCACATCACCTTGAGATACAACAGAAAGACAAAACCCTATCCGAGATAGGTGAAAAGAAAATTAGCCGATGGGTAGACGATCACTTTGTACCATCCATAAGAGACATGGCTACTCAGATGAATCTTGAAAAGACATCCAGCAGACAATGCCCCGCAAAATACTGGAAGGCATGCCAGGACAACTATTGCCAACAACATCTGGAAGAGAAACGGAACCAACAATGGTTCTCTGGAACAGAAGCAATGGAACTGTATCAAACACTCTATAAACAACGGACAATGAAGCACAGATGCAACCAAGACCAATGGGAGCTATGCTTTGTACTGTGGTGCCAGAAACATCACAACGAGCAACAGGCAATGGGCCTGGACGGCTTAAAAAACTAGCCCAGCTTCTGGAGTTTAAGGTTAAGGAAGCAGGCACCAACACACCTCAAATGATAAATGCTACGGCATTGAATACAACAGCCTGTGTCACTCATTTAAAAATTAGAATTCAGTTAGCAGGAGTTACAGCACTTGCTATGATTGATTCAGGCGCAACCGGAAATTTCATGTCAAGAAAATTTGCAACAAACCACAGAATCCCTGGATTACCAAAGGAAAAACCATATCAACTTACGGTAGTAGATGGAACACCTTTAAACCAGGATGAAGGGATGGTGAAAAAAGAAACACTACCCTTGATGAGCCAGATCCATGGAAAGGACCTAGGACGCATAACATTTGACTTAGTGTCAATACCACATGAAGTTATACTTGGGATACCATGGCTAGAGAAAGTCAACCCTGGTATTGACTGGAATTCCCAAAAGATAACAATTGGGAAAGAGAAGTCAAGGAAGCCTACACCTAAGCAGGGAAAGACTCCAATGATAGAAATCTGCAAAATATCATAGAAGCAGATGAGGAAAATCCAACAACAGGAACCCCAGAAAGTTCTTACTGTTTGGATAAAACCTGTATCAGGACAGCTCAATGCTACTCAAGAAGAAGACGAGGCACGAGCCAAGATACCAAGAAACTACCAGGAATTCTATGAAATGTTCAAAGAGGAAGCTCATGAGAAGTTACTTAAACATCGAGATTGGGATCACGAGATACCCATAGAAGAAGGGAAGAAACCCACCTACGAACCAATTTATGCTTTATCAAAAACCGAGCTTAAGGCCCTGAGGGAATACCTGGACAAAAATCTAAAAAAAAGATTCATACGACCATCCACGTCACCTGCAGGATACCCGATACTGTTTGTTCCAAAGAAAGATGGAAAACTACAACTGTGTGTCGACTACAGACAGCTGAACGCAATAATGGTTAAAAATTGATACCCGTTGCCTTTGATATTGAAATTGCAAGACAGGATTCAAGGAAGCCAATGGTTTACAGCACTCAATATTAGGGGAGTGTTTAATTTGGTACAAATGAAGAAAGGTAAAGAATGGAAGACAGCCTTTCCAATGAGATACGGGCACTACAAATATACTGTAATGCCATTTGGACTCACAAATGCACCGGCAACCTTTCAAGCTTTTATTAACACCACATTTTGCAAATACCTAGACATATTTGTCACCGCATACCTCGACAACATATTGATATACACTAAAGGCATCTTGAAGAAACACATACAAGAGGTCAAGAAAGTTTTCAAAGCTTTACAAGAAGCAGACATAAAACTATGACCAGAGAAGTGCAAGTTCCACGTGAAGACAGTCAAGTTTCTTGGATCAATCATCACAACAAATGGAATTCAAATGGACAAAGAAAAGGTCAAAGCCATTAGAGAATGGCCAGAACCAAAAAATCTAAAGGAAGTACAAGCCTTCCTAGGATTTGCAAACTTCTACCAAAGATTCATACAAGGGTACTCACAGATATGTATACCTTTAACTAAAATGACCAAAAAAGAGCAACCATTCCATTGGGAATGCAAGCAGAGGGAAGCCTTTGAGAAGCTTAAAAAAAAAATTTACATTGGCACCCATTTTGGCATCATTCAATCCGGAGAAAAAGATCATACTCAAAACCAACGCATCAGATCAAGCATTAGGATCATGCTTAAGCCAACCAGACGCAGAAAGACAATTGCACTCAGTCGCTTACCGCTCTAGAAAGTTCTCTGGCCCAGAACTAAACTATGACGTATACGACAAAGAACTACTCGCAATTGTAGACGCATTTGAAGAATGGCGAGCATACCTAGAAGGATCAAAACACCCAATAATGGTATATTCAGACAATAAAAACTTGTCATACTTCACCACAACAAAGAAGTTAAACCGACAACAAGTTAGATGGGCAGAGCTACTTGCCTCATACGATTTTCAGATCCACTATCGGAAAGGATCAGAAAATGGACGAGCAGACGCGTTAAGTTGAAGATCAGATTTAACAACAAAAGAAATCCAAGAACGGTCACTGTTTACAGGAAAAAGAAAGACTCTAGTACTCGACAAACTAGAAGTAGCAACACTTCACCAAAGCAATGCTCCAAAACAAAGACACGTACCAGAAAAGGACTAAAGAAAAGTGATTAGCGACCGTCACAATGGACTTTTACTTGGACACCCTGGACGTGACAAAACGATTGAATTGATACAACAAAGATATCAATTTCCTAACATGAGAAAGGCAGTGGAAGACTACGTTTGACAATGCACTACATGCGCACAGAACAAATCAACAAGGCATAAACCTTACGGCAAGCAACAACAGATTGAAGCTCCACAACAGGCATGGCAAGAAATCACAATAGATTTTATAGTCAAATTACCACTCTCTAAAGATATTATCACTTATATAAAATACGACAGTATTTTAGTGGTAGTAGACAGGTTAACAAAGTACGCACACTTCATACCATGGAAAGAGAAGAGAAACGCCAAAGATTTGGCAAAGGTGATATTAAAAGAAATCATTGCTAATCACGGGATACCACAGAGTATCATATCCGACAGAGATAAACTCTTTACTTCTAAATTCTAAAATACCTGGACACAACAACTAGGTACCAAAGTCAAGCTTTCAACAGCTTACCATCTACGGATGGACGGACAAACCGAGCAAACAAATCAGATATTGGAACAATATCTGCAACATTACATCAACTTCAAACAAAACAATTGGATAGACCTATTACCCTTAGCACAATTTGCGTACAACAATCATCAACACAGTACAACAAGGATTTCACCTTTTTATGCTAACTATGGCAAACACCCTAACTGGGACCCTGATAACAATATCACAACCTCAACTTCAGAAGCAGCAACCACAAAGATTAATAAAACAATGAAGCTTTATGAAGAATTGAGTAGAAGGGTCAATCAGGGAGGAAAGGACACAGCCAAGCAAGTCAATAAGAAAAAGTTGAAGGGACCAACCTTTGAGAGGGGGGACAAAGTCTATCTATTAACAAAAAATCTAAAGTCCAAGCGACCAAGCAGCAAACTTGACCATGTCAGGATTGGACCTTTCAAAGTTGAGAAACAAACTAGCAAAGTCAATTATCAACTAAAGCTACCAGCAAAAGCTCAAATACATCCAAACTTCCACGTACCACTACTAGAACCAGCACCAAAGTACGCCCCTGTCCAAACAGAATGGAACATAAAGGAAGAAGAAGAATACGACATCGAAAAAATCCTAGATTCAAGAAAAATTAATGGAAAGGATCAGTACTTCGTAAAATGGTTAGGATATGGAGACGAAGAAAATTTGTGGGAACCTACAAAGAACTTTAGTCCAGAGGCATTTTGGAAGATTGAGGAATATTGGCAAAAGCTGCCAAAACCAAAGGCAAAAGCGAATCAAACAGGCCGCTGAATGGATCAACCATTGAGATTGACTCAGGCATTTCTGCAGCTACAGTTGTTTTGTTTGCAGCTTGTTCTTGCTCCTCCAAATCTTCAATAGATGCCAACTCCCATGCAAACATCTCTTTTTTCTTATTACCAAGAATCCCTAATTGCTTGCAAAGACGGAGTTCACGAGATAAGAAAGTACGACGCTTTTCATTAAGACGCAAGCTCTTTTCTATCAGCGCCAACTCTTTTGCCCGCAACTCAGCATCTTCTGCACGAGCTTTATCCAACTCTTCTTGAATAGAAAGCTTTTTCTTATCAACACAATCCCCTGAGACAGATCAGCAAAGGTCACTATTGGTCACTGAGAAATACTTACAATCACCTTGCGTTACAACAGGACTGCAGTTAAGATTTTTCTCAAGACAGCGACCACAATGACCAGACACAGCATCAACCACACATGATGCCCCAGTACAACAACAACCAGCGCAAGATAGAGACATGACTTTGCCTCTTGCAGCTACTCGAGAAGTTAAATGTAGACGACAAATAGTAGATGGCTCCTTGAGCATGATAAGGTTAGAAGGTAGTAAGATTCTGAGGGATCAGAAACCATGAAGGGGAAGGGTGATGTTAGGGCGCGATAGATAAACGTGCGACCTAATCCCGCTCAGATGACTAAGCAATAACACAAATCAGATAAACCTTATTCCAAGGTGATCTGCTTGCTCTCACCAACCTCAGTGATCTGTCAGGACAGATCAAGCAAAGCAGACAGATCAGACAGATCAGACAGATCAGACCCGTTTAGGAGGAAACACCCAGAACTCATGATGTGTATATAAACACCTAATAGACCTGCAAAAGAATAGCTCTCCAGGCTAAACACAATCCATTTTGAGCCCTTGTCCTGTGTCCCACAATCTACGACCCACTCCGTGCCAGTCTATAGCGATCCAACATAGCCTAGCACTTGTGAGCCCGTAACACTTCTAGCACCTTCTAGAATCTTCTAGAACCTTCCATGCATTTGCACTCTTTTTCTCTTTTTTCTTTCTTTCTTCATCCTTTATCTTGTAATTACAACCTAGAATCAAGTCTTGCCAAGTCAATGATATTATCCTTCTGTTATTCAAGACCCTAGAACCAAGCCTAGACTAAGACAAAGCCTAGAACCAAGCCTAGAACCTAGACCAACACCTAGACCCAGCCCGGCCTCATCACACTGCTGGCTATAATACGCAGGTAATTGGTCGCGCTGCTGTGCATACAAGTTGATGTACAGTTTTCTGGCTGGCTTGATGAGGTACTGCAATATGGTTGGTTGCTGCTGCTGCTGCTGGTGCGGGCCTCATTACGGGGATATTTGCTGCACACTGTACTAGGCTCTATTTGCCTGTTGGTAAGCGTTAATAGATTGTCCATATGTCTGTCCCAGAGGGTATCCCGGTCTGTTGTATCCTTGGTTAGTGTCCTGCCTAGGTTGGTTATATCCCTGGTTTTGAAAGGTTCCATAATGGTTTTCATAGGATTTCAGGGATACTCCATAGGAACGGTTCCGGCAGGATTCCTAGTATGGTCTGTTATTTGGCTGCGGGAAATACGTGTTGCTGGGATGTCCAGATGTGCGTGAGACATTGAACGCACCTGACTGTTCTGGTCTTATGACCTGAACCTGTTGATTGGCTTGGCAATGCTGAAACAGAGCTGCAGAGTTGTTTTGGCGTCCAATGTATGTGTCAAACCAGACATTTTGAGGTTTGCGGATTCTGGCAATAGTGTCTTCAACCATTATTCTTTTGTGAAGACACTGGATATCTCGACGTAACGGGCCGTATCTGTGATGGTATACCGCTAATGCTAGCTGGTATAAGTCTTTGGGTATTTTTGGGCCACGTGCGTGTAGAATCATTGTCTTGACGTAGTCCATGAGATCCATACAACGTCTGACATTGCCAATAGTGTATTGTGTCATCTTGTATGCGTTGAGCGACACTGCTGGTGATCCTTTGAATTTGGTCTTCAGTGCCCTACACCATTTTTCAACGCCGTTGAGGTCTTTGCATAAGCCAATCCGGAAGGGGCCTGGGAGTTGTTTGGTATACCACACTTTGGCTTTGCCTAAGAGGCACGAGTTAAGGTTCCTGCATAGCTTGCTGGCATCTCTGTTTGATGCTCTGACTTGTAGTCAGTTCGTAAAACTAAACACGTTGTGGTAGGCAAAGTGGTTGTCCTTGATCTTGATGGCTTTTTTGCTTGGATTGGGATCAAAATAGCCAACGTCTTGTGCTCAGAAAGCGGTTGCAAGAGTGAGGTTCACAATTGGGCAATTGTTGACTAGAGGTGGTTCTTGCGGGTCAGGGATTGTTTGCAATCTTTGTGCTTTGGCTAAGGCTGTTTGGACGGCTTGGGCTACAATTTGGTCAACGTTAGCCAACGTAGAGGTGGGGACGCTAGGTGGTACACTGGTTATCTTGTTGGCTTGAGGTCTTGATGGGGGAATTGCTTTGGGATGTGGTAATTTGAGAACTAGTACGTCTAGGTGTTTAAAGTCGGCTCTTGCTAATTGCTGTTAGTTTGGCCTGTGTCAAGGTTGATTGTTGCAGCGACGGAGGCAACGGTGATTGTTGTCAGGTTGGGCTATCCGGTTTGAAGGTCCCAGGCACGCTGTGTTGTGGCGTCTTGGGTGTCACAATAATCAGCCAGAACTTCATGGAACCCTCTAAAACCAGCTAGAATCTTTTAGAAACTGACAGAATCTTTTGGAATATCACGGAACCTGGTGGAACCTGGTAAAACCTGATAAAACTTTTCATGCACTGGAACCTCTCAGAACCTTCTAGCACTTTTTAGAATCTTCTAGAACCTTCTATACATGTCCAAGGGTCTATATAAACCCTTTCTCCCTTCTTGCATTCTTTTTCTCTTTTCTCTTTTTTTCTTCACCCTTTGTCTTGTACTTACAACTTAGAATCAAGTCCTGCCAAGTCAATAATATTGTTCTTCTGTTATTCAAGACCCTAAAACCAAGCCTAGATCAAGACCAAGCCTAAAACCAAGCCTAGAACCTAGACCAAGACCTAGATCAAGCCCAGCTTTGTCACATTGGGTAAAGGCTGTTCTTTTGGTTTGAGTGGTTGTTCTAGCTTGTGAGGTTGACATATTGCTTGTAGTAGGCGGTTGACGTCTTGATTGAAAGTGGCTCAGTCTATAGCCCAGTCAGTAGGCCATAACTCAGTTGGTTCTGCAGATGATTGGGTCCGTCTGCTGTATGTCGTTTCCCAAGTCAAGAACGTTGGGCGCTGGGTGTTCTTTGCCGCTGCTCAAATAAGTTGCCATTTTGCGTCTTTGAAGTTGTTGAAGAATTTGGGACCGGAGACTCCAAAGTTGGATAGCTGGTAAATTAGTATAATTGTGCTTTTTTCAAAGTTAGTCACAAGTAGACAGGTGAGGAGAAAAGGGTCTTGACTCATTGAATGAGCGGTTAATCCTCGCCCTTAGCGTTCTGGGGATGTTTTCAATGCCAGAGTGCCAATGCTGGTAATTGAAAGGTCAATCTGGTGATCTGTTAGTAGATCTGATGACAACGACTCATCAAGTGATGATTTATTTGGAAATAGATCTGGTGATAAGATGTGGTGCCGCCACCACAGGAAAGCATGGACAACAGTCCAAGTCTTTTTGACTACGGGCTGGACAACCCGTACAATGACCTCATTGATGACTTTGACCCATACCTGGAGTATGGCAAGAGATACCAGAACAGGATGGCATTTGAAGATACTTTTTACGGATAGTGGCGCAGTCACTCAGCTGACGTGTGGCGTAACCCACACTATGACTCATGATGACTCACAATGATGCACAGTGACTCATGGTCACACAGTCAGATGTAACACCGACCGGACTTAAGGCAATGGACTTAAGGCAACGGATTTAAAAGACGGACTTAAAGGATAAGGCCATTGAACTTAACATAGAATTAACGAGGATAAGGATCATGGGGATCACAAGTAGCCCAAGTGGAGGACTATATAAACACTGTCTTTTCTTCTCCTATCAACATGTAACTTTAACAATCCTAAAGTAAACCACTCAATACAATTACTGGACAAGCAACTTTTACTTTACAATCATATGCCGGTGTTGTACAGCAACACTATTGCACGACTCCTTGGTATACTATCAAGCCACCAACAACGTGATTGTCTTTGTTGTCATTGCACCTGCCTCTGCCACAGGTGCAAGGGCACGACATAAGGCCTTGAGGGTTGTGACAATACTAGGCTTGATCTAAGTCTTGGTTCAGTATCTAGGCTTGGTTCTAGGCTTGGTCTTGGTCTAGGCTTGGCTCTAGGGTCTTGAATAACAAAAGGATAATATTATTGACTTGGCAAGACTTGTTCTAGGTTGTAATTACAAGACAAAGGGTGAAGAAAGAAAAAGAAAAGAGAAAAAGAGTGCAAGGAGGAGGAGGGGGTTTATATAGACTCTTGGACATGCATGGAAGGTTTCAGAAAGTGCTAGAAGGTTCTGGAAAGCTCCAGTGCATGAAAGATTTTATAAGATTCCACCAGGTTCCATCAGGTTCTGTCAGTTTCTAGAAGATTCCGGCTGGTTCCAGAGGGTTCTATTGGATTCTAAGAAGGTTTTGAAGGGTCTTGGCTGATTATTGTGACAAGGGTCTATCATCTGGTCAACAAAGTGTTGCTATCATATGTAGGATCTCTACTACAGTTTGGTAGACTCTAAGGTCAATTTAGATGTAAGTGTGTAAGTGTGTATGTAATGATTAGATTGATTAGCGAGAAGTGCAAAGCAAGAGGGTTTTAACTCCCGGCGCACATGGCAACCCACGTGGCCTCCAAAGTCAGCCCAGCGTCTGATGTTGGGCCGGAGCTCTGATATTGGCGCAGGGTCTGCAATCTTGGCCTGGGGTCTGCCATTGCGGCTGCGCCATTCTTAAGGCAAATTACCTGCTAGCCATGTAACCTTTAAGGACTATTGCAATGAATGCAATAGCTCTAACACCTTCTTTTTGACCATTATATTCAATAAATATAAACTCACTCTTATATTCCTATCCAATAGCTGCCCAAATCTGAAATGTCTTTTGTCCTGAATGATATTGTCGCTGAAGGCAGTTAGTGCAATAACATTTGATTTTGATACAAATAACCCATGCTTGTCATTGCTTTCCAGTTGAAAATGAGCATTTGTCTGACCAAACATAGGTTTTCCATTGTTCCAAACCCTAAACTAGTTAGTTTTTGCAAAATCTCAACCATTTGATACTAAAGTTTTTGTTAATGAAGGGTTTAAGACATGCTCTGCATTTGTGATAATCAAGTTCTGCTAGAGCCCGTTGTATTGTGCAATAAGATCCTTAGAATACATTAGTTTTAAACTATAATATGATTAAATATACTTATATCAAAGCCATTGTCTTTTGCATGCCTTTTCCATCTATAGATACAACCCTTCCATTCATGATGAGTGATCATTTTCACCAACTGATCCACTTCACTAGGAGTCAGTTTTTTAGAGGCTCCAGAACAATTTTTGCAATCTCTTTGATTGTTGGTAGGCTTAAGCAGGTCTTGGACTGTAGATTGAGCCATTCCCATCTCTTTGGCAATTGCATTATTGCTCCAACCTGCATCATTATGAAGAGTTATGACACAATTCTTTTGTGGAGTAGACTATTCCGTTTGCTTTGCGGTGACTTCTCGCTTAACATCTTCATTCATGTCAGTGTTGACTATTGGCTTGATCTCAGTAAGACAACTTTCAGTTTTTTTCATGTATTTTTTTCATGTCACGTGGTTGCTTAGTCAGAAAGATACCCCGGGGGGGCGGTGATTTCTGTCGACTGCCCTCGTACGATGATCTGACAATCCGACTAGTGTCCTAGGAAACACTTGCACCTGATGGACATGAACGGGGACACAGGGGCCGTGAGCCGTTTTTTATTTATTGTTTCTAACTTTCTGCTAGTCGAGTAGATATTCCGAGCATCAATAGTAATTTTGGTTAAATATCCAGTTCCTCCATTTCTATTCATCGTCCCTATTCAGCCACACCCTTTGACATTCTCCATACAATACCCAATACCTTCCTCCTTCAATCTGCATATCAGTCACAAGTACAGTACTTGCAGATGTATAGCTGGTAAAGAGCTATAAAGCATCTGGCTTTCAATGACTATCAGCACATAGCGCTTCATCCTGTTTCGCTAACTGGAATATGATCCCGGTCAAACTCAATAAAAGTTATCCGACCAGAGATTCATTCTCAAAGCAAAATATTACTTTTGATCGCCCCAGCATTTAGCTTGACATTCAAAAGGAAGCTAAAGAATCTTGTCTTCTCTCCAAAAATACCCATTCCTCTCTCACATGAAGCAACAATGAAGCGCTGTGTAGTTCTTGAGGTCGAGGACGATTCAAAAGAGAAATTTCTGACATCCACCCAAAATTTGGTTGGCGAAGTGGCCCATCATAGATCAAGGGTTGGTTACAAATTTCTTGAACGTCGTTACGTGTTATAATATCCCAAAGCCTGAATGTCTCGTCCCAGGATCTAGAGTCAGGGCGGTGGCCATGCGGCGAGAGTGCTACTGCGTCTATCGGCCTTGAATGATCTTCAAAAGACTGCGATAAAGGGCCCCAGTCTTCTGGAACTGATGGAGGGGTTTTAGTTCACTTTGGGATCCGATCCCGAAAGAGACTTTTCGCTCGGCTACTCTCGGGGCTAAAGATAAGAGCCGAGCTATATCCCATATACCTGAAGAGGCGCTTTCTCGATGGCAGATCTATTTTCAAGGAGAAAACAAGTTGCATCTCCCGCTAATGCATATAGGCCTTCATTTCTGAGCGTAGCTACTCAGTAACTGCTGCTGTAATTCCGTTTTATCGGAAGACTTACATCAATTAGCAACTGTAGACGTCGAAACATCAGAACGCCCTCGGACACCTTTCCTAGAACGCTCAAGACCTCCAGCCAGTAAAGAAGATGTCTATGAAGAAACACCTTCATTTTTCCGTCGTCGAAAAGGCTGGATTGATTGTGTTAAACACGGCTAGTCCCAAGAAGGCCCAAGACCTCTAGCTAGTGAAGAAGATGTCTCTAAAAGAACACCTTGACTTCTCCTCCGCTATTGAGAACGCTCAATCGGTTGTGCTTATCATGGCCAGTCTCCAGAAAGCTCAAGACCTCAAGCCAGTAAAGAAGGTGTCTCCCAAAAAACCCCTTTGACTGCTCTTTCGTTATTAAAAGAACTTAATTGATGATGCTTTGACTGAACTTCTTGTGGGCCTCTGCCACAGAAGTACCTGGCTTCTGTAAATCACATATATTCCCCTGCAAGGATTTTGACGTAAGATCTAAAGATCGAAATGTAATCTTCCCATGTTCCTCTTGATGACTCGAGAAAATTATGCTTGAGCTATTGCCTTTGGTAAAGAAATCCTTTGCCGATTGATGGATAAGATAGACCGTGTGAGTAGATTGCGCAAACATTGGGCCGTATTTACTGTCTGGAGCTAAGCACGCACGCCAAAGTTAACTTGAAATCAATGCATAGAATCCTCCTATCTTTGTTAAAAATACCGGAGGATATACTTGTGAACGTCCCTTCCTGCGTTAATGCCAGCAATGATCGCTCCTCCCTCACATTTGAGTGAACCACGCTGCCATCGCCTCAACAGCAAAACGGCATTGCGCCAGCGTACTTTCTAATAATGGGTGTGCGCTATCTACAGCAGACGATGTGAGGACGCCCGCTTTAGAAAAAGCAACCATCTAAGGCTAGCAACTATCAGTAACCGTTACCAGCCGACTAGTTAAGCTCGGCCTGTCCTTTATCCGAATGGTGGATCGCACGTCTTGGGTGTGAAATAATACATATGTTCTTGTGGGAGCCTGGCACAATATCAAGCAGCCCGGGAATGATTCTAATGCGGCAATTAGAATTGTTCTGTAAAGGGATGCGTCTACCTGGGATCGGACACAATCTTTGAATAGGCCAAAAGACCACAATACAGTAGAACCTCTCTAACTGCAACCTCCATAACTGCAAACCCTGTCTATCTGCAATGAAAACTTAGTCCACCGCACCTTTAGTATGAGGAGTTCGCTCCATGTAGAGTTCGCTCCATGTATGTACATACATACATATCAACAACCGTACTCCTCACTGGCCTACCATTCTATTTCCATCCTCTCCATGCTCAAAAACATTCAATCCACTAGCTAGCTTTGCGATAACTCCGGCCACTACAGAAGTATGTAGAGCACGACCGACCAATCCGAGTTGACCCATCAGGGCCTAAAACATAATGGCAAACAACCCGGCCCGCGCCGATGCGACAAGACAGGGGTCGGTGTGAATTCGGTACATGACAGGAAAATCGATTTCATGACAGCAAGCCGTTTGCTGATGTTGAATGGCTGTAGACTACTTAGACTATACCCTTCAAGCAAATACATCGAGAGACAATGGCAGGCGAGGCCTGGCTGGAAGTGAAAGGATCCACGAAACATCGTGACAGGAACGAGGACAAAGCCTGCCGCCGATGACGTTCCTAGATGATGAGAGCTTCTAGTCTAGACAATGCAGAATGTAGGTCTAGTTGATAGAGATGTCTCCTGCCGAATTAATCCCGAAGTAACCCTTTCCACCCCCTGTATCGAATTTACCACTAAGATTGTTGACCTGTTGTGACGCGGCGCTCCTGGATGGTTGCGCTGACGTGGCTTCATCCGTTGCTCGAGCGGCAGAAGTGGTTTCAGATACTTTCGTTGGCGATATGATGTACAGGAGTTCTTTAGCGTACGCTGCTGCCACCGCTGCTGCATATCCCTGCCAGCCCTTGTTCTTATGGCTATCAGCATAGTCGGAGATACCTCGGACGACGAGACAGGGAAAATTGTCCGCCAAGCCGGCTGCTTCCATTTCGAAGCAAAGTACATCGAGTTCTCTGCTAATTCTATCCCTAGTGACGCCATCCTTCATTACTTGGTCGCCTGAAGCAATGACGCCGTAATGAATGCGGGGCTCATCTGAACTCCGAGTGGACCGTTGGATAAGTTGACTTTTGTCGCATCGCAGGCATTTATCGCTCGGCTCTCCCTGATGACCATAACTTGACTCGAACAAATCGTCATGGGTCCTGGGGCGGTTGAATTTGCTGCCTATGTCGGGAAGGAATTCGACGAGCTTGCATTTTCCGCCCATGTGAGTCGCTTGTAGGTCGGCAACGGCAGTGAGAAGGACGGTAGGCGGCTTGTTCAATGCGCCCGTGCGAGTGAACCTGCCTTCTTGGATCGTCTTTCCAAAATCGTATTGCACCACTCCGCCAGACGTTATCGTTGGCTTGCTGACCACCACATCTCCGAGCCGAATGTCATTCTCCTTGCTGGGCACACCACCTCCGATACCCACCATCAGACCAAATCTTATCGACGTAAACGTGGAAAGCATGTTGGCTGCCACAGTTGCCGCAGCACCCTTGCCAGTCACTCCTGCTGGAAGGGAGGCGATGACAACATTATGGTCTCCAATGCGACCAAGTGTATAAGTGTTGTGATCCGATGGGGGTTTCGATAGCTTGTCGTGACGATCGTCAAGCATAGCTTTCGCCGTTGCCTTCTCCAGTGGCAGGGCGCTAATCCACCCTACCGTGTAGTCTTCATGACTACGGGATGGAGCTGTGTCCTCCATACGCGGGAAATAGCGGGCGACTGCGTAGTAATGGATAACCGCTCAGGCTAGTAGTCAAACGATGGAAGGTGTGCTCTTAATCGTCGGCGTTACACCCGGTTTGTAGAAGGGTCAGTTCAACGGGCCCACCCCCGTTTAAGCCTCGGAGAGATTTCTCCTTACCGTGGGCTTCTGAGACTGACACGCGCGTGCTGTCCCGTAGGCGTCTGAGGACGAGTGTAGGTAGAACGGATCAATTATTCAGGAAAGGCACCGACACTCGTCGAGGATGAACTGAGAACTGGCCAGCGGACGGTTATCGTGCCCCCTCTTCTTGTGGCTCCCCCCTTGGGCAGGGATCGAACTAAAGATCATCACTTGAGATCTTGGTCTCTTGACTTCTGACACACGTCCCTGACCTCGGCGTCTGATGTCGGTCCGACCAATGAAGAGATCTGTCAATCGTACGATGATCTGACTATCCGACAAGTGTCCTAGGAAACGCTTGATGGACCCCATGGACGTGAACGGGACATAAGTTACGAGAGAGGTGGAAAGCAGAAGGGAGGTACCGTCAAAAGAACACGGTTGAGACTGGAGGGTTCAGCCCTTTTTAAAGCAGCGACCCTTATATTATTACGACGAACGAAATGGCTTGGTCCACCTGCAATTAATTTTGAAGGTTTGATGTCTGTCTGTAGTATATAGAGTGTGTAGAGGTGCTTGAGATAGCTCATTGCTAGTCTGCAGTTCCTCCCATCGTATGATCTCTGAGGCTCCAATCGTAGCGCAGACGCGTGACCTAATCACGTGATCCACTCGTAGACACTGTGCGAACATCCCTATTATATTATGGGCGAAAGTGTCATGTGACCGATCCATCTCCTTGCTTCCCGTGACCAGCCCCGCCGTAGATCACGTGGAAACCCCATAGAGATCTCACCGCATAGGCAAAGGCCTCCAGGCGGGGTACAGTTTGTCTAGCAGGCATTGGGGCCCTCCATAAGAAGAAAGCCACGATGACCGTTAGCTAGCTAGTTTTCAGTTTTGTTCTAAAAATCTACAAGCACCTGACTATACTTTCAAGTTTCCGTAAACTCTTACTAGCCTCATCTGATTGTTGTATACATATCTTCAGTTGTCTTCAGATGTCCTAAGCCTCCAACAAGCACGTGTGGTCTCCAACAGCCTACTGTAGGTCCCTTGTTACAGTCTTGAAAGCTCCTTTTCCTCCTATAGACTGTTAGGAATCAACATTATGACAACTGGACGAAAAAAAACTACTAGTCATTGCGGTTGGACTAGTTGCACATCCATAGAAGTTTTTGCTAGTATTGACCACCACGAACACGTCGCTGAGACATAGGCAACGTTTGCCGGAGCCTCCACAAATCTGGAGATGCCTAGGGAAAGCCTTAGCCACGTTCAAAAGGAGTTAGAAAAGATCAACCTCCACAAGGAAATAGCTGTTGCAGAGACACAATTGAAAAAATGCTAAGACAAAAAAACCCAAGGATGGCCATATAATCCTGAACTTGCTCATGATTGCTAAAAACAACAAAAAACCCAACAAAGGCACCCATCATTTTTGCCTTCATACCTGTCAATGTCCTTAGACAAACTTGACTTTTCCCGGAAGCGCCTCAGGGAATCTCAACAAGCCAGGGACATTCCGAGAATTGAGAAGTATTAAGGGAAGACTTGGAGACAGTACTACACTTTTGTGGATGACTGCATCACAATCTTCTGTTAGAAGCCTATTCTAGCCCTTACCAAGAAGGACAAGATCTTGTTTGCTATCACACACATGGACAGGAAGATTAAAAAACTATGGAATCGCTATAAAAAAATCACGACATCCACACTTTGAAATGGGATGACTTTACCATCTTTCTTAAGGACACCCTTGAGACACTCATACACCGCAATCAAACAATTGCAACCCATTATGATAAAGCACGCCAGAAACCCAATCAGGCAGTCACAGACTTTGTTACATACTTAGATAGACTCAAAGATGAGCTCCCACCCTATGACAACAAAGCTTGCCTCTGACATCTGAAGACAAAACTACTACCCGTGATTACCAATAAGATAATTGCATGGCCAAAGTCTCCCAGAACTTGTCAAGAAGCTATAGACCTTGCCGTTTGGCTAGAACAGGTCAAACCCTCTTGCAAGCTAAAAACAATCATCACATGTCAATCAGACGCCCTTACACGCTTGCGTGAATGTGAACGCAAACACGGCCGCTATTCTTATTAGCTGTCGAGAAACAATATGAAAGAGATCTCAAGCACTAACCAGATGCCTTTGAACGCCGCTACCACAGCTGACAAGAAGGAGAGGCGTTGAGGAGAAAAGTTTTGCTTCTACTGCGGCAAGCCCAGCTATTCTATTGCCAAGTGTTGCAAGGAAAAGTTCAAGGAGTTGGGAAAAAGACAGGCCCGGTAGACTTATGTGCAGTCATGCTAAGCAACAATAATGTTGGACACAATCCCATCTATTTTTGGACTTTTTAGTAATCACCCTGGGCGGCTGGACAGACCAACAAGCACTGGTTGATCCAGGGGCCCAAGTTAACTTGGTCTCCCAGTTACTTGTCAAGAAGAGTGGATGGACCCCTTCAAAAGATGTTCATGTCTCCGTGGCGGGCTGGAAAGGTCACAAGTTCACTACGTATAGAGTACATAAGCTGACACTTTGCATGACCAACAGTAACGATTGTGAGTGCAAAACAACCAAACACTTCATAACCGTAAATATCAACGGCTGTGAACTCTGTTTGGGACTCTGTGAGGCTCTCTGTCTTTAGGGTATATTCAGGCAGGGTGATCACAGGTGTAGCGGTTGCTAGACGTGGTCTACAGCAGTATGGTTGGCTTGTAATGTGAGTTGATTGATGAGGAGCCAGCAAGGTCAAGGTTCTTCCTACATGCCTCGCTCCTGGGTCACGTGTCTTAACCCAGATGGAGTTGGGGTCTGCTGTTGACCCCAACAATGTCTCGGCAATGTCTCAGCTTTAGCTGAGAGCATTGCCCCTTTGGCCCTGCTTTACGGAGCCTTGCTCACATGCCGTCATGGTCACGTGAGCAACATGTCATGTGGGCAAAGGGGGTCATGTGGTCAGGTTCTGAACAACTACTCCCTCCCTCAAAGTTGCCATCCCAGCAACCTGTGTATTTTATGAAGATTGCCAGACTTGGCGGCTCTTTGGTTGCATCCCTTTAATGTCACCTTCAGCATCTTGTTGTTGTTCCAGGCAATGTTAAGGGGTGTTCCCGCCGCTTCTGGAACGTGCTTCTGGGAATTGCTGGATTTGATGTCATACCTCGTCATGGCAATTGCCTTCGTGGCATTGTTGTTGCGCTATTTCTGGCGCTTTTTGTTTGTGTGCTCTGACGTCTTGGTCGGTAGAGACTTGTGGGTTGTCGTTGTGTTGTCTGGGCAACCTGATTGTATCAGCCATATAAAAACTTAGGGGCTTTTCTATCAGGAACCCTGACCCTGTGACCCCATCACTCACATGACATGTTGCCCACATGACTCTGATAGCACGTGAGCAAGGCTTTGCAATGCGGGGTCAAAGGGGCAATGCCCTCAGCTGGAGCCAAGATGTTGCCAAGACACTGTTGGGGTCAACGGCTGACCTCAACCCTGTTAGGGTTAGGACACGTGACTATAGGTCACGTGACCCAGGAGCAAAGCATGTAGGAGGAGCCATGGCCTAGCCAGCTCCTCATCAATCAACTCACATTACAAGCCAACCGTACTGCTATAGACCACGTCTAGCAACCGTTACGCTTGTGATCACCTTGCCTGAATATATTCCAGAGGCAGAGAGCCTTACACCTTCCCCTGTCATGACTTTTTTTCTTTCATACCTTGGCCAGGATGGCTTGTACAGTTGTGTCCTCAGCGCCTTCACCGCCACCGCCTCCTCTACCGTCTGGTCGTTGCCAGCCCGCCTCCCAGCCAGCTCTTTTTACTGCCATTCCCTGCCGCCGCTATTGCGCGCAGTGCGCTAAGTTTTTGAGCTCAAAGCCCTCTCTTGTCTGCGCCGTCCAGCCTGGCAACCGGAAGTGTACCTAGTGTCAAGAACTGGTGAGCAAGTGCCTCCGTGTGGGTGTTCTTGTCAATTCTTAACTTGCCTGTTGCTTGCTGACTTCTATAGGTTCTATCCAGGCTTTGTGAGCAAGGCAAGGCTCTTCAAAGCCTTGTTGCCTCTTTTGCCGCTGGGCGGGTGGCGCTTGGGCTTGTGCCAAGCTTTGCAATGGCATTGCTTTGTGAGCAAGGCAAGGCTCTTCAAAGTCTTGTTGCCTCTGTTGCCGCTGGGCGAGGTGGCGCTTGAGCTTGTGCCAAGCTTTGCAATGGCATTGCTTTGTTTTCTTGCCGTGTCAATTGTGCAACAGCATGGGAAAGGGAGCAGCAGTTGCCACAAGAGCCCACCGCTTATCAAGTGGGTGCTTTCGTCCTGTTCTAATTGTTTTGTTGACATTTGCCTCCAGTATGAGGATTTAAAGCCTGGAAGCCCCAAAACGCCCTGACAACTTGCCAACCGGCCTTATAGGGCTAGGCAAGTCCAATAGGGCGCGCTAAGCCACTAAAAGATCTTGGGGCAACCTTACAGCCAATCACCAACCAGGAAAGACATAGCCAGCAATCAGCAACCACCATCCCACAACAACCAGCTGCCCCAGCGCCCAAACAAGCGACTAAAAGATATTGCAATGACAGCACAGACGCTGTACGAGCGCAGCTAGGCAGCGAGGCAACAAGCGGCCATGAAACAGCCGCGCAAGGCCCCAGGCAAACAACAGCAGGCAAGCCACGCCCAACACAAGCCAACAAGATGCCCCGAAATCAAACCCTACAAAGAAAAGAATGCCAAGGTATGCAGCACTAACGCTGCAGGCGCAAATAAGCATCGGGGCGCTCCTGGACCGGGCCATAAGGGCAGGCAAGTCATGGGACGGCCCGCAAGGGCAAAGTAGGGCCCAAGTGATAGCCCTGGGCACCTGGAAGGAGCTAAAAGAGACAGGAGTTATTGAGAAAAGCCTTTGGCGAGGCAGAAAAGCAAGATAAGCTTTGAGGTAAGAGATAGGGGGCCTCTCGAGGCCCCAGGTGAAGAGGCATGTGAAGTAACATGTGAAAGGAGCAAGAGTTGCAACACTCCCCAACTATATAGCTAGTCAGAGATGGCCTCCAACAGGCCATTGGTGATAGATTCTACGTGGTCACTTTATATTGAAAAAGCTCTAGGACAAGAAGGCGATCAAGTAAGACAGGAACTACTTGAATAAATAAAGCAATAAATTAGTCTATCTACTTAGATTTGAGCCCCCTTTGCCTTCTCCGGTCAAGCTGTCTAGACGCCAGCCTTACATCCAGCGCGTGAAGATTGACCGGGCCAACCAATTATTCAAGGCTGCTGTTGCCCAGGTCCGGGCCCTGGAATTTGCAGTGAGTGCCTCGTTGCTCTGCTCTTTGATGATTGTCCTAATCCCTTTTGATGACAAAGTCTTGGCAGAGCACGTCTGGGTACCCTTGTGGGAGGACTCTAGTTTGGAGAAAAAGGAGTTGGGGGAAAAAAACATGGAGCCGGATGTCAAGGGGGAGCCCGAGTAGAGGCAATGCTTTTTTGTCTCTTACTGTACGTAATCAAATCCATTGTGATTGCTGCTCCTTTCAGCTCTCACCTTCCTTGTGACTAAACTTGTAGGCTTGTAAGCTCATAGGTGCCCCGTGGGTATGCCTTTCCTTGTTTTTTTGCTGTTCTACAGCCAGCCCAAACCACTGCTGTTTTGTCAGCCAGCTCAAACCATTGCTGTCTTGTTAGCCAGCTCTAACCATTGCTGCTTTGTTGGCCAGCCCAACCTATTGCTGTCTTGTTGGCCAGCTCTTACCATTGTTGTCTTGTTGGTCAGCTCTAACCATTGCTGTCTTGTTGGCCATCTCTAATTGTTGCTGTTTTTGCAGCCAGCCTTAGTCGTTTTTTTGCTTCCTTTGCCGCCATTTTAGCGGTCGCGCTGTTGCTAAGCGGCTTAGTTCTGGCCCCGGCTTGTCTGGGTACCGCTCATGAAACGCATCTACCTTTTGCGTATTCTAAAAGTTCTCGCCTAGCTGACAGCTGCTCTCCTCTTTGCTATATTTTCTTCACTTGGCCAAGTAGTAGAGCTTGGCCCATCAGTATTTGCTGTCAAAAACGTCTTCCACGTAGTACTCCTCCTTGCCGTCTACCTCCAGTGGTGGCAGGGGTTCGTCAATGTCCTCTTGCGTCTTGTTTGCTGGCTCCAGTAGCGAGACGTGGAACATTGGGTGTATCTTGAGCCTCGGGGACAGCTTCAATTGGTAGGCGTTTGTGCCTACAATGCCTAGTACTCAAAACGGCTCATGAAATTTGTGGTCTAGCTTCTTGCATGGCTGGATTGTTGTAAGGTTCTTCCCCAACAGCCATACTTTATTGCCAATCCCGTACATCATGAGCTTGATTTTCTTGTTGTAGTACTCTGCCGTATCAAGCGCAGACTCTTGGTAGGCGGCTTCAAGCTTGCGCCTTATTGTTGTTATTGTCCTGGCCTTTTTGTGGGCTGCTAGGACATCAGGTCCCTTGTCCTCCGGAATTTTGCTTACCATCTCTTTGACTTTTGAGCGTTGCCTTGTTAGCGCAAAGAACGCGCTACACTGGGTACTGGCATGTTAGTTATTGTTGTACAAGAACTTGGCTAGCGGTAGCTACTGGACCCAGTCGTCTTGTAAGTGGTTGATATATGCCCTTAGATAGGCTTCTACCGTCTGATTTTGTTGCTTGGTCTGGCCGTTGGACTGCGGGTAAAAGGCGGTGGTCAGGTTTCTCTCAAACCCCAAATAGTGGCCCAGGGCCAACCAGTAATCTGACGTGAACAAGCTTTCTCGGTGGGTCACTATTGATCTAGGGACACCGGCGTCCCAGAGGATTGTTTTGCGCATGACAATGTTGGCCAATTTGAGGGCGTTTATTGTCTTTTTGCTGGGGATGTATTGTGCCATCTTTGTGTACCTACACATGATGACTAGCAGCAAGTTGTAGGCCTTGCTGTTTTGCTTGCTGGGTGGCAGGTCCATGATGAAGTCCATGCTCCAGTCCAAAAATGGCTCGGTTGGCATGGGCAGGCACTGCATCTTGCCTTGCTTCTTGTGGCGTGCTGGCTTGATGCGCCTGCACATGGAGCAGGTGATGGTATACTGTCGCACCTTTTTTGCCATCCCTGACCAGGAGTAATACCTCCAAATTAGCTCCAGGGTCCTCTTAAACCCAAAGTGCCTAGCCAAGGAGTTGTTGTGGAGCCGTTTCAGCATCTCTGCACAAGTGTCTCTGACCCTTGGTATGTATATCCTCTTGTTATGGCACAGGATTCCTTTGGGACTCTCATGCCACCTTTTTATGTTGTTGCAGCCTTTAGAGCACCTTTCCGCTGCCGTTTTGGCACTTTGGGTCCTCAGGGGTTCCGTTCAAACCTCTCTAGTCTGGGTCTTTAAAGCTTCTGCCCCAGGCTCTTTGCCTTCTGTTCCCAAGGCCTCTGCCTTGGGTCTCTCCTTTTTGGGTGTGCTAGGAGCTTGTTGCGCGCTGTTGTCACCCAACGGCTTATCCCTGTCACTCCGCAAGTTGCTGCCTGTCACTAGCTGGCAACCTTCTTCTGGGGTGTCTCCAGCAGTTAGTGGGGTAAGGGATTGTGTGTCATGCACGCTCACCTAATCCCGCCGCTGAGACCAGGACATTTCCTCTGCCCCCTGGCTCCCAGGTTGTAGGCCCAGCTGCTCTCGAATTTGCCTGGCCATAGCATCCTTAAGTTGTAGGATGCCTAGTCTCTGGAGGAACGCCGGCGGCAAGGGTGCATTGTTCGTTTTGCTTTTGCCTTCTTGCTCTGAGCGTGGCACAAGAAGTTTGCGGGTCCCAGTGTCAGTGAGTTGGTAGGATGTCCATGTCCACTCTGCCTCTTTGCCGTTAGTGCTGGGGTCTGGTTTCACCCGCCCCTGCACCCTCATCTCTCCGAGTGCACCCCTCTTATTGGCTTCTAGGTCACACCTTGCATTCATTTTGTAGTCTGGACATTGGCTTGGCGCGTCCGCCAGATTCAACTTGCTGGGTTTATGCCTTACATGGAGGTCATAACCAGAGCAGAGTTCCCATCATTTCTCTTGTTGTCTTTGTAGAGGTTTTGTTGTCATCAGGTTTGTAGGTTAGAGTTGTCTGTAAGCAAAAGGATAGGGTACTTAGCACCCTTGAGGTAGTGCCTCCACTGCTTAAATAGAACCACTATGGCAAGGCAATTGGAGTCCTTGGCAATGTAGCGTTGCTTTGCCAGTATTTTTTGTTGTGACCGGTAGGCAATGGGATGCCAGTGTGCATCTGTCTTGTTGTCAGCTACCCGACCCGTTCCGGCGGGCTGCAACAAGATGCTGGCAATTGCAAACTCGGAAGCATCGGTTTCCAGCCAAAGTGGCTGGTCCGGGTCAAAGTGGGCTAGCAGGGGTGCAGTGACAAACATCTTTTTGAGAATGGCAAATGCTTGTCTAGCCTTGTCAGTCATGACAAAAGGGGTGGAAAACTTGCTTGCCTTGGCGCCAACAAGGAGGCTGCTGAGGGGCTTTGAGATGATCAAGAACCCGTGAATGAATTGACAATAGAAGTTGGCAAGGCCAAAAAACTGCTGCACGTCCTGGTGCCATTTAGGCTGGGGCCAGTTGGTGATGCATGACATGTTGCCAGGCTCCATTACAATGCCCTCATGCGTGACAATGAACCCTATGAAGCTTACTTTCTTCACGTGAAACTTGCACTTGTCAAGGCGGTCAAACAGCCAGTGCTGCAGAATGTCTTTGAGGACCTTACTCACGTGCGCCACATGGTTGGCTTTGCAATAGGAATAGATGAGGATATTGTTAAGATATGCGATGCAGAATATATCTAGGTAGTTGCGCAACACGTAGTTAATGTATGATTAGAAGGTGGCGGGAGCATTTGCTAGGCCAAAAGGCATAATCATATACTCAAAATGGCCATAGCGCATCCTGAACGCCGTCTTTCATTTGTTGCCTTCCTTAATCCTGATAAGGTTGGAGGTACCTTAAAGATTTATCTTAGTGTAGATCTTGGCGCCCGAGAGGCAGTCTAGGGCCTCTAAAAGAGTGGCAGGGGGTGTTGGTTCTTTGTGGTGATATGGTTCAAGCCCTTGTAGTCTACGCATAGGTGTAAAGTGCCTTTTTTCTTCTTCACAAAGAATATGAGCGCCCTTGCCGACAACATTGACTGTTGTATAAAACCTCTTGCCAGGTTGTTACTGATGTAATCTTGGAGAGCCTTGAGCTTGTTTGTTGAAAGGTTGTAAAGCAACCTAAACGGTGGGGTCTTGGTGCTGGCAAGGTCTATGGCGTTGTCTTACGGCCTGTGCTTGGGGAGCTCATTGGCTGCCACCTTGTTGAAGACCCGTATATACTCCTGGTAGACCCAGGGGATGACTGCAACAATTGTTACGGCAAGAACTCTGTTGCTGTGTTGGTTGGCGCCTGGGTGATGTAGCAAGGTTGTGTGAATGGAGAAAACCATTGGGCATTTGCAATCCACAATAGAGTGAAACAAGTCTGCATTAATAAGGGCAATGTGGTTCGGCGCGGTTTAACCCGGGGTTGTCCCGGTGCCTTCGTGCAGTCTTCACAAAAGGTTGGACTAGCGTATTGCGGGGTCGTGCTGCTGCAGCAAGGGCATTCCTAGGATCACGTTGTACCCCGCAATGTCAGCCAATATCATGGGCTCAATGGTCTCAAGAAACGTATCGCTAGAATGTTATAAGCGGATAGTTGGGGTAACGGTGGCGTAGGTTTGTAGCCGGTGACCGTCTATGCTTGTTACAGCTGGAGGCCTGTCACTGCCTGGTTCCAGGTCCAGCTCCTTGGCCTTAAGCTGGGAAATGTAGTTTATGGTGGCGCTAGGGTCTATTAGGATGCCTAACGTCTCCCAGCCTTCTCAGTGTCGGATCTGCACCGGCGTGACAAGATGCTTGTAGCAAACCTCCTCGGGTCAACTCAGTAGTAAGAGAGCAACGTCTATTGAATTGAACCTTTTGGGGTCACCTTGGTTATGCGTACGGCGGTTGGGATATTATTTGGCTCTGAACAGCAGTTGCGCAAGATGTGGCCCGCCATGCCGCAGTTGTAGCACTTTATTGGGCCTCCACGTCCTCATCCAACAGGCACGATGGACTGAAAATCTGTCTAAACCATGGTCAAATTGGTCACGCGCTTGCAGAAGGGCAACTGTGCTATGCCACGTCCCTATGTGGATGGGTCATGGGAGCTGGCCTGATGGCAATCGTTGCGGGTAGTCTTTTCAATGCGGATAGCAAGGGCTTCCAGCTTGAAATGTCTTGTAGGGATGTTGGCCAATTGGAGAATCACTTGGCTAATGTTAGGCCAGAGTCTGTGGAGTAGATCCCTAGCCCGCTGCAGCTTGCTGATGAGCAGGGGGAGCTAGGACTCCAGCTGGTCAAAGTATGCCGTAAAGTTGTTGACCGTCTGACCCGGCGTCTGGCGGGCTTCAAGGTAGCGTTTCTGTAGGGTCCCTGGCCTATGATTGGGAGGATGTCACAATAGACAGTGGACGTTGTGTATGGGTATAATATTTGTATTAAAAATAATCCTGCTAACTAGCAAATAGTGTGAGTTTAATACCTACAGCCACGTGATTGACCCCGCACTCTCAGGTATTGGATGAACAATGATTGCTCTAATACCGGCGCGGGCCAAGCCGGCCGCAACGGGCCTTGGCTGTTAGATCAAGTGTTAAGCACGTGACCCCTACCCTGATAATATGCCGGGAAGGGGGGGGGGGCAAGAGGTGATGGAAGCAATAAGAGTCCTAACATACGCCAGAGTTGAAACAAAAAGATTGGCGCCTTGTCAATAAGCGAGTTTTGCAAAAGAGCAAGTTTGGAAGTTGGAGCCACGGGAAGATGTTTGCACACTGGGCTGGGCTTGAAGTGGTTGCGTGAGGGAGAGCGTTCAGCCTTCTTGGTTTCCGTTGCCGGGTCTCATCATTTGCTCAAGGATTGCTTGGGCCTTTGCATTGTTTGCAAGTTTCAACAGAAGCCGCCATGTGTCAGCTTGTGGCGGTGAGGCCATTGTGAATGGTAAAGCGTTGCTTGAGTTTAAAAGAGCCGGTAGCTTGTTGTGACCAGCGTCTCTTGGCGCTGCGTGTTTAGTAGTTGACGTGCTGCATGCCGCGCATAATGCTGTTGAGCAAAGTTTGATGGCCGTTGTCATTGTTGAAATTGGCGCCATTTGACGTGGTCCTTGCAAAAAGGTTGCTGGGATTTCTTGAGGCATTAATGGCATAGCGGGGACGGCGGTAGGTGATGAAGCATTTGCCAACTCAATGTCTTGGGCAACAGTGGTTATTGTTTTGCCGGGCAGAAGCAGGGCTGCCAATTTGCTGGAAGGTCTGACTGTTTTGACCGGCTGTTTTGATAGAGTATCTCATGGTGGGGGACTGTGTAAGACTGGCATCCGGACAGCTCAATTGAAGGAAGCAGTTGGGGCTTCAATATAGGTGGATAACTTAATATATTTGTCGGGGTAATTGGGGAACAATGCAGCGCATGGAAGAATTGAGGATTCACTGAGTTGCTATTAAGCTATAGAGTGAGCTATATACATATGGAGATATAAGGGGTGATGGCCTGTGAGTCAGAAGGAGACCCAATCTTGTATGGGCAAATGAGCGATTAAAAGAGCAGAGCCACCAACAATTCATTACGAGGTACAAATTGCGACACACCCCCCAGGTAGCATGGAAAGCATAAACTAATGAAATGAGAGTTGTGACTAGCCGAGCCAATGCTAGCTGTCAGACTGAATTTGGGAAGAGGATGTTCATGTCCTTGCCCAAATTGTACTTGAGATTCTTTAAAAGGTTGGAAATGTCCACAAGGCCCAATTGGTGGACAAAGGAGGCAAACTTCTGCTTGGGAAGCGCCTTGGTGAGACCGTTGGCAGGCATCTGGTCCGTTGGTACCCAGGCAACGTTGAGGCAAAAAGCTTGGACTCCCTGTCAAATCTATAGCAGATGAATGTCGACGTGCTTGACCTTTGTGTGAAGACAATCCTGCTTCTTGTTGACAATGCCAACAGTCTGTTAATTGTTGCACCAGATGGTGGGCTTGCAGTTGACTGTGAGAGAAATGCCGTTAAAGAAGTGGACCCATTCCTCCATTTGTAAGCTGGCGAGAGAAAGGAAAAGAAGTTCAGACTCAATGGTCGACTTGAAGACCGTGCGCTGGACAGTGGACTTTCAATCAATGGTCATACCTCCAAATTTGAAGAGATAGCTTTGCAAGCTACGGCGAGTGTCCGGATTGTCAGCAAATAAGGCGTCCAAAGCACCAAAGAAGAGAGGATCTTTGTATGAAGAGTTGTCAGTGACGTACTCTGAGAGTTTGTGAGCAAAAGCGGAAGCTTGCAGAGCATAACCTTGTGTACCAAAAAGAAAGCGCCAGCATTGGCAAATCTTGGAGATGTGAGATTAACCTGAATTTGTAAGATGACAGGCAAAGATGACGTGCGCTTGGGCAATGTCAGGTTTACCCCAGACGGCAATGTAGGCCAGAGAGCCAACGAGCTGTTGATAGATCTTGGTGCGCTCTTTGTTGGGCTCATCATTGGATGGTTTGATCCAGTTTTCCGTGATGAGAACGTCCGGCTTTTTACCAGCAAGGTCAATGTTAAATCAATTGCAGACCTTATCAATAAAAGCATCCTGAATGAGCTAAGTCTTGCATGCAGATTGATTGCAAATGATTCAAATATCTAGGAACCATGCAAGGTCTCTCATAGGTTTGAGATCATAAAAGTCCACCATCTGTTGCTCAAACTTGCGGTAGAGTAATGAGTTGGCATTGTGATAAGCCATGACAGTGTTGTCAATGTAGACAAAGAAGATGAGCTATTTGTTGGTGTACAGACAGGGAAATTCAGACACCTGTTTAAGACCAAGGTTTGTAAATGTGTGTTTGAATGTGTCAAACCACAGTTTGGGCAATTCTTTGAGGCCATAGAGTGCCAGGAGGACTTCAAGGAGTTTGACTCCCTCAAAGTCTTGAACTTTGTCTGGAACCAGAGCATAGAGCTTCTGATTGAGTTTGGCATTGAGGAACGCCGTGGGAATATTGTATTGCTTCAACTCTAGATCAAAGTAGTTAGCAATTGAGATAAGAGCTTAGAAGTTGCGAATGGCAAGAGTGACGGCGTAGGTGTTTTCCAAGGAATCCTCCAGATTGCCTTGAATAACCAGACGCGCTTTGAATGAGAGGAGATAGCCGTCTTCTCTAATCTTGTATGTGAAGACCCACATTAGTGGAAGAACCTTAGCATTAGCAGTGGCTTTAGTCTTGTCAGTCTTCTTGAAGCAGCCCTTCTTGTGCAGTGACGTCTATTCCTTGATCATTGCCTTGTTGAATTGCGCGCCAAACATGTGAGTGTCAAAATCTTTGATGAATTGCGGCATCTTTGGGAGTTGGCTCTGATGGATGCGAGGAATGTTTTTGACAGGCGCTAGCTTACTGGCTTTAGTTGCAAATGCAGACAGGTACTGTGACAGGTCTGCGCCTTGGGTAACAAGTGCATGGGCATGAATAGCATAGACATTCTTGTCTGACGGTGGTTTTTGTGTGCGCTTGCCGGTAATGATCAAGCTTGTATTGTTGGGATCAAGATTGATGTCCTTGGTTGCCTTGGTACCCTTCTTTTGGTAACCAGGTGGCGGTGACTCTGAGCAATCTTGGCGGTTTGACAATGCAGCAGGTTGAGGTGTTGCAAACTCTTCACACTTTGAAAGTTTTTCAAGTGGATATAAATTGTCGGAAAGAGTGGACAAAGAGATGTTTTGCCCAGAGATCTGCTGTGCACCCCCAAGCTTGTCATTTGTCTCACCCCCCACCTGTGTGTTGTTGGCAACATCAGGTGTATCAAAGAGTTGACGTTGTGCTTGCTAGCAAGTGAGCAAGAGTTCTTGCTTGACATCCTCTTGCTGAGGCAGAGTAGGATAAGCAAGGAGCTCAATTTCTTTCTCAATATCCTCACCATTGGCAAACCCATCAAGACCAGTGAAAAACTGAGTGTGGTCAAAGATGGCGTTACGTGTGAAGATGATTGGATTATTTTGGTTTTCACTGAACAAGTAAACCTTGAAGATGTTAGTTCCTCGGTATCCGACAAAGTGACCAATGAATGCACGTGACTCAGTCTTGTCTGCTTGCATGACCTTGCAATTGAGGCAGTAGGTCTTGCATCCAATGGGTTTCATGTGAGCAACGAGAGGTTGTTGATTGTAGACAATCTCAAACGGAGTCTTCCATTTCAGAGATTCAGTAGGCGTGCAATTGATGATGTACGCAGCTGTGAGGAACATTTCATTGTCCAGTGTTTTTGAAAGGCGGGCATGAAGACGCAGTGCTTGCGCTTGAGTGATGACGTACTGATTGCCGCGCTCAATGAGGCCAATTTGTTTGTGCGTGCCTGGCGGAGAGATCTCAACCGTTATCCCCAGGTTGTAACAGAAATTGTTAAAGTTGTTGCCAAATCCTCACTTTCCATTGGTATGAACAACAATGACATCAAATTGAAACACACGTTAGATATAACAGATAAGTGCTTTGAACCAGCGCATCATGGTCGGCTTGGTCTTATCAGAAAATGTCTCAAGCTTGTGCCATTTGCTGAATTTGTCGACAGCATAGAAACTATATCAATTTCCATTCCAGCATTCCCATTCCTTGCCACGCTTGACAATGTAAATAAGGTCGCTGGCAATTTGATAGAATCGGCGGGTAGCCTTGGAGTCAGAAAGACGGCGCAAAATGATCTGTGTCATCTTGGATTGAATACAAGTGTTGCAGAGGCAGTTGGGGAAGTTGCCCAGGATGAGGCTGACTTCCTTGGTGTTGGCAGGCAGGTGCTCCACAGCTTTCTTGGACGGGTGTCCCAGACAGTGTGAGCATCTACCTTTGTGATGATGCTGTCAGACTTGGGAGCGTAGGATTTTTGAAGGGATGTACCAAAGCTGCTAAGCTTATGGTCTAAGTCCTGAATGTGTGGCCAACGTGACAGATCCGCATCTAGCAGCCAATGACCTCCGTTGTAATTGAAGATGGCAATTGTAGTGCGCAATTGTGTGGGTGAAGTGGTCCAATACATGAGATCCACTCCAGAGTCAAAATGAATGTCTTTGATCTGACACCATGAAAGGCCAACGAGAGACGTAAGGAAGCCGGGCATGAACGCGACATGCGTGAACCTCAGTAAGTGATATGAAGTAGGGGAGTTCTTGGCGACAATATTCATGGTCCCCCAAGCATTGATTGGGATCTGACTGTTGCTAGCAGTGACAGTGCAACCGGTTGTGTTGGTCTTGGTTTGAGTCCAGCCTTGCCATGTCTCAGTGTTGACCACGTGAGTGTTGGAACCTGGATCAAGAATGAATTGAGTGAGCAGCTTGTCGCTAATAAAGCAAGTATTATTGATAGGCAGAGTTATCAGTGGTGCGCCTTCTTCTCGCTGATTGTTGACTGTGACGGGGTCAGCAATTGAGGAGAGCTGCAATCATGATAGGCAGGTTTTTTTCACCTTGACAGTTGTAGTCTTGGTTAGAGCCTTTTGAACTGAATCCATGTGGATTGGTGTGAGCTGAGGAGAATCCATGATGGTGGCATAAGAGTCTTCCAGAGCAGGTGCTTGACCATTGTCAATCTGCACAGCTTGTGCCAAAATGGTCTGCTGGTTTTGCTTATTTCATTGTTAGAGAGCATTCTGGATGCGCTTCTCAATATTAATGTCTTTTTGAGCATCAACAACTTTCTTAACTGTGGCCGGGAGAGGTGTAAAGTTGAGTGGGCGCTTGGGGTGCTTATAATTGATAATGAAGCAGTCAACATACCAGTGCTTCACCTCGCAGATGCATTCTGGCATAGGCTTCTAGCCACTGTTTTTGTTCCGATTACTACCAGTAGTCTACGTGGTTGTGTTGGCAAGTTTGGCTGCGTCAAGCTTAGCGGTGGCATTGACTGACAAGTCAATAGAGTGAAGTTGGGTGCGACGCCACAGCCTGATGATCTTGTTGATATAATCGTTGAACAATTAAAGCTTGTCTGTGGTGCCCATTGTCTTGGCTTGATAGATTTTGCAGAGAACTGTTGTGGCGTACTCTGGCTCTTTGCTCCTGAGAGCTATGAAGATATTCTTGAGTGGACGAGTTCCCTCAGTCTCAGAAAGCTTGAGCGCACAACCTTGTGCCACTGTACTTATCCATGAAGCAAGCCAGCCCTTCAGATTCTTGGCTGCCTTTGGTATTGTCTTGAGCAAGTTGTATTTGGCAATAAGTTCATACCGGCGTGACGCGTCGGTCGGTGCAAGGTGTTTCTTGAGGACGCACAGGCGCTCATGTGCCGTGTCTGCGTTTTCAATGAGGTAGATGTGGCGCTTTGCTATAGTCTTGCCAATGTTTAGAGTGATTTTGGCGAGAGCCTGCGCCTTCTTTTTGTAGTCCAGGTACTCGGTCTGATAGCTGTTATGATCCCACTTGAAGGATTCACAATCTTTGGCACCGAGTTAACAGAATCGCGTACAACCAGCCTTGTAGTCAGTGGGCTTGGGCTTGACAAGTGGAGAGAGCGTTGGTCGCTTCGCATCCGGTGTATCTAGATTGACAGATTTTCAGAGATTGTGCTGGAGACAGGTGTCCTTGCGGATGAACAGCCAATTATGCCAGTCGGCAGGCTTATCCAGAACAACAATGACTCAAGTCACGGCAGGATTGTTATCGATGCTCATTGCAACTTGCGATGGACAGACAGACAATGGATGTTGATGAAACCAGGTGTTGGACGCGTGTTGATGCGTCAAGCAGCTCCAGAGTTAATCAACAGAGAGGTGAGTGGAATTCTTATGGGCAGACCGGGCTCATAACTGTTGGGGTAATTGGGAAACAATGCAGCGCACGGAAAAATTGAGGATTCACTGAGTTGCTATTGAGCTATGGAGTGAGCTATATACATATGGAGATATAAGGGGTGATAGCCTATGAGTCAAAAGGAGACCCAATCTCATATGGGCAAATGAGCAATTAAAAGAGCAGAGCCACCAACAATTCATTACGAGGTACAAACTGCAACAATATTACTTTATTTGTCCAAGTAGTCCATAACTTGCTGGACAGTCTTCTTGTTCTAATGCTATTCCAATAACATAGCCAAGTAGAATCTATCAACTATTGGCCTGTTCCAAGGCCATTGCTGGCTAGCTATATAGTCTTGGAGTATTACAACTCTATTCATCTCATAAGGGCCCCGTGGGCCCGTATACTTTGTTTTAGCAGATATTTTTGTTATACCTAGAATACCCACGCATCTTGAATCTACTCATCATGCATAAGGGTTTGATGTTTTCTTTACATCAGATCATATCGCAAAATTTATTGAAATATTTACATGGGTTGAATGACTTGTAGATTCAGAATTTAAGTATGTGACTGTCTACATGTTGCTGAATTATGCCCGGTTCCTCCACAGGTTCCACAATGATTAGGCACTTTTTCTGATGGTCCGTCTTCAATCGTCAACTTGAAAAAAATAGCAAAATTCCATGCATTTATATGGGTAGATTCAAGACGGGTGGGTATTCTAGGCAATAACACGAAATGCGTGGGTATTCTGGGCAATAACACGAGATGCATGGGTATTCTAGGTAATAATATTAAATTACAGGGTATTTGAGTCTTTCGCCCTTATATTATTCCCAATATATAATTAAAAAGCCTCAAGCTTTACATTCTCTTGCCAAATCAATTGTCCAAACGAGTATATGTTTGGCTCAGAACCTTCGACGTCTGAAACTGATGAATAGACCTACATACCATGCTCACAATCAAAACAACCGAGTGAGTTCAGTCGAGGACTTGGCTATCAGAATAAGTTTGGGACTAGAAGCTCAGCTCCTAGAGCGATTGTTCTGGTATGAAGACTCATCAAACAACGTATGGTAGTATTTGGGACCGCTGGGTCATATTCTTATCGCCCGATTATTCCTCTTATATCGAGTATTCTTATAGTCACGTTCGGCTGTAGATCAGAAAGGTTGATCGGTCAAGAAAAATTTCTCGGATTAGCTTTCTATTGCTGTTATAAGGAGAAAGTAGCAGTATGGAATATTCTAAGAGATCCTGTAGAAGAATATGAATGATTGAATACGTGGGACCGCTCAACCACATTCTCATATCCCGAGGATTCTTATATCAAGGATTCTTACAGCCAAGTTGATCGTCGTGAAATGTCTCCAAGGTCAATGAGTCGAGGTGAATGGATCTTAATGAACGACGTTGATCCCGATGGATCTCGCCTGACCGATGATGGACCGACAGATGCCTTCCAGGGAGAGTCCGGACAAGCGTGTCTCCGATTGCTTGATCTTGGCCATCTCGTAGATATGCTTCAAGCTGACTTCCCCGATCGTCTCTCGGCCGGGCGTGATGGCGCCCCGGACCTTGCCCTTGCGTTCCTTGACGTTGGCGGCGTTCATCAGGAGATGAGCGGTCGGAGGGGTGCGAAGGTCGAAATGAAACGATCGATCGGGCCGGACGGTGACGCGAGCGGGGATAGGCACGCCCGCGATGATATGTGCCGTCCGCGCGTTGAACTCCTGTCATCGTCGGTCGGTCGTCAGCGGGTGGACCGGTGCGGGTGATGCTGGGGTGGGCGCCGTCCATGGTGGTGGTACCTTGCAAAAGTCCATGCTCTTGACCCCCTTACTCCCGAGGGCCGGTCCGACCGGAGGACTCGGACTGGCCTGACCGGCGCCGACGATGAGCTTCACCACCTGGTCGGTCGTGATGGTCTTTCGAGCCATGAGACCGAACACCTCGACGGAGATGGGAGGTGGGGACGATCAAGGCAGCTAGCGATTTGAGTCAGTCGGATGATGATATCATCATCGGATGATGGTCGACTCACCATCGACGATGATCTTATCGTCATCGGTCCACGTTCATACGTTCATTGGGAGACGAGTGGTTTGGGAGGGAGAAACATCTCCTGGAACGGCGGTGGGTATATCCCGTTGATCTATCCCCTGCCCCTGCCCCCCCCTGCCCCCACACGCCCCTCCCCTCCGCGGGACGATGGATCATTAAAGCGAACCAAGAGGATCGACGTCATCGTCAATTCTCATCGTGCACCTCCTCCGGTCGTCCCGATCAGGTCTGATTCATCGACATCACCCCATTCACGATGTTGAACTGGGCCAAACAACAGTGAGTCCCTCCTCGTCGTGCATTTCCAACCCCGGACGCTGACGTTGTAGGAAGGTTGGCCAACGTCGCGGGAACGCAAGAACCCATTCACGGTCCATCGGCCATTCGGTCCGTGGCCGACCAGACCCGCTCCACCCCTTACACCGAGCTCCAACGAGACGATCTACGATGGGCGGCTATGGAATCCACTTGCGTCGAGACGCAGACCTTCTACTTGATGGCCAAGACCGGACATCTGGCCATGGTCCAGGTCATCTATAGCAACGTGGCGTGAGTGCATGCGTCATCCGTGAAGCGGGACGACGACGACGACGACGACGACGATGAAGGAGGAGGACCATGCTCGACTGATCCCCATGGTCGGTCTAGCGGTATCCGGACGACGTGCCAGTTCAACACCAAGATCTTCTACCCCGATCGCGATCGACCGATCCTCTGGTCGTCCGACCCCCTGCACCACTACGGCTTCGATGAGGCGCGCGTCTCCTTCTACGCCGATCAAGTCGCCGTGACCCTATCCGAGGACGGGGGGGAATATCACATCAGATCGGCGGTCAACGACGATAGTATCGTCGACCTCAAGGTCATCCGGACCGCCCCCGGTTTTCGGGCCGGCCAGGACGGCACGACCACCTTCGGCTCCGATCCGAGTCATCCGTGGGGCTCAATCCGGCATGCCTTCTGGCCTCGAGGTCGAGTCGAGGGGACCATCGTGACGCCGTCGGGCCCGCTGGACCTTGACGGATCCGCTTTCTTCGTGCACGCGCTGCAAGGCATGAAGCCGCATCATGCCGGTCCGTCCCTCGACTCGGAGAGCACATCCGGAGAGACTGACGACCTGGCGAACAGCGTCGAGATGGACGTTTGTCAACTTTCAATCGCCATCCCTGTCGGCCGTCATGATGGAGTTCACCACGCCACCGTCCTACGGCTCCACCGTCGTCAACGTTGGTGGCGTCGTGCGGGATGGAGCCATCATCGTGGCCGGATGCGCCAACTCGGCCCGACCCCTCACCGTCAAGGCTGATCCCCACAACGACTGGCCCGAGCCGGGCGCGGTCGAGTTGCGCTGGACCGGTCAGACCACCGATCGTCGACCCGTTCACGCTCGCATCGACGGACCACTGGGAGACCGGTTGGACCGCGTCGACGTCATGGCCGAGGTGCCTGGTTTCGTCAAGACGATCGTGGGAGGCGTCGCCGGCACCAGACCGTACATCTATCAGGTCCGTGTCGATCATCATCACCTGGACCCCCCCGTTGGCTGATGGATCGACAGTATCTAATCCCCATGACCCTACACTTGGACGTGGCCGGTGACATCACCAAGGAGGACGGTGTCGTGTTCTCCGAGGCCACGTTCATCTCGTAGTGTTCGATCATGATGCTTCAACGACGGGAGAGTCTAACGTACGATCCGGTCGATGAATCTTCGACGGATTCTTTTTGTGCGTGTTTGAGAAGATGCACGAATTTGAAATTTGATATCCCGTGGTCGAGTTTCCATCATCGGATGTGTTGTAGAAATCCTCGTTCGAGAAATGCGGTATCGCGACGAACAACAAGCACGCCTCTTTTATTTTGGATTGGCCCACCCCAAAATTCACCACGATGAATATATATCCTCGTTCTCGTGGGTGTTGATTTGTAGCTTGTTGACGAAGTCGGCGACGGAAGATGCCGAAGTTGAGATCGAGTGCGCACCCTGACGCGACGACTCGACTTTCGAGATCACGCGAGGCGAGGACGAGGACGTGGACGCGCCGCCGACGATACCAACATTCTTTCCTTCCCCCCACAACTCCCCCATCTCTCACACACACATCCATCCTCTCTCTCTCTCTCCCGCACCCACCACACAATCCATCCACAGCGTCCATCATCATCATCATCATCGTCATCGCCCTTCATTGTGTCCGTCGTCGTCCTCAATCAAGGGACGATGGCTCCATCGACTAAACGTTCAGGGCGGAATGCCGAATTCGGCGGGCCCCCACGTCGCGGCAAGGGAGCATCGGCCCTTGCTCGTGCTAGGGGTGGAGCTCGTCACCGGTAAGTCTTGTGTGCCAAGATGCACTCGACACTCGATGCTCGATGCTCGACGCATCGAATCATTCATCCGTCTTCGTCCATCATCGTCGTTGGACGTCGTCGGGATATGGGGGGAGGCTGACTTGTCACGTGCCGTTCTAGCAAGGTTTTGAAAGACACCATCATGGGTATCAGTTAGTCACCACCCCTTCCCTCTCCCTCTCTCTTCCGATGATTGAATACAAAGGCTCACCGATTGATAGCCAAGCCCGACATCCGGTTCGTTGATCATCTGATGTTCCATTCAAACATTTCTTCCCATGTCATGTGATGACCCTCCCTTCGCCGATCAACTTCGGCCGCCTATCCCTTTGATATCCCTAGCTACATGTGGCTACAGGGTTTCATACCTTGGTCATTACGTCTTTGATTCATCTTGCTGCATTGGATCCTCCCTTCTGCTTCTATCCTTTCAGGTTCCCTTTGTTGGCTGGCTTGTTCCTTCGATCTTTCACGGCTCCTTTGTTGACTGACCTTTTCCTTGATCGTCCGACTCTTTCGTATATCGACCGACTCTTACCTGTGTTCATCTCTAGTCGTATGGCTCGTCGTGGAGGGGTCAAGCGTATCCAGGCTTCCATCTACGAAGAGATTCGTGGGGCAATTTATGCCCGTCTCAGCACGGTGAGTCCATCGACTTCCTCCGAAAGAGCCAAACTGACGGCTTGGTCAATATGTAGATCCTGCGCGATGTTTGCAACCTCGCCGAACACAACAACTCAAGGACGGTGACGGTGGGCCACGTGAGTTTTTCTTTGTCCCTTCCTCCTTTGATCCCACTCTGCATACGGTCGCTAATTGAATTCATAGGTGATCTATGCCCTCAAGATGGTATGTTCCTATGATTCTTTGTTCGCTCGTCGTCATCATCAGACGACTCCGTCCATTTCCCCATGTTGATCGATTCGTCACTAACCTCAACTTCTCTTCCACCCCTCCTCCTTCCGGGGGATGGTGGGGACGAGATGTTCTTCTTTTAGCGTGGAAGCCCCATCTACGGTAAATCCTCTTATCAGTCACCGATGAAATTTTTTTTATTTTTATAAAAGAGATCAAGCATCACTGATATTTCTTTCCCTAGGTTTCGACAAGGGTACTTATCGTGATGAGATCCCTCGTCATCGTCGTCGCCGTTAGATTCGCCGCCTTCCCCAGATTACCGGGGGACCCCCTTTTTTTTTCTCTCTTTCATCTACCCTCTCACTCTCTCTCTCTCTTGTAGTTCTTGGCTTTTAGATTGGGAGAGAGTGGCTCTTTCTTCACTTTTCTTACTTCGAGGACGAGATCAAGGGGATTAGAGGCAAGATTGGAATTCCCTTAATTGGCTTTCTGTTGATTAGCTTTCTAATTTCATCATCCCACTCTTTTTTTCCACCTCGGCCTCCATATGTGGATATCGGTGAACTTGTACGTGTGTGGAGATGTCTGTGAACCTGTACATGTGAGTGTGAGTATATGTGTCTCTGTATGTGTCTGCGTGTGTCTGTGTGTACATGTGTGCGAGCGAGGATGGGGAAGTAGTACCTAGTAGTAGCAGTAGTACTCGTAAGCAAGCAAGCAAGCGTGAAATGTGACCGACTCCAAATCAAATACTTGACTAAAACGTAGATACTGTACTGTACTCTGCCTAACATCATCATCATCATCGTCGTCATCGTCATCGTCATTGTTGTCGTCATCATCAACAAATAGACAAACGCGGGCGCGTCAGTAATGATCATCATCATAGTATTTATATAATTAGAATTAGATCAGTTGACTATAGTACAGTAATATATATTGCGTAAAGCGTAGATAGTCGATCGGATGATAGTACGGTACTATATACTCTATGATTGTATAATGGGATCATGGGTAGTTAGTTGATGGTACGGCAGAGTTATATCATACATAGAGTTATATCATACATAGAGTTATATCATACATAGAGTTATATCATACACAGAGTTATATCATACACAGAGTTATATCATACATAGAGTTATATCATACACAGAGTTATATCATACACAGAGTTATATCATACACAGAGTTATATCATACACGGAATGTTGATAGTTTGATGGGATGAAAGTGTTATAGCTACTGTATCATATAAAGAATGTGTAAAGATGATTGATGGGATGGTAGTATAATGGATGACATGAAGCGGCGATGGTCGATACCGTGACCGTTAGTAGAAGAAGAAGATACCCTAGCGATAATGTGCTACTCATAGGCTTGACTACCACAGTACTCTTACGAACGATACTGGACGAGAAAAGTTTCGTCGCCTGATTTTACCAAAACGGTTTGATGTTTCGCGTCAAGGATGAACAAGAGATATATCCCATATGCCGCATCACGGATGGATGAAGATAAAAATAAACCCGCCCTCGAGGGTAAAAAGTGTATCATACAGACTGAAGAAAGAAAGAAGGTGAGAGAGGATGAAGAGAAAAATTTTTTTCGAAGGGGGGGAAGAGAAAAAAAGGGAAGAGAAGACAATAATGGTACTATTCACATATGGATTGAATGATCCAATTGGTTGATTGGCTCATTCATTCGTTGATCGACCGGCTAGCAGCACCAGGAGCACGACGGGTAGTGATACGACCATCAACAACACCGCCACTACCACCAACACCAGTATTATTAGTATTATTGATCATCTAGTAGTAGTATTAGTAGTGGTGGTAACGGCAGCAGCAGCAGCAGCAGCAGCAGCAGTAGTAGTAGTACTCGGATCACCAGGACCAAAAGTAGGATTCGACAAGGCGGAAGAAGTAGAAGACGTTCTCAGCTGAAGGAGTTCTCGCTTCAACTTTGAGTTTTCCTTCTTGATCTTGATCAACTCATCATTGGCCCGTCCCAGACTGACGATCAACACCTTCTCCGCCGACGAATCCTTAATACCCGCTCCCGCACTCGCTCCCTGACCGCCGCCGGCGACGACAACCTCGTCGTCAGGAGTAGTCACATGATGATCATGGTCGTGCTTAGTTGGATCTGCAAGAATAGGGAGAGACTGTCCGATCAGAGACAACTCCAGATTGAACCGTTCATAAAGCAACGTATTCTCCGCCCTCGCCTCGCGATATAACTCTTCCATCTTCTTGGCCTTGACCTGGAGATTCAACAGGTTCCCGTCTAGAAGCCGTTGCATCTCCGCGTATCGGTTCTGGATCGATTGCATCTGTTGACTGTGTTGGCTTTGAAGAACCTTGAGACGTTCGCTGACGGTTTTGATCGCGTTAGATGAGTTACGATGATGAGCATGGTTGTTGTTGTTGTTGTTGGTGGTGGTGTTGGTGGGAGGAGTGTTATTATGACGGATTGATGATCGACCAGGTGGTGTTGACGTTGCTGGGACGATCACCCGACCGAGCGAGGATAGATCCTGACCGATCTTGGCCAATTCGATTTGTAGACCCGAATCGACCTTTCCAATGGCTTCTTGTTCCATTTGAACACGTTGACGAAGCTGATTCAGATCAATGTCGACGTTTCATGTTCCATATTTGTCAGCCTTCATATACCACCCTTCTCGAGGAATCAGGTGGGGTTTCGTCTGGTAAGGGGGGCAGGAACAAAGAATGATTTCGACAGATAGAGACAGACATACCTTTTGCGGACTGGGAAGACGAATCTTCGGTGGCGAAGAAGTAACCGATGAAGACCCAGGTCTTCCACCAAGAGAATCAGTCCCACTAACACCACTAATACCAACTTTCCCTCGGATCGATCCTCCATTGAGGGTAGGAATACCCGACAAAGATGCGTTACTCCTCTTGGCCGTCGACGACGACGACGCTTGATGACATGCTTCTTCACTTTGAATATTCGTCGCTCGTTCCATTAATGTCCCTCTTGCTGTCGTCGTCATCGTTGTCGTCGACGTCGTCGACGACGACGACGGTGACAAGGGAGAGTTCTCTTGACCGACCGTATTTGATAGACTCGGATCGACTTGTGAGCGACCAACGATACTTTTCGATGGAGAAGGCCTTCTAGGACTATTATGATAGACCCCGTCGACCATTATTCGTCGTTGAACCGGTGAACCCATGGCCGTCGCCGTCGTCGTCCTTGTTGGTGTAGTCGTTGATGTAGCTGGCGAATTCTGTAAACTGGGCAAGTCCGAAAGACTACTTCGTCGCTTCTTTCGTGGTAGATTGGCTAGACCACTTCGTTGTTCCATCGTCATAGTACGAGAACTAATCATGGTAGTAGGCGTCTGAGGTAAACGAGAACTCGATGGACGTGATGATGATGGCGATGAATCACCACCACCCCCCCAATGACCAGGCCATTCTCCGAGGACCGTAGGACGGTCTTTCGACATCGGTCGTCCAAGTGGTGGTGGTATTGGTGGTGTCGGTGGCAGTAATCGACCGTCGACATCCGTCGATTTGGACCGAGTTAACGTGAGTTTCACCGCATGGCCTTCACCGGCCACGGCCCCTCGAGCAGTCTTGCTAAGCGTTCGCCACACCGAACCGATCTTGGAATCTCCGTCCAGTTTACTATTTTCTCGACTCAACGCGAACCGCTTACGTAGGGATGAAGCGTTGGAGCTGAGCGACCCGGAATGGATGGATCGCTCCCGCTTGCTGGAACTCATCGAGCCTGTCATCGGAGTAGAACGCCCATGACTGATTTCCTCTTCGTCTAATCTAAAAGTTAGCGACAAGGGTGATCATCAAACGTACATGATACTTACGATCGAACAAGTTGTCGAAATCTTCCACCAATCGATCCAGTAAGGAAATGTACATTTGCGGAGTGTCCTCGTTGGCTAACATCTCCGCAAAAGTAGCGGTCAATGCCCCCCGATCACCATCGTTTCCAGAGGCATCTAGTAGACTAGATCGCCGGTTAGAACAAATCCATCTCACTATAGGAGCAACCGATTGAACGTACCCGGCAAGTAGTTTGATCATGGCCTTGAAAGCTCTTCGATTCTGTGGGCTCATATCGCCGAGAGTTGCCTTGAAGAAATTTTCAAACGCGGTAGGGAGTAGGCAACCTAGGGATTTCTTAGCTATCATGTCCTCCAGCGACAAACGTTTTCAAAAGTCCCACCCGACTTCTCCTGCAAGGTTTGCAGGGTGGTCAAGTTGACCACCGGACCGAATTGATCCTGCCAAGCTCGTTTGAGGAAGTTCTCAAAGGCGGCAAATAGTAGGTTCGCCGACACGTCTACTCCAAGCTGATATTTGGAAGCATCATCCACTGCAGTCCATGTCAGAATGTCGATCGATCTCTATTCATAAATCGATAGCTACCTACGAAGGGCGTTATAAACTTCGTTGACTCTGAGTTGGTCAAGTTCCCGGCGTAGTCGCAACGTATGGCCGACGATATCCGCGGCTCGTGCCTGTAATTCCTCAACATACACAGCAAAGGTCTCCTCGAGCTGCGCAAAGGGGCTCGAGACCGACTGCGTCGACCGGTTAGAGAAAACAGTGGCTGACTCGGACGGATGAGTCGTCATATCGCCCTTACGACTTCCAGATCTCGTCAGTTCCCAAGCGGGCGGAGGAATGGCGGGTATGTCTCCAAGGCGAGGAAACGACAACTTCTGCAAACTCCCTAGATCTTTGACACTTCCTCCGAGGAGATTTGACAGTAATTTGACCGGCGAAGGTGGTCGAAAACTGCGTGATCTGATCGGGTCGGTCTCGGTTCGGACCGCTATCGATCGTAGGATCCCTAGATCCTCGTGCATAGAGTTGATTGCAGAATCGGGGGTGGACGCTTGATATTGTCTGCGAAACATTTCCCTCACTGTTCAAGGAGATTAGCGGGAATCACTACCGATTCCAAGAGGTGATCCCTCTTACCATGCTCGACTATTACACGCGTGACATCTCCCGTGCCGACTTCTTCAACGACCGTATGTCCGTCTCGAAACCGTACATGGAGGCGAATCACTTGGAGCGTATCCGTCATCGCTATGTGGAGGCCAACTCCCTCGCGGAACTCGAAGGCGTCTAGATTTGGAGAGTTGCCAAGCACAAGTTGTACCGTGGCAGGATATAAAGGCCCAGGCGCAGGAACCGAAGCGAACGACTGAGTGATGGCAGCATACGCGGTGAAATCGTGCTCGGCGATGCTGACACTTCGGAAGTCCCATCGATCGCTTTCCCGTACCTTCTCGGGATAGCGTCCCTCGACCCTGGCCTTTGTGATGTCCTCGGTCCACCGATTGGCCTTATTCTCATAAGTCCCTCTTAGATAGAAAACACGTGTCGATGCTCTTGAAAATCCAGGAGGGCTTCTTGCTACAACTGGAGCGCCTGATCCGTTCGAACGATCGACCCAAGTCATACGTATCAGAGAACCCCCGGCTAGCTCGCTGAACTGTAAGTCCCTCAGTCGATAGTAGTTTTCAAACACCAATGATGGCTCCGTACTTTCGCCGTTGCTCGCAGCAGCTCCGGAAGCCGCCAGCGTGTCTCGGCTGGGCCGATCGATTTCGGCCATCACCCCACGGGCGGTCAACGAGCTTCCAGGCGACTTCCATACCGAGACCAGATGGTCTGGAAATAATAGGAAGATATGTCCGCGCTGATGGCCAACTTGGTCCAGACGGTACGGTGGTAGTAGCTCCGTATAGTCGGCAGCGGAGATCAGGCGGCCTTGGGGTCGAAGGGTCGATGGCCAGGAACTTACCCAATGACGCAGCCGGTCGACAGTCTGCGACTTTTCCGTCATCGCCGACGGTAAGGAACAGACATCAGCAACAATGTCGCGTGCTTTCAGAAGGGTTCGTAAGGCGAGATGCCTTGACGGGAGGTTACTGGCGATGTTGTCGATGAAGAGGCTGTACCGTGGTAATCGTTGTACCGGTTCAATCAGGGTGGCACGTAGCCTCTGTTCGCCGAAAACTCTTATCCACGAAGCAACCACAGAGTCATGGTCTCGAAGAACTCGATTCAAGACGGCGGGAAACCCTGCGCTGGCTCGGATAAACTGGCTATAACAATCTCCAAACTTGGGTAGCCAGTGGAGCAAGGTCTTCGCCCAGTCTTGGATGCCATCCTTTTCTGTACGTCGTCCCTCCAATCGTCGCTCAGCTTCGGTTCGAGTGGAGTTGGTCGCTCCAAAATATCGACGGCCTTGTGAATTGCCCACGTTCTTGGAGAGAGCTGCTAGAAAGTCGGAGTTGACGCTCAATATCTGATGCAGACTGTCGGGGAAGAGAGTGCCAAGCACTTCTGCATCGGAGTTGGACCCTCCAGGTACTTTGAGGGAAGGATGTGGTCTCCAGTCGTGATCGACTCTGTCGACCAACTCTTGAAGCTTGGCGACGTATCGCTCCTCTGTTTCTAATAACTCGCGCATCTCGCGCTGAATTGACTGCTCTTGCTCGACCGATAACACGTCGCTGCGGTTGAGAGTCAAGGGCCTCGACGGGGCTCGCTGGAGCTTCGAAGTCGGCAGAAAAGCAGGTGATCCAAACAATCTGACCAACGACGCATATGCTCCATATTTGGTATCTGAAGGGTCATCCCAGGCCGCTTCTTCTGCTGCCACGGGGGGTGTGTTTCCCTCTTCGGACCGTGGATCGTGCACAAGCACATCGAGATCTAGACTGGAGAGGGAGCGTTCGGCAAAGGCAGCCCGAACATCGTTATAGACATCTGATGTATTCTCCGCCTTGACCATCTTCGCTGCCAGGTCTGCGGCGTGCGCCTCGTCAAAAGTGGCTCTCCTTTGACTAAGCTCGCCATCGTTCCTCCAGGCCGTTCGAACAGGTTCGGACAGGTCGGAAAAGTACTTGAACAAAGCAATCGACAACGCTCGACGAACCTCATCCCCTTGTTGCTCCTCGGATAAGTAACTAACAACGGTGTAAAGTGCCGAGTTGGGTGACGTGGTAATTCGCGAATATGACCGTACGCCAGCTGGAGTGTATATGTGCGCCTGTATTCGCCAACCGGCGTGATTGCCATTGCCAGTCAAAGCGGGTCCATAGAACACCAAGATGGGCGAATCTGAAGTTGCCGGATCTGTGGTATAATAAAGACTGACGTCGTCCACACAGAAGGCAGGCTGAGGCTCGGAGATCAACATGACTGAAACCAAGCACTCGCTTCACAGCCGAAATTGTTCAAGACAGTCTTATTGCGCAGGGCTAGATAACACAATGCATTCGAAATCGTCGAGGATCGACTGAAAGTTGGGATAGGGACAGTCGAAGAACGAAAGTGGGGGGTGGGGGGGAAAGAGCGAGGGACGAGTGTTGAAGGTAGTCAGGTTAGCTGGAGTCGAGCATCAGGTTCTTCATTTAGTATCTACTCCGTACACATTGGGGTATTTGCAGGTTGGGACGCGTCTTGCGCCATTAACGCGTCGAGACAGTCCCCACTACAGTACGATGGTTGCTGAGTCATCGAAACCCCACATGTAAGTTAATTAAAGATCTTGTGCCTATAGGAGCGATTTAAATAGGGGAATCACGTGACAGGATACGATTCCTGACACCACATCTACACGTCGCCTCGCTAGTCCATCATGGCGGGTCACGACGACGAAGGGATTCTGGTCACATTCTCGCATCCGCAACAGGAAGTCCGGCTGCTTGAGCTGCCGCTAGCGGTGGTAGAGATCATCCGCAAAAATGCTGGCACGAGGTGAGTGCTGCGAGAATTAAGGCGACCTTTAGATTTGTGTCTCATTACCGAGCAACTAGGCTCTCCATCAAATCGAGCCCACCAGAAGCCGATGCTGCAAGTGGCTCCTCCTCTGCCCAGGCGGTAGTATGTGCAGGCCCTCAAACGTTCCAATTACGCCAGCTCCATTCGTCCAACTCGATATTGTTAGCACAACCGCGACCAACAACATCGATTGGCGAGCAAGCCGGGATACACGTCATTGCATCGCCCAAGTCGACGCTGGAACTTCGTCAAATTCATTGTTCAGCGGAGGTGCTCATTAAACATCAGACTGTTCCTGATGATGGAATACACGCCAATGGTGAAGATCTGGCCCAAGTCGTTGTCGGTCGCAAGACCGAAGGAAAGTCCAAAGCCCAGATTTTCGCCGACGTACCTACCTCTGACGAGGAATGCGAGCGCGCCTGGCGAGCCATGTGCGCGTTTGAGCATGCAAATGTGTCCTACACCCCATCATCCCAACGGATCTGTCACGTATGGACCTCGGTTGGCACCGCCCTGGCTTCCGTCGGAAATAGTTTGGATGGTGCGATCAACGTCGACCGTCTCTGGGGACTCGTTCAGGATGATGGCTATCCGCGATCGCTCCTGGAGGCGATTTTAGCCAGGCTATCGATCAACGACGCTCTAGCCAACGAGTACCATCAGCCGCCAAGGGCGGCACGCACCATGCAAATACAGGACCAAGGTAACACGGAGCCGGTGTTGTTTGTCGATCGATCGAACTGCGTTCCTTGGATCGGTCTACAACTGCTGCGAGCGGAGTGTTCCAGCTCTCCATGTCTCTCGATCGACAGCTTCCTTCAGCATTGGAGAGACTGTCTACCTGAGCCCTGGAAAGAATCGGCCGAACTGGACACAATCAAGGTGATCTTCCGTTGCCTCCTATCGACGTTCCCGCTCCGAAAAGGCAGCTGACAACGCTCGTGATGCCGAAAGGGTCAATATCTTCATCCGACCCCTTCTACCATCCGATTCAAATCAGATCCAACCGCTTTAGATGATGTCACCTCTCGTGGCGGGTCGCAAGCAAAGCCATCTACTTTAAATCGGAATTGGCACGAAAAGTTTCGCAATCGATGAGAGCGGGTTTGACTCCAGCTTTGTCTCGGTCTTCGAGCCAGAACGGAAATGAACTCTGAGCCCGATCGAGATGGGCTTTGCCATCCCGGGTCGACATCTCGTTCAACCGAGGCCTCAAATTGGAAGCAGCTGGTTGATCGGTCGGCACTGGTGGAATGCGGTCATGTGGGCACGGATGAAGTTGAGATCACGAGGATTCTAGAGTCACGTGGAGTCTCTGTTGAGTTGCAAAATCATCCCACATCCTAACGCGGGTCACCCATCCGCGCACCACACAACCATTCGGGCATTCGGGCATCGGTGTGCAGTATCTTTCCTTGGCAAATACACAAAGATATACCTTGTTTCCAACGTAGCGAACTTGAAATACATCGACCACAACAAACGACAGAATCAATCGAACGGCGGTTGAGAACCGCCTGCAACTCCGAGCATTGCTTTACTCGCAAGAAACACGTTCTTACTTGTTCTTATAGTTGTCGGTATGTGTCAAAAAGATTTCCCATTGCAGGTTTTACATGGGGGTGTTTTTAACAAGGGGTGTTGCCTACCACTACCACTTGCTAACGACTTTAGAAATTGCTCGAAATGGCAGCCAATAACTCTTAGATGCTGGCAGATGATCCTTAAGATGGTCTGAGCAAGGGCTGTTGATACAGTATATCGCAGGGTTGCTGGTTTGAAAAGTAGGTACACCTACACTGGTGCCCTGGGTTACTTAACTATCTTACACTTGATGTGGTGCTGCTAGCCTTCCGCGAAATCACAGGATCCAAGGTCGATTGATATCGTATTCTTTTCTCTCGTGGTAGAACCTTCATCGTCGATGAAACGTTATGCGTATTGTTTCGTGCCTCTGTAAATCTCTCGTCTTGATGCCAACTATCCCTATCTCGGTTCGGTTTCTAGTGGGGATGTCTCGGTCCAATGTTGATCGACTTTCCATCAACCCAGGAGATGTCTCGCACACTCCCCCACCATCGATTGGAGGCCGGTACGAGTACAGTTGTTCGGTTGGGTTGGTCAATGGGCGCCGCATCGCAAGGCCTCTCTCTTCAATCGACCCAGTTGAATGTATTCTTCTCCGATCGCTGTATAGACGCGCACAAACGGCCGCTATCCCCAGCCTGATGGAGTCTCATCTTTCTGAGCAGGTGTACAAGTCCGGCCATCATCGCGTCTCCTCTGGCTGCTTGGTGTCGTCGTCGAGCGCTTTCGCAGCTTCTTCCTGTAACCTCCTCTTCTCCCTCCCTTCCTCGATCCAGAGCTCCAAGACAAACTCACCCGACTCGACGGTTCGGATCGGATGGGTCTTGACCCCTCCCAGGTCCTGGCCCACCCGTTGACTGGCCCCCTTGGTGGGACGCTGTAGGGTCGGTGGCGATGGGATCCATGGCTGCGGATGTCCAATCGGTGCCTCGACGTCGTCCTTCAATTCGATACAGACGGTGAAGGAACAGCGTTCGGGCAAGGTTCCCAGCGACGAACCGCAATATGCCAGCTTGCTCATGACCGCTCGGAATTGTTCTTCGACATCGGCCGCGTTGGCCCATGTTGAAGCCGACGCCGATGTCGTTGCAGTAGCGGCGGCGGCAGCAGTGGCATCGTCATCCTCGAAGATGGTGAGGCCCTCGGACGTCGGCACCACCGGAAATCCGGCGACGTCGAACAGAAATCGCTCCAGAGGCACCGCCGAGGCTGAATAGATGACCACCACCACTCGAGATACCGTCCCCTGCCGTGATCTCAGCCACAGCCACGGTCATTGGTGGTCATGTGACTGCCCAGGTCAGACGCTTACTTTCATCAACTCGGCTTCGACCGCAGCGACGGCATCATTGATCCAGGCGCACACCTTGGGGTGTCGATTCTGGCGGACGGGGAAGTTGTACTTTCGCACGCTCAAAAAGCTGTAGGGAGGGTAGATGGCTCGCTCGTAGAGGATGGTATGAATGGCCACGACGAGGAAGGAGCCAAACGTCGAGACCAAGGACGTATACGTGTTTAAAAGAGGAGGGGAAGCCATGATGGCCTCGTCGTCGTCGTCGTCGTCGTCGTCGTCGTCTTCATCGTCGCTCCTCCCGACCTTCTACATCTACGGCAAACACCTTCACTTGGAGCTTGACTCGCCCAGTTGGATCATCTTCCCCACCACATTCTAGAGCACCACCACACCACCAACATTACACCGAATACCCCACCTTCACCATTAGCCGATCCATCTCGTCGCAGCAGCGTCCGAGAGCGCGTCAGGGCGTGGTCGATGGAGCAGCAGTACGTTGCAGCTCGGATCGAATCTCGGCGGGGCCTCGGCTGACGGTCATGCCCTGAAAGGTTGTTAGATCTGCTCGCGCAGACTCAGTCCAGAGCGGAGGCCCCTCGGAAACAGGCCGAACGCCGGTTGAAAGAACTATCCTCGAACCCAGGTGAATCTTGGTCCCCGGTCGAGTCATGAAGAACCGCCGATCAGGCGCTGACGTGCCGTCGTGGCAGCATTCCCAACCCTGTTGTGTTCGATCGCCTCGCATCAACCGGTGCCGGTCAATCTTCGTCAGGCGGCGTTGTTGGTCCTCAAGACCTTGGTCTTGACCGGTTGGTCGCCCGGCATCGACGACTTCGCCGGCGAGGTCCTCATCGATGGATCCGTCAAAGAACAGGTGCGGGAATCGCTCTTGCGTATCGCCACGGCCGATGAGGAAGGAAAGATCAGGTCCGCCGCGAGCTACGTCGTCAGCAAGATTGCCAGCTCCGACTTCCCGGACCAATGGCCGACGCTGCTACCCAACCTGCTTCACCTCATCCCGACCGGGACGTCCTCGCAGGTTCATGGCGCGTTGAAGGTCCTAGGCGATCTGGTCGAAGATGGACTCAGCGATGACCAGTTCTTTGGTGTCGCGGCCGATATGGTCAAAGTCGTCTACGACGTCGCCATCGACGAAGGCAGGAAGCCAAGTCTACGAGCCTTAGGTGGGCCCCCCCCCCCCCCCCCCCCCCCGGTCGGACCGGCGCTTGCTGATCATCCCCGGGCGAATAGCCGTCAATGTCTTCCGAGCCTCCCTGGACATTCTCGAGATGATCAAGGAATCTCATCGGGACGTGGTCAAGTCGTTTGCCCAAGACGCCCTCAAGGCCTGGCTTCCATTCTTCACCCATGTCATGAACCGACCCTTGCCCCCGCTACCTCGAGAGGAGGACGAAGAAGAAACCGACCAATCCGGCTCGGCCGCGTACTGGAGGGGTTTGACGGCCTTGAAGATTCAGGCCATCAAGACCTTGATGAAGATTCGGGCCATCTTTCCCGCTCTGTTGGCCCCCCAGAGCCCTCCGCTGTTCACGGCCGCGTGGCAGGAATTGGCCTCCATCCGGGGGGCATATTTCCAGCTCTATATCGACGACGAGCGTCAGAATCGGTTGGTGGACGCCGACGGCCTACCCTACACCCTTGACTTTCTGGTCGTCGAGGAACTCGACTTCGTCCAAGCCTGTTTACGAGCTCCTCCCGTTCGAGCCCATCTTGGGGCGGACCTGCAATTTCGACATGGCCTTCCCACCGGCCAACCGGCCTGGCTCGACGACATGGTGAAGCTCGCCGTGGCCTACGCCGAGATTACCACCGAAGAAGAGGCCTTGTGGGAGATGGACGTCAACCTCTTTCTCTCCGAGGAGACGAGTGTGACGGCCAACTACACCCCTCGAATCGCCTGTGGAGACTTGGTCATCAAGTTAAGCGAATGGGTTAAGATGTTAGCCGTGGAACGGTTGTTAGCCTACACGCAGACAGCCTGTTCCGATTCGTCAAGGTACGCCATCCGACCGGATCTCACCCACCCGTGCCCGATTTCATCCTCATTTTCTTCGTCTTTTTTTTTTTTTGACGGTCGGTAGCACCTGGAAAGAAAAAGAGGCGGCCCTTTACTTACTTGGTCGGCTCCTGGGCGACTTCATCGACGTGGAGAAGAAGATCACGGATGAATTGGCTGATGGGACCGCCGACTGCATCCGATACGCTCTTCAGCACGGTGAGCCCCGAATTCGGTCGTCGTCAGGGAACTCACGCTTGACTAACTGACCCAAAGACCGCACCTTCCTTCGTGCTCGGGCTCATGTCGTGGCCGGCAAGTTGATCCGCACCTCCGGTCCGGCTTCACACCGAGTCGGTGTCTCGTTCATGCAGCAATCCCTCAACGTGCTGGTCGGCGAGGATCCGGACGTGGTGAGAGTGGTGTGTATCCAGGTTCTTCAAGACTACTTAGCATCGCTACCTTCCGACGTCACCCGGCCTCTACAGTCGACCATGATCGACGCCTTGTCCAACTATTTCGCTGGCCTCGATCCGAATGAGTTGGACGACAGTGACGAGTTGATGGTCACACTAGCAGAGACCCTACGTGATGTCATCGCGCTCAACACATCCATCTGTCTTTCGCCCGTATCGAACGCCCTCGGTCTACTGTTCACCGTCGGAAGCCGCGCTCCCAACAACTTCCAACTCTCGCTCATGCTCAATGAGACCCTCGAGGAGATTGCTCGTACCATTGCAGGATCAGGAGCGAGTGAGTATGCCCGATTATGCGCCATCGTTCTACCTTCTTTGACCGGAGCTTTCGACGTGGGTGGTATGACTGGGGAGAACTCACTTACAAATGTAAGAGCCGATGAACGGGTCCCAAACATACAGGAAGGAAAGGCTAATCGATGGAATATATATAAATATATATAGCTTGCCACCGATCTCCTCTCCGTTCTCGCCGCCAACGGATCCAAGCCTCTACCTCCAGGGTTTATTGCGACGGTGATGCCGAAGCTGAATCGACTACTTCTGTCCTCTACGGATGGACAGATGCTACGGCCAGGCACGGAAGCCGTCAAGCATATGCTTGCGCACGATCCCCAGCAATTCTTCGACTGGCACGACGAAGCTGGCAAATCCGGACTAGAGACTTGCCTGATCCTCATCGATCGACTTCTTCAACATGGCATGGACGACCATGCCGTCGCCGAAGTCGGTGGCTTGGCCGCGGAGTTGGTGGAGAAGGCCGGTAGCGAACGACTAGGTCCTTATCTTTTCCAACTCCTTCGTGCCGTCGCCATTCGTCTGGCCAGTGCCCAAGAACCGGCTTTCATTCAAAGTTTGATCCTCGTCTTTGCTCGACTCTCCCTCTTCAACGCCAAGGACGTGGTCGACTTTCTCGCTCAAGTACAAGTGGGGAACGAGAATGGCTTGCGGGTGGTGGTGTCGAAATGGTTGGACAACTCGATCCATTTCGCCGGATACGATGAGATTCGACAAAAGTGAGTCGTCGTCTATCAGTATGCCTGACCAGAGGTTTGTTGACGTGATGATTTCTAAGTGTCATTGCTCTCTCGAAGATCTTCAATCTGGAGGATCCACGTCTGGTGGATATTCTCGTTCGAGGTGATCTGATCATCCCCAAGCTTGACCTTATCATGACCCGATCCCGAGCCAAACAATGTAAGTCTCCCCCTTCACCATCTTTGCCATCGTCATCGTCATCATCGTTATCATCATCGATATCATTGGTCATCACCATCTCTTCAAACGCGCCTTCCCCGGCCGAAACGCATCACTAAAGGGTTGGGTATCTGATGATGGCGATGATAAGTCCCCCTTGATTACGATATGATTCCCGTCCCGATGAAGATTATCAAACTTCTCATCGAAGAATTATCCACCCCAACCAACGATTCATTTCCTCTTGATCCGGTCAATATGGCATCTACTATCAGCGTCATCGGGACCGATGGATACCTCGCTCGCAACAACAACACCAGCGATGACAACAGTAACGACCGACAAATAAGTCGTGGCGATGAACATCATTGGGGTGTGGATGATGATGGTAACGGCGATGATGACGATGACGACGACGACGACGGGGGCGATTGGGAAGACATCTCCGGCCCGATCGATCTCAGTCTCGCAAGCACCAAACAACAGCTCATGTCGTTTGGTGATCATACCGCTCAACCCCGTCGTGGTGGTGGTGGTGGTGGTGATGATGATGATGGTGGTGACGACGACGATGACGAGGTCGGGAATGGATTCGCTCGGCAGAGAGATGATCATATGCAGGCCTACCTCGTCGATTTCTTTCGTCGCTTGTCTAATTCTCCAGACACCGCTACTGTTGTTGACCGTAATCATGTCGGTCACAGCGCTGGTCTCGGTCATTGTGGTGGCAATGGTGGTAATCTTGGTGCTGATGCTGGGAATCATGTCGGGAACGCCGGTGAGAGGAATGAGAGTGGGAATGGTGGTGGTGGTGGTGTTACCCCTGGTAGCGGCCATTTCAAAGACCTCTATCCTCATCTCACCCTTCGTGAGAGGGAGAAGCTTCGTGGAATCGGAGTGGGTTAATGTCTAAAAACTGGATTTCTCTATACAGTATCTATAATCTATAGAGGAGAATTTCCGGGAAGAGTTTAGATTGTCATTATGGTCATTATGGGGGGTTTGTGAAGAGGAGCTACTTCCACCTCTTATTTTTGGGTAAAAGAACCGTATACCCTCCGCTCAGCTAACCTTACACAGGCTTTTCTGTACGACTGTAGAGGGAAATTGGCGTGTAATCAATCTGTGTATTCACCATAGGAGCCCACAGGCAGGGTGGAGTGGTGTCATCTATACCACGTGGCCTACATATCATATTGTACATTAATAGTAGTAGTAGTAGTAGTAGTAGTAGTAGTAGTAGTAGTAGTAGTAGTAGTAGTAGTAGTAGTAGTAGTAGTAGTAGTAGTAGTAGTAGTAGTAGTAGTAGTAGTAGTAGTAGTAGTAGTAGTAGTAGTAGTAGTAGTAGTAGTAGTAGTAGTAGTAGTAGTAGTAGTAGTAGTAGTAGTAGTAGTAGTAGTAGTAGTAGTAGTAGTAGTAGTAGTAGTAGTAGTAGTAGTAGTAGTAGTAGTAGTAGTAGTAGTAGTAGTAGTAGTAGTAGTAGTAGTAGTAGTAGTAGTAGTAGTAGTAGTAGTAGTAGTAGTAGTAGTAGTAGTAGTAGTAGTAGTAGTAGTAGTAGTAGTAGTAGTAGTAGTAGTAGTAGTAGTAGTAGTAGTAGTAGTAGTAGTAGTAGTAGTAGTAGTAGTAGTAGTAGTAGTAGTAGTAGTAGTAGTAGTAGTAGTAGTAGTAGTAGTAGTAGTAGTAGTAGTAGTAGTAGTAGTAGTAGTAGTAGTAGTAGTAGTAGTAGTAGTAGTGGTGGTGGTGGTGGTAGTATAGTAGCATTAGTAGTGTTTAACGCCCATGTCGCATGACTGACCCAAACTAGTGGGTAGTATATACGGCGGCCGAAGCTAGGTCCGGTCGGGCAGGCTCTCTAGTAGGCAGTCTTTAAGGAAACATACAGCGGAGGGGCAGGTGGGATTCTCCCAGTTTTCTCATTAGGTGTGCGGCCAGGTAGACAGTAAGAGATGTCCGGGGGGGCCAAATCTAGCGTGAAAAACCGCAAAGGTGGGAGTAGTAATAGAAAAAAAGGGTTAGGGTATAAAGAGTGTCTTAAAGGGATGAGGAGACTAGCAACTGTTGGACTGGCCGGCGCCGTAGAGGGACGGGGAGAACTGGTCGCGGTTAGCTTTTATCCACGCGGTAAAAGAAATGGATCCTTTGTCTGTTGCCACAAGGTCTGATGGTGAGAGCGGTTCTCCACGTGAGGTTACTCGTAAGAGACCTAGATGCCTTGAGCGAGGACAGGAAATAAAATGTAGTTCTTCGGTGCGGGGCTCCACAATGGCAATGCAATACGTCGTTAGCATGCTGAAATCGCTCATGGTAAGCAGCAAAGTCTCTGTGGCCTGATCGGACGGCCAAGAGCCGAGCAAGTGCTGCGCTAGGGAGCAAACGCGCTTGCCGTGTCCATGGGAGCTGGGGCCTATAGGGGGGTTTTTGGAGCAGTAACCTTTGCTCCACCATAATGAGAAGTCATTTGCAAGGCATTCTTGGGCCCATCGGGCGACAGCCGCAATTGTGAGAGGGCCGGGGATGCTGCTCGAGTGGCTTTGCGGTGGCAGCTTTAGTTTCGGTATCGGCAAGCTCGTTACCTAAAATGCCTGCGTGCCCAGGAATCCAGCTTTTCCTTAGGTAGGCTAAATCCGATAGGTTTGTTGTCTGTTTTCTCATGTCAAAAGGGAGGTTGTTACTGTATTGTACATTGTATTGTACATTTGGTATAGAATACAAGGGTGAGGGATAACGGTTAACTTACTCCGTACATGACCTATGGCCTTCTTCTCCTTCTTGTGAACGCCAACAAATTACTTCTTCTGTGAGAGCCTGGCACTATATAAAGAAGCCTGGAAATGATTCTAATACGGCAATTGGAATTATTGCGGTCTTTTGGCCCAGTTAAAGATTATGTTTAATCCCAGGTAGACGCATCCCTTTACATGTTCCTCCAATACTACTATTACTACTACTACTACTACTACTACTTTCTCAACTCAGTTAAACTCTTTTAAAAGTAACAATGCAAGGTGCAAGAATATGACTCAAACTTAGTTTGATGTAACTTGGAAGGTTTACTTTTAACAGTGCTTTTATAGTATAACAAGACAAAGTTTAATCATCTTTTAAACATCATAGAAAAAATTATTCACATGTAATAGATTGGTTAGGATTTCCTTGATCTCATATACTCTAGTCACACAACACAAATAGACTCAATCATCACTCAATTCTATCATTACGTTCTTTCTTCCGAACTACTGGCAGCCACCCTTCTATTTTCAAGATACACGGTTGATCAAAAAAACAAGGCATGACATGGATTCAAAATTATTTAGGTCTTTTTGAATTTGACACAAATTGTTTAGCTTGGTAGTTAAATAATTAAAGAGAAGTAGGGAGAAGAAAAAAATTCAAGAGATAATAATTTATTTAGGGCTAAATTTACTTTAACCCTACCTAGCCTTGGCCAACAGGTAGACGGTATCAAGGACATTCAAAATACGCAAGGTCATTGGACGGATGTGGAAGTACTAGTGTTCAGTGATGTATCATGTTGGTGTTACTTTATTGAAACAAAAGCCAACAGATTTGATATTTACCTAAGTCTCGTTGCAAGATAAATACATCGTGAAAATAAAGAGAAGTGCCCAGATGGACAATGGACGCTGTGGATATCAGCGAAGAGAAGTATCGCTCCTGAGGAAGTGGGTTGAAGCGAGCAAATAGAGCAATGCTTTCTTGAGCTATCATAGCAACCTTCGGACGTCATCAAAGGCTAGATCGCATTTCAGATTACAACTGTTGCCGCAGCTTTTTCAACACTTCTCTTTTCGACTTTTTCGGCGCGCCCGGGCTCCCCTCTCCGCTAGAAGAGTCCGAGAGTCTCCGTGTTCCGAAGACGGTGATTGCCTTTACCGCCCATTCCTCCATTCTTTTCGTCATTTCCGCGCGTGCGGGGCTATCAAGAAGTTCGGGAGGAAAGGCCAAACCCGAGTAGATCTTTCCATGGCAGCCGGAGATCTTTACTCGGTCCTTGGACAGGATCGATAATAGTGTTACGCAAGGTAGACAACACCGTTTCGACACGCCTATCCTCAGCGGGGCCTTGCTAGCCAGATCGCTATTGGCACCAAGGAGCTTGGCGGCCAGGTTACACTCGCAGTGGACGAGACGATCGGTTGGCCCTGTAGACGAGTCGAAGGTCTTTGGACTACAACCAGTGTTTTTGATAAAGGTCTCCCGGTCAAAGGGCTCGTCCAAGGAAAGTTGGGGCAACAAAGCTTTGACGACGGCGGCTGGGGTTTTTGTCACGGAGGGCTCTGGTGGGGTCGAACTAACCTGGCAAGAAATTTAGAACAATTGTTGAAAGTGCAGCCAGAGCCAAGGCATACATCAGAGTCAAAGGGAAGGGAACAGGGTATACATCAGAGTCAAGGGGAAGGGAACAGAGTACCTCCTCGATTTGAAAGACATACTGCGTATGGCTCTCGGCCTGATTGACCAGCTCAATACAGTCGTCCACATAGCGGCTGAACTTTGCTAACTTCCTCTGCACCTTCGCTGCAGCTGGAGGCACTGGATTCTCTCCGTATAACTCGCTGAAAACGGCTTTAGGAGCTTCCAGCGAGTATGTGTCAAGCACGAGCTTCACGAGAGCAATGCCCTCGAGAGGTACTTGCTCGAAGCAGTCCAGGTGGGCTTTCAGTGTTTCGACATATGTCCTGGTCGTCTGAGGATGTTCAAGGTCGTAAAATTGCATCAAGGGGGCTTCTATTATAGTGGCCGGAGGTTCTGCCCATTCCACAGCCTCCCTTTTTAGGTAAGTCCAGGCCTTACCTAACTTTGTAAACCGACCTTTTACCTTGGACGCACAATTGTGGACAACGATGCGCAAAAGACCCGCCACAACAGAGTCACCGGTTATCTTGTGGGCCTGAACGTCATTTAGATAGTCAACCATTGAGTTGATGTGGGTCCACTCGGCCGATGAACAGGGATGGTTCTTCGAGAAAATGAATTGCATGATAATCGCTCCCGTCGACGAGTTAGGAAAAGCTTTGTACGTAACCGCGGCGACGTCCCCGCCCTCCTTCTGAACAAGGAAGAGCGCGATGGCATCGAGGAGTCGCAGGTGCTTGTCCTTTTTGGTCGCACTAACGTCAGAATACCTCTTTGCCACTTCATCCTCGGCTGAAAATTGGGCAACGGAGAGTAATGTTAGGAGATCGTCGAGCGACGGAGCCTGAGCAGCCGGAACGGATGTTGTGGCCATGGTGAAGTGTTAATGTCTGGCAAGTCTTAGAATGGGTAACAGAGGAGACGAAGGTGTTGTCTCTTAGTAAAGCACTTGGCTCAAAGTAATATCAGTATCCATATAGATTATTCAAGTGATCCAACGTAACGACAACTTACAAACGGTACGAGGGCAGTAGACAGAGAAGACGGGCCTCCTTCAAGTACCGTACCTCAACGGGTTAGCTTTTGTCAAGAGCTACGAGTACATGAGGGGGCCCCGTCATTTCTGTCAACCGGCCTCGTAACTGTAGATTAGGGTATTCACCCCCCTTATGTAGTTTAGTCTCACTCGTGGCATCATCAATCAACATACACTCCTTTAATCAACCGATTCAATATGTCTCCACTCTCCACTATTCTACTTAGCTAACTAACCAGTTCCTCGCCTTCCGTCATCCAAGATCTACAGGTTGATCAGATAATACTGTACACATACAGTGTTTCAACGCCATTTCTTTTTTCTTTTCTTTCCCTGGTTTGAAACTACTATGGCTCCGTTCTGTATATTATTAGAGTTGCAACACCCAAGGCTAAAAGCGGAAGAGAGACGAGGGACGGGAAGAAGAGACTTGGATGTTGAACAGCATTGTTACCGACTTATGTATGAGTACCGAGACCCACCACGACTTATAAGACAGAAGAAAGTAAGAAAGAAAGTGAGATAGAAAGGAAGAATAGAGAGAGAGAGAGAGAGAGAAAGACGGTATTAGAGGGTGGTTAGTATATTCAACTTTCATTGATCTATACCCATTTCGCTTTCGGAATATAACAGACGATTTTGATCAAGAGATGATTTGATCCTTCATTTCAGGCCAAGGAAGCGTTTGGAGTTTTCGTACACGACGTAACTCTATTGACGCAAGAAAATTAGGTTCGAATTCATAAAAAAGAAAGCCAGAAACGGGTTTGAAATTACAAGAGATGAGGTGAAATGACATACGATTGATACGGCCGGGACGACCTTGAGTAAGTTCGGAGTCAGACCCTTAAATAAACCCTTGAATCCCTCATGACGAACAGTCTTCATGGTAACGTCCCAGATCCCGGTATAGGTAGCTGGATGAATGGCGGTTCCCTGCGCCTGAAGCCGGGTGCGTAGAAGGTTCAAGGGGTAGACGACCGAAGCGCCCAGCGCTCCACTGACGGCACCGATACCGGCCGTCGTGATACTGTTCGGGCCCGCATCTTCCTCGTGACAGTGACGAAGGCGAGCGTTACGGCTGGCCACTGCCCGTTTGAGATATTCAAACGTACCGAGGTCGATTGCGGCATAGGGAAACACGCCGATCAGTCCCATGGTGAGCCCACGATAGAAGGAATGTACACCGTTGGTCGTCCACATCTTGTTGACCGTGGCTATGATGAGCTTGTTACCATGTAACCCTCCTTCGACCGTCTCGCATTGCATACGGCTTCGGAGAAAATGAACCGGATTAGCTGGCTGATGAGAAATGGGAGATCAAGAAAAAAAATTTTAAAAAAAAAACCTCCCCTTACAATTTTAGCGTGTCGATAGGATAAACAACGGTTCTGAGATTTTATGAGCGCGCGATAGCCTTTCCATTTTTTTTTTCTTAAAGATAATGAAATTGGACTGACTGAGATACCAGTCCTCCAATTCCACCGGCCAGGAATCGTAACCAGCTAGTAAGCTGCTTGGGATCATCATGGCCTTCGAGCTTGGCCAAAGCGCGCTTAGCCCCCTATATCGTGCTATCAATCATAATGGCCTTGCGGGTGGAGTTGCCCATCGCTGCAACTTACCTCGTACGATCCGAATTTAATGGCAGATTCCGGTATGATCTTGATTACATTGAGCCCATTGCCTTTGAAAAGGTCAGTTGAGTTCATCATCCGTAGCTCCTTCCCATATCGTACATACCCGCAAACAGGCTTCGAATTCCGCCGGTTTCCCAAAGCGCCTTGGAAGCATCCACCAAAGGGCGGGACGCCTTCTTGGTCGCTTCAATGGCAGCGCCCTTCTTGATGGCTTGGACCGCCTCCTTGGTGCTTCCCGTCCGTGCGATTAGATACACCTTCAGGCGATCTAGAGGAGCCGTCGCTGTACGTGACACCAAGCCGGCCATGCCACCAGCCACGAAGTAGCCTGAGACAGGAGCACTCGTCAGCGTCACCTTCAAGGCGGCCAGTAACGTCCCATGCTGAAGAAAATCGATGGTATCCGTAGTTCCCTTGGACGACGGTTCCGGAGTCAGACCATCCACAATCGGAGCCATCTGAATAGCATCTATCAGGAAAGTGGCACTCCGGCGGAGAGTCCAGCGTACAGTATGCGTGGTGATGGAGACTTCCGAGGTAATTTTTTGGGTGATCGTGATTTTATGGGGGGGGAATTTATCAAACGGAGAAGAAGAACAGGGTACCTAAGCTTTCAATTGCTTCGTGTCCCACTTGCACATCGCCTTCAAGATTCAAGACGACGGCGGCGGAATAGTACGAAAGGACGGCCTTCAGATTCGGTCGATGAACGGGAATGAAGAGAAGAAAATCACTGGCCAAAAGCAGGTTCAGCACAGGGTTGATTGTTTCACCAGAAGTAGATTTTGGCCCATTACCGCCATTCATCAAAACTAATGCTGCCATCGTGGTTGGCGTCGATCTCATCGAAGAATCGATCGAATTTTGAGTTGGGTACGATCAACCCGGCCCGGGCAAAGGCCAATCGAAGTTCGCCCTTGTCCAATCTTCCATTCCTATCTCGATCGATGCTATCAAACAGGATTCGCAATTCCTTCTCGGTCTGGTGGACAAAACGACGAAACTCTGCTTGCGCGTCAACGGGCAACGTCCACGGGCAACGTCCGACAGGGAGACGACAAGTCCAAAGCGCTTCCGGATAGCTGAAATGGTCATGAACACCCACCCTCGTATTGTATGATTCCATCGCCATTGGTGTCGACGGCGCCCATCACCTCTCGAAGAAGTTCATCAGCGCTCTGGAGGGCTGGCCATTTGTCAAAAGGGTGTCCATCTGGTGGGAGGGGAACAGTGCTTACGATGATCGATCTTTCGGAAGCCTTTTTTAAGACCCTTGACATCGATCGAGCCCTGGTGGTTGACGTCCAGTTTCTGCCATAATTTTGCGATGCGCGCGTCGTCCATCAGCCCCACCATCCGTTCATGACATGGGTCGTGAGTTTTAGTCGATCGCGGCAACCATTGTCAACCAAGTGGATTATTACATGTACATCGTATAACTTGACTGAGGGCCCTGGCTAGGGAAAACATCAAGATCGGTCTACGATGGGAAGAGCATTTTATTCATTCTTTCATCAGCGAATTACGACTTTTGACAACACGTGTTAACTAGCTTGGTCTTGTGATCAAGGGAAGTCTTCTACGGTAGAGCTTTGTTACATAATTGGAATGTCCTTGTAGGCAACATGACTATATGAGCTCGCTGTCCACCGGTCGCTAGTATGAATGGGCCGATTAGGATTCTCACGATAGACAGATGATAGTCACGTGCTGTCTCTTGCACGATTTAGTCACGTGGTCTACGCTACGGAATAACTTTAAGCCAGAGCTGATCTTCCAACGTTCATCGTCACCAAAGGTTTCTGGCCCTAGCGAAGTTTTCTAAATGCTTCGAACCCTGATATCATGACATCTGAGCATGCCTTTTAACAAGGACGATTTTGCGTTCATCATTTGTACTGGATGTTCTTCATCAGCCGTCTATCACGATCGTCGCTAAATCTTTTCGATCGGTTGTACATGCTATCTTGGACTTCTTCAGCATGGACAGACTTTTCAAAGCATCGACATTGGCTACTCGCTCTGAAACGTTCATCAGTTCTCATCGGGAAGAGTTTTTGATGGCGGCGAAGATTCGCCATCCGGTCACCAGCTAACGTCTACGTCACCGATGCACTGTTCCGACTAACTTCCTCATCCTGGACGCCTCCATCATTGGCGCCCTCAAGCGCAGGTCCTGAACTTGCTGGAAGACCTCAAGACGCGGCTGGGACTGTCGATGCTGTTCATCACGCATGATTTGCGGGTGGCGGCGCAGATCTGCGACCGCATCGCGGTGATGCAGCGCGGCACCATCGTCGAACTCAAGCCCGCCGCCGCGCTGTTCTCTGCCCCTGAGCATCCCTATACGCGCGAGCTTCTCGCGGCGGTGCCCGGCCAGATAGCACCCTCCAAGGCGGCGTGAACGATGCGGTGTGCGCTTGTCAGCAGCAGCCTCGATATTCGCGGTTACCTCGGTGCGGAATTCTCGCGCATCGCCGACCGCATCGAAATCGTCGACCACCGCCGCAGCGGCTCGGATGCGGATATCAACCTCGCGATCGCATGGCATCCGCCCGCCGATGCGTTTGAGCGTTACCCTAACCTGAAGGCGGTCTGTTCGCTCGGTGCCGGCGTCGACAACATCGTCGCCTGTCCCAGCCTGCGTCCGGAGATCGACGTCGTTCGCATCGTCGATCCCGTGCAGGCGCAGATGATGTCGGGCTTTGTCATCTGGCACGCGCTCTCGCATCAGCGGCGTTTTGCAACCTATCTGGCGCAGCAACGCGACGGCGTCTGGCGGCGTATCAAGCAGCGCAGCGCACAGGACGTTCCGGTCGGAATTCTCGGCTATGGCGTGATCGGCCAGCGGGTCGCCGCCGATCTTGCCCAGCTTGGTTTCCCGGTGATGGTGTGGAGCCGCACCGCCAGGCCGACGCCGGCCCGGGTCCGGGGATTCCATGGTCGTTCCGGCCTTGCTGCGATGCTCGACCAAACCGAAATATTGGTGAACCTGCTGCCGCTGACATCGGAGACCCAGGGCATCCTCAACGGCGAACATTTTGCAAAAATGCGACGCGGCGGCTATGTCATCCAGGTCGGCCGCGGCGAACATCTCGTCGAGCCGGATTTGCTGGCGGCACTGCAAAGCGGTCAACTCGACGGCGCCGCACTGGACGTGTTCACGGCCGAGCCGCTGGCGCCGGCGCATCCGTTCTGGCATCATCCAAAAATCGTCGTGACGCCGCACGACGCCTGCGAAGTCCGCGTCGAGGCCGTCGCGACCACTGTCGTCGCAACGGCAGATGCGATACAAACCGGCCGACGGCCGCCGAACGCCATAGACCGGCAACGCGGCTATTGAACGTTCGCACGCCTCTGGGGATATCTCGTGCCAGACTATTCTTCCGCGATGGAGGCGGCACATCCGATCGACGGCCTGCGCGCCGCGTCCAGCCTTCCGGAATCGCTCGCCGAGCAACTGGCCGCCGAACATTACGGACTGACCGTTACGGTGCATCGTCTCGACAGCGAGCGCGATCAGAATTTTCGGCTGCGCACGCCCGATGGCCGCGAATATGTGTTGAAGATCGCGAACCCTTCGGAGGATCGCGCTGTCACGAATTTGCAGACCGAAGCCCTGGTCCAGCTGGCCGCCGTCGATCCCGATCTGCCGGTCCCGCGGATGTTCCCGGCATTGAACGGCGCCAACGAACTCGATATCGGCTTCGACGATGGTTCGACGCGGGTGGTGCGTCTCCTGTCTTTTCTCGCCGGAACGCCCTTCCACCTGGTGAAAACCTCACCGGCGCTACGGCGCGACCTCGGCCAATGCGCTGCACGGATGGCGCGCGGTCTACGTGAGTTCCGGCATCCCGGCGCTGACCACAAGCTGCTGTGGGACCTCCGGCACGCCGCCGAACTGCGTCCGCTGGTCGATGCCGTGCCCGCCGAACGACGCATCCTGGTCGAACGTACCCTCGATGGTTTTGAGACCCAAGCGCTTCCGGTACTTTCGGGCCTGCCCAAACAGCCGCTTCACAACGATCTCAATCCGCACAATATCGTGGTCGATTCCGCTAATCATGAACGCATCGCCGGAATCATCGATTTCGGCGACATGACATCGACGGCACGGATCGTCGATCTCGCCGTCACGGCAGCCTATCAGGTCGTCGACAGCGACGATCCCCTCTCGCCCGCCTGCGATATGATCGAGGCTTATCATGCGGTCACGCCGCTCGCCCCCATCGAGTTCGAGATATTATTCGATCTGATAGCGACGCGCATGGTGATGACCATCGTGATCAGCAGCTGGCGCGCCATACGCTATCCCGGAAATCGCGACTATATTCTGCGCAACAATCCGGCGGCTTGGGGCAGACTGCAGCGAATCGCTGATATTCCCCGGTCACGGGCCACGCAGCAAATCCGATCCGCCTGCAATTCGGAGTGAGACAGATGTCCACCGACCATAAGACCGCTTCGGCAACCGACATCATCGCCCGGCGCAAGCGGCTGCTCGGACCGGCCTACCGGCTGTTCTACGAACAACCCGTGCAGTTCGTCCGCGGCGAAGGCGTGTGGCTCTACGATCCCGCCGGCAATGCCTATCTCGACGCTTATAATAATGTGGCGTCGGTCGGGCACTCCCACCCGCACGTCGTGCAGGCGATCGCGCGCCAGGCCGCAATTCTCAATACGCACACGCGCTACCTGCACGAGACCGTGCTCGATTATGCCGAGAAACTTCTCGCCACCTTTCCGGCCGAGATCAGCCAGGTCATGTTCACCTGCACCGGCAGCGAAGCCAACGACCTCGCGCTTCGCGTGGCCCGAACCAGCACCGGCGGCACCGGGTTCATCGTGACCGAAACCGCCTATCACGGCGTCACCAGCGCGTTGGCCGAATTGTCGCCTTCGCTTGGCTTGGCCAAAGATAAGGACAACCACGCACGCCTGGTGCCGGCACCGCGTTCCGCCGGCGAAGATACCGGTGAAACCTTCGCGCGCCACGTGCGCGGTGCGCTCGACGACATGAAGAAAAACGGCGTTCGTCCGGCGGGGCTATTGGTCGATACGATCTTCTCCAGCGACGGCGTGTTCTCGGACCCCGCGGGTTTCCTCCGGCCGGCGGTCGAAGCCGTGCGCGCGGCCGGCGGCCTCTTCATCGCCGACGAGGTGCAGCCCGGCTTCGGCCGCACCGGTGAGCAGATGTGGGGATTTGCGCGCCACGGCCTCGTTCCCGACCTCGTCACGATGGGCAAGCCGATGGGCAACGGCCATCCGGTCGCCGGAATGGCCGCGCGTCCGGAAGTATTGGCCGAGTTCGGAGCCCGTTCGCGCTATTTCAACACTTTTGGAGGCAACCCCGTCTCGGCGGCTGCCGGCATTGCCGTGCTCGAAGTGATCGAGTCCGAAGGCTTGATGGCGAATGCGCAAGACACCGGCACCTATCTGCGCGACCAATTCAGGCAATTGAAGGCGCGCTATCCATTGATTACCGAAGTGCGCGGCGCCGGACTTTTCTTCGGCGTGGAACTGAGGCACGGCGGCCACGCCGGAACGCCGGCCACCAGCGAAACCGCTGCAATCGTCAACATGCTGCGCGAGCGGCGCGTGCTGATCAGCGCGGCAGGACCGCAGGCCAATGTTCTCAAGATCCGGCCGCAGTTGGTGTTCGCCAGAGAACACGCCGACTTGCTGGTCGAAAAGCTGGATCAAGTGCTGCAGGCGCTCACCAAAGCCTGAGGTCAGAAACCGGCGGCACTGCCGTCCTTGCGGCAATCCGAGCCCGCGATCAACGAACCTGTCGATCGATCGCGCCAGATGATCTGTCCGCTGCCGAGCGGGACGATCGGGCGGCCGATCTTGTGACCACGCTTTTGCAGTTCCGCCTCGATCGCAGGCGGGATGCCTTGTTCGAGGTCCAGTACGTCGTCATGCGCAAAGCTGCGGGGCACATCAAGCGCCTCCTGCACGTCGAGGCCGCGGTCGATGATCCCGGTCAGCAGTTCGACGTGGCCCATGGCCTGATAATGCCCGCCCATCACGCCGAACGGCGCCACTGCCTCGCCATCCCGCATCAGCATACCCGGAATGATCGTGTTCATCGGCCGCTTGCGCGGAGCGACGCAATTGGGGTGCCCCTGTTCGAGATTGAAGGAGAAGCCGCGGTTGTTGAGCATCACGCCGCTTCCGGGCGCCAGGATACCGCTGCCGAACGCCTCGAACAGCGAATTGATCAGCGACAGCGAATTGCCGTCGCGGTCGACGACGCAGAGGTAGATGGTGTCCTTGTGCGGCCTGGCGGGAAACAGCACCGGCGCCTGCGCGCGGCCAGGATCGATCTGGCGGCGCGCGCGATAGCGCCAATCGTCCGACAGCAGATATTCGACCGGTGTTTCCACCTGCGCGGGATCGCCGAACAAAGCGTTGCGGTGCAGGTACGCCTGCTTGCTGGCTTCAGCAAAGGTGTGGATGCGATCGATATCCGACATGCTGCCGATGTCATAACCCGACAGCACATTCAGCATCATCAGGGCGGCAAGGCCCTGCCCGTTCGGCGGACATTCGAACACCTGATAGCCGCGATAGTCCGTCGATACCGGCGTGACGTAATCCGGCTGCGCGAGGGCGAAATCCTCGAGCGTGTGCAGGCCGCCGATCGAGCGCAGTTTTGTCACGATGTCTTCGGCCACCGCGCCTTGATAGAATCCCGCGGCTCCTTTTTCCGCGACCAGCCGCAGCGTCGCCGCAAGCTGCGGGTTACGCATGCGTGCACCGGCGACGGGAGCCTTGCCATCGACCAGAAAGGATTTCGCCGTGTCCGGATCCTTTGCCGCGATCGGCACATTGCGGGCCCAGTCCCACGCGACGCGGGACTGCACGATATAGCCTTCGTCCGCCAGTTTGATCGCCGGCTGCAGGATTTCGCCAAGGCTGCGCGTGCCGTGGTCTTTCACAAGCTGTGCCCAAGCACCCACCGCGCCGGGTACCATCACCGCATGCGGCGAATGCTGCGTGATCGTGACCTTGTGCTCGCGATACCATGCCGCTTCCGCGGCAGCCGGCGAACGGCCGGAGCCGTTAAGCGCAATCGGCGTGGGCCTTCCCTTTGGGGCATAGAGCGCAAAGCAATCGCCGCCCACCCCCGTCATCATCGGATCGACCACGCATTGCACGGCAACCGCCGCGATGCCGGCATCGACCGCGTTGCCGCCGGAGCGAAGCATCTCCAGCGCCACCAGTGTCGACATCGGATGCGAGGTGGCGGCTGCCGCCTGCGCGGCATAGACCGGCGAGCGGCCGGGGAAGAAGAAATTACGCAATTGAAAAACTCCTCAAGGGCATGATCCCGAAAAGTGGGATTCGGTTTTCAGAAAAGATCATGCCCTCTATTTTTGAGAGGTTAACGCGCGGACGGCTTTGAAGCCGTGCGAGGCCGCCTCCAGCGCCGCATCGATATCGGCCGCTTGATGTGCCGCGGACAGGAACATGTTGTGCACGGGATGGAAGAACGAGCCATGGCGCAAGGCCGCCGAGCAGAACGCCCGGCCCTTTTTCACATCCGGATCAGCGTCGAACAGCATCAGCGGCATCTGCGGCGGACCGCTTTGGCGGATCGCGATGCCGTTCTGGCTGGCGAGCGACGCCAGCCCTTCGCGCAGCCGCAGGCCCATGCTGCGGATGTGTCCGGGGACATCGGTTTCCTGCGCGATCCGCAGCGTCGTTCGCGCCGCCGCCATCGCCACCGTACCGCACCAGAACGAGCCGGTGACGAACACTTTTGTTGCCGCCTCGCGGAACTTGTCATTGCCGGTGACGGCGGCCAGCGCATAGCCATTGGCGATCGCCTTGCTCCAGGCGGCCAGATCCGGGCGTACGCCGAGCGCCTCCCAGCTCCCCCTGACATCGAGCCGCAATCCGGTGCGCACCTCGTCGAGGATAAGCGCGGCATCGACAGCGTCGCACGCCGCGCGTGCAGCAGTTGCAAATTCACGCGTCGGCAATTCGAGATCGCGGGCAATGTCGTGACGGAAGCCGGTGACCAGGATCGCTGCGAGGTCCTTTCCGGCTTCATCGACCGCGGCCCGCAGGCTCGCAACGTCGTTATATTCGTAGTGCACCAGATGGGCGCGGTCTTCGCTGGTGACGCCGGCAACACTGGGCGAACACCACGGCAGCGCGCCGTGATAGCTGCCCTTCGCGACCAATACCTTGCGCCGGCCGGTTCCGGCGCGGGCAATCGTCACGCAAGCTGTGGTCGCATCGCCTCCGTTCTTCTGGAACATCGCCCAATCCGCATGCGGAACCATGGCGACAATATCCTCGGCCAGTTCGACCATCACCTCGCCAGGGCCATTGAAGCAGTCACCCAACGCAGCCTGCGCATCGGCCGCCGCCTGCACCTCCGGGTGTCGATGACCGAGCAGCACCGGACCCCAGCTGCACATGAAATCGATATATTCGCGCCCGTCGACATCGCGCACCCGGCACCCCTCGGCGGAGGCGAAGAACTGCGGATAGCCTTCCGGCAGCCGCGCGGCGTTGAGATGACCCCACATGCCGCCGGGAACGACGCGCTGGGCCCGCGCCCGCAACATCGCGTCCGCGCTCTGCGTTTCGTCGAGTGCCGCCGCTGGTTTGCTCATGATGTCCTCGTGGTGCTCTTATTGTTGTCTGGCGCATGCAGCAGACATGTCGCCGGCTGTGTTGACGGCGGCAGAGGCGTCATACTAGCATCAAACCATTGGGCGCCAATAACAACAAGATACAGCCAAGAAGAGTCCGTTCCGGCTCGCAACGACAAGTCAATAACACGGAGGCGAGCCGATGCTGCCGCGGATTCCCAGTTCTTTCCTCCTGTTGTCGATCATGGCTGCGACGGCGTCGTTTGCCCCCTCGCTTTCGCAGGCGCAGACCAAGGGCGGAACGCTGATCTACTCCACCGTCGGAGGACCTGCCTCGCTCGATCCCTATATGGCCGGAAGTCTCATCGAGCTCGAAGTCATCCACGAGATTTTCGAGACTCTGGTGGCGATGGATGAGAACTACAACGCGAAGCCGATGCTCGCCTCCAAGGTCGATGTCAGCAACGAGGCGAAGACATTCACGTTCACGCTACGCAAGGGCGTCAAGTTCAGTAACGGCCAGGAAATGACGTCCGCCGACGTGCTGGGTTCCTTCGAGCGTTTCAAGAAGGTCTCGACCAACGCGCCATTGCTGGCGGATGTCGACAAGTACGAAACGCCGGACCCTTATACGTTCATCGTCCATCTCAAGAGCACCAACGCCGTATTCATCGACCTCCTGAAGAGTTCGACCTATCCGCTGGTGGTGCTTCCGGCCAGCCAGAAGGACAAGCCGGCGCGCGAGGTCGAGATCATCGGCACCGGCCCGTTCAAGCTCGGCGAATGGCAAAAGGACAGCCATCTCATTCTTCTGCGCAACGATGGCTACTCTGCCGACGACAGCGCGAAGGATGCCGATGGTTTTGCCGGCAAGAAGACGGCGTATCTGGATTCCGTCCGCTACAATTTCATCCCCGAGGCCAATGCGCGGCTTGCCGCCCTGCAGACTAAGAAATCGGACGTCATCGCCGACCTCACGCTCGACCTCGCCAAGCGGCTGGAGGGCATCTCCGAGCTCTCGACGCTGAAGACGTTTCCCTACTGCCAGCAATATTTTGTGCTGCATGCCACCAACGGCCTGACCGCCAATCCGCTGATCCGGCAGGCGATCCGCGAGGTCGTCAATGTCGACGACATTCTGGCCGCGACCGGAATCCTGTCGCAGCGCAACCCCTCCATGCTGTATCCACCGAGCCCCTATTACGTCGGTGACATGGCCGCGAAATACTACGACCGCAAGGACCCGAAGAAGGCGAAGGAACTTCTGAAACAGGCCGGATACAACGGCGAAAAGCTCGTGCTGCAGACCAACTCCAATTATCCCTATATGCGCGACTCCATCCTGGTGCTGTCCGAGCAGCTCAAGGAAGCCGGCGTCAACGCCGACGTGCAGGTGATCGACTGGATGAGCAACTCCAACAATCTGCAACGCGGCTCCGGCAACTGGAACGTCTCGACCACCAGCTTCTGCTCGCCGCCGCTGCTGGGTCCGCCGCAATGGAAGAGCACCGTCTATACGTTCCCGCACATCGACAAGGATCCGACCATCGATGCCGCGTTCGAAAATTTGTTCAAATCGGCCGACCTGGACAAGCGAAAGGCGGCGTGGTCCGACATCGAAAGCCGCTTCCTCGATCAGGCCTATATGATCAAGGTCGCCGATACCGGATCGCTGCGCGGTTACAACAACACGCGGGTTGGAGGACTGAAGCCTTATTTCTATCTTCGCTTCTGGAACACGTGGTTGAAGTAAGGCTTGGCTCGGGCGCGAATAAATTCGGTGGTCTCCTAGATGTGGCGCGGCGTGATCTATCGGCTGCTGCAGGCGATCCCGGTGGTCGTGATCTTCGCGGTGCTGGTGTTCCTGCTGCTGCAATTGCTGCCCGGCGATCCGGCCGTGGCGATCGCTGGCAGCGAAGCCACCCCTGAAGCCATCGACCGCATCCGCACCCAACTCGGGCTCGACCGGCCGCTGCTCGAACAACTGCTGAGCTGGTTCAACCGCCTCGCTCATGGCGATTTCGGCAAATCGCTGATCCTCAATCAAAGCGTGGTCAGCGCCGTCGTCGAGCGCTTGCCGGTGACGCTGTCGCTGGCGTTCCTTTCGCTGATGATCACTCTCCCTGCGGGGATCAGCCTCGGCGTGCTCGCCGCCTACTGCCGCAACACCTGGCTGGATTCGTTCGTGATGGTCACTGCCCTGCTCGGCGTCTCTATGCCGAGCTTCTGGCTCGGCATCCTCTCGGTGATCCTGTTCAGCGTCACGCTGGGCTGGCTGCCGCCGGCGGGATATGTCCCGATCACGGAAGGTCTTTGGCCGTGGCTCAGCGCCATGATCCAGCCCGCCATCGTGCTGGCACTGTTCCAGATCGGCTTCCTCGCCCGCATCACCCGTTCGGCGATGCTCGACGTGCTTGATCAGGATTTCATCCGCACCGCCCGCGCCAAGGGCGTCGACGAGTGGCACACCATCACCAAGCACGCGTTTCGCAATACGCTGATTCCCGTCGTCACCGTCACCGGCATCATCATCAGCCTCTTGATCGGCGGATCGGTCGTGGTCGAACAGGTGTTTGCGCTGCCCGGCATTGGCCGCCTGATCGTACAGGGCATTCTGGCGCGCGATTATCCGCTGGTGCAGGGAACCATGCTGATCTTCGGATTCTCCTTTGTCATGATCAATGTCCTCGTCGACATCGTCTACATGCTGGTCGATCCACGGGTGCGCTTTGGCTGAGGTAGCAACATTCGCTCCCGCCGACGTGCAGCTCAATCCGCGGCAACGCTACCGCCTGCTGCGCAAGCTCGCCCGGCATCGCTCGTTCCGGATCGGCTTCATCATCATCGCCATCATGGTACTGGCGGCGCTGCTGGCGCCGATCATTGCGCAATATGACCCGATCGCGATGCGCATCCGCTTGCGGTTCCGGCCGCCGCAGGCAGCGTTTCCGTTCGGCACCGACCAGTTCGGCCGCGACGTATTCTCCCGTGTCGTCTACGGCGCGCGGCTGTCGATGTGGATCGGTCTGGCGACGGCGCTGATCTCGGGCCTGATCGGCGCGTTTCTTGGCGTGCTCTCGGCGCAATACCGCAAATTCGATGCGTTGCTGATGCGCGTCATGGACGCCCTAATGGCGGTGCCGGCGATCCTGCTCGCGATCGGGCTCACCGCGGCACTCGGGCCGCACACCTCCAGCGTCATCATCGCGCTCTCCGTCGCCTATATCCCACGCACCGCGCGGATCGTGCGCGGTTCGGCGCTGGTGACGCGCGAACTCGAATTCATCGAGGCCGCGCGCGTCGCCGGCGCATCGGGCCTGCGCATCATGCTGCGGCATCTGCTCCCGAACGCGATGGGGCCGCTGCTGGTGCAATCCACCTTCGTATTCGCCTATGCGATTTTGGCCGAGGCGGCGCTGAGTTTTCTCGGCGTCGGCCCCTCGCCACCGACGCCGAGCTGGGGCAATATCATTTCCGAAGGCCGCGATCACTCTGTGCAGGCATGGTGGATCATGCTGTTTCCGGGTATCGCGATCAGCCTCGCCACGCTCGGCATGAACCTGCTCGGCGACGGCCTGCGCGACGTGCTCGATCCCCGGCTGAAGGTCGAGACATGACCAGCCTGCTCGAAATCGACAATCTCACGGTCCAGTTTCGCGGCGATGCCGGCTGGATCACCGCCGTCGATGACGTCTCGCTCAACCTGCGCGAAGGCGAGACACTGGGCATTGTCGGCGAGTCCGGCAGCGGCAAGAGCGTCACTGCGCTGTCGATCCTCAGGCTCCATACGGCGGCGACCACGCGCCATCCGACCGGGCGTATCACTTACGCCGGCCGGGACATGCTTGCGCTGAGCCCGCGGCAGTTGCGCGCCGTGCGCGGGCGCGAGATCGCGATGATTTTTCAGGACCCGATGTCGTCGCTCAATCCGGTGCTGACGATCGCCGACCAGATCAGCGAGACGCTGCGGCTGCATCAGGGCCTCGATGCGGCGGCGGCGCGGCAGCGTGCGATCGAATTGCTGGAGCTGGTCCGGATTCCCGACGCCCGGCGCCGCATCGACGAATATCCCCACCGCCTCTCCGGTGGCATGCGGCAGCGCGTGATGATCGCAATCGCGATCGCCTGCCGCCCGCGCCTGCTGATCGCCGACGAGCCGACCACCGCGCTCGACGTCACCATCCAGGCGCAAATCCTCGATCTCCTGCGCGAGTTGCAGTCGAGCCTCGGCATGTCGGTAATCCTGATTTCGCACGACATGGGCGTGATTGCCGAATTCGCGCAGCGCGTCGTCGTGATGTATGCCGGCCGCGTGGTCGAGACCGCACCCGTCAAAGATCTGTTTCGAAAACCGGTCCATCCCTACACCGAAGGCCTGCTGGCGGCGATCCCGAAACTCGATGTCGATGTGGTGAGGTTGCCGACGATCCGCGGCAGCATTCCAGATCCCGCGCAGTTCATTCGCGGATGCCGCTACGGCCCGCGTTGTCCAGTGGTCCTGAATCAATGTCTGGTCGAGGCACCAGTGTTACTTCCGGCGGGACCCGCGCGCTTCGCCCGCTGCCCGCCGCGGGTTGCCGCGTCATGATTAACAGCCCTGCCACGCCAATCGCCGGGGTTCGCGACCTCGTCAAGATATTCTCGGTCAAATCCGACAAGGGTGGCGCGCCGCTGCAGCTTCATGCGGTGAACCAGGTCGGCTTCGATATCTCGGCCGGCGAAACCCTCGGCCTGGTCGGCGAATCCGGCTCCGGGAAATCGACCATCGGCCGGCTGCTGGTCGGGCTAATTCCGCCGACAAGCGGCGATGTCGAACTGTTCGGTGAATCCATCACCGGCAAGGATGGCGTTCGGCATTTGTCCAACGTCCGCCGCCGCCTGCAGTTCGTGTTTCAGGATCCCTATGGTTCGCTCAATCCACGCATGCGCGTCGACGATTGCATCGCAGAGCCGCTCGACATTGCCGGCGGCGTGTCTCGGAAGGAACGCGCCGACCGTATCCTCGAACTGCTCGATATCGTCGGGTTGCCCCGATCCTGCGGCGACCGCTACCCGCACGAATTTTCGGGCGGCCAAAGACAACGCATCGGCATTGCCCGCGCACTCGCGTTGCGGCCGGAATTTATCGTCTGCGACGAGCCGGTGTCCGCGCTCGACGTGTCGATGCAGGCCCAGATCGTCAATCTGCTGCTGGATCTGCAGGAGAAGTTCGGCCTGAGTTATCTCTTCATCGCACACGATCTCGCCGTCGTGCGCAGCATCGCCCTCCGCGTCGCTGTCATGTATGCCGGCAGCATCGTCGAACAGGGACCCCGAAGCGATATCTATCGCGCGCCAAAACATCCCTATACGCAGGCGCTGCTGGATGCAGTGCCGCGGCCCGATCCGGAGCGGCAGCGCAAGCCGACGCTCGGCGGCGAGATTCCAAGCATCCTCAATCCGTTGCCGGGCTGCGCCTTCGCCATGCGCTGTCCTGTCGTGACCGAGCGTTGCCGCATCGAGCGTCCGATGCCGCGCGAAATAGGCTCGGCGCATCTCGTCGCCTGTCATCTGGCATAGCTTTGAAATTTCGCACGCGTATGATGCTACTCGCCAAGAACAACAAGCCAGAAAAGCTCGGGAGCGCCCTGTGAACGCAACCTCCGCCCGGATCAATCCAGCCGATCATTTGCCGGACTATTTCAGCCCTGCGCAGATCAAGGGGCTGCTCGGCAATGTCGACATCTGGCGCGATACATGGGGCATTCCGCATGTCCGCGGCGGCACGTTTCAGGATGCGTTTGCCGGACTCGGCTTTGCTCAGGCGCAGGACCGGCTCTGGCAGATGGAGGCGCTGCTGCGGCGCGGCACCGGCCGCTACGCCGAGTGGCTCGGTGCGCGCGCGGTCGCCGGTGACGTGATCGCCCGGCAGATGAACGGCGACGCCGCTTCGCGTCGCGATTACGCGCAACTCAGCGACGAGGCCAAGGCGATGCTGGTCGCGTATGCACGCGGCGTCAATGCATTCATTGCGCTGCGCCGATGGCCGGTCGAATACAATATCCTCGGCTGCGAACCTACGGCCTGGGAGCCTTGGCATTCCATCGCTGTCATGCGGCAGATTGGTTTCCTGATGGGCTCGGTATGGTGGAAACTTTGGCGTGCCGCAGCCCTGCCCATCGTCGGCGCCGACAACATCGCCAAGCTTCGGTTCGATGATGGCGGCAGCGATTTGCTGTGCGTGCCACCGGGTGCGGAGGGCAAGCGGCTTACGGCGGCGCTTGCCGACCTGAAGCCCGGCATCTCTGCGCTGCTCGCAACCGCGCAGCAGCAGATGGGCGCCGAGCTCGACGGCGGCAGCAACAATTGGGCGATCTCGGCCGAGCACACCTCAACCGGGCGGCCGATCGTCGCCGGCGATCCGCATCGCGTGCTGGAAATGCCGAACATGTACGCGCAGGCCCACCTCGCCTGCGACGAGTTCGACGTCATCGGCCTCACCGTGCCCGGCGTCCCCGGTTTTCCGCATTTCGGGCACACGGCTGACGTCGCCTGGAGCGTGACACACGCCTTTGTCGACATCCACGATCTCTATGTCGAGCAGTTCGACGCCGGCGCTCGCCATTACCGCTTCAAGGACCAGATGTTGCCCACGACGCATCGCCCTGAAACCATCAAGGTACGCGACGGCAAAGACGTCGCGATCGACGTGGTCGAAACCCAGCATGGCCCCGTCATCGCCGGCGATCCGATGAAGGGCACCGCGCTGGCGCTGAAATCGATGCAGTTCGCGGTGCCCGATGCATCGTTCGACTGCATGGTACGAATGCTGCGCGCCAAATCGGTCGAGCAATTATACGAGGCAACGCGCGGGTTCGGGATGATGGACCACAATGTCGTTGCCGGCGATACTTCGGGCAAGATCGGCCACCGCGTTCGCGCCTTGGTGCCAAAGCGGCCGCGTTCCAATGGCTGGCTGCCGGTGCCGGGCTGGACCGGCGAGCATGAATGGAACGGCATGGTGCCGTTCGAGGACATGCCGCATGTCATTGCGCCCGATAAGGGGATGATCGTCACCGCCAATAACCGCGTGGTGGAGCCCGAGCGCGAGCCGTATCTCTCGACCGATCCGATGCCGCCGCACCGTACCCGGCGCATCTGGCTGCGGCTCAACGAATTGAAGCAGCCCTCGCCCGAACAGATGCCGGCCGTTCACCGCGACCTTCTGAGCATTCCCGCCATCGAAATCCGCGAACGCCTGCGCGCGATCGGGCTGCCGGCCGAGACAAAGGAATTGTGCGACCTGATCCTTGGCTGGGATGGCGAGATGCGCAGCGACTCGGTCGCGGCCTCGGCGTATTCCACCGTCCGACTGGAGCTTACAAAACTCGCGCTGCGCCGATCCGGGCTCGACAAGACAACCGACAGCGACTTTACAAAGGTGGCGCCGGGGCTATTTCCGGAGGTTCAGTTCTGGTGGACGCTACCGCAACTGCTGCGCAGCAACGACGAAAGCCTGCTCAACGGCGCGACTTGGGACGAGTTGTTGCGCGAGGCGATGGTCACGGTGTCCAAGGCCGTGCCAACCCAGGATTGGGGCACGCTGCACACACCGACGCTCAAGCATGCGCTCTCCGTCGCCTTCCCCGATCATGCCGACCAGCTCGACAAGGAATGCGCGAAGATCTCCGGCGACAATGATTGCGTGTTCATGGCGGGATATTCGATGAAGTTCGGCTTCCAGGCCACTTCGTCGGCGCTGTCGCGCTATGTCTTCGACGTCGGTGCATGGAATAACTGCCGGTGGATCGTCTTCCATGGCGCGTCGGGCCATCCGTCTAGTCCGTATTACGCCAACCAGAACGCGACATGGGCCAAAGGCGAACTGCTGCCGATGCTCTACGATTGGGAAGCGATCAAGAACACGGCGAGTTCGCACCAGACGCTTAGCAATCTTTGAAAGTCTTCGCTATGCCCGGCCTTGTGCCGGGCATCCACGTCTTGGTTGCGCTCCCCAAAAAGTCGTGGATGGCGGGGGACAAGCCCGGCCACGACATATTGTGAGGACAATTACCGCGGAACCACGGCCGTCGCCTCGATCTCGACGCGCGCGGCCTTCTCGACCAGCCGCACCACCTGCACCAGCGCCATCGCCGGATAATGCGCGCCGAAGATTTCGCGATACGCTTTTCCGAGCGCCTTGAGGTGCGCCAGATATTCCTCGATGTCGACGACATACCAGGTCAGCCGCACGAGGTGTTCCGGCTTTGCGCCGCCCTCCGCGAGGATCGCGGCTATGTTCTCCAGCGCCTGGCGCACCTGCGCGATGAAGCCGTCGGCCAGCACGTTGCTGGCGTCCCAGCCGATCACGCCGCCGGTTACGACAAGGCGGCCTTCAGCCGCCATGCCATTGGCATAGCCTTTCGGCATCGGCCAGCCGCTCGGCTGCAGGACTTGCGGACCCGAAGCCGGCGGCTGCTCCATCGCACCCGGCAGCACCGCAAGCGTGGACCCTTTTGACGTGCTCACCACAATATCTCCACTGCAAGTTTTCTCATTCCGCGGCCATGCCGGCTGCGCCTGAACCAGTCTGCGCCATCTGCCGCAGCGCGAACCGCCGTAGCTTGCCGGTTTCGGTCTTCGGCAATTGCGCGACGAACTCGATCGCGCGCGGATATTTGTAGGGCGCGATCTCGCGCTTGACGTGATCCTGCAACGCCGTCACCAACGCGGCATCGGCGTCGATGCCGGAGGCAACCACGATATAGGCCTTGACGATCATGCCGCGCGCCTCGTCTGGCGCGCCGACCACGCCGCATTCGGCGACCGCCGGGTGGGTCAGCAGCGCGGCCTCGATCTCGGGACCGGCGATGTTGTAGCCGGAGGAGACGATCATGTCGTCGGAACGGGCGACGAAGGACAAACGCCCGGTCTCATCGCTGACAAAAGAATCGCCCGTCAGATTCCAGCCGTCACGCGCATAGTTCGATTGCCTGCTGTCCGCGAGATAACGACATCCGGTCGGGCCCCGCACCGCAAGCTTGCCGACGATGCCCGCCGGCAATTCCTTCATGTCGTCATCGACGATCTTCGCCTCGTACCCGGAGACCGGACGCCCGGTCGTTCCCGCGACGGCCTCGCCGACCCGGTTGGTGATAAAGATATGCAGCAACTCGGTGCTGCCGATGCCGTCGAGGATCGGCTTGCCCGTTTTGCGGGTCCAGCTATCGAACACCGGCGCCGGCAGCGTCTCACCCGCCGACACCGCCAGACGCAGCGACGATAGATCCGCGCCCTTGTCCATCGCGGCCATCATCGCGCGGTACGCCGTCGGCGACGTAAAGCAGATCGTGGCTTTATAGGTCTCGATGATCTTGACCATTTCGGGCGGCGAGGCGTTTTCCAGCAGCGTCGCGGTTGCGCCGAACCGCAGCGGAAAGATCGCGAGACCGCCGAGGCCGAATGTGAAGGCCAGCGGCGGAGAACCGACGAAAACGTCGTCTTCCGTCACATTGAGAACTTCCCGCGCATAACCGTCGGCCACGATCAGGAGATCGCGATGGAAATGCATCGTCGCCTTCGGCTCGCCCGTGGTGCCCGAGGTAAACCCCAGCAGCGCGACGTCATCCCGGCCGGTCTTGACCGCATCGAACCGGACCGGCTTGTTCAGCGCCACCCGATCGAGCTCGGCGTCATGGTTAGAGGTGCCGTCGAAATTCACCACCTGCTTGAGGAACTTGCTGGTCTTGGCGCAGGCCACCAGTTCATCCGCGATGCGGCTATCGGTCAGCGCCAGCGCGATCTCGGCCTTGTCGACGATCTTGGTCAGTTCACCGGCGCGCAGCATCGGCATGGTGTTGACGACGACGGCGCCGGCCTTTGTGGCCGCCAGCCAAGCCGCCACCAATGCAGGATTGTTGCCGGAGCGGATTAGCACGCGGTTGCCGGGCTTGACGCCGTAATTCTCCACCAGCGCATGCGCCAGGCGGTTCGACCAGTCCGCGAGTTCCTTGTAGGTGCGCTGCCGGCCGTTACCGATCAGAGCTGTCCGATCGCCGAACCCCTTCTCGACAATGCGGTCGGTCAGTTCGACTGCGGCGTTGAGATATTCGGGATACCTGAATTCGGGCCGGTCGAGAACGATCTCCGGCCATTGCTCGGGCGACGGCAGGTTTCGCCGCGTGAAATCATCGACGTGACCCGACGGACCAAGAAGCTGACCGGGTAATCGGGTCGGAGTTGTACCTGACATTTCCATCGCCCCTCGCTTTCATCAATGAAAGGCTCGAGATCAAGATCGAAGACGCCCCGGCAGCGCTATCTCACAAATCATTTTATACTTAAAGTATTTTTCCGCAAGCGCGGAATTGGGCCGTGCCCACAAATCGAAACGGCCGGGCGAAGCAGGCAGTCAGCGCCCGGCCAACGCGGGACCCGTCCCCTGCTCTCGCAGCATGACCGGTTCTGATTGAATCAGAACCGCGGCTGCAGCCTCTTGTTTTGAAGCGGCTTCTGCGCGCGAACCGTTATCCGCTTCGCTCGAAATTACCCTACGCGGCCGCCCGGTAATCCCGCGCCAGCGCAAGGAAGCGGCCATAAGCCTCGGCATCGGGCGGGATAAACTTCTCGACCAGCGGATTCCGCCGCCGTCCGGCCACGCCGATATCGGCCAGCAATTCGTCGAAATGCTTGAAGTGATAGGGCGCGACGCACAGGCCGCCATAGACGCCCGCCGCCGGCCGCTCGACGCGCTTGAAATGCAGCATCATCGTGATGTTGTCCTGCATTTCGCTCGGCGTCGGCTGACGGGCGAGCTGGCCATCGGCGTAACGCACCAGCCAGTTCGCCGCGAGGTCGGCGCACAGCACCGTGCAGAAGCTGGAATTGAAACCGACGAATCCCATCTCGGGCAGGTCCGGATTGGCGATCAGCCGATAGAGCCGGTACTGCCCGTCGGGATCGACGAGTTTTTCACGATACGCCTGCGGCAGGAATGGCACGCCCAATTTGTAGCCGATCGCGAGCACGGCGACATCGGCCTGGACGCGCTGTCCACCCGTCATCACGATCGAATTGCCATCGTAACGTTCGAAACTGCCTCGGATGGCCTTGATGCGGCCGTCGGCGACCATCGGAAAAAATCCGGGGGTGGCGATCGGCACCGCGCAGTTGACGCCGTCTTCGATCCTCTCTTTCGGCACCATGTCGCACTTGCCGAGCTTGAGCTGAACTTTCAGGAGGCTTTCCAGCCCTCGCCAATTGGCCCAGACCAACGGCTTTGCGACCGCATGCGCGAACCGCGACAACGCACCGATGCCCCAGCTCCGGAACATCTCCTCTTGCGCCCGGACGTAGAGAATGCGCTTGAAATTGACCAGGCCGCCGATGAAATAGGGAATCCGCCACACCGGCTCGCGGTACACCAGAGTCACTTCAGCGGCGCCGGAATTGACCGCGTTGACCGCGATGTCGGTCGCAGACTTCGAACCGCCGAGCACGACGATTCTCCGTCCCTTGGCGATCAGGGAGTCGTTATATTGCGAGGAGTGCAGGATGCGGCCACCCTGCGCCTTGAAGGCGTCTTCGCCGGGCAGGCTGAGTGTCTGGGGTTCGTTGAACTGCCCGGAGCACACCGCGACGAAATCGAAGTCTTCCTGGCTGGTGCCGCCATCCGGCCCGCGCAGATCGAGCCGCCAGCCCGGCGCAGCATCCGGGCGACGGTTCATCTGCATCACGGTCGTATTGAACCGGATCGCGCGAAGCAAATCGTGATCTCTGGCATAGTCCGTGAGATAGGCGTGGACTTGCGGGCCCTTCGGCCATTCCGGATAGGAATCCGGCATCCCCTTATCGGTGTATCGGTAGAGATCCTTCGGGCTTTGCGTCTGCACTTCGGGATAGGACCGTGCCGGGTCCCAGACACCGCCGAGATCGCCGCTGCGCTCGACGATCGTGATCCCGTGACCGCGCGCGGCGAAAGCCTTTGCCGCCGCGAGCCCCGATACACCGGCGCCGATGATACAAACCTGCTTTCGCCTGACCATGACGACGTCTCCAGCAACGATGGTTCGGGGCTATTCGTTGGCTTCGGGCGGCAGGAAGTTGACCTCGTGCTGCGCGGAAATCCGGACGACCTCTTCGGGGTCCGTCAGATTGTGAAGCTGGTTGAACAATGCTTCGAGCTTCTGCATCGGCGACACCCAGAACAACGCGCGCGCCGGCTTGTCCGACTTGTTGAAATAGCCGTGCGGAATGCCGCGTGGCAACCGAACCAGATCGCCGGCCTTGGCCTGCACCCAGACGCCGTCGAGCTTGAGATCCAGAACGCCCTCCTGCACCAGGATGAATTCTTCTTGCGTCGGGTGAACGTGCACCGGCACGAACTGGCCGGGCTCGCTGTTGGTCTCGAACGCAAAGGTGGAATCGGTCACGGCCTTGGGGAAGTAGACCTGACCAAGGATGTTCCAGGTCTTGCCGCCGTAGCCGGTGCCGTCGGCGGTGATGCCTTTTTCGAGCGCTGCCATGTCGCCATCTCCTGTGTCGCGGTTGGTTGGGTCACGAGGTCCAGAATGGTTCGCGCAGGCTGGATCAAGCCGGACCGACCGTCTAGCCGGAAAACGAATCCGCCGAAAAAGCGTGGAAACATCTGGATTGTCGCGGCGCGCAGAGGCAGGCTGGGCTGGCTGCACGGCCACGTCCTTTGCCTTTCAATCAGGCAGCCACGCGCTGAAATACCGCCTTCCCAAACCCCGCTGTCCGACGATATTATAAGCTTCAAATAATGCGGAGAGCCGGGCCGTGACGACGGGCACCAGCAGTGTGAGGCATGATCCGGCCGCCCGGCTGGCGGCGTTCAACCGCGTTGCAACCGACAGCGTCGACGACGCCGCCGACGCGATCGGACGGATATTTTGTCCGCATCAACTGACGCCTGCCCGCGGAACAACGTCCGATTTCTTCGCACTGCATAACAGCGCCGTCTTCGACGGTTTCTCCGTCAACTACGTCGCCTATGGTGGATCGGTATCGATCGACCCCGGCTGTCTCGAACGCTTCTTCCTGTTGCAAATTCCCGTGCGCGGTTCGGCGCGGATTCAAACCGCCTCTCGCGACATCGCAACCACACCCGGCGCCAGCGCGTCCCTGTTATCGCCGACGATTCCCACACGAATGAACTGGCAGAGCAATTGCGCCCAGATCATTCTGCAGGTCGACCGGCGACTGGTGGAGCAACGGACCGCGGCGCTGACAGGACAGCCGGCCCGCGCGGTCGAGTTCGAGCCCGTGCTCGATCTTTCCTTTGGCGCCAACCAGACGCTGCAATCACAGATTATGGAGTTCGTCGATCTCGCCGAACGCCTTGGACCACAACGGCCGCTTTCGCCGATAGCGGCCGCGAATATGCGCGAGGCGCTGCTGGGTGGTCTGCTCCACGGCCAGCGCCACAACGCGAGCGACGCGATCGCCCGATTTGGCGGCCGGGCCGAAGCGCTGCCGCAATCGTTACGGCGGGCGCGCGAATTCCTGCATGCGCATGCCGAGGAACCGCTCGATCTGGCACAACTTGCCGCGACCGCCGGCACCGGGATCCGCGCGCTGCAACTCGGCTTCAGGCGGCATTTCGGAATGTCGATATCTGAGATGCTGCGCGACATCCGGCTCGCGCATCTCAATCTCAGACTGACCGCCGCCTCCCCTGGCGAAAGCATCACCAATATCGCATTCGAACTCGGCTTTACCCATCTCAGCCGCATGGCAAGCGCCTACCGCGCCAAGTTCGGCGAGACGCCGTCGGCGACCATGCGCTGGATGAATTAGGGCGCTTTCCGGCACCCGTGCGCGGTTGTTGTATTGGACCCCTTCGTCAACACCCAGCGCTAAAAGGATCACCCTTGTGCCGTCCGCGCCTTCGCGGATTTCTGCGCCGACGCCTTGGTCTTGGCCAACAGCCGCATCAATTCGCGAACATCCTTCGGGTTCAGGTCCGCGAAGATATCGGCGATCCACAATTCATGCTCGGCCGCCATTTTGCGGAATTCGGCGCGGCCGGACTTGGTCAGGCGGATCACCTGGACACGGCGATCGGCGTCTGAAGTACGCCGGTCGAGATGGCCGGATTCGACGAGGCGCTCGACCAGCCCGGTGACGTTGCCGTTCGACACCATCATGCGCTTCGATACATCCGACAGCGTCATGCCATCAGGCACCTTGTCGAGTTGGGCCATCAGGTCAAAGCGCGGCAGCGTTACGTCGAAGCGCTCGCGCAGCCGGCCGCGCACCTCGCTTTCGATCAGGGTGGTGCAGGTCAGAAGGCGGAGCCACAGCCTGATTTCGTCCCCGTGATCCTCAGGGGTTTCGACAGCCTTGGTCTCTGAATCCAGAATCATGACGCCATCTTGTGTGATTTGCGATCGCAGCGAATCCGAGCAGAACGCAGCTTGGCATCATTGTCCAGATTTCTTTAGGGTTCAAGCAATTGGCGTGCAGCTTGCATGGGCTTTTGCATTGATTCCTGGGTAGAGCCTTGTTGCTTGCGGCCGTCATCTTCCTCGGAATAAGCTGATCCGACGATTTGACATGGGTGGTTTCGGCTGTGGCCGAGTGAAGGAGCAGTTATGTTGAAGCCGTTGAGACTGACGGGACCCAAGTTAGCGTTGGTTGCGGTCTTGCTGAGTATCGCCGCAGGGCAAGCCATAGCACAGGAGAAGATCAAGATCGGCGTGATCGTGACGTTGTCCGGTCCTCCGGCTGCGCTCGGCCAGCAGGTTCGCGACGGCTTTGCGCTCGCGGTCAAGGACCTCGGCGGCAAGATGGGCGGCAAGGACGTCGAACTCGTCGTGGTCGATGACGAACTCAAGCCGGACGCAGCCGTGACCAAGGTGAAGGGTCTGCTGGAACGCGAAAAGGTTGATTTCGTCGTCGGGCCGATCTTCTCTAATATCCTTCTGGCCATTCACAAGCCGGTCACCGAGAACAAGACGTTCCTGATCAGCCCCAACGCTGGACCATCCACCTTTGCGGGCAAGGAGTGCAGCCCGTTCTTCTACGTCACCTCCTACCAGAACGATCAGGTCCACCAGGTCCTCGGCAAGGTCGCGCAGGATCGCGGCTACAAGCGCGTCTATGTGCTGGTGCCGAACTATCAGGCCGGCAAGGATTCCGCCGCCGGTTTCAAGATCGACTACAAGGGCGAGATCGTCGAGGAAAGTTACTTGCCGCTGAACACCTCGGATTTCCAGGTTGAGCTGACCAAGATTTCCTCCGCGAAGCCCGACGCCCTGTTCACCTTCATGCCAGGCGGCCTCGGTGTCGGCCTTGTGAAGCAATACCGTCAGGCCGGCCTCGCCGATCGCATTCCCGTTCTATCCGCCTTCACCGTCGATGAATCGACGCTGCCGGCGCAGCAGGACGCCGCGGTTGGCATGTTCGGCGGCGCAAACTGGGCGCCCAATTTAGACAATCCGCAGAACAAGAAGTTCGTCGCCGCTTATGAAGCCGCCTACAACATCGTGCCCGGCACCTATGCCATGCAGGGCTACGATACCGCCGTGTTGATCGATAGTGCGGTGAAGGCGCTCAAGGGCGATCTCAGCAACAAGGACGCGGTATCGGCGGCGCTGAAAAAAGCCGATTTCACCTCGCTACGCGGCGACTTCAAGTTCAACGTCAACGGCTATCCGATCCAGAATTTCTATCTGACCAAAGTGGCCAAACGCGCGGACGGAAAATTCCAGACCGAAATCGTCGAGAAGGTCTATTCGAATTATGGCGACCGCTACGCCAAGGATTGCACGCCGGGAAAATAAGCGGCGATCAAATGGAGGGAAATAACATGAAGACCGAAATCGCCGGGATTACCCGGGCTAACGAGGGCATGCAGGGAATTTCCTGGAACATCCTCGGCCAGACCTATGTGCCGAAAAGCGTCACCGAGCATTCGTTCTCATGGCATGCGATCTTCCCGCCCGACACGTTTGTGCCGCCGCACATCCATCCGGATCAGGATGAATATCTCTACATCCTGGAAGGCAATCTCGATTTCTTCCTCGATGGCGCCGAGACGCAGGCCTCGCCCGGCGATCTGGTACGGCTACCGATGGGCAAGCCGCACGGTATCTTCAACAAGTCCGGCCGGACCTCAAAAGCGCTGTTCTGGGTCTCGCCGACCCGCAGGCTCTACGACCTCTTCTGGAATATTCACAACATGAAAGAGCCGACGCCGGATGCGGTGGTGGCGCTGGCGGCCGAGCACAACGTGCACTTCCTGCCGCCGCCTCCGGGGGCGTGAATTCGTCATTGCGAGCGAAGCGAAGCAATCCAGCGTACAGCATGGCATCTGGATTGCTTCGTCGCTTTGCTCCTCGCAATGACGAACCCCGTGCCTATGCGCGCACAGCCGCTAAACCCAACGACGGCGCGGCAAAGCCCGCCTTCGATGCGTAACCCCGCACGATGGCTTCGCGCTGGGCGTAGCTCAGCACCTTCTCGATATCGGTAAAACCATCTGGCGCCAATTGCTCGACCGCATCGATCACGCCCTCGGGGCCACCGCGCCGGTTCGAGCGCACGATTTCCGCTGTCATCGGCAGCCGTTTCTGCTCGTAAGCCAACAGCGCCTGGCGCGGATGTTCAGCATGGGCCAGCGCATCCGCGAGCGCGCGCGCATCGAGGATCGCCTGCGAGGCGCCATTGGAGCCGACCGGATACATCGGATGCGCGGCGTCGCCGAGCAGCGTCACCCGCCCCCAGGTCCAGTACGGTAACGGATCGCGGTCGCAGCAGGGATACTCATAAAATTCCGGCGTCGCCGAAATCAGCGTGCGGACATCGACATGCGGGACGGCGAACCGCGCCACATGCGGCATCAGTTCCTCGCGCTTGCCCTGCCGCGACCAATCCTCGCGGCGCGGCGGCGGGGCATTGGCGTCGCCGACCTTCACCAGGACCGCCCAATTGGTCAAGCGGCTGGCGGGGCTCGATCCTTCCGCGATCGGATAAACCACGACCTTGGCATTAAGCCCGCCGGCGACGATCATCGAACTGCCGGTCAGGAATTTCGGCCAGTCGCGCGCGCCGCGCCACAGCATCAAGCCGTTCCAGCATGCCGGACCCTCGTCCGGGAACAACATCTCGCGCACGCGCGAATGGATGCCATCGGCCCCGATCAGGACATCGCCGCGCGCAGTCTTTATGTGTGCGCCGGTACGGTCGAAGAAATGTGCGATCACGCCGCCTTCGTGCTGTGCGAACGCCCCGAGCCGGCAGCCGGTGTGGATCGCCTCCGGGCCCAAACGTTCCTCGACGGCACGATGGATGATGCTTTGCAGCCGTCCGCGATGAACCGAGAATTGCGGTACGCCATAACCTGCACCGAGGCCACGCGGCTCGCGCCAGACTTCCTGGCCGTGACGGTTCAGATAATACAGATCATCGGTTCGGATCGCGGCCGCATCGAGCCGGTCCAACAGCCCAAGGCCGGCAAGTTCGCGGATCGCATGCGGCAGCGTGTTGATGCCGACGCCGAGTTCGCGGATGCTGTCGGACTGTTCGAACAATTCGCAATCGATGCCGCGGGCGCGCAGCATCAGCGCGGTGGTAAGGCCGCCAATGCCGCCTCCGACGATGATGGCCTTCATACGCTCAAACTCCACTCAACCGGTACTTACGTCCGGGAATAGGGTCGCACAGCCCGTTATTCGGCCGCAAGCGGCTTTGTCGCCTCCGCCTTGAGCTCGGCGCGCGTCTTCGGCTTACCCTTAATTTTGAGGTCGTCGAAATCCTGCCGGTCGCGGACCGAGTTGCGAAAAATCTGCTCTTTTCCGGGCAGATATTGCGGCGGACAGGCGATGTCGGCGGCGCCGTACCAGGCCGCCGCCCGCATGGTGAAGGAAGGATCAACCAGATGCGGCCGGCCCAGCGCCACCAGATCGGCACGGCCGGCGGCAAGGATGGTGTTGATCTGGTCCGGTGTCGTGATGTTGCCGACGCACATGGTCGCCACCCTGGCCTCGTTACGGACCTGCTCGGAGAAAGGCGTCTGGAACATGCGACCGTAAATCGGCTTCGCATCGCGCACGGTTTGTCCGGTGGAGACGTCGACAAGGTCGACGCCGGCCTCGCCGAACGCGCGGGCAATCTCGACTGCATCTTCGCCGGTAATGCCGCCTTCGGCCCAATCGGTCGCCGAGATGCGAACCGACATCGGCTTGCGGGCCGGCCATGCTGCGCGCATCGCCTCGAATATTTCGAGCGGATAACGCAGCCGGTTTTCGAGCGGGCCGCCATACTCGTCCGTGCGCGCGTTGGTGAGCGGCGAGATGAAACTCGCCAAGAGATAGCCGTGGGCGCAGTGCAGTTCGAGCATGTCGAAGCCGCAGGCATCGCCGCGCATCGCCGACGCCACGAATTCGGCCTTGACGCGATCCATCGCTGCGCGATCCATCTCGCGCGGCACCTGGCTATCAGGGAAATAGGGGATCGGCGACGCCGACAGCGTTTCCCAGCCGCCCCGCTCCAGCGGCCGGTCCATGCCGTCCCACATCAGCCTGGTGGCGCCCTTGCGGCCGGCATGACCGAGTTGAAGAGAAATTTTGGCCGCGGAATTGGCGTGGACGAAATCGACGATCCGCGTCCACGCGGCCTGCTGCGCATCGTTCCACAGCCCCGTGCAGCCCGGCGTGATCCGCGCGTCGCGGCCGACGCAGGTCATTTCGGTAAAAATGAGCCCGGCGCCGCCGATCGCGCGCGAGCCGTAATGCACCAGATGGAAATCGCCGGGCACGCCCTCTTCCGCCGAATACATGCACATCGGCGACAGCACCGCGCGGTTGGCGATCTCCATCTCGCGCAGTTTGAACGGCTGGAACATCGGCGCGACCGGTTTTTCGATGTCGACATCAAAGTCCTTGGCGCGGACGGACTTCGCAAAGGCTTTGTCGACCTCATCGACGAAAGCCGGCGCACGTAACGTGAGGTTATCGTAGGTGATGGCCTTGGCGCGGGTCATGACGCCGAAAGCGAACTGCACGGGATCGAAATCCCAGAACCGGTCGACATGCTCGAACCAGACCAGCGACACGTCGGCGGCGTGCTGGGTCTTCTCGACCTCCTCGCGCCGGCCGTGTTCGTATTTCTGCAAGGCCGCATCGATCGTCGGCGTGCGTGCCATCGCTTCCGCGAGCGCGATCGCATCTTCCATCGCGAGCTTGGTGCCGGAGCCGATCGAGAAATGCGCGGTCGCCTTGGCGTCGCCGAGCAGGACCATGTTGTCCTTGACCCAGCGCTCACTGCGGATCATCGGAAAATTGCGCCACATCGAGCGATTGGTCAGCAGCTTGTGCTCACCGAGGAACCAGCCGAAGATTTCGGCCATGCGATCGGCGGATTGCTGCTCGCTCAAGCCCTCGAGGCCGGCGCGCGCGAAGGTCTCGGAATCGGTTTCGAAGATCCAGGTGGATCGGCCGGTCTCATATTGGTAGGCATGGGCGATGAACGGGCCCCATTCGGTCTCCTGGAAAATGAACGTGAAGGCGTCGAGCGGCCGGGTCGACCCCATCCAGGTGAACTTGTTGGAACGCAGATCGATCTTGGGCCGGAAGTGTTCGGTGTATTTGTCGCGGAAGCGGCTGTTGATGCCGTCCGCGAGTACGATCAAATCGGCATCGGCAAAACGACTCTCGACATCGACATCGGTTTCGAACAGCAGCGTGACGCCGAGTTCGCGGGCACGATCCTGCAAAATCAGCAGCAGCACGCGGCGCGAACAACCGCAAAAGCCGTTGCCGCCTACGCGATGGACGGTGCCGCGGAAATGCACGGCAATGTCATCCCAATAGGCGAATTCCTGGGTGATACGGCGGTAGCTCGGCGGGTCGTATTTCTCGAAATTATCCAGCGTCGCGTCGGAGAATACCACGCCGAAGCCGAACGTGTCGTCCGCCCGGTTGCGTTCGTACACCGTGATCTCAGCTTGCGGCCGCTGCTTCTTCAAAAGGATCGCGGCATAGAGACCTGCCGGTCCCCCACCGATTATCGCCACCTTCATCAGAACCTCCGAAGCTGCCGTTCGCGAGATACTTTAAGCCTAAAACAATTTCGCGCAAGTCCCGTTTGCCGCCACAATCACGCTATCCGCCTAATTCCCCTGGAATACCGGCGACCGCTTGTTGGAAAACGCCTCGAACGCCCGGGAAAAATCCTCAGTGGTCATGCACAGCGCCTGCGCCACCGCTTCCGCCTCGATCGCTTCCTCGATCGACATCGCCCATTCCATCGCCAGCATCCGCTTGGTCATGGTGTTGGCGTAGGTCGGCCCGTCGGAAACCTGTTTGGCCAGCAATTGCGCCTGCGCCAGCACCTGTTCGGGCGCGACGATCCGGCTGAAGAAGCCCCAGCGCTCGCCCTCCTCCGCGGTCATGAAGCGGCCGGTATAAAGCAACTCGGAGGCGCGCGACTGGCCGATGATGCGCGGCAGCATCGCGCAGGCGCCCATGTCGCAGCCGGCAAGCCCAACCTTGTTGAAGAGGAAAGCGACCTTGGCGCCGGTTGCGGCCAGCCGCATGTCGGAGGCCATTGCGACGATCGCGCCGGCCCCGGCGCATATGCCGTCGATGGCCGCGATGACCGGTTGCGGGCATGCGCGCATCGCCTTGACCAGATCGCCGGTCATCCGGGTAAAGGCCGTGAGACCCCTGGTGTCCATCTGCACCAGCGGACCGATGATCTCGAAGACATCGCCACCGGAAGAGAAGTTTCCGCCGGCGCCGGACACGACGATGGTCTTGACGTCATCATCCATCGCGCAGGCGCGGAAGAAGTCCGTCAGCTCCCGATAACTCTCGAAGGTCAGCGGATTTTTTCGCTCCGGACGGTTCAGCGTCACGGTCGCGACCTTGCCTTCGACGGCCAGCAGGAAATGCTTCGGCGTGTATTCCGCCAGCGGCAGCGTGACGGGGTTGGCGGGTCTGCTCATGGAAACTCTCCCTTTTTATCACTCGTCATCGCGAGCGAAGCGACGCAATCCATTCTTTCTTTTCGCGGAGGCGTGGATTGCTTTGCTCACAATGACGGTTCAATTTTGAACTCAAACCTCGCCGCCGGCGACCGCAACCGCCTGTCCGGTAATGGCGCCGGCGCCCGCGCCGCACAGCCACAGCACGGCGTCGGCGACTTCCGACGGCGCCACAAGGCGGCCCTGCGGATTATGCTTCGACAATTCGGCGACCGCCTGCTCGCGGCTACGGCCGGTTTTCTTGATGATGTTGTCGATCGAGCCCTCGAGCAGATCGGTCTCCGTGAAACCCGGACATACGGCGTTCACCGTGACGCCGCTCTTGGCTGTTTCGAGCGCCAGCGAGCGGACGAGGCCGATCACCGCGTGCTTGGCAGCACTATAGGCGCTCACGTAAGCATAGCCCTTCAGACCGGCCGTCGACGCAATGGCGACCACCCGCCCCTGTCGGCGCTCCAGCATCCCGGGCAAGACCGCCTGCGTGGCATGAACCACGCCCATGAAATTGACGTCCATCATGCGCTGGAACAACGCCGCATCGGAACGGCCGAACGGCGCGGATTCGGCAGCACCTGCATTGGCGATCAGGATGTCGATCGGCTGCCGCGCTGCGGCTTGGCCAAGCGCTGATTTCACGGAAGCCGCATCGGCAACGTCGGCCTTGACGGCGAACTGCGCCGCACCCGATGCGACCGCTTCATCCAGCGTGGCCCGGTTGCGGCCGAGCACGGTGACCACGGCGCCGGCATCCGACAACGCTGCGGCAACCGCGCGGCCGATGCCCCGTCCGCCGCCGGTAACGAGCGCATGCCGGGACTGCAACGGTTTTGACATCGGTCGGCCTCCCACAACTGAGCTTCCACACTTATTTTAAACTTCAAGCTTTTGCAAGGAAGGGCGCAAAGGGACGCCGACGGAACGCTGCGCTTGCCTCCCGGATGCGCTTGACAGCAGGCAGCCCGGTTGTAGCGTCAGCGCGATAGCCACACAGGGATCGACAACATGGCAGCGCTCGAAAAAGGCATCACGCAGAACGGCACCGGGTATTCCGGCAAGACCTGGAACATCCTTGGACAGGTGTATTTCCCAAAGGCCGTGACGGACTCGACCTTTGCGTTCGAGACCAACAGCGATCCCGGCCAATTCGTGCCAGTACACATCCATCCGACCCAGGACGAATTCATCCTGGTGCAGGAAGGCATACTGGATCTGAAGCTTGATGGCGTCTGGGTGCAAGCCAAAGCCGGCGACCTGGCGCGGCTGCCGCGCGGCATCCCGCATGGCTACTTTAACAAGTCGGACAAACCAGCCCGCGCGTTGTTTTGGGTTTCGCCGACGCAGAAGCTGGAAGCACTGTTCAACCAGTTGCACAATCTCAGCGATGTCGCCGAGATCGTGCGCATCTCGGCCGAGCATGAGGTGAATTTTCTGCCGCCCGAGGCGAACGACTAGCCACGATCGCGCGCCGGTGTTGCCCGCGCCTTTGGGAGCGCAGCAAACTCGCGACCGCGGATCCGCACCAGATCATCAGCCGAGTTTTTCAGCAGGATGTTGGTCGCCTTGCGGGCGCCTTCCACATTCCCGGTCGCGATTGCGTCCAGCACGGCGCGGTGCTCGAGCAGCGCCCGCGCGCGATGCGATCCGCGGGCGGCGATCGAACGCATGCATAAGAGCGAGCGCAGTCACCTGGCTGAGGCGGCACCCCATTTAGTCATACAATACGATCAAAAACGCGCCAAGGGCACGGAAACCGACTATTGGCCACGCCGGCCGGACGAACGAGATCGCGGCAGCGCTGGTCTCATCTGCTCGCTCTAAACGCCAGGTTTTTTGAATGGAAGCAAACGGCCTTACGCCCCGGCAGCCGGCAAGCTCGCGGCGGCGATCGCAACGATCTGGGCCAGCCGTCGTCCGATCCGGGACGGTGCGCCGCGCAGAAATGTATGTACCTGTCGCATCTCAATCTTCCATCGGCGCCGGCGGAACGATCGTTCCCGGAACGGGGCGCACTATAAAAAATGGGGCGACGGGGCGGAGGTGTCGAGATGCCCACGAAAATAGCAATGTACGCTTCGTCCAGAGCGCGATCCGCAGTGGATTTATTGCCGTGATCGAGGCCGCTGCGGGAGAAATCTTCTCCCCGATTTGAGGTCAGAGCCCCGTGATGCCGCTGTCGATCGCCAAGGTCTGCGCACTTACGTAAACGCTCTCGTCGGACATGAAGAACAGCGCGGCGTAGGCGATCTCCCACCCCGTCGCCATCCGCCCGAAGGGAACACCTGCCGCACTGCGCGACGGCCGGCCGGCACTGGCGTGGCGCCCGAGCGGGGTATCGACCAGGCCTGGGCATATGATGTTGGCGCGGATGCCCCGCCGCGCCCCTTCCCGCGCCACGCTGCGCATCAGCCCACCCAGCGCTGCCTTGGAGGCATCGTAGGCGATCAGCCGCGAACCGGAACGAAGGCCCGCGATCGATGAGATGAACACGATCGAAGATCCGTCGGCGAGATGTTTCAGCGCCGATCGGCAACACAACATCGGGCCACTCAGATTAACGGCGAGCGTGTCGTTCCATTCCTTGAGCTTGACGGCATCGAGACCAAGTCCGCCGACGCCGATCCCGACATTGAGCATCAGGCCGTCAAGGCCGCCGAGACCATCCACCGCCTCATCGACCATGCGGTCGACATCGGCTTCACGCGCTATGTCCGCCTCGATGGAGAATGCGCGACCGCCCTCGGCGGTGATACGCATGACCGTGTCATCCGCGCTCGCACGATGAATATCCGCAACCGCGATATGCGCGGCTTCGCGCGCAAAAAGCAGCGACATGGCCCGGCCGTTACCGACCGGATCGGTGGCGGCGTCGAATGATCGCTGCCCGCCGCCGACAACCAGGATCCTCCGACCTTGAAGCCGGCCACGTCCCGGCGCCTCGCCGGAAGACTCCGGACTAAGCGGACGGACATAACGCGGCTTGTCAGTCATTCGCGTGCCTCATCTCGTCGATCGCTATTTCGGCGCAAATCCAAACGTCTGCTCGAAGCGCTTGGCATACGCTGGCCAGACTTCGGGATTGACGATGCGCGGCGGCCGCTTGCCGTCGAGCGCGTCGAGAATTTGCTCCGCGGCGATCTTGCCCATGTTGACGCGGGCTTCCTTGGTCACCCCAGCCGTGTGCGGGCTCGCCAGCACATTGTCGAACTGCAGCAGCGGGTGATCCGGCGACGGCGGCTCCTTGTCCCAGACATCGAGGCCGGCACCGGCAATGCGCTTGTCGCGCAACGCATCATACAGCGCCGCCTCGTCATGGATGAAGCCGCGCGCAGTGGTGATGAAGAACGCGTGCGGCTGCATCAGTGCGAACTGGCGTGCGCCGATCATGCGGCGATTGTCTTTGGTCAGCGGGCAGGAAATTGAAACGAAATCCGAGCGGCGCATCAGATCGTCAAGTTCGACCTTCTCCCCGCCCCTCGCCGCTATTTCCTCCGCCGTCAGAAAGGGATCATAGGCGATCACCTTCATGTGCAGCAGGCCCTTGCAGAGCTCGGCGATACGACGGCCGACATTGCCGATCCCGACAATGCCGATGGTCTTGCCCTTCGCCTCGTTTCCGATCAGCGCATTGCGATTGACATTGGCCTCGCGGCGCAGCGCGCGATCGGATTCAAGAATGCGCTTCGACAGGGTCAGCAACATGCCGAGCGCATGCTCGGCCACCGAATTGGCGTTGCCGCCGGACTGGTTGACGACCAGAACGCCCGCCGCGGTGCAGGCGTCCACGTCGACAGGGTCGAAGCCCGCGCCATTGCTGGAGACGATCAACAAGTTCGGCGCCCGCTTCAGCAAATCCGCATGGGCATGGAAATGCGGCGCCAGTTCATCGCGGGCCGCCCCGATCTGATAGGCGTGCGCCGCAGCGAGGATCGGCGCAGCAACCGATTCAGCGCTCTCGTTTTCCAGCTTGTCGAGGCGCACATCGGGGCGGGCCTTGAGGATCTCGGTATAGATCTCGTGGGCGAGATATTTGACATAGAACACGCGCTTGCTGTTGACGGTCATCTGGCTGTGCAACTTTCAGTTCGGGAAGTCATAGAGTTTGGCGGGATTGGTGACGAGGATGCGCTGCTGGGTCGCTTTATCAGGCGTCCAAGCCTGAAACAATTCGAGCAGACGGCCGGCGTCGGGCATCTCGCCTTCGACGCGCGGATGCGGCCAGTCGCCGCCCCACACCAGCCGTTCCGGATTGGCCTTGACCAGCGCTTCGTGGAACGGCCGTGCGTCGGGATAGTCAGGCGCGTTCTGGCTCAGCCGATGTGCGCCCGACAATTTGGACCAGCACCACCCCTCAGCCACCGCCCGCAACAGGCTCTGGAATCCGTCGGTACCCGTGCCGGCGCGGGCGTCGGTGCGGCCCATGTGATCGATCACGACCGGAAGGCCCAGCTTTTTCAGCACCGGAATCGTCTGCGGTAAATCCTTGACGTCGATCCAAAGCTGCAGATGCCAGCCAAGCTCGGCCATGACGGACACCAACTTCTCGGCCTCCGCCAACGGCACGCCGCCGCGGTAATGCAACTGGCCGTCGCGAAAGAAATGATTGAACCGCAGACTGCGGACTCCACCCTTGTGCCAAGCACGCAATGTATCTGGCGAAACGTTCGCGTCAGCCACCGCAACGCCCCGCAAGCGCACCGGCTCTCGCCGCAACGCATCGAGCATCGCCGAATTGTCGTGACCATGCGCGCTGCCCTGCACCAGCACGCCGCGCGCAAAGCCGATGGTGTCGAGCATGTCGAGATATTTTTCCAGCGGCGCATCCGGCGGCGTGTAGCTGCGATCGTCCGCATAGGGGAAACGATCCGCGGGGCCGAACACATGGGCATGGGTATCGCAGGCGCCCGGCGGCAGCGGCACTTTGGGACGGCTGACGGGACGTGGCGGCAGGCAGGCCGGAATCATCGGAAGTACTCCACGTTTATTCCGCCTTCATCCCGGCAGCCTTGATGATCGGTCCCCATTTCTCGTAGTCCTCACGGATTTTCGTCTCGAATTGTTCCGGCGAACTCCCAATCGGCAACGCACCGAGCTTGCCAAGCCGTTCCTTGACGGCATCGGTATTCAGCGCCGCGACGAAATCGTTCGAGAGTTTCGCCAGCACTTCCGGCGGCAGGTTGGCGGGCCCGAGCAGGCCCCACCATACGCCGGTGTCGTAGCCCGGAACGGATTCGGACATGCTGGGCACCTTGGGCAGGAACGGCGCACGATCGGCCGTCGTCACGGCCAACGCGCGGAGCGTGCCAGCCTGAAGCTGGCCGACCGATTCCGGGCCGTTATTGAATGACATCGGAATCTGCCCGCCGAGCAGATCGTTGATCGACGGTGCGCCGCCCTTGTAGGGAATGGCGTTGAGGTCGATCTTCGCCAGCGCCTTGAGCAACTCGCCGGCGAGATGAGTCGATGTGCCGGTGCCGGCATGGGCAAATGAGAGACTTCCCGGCCTGGTCTTCGCCGCGGTGATCACGTCGGCGACGGTCATGAACGGCGAATCGGCGCGTACCAGCAGGATATTCGGCGACGACGCCAGCAGCGAAATCGCCGTGAAATCCTTGAAGGTGTCGTATGGAATTTTGGGATAGAGCAATGGATTGGTGGCATGGCCGCTCGCCACCATGATCAGGGTGTAGCCGTCCGGCGGGGCCGTCACCACCGCCTGGGAAGCGATGACACCACCTGCGCCCGGGCGGTTCTCGACCACGATCGACTGCCCCCATTGTTTGGAGACCACGTCGCCCAGGGTGCGCGTCAGGACATCAACGCCGCCGCCGGCAGAATAGGGTACGAGAATACGCACCGGCTTCGATGGGAACGACTGCGCCGTTGCGCCGTCCGCGGCGGCGAGCAGCAATGCCGCAGCCGCAGCCATCCGGAACCAACCTCCCATGACAGACCTCCCCTATTCTCGTTATCTCATATTGTCGCATGCCGGCGCGTCGAAACCATCGCCAAGTCTGCAGATCACGGTAACGATGAGGCATGTTGACAATCCCGCCCGCGGCGTCAAGTTTCTGCGCCACAACAACTCGATCGCGGTCGATACCGCGGGCAAACAGACGTGATGAACGGGAGAACACCAATGGCGGTCGCTGAGGTCAAAGCCTCGCCCCAAGCTGGTCAGGAAACCACATGGCACGGCATCGTGCTGCAGTCGCTCAAGCGCAACGATATCAGCTTGGTGCCCTATGTGCCGGACCGCGTGCTGACGACGCTGATCAAGAATCTGCATGCCGATCCGTTTTTCACGACATTTCCGACGGCCCGCGAGGAAGAGGCCGTCGGCATCGTCTCCGGCGCCTGGATGGGCGGACGGCGCGCCGCCGTGCTGATGCAAACGTCGGGTTTTGCCACGCTCGCGAACGTGCTGGCGTCGCTGGTGGTGCCCTCCCAGATCCCGCTGATCATGTTCGTGTCCGAGCGCGGAACGCTCGGCGAGTTCAATTACGGCCAGTCGCTGGTGTGCCGCACCATGCGCCCGGTGCTGGATTCGCTCGCGATGGAGCATCACACCTGCACACGGCTTGACGAGTTCGAATTCACCGTCGACCGCTCGATCAAGCAGGCCCTGACCACGCAGGCGCCGGTCGCGCTGATCCTCTCGCCGCTGCTGACCGGCGGCAAGACCTTCGACAAGTGAGCGACATCATGAACAGCACCCCTGCCCGCAACACCAAGGTCATGAACCGGTTCGATCTCACCTCGCGGCTGATCGCCAAACTGAAACATGAGGAAGCCGTCGTTGGCGGCATTGGCAACACCAATTTCGACCTGTGGGCCGCCGGCCATCGCCCGCAGAATTTTTACATGCTCGGCAGCATGGGCCTTGCTTTTCCGATCGCACTCGGCGTGGCGCTGGCCCAACCCCACCGCCGCGTCTTCGCGCTCGAGGGCGACGGCTCGCTCTTGATGCAACTGGGCTCGCTGTCGACGATCGCAACGCTGGCGCCGAAGAATCTGACCATGGTGGTGATGGACAACGGCGTCTACCAGATCACCGGCGCACAGCCGACCCCGGGGGCGACGGTCGCCGACCTCGTCGCCATCGCCATTGCCAGCGGCCTCGGCAACAGCACCTGGGCCGCGGACGAGGAGGATTTTGAGCGCCTGATCGATCAATCGATGTCAACTTCGGGGCCGACGCTGATCGGCGTCCGGATCGACGAAAAGCCCGGCGTCGGCGCCACCCGACGCGATCCCGTGCAAATCAGGGAACGCTTCATGCACGGCCTTGGCGTACGGGAACCGCTATAAATCCGGGCATTAACCACACGATGCCGCGACTGTTCGCATGTGCAATATTCTCATCCTGAATCGTGCTATGCCGGATGTATGTCAATCTTCCTCAAGCTCATTGCCTGGTGCCTCGCCGCTGCCGTCGCGTTTGCAACGCTGGGACCTCCGGGTTCGCGGCCGCATGCCCCTGGCCTCGGACAGGACGGCGAGCACGCGCTTGCGTTCGTGCTGCTGGGCCTCGCCTTCGGATTGGCCTATCCGCGCAATCGGTTGCTGGCGGCGGCGATCACGGTCGGCCTGACCGGTTTGATGGAGATTTTGCAATTCTGGGCACCGGGCCGGCACGCGCGGCTGGAGGATTTTTTGGTTGACGAGATGGCGGCGTGCGTCGGACTAGCCGCGGCAATGGCACTCACTTTGATCATCAAGCGAACGCAGCGATCGAGCGCGGGCACGTCGTAACGCGAAGATCCCCGCGAAAGGATTGCTCCCGCGGGGATTACGCAGCTTTGTTAGTCGATGATCTTAATGACCTTGCGCGTACGTGGCTCCACGATCACGCGGCGATCGTTGACCACCGCGTAGCTATATTCAGTGTGGCTCGGCACCGTCCGCAATTCGACCGTCGGCGGGAATGGCTCGCCGACCACGATGCGTTCACGAACCGCAACCGAAGGTGCGCGATCGGCCTGGATCGACGTGATCACGGCGTTCGGAATTTCCAGCCCCAGACCGACGGCCGCACCAACGGTGCCACCGACGGCTTCTTCTCCGATCGGGCCGCCGACCTGGCCGCCTGCACGGGCGCCATCATGCGCGCCCTGCACGGTCGTGGATTGGGCAAACGCAGCGCCCGACGTCAGCAGCGAAACGGTGATTAGCGAAACAGCAAAACGTTTGTTCATCATGTCCTCCATTGAATTGATGATGCGTCTCAACCAGCGGAGGCATGAGATGTTCCGGTTCCGCGCGCGCGAATATCGGGCAAGCGGAACTACAAGTTCCGCATCAGGTTCCGCGCCTGGTCACCCCTTCGCCACCTCGTGGTTGGCCATCATTTCCAACGCTTTCACCATGCCGGAATGATCCCATGCCTTGCCGCCATTCGCCGCGCAGGCGTTGAACAATTGCTGCGCGATCGCCGTATTCGGCAAAGATATGCCGAGGGCGCGCGCACCTTCGAGGGCGAGATTGAGATCCTTCTGATGCAGTTCGATCCGAAAACCCGGCTCGAAATTCCGCTTGATCATGCGCTCGCCATGCACTTCGAGAATCCTCGACGACGCAAAGCCGCCCATCAGCGCCTGCCGCACCAGCGCCGGGTCGGCGCCGGCCTTCGATGCAAACAGCAGCGCTTCGCCGACCGCCTCGATCGTCAGCGCGACGATGATCTGGTTGGCGACCTTGGTGGTCTGGCCATCGCCATTGCCGCCGACCAGCGTGACGTTCTTGCCCATCTTGTCGAAGACCGGCTTCATGGTGTTGAAGGCCCGCTCCGGGCCACCGACCATGATGGTCAGGCTCGCCGCCTTGGCGCCGACCTCACCACCGGAGACCGGCGCATCGAGATAATCCGCACCGAGCGCCTCGATCCTTTTGGCGAACTCCTTGGTCGCAAGCGGCGAGATCGAACTCATGTCGGCCACAATCTGGCCCTTCGAAATCCCCTGCGCGACACCGCCTTCGCTGAACAGAACCGCTTCCACATGCGGCGTGTCCGGCACAATGATGATGACGACGTCGGATTTTTCCGCGACCTCCCTGCCGGATTTGCAGGCCATACCGCCTTCAGCGACAAGCTCGGGCGGAATGGGCGAAACGTCGTGCAGGAACAGGCGATGGCCGGCGGTCTGGAGATGCTTCGCCATCGGGCGTCCCATGGTGCCGAGGCCGATGAATCCGATATCGATCATTTGGATTTTCCCTTGTTATTGATCAATCAGGTATCGAGCGTCAGGGCCGCGGCCAGCCGAGGCCCTCGACGGTCGTCGTCCTCGGTTTATACTCGCATCCGACCCAGCCGCGATAGATGGCGCGCGTTTGGCGTTAGGTTAGGGCGCCAACAAGATGCCCGCCGTACTCGACTTCGCCGGCGCATCGCCCAGCAGCAGATCGAGCACTTTTCCGAACTTGAGAGAGAGAGACTCCGGGACGACAGTGGAATTATTGACACACCTTCGCGATCTCGCGACACCTTGCGCCCGAGCTTTACCAGAAACTTCCCGCCCTCTCCAATCAGAGGGCGCAGGGAATGCCGGATGCGCGCTGCACCCGCGATCTCGTGAGCAATGTGCACAAAAAAGTGCGCCCACGAGCATACAGGGCAGCGGAGAACATCCGACATTCCCTGCGCAATGGCTTTACGGCTTATAACGCGATCTCCCCGGAGAACGGCTCTTTTGCCTCCGTCGTCACCCAGGGCGTGAACCCCAGGCAACTTGACGCCAGCACCGCGGCGTCAGGACCACACGACTTCACCGTACGCTTCGGTCGCGCTCGTCAGTCGCAACATCAGCGTCCACCGCATCCCCGTCCCTCGTTGTGACGATGGCCAACGCCCTCGGAGCGGGACGGGATACCCATAAATGTGCCACTGATTTGGCCTTCGGATAAAGCGAAATATTTTTGATTTCGGGGCTTGACATAATTGCTGGAAAACAGAATCAACTGAAGTCCGGCTATTTTTCTTACCTCAAACCCTGGGTGACATGGGTCACAGCCCCGCGAGAGCGCCGGTTCTATCCTCTCCGGCACGGTGGATCATCCATCGATGGAGAGGAGATCAACACATGCGTAATGATCAAGAGTTGAGCATCGACCAGCTGTCTTCCGTGATCGGCGGCATGACAAACAGCAACAACGGCTCGATGCCGCATCCGAAGCCTCCAGTAGATATCATCAAGTGGATTCTTAGCCTGCTCAAGTAACGGGGGCTCGCGGAGCGGACTGAAGAGTCCGCCCTGCGACCTCGACCAAGGCTTCAAGGCGTCATTCCACAAATTGCTGGTTCAGCTGCAACTCGCGCAACCGGGTTGCCCATCCGCGTCTACATTCGGCTCCGCCGGCGTCATCGTCATAGACCGGCGACGCCGGGGGAAATGCCTTGGTCAACGTAACGACCACGATGGCGCGCAACCGCAGTGCGAGCGCGCCGCCGTTGCGGCCAAGCTGCGCATCGAAGTCGGCCTAATTGAAAGTTTGCAAAGTCGAATTCGCAGATCCGAAATGGGCCGGCCATCGGACATATCGTAGATGTGGCAAGATCGACGCGGATGACCCACAACGGACATTACGTCTTCCTGAATTCGATCGGAAATCAGTTCTTTCCACCTATGATTCACGATATTAACCTATCCGCGAAAAGAGAACATAAACGGCTCCTGCCAAGCTCACGGACATACCGACAAGACTCACAATATCGGTCCGGGTCCAGTTACCTTCGCCAAACTTCGAATAGAGAAGCCCGTAGTGGGCGCCGACGCTAAGAAGCACGACAACGACAATAATTTTATCAGAAGTCATATTTGTGATCCCCTGCGTCGGATGCCGCAATCGGCGGCCGGGCATTTTGCGGATTTGGCAAAGAGGCCAGTAGCGGTAGGACGTGATGAGAAAACTGACTGGAGTTCAGATCGCTTACATCATTTTTTGGTCTATCTGCCTGGTCGCGGCCATGGCCGGATTATTGCTGGGTGTCGCCGGGGTGGCGGCCGGATTCGGTTGGCCCATTTCGTTGTTCGGGTGGGCCGTTCCAAATCGATTGCCAGGCATCTTCGAAACTCTCTTTTCCTGGCTTGGCCTGGCCGTTTTAGTCTGGATTATCTTTGGCGAAAAAATCAAAAATTATTGGAGCAGCAAGCCAAAAGTCAATGACGTGTGGGCGGACGGCCTGCTCGCCATGCGCGAGCATAAACTAATCAAAGCCTGTGTAGCTCTCGTTTTATTCGGCTGGATTTGTAAGCTCGTGGTTTACTTGCTATACTCCTAGCTACGATGAGTTTTACCGGTAAGCTAATCTGTCGTCCTAGGATCGTCCTTCCGAGAAGCAGCTCCAGCGCGACAAGACCGGCCCCTGCTGCCGCGTTAAGCGCTCGGCTGATCGCATGATTCTGCAAACGGGTTGCGCCACTACGTCGCTTCGCGGTCCTCTGCTTTCCCGCTATAGTGGGCGTCATGGTCAGAGGATTTCAGTATCGTTGGCTCGATTGTTGCCTTCAATGGCCCAAAATTGCCGATAGCCATTTGAAGCATAATTTTCAAAGGCGACGTTCGTCCATTCGCCCAAGCTGCGTCTGCTGGAACAGCGCGAAAGCACCGGCGTGCCACTAGAGTCGCCAGAGTTCGCGCTTTCGAGCACCATTAGCGACATCTACGACGCGGCGATCGACCCGTCTTTGTGGAAGCGCGCGCTGGGAACTTCCTGTAAGTTTGTCGGAGCTTCCTCGGCCGTCTTGTTCTGGCATGATGCCGCCAACGAGCAGTCTGAAGTACTGCATATCTGTAATGAGGACCCGTATTACACGAAACTGTATTTCGAAAAATACGTGACGATGAACCCGATGTTCCCCGCCGCCACCTTTCAGGAGGTCGGGCTGGTGCTCACCAGCGGCGACATTATGCCATGGCCCGAGTTGGAAAAAACGCGCTTCTTTCGTGAATGGATCAAGCCGCAGGGAATCACGGACGCCATCGCTGTCAACCTTGAAAAAGGTTCGACGCGTTCCTCGTTCCTTAATTTCCGGATGGACGCCACCTACGGGCGAGCGGACGAGGTCGCGTTAAACCGTACCCGCCTGCTGGTGCCGCATTTTCAACGCGCCGTCGAGATCGGCCGGCTGTTCGATCAAGGCAAGGCCGTGCGTGAGGCGTTGACAGAAACGCTCGACCAGGTGGCGGCCGGTGTTTTTCTGGTCGCGGGTGACGGACGCATCGTTTTTGCCAACGCGCCCGCTAAAGCCCTCCTTGGCGACGGCACGCTACTGCGCGAAAGCAACAATTCGCTGACCGCGACGGTGCCGGAAGCAAATCGCATGCTCAGGGATATTTTAACTGCCGCCAGGAAGAGAGATACCTCGGTCGGCATTGGCAGTGTCGTTGTACCGCTGTCGGCCTCGCCGCAGGATCGCTGGTTTGCCCACGTGCTGCCGCTGACATCCGGAAGCCGGCAACGCGCGGGCGAGAAATATGCCGCCGTCGCCGCGGTGCTTGTACGCAAGACGTCGCTGGAGAATCCGACGCCACTGGAGGCTTTCTCCCGGCTTTACAAATTCACCGCAAGCGAGGTCCGTGTACTCGACGCGGTGCTCAAGGTTGGCAGTGTGAAGGCGATGTCCGAGATGCTCGGGATCTCACAGGCGACGGTGAAGACCCATCTTCATAACGCATTTCGGAAGACTGGAACTCAGCGACGAAGCGATCTGGTCAAGCTGGTCGCAGGCATTTGAACTCAAGAAATACCGTTCTCAAGCCACGACGCTTCAAAACGGGTGCGACGACGGGCCGCTAGGCAACCGACATGTCGCCGATAGACGATTTCAACCGAACGGTTGATGTGCGAGCGATTTTTCTAATGCAACACTGCGAGCAGCCTAATCAGGTCCGGGCAGCTTTTTGGAAATTGTATTTGGAGGATTTACCGCGTGAAAAGATTGACCTTAGCCGTTGCATGCACTCTCATTTCTTCGGCGGCTGCTAATGCGGTGATTGTAGCGCCCAGTAATCTGGGTACCGCTCAGGCATCCGGAGTCATCTTATTCAATAGCAATGTCGCGGGTAATCCAAATAACATACAAATAAATGCGCCAGGAAGCTACAATAGTTCATACACCTACAGTAATGGTGGGCAACTTAGCGCTAACGCTACCGTCGGCGGTGACCAGACAGCCCAGGTAAGTATGCACCTAGCAGCGGGACCGAACGTCGGTAACTTGGGTATATATAACGGCGGTGTGACGGGGCGTGCTGTGGCAGCGCTAAGCTACCAAATGTATATTGGAAGCGCGAGCAACACTTCAGTTCTGCTCGATGTGCTCGCAATGGGCGGCGCCACAATTACAACCTCCCCTGGATATCAGCAGCCTTTTAATGGTGGAACAACGACATTAAAGTCTCTATTTTCCATATCCGGATCTAGCGGCGGCACCACAACTTTCCCGGGTGCAGGACAGCAACTTTTTAACAGCCAAAACCCCGGCAATCTGTCGCCATTCAATTGGTCCGTCGATCACCAATATTCTTTCCAAACCAACAACTACTATACCGTGCAACTGACAACATGGGTTGAGTCATCTGTGTATCGCGGTGGGGTTGTAGATCTGTCAGCGTTCATCGATCCGACGTTTACGATCGCTTCTCCAAATCCCGATCTGTACCAACTGTTCTTTAGCTCGGGCATCACGAACGATCCTATCTCGGGTGCCGTTCCCGAACCTTCCACATGGGCCATGATGTTGCTGGGTTTCGCAGGCGTTGGCTTCATGGCATATCGCCGGAAATCGAAACCGGCATTGATGGCTGCCTGATCGACGATCCATAAGATTGAATTGAAGAGCCGCCTCCGGACGGCTTTTTTCTTTTGCTCAAGCCACATCCGGCATGTCCGGGATCCGGAACTTTTCGGACCTGAAGCGATGTCGGGTTTGAGTCTGCAAAGCGCTTGATAGTTGACGTCGATCAAGCCGCACTTACAAATCTCGATTTATAGGTACACCACCTAATCCTCGCTCGCCTTGAACCTTCCGAGCCCCTTCATCACGAACGGCGCCAGCAGTGCGACCAGCGCGAGGCCGAGCAATGTTGCCGACATCGGGCTTTGCAGCAGCGTCATGGGATCTCCGAGGCTGATCGCCAGCGCACGGCGCAGTTGAGCTTCCGCGATCGGACCGAGGATGAGGCCGATGACGACAGGTGCGATCGGAAAATCGAACCGGCGCATCAGGAAGCCCATCACGCCGAAACCCGCCAGCATCGACAGCTCTACCACTGACGGCTTCGCCGCGATGGTGCCCATGGTCGCGAACACGAGGATGCCGGCGTAAAGCCACGGCTGCGGGATCGCGAGCAGTTTCACCCACAGGCCAACCAGCGGCAGGTTCAGGACCAGCAGCATGACGTTGGCGATGAACAGGCTTGCGATCAGCCCCCACACCAGATCGGGCCGCTCCGCGAACAGCAGCGGTCCGGGGTTCAGGCCGTATTGCTGAAAGCCCGCCAGCATCATCGCGGCGGTGGCCGAGGTCGGCAAGCCAAGCGTCAGCAACGGCACCAGAGTGCCGGCGGCGGAAGCGTTGTTGGCGGCTTCGGGTCCGGCGACGCCTTCGATCGCACCCTTGCCGAACTCTTCCGGATACTTCGTCAGCCGCTTCTCAGTTGAGTAAGACAGGAAGGTCGGAATCTCAGCCCCGCCAGCGGGAAGCGCGCCGATCGGAAACCCCAACAGCGTGCCGCGCAGCCACGGTTTCCACGATCGCTGCCAGTCTTCTTTCGTCATCCAAAGCGAACCGCGGATCGGCTCGAGCTTTTCTTCGGTGTGATGGCGGCGCGATGCGACGTAGAGCGCCTCGCCCACCGCGAACAGGCCGACGGCCAGCGTCGTCACTTCGACGCCGTCAAGCAGTTCGGGAATGCCGAACGCAAGACGCGGCTGACCCGTGAGCTTGTCGATGCCGACAAGCCCCAGCGTCAATCCGATGAACAGGCTGGTCAGTCCGCGGATCGGCGAATCGCCGAAGGTCGCCGACACCGTGACGAAGGCCACGCACATCAACGCGAAATAATCCTCAGGCCCGAAGCGCACCGCGAAATCGACCAGCCACGGCGCCAGAAAGGCAAGACCAAGGGTGGCGATGGTGCCCGCGACGAACGAGCCGATCGCCGCGGTCGCCAGCGCCGGCCCGCCACGGCCCGCCTTCGCCATCTTGTTGCCTTCGAGCGCGGTCGCCATCGACGCGCTCTCACCGGGCGTGTTGATGAGGATGGCGGTGGTCGATCCGCCATACATGCCGCCATAATAGATGCCGGCGAACATGATCAGCGAGCCGCCGGGATCGAGCTTGTAGGTGACCGGCAACAACAGCGCGACCGTGAGCGCGGGGCCGATGCCCGGCAACACGCCGACCACTGTGCCGAGGAACACGCCGATCAGCGCATAGAGCAAATTCATCGGCTGCACGGCCACGGCCATGCCATGCGCGAGCGCTGCGAAGGTATCCATTACAGCAGCCTTTCCAGAGGGCCGGTGGGAAGGCTCAGGGTCAGCAGCCGATCGAAGGCGAGATAGATCAGCGTGGTCATGACAAGCGCGATGGCGCTATCGACGAGAATGGCGCGCCGGCCAAAGGCTGTGGAAGTCGTCACGAACAGCGCCGACGTTGCCAGAATGAACCCACCGCCAAAGCCGATGATGCCGATCAGCAGCGCCAGACCCACGAGAATGAGCCCCACCGCTTTGGGATCGGAGCTTTCGCGTGCCGGCAGGTTACCGCGCAGCGCGTCGATCAGATTGCCGATCGCGAGAATGCCGAGCCCGACGGCGATGACGACCGGCATCACCTCGGGACCCATGCCGTACAACGTGGTGGCTTGCAGTTGTCGTGAATCCCACACCAGCACGGCGGCAATGGCCGCGAGCACGAGTGCAATGACCACGCCCGCGGTATCGACGCGCCGCGGCGCCGGAGCATCGCCGGAAGCGCGCTCCGGTGTCATGATTTGACGAGGCCGACCGACTTCAGCACATCGGTGACGCGGATGTTTTCCTTCTTCAGAAAATCCGCGAACGCATCGCCGGAAAGATAAGCGTCATCCCAACCCTTCTGCTTGAGGATGTCTTTCCAGGCATCGGACTTGACCAGCTTCTCCACCGCATCGCTCAGCGTCTTCTTCTGTTCCGGCGTGATGCCGGGCGGAGCGACCACCGATCGCCAATTGGCCAGCACCAGGTCGATGCCCTGTTCCTTGAAGGTTGGAATATCGCTGCCGGCGATGCGCTTTTCAGAGGTCACGCCGAGCGCACGCAGTTTGCCGGATTTGATCTGGCCGTCATATTCGCTCAGTCCCGAAATGCCCGCGGTGACCTTGGCGCCGAGAATGGCCGCCAGCGATTCGCCGCCTCCGGAGAACGGGATGTAATTGACCTTCTTGGCGTCGGCGCCGATCGCGCCGGCGAACAAGGCCGCCATCACATGATCGACGCCGCCGGCCGAGCCGCCGGCAAAGGTGACCTTGGCGATATCGGCCTTGAGGGCCGTGGCCAGATCCTGCGCCGTCTTGATCGGCGAGTTCGCGGGCACGACGATGACCTGGATCTCCTCGGTGAGACGCGCGATCGGCGTCACCTGTTCGAGCGTCACCGGCGACTTGTTCATGGCAAGCGCGCCGACCATGACGAAGCCATTCACCATCAACTGGTTACCGTCGCCCTTGGCGCCGTTGACGAACTGCGCGATGCCGACGCTGCCACCGGCGCCGGCCACATTCGTAACCTGGACGCTGCGCGCGATACCGGCGGCGACGAGCGCCTGCTGCATCGCGCGGGCGGTCTGATCCCATCCGCCGCCCGGTGCGGCGGGCGCCATCAGCTTGAGTTCGAGTTGCTGTGCGAACGCCGGAGCACCGGCTGCGAGCGTCAGGGCGACGGCCGCGCCGATCAGGCGCGTGTAAATCGGGATCATGGGAGTTCCTCCAGGCTTACGCGGCGCGGCGGTGGTCACGATTTGCCGCATCGTGTCATTTCGCCGCATATCAACCGGAAAAGCCGCCCCTGTCCAGACCGTTGGCCGACGTCATGTTCCCGCGCAAAGCGCGACCGCAGTCGCGCCTGCCGGGCGTCAGTTTCGCTCGACGACGCGCTCGAGCTTTTTGCTCAAGAACCAGGAGAGGCCGAGGAAAACGACCAGCAACGCGAGAGCCACGCCGGACGAAGCATCGCTCATGAGCTTCTCCGAGACCTGGCCGAAGGCACGACCAGCCGACACGATCGCGCAGGACCACAGGCCCGCCGCGACGAAATTGAGCGCCAGGAAAGTGGACCAGGGCAGTTGCGACATCCCATACGCAAAGCCGGCGACACTGCGAATGCCGTGCGGATAACGATGAAACAGGATCATCCAGACATAATGGCGATCGGCCAGCCGGGCCGCGGTCTGAACCGCGCGTTCAAGTTTCGGGAAGGACCGGAGCCAGCGTGTGCCATACCGTCGCCCGATCCAGAAGCGGATCACGTCGCCGGTAAACGTCCCGGCCCAGCAAACCATGATGAGCTTGCCGTAATCCAGCGCGCCGGAATGCACCGCGTATCCCGCGAACAGAGTCAGCAGCAGGCTGTGCGCGGACGCATAGGCGAACACGAGGCTGTAGACCGCATCGCCGTGCTGGCGGATGAGATCGAGAAACGATGCAAGGTCGGTCGGAAACAAAATGAGCCCCGTTCTGGATATCCCGTGACACTTCTCGATGACCGGGGATTGGCGTGAACGCTATACGGCGGCCCGACCGTTTGGAAGCCAAGAGGTTTGCGCTTACGAATATGCCGCGGCCCACCATCGCGCTCACATGCCGCGCTTAATCGGAGCTTCCTCTCGATGCATCACCTCGCCGGCTTTTTTCTCGCGCTGCTGGCTGCCCTGCCCGCGTCCGCCCAGATCGCGCGGACCAAGACCGAATTGCACGCCTATGGCGGCCTGCATGCCGCAGCCGCCCGCGGCGACGTCGCCGACATCGAAAAGCGCATCGCAGCGGATGAAAACAAGGAAGCCATCGACGCTCGCCAGCGCACGCCGCTGCATGTTGCGGCCTACCGGAAACAGCACGATGCCGCCCGCGCCCTGATCCGGCTCGGCGCCGATCTCAACAAACTCGAAATCGACCGTTACGACATCATCACGATTGCAGCGGTCGCCAACGACGTGCCGATGCTAAAGCTTGCGCTGGAAGGCGGTGGCAATCCGAAAGCCGTGACCAGCCGATACGACGGTACGGCGCTGATCGCGGCCGCCCATCTCGGTCATGTCCAGGTCGTGCGAACGCTGATTGCCGCCAAGGCGCCGCTCGATCACGTCAACAATCTGGAATGGACCGCGCTGATCGAATCCATCGTGCTTGGCGATGGTGGCACCAATCACACCGAAACCCTGCGCGCACTGGTCGAGGCCGGCGCCGATGTCAATCTTCCCGACGGCACCGGAGCAACTCCGCTGAAGCTCGCGAAAAGTCGCGGCTATCGGGAGATGGTCGCTATCCTGGAGAAGTCCGGGGCGAAGTGACATGTTGCAACAGCGAACCAGCCCCCGCGCCGGCAACAGCCGGGGTGACCCGCCGACGAAGCTGCGCTAGCCTGCCCGCGGCAACAAGATCAACAACAAACAAGATCAACAACAAGAGGGAATGCCAAAGTGTACGACTTCATCATTGTAGGCGGCGGTTCGGCGGGTTCGGTCATGGCGCACCGGCTGTCGGCGAAAAGCGCCAACAAGGTTCTACTGTGCGAAGCGGGCCAGGACACGCCGCCCGGCAACGAGCCGGCCGAGATTCGGGACAGCTATCCGGGCACCGCTTATTTCGATCCGCGCTTTCACTGGACCGAACTCAAGGTCACGACGCAAGTCGTCAGCCATAACAACCCCAACGAGGGGCGTCCGCCACTGCGCAAATATGAACAGGCACGGGTGCTGGGCGGCGGCTCGTCGATCAACGGCCAGATGGCCAACCGCGGCGCACCGACCGACTACGATGAATGGGAAGCGCGGGGTGCCACCGGATGGAGCTGGAACGACGTGCTGCCCTACTTCAAGAAAGTCGAGCGCGACCTGGATTTCGACGGACCTTATCATGGCAAGGATGGCCGCATCCCGGTTCGCCGCATCCCGCGGGAGCACTGGACAAAGCATTCACAGGCCTTCGCTCACGGCTTCGAACAAGCCGGCCATCAATTCGTGCCGGACCAGAACGGCGAGTTCGTCGATGGCTTTTTTCCCGTGACGCATTCCAACCAGGCCGAGCAGCGTGTCTCCGCCGCGATGGGCTATCTCGACCGCGACACGCGCAAGCGCGCCAATCTCACGATCTCACCAACACGCAGGTCAGGGAATTGCTGTTCGAAGGCACGCAGTGCGTCGGCGTGAAAGCTGTCGTCGATGGCCGGGAACAGGAATTCCGCGGCCGCGAGGTCATTCTCTCCAGCGGCGCCATCCATTCGCCGGCGCATCTGTTGCGCGCCGGCATCGGCCCGGTCGGTCACCTCAGGGACATGGGCATTTCCGTCCTGATGGGACTGGAAGGCGTCGGCCAGCGCCTGATGGATCATCCCTCGATTTCGCTATCGTCCTTTGTCCGGCGTGGTGCGCGCATGAACGAGCATACCAGGCGTCACATGCAGGTCGGGTTGCGTTATTCGTCCGGCCTGCCGGGCGTGCCGAAGGGCGACATGTTCGTCGTGGTGCTGAGCAAATCGGCCTGGCATGCGGTCGGTGCGCAAATCGGATCGGCGCTGACCTTCGTCAACAAGACCTATTCGGAAACCGGACAGATCAAGCTCGCCTCGCGCGATCCGGCTGCCGAGCCGGTCGTCGAGTTCAACCTGTTATCGGACCGGCGCGACCTCGATCGGCTGATGAGCGGTTTCCGCAAGATGGCGGCGGTGCAAATGAGCGAAGCCGTCAAGGCGGTCACCGACAAGCCCTTCCCCGCCTCCTATACCGACCGCGTGCGCAAGATCGGCGTGGTCAATTCCAAGAACAGGATTCTGACCTCCATCGCCGCCGCCTTGATGGACGGGCCGGCCGCGCTGCGCCATTACATGATCGACAATTTCGTGGTCGAGGGCTTTACGTTCGACGACGTGATCAACGACGACGAGGCGCTGGAGGCCTTCGTGCGCAAGGCCACCATCGGCGTGTGGCACGCCTCGTGCTCCTGCCGGATGGGCCGCGACGACGATCCGATGGCGGTTGTCGATAGCCAGGGCCGCGTCAAGGGCGTGCAAGGCCTGCGCGTGGTCGATGCCTCGATCTTCCCGGTGGTGCCCTGCGCCAACACCAATTTTCCGGTTCTGATGTCGGCGGAAAAGATCGCGCAAGCAATGCAGTGAACAAGTCAGTCTTGCCGGCAGCCATCTGGTGCGCCGCCGGCAATCGCTGTAGGGTTACAGCGCCCTTTACGATGCCTTTGCCGTCAGCCCGCGAACACATCCGGCTTCGTCTTCCATTGTTCCCACGATATGGTGGGACTGTCCGGAAATTTCTTGAGCGTCCGCTTCTCGCCATTCTGTTTCAGTTTGGCGTTATTCGCCCAGGATGGGCCACCGGCCAAGGCCACGCCTTCGTAAATAGCGATCCGGGTCAGGGACGGAATATTGAAGTTGCGCATCGCCGCGTTTAGCACGTTGTCCGCGACATCCTTTGTCGTCGTTTGATACCAATAGAGGTAATCGTGGACGACGGCCGCCCAGACGTAGTCGCCGTCGCGGGGCAGACTTGTCCAAAGCGCGCGCGGGATACTGGCAAAGTCGGTTACGAAACCGATCGGAACCGACACGGATGGTAATCCCTGGCCGGGGTCGTCGGGCCGCCACGTGATAGGCCCCGACATATACCAGAAGGCGTCAGCAAAGCGCGTGACATTCAACGACCCGATCGCCATCTCGAGTCCTGAGGCCTTTGCCAAGGCCTCCTTCGCGTGCGCAGCGGCGATGGAATCGTCCATCCACTTGGCCAGTTCGGCTTTATCGTCCGACATCATCGGTACCTCGGCACGGGTTGTGGCGGCGACGCAGCCGCTCGAATGGCAGCCGTTGCGCGGAAAGCTGGACTTCCGCCTTGCAATCCTGACGCGCCAGATACTACCACCTATGGGTGCAAGATCAACAACTGCGTGCATTGCCCCTGCGGCGAAGGCATCGGCGGCGTTTCGCCGGATCACGCTTCGCCTCATCGCGAGCTGCATCCATCCGTCCAGCCGGGTGCTGGCGCAGTTCCGTAGGCTGGTTCGTCAAACGAAAAATGCCGCTTCGGCGAACCGAAGCGGCATGGATCATTCAGGCTCAGAGCAGGCCCGCGCCGCGCGCCCACTTGTATTTGGCGCCGAGCACTTCGACCGGCAGTTCGGTCGAATAGGCATAGGCCGGGATACCGTTCTGGTAGAGATATTCGGCGGCCTCCTCGACCTCGACGTCGCCGGCGAGCGAGGCGACGATCGGCTTAACGAAGCCCTTGGCCTCCATCTCCTTTTTCACTTCGACCATGTTGCGGGCGAACACCATCGGCGGCGTGATGATAGTGTGCCAGTAACCCAGGATCAGCGAGTGGATGCGATCGTCCGACAGGCCGAGCTTGACGGTGTTGACGTAGGTGATCGGCGGTTCGCCGCCGGTGATATCCACGGGATTTCCGGCCGCCCCGAACGGCGGGATGAATTTGCGGAACGCGACGTCGAGGTCCGGCGGCATCGCCATCAGCGACAGGCCGTTATCGACACAGGAATCCGACAGCAGCACGCCCGACCCACCCGCACCGGTGATGATCAGGATGTTCTCGCCCTTGGGCGTCGGCAAGACCGGCACACCGCGCGCGAATTCGAGCAACTGGCGCAACGAGCGCGCACGGATCACACCGGACTGCGCCAATACGTCCTCGTAGATCTTGTCGTTGCCGGCCAACGCACCGGTGTGCGAAGAGGCAGCTTTCGCGCCCGCCGAGGTACGGCCCGCCTTCAACACCACGACCGGCTTCTTCTTGGAGACGCGCTTGGCGGCTTCCGCGAAGGCACGGCCGTCTTTCAGATCCTCGCAATGCTGCGCGATGATCGTTGTGTTGGGATCCTGCTCGAAGAACGCCAGCAGATCGTCCTCGTCGATGTCGGACTTGTTGCCGAGGCCGACGATCGCGGAGACGCCCATCTTGGCCGAGCGTGAGAAGCCGATGATCGCCATGCCGATGCCGCCGGATTGCGACGACAGCGCCGCCGAGCCCTTGACGTCGTAGGCGGTGCAGAACGTGGCGCAGAGATTGGCGGGCGTATAGTAGAAGCCGTAGATGTTCGGCCCCATTAGGCGGACATTGTACTTCTTGCCGATCTCGACGATTTCTTCCTGCAGCTCGGGCGCGCCGGCTTCGGCAAAGCCCGACGGGATCAGGACCGCGCCCGGGATTTTCTTCTCGCCGCATTCGATCAAGGCGCCGGCGACGAATTTCGCCGGGATCGCGAACACCGCGGTGTCGATCACGCCGGGAACGTCCTTGACGCTCTTGTAGGCCTTGTAGCCCAGGATTTCCGCGGCCTTGGGGTGAATCGGATAGATCTCGCCTTTGTAACCGCCGTTAATCAGGTTCTTCATCACGGAGTTGCCGATCTTACCGTCCTCGGCGGAGGCCCCGATCACCGCGACGCCCTTCGGCTGCATGATGCGGTTCATCGCCGCGACGATCTCGTCGTTCGGGCGCGGCGCCGGACGCGGCTTGTAGTCGAAGTCGACGACAATGCGGACGTCGGCGGCGATCGCATCGTTCTTGGTGGCGAAGACCGGGTTGAGATCGAGTTCGACGATTTCGGGAAAGTCGCTGACGAGTTGCGACACCTTGACGATGACCGCTGCCAGCGCCTCGCGGTTGACCGGATCGCCGCCGCGCATGCCCTTCAGCATCTCATTGGCCTGGATGCCGTCGAGCATCGAGAGCGCGTCTGCATTGGTGGCGGGCGCTAGGCGGAAGGTGATGTCTTTCAAAACTTCGACCAGCACGCCGCCGAGGCCGAAGGCGACGAGCTTGCCGAACGAGCCGTCGGTGATGGAGCCGACGATGACCTCGGTGCCGCCGGCCAGCATCTGCTGGACCTGGATACCCTCGATCTTGGCGTCCGCCTTGTACTTCTTCGCATTGGCGAGAATGATCTCGTAATTCTTCTCCGCATCCGCCGCGGTCTTGACGCCGACCATGACGCCGCCGGCCTCGGTCTTGTGGAGAATGTCCGGCGAGACAATCTTCATCACCACCGGGAAGCCCATATCGGCCGCGAGCTTGGCAGCCTCGGCGGCGGACTTGGCCACGCCTTCCTTCGGGACGGGAATTCCGTAGGCATCGCAGACCAGTTTGCCCTCCGGGGCCGTCAGGCTGGTGCGCTTATCGGCCTTCACCGCATCGAGAACTTTGCGGACGGCTTCTTTGGGATTCGACATCGACTTCCTCCTGGGCAAAATTTTATGGCATTTGGTATGCCAGTGCGAAGAAAGTCAAGCGACCTGACGCACCGGAAACGCTGAAAATACTGACAACTTGACATGCTGGTATTTGGTATGCCAAAAATATTGAGGCAATTCCCTGCTACAATAGGTCTCCCACTGGAGGAGACGAATCGTGCCCGCACGCAAACAACCCAAGGCGACGCCTGCCATGGCTGATGCAGATATCGCAATCGTCCGGATTGCACCGGAGACGAGCTTCAAGAACAAGGCCTATGAGGCCTTGAAGGAAGCTATTCTCAAGATGGATATCTATGCGACGCCCGAGCAGGTGATGCTCGACGAGCGCGCTTTATCCGAACGCCTCGGGGTCAGCCGCACCCCCATTCGCGAAGCCATCGCGATGCTCGAGCAGGACGGTTTCGTCAAGACCGTGCCACGCCGCGGCATCGTCGTGGTTCGCCGCACCAAGAACGAAATCGTCGACATGATCCGGGCCTGGGCCGCGCTCGAGAGCATGGCCGCGCGCCTGATCACGACCACCGCGCGCAAAAAGGACATCACGGCGCTGCGCGATTTCTTCAAGGATTTCGGCAAGGACCGCCTGCCGCAGGATCACGTCGAGGAATATTCCAAGGCCAATATCGCCTTCCACCAGGCCCTGATCTCGCTGTCGGAGTCGCCGGTGCTGGTCGATATGACCAACGACATCCTGCTGCATGTGCGCGGTTACCGGCAACTCACGATCGGCCGCACCGATCGCACCGCGACGTCGCTGCCTGAACATCTCGGCATGATCGAAGCACTCGAAGCCCGCGACACCGAGTTGGCAGAAAAACGCGCGCGCGACCACACGCTGGGCCTTGCCGCCTATGTCGAGGCCCACGGCCAGGAATTGTTCAATTAGTCGCAGCAGAAGACGATCAACTCGTCCGAACCGCACGACCAGGGAGAAAGTGGAATGTCCGTAACCGCAGCCAAGAGCATCGAACCCATTGAAGCCGAACGAGAGCTTACCGACGGCTTCAATCTGATGATCGATGCGCTGAAGCTCAACGGCCTGACCACGATCTACGGCGTGCCCGGCATCCCGATTACGGATTTCGGCCGCATGGCGCAGGCCGCGGGCATTCGCGTGATCTCGTTCCGTCACGAACAGAATGCCGGCAACGCGGCCTCGATCGCCGGCTTCCTGACCAAAAAACCCGGCGTGTGCCTAACGGTGTCGGCCCCCGGTTTTCTCAACGGCCTCACCGCGCTCGCCCACGCCACCACCAACTGCTTCCCGATGATCCTGATCTCGGGCTCGTCGGAGCGCGAGATCGTCGACCTGCAGCAGGGCGATTACGAAGAAATGGATCAGCTCGCGATCGCCAAGCCGCTGTGCAAGGCGGCATTCCGCGTGCTGCATGCCCAGGATATCGGCATCGGTCTGGCGCGCGCGATCCGCGCCGCCGTCTCGGGCCGTCCCGGCGGCGTTTATCTCGATCTACCGGCGAAACTCTTCGGCCAGGTGATCGATGCCGAGGCCGGACAGAAGTCGCTGGTGAAGGTCATCGATGCCGCACCGGCGCAGATCCCTGCCCCGTCAGCGGTGAAGCGCGCGCTCGATGTACTCAAGAGCGCCAAACGTCCGCTGATCATCCTAGGCAAGGGCGCGGCCTACGCGCAGGCCGATGATACGATCAAGAGCTTCGTCGAGAAGAGCGGCATTCCGTTTTTGCCCATGAGCATGGCCAAGGGATTGTTGTCCGACCTGCATCCGCAATGCGCGGGGGCTGCGCGTTCAACGGTTCTGAAGGACGCCGATGTGGTGATGCTGATCGGCGCGCGCCTTAACTGGCTGCTGTCGCACGGCAAGGGCAAGAGCTGGGGCGAAGCGCCGAAGAAATTCATCCAGATCGACATCGAGCCGAAGGAAATGGATTCCAACGTCGAGATCGTGGCCCCCGTGGTCGGCGACATCGGCTCCTGCGTCTCGGCGCTGCTCGAAGGCATGGGCGCGAACTGGACGGCGGCACCGTCCGACTGGACCGGCGCGGTGGCCAGGAAGCGCGAAGAGAACGTCGCCAAGATGGCGCCGCGGCTGATGAACAACAACTCGCCGATGGATTACCACGGCGCGCTCGGCGTGCTCCGAACGATCATCAAGGAACGGCCCGACGCCATCCTCGTCAACGAAGGCGCCAACACGCTCGATCTCGCCCGCGGCGTCATCGACATGTACCAGCCGCGCAAGCGGATCGACGTCGGCACCTGGGGCGTGATGGGCATCGGCATGGGCTATTGCATCGCCGCCGCGATCGAAACCGGCAAGCCGGTGCTCGCGGTCGAAGGCGACTCGGCGTTTGGTTTCTCCGGCATGGAAGTCGAGACGATCTGCCGCTACAATCTGCCGGTCTGCATCGTGATCTTCAACAATGACGGCATCTATCGTGGAACCGACGTCAATTCGGCGGGCTCCGATCCGGCGCCCACCGTGTTCGTCAAGGGCTCGCGCTACGACAAGATGATGGAAGCGTTCGGCGGAGTCGGCGTCCACGTCACCTCCCCGGACGAACTGAAGCGCGCCGTCAACGTCGCGATGGATTCCGGCAAGCCGACGCTGATCAATGCGGTGATCGATCCGGCGGCCGGCTCCGAGAGCGGCCGCATCGGCAACCTCAATCCGCAGAGCATCTTGAAGAAGAAATGAACCCTAACCCATCGACGTCATTCCCCGCGCAGGCGGGGAATCCAGTAGCCACCGAACGATCGTGAATTGAAGGCCGTGCCAGATTGAAACGACGGCGATGACTGGATGCCCGCCTTCGCGGGCATGACGACAGCAGATATCAAGGAGAGAAAAGATGACAAAGGCGCTGAAGGGCGTTCGCATTCTCGATTTCACCCACGTCCAGTCGGGACCGACCTGCACGCAGTTGCTGGCCTGGTTCGGCGCCGACGTGATCAAGGTCGAGCGTCCCGGCGTCGGCGACATCACGCGCGGCCAATTGCAGGACATCCCCAATGTGGACAGCCTGTATTTCACCATGCTCAACCACAACAAGCGCTCGATCACGCTCGACACCAAGAACCCGAAGGGCAAGGAAGTCCTGACCGCGCTGATCAAGAGCTGCGACGTGCTGGTGGAGAATTTCGGCCCCGGCGTGCTCGACCGCATGGGCTTCCCCTGGGAAAAGATCCACGCCATCAACCCGAAGATGATCGTGGCCTCGATCAAGGGCTTTGGCCCCGGCCCCTACGAAGACTGCAAGGTGTATGAGAACGTCGCGCAGTGCACCGGCGGTGCAGCGTCGACCACCGGCTTCCGTGACGGCCTGCCGCTGGTCACCGGCGCGCAGATCGGCGACAGCGGCACCGGGTTGCATCTGGCACTCGGCATCGTCACAGCACTTTATCAGCGCACCATGACCGGTCAGGGCCAGAAGGTGACGGCCGCGATGCAGGACGGCGTGCTCAACCTCGCGCGCGTCAAATTGCGCGATCAGCAGCGCCTCGCCCACGGTCCGCTGAAGGAATACAGCCAGTTCGGCGAAGGCATTCCGTTCGGCGACGCGGTGCCGCGCGCCGGCAACGATTCCGGCGGTGGCCAACCCGGCCGCATTCTCAAGTGCAAGGGCTGGGAGCAGGATCCCAACGCCTACATCTATTTCATCACCCAGGCGCCGGTGTGGGAGAAAATCTGCGACGTGATCGGCGAGCCCGGCTGGAAGACCCACGCCGATTACGCCAAGCCGCCTGCCCGGCTGTCGCGCCTCAACGAGATCTTCGCGCGCATCGAACAATGGACGATGACGAAGACGAAGTTTGAGGCGATGGAAATCCTCAACAGGGACGACATCCCCTGCGGCCCGATCCTGTCGATGAAGGAAATCGCGGAAGACCAGTCGCTGCGCGCGACCGGCACCGTGGTCGAGGTCGATCACCCCACCCGCGGCAAGTACGTCTCGGTCGGCAATCCGATCAAGCTGTCGGACTCACCGTCCGAAGTGACTCGTTCGCCGCTGCTCGGCGAACACACCGACGAAATCCTGCGCCAGGTGCTCGGCTTCAGCGATCACCAGGTCGCCGAGATCCACGACTCCGGCGCGCTCGATCCGCCGCGGAAGCAGGCGGCGGAGTAGGCTACCCTTTCGCGCTTAAAATGACGAGGCCGCCGATCGCCGGCGGCCTTTTCCGCGATAGGTAAGTCTTATTGTCTCATTTATGTTGCGATGCAAAAGACAAATTGCTGCCATGCAAACAAATGCATTGTGAGTGGCATCTGGTATACATAAATTCTTCTCAGATCATGAAGCGGACCTGCTCCGCTGCTCAGAGAAGGGGACCCAATGTCCAAGACAGCATCCATCGGCCTGGTGCCCTCCGGCACCCTGTTCGCTCGGCTGATGGCCTCCATCGACCGTCTGCTGACCGCGAGCGCACGCATTTCCAACCGCAACGGCGACCTTCCCCGTTTCGGCCTCTGAACCGCTAAGGCGCAGCCAAGGCTCGCGCTTTCCGGTTCAATGACTTCAGGTTTCCTCCCAGACTAAAAGGCCTCGGTTTTCCGGGGCCTCTTTTTTTTGCAACGCGTCAGCCGTTCGATGAAGCGCGACCGCTGCGACAAATCCGCCGATGCGGCATTCCGGCCGCACTATTCAATTGCGAGATTGGCATATCGCATACCAAAATGCTTGCAGGCGTTCCGAAGCAAAAACGAGAGCGAACAAGGGGATGGCGGCAGGCCGGGCGGCGCTGGAGCGGTTTGACCGGTGGTCAGCGCAAACCAAAACGTTCGTTCGAAGTTCCGACTTATCCGAAAGACGCGGATGCTGCCGAAGCAGGGCGAGCTTACAATTGTGTCTGCAACTCTAACCTGTATTACCGCACGACTAAACCTGAAGATATGACTGGAAAAGCCGAGAACGAGAAGGTGAGATCCGATCTGAAGCGTCGAGCTGAGAGTTAAGTCAAAGGCAAAGCCGGCAAAGAACGGCGCGTCTAATCTTGATGGGGAGTAAACCAAATGAAGAATTCTGTTTTGCACATTGCGTTAGCCGCGGCCGCGATGTTCGGCGCCGGCCTTGTCGGCGCGGCGGCCGCCTGGGAACCGGTTCGCCCGGTTGAATTTATCGTGCCTGCCGGCACCGGCGGCGGCGCAGATCAGATGGCCCGCACCATCCAGGGCATCGTCACCAAGCACAGCCTGATGAAGCAGCCGATGGTCGTCATCAACAAGTCCGGCGGCGCCGGCGGCGAAGGCTTTCTCGACGTCAAAGGTTCTGGGAATAATCCCCACAAGATCATCATCACTTTGTCGAACCTGTTCACCACCCCGCTTGCGACAGGCATTCCCTTCAACTGGAAGGACATGACGCCGGTCGCGATGCTGGCGCTCGACGAGTTCGTGCTCTGGGTCAACGCCGAGAAGCCCTACAACACCGTCAAGGACTATATCGACGCGGTGAAGCAGGCACCGGCCGGCAGCATCAAGATGGGCGGCACCGGATCGAAGCAGGAAGACCAGATCATCACGGTCGCCGTCGAGAAGGCCACCGGCGCGAAATTCACCTACATTCCCTACAAGGGCGGCGGAGAAGTCGCAGTCCAGCTCGTCGGCAACCACGTCGATTCGACGGTCAACAATCCGATCGAGGCGGTGGCGCAATGGCGCGGCGGCAAACTGCGTCCGCTTTGCGTGTTCGACGGCAAGCAGATGGACTATGATGAGGTGATCGCGGACGGCAAGGCTTGGAAGGATATTCCGACCTGCAAGTCGCAGGGCCTCGATATGGAATACCTGATGCTGCGCGGCATCTTCATGTCGCCGAAGGCCACCAAGGACCAGGTCGAATACTACATCGATCTGTTCAAGAAGGTGCGCGCCACGCCCGAGTGGCAGGACTTCATGAAGAGCGGCGCGTTCAACACCACGTTTCTGACCGGGGCCGACTACGCCAAATGGGTCGAGACGGAAGAGAAGCGTCACGAAACCCTGATGAAGGAAGCCGGTTTCCTCGCCACCAACTGATCGGCCAGATCGAGCGTGCCAGAGCGTTTTCGAGCGAAGTGGACCCGGTTCGCGCCAGGAAAACGCGTCAAACCAAGAATCCAAAGCCCCGCTCCGATTCAATCGGAACGGCGCTTTAGCTTAACGCTGAAAGCGGCTGCGAACCTGCGACTGCGATTCCGGATGGAGTTTGAATGACCACCAATAGCCCCGACGCCGGCCCGACCCACAAGGCCGTGGAGGCCGGCGTCACGCTGCTGATCGCGCTGTTCGGCACGATCGTGATCTTCGGCAGCGTGAAGGCCGGCATCAACTGGGGGGCCGAAGGGCCACGCGCCGGATTCTTCCCCTTCTATGTCGGGATATTCATCGTCGCCTCCAGCGCGATCAATCTCTGGAACGGCATGCGTGACGGCGACGACGGGTTGTTCGCCGAGTGGGGACAGTTGCGCCAGGTCATGAGCGTCGTGGTGCCGACCGCGATTTATGTCGGCGTGATGCCGTTCACCGGCCTCTATCTCGCTTCCATCATCTTCATCGGCTGGTTCATGCGGTGGCTTGGCAAATACAGCTGGCTCGTCGTGACCGCCGTGGCGCTCGGCATGCCCATCATCACCTACCTGATTTTCGAGCGCTGGTTCCTGGTCCCGCTTCCGAAGGGTCCGATCGAGGAATGGCTCGGTCTTTAGACCATCACCGGATTTGTCGTTAGCTCAGGGTTGCAGGACTTGAAGCATGGAAGAACTCGTCAATCTGTTTCACGGCTTTGCGGTCGCCCTGCAGCCCTTCAACATCATGGTGATGATCCTCGGCATCGTGCTCGGCGTCATCATCGGCGTGCTGCCGGGGCTGGGCGGCGCCAACGGCGTCGCGATCCTGCTGCCGCTGACCTTCAGCATGCCGCCGACGTCGGCCATCATCATGCTGTCCTGCATCTATTGGGGCGCGCTGTTCGGCGGCGCCATCACGTCGATCCTGTTCAACATTCCCGGCGAGCCATGGTCGGTGGCGACGACGTTCGACGGCTATCCGATGGCGCAGCAGGGCAAGGCCGGCCAGGCGCTGACCGCCGCCTTCACCTCCTCGTTCGTCGGCGCGCTGTTCGCCGTCGTCATGATCACGCTGGTCGCCCCGCTGGTGGCGAGCTTCGCGCTGCGGTTCGGGCCTGCGGAAAAATTCGCGGTGTATTTCCTGGCGTTCTGCAGCTTCGTCGGCCTCAGCAAGGAGCCGCCGTTCAAGACCATCGCCGCGATGATGATCGGCTTTGCGCTGGCCGCGGTCGGACTTGATTCCATCACCGGCCAATTGCGGCTGACCTTTGGGTCGACTGAATTGCTCAACGGCTTCGACTTCCTGATCGCCGTGATTGGCCTGTTCGGCATCGGCGAGATCCTGCTGACGATGGAGGAAGGACTGAGCTTCCGCGGCGGCAACGGCAAGATCGATCTGCGCGTCGTGCTGCAGACCTGGAAGGAGATGCCCAGATACTGGATGACGTCGCTGCGCTCCTGCATCATCGGTTGCTGGATGGGCATCACGCCGGCCGGCGCTACGCCGGCGTCCTTCATGAGTTACGGCATCGCCAAGCGGGTGTCGCCGAACGGCGAGAATTTCGGCAAGGGCGAGATCGAAGGCGTGATTGCGCCCGAGACCGCGGCGCATGCCGCCGGTACCGCCGCATTGCTGCCGATGCTGTCGCTCGGCGTACCGGGATCGCCGACCGCCGCCGTGCTGCTCGGCGGCCTCCTGATCTGGGGCCTGCAGCCGGGCCCGATGCTGTTCGTGGAACAGAAGGAATTCGTCTGGGGACTGATCGCCTCGATGTATCTCGGCAATCTCGTCGGCCTCATCGTGGTACTGACCTGCGTGCCGGTTTTCGCGGCCATCCTGCGCGTGCCGTTCAGCATCATCGCGCCGCTGATCCTGGTGCTGTGCGCGATCGGCGCCTATTCGGTCCACAGTTCCACCTTCGACGTCGTGATGATGCTGGTGTTCGGCGTGGTCGGCTATCTCTTGAAGAAGTGCAACTACCCGCTCGCGCCATTGGTGCTGGCGATCGTGCTCGGCGACAAGGCGGAGGAAGCTTTCCGGCAGTCGCTGCTGGGCTCGCAAGGCTCGCTCGGCGTGTTCTTCTCCAACACGCTGGTCGGCACCATCATGGCGCTTGGGCTGATCGCCCTGTTCTGGTCGCTGATCCAGCAAGGCTACAGCCGCTTGCGGATGGCGGCCGCATGAACACGGCCGCCTAAGACGGCCAAAAATACCAGTTTCAAAAACTCGCTGATCTCGGTTCAACCGCCGCCTCGCCAAGCGAGGCGGCGGTTAAATCGTTTGCTTTGCAGCATTTTTGCAAAATTCTCAGAATGGTGTAATTCCAAAAAAAGATCGTTGCTGCGGCAAACTGACAAGATTCTGCTTGTCTACTGGCATATCATATACCAAAATCCGCCCTCAGAGCTGTCGGGCGAATAGAACAGCGCATTGGGAGGGAAGATGACGGACACAGTTCACGGAGCGGCCCCTGCGGTAGCCCGCGTCAGCGACACCTACCGCTGGACGCAATTGGCCATCGGCGTCGGCGCGATGGTTATGATCGCGAACTATCAATACGGCTGGACCTTTTTCGTCCCCGACATCCAGAAAAAATTCGGTTGGGATCGCGCGTCGATCCAGTGGGCGTTCACGCTCTTCGTGTTGTTCGAAACCTGGCTGGTGCCGGTCGAAGGCTGGTTCGTCGATAAATACGGCCCGCGGCTCGTCGTCCTCATCGGCGGCATCCTCTGTGCCGCCGGCTGGGCCATCAACGCGGAGGCCACGTCGCTCAACGGCTTCTACCTCGGCATGATCATCGCCGGCATCGGCGCCGGCGGCGTCTACGGCACATGTGTCGGCAACGCGCTGAAATGGTTTCCCGACAAGCGCGGTCTCGCCGCAGGCATTACCGCCGCGGGCTTCGGCGCAGGCTCCGCGCTGACGGTCGCGCCGATCCAGGCGATGATCAAGGATTCCGGCTTCCAGACCACCTTCCTCTATTTCGGTCTCGGACAGGGCATTATCATCGTGCTGCTGGCCTTCTTCCTGTTCTCGCCGAAATCCGGACAAGTACCCGCCGTGACCCAGAACGCCAACGTGATCCAGAGCCGGCGTAACTACCAGCCGACCGAGGTGATCCGTCAGCCCATCTTCTGGCTGATGTATTTCATGTTCGTGATCGTGGGCGCCGGTGGATTGATGGTCACCGCCAACCTCAAGCCGATCGCGGTCGACTGGAAGGTCGATGCGATTCCGGTCACGCTGGTCGGCATGACCATGACGGCGGTGACGTTTGCGGCCACCATCGACCGCGTCCTCAACGGCCTGACCCGGCCGTTCTTCGGCTGGATCTCAGACATGATCGGCCGCGAGAACACCATGTTCATCGCGTTCGGCATGGAAGGGATCGGCATCTGGGGCCTGTATATGCTGGGCCACGATCCGATCTGGTTCGTGCTGCTCTCGGGCTTCGTGTTCTTTGCCTGGGGTGAGATCTACTCGCTGTTCCCCTCGACCTGCACGGACACGTTCGGTTCGAAATTCGCGACCACCAATGCCGGCCTGCTCTACACCGCCAAGGGCACGGCGGCGCTCCTGGTGCCGGTCGCGAACTACATGCAGCAGTCGTCAGGCAATTGGGACAACGTGTTCATCATCGCGGCGGGCGCCAATATCCTCGCCTCGCTGCTGGCGATCGCGGTGCTCAAGCCCTGGCGCAAGGTAGTGGTCGCCAACGCGCAAGCGTCCAGCTGACTTTCACGGCTGCTATCTACCGACAAGCGCGCTCATCCTCCGGGATGGGCGCGCTTTGCTTTGGGCAGTAGCGCATTGCTCTGGTATACCTGAAGCCGATCCAAGCCAGAACGAGCGGAGGTGGCCTGCCCCGCTCCACCTCCGCCAAAACCAATAACGTCAGTAATGCTGCCGCTTTTGCAGACTGTCGCGCTGAGAGATTCAACCTCTTTGCTGTTGACTTATGGCATTATGTATACCAGAATTAGATGACATCATCCTCAAGGAGGTTGCCATGCAAGTCGGAGATATCCTGCGCAAGAAAGCCGCCCGTGTCGCGACGGTTCGCATGAACGAGACGGTTGCCATCGCAGCCCAGCTGATGCGTTCGAGCAATATCAGCGCGCTGGTGGTCAAGGATGTCGTTCGCACCGAAGGCAACACGGCGGTTGGCATGTTCACGGAGCGCGACGTGGTTCGCGCGATCGCCGAGCATGGCGCTGCGGGCGCCAATCTCAAGGTTTCGCAATTGATTTCGGTGCAGCAACTGGTGTCGTGCAGCGCAACGGACACGCTCGAGCATGTTCGCCATCTCATGAACATGCATCACATCCGCCACCTGCCGGTGCTTGAAAATTACAGCCTGATCGGCGTCGTCAGCATCCGCGACATCTCGATCGCGTTCGACGAGGAAGCCAACGCAACGCTGGCCATTTCGGCCTGACATTCGCCTCGACCTTGAGCGATAGCACCGACGACATGACGCTGCCCGGCGGCGGCGTGATGAAGGAACCGATCGACACGGTGACGGTTGCCGTCGAAATAATCGGCGAACTGACCAACGAATTCCGGCAATAGACAAAGACCGCAGGACCGATGCCCGTTTGTAATGCCGAACGACTTGCGATATGGACTGCCGCTCATTTGTGGAAGAGAGAGTATGGCGCGTAACATTCTGATTCTCGGAGCCTCGTACGGTTCATTGCTGGCGACAAAGTTGCTGATGGCCGGTCACAACGTGACCCTGGTCTGCCGGAGCAAGACGGCAGAACTCATCAACCGCGACGGCACCGAAGTCCGCATCAAGCTGCGTGACGAGCCGACGCACCGGGCAATCTTTTCGCGCGATCTGCCCGGGAAGCTGGACGCGGTCACGCCCGCCAACGTCGACCTTTCCCGCTATGATCTGGTCGGTCTTGCGATGCAAGAGCCGCAATACACCAACCATACGATCCGCGTGCTGATGATCAAGATCGCCACGGCGAAGCTGCCCTGCCTGTCGATCATGAACATGCCGCCGCTGCCCTATCTCAAGCGGATCCCTAGTCTCGCGGATATGGATCTCGAAGAAGCCTATACCAATGCCCAGGTTTGGGAACGGTTCGAGCCGGGACTGGTGTCGCTCTGCTCACCCGATCCGCAGGCCTTCCGCCCCCCGGAAGAGGCCGCCAACGTTCTTCATGTCGGCCTGCCGACCAACTTCAAGGCCGCGGCGTTCGAGGACGAGAAACACAACAAGCTGCTGCGTGAACTGGAAGCCGACATCGACGCGGTGAGGCTCGATGGCCAGGACGTTCCGGTCAAGCTCAAGGTGTTCGACTCGCTGTTCGTCCCGCTGGCCAAATGGTCGATGCTGTTAACCGGGAATTACCGCTGCATCACGCCGAACGAGCCGCAGTCGATCCGCGACGCCGTGCATGGCGACCTGAAACTGTCGCAAGCGATCTACGAGCATGTCGACGGCATGGCGCGGCGTCTCGGCGCCGACCCGCAGGATCAGGTGCCTTTCGCCAAATACGCCAAGGCGGCGGAAAGCCTGCTCAAGCCGTCATCGGCGGCACGCGCGGTCGCGGCGGGTGCGCCGTTCATCGAGCGGGTCGACCTGCTGGTGAAGCTGATTTCGCATCAGCTTGGCGCGGCCAATGCCGAGATCGACAACACGGTGCAAGTTGTCGATCAGAAGCTGAACGAGAAGATCGTGGCCGGCGGATCGGAGTCGTAGAGCTAAACGTCGCCAGCGTCGGCAAGCTCAACGACGACTTCTGCAAATTGAAGGCCCTGCCTTCAGCACCGCCTGCGGCGAGCCGGCTCGCACGACCGCTCGTCAGACCATCCGGCCCATGCGGTCGCCGATCAGAACTTGCAGCGCCTGCTCGTACTGATCTGTTAAATGTTCGAAGATGCCGAGCAGCTTTTCGGCCGCTTCGGAAATCTGGCTGAGCGTCGTGGCCTCGCCCGTCTTTTCCAGCAGCCCTGTGAGATGCTTCCATTCCGCGCGCGCGGCATCGAGGGCCGTTTGAATGGACGTGGACGTCAACGGCGCAGCGATTAGAAAATCCATCGCTTTTTGAAACGCCTCGATCAGCCGCGACAATTGCTCGGCCCGTGCCGGTCGCGGCTCGAGAGCAAGGAGAAAGCAGAACTTGCATATCCGCTGCGAAAGCATGCGCTGCCGTCCCGCGATATTCAGGATTCGCAGGCTGGGCGCCAGACCGGACGACTCCAGAAAGTCGGTCAGCGTTTCCGCGTCTTTCAGCATGCCTTCCGCGCATGAATCCAGTTCATCGACGCACGAGGCAACTGGCGGATCGCTGCAGATCGCATGAACGTTCTTCCAGCTCGTCGCCACCCTCTCGACCAATTCGCCATAGCCCGTGGTGCTGATCGCCTTGCGCAGGATGCCCAGATTGGCATCGACCCGCGCGATGCAGTCTGCCGTGATTTGCCGCGCGCCTGAAATTTCGGGTCCGACGATCGACTGCGCGTAGCTCTTGACGATGCGCTGCGAAAGCATCCGAAGCTGCCCGGATCGATTAACCACTTCGCCGGCCCGCGACATGTCGACGACGCTTTGCGAGGCGACGCCGATACGCTGCCGCGCGTTCATCGCGAGATTGCGCAGAATTTCGAACGCCTCTTCTTCCGAGACGCCGCGCGAGCGCATCAAGGCACCCTTGGCCCGGTCGACGATCTTGCGCTCTTCAAAGCGCTTCGAAAGCCCGCTCAGTTCATCCTTCAGAACCTGTTCGTGGCGAAACCGTGCACGCGCGACCTCGATGATCGACAACAGCCGGTGCTTGGCATAGCCGTTGACGACATAGGAATGCATGTTCGAGGCGCTCGCCCTCTCGATTTTGACGGCGTCGGGGTCGGATGTGAACGTCACGAAGGGACGCGGAGCCAGCGTTCCCAGCATCCGCGCCGCCTCGAACATTTGCGGCGATGGGCTCGGGGAGGCCGCAATCACGATATCAGGTTCGCTGCGGACGACGGCCGCCGCCAGCAGGGTGGCATCGACATTCTCGGCGACCACATCGACGCCAACGCCCTGCAAATCCTGCCGCAGATCGTCTGCAACCAGTGGAGCTTCCGTCGCCACCAGGACCTTGTACATTCAAAGATAATCCGTTGCCTTAGATTTCCGCTCACACCTGGCGCCGACGGGCCCCACGGTGTCCCCTCCAGCCAGGCAAAGTCAAATTCCGCACTGGACGACGCCGTATGGAATAACGGGTGCAGCGATTGGCGCCATGTCGCCCTTGCGCGCCTCGACGATCGATATCGAGTTTGAGAGGCGACCGCTCTCACGGCCGCCTCCCGGTTTCGGTGCCGCTATCAGGCCGTGGCCACGGCCGAACCGGCAGCCGCGGACAATGCCCTTCGCCGTTCCAGAGCTTCGTCAAGCAGCTTTTGCTCGTCGCTCTTATGCTGGGTCGAAAAGCGAACGGCGATGGCGCAAAGCGACGTCGCGGTCACGATGAAGCCGAGGATCATCAGGCACTCCTGCGTCGACGCGGACGCCTTGTTGAGGAAGCCGGCCAGGACCGCGCCAAGGTTGCCGCCGGCACCGATCAGCCCGGCGACGCCGCCAAGCGCCTTGCGATCGATGAACGGCATCAGCGCGTACGTCGCGCCGCAAGCCATGTGCGTGAAGAGGCCGAAACCGGCCATTGCCGCGATGGCAAGGCCGACCGAACCTGCCTTGCTGAACAGCAGCAGGCCCAGGCCTTCGCCCAGCATCAGGACGAACAGCAACAGCGTGCGGCCGTCGAGCCCCCTCACCGTTGCGATACGATCGCTGGCAATTCCGCCGAGCGCACGGGCAAACAGCGCGAGCGCACCAAAAATTCCGGCGGCAAATCCGGCGCTCTGCAGCGACAGACCGAACTGATCGACATAATAGCTCGCCGCGATGTTGTGAATGAAAATTTCGACCCCGAAGCAGGCGCCGTAGGTCGCGGCAAGCATCCAGGTGCGGTAGTTGCGGCAGGCCTGCAGGAAGATCGCCCAGCCTCCCTTTTTTCCGGAGTCGATGCTGATGCCGCGTTCGCGGAGATCGATGATGTCGCCCTGCGGCGTATCCTGGGTGTAGCGTGCATAGACAAACGCCATGATGACCATGGCTATGCCCGGCACGAACATGGCGACGCGCCATCCCAGCGCCTTCTCGACGCCGAGACTGATAATGGCGGCGACGATCAGCGGCATCAGGCTTTGCGTGACGCCGCCGCCGGCATTGCCCCATCCGCCGACGGTGGCGTTGGCGGTTCCGACCACGTTGGGCGCGAACATCACGCTGGTGTGGTACTGGGTGATGACGAACGATGCACCGATCGCGCCGATGCAGAGGCGGAAAAACAGGAAGGCTTCATAGCTCGGCGCAAACGCCAGTCCGAACACGGGAATGGAGCCCAATGCGAGCAGCCAGGTGTAGGTGCGCCTTGGACCGTATTTGTCGCATAGCGGCCCAATGATCAGCCGAACCAGGATGGTGACGGCTACCGAGGCGATGTTGATATTGGCGATCTGGTCCTTGCTGAGACCGAACTCGTCCTTGATGATCGGCATCAGGGGTGCAGCGGCAAACCAGGCAAAGAAGCAGACGAAGAACGCCAACCATGTGACGTGGAACGCCCTCATTTGCGGCGTGGAAAACGTGAAGAGATCGATGCGCGTGGCTTTCGGGCCCGTGGCATTGATGGCAGGCGAAGCGAATAGCATGGCTATCTCCTAAAAGGGCGCGGCACGCTCGAATGTCGAGCGGCCAGAGACTCGAACGGGGTTCCGGGCACGCGGTAGACGGCGACGTCTACGAAAAATAGCCCGCGCCGGAGCGCGGGCCGGATCTCGTCACATCACGCCGAGCTTGCTCGCGATCTGCACCAGCAGATCGTGATTGGCCGACATCAGGGCGTTGTTGCTCTTGAGCAGCCGGTTGTTGGTTTCCAGCAGCGCCTGATTGGAGGCGAGCGTTTCCGCATTGCCGACAACCAGATCATGGTTGCTGACGAGAACCGAATTGTTCTTCGCAAGGGCGTCCGTATTTGCGGAAATCTTGCGGGAATTCGATTCCATCAGGCCGTGGTTATTCTCGAGCAGGCCGTGATTGGCTTCCAGCGACGTCTTGTTGCCTTCCAGCAGCGCGTTGTTGCCAAGAAGCGCGCTCTTGTTGGCCTCGAGCAGCCCATGGTTGGACACCAGGGTCGCGCTGTTGCCTTCCAGCGTTCGCTTGTTGCCGACCATGATCGCCTTGTTCGATTCGAGCAGGCTGTGGTTCGACGCCAGGCTCTCGGCGTTGCCGGTCAGTACGTCGTGATTGCTTTCGAGCATCGCCTTGTTGACGGCGAGGGCTTCGCTGTTGGCACCGATTTTCGAGGTGTTCGCCGAAAGCGCCGCCTTGTTCGCGGCGAGTGCGGACGAGTTGGCTTTGACAACGCTGGAATTGCCTTCGATCATGGCATGGTTGCCGTCGATGGCAGCCTTGTTGCCGGCCAGCAGATGATTGTTTTCGGTCAGCAGGGCAGAGTTGGCTTCGACGGTCTTCTTGTTGCCGATCAGCGTGGAGTGATTGCTGGTCAGCGTGTCGTGGTTTTCTTCCAGCAGTTCCCTGTTGTCCTTGAGCGTTCCGCTGTTGGATTGCAACAGCGCATGGTTCTTCAGCAGGAGGGCGTGGTTGCCTTCGACGGATGATGATTCAACGTTGCTCATGATTAGATCCTCATTCATGTTTGAATTGCAGAAATGCCTGCAAGCACATGACCCGCCTTTCGGCAGTGAGGAACGCACAGCTATGGGCGTTTAGACGGTTGTCAAAGCGTCAGGGCGCTACGTCATCGGAGCGATCCGAAAAAGGTATCAGCAAGACGTGTGCCAGATTGCCTAACGTTGAAAACTCAGAGGAATTATTGATTGGCGTTGGATCGACCAACGACAATTCGTCACCATCGGATGATTTTTTGAGCACGTTGCAGCACGGAAGGGTCAACAACCCCGCTGCTTCGCCACGCCGTTACCGACGTTCAGACGTGGAACGATCACATGTGCGCTGACGCGAAGCGATCATTCGGAAAATGAGACGATGGTGGCCACGTGGCGACAACCACGCGGCCACCAATTTACTACCACTTCCACACCGATCCGAGCCAGGGATTGATGGTGATCGTTCCCGGGGGATAGCCGCCGAACGGCGGGGGCGTCGTGCAGCCGACGATGACGACCTTGTCGCCGCCGTTGACGGTCTCAAGCTGTTCGAGCGCGATTTCGCAATCAGCGCCGGTCTTCTGATTCAAGGAATTGCTCATGATCATGTTTTCCATTCGCTAGAGGTTGATGTCCCGGACAACTCGCGGCCCGTGGTCACAACATGTCTCAGTTCTCCCGGACAGACTGTGACCGGGATCACCCAGCAAAATCGAAGTCGACGACCGCCAATTTTTCTAGGGAACAACCACTGCCGGCATCGGCCCCGTCGGCAGTGGCTTGAAATGACGCTGATGCTCCTGAACCATCGCCAGGATCGCCACGGCAAGCACGATGGCCATCAAAAACTTGAACATGAACGTCTGAATGGTTGCAGATGTTGTCTGCATGATGCAGTCAAAACATGCAGGCGGAGGAAATCAGGACCGTGAACATGCGGCTGCGAAAAGAAGATGCTTGAACATGAGTATCTCCAGCGAAGTCTTTGACTTGCTTTTAGTCAAAGTGCCTTTCCTCGGAGCAAGTCATTCAACGTTCGTAACGCTAGCACGGCGAGCACGGACGACGCTGTGAAGCCAATCACAACCGTTTTGCACAAATCGTTCCGCAAGATTTATCTTCGCGCTATCGCGTCTTTGTGAACGCGAAGCGCCGCGGCAAGCAACAAACAGCTTCGCCATGTGAGCCGGATTACTTCCGACTCCTGACCGCAGGCGTAAGTTGCCCATGATCCAGCGTCGATTGGACTAGCAGGCGATGTGCTTTTTGCGGACAACGAGGCAGCCGATATGAATTTATCGCTGATCGATTTTCTCGGCTTGGTCGCAGCGCTTAGCGTTCTCGCCAGCTTCTGCATGACGACCATATTGGCGCTTCGTTCGTTTGCGTTGCTGAGCAACTTCCTTTTCATCGCCTACGGATTGCTGTCTCCCGTTTACCCGGTATTTTTTCTGCACCTCGTCCTGCTGCCGATCAACGTAACCAAGCTTTTTCGGCTTCAGATGGAAGCGCGTTCGATGCAGACCAGCGCAAGCGCGCCTGACGCGGGAAAATCCGGCTGAATGCCGATACCTGCCCGATAACCGGCAAATTTCCGCGGCCGGGCGGGAAGGCGTGAAAATTGTCCGCCGGACGAACAAAACCCCGCTTTCGCATGCTTGCGATGCGCTGCCCGTCAACTGCGCCGGTAGACATTTGCAGTGGCTGGCGGCATCCTGCCTCCCGAAATCCAACAAAAACGTGCGCGGCTCCAGCCGTGCCGAGGAAACAGAGGGCAATATGATCAAGACGCGATTCACCGAAATGTTCGGCATTGAACACCCGATCGTCCAGGGCGGTATGCAATGGGTCGGACGTGCGGAACTCGTCGCGGCCGTCGCCAATGCCGGCGCGCTCGGCCTGATCACCGCGCTGACGCAGCCGACGCCGGAAGACCTCACCAAGGAAATCGCGCGCTGCCGCTCGCTGACCGACAAGCCGTTCGGCGTCAACCTCACTATCCTCCCCTCGATCAAGCCGCCGCCTTACGCGGAATATCGCCAGGCCATCATCGAGGCCGGCATCAAGATCGTGGAAACCGCCGGCAACAAACCGCAGGAACACGTCACCGAATTCAAGAAGCACGGCATCAAGATCGTCCACAAATGCACCAGCGTCCGCCACGGGCTGTCGGCGGAGCGGATGGGCGTCGATGCGATCTCGATCGACGGCTTTGAATGCGCCGGCCATCCCGGCGAGGACGACACGCCGGGTCTCATTCTGATTCCGGCCGCGGCCGACAAGATCAAGATCCCGATGATCGCCTCCGGCGGTTTCGGCGATGGCCGCGGGCTTGTTGCTGCACTGGCCTTGGGAGCGGAAGGCATCAACATGGGCACGCGCTTCATGTGCACCAAGGAAAGCCCGATCCATCAGTTGGTGAAGGACCGTATCGTCGCTAATGACGAGCGTGAGACCGAACTGATCTTCCGCACCATGCGCAACACCTCGCGCGTCGCCAAAAACGCGATCTCGACCAAGGTGGTGCAGATGGAAAAGGAAGGCGCCAAGTTCGAGGATGTGCGCGAACTCGTCGCCGGCGCGCGCGGCAAGATGGTCTATGCGTCAGGCGATGCCGATGAGGGCATCTGGTCGGCCGGCCAGGTGCAGGGCCTGATCCACGACATTCCGACCTGCGCCGAACTGGTGTCGCGCATCATGCGCGACGCGGAAGCAATCATCCAGAGCCGGCTCGAGGGAATGATGTCGGGCGCGTCGCGCCAGGCCGCGGAATAGACGGACTTTTTCTCCCTCGCCCCGCTCTTGCGGGGAGAGGGTTGGGGTGAGGGGCTGCCTCCGCGAATACCGAACGCTCGGATAGTCCCCCTCACCCGGATTGCTGCGCAATCCGACCTCTCCCCGCAGGCGGGGCGAGGTCAACGAAATGCCGGCGAAGCGATTGGCGTCATCAACAAAAAAGAAGTGAGCCCCCATGAAAGCCTATGTGTACGGCGCCAACGGCGCTGAAATCACCGATGTCGCAAAACCGTCGCCGAAGGGCACGCAGGTGCTCGTCAAGGTCAGCGCCTGCGGCCTCAACCGCGCCGACCTCGGCATGACCAAGGGCCACGCCCATGGCGCGGCCGGCGGCGTCGGTACGGTGCTGGGCATGGAATGGGCCGGCGAAGTAGCCGAGCTCGGGCCGGACGCCAAGGGCGTCAAGATCGGTGACAAGATCATGGGCTCGGGCGGCCAGGCATTCGCCGAATACACCCTGGCCGATCACGGCCGGCTGTTCCGCGCGCCCTCCAACATGAATTTCGAGGAGGCCGCCACCCTCCCCGTCGCGCTCGCCACTATGCATAATGCGGTCGTCACCAACGGCGCGCTGCAGGCGGGCCAGACCGTGCTGATCCAGGGCGCCAGCTCCGGCGTTGGCCTGATGGCGATGCAAATTGCAAAGTACAAGGGCGCTAAACTCGTGATCGGCTCCTCGACGGATGCGATGCGCCGGGGCCGCTTGAAGGAGTTCGGCGCCGACCTTGCGGTGGATTCAAAGGATCCCGGCTGGGTCGATGAAGTGCTGAAAGCCACCAATGGCGAAGGCGTCGACCTGATCGTCGATCAGGTCTCGGGCCCGGTCGCGAACCAGAACCTCAAGGCCACCAAGGTCAAGGGCCGCATCGTCAATGTCGGCCGGCTCGGCGGCACCCATGGCGACTTCAACTTCGACCTGCACGCCGCGCGCCGCATCCAGTATATCGGCGTGACCTTCCGCACCCGCACCATCGAGGAAGTCCGCGATGTCTTCGACGAGGTGCGCAAGGATATCTGGAGCGCGGTGGAATCCCGAAAACTGCAACTGCCGATCGACAAGGTCTATCCGTTCGCCGAGATCGCAAAAGCGTTCGAGCGCATGGAAGCCAACGAGCATCTTGGGAAGATCGTCGTGACGATGTAGCTGAGTGGGCTGTTGCGATTGAGGTCGTCAGGCCGCTTCAAAATAGAGCCTGCGCGCAGGGAACTTTGCTTTGCCGGGCACGTTCTAGATAATCGCCAACATCTGGAGGATGTGTGATGAACGGCATTATTTATCTGGTTGGGCTCGTTGTGGTCGTGGGCGTGATCCTTTCTTTTTTGGGACTGCGATAAACTCGAAAACCAACTCACACCAGCGTACCAACTTTTTCGATCGAAAGGCCATGCGGAATCAATTCCGCATGGCCTTCGCATTTATCCGGTCAGGATCGATTTGAGCGCCTCACGCTCTTCGACGACAAAGTCGAAGAATGCCGCGATGCGCGGTATGCGCCTGAGATCAGGGTGCACCAGCAGACGCCAGCTTCGCGTCAGTTCCGGGATCGGCCCCAGCACGCGCAGAAGATCCGGTTCAGCGTCTCCCAGTGCAGTGGGCAGCGCGCCAATACCGATGCCGGATTTCACGGCGGAAACCAGGCCCAGCACGCTGGTATGGCGCGCGGCCATCGTCGCGTTCGGAACAACCTCGGAAAGCCATTTAGCCGCGCGATGCTGGCCGAGGGTTTCGTTGAACCCGACCCAGGCGTGGGACGGGAAGTCTTCCACGCGCGCCGGCTGTCCGTGGCGCTCGACATAGCCGCGGCTGGCATAAATCGCCCAGATCGAATCGGCGACTTTGCGGCCCACCAGTTCGTCCTCGGTATCGCCGGAACGGAATGCCACATCGACCTCTCCCTTCGTCAGATCGAGGTAGCGATCGCTGGTCACGAACTCGATGCGAAGGCGGGGGTGCCGGCTGTGAAAGCGGTCGATCAGCGCCGACTGCGTCATGCGGTAGACGATCGGCTCGGGACACGTCACCCGGATAACACCGGTCAGTTCGCGGGCGGTATCCTTGATCCGCAGTTCGAAATCGCCGACTGCAGCCTCGACGCGCTCGGCGTAGGGCAGCAACGCTTCACCGAATTCGGTCAGCCGATAGCCGGTCGAGTGGCGTGCCATCAACTGCCGCCCGATCCGCCTTTCGAGTTCATTCACCCGCCGCTGCACGGTCGACTGGCTGAGCCCGAGCGATTTACCCGCCGCGATGGTGCTGTGATGCCGGGCGACGGCGAGAAAATATCTCAAATCGTTCCAGTCGAACATCCCAGTATTATGCACTTCTGCGACCGGGGACCGCAATGTTGCGGCTCCCGCACGGTTCGATCGCTGGCTAGCCTCTGACAGCGATCAGAAGCGGCAACGACGGAGGCGACACATGCGTTTCACACTAGGCTGTGCACTCATCGCAGTTATCGGCCTCCCCGCGTATGCGCAGGAACCAGGACTGGCCAAGCCCAATCTTGTGCTGCAGCAGATGGTCGAGGGCTTACCAACCGACGCCAGGCAGACCGTGCGTGTCCTGACCGCGACATTCAAACCGGGCGACAAGACCGTTTACCACTCCCACCGTTTTCCCGTGACGGTCTATGTCGTCGAAGGCGCCTTCACGCTCGACCTCAAGGACCGCCCTCCGCTGACCGTGCGTGCCGGAGAAGCCATGGTCGAGCCGCCGGACGTGGCCATGACTGGCCACAATCCCAGCGCGACCGAACCAACAAAAGTGGTGATCTTCTATGTCAGCACGGCAGACACGCCGTTCCTCGATCCCTTGCATCACTGACCACCCCCTTCCGCGCCGCCACGCTGACCGTGGCAGTTCGCTGCCAAGCGGCCGATTCCGTTGTGTGACGTAAGTCACGGTGACATCAGGCAATAAGGACGACATTCGGGCCAACAGATGTTTGGCAGGGGTGTCCCATGTTTCTGAAATCCAGTGTTTTCGCCGGTTTGGCTCTGACGATCGTGGCCCTCACCTGGCCGCTTCGGCTGTTCGATGCGAATGTCGGCGCCTGCAAGGACACCGCCAGCGCCACCCGGGTCGAGGCCTGCAGCCGGGCCATCAACACCGCCGGCTGGCACTATGACAATCTGGCCTGGGCCTACGCCAACCGCGGCGATGCCTACCGCGTAAAGGGCGAAACCGTTCTCGCGATCGCCGATTATGACCAGGCCATCCGGTTGGAACCCAACCGCAGCATCACCCATCACAATCGCGGCCTCGCCTATCAGGACAAGGGCGATCTCGACCTTGCCATCGCGGATTACAGCCAAGCCATCAGCCGGTGGCATCTGCGCAAAAACGCCAGCAAGGGCGAATATTTGAGCCACCGCGCCGATGCGTACAAGAACAAGGGCGAACTGGCGCTGTCGATGGCCGACTACGACGCGGCCGTCCGCCTCGCACAGCACGACAGCGACCTCTATTACAACCGCGGCCTGCTGTTCAAAGCCATGAACGAGCCCGACCGCGCCATCGCCGATTACACAAGGGCGATTGCCGAGTTCGATCCGGCGGAACATTCCTTGACCGACAAGCGCGAATACTTCTCGGAGCGCGGCGAAGCCTACAAGGCCAAGGGAGAGTCCAAACTCGCCCTCGCCGATTTCGCCCAGGTCACCGCGATCGACGCCTCTCTCGCGCGGGTTGCCAAGGCACGGCCGAGGCTCGCGAGCGTTGCCAATCGCTAAGGCAAACCGCATCCAACCGCAGATTTCATAACGTCCAGCTCGTCACGCCCGGCCTTGTGCCGGGCGTTCCACGTTTACGCCGTGCTTGGCCGATCAGGGCGATGGGTATCGCTTCCGCGTGCGTTTGCCGCGCCATGCGCACCGGCACCCTACCATCGCATTTTCAACATCATCTGCCCGCCTGCCGACGCGCCGCGGAAGCGATGCCGGCAAACATTGCGTCTTGCATCCCTGAAAAACGAGCGGCCTTAGACGCATGATCGCGATTCCGGGTTCGACTTCGGCACGGCTTGCGTGATGTCGCGCACAGTTGCTGTGGATTGGATGTGGCAAACATCTCCGCATATTCAACTCTGGGAGGCGGACATGGGATTTTTTGGTTCATTGGTAAAGGTTGTAACTGCTCCGGCGAAAGTCATCGTACACACGGCGGAACACGCAGCCGCCACCGTGGCGCATACGGTCGAACACGTCGCTACCACGGCGGCGCACACCGTCACGCACGCCGCGACCACCGCGGCGCATACAGTCGGACATGCTGCCACCTCCGCGGTTCATCATGCCACCCAGGCGATCAGCCATACCGCCCATTCGGTAATCAGCACGGTCCATCATGCCGTGCACACCGTCGAGCACGCGGCCAGCACCGCGGCCCATACGATCGGACACGCCGCGACGTCGACGGTTCATCATGTCACCCATACGGTCGAACATGCCGCCCATTCGGTGATCAACGCAGGGCATCACGTCGTCGATCTCGCGGCGCACGAAGCCTCGTCGGTCGCAAAAACCTTAGGCCACGCCGCCGTCGAGGTCGGAACGACCCTGGGCCATGACGCGGCACACGTCTTCACGACGGTCACGCACGGCGCCAGCACGCTCGGCAGCGAAGCCGTCAAGACCGCCGGAGGCGTTGCCCACGCGATCAGCCATGGCGTGACCGCCATCGGAGAGGGCGTCGCCCATGGCGTCGAGCACGCTGCAAGCACCGCGGGCAAGCTCGCCGGCGACGCCGTTCAGACCGCCGGCCACGTCGCCGGCGATCTCGTGCACGGTAATCTCGGCAAGGCCGGCGCGGATCTCGCTGCCGGTGCCGGCAAGACCGCCTCCGATCTGGCCCACGGTGCCAGCGATGTCGCGCACGACGCCGGACAGGCGGCAGCCGGGGTCGGCCATGCAGTCGTCGAAGCCCACGCTGCCGTGGGTTCGGGCGTCCTCGAAATGGCCGGCACGGCGGCCGGAGTTGTCGGCTCCGTCGCCAAGGATTACGAGCACGCGATGGGCGTCCTCGTGAAAGATGCCGTCGACTCGGTAGGCCAGATCGCCAAGAGCGAGGTCGCCGTCCTGTACGGTACGGCCGGAATCGCGGCGAGCACGGTCGGTACGCCGGTCGGTGATTTCTACGCCAACGTCGCCAAGCACTACGGCGATGCCGCGATCGGCACGTTGGACCATCTCAACACGGCGATCGACGACGCCGTCGTCAAGGCCACCGCCGCGGGCGGTCATATCGCCAATTCGATCGGTCATGGCGCCGACACGATCGGTCACGACAGCAGCAAGGTCGTCGGCGATGTCTCCAAAGGCGATTTCGATGCCGCGGGGCACGACCTGGCTCAGCTCGGCAAGACCGGCTTCGAGGCGGTGAAGGACTATGCCGGCGCGGAAATGGAAGGCGCCAAAGCACTCGCCTCGATAGGCTCTGCGGTCGGGACCGTGCTGGGCGGACTGAACGAAGCGATGGCCCGCGCCGGCGGCGGCTTTGTCTCGGCGGTCGGCGAGACGATCGGCGGCAATGTCGGTCACGCGATCGGCGACGCCGGCAACGCGCTCGGCACCACCACCGCGGTGACTGCCAATCTCGTCCAGGGCAATGTCGGAGCCGCGGCCGTGGAAGGTGCAAAAGTGCTCGGCGGCCTCGCCGGCCAATGGGTCGGCGAGCAGGTCAAGGACGTTGCGAGCTCGCTCGGCGACAAGGCCGGCGGCGGCCTCATCGGTGAAGGCCTTAAGGCCCTCGGCGATGCCGGCGCAGACGCGATCAAGGACGGAGCAAAGGATCTCGCCGGCTCGGCGGCCGGCAAGGGCGTCGATTTCGTCAAGGGTCACGAACCGGCGCCGGCTGCGGCCGCTCACGACGACGCGGCGGCCCCGGCTGCCAAAGCCGGACACGACGAGTCCCTGCTCGAGAAGGGCCAGCACGCCATCGACGACGCGGCCCATCACGCGATCGACAAGGCAGGCGACCTCATTGATAAAGCCACCCACGATCCGCAGTGGGCGCTCAACCAGATCGCCGACGCCGTCAAGGATCATTTCGGCAAGGGCGCGACCGACGCCCTCGGCAAGGTGACCGGCGTTCATGACGCCGCGCATGCCAATGGCGACGCCAGCGCCGCGCACGCGGCCGAGGCTGCCCCCATCGGAACGACGCACGCGGCGCTGTCCACGGCCTCGGCCTCGGAAGCGTCAGCCCACGGCTTCTGGGATTTGGCCGGTCATGGCGACGGTCACGGTCTGGACTTCGCGACGGCGGCCCAGGCGCTGACGCAGGGCAACGCGGCGTCGGCGGTGGCAAGCGCACACATCCCGCTGCTGGAGACGCACTCCCTGGTGCCTTCGTTCGGCGGTTCGGATTCCGTGGAGAGCCTGTTCGGCAACCACAGTTCCTGGTCCGAGGCGACCAGCCAATCCATGCCGGCCGGCTTCACCGAAGCAGGCGGGCTGGGTGGCCACGAATTGCAGGCCACGCTGCAGAATGCCTTGCACGGCATCTCCTTCTCGGAACCCCAGTTGCTGTCCCTGGGCCTCGATGGCGCGCACGCCGGGCAGACCCATGGTGCAGCACTGGAAAGCATGGCGCAGGTTACGCAACAGCACATGCCGGACTTCGATCACGCCATGCCGGCGCACTTCGAATTGCCGTCGATGCTGGATGGTCATTTCGCTCACCAGCTCGTGTAAGCCGGACGCTGACGACAACCATTGGCTCCATCATGCGAAAGCGTGGTGGGGCCAATTATTTTGCCGCGCACTCGCGAATCATATCGACACGCCTGAAGTCGGCCCTCAAGGCCTCTGTCTGCGTCAGCGCATCTTGCGCCCGCGCCGCCGTCCGGATGGTATATCGGGAACCCTTCCCACCAACCAACGTTATGTTAACGCTCTGAATTTCATTTTCCAGGATGTGCTTGATTTGCGACGATATCTGAAGGGGAAAACCGTAGCGCTGCATAGCCGACGCGACGCCATGGCAAGGCCGCTGAATACCGCCAGGAACGACGAAGGCCTCGATCGCGTCCAAGGCCTCGTTCTGTGAACATCAGCCAGCGCGTCGATCTCAATAATTGCGATCGCGAACCGATTCATATCCCGGGCAGCATACAGCCGCATGGCTGCCTGCTGGCGTGCGATCAATCGTTTCGTTCGGTGATACGTCATTCCGCCAACGCAGCCGCGGTGCTTGGGCTCGGCAATGAAATCAATGGGCGGCAGCTTGACGATTTGCTCGGCGAGGAAGCCGTTCATGCCGTCCGCAATGCGCTGGCGCGCTCGAACGATGCGGCCCGCGCGGCGCTGAGCTTTTCCCTGGCCCTGCGCTCGGGTCAATCATTCGATATCGCCGTGCACAACTTCAAGGCCACGATTATCCTCGAGCTGGAGCCTGCCAAAGCGGAAATCGCCCAGCCGCTGGAGCTTGCCCGTACGATGGTCGGGCGCATCGCCTCCATCGACAGGGTCGAGCGGCTGATCCGCGATACCGCGCGGCTGGTTCAGGGGATGCTGAACTACGATCGCGTCATGATCTACCAGTTTGAGGCCGATGGCGCCGGCAGGGTCGTCAGCGAGTCGAAGCGCGGCGATCTGGAAAGCTTTTTTGGGCAATACTTTCCCGCCACCGATATTCCCGCACAGGCGCGAACGCTCTACCTGCGCAACACCATTCGAATCATTTCCGACGCCAACGCGCCGCGAATTCCGATCATCCCCGAACTGGATGCATCGGGCGAGCCGCTCGACCTGTCGTTTGCACATCTTCGCAGCGTATCGCCGATCCATTGCGAATATCTGCGCAACATGGGCGTCGGCGCATCGATGTCGATATCGATCATCATCGACGGGCAATTATGGGGCCTGATCGCCTGCCATCATTATCAGCCCCGGACGCTTACCATGGCCGAGCGCGTGGCGGCCGAGATGTTCGGTCAGTTTTTTTCGCTGCATCTGAGCGCCCTCAAGCGGAAGCAGAAACTGGAGGCCGCGACCAAGGCCCGCCAATCGCTTGATCGCTTCCTGCAGCTGACGGCGCGCGCGCCCGATATTGACGACGTGCTGCGCGACAATCTGCCGGAATTCGCCTCCCTCCTCCCATGCGACGGCGCCGCCATCTGGCTGCGCGGACGCTGGCATCACCTCGGCGGAACGCCGCCTGAGCAGGAGATTTCAGGCCTGCTGTCGCTCGCCGAAACGGTGGCCGACGGACGTATCTGGGCGACCCACAAGCTGTCCAATTACGCGCTCGACGCCGAGCGTTATGCGGACGTCGCCTCCGGCGTCCTGGTCGTTCCGCTATCCCAGCGGCCGCGCGATTATCTGTTCTTCTTTCGCAAGGAAATCATCCATACGCTCGACTGGGCGGGCAACCCGGAAAAATCCTATGAAACCGGGCCGCTGGGCGATCGGCTGACGCCGCGCAAGAGTTTCGCGATCTGGAAGGAAACCGTGCGCCGCCAGTCGGCGCCATGGACCGACGAGGAGCGCGAGATCGCCGAGGCGACGCGCACGGTGCTGATCGAAATCGTGCTCCGTCAGAATGAGCTGCTGGAGGAAGAGCGGACAAAAGCCGACGTCCGCCAGCGCATGCTCAATGAGGAACTCAATCATCGCGTCAAGAATATCCTCGCCATCATCAAGTCGCTCGTCAATCAGCCGGACCGCGACGGGCTGAACATCGAAAGCTATGTCAGCTCGCTGCAAGGCCGGATTCAGGCGCTCGCTCACGCGCACGATCAGGTCGTGCGCGGCGATGGCGGCGGCTCTCTGGCCGAATTGATCAATGCCGAACTCACTCCCTATCGGGCGCAGAACGCCAGCATTGTCGTCGACGGACCGCCCGTCTGGCTCGATACGCGCGCGTTTTCGGTCATGGCGCTGATGCTGCACGAGCTCTCGACCAATGCCGCCAAATATGGCGCCCTCTCGCGTGCGGGCGGCGCGCTCTCGGTACGCTGGCGGATCGACGACCTGACGGGTTGCCACATCGAGTGGGTTGAAAGTGGCGGGCCGCCGGTCGTTCCGCCCAGCCGGAGCGGATTTGGTACGGTCCTGATCGATCGCAGCGTGCCGTTCGACCTCGGTGGAGAGAGTGACCTCGTCTTCAGGCCTGAGGGCTTGCAAGGCAATTTCCGCATTCCGGCGAAATTTTTTACCAGGCGAACGGCGTCAGCCAGGACGCCCGAGCGCAAGCCCGCTCCCGGCGGCCATTTGGTCCCGGAGCGGAATTTCGCGACCACGCGGGTGCTGATCGTCGAGGATCAGATGTTGATTGCGATGCATCTGGAGCAAATTCTCCTCAATGCCGGCGTCAAGGACGTCATGACGACGGCTTCGGTTACCGAGGCAATGCAACGCTTGCGGATCGACCAGCCCGACGTGGCGATACTTGACGTCAATCTGGGTGGTGAAACGTCCGAGGCCCTGGCGCTCGAGCTGAAGCGCCGAGGCATTCCCTTCATGTTCGCGACCGGCTATGGGGACAGCATGATTCCCGCTCACAAATTCCCGCGAACGCCCGTGGTGCAAAAGCCTTACGAAGCGGCGGCCATTCTCGGGAACGTCGGCCGCTTGCTTGGTGACGGTCCCGAGCAACGCACGCCGTGAAGCGTTACTAAACCTGCAGGAATAGCCGCGCATGCGACCCCACATCATCTGCCACATGAGCACGTCGATCGATGGACGCCTGCATCCCAGCCGGTTCACCCGGGCGGCCAATTGGGATGTCTTGCGCGGACACTACGAAAAAGTACATGACAGCTTCGAGGCTGACGGGTGGATCGTCGGGCGCAGAACCGCAAGTGAAATGGCCAAGGGGACCGAACGGAATATTGCCGGGCCACCGAAAGTACCGCGTGAAGCGCATATTGGCGAACATCAAGGCCGCAAGCTGGCCGTCGCGATCGACCCGTCAGGCCGTGTCCATTACGGCAAAGACAATATCGGCGGCGACCATGTCGTAGCGGTACTCGGCGAGCAGGTTTCCGACGCATATCTCGCCGAACTTCGCGAAGATGGCGTGTCCTACGTTTTCGCCGGCGCAGAAGGCGATGATCTGCTGGGGGCGATGCAGCAGTTGGCCGCGCATTTCGGCGTCAGGAAGCTGCTTCTGGAAGGTGGCGGCACGATCAATGGCGCATTTCTCAAGCACGGACTTATCGATGAGTTCAGCACGTTGATCTTCCCGGCCGTCGACGGCGTTGCCGGCGCACAGGGCATAATTGATTACGACGGCCCGGAGGGTGATCGTCCCGGCGCCGGGCAGGCGTTGCGGCTGACCCATTGCGAGACGCTTGAGGGCGGAATGGTCTGGCTCCGCCACGCCGTGGAGACCTTGGCGGCCTGATTAGCTAAGCGCTGCTGACAATCCTCCGCCGGTGCCGTATAGGGCGTGGCGGAGAGCATCACATGACCATATTCATCAAGATATTCACGACGCGAACGTTGCTGCAGATCATCTTTGTTCTCGCCGCCACGCTCATGATGAAGGCCATCAGCTCGCACTACGACTTCAGCTGGGCGACGGCGTTGGCGGCGGGCTGAGGCCCCCTCCCGGACCGCCTGTAAAGCCAATGGGGTTTGATGCGTCGCTCCTGCCCTGGAGACTGCGCCGGGCAACGGAACCTGCGAACGCAACGGGCGGGGATTCTCCTGGTTCCTGCCCAGGAACTTTCTTCGCCATGAGACGTTGATTGGGCATGGAATACGAAACGCAAGAGAAGCTACCGCCCACCAAGGAAGAGCGTGAGGCGAAGAAAGAGAAAGCCCGTCAGGAAGCCGTGAAGGCACTTGCCGTCCGCAAGAAGGAAGACGAAGCCTTTCGTGCCAATTTTGAGCGATTGAAAGCCGAACGGCTGGCTCGAGAGGCAGTCAAATCATAGCGCAGCAATGCGCTCGAGTGGTGTCGCGAGGGCGAATGCGCCGTTTGTGACCGCGAAGACCTCCAGCCTCGGCTTGGAGGTCTTTTGCGTTGAGGCACCTTGTAGCCCGCGCGACGATCGCGACATGCGAGGTCGGTGCGACACAAGGCCCCGGACGGCCGCGCCTTGCCGTGCGGAACCACACAATAAGCGGGACATTGACCTCTTATGAAAATGGCCAAAGCCATCCGCCAACAGGCCATCACCGCGGAACGGGCCGCGGCTGGTAGCGCGGACGCTCACGTCGCCCACCAGATGACATCGCTGGCGCAGGCGTTCCGAATCCAGGCCGAGATCATCAAGAAGAAGAACAAGGAAAAGAAAAAGAAGAACAAATGAGCTTCTCCATCAAAGCCAAGTGCCGGGACGGCGAACTGATTCATCGCAGGAAGACGGCGGAGGCTGCGCTCAAGAAAGCGCGGGAAATGTCGCGAACGGGTTGTTACGACATCTACATCACCACGCCCCAGGGACGTGACTACCATTCGTCCGAGTTCGCGGACTTGCCTCGCACGCCCATCGCAGCGCGGCCCATTCGCAATGCGCATCCGGCTCACAAGCCGGAGACCCCATAAGCGCCGGCTTGTCCGCAGCAACAAGCGCCGGCTTGTCCGCAGCAACGCGGAACCAATTGCCCGCTGATCGATTGGCTGGGATTGATCCGGAGTTCAGACCATGGCCGATGACATCCCGACGCAGCCGTTTATCTACGAAGGCCTGGACCCGATCCCTGAACCCAAGTCCAGGATCGAAGAGGTTTCCGACGCCGTCAAAGGCGCAGCCAGCCGGGTCAGCGACGCCATCGAAACCGGGCGAAAACCCGGTATGCCGCTTAGCGTTCTTAGCAACATCGCGCGCGAAGCGCCGCTTGCTTCGCTGCTGGCCGCTTTCCTGCTCGGCATCGCGGTTGCCAGGCGACGGTGAGGATGCCGATTCTAGGCGGCCTGATTGACGGCGTCGCCGAAGCAATCACCGATCGACAAGTTTTCATTTTCGTTCGGACGACCATGGGAAACTGACGTATTGGTCGCGGGTGTCGAAGCAGATATTGCCGTACATCTTGAGGTAGGCATCCCGACGCGACGGGTCGCCGTAGACCGCTCCGGGGTTCGCCAGATCGTTCTCGTACTGGGCAATATTGCCAAGTGTCAGCGGGCTCGGAAGGATATCCATCGCCTGTGGAATGCTTTTGCCCTCGAGCCAATCCGCGCCATGTTGACCCATGGCGTAACCAAAGACAGATGACGCCAGGCTGATGCTTACCTTGTAAGGACCGCCCTTCTTGATCTCATCGACGGCCTCCGTCTCCCCGTCGATACCGCCGAAGAACTGATCTTTGCGGATCTTTCCGGCCTCCCGGACGGCCGCCAGGGCGCCGAGCAGGACGGTGTCTGCCCCTAGGACGACGTCGATGTCCGGATGGGCGAGCAGTATCGTCTGCATCATCGTAAAGCCGCCTTCCTTGTTGACGGTGACCGGCGATATGTCGGCAACGACGTCTACCCCGGGCATGTCCTTTAGCGAGTCGCGCATTGCGACAAACCTGGGCGCGAGGAACTGAAGGCTGTCGTGGGTCAACAACACCACGTTTGCCTTGCCTTTCAATTTGTCGCGAATGTAGGCCGCGGCCGCATCGCCCAACACTTTGCCTGTGAGGTATTGTGGCGCGTTGAGCAGCGACGTTGCGGGCGGCGGAACGACCGCGCCGACATACGCACCTTGCCAGATCATCCTGCGCAGGGCCGGCGCCAACGCTGCGGGATCGACCGGCGCGACGACCAGTGCACCGGTATTCGACGATCGAAACCCTTCGACCTGTTCGATCATCTTGCTCCCGTCATTCTGCGCGACGGACCTGGAATACGCCAGGCCGCGATCTTTCGCAGCCATCGACAGCCCCCGCCCGACCCCCTGGATGAATTCCCGATCGTTGTCCTGCGCGAAAGCCAGGGTCTTGCCGAGTGAGGTCGGCGGATTGCAGGCCGCGGCATTTCGATCGAATGGCGGGAAGACGCGCGGCACCGTGATGCCGCCTGGCCCATCTTGCGCCTGCCCGTCGCTCGCCAGCAGCAACGCGGCGGAAACGATTGGACCGATGCACTTCCATCGTCGGAATTTATGATTCATCGCCATCACGCAGCTGAAGCAAATTGAGATTTAAATTCACGCGGCAGGACGACACGAAAAATCGTGCCCTTGTCCAGTTCGGAGGTTGCGGAGATTTCTCCGCCGAGATTTCCAACCAGAGTGCGCACATAGGCCAGTCCGACTCCCTCGCCTGGCTGATCGATTTTTCCGACCCGCCGGAACAACTCGAAAATCCTGCCCATGTCGGCCGGTGCAATGCCCCGGCCATTGTCCGCGACCTCGATTGCGACCCGGTCATTCGGCAATGCCGAACTGCGGACCACAATCCGCAAAGGCCGTCCCGGCGCGCGATACTTCACCGCATTATCCAGCAGGTTACCCATCACCTGGCCCAGCGAAAGCTTGTCCGAGGTGATGGCGGGAACGTCGAAATCGACCGCGACTTCGCCGGCGGCCTCGGATAGCTGATGTTGGATGGCCCCGGCACTGGCGGATACGAGTTCCCGTAAATCGACGACTTCCGCATTCAAGACCCGCCTGCCTTCGCGAGAAATCTTGAGAACCGCGCCGAGCAGGTTATCGAGCTTCGCCGCTGATTTTCGAATGTACCCTACGGCTTCCGGCATGTCCTGCGAGGCCGTCAGTTTGGCCTTCTGATAGTTCGGATCTTCAGGCGCCAGATCGGAACCATCGACAAATTTCTGCAGGTCCTGGACGCCATCCTCCAGCTCGCTGGTGAAGCCGAGGATGCTGATCAGCGGAGCGCGCATATCGTGCGAAAGCAGATGAGCGAATTGCTGGATGTCTTCATTGGCCCTGGCGAGTGCGGCGGTGCGGGCGCGCACTCTTTCCTCGAGCGAAAGATTGAGCGCCGTGACCTTGGCTTGAGTTCGCGTCAGTTCCTTGGTGTACATCAGCAATGTGACGGCGACGGCGCCGACGACGAGCACGATCAGCACGGCCGCCACGACCGACGCCCATCGCAGATTGGCCGCGTTTGTCCGCTGCTCGGCAACACCAAGGGTCAGTCGATTGTCCATCGAGCGAACGATGCCCGACACGAACAGATTGATTTCGTCCATCAGTGCCTTGCCGCGATTGGTGTTGATGATGGCGAGCGCTTCGGCGTCCTTTCGCTCGCCTTTCAAGGCGATCGTACGGTCCATCTCCTGGATTTTCTCCTGAAGCACGACCGTCAGGCGCTGCAGGACGGCCTTGAATTGAACATCGGCTCCAAGAATTCGCTTCAGATTGTCGAGTTGCCGGTTGGCAGTCGCTTTCGCCGCATCATAGGGCGAGAGATAGATTTCGTTACCCGTCAACAGCAATCCCCGCTGGCTCGATTCGGCCGACTGAACGGCGCTGCGGATTTCGACAGCCGAGACCCTGACATCCCGCGTGCTGATGACCTCGTCGAAATGCTCGTTGGCGCGATCGCCAAGCCGAACCGTCATGCCCACGACGGCCAGCAGCGCCATGAAGCCGACAACGAGCAGGAGCAAGGACAATGGAACGATCAAACGCTTTTCGATGAACATTCGGGGCGCCCGGAAAAAGTATGCTCCCATTAGCTCTCATCGCCTCGACGGAAGTCAAGGACGACGGCTGCCGGGCCCTCCCGGCTCGACCTCCCGCACGGTGGGGGTCGACAAGAAGCCGCGCCGACGCGTCAAAGTGAACAGTATGGCCACACGGAACCACACCACGGCCAGGACAGCGCCACTCCTCGAAATCGGTGCCGGCGCAGCCTGAGGAGCAATTAATTTCCGATTATCGGAAATTCTACTTGACGCCATGCCCAAATCACCGCTACATCTCCGCCAACCCGTCCCATTCAGAGGGGCGTTGGCCATCGTCACGAACGAGGGACGGGTCGCGGTGGACGCGAAGTACGCAAGACGAAGCGTATGACGCGTACGGCGAAGGCGTGTGGTCCTGACGCCCGATATGCTGGCGTCACGTTGGTGGAAGCAATTTCGCCGACAACGGTGGCAAGAGAGCATCGGCTGACCGTGGAGAGCGCGCTATAAGCCGTAAAGCCATTGCGCAGGGAATGTCGGATGTTCTCCGCTGCCCTGTATGCTCGTGGGCGCACTCTTCTGTGCACATTGCTCACGAGATCGCGGGTGCAGCGCGCATCCGGCATTCCCTGCGCCCTCTGACTTGAAGAGGGCGGAAATTTCCAGCAAACCTCGGGCGCAGTGCGCGGCGAGATTATGGAGTTGTATTCAGTGGCCACCACGTCGTTGCGACTCTTTAATTCGGAACAATTCGCAACAAACCTGCTCCTGCAAGCGAGTAGCGACTGGCGCAGTGGATGGCCGCTTGATGTTAACGGTCGCCCTGCTAAACCGCCGCCCATGACAACAAGCCATTCACACACGACCAGCGTCAAAACCAACGTCGCCGCGATCTCGATTTTCGCCAGCGCCGCCATGGCCGCGGCGAAGTTCACGGTCGGCATCGCGATCGGAAGCCTGGCGCTGATCTCGGAGGCCCTTCACTCCTCGGTCGATGTGGTCGCGACCATCATCACTTGGCTGGTGGTTCGGGTTTCCGATCAACCGGCCGATGCGGAACATCATTACGGCCACGGCAAGTTCGAGAGTCTGTCGGCGCTCTTCATCATTGCGCTGCTCTATGTGCTGGCCGGCGGCATTCTGGTGGAATCGTGGGCCCGCCTGCGCGAAGGCGCGGCTCCGCCGACGCTGTCGGCCATTCCCTTCGTGGTGCTGGTGATCGACATCGCCGTGAATTTCTGGCGGGCGCGGGCGTTGCATCGCACCGCGCGCGAAACCAAGAGCCAGGCGCTGGCCGCCGACGCGCTGCATTTCGCCTCCGACGTGCTCGGCTCGATAGCCGTCATCATCGGCCTGGTGCTGATCGGCCTCGGCTATGCCTGGGGCGACGCGGCAGCCGCGATCGCCGTCGCCGTGATGATCGCGCTGCTCGGCTTGCGGCTTGCGCGATCGACCGTCGAAACCCTGCTCGATCGCGCGCCGGAGGGTGCGGCGGAGAAAGCCACCACCGCGATCCGCGCCGTACCAGGCGTGGTCGACGTCGAACGCCTGCGCGTGCGCATGGTCGGACCGACCCATTTCATCGACGCCATCGTCAACGTGCCGCGCACCACACCGATTGACCGCGTCGAGGCGATTAAACGGAACGCGCAGGAGGCGGTGAGTTCCGCGCTCGGCGACGCCGACCTGACGTTCACGGCGGTGCCGGTGGCGCGCGACAATGAGAGCGTGCGCGAGCGCATCATGGTGATCGCGCGCAATTCCGGCCTCGCGATCCACCACGTCACGGTGCACGATCTCGGCGGCAAGCTCACCGTCAGCATCGACCTCGAGGTCGACGGCGACATGGCGCTGACGTCGGCGCACGATATCGCCCATGAACTGGAGCGCAGCATCCGCGAGGATTTTGGCGAGGATGTCGAGGTCGACACCCATATCGAGCCGCTGGAGCCGGAACTGCCTGTTGGCACCGACGCCGCCCCCGATCGCGTCGAGATCATCAAGGCGGCGCTGGCGGGCTTTGCGGCCAACGGCGCCATTCAGGACATCCACAATGTGCGGGTGCGCGACACCGACGCCGGCGAGATCGTCAACTTCCATTGCCGCGCCGCGCCCTCGATGAGCGTCATCAAGGTGCATGAGAATGTCGACGAGATCGAGCGCGCGATGCGCCGCGCCTTTCCGACCATCAAGCGCGTCATCAGCCACGCCGAGCCGATGCGCGGATAGTGCGAGGCGATGGTCGTAGATTTACGGACGAGCGTTCCTGTTTCGGACTCTTTTTGGAGTCCCGATTCCCCGTTGGACAAGATTTATTTCATGTTAACGAATCGTTGACTCTCGACAGCTCCGGAAAAACGGATTCAAATCGCTGTGATTCGGAAGCGACGTGGGGTTCTTCCGGACGGTGTACGAAAGAATCCGGTGGGGGTCTAAAGCATGGCGCGTGCGCATGCGGCGAACGCGTGCGTCCAATCCGATTCGATCAAGGGATTGGCGCAATCGATCGCTAAACCGGCTTACCACAGACTGCTCATCGCCGAGCCGGCGCTTCGACGCGCCGTGCCGACGCTGATCATCGCCTTCCTGATCACGATCTGCCTCGGCGCCGTCGTGCAGGTGATCGACCAGAGCCGGCAGAAGCGTACTGCGCTGAAGCGCGACCTCGCCGCTGTCACAGATCTGCTGGCCGAGCGCATCGACCGCCTCGCCTCGGTGCGTCAGGATCGCGCCGCCAACATCGACCGGCTGCAAAGCCTGCTGCCTGAACTCATTCCCTCCTGGGGCATTGCGGCCGGCCGTCATTTCATCATCACCGGCGTGGAGCATCGCGTGATGGCGCGGCTTCCGGTCGAAAGCACCGGTGAAAGCGACGGCGTGCTCGACGTGATCAGCACGGCGCAACTCCTGGCCGCGCCCGGCCAGCAGGGCGTCGTCAACGACATGACGCTGCCGAACGGCAACGGCGCGCTGGCGATTTCACGGCTGGTCAAGGCGCTGCCCGGCCAGATCATCGTGATCCAGGAAAAGAACGATCCCCTGTGGGGTTCGGATGCCGCGCTGTCGATGACGCTGTCCGCAACCACGGGCTTTGTCGTGCTGATCCTCGGCTTTGCATTCCACTGGCAATCGACCCGCGCCCGCGAGGGCGATCTGATCAACGACGCCGTGCGCGGCCGCATCGACACCGCGCTCAACCGCGGCCGCTGCGGCCTGTGGGACTGGGACCTGTCGCGCGGCAGGATCTTCTGGTCGCAGTCGATGTTCACCATGCTCGGGCTGGACTCCCGCAACGACCTACTCACCTTCGGCGAAGTCAACGCGCTGGTGAAATCCGACGACATCGATCTGTTCGCCATCGCCGACCAGTTGATCTCCGGCAAGCTCGACCATATCGACCAGACTTTTCGCATGCAGCACATCGACGGCCATTGGATCTGGCTGCGCGTCCGCTGCGAACTCAGCCAGGCTGCCGCCGACAACGGCCTGCATCTGATCGGCATCGCCGTCGACATAACCGAGCAAAAGAGCCTCGCCGAGAAGACCGTGGAAGCAGACTTGCGACTGCGCGACGCGATTGAGACCATTCCGGAAGCTTTCGTGCTGTGGGACGCCGAAGACCGCCTCGTGCTCTGCAACTCGCACTTCCAGCGCCTGCACAAATTGCCTGACACGGCGGTGACGCCCGGCACCTCCTATGAAACGGTGATCGAAGTCGGCAGCATGCCGGAGGTCCGCACCCGGCTGCAGGAGACCGGCGCGCAGGCGCCGGGCGCGCGCACCTTCGAAGCCCAGCTCGACGACGGCAGTTGGCTGCACATCAGCGAGCGCCGCACCAAGGATGGCGGCTACGTCTCGGTCGGCACCGACATCACCCGCATCAAGGAGCACGAACAGAAGTTGGTCGACAACGACTTGCGCCTGCGTGCCAACGTGATTGACCTGCAGCGCTCGCAGGCCGAGCTCGCCGACCTTGCCGAAAAATATTCGCAGGAGAAGACCCGCGCGCAGGAAGCCAACCAGGCCAAGTCGAAATTCCTCGCCAATATGAGCCACGAACTGCGCACGCCGCTCAATGCCATCATCGGGTTCTCCGAGATCATGGGCAGCGGCATGTTCGGCGTGCTCGGCTCCGACAAGTATCAGGAATACTGCCACGACATCCTGACATCGGGAAAATACCTGCTCGAGGTCATCAACGACATCCTCGACATGTCCAAGATCGAGGCCGGCCGCATGAAGCTCGACCTAGAGCCGCTCGACTTGTCGAAGATTCTGGCGGAGTCGCTGCGCGTGGTGTCGGGGCGCGCCGAGGACAAGCATTTGACACTGGACGCCGACATCGAGAGCACCATCTCGGTGGTGGCCGACCGCCGCGCGGTCAAGCAGATCTTCGTCAACCTGTTGTCGAACGCCGTGAAGTTCACCCCCGACGACGGCAGGGTCACCGTGCGCGGCCAGGTGCTCCGCGATTCAGTCGTGCTCATGATCGCCGACACCGGGATTGGCATCGCCCCGGATTCATTGCGCCGGCTGGGCAAGCCGTTCGAGCAGGTCGAGAGCCAGCTCACCAAGATTTACCAGGGATCGGGCCTCGGGCTCGCTATTGCGCGGTCACTGACCAATCTTCATGGCGGCACGATGCAACTGCGCTCGAAGCTCGGCACTGGTACGGTGGTGCGGATCAAGCTGCCGCGCCAGCCGCAATCGCCGAAGACCAGAATGCCGGCCGCGGCGTGACACGAAGCGTTTGCAAACGAAGTGGATGCCGGTGCGCGTCAAGAAAACGCGTCAAAACAATCCGCAGCCCTACTCCAGCGTGGGTGCGACTTCGCGCGCGATTTGAACCAGCGCGGCAATCAGCGGCGTCATCGGATCTCGCTGCGGGATCACGAGGCCGATGCTGTAATTGACGACGGGATCGACGATAGGAATGCTGCGCACGGTGTCCGCCAACCCCAGGGTCTCCGCCAGTTTCGCCGGCATCACGCTGGCCCAGCGTCCGGTCTTGACGTGGGTATAGAGCACCAGCAGCGAGTTCGACGTCAGCGTCGGCAACGCCTCGGCGCCGACCGATTTCAGCGCGCGGTCGATGATGCGGCGGTTCTGCATGTCCGGCGTCAACAGGCACAGCGGCACCTGGCCGACTTCCTTCCAGGTGACCTGTTCGCGATCGCCGAACATGCCGTCGGGCGCCGTCAGCAGGCGGTAACTCTCGTTGTAGAGCGGGATGGTGCGAACCTTGCCGATCGGCTCGTTCTCGATATAGGTCAGGCCGGCATCGACCTCGAGATTTTCCAGTAGCCCCAGCACGTCAGCCGACGTGCAGGACCGGATCTGAAACCGCACGTCGGGATGGCGGGCCCGGAACGGTGTCGTCAGCGATGCCACCATGCCGAGCACGGTGGGGATCGCCGCAATCCTGATCTCTCCGGAAAGCTTGTCCTTGAGGCCGTTGATCTCCTGCCGCATCGCGCGGGTATCGCCGACGATCCGTCGCGCCCAATCGAGCGTGCGCTCGCCCTCGGGGGTAAAGCCCTGAAAGCGCGAACCGCGCTGCACCAGCATGACGCCGAGGATTTCCTCGAGCTGCTTGAGGCTGGTCGACATGGTCGGCTGGGTAACGCCGCAGGCTTCCGCGGCGCGGCCGAAATGCCGCTCCTTGGCAAGCGCCAGCAATAGTTCAAGCTTGTCGATCAAGAGGTACCCCGGAATTTGGTCGTCCAGCGGTCACAAATACCACGCCTACCACGGGTCCCATACGCCTAAAGCCGCGTCGGATAGGCGCGGCTTTGGCGATCATTGAATTTGTAAATCAACCTATTCGGTAAGCGTATTGATCGGGTTTCCGTATCGCAGCATGAGACAGCTTTATTGATGTTTGGAGCGATTCCAATTCTCATCGGGGCCACACCCTCTGACCGAGAACGCGGATGACATCGGCTTACGAACCCTGGAACGAGGCGCGCGGCGCCGCGATCATCGCCGAGCACGACAAGCTTGAAGGCGCCACGCTGGTGATCCTGCACGCGATGCAGGAGGCGTTCGGCTACGTGCCGGAGCCCGCGATCCCGATGATCGCCGCCGCGCTCACTCTGTCGCGCGCCGAGGTGCATGGCGTGTTCACCTTCTATCACGACTTCCGTCACGAACCCGCCGGCCGCCATGTGCTGAAGCTCTGCCGTGCCGAAGCCTGTCAGGCCGCGGGCGGCGATGCACTCGCCGCCCGCGCGGAAGCCAAACTCGGCATCACGCTCGGCAATACCACGGCCGATGCACGCGTGACGCTGGAGCCGATCTATTGCCTCGGCCTTTGCGCCACCGCCCCTTCGGCAATGCTGAATGGCCGCGTCGTCGGACGGCTCGATGAAGCGCGGATCGATGCGCTGGTTGCGGAGGCACAGCGATGACGATACGCATTTTCGTTTCGCGCGATGCCGGTGCCGTCGCGGTCGGCGCCGATGAAGTTGCTCTCGCGCTCGAGGCTGCGGCCGCAAAGCGCGGCGTTGCCATCGAGATGGTCAGGACCGGATCGCGCGGACTCTATTGGCTCGAGCCAATGATCGAAGTTGCGACGCCGAAAGGCCGGGTCGCGTTCAGCCCGGTGACTGCGACCAACGCGGCCTCGGTGCTCGACGCAATGACCGCCGATGGCCCGCATGCGCTGCGGCTTGGCATCGCGGACGAGATTCCCTGGCTGAAGCGACAAACCCGTTTGACCTTCGCGCGCTGCGGCGTGATCGATCCGCGCTCGGTTGCGGATTACCGCGCCCATGAAGGCTACAATGGCCTGGAGCGCGCGCTGACGCTGACCTCAGACGAAATCCTCGCCGACGTCACCGCGTCCGGTTTGCGCGGACGGGGCGGCGCAGGCTTTCCGACCGGCATCAAATGGAAGACCGTGGCGCAGGCCAGCGCCGACCGCAAATACATCGTCTGCAACGCCGACGAAGGCGACAGCGGCACTTTTGCGGACCGCATGATCATGGAAGGCGATCCCTTCGTGGTGATCGAGGGCATGACGATTGCGGGCATCGCGGTTGGCGCCACCTATGGCTACATCTACATACGCTCGGAATATCCGCACGCCATCGCGGCGATGAACGCCGCGATCGCAGCGGCCCGGCGCGACGGTTCTCTCGGCGCACGAATCGGTGTCTCCAATCACAGCTTCGACCTCGAAGTCAGGGTCGGCGCCGGTGCCTATGTCTGCGGCGAGGAAACTTCGCTGCTGGAAAGCCTGGAAGGCCGCCGCGGCATCGTCCGCGCCAAGCCGCCGCTGCCGGCGCACAAGGGCCTGTTCGGTCGGCCCACCGTGATCAACAACGTACTGTCGTTCGCGGCGATCCCCTTCATCCTCGCCGGCGGCGCAAAGGCCTATGCTGATTTCGGCATGGGCCGTTCGCGCGGCACGATGCCGATCCAGCTCGCCGGCAACATCCGGCATGGCGGGCTGTTCGAAGTTGCCTTCGGCATCACGCTCGGCGAACTGATCGACGACGTCGGCGGAGGCACCGCGAGTGGCCGCCCGGTGCGCGCCGTGCAGGTCGGTGGACCTCTCGGTGCGTATTTTCCCCGCGCGCTGTTCGACACTCCGTTCGACTACGAAGCGTTCGCCGCGCGTGACGGGCTGATCGGCCATGGCGGTATCGTCGTGTTCGACGACAGCGTCGATATGGCAAAGCAGGCGCGCTTTGCGATGGAGTTCTGCGCCGTCGAATCCTGCGGCAAGTGCACGCCGTGCCGGATCGGCTCAACCCGCGGCGTCGAGACCATCGACAAGATCCGCCGCGGCGAGCGCGTCGCTGAAAATATCGCCGTGATCGAGGATCTCTGCAACACCATGAAGTTCGGCTCGCTCTGTGCCCTCGGCGGCTTCACGCCCTACCCGGTTTCGAGCGCGTTGAAACATTTCCGGGAAGACTTCGGCGTTGCGCCGACGACCCTGCAAGCTGCGGAATAAAGGACGATCGCCATGTCGCTGATCCAGGAAACCGATTTCGGTACACCGCGCTCCAAATCCGAAACCATGGTTACGCTCACCATCGACGGGCAGAGCGTGACGGTGCCCGAGGGCACCTCGATCATGCGCGCGGCGATGGAAGTCGGCACGCAGATCCCAAAGCTCTGCGCCACCGACATGGTCGATGCTTTCGGCTCCTGCCGCCTCTGCCTGATCGAAATCGAGGGCCGCGCCGGAACGCCGGCGTCCTGCACCACTCCGGCCATGAATGGCCTCGTGGTCCACACCCAGACCGATCGGCTGAAGAAGCTGCGCAAGGGCGTGATGGAGCTTTACATCTCAGACCATCCGCTGGACTGCCTGACCTGTGCCGCCAACGGCGACTGCGAATTGCAGGACATGGCGGGCGCGGTGGGCCTGCGCGACGTGCGTTACGGCTATGAAGGCGAGAATCATGTGTTCGCCAAGTCCTCTCACAACAACGCCGACGGCTGCAGCAACGACCACTGGATGCCGAAGGACGAATCCAATCCGTACTTCACCTACGATCCCTCGAAATGCATCGTCTGCTCGCGCTGCGTCCGTGCGTGCGAGGAAGTGCAAGGCACCTTCGCGCTGACGATCTCCGGCCGCGGTTTCGACAGCCGGGTGTCGCCCGGCATGAGCGAGAGTTTCCTCGGCTCCGAATGCGTCTCCTGCGGCGCCTGCGTACAGGCCTGCCCGACCGCGACGCTGACCGAAAAATCCGTGATCGAAATCGGCCAGCCCGAACATTCAGTGGTCACGACCTGCGCCTATTGCGGCGTCGGCTGCACCTTCAAGGCGGAAATGCGCGGCGAGGAAGTCGTGCGCATGATGCCGTACAAGGACGGCAAGGCCAACCGGGGCCATTCCTGCGTCAAGGGCCGCTTCGCCTGGGGTTACACCACCCACAAGGAACGCATCCTCAGGCCGATGATCCGCGAGGACATCGCCGATCCCTGGCGCGAAGTATCGTGGGACGAGGCGTTCAATTTCGCCGCCGCCAGGTTCAAGGGTATCCAGGCCAAATACGGCCGCGACGCCATCGGCGGCATCACCTCGTCCCGCTGCACCAATGAAGAAGTGTATGTGGTGCAGAAGCTGATCCGCGGCGGCTTCGGCAACAACAATGTCGACACCTGTGCCCGCGTCTGCCATTCGCCCACCGGCTACGGCCTGTCGACGACGTTCGGCACCTCGGCCGGAACCCAGGATTTCGACTCGGTCGAACATACCGATGTGGTCATGATCATCGGCGCCAATCCGGCGGCCGCGCATCCGGTGTTCGCCTCGCGGCTGAAAAAGCGCCTTCGTCAAGGCGCCAAGCTGATCGTGGTCGATCCTCGCCGCACCGAAATGGTGGAATCCCCCCACGTGAAGGCGGCGCATCATCTGCCGCTGATGCCCGGGACCAACGTCGCCGTACTGACGGCGCTCGCCCATGTGATCGTCACGGAAGGCCTGTTCGACGAAGCCTTCGTGCGCGAGCGTTGCGACTGGAGCGAGTTCGAGGAATGGGCGGCATTCGCTGCGCTGCAGAAGAACAGCCCGGAAGCCACCGGTATCGTGACCGGGGTCGATCCGAAGGAATTGCGCGAAGCGGCGCGGCTGTTCGCCACCGGCGGCAACGGAGCGATCTATTACGGCCTCGGCGTCACCGAGCACAGCCAAGGCTCAACCACCGTGATCGCGATCGCCAACCTTGCGATGGCGACCGGCAATATCGGCCGTCCCGGCGTCGGCGTGAACCCGCTGCGCGGCCAGAACAACGTCCAGGGTTCCTGCGACATGGGCTCGTTCCCGCACGAACTGCCGGGCTATCGCCACATCTCCGGCGACGCCGTGCGCGACCAGTTCGAGGCGATGTGGAACGTCAAGCTCAACCCGGAGCCGGGCCTGCGCATTCCCAACATGTTCGACGCTGCCATCGAAGGCACCTTCATGGGGCTCTATGTGCAGGGCGAGGATATCCTGCAGTCCGATCCCAACACCAAGCATGTCGTTGCGGCGCTTTCGTCGATGGAGTGCGTCATCGTCCACGACCTCTTCCTGAACGAGACCGCGAATTACGCGCATGTGTTTTTTCCGGGATCGACCTTCCTGGAAAAGAACGGCACCTTCACCAATGCCGAACGCCGTATCCAGCGCGTCCGCAAGGTGATAACGCCGCGCAATGGCCTCGAAGACTGGGAAGTCACCCTCGGCTTCGCCAAGGCGCTGGGCTACGAGATGCATTACGACAATCCGTCCGAGATCATGGACGAGATCGCGGCGCTGACGCCGACCTTTGCTGGCGTCTCCTATGCCAAGCTCGACGAACTCGGCTCGGTGCAGTGGCCCTGCAACGAAAAGGCGCCGCTAGGCACACCCGTGATGCATATCGGCGGCTTCGTTCGTGGCAAAGGCAAGTTCGTCGTCACCGAATACATCGCGACAGACGAGCGTACCGGTCCGCGGTACCCGCTGCTGCTGACCACCGGGCGCATCCTCAGCCAGTACAATGTCGGCGCACAGACCCGCCGCACCGAAAACGTGGTCTGGCATAGCGAGGACCTGCTCGAAATCCATCCGCACGACGCCGAGCAGCGCGGCGTGCGCAACGGCGACTGGGTAAGGCTCAAGAGCCGCGCCGGCGAGACCACATTACGGGCGGATATCACCGACCGCGTCGCGCCCGGCGTCGTCTACACCACGTTCCACCACCCGGACACGCAGGCCAACGTCATCACGACGGAGTATTCGGACTGGGCGACCAACTGCCCCGAATACAAGGTAACCGCGGTGGAGATCTCGCCCTCGAACGGCCCGTCGGACTGGCAGAAGTCTTATGACGAGCAGGCGCGCCACTCCCGCCGGATCGCGCCGGCGGAAGCGGCGGAGTAACGCATGTCCGACCCGGTGCAGTCGGTCGATCGGCAGGTTTGGCGCGACGGCAGCCTGAGTGTTGGCGCGCGCCAAATTCCGGAGGAGACCGCTTTGGCGCTGACCTATAATGGCGGCACCTACGCTGTCATGATGGGCACGCCGCAGAATCTGCGCGACTTTGCAATCGGCTTCAGCCTCAGCGAAGGCATCGTGCAATCAGCGGACGAGATCGAGACTCTGGATATTGTCGAACTCGATGACGGCATCGAACTGCGAATGTGGCTGGCGCCCGCCAAGGCCGAGCTAATCCGCGAGCGGCGGCGGCATATCGCCGGCCCCACCGGCTGCGGCATCTGCGGCATCGACTCGATCGCCGAAGCCGTTCGGCCCGCCGCCTTAGTGGCCAGGGGCCGGTCGTTCTCGCCGCGCGAGATCATGGCGGCGATGGCCGCGATTGCGCCCTTGCAGGCGATCAATATCGAGACCCGCGCGGTTCACGCCGCGGCGTTCTGGACGCCCGTGCGCGGCATCGTGGCCCTGCGCGAGGATGTCGGCCGCCACAACGCGCTCGACAAGCTCGCCGGCGCGCTGGCGCAGCAACAGGTGTCAGCAAGCGAGGGCATGGTGCTGCTGACGAGCCGCGTCTCGGTCGAGATGGTGCAGAAGACCGCCGCGATGGGCGCGCCGCTGATGGTCGCGGTATCGGCGCCGACCGCGCTCGCGGTCCGGATGGCGGATGCCGCCGGCATCACCCTCGCCGCCATCGCCCGTTCCGACGGGTTTGAGATATTCACCCATCCGGAGCGGATTGCAGCCGCGCGAAGCACGACCGTTGGAGCCGTCCATGTCGCCTGACCGCTTGATATACATGGCCAACCAGATTGGAAAATTTTTCCAGAGCCAAGGGCATGACAAGGCGGTGCCGGGCATTGCCGAGCACATCAAGAAGTTCTGGGATCCGCGGATGCGCAAGGCGATTTTCGCCCATCTGGACACTGGCGGCGCAGGGCTCGATCCCAATGTGCGCGACGCGGTCGAGACGCTAAAGCAGGCGTAAGTTGGCCGGCTCCTCCGTAAAAGCACGGAATGTGCTGCGCCATTTTGTCCCATACGGCCCTCGATTTGTAATGCCGGAACCGGACATTTCCTTGCGCGGCGCGCCCGCCGGAACTATTTGTGGTCGATCTAATCCCGGCCGATCGCCTCGGCCTCGCCTTTCGTGCGCGTGACTGACGAGCCATCCCTGCCAACTGCCACTCTCGACCAACATCGTCCGGCCCGGCAGCGGGTCTTTAACCGGTGGATGCGATCATACTGCGTCCATCAGCCGTGAGGCATGCCCGGGAGAAGTCGGCATGCACTCGAAACAGCGCCAGGGAGCCGCGTACCCTTCAGATGTCCCACCCCAATAATGCCGACGCCCAAATCACCGACGCGCATGACGACATCATGTATCCGACCACGCTGCCCTTCATCGTGCTGCACTTCAGTTGCTTTGCCGCCTTCTGGTCCGGCATCACTTGGCAGGCGGTGGCGATGTGCGTGACGCTGTACTGGCTGCGTATGTTCGCGATCACGGCGGGCTATCACCGCTACTTCTCGCACCGGGCCTATTCGACCAGCCGGCTGTTTCAATTCGTGCTGGCGTTCCTCGCCCAGAGCACCACCCAGAAGAGCGTGCTGTGGTGGGCCGCCAAGCATCGCCACCATCACCTGCATTCCGACACGGCGCATGACGTGCATTCGCCGCGCCACAGGGGCTTCTTCTACAGCCATGTGGGGTGGATTTTTTACCGGCAGCACGACCTGACCGATCTGGTCAAGGTGGCGGATTTCGCGGCCTTTCCGGAATTGAAATGGCTGCACCGGTTCGAGCAGGTCCCCGCAGTGATCCTCGCCATCTTCTGTTTCCTGATCGGCGGATGGTCGGGACTCGTCGTCGGTTTCGTGTGGAGCACGGTGCTGCTCTATCACGCCACCTTCGCCATCAATTCGCTGGCCCATGTTCACGGCCGCAAGCGCTACGTTACCGGCGACGACTCCCGCAACAACTGGCTGCTGGCGTTCTTCACCATGGGTGAAGGCTGGCACAACAACCACCACGCCTACCAGAGCAGCTCCCGTCAGGGTTTTCGCTGGTGGGAAATCGACGCCACCTTTTATATCTTGAAAGCGCTGTCGTTTGTCCGGGTCGTCCGGGACCTGAAGACGCCCCCCGTAGAAGTGCTGCGCAACGAACAACGGCTCGGTTCGCGCGTCATCAATCGCGCCGCCGAAGAACTCGTCGCATGGTTCAATCCGGAGCGGATTGCGTTGGCGGTATCATCGGCGCTGCACTCGTCCGAATTGTCGGCGTTGCGCGAGTCGCTTGACCAGGCGCGGCATCAGACGGCCGATGTGCTGGCGTCCATGCTTCCGGGCAAGATCCCTACCCGCGAGGAGTTGCTCGCGCAGGCGCAGGCCATGTTCGCCCGCACACGTTCGCTCGATGAAATCGTCGATCGCGCGCACCAGCTTCTGTTAGGTGCGGTCGGCTCGCGGTTGATTGCATCGCAAGCTTAGTGAGATTTCGACGCGATCCGCCGCCGCGAAGCGGCGGATCACGCTGAGTCGGAGGTGGGCATCCTGTGCGTTGCCCACCCCACAGTGATGTACTACATGCCCATGATCGCGATATCCTTCACCGTGCCGCTGACGCCGGTGATCTTTGCGGCTTCGGTCGCCTTGCCGGTGGCGAGGTCGACGCTGTAAAGCGTTCCGTCCGCCATCAGCCAGGCTTCGTTCTTGCCGGCGCCGTCGGACCAGATGTCGAACGCGACATTACCCGCCTTGATGCCGAGCTTGCCGATCGCACCGAGCACGCCGTCGTTGGGCGGCGCCTGCTTGATCAACCCGCCGATGGTGGCGTCGATGTTGAACAGTGCGGTTTCCTTCGCGCCCTTCACCGAATTGGTGTAAGCGCCGGCGACGATGTTCGGCTTCTCGCCCTTGTGCATGTCGGCCTCGGCATATTTGTGATCACCGTCTTTGGTCACCTTGCCGTCATCGACATTGGCGCGCAGGTTCATGCCATCGGCGCCCATCACCCGCAGGCGATCCGCCACCGGGTTGAAATCCACCGTCGCCGCCACGCCCTTGGCGAGCATGGTGTCGAGCTTGGACTTCATCGTCGCCTTGCCGTCGGCCGCGATGGTCACCACGGTTCCATCGTCGACCAGGCCATAGAGCAGGCCATCGGCCGGGCGCACGTCGATGCCGACCAGCGCACCGGAAATGCCGGATACCTTGACGGAACCAGTGGCCTTCTTCTGCGCGGTATCGACCATCGCGATGGTGTCACCGCCGATCAGGGCCGCGACCTGGGCGGCATTGGCGGCGGCAGATGACAGCAACAAGGCGGCCGAAGCCGCGAAAATCGAGCGAAGTTTCATCGAAAAGCTCCCTGTGTTCTCTGATCCTCTCGGGACCAACACAGCGGGTACCGGCGGCACGGCGAAACGGATGCAGAAGCCGGAAAATAAAATTTTCACCCGTGCATCCAAATGCCGCACCGCCACGGTAGAACAACTATGCAAGGGCATAGGCATGACCGGAAATGGCACCCTCACGGCGGGTTCTCGCAACCCCGCTCTATTCGATCAGGAGCGCGAGCTGCAGCTCGCCGCCGCCCTAGCGCGCTGCGCCGGCGGCGATCGCACGGCGTTGCAGGTGATCTACGACAGCGAAGCGCCGCGCATGATAGGTGTCGCCCGGCGTATCCTGTTCCGGCAGGATCTGGCGGAAGAAGCGGTCCACGATGCCTTTATCCGGATCTGGCGCGGAGCGGCCGGGTTCGACCCGCATCGCGGCAGCGCCCGCGGCTGGCTCTATGCGGTGGTGCGCAACCGCGCACTCAGCATTCATCGCGACGAACACCGCTATGAAACCTCGGATGAAAGCGCTGAAACGATCGACTGCGACGCAACACTTTCGCGCATGCCCGAGACGAGCGCGCTGCGTCGCTGCCTCGAGCGGATCGACCGCCCGCGGCGCGATGTGGTGGTGCTGGCCTATGTGCACGGCATGAGCCACGGCGAGTTAGCAGGGAAGCTGCGGGTTCCGCTCGGCACGGTCAAAAGCTGGGTCCGCCGCAGCCTGTTTGCATTGCAGGAGTGCATGGGATGAGCCAGTCCGATGCCGACGACACGATGGCCGCCGATTACGTGATGGGCCTGCTGGAGGGCGCCGAGCAAGCCGCCGCCGAACGGCGCATCGAAACCGACGATGCGTTTGCCCAGGCTGTCGGCGCCTGGCGCGAACGGTTGGCGGATTTCGATGCCACCGCCGAGGCGACCGAGCCAAGCCCGGCGCTGTGGCAGCGGATCGCGGACGCGACAAAAGCCGCGCCGATCGATTCCCTGCCTTCCGCGCGAGCCGCGCTACGTGGCGCCACGCTATGGAACAACATCCGGTTCTGGCGCGGGGCCGGCATCGGCGGCGCCTTCGCCACGCTGCTGTTCGCCTCGATCATGATCGGCGCATTGATCACATCACGTCAGCTTCGCAACGACTTGATCGCGCTGGCGCAGCGCAAGCCGATCTACGTCGCCGTGCTGGTAAACGACGCGACAAAGGAAACCGGTGCGATCGTCAACGCGTTTTCCAACGGCCGGGTCGAACTCATCCCGCTGCGTCCGATCGACGTCCCCGCCGGCCGCTCGCTGCAGGTCTGGACGTTGTGGGATCGTAGTGTCGGCCCGAAATCGATCGGCCTCACCGGCCAGTCCCGCACGCTGCAGCTCGACCTGCAGTCGCTGCCGGAAACGATTCCGGATCAGCTGTTCGAGATCACGCTGGAACCGGAAGGCGGCTCGCCGATCGGACGGCCGACGGGGCCGATATTGTTCAAGGGCAATGCGGCGCGGGCGTTGTAGAGGTCGGAGCAGAGGGCGGCTTTAAGCCAGCGGCGTAATCCGCCGACCAGCAAGAGCGGCAGAATACACTACGGTATTTCGCCCTACGCGCTACGAACCACGTCATGTCGGTAATCCGTGGTCGTCATATCCGAGGATTTCGTCGGGGCCGTGGCCGGTATCGGCGAGCGCAGCAAACTGGCGGCCGATCTTCATCAATCTGGCCGCAGTACGATCAATAGCTTGGCGGCGGCGCTCCCTCGCAAGACACTCCCGCAAAGCCACCGTGACGACCGAAGTCAGGCTGTCGCCTGTCAGCCTTGCAATCTCCGTCGCAAGCTTGTGGGCTTCGTCCGTTTTGATGCTCAGATGCTTCGCCTTCCTCATGACAGAAGCATGAACACCTTGTGCCATAGATGCAAGGTACCGGGTTCGAGCTTTACCCCCCGCCCACCAACGCCAGAAACACCCTTCGCACCTCGGCCTGCGTTTCCCGCACCCGCGCCGCCAGCGTCGAGAAATCCGGCGTATCCCCGGCGCGGGCCATCACGCGCTGCAAATTCTCGCCCGCCGTTTCCGGCTTGAATTTCTCGGACACGCATAGCCGCAAAATCTGCGTCAGGTCGTGATAGAGCCGCGCCGCGGAGCGCAGCACTTCGGCTTCGGCCTGCGGCAGCACGCCTGATCGGGCGGCGTTGTCGAGCACCTGCAGCGTCGAGACGCTGAGGATGTCGGGCTTTGCCGCGGCATAGGCGAGCTGCAGATATTGCGCGATGAAATCGATATCGACGAGGCCGCCGGCGGCGAGTTTCAGGTCCCAGATGTCGTCTTCGCCCTTTTCCAGCGCGATGGCGCGGCGCATGTCGGCGACGTCGCCTGCAGTACTGGTGGGATCCCGTGGGCGCACCAGCACGCCGCGGATGATATCCTCGATCTTCTTGCGGAACGCGGGCGAAGCCGAAATCACTCGCGCCCTCGTCAGCGCCATGTGCTCCCAGGTCCAGGCCTCGCGTTCCTGATAGTCGGCGAACGCGTCGATCCGCGACGCCACCGGGCCCGCGCGGCCCGACGGGCGCAGCCGCATATCGACGTCATAGAGCACGCCGTAATTGGTGCGCGTCGTGAAGGCCGAGATCAGACGCTGGGTGAGCCGCGCAAAATATTGCGCGCCGTGCAGCGAGCGCTCGCCGTCGGAGTCGGGCGTCTCTTCGTCGAAATCATAGAGCAGAATCAGATCGAGATCCGACGACGCCGTCATCTCGCGGCTGCCGAGCCGGCCCATCGCGAGGATCGCGGTCTCCTGCCCTTTAATCCTGCCGTATTGGGTGGCGAACTGATCGGTGACCAGGCGATGCACGGTGTTGACAATGCCCTCGGCGACGTCGGCAAAGGCGACGCTGGCCTGCTGGGCGGACACCGTGCCTGAAAGAATACGCGTGCCAATCAGGAACAGGCTCTCCTGGCCGAACAAACGCAGTCGATCGAGGAAATCCTCGTAGGACGCCGCATCTTCCAGCGTCGCCGCCAGCCGCGCCGACAATTCCTTCTGGTCCGGCATCGCGCCGAAGAAGCGCGGGTCGATCAAGCCGTCCATGATCTGCGGTTGCCGCGCCAGCATGTCGCCGAGCCGCGGCGCGGCCCCGAGGATCAACGCCACCAAGGCGACGAGATCGCGGTTCTGGCTCAGCAATGAAATCAGCCGGCCGCCGCGTTGCAAGGCGCCGAGGAAGCGGTCGAACGCCGTCACCGCGTCGTCGGGATCTTCGGCATGCGCGAGGCCGTCGATCAGGCCGGGAATGAATTCGATGAATGCGCTTCTGGTGGCCTCGTTGCGCAGCCCGCGATAATCGTCTTCGATCCATTGCTGCACGATTTTGGCGACCATCACCGGCTTCTTGAAGCCGAGCGTGGCGAGATGATCGAGCAGCCGCTGGTCTTCCGGACCGGCATCATAATTGACATCGGGCAGCTTCACTGTGCCGGTCGGATCGCCCTCGAACAGCTTGCTGTAATGCCCCTGCACTGTCTCGAGGTGACCGAGTAGATCTTTTGCGAAGGCCGCACGGCTCTCGTAGCCGAAGAAGTTTGCAAACCGTTCCACGGCCTCTGGCTCGTCGGGCAGCGCGTGGGTCTGCTCGTCCGAGATCATCTGCAGCCGGTGTTCGACCCGCCGCAGATATTCGTAGGCAACGGTGAGTTCTTCCAGCGCCTGGAACGTGATCCAGTTGCTGGTCGCCAGCACCTGCAACGCCTGCAGCGTCGGTCGCACCCGCAAATGCGGATGCCGGCCGCCCGCGATCAATTGCTGGGTCTGGGCGAAAAACTCGATCTCACGGATACCGCCGCGCCCGACCTTGACGTTGTGGCCTTCGACAGCGATCTCGCTCTGGCCGCGATAGGTCTGCATCTGCCGCTTCATGTCGTGGACGTCGGCCAGCGCCGCGAAGTCGAGATGCTTGCGCCAGACGAACGGTGCGAGTTCGACCATCAGCGCCTCGCCCGCCTTGGCGTCGCCGGCGCAGGGCCGCGCCTTGATCATCGCGGCGCGTTCCCAAGTCCGCCCTTCCCGCTCGTAGTAGTGCAGCGCCGCGTCAGTCGACATCGCGACCTGGGTCGAGGCAGGATCGGGCCGCAAGCGCAGATCGACGCGGAATACATAGCCGTCGCCGCTGCGCTGTTGCAGCAATCGCGACAGTGCCTGCGTGACGCGCACGAAGAACGGCGCCGGCTCGATGTCCGCGACCAGCGAGGTCGCGGCCGGATCAAAAAACACGATCAGGTCGATGTCGCTGGAATAGTTCAGTTCGCCCGCACCCATCTTGCCCATCGCGAGCACGATCAGGCCGCAGCCTTCTTCCGGCCGATCCGGGTTGGCAGCGTTCATCCGGCCGCGCGTGACCTCCTGGCGCAGCAGAAACCGCAGCGCGGCCTGTACCGAGGCGACCGCGAGATCGGTCAGCGCCGCCGTTACCCGCATCACAGGCCAGGCCCCGCCGATGTCGCACAGCGCGATCATCAAAGCGGCTTCCGCCTTCATGCGGCGCAGCAGGTGCATCACGTCGGACTCGCTGGCCGCAGCGAAGACGTCGTGGGTGGTTTTCTCGATCAGCGACGCCAGATGCGACTCCGGCTCGCACGTCAAAAGGCGGATCAGCCGCGCCGCGTCGGCGCGGACCAGATCGAACAGATAGGGCGAGAATTCCGTGATCCCGAGCAGAACGCGCCTGGCGAACGGCTGTTCGAGCAGCGCGTGGAGCACAGCCGACTGCGCCGGCTCCAGTTCGGAGAGCCAGTCGCCTAAAAGCTGTTCGGCATTGCCTGAAGCGGAGACGTGCGGCCCGTCCACGAAAAACGCGGCCAAGCCCAGTCCTTCCGCGTTGCCCGGCGCGGATGAGTTCATGCCACCTTCTGTGGCACATCCTGCGTTTGAGCCGCAAGCCTGTCACCGGAGGCCGCACGCGCCGGAATGGCCAGTGTCGCGATCAACCCGGGATGCGAATCGCCGAGCTTCAGTTCGCCGCCATGCAGTGTGGCCACAGCCGACGCCAGGCTGAGGCCAAGTCCCGAACCGGGCAGCGTCCGGCTGGCTTCGAGCCGCACGAAGCGTTCCACCGCATGCTTGCGATCGCCTTCGGGGATACCGGGCCCATGATCAGTAACGCTGATCAGCACGGATTCACCCTCGCGCCGCGCTTCGATCAGGATCTCCTTCGCCCGCGCCGCCACGGCCGGGTCCAGCGGCTGCACGGCCGGATCCGGCTTGCCGTATTTGATCGCGTTCTCGACCAGATTGGCCAACGCCTGGCTGATCAGTTCGCGATTACCGTGCAGCGGCGCCGGACCGGCCGCCACGCGCAGGGTCAGGCCGTCATCTTCGGCCAGGGGCTCATAAAGCTCGTGGATGCCCTTGGCGACATCGGCGGCGTCGAAATCGTCCATGTTGCCGCGCGCCTGCCCGGACTCGGCGCGCGCGATCATCAGCAGCGCGTTGAAGGTGCGGATCAAGCCATCGGATTCCTCGATGGTACGCTCCAGCGCAGCGCGATATTCGCTCTCGCTGCCGGAGCTCGCCAGGGCCTCCTCGGCGCGGTTGCGCAGCCGTGTCAGCGGCGTCTTGAGATCATGGGCGATGTTGTCGGAGACTTCCTTGAGGCCCATCATCAGCGCCTCGATCCGCTCCAGCATGGCGTTGAGGTTTTCCGCGAGGCGATCGAGTTCGTCGCCGCTGCGCCCCACCGGCAGCCGGCCGGAGAGATCGCCAGCCATGATGCGCTGGGTGGTGCCCGTCATGGCGTCGATCCGGTGCAGCACCCGCCGCGCCACGAAAATGCCGCCGCCGAGGCCGAGCACGATGACGACCAACAGCGACCATTGCGCGGCGTTGGCGACGATGCCGAACAGCCGCCGGCGCTCGTCAAGGTCGCGCCCGACGAGCAGCCGAAAGCCGTTGCTGAGTTCGGTGACGCGCACCAGCGCGCGATGTTTGGCAGTATCCTGCTCGTCGAGTCGGCGGTACGCGGTCTCGGACCAGCCGGACGAGGCCATCACGCCCGCAGACAGCGATTCAACATTGCCGCCGAACGCCGTTCCCGCCGGCGTGGTGACGAGATAGAGGTTGGCGCCGGGCCGCAGCGCGCGATAGCCGAGCGTGACGGCAAGGCCGCGCAGACCGCGGCGTGCGTAGATGGTCTCGATTTCGGATATTTCGGCGTTGACGGTGGTGGTGATCTGCTCGTTGATCAGCCGGCGCGTATTCCAGGCGAAATAACCCAGCAGCGAGGCGGCAAACAGCGCAAACAGAAACAGATAGGCCAGCGTCAGGCGAAACGCCGTGGTGCGGATCAGTTTACCGAATGCCGTCACGGATCAAATCACCTGACATGGTTGGTTCTCGCGCTGACGTTATCACGGGTATTCGAAGCGCCTGAAGTGACAAAGCGTTCATGAACCGGATGAGGACGGCGAACTTCCATTCGCATCGCGGGACCAGGAAATACCGACGGTCAAACGCTCATTGCCGGATTCAGAATATCTCTATAGGAGATTTAAACCTCGATATTGACATCTCTCCAGGCTATATAATCGAGCGTGAAAGCGATCTTGTACAGCAAAGTCGCGCTTCGGAGCCTTCAGGCTCACAAAAACCGCGCCAAACAAATCCGCGCGAAGATCGAGCAATACGCAACCGAACCTGCGGCCTTGGCAAACAATGTCATCCAGCTTACCGGCAGCAGCGCAAAGCGCCTTCGCATTGCTGGCTTCCGGGTACTGTTCACGAGACCGAAACAACAATTACCATTCTAGATATCGGTCCCCGCGGCGAAATCTACGAATAGGAGGAACATATGCCGGTCATGACCAAGACGCCTCAAGGCGACGATATTGTGATCCTGTCGCGCGCCGAATACGACGCATTGGCGCGCGGGCGGTACGATGAGAACGCAGCGGATGCGTCACGCGCCAACAGCATCCTCGCCGATATCGAGAGCGGTAACGAGACGCTGCTAACCAGCGAACAGACGGATCAATTGCTCAGCGCCAAGACCCCACTGGCATTCTGGCGCAAGCATCGCGGCATGACGCAGGAAGCATTATCCAGATCAATCGGGGTCGCTCAGGGCTTTGTTTCGGAGATCGAGAACGGAACAAAGACCGGCGATGTTCAGACACTTGCCAATATGGCGAGAGCGTTGGCGATTTCGCTGGACGATCTGGTCATTGCAAAGCCAGTCCGGTTCACAAAAAAGGGAGGGACAAAAGCTCGAAAACTATTTGTCACGAGCTTAAGCGCGCGGAAACGTGCGCGGCCGCGTGCGGCAAAAAAAGCTCAAAGGTGAAGTCAATATCGACCGGCTGGGAGCAGGGTTTATCCAACCTACCGAATGCCGTCACGGATCATGTATCCGGCGCCGCGGATCGTATGCAGCAAGGGCCGCTCGAAACCCTTGTCGATCTTGGAGCGCAGCCTCGAGATATGCACATCGATGACGTTGGTCTGCGGATCGAAATGATAATCCCAGACGTTTTCCAGCAGCATGGTGCGCGTCACCACCTGCCCCGCATGCTTCATCAAATATTCGAGCAGGCGAAATTCGCGCGGCTGCAAGGTCAGTTCGTCCTTGCCGCGAGCGACGCGGTGCGACAACCGGTCGAGTTCGAGGTCGCCGACCTTGTAGGTGGTTTCCTCGGCCGGACCGCCATGGCGGCGCGACAGCACTTCGACCCGCGCCAGCAGTTCGGCAAATGAATAGGGTTTCGGCAGATAGTCGTCACCGCCTGCGCGCAGGCCCTTGATGCGGTCATCGACCTGGCCGAGCGCGGACAGGATCAAGACCGGCGTGCGGTTGCCCTTTTCGCGCAAGCTGCCGATCACCGACAATCCGTCGCGCTTCGGCAACATGCGGTCGATCACCATCACGTCGTAATCACCGCTGTCGGCGAGCGACAGACCTTCCTCGCCATCGCTGGCGAGATCGGCGACATAACCGACTTCACGGAACGCCTTCACCAGATAGTCGGCGGACTCGCGGTCGTCTTCGATGATCAACAGGCGCATTTGTGGAGCGGTTGCGGTCACGTCAGTGGCTTTCTCTCACCATGGCGCGAGCCGCAGGCCGATGCAAGGCGACCGCGAACCAACGCAATTTTTTGTGTCTGCAAGTGAAAATCAGGGTGAAAAAAGCGGGCGGCGAGGCTGGGGGACCCCGCCGCCCTTTTCCCTTCCGACGGAGGGGGGCGTATTCCATCGAAAGGTACTCTGAGGGAGCGAGCTTTGGACCCGCTCCCCGGAAGGAGCCGTCGGCGGGGGCGACTGATGCCGGCGAAACCTTCCATCTCTATTTAACCCTTAGCGACCGGCACTGCCACGAACCGCGACGAACCGCCGCTCTTCACGCGCATGAGAACGCTGGTCTTGCTGTCAGTGCGCGCGGCGTTGATGGCATCGCGCACTTCAGTGGCGGTGGCGACGGTCTTGCCTCCGACTTCCAGGATCACGTCGCCTTCCTTGAAGCCGCGCTCTGCGGCCGCGCTCTTCGGATCGACTTCGGTTACCACAACGCCTTCCTTGCCGGCGCCTGCCACGCTGTTGGCGGGAGCCACCGTCATGCCGAGCTTCGGGACGTCGGTTCCCTTGTTCGGCTTGGCGTTGTCGCCGTCGTCGGTGCTGGCCTTGGCTTCAACCGTGTTCGGCAACTGGCCGAGCGTGAGGTTGATGACCTTGTCCTGGCCCTTGTGCAGCACGTTGAGCTTCACTGCTGCACCCGGCGCCAATCCGCCGATAGTGCGAGCGAGTTCGCGCGCATCCTTGACCTGTTCGCCATTCACCGCGGTGATGACGTCACCGGCTTCGATGCCGGCCTTGGCCGCTGGACCGCTGGCTTGCGCTTCCGCCACCAGAGCACCTTCCGCCTTCTTCAGGCCGAGGCTGTCGGCGATGTCGAGCGTCACCGGCTGGATCTGAACGCCGATCCAGCCACGGGCGACCGAGCCCTTGTCCTTGAGCTGGGCGACCACGCTCTTCACGGTGGAAGCGGGAATCGAGAACGCGATGCCGACGCTGCCGCCGGACGGCGAATAGATCGCGGTGTTGACGCCCATCACCTCACCCGACACGTCGAACGCCGGACCACCGGAGTTGCCCTTGTTCACGGGCGCGTCGATCTGGATGAAATCGTCATACGGACCGTTGCCGATGTCGCGGCCGGACGCCGAGACGATGCCGGCGGTTACGGTGCCGCCGAGGCCGAACGGGTTACCGACCGCGAGCACCCAGTCGCCGATCCGCGGCTTGGAGTCGGACAGTTTGGCGAACGGGAAGTCGGTGCGGCCGGCCACTTTGATCAGGGCGACGTCGGTGCGCGGATCGGTGCCAATCACCTTGGCGGTGTAGGTCTTGCCATCGTCCATCGTGACCTCGACCTTGTCGGCGCCATCGACGACATGGTTGTTGGTCACGGCATAGCCATCAGGCGAGATGAAGAAGCCCGAGCCCTGACCGGTCACCGGACCACGTCCGCCGCGCGGTCCACCGCGCAGGCCCGGGGGCAAGCCATCCGGTCCACCGAAGCGGCGGAAGAAGCGCTCCATCGGCGAACCCGGCTGGAACGGCGAGTCGTCATCGCGGTTGGCGCTGTCGTCCTTGTCCTTGCTAGCCACCTTCTCGGCGATGTTGACCTTGACCGAGATCACCGACGGCTTCACGCGCTCGACGATATCGGCAAAGCCGATCGGCTGCGCGACCTTGCGGACTTCGTTGTTGACCTGCGCGTGTGCCGCGGTGGTGAAGATATCAACCGGGCCCTGCGGCGGGCTGAAACCATAAACCGCCGCGCCGAGACCGGCGACGACGGAAGCCATCAGCGCGAATTTGCGCGCCGAGAACAGCTGACGGCGCGGTGCGACGTAGGACGGAAGCGAGGAAAGATCGACGGGACGTTCAGTCATTGTTGGAAATCTCCAGATCCAGAATCGACGGTGCGGGGCTGGGCACCTGACAGGACTGAAGATGGGGTTTGCCGCCTTACGGCACGCTGGCGAGGGAATTAAACTTTTGTAATGGAAGGACTTATGGATGCGGCAGTTTAGCGCAGGCAATCAACGGCTTAGCGTACGCCCGGTCGCGCATCACTGAACATGAAGCAAGCGCGGTCGGGGGCTGCACACATGATCGTGTTTGGCGGCACGCCAAATGCGTTCAGGTCTTCAGGTTGAGCCGACCCATAAAATCCCGCTTGCCGAGGGGAACGCCGTTGGTGCGCAGGATGTCGTAAGCGGTGGTGGCGTGGAAATAGAAATTGGGCAGCGAGAACGACATCAGAAAACCTTCCGCGGTGAACGGCAATTTGCGTTCGCCGAGCGCGAAGATGACATCCTTGCCGCCGAGCGCATTGACCGCATCGGGCGTCAGCGCCTTCAAGGCCTCGCGCGCCTGCGTTACGTGCGCCTGCAAGCCTGCGAAGTTGAATGGGGTCTTGAACGACGGCGGATTGAAAAGGCCCTGCTGCACGCCCTCGATGGCGCCCAGGGAATGCTGGACGACGGAAATGATCTGGAAGCGAAACGGCCGCATGTCCGCCGCCAGCCGCGTCTCGACGATCGCTTCCGGATCGATGCTGTTCTCTTGATAATGGGCCAGCGCGCGGTCGAGAAAACCTGAGACCGCGCCGAGGGTTTGCAGATAGTTCGCCACGCTGGCGTCATACAGCGAAAGCGCCATGTTCAAATCCCCTGAGAAGTTTCTTGCTACCCGGAAGTCTTAGCGGAAACGGCTCCGCTTGCAATCGAAGGCTGCTCGGGCCGGCCCTCCGGCGCGATTTCGGCCGCGATCAGGCGCTCGAGGCGGGCTTCTTCCTCGGCTGTCAGCTTGAGCAAGCCCTGATCTTCCGTGCCAGGGAATTTCGGGCGACGCCGGCTGTAGGTCCACAACGCGAGGCCCCCGCCCAGCAGCGCCAGCGGCGGCAACAACCACAGCACCAGCGTATGCGGGCTGAAGCGCGGCTTCAGCAGCACAAACTCACCGTAGCGCGCCACCAGGAAATCGATCACTTGGCGATCGCTGTCGCCGGCCGCGATCCGCTCGCGCACCAACAGCCGCAAGTCGCGCGCCAGCGGCGCCTCGGAATCGTCGATCGACTGGTTCTGGCAAACCATGCAGCGCAGTTCGCGCGACAGATCGCGCGCGCGCGCCTCCTTGCCCGGATCGGCCATGATCTCATCCGGCTGCACCGCGTGAGCGGCCGGGCATCCGATCATTAAGAGGGCGGCAAGTGCGCCGGCAAGGAGCAGCTTCAAGGGGTCACTCCGCCGCCTGCAGCGCGCGCGAGGCTTTCGCAGGCTTCGGCGCGCCGACCCGCAAGCGGCGGTCCGACAGCGACAGCATGCCGCCGAGCGCCATCAGCACAGGCCCCCACCAGATCATCAGCACCAGCGGCTTGTGATAGATCCGTACCGCGACCGCGCCTTCGTTGGTGGTCTCGCCGAGCGAAATATAGAGCTGGCTGGCACCGCGCGTCAGCAGCGCGGCCTCCGTGGTCGACGATCCCCGCGTGGTGAAATTGCGCTTCGATGGCGTCATCACGCTGAGTTTCTCGCCATCGAGGGTGACGCTGAACTGCGCGATCATCTCGCGGAAATTCGGACCCTGCCGGTGGGTAACGCCGTCGAGTTTCAATTCGTAGCCCGCGAGCCTGGCAACGCCGTTCGGCTTCATGGTGCCGATATATTCGCTGTTCCAGGTGGTCTCGCAGACGATCCCGATCAACGCGACGCCGACACCGGCATGGGCGAACGCGGTGCCCCAGGTCGAGCGCGGCAATCCGCGCGCGCGTTGCATCGCGGTCGCAAACGGAACACGAAACAAGGCCATGCGTTCGGCAAGATCGGTCATGGCACCGGCGATGACGAAGATCGCAAGCCCGATTGCGAGCGGTGCAAAAGTGCTGCCGCCATAGGTCCACGCATACACCACGGCAATGCCGATCAGCGCCGCGATGCCGGCCGCCGTCAGCCGCTGCGCCGCGCCCAGCAAATCACCACGCTTCCATGCCAGCAGCGGCCCGAACGACATCGCCATCATCAGCGGCACGAACAACGGCCCGAACGTCAGGTTGAAGAACGGTGCGCCGACCGAAATCTTGTCGCTGGTCAGGACTTCCAGCGCCAGCGGATACAGCGTTCCGATGAACACCGTGGCGCAGGCCGTGGTCAGGAACAGATTGTTCAGCACCAGCGCGCCTTCGCGCGAGATCGGTGCGAACAGCCCGCCCTGCTTCAGCGCCGACGCGCGCCATGCGTAAAGCGAAAGACTGCCACCGATGAACAGGCACAGGATCAACAGGATGAACACGCCGCGCGTTGGATCGGTGGCAAACGCATGCACCGAGGTCAGCACGCCCGAGCGCACCAGGAAGGTGCCGAGCAGCGACAGCGAGAAGGTCAGGATCGAAAGCAGTATGGTCCAGACCTTAAGCGCGTTGCGCTTTTCCATCACGACCGCGGAGTGCAACAGCGCGGTGCCGGCGAGCCACGGCATCAGCGAGGCATTCTCGACCGGATCCCAGAACCACCAGCCGCCCCAGCCGAGTTCGTAATAGGCCCAGTAAGAACCCATCGCGATGCCGAGCGTCAGGAATATCCACGCCACCAGCGTCCACGGCCGCACCCAGCGCGCCCAGGCCGCGTCTATCCGCCCTTCGAGCAACGCTGCGACTGCGAACGAAAACGAAATCGAGAACCCGACATAACCGAGATAGAGCATCGGCGGATGCACCGCGAGACCGATGTCCTGCAGCACCGGATTGAGATCGCGGCCCTCGATGGGCGGCGAGGCGATGCGCAGGAACGGGTTCGAGGTCACCAGGATGAACAGGTAGAACGCCGCCGCAATCCAGGCCTGCACCGCCAGCACATGGGCACGCAGCGACAGCGGTAGATTATTGCCGAAGGCGGCGACGAGACCACCGAACAGCGCCAGGATCGCCACCCACAGCAGCATCGAGCCTTCGTGGTTGCCCCAGACGCCGGTGATTTTATAGATCAGCGGCTTGGCCGAATGCGAATTCTCGAACACGTTGGCGACGGAGAAATCGGAGCTGACGTGCAGCATCACCAGTGCCGTGAACGACAGCGCGACAAACAACAATTGCGCCAGCGCCGTGGAGCGCGCGACATTCATCAGCGCGGCATCGCCCCAGCGCGCGCCGGCGATCGGTACCGTGGACTGGATCAACGCCAGCGCGAGCGCCAGCACCAGCGCGTAATGTCCGGCCTCGGCGATCATTTCGACGCTCCCTGCATCGGCGCAGGTGCCGCCGAGGCACCCGGTTTGGCGCCGTAATCGTCTTTCCAGTGTCCTTGTTTCTTCAAAGCGTCGGCAACGTCCTTTGGCATGTAGGTCTCGTCATGCTTTGCCAGAACGGTATCGGCCCTGAATACGCCGGAAGCGTCGATCGCGCCCTCTGCGACGACGCCCTGCCCTTCACGGAACAGGTCCGGGAGGATTCCCTTGTAGGCCACCGGCAGCGTGGCGCCGCCGTCGGCGACGCTGAAATTCACCGCCAGATTATCGCCGCGCACCAGCGATCCCGGCTGCACCAGGCCGCCGAGACGGAACCGCTTGCCGGTCGGAATCTGCTTCTCGGCCGCCATCGAGGGCGTGGAAAAGAACACGATGGAATCGCGCATCGCGTTCAGCACCAGCGCCGCTGCCACCGCGAGCACCGCGAGCGAACCGCCGATCATGGTCAAACGCCGCTGCTTGCGCGTCATGATAATCCTCTGGCTTCGTGCGTGATGGAGTCCATTATCCATCAAGCCCGAGATTCTTCAGGCCCTCATTGAGCTGGCGCAAGCGGTCCGCATCGTTGGCAACGGCCTGACGCGCATCCGACAATGCGCTTACAGCCTTGTCGCGTTCACCCATCACCATATAGGCACGAACCAGCCGCAGCCATCCCTCGACATCGTCGCCGTTCTGCTTCAGCCTTGTGGCGAGCCGATCGACCATGCTGCCGATCATCGCGCCGCGGTCGGCCTCGTTCATGTCCTTGGCGGCGGCCATCGTATCGTTGGACAGCGTTGGCGCCACCGGACCGCCGACCCGCACCAATGCGGCCTGCACCAACGGACGCCACGGCGCATCGGGTGCGGCCTTGGCCAGCATCGCACGCCAGATCGCGGCGGCGTCGGGGCTGCGGCCGTCCTGTTCGGCGGCAAGCCCCAGGAAATAGCCGCCCTTGGGATCGTCGGCGTTGAGCGCGATCGCGCGTTCGAATTCGGCTTTGGCCTCCGAGGTCACGACGCCGCCTGCCGAACCCATCAAGGCTTCGCCGAGGTCGGAACGGCGTTCGGCGCTGTCGCCATTGTAGGTGATCGAATTGCGATAGCCGCGGATCGCGTCGTCGTAGCGGCCGACCCGCATCAGGACCGGAGCCAGCACGCTCCAGCCGCGGCCGTCGGTCGGATTTTTTTCCAGATGCGCCTCGACCTGCGCCACCAGATTGTCGAGCGGCTGATTGACGTCGGCGGCACGGCTACGATCGGCGAGCGGGAAATCGCCGAGCCGGGGCGATCCGACGGAGAGATAGAAAGCAACCGCGGCGACCGGCAGACCCACCAGCGCCAAAACGGTCGAAGACCGGCGCAGCGTGAGATTGGCGTACGCCGGGAGATCGTGCTGACCGTCCGCAGCCGCGAGCAGGCGGCGGCTGATCTCGATCCGCGCGGCTTCCGCTTCGGAAGGACCAATCAGCCCGGCGGCGACGTCGCGATCGATCTCGGCGAGTTGATCCCGGTAAACGGCCGCTTCGCTGCCGCCGGCTTGCGGCGCAGCACTTCGGCTCAACGGCCAGAGCACGGCAAAGATCGCCGCGACCGTCATCAGCGCGAACACAAACCACAGCGTCATCAAGCGGTTCCCGGGCGGAACGGCGCCTCCAAACCAAACGCCGATGCGCCGCTTTACACCACCGACGGCAAGCCCGGCAATTAACAATTACTGGATCGAAAGCCACGCGGGAAATCGCGAAAACTATCGGAAAAGGCCCGTCCGGGCCTATCCGTTACGGGAGGCCTTGCGCTCGGGGGATTTGCGTTCGCCCGTGACGGCGTTTTCGGCCGCTCGGCTCATCAGCGACGCATAATCCTGGCCGAACAGGACCTCGCAGAAGCGGATTGCCGCCTTGACCTGGGTCTGCAGGTAGGCCCGCGACTTGCTATCGCCGCCGCGGAGCGACTGCACCAGACCCTCGGTAGATTGCTCGACGTAATGCTGCAGGTCGGAATAGGTCCGCAACGTGACCTCGTTGATCGCAAGCTCGCTGGCATAGTTGCGGCACACCGCGACGAAATCGATCAGGGCGGCGGTGTCCTCGACCTCCGTCTCATCGATCTTGGGGGCAGCCGCAATGTCCTTGTCGGCGCGCTGGCGCAGGATGCGGCGAACCCGGCCCGGTACGCTGTCGATTTCGGATTGCAGCGAGTTTGAAATTTCGGCGCGGATCGAGGTCAGCTGCCGGCCCCAAGTGGAATCGTTGCGCAGGTCGAGTTCGGTGCGCAGGCCGCGCACGCCATCATGCAGTATCTTGAGCTGTTCGCCGACATCGTCGAACTGGCCTCGCCTGATATCGGTGCGCAGACACGCCGCCAGGAACGAGAGATCATGCAGCGCCAGCGTAACGGCAATACCGAAGGGCGTTGCGGCCACGCGAATTTCGTCGTCGGATGCCGCCATCTTGATGGCGAGGCGGATGATCTGCCAGGGCGCCGCCAGCCGCTGCATGATCAGCGAGAGCGCGAACGGCAGCAGTTGCGGCGTTTGCAACGAGGGAACTTCGAGCACCGCGGTAATGATCACGATCTGGGAATCGGTGAAGGCCCGTATCTGGCTTGGAAGCCTGCTACCCAGCGTATCCATCGCCTCGCGCGCGCGCAACACCGACCCGATCGCCAGCAAATCCTCCACGACATTGGGCGTGCCGATACGGGAGAGCGAACGCTGCCTGTCATCCCCCGGCCCCGGTTTTGAGACCTTGACGATCGACTCGGCGACGGCCATCTGGAATTTACGCGTCTCGGATTCGAGGCCCGCAGTCAGACCACTCTGCCTGATCTCGGCCAGCACCGTCTCAAAGGCTCGCGCCTGATCTGGCGCACCATCTCGTGCAACCCATTGCCAGATTGGCTGCAGCGAAGTGCGCCGGATTTGCCCTTGGCGCATCGGAAAATTACTTTCAACGAGGTACGGCTCGATCGGGCGGAACAACAGCCGCGCCGGATCGTCGGTCCGCGGCCGCACCTCCGCGTCTTCTTCGGTTCCACGCACGACCTTGCGCAACTGCTCGAGCACGAGGGTGGCCACGGCGGTATCTTCGCCGCGTTCGACGGCGCGCTCGAACTCCCGCATCAGCAGCGCCTGCGCCTGAGGCGGGAGCTGGGCGAGATAATCCCTCAGCCGCTCGATCGATGTCTGGCTCATTCGCCCGGTATGGATATGCGTTTGTCGTGCAGACCGCAAAGCGCGTCCAGCAACAATCATAAAAGTGTGCGCGTTAAGAAGTCGTTTAGGAATGACGGGAATCAAGCGCCGCATGGCGGTTCCGGATCAGAAACGCCTGCTTTTCGGGCAGGTGTGGCGATCATACCCCGGGCAGCACCAGTTCGGCCCGCAACCCGCCGGTCGGGGCGTCGCTCAGCGCAAGGCTCCCGCCATAGAGGGCCGCTAGATCGACCACGATCGAAAGCCCCAGCCCGGAGCCCGGCTTTGATTCGTCGAGCCGCTGGCCTCGCCGCGAGGCCTGCGCACGCTGTTCGGACGAAAGCCCCCTGCCGTCATCATCGACGATAAGCCGCAGTTTGGGTCCGACACTGGGTTCCACCGCCGGCTCGACCAGCACTTCGATGAGGACTTGCGAGGCGGCCCATTTGCAGGCGTTATCGACCAGATTGCCGGCCATCTCCTCCAGATCCTGGCGCTCGCCGCGAAATTTCGCTTGCGGATCCGCCTTGAGGTCGATGGCGAGGCCGCGACCGCGATGGATTTTTTCCATCGTCCGCCGCAACGCCTCGATCGCGGGTGCGACCTCGGTCACGGTGCCGACGACGGTGACGCGCGCGGCGATGCGGGCGCGCTCCAGATGATGCGCCACCTGGTCACGCATCACATCGGCCTGCTCCAGGACCTTGCTGGCGAAGGGATCAGCCGGGTGAGCGGCCGCCTCGTTGACGATGACGGACAGCGGCGTCTTGATGGCGTGGGCGAGATTGCCGACATGGGTGCGCGCGCGCTCGACGATTTCCCTGTTGGCGTCGATCAGCGCATTGGTTTCACGCGCCAGTGGCGCGATCTCGACCGGGAATTCGCCCTCGAGCCGTTCGGCCCGGCCGGAGCGGATATCGGCGATGGATTCCGAAATGCGCTTGAGCGGCGCAAGTCCGAAACGGACCTGGAAGATGGTGGTCAGCAGCAGCACGATGCCGAGCGCCGCGAACGTGCCGCCTAGATAATAGTCGAAGCTGCGCGTCTCGTCGAAAATCTCGCTGCCATCGCCGGCGACGCTGATCAGAAACTTGCCGTCGGCGCCGAGATCGACCGGACGCTCCACCATACGCAAATTCTGCCCCTCGGGGCCGTCGACATAGCCAAGACGAACGCCGGCCGCGGTCAGTTCGGCGCCATGCTCCTCGAGTTTCGGCAGCTTCTTGTCCCACAGCGAACGCGACACCCGCGCTTCTGCTTTCTCACTATCGGTGCGGATAACCTGCCAGTACCAGCCCGACAGCGGCAGTTCGAACAGAGGCTCGCCGAGCGACTGGAACGGGTGATCAGGCGGCTCGTCCGGGGTCGCGACCTCGGCGATCAGGGTACGCAGATAAAGATTGAGGCGGCGGTCGAACGCGCGCTCGGTCGCATCGCGATAGACCGACGACAATACGACGCCTGTAATGACGAGGATCACCACCACCCAGGCGGTCGCCGAAAGGAACAACCGGGTGGCGAGCGAAGAGCCGCGCATCAGGGCTCGATCCCGAACAGCAGAGGGCGGTTTTCGGATAAGGTCATGCCCGGACAAAACGCCAAGCGCGTCGCTGGTTCAAGGCCTTTGGTCACATGCCGGCGATCAGACGCTGGGTGCCGGCGGCGTCAGGAGATAGCCGAGCCCGCGCACGGTCTGGATGATATCGACGTCGAGCTTCTTGCGGATGCGGCCAACGAACACTTCGATGGTGTTGGAATCGCGGTCGAAATCCTGATCATAGAGATGCTCGACGAGTTCGGTGCGCGACACCACACGCCCAGTATGATGCATCAGATAGGCCAGCAACCGGTATTCGTGCGACGTCATCTTGATCGGATTGCCGGATACGCTGACCCGGCCGGTGCGGGTGTCCAGCGAAACCGGGCCGCAGGTCAGCTCCGACTGGGCATGACCGGTCGAGCGGCGCAGCAGCGCACGTATCCGCGCCAAGACTTCTTCCAGATGAAACGGCTTTGCGACGTAGTCGTCGGCGCCGGCATCGAAACCCTGCACTTTGTCGCTCCAGCGATCGCGTGCAGTCAGGATCAGAACCGGCATGATCCGCTTGTTGCGGCGCCATGCCTCCAGCACCGAGATGCCATCCATCTTCGGCAGGCCGATGTCGAGGACGACAGCGTCATAGGGTTCGCTGTCGCCGAGGTAGTGCCCCTCCTCGCCGTCGAACGCACGATCAACGACATAGCCGGCATCCGTCAGCGCGGTCGTCAGCTGACGATTGAGATCCGGATCATCCTCAACGACGAGCAGGCGCAAGGTGGCCTCCATGGTGAGCTTCAAAAAACCTGCCTCAAATGAGGCCCACCGGCGTGAACGGGCAATGAACAGGGCATCGATGCCATGTTACTTTTTCGTCATGACCGCCTGCAACGGCGCGACCGTCCGTCGCAGGCCCAAACGCGTACCCTGACGAATCGGATGCCCAAGAGGCGCCGAAATCGGGGAATTTAAGCGCGACTAGCGACCGGCCGCTCCCGCGACAACGATGAAATCGATCGGACCGCCCGGCCGGTCGTCATCAAAAACCCCGATCGTAAGCCGCCCGGTTTTCCAGGCGGCGGTGTCGAGGTTGGTGCGGCCCTGGTACAATAGCGGACCATCGGGATCATTGTCGTGGCCATGAACGACGTGGCGTTTGCCAAAACCGCTCGCATCCTCCTTCGGGTAGCGTTTCCACAGCAGCGTTTTTTCGCTCTGCCCGTCCAGCGGTATGCCGGGATCGACACCAGCGTGCACGTAGACGCGATGCGCGTCGACATGCATCAGCTGCAATTGATCGAGCCACGCAATATGAGTTTGCGGCACGGCGGCGACATCACCGCTATACGACTCCAGCGCCGATTCGCCGCCCCGCTCCAGCCAAAACGCCAGCTTCGCGGAATCGCGCAAACCATCGAGCATCATTGCGTCGTGATTGCCCTTGAGCGCAACGAAGCGCCAGTCGTCGCCGATGCCCGGGACCAGACGCTCGATGACCTGCTTCGTCTGTGGACCCTTGTCTACGTAATCGCCGATGGTGACGATGACACCGGCCGCGCCGGACGCATACGCCGATATCTCGCCAAACGCCCGACCGAGCAGATCATCGCGGCCGTGGATATCCGGAATGACGTAAGTGAAACTCATGAGCTGGCGCATTTCCGGCCGAGGAATGCGACGGTGTTATTCCAGTCGCACACCAGCGGCAACCGGGATCAATCTGATTACTGCCCACACCGCGCTGTGACGTCGATCATATCCGGAAGAACACGAACCAAAGCACGCCCAGAATAATGACCGCCAGCCCGGTCGAAACTGCCAAAAGCGCCAGTACCGAAGGACCGGGTTCGGCCTGACGGGCTTCGGTCGCGGTCTCGACAATCTGGCCATCTCGATGCGTTGCCATGGGGAACCTCATTTTCCAAAACGTCTGTTCTAAGTGTCTGTAATGCCAACCAATGCCGCGACACCACCTGTCGAAAGCAACGCCCGATGGGTGATGATGTTCCGGATATTCGGGGCCTCGGTGGTGGCGTGGCCCAAAGGGTCGCAACCGGCAGAGGGAACATATCGCCCGATCTCGGTTAACGCCGTTTCGAGATTCCCTGCCCCGCCATGTTTTAAACCCGCTCCCCCAATGGTATCCTTGATGGCCGTTTGTTGCGTCCCCTGGAGTTTCCCATGGCCCCCCGCGCCAACTGGAAAGGCTTTTTGCGCCTTTCGCTCGTGACCTGCCCCGTCGCCCTATATCCGGCGACTTCGGATACCGAGAAGGTCTCGTTCAATCAGATCAACCGCAAGACCGGCCATCGCATCAAATACGCCAAGATCGACGCTGACACCGGCGAGGAAGTCGCCAACGAAGACATCATGAAGGGCTACAAGGTCGATACCGACACCTACATCGAGGTGACAAAGGACGAGCTTGACGATCTGGCGCTGGACTCGACCCGCACCATCGAGATCGACGAGTTCGTGCCGCGGGCCGATATCGACAGCCGCTACGTGATCCGCCCCTATTATCTCGTGCCGGACGGCAAGGTCGGACACGACGCGTTTGCGGTGATCCGCGAAACCATCCGCACCATGAACAAGGTCGCGATTGGCCGCGTGGTGCTGACCAACCGCGAACACATCATCGCGCTGGAACCGCTCGACAATGGCCTGATGGGCACGTTGCTGCGCTATCCCTATGAAGTCCGCAGCGAGAAGGAATATTTCGACGACATCCAGGACGTGAAGATCACCAAGGATATGCTCGATCTGGCCAAGCATATCGTCGAGCAGAAATCCGGCTCGTTCGAACCCGAGCAGTTCGAGGATCGCTACGAATCCGCATTGGTCGAATTGATCAACCAGAAGCGCAACGGCCTGAAGCCATCCGCGAAGGCGTCGCCGAACTCCGGCGGCAACGTCATCAATCTGATGGATGCGCTGAAACGCAGCCTCGCCAATGAGAAACAGGCCGCCCCCGCCGCTGCCAAGGCAAACGGCAAGGAAACCACCAAGGCCAAGGGCAAGAAGCCGCGCAAGGCAGCCGCCGGCCAGCGTGAAATGCTGCTGCCGATCTCGGGCAGCGGAAAGCGCGCCGCCAAGGAGACGGTCAAGGAAGCGCCGAAGAAGGCCGAGAAGCCGGCGCGCACGTCCGCCCGCACCAGGAAGGCCGGCTGATCGCCATCGCGCCCGACGAATAGCGCGCGATGTCGTGGTCGACGCCGTTCGATGAGCCGATTGCGCTACGCGGCGGCCGCAAGCTCACGACGCTGCAGCAGGCCGCCGACTACATCATGAAATTGCCGGAAGCCGAACAGCACGAAACCTGCTGGCAAACCGCGATCGAGAATCTGATCAATGCCGCAGAGACCGGCGGCGGCTGGCTGATGTTCGCGCGGATCGGAATGATGCGGGCGCTAAATGCGGATGACAGGAACCCGCGGCGAGAGTGAAGAGACGCCTGACACCGGTTCATTCTATTTAAGGGACGTACTGACAGTAGCGAACTTTCCACTGAGCGCGGTGCCGACACCGTTGACGGAAGCGACGATCACGATGCTGATGCCCATCGCGATCAGGCAATACTCAATCGCAGTCGCGCCGGATTCATCGTTGAAAAAATGCCTGATCAATCGACGCATGAACAAACTCCTGCCGACATCCCGAGACTTTTCCCACACAGCGCGTTGTAAATGGAAGCCTAGATCGTAATGATTGATGCGGCTTTGACGAACAGCATGAACGATTGATTAAGCTCATACCTAGCTGCGCCGGGTATTCTTACGGCAAGAAAAATTTACCTTGAATTTTATGGCGCCCGCCATTGTCGGCTGGTCGGCGTCTTTCGGAGCGAACGCACATGCCTACGCAGAAGCGTGAAACAGGAAAAAACTACATCGGTGTTCTGAGCGATGAGATCGAAGAACAGTGCGCCGCCGAAATGCCGTTCGCCACCGATCGCCGCGTGAAGGATTATTTCGTCGGCCTGATGGCGGCGATGTTCAATCGCCGCCGCAGCGAAGCGAGATAACTATCCCAGCGCCGTCCTCCCTTCGCTTTGACCGAAAGGTCAACCACGCCACCAAGCCAATCAAACCAGCCGCAGAGCTGGCAATCAGGCCCTGCCGTCATATAGGCGCTTTGCTGCACCGCCATTCGCGCAAACTAAATGCTGACGCCAAATTCGTCTTCGGCAATGATGCGACCGTAAAACCTTGCCACCTGTTCGTTGGCTATACTTTGTTCGCCAGGCTCATCAAGCCGCGAACGCATATCAGCACTTCCCGGGTGGATGCCGCTCGCGCTTTACCGATCCGAAAAATCCTGTTCCAACTATCATAAATCGGGCCGGACTAACCGGTCTGCAACTAAGGGGAGATCGTCATGAAGCTCGGCACCGCGATCGCGGAAATCATGAAGCGTGAGGGCATCGAAATCCTCTGCGGCTATCCGGTCAATCATCTGATCGAATATGCCGCGAATGCCGACATCCGCCCGGTGATGGTCCGTCAGGAACGCATCGGCATTCACATGGCCGACGCGATCTCGCGCGTGACGTCGGGTCAGTCGATCGGCGCCTTCTGCATGCAGCACGGCCCCGGCGCCGAAAACGCCATGGGTGGCGTCGCACAATGCTACGGTGAATCCGTGCCCGTGCTGGTGCTTCCGATGGGCTATGCGCGCAGGCTCGCCAATATCGACCCGAACTTCAATTCCAGCCAGGCGATGCGGGCCTTCTCCAAATCCTCCGAGCCGATCAATATCGCCGCCGAGGTCTGCAACATCTTCCGGCGGGCGTTCACAAAACTGAAGAACGGCCGTGGCGGGCCGGTGATCGTCGAAATCCCGGCCGACATGTGGAACGAGGAGGTGCCGGAGCCGCTGAACTACACCCCCGTGCTGCGCACCCGCTACGGCGCCGACCCCGTGCATGTGAAGGAGGCCGCAGCCCTGCTGGTCGGCGCCAAGCGGCCGGTGATCTATGCCGGCCAGGGCGTGCATTACGCCAAGGCGTGGCCGCAACTGAAGCGGCTGGCCGAACGTCTTGCCGTCCCCGTCACCACCAGCCTCGGCGGCAAATCGTCGTTTCCGGAGACCCATCCGCTGTCGCTGGGTTCGGGCGGCCTTGCGGTGCCGCGCGCCGTGCCAAAATTCCTCGGCGAGGCCGATGTGATCTTCGGCATCGGCTGCTCCTTCACCGAGACCTCGTTCGGAATTGCCATGCCGAAGGGCAAGACCATCATCCATTCGACGCTCGACCCGGCGCATCTCAACAAGGACGTCGAGGCTAAAATTGGCTTGGTCGGCGATGCCGGGCTCGTGCTCGATGCGCTGCTGAAAGAGATCGGCAAGAGTGTCACCAGCGACCGCGACGCGACCTCGGTCGCCGCCGAGATCGCAGCCTCGCACAAAGAGTGGCTGGCGAAATGGATGCCAAAACTCACGCATAACGAGGCGCCGCTCAATCCGTACCGCGTGCTGTGGGACCTGCAGCACACCGTCGACATCAAGAACACCATCATCACCCATGATGCCGGCAGCCCGCGCGACCAGCTCTCGCCGTTTTGGAAATCGGTCGAACCCTTGTCCTATATCGGCTGGGGCAAGACCACGCAGCTCGGCTATGGCCTGGGACTGGCGATGGGCGCCAAACTGGCAAAGCCGGACAAGCTCTGCATCAACGTCTGGGGCGACGCTGCGATCGGCTTCACCGGCATGGATTTCGAGACCGCGGTGCGCGAGCGGATTCCGATCATGTCGATTCTTCTCAACAATTTCAGCATGGCGATCGAGCTGAAGGTGATGCCGATTTCGACCGAGAAGTATCGCTCGACCGACATTTCCGGCGACTACGCCGCGATGGCACGGGCGTTCGGCGGCTACGGCGAGCGGGTGACCAAACCGGAAGACATCATTCCCGCGATCAAGCGCGGCATCGCCAAGACCAGAGAAGGCATCCCGGTACTGTTGGAATTCATCACCAGCAAGGAGACCGAGGTCTCCCGGCCCGGGACCTGAGCGCCAAGCGCGGTTCGCCTGGCTAGCATGTGGACGCCCCGGCCTTGAGAAAAAGGCCGGGAGGGCGCTGGCTCGAACGCGCCCATGATGGAATAATCTGCCATAACAGCGACAGCCGGCTGGGCCTGTTCGTTTCGCGCGCCCGGCACCGGCGCCCCGGGGGCAAGATGGATCTGAGTGAATGACCGCGCTTCCCCCGGACGACGTGGCCGATCTGTACAGGCTGGTTGCCGAGCTTGAACAGCGCCTCGAATCCAGTTTCACCGCCCATGACGAGGCGATCGCCCGGCAGGCCGCGACGGCGCAGGACAATGCCCGCCTGCAGAACGAACTCGCGATCGCCCGGGACCGTCAGAACGCCAGCGCCGATATCCTGCGCACCATCGCCAGCGCCTCCGGCGATGCCGACGGATCGCTGCAGCAGATCGCCGAAACCAGCGCCCGCCTGTTCGGCGCCACCAGCGCCACTATCCATATCGCCGAGGGCGACGGCTGGGCCAGGACGATCCGCTTCGGCAGCAGTTCGGAACGGATCGGCGCCGGGGTGCCGGAATCGCAGCTCCGGATCGGCGGCCGCAACATGCCGGGTACCATCGTGGCCGAGAACCGCCAGGTTCACGTTCCCGATCTCGACAATGTCGATGCCGCGATCGCGGACTGGCCGGG
>CBDFGU010000005.1:0-3199 GCA_965247335.1 Rickettsiales bacterium
AGCAATGTCACGCATCGCAGCTTCAACCGGCCGCCCTAGAGTCAACTGGTCCTGCGAATGCTCGGTGAGTTTGAACTGCCGCACATGGGCACACGTCCATCCGGCAAGATAGTCCGCATGAAGCTCCATCAATGGAATCGGGCCAGTCAGACCACGCTTATACTGCAGCAGATGACTTGATTCGTGGGCTACGACCATCGCGATGGTAGAGTGCCAATGCGCTTTACGCTTCCGCTGTTCGCTCAGGATTAGGTCTCTGCCGATTAGTACTGTTCCGTCTTCATGGGTTCTCGCATGAAAAGCGAGCGGTATCGTCGAAGCAAAAGCATTGAATGCATCAGGCCCGTCGAATACCGCAGCCGTCGCATTGCCCAGTCCCAATGCAACCTGACAGTAAATGAACATGTCCGCGACCGCACTATCAACCGGCGCATCGCTAAACGAGGAGACGCGCATCTCGGACAATAGACCCTTCAGGCAGCCATCGAGCGGGCGCCCGATCGGTGGAAGATCGGCTACGGCCCGGTTTTCGCGGGGCCATTGCGCGTGTACTGGTAGCGCGCAAGCACAAGCGGTCGCGCCAGCACCGAAAAGTAGCGCACGCCGAGTCATTCCCCTTCTCACGTCAGCGTTCATAACTGATCAAAAGCGAAACGAAGACCGCCAGATGCGCCGTTCGATCATTAGGTCTTTGCGATGCCGATATTTGGAAATGCAGCGGTTTTCCCCTCATTTTTAAGTACGTTCTCCATCTCCTGGTGGCACCGTCCTCTTCCAGCGGCTTTTCGTCGATCTTGGCAGCAGGCAAACAGGTCGCAATCCCATCGCGCAACGCGCGGGCCTCACTCAGAGCGGTCAACCACTCGTTGTCACGATAAGACCATACACAGTAGAAAATGTAGTCGTATCGGCTTTCTTGGATGTTGCACGAGGGCATACCAGGGGGACGGCCAACAACGATATATTCGTCCTTATCGATTGCAGTCCCGCGAAATTCACTGAACCCCCGATACCCCTGATCTGCAATCGCGAAGAACTGATTGCAGAACGGAGTCGAGGGTTGCTCCGGTGCTGCGTTTGCGGTCAGCAACAGCCCCAACGGCAGGATTGAAAGCGTTGTGCGCCTACTGGCCTTTCGTCCCATCGAAGAGCCCCTTAGTTGCAACTCTATACTGGTCGGCTGCCGCCTTCATGTCTGCCCGTTCAGCAACGCATTGCGAGGGTGGCGTCATTTCTGCACATGCGTCAAGCCGCGTCCAGGCCCCGTCGAAATTGTCGCGCGCTAGCGAAATAGCGACGGCCCGATCCTTGCGGATCGTCACATCGCCGGGGGCCAGGTCGAGCGCGGGGGTCACTCGCCAGAGCAATACGAACACCACGATTGCAATCGCGACCGACCCGACCAGACGAACGCTGCGCTGCTGCGCATCGGACTTGACCACCTGTTCGACGACCGCGCCGCTCGTCTTGTAAAGTGCCAATGCAACGAGCGTCGCTACAACGATCCAGACAACCGGCATGAACAATGGGGGAGAGAGGGAAAACGGCAAAGCGAGCTCCTTGATCAAATCCTGCATTTCCTGAACACCGCTTCGCTGGCATCGAACAGCGAGCCGGTTATATCGTCGTCCTCGTTGGTTGCCTCGTTCATGTGTATAACGCTGTCGCGAACCGGCGCGGAAACGCGATAGGTGGCGACATTCAATTCGCAGCCCGCTGCGCATCCCTTCAACTCGGCATAATAACGATAAAACTCGGCCCGACCCTCCGTTTTGGTCGGCGTGGTTTGGATCACCACGGTATTCTCGCCTTCGAATCGGTAAACGGACAAATGCCGATTGCGCAGGATTTTTGATGCACCGTCCGCCAGGGACTGAACATCGATCTTGTGACGACAAAGCCCGCGCTGTCCCATCGCCCCGACGACAGCCTCCGGAATGGCAAACCGCTGCGGACGAACCCCCTCGGCGAGCACCCCCAATGGAGAATCGAATGTCAACCGCTCGCCATCTGCTGTCACGACGACCGGGATCGGCAATTGTTTCCAGTCAGTTGAAAGCCGGACGCGGTGGTCGCGCGCCGCTGCCCCGGCCGCACCCAACAGGCACGCGCAAATCACTAGACCGATCGACCATATCCGCATGAATAGCCCCCAAATTGCAAAGAGCCGGCCTGCGGCGGGGAATGTCAAGACTGGCCGAGAAAATGATTTTGAAAATTCCGGGGACACAAAATTCCGGGGACACCAAAATTCCGGGGACACAATACCAATTGGATGCCCGCGCTCAGGCCGTGGGCCACAGCGCCCGAACGACATCGGACTGCCAGCGGCGCGGTGGCTTATGGTCACCGCGCCGATGAGCGAAGGGTTATGGATATTTATGGGTCGATTTGCGGATATAGTTGCCTTTATGGATATTTATGGGTATGAATGTGGATATGCCCATCAACACTGCTTCGCTGACGATCACGCCGCAAATGCTTTCGCTGATCGCCGAGATCGACGAATTCAAAGGCGCATGGCGCGCGCTGGGGACGCTTGCGCCTGATCGCCTGTCGGCGCTGCGGCGCGTGGCGACGATCGAAAGCATCGGCTCTTCGACCCGCATCGAGGGGAGCAAGCTGTCGGACAGCGATGTTGAGCGGCTGCTGTGCAACATCGAAATCCGCAACGTCGCCACCCGCGACGAGCAGGAGGTGGCGGGATACGCCGAAGTGATGGAAACCATCTTCGCATCGTTCGACGCGATTTCGCCGACCGAAAACCACATCAGGCAACTGCACCGCGACTTGCTGGTTCACAGCAGCAAAGATGCGCGGCATCGCGGCGCTTACAAAACCAACACCAACCATGTCAGCGCCTTCGACGCCGACGGCAAGGAAATCGGCGTCGTGTTCGAGACGGCGACGCCGTTCGACACGCCGCGATTGATGGTGGAACTGGTCGAATGGGTGAACGAGATGCTCGATCAGAAGCAGCTTCACCCGCTCCTTGTCACCGCGATCTTCATCGTCGTCTTTCTCGAAATCCATCCCTTTCAGGATGGCAATGGCCGCTTGTCGCGGGTGCTGACCACCTTGCTGCTGCTACGCAGCGGCTATGCGTATGTGCCGTATTCGTCGCTCGAAAGCGTGATCGAGGCGAGCAAGGAGGGCTATTATCTGGGGCTTCGCCGGACGCAGGGGACTATCCGCAGCG
>CBDFGU010000006.1:0-53116 GCA_965247335.1 Rickettsiales bacterium
GTCGGCGCAGGCGAACGCCAACGGGTCCGAGTTTCGAGGATGCCGCCAACGCCTTCACCAGCGAGTTCGAGGTCATTACGCTTGGCGAACGCAACGCCGAATATGTGAAACAAAAGTCGGATCACGTCCGCGTTCACCTGCTGCCGTTCTTTGGCAAATACGCGCTTGAAGACATCAACGCGGGCACGGTTCAGGAGTATCGGGTTCATCGTCAGACTTCGAGGGTCGATCCGAAAACTGGCAAGCCGAAGAAACCGGCCCGCGCCACACTTCACGGCGAGGTCGTGACGCTTCGCCAAGTTTTGAAAACCGCCAACCGCAAAGGATGGATCGACGCGCTCCCAGATATGTCCGCCCCTTACAAAACGTCGGGTAAGGTCGAGCATCGCGCGTGGTTCTCGCCCGAAGAATACAAGATTCTGTATGAAGCGACCCGCGAGCGGGCGAAGAACCCGCCCAAGCCGCGCTGGCGGGAGGTCTGCGAGAACTTTCACGATTATGTCTTGTTTATGGGCAACACGGGGCTTCGTCCCGACGAGTCCGCGCGGCTCGAACTTCGCGACGTGAAGATCGTGAACGATGAATCGACCGGCGAGCGCATCCTTGAGATTGAGGTTCGCGGGAAGCGTGGGGTCGGCTTCTGCAAGTCGATGCCTGGAGCGATCCTGCCCTTCGAGCGTGTTCGCAAGCGCAAACAGCTAAAGCCGACCGACCGGATTTTCGGGAAGACGCCGCGCGAGCTGATGAACACCGTGCTGGACGAACTCAATCTGAAGTTCGACCGGGATAACCATATCCGCACCTGTTACAGCCTGCGTCACACCTACATCTGTCTGCGCTTGCTCGAAGGTGCGGACATCTACCAAGTCGCCAAGAACTGCCGCACCAGTGTCGAAATGATCGAGAAATTCTACGGCCGTCATCTGAAGAACAATATCGACGCCTCTGCCGTAAACGTCCGCAGGGCGCGGCCCCAGCCGATCACCGTCAAAAAGAAGGCTTTGAAGTCAGCAGCGTGACGTGGTGCACGCGGGTTTGACGTTGCGCCGCAAGCTCGCTGCGCTATAGGCAGTTGCGTCGCGGGCGTGGTGGAACTGGTAGACGCGCTGGATTCAAAATCCAGTTCCGAGAGGAGTGTGGGTTCGATTCCCACCGCCCGCACCAATCATGATAGCAGGCTCTGTAAAGTCCTCCACACGGGGACAGGAGCCTGCATCAGCGGATCGCCCAAGGGTCGCACGTCCCGCGCTCCGCTTCGCGAAATGACAATCGGACGGCATTGTCATGCTGGTACTTTGCAGCCCATCCGGGATGCAGCCATCGCCTCAAATTGACTCCGCGACGCGACAATGTGCCTTTGATGATTGATTGGCTATCGCTTTATCAATCATAATTTGGCTATATAGTGATTGATAGAAAGGCATCCTATCCATCATGCGTTGGAATTGGCAACTTCCCGACTGGCCTGATTTCCGCTTCGACGCGGAACGAATCCGCGCGTCCGAAGAGCAGTTCCTGAAAGGCTCCGGCGTCGTCGTTGGCGCGCTCCACCACCTAGACGCCGATGAGCGCGATGGCCTGACCATCGAACTTATCTCGCAGGAGGTTGTCGATAGCTCTGCAATCGAAGGCGAAATCCTCGACCGTGCCAGCGTCCAGTCGTCGCTTGCACGGCATCTGGGCTTTGCCGCCGACCAGCGCCGCGCAAGTGCGGCGGAGGCCGGGGCCGCCGAACTGATGGCCGATGTATATCGTAACCATGCAGCGCCGCTGGACGACCAGACCCTGTTCGCGTGGCACGCCATGCTGATGAACGGGCGTCGCGACATTGCCGATGTCGGGCGCTACCGGACGCACGAAGATGCCATGCAGATCGTTTCGGGCGCACTCCATGCGCCCCGTGTGCATTTCGAGGCACCAGCGTCGGAAGCGGTTCCGATGGAAATGTCCCGTTTCATCGCGTGGTTCAATGACAGCGCGCCGTCATCACCGAACCCGCTTCCCGCGATTACCCGTGCCGCAATCTCGCACCTGTGGTTCGAGAGCATCCATCCCTTCGAAGACGGCAATGGCCGGATCGGGCGCGCGATTGCTGAAAAGGCATTGGCCCAAAACCTTGCTGCCCCGACGCTGACGGCACTCGCGGAGACGATCCATCGCCATCGCAAAGCCTATTACGTCGCGCTTCAGCTTGGCAGCCAGAGTAACGACATCAATGCCTGGCTGACATGGTTTGCCGATGTTGTCATCGAGGCGCAGGCGCGGACGATCACCCGCATCCGCTTCCTGATCGAGAAGACGCGGCTGCTTGATCGCTTGCGCGGGCAAATCAACGAACGACAGGAGAAGGCCCTGCTTCGCATCTTCCGTGAAGGACCGGACGGATTTGCGGGCGGGTTGAGCGCCGGAAACTATCGGACGATTACCGGGGCGAGCCTTGCGACAGCGACGCGCGATTTGAACGATCTGATCGAAAAGAGTGCGCTTATCCGCACCGGCGAACGTAGATATGCGCGCTATCGACTTGCTTAACGAGCGCTTTTGAATCGATCATCACTTTGCTTCCAATCCTGATTCTTTGCCGTTTCCGCTGCGTCGCTGGCGCGCGCTTTCATCTTTGGGGAGTTCGAATTGCGGGTCGGTGGACAATACCCAGAACCTCAGAGTGTCGATCAACTCTGAAATATCCTTGGGACGCAACCCGCACTCCCAGATTATGGCAACGCGCCAGCCCATTTCTCTCAGCGCTTTCACTGCTTGCCTATCCCGTTCGACATTCCTGGCAAATTTGCCATCCCAGAACTCGCGATTGCTTGCTGGCGTGGATGCGAGGCGGCAATCGCGGTGCCGGTGCCAGAAACAGCCGTGAACAAAAATCACAGCACCATGCTTGCGCAGCACAAGATCGGGTTTGCCAGGAAGCCCTTTGGCATGCAGCCGGAAACGGAAACCAAGCGCATGGAGTGCGCGGCGCAGACGCATTTCGGGCCGGGTGTTCCGCGCCCGGATTCCGCTCATCATGCGAGAACGGGTAGCCGGATCAACGATGTCGGTCAGAAATAGTCTCCCGCATGGGCATCATGATCGTTGCACCCGGCACCGCGACGAGGCAATGACTTGCAGATGCAGGGACGTTATGCCGTAGTTGATCTTTTTGCCGGCCCAGGGGGATTAGCCGAAGGCTTTTCTTCATTTCGTACAGGTGATCAATCGCGCCCGTTCAAGATCGCACTTTCGATCGAAAAGGAAAAATCCGCACACTCGACACTTTTATTGCGCAGTTTCCTTCGTCAATTTGAACATGGCTACCCTTCTCAATACTATGACTTCCTGAACTGTAATACAGATGAACCCGATTGGCAGCGCATCTATCCTGCTGAGTGGTCGGCTGCCTGCACAGAAGCTCAATGCCTCACTCTGGGCGATGGCACCGCCAACGATTTTCTTGACAGACGCATCGGCGAAATCCGCGAGAAGCACGGCGATGACACTATCGTCATTGGTGGTCCGCCTTGCCAAGCTTATTCCCTGGTAGGGCGCGCTCGAAACAGTGGCAGTGCTACTTATATCGCCAAGGATGATTCCCGGCATTATCTGTATCAGGCATATATCGACATTCTGAACCGTCTCCGGCCTGCGGCTTTCATTATGGAGAATGTGAAGGGAATGCTGTCATCGTCGGTTGATGGCGTTCCGATTTTTAGCAAAATTCTGGCAGACTTGCGGGCAGCGGCCGGAGCCGACAGTTACAGATTGCTGGCGCTGTCACCCCAGCGGCACAGCAGCGGGAGGTTGGCACTGGAACCTGTTCCTTCCGATTTCGTCCTTCGGTCCGAAGATTTTGGCGTTCCACAAGCTCGGCATCGGGTCATCATCCTGGGTTTGCGTCACGACCTCGCAGACAGAATTGATGAAAACGTGTTGAGCGCTGCTCGATTGACACGGCAGGAACGGCGCGCTCGGGTCTGTGATGTGCTGACCGGGATGCCTTCACTGCGAAGCGGACTTAGCCGAGGAAATGACTCGCTACAGGCGTGGCAGGAAAGCGTTGCCTCGGGCGCTCGCGATATTCTTTGTTCGGTTTCCGGTCTTCCTCCGCAACGGGAGAAGGAGTTGCGAGCCATAGTGCAATCGGTGCTATCCGGCGCGATGCCGACAGAGCGTAAGGCACGAAGGCCCAACGGCTTCGGCGGGAGTTGTCCGCCATCTCTCGCAAGCTGGCTCGGCGACTCCGCACTTGAAGTCCTCCCGAACAACGAGACACGGGGGCATATGCCTTCCGATCTTGGCCGCTACCTTTTCGCAGCGGCGTTTGGAAAAGTCACTGGAAGATCCCCTAAAGCAGACGAATTTCCCGTATCCTTGGCACCCGCTCACAGGAACTGGGAAACAGGGAAATTCTCCGATCGGTTCAGGGTCCAGATTGACGCTTGCCCTTCAACTACCGTGACCAGCCATATCTCGAAGGATGGACATTATTTCATCCATCCCGATCCGAAACAGTGCCGAAGCCTGACCGTGCGCGAAGCGGCCCGATTGCAGACCTTTCCGGACAACTATTTTTTCAAGGGCAATCGCACGGAGCAATTTGTGCAGGTCGGTAATGCCGTTCCGCCATATCTTGCCATGCAGATTGCAGACAAGCTTCATGAATTGCTGACTGCTGCCAGAAAGGGAGACCCGTCGCGCCAAAAACATCTGGAAGCTTGCGGCAGCTCGCCAATTTCTAAGAATCTCTTGGCACCGGTTTTCGGTTGATGAAGACAAAGCGGATAGCTCCCCGCGCTTCGATGCTGATCGAGAGTATGAGGGATATTGGCTACACGCTGGAGTCAGCGCTTGCAGACGTCATCGACAATTCAATTACGGCTGGCGCACAAAATATAGAGCTTTTCGCCGACACGAGTGCCGCTGAACCAATGCTTGCCATTCTCGATGATGGTGTCGGCATGGATGAAGACGAACTGCTTGACGCGATGCGGCCCGGAAATCGGAGTCCTCTGGACGAGCGGGCGACCAATGATCTTGGCCGGTTCGGATTGGGTTTGAAGACCGCTTCTTTTTCTCAATGTCGCCGCGTCACGGTCGTCTCCCGCAAAGACAACAAAACCTGCTGCGCGCGATGGGATTTGGACGCTGTGGTCGCAGCCGATGACTGGCTAGTCGAACTGCCCGATGATGTAAGTGACATCATCTGGGCTGACCGGCTTGGTGACCAAGGCTCGCTTGTTTTGTGGGAAAAGCTCGACCGAATAGCTGAGTCAGAAGCGTCTCCCGTGGATCAGGAAAATATGGTTCGCCGCATTGATGAGGCAGCCCAGCACCTAGAGCTGGTTTTTCATCGCTTTCTTGCCGGGGAACGCGGCTTGAAGCGCGTCTCCATGAAGTTGAATAACAGGCAGCTTGAGCCGTTCGATCCATTCCATTCCAACCATCCCGCGACGATTTCAGGGCCGGAGGAGAAGATTAGGGTCAAAAATCACGATGTCTTGATCCGCGCCTTCACCTTGCCGCACCATAAGAAGGTTACACCTGCCGAATGGGTCAGACATGAAGGTCGCGGAGGCTACCTGAAAAACCAGGGGTTCTATGTCTATCGGGCAAAACGCCTGATTATTCATGGAACTTGGTTCGGCCTAGCGCGCCAGTCAGAATTGACCAAACTTGCCCGAGTGCGAGTTGACATGCCCAATCAGTTGGACGCCGATTGGAAAATTGATGTAAAAAAGGCATCCGCACAACCACCATTTCGCGTCAGGGAGCGCCTTCGGGCGATCATCGACACTATCGGGGCCACTTCAAAAAGGGTTTACACTTCAAGGGGCCGGAAGCTTGCTAGCGACAGCCGGATTCCTGTCTGGCGTCGTGCGCAGGACAAAAATGAAATTTCATACAGCATCAATCCAGATCACCCCGTCATCGCAGACTTCGAGGCGCGCCTCCCGGAAGCGCTGAAGCGCGATTTTCAACGTGTCATCGAAATGACGAGTGCCGCTATACCGGTCGATGCACTTTTTGCCGATATTAGCGGGCAACCTGAAAAGCTAGCCGGAGCGGCTATCTCCGACGACAGTCTGAATCACGTCATTGCAACAACTTTCCGAACCCTCTTCGATGCCGGAATTGGTAGCGAAGCTATTCTTGAGATGCTGCGAGTTGCCGAACCGTTCCGGTCAAACTGGGAAGCGACCCAGCAGCAGATCAATGTAATCTCAGAATCACTGGAATCACGATGACAGAAGCCTTGAAGACTCTTGAGAGGATGGTGGGGGTAGAGCTCGCTAACGAACGCCTGCCAACCATCGAGCGCATTCGTGAATTGATAGACGCCGTAAGGAGTCTGCCTTTTTGCTCAGCCGTCACAGACACGGAAGCGGAACACCTCGCCAAACAATTTGAAGAACGTCACGGCTTCACCATGTCTCTTGGAGCCGTTCTGAAACAAGCGGATTACGTTCCATGGCTTGATGCAGTGCGCGCCGACATCGAACCTTACTATTGGCGACGATACCGGCAGCTACTGGCGAAAGATGGTTTCTCGGGAGATGTGCTTGCTGCGCTCGATGATGTTACAAATCAGATTTTGGGATTGCTTGAGAATCCCAAGAAGACCGATTCCTGGGATCGGAGAGGAATGGTCGTCGGGCATGTTCAATCAGGGAAGACCGCAAACTATACCGGGCTGATATGCAAGGCTGCGGATGCCGGATACCAGTTAGTTGTCGTCATCGCGGGAGTTCACAACAACCTGCGCAATCAGACCCAGATTCGCATTGATGAGGGCTTCGTGGGGCGAGACAGTGCCCGTATGCTTTCCAACGGCCAAGACAAGATAATCGGTGTCGGCCAGTTCGATAGCAGCAAGGAACCCGTCACGTTCACGAACTCCAAGAGAGATTTTAACAAGGCCGTTGCTACGAGCGTCGGTGTCGGGCTTCATGGCCTGAAAAACCCGGCCGTTTTCGTCATCAAGAAAAATTCGAGCACCCTCAAGAATCTTCTTGAATGGCTCAGGGAGCATAGCAGGCGCGGCAATCGATCAACAATCGACGCCCCAATGCTCTTGATCGACGATGAAGCTGACAATGCCTCGATCAATACCAAACACGGAAAGGGTGAAGTCACCCGGATCAATGGCCAGATTCGCGATTTGCTGAAGATGTTCGAGCGGAGTTGCTATGTCGGATATACAGCTACACCGTTCGCCAACATATTCATTGACCCGGATAGCAACGATGAAATGTTAGGCGAAGATCTGTTCCCGAAGGATTTCATCGTCAGTCTTGACCCGCCCACAAATTATTTTGGCGCGAACCGGGTGTTTCTCGAAGATGCCGACGCAATCATTCGGACCATAGAGGACAATGAGGATTTTCTTCCGCTCAAACACGCGACCGATTTCCAGATGGCAGCATTGCCGCCCAGCCTAGTCGATGCCGTCCGCACGTTCATTGTCGCCCGTGCAATCCGCCTGCTGCGCGGCCATGATCGCGCGCATTGTTCGATGCTGGTCAATGCGTCGATCAAGAATGACGTCCAGCGGCAACTGAAAAATCAGCTCCATCTCGTGCTTGAGCGAATCCAGCAAAGCGTCCGCGTTTACGCCGCGCTTCCGCCGGATCAGGCACTTCGTGATCCTGAAATTCGTGCGCTGCAAAAAACCTGGAAGACCGAATTTGGTGAAGCTGCGGGTTTCGGGTGGCCGGAAGTGCAATCACGCCTCCTTGACTCCGCATCGCCAGTCCGAACCGTCCTGATCAACAGCAAATCGAAGGATGCTCTCGACTACGCAGGCCATTCCGCATCGGGCCTGAACGTGATCGCGGTTGGCGGTTTCGCTCTGTCGCGCGGTTTGACGCTTGAAGGTCTGATGGTGAGCTACTTCCTGCGCAATTCCATGATGTATGACACGCTGATGCAGATGGGCCGCTGGTTCGGATACCGCCCCGGTTATGACGATCTCTGCCGCGTCTGGATGCCCGAAGCGGCGCAAGGCTGGTATGAACACATTGCCGAAGCTACCGAGGAGCTGCGCGAGGAATTGCGCGTCATGCAGGCGGCGAATGCCACACCGCAGCAGTTCGGCCTGAAAGTCAGGAGTGATCCTGAAACACTGATCGTTACGGCGCGGAACAAGATGGGGACTGGCGAAAAGCTCAGGGTTTCCATTGGCCTCAGCAAGACATTCATCGAAACCGCGATTCTCAGAAATGACACCGCCAGTCTCGATCTGAATCGAGCCCTTGCCAAGTCGTTCGTCAAGCAACTCGAAGCGACTGGAAAGCCACTGAATAACGCCGAAAAGGTAACAGGAGGATGGCTACTCCGGGGCGTTTCCCCTGGGCCTGTGGAGGATTTCGTTTCGGGCTTCCAGAACAGCCCCGGCTGTTTGAAAACAGACCCAGGCCCGGTGCGTCAGTATATCGAACAGCGACGGGACAACGAATTTGCAGAATGGGACGTGCTTTTTGCCGCCATCGCAGATGCGGAACCAACCGGACTAGTCGATACCTCGCTGGGTATATCGCTCAATTGCCAGCGGCGGGGCCGGGGCAAACCAGATAGCGCCAGCGACGAGCGAACGACGCTCCGTATCACCAACAAGCAGAGGGTCGCGTCGCGCGGCATCGAAAAGACCGGACTGACTCCCGAGCAAGTTTCTGCCGCCGAAGCCGCCTGGATCAAGGAGAAAGGGTCTCAGAATTTCCCGGATCGCATCTACCGACAAGTGCGCGAGCGCCCGTTGCTGATCGTTCACTTGCTCGCGATCGGCAGCAAGGAGGATGACCTGAGCCAGTCGCAACCCGTGGTGGCGTGGAGCATCAGCTTTCCGGAAACGAAACTTGATCAGAAGCTAGTCGAGTATGTCGTGAACACGACATGGTGGCGGGAAAATTACCGCGAAGAGCTTGATGATGATGACGGTGGGGGCGACGATGATGGATGATCCTTGGGAAGGTCTTGAGCCGCCGCCCGACGCAGACGTCATCAACGCGCGCCGGGTTGATGCCAAGCTGCCCTGGAATTTTTACTGGGCGCGCAGCGCGGATCGCCGCTGCCTTCTGATCCTCGGTCACGAGCAAGGTTCATCGCCGCAAAATCGTCTTCCCGTCATCAAGGGCGTGGACGTGAGCCTGTCCGATTCCGATCAGCACGGTCAGCGGATGCTGACACTGAAATTGCACGATTCCGCTCAGCGCGACATATTCCATCAGCTTTGCCTCGACATCGTTGCCAGTGCATCGCGCGCAAATTCCGAGCGCGAGGCGGTCGATCTCACGCTGGCCCGGACCTGGCGATGGCACCATCTGTTGCGCGGCGGAGCCAGCCAGAAACTCTCCATCGAGGAACAGAAGGGCCTGATCGGTGAACTTGCCGTTCTCGAAGATCTGCTGTTGCCTGCGCTTTCGCCCTTCGACGCCGTAGCGTCGTGGCGCGGGCCGCTTGGTGCGCCCAAGGATTTCGAGATTGGCCGGGTCTGTGTAGAGGCCAAGGCGCGGCGCGGTGCCGCCGAGCCGCATGTCATGATTTCGTCGGAGCATCAGCTCGACCTTTCCGGCACCGATGCCCTGTTCCTGCATGTCGTGGAACTTGCCGCCGCAACGGACCAGAACGATGACGGATTCAGCGTCGCGGATATTGCCAACCGGCTGCACCGGAAGGTTGCAGATGCCGACGCTAGCGCCGCCGATCACTTTGACTCGCTTCTGGTGGCAAATGGTTTCAACCGCGAAGACGACTATTCCGACAGCCGATGGATCAGAGGCCCAGACCGCCTTTACCGCGTCAGCGAGGGATTTCCGTCTGTAACGCCTGGGCAATTCCCGTCCGGTGTTTCAGGCGTGCGATATTCTGTTTCCCTGCCCGACTGCGAGACATGGCGCGTGTCTGGCGATGAGTTTCGAGCGGCGTTGAAGGGAGCGAGCAATGGCGATTGAACTGGATGAGTTTCACCAGGAATTTTTCCAGGATGTCATGGCTTCAGCCGATGCCGCCGGAAACTACGCAGAAGACTCGTTTTTTAGCGAGTTTTGCGAATATCTCATGGACTCCGGCGATCTTGAAACTGCTGACCGTGCATATTATTCGGGCCGTGCCATGCGCGTTGACGGCTATGGCGGCGATCCGCTTTCCAGCGCCGGAGAGCTCAGCCTCATAGTTGCCGACTTCAGTCAATCGCCGGATTTAGGAAGCCTTACGCAGACTGACCTGAATACCATTTTCAACCGACTGTTGAATTTTCTCGCGAAGTCACTTGATCGTAAATGGCGAAACAGCCTGGAGGAGACTGATCCCGGTTTCGGCCTAGCGGACCTTATCGCAATGCGCTGGCCTAGTGTTTCGAAGGTCCAGTTGATCCTGATTAGCAATAGGCTGCTGAGTAGCGCGGTAAAGGGCAAAGACTCTGAGATCGTTGATGGAACGCCGGTCATCTTCAACGTCTGGGACATCGGTCGCTTATACCGGCTCGCGACGTCGCGCCGTGGCCGGGAAGAGATCGTGATTGATCTTGAACGGGGCTTCGGCGGTTCGATACCGATCTTACCGGCTCACCTGACCGACGCAGGATACGAAGCTTATCTTGCTGTCGTGCCCGGCGCTCAGCTCGCTGCAATCTACGATCATTGGGGTGCGCGGTTGCTCGAACAGAATGTGCGGGTGTTTCTCCAGGCGCGCGGCAGCGTCAACAAGGGTATCCGAAACACACTCGACAACGACCCCGACATGTTTTTCGCCTACAACAATGGCGTGACCGCGACTGCGGAAGCCATCGAGACGCGCGAGTCCTCCATAGGGCTCAGGCTTACCGGACTGCGAAATCTCCAGATCGTCAACGGGGGGCAGACCACCGCATCTATCCATGCCGCGAGCCGCAGGAAGGATGCCGATCTATCGAAGGTCTTTGTCCAGATGAAGCTATCCATTGTCGCGCCCGAACGCACGATGGAAGTCGTCCCTAAAATTTCGGAATTTGCCAACAGCCAGAACAAGGTGAATGCCGCCGACTTCTTCGCCAACCACCCCTTCCATGTCCGCATGGAAGACTTTTCCCGGAGGCTGTTTGCGCCATCGCCTGATGGTACGTTTCGCGAGTCAAAGTGGTTTTATGAGCGGGCGCGTGGCCAATACCAAGATGAGCGGGGCAAGCTTTCTGGCGCAGCAAGGCGGAAATTTGACCTTGAGTATCCCAAGCAGCAACTGATCGAAAAAACCGATCTCGCGAAATTTCTCAATGTGTGGCGCGGGCATCCCGATGTTGTGAGTAGGGGCGCGCAGAAGAATTTCGCTCACTTCGCACTCAACATCGGGCGTGAGTGGTCCAAGAGTTCTGATGAATTCAATGAGACCTACTTTCGTCACGCAATTGCCAAAGCTATTGTGTTCCGGGAAACCGAGAAGGTCGTTTCAGAACAACCGTGGTATCAAGGAGGCGGCATCCGGTCCCGTGTCGTTCCCTATGCCATTGCTAAGCTCGCGCTCGATGCGGGCAAGAATGGGCGCTACGTTGATTTCGAGCGGATTTGGCGATCTCAAGGGTTGAGTGGTGATCTCAGGAGTCTACTCGCCATTGCATCGGAAGCTGTCCATTCAGTCATCATGGGTGGCGTTGGCGAAGTGCCCAATCCGCTGGAATGGGCAAAGCAGCAAGCTTGCTGGAGTCGTGTTCAAGGTCTCCAGATCGAGTGGCCTGACAATTGGAAAGATACGCTGATAACCGGCGAAGAGCAGAAAGATGAGAAGCGATCAGCAGTAAAGGAGCAGCGCATTCTCAATGGCATCGAAGCACAGGCGGCAGTGGTCAACGCCGGTGGCGCGTTCTGGCAAGCGGCGCGGGCTTGGGCCTCGGCCCGGAAAATTCTTACACCTATGGAAGCTGGAATACTCGATGTCGCAGCGGCTATTCCCGACCGGCTGCCAAGTGACAAGCAAAGCCTCAAAGTGATAGAGTCGCTTCGGAAAATGATCGCTGAAGGTTATCAGCACGGAGGGGATATTATCTGATCGTAGAGCTGCCCTTCGGGCAACCCGCTCTATGCGCTGCGCGCACCAAGCCTGTAGTCTTGGCCGTTCCGGTAACGATCGGGAGCGTGGGACAATGAGCGGGATTTTCTAAGGTCGCACTCTTTCCCGCTGCGCTCCTTGAGGGTGCGGAGTCTTTGGGCTGACCCGCTGGCACTCTTGCCTCTCTCCTTGCCGGGCGAGCGCCGGCCGCGCTTTCGCTTCGACTGGCGGCGCTGCGCCGATGGCGCAACATCCTTGTCTTCGCTCTGCTTGCCGTCACGTCGCCCGTCTGCGTCGCGCCGGGCAAGGGTGCCGTTGCCTGTGCCGCTCAGCGGCTGAGGGAGGCTGATCGCCTCCGTTCATGTGATTGTGCGGGAACGCCAAGGGCTTTGCCCTCTCGTTCCCAAAGCAGAATAGCCGCCCCCGTGTGGCGGTCGCTGCGCGCCCGCTGGCCCGCGCCAGGGCGTCGATTCAGCTTTCCCTCCCCCTCCCATCCTCGCCGGAAGGCAGAGCCGCATGTCGCAGACAGTGCGGCATCCTGCCGAGGAAGGAAGGTTTCAGATGACCGATTTGCTCTTGAACTATCGTGCTTGCGGCGCGGAGTGCCGCGACGATTATTTGCGCGAGATCGCCAACGAGAACGGCTTGCCGCTGGAGTGCGTTCGCAAGATCGCTGACCGGCTTGGCGAGCGCGAGGATTTCGGGGCGTTGATCCTGATTTGCGAAGGGCGCGGAGCGCGGAGCGCCGATCAGTCACAGGCCAATTACTCACGGGGGCATGTGCAATGAGCGCGACCCTCACCAGCCAGCGCGAGCGCATCGCCCGTTTGAACGATTTGGCACGGCGCGCGATGGGCGTTGCTTGCACCGCCGTTGCGGCAGTCGGTTTCCGGTCGCTGTCCGATGCCGATCAATCTTGCGTCCGCGAGTTGATCGAAACCTTCGACGCCTTCGACGAGGACAACGACCCGCACGGCGAGCGCGATTTCGGGACGATCTACCAGCTTGCCGATGGGCGCTGGACGACCGAGCGCCCGCGAGCGCGCGAGGACGAGCGCGAACGGGTGTTCTGGAAACTCGATTACTACGACCGCCAGATGGAGTTTGCCAGCGACGACGCGGCGAACCCAGCGATCACGCGGCGCGTCCTGACCATCATGCTGTCCGATGAATATTGAGCGGAGGCAACGCCATGAAACGCAAAGACCTTGCCAGCGTCACACCGCCAGACCCCGATCAGATCATGATGGCGGGTGTCGCGCCCGTCAGCATGGGCGAACGGCTTGGCTGGCTTGCCGCGCAACCGATGCAGCCCCGCCGTGAACAGCGCCCGCTCGACATCGGGTTTTGGAACCCGATGCGCGACCAGCTTGAGATGTTCTGACACCCCAAAAGTCAATCAACCAGCCATTCAACCAAGGATTTCGAACATGACACTCCAGACCGTAAAACTATCGCAGCTTCGCCTGTCGCCGTTGAACGTGCGGCGTGTGAGGCCAAAGGCCATAGACCAGCTTGCCGCCGACATGCTGGCGCACGGCCAGTTGCAGAACCTTGTCGTTTACGCCGAAGGCAATCGCTTCGAGGTCGCCGCCGGAGGCCGTCGCTACCGTGCGTTCAAGCAGCTTGAGAAGGCCAGGGCGATTCCTGCCAGCCATCCGGTCAGCGTGGACGTGCGCGACAAGGCCGAGGCGGTCGAGCTGTCGCTGGCCGAGAATGTGAGCCGCGAGGATATGCACGTTGCCGATGCGGTGATCGCTTATGGCGATCTCCACCGTGACGGGAAGTCGCCCGAGGATATTGCCGCGCGGTTCGGCGTGGCGCTGTCCTACGTCAAGAAGGTGCTGCGGCTGTCGGCGTTGCATCCCGACGCCCTTATCTGTCTGGCGCATGACAAGATCGGCATGGAGGCGGCACAGGCGTTGACGCTGACCGACGCCCATGACCGCCAGCTTGTGGCGTTGAAGCGGTTCGGCAACAGCGGGCACCAAATCCGGCGGATGCTGACCGAGGAGAAGATCGGCACGACGAGCAGCCTGTTCCTGTTCGTCGGGCATGAAGCCTATGTCGCGGCGGGCGGGACGATCACCGCCGACCTGTTCGCGGATGGTGGCGATGGGTATGCCGACGACCCCGCGATGGTCGAGACGCTGGCCACCGCCAAGATGGCCGAGATTGAAGCGGGCTATCGCGGCGACGGCTGGAGCGATGTTCGGGCATCGCTCGAACGACCCGACGACTATTACAACCTTGTCACTGTCCACGCCGAAGGGAAGCGCGAGCCGACCGAAGCCGAACAGGCCGAGCGCGCCCGTATTCAGGACGCAGCCGACGCGCGGCTTGCCGAACTTGGCAAGGGCAACCAGTGGGGCGACCGAGTGTTCAATGGGCTGGAGCGCGAAGCCCGCATCCTTGAAAACCGCCTGTGCGTGTTCACCGACGCGCAGAAGGCAGATAGCGCAATGGTGCTGTTCGTCGGCAATGGCGGCGAGATCGAGGCCAAGGCAATCCGCACCAAGCGGATTGCCAAGGGTGGCACCGGCGATGCATCTGCCATCACGCCCGATTATTCGGGAGCGATGATCGAGACACTATCGAAGATCAAGACGCTGGCCGTGCAGGAAGCGGTTGCCACCAATCCCGCGCTGGCGCTCGACATCTTGCTCGATTGTCTTGTCGGGCAGGGCATCCACCGCGAGCCGAGCTATTGCTCCCCTTTGTCGCTGCGGCTCGAAGGGTTCAATGCCGCCGTTCCCGACGATATGATGACCTTGGCCGACATTGCATCGGTCGATGAGATCGGCGGCAGCGACTTCGCCGCACTGCCCGAGGTTAATCGGTTCGCAGCCATTCGCGGGATGGACGCCGAGGCCAAGGGCCGGTTGCTGGCGTTGCTTGTCGCCCGCCAGATCAACGGCGGCGAGACGTCCGGTTCGCGCCGTGATCGTCGCCACCAGCGGTTCGACCAGATCGCCTTTGCCTCTGGCGTCGATATGGTCGCCAAGTGGCAAGCGCCGGTCGCTTTTTACGACCGGCTCAAAAAGCCTGTGATCGCCAAGATCATGACCGAGGTGCTGTGCAAGGCCGCTGCCGACAATTGCGCCAAGATGAAGAAGGGCGACCTTGCCGCTGCCGCCGCCGAGCGGATGGCAGGGCGCGGATGGTTGCCGTCCGCGCTTGTGATCGCGGAGCCGCCCGCCGAGGTCGCGCAGGAGCGCCCCGTGTTCGACGATGACAACGGTGACGAGGACGGCGAAGCCGCCGAGTTCGAAGAGGAAGAAGCGCATTGATGTTGGAGTGGGCGGGCCGAGAGGCCCGCCCTCATTTCGTTTTCGGTGGGCGCGCGGCCCGTCCCTGCTTGACGGGCGAAGGCCGGTCGTTCCGCCCGGCCTGAAAATCGGCACGGCAGCTCATGGCTGCCGTGTCGATTGCGCGCGAAGGATAGCGAGGGAGCCGCTTCGCGGGATTCTACCAAGAAAAATTTGGGACGGTGGGAATCCGTCAACCAAAGCCACAGGCTGCTCAAATCAGATGCTTTCCACCATGCGCACGCCGGAACCGGCTTTGATCGGCGAAAGGGAACCAAGCTAAAGCTGGTTTGAATCAATGGGGTTTTCTGTCGAAATGATATGGAAGCCCCAGGGATGCACGCCCAAATTAAAGCGGCTATCAACACCAAACTCGATGTAGTCTCCGAAATCTGCACCGCTTGTGATAGGAAGGCCCGCTGTTACCGACTTCACAAAATCCAGAGTGCACGGCTCTCCGTGTAAATTTTTGACGCAGCGCGGAGTGTCAACGACAATCGCCTCTTTGCCAACGCCAACGCCGAACTCGACCGTCGAGCCGGTGAACATGCAGGACATATCGTTGGATAGTCGGAGGATCGCTGCCCCGTTCCCGGCAACGATTAGGTCTTCGATTGTATGCCCGACTAGGGAAGAATACATTTCCGAGAAATCAGAAACCCACCGTTGCGGGAAAAAATAATATCTCCCGCTTTGCGCGACCGCTTCATGGCCTTCGAAGTCCGAGATGAGCGAATAAACGAAATCAAAGAAACCAGGCGCATCCGAAAGATCACCGGCATTTAGCTGAACGCGCTTGTGCAGGGCTCTCATGACACGCCCGAACATGGTCAGAACTGCCTCTGGCGGAAAGGCAAGATTCTTGCCTTTGAGGGGCGGGATTAGACCTAAATTATGGGACGTCGCCCATGCCTCGCATCCGCTCGTGAAACCTTGTGATGAAACAACCAGTCCAAGGTATAGCGTGCCGTTGGAGTAACTGTTCATCGTCCGCACCACCGCCGCCCATTCCTGGACGTGTGCCGGCTCGGCCCGCTTGGAAAGCTCTTTGCAGCTTACAAGTAGCGTAATTTTCGGCGCGGCCGCCATCTCCGCGACCAGAACGTCCACCTCTTTCGTCGGCGGGCCTTTGAAGGACGCGACCTCGGGATACAGAGCGTTTTCAATCTGAAGTCGCTGGTTATGTTTCAGGTGTACTGACGATCCAAGAACGTCGCTCGCCACTTCAAAGCACCTTTTCTCCAAGTCATTCTTGAATTTCATCGGAATACCTTTTCACCCGAAGCAAGCACCATGCCCGGAGCAAGCTTTTCGGCCCTCACCTTTTTCAGAGCGTCACCTTCGCGAACGATGAAAACAGCATCGGATGTGATCGACATCACCCGCGCTCCAATCTGTTTGCGCAAAATGCGGGTTGGAAAACGCGGGCGCGAAATTTGCGTGACCCGACGGGCGAACACCTCTCCTGTTTCGATTGGCACCAGCTCGTAGATTTCTAGATCACCAACATAGATGACGAGGCCAACGGCGTCGTCGGCCAGAACCCTTGAATCATCGTTTCGTAATTTCTCAACGAGTTCATCTGCGATGAGTGGCTCACCCGCTTGGTCAACGAGAAGAAGTTGGTGCTTAGGACTCGCCAACATCTATTCCTTCGCCCGTAAGTTGATCCTTCACCCCAGCGAGAATGGTTTTACGTTCTTTGCTGGAGAGCTGGTTGGGGTGCGGCTTTGAACTACCCTGAACGGGTAGCAACGTGGGCTGCCCGTCAGGGCCTTGGCCAATGATGTATCCAGGGTCGCCCTCTATCACGAGCATCTTGATCGTCGCTTCGCAGCGAGCACACACCACATGTTCGTCGTCAAAGGGAGGCATGATCGTCACGACCGCACCGCAATTGCATCCCAGGGGGAACGGCTTCCCCGTTTCGAGAGCAGCACCCGCAACGAATGCGTAGAGGTCGAATGTCTTCTTCCTAGGCACGGCGGCTCCTATTCGATCATAAAGCTGCCACGCGGCTAACCACCTTTGCAGACATAGAGACATATTAGCGATCATCGGCGTGAATGACACCGCTCCGTCGAACGCGCTCCGTCGACGTCGCGTATGGCGGTTGAGCTGGCACCGCTTGTGACAAACCCCGACTTCGTTGTCGAAGCGGCCAGACCCTTCGTGCGAAGATCCAGCAGGCTTCTTCGATCCGGGGTTGGCCGAGCGATTTCCTTGTTTGCCGGTTTCGTGGCCGCGCGCGTCGCCTAATGCGATCAAGCAAAAAACCGGTCTGCGACCTACGGTTTCCACTGCGTGGAGCCTCCGTTTTTTGGCTGGATCGCGGCTCCTTCGCGACCCCCTTGAAGACCGTCAGGAAATCACCCTGCAATCCAAGACGGAGTAAGAGCCATGCAGAACATCGCAGAATTTCGTATCATCGGCCGCATCGGCAAGGTCGAGGTCAAGGAGAAGGTCACTTATCTTTCGGTGGCCTCGAACTACAACCGCAAGGACGGCGACGACTGGAAGACCGACGCTCACTGGAACAGTGTCACGCTGTTCGACAAGCTCGCCAAGCGTCTGACCGCCAGCAAGGGCGACCTCGTTCACATCACCGGTCGGGTCCGCCAGAACCAGTATGAGGCGGGCGGCAGCACTCACTACGGCGTCGATCTGATCGCCGACGCCATCGCCATCCTCGCCAAGAAGGACGGCGGCCCTGCCGATGACGAAAAGCAGGAATGAGCAACCAGCGGGGCGGCGACAAGCCGCCCCGCTTCGTTCCTGTATCTGATGCTGCCGGTCAGCTATGGCCAGCTCGATGTTGGACAGCTTCCCCACCGAAAGATTGCGTCACGTGGTTCGCTGGGTGGCTTTGCTCAACCTTGCCTATTTTGGCGTGGAGTTCGCCGTGGCTTCGCGGATCGGCTCGGTTTCGCTTTTCGCCGATAGTGTGGATTTTCTCGAAGACGCACTGGTGAACCTTCTGATTTTCGCGGCGCTCGGGTGGAGCGTCATTCACCGGGCGCGGTTGGGAATGTGCCTGGCTGCCATCCTGCTCGCGCCGGGGATCGCAACGATGTGGACGGCATGGTCGAAGTTCAACTTGCCTGTGCCACCTGCACCCGTCGCACTCACTCTGACCGGGGCGGGCGCGCTGACGGTGAATCTGTTTTGCGCGTTCCTGCTGGCAAAGCATCGGCATTCGGGCGGAAGCCTGACGCGGGCTGCATTCCTCTCCGCCCGGAACGATGCCTTTGCCAACCTTGCCATTATCGGCGCGGGGTTGGTCACTGCGCTGCTGTGGCATTCCGCATGGCCGGATCTGATCGTGGGGCTTGGCATTGCTGCGATGAATGCCGACGCCGCCCGTGAGGTGTGGAACGCCGCTCACGACGAACATAGGAGCGAAATCGGGACGCCGTGACCGAGTGTTCGTCGTCGCCCCGCAAAGAGATTAGCAAGCTGGATTCCAGCGCCAGCGTCTGCACCGGCTGCGGTCGCTCATTTGGCGAGATCGCCGAATGGGAGCGCGCGACCGCCAGCCGCCCGCATTAAATAGCGCGGCGATCTTCGGCCAGCATGGGAAGCAGGACTTCCCATCCAGCCTGAAAACTCAAACCCCCCAAGCGCCCCAGAAGCCCCTCATTTATCAAAGAAGAAACGCGCTTTGGGGGCGCTTGTCTTAGGGGGTTTGTCTGATTTGTCTTTAATGCAGGATATGCCTAGCGGCGCGTGTTGTCTTACATTGCCCCTGTTCCGCTTACGCTTCACCGGGCATGTTTGATGGCGACAAATCCAATTCCGAACACTGCGATGCTGACCATTCGGCTCGACGCCGATGCGCTCGCGGCGCTCGACAGCTTCGCGATCGGTCGTGGCGGGCGAAGCGCAGTGTTGCGGCAGATGATCGAACAGTCGGTGCAAGACGTCGCCGGTCGTCCCCATATCGACCGGCCCGAGGGCGCGGCGCGCAATCGTGTTTCGCTGCGGTTTACCGATGTCGAGATTGCCGTGATCGCGCACCGCGCATCTCAGCGGTCGACCGATCGCGCAGGGTGGATCAAGGGGTTGGTGCGCCGCCACCTCGCGTTGAAGTCGCGCGTCGATGACGGCCTGCTTGCTGAACTTGCACCGATCAGGATGCAGTTGCTTCGCATCGGTCGCAATCTCAATCAGGCGATGAAGGCCGCCAATGCGGCCATGCTCGATACCGGCGACAAGCAGATCGAACCCGAGCTGCGACGGATCGCCAACATGCGGATGGAAATCTCCGAACAGGTGACAGCCGTTGGCGAGGCCATGCGCGGCGATGCGAGCTACTGGACGGTCGCGGATTGATGGGTCTTGAATCGGCCTTGTGGGAAGCAACCCGTCCGGCATTTCGGGTGCGCTATATCCATGACCCCACCAGCGCGCCGCGCGTCCCGCTCTATGCCAGCTACGGTGTTGCCACCGGCCCGACAGCGCGGGCCAAACTCGCGCGGATTGTGCGCAAGGCACCCGAGGTCGTGGTCAAGGTCACAGGTCGCCAACGGGGCGGCGGCCATGTCAAAGCCCATCTCGACTATATCGGGCGCAAGGGTGACGTCGAGATCGAAACCCGCGATGGCGAAATCCTGACCAGCAAGGAAGACATTGCCGAACGCGCGGCAGAGTGGAGCGATACGCTCAACTGGCGGTCGCGGCCAACGGTGTCGTCGGTGTCGCTGATCTTCTCGATGCCCGAAGGCACCGACCCCGAAAAGGTGCTGGGAGCCGTCCGCGCGCTGGCCCATGCCGAACTCAGCGACAATCACGATTATGTCCTGGCCCTCCACACCGATACGCCGCGCCCCCATGTTCATCTGACAGTTCAGGCCGAGGGGCTGGATCGCACCCGCTTCAATCCGCGTCCGGTTCAGCTCAATCGTTTCCGCGAACGATTTGCTCGCGAACTGCGGGCGCGGGGCGTGGCTGCCGAAGCCACACCCCGTCGGGCGCGTGGGCAGGGAATTGCCGGATCGAGCATGGCTCTGGTTAAATTGCGGGCGCGGCTGCGAACCGAAGGGAGTCGCCAGATTACCCAATCCGACCGCCGCACCAACGAACAGGCCATCGCCGTCGCGCGGGGCCAGGATCAATTGCCGCCGTTCATTGCAGCCGGCACAGTCCGTTGGCGAGAGATACGCCGTGCCTATGAGCAAACCGCCGCTGCGCTGGACGCCACGGGCCAATCCGACGACCGGGAGCTTGCCAGCGATGTGCGCGCTTTCCTCGACAAGCATCAGGGCATGAATGCCACGCCCGAGGTTTTCGCTGCCCACCATGCACGAAGAATGGCGGCCGAGCCTAACAAGGCGGTGTCGCCTGCACCTGATCGACCGCCCAAAGATCCCGGACGGGGGCGCTGAGTGTATCAAGCAAGCCCGCCCACAAAGCCGCTCGCTTCACCCCTGCGAACAATCATCATCCGCATGGTGCTTTTGCAGCCGCGCTGGGTGCATCGAGCGCGGGCCTCTACCTGGCCCAAGCACAGTTGATCGCCGCCCCGTCGTGCCAGAATGACGCCGGGTTCCAGATAGCGCACCGCACCGCATTTCCGGCACGCGAGTTCGAGACGCTGATCCGCGCCAAGGTCGCCCGCCCGAAGCGATGTTTTCCAGTTCATCGCCTCACCAGAAATCTTCGGCGGAGGGGATGCGGGTGAAGCTGATCTTGCCACCGACGTTGCCGCCTTGCGGCGGCGCCCACGGTCCGATGCTGACGACGGTTGCCGCATAGTGGCTGTTGAGGCCATCAATGGCGGTTCCGATGCGTTCCCAGCGTTGCCGGTCGTGATCGTCATTCTCCAGCCAATCGAGCTGGCGCTGACCAGCGGGGGAAAGATCGAACAGGGTCACACCGACTCGCAACACGCGCGTCCGGCTTGACCGGCCCCGCTTCATATCCGCCCACAACGCAGACAATGCCGACAGGAGCGCCTTGTCATCGTGAACCACGGGCAATTTGTGCTGCACGCTCCAGCCGCTCTCATAGAAGCGCAGCCAGAGCCAAAGCCCTGCACAGTAGAATCCGGCCCGGCGCATCCGGCGCGCTGCCTTGGTCAGCAGCAGCCGTGCAATCTGTTCGGCATCATCAATGCGACGCTGATCGGGCGGCAGAACGCGAGCATGACCATACATCCCGCGTTCGGTGGGGAGTGCTGTGATCGAATAGCCATGCAGCGCAAACCAGAGCCGTTCGCCGGTGACGCTCCGCCACAGCGCGCGAAGCTGCTTGGGCTGGGTATTGTAGAGATCTTCAGTGCTGAATATCCGCGCTGTGCCAAGCCGCACCTTCATCCGGTTGCCGACGCCGGGAATGTCATCCATCGGCACGGCGAGCAGCGGTGCGGGCATATCGGCAGGATGCCAGATGGTGAGGCCATTGGGCTTGTCGATGGCGCAGGCGATTTTGGCGAGATGGCGATTGGCGGCAAAGCCGATCGAGCAGGTGATATGCGGCCCGATGTTCTCGGCGATCCCGGCTTTGATCCGCGCGGACAAGCCTTCGGGGTCTTGCCGCTGGCCTTCGTCCAACTGGCAGGCCAGCTCGTCGATCGACTTCACCACGTCCACCGGCACCACGCTGTCGATTTCCGCCACCAGTGCATTGTGGGCGCGGCGATACATGGCGGGCTGTTGCGGGATGAGCAGCAGGTCGGGACAGACCCTTCGTGCCTCATCCACCATCATGATGTTCTTGACGCCTGCCGCTTTCGCCTCGCGCGAACAGGCGATGATACAGGTCTTGCCGCCTTCATAGGGAACGATGCCAATAGGTCGCCCCCGGAGTCGCGGGTTAAGTTGTTGTTCGACACTGGCAAAAAAGCCATCGAAGTCGAGATAGAGATGTTCGATGGTATCTGGTTTGCGCATCGCATTGTCGAATCAGGAGGGGTGACGTAAAGAACATAAATAGAACAAACCCGCAAGCGATTGACTCGGATGGATGGCCCAATCATCCCGTCGCCATGTGCAATCGCTATCAGCAGGCCGCGATTCAGGAGGCCAAGGATGCGCTGAATGCGATCATCGAAACGCCGTTCAACGTGGGCAGCGACATCATTCACCCGCAGTCGCCGGGGCTGGTAGTGAAGCGGGTCAGCGGGCAGCGCGTGCTGGCAAACATGACCTGGGGCTTCCCGTTGATCCTTGCGGAAGCGCGGGGACGGGCTGCGGCAAAAGGCACGGCGGTCAAACCCAAGCCGGTGAACAATGCCCGGACGGACAAGCTGGGAAGTGGCTTTTGGAATCGGTGGACCGACCCGGCCCATCGCTGCCTGATACCCGTGCGCGCCTATGCCGAGGCGGTCGGGCAAAAAGGCCGCATGACCGAAGCGTGGATGAATGTGCCGGACCAGAGCCTGTTTGCCGTTGCGGGTATCTGGCGGCCCAGCGCCGAATGGGGCGATTGCTACAGTATGATTATGACCGAGGCGGCGGGCGAAGCTGCAACCGTGCATAGCCGGATGCCGGTTATTCTGGCCATTGGCGATCACGCATCATGGCTGGAACAGGAAATGCCCGACGCGCTCGATCTTTGCAGTCCGTGGACGGGGCCGCTCGCCATCAATCGCACAGAGACGTTGTGGGCGCGCAAGGGCTGATCGCGTATTGTCGTAGGCTGCCCGATGTTACCGGGTCCGGCCTTCACGGCTCATTGCCTGTTCCTGCGTAACCTCACGAACGCGCTGCGCCTGCTGGTTGCGAACCTGAATCGTCGCAATCTTTTCGCCGCTGGCGATCCGGCGCGCGACCTCCTGCCGTCTCGCCTCGACTTCCTTTGATGCCTTGATCGGATCGTCAGGATATTTCGCGCGCGTGATCGAGATGGTTTGGGCAACAAGGCTTTGGGCGCGCCGTAATTCGGGATCGCGGGCATTCTGCTCATGGGTCTGGCTCAGGAATCGCTCGGACAGGGTTTTGAGCGTGATTGTCTCTTCGGCCGGACGGGGTGATTTGCCCGTTGAGTTTTTAGCTTCGCGGCGCTTATCGCGTTCGGCAAGCCGCGCTTGCAGGCGGTCAGCTTCGGCCTGGACGACTTTCGACGGCGTGTAATTCTCGACCGTCAGCCCTTGTGCGACAGCGGCAAGAAATGCCGCCTTCTTGAACGTGTCGCCGCCGTTGATCCTGATCGACGTCCAGCCATTGGCCTTGGCGACCCGCACGATGTCGGGAAGGGCGTCGATGTTGCTGGTCTTGAGCCGGTCGGGTTCGAGCCGGGCAATGGGCTTTTTGTCATCCGAGGTTCGATAGAGCGCGTTGCCGACGCGGAGGAATTTGCCGGTGAGATCGTCGGTGAGGGTCGGTGTTTCGGCTTTGCGCCTCGGCTTCGCCGCCTCCGGTTTGGCTTTGTCCGTCTTCGCTGTTGCCGTTCGGCTACGACCTGAAGAGGCATCGCCATCCTGTTTATCCGCCATTTTCGTCACCTTCCTCAATAAGCCCGGACAAATTGCCGTTGTGATCCAGCGTCAGCATGTCGGCGAAGAAGCTCGGGTAATCTTCGGTGAGGACATCATCCTGTGACATTGGCCGGGTCTCGTGCCCGGCAGCCTCTTCGGCGGTCATGTCGCGGAACAGCGCGGGCAGCGCGGTGCTAATTGTTCGCTTTGGTGCGGCGGGCACTTCCGGCGCTGGAAACGCGCGGGCTTTGAAAAAGCGGCTGCTGAAATAGGTAATCTTCGTGCCGACGATTGGCGGAATGCCGCCGCGCAGGAGGATCAGTTTGTCGGTCGGAAACTGCATGAGTTCCTGCGGCAACAACAGGGCGCGGCGCTGCTCCGAAATGGATTTCGAGCGGTTGGCGAGGAGGCCATTGATCGTCAGTGATTTGGTGACGCTATCCTGTCCGACATAGCCCAGCCTTTCGGACAGGTCGTTGGCGACGCGGAGTTCCTTGGGCGTGAATGCGACTTCAACGCCGCAATTGGCGACGATTTCATCGGCGACATGCTCGCCGTAAACGCCGCGCAATTGCGAGCGGGACTGGATGACGGGCATGAGCCTGATCCCGTAACCCGCGACATAGGAGAAGGCGCTGGCGATGACCGAGGCCCGGCCGAGCCGGGCAAATTCATCAAGAATGACCAGCACCGGCACGGCCGAATTTTCGTCGGGCAATTCGCGCACGTTGAGGTCGATGAGCTGCTGGAACAGGAGATTGTAGAGCGGCGCGATCCGGTCGAGTTCATCGGGCGATACGCCGAGATAGATCGACATGGGGCGTTTGCGGAGCTGGCGAAGATCGAAGTCGCTTGCCGCTGTCGCGGCATCGACCAGCGGGTTGAGCCATAGGCCAAGGACGTTGGTGATCGTCTTCTTGATGTCGGCAAAGCTGTTGTCCGAGCCGCCGGCGAAATCGGCGAGCGCCGTCCGGCAGCCGACCGACAGGTTCAGTCCGAGATTGGCGAGTTCCTTTTTGAAAAAGATGCGCGCATCGCCATCGGTCAGATGGCGATAGATGGCACCCATCGTCAGCGGTTCGCTGCTGGTTTCGGCGAGCCAGGCACCAACGCCTGCAAATCCTGTGCGCGCGCCATTGGCCCAAAAGGCTTCGCCATGTTCGGGCGCAATAAACAGCATCGTTGCGATCTTCTGCAATTCGATGATGACATCATCCGGGTCGTGGCGGTCAATATAGGCCAGCGGATTGTAACGGGCGGTGCGTCCCTCGCGGTCGGTCGGATTGAACAGATAGACGGCCTGCCCGTAATGGGCACGAAACCCCGCGCTCGCATCGTAATTCTCGCGCTTCACATCGAGGACGACAACCGAACCAGCCCAGGTCAGCAGGTTCGGAATGACGATGCCGACGCCTTTGCCCGAGCGGGTCGGGGCTTCGACAATGGCATGCTCGCTGCCACCAAAGGTCAGAAAACGCCCGCCTTTGCGGCCAAGGACGATGCCCGAACGCGAACGAAATCCGTGGCGCTTGATCTCGCTTTCGCGGGCGAAGCGCGCGGCCCCGTGGAGCGGTGCGCCGCGCGCCCAAAGCGCATAGATCAGGCCGCCCAAGAGCAGGCCGCCGCCGATTAGTCCGCCCGCCATCGCGCGGACGACACGGGCGTCGCCGCGATAATACCAGACGAACTGCGGTATTTTGAGCGGGTCATAGGCGGCGACGGGCAGGCCGAGGATCAGCCAGCCGATCATGCTGGCAATAGCGAGCGCGATGAGCAGCCCGAGGGGCAAGCCGATCAGCAATCTTGCCGCCCCGCCGTCAGGCGGCGTGCCTGCCTTCTGGGTCATAATAGATCTCCGTCACCCGAAATTCGCCATCGGTCTTTTTGGTTTGCACCACGACATCGACCAGCATCTTGAGCAGCGCGCGAATATCGCCGCGCGCCAGATCGGAGCCGCCTTCGCTTTCCTTGACCAGCAAGGTCAGCTGCTCGAACGCCAGTTCTGCGGAATCGGCATGGATGGTGGTGATCGAACCGGGATGGCCAGAATTGACGTTCCGCAAATAGAAAAAGGCCGTCCCGTCGCGCAATTCCTGGAGCAGGATGCGGTCAGGGCGCATCCGAAGAGCGCTTTCGAGCAGATGTTTCGCCGTGACATTGGCGGAGCCTTGGCCGTCCTTGGCATAGAGCATGTGGACGACATTCTTCTGACCGACGACTAGTTCGCGCGTGTCCTCGATCGTCAGCAACCGTTCTTCGGGCGGGATCAACTGGATGAGGCCCTTCGACAGCGTGGTCTTGCCCGACCCCGTTGCCCCTGAAATGAGGATATTGAGCTTGGCTTTGACCGCTCTGTCGAAGAATTCGACGTGGCGGCCGTCGCGCAGCAACGCGAGCAACTCCAGTTCCTGTGGGCTGACCTTCTTTTCGGCGATACGGGTGTCTTGGAACAGTCCCGCTGCCTCGAAGTCGGCGAGCGTCATGGTCACGGTCGATGGCTTGCGCACGGTGATCGAAACCGTTTCGTCAGGCACGACGGGCGGCACGACGACTTGCACGCGCTCGCCCGTCGGGAAGATGGTCGAGACGATAGGGTTTTCGCGCGTGACGTCCTGCGAGGTAAAGGCGGCGGCAGCAGTCGCCAGCGCCATGAGTGTCTTGAAATCGAGCGATGGCTCGCTTTCCCATGTCCAGCGTCCGCGTCGTTCAATGCCGACCTCGCCGGGCAGATTGATGACCAGTTCGGTGACGCTCGCGTCATCGAGATATTTGCGTAAGGGTGCCGTCACGCTGTCGAGGACAGCGGTGTTTTTGCCCGGTGCGGCCATTATTTCAGCGCGAGGCCGTAAACGGTCGAGAAGTCGAAATCCTGCGCCACCGTGATCCCGACATCTTCGCCCTGATTCTTGCGCAGCACCGGCTTGATCTCGGCATTTTGCTGCAAGACCGTTGATGCCGCATCGGAGGGGACGCGCGTAGTGTTCGAGCCATTATTGCCAACAGCTTCCGACCCGACGGTTGCCGCATCTTCGACAAGGCTGAACAGCAGGGCCGTGCCAAAACGCTGCCAGAAGAAATTATTGACCCGGCCATCCACGCCGCCACGCCCGAGCGCGTCCGTTGCGGGCGATCCTACATCAATGGCAATCCCGCGCGGCGTGACAGCGCGCGTCCACAAGACGAACAGACGGTATTGCCCGCGATTGAGGCCGCCCTGATATTCGCCGAATATCTTGGTGCCTTTCTCCATCAGCACGACCCGGCCATTGTCCGAATAGACATTGCGCGGGATGATGCAGCTCACATAGCCAGGCTGGCTTGAGTCCATCGCGGTTTGCAGCACGCACGGGATGAAGCTCCCGGCCGTAATCAGGAAATTGCGGTCGGGCAGCGAGCGGGCCTGGGCCTGTCCGATGACCGAGGCTCGCCGGAGCGTATCGAGATTGGTGGGTTGCCGCGCCGCTGCGTCGCCTGCACTGCTTGCGCCGCCCGCATCGGCATAGCGTGTGCTGGCGATACCGCTTTCGCGCTCGCCGCCATAGGCAATCAGCGACGACCGGCGCGCGGCTTCGCGCAGCGCCTCCGATGGGGATTGCTGGCGCTGTTGACCTGTAGGGCCTTGCGGTGGCCCATTTTGCAACGATGCTTGCTGACCGATGGCGGGAACTTGCGAGCCGTTCAACGGAATGGGCGCATTGGGATCGGTTGCCGCGCCCGCCAGCGTTGGCGCGATGACGGTAGCCGGGTCATATTGCGCGGGTTCGAGTGCGGGTTTGGGTTTGACGGGCGGTAAGGTCGTGTTACCCGAAATGCCGGTTCCCAGCGCCAGCACCGTGAACATGACTGCGCCCGCAGCGGCGGCAAAGCCGATCATCTTTTTCGGATCCATCGTGGTGCCGGGCATCGACGGCATTTTGCTGCCACGTTCGGCGGCGGGGGTGCGGTCAATCTCGTCGGGATCGGGCGTCTGATCGACCGTTACACGGTCTGGGCGAACTGCGTCGGCCATCACTTCGTCTCCCCATTGCCCTGACTGGTCGTTCGCTCCACGACGCTTGACGCCGTGCCAGTCTTGGGGTCGCGGCCGTAGAAATCCGGTGCCTCATTGAATACGCACAACACCTCTTTGCCGCGCCGCAAGCGGAGCTGGCCGAACACGCCGTGGATCACGACAAACTCGTCGCGGACATCGAACGGAACTATGCTCTCACTGCCATCGGGATTGACGGCAAAGAAGGCCGGAAGCTCGCGCTGGTTCGGGAACCGCAGCGCGGTGAACTGACCGTTATCGGTGATTTCGGAAGGCTGGATCGCCGATGATCCCTGCACGGTATATTTGAGATTCCGCCTCCCTTCGAGAACGCCCAGATCGAGCGCCGAGCGGATCGCCCCCGATTGAAGCGCGACGGCATGCGAATAGGCTGCCTGGGTCGCGGCGGCTTGTGCGGCTGCGGCCTCTTCGCGCGGATAGCGGAAGGCGACCTTGAAGAAGGTATCGGCGCTCCGCGCGCCGATACCGCCGCGCCGGGCGGTCAGCTCGAATGTATAGGTGCGAACGCCCGATCCCGAACGGGTCATCACGATCAGATTGGTCGAACCTGCCAACTCGCGCGGTTTGATGAACAGCGAATTTTCGGCCGGGGCGACTTCCCACGATACGGTATCGCCAAGCGCCACATGCTCGACGCGCTCGCCCGCCGAAAAGACAATCTGCGTTGCCGACCTGAACACGCCGACGATGCGGAACACCTGACCTTCGCTATAGATGACTTCGCGGATGCGGCTGTCTTGTGATGTCGGGTGCGGTGTCTCGTTGGCGAGTGCAGGGCTGGCGGCGATCATCATGGCGATCGCCGCAATGCGGAGCGCTGGTTTCATTGCGTCACCTCCAGATCGGCGCGGTAAGTCTGCACTTCCAGGCCCAGCGGGTTTTTGAATCGTTGCTGTTCGGTCGTCGGCGTGTCCGTTGTGTCGTAGGTCACGGTTGCAATGGCCGGGGTATCGGTCGAGATCGAACCGTGCTGGAGCGTCTTGGTGAAGCGGATTTGTGCGACATTTTTTGACACGAAGGTCACGGATCTGACCGCGATGAACACCGTATCGAGATCGGTAAAAACGCTTTGCGGCGACTTGGGATTGTCCTTGCTGTAAAAGGCCGTCCAGCGCGCCTGTTCGTCGCGCGACGACATCGCCAGCACGCCCTCGAAGAATTCCTTGCGCGCTTGCGGAATCCAGCCCTCGCGGTTGCGGACGTAATCGGCGAGAAAATATTTGGCGACCGCCTCGTTATAAGTGATCGCCCTGTTGCCCGACATGGACGCGGTAATCTCGCTTGCGCCGGTCGCCTTATCCACCGTGATGACATAGGGGGCGACGGTCTTGAGCGGGGTCAGCATCGCAACCGCTGCCACGCCGGTAATGGCAAGCCCGCTCGCCACACCGGCAACGATCCATGCCAACCGCTTGGAGCGGTTGGCGGCAAGCAAGCGGTCGCGATCCCAGCTTGCGGCTTCGGCAAAATAGGCTTTCAGATCCCGCTCATCTGTGACGCCGCTCGCCATCGCTCAGCAGCTCTTATATGTGCGCTGGGGCTGCGCAGAACTGATCGGTGGCACTTGCGCGCCGGTCTTGTCCTCGCTTCCGGCAGGCTTTGGAGACTTAGGTGGTGCCGGAGATTTGCCGGGGAATACGTCCACACCCGCACGTCCTTGTCCCTGTGCTTGGCCTTGTTCCTGGCCTGCGGGCGTTGACGCGCCGGTCTGCGGATCGACTGTCGGCAAAATCGAGCCGTAAGGGTTGGCCGTGCGGCGATGGTGTCCATCGCACCGGGCCAGCTTGGGCGACTTTGGCGCGGCGGTGATCGTGCTGGCGGGCATGATGATCGCTGCCGCCATCAAAAGACTCATGACTTGCTTACGCATACGCTACCCCCTCACACTGCCCCACGGCTGACTGAACCCGATGTCCGCATCCGCGCGATACCGCGCGCGAAACCGCGTTCGATGGCACGGCTGGTCGCCTGCGCTCCGCTTGCACCGCGCCCGACGACGAACCCGCCTGCCGCAGCGATTGCCGAAGCAAACTGGTTCGCAAGGGCAGGACCGCCACCGCCCAGCGAAGCGGCGAGCATCGGAATTTGCAGGAAAAAGAAGAAGCCGAGCGCGTAAAAGGCCAGTGCCTTGATCGCGGCCATGCCAATCTCGTCATTCTCCGAAATGGTGGCGATGATCGTTTCACCGGTCTGGGTCAGGAACAATGTCAGAACGAGCGCGAAGACGATCAGCATCAGATAGTTGATGCAGGCTCCCAGCCAGGCGAAGAAATAGCCGCGCGTGGACTCGAACAGCAGGGCCGCGACAAAGAGTGGCCCGACCACCGAGAGGAGGGCTAGGGCAAACAGGCCGAATGCACTGATGACAAAGCCAATGGCGGCGCAGAGCAGCGTGGCGACGATGACCATCACCACGAGAAATCCCGAAAAGACCGCATAGCCGATGTCGGGCAGGGTGCCTTGGGTTTGCTGATAGGTGGCGGCGATCTTGCGCATAGTGTTGGCGGTTTCAAAGCCAGTGCCAGCCAGCTTGTCGTAAAAGCCGCCAAGACCGCCTACGTCCGCCCCGCCAAGCGCCGTTGCGAACTGGCCGGGCAGGCCACCAAGCGCGAACATGCCAATCTGGGTGCCGTAGAGCGAGGTCACGGCAAAATAGAGGAAAGCGAGCTGGCAGCCACGATAGGCATATTCGCGGAACGGATATTGAACCGCCCCGCGCATGATCGCGTAACCCAGCAACGAGATATAGATGACGATGCCGATGCGCAGCGCGGGCGATACGATGCCGATCACCGCCGCATATTTGCCAACGATGGCCGCCAGCGCATTGCTCAGCGCCTCGAACATCGTGGTGAAAACATGATCGGTGAAATCCATATCCGCTTCTCGATCCTCTATCGTCGCTTACGGAGCGATCTGGCGTTGCGACTTGGCGAAGGCCGCCGCCCGGCAATTTGTCGTGACCACCGCCGGTTCCGATTCAGCCGGCCCATGACCGGCTGACCATTCTCGGCAGATTTTCTGCATCGCTTCGATTTCCTGCGGGTGGGCGACGTAATATTGCCAGGTCCGCGCTGGCATGTCGGCGGAGGGTGCGGCTTTGCCGCACCCCGTGACCAGCAGCGCGATCAAGAGGGCTGCGATGCGCAACCTCATTGGCCCTTGTAATAGCGGCTTGCCGCGTCGAGCCTTTGGGCGAGTGCCGCCTGTCCCGCCGCCGCACGTTCGCGTTCCTGTGCCTGTTGCTGCAAGGCAATTGCCTGCAAGCGGAGCTGGTCGTTCTGCATGGCGGCGGATTCGAGTTGTAGCCGTGCGCTCAGATCGCCGACTTCCTTGGAGGTGGCGGCCGTCGTCAGCCGGGTGCGGAGCTGGTCAAGTCCTTGCGTCCGCGATGTGACGGCAGCGCCGATGTTATCGGCCAGACCGGCAGTGATACCGATGTTGCGGGCAGCGAGATCGAACCCAGCGCGTGACTGTTCGGAACCTGCAAGGCCGAGCTTTTCGAGCAGGCCGCGATAGACCGCATCGGCCTTGGCCCGGCCCGCGCCGACAACATCGAGATTGCCGCTGCCAAAGCCTTGCAGCGAGCCTTGGCTTGTGTCGAGTTCGCGCAGCGCGTCGCTCTTGAGCTGTGCGGCCAGGCGCGGAATGTCAGTGAGCTTGTTCAAATCCTGATAGAGTTTCTGCGCTTCGGCAATTTGCTGTTTGCCTTGCGCGACCACTTGGAGTGCCTGCCGCACCGCATTGATTTGCTGGAGCAGATTGGCGCTGTCATGGACGGGCATCCCTTGCGCGAATGCGGGCAAGGGCGCCGCGAAGAACAGGGTGGCACTTAGTAGCTTGGTCATCGTCTTCATCGGATTCCCTTTCTTTGCAGCTCAGCTTGGACGCCTCCGTTGATGGAATAGGGGCAGCCAGAGCGCGGGATCAGTCCCCACCTCGGCAATGATTTCGTCGGCAACGGCGGTGGTTTCGGCGCGGCCCGACAGCACGGCTAGCGCGTCGTCGAGGCCGCTCAGATCGAGTTCGACCACCACGCTGTCATGGCCTTGCTTCACCAGAAACTTGTGGCTTTCGGGGGCCAGGTCTTCGCGAACCAGTTTGAATTCGGCATCGGACAGCGCGAAGCCTTCGACATAATCGCGCCGCGCACCGAACGGATTCGGCAGCATGATCTTGGTGGCGACCTGTTCCAGAATCGAATGGCTGATGTCGCTCTTGAGTGCGTCCGCTGGCGATTGCGTGGCGAACACCAGCACCGCGTTGCGCTTGCGGTAAGTCTTGAGGCCGTCCTGTGCGAAGCGCCGGAAAGCGTCATCGCCCAGCGCCTTCCAGAATTCGTCGATGCAGATAATCATCCGCTCGCCGGTCAGGAGCTGGTCGATCCGGTGGAACAGATACAGCATGACCGGCGTGCGAATGTCGGCATTGTCGAGAAAATCGGTCATGTCGAAGCCGATGAACCGGGCATCGAGCGTCATGCTGTCATGGGGGTTGTCGAACACCCAGCCGAACGATCCTTCCGACGTCCATTTTTCGAGCCGCGCGCCGACGCCGCTCGAATCCTTCATGCCGAGCATCGAGCGGAGTGCGCTAAGCGAGCGGTCGGCGACGGGGAGTTTCATCACGGCATTGATGCCGTCTTCGATCAGTCGTTCCTCTTGCACCGTGATCGGCTTGCCGTCGGCGCGAACGAGCTGGCGGATGAAGATCGACAGAAAAGTCTTGTCTTCGGCGCGGTCGGCAAGCGCCTTGAGCGGCGAGAAGCCGGTAGGGACGCCGTTATGCAGGGCGAGATAGGTGCCGCCGCTTGCCTGCACGAAGATCTGTGCGCCGCGATCCTTGTCGATGAATATCTGCCGCGCGCCGGTCTTTTCGGCCTGGGCCATCAGGAAGTTGAGCAGCACGGTTTTGCCGCCACCGGACGGGCCGATAATCAGCGTATGCCCAAGATCGCCCTTATGGAAATTGAAGAAATAGGGGCTGCGCGCGTTGGTTTTGAGCAATGCCACGGCATCACCCCAATGATTGCCGCGTGCCAGTCCAGCGGGGAAGGTGTGGAACGGCGAGAAGGCCGCGAAATTGAGCGAGGTGATCGGCGCGGGCCGGGCGCGCCATGCGAAATTGCCGACGAGCTGCGACCAGTAAGCGGCTTCAAGCGCGGCCCCTTCGCGCGCCGCGACCATGCCGGTGTCGGCCAGCGCCGCGCGCGCGACCGACATATGGTCGCGGAGCGCCTTCACCGAATTGGCATAGACCGCGAGCGTGAAGTGATGATCGCCCAGCACGAAGCGGTTCGACATCAGGTCATCGCCAGCGTCGATCAGGGCATCGGCCTGGCTGACCGCACGGTCGCCCGCGTTTTCCATTTGGGTCATGCGCAGCCGGAACTTCTCTGTTGCCGCCGCCCGCCCGAGAAAAGTGAAGCTCTGCGTCAGCACGAACCCGAAATCGACTGACAGTAGCGCCTCGAATTGGCGCGGCGTTGTCTGTGCCGGATATTCGCGGATGCCGAAGATGCCACCGAAGGCCGACGCGTCGGCGTCACGAACCTCGATGGTTTCCGCGCCGAAGATCGTGCGCGCCCGGTAAAGCGCGCTGCCGAGATGGCCGCGCACGACGGGGACGCGGGCATGGCGGCCCGTCATCACCATATCGGCGACTTCCATCGTTTCGGAAAACATCAATCCGCGATGCGCATAGATCGCGCAGCGGCGCGGTTCGCAGCGCGCCATAAGTTTCTCAAAATCGCGGGCCTTGTCGTCGAGAAGCTCGATCAAGGACTCGTCGATCAGTGGACCTTGCCGCGCCTGACCCGAGACCTTGCGCTTGAAAAGCTGGATGAGCTTGTCGCCGCCCGTGGCCGCAGGGCGGATCACCAGCGTTGCATAGAAGCGGTTGATGAACATCCGTTCCCGGTTGATCCGGCCAAAATAGGCGCGGTCGAGATCGGCAGCGAAGCCGGATTTGAATGCCCCGCCGGGATATTGATCCACCCGCATCCTGATAAGGTGCGTCCAGATCGACAGCCGTTCGTCGTGCAGGTTGCGGAGCATCCCGTTCAGCTTGGTGTGCCAGTCGTTCAAGTCGCGCACGTCGGCGGTCTCGAAGGCGCGGCCTTGCAGCTCGAAGGTCAGCATGATGTCGCCGGAATCGAGCGCCACCATCTCCCCGTTCACATGGCGCGCATATGGCAGGAACTTTTCTGGCGTCGCCTCGCGCTGCGCGACCTTGAGCGGCACGGCGTTGCCGTGCCCCATCTTCTGGGCAAGCGGCCTAGACATGGCGACCGAAGCCTTTGCGGCGCAAACCTGCCAGCGGCAGCGGCGAGTAGCTGCTTCCGCCCCAGAATGCCCGGTTGCGGTTGCCAAGTTTGGTGCGGCCCCAGAGGAACAGCAGGCGGAACGCATTGACATCGTGGCGCACGATCAGCCGCGAGATCGAGTAGCCAAAGGCCACGACCAGCGCGGCATAGACGGGGCTGTTGCTTTCGATCAGCACCGAGGCGCTGGAAATCAGCAGCAACACCGCTGCCTCAATCGGGATTCCCGCCCACAGCGCCGGGCGTGTCACTGCAAGGAACAGCGTGTTCTTGGTCAGGATTTCAGTGTCGTCGTTCATCCGCGTCAGCCTGCTATGATGCCGACGATGGAGTCCGCCGAAAAGACGATGGCGATGCCGATGATGACCGTCACCAGGATCGCCGTTGACGCGCGGCCCGTGAACCAGAGCAACCCGGTGACGATGACCGCGATCACCGCAAGTGTCCTGAGCAGCGTCGAAGACAGCAGCCCGCGCACCTTGGTCGCAAAGCTCTCCAGATTCTGTGCATAGGCCGGGTCAGGATTGAACGCGGACACCACGACCACCAGAGCGAGCGCGACGCTCCACAGGAGCACGTTCTGCCGCGCCTTCGGCATGGCCTCGAACCAGCAGGTCAGTCGTGACCGAACCCGGACGGTGCTGCGCAGCATTCTTCTCAATCCCGCCATACGCTTATGCTTTCTCTCGTTTCGGATCGGTTGGCCGTTTGCTGGGCATGGGCAGCGCGCTCGAACAGGTTCCAAGCAGGCGGGGCGCTGCGGCCAGCGGTAGGCATCATGGCAGGGGCGAGGTTTTCCGAGATGAGCTGGACTCGCGCATCGAGCGGTTTTGGAGCCATCGGCGGCGCTTGTGTCGTTACCGGGTCGGCAAAGCCCGCGTAACCGACAACCTTGGCGACATAGCCGTTGCGGAAGCCGCGCGATGAGCTTCCGGTATTATAGAGCGAGAGGGCGACCCGGAGCGCGGTTTGCGGATCGCGTCCGGGAATGGCCGCGTTGTAATTCTGGGTGAGGACTCGCCCCAGCGCCGCGACATTGGTGCAGGGGTCAAACACCGTGTCCCAGCTCAGGCCAAGCCAGCGCATATTCCGCGAGTTGATTTGCCCGAGGCCAAGATCGACCGAATAGCCCGCCGCGATGTATCGCTGTGCGGTCGCGGCGACGCTCGCAGCATCGGACTGCGCCGGAGGTTGTGTTCCGCCATTGACGTTGAGGGCGAACGGGCGTCCGTGACTTTCGGTCTGGACGATTGCAGCGACAGTTTGCGGCGCGACATTGGGCGCACATTGCGACGCCAGCGCGAGTATGGCAGCCGCAGAATAGGCCATTACAGGCCATTCCCCGATATACTGAGAATTGATCGACGATGCGCTCGGTAGTTCACAGTTCATCGCCCTCCCAATTACTTTGCCCGAACAAGAAAGCCCTGTCTGGCGGTTGGGCGAATGGTAGCGGGAGGGCAGACAGGTCAGCTATAGATTCAGGAAGGCGTTGCGACTGTTTCGGCGTGTCTATCGAAACCCGTAACGCCCTTTGACCTTCAATCTTGATGCTGTGGACTATGTGTTCGTCGCTGTGTGGATTCGCTGACAGCCCGATTCACTGTCCCACTTAGGACAAATAAGGCGAAATCGAACATTCGCCTTCGCAATCTCAAGGCCCCGCCGGTGTCATCCAGCTAGGGGCTAAAAATGAATCGAAGCCGATATGTAACCCGGCCACTCGACGCGACCGATCGAGCCATTATCGCCGCGTTGTCCCAGAACGGTCGCATGACCGTCCGGGATCTTGCCGCCCATATTGGCCTGTCCAGCCCCAGCGTAACCGAGCGTATTCACAAACTGGAAGATGCAGGCGCTATCCAGGGATATTCGGTTTTGGTCGATCCAACAGTTTTCGGCCTTGGCATCGCCGCTCACGTCCGAATGCGCGCCATGCCGGGCGAAGTGAAGCGAGTGGCGCAGATGCTTATCGACACGCCCGAGGTCGTCGAAGCGGATCGTGTCACCGGGGAGGACTGCTTTCTGGCAAAAGTCGTAGCCTGCAATGTGCTTGAGCTGGAGAATGTGATCGATCGGTTCCAGCCCTATGCGTCGGCGGACACGGCCATCATTTTGTCATCAACGGTAGTCCGACGGCTCCCCAAGTTTTAGTGAAATCCGCTGCGGATATTGGCGATGAGCAAGCGCTATACGAACTGTCGTAATGAGGCTCAAAGAGGTTGGCACGACTTGAAGCCAAACCGTAAATTGCGTCGCTACTGTTCACACCGCAAACGACGGAAAGTGCGCAAACGATGCGTTTCGAGCTATCCCAGCCCGGCCTTTTTCTGAATGCAAGAAGGTAACAGCGACCGCGCCCGACCACGCCTCCGCTTTAGCTTCGGTTAGCCCATCCGGTGACAGCAACAGCCCGGCCGCGGCGAGCGCCGATGACAGAGCGTTGAACAACCCCTGCGATGCGATCGGATTGAACGACATCGCCGCATCGCCCACTGCCATCCAGTCCGTACTGGCCGCGTGCGACAAGATGCAAGCGGACGCATCAACGGTCAGGATCGCATCGGATATCGTGGCGCCGCCTCGCCGTACGCGCCAGGTCTGGACGCTGCCAGCGGGGCCGACGATGCGATACGACCAGCCGTTATCATCGCCCCTATAATCCAGCCAGGACGGTTCGCCGCTATCACCTGAATCTGCTGTGTCCTCGACCAGCTCAGCAATCCGCCGGTCTCGAAAGGCTATGCTTGCCCCTTTTCGCCGCGAGACTGCGGCGGCACGTCCGGATGCATCGATCACGATGCCAGGGTTGGGGAGCTCGTTTTCGCGACCCGTCGGGTCACGCACGCGCAATGCCGCGCCGCCCGAGGCAAACCCGGTCAAGCGTAGCGGCAGCATCTCAACCCCAGCGGCGAGCGCTGCCTTGCGTAAATGGTCGTCGAACCGCGCGCGGTCGACGACATGGCCCTGCCCGGCGGGGTACATCATGAAATCCTCGAACCTGCTATGCGTTTCGGGTCGCCGGATGCCGAGACAGGGACGCGCAATTGACCGGTCTTCGAGCACAGCCTCAAGCCCAAGCGCGCCGATCGTATGCTGCGCCGCTGGCGCCAGCAGCTCCAGTCGGCGCACCGCGCGCGCTTCGCCGACTGCGACGGAAACTCGCCATCCCTTCAAGGCCAGTAGCCGCGCGGTCGTCAACCCCGCAGGCCCACCGCCCACAACGATGCAGGCTGGCGGAACCGCTCCTGGCATCAAATCGTGCCCGGGCGATAATTGCGCTTCGATTCTTCCTGGCGCCGCTGCGATGCTTTCGCGGGCGCATGCTCCAGCAGAGCCTCCGCTACAGGAGGCGCGCCGTCCAAATCTTCGATCCTCTGAGTTAGTTCGTATTTGGCGGTGCCAACGATCTCCCGGATTTTCCCGTTGACGACGCGCCCCTGCTCCACGCGCACGTCCGGCACCGAAGCCGGTGCATCCTCAACCGGCAGTACCATACCAAGCTCGGACCATTCGGTGATCATATTCGACAGCCTATTGAGATAATCTTGGCCGCGGATGTCCCGCAGCCAGTCCACGCGGTACATCAAGTGCTTGAACATCTGCCGCTCGTCGCTGTTGTCAGCGTCGGACAACGCAGCCGCGCGCAGATAATTTCCGTCGGCCAGGACTTGGTCGGGCGCTCGCGGCCCCCAGAAGGTCGGCATCGATAGAAATGTTTCCGGAAAGTAATCTGCCGCCGAATTGCAAGAGGTATGGTCAGTATGCCACGGTACGCCAAGAAACCGTGTGAGGCAGCCTGCGGCCGCACCGTCGTATGGTCCGTCCACGCCGATGCAGACCTCGGGCGTTAGTATCGGGCCGAAATTCTGTCTGGCGGGATCATCGCCCGGCAAGACTTTCAATCGGTATGGTCCCGCCCACAAATGCGGGATGCGCATCACCCAGGTCATCTCCATCGCCGGATGGAAGGGCCCGCCGAGGCAATCATGGAGCGCCGCTCGTTCAAGGTGTGCGACCTGGTCAGTCGGCGCGAGCGTGGAGAATTCCGGTGGGGTTGTCCCACCTGGCACCGTAGCCGACGCGAAGTCGCCGGCGGCCCATCGCGCGAGATGCGCATACTGCGTCTTGGTGACCGACAATTCGCCGCTTGCAACGTTGGGGCCGTCGGGGCCCTCGAAGATCGTGTCGACACCGTCGCCGTAGACTTGGGGAATGCGGTCTTCGACGAACGAATGTTCGACGTCTGGCTTGTTGGGATTGCGGAACAACTCGAACACGGCCTTGCGCCACACCAAGTTGGCTGGCGATGCGTCGCCCAAGCGTGCGAGCACTGCGGGATCCTCGGCATCGAGCGGCGACCCGAAGCCGTGCAGCACAAACAGCCCGTGATTGACCCATTGCATGCCGCTGAGCCGCCGAAAGATCGGGAGTACATCGTCGGTGAACGTGGTTTCGGTTGGAATCCGTAACCAGCCCTGATTGAAGAACACTTCGCGCACCGCGTCATCCATCGTCACCACGCCGAAGAGGCCGGGCGCATAATTGGGCGGCGTAACTGTTACGTAGCCCGGCTCTGCTTCGACCGCCGGTTGGCCAGGAAAGGTGATCTTTGCGCGCACTGGGCCGTCACAGAGATCATCGTGCCAGCCGTCGTTGTTGGCAAAGGTCAGTGGTATCATCCCCTTGCGGAACGGTGCCGCCTTGCCCATCCCCCCTAAGACGAGCAACCGACCTTCGCCGTCGGTCCGCAATTCACCGACATAGACCGGTTTGCCCCAAAAAGTGCCGTCGTCCAGCCTTACCGGTCCGGCGTCGCGCCCGGCAATGTTGCGCGGAGACGGTACGATATCTAGCCGCTGGCGCGGGCGGGGCGTGCCGGCATTCCGCGGCTTGGCGTCCTGGCTCAGCGTGCCGAGATCCATGGCTTGGTTGAATTCGTACCAGCCCGCCTTCAGGTTCGCGACCGAAACATGCCATTCGATCGTGGCGTGGTCTGATGTCACCTCGTGAACCGACCCGTCCTGCATATGAGCATAGACGCGAAACCGGGCTGCCTGACGCTTGATTTCGCCGGTCGCAGTACGGAAGTCGAACAGATGGCGCGCTGGCTGCTCGGGTGATCTACCGGGCAGGGTCGGCGGTCCGCCGACCGTCTCCGGCCCGATCACGAATTCGTCCGCTCCGGCGGCGTTACCCACCCGCGCGACGCCGATCGGCGGATAGACTTTAAGTTCCCGGATTGCCGTGGGGTCGATCATCGTTTCACTCCCGATATGGCTGGTTGTCGCGCCGCGCGGCCCGGATTCAGCGGGGCCGTTCCGGTTCCAGCAGCGATTGGCCGTTGGCGCTACGCCGTACGGTCGCCGATGCCGGATAAGCGATCCGCCGGGCATCGGCGATCGATCCGATCGGGCGGTTCTCGCGCAAGGTTCGCCATGGCGAAAAGGCGAGGGCTGCGCCATAGGCGGCTTGGCCGTCTTGGTTGATGTCCTGCGCCGCGATTTCGAGACGGGCGACGGTGCGAAACGGCGAAACCGCCTCGTCCCAGCGCTCGGTTGCACGGTCAATCGGAGTCACGCTGTCATCGACAAACAGCTGCGCTTCGAGCAGGAACGTGAAGGGGGCGGCGACGAGCCGTTTTGCTAAATCCTCCGCAAGATAGTTGGGCGATGCTTCCGGCGTATCGGGTTCAATCGGCGTTTCGGGCACTAGCCGGTACTTCACGACTGCCTCGCCAATTGCGTAGGGCAGAGTGCTCGAATAGCGCGCCGCCAGCAGGCTGAGCTCCAGATGCGCCATCTGGTCGAGGATCTGGTTCGAGCGCAGATGTCCGTCGCTGAACGCCTTCGATTCGGCGTTGGAAGAGATCGCCGCCATGTCGCGTGCATTGTCCACAAAGAACACATCAGAATTCTGGAAAATCAGGTCAGCGGTCGATGAGAGCGGATTGTCGGTCGCCAGTGTCGGCCCTGTGATGCCGAACAGCTTCAGCGCGAAGCCGAGCGTATTGTTCTTCTGGTCGGGCGTATCGGGCGGCGCGTCGCTCGACCAGCGGATCCATACGATATATGGCCCTGCAGCCCACAGGCCGACGCAGAATTCCGGCGGACAGGATGTAACGACGCTAAGTTGTCCTTTCGCCACACCATGCTGTTTGCGGAAAACAGCCCGTTCGGCAGGCCTCTCGCCGCCTGCGATCCGGACTTTCTGAAAATCGTCGATGAACGATGCTCGGATATCTTCGATCGGCTCAATCGTCGAACGCGCTGGTAAATGGTCAGCCGACATTTCGGCGATCGATGGCGCGCTCGTGCCCAAATCGGCTCTACGATTCACGGTAACCCTCCCCAATTATGCACCGAGATCGCCAGAATTCCCTCTGCATCAGGTGTCGAATTGCTTGTCTGATACAATCGCAATTTTACTCACGCCGTCCGGGCCGTGCGGCTTCAGCCAGAACCGCGCTCGGTTCGGCATATTCGGTGACGATCTGCGGACAGCGCTGGCACGCTGAGACGCCTTCCTGCCGATACCAACGGCAATCAGGCCGGATGAAGCAGGGCGGCGGCTTGGCCGCGACCGGGTCGAGCTTAGCTACCAGCCGAGTCACCAGTCCGCAATCGGCCCCGTCGAAATGCGAACAAGCGCTCTCCTGACACTTTGCGGCAAAACGAAAAACCTGCGTGGGCGAAACAGTGCCGGTCATCTCGAGCAACTCTGGGGTCACTGCGACCGGGTGCTCGATCCAAACGACATCAGGCCCTGCCGTGCCATGATCGACAACCCCGAATGCCAACGCGCCCTCAATATCGGGCTGAGCGCTGGGACACAATGCGGGAGCCTGACTCTTCAAGACGCCCTCACTCAAACTTTAATCGGAATTGGCAACGAGGCCGATGATAATATGCCCCGGGGGAAGGAGTTTTGTTGACTCAGCTAACAACGCGTTGTCAGCAGCCGAGCTAAGAACACGAACCGCGGGCATGCCGTCGAGCCCCGAACTCTTCGCAACCTCCTGCGCGATCTTGTGCGCATCGAATTCGGAAAAACTGGCCGGTGCGACAAAACCGATAATGATAGGTCCGGGTTTTGACTTGATCTTAGAAGTGGCCTTGTCGACCGCGGCCTGCAAATCTTGGATTGAAATGCTTTTCGGCATGAGACACCTCCAGGAAATGAATGGACTAGGCAATATCCACGCGGATGACCACAATGCGCCGCGTAAGACTCATTCAAGATTCAAGCTCGTAATGTGCAGATCGAGTCGAGACCAAATTTATCGCTCGGACTGGCAACCCGCAACCGAATTCTCTAAGTATTAGATTTTCGTGACCCCGTCGTGACAATCGAATTCTGCAAGATATTTTTTGCCAGCCCACTGAGCAGGCTCGATTCGAACGTCTTGTTCCATCTAGGATGCCTGAATCAGCGGGCGTTGGAGGGTCGTACGCCCCGCGTCCTCTGCGCGAAATGACGAGCGGATGGATTGACATGCTGGGACTTGGCATCCCGACCGGGATGTGGCCATGCTCGTCGCCATCGGTCATCTCTGTACCTCTAGCTCGGGACGAGGGATCCGTGCGTGTTGCGCTCAATTCACATCGAACAGAACATTTTTTAGGCTAAGCTCCACTAATCGATGGTCAATCGCGCTCCGCGCCGCATCAGTCGAGGTGGCGCAATTCCAATCATTGCGGATAAAAATGCAGTAACTTCTCGTTGCCGATATCGTGACGTCGCCTATTCTGAACTCGTCAAGACGACGAATCTGCTGGGGCTGAATGGAACGGTATCGACGATACAGCACTATGTTCGTGGCATCGTTGTCAGGCGCCGTTGTCACCGCGTGCTTCGCACCGGCCGCGCTTCGCGCGCAGACCTCATCCGATGAGACGATCATAATCACCGCGTCCCGCACCAATGCAGATCAGGCACTCGGAACGACCACGATTTCCAAGGACCAAATTAATCGACTTCAACCCTACACACTGCTCGACCCGCTCAACGATGTGGCTGGGGTTAGGGGTGTCTCGACCGGTGGGCGAGCTGGGGAAAGCTTTCTTTCTATTCGCGGAGGTGAGCCAAACTACACCCTGGTGTTGATCGATGGCGTACGGGTCAACGATATCACTGACAGCGCCGGTGGTGCCTTTGACTTTGGATTGATCGATCCGAAGCTCGTTGAGCGAGTGGATGTCAGCAAGGGTGCCGGTTCCGGAGTGCAAGGTTCGGCTGCACTATCTGGTATCGTCTCGATCCATCTGCGCGAACCGCCATCGCAACTGGCGCTTGGGGCGACGGGCCAGATTGGAACGGAAGGCCTTGGGTCGATCAGCGCGAGCGCCGGCGACGGATGGTCCGGCGGAAGCGCACTGCTGTGGGGTGGGGTCTTTTCCAGCGGTCAGCAGGATGGCGAGTATCTCAACCGCCAATCGGGCCTTTTCCGTGGCATGGTCGTCCTCGGCAGCTACGATCTGGCGATCCTTAGTTTGATAGCGGGCAGCCAGCGTCGATCGTTCCCCGAAGACAGCGGCGGACCAGCATTAGCCGTCAATCGGATGCTTGGGACGGGGCAAAAAACGCTTTGGCTCACCGCTTTTACGCTGCATCGATCGACCGGCTCGCTGAGGCCCAATGTCGAGGCAAGTTATTCTGTACAGCAATCGACGAGTCAAACGCCGGCGATTGCTCTGGGTGTGCTAAGTGCCGTTCCCGCACTTACCGACAATTCAAGGATTGAGCGGGCGAGAATTTCGGCATTCTTCGCGGTCGATAGCGGCGTTGCGCGCGCGACGTGGGGAGCCGAGGTTCTCGACGAACGGGGGAAGTCGGACGGCTCGATCGCGTTCAAGTTCCTCCTCCCGACGCATTTTGCCATTGACCGGACAACGGTAAGTGGATTTGGCGAACTAACCCTGACCCCGCTGTCGCAGCTCACGATCAATCTCGCGGGTCGCTACGATCGCACGAGCGACAAATATCGCGCCGCGACCGGCCGGATTGCGATTGAATATCGGTTCGATGGCTTTGCACTATTCGGCCATGTGGGAAATGCGTTCAAACTTCCCAGTTTCTATGCCCTCGGCCAACCATTAGTGGGCAACCCGAGTCTAGAGCCCGAGCGAAACCGGGACGCCGAGATTGGAACAAGCGTTCCGCTCGCTCCTGCGGTTTCCTTCAGAGCAGCATTGTTCGACAACCAGTTCTCGAACCTGATCGACTTCGACGCGGCGAGCTTCCGTCTAGTGAACCGATCGTTTGTTCACGCGCGCGGCGCCGAAATCTCGGCGACCGCTGCAAAGGGTGCTGTCACGGCGAGCGGCGCAGTTAGCTATGTGTCGATCGAGAGCGATGCCACGTTGCGAAAGCGGCCGAGCTGGTCAGGTAATGTGCGGATGGCGTGGACAGCATCCTCACAGCTCGAGCTGAATGGAGGCGTCCGGTTCAATTCGAGCTTTTTCGACAGCTCTGTCCCGACGGGCGAGATAAACGTCCCGGGACACATTGAGTTCGATGTCGGCGTGCGCGCGCGGCTTGCGAAAGGCCTCACTATCGATGGTACCGTCAGAAACATCAGCAACGCAGCCGCGCGCGAAGCGGTCGGCTATAACGGTCTGGGTCGTGTTGCGCGTCTTACCGTTAGCTGGTCGCAGTTCTAAGCGGCTTCGAGCGTCACGCCATGGCGGGCACGTATTGGTAGGCTAGCCCGACAGCCTCAGTTGCGGAGAATGGCGTGGTCGCGCAGTCGAGGGCGGCGAGCCGTAGCTCGAACATTGTGCCCACGGCCGTATGCAGGAACGTCGGATCAACCGTAAAGGTGTGTTGCAGCGCGCTTAAAAGGTGCGTGTAGGAGCTGGCGAAGCGTTCACCGACCGCCGCAGCTCGGCTTCCCTTAGGCAAATCCGCAAGTGTCATGTTCTTTCGGAACGGATAAATGCCGCTCGGGTCGACCACAAGGGGAGCGCCGCCATAGGCGTAGTGGTTAGCGTCCGTGGCAATGAGCTCGAAGCCATGAACGATCTCGGCGAAGCGGTAGTAATGGGCGAGGACGCCGTTGCCGGCGATGCCAGCGAGCGGTTTGGTTGTCGTGCCTTCTCCTTCCTGCACGATAATGTGGATCGCACTAACTGCTTCATTGAGGCTTTTGATCGGGAAGAGCCGATCAGCACCGAACCAGTTGTTGTCGACGACCTGCTTGTTCTGGTCGCCCGTAAAGGCGGCGCCCCCCAAATCCTGCAGTTTCTTGATGAGCGATTTGTAAAATTCTCCGATGGTCGCAAAATCTTCCAACAGCTCAAGCGCGAAGGTGTGGGGTCGATCTGGAAAAACGAGCGGACTTTCGGGCTCCTCGATCGTCATGAAGACGTCGCGGACGAGCGGAATCGAGAAGGGCTCGAGACCTACCACCAAACCCTTTCCGATGTTCATCGGCAGAGGCCCAGGATAGTTGGGGATGAAGCCAGGATCAGTCAGCGCTGGTTCGCCGTCGAGTGCGTTCAGCAAATTGCACATGATCGCCATGTGCAGCATTTCGTCGCGTACGATCGATCGAAGCAGGGCGGCTACTGCTTTATTCTTCGCCGGATCGAGCGAATAAAGAGCGGTTAGATAAGGCGGCAGCGTCGAATGCTCGAGTTCGATGGCGCGCTTGATCGGGTCGTGTAGATCTTGGCCTGTCTCCGCGGCGCGAACAGCTTCGATGTGGTCCTGAGAAATGCGCAGCATCTGACTACTCCTCCTCGATCATTAGGCCCACTTTGCGCAGTTGCGCCGCGAAAGCGTTCTTTCCCGCGATGTTCGGCGGGACCTTGGCAGCGGGTTCGACTGCAGGAGCTGCAGGTTGCGAAACGCGAGGTGTCGCGGGGCGGGCCGGAAGCTGCGCGAGGTAAGCAAGGATCATCTCACGCTTTGCATCTGACAAATCCCTGGTAACCGGCATATGGTTCGGATCCTCAATCGGCAGCGAAAGGGCTAGCGTCAGGATTTCCTTATTTTCAGCAACAGCGTCAGGGCTCGACAGGTCGATCAACCGATGGCTCATGATTGGATACAGATTGCCGAATTGCGCGAAAATCGGCCCAACGTCTTGCCACCGTGGGTGCTGAGGCGCTTCGAATGCGTCGCGGACATGAAGGATGACGAAGTCGAGGCTATGCTGGTCCTTTTTGAGATCCAATCCTTGCGTCGTGTATTTGCGGAGATAAATCTGGCCATCGACATAGCCGCGCGGATTGCCGGGGCTGCTTGCAGAGATCTTTAACTCGGCTTTGCCGTCGACGCCGGTGATCACCTTGGCAGGATGTTTAATGGCCTTTGCCGGAACGTTGGCATCGGGAATGGCCGCCTTGGGTTTCGTGGGTCGGCTGTCGTTATCCCCGCCCAGATCTGGAACCGGCCCAACATCGATTATGCTGATTTCGACGCCTGCTTTCGGCTTCCCGAACTGCGAGGCGAAAATCGAGACACTCGTCGTGGCGTCCTTTCCTTTCGCTGGATCGAGACGCGAGACAAAGTTATCAGCGCGCACGTTCAACCCTGCCGGTGTTTCTTGCGCGATGACCCTGCCTCCCGCGATCAAAGCGAGTCGCTTCGTTGCTACGTTGGCGGCTTGCGCCGCTGGAATCGGGGCATCGACAATGCCGGAGGTTTCAGCCAACCAGTCCTTGGCGAGATAGTCGATCTTGGCGAGTTCGGTTGGGTGGCCGCCAGCGTTAAGTAATGCGAGCGACAGCGGACCGATATCCCCCAGTGCTCCCATCGTGTCGGCTAGAGGCAGCGCGTTCGCAAGATCCAGTGTGACGGATGAGCCGTCATCATTCGATATGGCGTCGAAGAACCCACCACGGCCCACGGGTGCAAAGCGGCGGCCCAGCACGCAGGTGCGGGGACTGCCGGCGAAGTAGGGACCGATGGCCCCGGCGATCCGGCCAAGCGTGAAGCGTGGGTGTGTCGCACTCGTGTAATAGCCAAACGTCAACAGACGCACGGAAAGGAGACCGGCTGCGGATGCGATCTTCAATGCTGATAGCGCAGGAGACTGCGCCGCTTTCGGTCCGAATTCGACTTCAGTGAGGACCGACTGGAAGACGGCGCTGCCATTTTGGATGCGGTCGACGTCCGGGCTTTCGGGAAGCTGTCGGCCGAAGAAAATGTCGCGAAACGGAGTTGGCTCAAATCGGCCGACGATAAGTTCGTCGCCACCCTGATCGACCAGGCGAACGATGAGCCCGAAGATGGTTGACGCCATCTGCCATTGCGGATCGAGATCGACGAGCTTGCCGGGTGGCCGATCGGCTGCGCCCTGCACGCGTGCACCGATAACCGGATCGGCCGCATCGTGGGCCCCGCCCGTGCCTGTGACGGCGCAAGACAGCAGCCGATAGGCGCCGGATCCCATGGGGTTCCACCAACCGTTGGTGGCATGCTGATCCTGCATCTTCTGGAAGCGGGCTTCCCAGGTCTGCAGGTCATAATGCCGGACGTCGTTGTTAACTGTCGAAACGTCCGCTTGGAAATCGCCTGAGAATGTAATGCGGCTGTTGTCAAGATAGGACATGGACAGGCTCCTCGAATGCTATCGGTGTCAAGGTCTCTCGGCTGACCGAAGACCGGTGTGCGCTGCAAACGAGGGACGCGAGAATCATCACATTAAAGTCCCCCTCATCGGATAGTGGGCTCGGGCAAGTAATCCGTAAAGGAAAAATGGAGCCAGGTTGAAAGTGATTTGGTATCTTTCTGGGGCGCTAGAGTGGTCGGCTAAGCATCTGCGCATGCTGGAGCTATTGTCCTTCCAGACTAGCGCCACGGCTTGGGCAAGCCGCTGAACGACCTATGCGCGATTCATGCTCCAACTTGCGAACTAACAGTGAGCTCAGCTCGGGCAAGATCGTGCGGAACCTGCCGATGATCCGGTCAGCTCTGGCTCTGTTGGCGGCGCAGGTCAGCAGGAGTTATAGCCTAGCGGCCCCGATCCTGAGCCCGTGCTCCACGCGCCGCCGATAATGCCATCCGCCCCCCCGACGACGAAGAAAGGCACACCGAGGAGGCCTGGACCACCACACGTTTCATGGCAAAACTTACACAAAGTCTTACACAGTTTTGGGTTGCGTGAGAGATTGTATTGTATTATCAGTGACATACGGAAGCCTCGTCCCACTCAAAATGTTTAGAAGGTGGGAGATACCGAGACGAAAAGCGCTGCTGACAGTGCGTAAAATCAACAACTTATAGTATCGAAGTCGGTCGTTTTCGGTAGGCGCACCTAACTCTGTGTAAAGCGGGGTGGGGCGCGACTACTGCGACCGCGTTTTGATGCGCGGGCGTGGTGAAACTGATAGACGCGCTGGATTCAAAATCCAGTTCCGCAAGGAGTGTGGGTTCGATTCCCACCGCCCGCACCAACCTTTTTCGAACGATATCTTGCAGCACTTGGCGATAAGGGCGTCTTGGCCAGCTATCATCAATCAAGATTTCGGGCCATTATGATCGATAGGACCCATTGCTATCAATCATACGTGTCAGACCTAATGACTTGGACTGGGCCGTTAGCTGACTTGCAGCTTTCAGCTGGGCAGAGTGAGAAAGCGGACGTTCGTTTTCAGCTAGCAGTTAGGTCTCAAAGGCCCAATCGCCGACATGCAGCTTGATAGCAACGAGTCTCGGAACCAGTTGCTCGCTCACTTGCCGCTTTCTGGTAACGCAGATGATGTTGTGGGAACGCCCAGTGAGGAATGCTGTCCTTGTCTATTCGCCGACAGGGGTAAGCAGGTGCCGGGCGCGGATCTCGTCTGCATCAAGCTCCTTCTCAAGTGCACGCAGAACCTCGACGTCGATTTCGCCCGCCCGGAACATCCGGATCAACTCGGCCCGGCCGGAGGCGATCGAGCCCAGGATGGCCCCGAAGTGGCCCGTGCGGACATGCGCGAGAGCACCCTCGGCCTCAACGGACCGCTGGATCGCCGCCAACCGGAAGCGGAGCTGTTCGAGCAGACGCGGATGCCGGTTCGCTCCATTCTCGTCCCCATGCACAGCCTCGACAGCGGCGATCTGCGCGGAAACGACGCCTACCCGGGCGACATCCTCGGCGAGTTTCCCACGGACCGTCGGGCCGTCGCGGTCGAAGCGCAGCCACCGTATGAGCGGACCCAGCGTCGCGCCCTGCACGATAACGGTCACCAGGATCACCACGAAGGTCGCGAGCAGAATGAAGTCGCGGCCGGGGAAGGCGGTCGGTAGAGCCAAGGCGGCGGCGAGGCTGACGACCCCGCGCATGCCAGCCCAGCTCATGACCAGAGGGATGCGGAGCGGCGGATAGGGATCGCGTCGGCGCAACGCTGGCGAGATAAAACGCACGCCGTATGTGACCGGAATGATCCACAGGAACCGCGAGACCATGACCGCAATCACGACTGCCCCGACCTGAAGGAGCGTCTGCTGCGATGCGATCGCGCCCGCGTCCATCCGATCGAGCACGCTGCGCAGGGACAGGCCGATCAGGATGAAGATGAGGCTCTCGAGAATAAAGGAGATCACCTCCCAGACCGCCTGCGACCGGAAGCGCTGCTCGGCGTCGAGCGTGGCGTGCTGCCGCCAGCCCATGACGATGCCGCAGGAGACCGTGGCGAGCACGCCCGACACGCCGAGCCGCTCGCCGAGGATGTACGACCCCCAAGCGGTCAGGAAGCTGGCGGCGACGCCCAGCTCGCCGTCTAGGTAGCGCCCGATCAACGCGCTTGCGCCGTATCCGCAGGCGATGCCGACCGCGACGCCGCCGAGGATCAGCAGCGCGAAGTTGCTCGCCGCACCCGCGCCGCTGAACGTGCCGGTGAGGGCCGCAACGACCGCAATCCGGTAGAGCACCAGTCCCGTGGCGTCGTTGAGCAGACTCTCGCCCTCGAGCAGCGTGACGACGCGCGCCGGCAGGTTGAGACCGCTCAGAACGGCCTTCGCCGCCACGGCGTCCGGCGGCGAGACGATCGCCCCGAGCGCAAAGCATGCCGCGAGCGGCAGGCCGGGCAGCACGAGGTGGGCGGTCCAGCCTACCACGAAGGTCGTGAACGCCACGGCCCCGACCGCCAGCTGCGAGATAATCCTGAGATCCGCACGGAAAGCGCGCCAGTCGGTCGTGTAGGCGCTAAGCAGCAGCAGCGGCGGCAGGAAGAGGACGAGCACGAGTTCGGGATCCAGCTCAATTGCAGGCATGCCGGGGATCAGCGCTAAACCCAGGCCGCCGACGATCAGGGCGCCGGCCTGTGGCAACCTGAGTTTGCGCGCAACGACAGTCAGCACCACGCACGCTGCGATCAGTAGCAACACAAACTCGAAGCGGTGAGTGATCGTCACTGCGACTGGCTCACGTTACTGGTCCGTCGCGCACATGGCATCATCCGAGTCTCTTCGTCGGCACCGATCCCGCGCTTCAATTGAACCGATAGCCGGATATCGCCGTCTCTAGGACGATCTCGCCGTAAATCTTTTCCCCAGGCGCGTCAGACGCACCAGCGGCGACCATGAGCGGGATCAGGTGTTCCTCCGTCGGATGGGCCGCGCGCGCTTCGGGCGCTTCGGCCCACTGAACAAGCCGCTCTGCACGCGCATCTCCGGACTGCTTCAGCGCCACCGTAAGCCAATTGTCGAAAGCTTGAGACGGGCCCGTGAAGTGGTTATCGCCAAATGCCTTCAAATCGTGGAAGCTCATGCCGGACCCAATAATCAGCACGCCCTCGTCGCGCAGGCTCGCGAGCGCGCGACCAGCGGCAAGGTGGAGTGAAGGATCGAGGTTCCGCTCCACCGACATCTCGACAATCGGGATGTCAGCGTCGGGAAATGCCACCTTCATAGGCACGAACACGCCGTGGTCGAAACCGCGCTCGGGGTCGAGATAGACGGGCAACCCCGCTTCGCTCAGCAAGGCCGCCGCCCGCGCCGCCAGCGCAGGGGCGCCGGGAGCGTCGTAGCGGATCGCGTAGGTCTCGGGCGGGAACCCGTAGTAGTCGTAGATCAGCGACGGCCACGCACCGCCAGCGATGCGAAAGCCCCGCGTTTCCCAGTGAGCCGAGACGACCAAGATGGCTGTCGGCCGCTCGGGAAGCCGGTCCGGCAGGGAGCGCAGGAATGCCCCCATGCCGGTCCAGTGCCCGACCGGATCGGGCATAAAGAAGCACGGGCCGCCCCCATGGGGCACGAAAAACGTCGGTTGGCGAGCGGCCACGGTTTCTCCTTTGGTTGTAAAGTAGGGTCAGTCCCCGATGGGGAACATGGGCCGCCCGCTCTTGGTCTGCGCCGCCGGAACATCCTCCTGCATCACGTCCCAGTGCTCGACCAGCTTGCCGTTCTTGACGCGGAAAATGTCGACGGTGACTAGCGGCTTCGGGCCCCAGCCGGTGTAGCGGCCGTGGATCATCACCATGTCGCCATCCGCGACAATAATCCCCGGCTCGTACTTGAAGTTGGCGGGAAGCGATTTGACGACCGTCGGAAGATCTTCGGCGCCGTCGGGAATCATCGGGTTGTGCTGAAGGTAAGGCGAACCAAAGTATAGCTTTACCGCTTTCTCAGCATTACGCGTGACGAATAGCTCGTGCATTGCGTTGCTCACGAGCTTTTTGTTGGCTACTTGTACCGGACCTGCGGCGGCTGGACTTGCAATGACACTCATTAGTATTGCGACTCCTACGAACATATGCGACATTGACTTCACTGAACGCCTCCCCTTTGTTTCATCGACGAGTAGGTAACCGGCAGCATGGCCAGTGATAATCGGGTAATGTCGGCTAAGTGTATGCCGTCAGGCGGCATAATGGGATCAATGAAAAGGAGTGGCGTCGATTGGACAAATTCGCCTCGATAAAGGTCTTTCTCCAAGTGGTGCGCGCCGGCTCCTTCATCCGGGCGTCGGAGCAGGCGGGCCTGTCGCAGACCAGCGCCTCGCGCATGGTCCGTGAGTTGGAGGAGTCGATCGGAATCCGGCTACTGAACCGCTCGACCCGCAGCCTCAGCCTGACCGACGCGGGCGAGCGGCTGTTCACCTTCTACAGCCAAGTGGTCGACGACCTAGACGGAATGGAGGCGGAGGCGGCGGGGACCGGTGTTTCCTCCGCACCGGCGCGCCTGCGCGTCGCCCTGCCGCACACCTTCGCCACCCGGCGGCTCGACGCGGCAATATGCCGGTTCCGCGAGGAGCACCCGAACATCGACCTGGAGATCCGGCTGGACGACTCCCCAACGGACCTCATCCGCGACGGCTTCGATCTCAGCATCCGGATCGCACCGGCACTGCGGTCGTCGACGATCGCGCGCCGGATCGCGTCCGTGCCGATCGTGACCTGTGCGGCCCCCGCCTATCTGGAGCGTAGAGGCACGCCACAAACCCCTGCCGAGCTCGCGGACCACGAATGTCTCATCTACACAGACAACGATCCTCCTGACGAATGGGTCTTCAACCGAAGCGGCGAGCGAATCGTCCAACGCGTGCGCGGCTCCGTAAAGGCTAACAACGGCGACCTGCTGCGCGCGCTCGCCGTTGCGGGCCAGGGCGTCATCTTTCAACCCGCCTTCATCGTCGGTGCGGAGATCGCGTCCGGCAGCCTCTTGCCGATCCTCGAGAGTTTCGAGGCGCTCCCGCGCACCGCCTTCGCCATCTACCCGAGCAGCCGCTTCATTCCCGCCAAGGTCCGGGCGCTGACCGACATCATCGCCGTCGAACTCGCCGACGACGGCCGCGCCCGCGCGTCGCCGGGCAGCAGCGACTGAAGCTTGCTCCACCCTTTCGCCCGATATCACCCGAACCTGCTTCGATCCACAAGTCACAAACGAGGGACACCCATGACCAACAAGAAGATCGGCAAACTGGCCGCTGCGGCGCTCGCCGCCACCCTGGCCGCATCGCCGGCGCTCGCCGCACCGCTGCGCACCACAGTGTTTAATCCCGGCAAGGAAGCGATCTTTCCGGTGACTTCGACGATCGTTTACGGACCGCACGAGGCGATGCTCGTCGACGCGCAGTTTCAGCGGCAATACGCTGACAGGCTCATCAAGATGGTGAAGGCGACAGGCCGGACACTCAAATACATTTACATCTCGCACAGCGACCCCGACTATTATTTCGGCCTCGCCGAGATCAGGAAGGCGTTCCCCGGCGCGCGCGTGATCTCGACCGCGCAGACTGCCTACCTGATCTCCGCCACCAAGGACGCGAAGCTGCAGGTCTGGAAGGACAAGCTGGGCGCCGATGCGCCGGCCGAACTGACCGTCCCCGAAGCGGTGGTCTCGAACGATATAACCCTCGACGGCGAGAAGGTCTCGATCAGAAGCAACCGCGGCGATCCCGCGCACAGCTATCTCTGGATCCCGTCGACGCGCACCATCCTCGGCGGGATATCCGTGCTGACCGGCGAACATCTGTGGATGGCGGACACGACGTCGCTCGCAGGGATAGACGCTTGGCTGAAGGTCATCGAGGACATAAAGGGTCTCGCCCCGGCGCATGTCATCGCCGGCCACTACGAGGCGGCCGACCAGTCGCCCGCCCAGCTGGACTTCGTGCACGACTACCTGACAACATACCGGCAGGCCGCAGCCTCCAGCAAGGCTTCGGCGGGCATAGTCGCCGCGATGACTACGCGTTTCCCCGACCTTCCGGGACGCGAGACGCTCGAGTTTGGGGCAAGGGTGTTCACGGGCGAGGCCGACTGGCACGTCGCCAGTCCTTATCCGCCGGTCGGACGGGTGGCCATGGTGGACTTCGGCGGCGCGGCGTTCACGCTGACTTTCACCGACAACCGGACGATGTCATTCGAGGACACCTCAGGCGCGTTCCAAGGCGTCAAGGACACGGTGAAATACACGGCCGTCGAGGTCAGCAAAAACGTCTTCATGGTCTACTGGCACGAGCCGAGCACCGGCTCAAATGTCGTCCACGTGCAGGACTGGAACACGGGCACGGTCTGGACGAACATCGCCGGGAAGGACGGCTCGTTCACCAACCTCAAGGGGACGATCAAGCTCCAATAGCC
>CBDFGU010000007.1:0-1407 GCA_965247335.1 Rickettsiales bacterium
GGTTCATACCGGTTCCGCCGCACGACCGCTCAGCGCAAGGCGGCAAAGACGTAACAGGAGGACCCAAGCAGCAGGCTCACAAGCGGTGCAGGCCTTACGGTCCGCACCAGCCAGTTACCTACCGGGAAGTGGGCCAAAATTCGTCAGCACAGATGGGCCAAGGTTCATTGTCACAGCCACAAATCTTGACCCATGTCCACGACAAGACAGTAGTCCTAGATGCCCGAGCTGAAGCGCTCAGTCAGTCGGCATCGCCTTGCTACTGGTTGCAGTCGCCAGCAGAACGCCGCACCCTCCGTTGTGTAGGATGTAGACGACGGCGTTGACGATCTCCCGTTAAGTTTCCAACTTCTACACATCGCAGGCTGCATGGATCACGACGCGCAACTTTGCTGTTACGCTGCAACGCTTTGGAACCGCCCGCGCGTGCAGCCTGGCATGGCGTTCTGCTGCCTTGCTTGCAAGAAACTCGACATCCCTTCCAACGCCATTTCTACGTGGAGCATCGACGCGCGAACCGCATGCTGCCCAATCTGTGGAAGAGCATCACTATGCCGCACCGATGTCCTTCCTCGCGATCTGCCGCAGGTCGACTCCGTAGACATACTGCACACCCGCTGGCACCAAAATCCGAGTGGCGCGTGGCTCGGTATCTTCGATCGGCGTACACCCCTCCGCGCGGCACTGTGCGCTCACGACTGGGCCAGTTTCACTGCCGAATGCGACAAACTGCAGCGAATCATTCATCGGTTCAACTTGATTTACGTCCTTGCTCACGTGCGGAAAGCGATGGACCCAGCCAACGTTCTCGTCATCGTCATCGAAGTCGAAATCGTTCGCCGTTGCCTCGGTATCCCAGTGAAGCGTCTTTCCGATATCATCGGTCGCCGCTTGCGGTCTGAGACCATCAAATTTCAAAAGGCCGCAAACACACTTGCCACGACCGATCTTTGCAGGGTAGCCCGCCGAAACCTCGCGATAACGTCCCGTCATATGCATGCGGCCGCTCATCTGACCGTTTACCGCTGCATCCCGCCTCTCTCCCTTGAGAAATACATCAGCGACCGGCGCGCCGGCCTTGCGCACTGGTCACAAGAGCTTGATGCAGCCCTTGCCAGACGGCTGAAGCAAATGCGCCGACAGTTTGTCTCCTGGCACGCGGCCCTCGCTGCGGGGCCGAATGCAGCATCCGGCACGCTCTTCTCCGCTTTAGTAGACACTCCTCGCAGGAGTCGCCTGCTCGACCTGGACCTTGTAACCCTTTGGGGGGGTTCGCCCAAACTCCCGCTCTACCCGCTGCTGGCCGCCCGCGCCGCCGAACATTTGGCGTTCTCATGGCTCTCGGCCCACCTGGCCGGCTCGAGCATCACGATCGAAGACATCTCCCTTCTTCAGGTCACCGATGCC
>CBDFGU010000008.1:0-21309 GCA_965247335.1 Rickettsiales bacterium
GTTCGGCGAGGTCAGAAGTGGAGCCGCCCACGCGGATCGGATGCGGAGTGGCCCGAATGATCGCCGTTTGCCGACTGGCAAGATTCGGGAGGCCAATATGGATTGGCGGACATCCAAATACCAAAAGCGCGACGGCCTCTGTCGCCAACAAAGCCGCCGTTGATCGGGCACGACGCAGATCTCAAAAGCTGCCGCTCGTTCATTACCGGCGGTGCTGGCGTGCGTGTTGTGGGATCCGAACGACGGGTTTCGGATAAATCTGACCGAAATCAGACACCATCAGACGTTTGACGAAAAGTTTGACTTCGTTTCACCGTTTGCGAGTGGTGCGGCCCCCTTGATGAGCAACCACAAGCAGGTGCCCAATTCTCCGATCGAAGCTGGGACCGCGACATATCCTTGAATGCCGAGCTCGCGATAGCCTGCGACGAGGAGGGCCCCGAAGAAGTTCACCGCGTAGCCGACGCAACCGAGGATCAGAAAAATGCCGAGCGCCCTCGGCAAGGCCTTTGATTTGATTATCAGATAGCCAAGCGGGGCAAGCCAGAGTCCCCAGAATAAGGTCGCTATGCTTTGCGCATTCTTGGCCGACTCGATGGCCGCAACCACAAGCGCGGCGCGAAGTTCGGGTGTTCCGATCACCACGCCTTGGGACGCCGTTGCCATCATCAATGCGTCGGCGCGGTACGCCACCGCAACCAATGAAAACGGGACACTTATGAGGGCGAACACGACCATCAACACACCCGCTGTCGGATTTGCGTTCCCTAGCACCCGGTACAGTGCGATCGGCAGAAGCATGAAGGCAATTTGCGTTGCCACCCACGACGCAAGCCCCGCCCGAAAAAGCTCCGGGCGATTTACGATCCGCTGAACGATCAGCGGGTCGACAGCAGTCAGCTGCAACTGTCCTGGAACGTAGAAGAGGCTGAAAACACTACCGATGACGACGGCAAGATACAGTAATCCTGCAATACGCCCGGGGCTCACGCGTCCGAACCCGGGCGATGTGACCATCGCCAGGCCGTGACCGCAATCGTCAATGTCAGAGCGATCTCGATGACGCTGAGGAACATGTAGAAGAGCGGCGCACCTATTGCCGTCACCGCGACGATTAACGAGTAAAGCAGGCCTGAGACAATGTTGGAGAAACGGCTGAGCCAAGCCGGCAACAACGCCGATGCGGCGATCATCAAGCTTGGAATTGCCATCATCGCCGCGACGCCAAGCAGAATGCCCGGTGTCGCCGTGCCAAGCGGAGCAATGATGCCGTCGTTCATCCGAATCAGGACGCCGGGGCGGAAAAGACCGAAGTGATCGCCATAGACATATAGAAACATGACCGATGTCCAGAGCAGCGACAACCGAAGCGGAACTGGAGCGCGCCATTCGCGGACATTCTCTGTTGAAGCATCTTGCATGCCTTCGTCCCTCCATTCCTCAATCGGTGTATGATCAATCTAATACACCCAGTGCTTGAAAAATGGCAAGGAGATGGCCGCCTGCAGGATTGGCTGGCGTAGGTCCTGTTTAATGCCCCGGTCGAGCTGGCGAGCGGCCGAAATGTCGTTGAGAGCGGCTGCACCGAGCCGACCGCGGAGCAACGATGGCCATCGCGAACTGCCGCTCCCTACAACCGATCCGTCGGCCATGCCACAAACCGCCCAAAAGTTGGCATTCACCTCTCATTCTTTATTGCCTGATAGCGGTCGTTCGGATGAGGGAGAAAGAAGCAATGAGCAGGTGGTCTGATCCCGACTGCCCCGACTTTCAGCACGGCTGGCACTGCGAGTTCTCGATGCGAGCAAAGCGCGTCGGAGCAGCAGCAGCCTCCGATGCGCGAAGAACAATTACTATCTGGCGAACGATGCGCCGCCGCGCCATCAAAGGCGATCGCCCCTCTTTATTGGATTACCGCCGCTATTCCGATCCTTATCGCTTTTTGCTCCACCGTAATAAGGTCAACTTAGACCGGGCAATTCGCCTAGGCACGTCGAGCCGATCGATCGAGAGACATGGCTTGTTTGATGCCCTTCGCCATCATCAAGCATTTCGCGGGTTCCGAAAGTCGATGAAGCAGCACCGCCCTCGACGGTTGCGATAGCGACTGCAATTTCACGATTAGATCCAAAAGCGGATAGTCGCCTTCCCACCCACTTGCGGACGTTCGCTGGATCTGGTCGAATAGGGAATGATCGTTGATCGTGCTGGCCGCAATGAACTCCTCAACGCTGCGATCGACCGTGATGTCGGCGCTATAGAGCAATGTCTGTCCGAGAATTTCGACCCGGATTATGCTGACCGAGCGGGTTGGACCGCTTTGCATTTTGCCGCCCAGAATAGCGATGTTGAGATTGCGGCCATCCTATTGAATGGCGGTGCATCTACATCGGTGGTCGACCTCAATGGCAACAGCCCGCTCTTTCGGGCCGTTTTCTCGTCCAAAGGCGATGGCGGATGTGTTTCGTTGCTGTTGAAGGCAGGTGCGGACCCGGATTTGGCGAATATTCACGGTGTCAGTCCGCGAACCTTGTCCCAGACCATAGCGAACTTCGACACCCGCAAATTCTTCGATTGACGTAGGTCCGCTTGCCACCAATTTGCGCCATTGGAGGCTGGAATAGCGGACCCAGAAAGCGACCAGTCAGCTACTCGGCGCGGTTCATCTCGCCGTGAATGGCGGGGTTTGGGTCTAGCCGCTCATCGCGCCGCAAAGAAGCGCGCGGGGGTGGTGCCGAACTGCTTGCCGAACGCAGCGACATATGCGCTTGGCGAGGCGAAACCGGCCTCAGCAGCCGCCGCTTTGACCGAGGCGCCCGAAGCGATCACCTCCAGGCCCCGGAGAAGCTTGCGCTGTTGCCGCCACTGGCCGGGCGTAAGCCCGGTCTCCGCTCGAAACCGGCGCTCAAGCGTCCTTGCACCCACTCCGACCTGGCGTGCCGCGCTCTCGATGTCGCCGTAGCCGGATGCCTTGTCGGCAAGCAGTCGCGCCGCCTCGACGAGTGTGGGGCTGCTCGGCTGGCGTAGCGTGAAGGCCGGTGGGCCTGCCCGATCCAGCTCTGCCAGAATCAGGGTAGCGGTCGCGCGCTCGGTCGGATCGCGCTCGTCCAGCATCCGGGTCTCGACCGTGCGCAGGATCAGCTCGCGCAGCAGCGGCGATACGGCCAGCGAACGACATTCGAACATGCCGGCGACATCCGGGCGGACATAGATCGTCCTGAGCGCACTTTTGACGATGAAGCGGATAGAATGCACGACCCTTGTCGGCACCCACACCGCCCAGGTCGGCGGCGCGATCCAGAAACCCTGCTCCGTATCGATCCGCATCAAGCCGGAGGCGACGTAGATCAGTTGGTGCCAATCGTGAAAATGCTTGGTCACAGTGGAGCCAGTCGGTGCGTCCGACGCCAGCGACCGCACCAGGAAAAAGGGCTCGTCACCGGTTGAACGACGTTTCTGCGACATCGATTGGCAGCGTAGCGGGATTGCGGCGCGAGTGCCACCGCAGATAGTCTGCTGCTCATGCCAAGCAATCTCGCCTCCTTCGCCATCCATGTCGACGACATCGACCGGGCACGCGCCTTCTACGAGGCGGTGTTCGGCTGGGAGTTCGAGCCATGGGGACCGCCCGGATTCTATTTGATCCATACCGGTGATGAGGTGTCCCCCGGTATCCAGGGACTGATGCACGCGAGACGGAGCCCTCGCTGCGAGGGCGGCCTGAACGGTATTGAGGCAACCTTTGCCGTCGACGACGTTGACGCGGTCGCCGCCTTGGTCGAAGCAAGTGGCGGTAAGATCACGTTCGCCAGGTCGGTGATCCCTACCGTGGGTGCGCTGGTCCGTTTTCTCGACACGGAAGGCAACGACATCGGTGCAATGCAGTATGAGACGCAGCCCCATACATGATCGGTCTCATTGCCGGGGCAGGAGGGCATGAACGCAGCAGGACAAGCCGCCTTCGCAAAGGCGCTCTTGGGCGCGATGCCCGCTGCTGTAGCCGAGCCGGCGCGCGTCGACGGCGTGACGATCTACAAGCTGATGGGCAAGATGTTCGCGATCCTCTCGACCCGCGCCGATGCCGCGATCAGCCTGAAGTGCGATCCCTACCGCGCCGACCTCTTGCGCGAGCAATATACGGGCATCGGCCATCGCTATCATCTCGATCGGCGCCACTGGATCAGCGTGACGCTCGACCAAGATGTGCCAAGCGACGAATTGAAACATCTCATCGAACATTCCTTTGCGCTGGTGACGGCTAAGCTGACGCGCGTTCAGCAGAGGGCTTTGGACGACTTATCGACGAACAGCGCTTAGTTGAAAACTCTCGGCGGCGTCATACTTCCAAAAAACTGACGCTGGAATGTCGGAACACTGCGTCCTGGGCCAACGCTTGATGGCCCGATGTCGCCCGCCCTTTTTTCAAGTGGCAAATGAATGAAGGTCTGATTCCGTGCAGACTTTATACGACGACAAACGACCGCTACTGGGTTCTATCGACAAATGCGTATACCTGAACGGACGGCAGCCTAATGCCTTTGCGCGTCAATACCGGACTTTCCGGACTGTCCAACAATTCAGCCGTCTAGCGAACCTCCTGACGGTCATGAACGGACGACCGCTGCCGGATCGTGCATCGGGCCACTGACCGGCTGGAATTGGGGCGCAAAGCGGACATACTTTCCTCGGACATCATGTCACATTCCTATCCCCAACCCGCGAGACCGCATGTCGCCGACCATATCGACAAGGCTTTGTCCGACGCTGCGCGAGGGTATGGGGGGCAGTCCCAGTTCTCCCTTGCGGATGCGCAGCAACGATTCGACCTGGGGGTCGCGTTCGAGACTTTTCGCCATGCCGAGCATGGTTTGCGCGACCTTCCCTGCCTTGCCGTCTTCGTACTCGCGCAGCAGACTGCGACGCTGCCGCTCGAGCGACTGCCATCGCTGAACGAAGGTGTCGGCTCGCAGTTGCGGATCAGCGCGGAGTTCGCCCTCGAACTGCATGGCGCGGAGCGTTGCCGCTGTTTTCCCCCGTGCGGCCTCGTCGATGAACCGGGGATCATTGGACATGGCGGTTTCGAGATCGACCGTCGCATGAGCCCGTATAGCATCGAGCGCGGCTCGGCTTGCGATAAGCTCGCTGCGCTGTTCGGCGGTGTAGGGGTCTCCCACGCTGTGAGCGAACCGCATCGAACCGACGATGCGCGCGTGACGCTGCACGGCAGTTTCCAAACAGGGAACAGGCTCGGGCGCAGACTTGGGGACGGGCACAATTTCGCCTGACGCGGTTGACCGGTCCGGACGTGCGACCGGCAGCCTCAAGCCTGCGAACACGTCGTGTTCGCGAGCGGGAGGTTCAGGAGCGACGCGCGCTATCGTGAGAGTTTCAGCGTAATCCGACGCCATATCCTTGCCGCGCTCACGACTGAGCGCACGCACCAGCCTGCCGCGATCGGCGAAGTCGTCCTGTCCATAGTGCAGATCGACTCCGTCGCGATGCCGCGACAGCGCGACATAGGCGGCGTGTCGATCGAGACCCGGCGTTGCCAGCACGTGAGTGTGGTCGACCGTCATCCCCTGCGCCTTATGGATAGTGGCAGCGTAGCCATGATCGATATCCGCATAGTCCTTTATGTCGAACGCCACTGCCCGCCCGTTGTCGAGCAACACTGCCATCCGCGCCGTAGTCACGCTCTCGAGCGTCCCGAGCGAGCCATTCTTTGCGCCCAAGCCGCGCTCGTTCCTCAAGAACATGACCCGGTCGCCGCGTGCGAACGCCCGCATGCCTCGCTCAGCGTGGATCGTGACGTCGTCGCCGAGCTGCCCTGCCCCGCGCAGCTTTTCGCGTGCCGCGATATTGAGCGCCTGCACTTCGTCGTTGGTGTGCGTCAGGATGATCCGCGTTGCTGTCGGCGAGGCACTACGATCCTCATTCCAGCGTTCGATAAGATCCGTCCGCGCCTGCTCGCGAGTCTCCGCAACATGCACGCTGCCGCGCTCGTCATAAACCTCGATGGCTTCGCCGGTGCGGCCTGTCGCCAGTTGCCGCGTCGCCATCCGCTGCCAGTCCTGGCGCTGGCGACGGATGTCGGTGATCTCGACCGAACCGTGCCGCTCGGCTATCGAGCGGAACGCCGCCCCGGCTTCGATCGCCTGCAACTGTTCAGGATCGCCGACCAGCACGACTTTGGCGCCGCGCTTCTCGGCTTCGGCGATGACGCGCTCCATCTGCCGCGTCCCGATCATGCCCGCTTCGTCGATCACCAACACATGGTTGCTGGTGAGGAGGTCCCTGCCCTGCCCCCATTGATGTTCGAGGCTGGCGATCGTGCGCGAGGCGATCCCCGATCCGCTTTCGAGGTTCTCGGCCGCAATGCCCGACAGCGCCAGGCCCTGGACGGCATAGCCACTGCGCTCCCAGGCCTCGCGCGCCACACCCAGCATCGCCGACTTGCCGGTGCCGGCATAGCCAACGACAACACCAAGATCGGCGTTGTCGGTCACGCGGACAAGCGCCGCACTCTGCTCCGGCGACAGCACAAGTCCGCGCTGTGCAGCAGTACGAAGCGCTGCGTCGCGATGCTGCTCAGCAACGGCATGATGACCTCGCGCTGCCAGACTTTGCGTGGCGCGTTCGAGCCGCGCTTCGGTATCGAGCATCGCCCGCGATGTGAACCGCGCGTCGCCGCGTCCGTCCTTGCCGAGTGCGACCAGTTCGGGACTGGCGCGCACCGCCGCCAACACCCGGTCGAACTGGTCCTTGTCGTCGCTGTGCCGGTGCACGAACATCGCGAGGTCGCGGGTCGTGAACGTCGCTTGGCCCTTGGTGATTGCATCGAGCGCAAGCGCTGGATTGCGCAGCAGCTTCTCGCCATTGGCGCGCGCGATCGCATGATGTTCGGCGAGGCGTTCGGACGACAGCCCCTGCCCCGCCATCCTCGCAGCGGCAGGACCGATCTTGGGCTGTGGCTCGAGGTCGATGCCCTGCGCTTCGAGACTGCGATGATCGACGCGGGCGTCGATATCGAGCTCGGCCAACCGGGTGTTGACGTGTTCTGCCCAGCGCCCGCGCCAGTGCTCCAAAAGCTCGGTGCGGTTCCAGTCGCGGACCTTCGGCCCGAACCCATTGTGGTCGATCGCGCGCGTAGTAAGCATGACGTGCGCGTGTGGCCTGGCCAGGCCATCAGCACCTCGATCCCAATGGACATTGAGGTCTGCGACCATGCCGCGCGCGACAAACTCGCGCTGCACGAAGTCACGAGCCAAGCGGATGCCTTCGGCCTGATCGAGCTCACGCGGGATCGCGAACTCGATCTCGCGGGCAAGCTGCGCGTCGATCCGCTTCTCGCTCGCTTCGACCGCGTTCCACAGAGTCGCCCGGTCGGACAACTCGAGTGGCGCCCCTTCGGACAGCATCACTTCGGAATGAACAACCCCTGCCTTGTTGGTGAAGTCGTGGTGGCGGTCGATCCGTTCGTCATGCAGCCGCGACGCCGAACGATAGGCAGCGGAAGCAACCGCGCTGCTGCCGGTGCTGCGCGAAATGACCTTGGCCGAGAAATGGTAGAGCGCCATGACGGCAGCCCAGATACACTTCAAAGAGCACGTCGGCACGACGTATAAGCGCGCCCTCACCCGATTTTATCGCGCTCGGGACCAGAAAATCCCAAGAGATTGCAGCGTGTTGAGGGGCGGTGAAGTTCCCGATATCTGGTTCGTCCCCGCAACACAAACCGAGGACAGCCCCATGCGTAAACCCCGCGACTTCGATGCCGAACTCAAAAGCCTGACCGACAAGGCGAAGGCGCTGAAGGACAGGAAGGTCACCCAGCTCGGCGAGCTGGTGATCGCCTGTCATGCCGATGCCTTGCCGGTCGAACTGCTCGCGGGCGCACTGCTCGCTGCGGTCGATACGAAGGACGCCGCCACAAAGGAGGCGTGGCGCAAGCGGGGCGTGGCATTCTTTCTGCAACCGGCAACCGGCGCTCGCGGCACAGCTGGCAGCAACGCTGGCGGCACTCAGACGCGCGACGGCAGCGGAGCACCGCGTTGAGGCCGCCCGCGCACGCACCGACACCCGCGCGTGGCAAGTGAAGCGGCGTGAACGCACGCGGCAGTTGATCGAGCTGGGCGGGCTGGTCGCCAAGGCCGGGCTGATCGAACTCGCTGACGACGATCGGGCTGTCATCTTTGGGGCGCTGATCGAAATAGCGGCGAAGTTACGCAGCGACGAGCGGGCGCAACAAGTCTTGCTCTGGCGGCGGCGGGGCAAGCAAGCCTTCGACGGTACGTCAAGCAAACTAGCTGCAAGAAACTAAATTAATTCATTGCCTGCTTTGCTCCCCGTTCCGAACATAGGGCGACGCAAGGAGACTTCCCCGCGCCGCGTAGGGTGTGTCATGAAATGTTCCCGATATGGTCTAGCCATGTTCCAAAATAATTTAGGCCGAATTTTCCTGTTTTCGACCCCGTAACACGCGGATTTTATAGCCTTTCCGGCGTCTGAAGGCTACCGAAAAGGGTGCTGGTCGTTGCTCAAGCCTCGCCACTGTTTTTCGCTCTGGCGGTAAGCGTCCGGTGAGTCCGTTATGTCAGGCGGGCTGGTAGTTCCAGGGCAGCAGCTTGTCGATCTGGCGCTGGGGATGATCGGCGATGCGGGCGATGGTGTCGCGCAGCCAGGCTTCGGGATCGAGCTTGTTGAGCTTGGCGGTCTCGACGAGGCTGTAGATGGTGGCGGCGCGGTGGCCGCCTTGATCGGAGCCTGCGAACAGCCAGTTCTTGCGACCGACCGCGATGCCGCGCAGCGCGCGCTCGGCAGCGTTGTTGTCGATCTCGAGCTTGCCGTCGTCGATGTAGCGAGTGAGCGCGGACCAGCGCGTCAGGGCATAGCGGATGGCGCCCGCAAGGTCGGACCGGCGCGACAGCTTGGGCAGGGTCGCGTCGAGCCAGTGGCGCAACGCCGCGAGTGCTGGTCCGGCCCGTGCTTGTCGCTCGGATCGTCGCTCGTCAGGCGGGCGGCCGCGCACATCGTCCTCGACCGCGTAGAGCTCCGCGATGTAATCAAGCGCCTCGCGCGCGGTGGCCGAACCTGTTGCAGCATGGACGTCGAAGAACTTGCGGCGGACGTGTGCCCAGCAGGCGACCTCGGCGATCCTGTCGCCATACAGCCGGTCGAACCCCGCATAGCCGTCGGCATGGAGACTACCGACGAAGCGCGCGAGATGCTGCGCGGGCCGCTCGCTCTTGCGATCAGGTGCATAGCGGAACAGGACTGCGGGCGGTGCATCGCCGCCAGCGCCGCGCTCGTCACGGACATAGGTCCACAGACGCCCAGTCTTCGTGCGACCGGCACCGGGGGCAAGCACCGGCACCGGCGTATCGTCGGCATGCAGCGTGCTGCCGGCCATGACATGGCGTTCGAGCGCATCGACCAGCGGGTCGAGCAAGGTCGCTGATCGTCCCACCCAGTCCGCCAGCGTCGAGCGGGCCAGGTCGACGCCTTCGCGCGCATAGATCGCCGACTGACGATAGAGCGGCAGATGGTCGGCATACTTGGCGACCAGCACATGCGCGAGCAGCCCTGCGCCGGGACGCCCGCGCTCGATCGGCATCGACGGCAATCGAGCTTGCACGATGCGTTCGCAGGCGCGGCAGCTGAGCCGGGGCCGGACGTGGCGGATGACGCGGAAGCTGGCGGGCACGTAATCGAGCTGCTCGGTGACATCCTCTCCGATCTTGCGCATCGCGCCGCCGCAGTCCGGGCACAGGCACGCGGGCGCGTGCACGACATCCTCACGTGGCAGGTGATCGGGTAGTGGCTGGCGGAACGGCTTGGCGGCGTCGCGGGCGCGGATGACGGCAGGCGGTGCCTTGGCAATCGCTTCGACCTCGGCCTCTTCGAGGCCCAGCTCGAGCTGGTCCGCTTCGCGGGTCAGGCGCTCGGACGAGCTGCCGAACTGCATGCGGCGAAGCTTGGCGACCTGCATCCGCAACTGCTCGAGCTCGGCGTCGGCGACGACTAGCATCGCCTTCAAAAGGCTCACATCGTCGGGGAGCGAGGCGGTATCGAGCGACACGTCCGTGCATAGCATACAGAGCCACTCAACACACGCAAAAAGCACGCAAAACCCTCGATTATTACCATGCGAGCGACGGTTGCGAGGACCGGATCGGGTGCCGCCAATCGACCCCTTCGAGCAGCATCGACAGCTGTGCCGGGGTCAGCACCGCGATCCCTTCCGCCGTCCCCGGCCAAGTGAAGCGGCCGCGTTCGAGACGCTTGGCATGGAGCACCAGGCCTTGCCCGTCCCACCACAAAAGCTTGACCAGATCGCCGCGCTTGCCCCGGAAGGCATAGACCGCGCCACCGAACGGATCGCGCTTCAGGTGCTGCTGCACCAGCGCCGCAAGCCCGTCGAACCCCTTGCGCATATCGGTGATCCCGGCGGCCAGATACACCTTGACCCCCGCAGGCGGCCCGATCACGTCAGCCCGGCAAGTACGGTCTTCAGGACACGCACGTCGATCGGCGGGGTCAGGCGCACGACATGACCCGACCGCGCTACAATCTCGACAATGCCCGGCGACGAACCCGCCGGACGCGATGCTGGGGCCGCCGCCACCGCTACCGGCACGAACGACGATGCCGGGCGTTCGACGCGCTCACCGCCGACGAGCTCGCGCCGCCAGCGATAGATCAGCGACGCGCAGATCCGATGTCGCCGCGCAACCGCCGTCACGCTCGACCCTGGCATCATCGCCTCCGATACCACACGCGCCTTGTCGTCGTCGCTGAACTGCCGACGCGGTGGCGACGCCTCCCGAACCTCAATAATCTGCGTAGCCATAGTGCCGCACCAGTGCCTGCCATAGTGCCGCACCTGTGGCTTGCCTGCTACGCCCCCCGCAAGGCGGAGATCACCGGACGCTTACCTCTGGCGACCACATGGCCATTTTTCAGACCAAGTTTGCCAGCCTCGCCAGTGGCTAGTTTTGGGTGAACTAGCGAGAGGAAGTTTTCGATACAGCGATAGCGAACAGCTCCTGCCGCTCGTACTATCGGCGTTCCCGCAAATTACGGTTCAGCGAGAATTCTCGCGGCTTTCAGCAGCCGCTAGGTGTCGAGACTCTCTTCCCACTCGGCACCCGACACCCATGCCAGGGCAGACATTTTTCCGCTTAACAGGCCCAGTTCAAAGTCATCCCAACCGAGATTTCGCTTGCCGTACTTGCGCTCGATACGGCGAGCTGCTTTCTTCGCCGTTTCCAGTATTTGTGCCTGGCCCGGTCGCAGCTTCTCCTTGCCGCTGGCTAGGTTGTAAATCCAAACTTGGTGTCGGTTCCACCATATCTTATCCCAAAACTCTTTGTACGCCGCGTGGATCGCGTCGTCGCTACGACGCAGGATCATGGGCCACTCTTCGTCGCCTTCTCCCACCCCCTCGTCGTGCGGGATCCACTCAACGAGATTTCCTTCTCCATCGAGACCCGTACGATAACCGTTTGGACCTATCTGCTGAGAGTCACGGCCTGCAATCGTGACCATTTTGGTTCTTGGCTGAGGCCCAGCAACCGACGCCTCAAAAGCGGCAAACTCCTCAGGCGTGATGGCATGTTGTCTATGTGTTACCATCAACTCCGTCATTCTCGCGGCTCGATCCAACTTCGTCATCCGCGTTCTACGACGGGACAACTTTAGTGCCTGGACTTGACCATGTAGATCACGGGTCAGCCGTGCTTTTAGATCAGAAATTGAGGCGAAGTTGCCTACGATAGCCAACTTCATCGTCTCCCCTTTAAAGCTCGCTAACTTCGCCAGTTGGTCCAAGTTGATCGCACTCGGTGCGATCGGGCGATCAGAAAAGTAGATCATCACCGGCTTTCCGGCCGCTGCCGTCCGGTCAATCTCCTCCACTGAACCAGACGGTGCTTTGCCGGTATCCGTGCCCAATCGTGCCCAGAACATGCTGACGAGAATGTCGCAGTCGTCAACAATTTGGCTGTTCAGTATGGCTTGAGGTCGATCTCCCATGCTCGGTCGCGAGTGCGTCTCCCAGGCTACAGGAAGGAGGACGACCATCTGAGCGGCAGAGTGCTGGGCATTCCAGTCGTTGATGGCTTCGGCGGCTGCCACACGCTCTTCAGTCAGATCGGAGGGGGACGCGATTAGCACGCGCAGAACGTCAGCTTTGAAAGTCATAATGGCAACATAGGCAGCGTCTAAGTCTGAGGTCCAGCGGACTAATCTCCGCTTTCCGAATACAATGCTGATGCCATGCGAGCTTTCGAACGTCTTGGTGATTATGCGGCGAATCATCAGCGTTCGGCCAAGACAGTCCAGACGCGGCCCTCCGCCTGAACGACCGTTTTCGGGTTGCGCCGGAGGCGGACCCTATGACGAAGTTTGGGTGGTTACCTGACTGACTGCTTTGGGGCGAGCGAAGCCACTAGCTGCCGTCGCCGGGCGGTCCGCTCCTCAGATATCCAACGAAAGGGCGAGCTTACTATTTCGAGCTTGCAGCCCGGATCGTACTCACGACGAATGGTAATCGAGAGCGAAGGTAAGGCTTAAGGGCCGTCCAACTGATGGTTGTATCACCGCCAGACAAATATCCGCCAAAGGAATATGGGCCGTAGGACCAAGTGATGCCCTTCGGCCCGATGCACGCGCTGTTCCAGTCGAGAGGAAGGCCATCCGCCAGGCCGCTATCAGTGCTGCGATTACTAAACTTCGCCGCAGCGAGTAGTCGCAATGCTCGATCGGGCTGCACGGCGAACACGTCTCCCTGTTGCAACGGACGATTGAGTTTACGTGACCAGTTGACGGTTTGCGCGCTCTCCAAATTAGGGTGTGCCGCGCCGGTTCCGTATGAGCTGGCTTCCATACTTACGCATACAACGTCCGGCGACCCTGCAACAACCGATTGGCTAACATCCAACCAGCCTCCATCGCTATAGGACGCAAAGGACGCTCGTTCATCGACGGCACCACCACCATAATACTCTTTTTGGAGGCGCACTGCCTGCTTCCGCATATAGCGCGAGAATGCGACGTCTTTGGACGATACCGCTTTGACCGCTTTGACATGTTCTTTCCACGTCAAATCTTTGTTCGGAGCTTCCCCGACCTGCCTTGTCCGATCAGAAAGCGTCACGTCATGATAGGTGAAGCCTCCGATCGTAGTAGCCATCATCAACCAGCTTGATATCATCGGGCTAGCCTATTGTTGCCGTAGCATGTCTGCAATCCGCCTCGTTAAGATGCGAGGCGAACGTCTGAGATTGGGGCGGTTGCCGTCAGGCGGCTGTCGATTCCGAAGCCAGCCTGTCGGCCTTCAAGCGTGTTGCATTGATCGCCGGCGCGGGGAACGGAGAAAAGTTGTGGTGAGCTGACCGTCCCCTAACGCGGTAGAACGCCGCAAAAATGGATATTCGTACGGTGCCAGTTAAGCCGGTTCTCCCCACGAGCCACTATTTTGGAACTTGGCCAGTAGAAAAATATCTTTCTTGATCGGCGGCGAAAATGCGACGCCCGTTCACGATATTTGCCTCGATTTCTTGAATGGCTTGAGCGTCTGTACGGCCTTGCCGAATTGCTTCCTGAACGCCCCGCATTCGAAATTGTGCTTCCTCGGCTCTACAAGTTCGCGCGAACCCCGCCTTAAAGACCGCAGGATCCATCTTTGTTATCATACCCATTTTCACTGTTTCGCGGAGGCATCCTGCGAACGATGTTGCAGCATATTCAAACAATGACTGAGGGGTAGGAGCCGGGTTTTGGGCAAGCGCAGGGTTCGCAAAACAAATACATGACGAACAAAGAACCAGAATTATTTTTACACGCATTAACAGTCTCCGAGATCAGTGCATTTTAGTTAGCGTTTTTCTGCGTTAGCGATCGCGATCGACTGACACTGAGAATCTTGGAACGAGGGCGCAGTCGTTTAAAGCCGTTCCATAAGAAGCTCGGTCGAGACAATTTGCCGCCGACGCGAAGTTGGCGGCGATTGCGGCGCGGACAATTCCATTGTCGCGCATCGACGCATCGACGCCGCCGCCCTCGACCGAAGTTGTGATATCTCGATCGAAGAGGGTGTTGCCGCTGTCGACCCTAACGAGCTGGTAGTGGATTGTGACATCAGCCGTATTCGTCCCGCCAATGCGAAATGGCGTGTGGCTGCCAAGCCACTTGACGATCAAACGCTTCCGGCCTGGAACGCCGTCGGCCAGCATGTTCATCCGTCGAAAGCTTTCGCGCAGCGCTGTGTTGACGCTTTCACGCTTTGCGGCGGCGACAAAATTGAACTTCGAACTCTTGATCGTCGAAGGTAGTCCTTCGATTTCGCCCACATCCACGTCGTGATACAACGCGTGCGACGCCTTGACCGGTGTCGGCGTTTCAGGAGCGAAAGGCAGGCCGACTGCGACCATCGGGAGGTCTTCGGCGATCGTTTGCGTTGGGAGCGCGAGGATGGCCGTGGCGGCGAGAAGACGACTGTGGTGCATGGCGTGGGCATACCGCAGTGAAAATTATGGTCCCGTTAAAAGAGTCCGGTTTTTCGAAGAATGACAGGGACGAGGCGGCCGCGATTTTCGGACGATTTTCGCTTCGAAATTGCCGCGATTGGGATTCACGTCGTTACTCCCAAAGGGCAGCCTTCTAAGACGCTTCCATAATTGTTCGTTCATCCTTTGGCGCTAACCTGTCGGCGACATGAGGGGGAGCGAATGAAGAAAGCAACTTTAACGGCCCTTCTCTTGATGCTCTCAGCCGGGCATACTCCTGCTTCTGCCGAGATCACAGAGCTTAACGGGAAGTTTAGCGAGCCCAATGTCATCCGAGTAACCGCCCGAGTAAGACTCCCCGCTCCAGAGGCGATGGCATATCAGATCGCCATGCTTAAGGTAGCCTCGATGGCTGGGGAAAAAGGATACATACGCTTTGCGGTAGTAAAGATTGACGACTGCGGGACTCTCTCAATAAACGGCAGTCCGATTGTCCAAACTTGCAAAATATTCGGTCAAGTGCTGAGCACTGGAGAGACAGCTCAGTCAAAAGGAAAAGACGCCCCAAAGTATTACAATATATCTAGGCGTAACGATGGGACGTTTATTCCGACTTTAGAGGATAAGACTTAAGATCGATATCCTCTCACATTAATCTTTAAACCGCCAGGCAAAGGCTTTCGACGTTGCCGACGCGATGCTCTCAAACTGGAAAAGCGGCCGTTCGGCTTTCAGGAGCTCCGCTAAGGTGCGGGAATGGCGGTAGCTGGGGCGGTTGCCGACCGTCCGCATTTGAGGCCGCTTTGCTCGCCGCCTGTGTCGCAAGGTGGGTGGGGAGCCGACCGACGGCCGTCGGGATGCCGGTGGGCCATAGCAGACATGCATTTGGTTGCGCCGCCGCGACCGCTACCGACAAGTTTTCGGTCATTGCGGAATGCTTTCAGCGTGGTTGATAGCGGACGTTCATGCCGTGAGCGAGCCTACTTCATTCATTGCCCTCACTCCGATTCCGTTGCATGATCGAGAAGTGATGACGTTTGGTTTTTCGAACCTAATCGATGCTCTGAGCTGGGTGATCGTCCTTGCTTTGGGCTTGAAAGTCGTAACGACGCTGGTTCTTTTGAGTGCAAACAGAGACCTGCGAGATCGGTCCGGGTGGGGAACTGCTCTGTGGTGGTCGACAAAGATCACCCCGGTGATTGCGGTTCCGTGCTTTATTTGGATTGCTTTTTTGCAAGGCGCGACAAATCTAATCTGGGTGGGTTTGGCAATGATGTTGTTCGTGGTCATCGCGGTGCCGCTGAAAATCCGTCAACGCCGAAACCGTATCGCCGCGCGAATGTCCGCTGAACCGCTTGTGTAAACCAAAAGCTCCTGTCAGCACCCGACAAGATTACGGTCGTTCAAGGGGTAAATGGCGTTACCTAAAAGCAGACGTTCCCTGCGACTACGGATCGCGCAGTCTCGCACTTATTCGCAAAGAACACTTCGTGAATTAGCAGGCGGGTGCGACCGCGAGATAGACGATTGGCCATTTTGATCGATCTGGGATACAAAATTTTCCTATGACCTCGTTCACGCAATCTACTTTTGATCTCAATTGGCCAGTGCAATCGCTGAGTTGGCGAGGCGAGGAATTGGTAGACTGGGTGGGCGGTGGAAACGCCTTCACTCTTGATGGGACCGAGCACCCCTCGATGCGGCAATATGGCTACCGCTTTGATGCTGCAATCGCATCGCCAGATGGGCGCGTCGCCATTATTTTTGAAAAGTTGGGTACAAAAGGACTAGTCCTTAAAGATGGCGAAATCCTTCGAGAAATTGATCGCAGCTTTTATCAGGCAGACGCCTACGAGTATCCCGTCACGCTGTTCAATGCCCCGGACGGCAGACTGGTGCTTGCACATTGCCCAAAGAATTATTGCCAGGCCGAATTTGAGGACGCCGAAACGGGTAGTCCACTTGGCCTTTCAATAGAACGGAATCCGTCGGATTTTTTCCACTCTCGATTTGCTGCAAACCCACGTGGAACGCGGCTGCTCAGCGCTGGTTGGATATGGCATCCATTTGACTCAGTCGTTCATTTCGACATTCAGGCATCACTCTCAAATCCTAATCTGCTAGACGAAGGTAAATCCCTCGGACTGTACGAGAGCTATCGAGTGAATTGTGAGGAAAGCAGTGCCTGCTGGCTGGGCGAAAATTGCATTGCTGTTGCTGCTTCGTCGGATGCCGAAGACCCCACCGAAGGTGAGGAAGCACCAGCACGGCCGCGCTTGCTTCCAAGCGGGCTGGCAATTTACGATCTGTCCAGCGGTGAGTGTGAAAATGCGTTCCAATATGACGAGCCACTTGGCACAATCATAGCGGTTGGAGCGCATCATATCTTGTCACTCTATCGGCATCCCAAATTGATAGAAGTGTCCACCGGCAAAATCCTGCATGTGTGGTCGGAACTGCAATCAGGCCTTCAACAGAGCAGCATTTTGCGCGGCCTCGATGACAAAGCGGCTGCACCACCCTTTGCAATCGATCCGGGAAAAATGCGATTTGCGATAGCAAATGGAAAGTCGATTACCGTTCTCCATTTTCATCTTTCAAACGGTTGAGCTAGCGAAGCGCTTTGTGCAGTCCGACTGTCGCGGATATTCTTACAACACACAGAACGGCAGCTTATGCCAATTTCGCTGTAAAACCTGACAGTCAGCTCACCCCAACAAACCGATCGTCCCCCGGACGCTGAACGGACGGCCGGTTTTAGCGGACGCAAAACGCTGATCGAATGGCCTGCATTGGGGCCCTAGGGGTCGATCCGCTTTGACGGCAACAGCTTTTCTGAAACCCAGAGAATCGCAATGCCAAAAGCAAACGCTGCCGCAAACTGCGCCGTACGCGCACCGAGCTGGTCCCACCCAAGCTTCCGGAGATAATCGAAGACGACAGTCCCGATCAGCATGGCTGTAAATAGGCGTTGAACCGGGACCCCCGATCGGCGTCGAAAAGGGACCCCCTAGCCGCATTGAGCTGGCGTCGATGATGGAGTGCCGTTCGCGGTGCTCGCGGCGTAGGGAGGGCGTAGCCCGACCGGAGGCGCGAGCACCGCGAACAGCTCTTTCTGGGTACCGTGCCGGGATCAGCTGCGGTTCTTGAAGCGCCAGCTGTCGTTACCGGTCTCGACGATGTCGCAGTGGTGGGTGATGCGATCGAGCAGCGCCGTCGTCATCTTGGGGTCGCCGAACACGCTGGGCCACTCGCCGAACGTCAGGTTGGTGGTGATGATTACCGAGGTCTGCTCGTAGAGCTTGCTGATCAGGTGGAACAGCATCTGGCCACCCGAACGGGCGAACGGCAGATAGCCAAGCTCATCGAGCACCACGAGCTCGTGGCGGCGCAGGTGAGCCGCGAGCGCGCCGGCCTTGCCGATCCGCGTCTCCTCCTCGAGCTGCGTCACCAGATCGACGGTGTTGAAGTAGCGGCCGCGTGCACCGGCGCGGATGACGCTGGCGGCGATCGCGCTGGCGAGATGAGTCTTGCCGGTGCCCGTGCCTCCGACCAGCACGACGTTGCGGCGGCCTGGCAGGAACGAGCCTGCGTGAAGCGAGCGCACCAGCCCCTCGTTGATCGGGGTGTTCTCGAACACGAACGCGTCGAGGTCCTTCACGACCGGCAGCCTGGCAGCCGTCATGCGGTAGCGGATCGAGGCGGCGTGGCGATGCGCGCCCTCGGCGCGCAACAGATCGCTCAGGATCTCCATCGCGGTGCGCTTGCGCTGGACCCCGACGGTGACCGCGTCGTCGAACGCGCCTGCCATGCCCTTGAGCCCGAGCCCGCGCATCGCGTCGATCATCTCATGCCGCTGCATGAAGGTCTCGCAGGCTGTCGTAGCGGGCGCAGTTGGCGATCGGCGGGTGCATCAGCGTCAGATCCTCGGACGTGACGATGGATGCAGGCCGGGGCGGCTCCCGCCGACGCGACAGGATGTTGAGGATGACCTCGTCGCTGACCGCACCGGCGTCTAGCGCCTCGCGAACGGCGCCCTCGACCGCATCCAGGCCATCGCTGAGGACGGCTGCAAGAACGCGGACGAACCGCCGATCGGCGTCGTCGTCGCTGCCGAGCTTGCGCCGCAGCCGAGCGAGCGCAGGCGGTAGATCCCAGCCCTGGAACGGCGCCCCGTTGCGCAGCGCGCCAGGCTTGTTCACCAGCACCGGCAGATAATGCCAGGGATCGTAGATCGTCCGGTCGCGACCGAAGAACCGGGGATGATCAGCGATCACTTCATCACCCATCCGCACGACGATCCGGTCGGCATAGGCCCGGACCTGGACCGCACGACGCACGGCCTTGGCGGCAACCGAGTAGCGGTTCCGGTCGAAGCTGATCAGGCAGGTCCCGGTCACCGCATGCTGCGTCTCGTGGAAGCCGTCGAACGCCGCGAGCATCGGCTGGAGCGCGGGCCGTTCCAACTCCAGTGCCTGCGCGACCGTCATCTCCTTGTGCTCGGGGTGCGCATGCAGCGCCGCCCAGCGCAGACACTCGGCTTCCAGCCAGCCGTTCAACTCCTCCAGGCTGGTAAACCGAAGCCGTGGCTTGAAGAAGCGTCCCCGGATCGTCTGGACCTGGTGCTCGACCTGGCCCTTCTCCCAGCCTGCCGCCGGCGAGCAAGCAGTGGGCTCGACCATATAATGGTCCGCCATCACCAGGAAGCGACGGTTGAACACGCGTTCCTTGCCCACGAACACGGTGGTCACCGCGGTCTTCATGTTGTCGTAGATGCCGCGCAGCGGCACTCCTCCGAAGAACGCGAAGCCGCGCGCATGCGCGTCGAACACCATCTCCTGCGTCTCGCGCGGATACGCCCGAACATAGACCGCCCGCGATGCACACAGCCGCACGTGGGCGACCTTCACCCGCATCGGCTTGCCCGCGATCTCCACGTCTTCGTGGCTCCAGTCGAACTGGTACGCCTCGCCTTGCCTGAACAGCAGCGGGATAAATGCCGCCACGCCGGCGCCGGGATCCTTGCGCCGCGCCTCGGCCCAGCGCGTGGCGTAGCGCCGGACCGCATCGTAAGATCCCTCAAAGCCGTCGCGCAGCAGCAGATCGTGGATCCGCGTTATCCGCAGCCGATCGCGACGCGGGCGCGCCTCGTTCTCGGCCAGCAATGTATCGAGCCGCTCCTGGAACGGCCCGATCCGCGGCAGCGGCTGCACCGACCGATGATAATCGAACGCGCCTTCCGGCGATCGGATCGCCTTGCGGATTACCTTGCGCGACAACCGCAGGTCCCGCGCGATCTCCTTGATCGGCTTGCCACCGGCGTGCTCACGCCGAATCCGTACCACCGTCTCCACCACCAACATCCCGATCTCGCCGCCTGAGAATACTCAGGCCGCTGTCTAAACCATCGAAATGAGGGGTCCCTTTTGGACGCCGATCACCCCGCTAACGGGGTCCTTTTTGCACGCCGATCCACACAGCATGGCCGGTAAGAGAGCGACCACCAATCGCCAATACTGTCGAATGTACATGATTTACCCTTCTATGCAGGAAGCTATGGAAGGCCCTGTGATGCCAAGCCGCCTTTCAATGTCGACAGCCGGTGCGCCTAACTCGGATATGTTACGGGTTCACATCGGCATGCTGCCCAGCCTGATCGGGCATTGGATGCACCGGCAGCCCGTTTCGATTACGGGCTCGATGATGAGAAGATGCCATTTTAATGCGATTGGTGTGAAAATTAGACCGGCGGCTTACAAAAGTGTCCAGTTCGCGATTGAAGGGCAATATTTGGGGCGACCGCAGAACGACCGCTTCGCCCGCGACGATTCATGCCGCACGCTTACTCGACTGCATCTGGGTCTGTGTCATTCGGGCCCGGAACCGATTTGGCCCAATGGATACAGCTTGTTGAAAGGGATCCATATCAGGAATGCCGACAGACCGCATATCATGTTAAGCAGGCTTTTACCGGCAGCGTTTGGCACATCAAGCCACCGGGCAAACTCGGGAAACATTTGATAGAGCACGAACTGGGCGCCAAAAAAAACAACGCAATTGCCAGTGAATGAATGAGAAGACGTTGCATGTGACATCACCCACCAAGTCAATAACGCGTTCACGAGCCCAAAAGAAACGGGCGCAAAAGACCGACGATTTCATCGTGACGCGCATCTGCGCCGCATGAGCCAAAATGTCACGCTTGGACACGCGCAACCCGCTCATGCTAACCAACAATGCCCCCTCGCGCCTGAGCCAACGAAGGCGTTCGATGTTACCAGCGCGATGGGTACTGATCTGCCCCCTTCTGAGTGGTCCAAAATATCTGTTATTTTGGATCATGAAGGAGATTGAGAATGCCGTTCAAGAAGCACAAGCCGGAAGAGATCATCGGCAAGCTGCGTGAGGCGGAGATCGTGCTGGCGCAGGGTGCGTCGACCCCTGAGGCGTGTCGCCGGATCGCTGTCAGCGAGCAGACATACTACCGGTGGCGCAAGGAATATGGTGGTCTGAAGACCGACCAGGCGCGGCGGATGAAGGATCTGGAGAAGGAGAATACGCGGTTGCGCCGCGCGGTCTCTGACCTGACGCTCGACAAGCTGATCCTGCAGGAAGCTGCACGGGGAAACTTCTGAGCCCCGCGCGACGGCGTCGGTGCATCGATCATGTGCGGCGGGTGCTGCCGACGTCCGAACGGCGGATATGCCGCGTGCTCGGGCAACATCGATCGACGCAACGCAAGGTCCCGCGCGGGGCGGACGACGAACAGGCACTGACCGAAGACATCATTGCCCTTGCCAAG
>CBDFGU010000009.1:0-2350234 GCA_965247335.1 Rickettsiales bacterium
CCGCACTATTGCCAGCCCTACCAGCGGGCAAATGAATGCCGGAATAATGAGTGTGCGTTTTGTCGTCAATCCGCGAATGGCCTGCAATGTCACATAGAACGCAACCGTGCCCGAACAGGTAATCCTCGCGTAAGGTACGCCCAGAAGTTCACGCATGTCCTCCGATAGTGAACCGGAAGCACGCCAAGCCATCAAATCGCTTATGCCGATAGGATACCCAGCGGTTGGCGGAATATGACGCAATGCCACCATTACCCCACTCCTTGTAAGCCGATCAGTGCCACACCCATCGTTATCAAGGCGACACCCGCCCATTTACGCTTTGTGACCGTTTCTTTCAGGACGTATTTACTGGCGAAGATCATGCCACAGTAACACAAGCTCATCAGCGGGAAAGCAATGCTCAGGGGCGCACGCGATAGAACCATGATCCAACTGACGATCTCCACACCCCAGCACAGGAATCCGCCCCAGATCAGCGGTGCGCTGAATAGCTGTAATAAATAATTGCTATTCTGCAGTTGCTGGTCGCTTTTGTTGGCCGCCAGCTTGAAGCAAATTTCCCGGCCTACCTCCATCGAGATAGCCACGCCCAGCAACACTAATACAGTAAAACTCATGGAATCCCTATTTCCCTCGCTATTTCCTAACAGATGGAAAGTGAGTGTCAAACAGGCTCCAACGCCAAGTCCAGCCATTCATTTTCGCGTCATTTTGGGGAAATATTCGCGTCAGATTCAATTGATAGACACGTGCATCATATCAACCGTACTGGCCCCCCACTCATAACGGAAACCATGCAGCTTCATTTATTGCATTTCGATGATGCCTTTGCTCTGCAGCCGGAATTTGTCGAGCATTGCGATCGCAACGGGGCCCTGCATCTCAACGCGATACCGGAAGGCAGTGCGATTCGCTTATGGGGGAAACCGGCAAAGCTTGAACATATGGAATCGCGGTTGGACGAAATTTTTATCAACTTGGATGAGCCGAAACTATGCTTCATGGGCTCGGGTGATTTCCATCACGTTACCGCTTTGTTACTGGAAAAATGCCTCGCCGGAAGAACGGATCCGATCACGGTGATCCATTTCGACAATCATCCCGATTGGGTCCATTGCAGCGTGGGCATGCATTGCGGCTCGTGGGTGAAACGGGCGAGTACACATCCGCTGATCGCTCGCATCCTGACTATTGGCGTCACCAGCAATGATTTAACGAACCCGGAATGGAAGGGTGCTGGCCTATCCCTGCTGCAGGATGGGATGTTGGAGCTTTACCCCTACGACCACAAACCGAGCCGTGTACGCAACGCATATGGTGAGGGCGCCAGCTACCAGCAAACAAACGGCCATATCCATTGGAAAACCATTGCTGGCTTAGGCGAAGAGGCTTTCCTGGAACTGTACCTCACCCGCATCCCGACCCGGGATGTCTACATGACGATCGATAAGGATGTGCTCTGCCGCGAAGACGCCGAAACGAACTGGGATCAGGGCACAATGAGCCTTGCATTTCTGCTGAAAATGATTCGCGCCGTAGGCACGAACCACCATATTATCGGCGCCGACGTAACGGGCGATTATTCGCCGCCGAATTACACCGGTAACTTCTGGACGCGTCTCATAAAGCGTGCGGAGATCCTACTTGACCAGCCTACACTACGTACGACGCCGCAAAAAGCGGGCGCTGTGAATACTCTTGGCAATCTTGCCCTGCTCGAAACACTTCAGGAATTGATGGACTAGGCAATGAATGCACCGACCACCTCCTCCAGAATCTTCGCGCACTCACGCTGGGATATCGTGCCTGTGTTCGCCGCGTTCTGCCATCTCGCCTTCGATATCTACCTTGTCGCCGGCTTTAACTCGCGCCCTCTGTGGCTATCAGTCCTGCTTGGCGTCATCTACGCCATTTCCATTTCGTGGAATATCAACGGTATTTCTCATAACTTCATTCATACACCCTATTTCCGTCCGCGCTGGCTGAACTACGCCTTTAGTTTATTGGAATCTTTGGCTATCGGCTTTTCACAGACCTATTATCGATGGGTGCATCTGCGCCACCATGTCGGCAATTCGGATAGGCCAGATGCGAACGGCGATACCGTCGACTGGCTCTCGATCTATCGTCACGGCAAGGACGACCAGCCGGAAAATGTCTGGTCCTACGTGCTTAAAGGATTTTTCCGCGACGATCTGGGCGAGATCCACCGCGCCATCGCCAAGCGCAAACCATTCAATGCGAAATGGGGCCGTTTCGAGCTGTTTGCTTTCTTCGCGTTGGTCGCGGCCGCGCTGGTCTACAACTGGCAAGCGCTGCTGTTCTATGTCCCGTTCTGGTTCATTGGTAACTGTCTCTCCTCGCTCAATGGATACTACGAGCATTTGCATGGCAACCCGGATAAACCGATGGCGTGGGGCGTCAGCACGTATAACCGGGTTTACAACTGGCTGTGGTTTGGCAACGGATATCACGCGGAACATCACTATCGCCCCAGCACGCATTGGACGGTGATTCGCCAATTTCAGCAGGAAATTGCTGAACAGCAGCGTAGCGCAGGGGTGCATGTGATCACCACCTGCCATGCACTGGGTTTCCTCGCCAAGGAAAATCGCCACCGTCCACCCGAAGCCGTCAAAAGCACTGCATGACAACCAACACGCTCAACATGTTTCATGTAGATAAACTGACCCATTACGTGGAGCCCTGCGTCTCAGCTTCGCGCGCGCTTGACGTGCATATCGTTTCCTCTCTCCATGAGATTCGCGAGCAGGACTGGAACGCCTGTTTTCCCGAGGCACTTGAGGATTACCGGTACCTGCATGCCGTCGAAATGGCAGGCATCATGGGTTTCACATGGCTTTATGTCACCGTGATGGAAGAAGGCAAACTCCTTGCCGCTATCCCGGCGTTCATCACCAGCTATCCGCTCGACACCACGCTTGAGGGGAAACCCAAAGCCTTTGCCGCCGCGCTCAAGCGCATCTTCCCGAATCTTTTCCTGCTCAATCTTGCTTGCTTCGGCTCCCCTGTTACAGAATGCGGCATGGCCGGCTTTCACCCGGATCTCGATTCCAGCCTGCGTCCCCAACTGCTGCATGAAATGCTGACGACCTTCGAGCGCTACGCCACCAATCGGGACTGCAAATTAATGGGTCTTAAGGACGTCCCACTCAGCCAGCAACCGCTATGGCGCGACGCCCTCGCCCATAAAAATTACAAAGAACTGAATTGGCTGCCAAGCGCCACGATCGATACTGAATTCGCGAGCATGGACGCCTATCTCTCAACCCTCTCCGCCGCCACGCGAAAGGATATGCGCCGCAAATTGAAACAGCGCGACCAGCTACGCATCGAGCACCGCACCAATATCGATGACGTACTACCAGAGGTAATGGCGCTCTATCAAAGCACCCGCAACCGGGCGGATATGCAGCTAGAAGAACTTACGCCCGCCTATTTTAAAAACATCCTTGCCTACAACGAGAACCGTGCATTTTGCGTGCTGTATTATGCAGGCGACCTGCTCCTCGCCGCCAACTTATTGCTCAAGAACGAGCATACCCTGCTCGACAAATTCTTCTGCATGGACACCCGCGGCCGCGACTACAATTTGTATTTCGTTAGCTGGTTCACGAACCTGGAATATTGCCTCGGACACGGACTGAGACGTTACGAGACCGGTCAGGCCGCGTATGCCAATAAACTCCGCCTTGGGAGCACGTTGTTACCGAACGCCATTTTCTTTAAACATACTAACTGGCTAATTCAGGGCATCCTGCGTATCATCGCCCCCCTGTTCGCCGACGATGCACAAAGGGTAGAATGAACCAGATCAATAGCACCATGTTCGCCACCAAGCCGCCGCGGCACCTGTTTTTGCACAGCGCGTGGGATATCATTCCCATCACGCTCGGCATGGCGCATTTCGCTTTCCAGATAGCCTTGTTTATCTTTTTCCCCAGTCTACCTTGGCCGGCGCTGCTGTTTTTGGGCCTGTTTTACAGCTACTGCATCGCGTGGAATATCGAATCGGTGGCGCATAATTTTACGCATATCGATTACTTTAAATCCAAATCCCTGAATCGCGCCTTCAGCCTTATGCTGTCGCTCACCATCGGGTTCAGCCAACAATTCTATAAAACCGTACACCGCCACCACCATATCGGCAATTCTGACAAGCCCGATGCCAACGGCAACACGCGCGATTGGTTCTCCATTTACAAGCATGGGAAAAATGCCCGCCCTGAATCCGTCTGGCGCTATGCCCTGCTCGGGCCGGTGCGTGGTCCGGCGGTGGATGTTTACGCGTCCATGGGCCGCGGTGGCCGCGAGAAGGATGTGCGCTGGGCCAAATTCGAGGATCGCGCGCATTATGCATGGTTTCTGCTCGGCTTTATTCTTAACTGGAAATTCATGCTCTACTATTTGCCATTTTATTACCTCGGCCATGTATTCTCGATGATGGTCGGCTATTACGAACATTATCAGGCTAATCCTGACCTACCGATCGCCTGGGGTGTCAGCACCTATGGCAAGCTCTATAATTTCTTCTGGATGAACAACGGCTACCATGCCGAACATCATTACCGCCCCCGCATCCACTGGACGAAAATGAAGAAGGTTCGCCAGGCCTTGCACGATCATGACTATGCGAGCGAAATCCACGTGATCAAACATTCCCATTTATTCGGTTTTCTTGATGCGACGAAAGTAGTGCCGTTACCACAAGCACTTTCCAGTTCGATTTTGTAATCTTTAGCCGCTGCGTTTCACGTTTAGGGCGGCAATCCATAAGAATCGCCATATTCAGAGATTAGTCGCAGTGAATTTTTATTCCTTAGTTTGGCATATACGCGCACACCTAACGTCGAGCATTTATGAAACACTTCGCCTGCCAATCCTGCAACGCTCTCCTGTTCTTCGAGAACAGGACATGCGGTAATTGCGGCCATACCCTCGGCTATTTGCCGGTAGAAAACGAATTGAGTGCACTCGAGCCATTAGGCAACGACCAATGGTCTGTGCTGGCTCTGCCAGGAAGCAGCTCAAAGTTTTGCAAGAATTACATGTACGATGCCTGCAACTGGATGATCCCGACAGATGCGACGGAAGAATATTGCATTGCCTGCCGCCATAATCGAACCGTGCCAGATCTTTCCGATGCGACGAATTTGAATGAATGGCGCAAGCTGGAACTCGCCAAGCATCGTCTATTCTACACCTTGTTACGCTTGCATCTGCCCACACCGACGCGTGAAGATGATGAAAAAAGCGGGTTAGAGTTTGATTTCCTGAATGATCCCGTCAATGGCGAAAAAGTGATGACCGGACATGATGAGGGATTAATTACCCTTGCACTCAAAGAGGCCGACGATGCGGAGCGTGAAAAACGTCGCACGTCCATGCACGAACCCTACCGCACCTTACTGGGCCATTTCAGGCATGAAATTGGCCACTACTATTGGGACAGACTGGTCGCCGATTGCCATCACGAAGAGGAATGCCGCGCATTATTCGGCGATGATCGCGAAGACTACGGTGAAGCGCTCAAAAAACACTACAAGCAAGGCGCCCCGGCCAACTGGCAAGCGCATTATATCAGCGAATATGCCACGAGCCACCCATGGGAAGATTTCGCGGAAACCTGGGCGCATTATCTGCATATCGTCGATAGCCTCGAAACGGCGAAAACTTATGGGTTGCATACCGACACCGCTACGAACAAATTGAACAATGTCTCTGTACCTGCGGCGTATCGTACGATGGACTTCGAGCAACTGATCGAGGCGTGGGTGCCCTTGACCTTAGCCCTGAACGCCATGAACCGCAGTATGGGCCTGAATGATCTATACCCATTCGTGCTGTCGGCCGATGTTATTAAGAAAATGAGCTTTATTCATAATCTGGTGCACCACCACTAGGTCAGCATTTTCAAGACGCTAGATTTTTGCTGGGTACTACCAGAAGATCATATGGCGTTAATAATGTCAGAAAGTGTGCCTGTAAAATGTGGCCGTCCTAATTAAGCTGCTACATGATCAGTGCGCGTCAATTGGCCGAGCATTTTTTCAAGCATATCCGGATTGAATGGTTTAGAGATATAATCGTCCATGCCTGCTGCGAGACAGCGCTCGCGATCGCCAAGCAATGCATGCGCGGTCATGCCGATGATATACGCTTTGGGCCGCTTGTGCTTGGTTTCGTAATCACGGATAAGCTGCGTGGCTTGCAGGCCATTCATGCCATGCATCTGCACGTCCATCAACGCCGCGACATACATACCATGCTTCATTTTTTCGACCGCTTGCAGGCCGTCATTCGCCACATCCACGGCATAACCGAAACCTTCAAGGAACGTGGTCGCGACCAGCACGTTCGGTTCGTAATCCTCTACGAGAAGTATGTGCCCCTTATGATTGACTGAATGGATAGGTTCGATCGATGCAGGGCGCGGAATATACTGCGGTAAAGCTTCGCCGTTCGTGACGTCGAAAGGAATGACAACGGTGAAGGTCGACCCTACCCCGACCTCACTGGTCAACTCGATGGTGCCGCCCATAATCTCAGCTAGCGTCTTGGTAATGGCCAGACCCAATCCGGTACCGCCATATTTACGGTTGATCGAAGAATCCGCTTGCGTGAATTTGTGGAAAATATCGCCAATCTTGTTCGCGGCGATCCCGATACCCGTATCTTTCACCGCAATACGGATAAGTTCCTTGCCTTCGATCTGCGTGTCATCACAGGAAATACGCAAGGTGATACTCCCTGTATCCGTAAACTTGATGGCGTTGCTGCAAAGGTTGAGCAGAATCTGTCGCAAGCGTGTCGGGTCGCCCACCACTTCCCGTTTTTCGATACACGGGCAGGCTTGCACCACCGTGAAAGCCAGCCCTTTTTCCTTTGCCCGCACATTCATCATGCTGATGGATTCCTGTACCATCTGCGTGATCGAGAACGGAATATGTTCAAGCTCCACATTACGCGCCTCGATCTTGGCGATATCCAGCAGGTCGTTGATAAGTCCAAGCAATGAATCCGCACTCATTTGCAGCGTCTTGATATATTCCTGTTGTTTCGGCGCCAGCGGCTGGCTTTTGGCAAGGATATTGGAGAGTCCGATCACTGCATTCATTGGCGTACGAATCTCATGACTCATCGTCGCAAGGAAATCTGTTTTAGCGAGGTTGGCCGCTTCGGCCCGTTCATGCGCTTCATGAGCCGCAGCTTCCAGAATTTTACGGGCGGTGATATCAATCGAAACTCCGGAGAGAGTAGTTGCTTTACCATGGGCGGATGCGGTGCAACTTCCACGCACATAAATCCAATGCGTGGATTGATCAGGCCAGACAGTGCGATATTCCATCTCGAAATCAGTGGCCGATTCAATAGCGTTCGTAACGACATTGGCCCAATGATGACGGTCATCCTCATGCACGAGCGTAGTTAGCATCTGGTAAGATAACTCATCCTCAGGCTTCAATCCGTAATTCGATTTGCATGTGGGTGAGCATGACAAGAATGCGTTTACAACATCCAGTTCCCAAGTACCCATTTGTCCGGCTTGCAAGGCGATATTCAGGCGCTCATCCTTCTCACGCAGAGCGAGTTCACTACGCCGTTTATCTTCAATATCGGTATTGGTTCCAAACCAGCCGGTAACCTTACCGTTACTATCCGCCATCGGAAATGCCCGTGAAAGGAACCAGCGATATTCACCGCTTCTGCTACGCAGCGGGAAGGTGTCTTCCCATGCCAGCCCTAATTTGACAGCACGCTTGAAACGCTCTGTAATATCGTTGACATAATCCGCATGATGTACGGCCTGCCAACCCCAGCCCTGCATTGTGTTGAAATCCGTGCCAGTGTAGTCATACCAACGTTGGTTGTACCAATGAATCGAGCCGGTTTCATCCGTGATCCACGCCAACTGAGGAATAGTGTTCGCCATCTGGCGGAACTGTTCTTCGCTTTGGCGTTGCTCCTTCAATGTTTTGCGCAGCTCCAGCTGCAGCATCAACTGCCGTGCCAGCGTTTTCAAAGCACGGGATTGGAATTCGGTCAGGTTGTTTGGCTTGTAATCCAGTACACACAGCATACCGATGGGCAGTTTATCTTCTGTTTTCAGCACCGCACCCGCATAGAACCGAAAATTCGGATCGCCCGTAACCAGCGTGTTACAGTTCGAGCGCGGATCGAGTGTCGTATCTTCGATGACAGTGACATCATTTTCCAGTATCGCATGCGCACAGATGGATTGCGTGATGGGCGTCTCACTGACGTCCAGCCCCTCCTTTGCTTTGAACCATTGTCGCTCGGTTTCGACTAGGCTGATCAGCGCAACGGGTACGCCGCAGATCTCCGCTGCCAGCTTGACGATGTCGTCAAACTCTGTTTCGGACGGCGTATCGAGGATATCGAAACCACGCAACGCGGCGAGACGTGCATCCTCTGACCATTGAGGGGCGGATGAAATAGTAATTCTCCACAACAATTTAACGCGGTTAAAAGCTATAGCGCACAGGGAGCGCCGTGTGTAGCGATATTGATAAACTAAATAGGCCGATTATACACATTCCAGCACAAAACTTTGTTTTTTATAAATTTTTTTTCAAATACTGGCATTTTCATCCTCCGTTCAACTATGATGTAATGATGAGCTCTGAAACATTTATAAGAATCAGTGGAATTTGCTGTCAAATCCTATAAATAGCTATCAGAACAGGTTGAATTGGTCTGTCGGCACGTTGAAATGCGCCAATGAAAGAGGTTCACGTCCTCGGTCCAGACCGTATTTCTTGCGATAGACCGAAAATAATTGAATGACCGAATCGTGATACTTGCCCTCCCCGCGCATGCGCTTGCCCCAGGTCGCATCATATAGTTTACCACCGCGCATATCGCGGATGCGGTTCAGTACTTTCTGTTTGCGCAACGACGCATGCGTTTCCAGCCACTGTTCGAAATGCTCCTTCAGGTTCCATGGCAGCCGCAGCATGGTGTAAGCCGCACTCGTCGCTCCCGCTTCAGCCGCCGCCTTCAAAATCATCGGCATTTCCTCATCCGTCAGTCCCGGGATGATTGGCGCCACCATGACATTAACCGGCACGCCGGCATTACTAAGCAGCCGCACGGCCTCGATGCGCCGTAGCGGTGTCGATGCCCGCGGCTCCATTGCCCGCGCCAGTTCGCGATCGAGCGTGGTGATGGAAATATTCACCTGCGCCCCATGCCACTTAGCCATCTCACTCAAGATATCGATATCCCGCGTTACCAAGTGGTTCTTGGTAATGATGGCGATTGGATTTTTGAACTCCTGGAATACTTCAATGCACTGCCGCGTGATGCGGAAATGCTTCTCGAACGGCTGGTAGCAATCCGTCACACCGCTCATCACCACAACCTGCGGCTGCCAGCTTTTTAACGCCAGCTCACGTCGCAAAAGCACCGGCGCTTCCCGCTTCACAAAAATCTTCGTCTCGAAATCCAGTCCGCTGCTCAATCCGAGATATTCATGGCTTGGTCGCGCGAAGCAATAAATGCACCCGTGTTCGCACCCGCGGTAGGGATTCAGCGAAGCATTAAACCCAATATCCGGCGAATCATTGTAGGAGATTATATTTTTCGTGTTGTCTGCATAAAATTCGGTGCTCATCTGCTCCGGCACATCTTCATCCGACTCGTAATCCGCATCGATCTTTTCGAAGCGCCCGGCGGGATTCGTCAACGCCCCGCGCCCGCGCTTTGCCATCAGCGGCATTGCAATTTCTTCCTCGCTTTCACGCTCAACTTGAATAATGTCCATTCAATCAAGATGCACATGCCGCGTTCCAGCGTCAAGTGGCAATCATGCATCATCCTGCGGCACGTGATAGACACAATCGCGATACAGCAGATGCACTTTCGTTACCTGTTGCGCGAAAAGATTGCGCATCACTGCATGCCGCACATTCAAACCACCTGTGTAACTGCCGAAGGATGGCATGACGAGCAATGTTTGCGAATGGATGAAACATTTGCCGCTCACACTTCGTGTGCCGAGACCAACGCGCGCCTTCGGATGATAATGCCCGATGATGACCGGTCGATGGGGCAATGCATCGTCATGCGCAAAATGTATGCCCTCAAGGTGCAACGTTGCCGTCAACGCACCGAGTGGATGATTCCCCAGCGCCACATCATGGTTGCCTTCGATCCAGATGCATTCCTTCACCTGCGCCGCCAGCGCCAATATTCGCACACGCAACGCTGCATCGAGCCGTGTCCAAGCATCGCGATCATGGAAACTATCACCAAGCAATATGAGTCGCTCCGGCTGATACTGCGCGATAAGCGCTTCCAGCCTTTCCAGCGTATCAAGCGTATCATACGGTGGCACGAACGACCCATGCCGCGCCAGGAACGTCGATTTCTCAAAATGCAGATCGGATGCGATCAATGTCTTCTGGGCTGGCCAATACAGTACGCCTTGCGCATGCAATACCAACTCCTGCCTGCCAAAAATTATGCGCGCCTCAGGCAAGCTCATGCCGCACCTCTTCCATCATCTCCTCCGCTATGCCCTGCATACTCATCTGCGCCAGCAAAGCCTCTACCCCACGCCCCGGCAGGCGCTCCGTCCGCACATCGAGGATGACCGGGATCGACAACGGCGACGGCCGTGGCAATAATATGAATGTCGTCTTATCCTGATACTTCGCCAGCATCGCGCTCAATCGCTCCGTATCGAGCAATTCGCGCTCTGCATCCGTTCGCGTCACTTCGAGTAGCACATGGTCCGGCTCATACTTGCGCAGTACATCGTAGATTAAATCGGTGCTGAACGTCACCTGCTTCATCGTCTTGCGCGCGCCCGGAGAATTCTGCTCGACCAAACCCGCAATGGTCGCCACCCGGCGGAACGAGCGCTTCAGCATGCGTGACTCCGCGAGCCATTCCTCCATCTCCCCGAACAATATTTCAGGTGCTAATAGATAATCCACTGCTTCCTGTGTCACCGGTTCGAGCGACGCAATGGCCAAGCCATAATCCGTCACCGTGAAGGTCAGCGGCAGCAGCTTCAACCGCTCCATCCGCCGCGTCAGCAACATACCAAGCGTCTGGTTCGCGCGCCGCCCTTCGAACGTATAGAATACACTGTAATGCAACTGTCCTCGCGGAAAGCTTTCAATGAGAAAACGCTCCCGTCCAGGCATCACCGAGAATTGCTCCTGCAACTCGAGCCATTCGCGGATATCCTTGCTGAACGCACCCCAGCCATCATGGTCTTCAAGCAAATGCCGCACGCCATCCGCGAGGAACGTTGAAAGCGGCATCTGTCCGCCCGCATAGGTCGGGATCAATGGCTCTTTCGCCGGAGCCGGCCGCGCTTCGAGGAACATATCCCGGATGCCGATATATTCCAGCGTCTCTCCCGCGAAATAGAATGTATTTCCCGGTTCCATTCCCATCGCGAAATGCTCCTCCACCTCGCCGATGATGCTCCCCCGCCCACGTTTGCCGATGCGCATCACCTTAAGTTTCCCGCTCTCGACAATCACCCCGATATTCTGCCGATGCCGCTGGATCACTTGCCGCGACGCTGGCACATACAGCCCGTTCTCATCCTGTACCAGACGCTGGAAGCGCTCATACGCGCGCAATGTGTAGCCCCCATTCACCACGAAGGCGAACAGCTTGTCGAACTGCGCCCGCGTGACATGTCGGTACGGCCAAGCACTTACCACGATGGGATACAACGCATCCGCCGATACCGGCGTACTGCACGCCGCATTCATGATGAACTGGATGACCACATCCTCCGTTCCTTTATCCGGCAAATCACCATCCAATTCATCCCCACCGATGGCATCGATCGCTGCACGGCATTCCAGCAATTCGAAACGATTCGCTGGCACCAGCAGCGCTTTACTCGGCTCATTCACTTTGTGGTTCGAGCGCCCGACCCGCTGTAGCAACCGGCTCACCCCCTTGGGCGCCCCTACTTGGATCACCACATCCACGTCGCCCCAGTCTACGCCAAGCTCCAACGCCGAAGTGGCAACGATCGCCCGCAGCTTGCCAGCCGCCATCATGCTGGTCGTTTTGTGCCGTTTTTCCTTGGTCAACGAGCTATGATACAGCCCAATCGGCAGCGCCTCCTCATTCGCCTCCCAGATCATCTGGAACAGCAACTCCGCCTGCGCCCGCGTATTGACGAACACGATGGTCGTCTTCGCCGCCGCGATCTCCCTGACGATTTCAGTCACCGCGTATTTCGCCATGAACCCGGTGTAAGGGATGAGACTTTTTGTTTTTAGCAGGCTCACCTTTGGTTTCTTGCCCGGCTTCGCTTTCACAATGGCCACTGGCTTACCCGTCGCCCCCTGCCACGCCGCGATAATTTCCGGCGAGGCCACTGTAGCTGATAGCCCAAAGCGCAGATGCTGTGGAGAATGCATCGCCAGCTGTGCCAGCGCCAACGCCACCAGATCACCCCGCTTGCCCGGCGCGAAACTATGGATTTCATCAATGATGATGGACTTTAAATTTCCGAACATGATCGACGCTTCAGGATACGACAGCAATAGCATCAAGGATTCCGGGGTCGTCAGCAATATATTCGGCGGATGCGTGCGCTGTCGCTTGCGCCGGTGTTGCGACGTATCGCCCGTGCGGCTTTCCACCGTAATTTTAAGGCCGAGATCGCGAATCGGCGTCATCAGATTGCGCTCGATGTCATACGTTAGCGCCTTTAACGGCGAGATGTACAGCGTATGTAGCCCTTCATGCTTCGTGGCGGCGAGATCGATCAGACTCGGCAGGAAGCCTGACAACGTCTTTCCCGTCCCCGTCGGCGCAATGAGTAATGTGGATTCATGTCGCGCAAACTGCTCCACCATCGCTTTCTGATGCGGAAGGATCTTCCATCCATGGCTGGTGAACCAGCGAGTAAAGCTACTTGGAATGAGCGCCATCGGTACTTACATAAATAGGGTTGAATAAAGGAGAAACAAGGAATGCATCCCCGCCAGTGGATCGAAATCAGGCCCGAAGGCATTTACTGCAAGCCCGGCGATTTTTATATCGACCCGACACGACCCGTCGCGCAGGCCGTCATCACCCACGGCCATGCGGATCATGCGCGCAGCGGCCACGGTAGCGTCGTCGCCACACCCGAGACCATGGCCATCATGCGCGCCCGTTACGGCGAGGAACATGCTGAAAATCAGCGCGAGATTCCTTACGGCGAACCCATCGAAATCAATGGTGTCAAAATTTCTCTTCATCCCGCCGGCCATATCCTCGGCAGCTCACAGGCCCGCCTCGAATACGAAGGCGGCAGCATCGTCTTCTCCGGTGACTATAAACGTAGCCCGGACCCGACCTGCAAGCCTTTCGAGCCTGTGCCGTGCGATGTGTTCGTCACCGAGGCCACCTTCGCCCTGCCCGTCTTCGTCCATCCACCGATTGAGGACGAAATCGCCAAACTTATCCGCTCCCTCACCCAATTCCCGGAACGTTGCCACCTCGTAGGCGTGTACGCTCTCGGCAAATGCCAGCGTGTCATTATGGAGTTGCGCAAAGCCGGTTATCACGAAACCATCTATCTACACGGCGCCATGGTGAAACTCTGCGCTGTTTACCAGAAACTCGGCGTCGAACTTGGTGCGGTCGAACCTGTCACTGTCGAGAACGCCAAAACTCTGGTCGGCAAACTCGTCCTCTGCCCGCCCTCTGCGGTCGGGGATCGCTGGTCGCGCAAGCTACCCGATGCACTCGCCGTGGCTGCCTCCGGCTGGATGCGCATCCGCGCCCGCGCCAAGCAATCCGGCATCGAACTACCGCTGGTCATCTCCGATCATGCCGACTGGCCGGAACTCATCCAGACCCTCGAAGATGTCGGTGCCAGCGAAGTCTGGGTCACCCACGGTCGCGACGATGCGTTGGTCTATCAGGCCCAGCTCAACGGCTTCCGCGCCCAGGCGCTACATCTGCTCGGTTATGAGGATGACAGCGAATGAAACGTTTCTCCGCCCTGCTAGAGCGCCTTTACTACGAGCCCAGCAACCTCGGCAAGGAGCGTCTGCTGATGGATTATTTCCGCACGACGCCGGATCCGGATCGCGGCTATGCACTCGCTATAATCGCCGATACGCTCGACCTGCCGAACTTCAAGCGTGGCATGGTGCTTAACCTCATCCGCGCCCGCACCGACTCTACATTGTTTGAAATGTCCTACGATTATGTGGGCGAACTCTCCGAGACCGTCGCCCATCTCTGGCCCAGCGACTCTAAAGGCGGTGCGCAGTTGCCACTGCTCCATCAACTCGTCGAAAAACTCCGCACCACCCCGAAAACCGAACTCCCCGAATACGTCACGGAAATGCTCGATTGCATGAGCTCGCCCGAGCGCTGGGCCCTTCTCAAACTCGGCTCCGGCAATTTACGCATCGGTGTTTCCGCCCGTTTCATCAAGCAAGTGCTGGCCAAAATGGGTAACCGCACCATTGAAGAAATCGAATCCGTGTGGCATGCCGTCGAACTCCCTTACACCAGCCTGTTCGCCTGGATCGAAGGCACCCTCGATATGCCCGAAATGTCCGAGCGCATCACCTTCACGCCCGTCATGCTTGCCCACCCGCTCGAGGAAAAAGATTTCGCTAATATCAATCCTGCCACCTACGCCGCCGAATGGAAATATGACGGCATCCGTGTGCAACTCGTCAGCAACGAACGCGGCAAGGCCCTCTTCACCCGTACCGGCGACGATATCGGCGATGCTTTCCCTGAAATACTGGAGCGCCTGAACTTCCACGCCACGCTCGATGGCGAACTGGTCGTCAAACACGGCGATACCATCGGTGCCTTCAACGAACTTCAGCAACGCCTCGGCCGCAAAGCTCCCACTGCCAAGTTGATGCAGACCTACCCTACCGCTATCGTCGCCTATGATATGCTGAAACTCGGGCACGAAGATATCCGAACCCTGCCCTATCACGAACGTCGCCGCCTGCTCGGCCTTGCACTCGATGACCACAAGCCTGAATTCATGACCATTTCTCCCGAAGTGCCCTTTGCCCACTTGGAAGAACTGAACGCCCACCGCGAAAGCCAGCTTGAGAACAAGGCCATCGAGGGCATGATGCTCAAGCGCCGCGACTCGACCTACGTCGCCGGCCGGCCTACCGGCCCGTGGTACAAATGGAAGAACGAGCCGCGCCTTGTCGATGCCGTGCTCATGTACGCCCAGCGCGGCAGCGGTAAGCGTTCCTCCTACTTCTCGGATTACACCTTCGGCCTCTGGAAGGACGAGCAGATCCTGCCCATCGGCAAGGCGTATTTCGGTTTCACGGATGAAGAACTGAAACTCATCGACAAATGGGTGCGCAACCACATCATCCAGAGTTTCGGGCCGGTGAGCGAAGTCGATAAAGAACTGGTGTTCGAAGTCGCTTTTGATTCTGTCCATCGCTCGAAACGCCACAAATCCGGCTTTGCGCTGCGCTTCCCACGCATCAACCGCATCCGCTGGGACAAACCTGCGGCCGAAGCTGACAAACTTCAGATACTGGAAACGATGCTTGGCGCTTAAGCGCTCACCCGTTGCTGAGCCGGTGCCAGTTTCGCTAGCATCTGCTCCAGCAAGTCCGGATTGAAAGGTTTGGCGATATAATCATTCATGCCAGCTTGAATGCAGCGGTCGCGATCACCCACAAGCGCATGCGCGGTCATACCGATAATGTAAATCGGTGCTTTCTTCTGTTGCTGCTCCAGCGCACGGATATGTTGTGTCGCCTCGATGCCGCTCATTCCGGGCATCGATACATCCATTAAGGTCGCTAGATAGTCGTTCGTCTTAATCTTCTCGATGGCCTGATAGGCATTACTCGCCACATCGACATCATAACCGAAACTTTCGAGAAACGTTTCTGCAACCAGAACATTTGGCGCGTAGTCTTCCACGAGTAATACGCGCGCTTTCGTGATGCTGGCCATATAAATCCTGATAGGTCTTAGTCAGCGATGGAGAAAGGTCATCTTATGCTCTCAAAGGGCTACGCGTCGAGAATAGCAATGCTATACTCCCAATACGTAAACATGCCCATCGTTATTTGTTATCTGGTAAATTATTGAATTAATTTAAACTATTAGCCCTCGAGGAAATGTCCGAACGGCGCCAGCCGCTCGATACGGTCACATACTAGCTTAACGATGGCCAGCATCGGCATGGCAAGAATAGCTCCCGGAATTCCCCACATCCAGTACCAGAAGATAAGCGAGGTAATGACCAGCACCGGGTTGATGGTGAAGCGCCGCGCCAACAACATCGGTGTGATGAACGTGCCTTCCATCAGGTGAATCAGGACATACATTCCCGCTGGCGCATAGGCCATCCATGAATTGGCGATGGACATCGTTCCGACCAGGAAGAATACAACGATCCCGCTGAAAGGTCCGATGATCGGGATATAATTCAGTATGAATGCCAGGAAGCCCCACAACAGTGGATCTTCCACTCCGCAGAGCGCCATCGCTAATCCGGCAAGAATGCCGACGCCCATATTCATCGCCGTGATCGTCAGCAAATAGCGCGAGATATCGCGTTCGATCTCATGGGAAATATCCACCGCCTGCCGTTTATCCTGAAAGCGCGGCAATATCTCGACGAACCGGCGCAGGAACGTATCGCCCGCCGTCAGCATGAACAGCAGGATCAGCAGCGTGGTAAACATCCCACCGACCACCGCCTGCGTTTCACCCACGATCTTGTCCGAGAGGTTTTGCCCCTGCATCGCCACGACACGTACCTTGCCATCACTGTTTGCCATCTGGTCGGCCTGCGCCAGCATCTGCTGCGTGTTCTTTACAGGCGCGGTGACAAAGCTCAAACGCTGCTGCAATTTCGGGATAGCAGCGGGCAATTTTGCTCCCCAATCCGCCGCCGGGTTGGAAAGAATGGCCCCGAAGCCGCCGACGATTCCAAGCAACGTAAAGATGATGACGACCGAGGCCAGCGTTCGCGGAATATGTAACCGTTCGAGGTGCCGCATCACCGGGTGGAATACCAGCTTCAATACCAACGCCAGCACAAAGGGAATCGCGATGACCCGCGCCGTATGCAACGCCGCCAGTAGCATCAGGAAAAAGATTCCACCGAGAAATACCGTACGCACCGGCGTGCCGGTAGGCAGATTCGGCGCTTCATCGGTCACATGCTCAAAAGCGGCTTTGTTCAATGCATCCATATGCGCGCCCTTGATGCGTTACTAGAGTGCGCTCCTGCGGCTCACATTGTGAGTAGTTAGCATTAACATCACAGGAAAGCGATGGGAAAAAGCGCTCATGCCGCCACCCTCCCATGCGTTCTCGGGGAATGCACGCGCGTGAATTTGATGAGCGCCGGCAGGACGATCTCCCGAAAACGATGGCCGTTGAACAATCCATAATGCCCCGCGCCATCCAGCATTAAGTACGCTTTCTTCGAGGCTGGCAGGTTCTGCGCCAGTGTCAGCGCCGCGCTCGTCTGCCCGATGCCACAGATATCATCCAGCTCACCCTCCACCGCAAAGATCGAGGTCTTCACGATTTCCTTCGGGTCCACCAGCCGCCCGCGTGAGTACATTTTCCCCCGCGCCAGCAGCGCATCCTGGAACACGACCTTTACCGTCTGTAAGTAGAACTCCGCCGTCAGGTCCATCACCGAGCAATATTCCGCGTAGAACGAACTGATTTTCTTTTCGCTTTCGAACTCACCATCGGTGTAATGGCGAATGCCATTCGCAATCGACTGCTCATGCCGCTCCGGGTTCATGCTCAGGAATGCTGCCAGTTGCATGAAACCGGGATAGACCAGCCGCCGCGCGCCGGGAAAGCCATCGGGCACGATGGAAAGCGACATCTGCTCTAGCCAGTCCTCCTGATGGTTGCTTGCAAATTCATCCACCGAGGTCGGCTTCTTGCGCACATCGATCGGGCTGCCCATTACCGTCAGCGTCGACGGCAGCAAATGGTGGAACGCTTCGTTGCTTTCGAGTAGCGCCACCGCCGCAAATGCTGGCACACCCGATTGACATATAGCTACCGCATGAAATGGCGTATCTCCGTCCTTGACCTGCTCGAAGCAGCGCATCAACGTCGCGATATAGCTATCCATATCGAACGCACCCTGACTGATCGGCACATCGCGCGCATTGACCCAGTCCGTTACGTACACGTCGTAATATGGCAGCGAGTCGCGTACCGTCTCACGCAGCAGGGTCGCATAATGCCCGGCCATGGGCGCGATAAGAAACAGCTTCGGCATTACCGGCTGCCCTTGCTTTCTAAAATGCAGCAGTTTGCAGAACGGCATATCGAGCACCACATCGTGCTGCACCGCCACTTTCCGCCCATCGACCTGCACGGCACGAATACCCCATTCGGGCTTATTGTAACTTTGCGTCAGCCGTTGCAGCACGCGCAACCGCACCGCCGCGCCACGCTGAAACTTCTGCAGCAATGGCATCGTGCCATACATTTCGGCATCGATTGGTGGCGTCACATGCTCGTCAAGCAGATCGGCCGCGAACTTGAACAGCTGGGTCGGCAGCGCCATACCCTTGTACCAGTTATTCACCGCCATGTAGAGATAACGGTTGTCGAACATCGGCAGCATAATTCCCCCTTGGATAGAATAGTTATCGGCCCCGGCCGTAAAAGGTCGATATGGCTCAATTTACCATTAAGTTTTAAACATTAAGATGTTCATAACCCATCTTATTTTAGAATGTTGATTGACAGATATTCATATACTTCAATATTTTAAATAACTTACATTAACCAATTGGCTACCGTTTTCTTGCCAAAATTATCTCTAATTTTAACTTAGTTTTAACCCCCCTCCTGTATAACAGACTTACGGGACAGTGTTGCACAGCACAAAAGATCCCCGCCGACACAGGATGAGCAAGCCACCCGGAAGAACAAAAACAGCACGGGTGTTGTGACAAAAGAAGATAACAGCTCGCAAGATGCACTACGAAACGCGCTTGGCGGATACAAGCCGCTTATCGGTGTGGTCTACACAATGCCGGATGCCGAAGCTCCCGGCGCCGCCGAACCCGCCATTGCCTACCAGAACGATGCCCCGACCCCGGCAGCCGCATGGCAGCAGGCGAAAGATTCCGCGAATGCCACCACTAACGCTGCCGTGCTGAAACTCGTCGAACCGGGTAACGACGACAGCGCCGCCGACCGTAAGGGCACGAAACTCAGCAAGAACGACATCGACGTGGTCTGTATGATCGTCGCCGCCCAGTGCAGCAATGCCGGGCTGACGCCGGACCAGATCACGCACATCACCGATCAGATTCGCAGCGCCGCCCAGCACGCGAATTCAGCGGGCGACCTGCTGACCTTCGGCAACGCCGCTGCCGCGCAGGCCATTTCTGACCGCCAGGGCGATACCGTGCAGCATAGCATGTATAATAAGGACTTTGACCAGCAGATGGCAATCGTCGCCAAACTGGATAAGGAAATTGGTCAGGCCTTAGACCCTTATATGACTGAGGAAGAAAAAAAGAAGAAGGCAGAGATTGAAAGAGAACTTGCTAACCCACACCTTACAAATGAGCAGCGACTCGAAGCTGAGACACGATTTAATACGTTCCATCGTCAGGTTGCCCAACGTGAAGCACAATCAACAAATCCTCAAGAAAGTGCAGCTGGCGCAGGGCAAATGGCGAACATTCAACGCCAGCAAGAAATTCTTACACAAAGTAGAGCACAGCTGGCAGCTATTAAACATCCAACCATAGCTGATGCTAGTCGCAACCCTAATGCGCCTTTAGTACATGTTGCTGAAGCGCATAATAATTCACAAACACCTGCGACGAGAAATACACCTCAACAGGCTTCTGTGAATGTTACTTTCGGTGGTTTTGGTGACAACACACAGTCTAAAGAGCCTACGGTGGCCGTTATTGACGAAGCCAGAAAGGCGGTTGCGCCAGCAGTTGTTGCAAGCTTCAGCGGATTTGAGGGACCAGATTCATCTAAGTCTCAGAATGTCCCCAATGCAAAACCCTCAGAAACTCCAACAAGACAGGCGTAACAACTGAATAGTCAGCGGGTATTCACGTTTACCTTTGCCGGCTTGGGACACTGAGCCATTAATTGATTTTGATCCGCTGGAGACATTTGATCGAAACCACGTTGGATGTACCCAGCGACCCAAGCCAATCCCACATCTAAATCCGGCTTCTTAGGATCAAAAATTTGCCCAACGATTTTTGGTAGGGAACACACAGCGCCCTCAGGATATTGAATTGTTACAGGACCGATATCATTGGATGCACCTGCACGCGTTGCATACCCTGACATAAAGGCCGTCTCATCACCTACTGAAACAGCATAAACTGTATTGACCATAGATTGGGGCAATCTCGGATTTGCTTTAACAATCGGTGCTGTAATCGAAGGTGGGATAGTTACATCCAAGTTAGTTTTTGGGGTGAAAGTTCCTTGTTGGCGGGCAGCTTCATTTTTTGCCATCTGCTCTACAGCATCTTGAGTAATGACATAATTAAGTATTCTCGGTGCAGTGGATCGCACCGTTTTGCCTCCGGCTAAATCCAATGAAGCGGCAACATTAGACTCTATACCAATGTGACTTTCACCACTCAAACCACCATCTAATAGTGCTCTTGCATACATTTCGGATTGATTGCGCTTCGCCGCTGCACGTTCAAGAGCTAAAGCAAGTTCAGCGGGTGCATTATCGCCAAATTGCTGTGTGAACGATCGGGGTATTAATGTATCAATTTGTACTTTAGCTGCAATCATACCCAGCATGGTACGAAGCTCATCTTCTCGTAGTTGAGTAAAATCGCCCGGCTTAAAATTTTGATAATTGGGATGTGCGGCCATGATCGCATCAAGCACTGTATTTAATTTACCCATATCATTATCCTCTTCTGTGCATCTGAATGGGCATTTTCCGCCCGTATTATCCATTGAACATGCCGGGTTATAGTGTCAGTTGCATGACAGCAGTGTGACAGTTCGATGAAGATTCTGCTTGAACGCGCAAAAACGATGAATTTCGGCGGTTCTAGCCATATTGGGCACGCATCTATCGTTCTTTTTCCTGTTCACCACCGCTGTACCCCACACGCCCCGTGACTTAGCCGCAGTTTTGCGCTATGCACACGCCATTGCCTACCAGAACGATGCCCCGACCCCGGCAGCCGCATGGCAGCAGGCGAAAGATTCCGCGAATGCCACCACTAACGCTGCCGTGCTGAAACTCGTCGAACCGGGTAATGACAATAGCGATGCCGATCGTAAGGGCACGAAACTCAGCAAGAACGACATCGACGTAGTTTGCATGATCATCGCCGCCCAGTGCAGCAATGCCGGCCTATCGCAGGATCAAATCAAGCATGTCACGGATGAAATCCGCAGCGCCGCCCAGCACGCGAATTCAGCGGGCGACCTACTCACCCGCGGTAACGCCGTCGCCGCCGAAGCCATCAGCACCGCCCAGGGCGATACAGTGCAGCATAGCATGTATAATAAAGACTTTGATGGCCAGATGCAGAAGGTCGATCGCTTGTTCGGTGAGATGGACAAGAACAGCAAGGTCTACGAGCAATACCTCACAAAAGAGCAGCGTGAAGCTGAAGCTAAAGCTAAGAAACAACTTGAAGAGGCTGAACAGAGGCTTGCTTACATGCGTGAGCATCCCGATAAGTTCTCTGAAGAACAAATCCAAGCAGCACAGACAAGTATCGCTCAAGCAGCGAGACATAGAGCGGAAACCGTACAAACCGGCGTTCAACAAGTGCTTAATAATCCGAATGCTCCCCCTGATGCACGCGCTGCTGCAGAAAACAATGGACGATTAGCTGCTCAAGTAGCTAGGGATGCTCCACAGGACAGAAATTTATATAATAATCTCACCACCGACAACTCCTTAAGAGCTCCTAATAAAAAAACGGATGCGGGTGGGCACAATTCAGCCACACTTACAATCTCGCAAGCCTCAACAGTACCTAAGACGGATGCCGGCGCACTGCCATCCCAGAATTTACCGCAAGTGGCCAATAATGATAAAACGCCACCTAGTGCCGGGGTTACTTTCTAACTACCGTTTGCACTGAATCTTTACCAGCGGAAGAGGCGCGTGGTGTAATCGGGGTAACCGGACATTCTATACCCAATCCAACATGTTCAGTGGTCGGTTCAAAATTGGTGCGTGCATCGACACGTGCTTGCATGAAACCATTAACAACGCTCACACTATTATCGTAAGCTTTGCCAGGTTGAAATATCTGAGCTACGGTCGCGCAGTAGCCACTTTGAACAGTTTGCAGCGGTTCATCAAAATGTACACCGAGATACAAACCATTGGACTGGGTGAATTCACGGCGTGAGCCCACTAAATACCCAACTTCGTAAGCACGAACATCTGAGCGAAGCGGCACAACCGTATTAGGATTTAACCCTACAGCCTTTGTGAAATCAGGTTGGAGAGGTATATACGTATCTTGACTGTCGGTAGTAATATTTATTGCCATATCACGCAAGGCGATGATGCCTGCTGCTTCTTGGACCATTTCCGGCGTAATAGAATTGCCTGGTTTGCCACCGATAGTATGTGCAGCGCGAAGAACACGCACCTGTGGCACTGGTTTTGGGACATTTACAAACAATCGATCAAGATAATCGGTTTTAAGGGTATCACGGCGAGCCATCTCACGATCCAAGGAGCGGACAAAATCTTGTCGGCTCATGCCTTTAGGTAAAAGATCATCTGATACAGAATAATGCTCTGTTGACATGATGTTTGCCAGCTCGCGCAAATCATCGCGGTCAATGTTTTTGAAATCAGCCGCAGTCCAATCTTTAATAGATTTATGAGTACCGTTTTTCGGATTGTTTGGTACATAAAATTTAAGTGTGAGATCGACCACTCTGCGCACAGCCGCATCTGGAATCTCTGGCATTGTTTGATTTTGTTCTGCAGCTTCTGGCGAGGCCATAATCATCTCCTACTTCTGTGCATCTGAATGGGCATTTCCGCCCGTGTTATCCATTGAAGATGCCGGGTTATAGCGTCAGTTGCATGACAGCAGTATGACAGTTCGATGAAGATTCCGCTTGAACGCGCAAAAACGATGAATTTCGGCGATTCTAGCCGTATTGGGAACGCATTTATCGTTCTTTTTCCCTGTTCACTACCGCTCTACCCCACACACCCCGTGACTTAGCCGCAGTTTTGCGCTATGCACACGCCAACCCAACCAGAGGCATATGTCTTTTCGCACGGTAGTTTTCGGCACGGCGATGATCTCATCGGTACGCATCCTGCGCCTTATCGCGCAGTTCGTGGCCATTCCCATCCTCTCGCGTTTGCTGTCCCCGGCGGAATACGGTATCGTCGCCCTCGCGATGCCCTTTGCCCTTTTCGCCATGATGATTGCGGATGCCGGCATCGGCATGTCCCTCGTGCGCACCCCCATGAGCGAACGCACAGCGTGGTCTACCAGCTTCTGGCTCACCATTGCGCTCGGCCTCGCCTTCACCGTCGTGATGTGCGCCTTGAGCCCCCTCGCCGCGCGGATGTTCCACGAGCCGCCGCTCGAGCCGATGATCATCACCCTTTCGTTCGTCGTCCTTGCCCAGTCAGTACACCTGATTCCCGTCGCCGCCCTGCAGCAGGCCCAACGCTTCAAGGCCATCGCCGTGGTCGAGATCCTTGCGACCGCCGTCGGTATCGCCACCGCGCTCTACATGGCCTATCACAATTACGGCGCTTGGGCGCTTATCGGCCAGCAATGCGCTTTTTTCGCCGTGCGCGTGGTCATGATGTGCATTCTCTCGCCCTTCCGTCCGCTCTTCGTCTTCAACTGGCGCGAGGTAAAAGAGCATGTCCTTTTCGGCCGTAACGTGCTTGGCAACGGTCTCATCAACTACTTCTCCCGCTCGTCGGATAACTGGATCGTCGGCAAAGGCCTTGGCACCGCTTCCGCCGGTTTCTATTCCATGGCCTTCCAGTTCGCCCGCCTGCCCGCGCAGATTGTCGCCGGGCCGCTGCAGTATGTGCTCTATTCCCAACTTGCCAAAATGAAGGACGATGTACCCGCCATCGCCCGCACCTACCTGCTCGCCACCCGCCTGCTCGCCACCGTCGTCTTGCCGTTTATGGGAATGATCGCCGCCGCCCATGGCCCCATCTTTGCTATCATGCTCTCGAGTAAATGGGAGAATGCAGGTACCATTTTCATGTGGCTGGCCCCCGCCTGCGCCGTACAGGCCGTCACCGCCATCGGCGAAACAGTGCTTTACTCCCTCGGCCGCACCGAAATCGCCTTGCGCAATTCGTTCGAATATACGTTGATCTGGCTTACCGCATTACTCATCGCCGTCACCCATGGTCTTGAAGCCGCCGCCATCACCTTCACCGCCATTACACTGCTTTACCAGCTGCGTTACCTTTCGCGCATATTGCCGCTTATCGGCTACCGCTTCGGCGATTATTTCGAGACATTCCTTGTCCCCCTCATTGGTACCGGCCTCGGCATCTGCGCTTACCAAGCCGTCGCCACCGCCGAACCGATGGCCGACTGGATGCATGTGCTGTTGGCCGGTGTGATCGGCCTTGCCGTTCTGATGTTCAGCTTCCTGCTGCTGCGCCACACGCTTGTTGATCAACTTCGCCACTGGGGCGCGCCTACCCAACGCAGCGATAGCGACATCGCCGCCATGGATGCAGGCATTTAAATATACCTTTTGGAAGACATTATCATTAGTCGTCGCAGTTGCTGCATTGCGGACGCTGCAGCTTGTCGGCTTGATACGCTAGTCTTCCCAAGGTTTTAAAAGGAAGCCTCGCGCACCTGGCGGCGCGATAAGAATTCGAGGGTAAGACAATGTCAGAGCGGCAGTTAGCGCCAAAATCACCTACCGGCGAGATACTCCAGCGCTAATTTCTTCCCAGCTTCCACCGCCGGCTGGTTGAACGCATTCACTCCCATCAGCGCCGCAGTGATCGTCACCTCCAGCGTGAAATGCATCAACAGGGCGCCCATCACCGTTTCATCCAGTGTCGCGCACGTGATGGTACGTAACGGGCAACCTGCCGCCACCAATGTTGCATTGGTCGCGCGCTGTTCGGCCATGCTGAGGTCGCCCAGTTTATGCCCGTTTAAATAAGCCAGTGCGTCATCGCCCGAATCGAAGTCGATGCTCGCGCCCTGCCCCGCCATATCGAGGATGAGCGAGGTGAATAGCTTGTCGCGCGGCCCCTCAAGGTAAAGCTGCAACTGGCTGTGCTGGTCCGTCACCCCGCGGCTGCGGATAGGCGTCGTACCCTGGCCGTCCTTGCCGAGGCTCTCCGCCCAGCATTGGCGATGCCACAGCAGCAGTCCGCCGAAACGGTCGCAATAATGCATCATCACATGCATTGCGATGTTCTTCTCGCGCAAGCTCATATGTAGTGCCGCCACTTCACCCGCCGCCGCCAACCCACGCATGTTTTCCGCCAGCGTGATTTCCGCCCCGGCGCGCAGGCTGCGAATATCAACCCCCACCGCTGCCGCCGGAATCAGTCCTACAGCCGAAAGAATACTGAATCGCCCGCAGAGGTTTTTGTCATGCACCACAACCCGCATCCCATGTTCCTTGGCGATACGGTGCGTTGGGTTGTCATTGGGGATGGTGATGATCGTGAAAGCTTTAGCTGTATTTATCCCACGCGTTTTCGCTTCACGTAGCAGCACCGCGAACAGCGCCAGCGTTTCGATCGTGTTCCCGGATTTGCTGATGATCAGGAACGCTGTCGTGTTCCAGGCAAGCCGTGGCGTCAGCAGTGCCAGCGTCAGCGGATCGATATTGTCGAGAAAATGCAGCCGTAACCCACCCTGTTTGCGCAGGCATTCAAGCGTCTCGCCGCTCATGCTCGAGCCACCCATGCCGACCACGACCAGCGTCGAATAATGCTCCGCAATGCTCGTCGCAATGCTTTCGATCTCCGCCAGGTCATCACTCATTCCCGGCAGCGTGAACATCGCCGTCATTTCCAGCGTCGGATTTTTTTCGATCTGTTCCACCGCCTGCGCGGCCTTGATCGACCAACTGTCAAAGTTTGTCCGCTCTACCTGTGTCAGCGCCTGCTCAAGGTTCTGGCTGAACAAAGTGCGAGTCATGCCTGCTTTGCTTTCTTCACGGTGGCCGCATGCCAGTCATAGGCTGAGCGGATAATCACCGCGATATCCGCATATCGCGGTGTCCATTTCAGTGCTGCCTGCGCCGCGCTGCTATCCGCTACCAGCTTGCTCGGGTCGCCCGCGCGCCGCGGCTTGAAACTGTGCGGTACCGGATAGCCGATCCGCTCGAACGCCGCAAGGATATCGCCGATGCTCGTGCCGATTCCGTTGCCGAGATTGTACGCTCCACTCGGTGCACCCGCAAGCAGCGCCGTCACCGCTTTCACATGTGCGTCCGCGAGATCCATCACGTGGATATAATCGCGCAGTGCCGTACCGTCTTTGGTCGGATAGTCATTGCCGAAGATCTCCAGCGGCGGCACCGCACCCAAGCTCGCCAGACACGCCCGCGGAATCAGATGCGTCTCCGGGTCGTGGGCTTCACCGATCTCACCATCGAGCGACGCCCCCGCCGCATTGAAATAGCGCAGCGCCATGAACCGCAACTCGCTCGCCCCCGCGGTGCTATGCAGCAACCGCTCGAACATCAGTTTGCTCCAGCCATAGGGGCTCGTCGGATTCGTCGGGTGCGCTTCAGGAATCGGCATCTGCACCGGTTCGCCATACACCGCCGCCGTCGAAGAAAACACGAACGCTTTGACGCCCGCCTTTACCAGCGTGCGCAAAAACGGAATTTTCTTCGCCACATTGTTGTCGTAATACTTGAGCGGATCGCGCACGGACTCGGCGACTTCAATGGAGCCCGCCAGATCGATCACCGCTTCGATGCCATATTCGACAACAGCTTTATTCACCGCTACGCAATCGGAAAGGCATGCTTCCACCAACGGCCCGAATTGCACGAACCCCCGGTGTCCGGCCGAAAAATCATCGAGCACCACCGGCGTGTAGCCCGCAGCTTTAAGCGCTTTACACACATGCGAGCCGATATAACCGGCACCGCCAGCGACAAGGATTGCGCGATTCATCAAGGATTTCCGTGTGCGGGTTATTTTTTTTGTTACCGTTAGCAAAGCCTTGCAGATCAGGCAACTAGTATGCGCCACTCCGGTTCAGCAATGCGGGCACTGTTTTGCAAAGAATCGCCACGTCATGCCACAGCGACCAGTTACGCACATACCAGCTATCCATCTGCACACGCTGGTCGTAGGTCACATCGTTGCGGCCGCTTACTTGCCATAGGCCCGTGATGCCGGGGCTTACCCGATAATAATGCGCGATATCGCGGTCGTACTTACTGACCTCGTTGGTGACGATCGGACGCGGCCCTACCAGACTCATCTCCCCGTTCAGCACATTGATCAGCTGTGGCAACTCATCAAGGCTGGTCCGGCGAATGAAGGCGCCGAATTTAGTGATGCGCGGATCGTTCTTCAGCTTCTGGTCCGCTTCCCATTCCACCTGCGCTTCCGGATTCGCCGCGAGGTGACGCATCAACACTTCTTGGCTATTGGCTATCATCGAGCGGAACTTCAGGCATTTAAAGGTCGTACCATTACGACCCAGCCGCGGATGGCCATAAAAAGCAGTACCGCCATCACGCTTGATAAGCAATGAAACCACCAGCATCACCGGGCTCAAAACCAACAGCATGCTGCCTGCAACCGTAACGTCAAATGCACGTTTGATGAAGCGCGGCAGGGGTTGCTCAAGCCCGCTATTATACGTCAGCAGCTTGATATCATGGCTGAAGAAATACTGCGGCGCCATATCGAGGATCGGCAGATTACGGCGCGGCGGCGAAATGCTGAACGGCACGTTCTCACGCGTCAACTGCGCGATGGAAGACCCCGCATTATCAAGCTCCGCCCCATCGAGCGCGATCACGACATAATCCGCGCCATGGTCGGCGCACAGGCGCTCCCACGAGCGGCCTGCCTTGAGGAATGCTTCCGGCAATTTCTCGATGGTCGCAGCGATCGTGTATCCCATACCACGTTCGGATTCGAGTGCGAGACGCGTATCCTTAGCCGTCATACCATTGCCGACCAGCAGGGTCGCCACGTTCCATAGACCCGCTTTGCGCAGGCGATTACGATGCACCGCGCGCAGTATCAATACGGCGATACCGGCGAACACCCAGCCCGACATCAGCCACAGTCGCGAAAAATCATTCTTCGCAGCGAATTGCAGGAATCCGTCGATCAGCATCGCTGCCGCGAAGATCTTGATGACCGCTTTCGCTTCCGCCCAGAAGTTCATCCGCACACGGTAGAACCCTTTGTACTGGAACCACACCAGCACTGCCATCGCAACCAACGCGAGTCCCGCGATGCGCGTCGTATCGAAATTGCCGAGCGGCAAGGTCGCGGCACGGCCAAATATCTTCGAGTTGACCAGTTCCGCCAGCCCTAGCGACATCAGGAACCCGATGCCCATGGAGAGCAGATCGGTCAACGCGTACGCATAAAGTAACCGGCTCAGGTCGCGGCGCGTCCGAACAGATGTCGCAGCCGTATCAAGTATTTCATCATCGTTGACGAAGCCGAAATTGTGATGGGCTGTGACAGGCGGGGTCATGGTTACTCCACGTTATGAGTTCGGTGCGCTGGTAGGTTCAATCATCAAATTTGCTAAAATTTTAACTTCTATTAACATAATATTAACTACTCGCCAATCCCAAACACACGCGACCAGCCATATCTTAAAAATGCTGCACTGCAAAGCATTGATTTGGTGCGGTGCAATAATCCACAGTATCTATAAAGAACCAATGGTGCTTTGCAACAGTTTGGCAGTGTTAACCGCATGAAGATAATAGTCTATACTATTGAAAACTATGATTCCATCTCCGATAATATACTCTGTAAATCGCGATGCATTTCTGCATCCGTCTTTTCGGTAGAAATCCCACTGAATGAACTTAAGCCTGAACTGTTACGGTCAAGGACCACTTCGGCGATAGTTTCGAAGCTTATCGTTCCCTCATCCTCGGCAAACGCATACATTAAGGCTTGGTCACAAAGCATGTTGACCAACCGCGGTATCCCACCTGAGAAATAATGCACGGCCGCACAGGCCCTGATGTCAAAAATATCAGAATTTCCGCCCGCTTTAAGCATCCGATGGTGGATGTAGTCTATCGTTTCCTTGGGGCTGAGTGCGGTTAGATGGCCATGCGCACCGATGCGCTGGACGAATTGGCGTAAATCGTCCCGCTTAAATGTATCAAGCAGTTCGGGCTGCCCCGCGAGAATGATTTGCAGCAGCATATCTTGCTCGTTATTAACGTTGCTCAACATCCGCAGTTCCTCAAGCATATCCGCCGCCAGATTTTGTGCCTCATCGATGATAAGAATGGTCCGTAAACCTTTGGAATATTGTGATAGCAGGAACTCGACAAAGCTGTTGTACATCTTTGCTTCGTCATTCTCGTACTTAGGCAACTCGAACGCATTGCTAACCCAATTTAAGAGTGAGCCGATACGGCGGTTGGGGTTGGTGATAAGCCCTACCGTCACCTTATCCGGCAAATTTGTAAGGAAATGGCGGATGACCGTCGTTTTACCCGCCCCGACATCCCCGGTGATGACAATGAACGCCGCGTGCGTCTCAAGGCCATATTCCAATATATTAACAATATGTTGGTGACGTTTGCTGAGAAAGAGATTATTGGCTTCGGGCAGCAGCGAGAAGGGCTTCGCGCTTAGGCCGAAATATCGCTCGTACATGCCACTCTCCTTCCGTTGCGGGTGATGTAGATGCTTCATCTTTACCAATCAATCAATAACTGATAGTGAATTGATAATAACCCTTGGCAGTAGACTAGTGATTAACTTATAAGCGGCGCACCAATTTAACATGTGACGGTAAACTTATGCCTCGTTTGAACCGCCTCATCGGTGCAGTACTGCTGTCGCTGACACTGAGCACTGCCTGCTACGCGACCGACGAAGTCAAGAAATCGCCCGATCATAAGACCGAGAAATCCGTGACCGATGCCAGCACTAAGGCGTCTCTCGCACCCGCGGCCGGCATCACTAGCGATGCGAACTATACCCTGCGCGCAGGTGACAATCTGCATATCAGCGTCTGGAAAGAAGATGAAATGGACCGCATCGTCCTCATCCTGCCGGATGGCACCATCGATTTCCCGCTTATCGGTTCTGTCAAAGCCGCCGGCCTGACTCCTGCCGCGCTGAAAGACACGATCACCGAGAAGCTGCAACCCTTCATTCCGGCCGCGACCGTTTCCGTTGTGGTGAAGGACACCGCAGGGAATACGGTCAGCGTCATTGGTCAGGTCGCGCACCCCGGCGATATCGTCATGGCGCACGAATTGAGCGTCATGCAGGCACTCAGTCAGGCCGGCGGCCCGACCCCCTATGCCGATGAAAGCGACATCAAAATCCTGCGCAAGGTTGATGGTCGTCAGGTTTCATTATCCTTCGATTATTCCATGATCGCCCGCGGCAAACATCTCGATGAAAACATCAACCTGCAACCCGGGGATGTCGTCGTCGTTCCCACCGCGAGCCTGTTCTAATGAAACGCAGCCGCCACACCATTTGCCACGCCTCGCTCGGCAGTATCCTGCTCACCGCACTCGTCGGCAGCGCCGCGCAGGCACAGGTCATGCCTACCCTTGTCCAGCGCAATGACTATTACGCCGCGCAGCAACCGGTAATGGATGTCGCACAAACCCCGCCCGGCGGCTTTAGCGCCGAGATCAACGGCACGCAGAACTTCACGTATGACTCGAACCCGTTACGCGTCAATACTGGTGAGAAAGCCATCTGGGGTTCCACCACCGCGCCGCAACTCGTCCTGCGCGAGAAGACGCCCACCTCGCTGATCGAATCCACGTCGACCATCGATGCCAATGCCTATAACCGTTCGGAATTCGATTCCGTCGACCTGCACGAAAATTTATTCTTCAGCCACAGCAACGAGCGCTGGACGGCATCGTTACGTACCCTGTTCGATCGCGACACCACCCGCGAATCCGAGATCGTGAACTACGGTTCCACGCAGGCCCGCGTCTACTCCAACCGCATCGAGGCCATCCCCTCGCTCAGCTACCAGCAGAACGAGCAGGACAAATGGTCCATCTACGGCAGCGCGTTGCATGATAGCTACAGCGATAACACCAGCAATACCGATTTCAACTTTTACACCGTGTCGCCCACCTACGAACACCAGTTCGACATGAACAATACCGGCCGCATCGCCTTGAACGGGCAGCGCTACGAAACCGCCAGCGGACCGGATTCCGCTTCCAACAGTTACGGGCCGAGCATCGGTTGGACCAATAAGGCCACTCCTCGCCTAACCTTGCATGCGGATGCCGGTACCACTTACACCGCCACGGATGGCACGACGGGGAATAGCGACGACGGCAACTGGGATTACGTCTTTTCCGCCGGCATCGGCTACAAAGGTGTTCAGAACATTGCCGATATCACAGCCCAGCGTGCGCATGAGCCGTTCGGCAACGGTACCGAATCACTGGTCGACAGCATCGTTGCTACCGGCACCCACAACATCAACGATATGCTGTCGATCAAAGCCAACGCCGACTACCGCGAAGCGAATTACGATGGGGTGCAGACCGGCATCAACCTCGACCACGAATACAGTGCCGGTGCCGGGCTCGATTACAAGATTATGAAGAAAGTCTCTCTCACTGCCAATTATACCTACCATGATGAGACCCTAATCAACCAGTCGGGCAATACCAACGAGCATATCGTCATGCTCGGCCTCGCCCTGCATCCATCGTGGAGCCCACAGTAGTAATCATGGAAGACCTCTCGTTCGATGACATCATGGCCATCTTCAAGCGTCGCCGCTTCGAGTTCTTCATCACGTTCGGCCTCATCTTCGTCCTTGCCATCGCCTTCACGCTGCACTGGTCGCGCTACCGCGCCGTTACCACCGTGCAGATCATCCAGCCCTACATCTCCAGCAACGTCGCCAATGTCGGCAAGCAGGCGGAAGACAGCATCGACCCGGCCGGCCTTGCCGATCGCCGCATCAGCCAGATCGAGCAGAAAGTCACGTCGGATGCATCGCTCTATAAAATTGCGACCGACCTCAAGCTCTATCCCGGCCTCACCGAAAAGGTAAAACCCAACATTCTTGCCAACGTCATGCGCAGCAAGATCCACCTGCAATTCGTCAGCAGCGAGATCGCGAATCCCGCAGCCGTCGCCAAGGAATCCGTTGAGCAGCTTTCCGCCATCGCCTTCACCCTCAGCTTTGATTACGGCGATCCCGAGAATGCCAAGAAAACGCTCGACGCCATCGTCGCCGCCTTCATCAACGAAGAAGCGGCCCAACGCCATCAGCAGGCAGCGGAAACGTCGGACTTCCTCGATGGTCAATTGAAAACGCTTGATGTGACAATTCAGGACACCGAAAAAAAGATCGCCGACTTTCGCGGGAAATACGGTGAGTCCGGCCCGAGTGCCGTCATGTTCAACCAGCAGGCCAGCCTTACCAACTCCATGAGCCTTGAGACCATCCGAGGGCAAATGACAGCAAACGAATCGAATATCAGTTCGCTGCGCAGCCAGCTCATCGGCGTCAATCCTTATATGAGCGTCAACGACAGCGACCGCACCATTCGCACCAATACCGCGACATTGCCCGCGCTCGAGGCCGAATACGCCCAGCTCAAAACCCGCTACGGCGACCAGCACCCGGATGTGATGAAAGTCAAAGCGCAGATCGATGCCCTGAAAGCCAGCGGGGCCACCGGCAGCAAACCTGTCGTCGGCGCAGATAATCCCGTATACGTGCAGGTCAATACCCAGCTTGCCGCAGCTGAATCGCAGCGCGCCTCGCTGCAAAGCCAGTATGCTGCTCTCATGGGCCAGCAGGCGAAATTCTCCACCAATATCGCAAAGAACCCAGCCATCGAACAACAGATGAACCAACTGACGCTCGACCTCGAGAACCAGAAGGATCGCTACCATACCCTCAAGGACAAGCAACTCGCTTCCGAGATCCAGGAAAAACTCGAAAGCGGCAGCAACCGTGAGCTACTGAAGGTCATCAACCCCACTACCGTGCCCGAACAGACCGCGCCACCGCGCAAGATGCTGCTCGGCATCGGGTTCCTGCTCGCCATCTTCGGTGCCGCCTTCGTCGTCGGCGCACGCGAATTGATGAGCCAGTCCATTCGTGGTGTCCATCACCTCGCCGCCATCGTCGGTGTCGCCCCGCTGGTCGCCGTGCCGCATATCGAGGTCACCCGTCATGGATAAGCTTGCCAAAGCGTTGAAGAAGGCGCGCTCGGAGCGCCATGATGCGCTGGGCATGCAACCAGCAGCGCGTTACGCTCCGGCGCCTGCCGAAGCCGGCCAGCGCCTCGCCGCCGTTAATGCTGTGAAAATTTCCGAAGTGGCGATGGAACAGCATCGCATCGTCGCCCACCGTACCCGCAGCAAGGAAGCGGATACCTTCCGACTACTGCGTACCCAGGTGCTGCAGGCTATGACCCAGGACGGCATGAAAACCCTCGGCATCACCAGCCCCAATTACGGCGACGGCAAGACCACCATTGCGCTAAATCTCGCTATCTCCATTGCGCTCGACATGAAACAGACCGTGTTGCTGGTCGATCTCGACCTGCGCAAGCCCAACGTGATGGACTATCTTGGCCTCGCCACCTCCGTCGGTCTTACCGACCACTTTACGCACAACGTTCCCATCGCCGAATGCCTTGTCCGCCCATCGTTCGATCGTCTGTCGCTTCTCCCCGCTGGCAAGGTCATGGAAGGTTCCTCGGAAGTGCTCGGCTCGCCCAAGATCGCTGCCTTGGCCGACGAACTGCGCCACCGCTACCCGGATCGTCTCATCATTTACGATCTCCCGCCCGTCCTCGCGCAGGATGATCCCCTCGTCTTCCTGCCGCATGTCGATGGCGTGCTGCTCGTCGTCGAGGAAGGCAACACCCGCACGCATGATCTCAAAGCATCTTTACGCGCCCTCACCAACGCGCATATCATCGGCACCGTGCTGAATAATTCGCAGGTCGTGCGCCGCCGCCGGGGGCCCGCCAAACGCCTGGTGACGCCGACCAAAACGGATAAATAGCATTCGGTAGTTTTATTCAGGATTTACCATGATGCGAAATGGCAACTTTCGGGAACCGCAACGCCGTGTATAGTGAGGCACATGCTCCTTTACCTCACGCATGATATTTCTGACCCGACGACCCGCAAACGTGCCGAGATGCTCGTCGCCGGCGGCTCGCCCGTGCGCATTGCCGGTTTCTCGCGGCTCGATCCACCGCTCATGCTCGCCGGCTGCCCCGTCACCTGTTTTGGCCGCACCAGTAACGGCCGTTTCACTCAACGTGCCTTCGCGGTGCTCAAGACCGTCATCCGCCTCAAGCGTCATAAGGAACTTTTCGATGGTGTCGAGACTATTCTCGCCCGCAATCTCGAGATGCTGGCCATCGCCGTGCGCGCGCGGCACGCCATCCGACCCACGCGTATCATTTATGAAGTGCTCGATATCCACCGCCTGATGCTCAGTTACAGTTCGACCGGTGCACTGCTGCGTCGGCTCGAGGGTTATCTTTCCCGCCGCGCGACCGGCCTCATCGTCAGTTCACCCGCGTTCCTGAGCGAATATTTCGATCGCCGCTCCAAGGTCACCCTGCCGTTCTTGATGGTCGAAAATAAAGTGTTCGGCATTCCGGCACCTGCCGTGCCGGTGATCCGCCCCTCCACCTTGCCATGGCGCATCGGCTGGTTCGGGGCCCTCCGCTGCCAGAAAAGCTTCGTCATCCTCTGCAATGTCGCGCGCGCCAATCCCGGCCTTGTCGAGATCGTCATCCGCGGTCGCCCATCCTATGACCAGCTCCCGCATTTTGACGCGATCGTCGCGACCAGTCCCGGCGTCACCTATCTCGGCCCCTATAACAACCCGGGCGATCTCGCCGCCATCTACGGTGACGTTCATTTCAGCTGGGCCATCGACATGTTCGAGGAAGGCCTGAACAGTAGCTGGCTGCTGCCCAACCGACTCTACGAAGGCGGCCTCTACGGTGCCGTGCCCCTTGCCGCGGCAGGCGTCGAAACGAGCCGTTTCATCGCGGCCCTCGGCATCGGCCACATACTTGAAGAACCGAAGGCGGAAAGCCTCACGCAGTTCCTAAAAAACCTGACAGCCGAGAACTACGAGCGCATGGCCGCCGCCGCGAACGCTGTTCCCACATCCACGTGGCTTTACACCACCGCCGACTGTCACGCCCTCCTCCAGGATTTCAAACCCGGCGTCGATACCTCGAACACACCGACCGTCGCGGGTGGCAATATTACGCTTCCGTCGGATCTGCCGCCTGTCCTTGTGATCGTGCCGTGCCTCAACGAAGCGGACCATATCGAGACCATCATCAACCGCCTCGTCGCCGAAAGCGCCCATTTAGCGATGAAGATCGTCATCGTCGATGGCGGCAGCACGGATGGCACGGACGAAATCATCCGCCGCTATGCGCAGGCCTACTCACAGGTCAAATACCTGCATAACGGCAAACGTATCCAGAGCGCGGCCGTCAACCTTGCCGTCGTCCGCTATGCGCAGGATTCCCAGTTCCTCATCCGCATTGATGCCCATGCCGATTTCCCAAGCACCTATTGCCGCCAACTGGTCAAGGAAGCCCTTACTACCAAAGCAGATTCCGTCGTCGTTTCCATGCGCACTACCGGCAAAGGCGGCTTTCAGGATGCCATTGCCGCCGCGCAGAACAGCAAGCTCGGCAATGGCGGCTCCAGCCATCGCTCCACCGCCCGCAAAGGCAAATGGGTTGATCATGGCCACCACGCCCTCATGCGCATGGCTGCCTTCTGCGCCGTCGATGGCTACGACGAAACCTTCACCCATAATGAAGATGCCGAACTCGATATTCGTTTGCGCCAAGCGGGTTACCGCATCTGGCTCACCGCGAAGACCACCCACCTGTATTACCCGCGCGCCAACCCGTTCGCCCTGTTCCGCCAATATCGCAACTACGGCATGGGCCGCATCCGCAACCTGCTGAAACATCGCAGCCGCCCCCGTATCCGCCAGCTCCTGCCCATCTTCGTACTGCCCGCTTATGTCCTGCTCCTCCTTACCCCAGTGACCAAATTCGCTGCAGTTCCCATCGTTATCTGGGCACTTATCTGCCTCGCCTACGGTCTCTACCTCGCGCTGTTGACGCTAAAACCTCGCCTTCTTCTCGCTGGCCCCGCCGCCATGATCATGCATACCGGCTGGTCGCTCGGCTTCTGGCAAGGCCTGTTCACTTATGGCCGTAAGCAGCAATGAGCACCATCATCACCATTGGCATCTGCACCTTTCGCCGTGCCCATATTGTCAACACGCTCGCCTCGTTGGCTGAACAGATCCTGCCTCTCAACACCACACTTCATATCGTCGTCGCCGATAATGATGACACGCCAAGCGCCCAGATCACCGTCACCGATGCCGCCGCGCGCTTCGGCCTTACCGTCCAGTATCTCCATGCCCCCGCGCGCAATATTTCCATCGCCCGCAACGCCTGCCTCGATGCGGCGACCGGCGAGTATTTCGTCTTTCTCGATGACGACGAACTCGCCGAAAATCTCTGGCTCTCCGAGCTTCTCGAAAAACACCGCAGCAGTAACGCCGAAATCGTGCTTGGGCCCGTCTTTTCCCTCTATCCACAAGGCGCACCACGCTGGGCCGTCTTCGGCGACTTCCACTCCACGAAGCCCGATGAACCGCAGAGCACCATCACCACCGGTTACGCTGGCAACGTGCTCATGAAGCGCGACGCCCTTGCCCTCGCCAACCTACGCTTCGACGAACGTTTCGGCCTGCGCGGGGGCGAGGATACAGACTTCTTCTCCCGTGCCCACAAGGCCGGTGCCCGCATCGCCTATGCCGAAAAAGCCGTCGTCCACGAGCCCGTCCCTTTCAACCGCATTTCGCTCGCATGGTTACTCAAACGCCGCGCCCGCTACGGCGAAACCCATGCGCAAGCCCTGCTCGATGCAAAAAAACCGCGCATCCCGAATATGATCATTGCCGCCGCCAAAATGCTTACCTGTTATGCCATGGTTCCGCTCACCGCCTTAAGCCCCGTCGGCCGCCGCCGCTGGCTGCTGCGCGGCACGTTGCACTTAGGTGTCGTACGCGCCCTGCATCGCGCCGGAAATTCAAGCAACGCATAGGCCATTGCGCGAACATCATTGTTCATTTATCACCCAGCATCATAAACGCAGTATTATTCCAACGTTCAGAGATCCGTCATGGCAAAATCCCCATCCCGCAAAATCCGCAAAGCCGTCTTCCCCGTCGGTGGCCTTGGCACGCGCTTCCTGCCTGCCACCAAATCGATGCCGAAGGAAATGCTGCCCATCGTTGATAAACCCCTTATCCATTATGCCTTCGAGGAAGCACTCGAAGCGGGTATCGAGCAGTTCATCTTCATAACCGGCCGCAACAAGCACGCCATCTCTGACCACTTCGACCACATGTGGGAACTGCAAAATAACCTCGACAAAAAAGGCAAGCACAAGGAACTCGCCACCACCAGCGACTGGTTGCCCGAGCCCGGCAATGTCCTCTTCACCCGCCAGCAGGAGCCGCGCGGCCTTGGTCATGCCGTCTGGTGCGCCCGCCATCTCATCGGCGATGAGCCCTTCGCCGTCATCCTGGCCGATGATATGGTGCACGCCAAGAAAGGTTGCCTAAAGCAAATGGTCGAAGCCTACGAGCACACCGGCGGCAATGTCGTCGGCGTCATGGATGTGCCACGCGAAAAGACCAGCAGCTACGGTATCGTCGATATCGATCAGAAAGCGCAGAATGCCGATGCACGTATCGTCACCGCCCGCGGTCTTGTCGAAAAACCCCAGCCGAAGGATGCACCCTCCACCCTCTCCATCATTGGCCGCTACATCCTGCAGCCGGAAATTTTCGGTATCCTCGAAAAACAAAAGCCCGGCGCCGGCGGCGAAATCCAGGTCACCGATGCCATCGCCAAGATGATTGATACCAGCCATGTCTACGGCTACCGTTTCGATGGGACGCGCTACGATTGCGGCTCTCTCGTCGGCTTCGTCGCCGCCAACGTCGCCTATGCGCTGGATCGCAAGGACATCACCAGCACCATGCTCGACGAACTCAGTGAAGTATTTAAACGCGCCAAGATCAAACTATAGGTTGCCGAAAGCTATAACTCAAAATCGGCGTGCGTTCCCAATCGTTGCATCCTTAACATGTGGCTATCGAGAACGTTCCATTCGATGAATGCAACCTAAGCATCCCATGCATAGCCGATACGGGATTTTTGCATTACACTTTGCTTTCCGGGCCTGCTGTGGCAACAACACGTTCATGACGCAACGAAACATCCTGTTCATCGCGCCGACCCGCATCGGGGATGCCGTGCTCAGTACCGCCGTCCTGGCACATTTGCTGGCCTGCGAGCCCGCTGCCTCCGTCACTGTTGTCACCAGCCCGCTCGCCGCCCCGCTGTTCGAGGGTTACCCCAACCTCGCGCGCGTCATTCCCATAACTAAACGCACATACAACCGCCATTGGCTGAATGCGTGGCGCGCCACCGTCGGTACGCGGTGGGATAGCGTATGGGACATGCGCGATTCCATCCTCAGCCGCATTGTCCGTAGCAACACGTGCCATCTTTTTAAACCGCAATCGCCTGCGCCGAAAGTGTTGCAATACGAAGCCGCTTTCGGCCTTGAAAAACTTCCCTATCCCACGCTCTGGCCGCGCGCCGCCGATAGCCAGCTGGCCGAAACTATCCTGCCGGATGGCAGCCGCTACCTCGTCCTCGCCCCCATCGCTAACTGGACACCAAAAGAATGGCCGCTCGAGTATTTCATCACGTTTGCGAAGTCGCTCCACAGCAACGCTTGCCGCAGCTACCGTCCCGTTATCATCTGCGCCGGGCACGAGCGCGCGAAAGCACTCCCCATGATTGAAGCCCTCGCCGAATTTCACCCCATCGATCTCACCCAGGGCGATACCGCCCTCGTCACCATTTTCGCCTGCATGCAACGCGCGCATGGCTTCATCGGTAACGATTCCGGCCTCATGCATATGGCTGCCGCAGCAGGGGTGCCAACCCTTGGCCTTTTCGGCCCCACCCCATCTTTCATCTACCAGCCGTGGGGCGAGCACGCCGCATTCCTGAATGCGCCGGAGGACGATCTTAGAATGCTTACTCCGCAGATCGTGGAAGAGAAATTCGTTTCGATGCTAAAGGAATAACGCTCCCACCATCGTCATTACAAGCCCTTCATGAAGCAATCCAACTTAAGTCTTCAAGAGATGGATTTCCGCGCTTCGCTCGCATCGAAAGCGTGTGTAACAGCCATATCTTACAACAAAGGCCCGCCTGTTACCCAAGCGGACCTTTGTGTGACCAAGCGAGCCGGGCAAGCAAGCTGTGCCCGCACGGCGGCGTAGGGAGATGGCCAGCAGACCAATCTCGCTACAATCAACAACTAACGCATCGAATAGGCGTTCATTGCCGTCATATCGATCCGCGCGGATTCACCATGCACCGCCGTATCGAGGCCGTGCCCTTCCGCATCCGTCCCGACCCGGATCGGCACGAAGATGTTTACCACCTTCACGATGATGATCGTCCCGATGAACGAGAACGCCGACACCGCAACAACCCCGACACAGTTCGCGATGAACAGGCCCGTTTCTCCCGAAACGAGAAGACCCTGCACCGTGACGCTGCCCGGGTTTACCGCGTGGCTCGCGAACATCCCCGTCATTACCGCGCCGCACATACCGCCGACACCGTGGCAGGCGAATACGTCGAGCGAATCGTCGAGATGGGTGATCTTCTTCACCAGACCGGCCGCGAAGAAGCAGATCACTGCCGCCACGACACCAATGAGGAGCGAGGATGAAATGGTCACATACCCTGCCGCTGGAGTAATGGCGACAAGGCCGACCACGAGGCCCACCGAACTACCGACCGCGGTTGGTTTGCCATGCACTGCCCATTCCACGAACATCCACGCAAGGAAGGCCGCCGCCGCCGCCAAGAACGTGTTCATGAATGCATAGGCCGCCAGCGCACCCGAGGTGATCGCCGAACCGGCATTAAAGCCGAACCAGCCGAACCACAGCAGCGCTGCGCCGAGCATGACCATCGGCACATCGTTCGGGGTCGAAGGCGTCCCGTCCGAGGTACGGCGACCGAACAATAGCCCGCACGCCAGGGCCGAAACACCCGCCGTGATGTGAACCACGAGGCCGCCCGCGAAGTCGAGGCCGCCGTTGGCCGCGATCCAACCATCCGGACCCCATACCCAGTGCGCTACCGGCACATAGATGAACAGACTCCACAGCAGCATGATGATCAACCACGCTTTGAAGTTCACGCGCTCCGCAAACGCACCCGTAATGAGCGCGGGGGTAATGATCGCGAACATCATCTGGAACGCCACGAACGCCAGCATCGGGATGCCGGTATCCGTATCGCCCGATTTATAGTTCACGAGGTCAAGGCCTTTCAGCATCAACGCATCCGTCCCGCCGAGCAGGCCCGACCCGCTGGTGAACACCAGCGTGTAACCGACCACGATCCACGCGATACCAACGATGGCCAGCGCGACGTAGTTCTGCAGTAAGGTGGATACCACGTTCTTCCGGTGCACCATGCCGCCATAAAAGAAGGCAAGGCCCGGGGTCATCAGCATCACCAGCGCCGCGCTCAACAGCAACCACGCAGTGTTGCCAGAATCGACTTTCGGCATCACAGGGTCGGCAGCGAATACCGGCATCGCCATAAGCCCGGTCGCCAGTGCCGGGGCACAGCGTTTCAACACATTCATGAGTCTCTCCTCAGTTAGATGGTGCAATTTTTTGGGCTTTCCGCCCGTTATTGTCCCGGCAACCAGCATATCTTTGGATCGAATACGCGCAACCTAAGCGCAGATTGCGCTGCGCTGCAACAAAAATGTGATGTGATACGAAACTCCGTTACCTTGAATGTGTTTCAAGTCCATCTTCTTGCAAAAACCAATGGATACTGAAACAAGTCCAGCATGACCACCGGATAGGATACGGATTGAACTCGCATGGAATGGTTGAGCCAACTTCTTCAAAACATGCCGCAGCGGCTGCATGCGCTCTCCGAACTTTCTTTCTCCATCAGCGGGGTCACCTTCAATCCCTTCATCGTTATCAAATCGCTCATCATCGTCGCCATCCTTATGTGGCTGTGCAGCTTCGTCGTCCGCCTCACCGATAAGCGCCTGCGCCGCGTCGCCGAGATGCGCACCAGCACCCGCACGCTGATCCTGAAAATCCAACAGATCATCCTGTATTGTTTCGTTTTCATCTGCGGCATGCAGTTGCTCGGCATTAATCTCGGCGCCCTCAGCGTCTTCGGCGGCGCCCTCGGTGTCGGTATCGGGTTCGGCTTGCAGAAGATCGCTTCCAACTTCATCTCCGGCATCATCCTGCTCTTCGAAAAATCCATCGAGTCCGGCGACATTATCGAACTCAACGACGGCACCCTTGGCACCGTCAAGCGCACCTACGCCCGCTATACCCTGCTCGAACTGCAGGATGGCCGCGAAGTCCTCATCCCCAACGAGGAATTCATCAGCCAGCGCGTCGTCAGCTTCACTCACAGCTATAAGGAAGCCCGGGCGCAGCTTACCCTCAAGGTCGCCTTCGACAGCGATTTCGACGTCGTGAAGAAACTCATGCTCGAAGCCGCCGACAACCACCCCAAGCGCGTCAAAAAACGCCCGTCTTTGTGCTACCTCAACCAGTTCACCGATTTCGGCGTCGAAATGATCCTCTATTTCTGGATCGTCGATGTCACCGAAGGCCGCGCCGGCCCGCGCAGCGATGTGATGCAATCCATCCTCGCTGCCTTTGAGGCCCACAATATCGTCATTCCTTATCCGCAGGTCAGCATGATGGATCTCCTCCCGCGCGCTACGCCCGCGTCTACACCCGGTCTCGGTACCAGCAAGCCTGCGCCCACCAAACGCTAATGTGCTATTTTTCGCATCAAACACTGTGAAAGCGTAAGGCTTGTCGTGCCTTTTCCTGCGTTTTGCTTGCACACGCGGCAAGCATCCTGAAAAAATATGGATATGAAACCCCTGAACATCGGCGGCGAAGAAATACTGTCAGGCGAGCGCCGTCAGCTCGCTCTCACCGTCGCCAAACTCTACGACTTCACGGACATGAAAATCCCCGTCGAGGTCATCCGCGGCACCGAGGATGGCCCGACCCTTTTCATCACTGCTGCTATCCACGGCGACGAGATCAACGGCGTCGATATCGTCCGCCGTCTCCTCAAGCACCGCCTGCTGAAACAGATCGCCGGCACCATTATCGCCATCCCGATCGTCAACGTCTTCGGCTTCAACGACAAGTCCCGCTACCTGCCGGACCGGCGCGACCTCAACCGTAGCTTCCCCGGTACGCAGCACGGCTCCCTCTCCTCGCAGATCGCTTACATGTTCCGCACCGAGATCGTCAGCCAGTGCACCCACGGTATCGACCTGCATACCGGCGCCATCCACCGCCGCAACCTGCCGCAGATTCGTGCCGACCTCGCCTTTAAACCCAACCTCGACCTCGCCCTCGCTTTCGGCGCACCGATGATCCTCAACGCCTCGCCGCGCGACGGCTCCCTGCGCGAAATGGTGGCCGAGCAAAAAATTCCCATGCTGCTCTACGAAGCAGGCACCGCCCTCAGGTTCGACCACCGCGCCGCCATGCTCGGCGTCGAGGGCATCCTCAACGTCATGCGCGCCATCGGCATGCTGCCGCCGCTCAAACTAAAGTCGCACGCGCCGAAACCTCATATCGCCAAGGCCAGCCAATGGGTGCGCGCGCCCATCAGCGGCATCTTCGTCACTCGCAAGAAGCTCGGCGAGCGCGTCATCAAGGGAGACAAGCTCGGCTTCATCACCAATCCCTTCGGTGATTACGAATACTCCATCCTCTCGCCGGTCGATGGCGTCATCATCGGCAATTCCATCCTTCCCCTTGCTAACGAGGGCGACGGCATTTACCACATTGCCACCTTCGGCAAGGATGGCCACTTGTCCGACGAGGAGGTGTATCCATATATCGACCCGGAGTTGATTTGATGTTGCCACCATGAACACTTCGTCATTGCGAGGCCTTCACGAAGTAATTCCTAATAAGCTTGCTTCATAGACCACGAACTTAGCCTCACAAAGGCCGACCTTACTAGGCAACTATTGCCTACTATAGGCAAATACTTCCTATATAGGCAATTATTGCCTAGCTTTGAAAAATCATCAATTTTTAGCGAATTTTTGCTGTTTATCGCTATTGCAAGCCATTGCAGTCACTTAGCTTTTTTGGCAGCAAGTTGGCACGCTCGTTGCATATCCTTTAGCATCAACCGACCACCAAGTCGGAAACATTTAGGGAGGTGACAATGACACAACAACAACGCGAAGTGAACGCAACCATCCAATCGATGGCAGAAGAGCAAGTTCTGTTCCTCAAGAACCGTTACAAGATGGACGCCGAGGAAATTATCAGCCTCTACACCGGTGAGAAGCGCAAGGATGCGACTTATACCGACGCTATCCGCTCCATCATGCTTTTCAACAGCCAGAACGCCAAAACCCACGGCTTTGTCGCCAATTAGTACATGAAGAATAAGCTTCAAGTCGCTCGTAAATAAAGAAATTCGCAACCTAATACCGGTTGCCACGAAACACACCATCCTAGCTGGGCCAGTCGAAAGACTGGCCCTTTTTTTGCTATCAACTTACTATGGCCAATAAGCAAATAACGAAATGTGGCCCTCAATCAAAAGTTAATGAATAATAAATGTTTTTTGGCATTCTGCAGCATGCAGAGAATTCCAAATCCCCTCAATGCTTTCTCCCTCGTCGAGCTTTCCATCGTGCTGGTCATCCTCGGCCTGCTCGTCGGCGGCGTACTCTCCGGCCAGTCGCTGATCCGTGCCGCTGAATTACGCTCGATCACCGAAGATTACGCACGCTACGTCACTGCAACCCACACGTTCAAGGATAAATACTTGCCCTGCCGGGCGATATGACGAACGCTACCGCTTTCTGGGGCGCGCAGGATCCCGATCAATATACATGTGGCTCAACCCCAAGTACCGACCAGAAAACCTGCAATGGGAATGGTGATGGCCAAGTTAATAATGTCATCGATTATGAAACGGGGCGCTTCTGGCAGCAATTGGCGAATGCAGGCTTGATTCAGGGCAGCTATAATGGTGTCACCGTCAACTACGGCCCAGCGGAAGAACCCGTGGGTAGAATAACGGATAGTACCTGGTACACGGTGACGCAGGGTGTCGTTCCACTCAACTTTAGTCTGTATTTTCCGGGCAACTATGGCGGCGTTTTTGAGATTTCCTCCATTCACGGTTCGGACTATCAGATCCTCTCGCCTGCCGAGGCGTGGAATATCGATACGAAAATGGACGATGGCATGCCCGGCACTGGCACGGTTCTCGCCGAAAAGGGCAATGGCACGACCACGTTCTGCACCAATGTCGCCGGTTCCTACAGCAATGCAGGCGCGGTGTATAACCTCACCCTTGCCGGAACGAAGTGCTGGCTATTCTTTACCAATGCCTATTAAGCATGGATAGCAGCCTAGTGGCTGAACTTATCGGATTACGAGGCCTGCCGTTGGCGCTTCAAAAATGGCGTTGGGCATGAGCGACTGATACCTATATCATGTTGCTGTATTCTATCACCATGCAGCAGCATAATAATGCCTTCTCACTGGTCGAACTTTCCATCGTCCTCGTCATCCTCGGCCTCCTCGTCGGCGGCGTGCTTTCCGGCCAGTCGCTCATTCATGCGGCACAGCTTCGTTCAGTCACCACGGAACACGATAAATATTTCACCGCCATCCGGACGTTCAAGGATAAATACTTCGCCGTTCCCGGTGACATGGTTAATGCTGCGGCATTCTGGGGCAAGGATAACGCCACCTGCCCGGCTGCTACCGGCACAGTGTCAGCTACCGGCGTATGCAACGGCGATGGGAACGGGACCTTAACCGGTTTAGGCACGCTGGAGCCCGTACAGGTCTGGCGGCATTTGGCTGCGGGCGGTCTCATCGAAGGTAACTATACCGGCACTGTCCCCACTTCTGCACCGTATTCTACCCCCGGCGTTGACCATCCGGCCAGTAAATTGACGTCAACGGCCATGTGGACTTACATGTATGGTGCTATGGTAGGCAGCGCAACGAATGCCTTAGGATTTACCATCGGCGCGGCCGATTCGCCATTTACAAATTTTAACTGGGGCCCGGTAATGACACCGACGGATGCCTGGAATATCGATACAAAAATCGATGATGGAAAATCCAACTTGGGTAAAGTCGGTTCGTTGGACATTGGTTTAAATTGTTCCAACAACGGAACCAGCGCCTACACAGTCGCTAATACCGGTATCCTTTGCTACCTGATGTTCAACGATCAATAGCTAAGTATTCGACGCCAGCACTAACAAACCTTATAGAATCGTCGGGTTCGGCGCGTCGCCGTACACTTTCTTCGGGTCGAAAAGCTTCTTGTCCTCGCGGAACTCGAGCGGTCCGTCCTTCTTCAGCGGCACCGCGCGGTAAAAGCAGCTTCGGTAGCCCACATGGCAGCTTGCATCGCCGGGGATCTCGACGCTGATCCATACCGCATCCTGGTCGTCGTCGATGCGCATTTCCTCAACCGTCTGCACCAGTCCGCTCGTCGCGCCCTTGTGCCACAGCACCTTGCGGCTGCGGCTGTAGTAGTGCGCTTCTCCGGTCTCAACCGTTTTCTTGAACGCTTCTTCGTTCATGTAGCCCAGCATCAGCACTTCACCGCTGTTCGCCGCTGTGGTGACGCAGGCGATCAGCCCGTTCTCATCGAATTTAGGGGCCAGTTCTGTGCCCTCTTCCACCTGTTCGATGGTGACGCGTTTCTTGAAATCTGTCATGCTGACAACCTTTGTTGTTCCGCTAGCGGATATAGTGCCTTTCGCGACAAAATCCAGCAGAAATCCACTACCAATCCTACAACAATAAATCACACGAAGATTCCGTGACAACCAACTGAATAATCAAAGTACCAGAGAGTCAGCTCTGTGCATGTACCACCTTTAAGAATCATTGGGAGGCTGAGAGCGACGCGCGCAACCCTCAATGACTATCAGAATGGATCGTACTCACGGGCGCGCTGCAAGAATGGCTTCTCCGGTATCGGCGTATTGGTCTGTGGCATCTTCTCATTATACACACAGACGATGTCCGCACCTCGGCGCAATGTGAAGCGCGAGGCCACCCGCTCGACCACGATATAGTTGCCGCGCTTCCTAAAGTTGATGAGTTCCTCGTCCCCGGTCGTCGTCACGCGGAAGAAGGCCGGGATCTCGGCGTTCTTGTCCTTGAATTCGAAATAGGTGAACTCGCCGTCGTCGAAGATGCGGATCGGCTCGATCAGGTTGCTGCCGCGGATCGTGTAATTGAAATTGTATTTCTCCGGCTCCTTGTCGAAATCCGGTACCGGGTCCATCGCCGAATAATCCACGGCCGAACTATCTGCCTGCGGGTAGATGAAGCGGTAAGCGAACACCATGTTTTTGTCGCGGATATCCTTAGTCTCTTCCGCATGCAGTTCGAACAGGTAGGTGCGCTTGTCCGTGATGATCGTCATGTTGGTCAGCGCGTTCTGCTCGATCGGCTTCAGGAAGATGCGGTTGGCTGACGGGTTGATGAGCCACGCCACCGAATCGCCCACCGATACGGTCTGGATTTTCTCGCCCTCTTCGAGTTCGATCGCTGACTGGTACCCGTAATGGCCGATGAACTGGTACACTTCGTTCGGGCTGTAGCGCACGGTACGAATGCGGCTGTCTGTCGCGATCGGGTGGGCGGCCTGCAGCGCCTGCGCCGGTGTTGCGGACGAAAGCATCAGCGCGCCAGCAAGTAATATCATCGCGGCGCCCTGCGTAAATCGCGAGGCAATCGCGGGCATCTGCAGCCCCCGCGCGAAGCGCAAACCGATTGCGGACATCTGCGGCCCACGCGCAAAGCGCAAACCAATGCTACTACTGAGCGGTTGCGGGCTGATTCTGTTCTTGAAGCACATAATTCACTACCTGAAAATGAGGATCCGTCACTTCTAAATCGAGTTGCTTGGTTTCCGGGTTCTTGGTCTCTTTGGTCGTCAAGTCTGTATAAATGTAATCGATCGTCGCCGTCCATCGCGTTCTCTGCGGATCGGTGACGCCGGACGTTTCTGTGGAAAACGCAACGACACCCCGTTGCAGTCCCGCCGGTGGCGGCGCCTCCCCTTTCGCGGTTTTGATATCGACCAGCCGTGCATAATCCACCGTCACCTGCCGCTGGCCAAGGTCACCGAGGGGCGCGAAGGGGCTCTGGGCATTGCGTGGGTCATAGGCATTCGCATACGCATTATAGGTGGTCGCATCCGATTGCGATTGGATAAAAAGTGCGCTGGTAAGGAACGTGCGCGCATCGAAGCCTTCGCGCATCTGCACATAACGCGTGAGGAAGAATTGTTCAATGGCCGGATTGATCGAGCTATGATGCGGCGCGAGCGGTATCAGGCCCATCTGCACGTCGTCCGGCCGCACGCCCGCATAGACCAGCACCGCCTCGTGCTTGCTGATGGGCAACAAACGCTTGACGGCAATCACGCCGAACAACGCGGTGAACCCGGCGAGGATCGCAATCACCATGAAGAATGTGCGTTCGGAAACTGGCCCGATATAGACTGCGTTGAACCAGCCCCTGGCTTCGTTGAAATACGTGCCACTGCGGATCGATTCAGCGATTTTTTTAGGATCTTCGGCCATGCATCCCGTTTCCCGAACGTTGATTTATCGTGGCATTTTCATTCACAGCCGGTATGCCCACTAAAGGCTGCAGCACTTTCCTATTTGCAGTGCCTGCAAGTACTTTGAATAAAACACCGATAAAATATTTACTATTTCGAGTGCAGCTTAACGAGCGTTGTGGTATTGTAAATAACAATCGCAATAACAATAGACTGGGTGTGGGCAGTTCGTGATTTCGATTTTTAGAAATGTTGGCATTGCTGCACTGCTCATGTCGCTTGCCGGGCCTGTGTATGCACAGGTATGCATGGAAAAATCCGGGTCATCCTCCGGCAAAGCCAACATGACCTGCGACATGACCTACCGCAACACGCTCGTCACCTGCGATGCGAAACTCGACCCATCCGACGCCAAATGCCAGGCCAACCCGCCCGATCCGCAATGCACTACCGGCACCCGGCCCGCCTGCCCGAAAAAACCGATGCCGATGATCGACACGCCGAACAAATCTTTCATTGCAGATTACACCCCGTTCCTATGGACGTTCCCGCGCGACAAGGACGACCCGTCCAAACCCTATGACGGCCCGTATGCGCTCGGTACACCGGGCGACACCTCCCGCACCTTCCAGATCTTCGGCAACACCGCACCCGATACAAAGCGCCTCGCGTCCTGCACCGCCCAGATCCGCGTGCCGACCGACCCGACCACCAACGGTGACTGGGCGAAACTGATCCGCCTGCAGGTTGATAACTGCACGAACCAGTACCTCGTCCGCGCCGCGATGTATCCGGTGCAGAAGGAAGCCACCAAATTATTGTCGATGGATGATCCCGCGCACCCGAGCAAGGTGCTCAACCTTGCCGGTGAGTGCCAGCCGCTCAACAACTTCAGCGAAGGCGAGAATGAATACGATGCCGGCCATTACCTCGAGATCGCCTGGAAGAAAACGATGCAGGATCCCAAATACCGCGCCACCACGCCGGGTTCCTTGTCGTGCGTGCAATGCCGCGCCGGCCTTCAGGCCTGCGACAAGGAACCGCATCTCCCCTGCCAGACCACCCTCGACAACCCGTTGCCGCCGCCGTCGCCAGTGCCGGAAGTGCGCCTGTCGAGCATCAGCAAGGTGCATTACGAGAACATCAACGACCCGACCCACCCCTTCTCCCCGCGGTGGGATTTCCTGCTGAATGATCGTGATTACGGCAATCTTGACCCCGGACAACTCGCCGTTCTTTCGCCGTCCGCCGTTGTCATCAATACGGCGTTGGGCATCTACATGACGTCGAAGACAAACTCTGTCTATTGTGCAGGCGTCAAGAATGCCGACTCGGAATCGAATGCATCGAAAAAAGACGATGCCACCGTGCGCGTCGATGTCTTGACCTTCCGCAAGCCCCCCTTCGAAAAAGCCCTGCAGAAACGCACGCTCTACAATAGCCTCTGTTTCGAGAATATCCCGCCGAACGTGCGCGATCTGCCGTCGCCGACGTCGATGACGATCCCCGAATTCCTCCAGATGATCGCGACGTCCTGGTGCTACGTGATCGACGGATTCTATATGGCCGGCACCGTGCCGATGATCATCGCGCACAATAAGCATTGCTGGGATTGCTTCGGCAACGGCACCGCCAAGGTGGATGACGAGAGCAAGCACCCACCCTGCACCACCGTCTATCTGGGTAAGGACCACGACATGGTCGGCGTGCTCGGCGGCGGCTGGAACCTGTTCAGCATCGCCCCGCAATGCGGCGCTAACTTCCCGAAAATATGTGCGGATCTGCGGCGTCCCTACACGTCGCTCAACGTTCTCAAGATGCGGTACCACCATCCGAACGACCCGGATGACAATGACAACAAGAACGTCGTGCTGACGAATGGCGCCGGCGAGGGCATGAGCTTCCGGGAATATTTCAGCAACCACATGCCGTACCCGCGCATGTGGGACATGAACGGCGTCTCGCTGCAGAACACGCAGGCCTCGGACATCAATTCACAACCACCGACCGATACTACCGGTCAGTGGAGCACCATCGTCGGCATTGGCCGCGAAGCCGCCGCCAAGGTTGCCTCCGATGCGGCAGGCGCGGATGCGAATGGTGACAAACCGGCCGATGTCCACAAGGATGAGCGCTGCCTCACTGGCGGCTGGCACGGCGGGCCGGTTGATGCGGCGAGCCCACCGGCAGCGGTCAGCTTCGGCGGCGTCACCGTCAACGTGCCGGATGCGATGACCAGCTGGACGGAAATGAAACTCTACGAAGCCCGCACCCTGCGCAATGTTGGGATGAGCTGCCTCGGCCGTTACGAGAAGGTCGAGAAACCGGGTTCGGCCGAGAACATGATGCTCCTGCGCAGCGGCGGCCAGTGGCAGGAGCTTATCGTCAGCAAATGCGAAAAGGACGCGCATGGCACCGTGAAGAACTGCAAACCGATGACCTATAAAGAATGTGATGCCGACGCGGATTGCAAAAAGGGCGGCTCGTCGAGCAGCGCCGTCTACATCAAGAACATCAACCAGCAGGATATTCCGCAGGCATGGCGCGGCTATCTCGCCGCCAAGGATAGCGCCAACCAGTTCCCGACCTGGCCGGGCGATGGCTCGCCGTCCTACGATACCGGCCTCGACAAGGCCGCACCGGGCGATGTCATCCTGATGCCGAACGGCCTGAAGGATGACGCCAGCAGCGAGATGCGTGGTCTGGCCAAAATGGCCTTCGTTATCGAGGCCCGCGTGCCCGATTCCACCAACTGTGCCTCGAACAACGATTGCTATGTCCGCGTGCTTGAGCCCGATAACGGCAAATGGCCGGATAGCTGCGCCACCACGGATACCTGGGGCGAGATGAAGACGCGCTATTACTATAAAAAGGGTATGCTGCCGAAAAAGGCCGAACAGGAATATAAACGGATCAGCGCCCTTGGCGATTGCCAGGAGACCAAGCTCTCCCATTGCGAGGAAAGCGCATGGGATACCCTGAAAATCTACCACATCAACAAAGACACGACGCGTCCTGGTTGCCAGAACCATGATAAAGCGATCGATTGTGCCCATGACTAAGGATCAACGTATGCGCCACCCTCTGCATGCCATCGTTCTCAGTTCCACCGCCGCCGCAATTCTGCTGGCACTACCTTTTACTGCCGCCGCTGCGACCGTGGATTGCAGCACGATCAAGAGCCTCGATACCAAGGAAAGCTGGAAAGCCAATAAAACGGATGTGCAGCAATGCCTCAACCGCGGCTGGCCCGTGCCACCTACCTGGGTGCCGAGTGGCGGCAAGGGTGCCGGAATCACCAGCGGCGGCGCGGGGGGCTTCTCCTACGGTGCCGTCCACCCGCCGGAATCCCCACCGGGCGCGCGCAACGAGAATGCCAGCATCAATGGCAGTTCGCTCTTCAGTAGCTGTAACTTCCCGCCGCGCATCACGACCGGCTCGCCACCGAGTATCAGCATGCCCGGCGGCTCCTGCCTTGATTTCATCAGCAACCTGTTCAAGGACAAAAACGGCAACGCCACCCCGGCTACTACCCCGGTCGGCATTTCCGCTAGCGAAACCTGTCCGGCGGATAGCAATAATGCCAACCTTTATGGCACGAAACAAGGCGCGACCGGTACGGTTCCCACCCCCTGCGGCGGCATGGTGCCGGTCGCCACTGCCGACCTTACCCTCAACGCAAGCCCAACGAACCTCGCGACCACCACGAACGGTGCCTATTCCATCTGGACCTACCGCCACAATGGCACAGGCTTCAGCCAACGCCAGGTCGCCGTGACGTTGCCGACTTACCTCTGCGGCGCAAAGGATCGTTGGGGCCTGCCGGTCAAGACCGTCGACCTGACACCGCCGACCGAGCAGATGGTCACCTACCGACCGACGGACCGTTATGTCGCGCTACACCTGCAATCGCGCGCCACGATGCCGGGAACGTTCATTCCAGCCTATAACGAAACCGATCCCGAGAATTACCTGATCCTGCCGATCGACGCCTCCGGCGATCTGGTCATTCCGCCTAACTGTTCGGACCCGGCGCTCTTTTACCAGCCCAACGCGTCGTTCCAGGACTATTTCGTCCAGTCGGCGCTTATCCAGGGTTCGTCATGCGCTTCCATGCAGCCCACCATCGTCAATTATCCGCAGTGCTCGAATGGCAGCCAGCCGAAATGCAAGACAGGCAGCCCGCACAGCGTGTGGTTCGCCGTCTGCAACCCGGCCAACCCGACCATCGCCTGGGGCGGCGCGATCTTCCCCAATTCGACCACCGGCAAATGCCCGGCCGATCTTAGCGACCCAAGCTGCACCGCTAGCGGCCCGAGCATCGATGCGAACTGCGATGTCGTCAGCATGCCGGTCGCCGCCAGTGCCACCTGTCCGAACCAGGTTCAATGGGCCGCTCTCAACCGTCCGGAGCTGTTCTACCCACCGCAAAGCAACCCGACCTTCGAGGCCATCGCCGGTCGCACGCAGAAAATGGTCACGACCACCGGTGCCACGCGCTATTACATGCAGACCAATACGGCCGTAAGCATCCAGTCGACCGCCCCATCGACCACTTTCGAGGAAGGCGGTAATCTCGTCCAGCATGATAATAACAAGCTGCTGATGAACGCTCCGGCGACCTTGAACCCGGGTGCCAGTAGCGTCACGCTGACCAACGGTGGTCAGCTGGTCACTTCCGGGGGTACGCTCATCGCCAGCTTCAATCCAGGTGACACGTACGGCGTCCCCGGCGGGGCACCTTACATGGTACATGTCAACCGCAGCATGACGATGCCACCGAACTACATGGTGCCGACCGTGCCTACCACCGGCTCGCAAGCGCCCTATGTCCAGCTACCGGCGACAGTCGTCGCCCCGTAAGCCTCCGCAGCTTTGAGGCCGTGCAGATCGCCGACGTTCAGCCATGCGCCGTCATGCACGACGGCGCGGATGCGCGTGAACCAGCCGTCACTGCCGAGGCGTGCATTCCATAATGCGTTGAGCGAGAATGCCCCGGCAGGACAGCCATCGAATACGTGCGGATGAATGATCTCGACGCCCGTGAAAATATACGCCGCCTCTTCGCCCTCGCGTGGCCGGCGGATGCGCCCCGACGCGTCCATCACGAAATCGCCGTTGCTGCCTTCCCAGCCGACCGCATCCCTGCGATGAACCAGCAGCATCAGGAAATCGAGGTTATCGCTCCATTCTGCGCATAGTCGCTTAATTGGATGCGCCGGCGTTGCCATGTTCGCACCCTCTTCCGCGAAAGAAGGTCGGGGTGAAGCAAAAATCGCATCGCTATTCATCGCTATAAACGGTTCATCCCCCAGCAGCGGTAGCGCCTTGGCAATACCCCCGCCAGTCTCCAGCGGCGGCGATGGCTCGCGCGAGATGCGGATTTTTTTACTAGCGCTTAGATGCGCCTCGAGCTTCTCCGCCAGATAACTGCTGTTCACCACCACCTCATGAACATCCGCTGCCGCCAGCCAGTCGATGCACCAGTCGATGAGCGCCTTGCCCTTCACCGCAATCAACGGCTTCGGCAGGTCATTTGTCAGCGGTCGCATCCGCGTGCCGAGTCCGGCGGCAAGGATGATGGCGTGGGTTAGTTTCACGCCCCGATTCCCCCCACATCCGCCTCGATCGCGAAATGCCCGCGATAGTTCACTGGCACGTATTTATCCACGAACTCCTTCAGCGGCGACAGCAGGGGATGATGCAAATCATTCAAGAAATGGTTCCACACCCGCGGCAGGTAATCCACGTAATGCGTCTTGCCGTCGCGGATACATAGCCGGCAGAAGATCCCGATGATCTTCGCATTGCGCTGCGCCGCCAGCACCGCATAGCGCGCAGCGAATTCCCGCGCCGGCTCGCCGATCGCCGTCGAATACCGCGCAAAACATTCCGCCATCACCGTCGGGTCTACATCCCGCCGTGCATCCTCGAGCAGCGATGCGAGGTCATACGCCGGGTCGCCCCACAGCGCGTCCTGATAATCGATCATCCCCACCGCCTGGTAATCCGCCCGCGCCCCCAGCCAGAACAAATTATCCGCATGGTAATCCCGGTGCACAATGCAGTTCTGCTTCAACCCGACCTTCGTAATGATCTCGCGCCACATCGCCATATACTCATCTTTGAGATGCCGCGCCTTCTCGATTCCGTGAATCTGCGGCAGGAACCACTCAACGAACAGCAACGCCTCGCGCAGGTACACCGCCATATCGTACGGCCGCAACTCATCCGCCAGGATCTCCGCCTTCGCCATGCTGCTCATATGGATGGCGATCAGTGCATCCGCCGCCGCGCTGTAGATCTCATTCTCCCGCTCGGGATGCTCGCGTAGCAACCGCGTGAAAGACAGGTCGCCGAGATCCTCCAGCAGCAGGAACCCTTCCGTCTCGTCCTGCGCGATCACATGCGGCACGCTCACCCCGCAATGCGCGAGCACACCGGTCACCGCGAGGAACGGACGCACATCCTCCCACGGCGGCGGCGCGTCCATCAGCACTGCGACACTATCGCCATTATGCACGCGCTCATATCGCCGGAAGCTCGCATCCCCCGCCAGCATGCGGCGCACCGCCCCCACCCAGCCGACCCGCGCGAGAAACGCATCCATCGCCTCGCCCCGCTCCGGCCGTGTTGTTGGTAATGCGGTCATGCGATGCACGCATTCATAAAATGAATCCCTAGTTGCGCCCCGGACTCCACTTCCCCCCGTGAGGGGGAGTAGGGAGTTTGTTGCACCGATATCGCCACATCCATTAGTCTATCCCATCCCACCGTTCAGCATCCGCTGCTTCGATCACCACACTGCGCCCACCATCCTTGCCAATCACGAACGATAACGCAAGCGCCACCGATATCCGCTGGCCTGCCAGCCGATCCGGCCATTCGATGAGCGCCACCTCCACCACCGCCTCCTCGAGCCCCAGTTCCACCAGCGCGGATGGATGCTCGATCCGGTACAGGTCATAATGAAACAGCTCGCACGCAGTTCCATCGCCCAATTTCACCGGGTAGGTCTGCAGCAGGTTGAACGTCGGGCTCGTCACCTCGACCGGCTCCACACTGAGTGCGCCGATGAGGAACTGCGCGAAGGTCGTTTTTCCCGCACCCAAATCTCCGGCGAGTGTGACCACATCGCCACAACGCAGGCGCGAGGCCACGGAATATGCCAGTCTCCGCGTGTCATCGAGGCTATCGAGCGCTAGTTCCTGCCGCATGCTGTTCCGTGATGGGGATGAATCATTTACGATTTCTTAAATCATTGCTGCGTAAATAGGTATCGTGATTTCGTTACGAAGGAAGGAAAAAGCAACCACTAGTCGCGCTCGTCAAGCCAAGCCATTTGAATCGCTTCAAGGATTTTTTCGTTACAGCCGTCGGGTTTGCCTTCGAACCCTGGCAACGCCGATATCCAGTCGCGAAGATCCGTGTACCGCAAATTCACGTTATCAGCCGTTGGGTGGGCGTCCTCAAGTGCGATTGCAATTTTGCGTGACTCGTGCCAGTTCATAAAGGTCTTTCTAATGGTTCAACTTCTTTACGTTCAGGGTAGCGCCCATGGCAATCAATAAACAAATGCCCATCCTGATTGTGGATGATTACAAGACCATGCTGCGCATCGTCCGCGGCCTCCTCAATCAACTCGGCTTCATGAATATCGATGAAGCGACGGATGGCACGATGGCATGGGACATGGTCAAGAAAAAACCCTACGGCCTCGTTGTTTCGGACTGGAACATGGAACCGATGTCGGGCTACGAGTTCCTGAAGCTTGTGCGTACCAACGACGCGACCAAGCAATTGCCCTTCATCATGGTCACCGCCGAGAGCAAGACCGAGAACATCATCGCCGCCAAACAGGCCGGCGTCAGCAACTACATCGTCAAACCCTTCAACGCGCAAACGTTGAAAGGTAAACTCGAGACCGTCTTCGGTCCGTTCTAGGAGACAATGATGGCTGAGAAACAAATGAACGATTACCTGAAACGCGAGATCGAAAAGATCGCGCAATTCCTGTCGGAAGCGAAGATCGAGATCGCCGCGATTACGCTGCCCGAGGAAAAAACGGGCAATGAGAAGAACATCTCGCACGCCGAGCTGCAGCTCAACGAGGTGGTGAAAGCGACCGAAGTCGCCACCAACGCCATCATGGACAGGGCCGATGCCATCATGCTCATCGCTGGCGGCCTTGCCGACGAAGCAATCGGCAGCCAGCTCGCCGAGCATGCGGTCGGCATCCTCGAGGCCTGCAGCTTCCAGGACATCACCGGCCAGCGCATCAAGAAAGTGCTCAACACGCTTGAGCAGATCGAACTGCGCATTTCCCACGTGGTAAAACTCTTCGGCGGCGTGCTGCCCGAGAACCTGCTGGTCGGCGATGTCGATACCGGCCACCGCCGCGCCGACGAGGATCTCATGTCCGGCCCCCAGTTCGACAAGGACAAGACCACGCAGGAAGACGTCGATAAGTTCTTTAAGTAATATTGGACTCTGCCGGTATTGCCCAACCCTTCGACTACTCGCTCACCATTTCCCCTAACACTCCGTCATTGGTTTGCTCAAACACGTCGTCATTGCGAGCCGCTCTCGGGCGGTCGGCAATCCGACTTTATTACTGTAATTAAGTTGGATTGCCGCGCTTCGCTCGCAGTGACGAAGTGTTGAACCATCCGCGCCCGTTCCAAAAACTGTATAACCCCCACACACCGGTTGCATTCCCTTTCCATTCCGCGAAGATAACCCTGGAAAAACTATGCACCGTCGAACCGTCACATTGCTGCTATGTGCGGGCCTTATCATCATGGGGATGGGGGCCCTGTCCGCCTATGCCGCCAGCGGCTACGCCCGGGTGAATTTCAATTTCGCCGCCCCCGCCAAACTCAAGGCCAGCGTCACCGGCTCCACCGCCACCCTCGATTTCGACAAACCCGTCCAGCAGTCCGCCGCCGCCATCAAGGCCGCCCTGCCCGGCTATGTGAAATCCGTCGCCCTCTCGCCAGATAAACGGCACGTCACTCTCGTGATGATGAAATCCTACCGCCTACGCCAGTTCGTGAGCGGCAACAGCACTGGCATCGACCTCATCGGCGAACCCGCCAGCGCCGCCGAAGTCGCGGCCACCGAGAAGAAAGCCGCGCAGACACCGTCCGCAAAACCAACGGGGAAGAAACCCGTTACACCGCCAAAAACAAAACTCGTCGCCATGCCTGCGAAACCCGCACCGCTCACGACGAATAGCAACGCCGACCTCCTCACCACCAAACACCCGGTTTCGACCGTACCGACCGCTGCGACCGACGCGGAAAAAGCCTTGGCACCCGCCAGCATCGCGCAAAAATCAGCGGATGATTCGATCCTCACCACTAAACATGCGTCGCCGGTGCAAGCGCTCGAGCCGACGCCGCAGCAACCGAAAGATGGCACATCCACCGTCGCCACCGCCGCTGCCGATGCGGCGAAAGCCACTGCCCCTAAAACCACCGCGGAAGCACCTGCCTCGACGCCCACTGCCCCCAAAGCTCCCGTCATCACACCGGAGGAGGACACCACCGAAGGCGCGCCATCCGCCCCGTCCCCTGCGACGGATCACAAGCCCGCCACCAGTGTTCCGGAAGCCGAAGAGCATCCCGCACCCGCGATCACCAGCATCGTCAAGCCCACCAGCGCCGGGCCCTTCGTCATCGCCGTTAAGGCCACCAAGGATAGCACCGTTCTCGACTTCCCGTGGACGGAGCGCACCGCCGCCGTCGTCTTCAAGCGCACGCGCAGTATCTGGGTAGTCTTCAGCCGCGCCAAGCAGGTAGACCTGCCTAAACTGCGCGCCAGCATGCCGAAATCCGTCGTCAACGTCATTCAGTTCAACTATGGCGGCAATACCGTGCTCGAATTCGTCACCGACGGCACGCTCAATCCCGCCATGGAGCAGGTCAAAGGCGGCTACGGCTGGAACCTCACCCTTGGGCCCAACCCCGGCAAACCCACGCTCGATACCACCATCATGCCCGACGATTTCTCTGGCACCACCCGCCTCATCCTCGGTGCCTACGACATTTCACCCGCCGTGCGTTTCTACGATCCCAATGTCGGCGACGAGCTCATCCTCGTCCCTTCCTACGAGAACGGCCGCGCCGTGTTGAACGAACGCAACTTTCCCGAGCTCTCCGTCCTCACTAGCACGCAAGGCATCGCCATCGTCGCCCGCCGGCATGACATCACCGCCAGCCAGACCCGCAACGGCCTCGTCCTCGCCGCCAAGGACGGCCTGACCATTTCCACCAGACTGCCGATGGTCGAGGGCACAAGCGCCGTCGTCGGTACCGTCAGCACTGGCGTCATGCTGCCGTACGACCAGTGGTTCATCCCGCGCGAAAAATTCGCCGACACGGCAGCTTCCCGCCTCAACGCCATCGGTCATGCCAGCAAATCGGCCAGGCCCGCCGCCCTGTTCGAACTCGCCAAACTCTACCTGCAGGATGGCCGCGGCCTCGAGGCGGGCGGCGTGCTCCAGCTCATCAAGGAGGGCTACCCGCAATACTACGTCGCCAACAAGCTTGCGCTACTCGCCGCCGCCGCACATGTCATGGAGAACCACATCCCCGAAGCAACGCTCGACCTCCAAGCGCCCGAGCTCGCCACCACCGATGAGGCGTGGCCATGGCGCGAAGTTGTCGCCCTTTCCACCCCGCCTCCCGGCACTGTACAGCAGATCCAGCAATCCGTCGAAGCGGCGAATGCCACCAAGACCGTCGGCACCGATAGCGCGAAGAATCTGCCCGGCCCGGTGGCGCCCGCCCTGCCCGCGGAAAAACCCGCCTTCCATTTCCTGAAATACAACAAGCTCTATATCCGCTTTTACCCCCCCCGCATCCGCCAGCGCCTCGCAAAGATCGCGGCCGATGCCTACCTTGCCGATAATCAGGAGGAGAAAGCTCTTGCCACTTTCAATACCTTGCTGACCGACGACCTGCTCGGCCCCGTGAAGAACGATGCCGCCTTCGCGCTCGCTGCCGTCGCCGAGAAAAAAGGCGAAACGGACAAAGCGCTCGATCAGTATGGCGCCCTCGCCAAGCAACCGTCCGATCTCTACAATCAGGCGCGGGCCCGCGCCGCCATGCTGCGCCTGCTTTATGCCAAAGGCAAACTCACTGCCGATGAAGCGGCCAACCAGCTCGAAAGCGTCCGCATGAGCTGGCGCGGCGATGCGCTCGAACGCCAGATCCTGTCTGAACTGGCGAGCATCTACAACGATGCGAAACGCTACGATGACGTCCTGCGGACCGATCGCGACATCCTCGAAGGGTTCCCGAACGACCCCAACACCCTCACAGTCGCCACCGACATGGGCGAACTGTTCGAGCATATCTTCCTCGATGGCCTCGACAAGGACATGAAACCGCTCGACGCCCTCTCCCTCTTCTACGAATTCCGCGAGATGACCCCGCTCGGCGACAAAGGTGACAAGATCATCCAGCAACTCGCCAATCGCCTCGCCGCCATCGACCTGCTGGATCGCGCCACCCAACTGCTCGATAACCAGATCAAGTACCGCGTCGCCGGGCAGGAACGCTCGGAGATCGGCGCCCGCCTTGCCCTGCTGCACATCCTCAACCACCATCCGCAGGATGCGCTCGATGTGCTCGAGACGACGAACTTCGGCAATAACGCGCCGGAACTGCAGGTCAAGCGTCAGGAACTCACTGCCGAAGCGCTGATGAAACTCGGCAAGAATGAAGAAGCCCTTGGCGTCATCACCAACGACACCAGCAAGACCGGCAGCTTACTGCGCCTCGATATCCTGTGGGCGATGCAGGACTGGCCGAACGTCGTCAGCCATGCCGAGGACATCCTCGCTGCCCGTCAGAGCCTCACCGAACCGCTCTCTTCGCAAGAGGCGGAAGTGCTGCTTAAACTCGCGCTCGGCTACACGTTCGAGGGTGACAATACGCAACTACGCTACCTGCGCGATTACTATTCCGGCCTCATCCCCGACAGCGCCTATAAGCAGATATTCGACTACATCACCAACGACACCACGCCGCTCGACCCCGCCGATTTCGCCCTCATCGCCAAGCAGATCAGCCATACGGAAAGCTTCCTCGATCAATTCAAGAAAAAGATCGCGGCGGGAAAACTCAGCGAGACGATCAAATAGCCCCTTCCCGGCACCCCGCCCCCATGCAAATATACTGATGTGCCGGGTGCTAGCGTCAGCGTCCGCGTCCTCCGCAAGAGGACATACTACGAAATCTTGCATGACAAGTCGGTGAGCAGCGGATAGGTGGATGAGCAATCTTCCGAGCAGTCCAAAGCGCTAATCTAACCGACCAAAAGGCCTGGGGAAGCGTAGGCTGTTTCCATGTCAAACTGATTGCTCACGTGAATCTCTGGCACCCGGCACACCGACGACGATTAACACACTGTACGAAAGAATTTTTTGAAGAAAATGGACGCTGAACACGCTCAGCATGAAGAAGTATAGGCAACAGCCCTGCCTATGCGTCACCCTGAATTCATTTCATGGTCTTTTTTTCTTAGGAAAAAACCACTACCTTTCGCGTCGGACTTGTTCCGCGCGGAAGGTAGACCCATATCGGATTTCAAAATCAAAGATTTTGAAATGAACAGCTATTCGCTATCCACCCGCTTGTAATCACCCTCGATGAGCGTGACGTTTTCGTGCGCCTCATATTCGCCATCGAGCGGCTGGCGAATCCCGGGCGTCGGGTTCAATATGCCTTTTTTCAGCAGGAATTGCTTCGCCTGCCCCCACACCACCAGCACCACACCGATACTGAATACAGCGAGCAGCACCCAGAACGAAATATAGAGCGCCAGCACGATGCCGAGGAACAGCAACGCGAAATACACCATCTGCGTGATCCACGGCATTACGGGCTCACCCCAAAGCTACGCACCAGGCTGCCCGCCAACATATACCAGCCGTCGATCAGCACGAAGAAGATGATCTTGAATGGCAGCGACACTACGATCGGCGGCAGCATCGCCATCCCCATCGCCATCAGGATACTCGCCACCACCATATCGATGATAAGGAACGGGATGAAGATGAGAAACCCGATCTCGAACGCCCGCTTCAATTCCGAGATCATGAACGCCGGGATCAGCACCTGGAACGGCATGTCCTCCGGCTTATCGACCTTCGTCTTGCTCATATCAACGAACAATTGCAGGTCCTTTTCCTTCACGTGATGCATCATGAAATCATGGAACGGCGCCGCCGCGCGCGTCAGGCCCGTCGCCTCGTCGATCTTCTGGTCGATCATCGGCTTGATCCCGTCGTCGTACGATTTCTGAAAGGTCGGCATCATGATGAAAATGGTCAGGAACACCGCCAGCCCTACCAGCACCTGGTTTGGCGGCGTGTTTTGCGTCCCCATCGCTGTCCGCGCGAAACTCATCACGATCATGATGCGCATGAACGATGTCACCATCAGCAAGATGGATGGCGCGAGACTCAGCACCGTCATCAATATGACCAGCTGCACCACCCGCGCCGTCGCGCTGCCGCCCTGCCCGAAATCGAGATTCAGGCTCTGCGCATCTGCTGCGAGCGGCAGGAACACAAGGCCAAGTGCCAGCAGGTTACTTAAGTGGCGTTTCATGTTTTGCTTCCATGGAATCGATAAGTTGTGCGCTATCGCCCGAGATTAGCAATAGATACTCCCTGCTATCCGCGCGCACCAGCGTCAATTTGCGCCGCGGGTCGAGGTACATCACATCCACCACCGCCAGCCGCCCCTTCTGCCCTGTCACCCCGCGCAGGCGCTTATCCATGCCTGTGCGCTTGATGACGAACGCGCAGAACCAGATCAGCGCGATGACGAAGATCAGCGCGAAGATGAAGCGTGAGTAATCGGCGAGTTCCATCAGTCTTCCACTTTCACGCCGGGCGCATTGAGATACGCCTTCGCGGCTTTCTTCTGCTTGCCGAGCGATTTCATCGTCACCGCGATTTTGCCCTGCAGCGCGATCATCTTCTCCTGCATCGCCTCAATGGCCAGCATCAGTTCCTGCAGCTTGTCATTGTAGGCCTTCGCCTGCTCCACCGGCAGCTTCATCACCCCGTCACACAGCGCGCGGATAGCGATATCGAGCCCGGTGAGATCCGTGGCCTCGCCCTTTTGCGTGAGCTTATCTGCTTGGCGAACATAGTCGCTGATTTCAGCGAAGAGCACATCGGGTGCCTGTGCAGGATGAAGCTTCGGCAGTGACATTCCCTACTCCTTGGCGTGCAATGGTGGGCGTGGTTTGCGCAGCGCATTCGCCTGATACACAAAGGCGAGGATTTCGGCAACTGCGGTGAATGCCTCGAGCGGGATCGGCGAATCCACTTCCACCAGCGACAGAATCTCGACAAGCTCCGCATCCTGCCGCACCTTGATGCCCCGGTCGAACGCAATCTGTAATATCTGTTCGGCAATCGCCCCCTTGCCGCTCGCCGTCACCCGCGGCGCTTCATCCACGCCCTTTTCATATTCGATGGCGATGGCCTTCGTTGGCCCATCCGGCAGCGCCTCAGCTTTCGCCCTCGCCCCTTCTTCCCGGATATCGACGTTCGGTGGATTATGATTATCAGCCATCACGGTTCATCCGTCGCCGGCCCATCCAAATGCGAAAGGTCAAATTCACCCTCAAGGAAATCGACATCCCCATCGCCCGAACCAGCCGCCGCCATGTTCTCGGCCATGATTTTCTCGTGGAGTTCTTTGCGCAGCACCGTCGCGTCTGGCGGGAAGAGGAATCCGAGCTTAACAGTCTTGCCGCGAACCTCGATGACCGTCAGTTCGATCGAGTTGTTGATGACGATGGATTCGCCCAATTTTCGCGACAAATATAACATACCGACACCTACTGGCTGCTTTGACCTTACTGGTATTTCCTCTGTACCACAGCCATTAACCTCTTTCCATACGATATTTTGTTTGCAATATAGGTAATTTATGCCTATATTAGTGGAATCAGCAGAGGTGGGGCCGAAACCCACCCGATAAGAGCTCGGCAAGCTACCTTACTTAGAATGGCATTACCTTTGCATTACAGATTGTAAATCTCAGGTAAACACGCGGAGCAAGCAGTGAGCGATATTTCGGAACCCACCATCAACACCATGTTGAAAGCGCATATGAAGTACCAGACACAACGTCAGGGTGCGCTCGCGACCAATATCTCCAATATGGATACGCCCGGCTACAAAGCGCAGGACCTGAAGAAACTCGATTTTAAACGCCTCGCGGAGGATCAGCATAACCGGCTCGAAATGGCCGCGACCAGCCCTGCCCATCTCGGTGGCACGCTCACCGGCGGCACCAGCTTCACCACCATTAAGGACAAGGACACATTCGAGATGCGCCCGACCCAGAACAACGTCGTCATGGAAGACCAGATGGGCAAAGTCTCCGATACCAATGCCGAGTTCAACCTCAGCAGCACGATGATGAAGAAATTCACGTCGCTTTATCGCACTGCAACCGGCAATAAATAGGTAGCTGAATGGAACTGCTCGATACCATCCACATCTCCTCCGCCGGCCTGAAGGCCCAGCAGGATCGCCTGAAAGTCGTCTCGCAGAACATCGCGAACGCCGAATCAGTGGGCACGCGCGATGGCGCATTGCCCTACCGCCGCCAGACCATCAGCTTCAAGAACGCGCTCGATAAGGAGAGCGGCGAGAAAATGGTTCGCACCGACAAGGTCCGTACCGACCGTTCCGATTTCGTCAAGAAATACGACCCCAACAATCCGCAGGCCGACAATGCCGGATACGTGCTCTATCCGAACGTCAACCCCATCAATGAAATGATGGACATGCGCGAAGCCAAACGCGGTTACGAAGCGAATATCAACGTGATCGAAACGAGTAAAGCCATGCTGAGCCAGACGATCGGCTTATTGCATTAGCCTACCAACGCCGTCACCCCCGCGCAGGCGGGGATCGCGGGCTACAGGCACACACTAGAGTTAGTGCCACTAACTACCGATTCCCGCCTGCGCGGGAATGACGACAAACGAAAGACTGCAGATTGAACTAAAAACTAAAAAGACCAAAATAAAAAACGAAAACAGGGAGAATACCATGCAGGATGTAAGTTCATTTTCTCGCGCCGCCGGGGCCTATCAGGATGCACTACGCGTCGCGCAGAATATTGTCGAGAAAGCCAACGCCAGCACCGGCATGGGCGAAACGTCGGATACCTCGCGCAGCAGTTTCATGTCGCTGCTTGGCAACGCGTTGCAAGGCGCCGAGAACACCGGCTACAAGTCCGAACACCTCTCCGTCAAGGCCCTCTCGGGCAAGGCCGACCTCACCGATGTCGTCACCGCCGTTTCCGATGCCGAGACCGCGCTCGATACCGTCACCGCCATCCGCGACCGCGTCATCAGCGCCTATCAGGACATCATCAAGATGCCGATCTAGTAAGTGGTAATCAGTGCTTAGTGCCATGTGCCTAGTAAGCACTTGGCACAGTCCTCGCCACCAGCTACTAATCACTAGGCACCAATAACCAACCACTAGGCACTAGGGACTAGGCACACCTATGGAAACTCCCGACATCCTCGACTACGCCCGCCACGGCATCTGGGTGCTGCTGCTCGTCGCCGGGCCTATGCTTGTCACCGCGATGGTTGTCGGCCTCGCCGTATCGCTCGTCCAGGCCCTCACGCAGGTGCAGGAGAGCACTCTCACCTTCGTCCCCAAACTTGTCGCCATGCTGTTCGTCATGATGCTAGCCATGCCCTTCATGCTCCAGACCCTGCAGGATTACGGCACCAAATTGTTCGACCGCATCGCCTCGATCGAGTGAGGCGTGCATGGTTGTAGCCCCGCATACTCCGTCATTGCGAGGCTTTAGCCGAAGCAATCCAGCGCGCCGAATCTTCGGCGCTCAATACCACTACAGCGCCAAAGGCCTAGATTGCTTCGGCCTCAAGCGCTGCGCAATGACGACAGTGTTTGAGACAACTTCATGACCCTCAACCTCCTCAATTACTTCCTCGTCGGCCAGTTGAGCGCGTTCCTGCTCATCTTCGCTCGCGTTGGTGCGGCGCTGATGGTCATGCCCGCGTTCGGTGATTCTTATGTCACCCCCCGCATCCGCCTGCTCTTCGGCCTTGGCGTCAGCCTCGTCCTCACCCCGCTGCTGATGGAACGCATGCCACCCTTGCCCGGCAGCATGTTCCAGCTCGGCCTGCTCATCACTGCCGAGATCCTGATCGGCACCTTCATCGGCATGATCGCGCGCACGCTACTTTCCATCCTTCACGTGGCCGGCACCATCATCGCCTACCAGTCCGCGCTCGCCGTTTCCTCCATCTTCGATCCGGTCACCGGCACCCAGACCGCGACGATATCCAACTTCATGACCGTCGTCGCCATGACGCTCATGCTGGCCATGAACATGCACCACCTTATGCTCGCCGCCGTGGTGCAAAGCTACGACACATTCGTCCCCGGCCACTACCCGAACATGGAGGACATGCTGCAGTTCAACACGCATCTCGTCAGCGATTGCTTCATGATGGGCGTGCTGCTCGCCGCACCGCACATCGTCTTCAGTTTCATCTTCAACCTAGCGGGTGGCCTCATGTCGCGGCTGATGCCGAACTTTCAGGTCTTCTTCGTCATGATGGCACCACAGATCATCATCGCTTTTCTACTGCTCTTCGTCGCCCTGCCGACCATGATGGAAGTCTTTGTCGATTACGCCGATGACACGCTCCACCATTGGGTGGGAATCAACTGATGGCCGAGTCAGAAGATGACGCTTCAAAGACCGAAGAACCTTCCCAGAAGAAGCTCGACGAAGCGCGCCAGAAGGGCAAGATCGCCAGCTCGCGCGAGCTGAACCATTTCTTCATGATGGGCAGCTTCCTCTTCTTCATCGCCGTCATGATGCCCAAGACCTCCTACGATGTCATGCGCCTCCTGACCCCCTACATCGCCAAGCCTGATCAGATCGACATGGGCCCCGGCGGCGTCATCCTTACCATGCGCCATATCTTCCTCGGCTTCATGATGGTCGTGCTATTACCGTTCCTCGTTACGTTCGCTGGCGCGCTCGCCCCGGCCATCCTGCAACGCAAGATTCACTTCACCACCGAGCACATTAAACCGCAGCTCAGCCGACTGTCGCCGCTCGCCGGTTTCGGTCGCCTGTTCGGCCTGAAGGCGATGATCGAATTTATCAAGAACCTGTCCAAGGTCTTCGCCATCGGTGCAATCTGCACCATGGTTGCCATGCCCTACCGCAACCAGCTGCCGCAACTGATGCACAGCATGCACCGCTTCACCATCCTGCAATATTCGCAGGTAATCGCGAGCAAGCTTCTCATCGGCGTCTGCATGTTCCTGTTCCTGCTCGGCATCGTCGATTACGTCTATCAAAACTTCCAGATACGCAAATCCCTGCGCATGAGCAAGCACGAGCTGAAAGACGAATACAAACAGCAGGAGGGCGACCCGATGGTGAAGGGCAAGCTCCGCCAAATTCGCCGCGAGCGCGCCAAGAAACGCATGATGGCGAACGTACCCAAGGCCGACGTCATCATCACCAACCCGACCCACTTTGCCGTCGCCCTGAAATACGATTCCACCAGCATGCAGGCCCCCGTCATGCTGGCCAAAGGGGCGGATGAGGTCGCCGCCCGCATCCGCGAGAAAGCACAGGAGTTGCGTATCCCCATCATCCGCAATCCGCCCCTCGCCCGCATCCTCTACGACACTACCGAGATCGACGACGAGATCCCGATCGAGCATTACCAGGCCGTCGCCAAGATCATCGGCTATGTCTACAAGCTCAAAGGCAAGACCCCCGGCGGCAAGAATCCCGGCCCAGCCTACAAGAAACCGAAAGGCAAAAGCAACCTGCCGGAGATCAAGCTGAAGAAGTAGGCGGAAGGAATTTTAATATTTTAATGGATGGATGCTGAAACACGTTCAGCATGACAGCGTGTGCGGCGCCGCCAAACACTCATGCACAGCCCCCCTAAACCTATTGCCAAATAAGCAAAGTTTCTGCATGCTGATTTCTGCCAATCACAAGGACTCCGCATGCGTTTCAGCACTATGGAAAACATCAAGGCCGATCAGCTCGATTTCGTTCCACGCCATCGCCATCGCCAGATCCCGCGCATCATCGCCTGCTTCCTGCTGATCGACTTACTCATCTGCATCACCACCTTCGTTTACGTACCATCGCCCGTCCATCTGGCACCCTACATCACGCTGGCTACCGTCTTCTTCATTGCGATGCTCTGCCTCTATGTCGTCTCGACTCAGCAGAAGAACCTTGACCTCGTCATGGCCGCCGAGTTCCAGAACATGCTCTTCTCGCAGTCGCTCGCCCTTGGCTCCGCCTTCAGCATGATTCTGCGTCGTGACGGCAGCATCGTCCATACGAGCGATAATTTCGACCAGATCTTCCCGCATTTCGATTACGCTACCTCACAGGCGCTCGAAGGTGTGTTCGAGCAGGGAACGGTCAGGAAGCTCGATCGCGACCGCATCCTGAGCGCGATCCACAGCGGCCAGAGCGAGCGCCTTGTCTTTCCCGTCATCACCCAATATTCGGAAAAGAAGGATTACATCATTACCGTCGAGCCGTTGAAGCGTCCGGCGGGCTTCTGCCTTCTGCGCGGTCGCGAATATTTCGGCACGCGCAAAGGCACGCAACTGATGCCCGAACCCCTGCGCTCCACCAGCATCGACAAGCTCGAGCATTTGCTCACCACCACCAATACCGGCCTTTACGCGACCGACCAGTATGGCCGCTTCGAGTATGTAAACCCCGCCTTCGAGCTTATGCTCGGCTATGCGCCCGGCCTCATTATCGAGAACAAGCTGAGCCTGCACCATCTCTTCTTCAGCTTCAACGGTGAAGCGCTGACGGAAGAATACAGCATCGGCAATTACAGCGGCCCCGCCGTCGGCATGAACAAGATGCACGGCCGCATCCCTGCCGAGATCCGCCAAAACGTGATCCGCGATGGCAATGGCAAGGCCATCGGCGCCACGGGCAGCCTCTTCACCGCTGCGGCGTAGGTCCGGTATGCCGCATCTGCCGCCCAAAACACCGCATCGGTTCAGTAGCGGCAAGTCGACCGGGCTCGACATCAACGATTTCATCGAGCTGTCGCCTCTCGCCATCGTGCGCCTGAACGATGACGGCCTCATCATGGAAGCGAATTACACTTTCGTCGCCCTGATGCAGCACGAACTGCCAGCCGATCGTCAGGTAGCCCTCATCGAATATATCGATCCCGAGGACCGCGCCCGCTTCAGCGACTCGTTTGCCCGTCTGCTTGCGCACGAGGTCATCCAGCCGATGTCGATCACGCTGCGCCTCGCCAACGGCAACGTCGTCGCTGCCTTCGTCTACTTCACCTACATGTGCGCCGGCGAAAACTTCCCGCCCGTGCCCATCCTCCACTTCATCGATCAGACCGAGCAGAAAAACCTTGAACTGCGTTTCTCCCATAGCCAGAAAATGCAAGCTGTCGGCCAGCTTGCCGGCGGCGTCGCGCATGATTTTAACAATCTCCTCACCGCCATGATCGGCTTTTCCGACCTGCTGCTCATGCGGCACCCGGCTGGCGACCCCAGCTTTGCCGATATCATGCAGATCAAGCAGAACGCCAACCGCGCCGCCAACCTCGTGCGCCAGCTCCTCGCCTTCTCCCGCCGCCAGACCCTCCAGCCCAAGACCATCGATCTCACCGAAGTCCTCGCTGAGCTATCGAACCTCATCCGCCGCCTCATCGGTGAGAACATCCAGATGAAGATGCAGCATGGCCGCGAGCTCGGCATGGTGAAGGCCGACCAGGGCCAGCTCGAGCAGGTCATCATTAACCTCGCCGTCAACGCCCGCGACGCGATGAAGGAAGGCGGCACCCTCGCCATCCGCACCAGCAATGTGACGATCGACAGCCCGGAAGCGCTCGACCGCGACCTCATCGCCCCGACCGAAGACGACATCATCGCTCCCGGTGACTATGTCCTCGTCGAAGTCGGTGATTCCGGCAGCGGCATCCCACCCGAGATCGTCAAGAACATCTTCGAGCCCTTCTTCTCCACTAAAGAGGTTGGCAGCGGCACCGGCCTTGGCCTCTCTACCTGCTACGGCATCATCAAACAAACGGGCGGCTACATCTTCGTCAAAACCGAGGAGCGCGTCGGCACCAGCTTCCACCTCTACTTCAAGCGTTTCGAGGCCGACGAGAAACAAGTCGCTGTACACGAAACGCATGACGAAAAACCCGGCGCCGACCTCACCGGCCGCGCCACCATCCTGCTTGTCGAGGACGAAACACCCGTGCGCATCTTCGCTGCCCGCGCGTTGCGTAACAAAGGCTACGAAGTGCTCGAAGCCGATTCCGGCGAGAATGCCATCGAAGTCTTCACCGACCATACCGGCCATATCGACCTCATCATCTCGGATGTGATGATGCCCGGTATCAACGGCCCGAAAATGATCACCTCACTTTACGAAACTCATGCCGAACGCATGAAGGATCTGAAGGTCGTCTTCATCTCCGGCTACGCCGAGGATGCCTTCGTCGACAGCTTCGGCACCGAGCGCCACTTCAACTTCCTGCCGAAGCCCTTCACCCTCAAGCAGTTAGCCGGAAAAGTTAAAGAAGTGCTGGATGGGCCGGTGGAGTAACCAATCTTGACCGAATCGTCACATAGTTTTACGTTAGTTCGACTAAGTAATCAGCATAGCCATGGCAACACTGCGTAAGGTAGTTCCGTACACACAACGCTTCGACACGCGAGCGGAAGCTGATAAACTGTATGCCATGATCGACGCCGCCAAAGGCGCTAATGCCATCCTGCGCCAGTGGTTTGAAAAAGCACAGGCAAGCGAGGATCCCGATGGGCTGCTAGGTATTAGAACCAAATCAAATGTGTTTGAACATGAAGGTTTCAAGGATGTTTTATCGAAGGCTGATATGGATGCGGAGAAATTCATTATTCAGAAACTAACCGCCTGCGCCAACATACCGGTCCTTGCTGAAGAAAGTGGCTACTCAGCCGATGATGCGTCGCTTCCAGACGGTTCCAGACGCTGGCTGATCGATCCGGTCGATGGCACCCATTGTTTCGTCAATGGTTCTGCCGATTTTTCTGTCACCATCGCTTTGCAGGAAAAAGTCGTGGGCAAATGGCAGACTCAAATCGGTCTTGTTTCGATCCCCATGCATGACGAGATTTTTGTCGCAGACACGCAAAGTGCGCATCTCGTCCAGGGCGATCGCGAAAAGCAACTGCATGTGCACGCACCGGAAATTCCTGCCTTCAGCGGCTCGAAAGAGGACGTACTTCGCGGTAAGAAAATCGAAGTCGTTATCTATGACGCTAATAATCGCCATATCATGGATGCTTTAGGTCGCATGCAAACGCATTTGAGGGCGCAAAGCCTGCCCTCCACAACCTTCTCGACTGCGCTCGCCATTACAAAACTGGCCGACGGCTGGATCGATGGCGCTATCGTCGCTGGCCACGGCGCGCTACAATATCCGTGGGATACCGATGCCGCGGTACATATCGCCGGACAAGCCGGCGCGAAGATCAAACGTTTCGATCTCGACGGTTCCCCCGCCGTGCTCATTGCCAATAGCAGTGCACTGCTTCATGCCATGGAAGCCACCCTGCGCGAGCAATATCATGGCGCAACTTTGAAACTGGTGCAGAAATAGCACGATTTGATTCCCGGGACAATAATTCGGGGATAACTCCCCTTTTGTGATTGTAGCCCCCGGCAACTCGCACTACTTCTTGGTTACCCCATAGACTAACCCAAGGAGCATACGCATATGTCAATGAACAACGCCAAGAACGATATCAAACCCGCCGAGCGCAAAAAAGCCCTCGATTCCGCCCTCGCCCAGATCGAAAAGACCTTCGGCAAAGGCTCCATCATGAAATTCGGCAACCAGGAGCGCCTCGAGATCGAAACGATCTCTACCGGCTCGCTTGGCCTCGACATCGCCCTTGGCGTCGGCGGCATCCCGAAAGGCCGCATCATCGAAATCTACGGCCCGGAATCCTCGGGTAAAACCACCCTTACCTTGCACGCCATCGCTGAGTGCCAGAAAGCCGGCGGCACCTGCGCCTTCATCGATGCCGAGCACGCGCTCGACCCCGTTTATGCCAAGAAACTCGGCGTGAACGTCGATGAACTGCTCATCAGCCAACCTGATAGCGGCGAGCAAGCGCTCGAGATTGCCGATACCCTCGTGCGTTCCGGGGCCATCGATATGGTCATCATCGATTCCGTCGCCGCCCTCGTCCCTAAGGCCGAGCTCGAAGGTGAAATGGGCGATGCGACCATGGGCGCCCAAGCCCGCCTGATGAGTCAGGCCCTGCGCAAGATCACCGGTACCGTAAACCGCACCCAGTGTACCGTCATCTTCATCAACCAGATCCGCCAGAAGATCGGCGTGATGTTCGGCAACCCCGAGACCACCACCGGCGGCAATGCCCTTAAGTTCTATGCCTCCGTGCGCCTCGATATCCGCCGCATCGGCGCTCTCAAGGATAAAGAGGAAGTGGTCGGTAACCTCACCCGCGTTAAAGTGGTGAAGAATAAGGTCTCGCCGCCGTTCAAGACTGTCGAGTTTGACATCCTCTACGGCCAAGGCATCAGTAAAGAAGGCGAGCTGATCGACATGGGTATCAAGTCCGCCATTGTCGAAAAATCCGGTAGCTGGTTCTCGTATAAGGATCAGCGCATCGGTCAGGGTAAAGAGAATGTTCGTCAGTTCATGAAGGACAATCCGAAAGTCGCGGCTGAGATCGAAGCCGCCATCCGCGCCAAATCCAGCACCCTTGCCGAAGCCCTCACCGGCGCCCCGGCCGAATATGCCGAGGATGCCGCTCCGGCTGATGCGGCGTAGTTCAGGTTTTGCGTTATGTTAGCATTCTAACTTACTGAAATCCTCGTGGAGCCATATCAGTGCTTCACGGGGATTCCTTAATACTTCCCCCGCATTTCTTCATCAAATCGTAACACTATTATTCGTTGTGCATGGTAAATGTCTGGCCATGGACAGTTACATCGAACACCACCACATATCTGATTTTCCTAATGCCCGTACTGATAAGGAGGGCATCGAGTTCATCGCAGCTGCCGTGCGCAACCTTGAGCGTAAATGCAGCCCGTTCAATTCGGGCGTGGCGATCAGTGAGGAACTTGCCACTACGCTACGGACTCAATTGGAGAAGGCTGCCGAAGACAAGGGCGCTCACCAGCCGCAACAGGTGTGGAACGCATTTGCTCGCGCCGTCGCCCCCTCGCTAGCTACAGAAACCTCTACGGCCCAATCGTTCGGTTCCAGTCTTTGGACCGAAAAGGTCCATCGTGGCGCTTTGCAGGTCGGACAGGGCTTGCCGGCTGAGGATGGCCAAGTTGTTGCGAAGCGCGGTCGTACAGATAGAGAGGTGGAAAAACCTGAAAAACCTATAAGCGCCGCCCGTCAACAAGTATTAAACCAACTGAAAACAGGTAAACTGGCAAAAGGATCTAATACAAGGGAATGTACTTCCACGGTTGCGGAAATCCTATCGTTTACGGATGCGTTCAAAGCGTTTACCGTTAAGAATACGATCAGCAACGCGGAACTTGCAAAAGCGCTAGGTTGCACACCCAACACTGTAGTCGGCGCTGTCTATCGTATGTTTAAGTTTAGTCCTAAAAGTCAGCTTCATTACATGTTCTGTGAAATAAAGCAGGATCCTGAAAAATTTTTAACCAATATTGCCAAAGGTAAGAGTATTTCGCGGAGTGCATTGGACAAGGATACGGTATCCGCTCTAATACAGACGCTCAATGCTATCCCCGAACAATATATATCTATATCGCCTCCAAAGATACATGGTCGTTAGGGTGTGCGTACGCACTCGCATTCCCAAGCGAATCAACTAATATTTCGCTTGCGGCTGGTACCTGCTACCCGTAAATAACAAGCCACTTGTTTTTTACTCTCATAGGAGACCCGCATGAAAAAACTAGCCTTCGTTACCGCCCTTGTAATGCTTTCGGCAACCGGCGCCCTTGCCGCCACCAAAACCTACCAGGTCACCGGCCCCGTCACCGCGCTCGATGACAAAAGCATCACCGTGCAGAAAGGCAAGGAATCGTGGGAGATCGCCCGTGATTCCGACACGAAACTGCCGGACACGGTAAAAGTGAACTCGAAAGTCACCGTCTACTACACGATGACTGCCGGTAAGGTTGAGGACAAATCGCCGGCACCGAAAGCCGACGCCAAGTCCGCGATGGACACGAAAGCGACCGCAGCGAAGACCGATAAAAAACCTAAATAGTCTTCACGTTTACATCGCCTGACGATAGCGCCCGCGAGCCCTGCTCCGGGCGCTATTTGCTTTCGTAGGCAAGGTAACCATACATTCCCCTTGCCGCCCTCCGGTTGAAAAGTTATGAATTCAGCCCCCGAACCTGATTGAGAACCCATGCCCACCACCAACGACATCCGCGCCCAGTTCCTCGATTTCTTCGCGAGTAAGGATCACGCTATCCTGCCGTCTTCCTCCCTCGTGCCGCAGAACGATCCGACCTTGATGTTTGCCAACGCCGGCATGAACCAGTTCAAGAACATCTTCACCGGCGCCGAAAAACCGCTCGACCCGCCTCGCGCCGCGAGCTCGCAGAAATGCGTCCGTGCCGGCGGTAAGCATAACGACCTCGACAATGTCGGCTACACCGCTCGCCACCACACTTTCTTTGAGATGCTCGGCAACTTTTCGTTCGGCGATTACTTCAAGGAAGGAGCGATTTCCTACGCGTGGGAGCTCATCACGGAAGTCTGGAAAATCCCCGCCGACAAGCTTTGCGTCACCGTTTACCACACGGATGACGAAGCCTTCGCCTTATGGAAAAAAATCGCCGGCTTGCCGGACGACCGCATCATCCGCATCGCCAGCGCCGATAATTTCTGGGCGATGGGCGATACCGGCCCCTGCGGCCCCTGCTCTGAAATTTTCTACGACCACGGCGAGCATATTCCCGGTGGCCCTCCCGGCTCGCCCGATCAGGACGGCGACCGTTTCGTCGAGATCTGGAATCTTGTCTTCATGCAGTATGACCAGAAGGACAAGGACACCCGCGTACCATTGCCCAAACCCTGCATCGATACCGGCATGGGCCTCGAGCGCATCACCGCCGTGCTACAGCACGTCCATAACAACTACGATATCGACCTGTTCAAGAAGCTTATCGCCGCCTCACAGGAATTGACGCATAACAGCAACCCCGAACAGATTGCCTCGCACCGTGTCATCGCCGACCATCTGCGAGCCAGCAGCTTCCTCATCGCCGATGGCGTGCTGCCCAGCAACGAAGGCCGCGGCTACGTGCTCCGCCGCATCATGCGCCGCGCCATGCGTCACGCCCATCTGCTGATGCCCGGCAGCAACCGACCTGTCCTTTACCAACTCGTACCCACGCTTGTCGAACTGATGGGCACCACTTTCCCCGAACTGAAACGCGCCGAAGCCGCCATCACCGAAACGCTGAAGCTCGAGGAAGTTAAATTCAAGGAAACGCTCGAACGCGGCCTGAAACTTCTCGAAGAAGAAAAAATGAACGTCAAACCCGGTGGCATTTTCCCCGGTGCCGCCGCTTTCAAACTCTATGACACCTACGGCTTCCCGCTCGACCTCACGCAAGATATCCTGCGCGGTGAGAACATCACCGTCGACATGACCGGTTTCACCAGCGCCATGGATGAACAGAAAGCCAAGGCCCGCGCCGCGTGGAAAGGTTCGGGTGCGTCTGCCACCGCCAGCCTCTGGTTCGATATCAAGGAGCGCGCCGACGCCACCGAATTCCTCGGTTACGCGATGAAAACCGCCCAAGCCCAAATCACTGCCCTCGTTAAAGACGGCGCAGAGGTCAGCGAATTGAGAGCCGGCGAATCCGGTCAACTGCTCGCCAACCAGACGCCATTCTACGGCGAATCCGGCGGTCAGGTCGGCGATAGCGGCACCGTTAATACCGCCAACGCCAAAGCTACTGTGACCGATACCAGCAAACCGCTCGACGGCGTCTTCGTCCATGACATCACTGTCGACCAAGGCACGCTGAAACTCGGCGATACCGTCGACCTTGCCATCGACACCGCCCGCCGTAACCGCATCCGTGCCAACCACTCTGCCACGCACTTGCTGCATGCCGCCTTGCGCCACCAGCTCGGTGAGCACATCACCCAGAAAGGTTCCCTCGTCGCCGAGGATCGCCTGCGTTTTGATATCGCCAACCCGAAAGCCATCTCGCGTGAGGAACTAGCCAGTGTCGAGCGTGAAGTGAATGACTACGTTGCGCAACGCTCCCCCGCCACCACGAAGCTCATGAACCAGCAGGACGCCATCGCTGCCGGAGCCATGGCCCTCTTCGGCGAGAAATATGGCAGTGAAGTCCGCGTCCTCGCCATGGGTAAAACGCCCGAGGGCAAAGATTTCTCCGTCGAGCTCTGCGGCGGCACCCATGTCAGTAACACCGGTGACATCGGCCTCTTCCGCATCATCTCCGAGGGCTCCGTCAGCTCCGGCGTCCGCCGCATCGAAGCTACCACCGGCGAAGGCGTACGCAGCTTCCTCATTGAACAACTCACTAAGCAGGATGTACAGCTTCAAGCGCTCATCAATGAGAATGCCCGCCTCCTCAGCGAATTGAAAAAACCAGCACCTGCCGCCGTCGCATCCCCTGCACCCGATGCTTTGAGAACCGCTCAACTTGCCGACGTCAACACGCGTTATGAGGAAGATTCTGCCAAAGCGCAAACCAGTATCAATGACCTGACTGAGGCCAATAAAAAGCTTCAAAAGGAAGCCGCTGAAGCCAGAAAACAAGCCGCTCTGTCTGGCGGCGGCGAAGCCATTATCGAGACCATCGGTAGCATTAAACTTGCCTCCAAGATCTTCGCCGAACTCGACGCTAAATCCCTGCGCGATATTGCGATGGGCATGAGCCAGCAACACGCCGATGCCGTCTGCGTCCTTCTCGCCAGCAGCGAAGGCAAGGGCTCCGTCATCGTCGCCATCGGCAAGGAAATCACCGGCAAGGCCGATGCACCGACCCTCGTCAAAGCAGCCGTCGCTGCCCTTGGCGGTCAGGGTGGCGGCGGCAAACCAGATTTCGCCCAGGGCGGCGGGCCGGCTGGCGAGCAGCTCGAAGCAGCGCTGGCGGCAGTGAAAGCAGCGCTGGCTCAATAACCTTAGCCTCTGCCTTTCAAAGTTTCGCCATACTTTTCCAGTTGGCGATTCAAGCGCCTCGACGGGCCCGGGTAATAGTCACCTTTTACGATATCCTTCAAATCGATTTTATCGCGGCTTGACCGTCCCAGCACAGTGGCCCAGAGTACGACCTTCTGCTCGGGCGATAGAGGTTTTCCTTCCTTTTCCCGCTTCTCCACTACTTGATTGAAACTGGTCCTAGACATCGCGATAGCAGCTTTTTGCCGTGGCTCATTGCAACTATTTTCCATATACACCGACATGGCCTCAAGCATACGTAACGGGGGTAAAATTTTCGCAGCATTATCGTCAGCACGAAATTCTTCAGCACGAAAGATCAACCCTTCGACTTGCAGCAGTGCCAACCCTGCTACTGCGAGCCCTGCCACACTACTGGTGCCGAGATTGAAATATCGCCATTTATGCGTTTCTTTTTCCTTCGGTTGTTTAAGCGTGCTGTATGCTGCCTGTTGCACGCCAACACCGGCAACTGCGGCACCCAAGTAAGCCAGCATCTTTCGGCGAGATACCGACGTCTCTTGGAATGACTCTGCATGCCCAAGCTCATGGGCTACACAATAATCCGCAACGGGTTCGCTCTTTTTAAATCCTTCAAATACATCTCGCGGCACAACGACAAGATTTGACGCAATCGCATAGAGTCCTTGTTCGCCATGCTCGAAATGCTCATTATTTTTACTATCAATGACGAGTACATTAGGCCGTTGCTTAAGCTTAAGCGTATCGCAGAACACTAAATATTTTTCCCCCGTTGAATCCGGCGTGAATAGCTCCGCCGTCGAATCGCCCGCAGCATAACTGGTAATGGCTAAACCTAACGCAGCGCTATATTTATCAGGTGTAAAATCTGGAATCTTAGACATATACAGAATGTACCTGAAAATTGTTACCAATTAATGAATTTGCGTTTAATCTATAGTTGCAAAAGCGGCACGACTGCCAACGAAGTGGCCTGCAGTAACCCTTTGTTAACCAACGGTGCTGTAAGCTGGCTCACTTTTCTGTTATTCCTGACCAAACTGTAAGGGAGCCTCCATGTCCGTCTTCGCACTCAAAAAGCCAGCCAGCCACCCGATCACGGTAGCGTATGGCGACGGCATCGGGCCTGAGATCATGGAAGCCGTCCTCAAGATCCTTGCCGAAGCGCGCGTCCCGCTCGAGATCGACACCATCGAGGTCGGTCAGAAATTCTACGAAAAAGGCGTTACCACCGGCATTCCCCCACAAGCGTGGGACAGCATCCGCCGCACTAAAGTGCTGCTTAAGGCCCCCATCACCACCCCGCAGGGCGGCGGCTATAAGTCGCTCAATGTCACCATGCGTAAATCGCTCGGCCTTTACAGCAACGTGCGCCCCTGCACCAGCTACCACCCCTTCATCAAATCCATGCATGCCAACATGAACCTCGTCATCATCCGCGAGAACGAGGAAGACCTCTACGCCGGCATCGAATACCGCCAGACGCAGGATGCCTTCCAGTCCGTGAAAATGATCACCCGCTCCGGCTCCGAACGCATCATGCGCTACGCCTTCGAATACGCGGTCGCCAATAACCGTAAAAAAGTGACCTGTATGTCGAAGGACAACATCATGAAACTCACCGATGGTGCGTTCCATGACATGTTCAACCTGGTCGCGAAAGAATACCCGCAGATCGAGAACGAGCACTATATCATTGATATCGGCTCGGCCCGCATCGCCAGCAAACCGCATATCTTCGACGTCATCGTGACCGAGAACCTCTTCGGTGACATCATCTCCGATATCGCCGCCGAAGTCTCCGGTTCCGTCGGTCTCGCCGGTTCGTCAAACGTCGGTGCCAACTACGCCATGTTCGAGGCCATTCATGGCTCCGCCCCGGATATCGCCGGTAAGAATATCGCCAACCCCTCGGGCCTTCTCCACGGCGCCATCATGATGCTGGTGCATCTCGGCCTCAACGAGCAAGCCTCGCTCATCCATAACGCGTGGCTGAAAACCATCGAGGATGGCCAGCACACCATCGACATCAAGAACGACATGAGTAAGACCATCCTCGGCACCAAGGAATTCGCCCAGGCAGTCATCGACCGCCTCGGTCAGGAGCCGCAGACCTACCGCATCGTGAAATACGCCCCGCTGAAAGATGGCGCCTCGATGACCAGCCATGCCGTGATGGCGAAGGAGACCGAAGAGCGCAAACTCGTCGGCCTCGACCTCTTTGTTCACTGGTACGGCAAGAACATCGAGGATCTCGGCACGCTGGTCGATTCGCTCAGTACCCCGGAACTCAAACTACAGATGCTGTCCTGCAAAGGCCTCAAGGTCTGGCCGAACATCGTCACCGAGATGGATGTCACCGACCGTTTCCGCGCCCGTTACCTGCCGGAAACCAAAGGTGCCAGCATCACGCTCAAACATATTTCCGACTTGCTTTCCCGTGCCGCCGACAAGGGCATCGACTTCCTCAAGATCGAAACGCTCTATACGTTCGACGGCAAGAATGGTTTCAGCTCCAGCCAAGGTGAATGATTTATGAAACACTCCTACCGCACGCTTGTCACACTTCTCGCTTTTTCCCTTCCCGTTGTCGCATTCGCTTGGCAACCGTCGGAGCATACCATGTGGTATGGTAGCGATGCGCCGCGCGAAACGATGGATTATCCAACGCTGCAGGCTAACGTCGCCACCATCGAGGATTGCCTGCACGAAAATCCCTACAACAAATCAAATTGCGTCGGCGTCACAAAAAGCTATTGCCATGTCGAGCAACCGACCTGCAATCTGCAGGAAGCCGCGGCGTGGAACACCCTCGCCAGCCGCAAACGCAGCACGCAATACACCTGGTTGCGGCATGACCAACAGTCCTGCGCTTACCATGCACGAACTGAAGGTTTCACTATCAACCAGCCGGATGCCTGGGCCCCGAACCTTGCTCCGAGCGGCTGTGTGCTGCAACGTAGCGCCCATCGCTTCTTCCAGATGAGCACCCATAAACATGGCAAAAAACATGTGCGTACCCGGAAAATGACAGCGGCATCTCCTGCCCCAGCACCACTGGCCCCTGCGCCACTTGCTCCAGCACCGATGGCCCCAGCACCGATGGCCCCTGCTCCGATGGCACATGCGCCGATGGCTGCTGCTCCCGCTCCCATGAATCCTGCGCCAACTAGCATGCCGTCGCCAGCGGTGCCACTTCCAGCGCCCGCACCGGCACCGCTCGCCGCACCGGCAGCCTCTGCTCCAACTCTTGCACCGGCATTGCCATCCGTTCCCTCGCCAGCTGCTGCACCCGCTGCAACGCACTGATGCGGATTACCTGCTGTAGAAGCGCCTAGGTCCTCCGACTCGCTAACAGCGCCATCATATGCTCGGGTAACGGCGCGGCAACCACGATAGGCGCTTTGCTTGGCTGCAGCGGGATCACCAGCTGTTCCGCATGCAGCATCATCGGCAGTGCACTCGCCGAATACGTACCGTCCTGCGCCCCATAGAACGGATCGCCTACCACCGGGCACCCCAATGCGAACGCCGCATGCAGCCGAATCTGGTGCGTCCGCCCCGTTTTGGGCGAGAACTCGATTTCGGAAAGAACCGTGTGCTGAGTTGGCGACACCCTTGTCCCGCCGTCATCCGGGGCTTGACCCGGGATGACGGGCAAAGAACACATACTGGCGGATGAGGCCTGAGATTCCGGCTCGAGACCGGAATGACGGAACGTCCGCACCACCCGATACTCCGTCACCGCTGACTGCCCTCCCTCATCCAGCGACATCTTCCACTTGCTGCCCACGCCGCTCTTCAGTATCGCCCGCTCAATGGTACCGGCGCGTTCCTGCGGCACTCCCACACAAATGGCCCGATAGGTTTTCTCCACTCGCTGTTTCTCGAACAACTTGCCCAGCTTGATCAGCGCCTGCCGGTGCCGCCCCAGCACGAGGCAACCCGAGGTCCCGCGATCCAGCCGATGCGCCAGCGCTGGTGGATTCGGCAAGCCGAACTGCAAAAACTTGAACGACGCATCCAGCGCGATTTTATCATGCCCCGTCACATGCACCGCGATTCCCGCTGGCTTGTCCAGCACAAGGATCATCGCATCGCGATACAACAGCCGCGCCGTGATTTCTTCTTCGTTTAAAGGCTTGGTCGCCGTCATGCGGTCGCAGGTACCGGCCTGCTCTGCGTGCACGCCGCCGGGCGCACGATGAACCCGTCCGCCACATGCTTCGTCACCATCGCCCCCGCGCCAATCACGGCATTCCGCCCGATCCGCACGCCTTGGATGATGACCGCCCCCGCCCCGATATGCGCGCCCTCACCAATGGATACGTTACCACAGAGCACTGCCCCCGGCGCAATATGGCAATGCGGTTCGATCACCACATCATGGTCGATGGAGCACCGCGTATTAAGGATACAATTTTCACTGATGACGCTACCGGGCTGGATGACTACCCCCGCCATCACCTGCACGCCATTTCTTAGAATAACATGCGTCTGCACCATCGCCTGCGGACTGATAAGCGGCAGGAAATCGAAGCCGTGCGCGATGTAGCGCTGGTACAATTCGATACGCGGCATCAACCCGGGCCCGCTACTGCCCGCAAGGTTGCCGACCCCATTCACCAGCGTTACTTCCTTCGGGTCAAGCATGATTTCATCTTCGAGCCCCAGCACCGGTACCCCGAAAATATCCGTGCCCACCAGCGCCGCGTTGCTTGTAACGACACCCCGCACCGTCTGCCCCGCCGCCTGCGCCATGCCGATGAGCACGCGGCTGTGGCCGCCACCGCCGATGATAATGAGTTCTTTCGTCATGCATCATCCCTACATTAGCCATGATGCCGATGCAAGATACCGTCATTTCAGCGATGACGCCTCTTGAACCACCTGTTATAAACTTTCCATGAACCTGCTTTTGAAGCGTTTGCTCGATGTCATGATGGCTGCCAGCCTGCTGCTGCTCCTCTCGCCATTGCTCGTCACCACTATGCTCCTTGTCCGCCTGCGCCTCGGTTCGCCCATCTTCTTCCGCCAGATCCGCATCGGTAAAAACAACCAGCCGTTTCGCCTCATTAAGTTCCGCACCATGCTCAGCGGCGATGCACCAGATGAGCAGCGCCTCACCCCCCTCGGCCAATGGCTGCGCGCGACCAGCGTCGATGAACTGCCCGAACTCCTCAACATCCTCACCGGCCGCATGAGCCTGGTCGGCCCGCGCCCGCTCTTACCGGAATATCTGCCGCATTACTCCCCGCGCGAGCAACTGCGCCATTCCATGCGCCCCGGCATCACCGGCCTCGCGCAGGTCAATGGCCGCAACGCCATCGACTGGGACGCCCGCCTCGAACTCGACGCCCAGTATGTCGAACGATTCAGCTTCGCGGGCGACCTAAAAATCCTCTGGCGCACGGCTGCCGTCGTGCTCGGACGCGAGGGCATCAGCGCTACCGGCCACGCCACCATGCAGCGCTTCGATAGTGAGCGCGTCTCCAAAGGGAATTCATGAGCCAACTGCCACGCATCTTCCTTTCTCCACCCCATATGGGCGACCATGAGCAACGCTATGTGCTGGATGCCCTGGCCAGCAACTACATCGCGCCACTTGGCCCCATGGTCGATGCCTTTGAGCAGGAATTCGCCGCGCGCACAGGCATCCCGCATTGCGTCGCCTTGAGCAGCGGCACCGCCGCCATTCACCTCGCCCTTCGCTGCCTTGGCGTCGGCGCAGGCGACAGCGTCATCGCCTCTTCGCTCACCTTCATCGGCAGTATCACCCCCATTCTTTACCAGAACGCCACGCCCATCTTCATCGATGCCGATGCCGAAACCTGGAACATGGACCTCGATCTGCTTGCTCAAACCCTCGCCGACCTCAAAAAGAAAAACAAACTGCCGAAGGCAGTCCTTCCCACCGACCTCTACGGCCAAAGCTGCGACATGAGCGCCATCCGCACTCTTTGCGAGCAATACGGCGTCAAACTCATCGTTGATGCGGCGGAATCTGTCGGTTCCACCTTCCAGCACGGCCATGCCGGCGCCTTGGCCGATGCGGCCGCTTTTTCCTTCAACGGCAACAAGATCATCACCACCAGCGGCGGCGGCATGCTCGCCAGCCACGATAAAAAATTCATCGACGAAGCCCGTTTCCTCAGCCAGCAAGCCCGCGATAACACGCCAGACATGCACTACGAGCACACGACGTTTGGCTATAATTACCGCATGAGCAATATCGTCGCCGCCATCGGCCGTGGCCAGCTCGAAGTGTTGCAGGAGCGCGTCGCCCGCCGCCGCGGAATCTTCGAATATTATAAAAAAACACTTGGGGGCCTTCCCGGCATCACCTTTATGCCGGAAGCTAACACTGGGAAAAGCAACCGTTGGCTTAGCGTGATGCTCGTAGATGCCAGCCAGTTCGGCACCGATCGCGAAGCCATCCGCCGTGCGCTCGATCAACAGGACATCGAAGCGCGCCCTGTGTGGAAACCCATGCACCTGCAACCCGTCTTCAAAGGCGCGGGAATGGTGGGCGGCAAAATCAGCGAAGCCTTCTTCAAGGACGGCCTCTGCCTGCCTTCCGGCAGCGCAATGACGAATGATGATCTTAAACGCGTCTCCGACGCGGTGATTGCTTGTAGAAAATAGTAAGCCGTCATTACGAGTGTCTAATGTAACTGACTAAGCAACTTCTCCGCCGCCAAACGCTCCGCCTGCTTCTTCACCCCTGCTTCGGCGCGTACGGCAAGCTGGCCCTTCACCGCCACTTCCACCACGAATAGCGGCGCATGGCTCGGCCCGTCGCTGCTGATGAGGCTATAGTCCGGCAGCGGCAACCCACGCGCCTGCGCCCACTCCTGCAGCGTCGTCTTGGCATCCTTCGGCGGCGCTTTCATCGCATGCGCATAGGGCTGCCAGAAGCGCGTGATGATCTGCTGCACCGTCGCCAGCCCACCATCGAGATATACCGCCCCCAATAACGCTTCGCACGCATCCTCGAGGTTGCTCGGGTTCTGCCGCCCGCCTTGCTCCTCCTCACCACCGCCCATGGTAAGGTGCTCGCCCAGCCGCATTTCCTGTGCAATCACCGCCAGCAACTCGCCATTCACCAGCGACACGAGGCGCTTGCTGAGGTCGCCCTCCGCCTCATCCGGGAACGCATGATATAGCATCTCGGCAATAGTGAGCCCGAGCACCGAATCACCGAGGAACTCCAGCCGTTGATTGCTCGCCTCGCCCCCGTCACGCACCAGCGAGCGATGCGTCAGCGCCAACGCCAACAGCTTTTTGTCACTGAACTGATAGCCAAGCAGAGTCTCAAGTTCAGCCAGCATGCTAGATGCTCTTGAGCCAGCGACCCTTCAGGCCCTTCAGAGAAAACGCGATGATATCCGCTCGGCCGACGAAATTCTCGAACGGCACATATCCTGGCCCTTCCGGGTTGCCCGTCTCCGCCGAAAAGCGGCTATCCTCCGAATGGTCGCGGTTATCGCCCATCATGAAGTAATTTCCCGCCGGCACTTTATACACGATGGTATTATCTGCCGGACCAGCCGGATAATCGTCGAGCACGATGTGCTTGACCCCGCCCGGCAACAGTTCGTTGTAACGCGGCTGGTTGTGCCACACGCCCGTGGTATCATCCGGCACGCTCGCGTCCCCATCGCGCGTCTGCTCCACCATTTCGTTATTGATATACAAACGCCCATGGCGCATCTGCACCGTATCGCCCGGCAGGCCGATCAGGCGCTTGATGTAATCGACATGGGTGTTCGCCGGGTTGCGGAACACTACCACATCCCCGCGCTTGGGTTCACTGCTCAGGATACGCCCGTCGAATAATTTCGGCGCGAACGGGAAAGAGAAACGGCTATAACCATAGGAGAATTTGCTGACGAAAATATAATCGCCTTTGTACAGCGTGCTCAGCATCGAGCCCGACGGAATATGGAACGGCTCATAAGCAATAGAGCGGAACACCAGCGCCAGCAGCACCATGAACAGGAACGAGCGGATCACCTCACCCGGCGTTTCTTTGCGTTTTTGCGGTTTCTCGTTGGTAACCATAGTCGTTTCCTCAGTGCGGTTTCTTCAAAATACCATACAGGTCATAGGCATCGGCATCGGTGATCTCGAGATGGATAAAATCACCCACGCGTACGCCCTTCACCAGTGGCGTGTAAGCTAGCCCGTCCACTTCCGGCGCATCGGCGCGCGTGCGGCAGATCAACTGGCCATCTTTCACGCCATCCACAATGGCCTGCTGCACGGTGCCGATCTTCTTCTGCAATTTCGCCGCCGAGATTTCCTGCGCCTTCACCATGAAGCGGTGATAGCGTTCTTCCTTTACGTCCTCGGGCACATGGCCGCTTAGCGCCTGCGCTGTCGCCCCCGTCACGTTCTCGTATTTGAAGCACCCTACCCGATCAAGCTGCACCTCATCCATCCAGTCGAGCAGGAACGCAAAATCCTTTTCCGTCTCACCCGGAAAACCAACGATGAACGTCGAACGCACCGTCAAATCCGGCACTTCGCTGCGCCATTTGCGCACCCGGTCCGCCGTTTTCTCCTGATTCGCCGGGCGACGCATCGCCTTCAGCACGCTTGGTGATGCATGCTGGAACGGAATATCGAGATACGGCAGGATTTTGCCCGCCGCCATCAGCGGCATTACATAGTCGACACTCGGATACGGATACACATACTGCAGCCGCACCCAGATGCCGAGGTCAGACAGCGCTTCGCACAGCCCCAGCATGCTCGTCTTCACCTCGCGCTCGCGCCATGTATCCATCGCATATCTCGTATCCACACCATACGCGCTCGTGTCCTGCGAGATCACCAGCAACTCTTTCACGCCCGCTTTTGCCAGCGTTTCCGCCTCGCGCAGCACGTCACCCACCGGGCGGCTCACCAGATCACCCCGCATGCTCGGAATAATGCAGAACGAACAGCGGTTGTTGCAGCCTTCCGAGATTTTCAAATACGCATAATGCCGCGGCGTCAGCTTCACCCCGCCCGGCGGCAGCAGGTCGAAGAACGGCGCATGCATCGGCGGTAGCGCTTGATGCACGGCATCCATCACCGCCTCGTAATGCTGCGGCCCCGTCACGGCGAGCACGTTGGGGTATTTGCTGGTGATGACTTCCGGCTCCGCGCCAAGGCATCCGGTCACGATCACCTTGCCATTATCGTTCAGCGCATCGCCAATCGCCGAAAGCGATTCCTCGCGCGCCGAATCGAGAAAGCCGCAGGTATTGACGATGACCAGATCCGAGCCCTGATAATCCGCCGCCAGTTCGTAGCCCTCGGCGCGCAGCTTCGTCAGGATCCGCTCGCTATCGACCAGCGCCTTCGCACAGCCCAGCGAGACGAACCCCACGCGCGGCGCTGCGGCGGTTTTCGTCGGTAATTGCTTGGTGGCGGTGGCGGGTTTCGGCATGGCGGGCCTTAGAGCACAGGATGTGCCTTCATTCCAGCGAAAGCTGGAATCCACCTTCATAAAATAGCTGGTTCCAGCTTTCGCTGGAACGGCGGTCTCGGTCGTTTGGCGTAGCTCTTGCATTATAAATGACAGAAATCGCTTCAGGAGTCTTTATGACCACCATCAGCTCGACCTCGATCCTGCAGCAATTAATGCAGAAAGATTCTTCAACTTCAAACGGTTCGACGAGCACCGCCCAACCGACGCTCACTGATTATCTCGCTCAGGCCCAAGGTACGGATATCGGCAATGCCAGTAGTTCGAGCGGCAATTCTTACCTCCTCGACCTCTCGGCTGAAGCCCAGGCATACCTCACCAGCGGCAATGGCAGCGGTGGCGGCAGCCAGGGCAGTAGCACCAGCAGCACCGGTGCCAGCATCGTCCTCAGCCCCGTAGAGCAGGATAAGCTCACCGCTATTTTACAGAAATACAAGAATGCCCCGTATACGGAAGCAACGTTTCAGAACATCCAGAAGGATATGTCTGCGGCTGGCATCGGCGCGGACAGCCTTGCTGCCAAGGCTGAAATGCGTAATCTCAATCCCACCGCAATGCTCCTCAATGCGCTGAATGGCGGCGATGGCAGCGTCGGCACGGTCGGCAACAGCACCGATATCGCAAGCATGGAAACCAGTTTCATGGGAAAAGTGAATAGTCAGTGGCAAGCCATCTCGAGCGATTACGATTCGACCACGGGCGGCTCGAAATCGCAACCGTCGGTGGATGACACCACGGCAGGCGGCACCAGCGTCGACGCCTAAACCCTACGAATCCCCGAAACCGAAATGCGGCTCCAGCCGCTCGAAGGTGCGGTTCATCGCCACCGCCGCGCCGATGACAGCGATGTGGCCGTAGTTCAGCCACATCTGCTTCTCCGCTTCCCATTCCGTACCCTTCGCCACCCCCGCGATATACAGCGCGGATGCAAGGCCAGTCCGGTCGGCGCCCGAGTGGCAATGGATCAGCAACGGTTTTGGTGCATCCCGCATCACCTGTATGAGTTGCATGGCCTGCGCGTCGGTCAGTTCGCGGCTTGCCTTCATTGCAAAATCCATGTGGGTAATCCCCAGCGCTGTCGATTCCGCCAGCTCATCCTGATACCACGGCGCGTTCGGGTTCGGCCCACGCAGGTTGAGCACCGTGGCGATATGGTTCTTTTTTACGAAGTAAGCAAGATCGCTCGGCTCGAGCTGCGCTGAGCGGTAAAGCTCCCCCGGTATCACCTCATGCATGTTGCCGCCGACGCGCTGGGCATCGAGGAAGATGCCGATGGTCAATACGGCAAATACCAATAACTGAAGCATGGTCACACTGGTGCGAAAAACGATTCGACGCATAAAACACGAGGCTCCTGAGCGTTAAATACCCGGGAAACGCACCCGTCACTGCTGTTTAGCTTAGCCACTTGCCCAACTCAATTAGAAAATCGGTTGAGATTCGGTGGAACTGTTGCTACACCTCCCCACCTCGCGATCATTTTCGCGGGCAAATCCCGTATTCACCCAGCTGGAATACGTATGCGGAGGGGTGGCCGAGTGGCTGAAGGCGGCAGTTTGCTAAACTGTTGTAGGGGGTAAACCCCTACCGTGAGTTCGAATCTCATCTCCTCCGCCATTTCCTGAATACAACCGATTGGGGTATGATATTCTAGGAAATCCTTGAACTCTACGAGGGTTCGAATCTTTGCAAAGCCGCCAAAAATTCTTTAATGGATAGTATATTTTGGCCAGATTTCGGGAATGGTCTTAAATCAATTTGCGCGCAAGATATTGATGACATTCATTATTGCTAGAGAGTTACTCTGAGAGAAAGAAAAAACTCGACATTATAAATCTCGTTTTTTCTTATCAAGAACTTTAGATAAGGTTGCTGGAAGTCTGCCATTTAAATTATCAGGAACGACAGTCACTAAAGTGCCTTGTAAAGTATCCTGCATTTCAGCGAGCTTTTGATAATCCGTTAGAGCTGCTTTTGAAAGTTGAATAAATTTCTGCAGTTCATAGATGAGTTTAGGTCTTAAGCTTAAAGGTGCGTTAACTCCAGCCAAACCAGTATTAACAGTAATTCTACGTTTGGAATTGGTAGTGAAAAAAAGGTTATTCCAAACCAATGCGGATCTTGCAGGATGAAGCTTTTTATTAAGTATCTTCCCTAACTCTCCTTTTACACTTTGTGGGTCAGGTTTAATTCTGGTGCGCTCAATCTGAGCTAATTCTTTTTTAAATAATTCTTCTGAACGATTTTCTATTCCTAGAATATAGCCCAAAGGAAAACAGAACTGTCTTACATACCATATCAATCGATCCAAAAGATGTAGGTCATATCTTCGGACAAAATAACAGCCCTCAAGATACCGGTTAGTGCCATAACTGCTTATTCTTTCAAAAACTTCTTTTTGCTCTAAATCTAATTTAATTTCGAATTCAGTTCGTTCATTTATCAAATTTAAAGCTGCCTTGATGTCGTGATTAATATTTTTAGATGGAATGCGGTTCAGAAGAAGAATGCATTTAAAATATTTTTCTAAAGCCTGCTGACCGCTCCAATAATACTGGACCCAGAGTTGCGCTTTGAAACAAGTGCGAGCTGCAATGTAGTCGCCATCTGCAATATCGCGAAAACAACGCACCTCAACTGCATTCAATTCTGTTTCTGTGTCATTCATGATGTAGATACCTGATTGTATTATTATGATGAATTCTACCTACAAAAATAGGTAGCCTCAGCCAAAAAGTGGCAGATTACTTAAATAGGCCATTCCGCGCCAGCAATCGACTGCTCCGCCATTTCCGTTAGCCGTGAATTAACTGCTTCGATTCCGCCCGTCTCCCCAACCACACACCTTGGCGCCAATCGCGTTTCTCCCCTCCCGCCAACTGCTACCTCCGGTTGACACTGCCACGCCCCGCAAGCATCGTACGGCATGGCCACCTCGATGCATACCTACGAAGCCGATGCCGAATCCATCGCGCCCGCCACAGCGCTCACGCGCAAGCCTGGCTCACTCTCTTGGTATTGGCGCTGGGCTCCACACATTGTCTTTATTGCGGCGCTACTTTTTACGTTACTCTTCTGGCAGCTCGCTGGCCACAACGAGGACGCGCAATTCCGCCTGCGCAATGTCGATCAGGCGGAGGATGCGCGTCTCGCCCTGAATGACTACCTCAACCGCACCAGCACCGTCGTCGAGCGTATGGCCGGACGGTGGGAAAACAGCGAACATGTCGAACGCCGCGCCTGGGAGAGCGACGCGCGCAGCATCACCAAGGTCTTCCCGATGCTCGAATCCATAACGGCACTGACGGCGGATCGCCACGTGCGATGGTTCGTCGCCCCAAAATCCAACGCTATGCCGCCGACCAGCAGCTCCAACGACGAAGCGAGGAATCAGATCATGAACGCCGTGCAGGCGAACCATGCCCTCATGTTCTCACCCGCCATGCACCTCACGGCAAGCGGCGCCCCGGGTTTTTCCGTTGCCGCGCCATTCTACGCCAAGGAGCAATTCGCCGGCACCATCATCGGTGAGGTACGGCTCGATCAGCTACTCAACACTGCCCTTGCGCGGGATCTCCCCTCCTTTTTCATCGTACTGCACGAGAACGACCAACGCATCTATACCGACGCACCAGACTCCGTTGCAACGTTGATGCGAAGCGCCGTGACGACGACCATCACGATGAAAGGCCTTCACTGGCAGCTTACCCTCATCCCCAAAGCCACGTATTATGCCCAGCGCCGCAGCAACCTGCCGTCGATGATTTTGCTCGTCGGCATGCTCATCACCCTGCTTGCCACGGCGACTGCCGCCGCGTTGAAACGCGCCCAATTACAACGCATCGCGATGGAGCACAGTAGCGCCGAGCTGCAAAGCTACGCTACCGAACTTGCGCAGGCGAAGGAGCGCGCCGAGGCCGCCACCCAAGCAAAAAGCCTCTTTCTTGCTAATATGAGCCACGAGATCCGCACGCCAATGAACGGCGTTCTCGGCATGTCGCATCTGCTGCTCGATACCGACCCATCGCCACAGCAACTGCAATACATCAAGACTATCGACCATTCCGCGCGCAACCTGCTGCTCATCATCAATGACATTCTCGACCTCAGCAAGATCGAAGCCAATCAGCTGCATATCGAGCAGATCGGCTTTGACGTACGCACCGGTTTCAACGAGACCATCAACCTCTTCCACTCCATCGCGGGCGACAAAGCCATCGACCTGACGGGTACCATGGATGAGGACATGCCGCCGCGCCTCATCGGCGACCCGGTGCGCTTCGGACAGATCCTCGCCAACCTCATTGGTAACGCCGTGAAATTCACCGAGCGCGGCTATGTCCGCGCCACGCTGACCTGGGACGCGGCAACGCAAATGACCCACTGCACCATCAAGGATAGCGGCATCGGCATCGCCCGCGAAAAACAGGGCCAGATGTTCGAGAAATTCACGCAAGGGGATGCTACCATCACCCGCAAATACGGCGGCACCGGCCTCGGCCTCACCATCATCAAACAGCTTGTCAATATGATGGGCGGTGAGATCGGTTTCGAGAGCATCGAAGGTGCCGGCTCCACCTTCTGGTTCAACCTACCCATGCCGCGCGAGCAGATATCCACGGACAAGATCGGGAACAACGCCGTCGCCGTGGACGCGAAGCGCAAGCACGCGAGCGAAGCACACGCGCTTATCGTCGAGGATCACCCGGTCAACCAGTTGCTACTCACCAAACTGCTCGGCAAATTCGGCTTCGGCGTGATCGATAGGGCGGAGAACGGCGAGATTGCCCTCGAGCAGATGCAGCAACAGCAATATGACATCATCTTCATGGATTGCCAGATGCCCGTGATGGATGGTTACGAGACAACCCGTAACATCCGCCGCATGGAAAGCGAAGCTACGGAAGGATTGCCGGAGGCACAAGCTACGTCCCTGCTGCGCAACTACATCGTCGCCATGACCGCAAATGCTATGCTGCAGGATCAGCAAATCTGCTTTGAAGCGGGCATGGACGAATACCTTACGAAACCCATCGATCCGCGCAAGCTCGATCAGTTCCTCGGCCAGCGTTTCATCAGCAAGGCGCAATCCGCCGTGCTGGCACCCGCCGCCGCCAACGCCGACCTGCCCATCGACCAAGCAGCGCTTCAACTCATCGCCGAAGGCAAGAATGAACTTACCTACGTACTCGACCTGTTCTTCACGCTGGGCGAGCAAAAAATTGAAGAGATGCGCACCAGCTGCCGTGCCGAAGAACAGGAGCAATGGACCGCCGCCGCGCACTACCTCAAAGGCTCCGCTGCCTCGATGGGCATGCCGGCATTATCGAAGCATTGCCTCATGGCGGAGCAGCAGAAAAGCGCCGCCTATCCCCAAAAGAAACAGATGCTCGATGTAATCGTCGTTGAATTCGCCCGCGTCCGCCGTTATGCGGAAGCTACGCTTGCGGACATGACTGAATAGTTACTTCCGCTTCACTGGCAGCCCGATAATATCCGCCAGAAACGCCCCGAACACGATCTGCACGCCGATGACCAGCGCCACTGCCGATGGCACGATCATCCGCATTACTCGCTCGAAATCGAGGTTGCCGTAATGGTTTGCCTGCCAGAAGCGCACGCTGTGCCAGATGCCGCACAGCCCGAGCACCACAACGATTCCGCCGATAACGAGCAACCGCTCGAGCGAGAATATCTTCAGCGCTTTTCGCAACGCCGCATCCGGCGGAAGCAGTCCATGCACCACACTCGAATGTTTCGACAGCACCGCGAACTCAAGTATGTTGAAGCCAAGGATCATTGCAAAGCCCGACAGCAACAGCGTGTGCACGCCAAACGTCACATTGCCGATGGTCTGCGCGCTCGGCAGCAACCACCCCATGCCTGCACAGCCGATGAGGAACACCAGCGCGCCGGGGTAGAGAAACAACCAGCGCGGGCTATACATCAGCAGGAACGTCAAATGCCGCCAGCCATCCCGCCAGGTGCGCAGATGCGGCGCGCGTGTCCGGCCGTCTTTATCCAGCGTCGTCGGAATCTCGGTGATCTTCAGCTTGTTCAGCGATGATTTCACCACCATTTCCGAGGCGAACTCCATCCCGGTCGTCCGCAGATTCAGCCCCAATATCGCATCGCGCGAGAATCCGCGCAGGCCGCAATGGAAATCCTTTGCCGAGATATTGAAGAACAGCCGCCCGACGAAACTCAGCACTGGGTTGCCGAGATACTTGTGCAGCGGCGGCATCGCCCCCGGCGCGATCCCGCCCTTAAAGCGGTTGCCCATCACCAGGTCATAGCCCTCGCGCAATTTCGCGACATAACCGTCGAGCTTGCTGAAATTATAGCTGTCGTCCGAATCGCCCATGATCACGTACTTGCCCTGCGCATTGGCAATCCCATGGCCCAGTGCTGCCCCATATCCGCGCTCCGGCACATCGACCACCCGCGCCCCGTTAGCCCGCGCGATTTCCTGCGAGCCATCCGTACTGCCATTATCGGCGATGAGCACTTCGCCCTGAACACCCGATTCCTTCAGGTAGTTCGTCGCTTTCACGATGCAGCGCTCGAGCGTTTCCGCCTCGTTCAGGCATGGCATCAGGATGGTAAGTTCTAGGGTCGGCGGTGCAATGGTCATAAGGCCCTTAGCGGTGAGAGTGCGGCGTAATGGCTGCACTCATACTGGTTTTTGCACACATTTCAACGGCAATACGCGCAAAATGCCGGTGAAACTTGCATGCGTCCAGCCAATCGCTACCGTTTTCCCATGCTACGCCTCGTTATTCCCGAGTTCCTGCGTTTCTGTATCGTTGGCGGCATCGCTTTCGTCGTCGATGCGACGTGGCTGGAGCTGTTCGTCCATCTCGGCCTCGCAATCGCCATCGCCCGTATCGTCTCGCTCACCATCGCCCTGCACGTCTCCTATTTCCTGCACGGCATCTTCACCTATCGGGGCCATCGCGGTTACACCCGCGCCACCTGGACACAGTTCCTATTGAGCAACATCGTCGGCGCGCTCGTTAATTACGGCATATTCCTCGGCGTCGTCGCCCTTACCCCATTCGCGGATGATCGCCTGAACCGCCTCACCGGCATGGTCGTTGGCACGATCCTTTCCATGGGCTTCAATTATTGGGCCAACAAACGCTTCGCCTTCGCCCGCGCGGAGCCGCTATGAGCAAACGTATCGAGCGCCTACCCGTTTCTTTCATCTGCATCCTGCTCATCGTCATCCCGCATTTGATTTTCGTCCTCGGCAAATGGCATGCGGTTCCAATCTTGGATGGTGTGCCCGTCGGCCAGACAGACCCCGATACGTGGTTACGCCTGACCCTTGTGCGTGACTGGCTTGCCGGTGGCAGCTGGTACGACCACCTCGTGCACCACAGCAATACACCGCTCGCCCCTATAGGCAGCCCGTGGACGCGCCCGGTCGATCTCGTCATTGCCTTCTTCGTGCATCTGCAGCCAGCAGATGTCGACCTTTCGTTGCGCATCACGCGTGCCGCCTTGCTGCTGCCCGTACTATGGATGGGCCTCATGCTCGCCGGCATGATGCGCGCCACCCGACTCATCGCGCCCTATGCATCAGCCTATGTAATGGTGATGCTGCTGGTCATCACCCAGACGGGCGTCTGGAACTATTTCCTCATCGGCAATGCGGATCATCACGCCCCGCTTGCCGCCCTTTTCGTTTGGGTACTTGTCGGCATCCTCACGCCGCGTCCGACCTGCCGCCTCATGGTCATCACCGGCATCCTGTTCGCGCTGCAACTCTGGATTTCCGTCGAGACCCTCATCCTCATCGGCGCCGTTTATACGTATTACGGTATTGGCTGGCTGTTGGGCGACCGTGAAAAATCCATCGCCCTCACCCAGCTTGCCACCAGCGTCGCCCTCGGTTCCTTCGTCGCCGTGCTGATCGAACGCCCCGCGGACGAATGGCTCACCCCGGTTTATGACAGCATCTCCATCGTCTACGTCACCGCGCTGACGCTCTGCGCCATCACCGCCTGGCTGCTGCGCCTTGTCCCGGCGCGCAACATGAATGACCGCTTCTTCGTCGCGCTCGTTGGTTTTCTGCTGATATTCTTCGGCCTCGGCCACACCTATCCCCACATCATCATGGGGCCTACCTATGGCGTCGATCCGTTCATCATGAGCGATTTCCTGCCGCGCATCACCGAAGCGCAACCCTTCTACAAGATTCCTGTACTTCAAATTCTGCCGTTCATCATTTGCCCCTTCGCGGCGATCTTCATTTGCATCGCTCCATGGATCGAGCAAAAACGCGCCTTTTATGACCGCCGTACTTCGGCCACCTTGGCCTTCTTCGTCATCGCCACCACGGGGATGTATTATACCCAACAGCGCTGGAGCTATTACATGCTGCCCGTCAGCATCATCGCCATCGCGCCATTGCTGGGTGCCCTTTACTCGCCGGAGAATCCGCTCGTCAGCCGCCGCTGGCCCGCCAGCCTGCTTGCTGGCCTATCACCCCAGCAACAAATGAAGATGCGCCTGCCCGTCAGCATCGCCCTGCTTGGCATGCCGTTCATGCTGATGGTCGCCAGCGCCGCGCCGGATCTTACGCGCAACACCATCGCCGTGATGAATATCATCAGCCCCCCGGAAAACGAACTGCCGCACTTACGCAACCAGTGCTACCAGGCGGCGCGCCAACTCATCCGCAGCGGCGAGCTCGATCACGTATTACCCCGGAAACCGCAGAACATCCTCGCGCCGACGGATATCGGCACCGAACTGTTGTTTTTTACTCCGCACCGCATTGTCGCCAGCAACTACCATCGGGAGGGCGCCGGCATTAAATACGTCTGGAGCACGGATACGCTGACCGACGAAAAGGACCTGCGCGCGCACTTACGCGAGCGCCATATCGAGATCGTCCTAGCCTGTCCGAAAATCGTGCCGATCAAAGACAGCCTGCTCCAGTCGTACGTAGAAGGAAAGAAATTACCATCCTGGCTGCAACGCATCCCGTACGAACTTCCGAGCATTGAAACCGCCGAAACCCCGGCGCCTCACGCGCTTCCCTTACTTGTCAAGGTGCAGAATCCATAAATTGCGCATGAGATTAACGTTGAAATTCGCGCAACCACTGATAGAGTGGTACTTCAAAAAAGAAGCGCTGCAAGCGCACAGAAAATAACATTTCGCACAGGGCTCTTCGCATGAATCATTTGCTGCACAATCTTAGCATTCGTGGCCGTCTGCTAGCCATCCTGATTACCTTTCTCATTCCCATCGTTATTCTTGCCACCGAGCTTAACAGCCGCCAGCAGGAAGCGATCGACTTCTCGGCGAACGAAAGCGCCGGAGCCAGAGTGATCAGCCCCTTGATAAGGCTGTTGACCCTGACTTCCGACTACGAGATCGCGATCATCCAGAAAGAGAACGGCGACGAGAACCGCAGCAACGACATCGCCAGTGACGCAGCGAACATTGATGCCTCTCTCACCGAGCTTGAAAAAGTTACACAAGACCCGTTCGCCGAGGATTATTTCACGGCCGAGACCTTGAAGGCCCATAGCGAGCCCGAGACGCTGACGATTGCGAACCTTAAGGCGAAATGGCAAGGTATCAAGTCTGCACCGAGATTCGTGGCGGCCGATTATGACGTTATCACCGGTGATATGCGGACGATGATCAAGCATGCTGGCGACGTATCCAATCTCATCCTCGATGGCGACCTCGATAGTTATTATGTGATGGATGATGTGCTGAACGTCTTCCCCGGTGCCATCGATGACCTCAACAATATTCAAAAGGAAGGCTATAATGCCCTGCGTGTCGGTGCAGGCAGCGCTGTGGATGCCAAGACGGCCGATGACCTGACCAATACTGCTGTCCAGTTCCAGAAGGATTATCTCGAGCATGGTGATGCGAGCATGCAGACCGCCCTGAACGAAGATAAGAACTTCAACGGCACCTTGGAATCCTTCCAGAAGGATATACCGGCTAGCATGAAAGCTTACGATGACGCAGGTAAAAAAGTCATCGATGTGCTGCATGCTATCGCCAAGGGACAGGTCGTGAAATCCACCGATTTCGTCAAGATGACCGATACGCTGCACGACGCCGCCGATACCTTCGCCCAGCAAAGTATCGTTGAGTTATGTAATATGATTGCTATTCGGGTCGATGCCCTTAAAGCGGCCCGCGTAAAGGTCATGGGCCTTTCCGGGCTCATCGTGCTCTTTGCTTTCGGTGTTTTCTTCATTGTCGCTAATTCCATCTCCCGCCCGATCCAGAAAATGACAGAAACGATGGGTGTTCTGTCGAAAGGCGATACGACCGTTACCATTCCCTCGACCGACGATAAGGACGAGATCGGCGGCATGGCGCGTGCCGTGCTAGTGTTCAAGGAGAACATGATCCAGACCGAGTCGCTGCGGCAGGAGCAGGAGAACCTCAAGGCCGAAAATGCCCGCCAGAAGACCATCACCATGAACAAGATGGCGGATGATTTCGAGTCGAGCGTCAAATCCGTCGTTACCGGCGTTGCCGCTTCAGCGACCCAGATGCGCGGCAATGCCGAGCGTCTGAATACGCTTGCGGACCAAACCAAAATGACCTCAGCTTCTGTCGCCTCCTCCGCGACCGAAGCGGCACAAACCGCGACCCAGGTCGCTGCCGCTGCCGAAGAGCTCACTGCCGCGATTGGCGAGATCAGCGCTCAAGTGTCGAAATCGAGCGTCGTTGCTGGCCAGGCCACCGCGCAGGCGGAAAGCATCAATCAGGCTATGCATGTGCTCGTCGATAAATCGGGCCGCGTCGGCGAGGTTATCCAGTTTATCACCAGCATCGCCAGCCAGATCAACCTGCTCGCGCTCAACGCTACCATCGAGTCGGCACGGGCAGGCGAGGCAGGTCGCGGCTTTGCCGTCGTCGCTTCCGAGGTAAAGAACCTCGCCAACCAGACGGCTAAGGCGACGGAAGAGATCGTCCAGCAGGTGCAATCAATGCAGGAAGCGACCAAAGAGGCCGTCCAATCCGTCGGCTTCATCATCAGCATCATCAATGAAATCAGCGAAAGCACCAATGGTGTCGCGGCGGCGGTCGAGGAGCAATCTGCCGCCACCAACGAGATCTCGCGCAACATCACCCACACCGCGACCGGCACCAGCGAGATCTCACGGGATATCGTCACCGTCGAGAAAGGCGCGGACGAGACCGGTGTTTCCTCGCGTCAGGTGCTTGATTCCGCCAAGGCCCTCAGCGAGCAATCCGAACTGCTGAACCTGAAAGTGAACGACTTCCTGAAAACCGTCCGCGCGATGTAAGGCGTCCGCGATGTAAGGCGTCGAATGCGTCATTGCGAGGCTTTGTCATTCAAGCGGCGTCTGCAGTGCGTAGTGCTTACAAACATTGACCAAATATCAAACGCCCCTTAAACGTTTTCCTCAAACGCCTCTTGAACGGTCAACGGAGAACCCCCATGCCCATCGTCCAGATCAACATGCTCAAAGGCCGCACGCCCGAGCAAAAACGCGCGCTCGTCAAACGCGTCACGGAAGTGCTCGGCGAAACCATCGACGCCCCCGCCCATAAAGTGCGCATCATCCTGAACGATATGGAGCATGATATGTACGCCATCGGCGGCGAGCTTCATTCGGATGCGGAAAAGAAATAATGACGCCGACCCTGCTTCCCTCCGGCCTGCAGGATGTGCTGCCGCCCTTGGCTGCCGCCGAGTTCCGCCTCGTCCATCATTTCCTGAAGACCTTCATGGCCTTTGGCTACCAGCCCGTAATCCCGCCGCTGGCCGAATACGCCAGCTCAATGCTTGCCGGCCAAGGCGAAGCCACCAGCCACCACGTCTTCAAAATGCCCGATTCCCTCGCCGCTGAAATGCTCGCTGTCCGTGCCGATATCACCGGTCAGGTCGCCCGCATTGCTACCGAATCATTGAGTAAGCTACCACGCCCCTTGCGCCTCTGTTATGCGGGCTACACGCTACGCACTTCGCCCGAAGCGTTGAAAACCCGTCGTCAGCACACGCAGGTCGGCATCGAGCGTTTCGGCGATATGAACGCCGATTCCGTCTCCGAGATTCTTGCCATCGCCGCGCATGCGCTCGATACCAGCGCCGTCAGCGACCTCACCATCGATCTGCATTACCCCGCCGTGCTCGAAGCCTTGTTGAAAAAATACCCCGCCGAGAAACACGCCGCCATCCGCGACGCCGTGCGCCTCAAGGATCACGCCCGCCTGCAAGCGCTCGAAGCGCTCGATATCGCCGAAATGATGCGCCACGCTGGGCCTGCCAAAGACGTACTCCAACGCCTCACCGCCTCCACAGTGCCTGAAGTCAAGGATGCCGCGCGCGACCTCGCCGCCCTCATGGATGCGCTCACAGTCCAAAAAGTCAGCGCCACCCTCACCATCGACTTGCTCGACCTCAACGGCTACGGTTATTACACTGGCATCGGCTACGCCATCTTCTGGAACAAGGCGGGCATCGAAGTCGGCCGCGGCGGCTGCTACCGCACAGCGACACATGAGGACGCTGTCGGCTTCACCCTTTATATCAACGACCTGCTCGATAAATTACCCGGCGAATCTGCCGCACTAGTAAAAACCATTCCTTACGGCACCCCCGCACGTGAGGTAGCGGAACTGCATAGCCAAGGGTTTATGACGGTTTTCGGTTCGTTATCCTAGGTCTAGACATCCCACCCTATCTATGCCAAAAAGCGACCTCGCAATTTTTAAGGATTTCCCATGCAATCTGTTGTGGTTGTCGGCTCCCAATGGGGCGATGAAGGTAAAGGTAAAGTCGTCGATTGGCTCAGTGAGCGCGCCGATGTCATCGTGCGCTTTCAGGGCGGCCATAACGCGGGCCACACCCTTGTCATCGACGGCGTAACGTATAAGCTCAGTCTCCTGCCCTCCGGTGTCGTCCGCAAAGGCAAGGTCAGCATCATCGGTAACGGCGTCGTTATCGACCCATGGGCCCTGCTCGCCGAAATTGAAAAGGTGCAAAAACAAGGCGTCGAAGTTTCATCCAATACGTTAAAGATCGCCGAGAACGCCCCGTTAATCCTGCCGATACACCAGAAGCTCGACGAGGCTTCCGAGAAACTCCGTGGCAATAACAAAATCGGCACCACCGGCCGTGGCATCGGCCCTGCCTACGAGGATAAAGTAGGCCGTCGCGCCATCCGTGTCTGCGATCTTGCGAACCTCGATTCCCTCAAAGGCAAACTTGCCGATATGCTCGCCCACCACAATCCCATCCTCGCCGCTTCCGGCAGCGAGCCGGTCGATGTCGATGCCATCTTCGAATCCCTCAAGGAAGTCGCCAAAAAGATCCTGCCTTACGCCACGCCCGTCTGGCGCCTGCTTGCCCATTACCGCGCCGAAGGCAAACGCGTCCTCTACGAAGGTGCCCAGGGCATCATGCTCGATGTCGATTACGGCACCTACCCGTTCGTTACTTCATCTAATACCCTCGCAGGCGCCGCCACCTTCGGTTCAGGCTCCGGCATCCATTCTATCGGCTACGTGCTCGGCATCACTAAGGCCTATACCACCCGTGTCGGCAGCGGGCCGTTCCCGAGCGAACTGACGGACGCCATCGGTGAGCGCATCGGCGAGCGCGGCCACGAATTTGGCACCGTCACCGGCCGCAAGCGCCGTTGCGGCTGGTTCGATGCGGTGATGGTGAAACAGGCTGTTACCGTTGCCGGCATCAATGGCATTGCCCTCACCAAGCTCGACGTGCTTGACGGCATCGATGAACTCAACATCTGCATCGGCTACGACATCAACGGCACCAGCTACGATTACCTGCCCGCCGCCAGCGAACTGCAGGCCGCCGCCAAACCTATCTATGAGACCATCGACGGCTGGAGCGAATCGACTCGCGGCGCTCGCAGCTGGGCCCAACTCCCCGCCGCCGCCATCAAATACATCCGCCGCATCGAGGAACTCATCGGCTGCCCGGTCGCTCTGCTTAGCACCAGTCCGGACCGCGAGGACACCATCCTCGTGAAAGACCCATTCCTCGGCCTCTAGGCACACCAAGCCCTTGCTTACCCTAACAAGTCTTAACCTTTAGCCGGTTGAGAATGGCATAAACTTTGCCTATACTGGCTAAAGCGCTTTTCTCATGGATTCATAGGATTTTGATGGCCACCGCCGCAAAGATGACCGACATCGAACCGCTGATGGTCGAGGAACAGGTCGATACCGGATTGCAGCAGGTGCTGGATTCCTACAAGGCCGCCTTCGTTCCCGGTGGGGATAAAGATCGTTTGGCCGATCGCTTCACCCTTTTCCCCTCGCGCCAATTGCCGGAATTCGATCACGCCTATGCCAAGGCCTTTGAAGCGCAGGATGATTTCAACACGCAGCGCGTCGCCTATGGCATGGTGTGCGATAACAACCTGCCGATCCGCCTGCTCGCCGCGCAGGACCTCGCCACCCTCGTTACCCCCAACCTTACTACGTTGCTTGGCATCGGCACGGTCAACTGCTCGCATCTGGGCGAATCGCGCACAGTCCTTTTCTTTGAGCGTCCGCGCGGCCAGCGCCTCTCCGAGCTCGTCAAGCAAGGCGCACGCCTGCACGAGCATAAAGTCGTCGACCATGTGATGCAGCCTGCGGTCAAAGTCCTCGTCGCTATGCGCGAACATAAGACCAGCCACGGCCATATTTATCCCGGCAACTTCTTCCTGAGCGATACGCCGCAACTGGGTGAATGCCTATCGGCACCATGCGGCACCTTGTCGCACTACCTTTACGAGCCCCTTGAGCGGCTGATGGCAGACCCACTCGGTCGCGGCGAGGCGACCGAAAAATCCGACGTTTATTCCCTTGCCATCCTCGCGTACGACCTCATGTACGGACTCGACAAAATCAAGGCCATGCCGAAGGATGTCTTCATCGACCGCGCCATCAACTTCGGCAGCTACAATGTCTTCGCCGCCAACCGCGAATTCTCCGACATGTTCCAGGATTTCTTCCGCGGCACGCTGAACGAGAATCCTGCCGAACGCTGGGGCCTTGAACAGCTCCAGCAATGGCTCGGTGGCAAGCGCTTCAACATGATCGCGCCGAGCGCCCCGAAGGAGGCCTCGCGCCCGATCGAATTCGTTGGGCAGGAATTCTTCAGCCGCCGTATGTTGGCGAACGCGCTGCACACGCACTGGCGCGAGTCGCTGAAAGAGATCAAGAACCTGCGCATCGACCGCTGGGTGGAAATGAGCCTGCATCGCCCTGAACTGGCCGAAAAACTCGATCGCTCCATGCGTATTGCCGGCCATGGCTCGACCGATGCCCAGCTCAACGACATGCTCACCCGCGTCGTCAGCATCCTCGATCCCACAGGTCCGCTGCGTTCGCGCGAATTATCTCTGCGACCGGATGGGATCGGCCCCGTCCTTTCCGACGTGCTGCATCACAATGGCGCAGAGCTGGGCCAGATCCTCCAGTTCATCGAGAACGACATGGGCAATTTCTGGTCGGAGCTCACCGACAGCAACAAGACATCCGACATGTCGGTCACCGTCTGGCGCCTGCAACGCACGCGGCCCTACCTCAAAAGCAAGGCCCTCGGCTTTGGGCTCGAGCGCACGCTTTATGAACTGAACCCCACCATGTGCTGCCAAAGCCCGTTGGTGAAGGCGCACCACGTGATGACCTCCCTCGAAATGCTCAAAACGCTCGACGCGATGGCAACGAAGCTTGGGCCCGAGACCAGCCTGATCGATCGCCACATCGCTGCTTTCATTGCCAGCCGTATCGATATGGGCAAGGAGATCCGCATCAACGAGCTTTCCGAAATCCCAACGCTCGCCGGCAACCAGGAGCTGCTCATGCTCAAACTGCTGGCGAAAGCGCAACAGAAGCACGCGCGCCTACAGTTGATCGGCCTGTGTACCTGGGCGGCGATGCGCGTGGAAAAACTCATCGACCAGATCCATAACCGTATTATCCGCAAACGCCTGAAGCTTCAGCTCAAGAAATACGCCCAGACCGGCAACCTGTTCGAGATCATGACTGCGATCATCAACACGGACGTGACATTCCACGATCAGGACGGTTTCGCCAAGGCCATTGCTCTGCACCAGATCAATCAGGATCGTATCGACCGCCTCAAGAATGAGGATATCCTCGACTACAAAGCAAAGAAGGCTGGCGGCAAGATGGCCATGGTCATTAGCTGGGCCGCACTGGCCATCACCAGCTACATCACCCTTACCAACATGTTCGGTTTATGAGCAAGACCCCGACCACCGTTTCGCACCTGGCGACTTCTGCCGAGACCGCCGCAGCGAATGCCCAGAGAAAAGTGCGAGTGCGTCCGAAAATGCGCTTCAAATATAAATTCCTGCTGATCGTGTTTAGCTTGTTGATGATGGGCCTGATGCGTACCGGCTTCGTATTCTTCGTCATTGGCATGCTGCCCTGTATCGTCGCCTACTACATGGATATCAGCAAATACCGCTATACCTTCAAGACTATTTTCGCCGCGAATATGTCGGGTATGATGCCCTTCATCACCAAACTTTTGGCCCACGGGCCATCGAGTACCGCGCTGCAGGAAATCATGGGCAACGGCTTTAACTGGGTCGTCATCTATGGCTCCGCCATCGTCGGCTGGCTGCTCATACTGTTATGTCCGATGATCGCGCAGGTCATGGTAGCCGGCGTCAACCAGACGCATTACATGCGCTATGACCTTCTCAGGAAAAAACTTGAAAGCGAATGGGGCGATGAAGTGAAACAGTTCAGCGCCGATGAACGGCCGGAGAATTCCTAAGCCTCGATTCTGTTAGGGTCATACTTCTAATGGAATGGGTTAAAATGGATGCGATGCTAGGAGTTTAACCTTGCACGTACCGCAGCATAGCAGCGCTATGTGAGGACGCGTGGCGAGGGCGACGATAAAGCAGCGCGCCATTTTCAACGCATGGTCAGTTGATCCACCCGCCACCTAACACGCGATCCCCGTCATACACCACACACGCCTGCCCCGGCGCGATCCCTTCATACGGATCGCTTAAGTGGATACTCGCATTCATGTTCGCTGATGGTTTGATCGATGCCGCGACCGGTGGCTGCGCCGAACGCACCTTCACCCGGATGCTGTCGCGAGTGCTATATGCATCCAACCAGTTCAGTTCCTTGATCGAGAAATCGCTACGCGCCAACGCCGCGCGTGGCCCGACGACGACACGCTTCATCGGCGCATCGAGCTTTACCACATACAGCGGCTCGCCGCTGCCACCACCGAGGCCCTTGCGCTGCCCGATGGTATAATGAATAATGCCCGCATGCGCCCCGAGTACGCGTCCATCGACATGGACGATCTCGCCTGGCTCTGCCGAACCCGGACGAATTTTTTCGATGACGCTCGCATAGCCACCTGTCGGCACGAAACAAATGTCCTGCGAGTCCGGCTTATCCGCCACCGCCAGCCCGAAGCGTTCAGCGAGCGCCCGCGTGTGTTCTTTCGTGAATCCGCCGAGCGGGAAGCGCAGGAAATCCAGCTGTTCCTGCGTCGTCGCGAACAGGAAATAGCTCTGGTCTTTATCCGGGTCCGCCCCGCGATGCAGTTCCGCCTGCCCCGCCGCATTCACAATCCGCTGCACGTAATGCCCCGTCGCCATGCAATCCGCGCCGAGGTCGCGCGCCGTCGCCAGCAGATCCTTGAACTTCACACTCTGGTTACAACGCACACACGGAATTGGCGTAGCTCCCGCGAGATACGTATCCGCAAAATCCTCCATCACTGCGTCCTTGAAACGCGATTCGTAATTCAGCACGTAATGTGGTATGCCTAAACCGTCCGCCACCCGCCGTGCATCATGGATGTCCTGCCCGGCGCAGCAGGCGCCCTTCTTGCCCACCAGCGCCCCATGGTCGTACAGCTGTAGCGTAATGCCGATCACTTCATACCCCTGGCTGTGCAACAACGCTGCCACCACAGACGAATCCACCCCGCCACTCATCGCCACCACGACGCGGGTCTCCTTCTCGGGCTTATCGAATCCAAGGCTGTTCATGACGTGGTATTTTTCCGTAACCATGCTTCGATGGTCGCAAATTCGAAAGTCTCTTTTTCGAACCATTCCATCACTGCTTGATAAATAACATTCGCTGCGGCTGTAATACGGTAGCCGTTAATACGCAAGAAAACATCGGTAGCGGCAAAGGCAACGCGTTTATTACCGTCTACGAAGGGATGGTTCATCGCCAGGCTTTCCATCATCGCTGCCGCTTCGGCGATCACATGCTCATAATAACCCGTTTGCGGTCTGAAAAGTGCTGATTCCAGCGCCCCCATGTCACGCACACCCTTTCTTCCGCCATACCGCACCAATTGGTCCTCATGCAGGAACATCACTTCGTGAAGCGTAAGATAATCCGTCACTTACTGCGCTAGCTTGTGGTAAAGCTGGTCAAACTCCTTAAGGCTTTGCGCATAGGCCTCAAACACCTGCGAGCGCACACCACCTTTACGTTTTTTCTCAATGAAATCCGTGAATGCCTCATCGATCAGTTGCTGAGGCGCAACGCCTTCAGTCTCCGCAATCTTATAGATCTTTTGTAACAACGGCATGGATGGTTGTTGCTTGGTTGCCACCTTAGTACCTACCAAAACATTACGCACATGCTGGTAGCGAATCCCGAGCTCTTTAGCGATGGCAGTCCGCGCCCAACCCTGCGCATCTAGAAAGCGTATTTTATCTGATTTCGTAGTAAATTTCTCAAGTTCACGAGTAATATCATTCATCGCGTTGCTCTTTGGTTACGCAACCAAAATAACATACAAACAACCTATGTCAATAATAAAGGCTACTTCTCCACATTCCCCTTCACCCGCGCCGCTAAACTCGCATTGATGAACAAATCAATCTTCCCATCAAGCACGCCCTGCGTGTCGCTCGTTTCCACGTTCGTGCGCAGATCTTTGACCATCTGGTACGGGTGCAGCACATAACTGCGGATCTGGTTGCCCCAGCTATTATCCGTTTTGTGACTATTCAGCGCATCCGTCGCCGCTTCCTGCTTGCGCAATTCGTGCTCGTACAGGCGCGCCTTCAGCATCTTCCATGCTTCCTCGCGGTTCTGGTGCTGGCTCCGCTGGTTCTGGCACGCCACGGAAATATTGGTCGGGATATGCGTCAGCCGCACCGCGGATTCCACCTTGTTGACGTTCTGCCCGCCCGCGCCACTGGAGCGGAACGTATCCACCTTCACGTCCTTTTCCTCGATGACGATGGTGATATTCTCATCCACCACCGGGTATACCCACGCACTGGCGAAACTTGTATGCCGCCGCGCATTGCTGTCGAACGGCGAGATGCGCACCAGCCGGTGCACACCCGACTCCGTTTTGGCCCAGCCATAGGCATTATGTCCGCTCAAACGGATGGTCGCGCTCTTGATGCCCGCTTCTTCACCATTCTGCTCATCGACAATTTCTGTCTTGAACCCACGCCGCTCGCCCCAGCGCAGATACATCCGATACAGCATGAACGCCCAGTCCTGCGACTCCGTCCCCCCCGCCCCGGGATGGATCTCGATGTAGCAATCATTCGCATCGGCCTCGCCGTTGAGCAGCGCCTCGAGCTCCATCTTTCCGATTTCTTCAACGCATGCCCGAAGCGCAGCTTCCGCTTCCACGCGCATCGTCTCATCGCCTTCGCTTTCCGCCATCTCGTGCAGTTCCAGCGCATCGGCGAAACCACCCGTCACCCGCTTGAAACTGCCGATGACGTTATCCACCCGCGTGCGCTCGCGCATCACCTTCTGCGCCTGTTCCTGATTATTCCAGAGGTTCGGGTCTTCCGCCTGTGCATTCAACGCCTCGGCGGTTTTCAGCAGGTTATCCCAGTCAAAGGAACCTCGCTAACAAATCCTGCGATGCTGCAAACGTTTCTTTTAAGGTGATGATCTCTGCGCGCATGACGAATTCAGCTTTGTTAGTGGATTCGCGTGATGTTTACCCTGACACAGCTTATGCTTCAACCACAACATTCTAGCGCACGTAGTTGTCTACTACGGTTTGAACGATGGTGGCAGTTGCATCGTCCACACCAATGGCTTTGATGCCAGTCACCGACCCTTGGAACAAGGTCTTGTAGAACGTACATGCAACCAGATAGGCCCCGGCTGCCGAAGGGTGACTGCCATCAGAATCGTAAAGTTCTATCTCCGGATGCGTCATCCGCATCGCCCGCCACGATGTACCTACTGGCACGAGATACGAACGCGTGTAAGCGGCTAGCGTGAGGTAGTTCGCATCGATGCGTTGCTGCATGCCTTCATAGGTGCAGACGTTCGGGAAATTTTTGCAGTTCTGCTTGTCGCCATCTTTATGTGCCCATGTATTGTAGAAAAGGATTTTTGCATTCGGCGCATGCTGGTGAACATAATTAATTAAGCCGACTGCAGGTGCAAAAGATCCTTCTTGGAGCGTTTGTCCATCCAGACCCATGGATTGACTCTGCTCTTGCAATACGACGTAATCCCAGTTGCCTTTATTGATGGCCGCAAGGGTCGCAGGGTTATGCAGGTGCTTGTCCCAGTTCCAGCCTCCATGTGCTTGAACATCCACTTCGAAGTTTACGTCTTTCAAGGCAGCGAGTTTGCGCACCATATGGGGGATATCGTGCCGGTAGGTGTAACTGTTGCCGATGAACAGGAAATGCGTTGCCGGTCCGGTAGGCTTTGAATGCAGGCTATGGAACACCAGCAATACGGCGACGATGCCAAGGCATACTAAACCTATTACGGTTATTTTTTGCGGATTAATACAATCCTCCCGTTCCTACGCCCGCTCCCGCATTCGGGTCGAACCCCTGCGGGTCGACCGAGCGCTGGTACGGCACCATCTCACCGGGTTTGGGCTGCTCGAACCCACCCATTTCCGGATTATTCGGGTCCGGCGGCAGGTCATCGTTCGGCTCCACCACCGGCCCTACATGGTTATCCTTATCCTTGAGTTCCTCTTCCAGCTCGTTCGCCGGTTTGAAGATCGGCCCGCCGGTGAGGAACGCTTCCATTACGATGCTTTTCACATCGCCGCCCGCCCTGCCATCATACAGCGGCTGACCGTTCGCATGGTTGACCGCGATTTCCTTGATACCCGGCGGTGCCCGGAATTCCTTCACCGGCAAATCATTCGCCGCCTGCTGCATGAATTTGATGAAGCCCTGGATGGCCACGCGCCCACCCGTTTCCTTCGCCCCCAGCGAGCGCGGCGTATCGAAGCCGACGAACGTACCCACGACCAGATCCGGCGTATAGCCGACGAACCACGTATCGCGCGAATCGTTGGTCGTCCCCGTCTTGCCCGCCACTGGCCGGCCCAGCACTTTCGCCGCCTCACCCGTGCCGCGCTGTACCACGCCTTCGAGGATCGACGTGATCTGATACGCCACCCGCGGATCGACCACCCGCTCGCGCTCATCATTCAGCGTCGGCGCGATCGTCGAGGTTTCCGTATTCGCCGGCAGCACGCAACCCTCGCAGATCCGCGTATCGCGGCGGAAGATCGTTGCGCCGTTGCGGTCGTCGATCCGCTCGACGAACCATGGCGACACCCGTCGCCCGCCATTGGCGATCATGCTATAAGCATTCACCAGTTTCAGCAGCGTCGTCTCCTTCGCGCCCAGCACCATCGAGTAGTTCTCGGTGACATCGTCCTCATACAGCCCGAAGCGTTTCGCCACCCGTTTCACCCGGGCGATGCCCAGCATCGATGCGATGCGCACCGTCACCGCATTGCGCGAATGCTCGAGCGCCGTGCGGAACGTGACAGGGCCCATATAGTCGCCTTCGTAGTTCTTGGGGCTCCACATCGGCATGCCCGGCCCCTGCGGCAGCGAGATCGGCCCATCTAGAATAATGGATGTCGGGCTGAACCCGTTCTCCAGTGCTGTCAGGTACACGAACGGTTTGAACGCCGAACCCGGCTGGCGTTTCGCCTGCGTTGCCCGGTTGAATTCCGAACCGCCGTACGTATAGCCGCCCGTCATCGCCAGCACCTTACCAGTATGCGGGTCCATCACCACCATCGCGCCGTTCACTTCCGGGATTTGCAGCAACTTGTAATTCGTTTTCGCGCCATCGCTCGGCTCCACCAGCACCACGTCACCGATCGAGAATTTCGCTTTCGCCCAGCTCATTCCCTCGGGCGTAATCGTCGCGTGGCTGCCATCGAGCGTCACGATATCGACTTTTGGCGATACGCGTTCCACCGCCGCCAGCGTCTGGCTATCGAACAGTGGGATGTTCCTGTCATGCCGCACGCGCGCAAGCGCCGCTTCCCACGAACCTTCCTCGTTCTTCAGCGTCGCGATCGGCCCGCGATAGCCATGGCGCTGATCGTACATCATCAGCGCATAGCGCAGTGCCCGTTCGGCGTAATCCTGGAAATTCGGCTTCAGCGTCGTCTTTACATAAAGGCCGCCTTCGTACAGCACGTTACTGCCATACATGGTGGCGAGCGCCCGCCGCACTTCCTCGGCAAAGAAATCCGCATGCGCGACTTCGTCCTTGTTGCGTGCGCGTAAGACAATCGGCATCCCCAATGCACGCTTTGCCTCTTTGTCGTCGATATACCCGTCGTCATGCATCCGCGTGATGACGTAATTGCGCCGTTCCAGCGCCGCCTTGTAATTTTTTACCGTGTCCCCGTAATAGGCTGGGCGCTGCGGCAGCGCGGCGAGGAACGCCACTTCTTCTGTCGAAAGCTGGTCGAGCGACTTGTCGAAATAATTCACCGCCGCTGCCGCCACGCCATAGGTACTCTGGCCGAGGTAGATTTCGTTGAGGTACAGCTCGAGAATTTTTTCCTTACTGTAAATACTGCTGATGCGATACGCGAGGATCGCTTCCTTGATCTTCCGCTCGAACGATTTCTCGTTCGTCAGCAGGAAGTTCTTCACCACCTGTTGCGTTATGGTCGAACCGCCCACCATGTTATGCCCGCTACCGGCATGCATCAGGTTTTCATGCATCGCCCGCAGCATGCCGGTGTAATCCACGCCCTGATGCGAATAGAAATTCTTGTCCTCCGCCGAAATGAACGCCAGCTGCACCGCTTTCGGTATCGCCGAGAGCGGCAGGAAGAAGCGCTTCTCTTTGGCATATTCTGCGAGCAGCTTGCCGTCGCTGGCATACAGGCGAGTCACCACTGCCGGGTTGTAATTGCTCAGTTGGTTGGTCGAGGGCAGGCTCGCGCTGTAATGCTGCATCACCAGTGCCACAGCGAGTGCCGCAAAGATGAACCCCAAGCACGCCGTGGCAAAGAACCACTGGGTCACACGTATAATACGCGGCGTTCCCCGCCGCTTTCTGCGCGACATTTCCGATGGCTTATCATCTGGTGCTGGAAGTTCTTTCATACGGGAATTCGGTGCTACTCCCCGGCGCGGAAGCGGTCAATGCCCTTGACGACGGATTTGACCACCGTATCGCGATACTCGATCGAGAGCAGCAGGCGCTCATCCGTCGCATTGGTCAGGAAGCCGAGCTCGATGAGCGTCGCCGGAATGTCCGGCCCCTTCAGCACCCGGAAGCCTGCGAAACGATGCGTCTTTTCGAGCTTTGTCACTTTGCCGTGCAGGCTATTCACCACCGCATCGGCCAGCAACGCCGATTTGTTCATTGTCTCGCGCTGCGTCAGGTCGATGAGGATGCTTGCGACATCCGCATCCGCATGGGTCAGGTCCACGCCTGAAATCACATCCGCCTTGTTTTCGCGTTCCGCCAGCGCCGCCGCCTCATCATCCGACGCATTTTCCGACAGCGTGTAAATCGACAACCCATGCGCTTCCGCATTCGGGTTCGAATCGGCATGGAACGAGATGAAAATATCCCCCCGCATCTTCCGGGCGATGGAAACGCGCTCCAGCAAAGGTATATAGGTATCGTCCTCGCGCGTCATCCCGACACGGTAACGTCCCGTTTCGAGCAGCGTCCGCCGCAACGCCAGCGCGTAATTCAGCGTTACATCCTTCTCATGCGTCCCATGCAGGCCGATCGCGCCCGGGTCCTGCCCGCCATGCCCGGCATCGATGATGACGAGCGGCTTGGCATCGAGCTTCACCACTGACTTCACCGGGCCCGTACCGATGACCTGCACCATGAACGGATTACCCGGTGTCACCTCGCCGACCTTCGCCGGCCCGTTCAAATCCAGCACAATCCGCGACGTCGCCGGGTCGAATTGGCCGAACCGCACTGCCTTCACCAACTGACCACGATAATCGTTCGGCATCGTCAACCCGCCCGACGTCACCCGCGGGATATCGATCACCACCCGGTTCGGATTCGTCAGCACGAAGGCTTTTTTCACGCCGACCGTGCCATTCGCCTCGAATTTCAATAGCTCTGCACCCGAACCATCCGCCTCGATACTTAAGGCACCTACCTGAGACGCGCTTTGCGCCATGGCAGGCACCGTCACCAGCATCAGCGATATACACACCAGTTGAAAGAGCACCTTCACCATCCTTTCTCTATACTCATGGCGACGGAATTTTTTCAACTTGATATCGCCTATCCACACCCCTATAGTCGCCTTACGGAACAAAATTCGGTTGCGGCCTGATGGATGCATGGACATCCGCATCAGGGAGCGCAGCAGGGTATGATTAACACTTAAAAATGAAACGTGCGCTACGCACACGACAATGGCATCATTCAGAAATATCACGAAAAATTCCCTGCCCAGCGCAGCCTGCGCTACCGGCGGCAATTTTTTAGAACTTCTACCTGTTGAACCTGCTGCGGGGTTGCCCGCTTGCCTGGTTGATGGGGCGTGCAGCTAGCCTGCCACGCCGAATGAGCCTGTCGTAGCGGAACGCACGAACAGGAGACTACAATGACCAAACGCATGCTTATCGATTCAGCCCACACGGATGAAACCCGCGTCGTGATGCTCGATAACGACCTCGTCTACGATTATGATTTCGTGACGTCGAGTAAAGCTCAGAACAAAGGCAACATCTACCTCGCCAAGATCACTCGCGTCGAGCCGTCCCTTCAGGCAGCCTTCGTCGAATACGGTGGCGGCAAGCAGGGCTTCCTTCCTTTCTCGGAGATCCACCCGGACTATTATCAACTCCCCCAAGGCGACAAACAAAAACTGCTCGACGAGCAGATTGCCGAAGCTGAGGCCGAAGAAGCCGCCGAGGATGAAGCGTTCGAGCGCGAACAGGCTGCCCGCGAGACCCGCCGTCGTAGCGGTGGCCGCGACGGTGACGCCGAAGGCGAGGACGAAGAATTCCATGCCGAAGACGAAATCCCCACCAGCGACGCGCAAGCAACCAGCGAAGCCATGGTAGCACTCAACGAATCATCGGCTGCCGATTCCTCGGTCGTTTCCGCACTCGGTGACCTTCCTCCGGTCGAAATCCCATCGAGTTTTGTCGAGACCGCCCACGCCGCTTACGCCATCGAACCATTAAACGCCGACAGCTTCTCTGTTCATTCCGACTTATTGCCGGAAGAAATAAACACCGACCTGTCCCCCGAAGCCTTGGCACAGGGGGAGGCGACGGCCGCCGAAGAAGGCGCCGCCTCGGGCGAGACGACCGCTGAAGACAGCGAAGAGACCCGCAGCCGCAACAACCGTGGTGGCCGCACCGCCTTCCATCGCCGTTACCGCATTCAGGAAGTCATCAAGCGCAATCAGATCGTCCTCGTTCAGGTTATCAAGGAAGAACGCGGCAACAAAGGCTGCTCCCTCACCACCTTCATCTCTCTCGCTGGCCGCGCTGCGGTACTGATGCCAAACTCGCCGAAGGGTGGCGGAATCAGCCGCAAGATCACCGACCGCGAGACGCGCAAGCGCCTGAAGGAAGTCGCCAGCGAAATGCGTACCCATCGCGGCATGAGCGTCATCATCCGCACTGCCGGTATCGACCGCACCAAGGCCGAGATCCGTCGCGACTATGAATACCTCGTCAAATTGTGGAACCAGATCCGCGAGCAGACTCTTGCCAGCAGCGCCCCCGCCCTCATCTACGAAGAAGGCAACCTCATCAAACGCTCACTGCGCGACTTATATACGAGCGATGTCGAAGAGGTCATCGTCGAAGGCGAACCCGCCTACAACGAAGCGAAAGACTTCATGCGCATGCTGATGCCGAGCCATGCCGCCAAGATCAAACTCTACAAGGAGTCGATGCCCATCTTCGCCTATGCCGGCGTCGAGGATCAACTTGCCGCCATGACGGAACCGCAAGTGCGCCTGCCCTCCGGCGGCTATCTCGTCATTCACCCGACGGAAGCTCTCATCTCTATCGACGTCAACTCAGGCCGCAGCACTTCCGAACGCAACGTCGAGGAAACCGCGATCAAAACGAACATGGAAGCCGCGATGGAAGTCGGTCGCCAGCTCCGCCTGCGCGATCTCGCCGGTCTTATCGTCATCGATTTCATCGACATGGGCTACGGCAAGAACCGCAAGCATGTCGAACGCGCCATGAAGGACGCGCTGAAAGCCGACCGTGCGAAAATTCAAGTGGGCCGCATCAGCACCTTCGGCCTCTTGGAACTGTCCCGCCAGCGCCTGCGTCCGAGTATCTCGGAAGCCATGGGCGTCATGTGCCCACATTGCAAAGGCACCGGCTACATCCATTCCGTGGAAACCGTCGGCATTCAGATCATCCGCGCCCTCGAGAAGGAAGCGGCCACCGGCGAGTACGCCCAACTGCGTATCACTACCCATCCGGAAGCGGCACTCTATCTCCTCAATGAAAAGCGTTCCGCGCTGCAAGCCCTCGAACAACGCTACAATGTTAGCGTCTCGATCCTGATGGATGCCAGCATCATCACCGGCAACCATCGCCTTGTCAAAGTCACGGCCGATGGTAAGGAGATCACTCACGAACAAACCAAAGGTCGCGAAGAGCGCGGTGGCAACCGCGGCGGTCAACGCCGTGGCCGTCGTGGCGGTCAGGAGCGCGGCAGCCGTTCCGGCAGGGTCAATTTTGACAATGCCGTCACCGTGAGCGACGAGGAATATGTCCCGACCCCATCGGAAAATCCGGATGATGACATCATCATCGGCACCGGCCAGCGCGAAGGCGAAAATAATGTCGAGTTCGCTCCCCGTCCGCCACATGAACCGCGTGAACCGCGCGAGCGTTCAGAACGTGGTGAACGTAGCCGTGGTGGCCGCAATCGCAACCGCAACCGTGGTGAACGCGGCGACCGTCCGGACCGTACACCGCGTGACCCGGCTCAGGTCGCCGATCTCGCCAGTGGTGAAGCGCAACCTGCCGAAGCTGCCCCACCCCAACTTGATGAGCACGGCAACCCCATTCCCCGCGCCCCGCGCGGCGAGGGTAATCGCCGCCGTGGCCGCCGTGGTGGCCGCAACCGCAACCGTAGCGATCGTCCACGTCGTGAGGAAGGCAGCATCGGCAATCCGGTCAGCGCCTCGGGCGACGAATCCACTCCGCAAGGTGACCAGGCCGCTGCCCGCAGCTATCAGCCGCGTGAGGAACGTTCCCGTGAGGATCGCCCACGCGAAAGCGCGCCTGTCTCCAACTCCGCACCACAGGAATCGCCGAGACCTTCCTTCGTCATTCCGCTGAGCGAGAAACAGACCAACCCTTCAGCCGTTGCTTCTCCCATCATCTCGCAATCGAGTGGCGGTGACGATAAGGCGAAGAAAAAAGGCTGGTGGAGCCGCGTGCTCGAAAGCTGAATGCACACGCACTGCACAGCAATCCGTCGCATCATAGCGCTGGTATGTGCGGTGCTCCTGCCCATCTCCGCCCAGGCCGGTCTCATCCGCGACGCCGAGATCGAGAACACGCTGCACGCCTATGCCAACCCCATCTTCACGGCCGCGGGCATCGAGCCGAGCAGCGTGCGCATCCTCATCGTCAATAGCCCGGAGCTGAACGCCTATGTCGCGGGCGGCCTCAACATGTTCTTGAATACCGGTATCATCAAAGAAGCGAAAACAGCGGACATGCTCATCGGTGTCATGGCACACGAGACCGGCCACATCGCGGGCGCCCATCTCTCACAATTACAGGACAAGGCCGACCGCGCCACTCTCGGCAGCGTGCTTGGTGCGCTCGTGGGTGCCGCTGCCGTCCTTGGCGGTCAAGGTCAAGCGGGAGCTGGCATCATCGCCGGCAGCCAAAGCATGGCGCAACGAAACTTCATGAGCGACATTCGGCTGAACGAGGAATCCGCCGATAACGCCGCGTTGCGCTTCCTCGATGCCAACGATATCTCGGCCAGCGGCATGCTTCAGATGTTCGAGACACTACGCCTGCGCGAATCGGGTGGCGCTGCCCATGACCCCTATCTCACCAACCACCCGCTCACCACCTCGCGCATCCAGACCATGCGCGACCATCTGATTGAGTCGAAAATTCCAAAAGACCAGGTGCCCGATGGTTTCGAGACCATGCATCAGCGCATGCGCGCCAAGCTCATCGCCTTCACCGAACCCTATGATGTCACCCTGAAGAATTATCCGTCGAGCGACAAATCCGTCGCCGGCCGTTATGCCCGCGCCATGGCGGAATTCCAGCATAGCAACATTCCCGCCGCCCTTGCCGGCATGAACGATCTCATCAAGCAATTCCCCAAAGACCCATTCTTTTACGATACCAGGGGCCAGATACTATTCGAGGGCGGCAAGGTACCCGAAGCCTCCGCCTCCTACGCCAAAGCCTATACTTTGAAGCCCGATTCCGCCCTCATCGCCACCGAATATGCTAAAACCCTCATCGCCCAGAACAACCCGGCGGAACTTCCCCACGCCATCACCCTGCTCGAACACAGCAAAGAGCTCGACGATAGTTACGACATTACCTGGCGCCAGCTTGCCATCGCCTATGGCCAGCAGGGCAAGCTCGGCCAGTCCTACGAAGCGCTGGCGGAGGAAGCGGCGCTCAACGGCGATTACCGTACTGTTCTCCAGCATACCGCCCGGGCTCGCACCTATGCGGGTAACGATAGTTCACTTACCCTGCAGATCGATGATCTCGAGCGCGAGGCAAAAGCGCAGCTTGAGAAAAAGAAGAATGAGGATTCACCGTTCTGACCGTTTTTCACTTGCCATTCAGTGTAGCTGGCACAGTATGAAACTAACGAACACATGGAGTGCAACATGAAATACGCCCAACTCATCATTGGCCTGCTGGCCGGAACCGCCCTCGGTGGCACTGTAATGGCGACGACCCAGGCACCAATCGGCACCGGCATGGATGACGAGGCGGTGAAGAAGATAGTTCGTCAGGTGATTTCCGATGAGCCGAAACTCATCATGGAGTCAGTCGAAAAGTACCAGGTCGCGCAGCAGAAAGAACAGAACTCCGATGCCAGTGGTATGCTAAAGGATGTTGACGTACACAAAGCGCTATATGCCAGCGCCGACAACGCCTCCATCGGGCCGAAGGATTCGAAACGCACCATCGTCGAGTTCTTTGATTACAACTGCCCTGTCTGCAAAATGCAGTTCAAGATTTTGAGCGAGATGATGCAGAAGGATTCGTCACTCCACCTGGTCTTTATCGAATACCCGATCTTCGGACCGGTATCGGATTTGAACGCCAAACTCGGCATCGCCGTCTGGCGTCTCTATCCCGATAAATACTACGAGTTCCATGAGAAGATGATGAGCACACCCGGCCACGGTCCCGGCAACAACGAGCCGACCTACCAGTTCATCAAGGATCTGGGCATGGATGTCGATAAGGTGAAAGCCGAAGCCGATAAGAAAGACATGCTCGACACCATCGAACGCAACCGCGCGCTAGCCGAAAAGCTGCATATCCGTGGCACCCCGGCCCTGGTCATCGGCGATGACCTTATCCCGCATGCCGCGGATACCGATGAGTTGCAGAGCCGCCTCAACGCCATCGAAAAGAAATAAGCGCCGCTACTGCGTCTGGATGCGCGTCAGCGCGATCCACCAGTTCGGATAATGCTTTTTAAGCTGCGCTGCCGCGCGTTGTGCTGCCGCTTCCTCCTGGTACAGCGCAAAACAACACGCCCCGCTGCCTGTCATCCGCACGAAATCCGCTGCCGGCTGCAGCGTTTCGAGCGCCAGCAGCACTTCTGCCACATGTCCATCCACTACGATCGCTGCCCGCTGCAAATGGTTGTGCGTCGGCTTCAGCGACGCGATGAAATCCTTGCTTGTGAAATGATCGTTCCACGGATTCGCCGTATTACCCAACCTGAACGCCGCATACACATCCTTGGTCAGCAACGGCGTGCGCGGATGCACCAGCACCGCATGCATCATCGGCAACGGGTGTAGCACTGGCGTCAGTTCCTCGCCAATACCCCGCGCCATGGTCGGCACCGAATCGAGGCACATCGCTACATCCGCCCCAAGCGTCACGGCCAGCTTCCGTAACGCTGGCGGCGACAGGTTGATCCACCAGAAGCGATTCAAGCCCCGCAGCGCCGCCGCCGCATCTGCCGAACCGCCACCAAGGCCAGCTCCAACGGGAATATGCTTGGTCAGCGTCAATTCCGCACCATGCGTGATGCCTGCATGCGTTTGCAACGCCCGCGCCGCCTTCATGGCGAGGTTGCTATCGCCCACGCCCGCTGCATCGGCGAATTCTCCTGCGACACTCAGCGTCAAGCCATGTCCCGGGGAGATCGTCAGCACATCGGCCAACTCCGTGAACACGACGAGCGATTCGATCACGTGGTATCCATCATCACGACGGTCCAGGATATGCAAATAGAGATTGAGTTTCGCCGGTGCCCGCAAGGTGATCGCGGACATGCTTACTGCACCTGCATCTTCGGTGTAAGGGGTGCAATGCTCGCCGCCGGTTGCGGCTTGCTCGCCTCGGCCGGCGCCACAAAGACCGGCAAGCCGTTCGCGAGTTTTTCATGCATCGCATCGGCGACATCCTTGTCCGGTTTCGTCGTCAGCACGCGTTCCCACTGATATTTCGCTTCCGTCGTGCGGCCGGTGCGCCAATAGGCGTCCCCGAGATGATCGTTCACCGTCGCATCGTCCGGCGTCAGTTCCACCGCATGCTCGAACTTGGTGACCGCATTCTTGAAATCGCCCGTGAGGTAGTACGCCCAGCCCTCCGAATCGATGATATGCGCGTCATCCGGCCGTTGCGCCGAGGCGATCTCAAGATACTCGCGCGCTTGCGTCAGGTTCTTGCCCATCGTCAGCCAGCTGTAAGCGAGATAGTTCAGCACATCCGGCTGGTCCGGCTGCAGTTTAAGGGCGCGGTTGAAATCGCCTTCCGCCTTGTCCCATTCACCATTGCGTTCATAGCTGATGCCGCGCGCATAGAGCAGCGGCCAGTCATTCGCCTCGAGCGGTTCCGTGCGGGTGATCGCATCCGTATAGGTCGCCGCCGCGCCGCTGTAGTCCTTCGCATCGCGTTGCATATCACCCTTGGTGATCAGTGCCGTTGCATCGTTCGGGTATTTCTTTGCCAAGGTTTCGAGCAGTGCCACCGCCTTGTCTTTCTGGCCCAGCGCTTCGTAGTTCAGCGCCTTCCTGATCTGCGCCCGGCGATAGAACACGCTGCCTTCGGGGATCTGGTCGTACGTCGCCACCGCATCCTTGTAATCTTCCAGCTGCTCATAGAGGTTCGCCAGCATCAACTGCGCGGGCGGCAGGTTGGGCCGGAGCTCCAGCGCGATGCGCAAATACAGGAACGTGTCCTGCGTCGCGTCCTCACCGAACAGGATGCTCGCCGTCGTGAAGAACAGTTCCGCCAGCCCGTCCTTTGCGTTCGCCACCAGTGGCTTCGGCGTTTCGCCTTTCACCAGTTTTTCTGGGATGAGCGTCGATTGCGGGTTCGCCTTCGCATAGGCATCGTAATCCGCCTGCGCCTTATCCCAGTCGCCCTGCCGCTCGTGAAAATTCGCGATGGCCTCGATCACGCGGTACGGGGTGACGCCTGGGTCCGAATTCGCTTTCGTGTAGGCCACCTGCGCCGCTGCCGCATTCCCCAGCACATCGTTCATCAACGCCGTATGGTAGTTGATGAACGGCGCGAAGAATCCCGCCTTATCGATTGCGCCCTTCATATCGACGCTGCGTTTCCTGTCATCCGCCGCCACCTCGATCCATTCGAGCATCACCGGGCGAATGAGGCCGAAAAGACCCGTATTCGCGCTGTCCTCGATGGTCGTTTTCGCCTTGGCGAAATCATTCGCCTTCACCGCCTCGAGCATCAGCAGGCTTGCCACCAGCGGTTCGTTACTTTTCGGGCGGGCGAGCTTGTGGGCGAGGTCGGTCGCGGTATCGATATTGCCCGCAAGCAGATGCATGCGCATCGTTTCCTGCTGCAATTGCTCGTTGTATGGGTCACGCGCCAGCGTCTCGCTCATGTATTTCGCGGCTTCTTTCAGGTCCTGGTTCTTTTTGGCGAAGCGGCCGGAAAGGAAACTCCCGGCGAGCCCCGGCCGCACATCCGTATCCGGCTTTCCCAGCGTTTCACCGGCGGTCGTCACCGTAGGTACCAGCGGTGGAAATTTGTTGGATTTCTTGTGTGCGTCGTCCGCCTGCGCCGCATTGGCCAGCATCAGGCTTGCCGCACTTGCCAGCAGAACTTGCTTAAAACCTTGAAAATGCGCCGTTCGCGCCATGATCGTACCTATAAACCGGAAAATTGCTTGCACTGCGGTGCGTTTACATTATATTGCCGCGCCTATCAAATGATTTACGTGCAGATGCACCAATGAGGAACCCATGAGCAGTAAGAACAACCCAGAGCTACGCGGCGCCGTTACCGAACTGCGCAAATACAAAGGCAAATCGGTGAAGCCCTGCCGCGTGATCGACCCAGCCCGTGGAATCGACTTCATCGGCGCCGCCTTCGAAAGCGGCGAGATCGTGATCGATGCCGTGACCAAGCGCCCGATCCCGTACAAAGCGATCTACGGCTAAGCGTTAAGCAAAAGAAAATACTCAAAACCCGGCCATCAGAAGTTGTTGGCCGGGTTTTTTAATGTTTTAGAGGAACGCTCACATACGTTCCACACAGTATCATCATTGCGAGCGCAAAGCGCGGCAGCCCATCTTCGCTTCAACAGACTGTGAAACATATTACAGGGTAACGGCGTGTTCAAGGCAGTGCAACCAAGCTCTGTCATGCTGAACTGGTTTCAGCATCCATCGCGCCGAGTCTTCGACGCTCAATATTGATTATAAAAAAATATGGATTGCCGCGCCTAACTCGCAATAATGGGAATGCCAATGCTACTACATATTCGGGTAATTTGGCCCGCCGCCGCCTTCGGGCGTCACCCACACGATATTCTGCGTCGGGTCCTTAATGTCGCAGGTCTTGCAATGCACACAGTTCTGCGCATTGATCTGCAGGCGCTCGGTGCCATTGTCCTGCACGAATTCATACACCCCCGCTGGGCAATAGCGCGCCTCGGGCCCTGCATATTCGGCCAAGTTCACGCGTACCGGCACGCTCGCATCCTTCAGCGTCAAATGGCACGGCTGGTCTTCCTCATGATTGGTATTGCTCAAGTAAACCGAACTCAATCTATCGAAACTCACCACCCCATCCGGCGCCGGATACTCAATTTTCGCGCAATTCTTCGCTTTCTTCAGCGTTGTGTTGTCCGCATGGTTCCGGAACGTCCACGGTGCACGGCCACGGAAAAGGAATGTATCGAGCGCGGAGAGAATAAGCCCCAACCATAGCCCGTAATGGAACGCCGGCCGTATATTGCGCACCCCGAAAAGCTCCTTGCCCACCCACGAATTCCTGAGCGCCGGTTCATAGGCCGCCATGTCACCATTGCCATTCAGCGCCTCAACCGCCGTTTCCGCCGCCAGCATGCCGGACTTCATCGCCGTATGGCTCCCTTTGATCCGCGGTACATTGAGGAATCCTGCCGCACAGCCAATCAGCGCACCACCCGGGAACGTCAGCTTAGGTATCGACTGCCACCCGCCCTCGTTGATCGCCCGCGCCCCATACACCAGCCGTTTACCACCTTCAAACAAGGGCCGTATTTTCGGATGCTGCTTGAAGCGCTGGAACTCCTTGAACGGATCGAGGTACGGGTTCGTGTAATCAAGCCCGACTACAAATCCCACCGCCACCTGGTTATCCTCGAGATGATAGATAAACGAGCCACCATACGTCGCATTATCCATTGGCCAGCCGATGCTGTGCTCTACCAAGCCTAGCTGGTGTTTCGCCGGGTCCACCTGCCAGATTTCCTTGATGCCGAGTCCATAGGTCTGCGGCTCGACACCTTCGCGCAGATTGAATGCCGCCATCAGTTTCTGGCTCAGCGAGCCCCGGCATCCTTCCGCGAACAGCGTGATCTTCGCCCGCAGCTCCATCGGCGGCTGATAGGTGGGTTTCTCCTCGCCCTTCTTGCTCACCCCGAATGCGCCCGTGCGGATTCCCTTAACCGCGCCATCCTCGATGATGCTTTCCGCGCCCGGGAATCCCGGAAAGATCTGCACGCCGAGCCCCTCGGCCTGTTGCGCCAGCCAGCGGCAGAGATTCGCCAGCGAGATGATATAGTTTCCTTTATTATGCATCTGCGGCGGCGTCGGCAGTTTCAGTTTCCCGGCCTTCGTCAGCAAACTGAACACATCCTTTACCACCGGCACATTCAGCGGCGCGCCGAGCGTCTTCCAGTCAGGCAATAACTCGTTAAGCGCAATCGGATCCATCACCGCACCGGAAAGTATATGCGCGCCGACCTCCGAACCTTTTTCGATCAGCATCACATTGAGGTCCGGCGAAAGCTGCTTCAACCGGATCGCTGCCGATAGGCCCGCTGGCCCCGCGCCCACAATCAAGACATCGCATTCCATGCTATCGGTCATGCGGTTAGCTTAACATCATTGGAAAACGCGCGAAAGCGCTAAGACGGCACCGCTTAGGTGCGACCTGTGGCCGGGCCCTTCGAAGCATCGCCCACCGCCTGCGTTGCCACCGGTTCATTACCTGCCACCTGCATTTCCTGCGCATGGTTTTTGAACGCACCGGCATTTTCCGCTAGACCGATCAACTTATCTTCCATCGCCATTTTGGGATTTCTCGCCACCAGGTCGGCGACGATGCCTTCAAACATTTTTGAAGCTTCCTGCGCGATCGGCGGTAACGAATCATGGGTCGGCTTAGCCATTCATCACCTGCTGTTCATGGTCGAGGGAATCGAGGAATTCGATAGCTCGCCGCTGGCAATCGAGTGTCGGCAGGCTCAGTGCTACAAGCTCCTTCGCTTGTTTCACCCGGCGCATGTTGATCCCGCACGAGGCAAGATGCCCACGATTGCTCGACATGCGCGGGTCGCTCATCAGTGCCTTGGCATATTCAACATCGCTGTAGGTCTGCAAAGCACCGGTAAGTTCGATCACCGCTTTCGCAGCGATATCCGGTGCATAAAATTGCTGTTCGGCTAGCTGCATATCGCTCCGTCGGCTAGGTAAAATGCTCACAATTCCATAATTACTCGAAATTGATTAATTATTCGTTACGTTTATGCCCCCGATACCAAATCCTCTCAACGCGTTGGATTCCCTCACCTGGTATGCCCAGATGGGAGTGGATCTCTGTGTCGAGAATGAACCACAAAAAATTAAGCCTGAAGAACTTGCCCCAGCGCCTCAAAAATCCACGGCACGATCGGCTATCACCGACCTTCCACTACCAAAAGCTGCTGCGCCTGCCACTCCTCCTTCCTCCATCGCCGAATCCGTCGCCGAAGCCCGTCGCCTTGCCGATGCCGCCACTGACCTCGCTGCTTTGGAAGCTGCCGTGCGCGGATTCAGCGGCTGCGCCCTCAAAAAAACCGCGACCAACACCGTTTTCGCCCAGGGTGTCGCGACGAGCCGCCTGATGTTCATCGGCGAAGCACCGGGTGCTGAGGAGGATCGCAACGGCGTGCCTTTCTGTGGCCCCAGCGGCAAACTGCTCGATACAATGCTCGGCTTCATCGGCTTGAACCGTGCCGAAAACTTCTATATCACCAACACGCTCTTCTGGCGCCCGCCCGGCAACCGCCAACCGAGTACCGAGGAACTGGAGATCTGCCGTCCCTTCGTTGAAAAGCATATCGCCCTCGTCGATCCGAAAATTCTCGTCCTTGTCGGCGGCACCGCCACCTCCGCCATCCTGAAAGATACGCGCGGCATCACCCGCCTGCGTGGCCAGGTTTTTAGTTACACCAACAAGTATATGACGCACGCCGTACCCGTGCATGTCCTCTACCACCCCTCTTATCTACTCCGTCAGCCACTGGCCAAGAAGCAAGCCTGGGCCGATCTATTGAAACTTAAGCAAGCACTACTCTTCTGCGAGCTAAGCCTCGTCCCACCGCCCACGCTTGCGTAAACCGATGCGCTACAGACGGGTTGATCGGATTTATAGCTTTTAACCTAATGAAATCAATAATTAATAGCTTTAATGATTGCCCGCTTGGCATTTTGGGCCTATATGACCTGCCGGTAGCGCCTCAGCTTGATATCATGCTGCCCTAGTAACGAACAGTTCATGACCCGATTTAACGACGTAACCCAACGCCTGCAAAAGGCCCTGCCCCGCCCAGCCGCACTCGCTGCGTGGATGGCGCTGGCCACATTTACGCTTGTTACCGCTATCGCACTAGCAGGCGGGCGGTCCCATCTAGCAAAGAACGAACAACTGCAATCACAGGCTACTGCACCCACAATAGCCTTGGCACCAAGCGATCCCGCCATCCTGAGCCCTGCCGACCGCAGCCTCTACGCCATGATCCTCGACAAGCAGCAGAAGAAGGACATCTCAGGCGCCGAGGAACTGATTGGCCAATTAAACAACACTCGTCTCATCGGCTACGTCCTTGCCCAGCGTTACCTCAATACCAGCTACAAACCCTCCGCCACGGAGTTAAAGGACTGGCTCGCCCAGCACAGCGATGAACCGCAGGCCCGTCATATCGCGAGCCTCGCCCGCACGCGTGGCCTGTTGGTCACCCTGCCCACCGCCCAACCGCTCAAAGGCGAAGGCTACAGCGACCATATGGGTCGCACTGTCATGCCCGATAGCTGGTTCGCCGGCATCAGTGCTTGGCGCGACGGTGACTATGCGCAAGCCGACAGCATCTTCAGCAAATTGGGCGACAACGACGATCTCTCCGACTGGCAGCGCGCCGCCACCTATTACTGGGCCTACCGCACCAACGACAAACTTGGTGACGCCAGCGCTGCCCGCACCGCTCTCAACAACGCCGCGCACTACCCGACAACCTTCTACGGCCTTATCGCCAACGCGCAGCTTGGCCATCACCCAGTCATCGCTGAAGCGCCGGAAGTCAGCGACACTTTACGCAACAGCCCGCGCGCCATCCGCGCCGCGCTCCTGACCCAGATCAACGATGACGATACCGCTGAGGACGAACTGCGAGCCCTCTACAGTGCCTCGACGCCGGCCGATCGTCGCGGCATCGTCACGCTGGCCAGCGAACTCAATATGCCGAACCTTGAAATGCGCCTTGCCCGCACGCCAGGCCTCAGCACAGCCGAACAGGTTTTCGCGCAATTCCCCGCGCCCCAGTACATGGTCGACCTGCATCCGGTGATGGATTCGGCTTTACTGCTCGCCGTCGCCCGCAATGAATCTGGCTTCCGCGACGAAGCGAAGAACCGCTCTTCCGGTGCCCTCGGCATGATGCAGATGCTCCCCGCCACCGCCCGCGCCGTCGAGAAAAAAGTCGGGCAGGATCTACTGCAGACCGCCGATGCCGCCGGCAATGCCACCATCGCCGATCGCCTGAGCGACCCGGCCATGAGCGCGCGCTACGCCGCTGAATATTTGAAGATGCTTGCGAAAGAACCGGCCATCAAGGGTAACCTCATCAACCTCCTTGTCGGCTACAATGCTGGCCCCGCCACCGTCATCACCTGGAAGAATGCTGGCCACAGCATGAATGACCCGCTGCTCTACATCGAGTCGATCCCTTATGCCGAAACACGCAATTACGTCATGCAGGTCAGCGCGCAATACTGGGTCTACCAGTCGATGCTAGACCAGAAGCCGACCTCCCTCACCGCGCTCGCCCATGGCCAGTGGCCACAACTACCGCAGCCGCAACTCGTCGCGCGCTAATCGTTGACACGGCACGCTGCGCTGGCCTATGCCTTATTGCATGCCCCACTTCAAACTCGAGCTCAAACACGCGCCCGCCCGCGTCTGCGGCGTTGATGAGGCAGGCCGCGGTCCGTGGGCTGGCCCCGTCGTCGCCGCCGCCCTTATCTTCCAGCCCCATGACACCCGCCCACGCGGCCTGAATGACAGCAAAAAACTCGACCGCGATGCCCGCGAAGAAATCTTCACGAAACTCATCGCCCGCAACATTGTCCACGCTATCGGCATCGCCAGTGTCGAGGAGATCGACACGCTCAACATCTGGGGCGCCACCCAGCTCGCCATGCGCCGCGCCGTCATTGCGCTCAGCCTCGTACCGCATGTCGCCCTTGTCGACGGCAACCTGAAACCAAAAGACCTGCCCTGCGCCGCTCACCCCGTCATCAACGGCGATGCCATTTCCTATTCCATCGCCGCTGCCTCGATCATCGCCAAGGTTACGCGTGACCGCCTGATGGCCGAGCATGCCACCACCTATCCGCATTACGGCTTCGAGCGCCATGTCGGCTATGGCACCGCCTGGCATCAGGAGGCCCTCGCCACGCACGGCCCCTGCCCGCTTCACCGCCGCAGCTTCGCCCCCATCCGCCTGTTGCTCGAGCAAGCCGCGTGACCACACCCACCAAAAAAACTTACCGCAAACGCCACCTCTTCGCCCGCAGCGTCATGGATGTCGTGAAAGAAGCGACCAAACCGCTGATGACCAAGCAAGGCAAACTCTACGGTGCCTTGCTGCGCGACTGGCCGCAGATTGTCGGCACCGAGCGCGCCAGCGTCACCCGGCCCGAGCGCCTGCAATTCCCCGCTAACGATGCTAATGGCGCGATCCTGCATCTTGCCGTGCGCCCGAGCATCGCGCCGGAACTCGCCTACGTGCAGGAACAGTTGCTCGAACAATGCGCCCGCTATTTTGGTTACCGCGCCATCACCCGCATCGTCATTCACGCCACCCGTGAAGGTTTTTCGCCCGATGAAGAAATAGCATCGACACCCGCGAAACCTACACCGACTGTGCCCGCTACGCCACTACCTACCAGCATTCCGAATGAAATGCGTCGCGTGCTCGAACGTATCTCTACCCATCTCGCATCGCCTAGTGACAAGAAATAGGCAGTGCGTTAAAACCATTCGCGATCGTCGTTTCAACAAAGGAAAAAATAACATGGCCAGCTCGAAGAACAGCGGAAAACTTGCGATCGTTGCCCTTGTCGCCCTCATCGGCGGCCTCGCCGGCTTCGGATATTTCACGCAGACCGCACAACTTTCAGAAAAGCAAAAACCCGCCGAGACAGCGCCGATGAACAAGGAACAGGCCGATATCCTCGCCGTGAAGCCCACGGACATCATCTTCGGCGATAACAATGCCCTTACCACCATCGTCGAATACATGTCGCTTTCCTGCCCACACTGCGCCCATTTCGAACAGGAAGTGCTGCCGGTACTGCAGAAGGAATTCATCACCACTGGCAAAGTGAAACTGGTCGTCCGCCATTTCCCGCTGAATGACCCGGCCATGAAAGCCTCGGAACTCGTCGAATGCGCCGCCGGTGACAAACGCGCCAACTTCATCAAGGTCCTCTTTGATATGCAGCAGCAATGGGCCTACGATGAAACCAACTATCTGAAGGATCTGAAGCAGATCGCGGGTGTCGGTGGTATCGACAGCGCCCAGTTCGATAGTTGCATGGCGGACAAAGCGCTCGAGACCAAGCTCTTGACCACACGTCAGGACGCACAGGATAAACTGGGTGTCAACGGCACACCGAGCTTTTTCATCAATGGCGTTAAATTCGCCGGTGAGCCGAGTGCTGACGGTTTCCGCACCGCGTTGAAATCCTCCGGTGAAGCATCGAAGGCGCAATAACTAGGACTGGCTTTATCATGCAGATGGATCACGCCAGGATTTGTAAGCAAACTCAGGCGATGACGCGCGGTACGAATGGACCCCTCGTCATTCCCTTAATTTGCGCTTGGTCAAATTCTGGGGGAATCCATCTTTATTCGTCCATTAACCCATAGACCCTGCTTGTTAATAAGCAATTTCGTTGCTTGACAGGGATTAGGTCAATCCATAGATTGCGCCCGCCATGGCCGAGGAACCCGAGAAAAAGCCCGTTTCGCTTGAGACGCTCACCCAGCATCTTGAAGAGGTGAAAAAGCTGAAACCTCAACGGGACTCTGAAGTCAAACTGCCCGGCGATGCGGCCCGCGCCGCGATCGATTTCGCCTCGGCGACAGCAGTCGGCACCGTGCTCGGTTACGGGGTCGATTGGTGGCAGCATACCTCCCCGTGGGGCATTCTGGTGGGCTTGCTCACCGGTTGCGCAGCGGGCACGAAACTGATGTTCGACGAATTCGCGCGCGAGGATGCGCGCAAGGCGGCGCCATCGAAGAACGAGAATGACCAAGGATAAAAATGGCGACTGAAGCACATGGCCCGCTAGCCCAATTCACGGTAAGTCCAGTGATGGAATTACCGAAGATGATGGGCATGGATGCCTCTCTCACCAATTCCGGCCTCTTCATGTTGATCGCCGTGCTATGCGTTGTCGTGCTTTTCCTCTACGCCATGCGCAAGCGCGCCACTATCCCCGGCCGCGTGCAGTCGCTTGCCGAAATCACCTACCAGTTCGTCCACGGCATCGTCGAAGAGAATGCCGGTCACGCGGGCCTGAAATACTTCCCATTCATCTTCACCTTATTCCTCTTCATCCTGTTCGTGAACTTCGTCGGCCTCACCCCGCATTCCTTCGCGCCGACCGCGCAGATCATCGTCACCTTTGCCATGGGTGCCTACGTGTTCCTCGGCATCACGCTCATCGCCTTCGTCAAAAAAGGCCCCATTGGTTTCTTTAAGCATTTTGTGCCGGAAGGCCTGCCATGGGCCATCATCCCGTTGCTTTTCCTCATCGAGATGGTCTCGTATCTCTCGCGTCCCTTCTCCCTCGGCATCCGTCTGGCCGCCAACATGATGGCCGGCCACACGCTCATGCATGTCATCGCCGCCTTCGTCGCGCCGCTCGCCATCTTCGGCATCGCGCCGGTGGCGTTCCTCGTCTTCATGACGGGTTTCGAATTCTTCGTGGCTATCCTGCAGGCCTACGTCTTCACCATGCTTTCCTGCATGTATCTGGGCGAAGCATTGTCGGATCATCACTAGGATTAACTTACGTATTTTTGTATCACACTAACTTTGTAACTTTTGGAGTCTAAAAATGGAACACGCAGCAGATATCGCATCGTTGAAATTCGTCGGCATGGGCCTTGCCGCCCTCGGTATGCTCGGTGCCGCCGTCGGTGCCGGCCTCATTTTCGGTGGTGCCGCTCAGGGCGTTGCCCGCAACCCGGCAGCCATCGGCCAGATCCGCTCCATCGCCATCCTCGGCGTCGTCTTCGCGGAGTTCATGGGCCTGCTGTCGTTCGTCCTCGGCATCATGATCATGGGCTAGTGCGAAGTACGCACCAGAGATGGCTATGAAACACACGAAACACCTCCTTGTTGCTACCTTCGCTTTCGCGTCATCGGGTGCCTATGCGAGCAGCAGCCTGCCACAGATGGATACCAGCACCTTTCCCAACCAGCTTCTCTGGCTTGTGGTAAGCTTCGTGTTGCTGTTCATCGCAGTCTCGGCCTTCATCGGGCCGGGCATCAAGCAGGTGCTCGAAACGCGTGAGAATGCCATCAACGACGCGATTCGTGAAGCCGAACGCGCCAAGCAACAGGCCGAGTCGACCCGCGGCAACGCCAACAGCGAAGCCCACGCAGCCCGCGCCAAAGCGGCGGAGCTGATGGCGCAGGCCCAGGCGGCAAACACTGCGGATGCTACGCAGGCGCTGCAAAAGCTCGATCACGACATCGCCAAGCGCGCCAGCCATGCGCATGCCGTGCTCGATGATGCGGTGGTGAAAGCCAACGCCAACATCGAGGCTTCCGTGCTATCCCTCGCCGAAGCGATCACCGAAAAACTGCTCGGTAAATCCGTGATGTCGGAAGTCGCGGATGGCCCGAAACTCAAGCTCGCCGTGAAGCGCTAAGGGGGAATCAGATGGCCAACGGACATATCCACAACGCCACCACCGAAGTCGCCCGCGCCGATGGCGGTGAGACCGCAGATGCCCACACCATGTGGACGGATCCGGAGACGTGGATCCTCGTCGGCTTCACCATCTTCATCGTACTCGCCATTCGTTATCTTGTACCGATGATCGGCAAAATGCTCGACACACGGTCCGAAACCATTCGCACCCAGCTCGAAGCCGCCAGCCGCCTGCGCGCTGAAGCACAGGAAATGCTTGCCCAGTACCAGCGCGAACAGCAGGATTTGTTGAAGCAGGCGGAAAACATCGTCGCCAGCGCCAAAATTGACGCCGCCGAACTACGCCAACGTGCAGCCGAGGATTTAAAAGTCGCGATGGATCGCCGCAGCCAGCAGGCCGAAGAGAAGATCGCCCGCGCCGAGCACGAGGCTGTTGAAGCCATCCGCACCCATATTGTCGAATCCGCGACCGACATGGCGAAGGGCATGCTGGCCCAAAAGGCCCAAAGCCAATCCGAAGAGCAGATGGTCGCCAGTGCTGTCACAGCCATCAAGCAACAAATTCACTAGGGCTTAACGCCTGATCTCAGCTATTTACTTGTGATACCTTATGCAACGCATTATGCAAAAATGCATTGGGGGATTCTTCATGCTACGACGTTTCGTCGGCGTTACCGTCACACTGGCTTACGCAAATTACGCTCTTGCTGGCGCCTGGGTGGAACCCAAAGGCGAAGGACTCTTCATCGGCTCCGCCACGTACTACTCCGCCGACAGCTTCTACGATGCGAACGGCCAGAAACAATCCCAGCCCACCTACCGCAAGCACGAACTCCAGCCCTATGTTGAGTATGGTGCGCTCGACTGGCTTACCGTCGGCGGCACCGTGTATCTGCAACATGTCAGCCAGTCCGGTACGGACAATTACGGCATCGCCGACCCTGAATTCTTTGCCCGCGCCCGTGTCTGGCATGATGCCAAACAGGTTGTTTCGCTCCAACCCCTCGTCAAAATCGGCAGCCGCTTCGCCGAGAACGCTCCCCCGCGCGGCGGCAGCAAAAGCCAGGATTTCCAACTCGCCGCCCTTTATGGCCGCAACCTGAACATCATCACCAACACCGACTATCTCGACACCAGCCTCGCCTATCGCATCCGCGATAACGGCCTTGGCAACCAATGGCGCGCTGATGCCGCTCTCGGCCTTGCCATCACGCCCAAGATCCAACTCGTCCCTGCCCTACGCGGGGTCTTCACCACCAACATCAAGGACGCCGCTATCTTCACCAACGATGGCGACCTTGATTACGATACGCTGAAAGCCGAAGTCGCCGGTCTCTACCACCTCAACGACCGTCAGTGGGTCCAGGCCAGTGTCTTTAAGGATGTGATCGGCGTCCAGGCCGGCAACGGTTACGGGCTCTCCCTCGGTTTTGCGCAGCGGTTCTAGATGAGCAATATACTGCGCATCGGTGACATACTGGTCGAACACGGCGCCATGGAGCGCGCCCATCTCGAAAAATTCGCGCGTGCCTTCCACGGCCGCCTCGGCCACGCTTTGCGCATGCATGGCCATGTCGATGGCCGCAAACTCAGCCGGGCCGTCGCCTACCAGCATGGCCTGCCGCATGTCGACCTGCGCGAGACACCACCCCACACCGATTTCTTTTCCCCACGCGATCTTGAACACTACATTCGTTTCCAGTTCATCCCTTATGCCCGCGATGTCAACGCCATCACCCTCGCTACGGTCGAACCCAGCGAAGAGCTGCGTAATTTCGCGCGCACCTATTACAACAGCAGCATCATTCACTTCGTCGTCATCACCGCCCGCGAGCTCAACGAATATTTCGCCAGCCGCGGCGCCACTGTCGCCACCCGCAACGCGCGTCATTCCCTGCGCCGCCGTTATCGCCATCTCGTCGCCGACCGCATCATGGTCGGCCATCAGTTACGCGGCCTGGCGATTCTTGCCATCATCGTCGCCACCATTACCTACCTCGCCCCGCGTGGCGGCTGGCACGCGTTACTCATTCTCTGCAATTTCTTCTATGCCGCGAACCTGCTCATCAAACTCGAATTCTACCGTCAGGGCAGCATCGCCCAGCGCCAGCAGGCCGCCGCCGATAAACTGCTCCAGCGCGAAGTCGCCACCATCGAGGATTGGACGTTGCCCATCTACTCAATCCTTGTCCCCATGTACCGCGAGCGCCCGGAAGTCATGGTCCGCCTTATCGCCAATCTTGCCGCGCTCGACTATCCGAAAGAAAAACTCGACATCAAACTGATCCTCGAAGCCGACGACCACGCCACCCTCACCGCCCTCAAGGCCCTCCGCCCGCCCGAGACGATAGAGATTATCGCCGTTCCACCCTCGACCCCGCGCACCAAACCCAAGGCCTGCAACGTCGCCCTCCAGCATGTCCGCGGCGACTACATCGTTATTTTCGACGCTGAGGACCACCCCGCGCCCGACCAGCTCAAACGCGCTATCGTCGAGTTCCGCCGCAGTCCGCATACGCTCGCCTGCCTGCAAGCCTCCCTTAACTATTACAACCGTGGCGAGAATATCCTCACCCAGATGTTCTCCATTGAATATAGTGCTCTTTTCAGCCTGCTCCTGCCGGCGCTAGAACGCATGAATCTGCCTATCCCGCTCGGTGGCACCAGCAACCATCTCAAAACCTCTGCCTTGCGGGATGTCGGCGGCTGGGACTGCTTCAACGTCACCGAGGATGCTGACCTTGGCGTGCGCCTTGCCTATCTCGGCTACACCACGAAAACCTTGCCTTCCGTCACGCTTGAGGAAGCCCCCATCACCCTTAAGGCCTGGATGAAACAACGCACCCGCTGGGTTAAAGGCTACATCCAGACCTGGCTCGTCTTCACCCGCGATCCCAAAGAACTCAAGCGCCGCCTCGGCCCTACCGGCTATTACGGCTTTCAGTTCTTTATCGGCGCCCCCGCGCTCACCTTTCTGCTCGCCCCGCTTTTCTGGGCTGTCTTCATCCTCTCGCTGCTCGGCACCTTCCCCAATGCATTATCCCCGTGGATGCAGGCGCTCTGCGCATTCTCGTTCCTCAGCGGCACACTCACCCATTGGCTCTTCGCCCGTAAAGTAATGCAGATCGAGGGCCATGCTGGATTCAGCCGCGCCTTCTGGTTTTACCCGTTTTACTGGCTACTGCACTCCTTCGCCGCCGCCCGCGCCCTATGGCAGCTCATCACCGCCCCGCATTACTGGGATAAGACTACTCACGGCGTTACGAAACATCGCTTTGCACATAAGGACGAAATAACAGGATAAATCGCCTATTTTCCCGGTTGACAGTCCGTTGCCCCCCCGCTAAAAGACGCCCTCCTTACGATACTACAGGTGATGTATGAAAGTTCTCAGCTCGTTGAAATCCGCGAAAAAACGCGACAAAAACTGCCGCGTCGTGCGCCGTAAGGGCCGCTTGTACGTCATCAATAAGCAGAACCCACGCATGAAGGCGCGCCAGGGCTAACCGTGTCCGCCGCGCCCGCAGCCTCCGCTCGCCGGGATGCCCCTAAACGTTCCCTCATTAAAGCCGTAAGCTGGCGCGTTACCGGTAGCATCGACACGTTCATTCTAAGCTGGATCTTCACTGGGAACCTGAAGATCGCCGGCACCATCGCCAGCGTCGAGGTCTTTACCAAGATTGCTCTCTTTTACTTTCACGAGCGCCTGTGGATGCGCATCCGCTGGGGTCAGGCCGAGAATCAGGACTACAATATTTAGGCCGTTTGGGTGTACGTCTAAATCGTGCGAATTTTGGCGTTATGGCTTAGCGAACATATCGATTTTTGAGAACTGCACCGCAAATGTACATTCGAGTACATGCGGAGTGGAAGCTCGAAAGTTGGCATTTGCAGCCAGCCAGAACCTAAAAGAAGTATGATTTAGTGGACGAAGACATGCGTCTCGTCATATTTCAAGCCCGCCTGCGACTCACCCGTCACGTTGATCCGCTCCATCGGTACGCCCATACCAGTCATCGCCGTGATGACGGCTTTCGTATTATGCCCTGCGATCGCCTGCCATTTCTGGTCGTTCGACGAATCGCCGGTCGTTGGTGCATAGGAAACTACATCGAACATTACGCCGGGCTTGACGGCGACCGCCTTACTGATCGCGCTGTAAAGCTGCTGGTCGAAATAGACGCGCGGCTGGTTAAAACGTACGATGACCAATGGCTGCCCTGCATCGACTGCAGCCGGGGTAACCAGTGGGAATGCAAGGGTCAGCGCCACCAGGGCGCGGGAAATAAAACGTGAGGTCCGGTTCATGGCAAAACGCGTAGCATGCGGCAAAAACCAACGCAAGCGGATGCTGCCAAAAAGCTGCTTGCACTTCGCTATCTACTTGGTTAGGTTGCCGCTCCCGCGAACGCGGTGCGCACCCATAGCTCAACTGGATAGAGCACTTGACTACGAATCAAGAGGTTAGGAGTTCGACTCTCTTTGGGTGCGCCATTCTTTCCACAACGTAGAATACAGCCAAAGAATCTACGCTGTAGTATCTCGGCCAGACGTGTCATCCTAACGAATTATCATGGCCTAAACCATGAACCTGCGCTAGCATAGCGGCGCATCTAAGATGCTGAATAGCAAATTGAACACACAATCCCTAAAAGAACAGCATTGAAACTAATCATATAATTGTTCTATGCGCATTTATTGAATAATTCGCCCGCATGGTGTACACTTCATCCCGAACAGGGGTACGATTGAATCACTTTAAACATGCATTCAGCCTGGTTGAGTTAAGCATCGTCTTGGTCATCCTCGGGCTCCTCGTCGGAGGCGTACTCTCTGGCCAATCGTTGATCCGCGCTAGCGAGCTTCGCAGTGTCACTGCGGAGTTTGAAAAATATGCGACTGCGGTCTATTCGTTTCGCGACAAATATTTCGGCCTGCCAGGAGACATCACCAATGCAACAGCCATCTGGGGGGATGCCGGAAGCACGGACTGCACCACGGCAGTCGGCCAGGTGTTCGTTGCCGGCACCTGTAATGGCGATGGGGATGGCAAGATAAACCCCAACTCGCCGGGCGCTAATATGAGCGGCGAGGCATTTCGCGCGTGGCAGCAGCTTGCGCTCGCTGGTTTGATCGAGGGCAAATACACGGGCAAGGCAGGTCTGAACAGCAACAATTATGTGGTAGGTGTCGATGCCCCGAAATCCCGCATTGCCAACAGCGCGGGATGGAATCTCACTAACTCAGATTTCACCAACATTGTCTCCGCCAACGCGTTTCAGTACGACTACACGAATGCCATGCAGGTTGGTGCGCCGTGTGTCGGTTTCGGCTGCTCCAACATGGATGGCGTCATCATAAAAGGTGCCGAAGCATGGAATATCGATACGAAGATCGACGATGGAATGCCCGGCCGCGGCAAGGTAAACGTAACCATTTGGATTGACACATGTAGCAATGCGACGAGTTCCAGCGATTACAATACGACTTACAGGTTCAATGACACGTATGGCTGCGCTTTGTATTTCCGCTATCTCAACTAAGCTGAAAAAACAAATACTTCGCATTACTATGGATTCCTATCGGTGCGTCATGCAACACTATAACGTGCATGGAAGCGTTGGTAAAAGTACCACGTCGTTACGGCGCTGGTGCCGGGCTTGCAGTCGACGTATGCATTTGACTTGCTATTTACAACGTGAATTTCACAATGCGCGTGAACCGTAACCACTGGTGGAGACCGTATATGAGTTTGAGCCCATTCAAGAATGGCCGCATGACGGAACTGGGCGATATCTTCACCACCGGCACCACCGGCTTCGTCGTCCGCAAGCGTACCGGCATCGGCCTCTTCTTCCATTTCTTCCTGCTCGCCTGCATGATCTTCTTCGGCTGCGCGCTGCTTCTCTACTACCACTCGCCGGCCGGCTGCGTTTTGGGCATCGCGATTGGTATTGGCTATGGCATCGTCGCGCACAATCTCGAGAGCCAGAAAAAAATGAAAGAAGCGCTCGAATTCATGAACGCGCTGTTCTCTTCCGCCATGGGCAAAGGGTACAAATGCGTCTTCATCGTCAAGAACACTGGCGACATCGTCTTTTATAATCGCCCATTTCAGGCAATCTTTCCCGCTTATATCGCTCAAAGCACGCGCAAGCTTGAAATCCTTCTCGCCCTTTATAATGTGCCCCCGGCCGATAGCGAGAAGCTTCTACAAATGATGGACACCAAGACCGAAGGCACCATTGCCACCTCGATCCGCGAGGGCGAATCCGGCGAAGCGCAGCCGCTTACCCTTCAGCTCGAGAACATCGAGCGCCCGACCGGCTTCTACCTCATCCGCGGCAAATAGTTTGCGCAGCGCTCCTAGCTGCTCTACATCCCGCCCATGGCTGCGCGTGTATTACTTGCTTTAGAAGATATCTACCTCACCGTCGGCTCGCGCCTGCTCTTCTCCGGCGTGAACCTGCATATCTGCGAAGGCGACAAGATCTGCCTTGTCGGCCGCAACGGTGCCGGCAAAACCACCCTGATGCGCCTTATCATGCAGGAGCTGGAAACTGATTCCGGCAAGCGCTTCCTCCTTCCCGGCTGCCGCATCGGGTATCTTGCGCAACAGGTCGATTTCAAACCTGAACAAATGGTGCGGGATTTTGTCATGCACGGCCTGCCACTTGCCGAACGCACCGACGAAATGGCCCACCGCGCCGAGATGGTCATCAGCCCGCTCGGCCTCGATCCCGACGCCCCCATGGGCCACCTCTCCGGCGGCCAGCTCCGCCGCGCCGCGCTCGCCCAGGCGCTGGTCGATGAGCCCGACATCCTCCTGCTCGACGAGCCCACCAACCATCTCGACCTCGAAGCCACCCTCTGGCTCGAGCAATACCTCGCCCGCACCCGCAGCGCCATCATCTGCGTCAGTCACGATCGTGCCTTCCTCAACGCCTTCACCCACCGCGTGTTCTGGATCGACCATGGCAGCGTGCGCAGTTGCCCTGTTGGCTACGCGGATTTCGACGACTGGGCCGAAAAGATCCTCGAATCCGAGGCCCGCACCCTTGCCAACATGCAGAAGAAACTCGAACAGGAGCTGGACTGGACGCAAGGTGGCGTCACCGCTCGCCGCAAACGCAATATGCGCCGCATGAACGAACTACACCGCCTGCGCGACAAGCTGAAAAAAGACAAAGCCGCCTACAACGCCAAGATCCAGGCGATCGATATCGACCCGCTCAAGCCCACCCCTTCCAGCAAGATCGTCGCCGAGTTCAAGCACGTCACTAAAACCTTCACGCGCGACGGCAGAAAAATCCGCATCCTCGACGATTTCTCCCGCCGCATCTTGAAGGGCGACCGCATCGGCATCCTCGGTCGCAACGGCTCAGGTAAATCCACCTTCCTCAAAATGCTCATCGGCGAGCTCGAACCCGATACTGGCCTAGTTTTCCGCTCTAAAAAAATCGACCTCGCCTATTTCGACCAACACCGCACCGCACTCGACCCGAAAAATTCCCTCTGGCGCACCCTCGCGCCTAACAGCGATTACGTGTATATCGGCAGCGGTGAGGACCGCCGCCCCAAACACGTCGCCGCCTACCTCAAGGATTTCCTTTTTGACCCCAAACGCGCCCGCGACGAGGTCGGCACCCTCAGTGGCGGCATGCAGAACCGCCTGATGCTCGCCCGCACGCTCATCAACCCCGGCAATTTGATGATTCTCGACGAACCGACCAATGACCTCGATATGGACACGCTCGACATGCTGCAGGAAATTCTTGCCAGCTATCAGGGCACCCTCATCATCGTCAGCCATGACCGCGACTTCCTCGACCGCACCGTCACCGAGGTCTTGGCCTTCGAGGGGCAAGCGCAAATCGATTCCTACATCGGCGGCTACACGGATTACCTTGAAGCGAAAGAGGAAAAGACCCGCACAAAAACCAGAGTCAAGAATGCCGCCGCCAGAACCGAACGTGCTTCGGAACCCGTCCCCGTTCTTGAAAAACCAAAACTCGCGACCCCTGCGCTCAGCTTCACCGAGCAGCATGAACTCAAAAAACTTCCCGACACTATCGCCGCCCTCGAAAAAGAAATGGCCGAACTCCAAGCCATCCTTGCCACCGAGAGCGATCTCTACATGAAAGACCCCTTACGCTTCGATAAAACCATGCGCCTTATCGCCCGTGCCCAAGCCAAGCTGGAGGAAGCCGAAGCCCGCTGGCTTGAACTCGAAAGCAAAACCGCGAATTAGAGTGCCCATCAGCTAACCCCAGCCCGTCATTCCCGCGCCGGCGGGAATGACGGGCCATGGGGCACCATCCAACTATCGTGCCAGCAACCACCGATGGCCGTTTCAAAATTTCCTCACGCACCGCCCCACACGTCATGGCAAGCACAGCGCGGCAATCCACCTTTCTTTCCTTCACCTAAACTTTCTCACTTTCCCACTTCCCGGCATTCCCCACCTATGAGAATGTGGTCTAGTTGGGTGTTCAGGTGTGAACATCAAGGTTCTTCCATGGCAGACTGGTTAGCAGCGGATAGGTAGCGGCAATGCTCCAAGCAGTCCAACGCGTCCGAGCCAGTCAAAGGGCGTACGTCCCGTGCGCTAGTTCCATGCCAAACCATTGCCACACCAAAGCGCCTGACACCCAACACACGATGCAAACCAAAAAAATATACGAAAATCAACAATTGAACGCTGTCACCCCGGCCTTGCCTGCCTTGCCAAAGCCTTGGCGTTGGCAGGTGCCGGGGTTCGCGCCTGAAACTCTATTCTTTTTTTTCAGGCGCGGATGCCGTCATGCGACGGCATGACAGCGTTGCTGTATCTGTGCCCATGCGTCACCCCTGAATTTATTTCAGGTTTGTCTGTGTTGCCTACGCCAGCGCTTGGATCAAATCGGCAATGAGATCATCCACATCCTCGATACCGACAGAAAGCCGTATCAGCCCATCCTCGATCCCGAGCGTCTTGCGCACATCGGGCGGAATCGTCGCATGCGTCATGATCGCCGGATGCTCAATGAGACTCTCCACCCCGCCAAGGCTCTCCGCCAGCGTGAACACTTCCGTACGCGTGAGCATCGCACCCGCCCCTGCCGCGCCACCTTTCACCACTGCCGAGATCATCCCGCCGTACCCGCGCATTTGCCGCTTTGCGAGTTCATGCTGCGGATGGCTGACTAGTCCGGGATAAATCACTTTCTCGATTTGCGGATGGCTCTCCAGATACTCCGCTACCGCCAGCGCATTGTTGCAATGCCGCTCCATGCGCAGCCCCAGCGTCTTCACCCCACGATGCGCCAGGAAACTATCGAACGGCCCGGCGATACCACCCGTCGCATTCTGCAGGAAACCCAGTTTCTCGCGCACCTCGCTGTTCGCCCCCGCCACCGCGATGCCGCCAATGATGTCCGAGTGCCCGTTCAAATATTTCGTCGCCGAATGCACCACCACGTCTAACCCATGCTCGATCGGCCGCTGGATCCACGGCGTGGCGAATGTGTTATCCGCCACGCTGATGAGATTATGCGCCCGCGCGATTTCCGCTACCTGCTCAAGCTCCGCCAATTTCAGCAACGGATTGGTCGGCGTCTCCACCCAGAGCATTTTCGTATTCGGCTGGATCGCCGCCTCTAGCGCTCCCGGCTTCGTGAAATCGACATACGAAAATTCCAGCCCCGCCGAGCGTTTGCGCACCCGCTCGAACAGGCGATATGTGCCGCCGTAAAGATCATCCGTTGCGATCACATGTGCCCCGCTCTCCAGCAGTTCCAGCACCGCCGCCGCAGCCGCCAAGCCCGATGCGAACGCGAATCCCGCCGTCCCCCCTTCGAGGTTCGCCACCGCCCGCTCGTAAGCGAACCGCGTTGGGTTATGGCTGCGCCCGTAATCGAACCCGAGATGCTCCCCCGGCGCTGACTGCGCATAGGTCGAGGTCGCATAGATCGGCGTGATCACTGCCCCCGTCGATGCATCGAACTGTTGCTCGGCATGGATCGCCCGCGTAGCGAAGCCCCAGTTCGGATTCGTCTCGCGCGTTTTCATGCATGCCCCACCCGTTTACGAAGGTAATTCAGCAGATCGATCGGCGTCACCAGCCCGACGAACTGCCCTTGATCTACCACGATCGCGACCATCCCTTGCGTGAAAATCTCGAGAAGCTCCGTCGGCGGCGTCGTCACTTCCACTGTAGTCAGATCCTTTGTCATCGCCAGCGCCACCTTGATGGTGAAACCGTCCGGGTTACCACTCACCGCCATCAACACATCGGTTTCACTGATGATGCCGACCAGCTCTTCCTTCACCATCACCGGCAGCTGGCTCATATCGTACATCTTCATTTTGCGGTACGCGCTTGCTAGCGTGTCGCCCGGCGTCACGGTGATGGTGCTGCCCTTGCGGTACGGCCGCGTTATCAGGTCACGCAAACTATGCGTCGGCGTATGCGCGATCAGCCCATGGTCGTCCAGCCAGTACTCATTGAAAATCTTGCTCAGGTACTTGTTGCCGCTATCGCATACTAGCGTCACTACCCGCTTCTTTGTGGTCTGCGCGCGGCAATATTTCAGCGCCGCCGCGATTAACGTGCCCGATGAAGATCCACAGATAACTCCCTCACGTTTCAACACTTCGCGCGCAGTCGCGATACTCTCCGCATCCGTGATCGTGAACGCCTCACTCACATATTTCAGTTCGCAATTATCGGGGATGAAATCCTCACCGATGCCCTCGACCAGCCAGCTTCCCGGCTCGATCATAATGCCATCATTCACATACGGCGCGAGGATGGAACCCTTTGGGTCGGCCAGTATCATCTGTACCTGTGGCGCTACTTTCGCGAAGTAACGCCCCAGCCCCGTCAGCGTGCCGCCACTGCCGACCCCTACCACGACCGCATCGAGCTTACCCTCGACCTGCTGCCATATCTCAGGGCCAGTACTCCGCTCATGCGTCGCCGGGTTCGCCGGGTTGCTGAACTGGTTCACATAGAAACCACCCTCTTCCCGGGCGATGCGTGCTGCCATATCCTGATAATATTCCGGATGGCCCTTGCCCACATCTGAACGTGTCACGATAACTTCCGCACCCAACGCCTTGAGATGAAAAATTTTCTCCTGACTCATTTTATCCGGGATGACGAGCTTGAGTTTGTATCCTTTCTGGCTCGCCACCAGCGCCAGCCCGAGGCCGGTATTGCCCGCCGTGGCTTCGACCAGCGTGCCGCCCGGTTGCAGCGTACCATCTTCTTCCGCCGCATGAATCATCGCCAGCGCGATGCGGTCCTTGATCGACCCCGCCGGGTTATAGCTTTCGAGCTTGAGGAACAATTCGCACGGGCCGGTATCGAGATGGGCCACACGCACCATCGGCGTGCTGCCGATCAGGTCTAGAATGGTTGAAGTCACCTAGCGTTCTTTCGTTTCAACTACTGGTCGCTGCGCGTGGCATCCACTTTCCAGGCCAAGTGGACGTTTGCTGAATTTTGTTTCTCGCTGATGGTAAAATCCTGATGTTTCTTCTGTTCACCCAGGGTTGCTTCAAGTGAATAGTTACCCGCTGGTAACTTCGCATATAGCAGCGGGCCCGCCACCACATTCAGCATCTCCTTGCCGCCAGTGCTGACGACCACCCGCGCATCGCCCACGAACGCGCCGTTGATGCTAGCGCTCATCACATGCAGGTTGTAATCGCCCTTGGCGGATTCGATGGAGCTGCGCTCATCGTCACCGATGCCGCCTGTCACGTAATTCACATCCGGGCTGCTCTCGACCGGGTTCTGTGTTTCGATCATTGGAATATCGCGCGCTGCCGCGATCTTTTTTGCCTTCACATGCGGTGCGGGCACATCCGTCGCACTGTCATTCTTCTTCACCATCGGCGACGTCACGATGGGTTTTGGCGGTGTGGTGGTCGGCGCTGGCGGTACACTGGTCACTGGCGCGTCCGATGCCGGTGCGACGGTGTCGCTATCGTCCGCACTCATGCCATCCGCGTTGTGGTCGATCTCCGCCACTTGCTCACGGTCCGCCGGCGTCATCAGTCCATGATGCTGGCTCCATTGTCCCACCTCCGCCGCCGCTGTTTGCGACAGCGTAAACAGTACGGCGAATACGACGGGAACAGTAAGTTTCTTCATGGCAAAACTCCTTTAAAGCAGATGCAAAGGCGACACTAAGCGCAACTGTGCAACGGCTTATGGGTGGAAGGCAAGCAGCACGAGCAAGCCATGCACAACGAGTGCGATTACGCGAATATCGCCTTCAGGCGCTTCGCCATCGGCTCCCACAAATGGCGTACCGCCGTGGGTTTGCGCCTGATCGCCGCGACTGCATTCCGCAACGAGCGTTGCTTCAGTGCCGCGATAAGCATCGCATACGCGGCCTGTTCATCGAACCATGCTGCGCGCTTCGCCTGCGCGTTCATCGTCGCCGCATCCAGCGTAAATCGCGCCGAGAATTCCTGATTTGCCGCCTGCATCGCCCGGATACTCTCTAGCGACGAGCGATGCGAAATGGACCCTGCCCGCACCGTGTAGTGATAGCCTGCCGAAGCTTCGACCGCGCAAACCGCACCCAGCGCCAGTGCCTCCGCCAGAATGGAATAATCCTCTCCGATACGCAGTTCCGCGCGGTAGCGTAGTTGATGCGCCCGTAGGTACGCTGCCGAAAATATCGGTTTTAGATATCCGAGCGTATAGCCCCCTGCCGATGGGAACGTGCTACGAATAAAACATTCCAACCCAAGTCTGCGCATTTCCGCGAACGCTTTTGACTCGAACATTGGGAACTCCTTGCCGTCTGCTTCGCGCACCACCGTCACATTATCGACCACCAGTTGCGCCTGGCTTGCCCGTGCCGTTGCGATGCACCGACTCACCCGCTCGGGCGCCATGGCATCATCGCCATCCAGCACAACGATCCATTCGCCTTGCGCTTCGGCGAATCCCTTGTTACGCGCCGCGCCCGGCCCGCTGTTATGTTCCATCCGGAAGCTGCGAATCCGTGGATCATCCATCGCGGATATAAGTTGCCACGTCGCGTCCGACGAGCAATCATCCACGAGGATGATCTCGAACGTCACATTCTGTTGAGCCAGCGCACTTTCCACCGTCCACCCGATGTAGCGTTCGACATTGTAGCTAGTGATAATGATGGAAGCGTCGAGCGGCATATATCCAAAGGGTGAAGCATTGACGAAGATTTGTCATACAAGCCTGAAGTGGCCCGGCAATCAAAAATATTCAGTAGTGCCTGAATGCTGTGACATCAACCAAGCAAATATTTACCTGAAATACAGAGTAACGGAATTCTATCTTTACGCACGCTTCGATATTCGCTTCAGATAATTAAGTAGCGTGCCCTCAGAAATGGAGCATTGCTGTTGAAAATGACTAAAGCTAGTTCCAACGAATATATAGTGCGAGGTCAATGATGGATGATTCGAAACATGACAAAAGCCGCAGACGCGTGCTCAAAGGATTAGGTACCGGACTAGCCGTAGCAGCCATACCGACCGTGGGTCTCGCCGCTGCAAATGAATCGACCGTGACCGTAAAGCGTACAGCGCAGCCTTTGGTTAACCCTGTCGATAAATATCCAAAGCCGCCTTTTGCGGCCGAGTTTCAACCATGGCCAGGCCTGGCCAGTAAAATGCACCCAAGGCCCGACCATGGGGAAACCAGCTATGTTGGTTCCGGGCGTTTGCTTGGACGTAAGGCGCTGATTACCGGTGGCGACTCGGGTATGGGCCGTGCTGCAGCCATCGCCTATGCCCGCGAAGGCGCGGACGTTGCCATCAACTATTACCCGAGCGAGGAGGCCGATGCAAAAGAGGTCATAGCCCTCATTGCGGCTGAAGGCCGCAAGGGTATTGCTTTACCGGGTGATTTGCATGACGAGGCTTTTTGCAAGGACTTGGTGGAAAAAGCGGTTGCTGCACTTGGCGGACTGGACATTCTCGTCAGCAATGCCGCCCGTCAGCAGACACGCGATTCCATCATGGACCTGACGACGGAAGAGTTCGACGCTACCATGAAAACGAACATCTATGCACCTTTCTGGCTTATCAAGGCGACGCTGCCGCATTTGAAGCCTGGATCTGTCATCATCGGCACGTCATCTGAACAGGTCACCGAGCCATCGCCAGAGCTTTACCATTATGCCATGACGAAATCGGCAACAACCAGCTATATCAAATCGTTGGCTAAGCAGTTCGGCCCAAAGGGTATCCGTGTGAACGGGGTAGCCCCGGGGCCTATCTGGACGCCACTGCAGATCAGTGGTGGGGCAACTGCCGAGAAATTGAAAAAGTTCGGTGCAGAAAAACCGTTTGGTCGCCCTGGCCAGCCTGTGGAACTGGCATCCATCTATGTTCAGTTGGCGGCGGATGACGCCAGTTATTCGACCGGTCAGATCTACGGTGCCACGGGTGGCTCGGCACAACCATAGACAATTAGGATGCGCGCTGAGCTTTTCTCTCGGCGATAACGTACGTTACTTCGGCGCCAAAGTAGAGAATCTGCGCGGAATAGTAGATCCATACTAACATAACGACCAGGGAACCTGCAGCGCCGTATGCCGAGCCGATAGCACTGTGGCCGAGATAAAAGCCGATGGCAAATTTGCCGAGCGCAAACAACAGCGATGTTATCGCCGCGCCTTCCCACACGTCGCTCCAGGCCACGCGGGCCGACGGGATATAGCGGAAAATGCACGCGAATAATCCCATCGTTACTGAAAAGCTGACTGCCATGTTAACGATAGAAGCGGCGACCGAAACGCTTTCGGTACTAGCATTACCGAAATTTAACGCACTGAGCACCGTACTCAATATTAGGGATATTAGCAGCATGAATCCGGCACCCAGAACCATTGAGAAAGACAGGAACCGCTGTCGTAGAAAATGCCATATGCCTTCATGTTTTTGCTTCTTCACGTGCCACACCTGATTCAATCCCGTGATCAATTCCCCAAAAACACCCGACGCACCGACGAGCAGGACCACTATGCCAATCAACGACGCCAGCGTGCCGTTCGAATCGTTATGCGCGTTGGTCAGCATGTCCTGGATAGCTTTGCTACCTTCACGCCCCACTACAGAATCAATCTGGTGCAAAAGTTGTCCTTGTGCGGCCTCGTGTCCGTAAATCAAATCTGCCCCGCGCAGGAACAGCAGGAAAAGCGGGCCCATTGAAAGCATACTGTAAAACGCGATGGCTGCGCCGAGGCGTGGCGCGTTATCCTCCGACCATTTTTTCACCGATTCCTTGAGAACAGAAATATAGTCTGTAACCGTCATATCCATTCTGCTTAATTGTTTGGTCCGAAAAATTCGTTTTGCGTCGACGCGGATACTGCATTGTGATCGTTACGTTCACATACCATTGTGTAAAAAGTCTATAAGCACATCTAACCAATAAATATTAACAATCGTGGCACGCATACAGCAATCGCTTACAAAGCGGTTTTTTATTTTTTAGGCCACTAAAACTATGGGAGTTTTAGGCGAATTTCACTTAACTCAGAAAAAGGTTTTTTGTATGGCAACGCGACCCTATTGGAGTGGACAAATCAGGCTTTCACTGGTGTCGGTTCCAGTGAATATATATGCCGCAGTCAATTCTGCACGCTCCGTGCCACTGCATGAGATTTATCGAAAAACCGGAACACGCGTGCATCACCAGCTGGTCGCGGACGATAAGGTTATTGATCGCGAAGATATCGTAAAAGGTTACGAATACAAAAAAGGCCGCTATGTGCTGTTCGAGCCTGAAGAAATCCAAAAGCTGAAACTGCCTTCCAAGAATACGCTGGAGATCGTGCAGTTTGCACCAGCGCACGAAATTGAACCGTTTTATTTCGAGAAACCGTATTTTGTCGTACCGAAAGATGACTCGGCAGAAGATGCGTTCGCAACGATCCGCGAAGGGCTACGCAAAACAGGAACCTATGGTATTGGCCAGTTGACGATTGGCGGGAGGGAGCGTTTATGCGCTTTGAAACCTTGCGGACGTGGCATGATGCTAGATACTCTGCGTTACAAGGAAGAAGTACGTCAGGCAGATGAATATTTCGAAGATATCGATGCCGTGAAGGTAGGCAAGGATGAGTTGTCGCTTATCGAGCAGCTTATCAAAAAGAAAACCAGTGATTTCACCCCGGATAAATTCCATGACCATTACCGCGAAGCATTACGCGAATTGATTGACGCGAAGCTGGAAAACCGTGAACCGGAATATGAGGAAGAAGTGCCGCAGGGCAAGGTGGTGAACCTGATGGATGCGCTGAAAAAGAGCCTCGCTGGTAAAACAACCGCCAAGCCAGCGAAAAAAAATGCTACTACGAAAACTGCGGCTAAAAAGGCTAAGTCGCAATCGAAAGCCACGCCAATCCCGAAACCGAAAGCGGCGAAGGCGCGCCGCAAGGCAGGCTGAAATGGCAGAGCGTAAGCTTAGTCAGTACAACGCCAAGCGTGACTTCAAAAAAACTAAAGAGCCGGCGGGCAAAGTCGGTCGCAGTACGACCGGGTTTACCTACCTCATTCAAAAACACGCGGCATCGCGCTTGCATTATGATCTTCGCCTCGAACTCGATGGCGTGCTAAAAAGCTGGGCAGTAACGCGCGGCCCAAGCCTCGACCCTGCCGATAAACGTCTTGCCGTCGAAGTGGAAGATCACCCGGTCTCCTATGGCGGCTTCGAAGGGATCATTCCCAAAGGGGAATATGGCGGCGGCACCGTCATGATGTGGGATGAAGGAACATGGGAACCGCTCGGTGATCCGCATCAGGAGCTTAAGAATGGCAACTTGAAGTTTCGGTTGCACGGCAAGCGCCTGCAGGGGGATTGGGCGCTGGTACGCATGAAAGACCGGGCGAAAGACCGGCATCATAACTGGTTGCTCATCAAGCATACAGATGCGCATGCAAAGCCCGGTGAAGGTGAAGCCTATCTTGCCGAGCATGCAACGTCAGTAGTCAGTAAACGCAAAATGGAAAATATAGCAATGGATGCCGATGAAAAATGGCAAAGCAAACCAGGCAAACATCCGGCGGCCAATGCATCGCCGCGGATGGGGAAGGCTGCAGTTGAAAAGAAGAAAGCAAAGAACGTAAAAAAAAATACGAAATCGTCATTAAAAAAACTACCTGGCTTTATCCCGCCGCAGTTAGCCACGCTGACGACGGCAATGCCCTCGGGAACCGATTGGCTGCATGAAGTCAAATTTGATGGCTACCGTGTGATCAGCTATATTGAGAACGGCAACGTGCGCATGATGACCCGTAACGGGCTCGACTGGACGCATAAATTCGGTGACCTGCCTGAAATGCTCGCGAAATTACCATTGAGCAACGCTATTATCGATGGCGAAGTCGTGGCGCTCGATGCCGATAATGTCAGCAGTTTTTCAAAACTGAAAAATGCGCTTTCTGCGGGAGGCGATAATCTCAGTTACTATGTTTTCGACCTGCTGTACCTCGATGGAAAAAATCTGACCAACCAGCCGCTCATTGAGCGTAAGGCTCAGCTCGAGCCGCTCATCCGGAAAATGAGCCGTGTATTCTACAGCGAGCATTTCGTCAGCAGTAGCGATGAATTTCTACAGCATGCCTGTGCACTGCGGCTCGAAGGGGTAATCTCGAAACTCGCCAATGCTCCCTACCATTCCGGGCGCGGCCAAAGCTGGCTTAAAACGAAATGTCATAAACGGCAGGAGTTCGTCATTGGTGGCTATACATTGCCGTCAAATGGCACCGCCGGCATCGGTTCGTTGTTGCTCGGGTATTATAACGATAAAAAGCTGGTCTATGCCGGACGTGTCGGCACCGGATTCGACCAAGCAATGTCACGTGAGTTAAAGAAGATGCTGAAACCGCTCGTGCGTAAAACAATGCCGTATGAAGTGTATTCGGATGGCGGTCGACGCGGACCCGGCTGGAAGCGCGGTGTTATCTGGACAGAGCCAAAACTCGTTTGCGAAGTGGAATTTACGGAATGGACGCAAGACGGTGCGTTGCGTCATCCCTCCTTCCAAGGCATGCGCGAGGATAAGCCGCCAACAAGCATCACACGTGATGTGGCGATGCCGACCGAACAGGCGAAACATGCCGCTCGCCACGAAGTGGCCCGCATCACGAAATCCGCACCCGCTAAAGCCGGTGCCGCTAAGCCTGCAAAATCCAAGAAGCTGTTGGATCAGGTAACACTGAGCCATCCGGACAAAGTTCTGTTCCCCGATAAAGGTTACACTAAACAGGACGTGGCTGATTATTACACGCAAGTCGCGGAATGGATCTTACCGGCGATATCCGAACGCCCGCTGAGTCTGGTGCGTTGCCCGGCTGGCAGTGAAAAACAATGCTTCTTCCAGCGTCATGCTGGCGAGGGTCTTTCGGAACACATCAAGACACGTGAGATTGGTTCTAAAAAACGCGAACCCTATCTCATGATCGACGATGTGCAGGGGTTGCTGGCATTAGTGCAGATGGGCGTACTCGAGATTCATAACTGGGGAAGCCATGCCAAAACATGGGATAAACCCGACATGATCGTCTTCGATTTCGATCCCGATACGGATTTACCGTTCACTAAGGTGAAACAGGCAGCACTCGATCTGCGTGCGCGTCTGAAAAAAATGAAACTTGAGAGCTTTATTAAAACAACAGGCGGCAAAGGATTACATGTCGTCGTACCCTTCACGCCGAAACATGATTGGGACACGATCAAGGCATGGGCGCGATCAATAGCGGAAGCAATGGCAGAAGCGTCGCCACACCTCTACACCACCAATATTCGCAAAGTAGCGCGCCAGGGGCGTATTTTCATTGATTACTTGCGCAATGGCGAGACAGCGACAGCAATCGCACCGTATTCGACGCGCGCGCGGGCGGGCGCAACCGTCGCCGTGCCGATTGGTTGGGATGAATTGAAAACGCTGAAAGCGGGCAATCTCTGGACCATCAAAACGCTACCGGCGCGACTTGCAAAATTATCGCGCGACCCATGGGAAAGATTTTACACTCTCAAACAATCATTCCCGGTAACAAAAAAGCGATCCAAGTAATCATTGCTATTTTGAATAATGGCCCTATATTCAATACCTATGGATATTGGTGCAAAATTAAGTATTCTCGCGGATGCCGCAAAGTACGATGCATCCTGTTCTTCCAGCGGTTCGAAAACGAAGCGTCAAGGCAAGGGTATAGGCAGTACGGAAGGTGGCGGAATTTGCCATAGTTACACGCCGGATGGCCGTTGCATTTCGTTGTTGAAAATCCTTCTCACCAACTATTGTATGTTCGATTGCAAATACTGTGTGAATCGTATTTCAAGTGACGTTGCCCGCGCGCGCTTTACGGTCGAAGAAGTCGTAAACCTGACACTCGATTTTTACCGGCGGAATTATATCGAAGGACTATTCCTAAGTTCGGGTATCGTGCGTGATAGTGATTACACGATGGACCAATTGATCGGTGTGGCGAAATCCTTGCGTGAAGTGCACGGGTTCAAAGGCTATATTCACCTGAAAACAATTCCCGGCGCCTCGGATGAGTTGTTGGCGGAGGCCGGGCGTTATGCCGATCGTCTCAGCGTTAATATCGAACTGCCGACGGAAGCCGACCTTGCCACGCTTGCCCCTGAGAAGAATCGTCCCCAACTGGAACGCAATATGGCAGAAGTGCATGTCAAAACATTGGAGCGTAAGGAAGACAAAAAGCGTGGATTAAAACCACCTGTTTTCGCCCCCGCCGGCCAGAGTACGCAAATGATCATCGGGGCAACACCCACGCCGGATAAAGATATTCTGACGACTTCACGCACATTGTACCAAAGTTACAAGTTGCGCCGCGTCTACTATTCCGCCTTCAGTCCGATTCCACATGCAGATGCCCGCCTGCCAGGCATTAGCCCCCCAATGATGCGTGAGCATCGCCTTTATCAGGCGGATTGGATGTTACGATTCTACGATTACAGCGTCGAAGATATTGTTAATGATATCACACCGAATCTTGAGATCGATATTGATCCAAAGACGGCTTGGGCCATTCGTAATCCGGGTTATTTCCCGATCGACGTCAATCGCGATCCGCGTGAAAAATTACTGCGTATTCCAGGGCTCGGCGTTCGCTCGGTAAATACGCTATTATCCGTGCGCCGCTTTCGTCGAATTCGGCTTGAAGATCTGTTGCGGCTCAAGGTCGCATGGAAACGTGCCAAGCCGTTCGTGATCGCCGCAGATTACCGGCCTTCCACTCTGCTGCTGGATAGTGAGCATCTGGCGAATTATCTGCGTCCTGCGCCGAAACAGTTGCATTTTGCATTCTAATGCGCATTCTGCGTGCAGATGATTTCGCAACATGGCGCGCCCAAGCCCGCGCGTTGCTTTCAAACAATGTCACGCCACTCGAGGTTACATGGGCGAATGCCGTGCAGCCGGGCCTGTTCGAGGCCGAACCTCTGGCAATGCCGCCTGACTCGCCCGCTTTTAATGTGACTGCCGCCTTCATGCAATTGGCCAAAGTGGTTGGTTGCCATCGCGATGTACGGCGCTGGGACCTTCTCTATCAATTGTTGTTCCGCCTGGCGCATGAAGAAAAGAACCTGTTGCGTATCGGCACGGATCCGTTGACCCATGCGTTACACATCATGCAGCAATCCGTGCGGCGCGATGCCCATAAGATGAAAGCATTTGTCCGTTTTCGCCGCGTCGAGGAAGAAGGGCAGGAACATTACATCGCCTTTCACGAGCCTGACCATTACGTCGTGCCATTGATCGCTCCTTTTTTCATGCGGCGATTTGCGCCGATGGTCTGGACTATCCTCACGCCGGATATCTCCGTGCATTGGGATCTACAATCGCTGACCTATGGGCCAGGAGTCAATGCCGCTGACGCACCACAAGCCGATCAACTGGAAGGTCTCTGGCGCGATTATTATCGTGCCACCTTCAATCCTGCGCGGATCAAGATCAACATGATGAAACGCGAGATGCCGGTGCGGTACTGGAAGCATATGCCAGAAACGACGATGATCGCCAAAATGCTGGCCGAGGCCCCGGCGCGCGAGCGCGCCATGCTGGCCCACAGCGAAGGAAGCACGCGCTCAGCCGCAGATTATCTACCAGCAGAACAGGATATCGCGACCTTGCGCGCAGCGGCACGGGGATGCGCGGGTTGCGAATTACATCAACAGGCTACCCAGACTGTATTCGGTGAAGGCCCCACCGACGCGCGGATCATGCTGGTCGGTGAACAGCCCGGTAATGAGGAGGATATCCATGGAAAACCATTCGTCGGCCCGGCTGGTAAATTACTCGATGGAGTGCTCGACCAGGTCGGACTTCAGCGCAGCGATCTCTACATTACGAACGCGGTCAAACATTTCCGTTTTTTGTATAAAGACAGTTTCCGGCAACATCAGTCACCGTCACGTTATCATGTGCAGGCCTGCAAGCCGTGGCTGACGGCGGAGATAGCCAGTGTAAAACCAGCGCTTATCGTGTGTTTAGGCAATACCGCTGCCCGGGCCTTGATCAACCCCAACTTCGTTATGAAGCAAGGGCGCGGCATACTTCATAACGATACGCCACCGCGATTTGCGACGTATCACCCATCCGCCATTTTGAGGCTTTCAGGCAAAGAGCAGGCCATTGCAAAACAGCATCTTGTAGATGATTTAAAGAGCGCCACGACGTTTGCCACCTAAAACGCGTACAAGGGAAATGGTGGCCAGAGACGGGATCGAACCGCCGACACGGGGATTTTCAATTTGCCGTACGTTCGTGGATATACGTCGACTGATGTAGATCATTCATTGTTTATCGTGGATTTTCTCGAAAATTCGTTTCCATGGCATCGATCATAATGGACTAAGATAGACAGCCAAAGTTGACGGCTGGTTGAATTGACGACCATCAGCTCTAACGCTTAATAGATATCATACTAAATATCGCTACGGACCACTTCTAGTTGAGTTGTGCGGTCACGGCTGCAAGTGAAGGCAGATTTCAAAAACAGCTTGTTACATGAAGCCTTTAGTCGACTAATTTGCAGTTACCCTTTACACAGGAAACCTTGCGTTGTGGTATTGGAGAGCAAGGCGGCCGTTGGTCGTAGTGGCAAGCTTTAGCCGCATCACTTTCTAATGCTTGATACTTCTGAATGTTTTCTTTCGTTTCCCAATACTTAGACATTGCTCTAGATGCCCCACAATCATCCATCGCTGCGGACTGACAGTCTCCTACTGTTTTGCAAACATTAGAAATCGATTGCAAAAAAGCCTCCCGTTTGGCCAAGCTTTCTTCGCACTCTGAAGCTTTAGATTGTTGCACTCCGAAAAACAGTATTAAACCTGTAACTAGAAACAAGCGCGGCGGTTTTTGCTTTAACACTGAAATGCTCCACGTTTGAAAGTTCCTAAATCTATATGCAGTCTAACATTTGGACGATTACACAGATTTAGAATAAGAACCGAGGTAGTAAACCGATCAATGATCCCGAACCCTTTTGACAGCGAGGTGCCGCCTTTCAGTTCAAAACTCAGCGCCGCCTGTTGCAATCCATACAGGCAGTGCATGATGTGTGCCATAGGCCCCCTCCGTAACGCGATAAACTGTGCAACTTATGTGTCATAGTAATTTAGATGGTTTCGACAGTAAATGCGATAAACGGCATATGCCTCCATCACCCTGTTTTTTATCAATTTATAATAGAAGTAAAATGGTGGCCAGAGACGGGATCGAACCGCCGACACGGGGATTTTCAATTTGCCGTACGTTCGTGGATGTACATCGACTGACGTAGATCATTCATTGTTTATAGTGGATTTTCTCGAAAATTCGTTTCCGTGGCATCGATCGTAATGGACTAAGATAGACAGCCAAAGTTGACGGCTGGTTGAATTGAAGTCTACAAACACCCACGCTTAAGAAATATCATACTGAATATTACCCATTCACTCATTTTGTTAGGGGTGAATTTCCGTTTGATGATTAGTCTATTTTTTAGCTATGCCGTCGGCGATCTTTCGCACATCGCTGACGCTGAGCACGGGAGTTGATGGCTGGCCGTGAGGGTCGGTGCAATTGACACCTACTTTATGAAGTGTATCTCGAGCGATTTCGTAGCTGGCAGGTGAGTTGACCGGGCTACTGCTCTGCAATAGATAATCAAGACGGCCGTTGGGGATTAATCGATCCAAGGTATTTTCGCTGATTTGCCCCCTTTCATCAAAAAAAGACATGGTGTTGACACCACTGTTATTAGGCACAAATACATCTGAGTTAAGATCTCTTGATAGAATTGATGCGTTGTCCCCCACGCTGATGCGTTGGCCTTGCGCGTCAACGGTGCATGTATCCCCCGAGTGCGTAACAACCACCGCTCGAACACCGGTTTTGTTATGTATAGTGTAGTGCGTGCCAGTTTCGTCAGTTTGTATATCACCGTTTTTCAAGTGCTCGACCATATTCTACCTTGTGTTTCTAAACTCAAATTAGAGTACTCTAAAATAATTAAGAAAAAATTAACTGGCGCGCTACAAAACACCGCAAAAATACATGCTCGTTGCGCTTGAATTTCTCGACACACTCTATGAGTTTCTCGCTTGAGAAGGGTTTTTTGATGAAACACGTAACGCCTTGCGCATGTGCCAGGATTAGGTCTTCATCAGCTTCATCTGCACCAATCATCACGATATAAACATCGCTATCGAGTATTTTGAGACGTTCTGCAACCTCGTAGCCGGTTAGGTCCGGCAGATGAATATGCGTGACGGCGATGTTCTCGATAGTCGGTAAACCTTGCCACCTCGCTTCAGCAAGCCAAATACAGCAACTTTACCTGCCGCACCCCGACCATGCGTCCCTCTGCGAACACCACCGAAATAACTCTCGTCGGCCTCTACCTCGCCCGACAACTCATAGCTTGGAAGATTGCTCGCAATCAACTGTCGCAGCCGCATGAAAAAGCGTATCCCACTATTGGCCTGAATGCAAATAAGCTCCGAAGCGGCACGAGCAGTCATGCCGCCGACAAAATACTCAATCAGGCGATATTGTTGATGCGTGGTTAAGCGACTCTTGCGAACATACATCGTAGCCATATTATAGACCCTTTAGGTGGGCTTAGCTACTTTAGCCCCTAAATTCCCTTATAGCAATTCTTCGTCTTCGGCTTTGAGCTGATCTGGAGTCAGGGACTTTCTACGTCGGTGATATGAAACATTCAGCCAGATAATGCCAAAGATAATTGAAGCGTATATAATAAAAAGCAGCATCTTTTTAACCTAGCGAATGTTTGAATCGATGCCTTACCTTAAATGAGTTTAAGCATAAGATAATAGAAATAAATAAGAGGCTGATCATATTGTAACCTTTTGCATATATTTTGATGGGTTGATGCTACGGTTCACTGATGAATCAGATATATAAAACTGATCTGTACCTTTACTTGGCCTTATTATTGCAGGGTTTTCTTGCGTGTCTGCGAGCCAATCGGCATTAACTTGCGTGTTTCGATATCAATCGGCATTAAACTGTAGTCGTACGAGCGCAACCCTTAATACAATCTTAATATCAAACTGTTAAAACTTGTATAACTACAGTTATAATTACTATTGTCGCCAACCTTTTCACCGTATTGATATATGCCCGAATCCATTGACGTGACGATTATTGTCTGTACTAAAGACCGAGCCCACGCAATTATGCCGTGTTTGGACTCCATCCTAAAAGCGATAAAGAACGCTCCATATTCATGCGAAATTGTGGTTGTAAATAACGCTTCAGTCGATAACACGGTTGCTGTTGTCGAAGACTGGCAGAGTAAGAATGATATTGCCGTACGCTTCATCACCGAGCCCCGAAAAGGGGTTTCATATGCACGCAATACGGCCATAGCCGCTGCAAGCGGGAGACTTCTTGTTTTTACTGATGACGATTGCCGTCTAGACGCAAACTTTATTATTGAAGCCGTAGCCTATGATCGCATCGACACTGCACCCGTTTTAAGAGGCGGGAGTGTATACCTCGGAGACCCAATCGATTTGCCTTTAACGATTCTGACCGGAACGACCCTACAACGCTGGCAGCGGTCGAATAACTCTGCGCGGACCCATAATATTGGGAACACCCTCGCTGGCTGCAACATGGTAATGCGCCGAGAACTGCTTGATGAGATTGGAATGTTCGACACTACTATTGGTCCGGGAGCAAGAATACCTGCTAGCGAGGACACTGACTTAATCTTTAGAGCATATCTAAAAGACATACCGATTGAATATGTGCCAGATATGCGGGTCTATCATTTCCATGGGCGTCGCTTGCAAACGGATGGATTTAAATTGATGCGAAACTACTCCGTTGGTAACGGAGCGCTATACGCCAAATACATATTGAAGTACCCACCATTCTGTTATCAGCTACTATGGGACATAAAGGGAGTACTGAGAGAAATCAGGCGGCTTGATAATCATTTCGATAAGAACGCGGGCTTCTCTTTGAAGCATAAATTATTTTACAATTTCAAGGGAGCCGTGATGTACTTATTTGCGGCTAAAAACCGAACGGCGGCATAGCTCTATTGAATAGTGTCGTTTTCAATCCACTGTAATCGGCCTCTTCAAAAATGCGGTCTTGACACTCTCAAGATCGCTTGCAAGCTGCTTTTTAAAGAAAGCGAATAAAACGGCCGGGTAAACCGTAAGCCCAGTGATGATCATGATCATCAGGCGAATATATCCGGGCCAAACACTAGGTAAGACGGCACTCGATGCCACTACAACAAGCCCCATAAAAATGGACCCGAGAAGCGGAGCATACATGACCCGCAAGACCTCATGAAATGGGATATGATGTAAGCGCGCGATTACTGCGAGGGTCACGCCGCAACTGGCGATCGCCGCCAACGACACCCCTACCGCAACGCCAAGGCCGCTCATCTGAGCGCCTGACATAATGCCGAACAGAGTGAGGATGATGGTAACAACCTCAATCCGCACTAGCAGATCACTCCTTCCAACACCGATGATGGCCCCGCTAATAAGTGCGCCCATCGAAAGACACCATCCTAAAGGAGCCAAGCAAGCCAAATAATCTGCTGCCTCACTCCATTTCTCCCCAAGGATTAAAGGAACGAAGACATGAGCTGTTACAGCCATACCGACCATAATCGGACTGGTTACAAGCAAACAGCCTCTCAATGTACGAAGCAATATATTTGTCGATGACCTTCCCTCACGTGTCGCTTCACTCGTTTCGACGAAGACCGTGTAATACAGCGAACCGCTCAACACTGCGGAAGGTAGCCCCACGATCTGGAACGCTAGAGCATATAGGCCAAGTACACTCGTTCCAAAGAACTTTCCGACTATCACATTGTCAACATTGCGCAGGATGAATGTCATGGTTGACGTAATCGTCAGGTTCGCTCCGAACTTAAAATTTTCTCTAATTATATCGGCGCTAAACTTTATTCGCGGCCGGTAGTGCGAATAGTACCATACGGCCATGACCTTTAGAGCCCAGAACCCAATCTGTTGCGCTACTAAGCTCCATGCGCCCCAGCCGCTATAGATGCCTAGCCATACACCGCCAATGCCACCAGCAGCCGAAACGAAATCGCTAATCGCTATACTAGCATACTCCTTGTTGCGGAGTAGCCGAGCCGCCGGAACAACATTCAATGCGGCGAATATCAGAATTGTTGACATGCCGACTAATAATGCCGGGAAGCTTGGCTCCCCAAAAAAACTACCCAGCGGACCCGCAATGAAAGCCAAGAGCACAATGATTGCCGCACTTACGCCCATTGTGAAGCAGAACACGGTTCCTTCCAGCTCAGCAGTGACATCCACTGCGCGGACTATACAGGCTCCGAGTCCCGACTCTGCCAGCATGATCGAAAAGAATATGAATGGAGCCACCAATGCAACTTGGCCGTACTCGGTCGGGCTTATAAACATTGCAATGAGGGGTAACATAACCGCCTGGATTGCCATCCTAACGGCACTGGCGAATGCCATTGCGGCAGGTCCCGACAAAACTTGTCTAATAATCATGCTACCCTAGTTCATGCGCTTGCAGTGCAGAGTTCTTGAACCGCGCAATTATCATAGTATCACTATGAATAAACCCAATAACTCTTTTATTCCACTCAACGCCGGTATAACAACGCGTCACACACTCTCCCAAGGCCTCATGGTAACAGTGACTAGGACAGAACAACGCAACTCTGTGGCAGTGATAATCGCTGCTTATAACGCACAGGACACTATCAAGCGTGCAATTCTTTCCGCGTTAGCACAATCACATGTGACAGAAGTTATTGTAATTGACGACGCGTCCACGGACGGCACTTATGCTTGTGCTAGTGATGTAGCTGACCCGAGTGGGCGTCTTAGGGCTATCAAATTAAATAAAAACGTCGGTCCCTCGGTTGCGAGGAACACGGCGCTAGAGCAGACAACAGCTGAATGGGTGACGGTGCTTGATTCCGATGACTTCTACACTGAGGGGCGTATCGAGAGACTTCTAAGATTCAGCGAGCAATACGACTTAATCGCTGATGATCTGGCCCAAGTGAACGCAGAAGCGCTGCGCGACGAATACGGTTACCTCATTGGGAATAATGCCACTGATGCCACGTCCCTGAGCCTCGATGACTTTATACGGGGCAACATATCGAAAAGAGGCCAAAGCCGAAAGGAATTGGGCTTTCTAAAGCCACTTATCCGCCGCGCTTTCCTTGAGGAGCACAAACTGAAATTCCAACCCGATCTCCGGCTTGGTGAAGATTATGAACTTTATACTCGCTGTCTAGCATCCGGCGCACGAATGGTCCTGCTACCAGCGCAGGGGTATGTCTCCGTCATTCGACCAAGTTCACTAAGCGCAGTTCACACGATAACGGACCTTCGCAATCTTCGTGACGCCAATCTGAGGATTCTTAGCGAAGTGAGACTGCCGCGATCGAGCCGCAGATTGCTCAGGGAGCACTATTCCAGTATGAATCTGCGCCTGCAATGGAGACTATTTATCGACGCAAAAAAGACGCGCAACATTCCTTTGGCGCTAACGTGTCTGGTTCAACATCCATCAGTCACACTTCACATTATCAGAAACAGTCTGACGCACTTTTATCGACCGCCAAATAGGGTGAAGTAACAGCCATGCCTTGAGTTTGAGCTGAAACGGGGCGTCGATGTAGCGCAGCGTCAGATGCGAAATCATTAGAGTAAGCAGAATAGCAAAACCAACTACCACATAGAAGTGTTCGGTATGCTGAAACACTGTCCCAACAAACACTAGAATTGGATAGTGAATGCAATAGAGCGGATAGGATATCTGCCCAAGATAATCACTGATGCGTGCCTGTCCGCTACCAAGCTTTAATCTACTATTTGCTCCGAAAAATACCACGAGCGGTACGAGTGCCAAGCCTATTAGCCAATAAGTTCCATACCAGTTTTGATGAGGTATCATCATAAATGCGAGAACCAAGATCGCGAGCAGGCCAGCAGGCAAAGCAAGACGTGCCACACGTAAATGTACGAAATATAGGATCATACCCATAAAAAAGCCCCACAGCACGCGGGGAAATCCACCCACAAACGTAGATATTGACCACCCTGGTGCACCGCCCAAGTGGCGAGTAGTGATAATAACCGCTACGCCCATTGCGAACATGCCTAATCCATAGAGTAATGCCGGTGGCAAGAGGCGCTTACGTTCGACTGCTATGACAACGAGAAATGCAATATTCGCAACCCATTCAAAGAAAAGTGACCAAGCTGGGTTATTTGAAGGAAAGACCGTATCGAGGACATGATGACTAAAGATGTAAGTGCTGTTTGGAAAGAACGTCGGTATGAATGCGAGATTCAATAAGAAAGAAAGAATTATATCGCGCAAACTTAGGGTCGTGATTTCGTATGCATAAGACAAGCATAGTGATGATAAGCCTAGAAGAGCACCTACTAAGTAAGTGGGGTAGAGTCGGATTAACCGACGCAGAACAAATTCTCGTGCACTCATTCCTGCCATTAATCGTGTATAATAGGCGTGCGTGATAACAAAGCCGCTGAGACAGAAAAACAGATCAACTGCTAGGTTGGCACCACCGAAAATATGGTGCTGTTGGTCAATGTACGAAAAGTGATATACCATGACTGCGAATGCTGCAATGCCGCGTAGTCCGTCAAGTACTGTGTAGCGGTGCTGTGTCGTGGGCATTGTCTAATTTTTTGTTTATTTATGAATATTACATCTATTGACTGATTTATAGCTCATCGCTGAAATAGTTATGCGTCAATAGCTAACACACCCGCAGGAACACAGAAGTGGAACACTTGGCGCTCGCCTTTGCTGGCAGCTATACCGGGGCAGCTTAATCCCACACACAGCGCCGTAGGCAAGTGCATTTGCGAGAAATAGCTAATCCTCACATATACGAATGTCATCATACTTTAACCCATGTTTGGTAATAGAAGTTCTTGAAAATATTGGCTTCAGTCAGCCTATTGTTATGTCAGCAATCTATGCATGAAGCAATCGTACTACAAATCACGTTTGCGCCGCACTACAATATTATTGGTTTCGGCAAGTTTTGCACCTCATCGCCTTTACGTGCTGTGAAACTGAATTTCTTCCGTAATTGTAGAATGGGTTTTTCAACGCCATGCCAGCTTGCAATCGCAACGCATGTACTTAATAGCAGCGAAAGCAGAAAATGTAAGGGCACCCCGATTTTGGGAGAGAGAATAACTATCAACACTTGCTGCAGTGGGTAGGCATAAAGATATATGCCATAAGAATAATCGCCGCGTGAGTAGATGGGCAGACGTGGAATTTTTTTAAGGCCAAGATAAACAGTGAGATAACCGGTCGGTAGAAACAGTACGAGTGGTGTGTAATTACCAAAGTCCAAGTATGTCGAATGTCCGAAAAATAAAAGCACTGCGCTGATAACTGCTAGACCGATCGAAAACGGGATGTAATCTTTGAAAGTGAATAGAAGAACGCCAGATAGAAAATAGAAATATAGGTAACGACCTCGCGAGCCTATAAAATTTGACGCATAATGGTTTATAGCATTATCGCTAGAGATCATGTCGACGGAACTATCCGCAGCAATAAGAGCAATATAAAATATTAATACAAACAGTGCGAAAGCGATGAGCAGCCTACCTTTGTGTTTCACCGCACTAGTTAGAATCAGCAATGACATGACTATGTAGCATCCGATTTCAAACGGTACCGTCCATAACGAACCATTAACCTGCATCGGGAAAGGGTTGCTGGAAAACACACCGGGTAATTCGAAATGTATGAACCCAATCAAATTCAAGAAGTAGCGATGAAATTCCTTTCCTCTTAAATAGTCTCCGAAGGAGAAAATGGTGAAGACTGGGCCAATAAGTAGTGCTGAAATAAGAATATCAACTCCAAGCGCGGGAACTATACGTATGGCTCTGTTTAAAAGAAAATCCTTCAGTTTAAGTCGTTGGGCAGAGCCACATATGAGAAAGCCACTAAGTGCAAAGAACATAGGGAGTGGATTAGCAAATACGGTCCATAAATTATTGGTATCGATGAAATTGTAATTACCGTTCACGATTAAGAATGAATGGTCCAACATAATTGATATTGCTAATGCAACACGAAGGAAATCGAAGCCAGGACCTATACCCCTAAATTCTGTCAGCCTGCTTCCAAAAGTTTTCATTTGTTTGCGAATTTCTTAACTCAAGATTTGGTTGGCTATGTTTTAAAATTATCTGTACCAGCGACTGATTAACTAAATCAAGCTATCTTGGCATTAGCCGCTGGAGCTCTGATTTCGGTGCTCATAAGCTCGGGTGGCATGTCCATATGCGTGACGGCGATGTTCTCGATAATCGGTATTTATTTCATCACTTGACGACTATAACCCAGCTAACAATCATACATTTAGAAATAAAAGACAATACACTAATGATAAATATCAGCATGATGGCTGATTTTATATTCGTATTATGGGCGATGCTGTGTTATATAATACGTCCACAAAATGTTGACGACGTAATGACCAAAAAATCCGAACACCCGCGTGAAAACTTCACGCACACATTTTTAAAACAGTTACGACCCGCTGACGGTGCCACACAAGCTTATGCCTATTACGACACCATGGAACCGAAGCTGACCCTGCTCGTTCATGCAGGTGGAACGAAAACCTTTTCGGTTAGTAAAAAAGTGAACGGCAAAGCGAACAAATATAAATTGGGCACTTTTCCCGATATGAGCGTCGAGCAAGCGCGACGCGCTGCCAAGGCGGTTTTGAGCAGAATTGCCAATGGAGAAGATCCTCAAGAGGACAAACGGCGCTACCGAAAAGAAATGCGGATGGATGAGTTTTTTGCCGCCTATTGCGCTGACGCAAAAAAAGCTACCATTGGCGACGATAAAAAAACCTACCGCCTTTATCTCAGCGATTGGTCATCGAAAAAATTATCAGACATAAAACGCTCGGATGTTCGTGCGAAAATGACGCAAGTTAAAGTGAAGCACAGCGAGCCTGCCAGCAACAAGGTGCATACTCTGATTCGGCGGCTGTTCAATGTTGCCATCGATTTAGAAGCATTTATCGGACCAAATCCAGCAAAAGGCTTGGAACGTTATAAAACGATATCACGCGAGAGATTTCTCGAAGCACATGAACTCCCCTTCTTCTTCGAAGCCCTACCATACGAACAAAACCCAGTTGCAAGGGCATATTTGGCCACTCTTTTGCTCACTGGCATGCGCAAGTCCGAGGCGCTAACGCTACGATGGCAAGACGTCGACTGGCATCGTAAAGAGCTTAATTTGCCCAAGACAAAAAATGGCAAGCCCCATGTGGTGCCAATATCAGTACATTTGGAAAATTTTCTTCAAGAACTTCAATTAGTTAAAGAAAATGAATGGGTATTCCCGGGGAATAGCAAAAAAGGCCACATGAATGAACCCCGCAAAGCATGGATACGCCTACTTCAGCGCGCCCGGCTATTACAAGTTGTGCATATGCTGATTGAATCGAAACACTGGTCAGTCAAAGAGCTTGATCTGTTCAGGTCTGCTCCTCAGCATGAAGTTGATGAGGTGCTCATGAAACTTACCAATGTCGCAAATACTATGCGCGTTGATATGAGCCGAGCAGGAATTCCCGGTGTATGCATGCATGATATCCGACGAACGATAGCATCATGGGGGGCGATCAGCGGCATGAGTCTACCCATCATCGGCAAATTGCTCAACCACAAGACAGCCGCGACGACACAAATCTACGCGCGATTGTCAGATGCCCCGGTACGCACAGCAATCGATCATGTTACCGATATAATGGTCAATATGAAGCCGCCATCAGCTGCTCGCAACTAACAACGCATTCTTTAAATCAGCGCCGAATGCTTTGAATCCTGCTGCATTCGCTGCGTTAATATTCGCAAAACTTCTTTATACCTGTTTACATTCAGCTAATGTGAAACGCGTTTTAAATATGGGGGATATAGTGCGTTTTAAGAAAACTGGCTTCCTCGCTATTGCAGCTCTGCTTATACTACCGATTCAAGGGCATACCGCAAGTTTCAACTGCCAAAGCGTAGGCATTACAACACTTGAGGCATTCATCTGCGTCGATAATGAATTATCTGACATGGACAGCCAGGTGGCGCAAAAATATAATAATTTGCATGAAAACTACGCGAACGATGCTGTAAAAAGGGAACAAGCTTTAGCGGACCAGCGCGAATTTTTACGGTTACGCACGGTAAGTTGCCCTATACCTGCGACCGGATACCAAGAAGCAGGACCTATCGCAGATGGCATATGGGAATGCCTGAAAGGACATTATACTCTGCGCCTACATGCGTTGGATGCTGAGCTTGAGGCCAATGCGGCAGCGCCAGTCATAACTGATGCGAAACCTGAAGCATATGTCGCTGCTACCGTTAAAAACATTCCTACGCCTGTTACTACCGATAATTCGGCAACAACGATAAGCCCAGAACAGAAAGAGCCAGCTACGCCACACGATGTTCCACCGCCTAAGGAAAGGACAGTGGACACAGCTAAAACGGTTGACCATACAAGTGATGTCAGCGCACCGGAAGCAACGCATAGCTCATTAATCGCTAAAACTTTGGACTTCCTTACCGATGCCGGTATGGAGAATTTCTATATACTTATCATTGCTTTGATGACGGCAGCGATTGCTTGGAATATAGGCAAATCAACGTTGACAAAATTCAGGAACAAACACACGAGCACAGATGTTGAATCCGGCAAAGATTATACCAAACCTAACATTTTAGATTTTGCGGACTCACCTGACGAAAGCGGAGGGAAGTTCACGGAATCAGAAAATTCAAAAGTTCATATACCAAAAGATCAATACGGAAATGATCTAGGAAAATTTCGACAGTGGACGCAAGCGCATCCCTTGCTTACTATTTGTGGTATCTTCATATTCTCCATGGTTATCGGAGACATATTTGACGGTTTTCAAGAAAAACCCTATCGAACTATCGGTGTGAGTGCTTCTGCGAACGCTACGCTTTATAAACCACTTATTGATTCCATGCCAAAATCCAACCAGCTAACCATCAATGAAATACAAGGGATATGGGCAGAACCCAACTGCAGTTATCCTAGATCTGCAATAACTTTCGGAACCAATAAATTTGCATCATTAAGTACAACTATGGAAGGAAATTCGCGATTAAGCGGCCTTGATGGATTATATGAATCTGCAGGCTTACACGTAAAAGAAGGCGTTAAAGTTGCTTACGATGTTTACAGTTACGCTGAGAAGAACAGTTCAATTATTGTCACTCATGAAACACAAAATGGATCTCAGGCGGAATTTAAATTTGTGAAGATTGGGTCTAAACTTGCTCAAATTCAAAAAAAACATGAAAAAGACGGTTCCACCAGTATTTATGATTATTTCGATGGCTTCGGCGAGGTTAAAAGTTTTAACGATGATGAATACTATTCAATACCTCTGATGGATAAATGCACGAGCGATTCAGAAGAGACTAAAAAATTCACAGCCATAGCGGCTGATCTCGGAAAAAAACAACATTTCGTACTATACCATCCAGACTCACAATAATGGAATCGAATACTCATAGCACTTATCGTGGCAAGCACTATTGTATCCAGTTCGTCAACTTGAAGTCGGCGTCTGTTGTGTTCTCGGTCAAATATAAATCATAACCATGCATCATCCACTCGAAATCCATTAGGATTGGTGGGATTTCGCCGTGAGCTACAAACAGACTTTTCCCGTAAGCATCGTCATCGAGCAATCTGTCGATATTAAAAAGCATACGCGTAATGGTGTTTCCACGGCTCGGCGCCATTGTATTTTCAGCAAATTGCAAGTTTTGATGGATCATGATCGTGTGCCGTGCATCGTGTTCCTTCTGGTTTAATATCGCGGTAAGCTGAGAAACGACCAAGCGATTATCGAGTTCCACGGAAGCCATATCGTAGAGATGCAGATAGTGAAATACTAACAAATCTAGCGGCATATTTTGCAGTTGCCGGGGTGTCCAAAAGGGACCTTTGTCAGGTGTAATAAAATCAGCCATTCGCTGGTGAAACAATCGAAGTCGCGGCGGCAGCAACTGCCGCACTAAAGCAACTCCACTGCTTGTTTCATCATTTCATCGTTTACATCGATGTATCGCTGCGTCGTCGATAGATTTTTATGGCCAGCCAATGTCATTACGACTTTGGCCGAAATGCCTTTGTGTGCAAGGTTCGTAATGAACCAGCGTCGCCCGCTATGGCTCGATGCATCATCGATACCAGCCTTCGTATATAAATGCTTGAATCGCTGGCACAGTGTATTGGCGGTAAATGCCGTGTTCTTTTGCGTCAGCAGCAGCGGTTTGCCCGCTTCCCTACCCTGTACCACAGAAGCGTACTTTTCCGCTTCCTTGATGAGCTTGTCGCTGAGAAACACTGTTCTGGCTTCGTTAGCCTTGGTGTTTTCGGCTTTCAAACGCAATTGGCGCTTCACGCCTTCGCTGTTATATACGTCCGTTACCTTCAGCGATGCTATCTCACCAACCCGCAATCCCGCCAAGTAAGACAACATCACCGCAAACCGGTCACGTGGGCCGTGCCGTTCGCTTGCTATTACTAAAAGCAGCCGCTTCATCTCGGCTTCTGTAATCACTTTGGCTTGTTTCATCGCATCACCTCATAAAATATCGGGTTTTATGTGGTTTTATTATATTGCCTGTTGGTGGGCTGGACGACCAAAGATAAATCGTCAATGTCTCTGCGGCTTTCAGCCGATACATCATTAAATATGTATTTTGTTATATTCGTTCAGTGCATCTGTTTGCTTTGTTTTGCATTTGGATGCTTTAAAAAGATTCATCGATTTAATATCGATCATTAAGACTTTAATTGTTTGATATTTGCTTAACGCTTTCTGTTAAATGGAATGTATATTTCATAGTTATTACTCTGCTGCTGCGTTTTTCAGCGTCAACATTTTTAAACTTATGTAAGCCTCGTCACCTACCGCATTGGAAGCAATGCGGGGCGATGTCGGCAATTATTTAATGAACACGCCTCCACGCGAAACGAAGTAAGTATCAGTGCTGGTGTTTTCCCAGATTTCTTTGAACATGTACTTGATGGACTCCTGCTTGTGCGCCTCGTCGGTGTAATCCCCCAGCTGGAGATCGCCTGCAGGCATCAGAAGCTTCCATATGGGGGGTGCTAGCATTTGGAAGCGTAGGGGGTCAGGCGTTTTGAACCCGCAGTGGTAATGTAAATTGCTTTTAATGTGCTCGGGAGCTGCGATAATGACAGTTCGATCTTCCGGTTTTAGCTCATTGTACTTCGGGCCGTACAATTTCCTGTCGATGAGCATATGGAACCGGTCCCATATGATATTGCAGCTGCTGAGGTTGTGTTTTTTGCTGTTTATAGCCGCTGTTCCAAAATTGGTGATGCCCATTTCGCGCAACCAGCCAGTCCAAAGCTTAAAATTCTCTTTTTTTCGTGTGTACCCGAACTCGTGTAACTGTCCGCAATCTTTTGGGGGCGTGATATTCATATAAATTCCTTCGTCGTGATTTATTTATAGGCCGCAGAATCCCCTCAGCTAAATTCGCTGATTTCTGCGGGTTTAAACTGTTTGTTTAGCTAGTGAGTGGCACTCTCGATGAACTGCTGCACATCAGCTGGCCGATATAAAATGCTTCGCCCAACCTTAACGTATTTGAGTGGGTATCGCTTTTTGTGCCGCCATGTGGCGAGCGTTTCTAGTTTCACGCCGAGAATCTTCGATACTTGGCTGGGTGTTAACAACACATCTCCAGTTAATGTGTAGCGTGGTTCGTAAGTAATATTAAACATATGTCTTCTTTTGCTTTTTTGCCGTGCTGGTTGTTAGGGCAGCTGACCATCTGCTGCTTTAAAAAGGAGCCTAGCAGAAAATTCTACCCACTGCAAATGTATTTGTATGTTATTATGTTGATTTATATAGATAATAACAAGTTCGGTGTTTTGAATTTGTTATTATTTAAAACTGGCCGACTGAGACCGACAAAAATAGACAAGCGAAGTTGACGGCTGGTTGAATTGAACGAAGTATTTTTTTGATATGGAAATGCTGTTGCGAGCTGAGAGCCGCAGAAACCTTGAAGAAGGAATGGTGGCCAGAGACGGGATCGAACCGCCGACACGGGGATTTTCAATCCCCTGCTCTACCAGCTGAGCTATCTGGCCACGTTCCTTCAAAAAGGAAGCAGTGCTATAGCCAAAGCCGCTCGGCATGGCAAGCATCGCGTTATACCAGCTCACTTTAAAGCGAAAAACTCAGGTATTCTCACTTGGATTGTCCAGGATCTCCGTCGCCGCAATGAGGCTTGCCTCATCCACATCGTCAAGCTCTACTGCTGGCACGGCATAACTTCCGGTGAACCATTTATTGAGATCGACCTCACGGCAACGCGCCGAGCAGAACGGTTTGGTCGCATCGGCAGAAGGCTTGGCGCAGATCGGACAATTGGGCATGCCTGCTAGATAGCATCGCCTGCTGAAACTTCAAGCATCACCGTGCTTACGCTGCTGACGCACTTACTAACCCCTGCCCCACGCTCACTCGCTCATCGAACACAAAACACGTGCCCTGCCAGCGCGACTCCCCTTCCGGGACTTGCTCGAGATAGGCTAGAATGCCCCCATGAAGATGGAACACCTCCGTAAACCCTAGTGACACGAGATAGGAGGAATATTTTTCGCAGCGAATGCCACCCGTGCAATACATGGCGATACGTTGATTGGTGCTTGAGTCGAGATGCTTCGTCGTCCACGCTACCATCTGCTTGAAGTCGCGCGTGCCAGGATTCACCGCATCCTCGAAATGTCCCAGCGCAAATTCATACTCGTTGCGTGTATCGATCAGGACTGTATCCGGCGCGGCGATCAGCGCGCTCCAGTCGTTGGGTCGCACGTATTGGCCTACGCATTGTGCCGGAAAAGTCGGCACTCCGAGTGAGATCAGCTCGCGCTTCACCTTCACCTTGGTGCGCTTGAAGGGCTGCTTCGCAAGATAGCTCTCCCGGTAAACAGGATTTGCAAACGGCATCTGCGTCGCCAAGAACACCATCAGCGTTTCAATTGATTCTGCAGTGCCGGATATCGTCGCATTGAGACCTTCTTGGGCTAGTGTGATCGTCCCACGAATGTCCAGTTCACGCATGCGTGTCAGCATCGGCAGCCGCAATTGCTGTGGGTTTTCAAGTGACGTAAAACTATAGAAGGTTGAAATGGTGATAGGTGCAGTCATAGCGCGCGGCATACTGAAACTGAAGGCTTCTGTCCAGTTTCGCGGCGATGATTAAACCGTGTGAGATGCATATAACATTATAAAAATGCTATATAAATTTATTAACATATTGTAACTTGTTTGCTGCCTAACCTTCACAGAACCTTCACATTTCTAGCCCACGGAAAATGTTAGGTTAAAGATAGATAATTGTCAGGATAGCTATGGCTGCAAAAACTACAGACAGATCGACGCAAGGCGACGCTGAGCTCAAGCTTAACCGCAAGGAAGTTATCAAGCTTGGTTTCGAGAATAAAACAAAAGGAGAAGCGGCGTTCAACCTGATTTCCTATGCCGGTTTTGGTTATTTCGTCGTCACCGCAACTTCTGTTCTCATGACCTTTCTTCTGCAGGATTCTAAGAAATTCGGTGGTATGGGTAAATGGTTAAAGGAAGCGAGTGTCAAAGCACATTTGCCGAAGTCATTTGGTAACATAGCGTCGCTATTTATTGGCGGCACCATAGCCTCTGTATTGCCCGTTAAATGGCTGGAGGATAACAAACCGAAATTCGTCAAGAAACTTGACCATCTTTTTTACTCCGATGCACAATACGACACGGATCCTGAGCTTAAAAAAGCCCATCAGGAACTTGACACTCTGCCCAAACAGACATGGCTTTCCGTCGCTGGTGCACGCGTTGTCGCGTTCGTCGCGACATTGGGAGTGTTCTTGGCGGCCGGTTCGAACAAAAGCCCGTTATATAGAATGACCAAGGGCAAAATTTCACTCGATAAAGCATCGATCGAGTTAGGTCGCGCGACCGATAAATTACTCAACAAAGGCATGATCGAGAAAGTTGAAGCGGCTATCCAGGAAAATAAAGATCGAATGAGATTACCTTCAAGCCATCCCGATTATATGATTAGCTCGGACGTCATTCGTGCTGAAAACCATACGATCGAACCTGCAACACCGGTCGACCGCAAAACTTCGCGTGTTCTTAGTTACATTTATCTTGATGCACTTTACACTGCCATCACCAGCGCTACGCTTTGGGTATCGACCCGCGTCTTCGGCGCGATGGTGGGTAAGGACACTAACAATGTCATGATCCGGCCACCACTGACCTTGCACCGGCATCTCGCGCAAACCTCTGTGTCGCAACCGGAGACCGTTTTGGCGAATCAAGCCCCGCCGCACCTGCAGGAGACGCCACCAACAAAGATTACTGCTCCCGTGCGCCTGGAGCGTGTCCACAAATCATCGAATAGCGCGGAACTAACCGCTTGATTGCGTTGCCCTAAAAATCTGCGTATAAGTACGCCTATGGTCAGCAATCGCACACAGCCCTCCCTAAGTCGCGACTTCGCACTACTATCGCTGTTTATCGTTTTCATTCTCGTGCTGGTATCGATCTGGGTCGCCTTCGAGACCTACGGCAATTACGAAAAGGATGTCATCAAGCAGATGGAAAGCGAGGCCCTGCGCCTCGACCGGGGCCTGATCGTCGAAATCGAGAACGCATCGTATATTCTCGAATCCGTCGGCCGCCAGATCCAGGCGACCAGCGACAACCCCGAGAATATTGCCCAGCTCTTCTTCTCCTTCGCCAAAGTCGAAGGGCCCAAGCGCGCCGTGTTCAGTTGGGTGAACAAGGAACAGATGATCACGGTGAGCAACAATCTCGGCGTGCTCGATAAACCCATCGACGTGTCCGACCGCGATTACGTGAAAAAATCGATCGCTGATCCATGGAAAGTGCATATTGGCCGCCCCATCGAGGGTCGCCTTTCGCGCACATGGATCCTGCCGTTAAGCCTAGGCCTCACCGATAAGAACGGTACCTACCTTGGCTCCGTTATCGTCGCGCTCGATACCGAATCGCTCGGTAACGATATCAGCCGCAGCATGAAAGATAGTGGCATTCGCTTTGCCATTACCAACCTGTCGCTAACGCTGCTTACACAATCGGCAGCTACCCAGAAATTCTTCACGGAGAATTTCGACAACAACCGGTTGTCGCAGATCGATTTCGACAAAAGTCCGGCCGGACGTTATTCCAGCGCCTCGCTGTTTGATCATTCGCAGATCTATTCCTATTACGAGCGCTCTAACCAGTATCCTTACATCATTTTTCTCGGTCTCGATTCCGACCAGAGCGCCAAGGAACTACGCAAACTGCTACTGCCACGCCTGTTCCAGCTGCTCGTCATCGCCGTGTTCCTACTTTTCGTACTATGGACGGTGCGCAAACGCATCATCCACCCCGTCATGGCCCTTACCGAGCAGACCGCATCCATTGTCCGCGGCGAATATTTCGACCCCGATGATACACGCGGCCCCCTTGAAATCGAGCAGCTCGCCTACGAAATCAAACGGCTCTACGATTACATCGAGGAACGCCGCCGTGTTGAATCCGAGCTGCGCATGAAGAACACTGAGTTGACCCGCATCAAGGAAGCCGCGCAAATTACCAACCAGGTAAAGGCCGATTTCTTCGCCTATGTCGGCCAGGAGCTGACCGAGCCGGTTGAGGCCGTCCTGCAGCAGATCGAAACGGTGAAGGACCAGCATTTTGGTCCCATTGGTAATCCGAAATATCTGATCCATGCGGCTGAAATTCACCACCAGGCACAACAACTGTTAGGTATGCTGGAAGATATCAAGTCCATTTCGAAAGCCGAAACCGGCTTGCTATCGTTGAATGAAGGAGACGTAGACCTGTCCTTCGTGCTGCAGAAGACCATCCGTATATTCAAGGAAAAGCAAGCCCCCGGCACAGAAGTGCAGCTTGATATCAATCAGACATTGCCGCATGTGCGCGGTGATGAACTGCGCATCAAGCAACTATTTCTTAATATCCTTAATGCCATTCAGCAGCAGCTCTCTCACGCGGAGCCAATTCGCATTACCTCGAGTCTCAAAGCGCAAGAGTTATCGTTGTGCTTTTCATATTTTGGCAGTGGTAACCTCATCAGCGCCACGCGTAGTAAGCAGGGCCTCGACTTCGCTTTAGCCAGACTGCTGATCGCATTGCATCAAGGCACACTCGAAACAAAAACAACTACGGATCGTGTCAGCGTCATCACCCTCAAATTCCCGGCGATGCGGGTCCTCTAAAGTCAGCAAGCACACTGGTTATGCTTCATGGCAGCGTAACGCATGGATTACTTGATCAATGTGGAACAACTAAAACTAATGCTGTTCAGGAGTGCGGCTGGCGAACTGGTGGATATGCTCGTGTCGTGCCACCGTTCGCTTGTCTTCCTTTATGGCGTGCATCGGTTTTGTCACGTCGCCAATCGCATGGCCTTTGTCGATCAATGCCGCCGTTTCTTCGCACATATGCTTTTTGTGTGAAAGCTGAAGTTGCAATTGCTCCGCCAACGATGGCACCTTTTGCGAAAATTTTCCTGTCGCCGTTGGTTTCATGACCTTCTCGGTTGCAACGTCCGGCGCTATCTTATCCGACGCAGCTTTTTGAACCATCTTTTCTGGCCCACCCTTCTTCGCTACGGTTTTTTTAGCAGTGCTACTTTTGCTCGTTGCTGACGCTATAACGGATGTCTTGGCGACGATCGTGCTCTTTGCCTTCGCGGATTGAAGTTCCGTGGCAGGTGCTTTGACAGCAGTCTTTTTCTTTGTCGAGGAACGTTGGGCCATGATAAAAATCTCCCATAAAGGTGAACTAGAAAATCTTATCAAATTGCGTATAAATTTATAATTAGCCGTTGAATTTATTACTGCGGGGGAAGCCCACAGGCGGCAGGTTACCTTGGGCCGCGCGCTGGCCTAGCCAGGGTTTCATGTTCTCTTCCGTACGCGTGCGCTCGCCGCTCGCCCAGCTCAGGCCTTCCTTAAGTTTGAATACCTTGGCATCCGCCAGATGCGCGCCTTTATATTTCTGCAGCGCCACACCCTGTCCGCGGCTCATCACCGGTACCTGCTCGAGTGGGAATACCAGCATTTTACGGTTCGTCCCGATCACTACGATATGATCGCCTTTCGCCTCGACGCAGACGATCGCCTTGCTGCCCTCTGTAGTATTCAGCACCTGCTTACCCCCACGTTTCTGCGCCAGCACTTCCGCTTCCTCTACTATGAACCCCTTGCCGCTATCCGACGCCAATAGCAGTTTGCGCGACGGCTCATGCACCAGCATCTCAACGATATCCTGCGTATTATCGAGATCGCACATCAGCCTTACCGGCTCGCCCTGTCCTTTGGCACCCGGCAACTTGTCGCATGGCAGCGTGAAGAACTTCCCATCCGTCGCGAACACCAGCAATTTGTCCGTCGTTTTCGCCTTCATCTGGAACGCCGGGCCATCGCCCTCCTTGAATTTCAGATCGGACAATTCTTCATGATGCCCTTTGAACGCACGGATCCACCCCAGCCGCGAACACACAACCGTGATCGGCTCCTTCTCGATGAACGCTTCCATTGAGATATTTACGTACGTCGGCGCTTCCGTAAGTTCCGTCCGCCGCGCTGCCAGAGCCTTCTGCGCCCTGAACCGCGCCTTCACCGCCTTGACTTCTTCGCTGATCGTGCCCCAGCGCTCCTCATCACTCTTTAATAGCGCATTCAGCGCTTTCTGCTCAGCCTTGAGTTCCTTATGCTCCTTCTTCAGCTCCATCTCCTCGAGCTTGCGCAACTGGCGCAGGCGCATGTTAAGGATGGACTCGGCCTGCAGGTCCGTCAGGTCAAATGCTGCGATCAATTCCTGCTTCGGCTCATCCTCTTCGCGGATGATGCGGATGACCTCGTCGAGATTGAGGAAACACGTAATGAACCCTTCGACCATCTCCAACCGCCGCTTGATCTGCGCCAGTCGGTTATTCGATTTGCGCACCAGCACTTCATGGCGATGGTCGAGGAAAGCCTGAAGCATATCGCGCAAATTCATCACCCGCGGAATCCCATCCGCCCCCAGCACGTTCATGTTCACACCGTAGCGAACTTCAAGATCGGTCACCCGGTACAGCGATTCCATCAATAATTCCGGATCGATATTCTTGCTGCGCGGCTCCAGCACCACGCGTACCTTGTCAGTGGATTCATCCTGAATGTTCGCCAGCAGCGGCAATTTCTTCTCGCGGAACAGCTCGGCAATCTTCTCGATCAACTTCGATTTCTGTACCTGATACGGGATCTCGGTGATCACCACCTGATACAGCCCATGGCTCAACGGCTCCTTCACCCAGCGCGCCCGCACGCGCAGGCTACCGCGACCATTCGTGTATGTCTCAAGAATCGTCGCCCGTGATTCCGCCAGCAGGCCGCCCGTCGGGAAATCCGGCCCCGCGACATAATCTACCAGCTTGTCGATGCTCGCATTCGGATGCTTGATGAGATGCACCAGCGCATCGCAAAGTTCGATGATGTTATGCGGCGGAATGGCACAGGCCATGCCGACTGCGATCCCTTCCGCGCCGTTCGCCAGCAGATTCGGAAAACCTGCCGGCATCACTATCGGCTCTTGCTCCGTGCCATCGTAGGTCGGGCGGAAATCGACCGTATCGCTATCCATATCCTCCATCAGGAGAATGGCCGCATCGGTCAGTTTTGCTTCGGTATACCGCATTGCCGCTGCGTTATCGCCATCGATCGAGCCGAAATTGCCCTGCCCATCCACCAGTGGATACCGTACGCTGAAAGTCTGCGCCAAGCGCACCATCGTATCGTACACGGCCGTATCGCCATGCGGGTGATACTTGCCGATCACATCGCCCACCACGCGGGCGCATTTCTTGTAACCCGATGCCGGGTCGAGCTTCAGTTGCTGCATCGCATACAGCAACCGCCGATGCACCGGCTTCAGCCCATCGCGCACATCCGGCAGCGAGCGCGCCGTAATGGTCGATAGCGCGTAGGCCAGATAGCGCTCGCCAAGGGCATCCTTGAAGGAAACAGTCTCGATGGGAGTGGGGTTCGCAGTGGCCATAGGCGCGCGAAATTAGCGTAAATCGGCCCAAATGCAAGGGTTTTACTAGCTAGCGGCCTTGGTAAGATGTGTTCGGCTGTAGAGGAATCGCGGTAGGAGTAACGCTATTACCTTGCGGCGTCAGCATCAGCCCCGAATTAGGGCCGAAAACTCGACGAGCTTCATTCAGATCCTGCTGCAGTTCTGCCGTGCGTACTCGTACTTCATGGCCTGGAGTGCCGATCCGGATAGTCTCGGCAGTACCGCCCGCCGCCCGCAACTGCGCGATAGCGGCATTTAAACCTTCTTGCGTCAACACCGAGCCTTGCTGCTGATTTTGATTATATCCAATCGGCAGCGGCCCGCCGGGTTGCAGTTGCTGCCCGCGGCCAGGTTGCTGGTTCCCGCCCGTACCCATCCAGCCATTGAACATGCTGCCCAGCTTTTCACTGCCGATGCACATCAGTGGGAAAGCCAGCGCAATCGTTAGTACCGTTCCGATAATACCGTCGCCGAAGAAATTACCGAGGAACCATGCGCCGCCAAGACCGATAATGCCACCAAGGATCTTGCCGAGGCCGCCCGTTTTTGTCAGCTCATCCCAGAAGCCTTTAGCTTTTTCCGGAATCTGGCCTAATGCATCTCCTGCTCTGGTGGCAAGGTCACTTGCCCCTTGAGTAGCACGGTCGACAAACGAGGGTCCTCCGGGCCTGGCAGGAGCCACAGGCGGTGCCGGATTCGCAGGAATACGTTGACCGTTAAGACCCATTTCCCCAGATTCCAGAATTCCGGGTGGCTGTATTGGTGTTGGTGTGGTTCCAGTCATGCTTACAGAGTACCATAATGGCTGGCGAGAAATGTGACAGTCTGATGAAGATTAGGCCGAAAGCTTGCGCGCCAACAGGCCGACGAAATGCGCCCGCAACGCCGGCAGCTTGCGATGGAGCGCCGGCAACATACGGTGCTCGAGGAAGTGTCCGGTCAGCGCGACACCACGCTGCACGTCGCCATAAGTTTCCGGTAAATGTTCCTCATCCTTCACGAAGTCCGGCAGTATCAGCATGCGGTCATGGTACGGTTCGCCGGAAACCCGTCCCACTGCCCTGCCGGATTTGGGGGATACGTAGATAAGGTCATCCGTCTCCCCCGTCGCCGCGCAACTCGTCAGATCTAATCCAAAGCCCGCCAGTTCTAATAACGCCAGTTCCAGCCGCACATATTCGGCGAGCCAGATGAGCGGTTCCACCCCCGCTGCCACATGCTGCAGGAAGTTCACCACTTGCGCATAGAGTTCTGGGTGCGCATCATGTTCGGCCAGGCTGCTGCCCACCATGCCCATCACGCTGCCGACGGCGGAAAGCTTGAGCGGATCATGCATCACCCGCGCCGCGTAACTGTGCTTTGCTTCAAGCGTAATCGTCCCGAGATGCTCTGGCATCCGCGCCTTCCACGTTGCCTCGACCAAGGTCGCAGGCTGGATATCCGCCCGATTCTTCCCTGTCAGCCCGCGCTTTACCACTCCGCGGCACAGCCCATGCTGCGGCGTAAACATATGCAGGATCGCATCATGATCCCCGAACTTGTCGATGGTAAGGATTAAGGCTTCGTCGGTGAAGGTGAGCATGCACATAGGATAGTGCAAATATTCGGGTTTGTCATGCTTTAGCGGAGTTCAGCAAGCACAGGCATCGCTGAATGGCACTGCCATTGAGGCCGTTCCTGCGCGGCGAGCGCCAATCAATACTACTTCTTCACAAACTCTAATCCCAGATAGCTATAGCTCTCCGGCTTATCCTTCCAATCCGCCCGCACCTTCACGAACAAGTACAAATGACATTTCGCGCCAATCAGCCGCCCGATTTCATGCCGTGCCCGTTCGCCAATGCTTTTGAGCATCTGCCCACCCTCGCCGATGATGATCGTCTTCTGCCGCTCATTCTGCACGATGATGTTCTGGTGAATCTCCACCGAACCATCTGCGCGCGCATCGTATTTTTCATTCTCGACCGTCAACGTATAAGGCAATTCTTCCTGCAGTTTCAGAAAACACTGCTCACGCGTCAGTTCGCTCGCGATGAGTCGCATGGGCATATCTGTAAGCGCATCGCGGTCATACAGATGCGGCCCTTCCGGCATCAGCTCGGCCAATGCCCCGCGCAGATCATCTACGCCCTCGCCCTTGCGTGCCGAGATCATGAAGATGTGCTGCCACGCCAGTTTTTCGTTGAACCACAGCGTGCGCTCCAGCAGAACCTTCTTGTCATCCACCGCATCCACTTTATTGAGCGCAATGATGGCCGGCTTGTTTAAATCACGGATACGATTGATTACCGCCTCCGTCTCCTCTGTCGGCTTCTTGCGTGCATCGTGGATAAACAAAATTACGTCCGCCGACCGCGCCGCATTCCACGCCGCCGATACCATTGACTTTTCGAAACTCTGGGTTGCATCGAAGACCCCCGGCACATCCACGAACACCAGCTGCGCCTCGTCCTGCATCGTCACCCCGGTCACGCGGCTCCGCGTGGTCTGCGCTTTCGGCGTCACGATGGATATCTTCGCGCCGATCATCCGGTTCATCAGCGTGGATTTCCCGGCATTCGGCGCACCGATCAACGCGATGTGGCCACAGCGGGAGTTAGTTGGATCATAAGTCATGGCCGCGCTCTAGACCATACCACCCCCCGAAATGCACGAAAAAACACACCGAAAAGGCTCTGACCGCCTTAATTCCACAGCTTTGCCTTGACGGTAAGCCCGTTTTCGGGCATAAACAGCACTGAGTTAGGCCGCTAACTCTTTGATGCTTGCCTCGGCGATTCGCTGCCAAAAGTGAATTCTACGGTGGTTGCGAACGGAGGCTATCTCCTTCGAATGTTGATGAGAGTTAGGCGTATCACAGGATATGTCAGGTCTCGCTCACTCTCGTTTTCCGCCACGGTGGTAGAAAAAGAGAACTAACGCCATTCTAAGGAGTATTCTAATGGCTACTGGTATCGTTAAATGGTTCAATCCAACCAAAGGCTACGGCTTTATTCAACCTGACCAGGGCGGCGCGGACGTATTTGTCCACATCACCGCACTGGAAGCAGCAGGCCTGCGTTCGCTGAACGAAGGTCAAAAAGTCAGTTATGAACTTGCCACCAATAAAGGCAAAACATCGGCTGCAAACCTGAAGATCGCTGCTTAACGAAGCCTAGCGTGCTTTAGAATATTCCCGCCGGAATTCGTTCCGGCGGGTTACTTTTAAAGTGAAGTGCCTACCCTGTATCTTCATCTTCGGATGAACTTTAGTAGTACCTACGTACGCCGCTCGCCCCCGATAATATGCGCGCGTTGATTTGTGTTTAGGTGCTGCATGACAGACACCTGAACTCTATTGAGAAGCATTCCGCTTATTCAAAGAGACCCACCACATATCAACAATAGGACTATATTTACATGCAACATTTTGATGAACTACAATTGCCGCCTGCCCTGAAAGCGGCACTCGTGGCGATGAACTACACCACTCCCACCCCCATCCAGGCGCAGGCCATTCCACTCGTGCTCGAAGGGCGTGACGTCCTCGGTACCGCGATGACCGGCTCGGGCAAGACCGCCGCCTTCTGCGTCCCGATGATCGCCCGCATGCTCACCAACTCGCGCGGCACGGCGCTCATCATGCTGCCGACGCGCGAACTGGCGAACCAGGTCGAAGCCGTCGTCAAACAATTGCTCGGGCCATACGGCACCATCAAATCCGCCCTGCTCATCGGTGGTGATTCGATGCCGAAGCAACAGGCGCAACTGCGCATGCGTCCGCGGATCATCGTCGGCACGCCGGGCCGCATCAGCGACCACCTCCAACGTGGCAGCCTGATGCTGCACGATGCGACCTATCTCGTACTCGATGAAACCGACCGTATGCTCGACATGGGCTTCGAGGATCAGATCCTTGCGATCCTAAAATACCTGCCGCAACAACGCCAGACCCTGCTTTTCTCGGCAACCCTTCCCGCGCAGATTCTGAAACTGTCGGAAAAGTACCTCAAGAACCCGGCACGTGTCGAAGTCGGCGAAGCCAACCAGGTCGCGACCAATATCGAGCAGAAAACGTTGAACGTCACCAACGAGGATAAATTCAACACCCTCGTGCGTGAACTGAAAGAACGCGAAGGCACCGCCATCGTTTTCGTGAAAGCGAAATACGCGACGGAAAAACTCGCGGCGAAACTCAAGAAGGTCGGCATCACCGCAGACGCTATCCATGGCGACCTCGAGCAGCGCCAGCGCGAACGCGTGCTGCTCGCTTTCCGGGAGAAACGCCACCGTATCCTCGTCGCCACCGACATCGCCGCGCGCGGCCTCGATATTCCGCATATCGAGCACGTCATCAACTACGACCTGCCGCAGGCGCCGGAGGATTACATCCACCGCATCGGTCGCACCGGGCGTAACGGTGCCGAAGGTTCCGCGATCAGTTTCATCTGCCCGGAAGATGCGCTCAAATGGCGCAACATCCAGAAGCTGATGGACCCGACCGCGAAATTCGAGCCGCTGCCGGCAGGGGCTCCGGGCGTGAAGAAAAAACGCCGTGGTGGCCGTGGTCGCAGTGGTGGCGGTCAAGGCGGCAGTGGCGTTGGCCACGGTGGTAACGGCGGCCAGCATCGCCAAGGTGGCAATGGCGGTGGTCAAGGCGGGCAGCGTCACAGCGCGCCACGCGTTGCGGCCAGCGGTTCGTAGCCAATCAGCAATTCTGCGTCACGGGGCCTGCGGGCCCCGTTTTCGTTGATGTCACGAAATGTTCATTTGTCCTGTCTTGGCTAACAGGCTAAAACTTTGCCGTTTACAGGATGGAGGGTGCCATGCAATTCACCAAAATGGCTGAAGGCAAAAAAGGTAAAAAAGATGAATGGAAATATCCAGCCATCGAAGCCTACGATTCCGGCCACCTCAGCGTTTCCGAACATCCGCCGCATCACATGCATTGGGCGGAATACGGCAACCCGAAAGGTGAACCTGTCATCTTCATCCATGGCGGCCCGGGTGGCGGTAGCCATGCAAAATATGCCCGCTTCTTCAATCCCAACCGCTACCGTGTCCTCATGTTCGACCAGCGCGGCTGCGGTGAATCCATCCCCCATGTGAAAGACGACCTTAAAGGCGCGATGGATGGCAACATCACCGCGAACCTTGTCGAGGATATCGAAAAACTCCGCGCCGCGCGCGGCATCACCGGCAAGGCGCATGTTTTCGGTGGCAGTTGGGGATCCACCCTCGCTATGGCGTATGCACAGGCTCATCCTGAGAACGTGCAGGACCTCATCCTGCGCGGCATCTTCCTCTGCGACCAGCGCGACCTTGCGTATCTCTACCAAGGCAATGCCGCAACCTACCATCAGAGCCCCGACAATATCACCAAACCCGGCACCTATCGCGCCTATCGCACCACCGGCGCTTACGGTGGCATCCCGACCCACCTCACGGACGAACGCATGGCTGCCGCCTACCATCAGGCATGGCATGATTACGTTACCGCCATCCCGGTTGAAGAGCGCGGCGACATGATTGCGGCATACCATCGCCGCTTGAATTCTCCGGAATTCACCGCAGAACAAAAACTCGAAGCCGCCAAGACATGGTCGGTGTGGGAAGGCGTGACCAGTTATCTCAACCACGATGTCTCGAAAGAAGCGCTCGCCCAGTATTATGACCCGAAATTCGCGACCGCTTTCGCCACCATCGAGAACGAGTATTTCTATCGTGCCCGGCGCGGCGAAGACCATACACTGGCCGAACTGACGTCGCCGATGAACATCGCCAAACTCGCGAAGATCCCTGTTCATATCGTGCAAGGTGAACACGATCAGGTCTGTACACGCGACAGCGCCCGCAGCCTGAAAAAATCCTTGGAAGATGCCGGGGCCGAGCAGCTTTGCTATCAGGAAACCGAAGCCGGCCACGCCATGACAGAGCGCACCACCAATGTTACCCTCACGGCCATCATGGAGACATTGCCACGCCAGTGGAGTCACCTTGCCAGCGGCACACCCGGCCAAAAAACGTATTCACCGGGCATGTAACTGCACCTATCATTTGTGTTTTTGCGCGGCAATGCCATACTGGCACAATGAGCGATACACGCCGTAAATACGCTACGATCAATCACCCGACGATTGCAGCCTTGGTCGGCGATCACTACCGTTATAAAGCCCATGCGCAGGCGCTGAAACGTTTCCACGATATCACTGCGAATTTTGTTCTCTCAAAGGAACAGTCTGCTGCTGATAAGCGCAATCCATCGGCAATTCTCTGGATCAAAGGATTTGGCCTCACCGACACCGACGAAACCGCAGGCTTCACTGGCCACTTTGCAAAAATAACTATTGTCGAGTGCTCAGGTGGCCTGTTCACCCTGAAAGCGACCAAACTCGAACGCCTGCTTGCCGTTCATCCGCAGAAAAAACGTCCCAGCACTAAACATCCGAACTGGGGGCATCCGGTTATGCGTTCGGTGAAACGCGGCAAACTGTATGATAGCCTCGAAAAAGCCCAGGCCGACCTAGAATTGTTGCATCTCGAATTCCCGGAAGTATCGATTCCCGGTGGCGCGAAGCTATACATCATTATCTATGAAAAACGCGAAGGCATCGCCCGCCCGACCCATAAGATCCTCCTCGAAATCGAGGCACAGGCAGGTGGCGGTTTTATCATTACCTGCCGCGACAATGAAAAAACTAGTAAGTCCAAGGCCACCAGTCCGGTGTACGATGCTACAAACGAGGCTTCAGCGCCTGGCCATTTCACCTCAACCGAGGCAGTGCGCAAACTCAATCGTCGCCGCACGCGTCCTACGGCCGCTTCAGTCGAAGTGAGCGAAAACGATACCGGCAAATTCGGTGCCTCAGAAAAAGAGCGCAAAAAACGCAAGAAAAAGAAAAAACTACCACGCGTGACGGCAACCCCACCTGCCGGTGAAACCACAGCACAGGCCCAGGCCCGCTTTCGCAATGCCGAGCTCGAACGCGAAACACGCCGCCGCCGACGGGTAACCATATTCGATGCCAAGCGCCAAACCTCGCGTGATAAACTCGATTAGCCCCTTCCCGGTAACGCAATCCCGTGCAACTCTGATGACTCACAAGGAGTCCTCATGAAACGATATTTACCCAGCAGCCGCACGCGTAGCAGCATCACGACTACCAGCGCCCTCGGCGACCAACTCATCCGCGAGTTCACCAAGCAGGCACAGTCCATCATGCAGGAGCTCGCCACACAATTCACCGACACCTTGCAGCAACAGTCGGCGCAAATCGTCACTAGGGCATCAGGCTTTTCGACAAGCGGCACCGCTGACGTCGGTGGCACTGTCGCAGGCAGCAATGCCGATCAGATCGGCGGCATCGGCCAGCTACTTAACACCGGCGCGCGCTATCTCATCAGCCGTCCACGGACATCGACCAACACGGCTGAGACTGGCCGTTCCATCGATACCGCATCGCAATTTCGGGTCAGCACAGCCCAATCCGCTGCCGAGGCCCAGCAGATGCTCAACAGAGGAAGTAAAAATCTTTGAGCGTAAAATAACACCGGGCGGCAAGACAGTTGGTGGTGTCAAACGGCACAATATTGATCAGCGTTTGGTACAATCCATCACACCGACTCACGTGCTGGAATTGCCTTTTTCGCCTGCAAGCGATGCATGACAAGCAAACGCGCTACTGTGCTTCCTACGCCACAGAATGGTCGGAATTCGCTTTAGAATTTCATGGAACTGTCACACACATAGCTTGTTGGTATCGCTATGGTGATGCTATGCAGTACGAATCACCGCGACCAACGATCGACGACTTTCAGGCCATCACTCCTATGTTCAATCCGACCGATTACATCAAAATGAACGAAGACGGGTATGCGCTTTGCACCAACCCGATGGCGGATGGCGGCCTCGAAGCGATCATGGTGAACACTCGCCTGAATGGTGAAGGCCTGCGTAATTTCGAAGGGTCCATCAAGCGCATGGTGCTCAGCAAGCTATTTTCGCCCAAGTTTGGCGAAGTCATTCTTACGGCGACGCGGCTGAACGAGGCTGCTTAATAGCCACGAAATATCTAAAAACGCCTGAATGCCTCATTTTCTACTTCCCTTGCCTTGCAATCGCGAAGCGCGGCGCTACACTCCGCGCCATGGAACGTCCCCGTTACGAACAGTTCGGCATCAATATCGAGGAGCAAGGTAACACCACCCATGTCTTTAAGAATGGTGTGTTGCTCGGCTCCTTCACTATCGAGATTGAAAGCCGCAAACTGAAGTTCGATTTCCCGAATAACAAGTTCTTCAATTATTTCGCCTATGTTGCGTCGGACAAACCAAGCAACCGCGTCAAATGGGTGAACGAGAATTTGAGCCAGGATTCGATGGATAATTTGCAGGCCGGCGTTGCCTTCCTCGGCTTCGCGAAATTTGAGGAATTGATGGCGCTGACCCTGCAAGCCGCCGAGGACGGGGAGGAAAATCGTGGCACCGCCTCGCAAACCATCGTTCACTGATAAACTCAAAAGCGGCTCCGGCGAAGGCAAGGAAGCGTCTGCCACCAGTGGCGATAACCCGTTTCTGCAGGACCTCGACCAAAAGAGCCCACAGGAGCTTGCCGATTATTTCTATGCGCTCGCCGAAGAGATTATTGCCAGTCCCGAAGAATACAAAATTAAAATGCAGCTCGCCCAGCTCGACATCAGCGAGCTCGACAATATCGACCTCAACACCGCCGCTGGTCGCAAGAAGCTCGCCAAAATATTCCGCCTGCTCGCCGAGCAAGCGCTGCGTGGGAAAGAAGTGTATCAGGCCACCGTGGTCGACAAATCGAAATCAGGCAAAGGTCGCTAAGCCACAATAAACGCTGTCATTCCAGCGAAAGCTGGAATGAATCTTTTCATGATAGAAAAAACATCTTTGAACTTCAGACATAAAAAAGGGACAGCCTGATGGCTGCCCTTTCTGTTTCTGCCTAAGCCATAAGCGAGTCGACGAGCGAGCCATCAGCCAACAACCTGCCGAAGCGATCGTCAGTAACGATCCCATACAGCAATCAAAACTAGTGCGGTCTTGTAGCATCCCCATCTTCATCATCTTTACCTGCTTTAAGCACGCTCTCATCCTCTACTTCTACCCAATCCGTGATTGGCTTCGGCACTTCGACCAATGCATGTTTGAGTACTTCATCCACATGTCCAACAGGGATGATCGTAAGTAGCTTCTTCACATTATCCGGAATCTCCTCGAGATCCTTCACGTTCTCCTGCGGAATCAGCACAGTCGTAATTCCACCGCGCAGCGCTGCCAGCAGCTTCTCCTTGAGCCCCCCGATTGCAGTCACCCGGCCACGCAAGGTCACTTCCCCCGTCATCGCCACGGTTTTTTTCACTGGAATACCCGTCAGCACGGATACAATGGTCGTGCACATCGCTATACCGGCGGATGGGCCATCCTTCGGCGTCGCCCCGTCCGGCACATGCACGTGGATGTCCTTCTGCTTGAACTTGGTCGGTTTGATGCCGAATTCGAGCGCCCGGCTATGCACATAACTGTGCGCCGCCTGTACCGATTCCTTCATCACATCACCCAGCGTACCGGTGTATTTGATACCGCCCTTGCCCGGTACCGTCACGGACTCGATGACCAGCAGATCACCGCCCGTTTCCGTCCAGGCAAGACCAGTGGTAACACCGATCTGATCCTCTTTTTCTGCCTCGCCGTAGGACGTTTTACGTACACCGAGATATTTACCAAGGTTTTTACGACTGATGACGATCTTTTTCTCACCTTTCATCATAATCTGTCGCACTGCCTTACGGGTCATCCGCGCGATCTCACGCTCAAGATTACGCACCCCGGCTTCACGCGTGTAATAGCGGATCGTATCGCGCAACGAATCTTCCGAGATGGAAATCTCGTTCTTGCTCAGCCCATGGTCCCGCATCACTTTCGGGATCAAATGATTCACTGCGATATCGACTTTCTCGTCCTCGGTATAGCCCGATAGGCGGATCACTTCCATCCGGTCGAGCAGCGGCCGCGGCATGTTGAGCGAGTTCGCCGTGGTAATGAACATCACGTCGCTGAGATCGTAATCCACTTCGAGATAGTGATCGTTGAAGTTCTTATTCTGTTCTGGGTCTAGCACTTCGAGCAGCGCTGCTGCCGGGTCACCGCGGAAATCATTGCCCATCTTATCGATCTCATCAAGCAGTATCATCGGGTTCGACGATTTCGATTTCTTCATGCTCTGGATTAGTTTACCCGGCATCGAGCCGATATACGTCCGACGGTGCCCGCGGATCTCCGATTCATCCCGCACCCCACCCAGCGATATCTTGATGTAGTTCCGCCCCGTCGCCTTCGCGATCGAACGCGCCAGCGAGGTTTTACCTACGCCTGGAGGGCCTACGAGGCACAGGATTGGGCCTTTGATCGATTTAGTCCGCGCCTGCACCGCGAGATACTCGAGGATGCGCTCTTTCACCTTTTCCAGCCCTGTATGATCCTGATCGAGAATTAGTTCCGCCGCCGGCAGGTCACGCTTCACCTTGGTCGGTTTCTTCCATGGCAGGGAGATGATCCAGTCGAGGTAATTACGAATGACCGAAGCCTCCGCCGACATGCTCGACATCGTGCGCAGTTTCTTCAGCTCCGACTCGCATTTCTCGCGCGCTTCCTTGCTCAGTTTCGTTTTCTTGATCTTTTCTTCAAGTTCGCTCGCCTCATCGCGGCCTTCATCGATCTCGCCAAGTTCCTTCTGAATCGCTTTCAACTGCTCGTTAAGGTAATACTCGCGCTGCGTCTTTTCCATCTGGCGCTTTACACGGCCACGAATACGCTTCTCGGTGTTCAGCACGCCGATCTCCGATTCCATGAGCGCATACACATGCTCGAGTCGTTCGGCAATCTTGATGATCTCGAGGATCTCCTGTTTCGCGGGAATATCGATGCTCATATGTGCCGCAACCGTGTCCGCGAGGATCGATGGCGAGGTGATCTTGCCGATCGCGCCGAGTGTCTCCGGCTGGATCTTCTTGTTGAGCTTGATGTATTCCTCGAACTTCGAAATCACCGAACGGAACATCGCCTCGGTCTCCACCGGGTCACCCACCGGTTCCGGTAATTCTTCAGCTTCCACTTCGTAGAATTCTTCGTTCTCGTTGAAGTGATTCACCTTAGCGCGCTGCACACCTTCGACCAGAACTTTTACGGTCCCGTCGGGCAGGCGTAATAACTGCAGCACCGTGGCAATCGTGCCGACCCGGTAAAGATCTTCTTTGGTCGGGATGTCCTGCGAACCGTTCTTCTGGCTCACCAATAATATCTTGTTGTTGGCCTTCACAACCGATTCAAGTGCCTTGACCGATTTTTCACGCCCGACGAAGAGTGGCACCACCATGCCCGGGAAGACAACAATGTCACGCAGTGGCAACACGGGCAGGTTGAGAATCGAGGATGATGTCATGGGAAAACCGTTAAAAATTGGTGGAATGACAGAAGTATGCTAACAGGAAATATAGAACGCCTAAGCCCAATGTAAAGGGCTACCATAAATGATATTTTGCTTGTCCTCCGCTTTTGCTAACGTTTCTTTAACTGTTTCGCCTGACACTGAAAATGGGTCTTTATATGCACGATGGACATTCACGCTACCGCGCCTTCACTCTGGTCGAGATGTCAATCGTGCTGGTCATCGTTGGCCTGCTGGTCGGAGGCGTTGCCATCGGCACGTCAGTACTGCGCAATTCCGAGATGCAAACAGTCATCAGCGATTATACGAAATACGCCAACGCCTTTAATCAATTCATTGTGCAGTACGGCAGCCCGCCGGGTGACCTTAAGGACGCTACCAGCTATTGGGGCGATAATGCGACGGTCTGCGCGGATGCCACCATCACGAACGGCAGCCCCGGCACCTGCAACGGCGATGGCAACAGCATCATTACGGATATCGGCGCCGAACCAAACATGGCCTGGACGCATTTGCAACTTGCCAAGCTGATTGCCGGCAATAACTTCATTACCGCGACAATCGTCAACCCACCGGCAAGCGGCACGACCGTCCCTGCCGGACGACTGACCGGTTCTGGATGGGTCTTATTCAACAACAGTGCCTTTGTTGGAACAGGCATGTGGTATAATCAGGATTTAGGCAATTTGCTGTCTATCGGTCGACCCGTTTCGATTGGCACGAACCTTTATGTTGGTGGCAATCCCGTCATGACAGCGACCGAAGCGTGGCAAATCGATGCAAAGATCGATGACGGCAAGCCGGCAACGGGCCGCATCCTGACGCTAAACCCGACCGGCAGCGGAACTCCCGTTCCCAACTGCGCGACCACTTCGGTTGATGCGACGGCTGCCTATAATGTCACGTACAGTGATAAGGCGTGTTCGCTGATGATGTCCACCACCACCAAATAAAAAAGGGGCGCAGTACGCGCCCCTTCATGTTCATCCCGATTAAACTTGTAGTTAGCTTTTCTTGGCCTTTTTGCCTGGTGTTTCATTGGTCAGCACCGCTTCCGCCTTGCCGTTGATAACATCGCCGGTGATGATGACCTCGTTCACGTTCTCCGCACCCGGTATCTCATACATCAGATCCATCAATGCTTCCTCCATGATCGCCCGCAGTCCACGCGCACCGGTCTTACGAGCGATGGCTTTGATCGCGATCGCCGTCAGTGCTTCATCTGTGAATTTTAAGTCGACGCCTTCCATATCGAACAGCTTGCGGTACTGCTTCGTGAGCGCATTCTTCGGCTCGGTGAGGATATTTTTCAGCGCATCCTCATCAAGGTCATCTAGCGTCGCGATCACTGGCAGACGACCGATGAATTCCGGGATGAGCCCAAATTTCAACAGATCTTCCGGCTCCAGCAGACGGAACATCTCGCCGGGTTTTGCCTCATCCGTATTGCGCACATCCGCGCCGAAACCGATGCTGGTACCCTTTTGGCGGCGCGCGATGATCTTTTCGATGCCCGAGAATGCACCGCCACAAATGAACAGAATGTTCGCCGTATCCACCTGCAGGAATTCCTGCTGCGGATGCTTGCGACCCCCTTGTGGTGGAACGGACGCTACCGTGCCTTCCATGATCTTGAGCAAGGCTTGTTGCACGCCCTCGCCACTGACATCGCGCGTGATGGACGGATTCTCCGACTTACGCGAAATCTTGTCAACCTCATCGATGTAAACAATACCCTTCTGGGCGCGCTCGACGTTATAGTCCGCCGCCTGCAATAACCGCAGGATGATGTTTTCGACATCTTCACCCACGTAACCGGCTTCGGTCAGGGTCGTCGCATCCGCCATGGTAAACGGCACATCGAGGATACGTGCCAGCGTCTGCGCCAGCAGCGTTTTGCCCGAACCGGTCGGCCCGACGAGCAGGATATTCGATTTCGCGATCTCGATCTCGTTCGATTTTTCCATCACCGCGATGCGCTTGTAATGGTTGTGTACCGCGACCGAGAGCACCTTTTTCGCACGGCGCTGGCCGATGACATAATCATCTAGCACTTTGGCGATCTGTTGCGGGGTAACTAGCGATTCGCTCGCCTCACCGGTCGTTGCCGGTGATTTATCCGCAGTGCGAATGATATCGACGCATAATTCCACACATTCATCGCAAATGAATACAGTTGGCCCGGCGATCAGTTTCCGCACCTCATGTTCGCTTTTGCCGCAGAAGCTGCAGTAGCGGGTCGTTTTGGTTTCGCGCGGTTTACTCATGTCCCCTCCGTCTTTGTCAATCCTGCAAAACGGGAATCCACTTTAATTTAGTAAGGAGATTCATGTTTTACGGAAATGACAATCTTATTTCATTTCTCACTGTATCACATCCATACGTAATCGCATGAACCTATTTCTTCTTCACCTTCTCGGCTTCGCTACGGTTCGCCACCACCTCATCGATCAGGCCAAACTTCTGCGCCATTTCCGCCGACATAAAGTTATCGCGGTCCATGGCCTTCTCAATGGTCGGCAGCTTCTGGCCGGTATGCTTAACATACATATTGTTCAGGCGATGACGCAGCGCAATAATCTCTTGCGCATGGATCTCGATATCCGAGGCCTGGCCGCGGAACCCGCCGGATGGCTGGTGGATCATGATGCGCGCATTCGGCGTGCAGTAACGCATGCCCATCTCACCTGCCGTCAGCAGCAGTGAGCCCATCGAAGCCGCCTGACCGATGCACAAGGTCGCCACCTTCGGCTTGATATATTGCATTGTGTCATACACGGAAAGTCCCGCCGTCACCACGCCACCCGGCGAGTTGATGTACATGAAGATGTCTTTCTCCGGATTCTCCGACTCCAGGAACAACAGCTGCGCTACGATCAGTGCGCACATGTGGTCTTCGACCTCGCCGGTCAGGAAGATGATGCGTTCCTTCAGCATCCGCGAGTAGATATCATAGGCGCGTTCGCCGCGGCTCGATTGCTCGACCACCATCGGAACCAATGCCGCCTTCGCGGGCGTACCCAGCCGGTCGTGGTAGGAATCCATCATATCGCGTTGGTTCAGAATCATAACTACTCCTTATGTATCAGTTCAGGCTGCACCAGCAATCCATTGCCGTCAAAATTCGATCCGGAATTTTTTCGCTTATGCCGCAAAGATAGTGCGCCTGTGAGGTAATTGCCACTGTGCACTGCGGTAAATAAAATTAACCGCTCGAAACGCCCGGTGAATGGTCATTACCGCACGATTTAGCCTACTGCCCAATAAAAAAACGCGCGTTGGATCACCAACGCGCTTTAGATGTTCAGCATAACAATTACTTTGTCGCTTTTTTCTTTGCCGGCTTTGCCACTTCCTCATCATCCTTCATCAATTCTTCCGTTGTGACGGGTTTTTGCGTGCGCGTCACTTTGCCGAGAATGAAATCAACCGCCTTCTCTTCGAGGATCGGTCCGCGCAGCTCATCCACCGATTGCGGATTCTTGCGGTAGAATTCAAAGATCTTGTCTTCCTGGCCCGGATAATTGCGCGCCTGGCTCATCACCGCCGCCGAGAGTTCCTCACGCGTGATGGTCAGATTGTTCGTCTGCGCCACCGCGGAAAGCAGGATACCAAGACGCACACGCCGCTCGGAAATAGCTTCGTATTCCTCTTTAAGCTCGGCATCGGACTTATCCTTGAGTTCAGGGTCGCCCGCTTTTTTTGCCTCTACCACCTGCTTCATGATGCTTTCATTCTCGAGCTTCAGCATGCCTTGTGGGATTTCGAAATTCGCCACTTCATCGAGCGCATCGAACAACTGCTTTTTCGCTTTCGCCCGCGCTGCACCCTTATATTCAAAATCGATCTGCTGACGCACGGCCTGTTTCAGGTTCTCGAGATCCTTGAAACCGAGTTGCTCGGCGAGCTTTTCGTCCATGTCCGGCGCATGGAGGCGCAGCACTTCATGCACCTTCACGTCAAAGGTCGATTCCGCCCCGGCGAGGTCCTTGCTATGGTATTCTTTCGGGAAGGTCACGCTGATGGTCTTCTCGTCGCCCGCCTTCAGGCCCACCAGTTGTTCCTCGAAGCCCGGAATGAACTGGTTGCTACCCAACTCTAGCTGGAAGCCCTTGCCTTCGCCACCGGCGAACGGCACGCCGTCCTTCTTGCCGAGAAAGTCGATCTTCACCACATGGCCCATTTCTGCCGCCCCGTCATGTCCGTGCGTATGTTGGCGCGTTTTCGCAAGGCGTGTTAGGCCTTCTTCCACTTCGTTCTCTGGCAGTTCATAGGTCAGCTCATCGACCGTGATCTTGCTGAAATCGATCTCCGGTACGGTTGGCATGACTTCGATCGTGATATCGAAGGCAAGATCCTTGCCCTCTTCGAAACTCGTAATCTTCACATCCGGCTGCAGCGCGGGGCGGATTTTCTTTTCCGCCATTACGTCACGGGTCGCTTTCTCTACCGTGTTCTGGATCACGTCGCCCATGACATCCTTGCTGTATTTCTGGCGCAGCACCGACATCGGCACTTTACCCGGACGGAAGCCCGGCATCTTCACCTTTTTGCCAAGCGACTGCAGCTCGGTATCGAGTTGCGTCTCGACATCCTTCGCCGGGACAACGACGTGGAAGCTATGGCTCAAACCGGATTGTTCTTTGGCGGTGATTTGCATGGGGCTCTCTCGTTATAAGGTAAATTGCGGGCAGGCGGGGTTCATGGCACAGGGTTTTGCTGCCAGCAAGCCTAAATTCGTGTAGTGAATTGGTTTTGTAGCTCGCAGACCTTGGCGGCCTATGCAAAATAGTAATCGTTACTATACCTTGGCCATTAATGCATTCAGCCCTGCCGTCGCCACGATTTCGTCCTCCTGCGACTTAACGCCCGAAACACCGATACCGCCAACGCATTCACCCTGATGCATGATGGGAATGCCGCCCTGCAACGGCAGGCGCTCCGGCATCAACGCGATGGCCGGACGCTCTTTCACCATGTCCTCGAATACTTTGGTCGGCTGCTTGCTCACTGACGCCGTGAATGCCTTGCGGCGCGCCACCTCGGGACTTTGAAACGGTGCACCGTCAATACGCTCGAGATGCACCAGATAGCCTGACTCATCCACCACCGCGATACTCACCTTCCACTGGTTCTTTTCGGCCTCGATTTTCGCGGCGGCGACAATGGTTGCGGCGTCGCTTGCAGTAATAGTGAACTTCTGGCGCATGAGAACCTCGTATGGGTTGATTAGGGTGGCCTGCCATCCGCAGCTTTAGTGGATGGTGCGGATAGAGGGACTTGAACCCCCACGCCTTGCGGCGCCAGAACCTAAATCTGGTGCGTCTGCCAATTTCGCCATATCCGCGCTACCGTCGCTACTGCCACGAGGTAGAAGTTAGCGCAAGGGGGAAGACCACAAAATATAGTTTAAAACACTAGAAAAATGCATAAAATAATGCAACCATGGATTGCAATCTTTATATCATAATTAGATTTATAGTTGCAATTCAAAAAACTTAACTTATACCTTAGGTTGTTAGCTGGTCGTAACTATAATCAATCAAGGGTTGTATCATGCCAGATGCCACCAAAGTCAGTGCTTATGCCCGCATCAATGCGTGGTTTAGTGCCGTTGCCGATGACGACGTCGATTTGCTCGACGATTTTCTGGCGCATGGTATGCCCATCGATGCGCCACATCCCCTCCGTCATTCGACAGCCTTGATGGAGGCTACTCGCCGGGGCCGCGCCGATATGGTCCAGTGGTTGCTGGAACGCGGTGCAGCCCCGGCCTTTTTATGCGGATTGCCATTAAGTACAGCATTGCATTGTGCCCTGCGCCGCCGTCAGTGGAAAATCGCCCAGTTGCTCGCTGCCCGCATGAGCAATTGCGCCATCATGGATGCGCACGGTGCAACGCCACTGCATGTGCTTTGTGCCGAAATATTGACCCAACAGGATCGCCCAATCGCCGCCACCCTTGCTATTCTGTTCATTAGCAAGCAATGCCCTCTCAACAGTCTCGACCATGAAGGCACGACGGCCTTGCATCATTGCACCGTCAATGACTATCACGAGCTTACTGCCATTCTGCTGCATCACGGTGCGAATCCCAATGCACTGATTCCTTACTCGCGCGTCAGTCCCCTCACCATCGCTGCTCTGGAAAAAAATGCCTCCATCGCACAACTTCTCCTGCAACATGGGGCTGATCCGCATATCCGCACGCGTGAGGGTTCTACCCCTATTTCTATCTATCCGGGTCTTGCCCCCCTCCTCAACCAGCGGCTAATTTTAAAGAACGACGAAACAGTGGCCGCTACGGGATGAACCGCATACATGCGCTGCACGAGAACTTTGACAGCGCGCCCCACCGCCGCTAAACACGGCGACCTATGACATATACCCACAAAATGTTACCGCTGTCGCCACAGTACGATCAGGCCGCCATCGAGAAAAAATGGCAGTCGCATTGGCTTGCGGCTCGTACCTATGCATGGGACGAAACCATCGCCCGCGACGATTCCTATGTCATCGACACCCCACCGCCGACCGTTTCCGGTACCCTGCATATGGGACACGTCTTCAGCTATACGCAAGGGGATTTCATCGCCCGTTTTCAGCGCATGACCGGTAAGAACGTCTTCTACCCGATGGGGTTCGATGACAACGGCCTGCCCACCGAACGGCTTGTCGAAAAAACCAAGAAGATTCGCGCCATCGACATGAGCCGCGAAGAATTCATCAAGGTGTGTCTTGGCGTGTCCGAAGAAGCGCGCGTCGAGTTCCGCACCCTCTTCCAATCGATCGCCCTTAGTGTCGATTGGGATCAGGAATACCATACCATCTCGGATGATTCGCGCCTCCTCTCACAACTGTCGTTCCTTGACCTCGTGCACAAAGGCCATGTATACCGCAGGCTGCAGCCGATGCTATGGGACCCGGTTGACCAGACCGCCATTGCCCAGGCCGAAGTCGAAGACAAGATGCTTGCCTCGCATTTCACGGACATTGCCTTCACCTGCGCCGAAACGAAAGAAGAACTTGTCATCGGCACAACACGACCGGAATTGCTCCCCGCCTGTGTCGCCCTTTTCTATCATCCGGAGGATACTCGTTATCAGCACTTAAATAGGAAGACCGCATCGGTCCCACTCTTCGGTTTCAGCGTACCCATCCTTACCGATGAAACGGTCGAGCCCGACAAAGGCACCGGCCTCATGATGTGCTGTACCTTCGGTGACGAAAAAGACATTGAGAAATGGCGCAAATACGACCTACCGACCCGCATGATCCTCACTAAATTTGGAAAAATCGACCTGAATTTTGCCCTTTCCGAGGGTAAATTCCCCAATGGCTTCAGTTGGCCCACGGCCCTATCCGAAGCCTTGAACACCAAAAAAGTATCGAACACCGATCCTAAATTCCCCGGCGCGCGCGAAACCATGCTGAATTTGCTGAAAGAAGCAAACCTCATCCGTCACCAGACCGCCATCACCCACGCCGTCAAATGCGCCGAGCGCTCCGGCGCGGCGCTTGAACTGATCCCGACCTCCCAATGGTTTGTAAGCGTCACCGATAAAAAAGAAGCCCTGAAATCAAAAGCAAAAGAGTGCAAATGGAACCCGGACTGGATGCGCCTCCGCATCGAACAATGGATCGATGGACTGAACTGGGATTGGTGCATCTCCCGCCAACGCTATTTCGGTGTGCCATTCCCGGTATGGTATTCCAATCGACCCGGTGAAGAAGGCAAGGCAATTTACGCGGAGCCGAACCAGCTTCCCTGCAACCCACTCGTTGATTTACCAGCCGGTTACATGCGCGATGAAGTCACCCCCGACCTGGACGTCATGGACACGTGGGCCACATCTTCAATCAGTCCTCAACTTTCTGCTCACGGTATTACTACTGAAACCGCTGAGGACAAAACTCGCTTCAACTCCCTCTTCCCCGCCGATCTGCGCCCACAAGCGCACGAAATTATTCGCACCTGGGCTTTCTATACGTTAGTTAAAGCATACCTTCATAACGATCAGATTCCATGGCATAATCTGATGATCTCCGGTTGGTGTCTTGCTGAAGATAAGTCAAAAATGAGCAAGTCAAAAGGCAATGTTATCACCCCGGTGGCACTCATCGAAGAACGCGGCACGGATGCAGTGCGTTACTGGGCCGGCACCTCGCGTCTTGGGCAGGATACGGCCTTCTCGCCGGATCTACTGAAAATCGGCAAGAAACTCGTCGGCAAACTTTGGAATGCCACCGCCTTCGCTGCCATTCATTTAAGTAAACTCGAATCCGCACCGACCACTGCCGCAACGGATACCGCCATTACCGAAACACTCGACCGCTGGATCCTATCCCGACTTGGCGAGACCGTCGCCAAAGCCACCGAAGCTTTTAGCGCTTACGAATATGCCGATGCGCTCGACGCCACCAACCAGTTCTTCTGGGCGGATTTCTGCGACAACTATCTCGAGCTCATCAAAAAGCGCGTTTATAATGAAGATGGCACAGGCAGCGTTGTGGCCCAACAATCCGCCGTGCGCACGCTCTATTACGTACTCGAGAGCATCCTAAAACTCTACGCCCCCTTCATACCGCACGTCACCGAAGAACTTTACAGCCACATCTTCGCCGACGCCTATGTCGCAAAAGGTTCTCTCCACGCCAAGGGCCAATGGCCGAACTGCAAAGACTATCCTATTGATGCACAGGCACTGACCGATGGCCGCCACGCGCTGGAGCTACTCGAAATCATCCGTAAATCGAAATCGGAAACCAATCGTTCCATCAAATTCCCGATCGAGAAGCTGACCATCTTCGCCGCAACCGATGCCGCCAAAACCACGCTTGAGCATATCATGGGCGATGTGGGCGGCGCAGGCAACGTCCATGCTTATGATATCGCCGCCAGTAAATCCGTCGGGATGATTCACACGGCGGATGAACATTTCGCGCTGGCGATCACTTTCACGGACAAAGCGGAAGTCGCGTAACTTCCTGCCTCCACAGCTGATAGATCAATACACCGGTGAGCAGCATCGCTGCAAATCCTAGTTGCAGCGTGATGCCCGTCATCGGGAACAGCAACGGCAGCAGAATGATGCTCAGCAATAAGGCTAAATCTGTATTTTTTAGCTGATCCTGCCGCAGGATCAGGACCAGGATGAACGCCAGCGACACCGTAAGCGCCGCAAGATCATAGATGTAAAGATACGGGCTCGCCATCAATACGCCGAGCGCCAGCGCCGCCGATTTGATTTCGAACGATGGGCTGCGACGCCGGATACAGACCACCGCTGCAATCACTATCGCCATCCAACCGACCTGCAATCCCCAACTAAGCGGCATCGTAACCCCATGCGAACGAAGAATACCCAGCAGGCTATGCATTTTCGCCAAGTCCGCATTACCATGCAAAAACACTTCATCATTGCTGGTCGACATCGAATGGAAAAACGCCACCCAGCTATCGATACCAAAAACGGCGCCGGAAAGAACAACCAGTAGACACGTCGTTACCGTCGCAAAGACAATCGTCTGCCAGCGCCGCTCAATCAGCAGGATAAAGGGGATGATAAGCCCGAATTGTGGTTTGTAGGTCAGCAACCCGAAAAATACACCTGCCAGCTTTGGCCGCTTATCGAGATGATAAAGCGCCCCACCCAGCAACGTTGCCGTAATCAATCCATTCTGCCCGAGATAAGCATTCCACGCCAGCGGCGGCCAGGCGAATGCAAACAAATACGCAATTTTCTCTCCGATGATTTGCCGTACCATTCTAAGGTAGAGAACGAACGTTACCACGACCCAGAGCAGCCAGGCATAAATATACGGTACCAGCGCCAATGCCGCTGCTGCAAAGAAGAAGATCGGCGGATAAAGCCATCCATAATATCCAGGCAAAGTATGGCCTAACGCACTTACTTCCGCCTGGTGATGGATGCGCCAGTCATACGCCTGCGCTGCATGCCCGGTAATGGCGAGAGCTCCCGCCGCCCACACATCCACGAAATCCGTGTCCTGCACGCTGGCATGCGCTCCCCAATAACTGAGTTCGACAACCACCAGTTTAAAGAAAAGCAAGACCACGATCACTGCGAGAATTATCGCCCATCGTACCAGCATCTTGCGCACTGGAGATATCGTTGCCTGATTCATAAGATAGGGCTATCAGCCCAAATTTTACGCGGCAATCGATAAAAAAAGAGGGCACCGGTTTGCACCGGCGCCCCAAGCTTTCCTCGCACAGAAGAAACTCGTGAATTTCGTGAACCCGTGCGGGGTTCAATCCAAGTAATGAACCGAGTTTACCTTTAATGTTCCTTAAAAAGTGTGACGGTTCTGTTAAGATTCAGCCATTCGACCCATCCGGTCAGAGAAAAGCTTGCCTTCCGCATCGCCTGTCGTTAAAAACACCCGAGTTTTAGGAAACTAAACGCCCGCAAAAAACCAACAAAACACGATCAAGAGGCACTCCATGGCAAGCGAAAAGAACCAGAACATTCAGGATGTTTTTCTGAACACACTGCGTAAGGAAAAAGTACCCGTCACTGTCTTCCTGACTAGCGGTGTCAAACTGCAGGGCAACATTAGCGGCTTCGATAATTTTTGCGTTGTCCTGCGTCGCAGCCCGCAAGTGCAATTGGTTTACAAGCACGCCATTGCCACCATCGTCCCATCCACCAACATCAGCCTCTACAAAGGCGAAGATGATAGTGATGCATCGGCAGCGGATGCGGCTCCAAGCGCCTAACGCTTGGCTACGACCCTTGTTATTCACCCAGTCCTGACCGGCCGCGAGCGTTCGGAACGTTCCCTGCACGCCTCGCTCGAAGAAGCGGTCGGCCTTGCCCATGCTATCCAGCTGGAAGTCAACCATGCTGCAATCGTAAAACTACAGAAAATTACGCCAGCGACCTATATCGGCAAAGGTAAAGTCGAAGAGTTTAAGGCGCTCGTCGAGGAATATTCGATCGGTCTTGCCATCGTCGATTGTCTACTATCGCCTGTCCAACAGCGAAACCTTGAGACCGCGTTCGGCTGCAAGGTCATCGACCGCACAGCGTTGATCTTGGAAATCTTTGGTGCGCGCGCCCGTACGGCCGAAGGTAAACTTCAAGTCGAACTCGCCGCCCTCACCTACCAAAAATCCCGCCTCGTGCGGAGTTGGACGCACCTTGAACGCCAGCGCGGTGGCTTCGGCTTCCTCGGCGGCCCCGGTGAATCGCAGATCGAACTCGACCGCCGTATGATCGGCGATCGCATTATCAAGATCAAGAAACAGCTGGAGAACGTCGTGCGCACCCGCACCCTCCACCGCGCCACGCGGCGGGATGTTCCCTATCCGCTGATTGCTTTGGTGGGCTACACGAATGCCGGCAAGTCGACCCTGTTCAATCGCCTGACGGAAGCCAACGTCATAGCACAGGATATGTTATTCGCCACGCTCGATCCGACTATCCGCGAAGCAACCTTGCCATCTGGCCTGCGCGTGCTGATGTCGGATACCGTAGGCTTCATTTCCAACCTGCCGACGGAGCTCATCGCCGCCTTCCGCGCCACACTGGAAGAAGTACTCTCAGCGGATATCCTGCTGCATGTCCGTGATATCGCCCACGAGGATTCCAAACCGCAACGTGATGATGTAATGAATGTGTTGAAAAGCCTGTTCGGCAAAGAGGCGAATCTCGATCACCTGATCGAAATACACAACAAGATCGATCAATGGAGCGCGGATCATAATCGCGAACCCTACCTCCCGCCTGCAGGCTCGGTAGCCCTATCCGCTGTAACCGGTGAAGGTTGCAACGAACTGCTGCAACTGATCGATGAAAAACTCTCCGCGCAATTACTCGCGACCTACCATTACCAGCTACCACATGCCGATGGCCGCGCCATCGCCTGGCTTTATGCGAATGGTCAGGTCATGCAGCATGTGGAAGAAGAAAAAATAGCCGACTATGAAGTGCGCCTCTCGGCGGCCAATGCCGCGCGTTTTCATCAGCAGTTCGGGTATTGATTAGAGCATCGAGCGGGTGTTGATCGTTTGCATCGCATAAGCAGCAGAGGCTGCCGCGATGACGCCTTGCAAAAGCGCCACGCCAGCCTGCGTCCACTGGATATGGGCTTTGCCCTTCTCGTCATGCGTGACAGTATGGCGTGCCGCGTTTACTGCTCCCATCGCAGAAAGCATTGCTATGGCACCGCTCACCCCAACATCCATTTTGGCACTGCGATCGAGATGTTGCCATTGCTGGGCGGTACGTTTAACGAACGGTACTTTTGTCTCAGTCTCTCTTTCGACTGCAATTATTTGGCCATCTAATCGAACTGGCATGTCACGTTTATCAACGCTGAGTCGACCCTCGCGAAAATCACGTTCGGTATCTTCGGTAAGCTTATTAAAATCGAAGCGACCCTCAGGCGTAATCATTTTAAGCCCGCCCGGCAAATACGCCAGCCGCTGCCGAACCCGTACCTAGAAGTACTTCACCGACGCGTAACAGCCCACTGCGCGCATTGCCGTCAGCGTCCTTGCTACGGAGTAGGCCATCGAATGCCATCGCATTACCAGCCCCCACTGCGCCAACTCGGCCAAATGCGATTAGGCGTTTGCCTTTGCTAGCTTCGCTGAAAACATTGATGCCATCCTTCATTTCACCGAAGCTTTGTTTGGCAGCACCGCCCAGACCCTTCACTACCCCGCCATCTTGCGCATGCGCTGTGTAGCGTCCTTTGATTTTGTCGCGCCAAAGTGATTCAGCCTTGGCGACTGATACAGCAGGCTCTGGGGCAGCTGGTGGGGTTGCTTCGGTCATGGGACGCTCCTGAACTACAATTTCCTACCTATCAATATAGCAGAGGGTTCCGTTAAGTTATGTGACAGTTTCATGAAATTGGCCAGGTTAAGGAATCCCTTATCCGCTTCATTCCGAAAGGTAAAATGCCAGCTCTGCAGCGCGTCGCTTGGCCAATCCGGGCAACTTCCGTCCACCGCCCCACACCCAGCGCATCCATTGGGTTGGGATTGAATTCAACTCCGCCCGGTTGATAACCCGCCGCAACGTCGAGCGTTGCAAGCTGCCGGTTCCAAGGTTGAAGGTGAAGCTCACCAGCGCATCGAACTGGTTCTGCTGCAACGGCATTGTGACAAGGCGACGCACCGCTATCTCAGCAACCGCAACATCATTCGCCAGCCACTTTTCCGCCATCGTTTCATCGATTACGGCAAATACCTTCAGCTCTTCTGGCGTCAATACATGACCATACCCAATCGTGCATCTGCCCGCCGGGCAGCGATACGGTTTATGTGAAAATCCTTCGAACCGCTTAATCAGCGCTAAACCATCTGCGCTCGTTTTCACTTCCGGGCCTTCATCAGCGCCCGTTGGCCGAACCAGAACGCCATGATCGCCGAGAAGATCGCCACATCCTCCTCCGTCCACAGACTCACCAACGCCTGCGATACGCTGAGGTTATTCTGCCAAGGCAGGCTCGGGCTCAACAGCATTGAGAATTGCGCCGCTTTTATGGTTACATACAGCACGAAAAACGCATAGGTCAGTACCGGCCGCACCGATCCCGAAAGCGCATCCACCCACGCGATACCTGTCAGGCTGTTCTTGACCCGCGTATCGAGCACTACCTGCTCTGCCATGTCGGCTTGGATGCCGATGGCTTTTAACTGGTCGGTCCACGCCAACGCCTGATCCGCCGTATTGACTGCCAGTTGATCCTTGTTGAAGTCCATCTGCAACTTCAGGATAGCAAGCTCCTGCGCGCGATCCTGCGAATCGCGGAATAGTTTGATGATGTCTGGCACGGCGCTCGAAACGAACCCGAGCAACGCACTGAATAAAGCGACCATATTATTTACCGTGAAAGAAAGAGGTGGTGAAATTCATCAGCTGGATAAGGATAGCCCCAATCGCCGCCGCCAGCGCCATGGATGCCGCGTAAGCCCCTTTGCCACGATTCATGATAGCAGTCAGTTCGTCGAGCTTACGCTCCATGCTATCGAAGCGGGATTGGGCATTGGCATTATGAGCCCGTTGCTGTTCGCGCAGACCGCTGATTTGTTCTTCGATCACCGCTATCTTGACTGAGTTTTGTTGTTCCGCGTCCATCGTCACCGCTAACTGATGATAAGGTAGCCGACAGACGTTGTCGCCGTCGCGCTGGCAGTTAACGTGATCGTAAAAGAACCTGCACCCGGCACCACATTCTTGATGACCGCCGTATTGTCATTGGTGCGAAGAACCGCAAGAACGATAGATGACGTGGTGCAGAGTGCATTGGTCACGACCAGCGACGACGTCGCTGCCGCGATACTCGCCGTCCCACTTGCCTTGCCCCATGCCGTGCCATTGAACAAATAATCTGTTGCTTCATCTTGCACCCACACGCGCGTTCCGGTCGGCGGCAGGATGAATCGCCAGATTTGGTCGAAATAGCTCAGGTATGTCGCCTTGCCCGTCCATGCACCCGTCGCGCTTGCCGCGACGATATAAAGCGCACCCGCAACTGGCGTGCTCGGCGGCGTGGCGAGGTCTTTGTCCACGACCGATTTGGTCGCAAACGCATCCAGCACAGAGAATGCCTGATTGATGGTGACTTCCTTCTGGGCTTGTGACTGCTCGAGCAACGTGATTCCGAGATTGGTGGTGGTGGCCATGATTTTCCTCAAAACTAGTGGTGATAGGGGTTAAAAGGTGGTAGTTACGGCACAAAGGCCCACCGCATCGCATGCTTTAAAACGAGGGAATAATGCCGACGATTGATCAGGTCTGGTCTGAGATCCGGGCCTTGCCGCACAAATATATTTTTTACACGCGCAAGGAAATTCGCTACCTGCCGAAAGTCCTCAGCGACAACGAGCACATCCTCGCCCTTACTTCCGGCCTCATGAACAATCGCACATGGCTCGCGGTCTGCACCACCAAGCGCGTGCTGTTTCTTGACCGCGGCATGTTCTTCGGCCTGCGCCAGCTACAGATGAATCTCGACCGCATTCAGGCGATCGATTCGAGCTTCGGCCTTATGTTCGGTTCCATTCGCGTGTGGGACGGCGCGGCATCGATGAATGTTTCACTCGTGCTCAAATCCAGTGTTGCCCCGTTCGTCAAAACCGTGCAGGACGCGATGGATCGCTATAAACGCCAGATGGTCTATGACCTTGCCGCCACCGCGACCAGTGCTCATGGCACCGCGACGGTTGCCGGCAGCATCCCACCCGCGCCAATGATCAACGAACTGGAACGCTTGGCAAAACTGAAAGCGGACGGACATCTGACGGAACAGGAATATGCAGCCGCAAAAGCGAAACTGCTAAGCCACTAATCGTTGGCGAAAGACGAAAGCTTCGCAAACAGTGCCGGATCCATTTGGTTGAACGTATCCGGGAAAAGATTTTCCATACGGCGCATGAAATCCGGGAAGGGTATCTCTCCAGCGATTACCAGCGTCTCCAGCATATTCAGCATCGTCATCGCTTCATTGTCGATGCCGTGCAGGCGAATAGAGGTCGTCAATTGATTGACCGTCAGTTTGAAGATGAGGTCTTTCATGATGCCACCACCGAATTCGCAGCGTTCATGAAACTTGATAGCCGTCACCTGCCTGCTCGGCATTTCGACGGCATAACGCGACCAGAAATTAGTTTTTTCGGCCAGTTCGACCACCATAGGGTTGACTGACTCTTGGTTAGGAACTTCGTGCAAGAAAAGCTCGGGGGCGTGATTCATCCTGTTATCTTAGCGCGCAATCCTTAACAAAACGTTAGTGCACCGGAATCGTGAGAACCCGCGGTTTCCCAGGTCCGATTATGCTCGATCGCTGTGTGATGACCACAATCAAGGCACTGGGCGCCGAGCCGAAATCTGTCATCTGATTTGCCGAACTGTAGACTATCGTTGGTGTCGACACTTGCCAACTACGCACAACCGTCCCGCCATTTATAATGACAACGTCATACAGTTCACCGTGCTCCATCAACGGTACATCCACATAGTCGCGCATTCCACCATCGATTCGCGCGCGACGTACCCAGCTCAAAGTAATATCGCCACTGAGCACATTTCGGATAGCCAATACATCGACAGGACTCAGTGGCTTCAACGTTTCCGCACTGATGGTAAAGGTCGATTCGCTGCCTGTCGTCAGCGAATCGCCGTTGGTTACTGCACGGAGTGTCCAGCTCTGTCCATTATTGCTCGCTGGCATTACCAGTGGCACCACTGTATCATCGAGCAGTACGAAGCGTTCGCCGATGGAATGGCTGGCAGTCGTCGATTCCGTGCCGAGCCTGCCGCGCAACAAGCCGCTCAATCGATAACTACCCGCACTTAGTTGCTGCGCATTCCTGAACTGGATGATTTCGTTTCCCAGCACCGCGACGTTTGCACTGTTCAGCACTGTCAACGCATCCGCATTCGCCAGAGTAGCATTCCCCAATAATGCAATATCGACCGTATTCTGTTCGTCGAACATCTGTGTAACGCCATCGCCAAGCGCGGTGATCGCCGAACCGATGGTCGACGCCTTGTCCATGTTCAGCAGGATTGTATCATCACCATTATCCATCACGCGCACAACCGTCGTTCCTTTCCAGCCATCTGAAATGCCGCAGGCAGCAAAACGTAACGTCAGCGCATCCTGCGCATCTACTGGCAACGCCGGGATATCCAGTATCTCAACCCGTGTTTTCGGGTTCGGCACTACCAGCGCGCCATCACCGCCGATCGTCGGTTCGATATACCCATCCCATGCATCCGCCGCATCGATCACTCCATCGATTCGCAACACCCCAGGATGACCGATCTGCACCTGCGTTATGCGGATACGGTGGATCAGCGCGTTATCCGTTAATTGAATTACATCGCCCGGTTCCAGCGCCGCATACGCGATCGGCAACTGCAGGGACAGACTACTGCGCTGCGCCCAGCGGTCTGCAAGCAACGTCTGTGCTACCGTACGCGCGTGGGGTTCCGCAAGCACTAGACTGAATTTTGCAGTGACGATATCGCTCGCATCCTGCTTGCTGCGTTCCGCGCTTGCTATATTCGTTTCGTAGCGGTGCAGCCGATTCAGGAATTGCACTTCCTGCCGTTGCGGCAGCAGCAGGTCTTCCTGGCGCGTTAACACATAAGGCACCATGAGGCTGCCGGCTTTCTGCGGCACACACGTCGAAGCATCCAGCGTAGCATCGACGGTGCCATCGCGGATGATAGCGACCAGTGAGCCATTGCTTTCCTTGATGGTAAAGAAATACGCCTGCATCAACTGCTCGAGCGCCGCGCGCGCTGTCACCCGGTCGCTGATCACAAAACCGTCGAGTAGCATCTGCAATTTGCTGGTATCGATCTGAGCATCGGTGAGCCCGGCCCGTTCCGCAATCTGCTCCACCGCTGCTGCAACATGGCTCGCACCCAACTTGCCCTGCACCCAATGTCCTGTCACCCAGTTGCTGCCATCCGACCACACACCGAGCAAATCGGGCCAATACGGATAAGGCCGCGCATCCCACGCCCACAAGAATTTGTTGACGATCATGCTGCTGCCGTCCCATTCCGCTTCCGTTGCGGCAATCGCCGTGCGCTGGGCCATAAAATCCACCCGCCCCCGCGAGAAACGCGGATAAGCGCTCGACGTTGACGTGTTATCGATGAAAACATTGGGCTCGTTCGCGCAGCCATCCACGCTCGGATACCCATACTCGGTAAACCATATCGGCTTGCTCGCCGGAGTCCATGAGGTCGTCGTGCTATCCGGGTTCACGTGATGGTTATTCCACCACCAGCTGATATTCTTCCATGCATAGGGCGCACTGAGGCTCGCTTTGGTCGTACGTGCATCATCGGTGTAATAGAAATCGTAGCCCTCGCCCGAGGTCCAGCCCGCGCGCAACGCATCAACATCGTAATCCGTCTGCACCGCATCGCTTAATGGGAAATACGCATCAATGCCGATCATATCGATCGACGACGAAGACCACAGCGGGTCGAGATGGTACCAACCCCCATCCGTATGGTGGTACTCCGACCAGTCCGCCGCATACGTTACGTGCACTGGCAGGCCGGTAATGGGTGAATGACCAAGTGTTGGCTTAACCGCAGCCGCAAGGCCGACCAACTGACTGACCGCCGGATAAACGCCTGCACTCGGAGTAATCTTCGTCAGGTCGCGCATTTCCGTACCTATAGCGAATGCATCGACCTTGCCTGCTACCAGCGTCGCGTAATGGTTGATGAATGCGTTATAGCCGCGCGTGTGCGTAAAGAAATTGCTGACCGCGCTGGCGCTGCCCGTCAAATTTCCGCGCCATGGCTTTCCGGCAATATCCATCAGCATCTGCGGATAGAAGAATACTTTGATTCCGCGAGTTCGTAATTCCGCCAATAGTCTTAGGATGCTTCCATCATCCGGTGTACCGCCATAGCGCAGCTTGCCCGAGTCATTGCCGATCAGGCGTCCCGTGGCGCGACTGAATCCTGCTACTTGCCAATCATCCGGTGTTGTTCGCGTATTGGTCTGATACTCGACACAGGGCCAGATATCGCAAGTTGCGATATCCATGCTCGTACCAAACCAGTTGACGACCACGCCGACCCATTCAAGATTCGGGAACGTTTCCTGCAACTGATCCAGCGCAACCAGCACGTTCGCCTTGCCCTCCGCCGTATGCACATTAAGCGGCACCTGATACCCGCTCTGCACGACGCTACCGCCCGCCGAAGTCCCTGTGATCTTGAATTCCGCCTGCGTATCATAAACGAATTCCCCTGATCCCGGCAGCAGCATGATGGATTTTACCAGTGATTCGACCGGCGCATCGTCCACATCCGGTTGCGACGTACGGCGCGTGACCTCGAACGTGAAGTTCGGGATGCGGTTGCCGAAATCACCCAACGGGAAATCCTCGATTACCACATAGGCCAGCCCACGATACGCCGGCGTCGCGCCGACACCCTGATAGCTTTCGATCAGTGAATCTGGCAACTGCGTTTCATTACCGGTGTAGGTACGGTAGATGCCCTGGCTGAGATCGAGTAGCTTCGAATCTGCCCAGACCCGGTCGACGCGCGCGATCTCGCCTTCACAAATGGCGATCGCAATGGTCGCATAATAGCTGTAAGTCGTGCTCGAGCTGCTGGTACTACGGCTGCCTGAGCCGCCTTTTCCACCCGTGCGGGTCGTCGTGGTGGATGCGATTTCCTTTAACGGTAGTGACCAGATGACGTTCCCTGCAATGCGTACTGTACCAAAGACGATCGGAATCATCCGGCCGTAGGTCGATGTCTGCACTGCCAGCGTTTCCAGCCGCGCGCCTTCGTAATGGTGCTTGGACGTACCGCGGAATTCGTTGCCGAGACCCGCGCCGAAAATAGTTCCCAGTTGCGACCCAAAGGACAGTCCGCTCGATGCGCCGACAACACTGCCTACCGATGATAAAATGATCGAAGCCATAGAATGATCCTGCGTTGAAGACGTGTCGCCGGAGGGCTAGCGTGCAATTAAATGATTGGGAGTAAGAGCTTATTACGCGAGTTGCGGCAGCCGGTAGGCCAGACAGGTCTGCTGCCGCCAATGCGCGTCATACCGGTGTTCGATGACCTGTCGCGCCGGCGCATACGCATGGATCATTCCAAAATCCCCCCGCATGGGATAATCCGTTACAAGCGCAAGATGCTGAGGCAACCCGTCTACTTTCAGCATAAGGATGTCGGCCTCGCGTATTTCGTTTAATGAAATCGCCACCAGATGTGTGTCCAGCTTTTGTTTCAGCAATACAACATCTGGCCGCGTGCCATAGGTCGGAATATCCAGCGCTTCGACGGATTCACCCGCTAAAGTAAGCCCCAGTTTCTTCGCAGTAACGATTAGCAATCCAAGGCAGTCAAGCCCAGCCGGGCTGCGTCCCTGATGCATGAAACGCACGCGCAAGAACGAGCGTGCGCCTGCAGTCACATTGCATGCGTTGGTCATAGCTATTCCAATATGAAATGAAGTTATTCGCCTTGTTGCGAACCTTTTTCCGGACGGAAATTCGTCCGCATGGAAGGGCGCGCGAATAGCGGGCGCTGCCCCAGGCTCTTCGCATACCACCATACCACGGCCGCCATCGTCACGATGGCCATACCAAACACCCAGATCATCGCCGCGGCGGTCGAGTTACCGTTGATGCCGATGACTGTCGCCGAACCGAAGATAGCGATGGCGATGACGAAACCAAGGAATTGCCCCAACACCGTCGAGAACTGATGTGTACGAAGGGCTCGGTGTTCCCATTCATGACGGTGCCGCTGCTCACGCTCGAACATATCGATGATGCGCGTCGCCGAACCCGCAAGCACGGTGTCGTATGCTTCGAGTATCTCCGGCGATGGCAACCCTTCCGGCGATTTGCGTTTGTCGGATTGGTTGCGGAAATTATTACTCATGGCCACGCTCCAGACTCGTCTCGATATCATTCCTCACACGTTTGGCATCACCGCGAAACGCTTCGTCGGCTGTACGGTGCGGGTAACGGTAGAGCGGGCTTTCATGCACGCGCAATCCAGCCGATAAACCCTGAAGGATAGTGAACAGTATCATGGCGCTATCATGCGCGAGAGAATCGTCGCTGGCAAGCGTCACCTACGTACTACGGGTGGCGGCGGTCTCCAGCAGTTTATCCGTACCCGGCACATCCGGCTCGCCCCTGAAATTAACTGCATTGTTAAATTTGCTGACACAGGTATCGAATTGCTTGTCGCATCCCGCGCTTACCGAAAACGCATCACCGATCAGGATTGCCGAGGGCATCGGCAGGAAAAGCCCGAACCGCCCCGCATTAAAATAACGTACTTCCATACTTAGCGCATAATTGGTACCGCTGGTAAAATGCACCACTCCATTGGCAAAATAATCATTAGGCTGGGTTTTGCTGCTATCGGTGAATGCATTGGCCGTTTCCGTACCCGTGACTGTTCCCGTAAACGTAAAAGCGCTCAGGTCGATTCCGCATTTCGTATCACCCAGGGTCGCGCGACAGGTGTTCGTGTAAACATCGCCAATCGACTGTTGCAGCTGCGATGTCAGCCCACGCATTTCCGCGACGAATTGCCCCCCGCGCAAGACAACTTCACCCAGCCACCCGCTCTTGAGCGGCAGCGTACCCATGCTCGGGTCTGCATAATTTACCATGAATATAGTGAGTTCCGCATGGTCATATTTACCGCTCACTAGATCAGCTTCCGTGATGGCATCGGCACTCAGCATACCTTCGAATTCAAGGTTATCGACTGCCAGCCCACTTTGCGATGAAACAGCGCTCGGGTTCATGCTGTTCGCCGCCTCGTACACATGGCCACTGATGATGATATCCTGGTCGTGATCCGTGAAATAGAATGTTACACCGTCCTTGCGTTTGATACTCCAGCATTGGGCTACGGTTGTTACTTCCTGGCCGAGATGGGTCGTCAGCGCCGTTGATAATGTCTGCATCAGATCCTCACTTCGACAAGGGGAATATCCAGCCACGAATGAATGCCATACGCGTCAAGCGAGGCCGATAATTTATCGGTGTCGAAACGTACCGGCACATCAAACTGGTAGCTGGCGGCGATGACCTGCCCGGCGGCCGGGGCGGCTGCGAATGTAATGATGCCGGTAGCCGTATCAATACTGAAACCCGTTGTTTGCAGCACCGCATTTTTATAGACCTGCACGCTACCGCCGACCGGTTTGGTGACCGTACGTGTTTCCGTCACCGTCCCACTGGCATAGGTTTTGATCAATTGAAACTGTGTCTTCACACCATTTCCCGTGCCCAGCGTTTCGGTGCCCTGGTAATCCGTCCAGTCCTTGAAACGGAAGCCGTACGCCCTTCCTTTACGCGCCCGGAAGAACGCGATCAGCGCATCAAGCTGCGCCTTCGTCTTCACTCCATGCGCCACGTTGAAGCGCACGCGCGCCTGTTCCCAGTTCACATTGCGTTGTTCATAGCCGCTCGTACTAGCGACGATGTCGGTGGCATATTCAGGCCCGCCGGACGATCCATACGAGATGTCCGCCGGGAACTGTACTTCGACAAATCCCATAACTATTCCTGTTGCTGATAAAATAAAAAACCGCGCGTAATGCTACGCGCGGCAATTGCATTCATGTTTCTCTAAAATTAGTTGACGGTATTTGCCATCAACTGTGCTTGTGACTGGCGAGCATGGTGCTGCTCAACAAACGATTGCGAACCTGCGCGCGATCCGCCGACCTTTTGCATCCAGTTTGGTTTCTGTTGTTTCATCATCAACACATCCTGCACATCTATACGGCCTTCGTTTACATTCGCGGCGATCTGTTCTGCGTCGCGCATATCCGGCATGCCGATAAGAACTGCGCGTTGTTGCTCCGGGCTCATTTTGTGGAAGGCAACGCCGTTCTGTTTCTTGAGCGCTGTTTGCATTTGCTCATCCTGCGAAATACGCAGCGTAACGATATCTCCCGCCGTGATTGGCGCGCCACTCGTTTTTTTTGCATCGAGATGTTCCATGACATCCTGCGTATGCAGCACGTCTTTATTGAAGGCGCTAGCGACTGCAATACCTGTAACTGCGGTCGCGCCATGTGCAACAATATGACTGATACCACTCAAGCCTGGCATCCATCCACCTAGTGCCATTGCGCCGCCGGAGATAAAATTGTTCGCCCGGTTAGCATTATTCTGATCGACGCTGACTTTAGCTATCGCTTGTGCAATGGTCTTGTTCGAGTGCGCGGCCATTTCAAGCTCGTTAACACCGACACGCTTGGGGTTGATGCCCAGCTGAGTTGCAATCTGTGTACGGTAGTACTCGGCGAGGACCTCTTTGCTGTCCGCCGCCACCATGCGGTTTTTGTAACGTTCTATGGTCCAAGACCCGCCAATACCCAATCCACCGAAGAATGAAAGCGCCATGCCGCCAGCCATCAAGGCTAATGTTTTCCAGTTGCCGCGCGCTTCTGCCATAGCATTTGAAAGCGATTTCGAGGCGACACCTGCAATGCGCGAGCCTTCAATCCTTAAATCGCGTGCAAAAGGACGCGCCTGTTCGGAAACATGCGCCGTGTGGGATCGAATCGATTGTGCAGTTGCTGTAGCCATGGATTCCTTCACCTTCATGATACCAAACAGGCATCAGAACAGTATGAAGCTTTTATGACAATCTGAACCGAAAGCCGCTTATGCCATCGCCAGTTGGCGATTATCCACCACCATGCCCTTATGATGGGCTTCTGTAGCACCGACGCCGATACGGTTCGATGGCGCTGCCGCGAGCATCGGTGCACGAGCCGCAATCGCTGGAATTTTTTCCACAACTGGTGCCACTGCCTTGACCTCAGCCGCCGTTTTAGCCGTCTCTGCCTTCTGCTTGGCCGAAACTTCATTGGCGAATTTGCCAAAAGCAACATCGTCACCCAGCAGTTTCACTACATCGGGATATTTGAACCCACGCTCCTGCATCTCGCCAGCCACCGCTTTCGCGAGGCGGTTATACTGGCCGCCATTCTTGGCTACTGACTCAATGCTGCCGATTAGCTGAGCGAATATCTGGATGCGGTCCGCCTGGCGGAGCTGTAATTGCCCTTTATCGCTCTTATCCAGAGCTTCAAGCGCGCCAAGCATCGCATTACCCGGTACCAGCATCTCGCAAAGCTGCGGCACCATCATCGCACCCATCATGCCCGCGCCACCGCCATTAGGCAGCATCCACATGAACCCTTCGGTTACTTCACCGGCGACATGTAAGCCTGTTTTCGCCAGACCCCACTTCTTACCCGTTTTCTGTGCCGCCTTAACGGATTTCAGGAAGCTCGAATTGGGATGGTCCGCCAGTTGCGTGTTCAATTTTGCGAATGCCGCTTTCGCTTCCTTGCTTTCACCGCGCGCCGTTACCAACACTGCACCGATGCCCGCTGCAATACCAACGGTCAACAAAGCATTGTAAAGCGGAATGCGTCCGGCAGACTTTGCCAGCTTACCCACCATCTCTCCCAGCGCGGGTATTTTCGCGCCTGCCTCGGTGGCCACGTAGTTCTCAAGCTTTTTGGAACTGGTGAGCGCACTCTGCAGATGCTTCATCACATTGTCGGCGCGCGCCTTGACTTCACCCGACAATGAGCCGCTCCGCATCTGCGTATCAAAAGTCTCGACCAGTTTGGTTAGATGTTTCGTTCTATCTACACCCGCCATCGTCTCGGATGCTTTAATACCATCTACCACCGCTTCTTGTAGCGGCTTTACATCTACTTCACCAGGCTTTGCACTCTTGAAGAAATTCTTGGTCGATTTCCACATACCGGTGGTTTCCGAGGTTACCGCGCCATGCGCGTTGGCAAGAGCGGTAGTGTGTTTAGTCTGCGCCGACACCTGACGCTTTTGCATGAATCCATGAAGTTTTTCCCGCACCGTTTGTCCAAAGCCAGTCTCTCCGAAACTGTCGAGCTTTTTACCGACAGAATTTGCTAAAGGATGCGTCTTATCAGCAACTATTTTTTCTCCGCTTTTGGCTTTATCTAATAGCCCGACTGCGCGATCATTAAGACCTTCAGTCCATTTTGCCGCAGCCCCCCCTACGGTCGACGCTTCACTACTTGCCGCTTTGAAAAGATTCGCCGGAAGTTGCATTACATCTGCAAGATTAGTTTGGCGTAAAGCTTTTACAGGCGCATGCGCCGCGATCGCGATGCCGCCTTGCGCCCGTTCCCAGCCAAATCTTTTTGCTACCCAGCCCAGGGCGCCACCACCGAGCATCCCGAAGAACTCAAGCTGCGCTGGCATCATGAAACCCGATTTAACACTGCGCAATTTACCGGCGGTCTTTTGCTCGCTGGTCGGTGCGGGTTGCTGCAATTTCGTGGCTTCGGCAGCACTCTTGCCAGCTACTCCGGTCGCGTTGACGCCGACCGGCGCCGCCACATGCGCGCGCGCGCCTGAGGTTGCCATTTCCGCTACGCGCGGCAGGCTCGCTTCAATCTTTGTCGATGCATGAATTGGATTCATACGCCTAGAATATCAAAAAACATGGAAAATCCGTGTGAAGCTTTTGTGACAATTAAGCCAAAAAATTATTCACAATCGTTTATTTCAAAGCTGCTCAGTTAAGTTGTGCAGCGTTACCATGTGCGCGGTGCACGCGATGATGGCTTTTACGGCTTGCATGCTCATCCGTATCGTCATTCGCGGCTTGCTCTTGCAGTTTGGCATGGCCCACGCCGCTCATCTTACCCAGATATTCCGGCTTATGTACGATCACATTTGCCAGCAAATGCTCGATCCCTCGCTCATTGACCGCCGAGGTTTTCAAATCATGCAGTACCGACTCACCTTGTTGATGAATCGCTTGGGCAGCATGACGGATCTGTTCGATCTCAGTGTGTGCGAGGCCATCGGTTTTCAGGACATCATCCGTTTTTTCATTCAGGCCGACGATTGCTGCGGCCAGCATATGGTCGTATCGCGCCGCCGTCGACTGGCGCAGCGATTTGACATCGTCCTTCGCCATACCGGCTTCCGTCAGGATGCTGTCGGGGAACAGGGCCGCGAATTCCGCCTTCTCATTACCGCTTAATAGTTTCAACGCCGACTTCATCTGCGCCCGCGAGAAGGTCGCATCCTTGTAATACTCATTCGGGTCGACCGGTGTGTAGATCGCCTGCTTCGGCGCTTCCTTCTCGATCAGCGCTTCGACTTCCGCTGCCGAGGCGATCGCACGGCCCTGCTTCTTGATGATCTTGCCTTCGCCCACCATCCGTACCAGGCCCATCACATTGAAATCGCCTTTGCGGATCGCTGCCGCCAACGGCTTCACTGAAGCGGCAAGGTCGTCACGTAATGCTTCACGGATCTCAGCATATTTCGGGTCTAAATACGACATATCCTTCTGATGCTGGATACAGATGCGCATCAGGTATTCTTCCAGTGGATATTGCTCGCGACGGCCATGCGGGGTCTGGAAGCTGCGCGGCACGATAAAGCCCCGCGCTTTGGGGTCACTCCCCACCTGTTCGGAGAGCTCAACAATCATCTCGAGCGCTGAATAAGGCTGCATCTCGGTACATAATTTATGTTCGCTCGATGCCGAAAGATGCTTGGCCAGTTGCGGCAGCATGCTGACGATACCGGATTTGAATGCCTGCACGGGCAGTTGCTGCTCATGGCCATTATGGTTCGCCGCTTCAGGAGTGCCATGAATTGCTGGCGTAATTGTTATCCCGTTCGCGGCTTTTATCTCTTTGGTGATGGTTGAAATATCCAGCATCAGGCTGGCGCCCGAGTTGACGAACAGGTTCGTTACATTGCTTAAGTTCTTGCTCTCGGCAATTTTGCCCAGACGCTTGCGATGGGCGAAAATGACCTCGTTATCCTTGATACCCGTCGTATAAAGCGACACGATGGAGTGATTGCCCTTGATATCGTCGAGGACCGGTGCGATGGTATGCACCAGGTCGCGCATTTGCTTGCGCTGATCGGATACTCCATCCCAGATGGGTCCGAAATACGCCCCCGCTTTCAATACCACCGTGCTACCGACTGAAGCCACGATGCCAGCCGTCTTGGCTGCACCTGGCGATACTGCCCGCGCCAGATTTGTTTCGACCAGCTTGCCGATTCTTGGCCGCACGGTATTCGATAGGAAGTCGGCGCCGACGTTGTAGATACCGTCCAGCATGTCGGCCACGCCGGCATCGAGCGTAACAACGCCCATGAATTTCTTGGTCTTGCCTAATTCTGCATTGCCCATCGCCTCGGCGCCATGCTTGAACGCATTGGCGGCGGCCTGGTTGATATCAGCGCTGCTGATGACGCCGTCATCATGCGCATCATCATGGCTTTGGTTGTGGTAGCGGTCGTTCATCAATCCATTCCTTCACCCTGCAGTATAAGCGAATGTCCTAGAGCCAAGTATGACAGTTCTGTGAAACTTCACTCCTTATATACAGGCCATTGTCACAGAATCTTCACACTCTCGAATGACCCGTTTTGTTAAACTAACATTAGAAATGGAGTTCTTATGACCAACCCTACGCCAACTGACGAGCCGTTATCCGTTGATACTGGCCAACTAGGAACTAGAATGTACGGAGTGGCTCAAGACTTCGCTGGTAGTCAGGCACAATCGCTCCTTGGCAGGGTAAATGGCGCATCACAATTGGCAAGTGATTGGGGCGTTCACGGGATTGAACCTTACATTAAAGCTTTTAAGCAATTACTGACGAGTTTCTTTGCATCAATTGGCTTAACATTGCCTGAGCCTGCACCAACGCCGCCCACCCCACAAGCTGTGGCGCCAGTACTGCCAGTCGCGCCTACCCCAAATACTGATGCTGCGCGCCAAGCAGCAGCGCAAGTTTCACCTGTCGGCACGCCTTCCGGCACGAATGTTGTGGATGGAGGCACTCCGCCGCCGTCGCAAACGACGCCGCCGGGTACACCAGCACCAAGCCAGCGCATCCCTTCATAAATGACGGCGACCTCGCAACCGAATTCACCTTCTTCGCCCACTACGCCCGGCGCCTTCACCTCATTCGCAAGTATGGTCGATTACAACCGGATGTTTGCTGAATTGCAGCAACGCGGTATTTACCTGACGGACGATGAAAAGCGCCGTTGCGAAGCGATTTGTGGCGATCGCCTGCGCAACCATGACGGCGGCCAGGTCATCAACAATAGTTTCGGCGGCACGTTACAAGGCCTGATGTACACGTTATTCGCGGTCGTTAAAAATTTGTTCGGCGCGATGACAAATGGCGGTGGCAGCCTAGGTGACATGTTCGCGAATGCCGGCGGTATGGCGTCGAATTTCGGTTCCATCGTCAGCAGAAGTGCTGATCAGGGTAAACTGTACCAGCTCCAGACCGCTGACTGTGAAATTTATGACAGGCTCCAAGGTCAAGGCGGCAATCTCGCCCGGGCGGCAGAATACATAACCGGTGTCAAACCGGCTGGCGACAACAGCCCCGACCAAATCTTGCCGTCCTCCATTGCCAATCAGGTTGGCGCATCCATCAACCTGCCGGTCAATTTCGATACGAGCCTCAATGTGCAACCTTTGACCGGGCTACCCAATCGCACACGGCCATTGACGGGCCGCGGTTAATCCGCGTAAAGTTATTCCATGGCCAAAAATATGAAAGTCCACGTGCTTCCGATTTCCATCATCTCGGTGGTCATCATCGTTCTTTATCTGATTATCGGGCCTAAACCCGCCCCGGACCATGTGGCCAAGCAACCGACGGACCGTTTCATCCGTATCAGCAACGCATCGTGGGGGTTGGAATGCAATCCGCAGATCGAGGAAGCACTCCGCAATCGCGCGAACATTCCGTTAGCCAAGGATGCGGATGGAAAAATCATACAGGCGGAATCATTGAAAAAGGCAGCTGCCAACAATGCTCTGCCCGTCGTCAAAACAGCCTGCGAAGGCCAGCTGACATGTCAGGTTTTCGCCACGGATGACGCATTGGGCATCCCCTTGCTGTCCGGCTGCTATAAACAACTGGATGTCAATTATCGCTGCTCGGATATCGATCGTCTGGTCACGCTGCATATCGACCAGGGCCAACCTTTAAAAATCGATTGCACGCCGGATGCTTCCCCAGCTACGCCAACTCATCCTTAATCAGCCGCTACTGCTGGGAGCCGTCCTCCTCATCAGTGTCACGGTGATTTTCTGGCCGCACCCCAAACCAACGCCCATTGCGGCACCTATCCAGGCCGAACCGCCGATGGCGCCCATTCCCATCCCCAGCAAGACTACGCAGGATAAGGCAACGGCGGTGCTCGAACTTTTCAATCCTTCCGACCAGTCGCTGACGCATCAATTGAGCGAAACATCCATTTCGCAGCAGGTCGAACAAGTCATGGCCACCAGTTATGTGCTCACCCATTGCAAACTGATGGATGCGGATGAATACCGCGATAACTTCCGCGCCCTCATCGTGTTCACCATGCATTCAGGGCTGGCAACGAATCCTGCTATCGCCGAAGCGAAGGTTCGCCAACTCGCGGAATCGGCTGGTGTCACCTATTCACTGCTTTATGCAAAAACGGATTGTAACAGCCCGCAATTGCCGTCCCTCTATCGCCAAATGATCAACTGGCAGAAGATCTATTTACACGAATGATGCCGCGCCGCTCGATTCGAGCCGGCATTGCAATTTTTTGATTTCACCGGCTGAGATGACTTCCCGATACTGCGTCACGAACGCGCTGAACTGTAATGTCTCGCTTGCCCGTACTTCCAGTTTAAAATCCCCTAACATACCGTTCACAGCCAGTGCTCGCAGGCGCAACGCACTTACATCATCCGTCGCGTAGGCTTCGCACTCGATGAGGATCTTACGGTCGGATACACCCGCCTGCAGCTGCCACGCATCACTCGTAATCGGGCTCGTCACGTGCGTCTTCTGGCTGATCTCAAACTGCGTCACGCTGCAGCCAAGCACTATATTGTAGGTTTCTGTGGTCGCGCCATCGCTGACCAGCAGGCTCAACCCATCGGATCCGATAACACTCATGCTGCCTCCACGACATTCGCCCGCACGACCAGCGTGCCGCGCACGTTGGTTCCCTGCTCGACCAGTATCGTATCCGCTTGCTCGCAGCGCAGCACGATCTGCTGGAAACCGGTGAGTGTCAACGTGCCCAGATGCAACAGCGCGAACAAACGGTTTATGATAGCCAATGCGCTCTTTCGCCCATGGGCATCCGTCCAAACATCGAGTTGCAGTTTCATCTCGCTGATATTCAGCGCATCGGCCGGCAATTCCTGCAGTTGACCATTCCCGATCACCACGTACGGCACTACGGTTTTCTGCGGGGTAATGTCGTGGATACCCGTCACCATTCCCATCAGCACGCCATCGCCATTCAGTTTGGTGTAAAGCGCGTGCTGCACTTCCATCAATGCCAGGCTGCTCATAAATTCTCCTCATAGGCCAGTATGCTCAGCACCTCGCCCTGTTCATGCAGTGAATGAATCTTCAGCGTGTGTGTTTTCCAGAGGATCTGCATTGACGCCGTTACATCCGTGCGCACGCGTAGCGTTACCCGATACCCGGCATATGCCGTCACCTGATCCGCCACCAGATGCTCCCCTTGCGTCACATAAAGCGGCTGCACCTGCGCGAAGCAGGTTGTCAGGTCCGTCCAGCTGACAGTCTTGCCGCCATAACCATCGTCACTTTCAGTAGGTAGCTGGATGGTGACGCGCTCGCGGATCAGCGATGCGATACTCATAGCGAAATCCGGCGATACGGCAGATAGCTGACCCGCGACAGCATCGGCAGCGGCGCGTCACCATCGCGGTTTTCCATCATTACGGCGATGTGGTGCAGCATGCCCTGCACGATCAGCGCGGGAACATCCGCCGCCACCGTGCCGATACCGGCGACATACCGGATCGTCATCGTCTCGATGCATATCTCAGGGTCGAACAGTACGGTAAAGCCACCCACCGCCAACCGGTAATTCGCCGTATTCATGGTCGAGGTCGTCCCTTCCTGTGTCGTCAGCGTGATGCTGGTGATGCTCTGCGCCGGGCCGAACGGCAGGCGCGATTTGCTCGCTGACGGATTGGCCTGCGTAAAATCCCAGGTCTGCGGCAATAGTGCCTGTTTCAGGAACTGCTCTGCTGCATGGCGTGCTGCCATGATGGCGCGCGTTACCGGTTCATCGTCCGCAGTGTTTTCGATGCGCAGGAATGTTTTTGCCTGCGCCAGTGTCAGGGGTTCGCTCGCTGGTGCCGTAACAAGGCGCAGCGCGGATGATGTATCATCGCTCATAAATTCTCCAGTAATCGGATTAGGTGAAGGAAGTAACGTCGCGCGCTTCATGCGCACGAGCAGCGCCATTTCATAGGAAGATGGCCGGTAACTCTGGTCGATGCATACAGCTACGCCACCCCGCGCCCAGGTCATGGGTCGATAGAGGTGGAACTGCATGGTAACGTTTTAATGGAGGGTAAGAGTGAATGACGACCAAGTTAAGCAGCGACGCACCATTGACGGCTAATCGTCCTTGTCATTTGCCTTTTTGCTCAGCTCCGCCGCGACACGGTTCGCATTATCTGCATCCGGTATATCGAGCATGCCTTCATGATTGAAGCCATAATCGCGTTCCATTTTCTCGCGCACCTCGGCATTCGGTTCGCCATGGCCGGATTCGATGATGACGCCATGTTCTTCAGGGTAGAACATGCCGCTTACTTGTGCCGCCATGAATTCCTGGAGTTTATCGGCACGCACCCCGACATACGCAAAGATCGGCGCGCCGTCAGGATCCTCTCCGCGCACCAGAAGTACGCAGACAGTCTTTTCCGCAAGAATCTTCTCCGAACGGCTAAGATCGCTCAAACAGCCCCCTAAAACAATGGCTGAGCGTAGGCTGGGGCGTGGTTTTTTGTCAATAAGAACGCCACAATTCGCTTAAAAAAGCCACGTTTTCGCCATATTGTGACCAAAATCGCTGTAAAAAGGGTGGGCGGACATAGTTTCCCATGCCCGCCCTTCAATGCCGCCTTTCAACACGTGCTGGTGGATGAGCACAAACAGCCGTGGGCACATTGAATAGGTTGCGGGCTTTCGTCCTGTCAGGTGCCGGGTGTGAACGAAAGCCCGCGCGACGGGGAAGCGCCGCTATACTGAAAAATCCTCTTAGAGGAGCTTCAGGATCTTGATTGCATCCGTGTTCACCACTTCGCCGCCGACGCGTTTGGTGGTGTAGAATTTCACGAACGGTTTCGCCGTGAAAGGATCCCGCAGGGTGCGGATACCGATCCGGTCGACAATGAGATACGCCCGCTTGAAGTCCGCGACCGCGATCGATAGCGCGCTCGCCGCCGGAATCGGCATATCTGCCGCCAGTTTCACCGGTGCACCGAGCAGCGTATCCGGACGACCGGCCGCCAGGCCCGGCTGCCAGATATACTGGTTGGTGGTATCCTTCAACAGGCGCAGCGCCTGTGCGGTGGTGCGATGCATGAGGAAGGTCGCATTACGCGCATACTCATCCTTCAACGCATAGAAAAGCTGCAGGATGCTGTCCGCCGTCGCCACACCCGAGGTGCCGCTGCCGACCTGCTGGAGCTGGCCCCAGCTCGTGCCTGCCGCATAGCTTAGGATGCCTTTTGGCTGCGTTGTTCCGTCGCCGCTGATGAACGCCGTCGCTTCGAGGCGCGCCATCTTGTCAGCAACCTTGCGCGCGATCCACTGCTCGATATCGATCGAACCGTCATCGATCAGTTTCTGCGTCGCCTGCGGTTGCGCATACAGTTCGAACGTATCGACCGTATTGCGGCCGAGCGTTGGCTCCGAAGTCTCGGCACTGCGCACGGTGGTCTCGTCGCCCCATGCCGCGCCGAAATCATTCACATCCTCGATGATGTCGAGTGAATCAGAAGAGATGGTCTCGACACTGGCGATCGCCCTCATTGGTGAGGATTCATTGACGATCTCGACGATGAGTTTCGCCAGTTCGTTCGGCACGAGGTACCCGCCGTTGATATCGGTACCTGCCGAAAGCGATTTGCTTTGGATTTGCTCAAGGCCGGCATCCATGCCTTTGCGCAGGTAGCGGTTGAACGCAGTCTTGTACTCCGTCTGGTCATCGCCGTTATAGCCGAGCGATTTCATTTCGCGGCCCGGGCGCGACTGCACCGTTTCCATGCGGTCAAGACGGCTTTTGTACTGGTCGAGCGCATCATTGATTCGCTGCAGTTGGCCGTCATGCAGCGCGTCCGAATGGCCTTTGCGTTCGATCTCGTTTAAACGGGTCTCATTAACCTGCTTGAACTGTTCCCAGGCATTGCCCAGTGCATACATGCCTTCAGTGACGTCTTGGATGGTCATATTTATTTCCTTGGTTGAGTTGAATATGATGCTCCTGGCGTAGAAAAAATTACGACGACAGAAGCGGATAGTAAAATTGCTAAAATGTGAGATAATTTAACTTGTGTTAACTTTTGGCATATGTTAACAATTCGTTAAGAAAACAGATTGGCTTGCCTGATTTTGTTAAGCTTAACCTGTTGACGAGTGGCTTAAACTGGTTGCTTTCGGGCAAATGTTTAGCCTAGGCTGGGAGTGAAGAAGTGGCTAAAACCATCGCTTCAAAAGAAAAACAAGAGCCCTCGGATTCCGGGCGCATCGTACAGGCAAGTTCTATGCAAGAGTTTTCGTTAGCATTCAGTCGCGTCTCGCGCTCGGCCATCGCCGCCAACCCCGAGATGAAGGCGCGCGTCGTCGAACTTCTCAGCCGTGCCTATTACAACATCCACGGCAACCCGCTCATCACCGCCGACCCCGCCTGGGTCAACAGCATCACGGCCACCTGTCTCCAGCTCTGCCTTGATGCGCGTGCGTATAAGCTTTCGCCACGCGATCTCGTCCATCTGTTCGAGAACGTCATCCGCATCAGTGAAGAACATCTCCGTGAAGCGCGCCGTCATGCCGCCATGGCCAGCAACGTGTTTTACCTGAAAGAAACCGCGCTTGATGCCATCGTTATCGAAACCAGCGAAGCCCCGTTCCATGCAGCGCCCACCACCGTTCGGGGCGGTGCCGCTCACTCCGGTCGGGTCGAAGCACCTAAACCCGGCGAACCCATAGCGTAGAATAATGCGACCCCTGCCCGGTCGATTGCTCGCGCCAGCGCGGTAAGTTCGCTGATGAATCGCGATTTGACCACCGTCACTTGCGCTGCCTCGTTTGCTGGCATGGTGACGAGGCTGATTTCCCAGAGATTGAGATCGAGCAATTCCCGCACACCCGAATCGGGATTACGCCGCGAGCGTTTCACGCTGTACCCGATGCTCAAGCCGCGTACCACGCCCGATTTCATAAGTACGTAGGCCTCTTTCGCCTGCGCCACGTCGAGCAGCAGCTTACCCTTCATGTACAGCCCACGTGCATCCTCATATAACGAAGTGATGACGCCGACCGGGCTCTGCCATTGATGCTGCCATAGCAGCTGCACCGGTTTATCGCGCGACTTTATGCTTGTCTTGAATGCCCCCGGATGCACCCGGTCATTGTGGCTATCAATAAGGTTGAACACACTCGCATAGCCTTCGAAGGTACCGTCAGGTGCAATCGATTTGATCTCGAACCGGCAGGGCAATTGATGATGCTGTTTATGATTGGCTTTATTTTCCATGGGTGATCCCTAATAAATGACGTTTCTCATCGGTACTCAGGAAATCGGCCTTGCTGATCCGTTCCCAATACGCATCGCGCTTTTCGGCGAGTATCGGAATCGCATCCTGGTCGAGGCTCAGCGTCAATCCACTATCGAACATCGGCACCAGCCAGTTGTTCAGCGCATCCGTCACGTTCTGCAATAATGGCAAAATGGTCTGCTCCCATAACGCCAGCCGCGCTTCTTTGAGGTTTGCATAGGTATTATCCCCCGGGATGCCGAGCAGTTGCGGCGGTACTCCGAATGCAAGCGCCACATCTCGCGCGCTTGAATTTTTCACGTTAATGAAATCCATATCGCGTGGATTCAGGCTCATCTCTTTCCACTCCAGCCCGCCTTCGAGCAACAATGGCCGGCCCGCATTCGCTGCACCGGAGAACTGGTCATCGAGCTGCGATTTCAACCGTCCATACTGCATTTCCGTCAGTGTGCCCGGCTGCCCTTCGCTGGCTTTCACCATCAGCGCGCCGGATGGTCGCGCCCCATTCTGTAACAGTGCCTGGTTCCATGCCCCGCACTGGTTATGCTGGTCGATGCTGTAGGCTGCAGCTTCCATCGGCGACAGCCCATACCAGTCATCCAGCGGATGAAACGTCTTCAAATGCAGAATCCGCGACTGGCCGCTGATTGCATCGACCGGCACATCGATCGAACGATTATCGATCGTGTAACGATATGCTTTCGGAATTCCGCCTGCCCCGGGAATGATCGCCACGCGATCCGGCCGTAATATGTGCAGCTCCAGTGGCGCCGCATCCTTCGGGCCGATCGCATGCAGATAGCTATTCCCCGCGATCAGCCGGTGCGTATACAGCGCTTCGCATAGTTCGCTACCACCCTGCAGTGGGTTCGGCGTATTCAGCAGGGTCAGCAGCGGATGCATCTCAAGCATGCGGCTGGTAAGCCCACGCCGTTCGCTTAATTTCCATGGCACACCTGCCGCTGCTGTTGCGATCATCGCGATCGCCCGGTGCGCGATCACATTCTTGCGATACCCTTCATCGGCGAATTTGCTGCCATCGCGGCGCATCCACACGGCTTGTCCGGCCGGGATCATATACGCCGTCGTGACGGGATAGGATTTAGCCTCGATCGCTTGGGAAGCGCGTGTGCGCCCGAGCCACGGTATCATGCGTGCCATAAGGTTCTCATCCATTTCGGTGGGGTTTTTAAAGCGCCTTAAAGACTGGCGCCGGTCAGGAAATCGTGTAAGCAACTCTCACACGAATTCCATTCTATATTTAAGGTTATACGTGAGAGCGAAAGCACCCGGAAGTGCATCCATGCAATTATTTTAAGAACGCTGTAATTGCGGCGCCGACACCACTGTTCCTTGGTCTTTCAACGTATCCAGTTCAATCAGCGAAAGCGGTGTCTTGATTTTCGCATCGTTCACTTCGGGTATTTTTTTATCAGCAGTCACCACAGGTTTCTCTGCCGATTCCTTGACCACCTCGCCACTAGCGATAGCTGAAGCCTTAAGCGACGAATACGCCGCCAGCACTGCCCAGAACGTGCCCATGGACCATTTCAACGTCGACTCCACAACATCATTGTTGAGCTGCTTGCCGAGCCAGCGGCCGATGGACTTGCCGATAAAACCAAAGATTGCTGCACTGGCGATGGCGCGACCCATTACCCAATTCTGCGACGCGGCAGTTGTATTCGTCAGACGGCTGTTAACGATTGACGCAGAATCATCCATGTTTGAAAACTACCACGGAACGCTCGCGATTTTTGTGAACCTTTCATGACAAAAACCTTAATGCTGTAACATTACTGTGGCTTATACGCTGCGGATGCGTATGCCCTCACACGCCGGTTTGTCGCGCACCCAGTTCAAATATTGGCTCACAGCATCCACTTGGTCGTCATGGGCGCTATCCGGAAAGTGAAATAATTCACGCTCGAAGGCGCCAAGCCAACTCGCCTGATGCGGTAACAGAATTTTTCCGGCTTCCATCAATGGTGTAATGCGCAGCATCCGTGTCAGCTTATCCACCTTCGGCATGCAGGCGATGAGCGGTAACGGCGTTTCGCGTTTCAGGTCCTGCAGCAACGATTGCCCACTCGCCTTATCCTCGATCAGCACCGCCGCTGGATCGTATGCCTGCGCATGACGAACGATCTCACGCTTCAATTCAGGATATTCCAGCCGCACGACTTTCATGTCAACCAGATGATGCAGACCGTCACGCACCATAAAGGTAGCACAGGCGCTGGCATCGTGATGCGCCCCTGCCTTCACCGCCGTATCCCACGATTGAACGCAATTTTCATGAACCGCCATTATGGCACTCCAATCGATGCAAGATCGAACCGCGGAAACCAGTGCGGTCTGATCAGCGTGCCCTGCTCACGAATCGGTGCCTGCTGATACTGTGCATTGAAATTGCTGCTGCCGAGATCGTGCTTCATCCGCTCAAGCAGCACAAGCGGCTCGCGCGCCGCATGCAACACCTCGCCCGCATGCCGCTCCCGCGTGAACCCGCCAACGTGGATGCGCGCATGCTCTGGCGCGATCGCCGGCAGGCACAAATGCTCCCAGCCACCCTTCTCCAGCAGATAGCCCGACAGATCGTTTGGATGCAGCCGCTGCATTACCACCACCATCGCGCCGCGCAGTTTATCATCGAGTCGCGTCGCCCAGGTATGGTCGAACCATTGGTTCACCGCCTCACGCTGCGTGTAATGGCTGGCCTGCAGCGGGTTCAGCGGATCATCGACGATCAGGATATTCCCTCCCTCACCGATCGCCGCGCCGCCAACCGAGACCGCCTTGCGATAGCCGCGCCACGTCGTCGTGAATTTTTCCTTCTCGTTCTGGTCGAGGCTCAGGCGCGTCTGCACGAAAAGTTTACGATACCACGCCGATTGCAGCACCACCCGGCAATCCGTCGAATGTTTCACGCTCAGCGATTGCGCATAGCTCGCCGCCATAATCCGCTGCGCCGGATCGTTCCCGAGCAACCATGCCGGCCACGCCACCGAGATGATCGTCGACTTCAACATTCGCGGCGGCAGGTTGATGATGAGCCGCGTCACCTCGCCTTCCGCGCAGGCGATCAAATACTCGGCGATGGCCTCGATATGCCAATTATGCTGGTAACGCATGTTCGGGGACACGGTCCGCGTTACCCCGCGCAGGAAATGGATGAAATGAGCCCGGCTCGATGGGTCGATTGGGACACGTTCGGGCTTCTTCGGCGTTGTTTTAACCATATTTCTCTGAATCTCTTGAGTTTAACAGGGGGTTGCACTAGATTAATGACAGTCTGGGGCGTTTTGAGAAATCTGCTTTTTGCGGAGCAGATGCTGAGAGTGCCCGGCCTCGAGGACCGCATCGTAGCAGCGCTACGTGAGGGTTCGCGAGGATGGGCGCGATGCCGCAGATGCCCACGAAAACGGATTTATAGAAACACCCTATGGATGACAAACGCCGCTCTTTCGTCGATTCGATCATCGCCAAAAAAGGCCATCTGATCCACAAGCTCAAAGCGAAGGACAGCACCGGCCGCTGGGCCTATTATTTCGTCTTGGTCGAAGCGCCGCGTGAAGCCGCATTCCTCAAATCCATCGAAGGCGACGGCACCATCGACCTCGAGGATTTCGGCAAGGTCGTTGCCAGTTGCTATGGCGAAGAACCATCGAAGGAAGTGAAGGATTACCTCAAGGAAAAATACGGCTTCGAAGTCTAGTAACCTTCCCGTTTTTGTGGTACGCTTTCCCTATGGTCAGCACCGCCGCCACTTACGATTTCACCGCCATCATCGACGGCTTCTTTTCTCGCAAAAAAATTCGCGGCCCCCATGCGGCACTCGTTGCTGCCAGTGTCCGCGAACGCGCCATGAGTTTGCTTTCGCATGCTGACGTGCGCTACATGCCCGCATTTAAGATCCTCGACATGCTTGCCGCCCTTGTCAACATCGCCAGCGCCATCATGGAAGCGCCGCAACTGCGCCCGAACGAGGTAAAAGCCTTGCTACGCGAAAGCTTCAGCGATGGTACCCCGCTTATCCGCCAGTTCATGCTCGAAGCCGCTCTTGAACGCGCTCGGTATGAACCGCTGATGCTTGCACCACCAGTAACCGAAGCGGTCACCGAACGTGACATCATCCTTCATCGCCGCTGGGCCGCCATGCGCGCCGCCCATCAGGAAAAAGCCCAGCTACCGGATGACTGGATGGATGCCGTCGACAACGCCGTCGACCATGCAATGACCGCCAAGGATTTCCGCCACTTCCGCCAAGGGCCATTCCTGCAGTTGCTTGCCGAAATGCTGGCCGTGGCCCGCAAGCTGCATCAACAGAACGAACCGCTTGCAGCACTGCAGTTTGCCCTCGCCGACACCGGGGCCCTTTGGCGCCGTTACGCTCTAAAAACGGCCCGTTTCAATGAGAAGCTCATGAAAAAAAATGATCTTCAGGCCATTCAGCCGCCGCACACCATCCACTAGGCTTCCGGCGCGGCCCGCTCCTCTTCCTCCGCCCACGCCGATAATATCTGTATATCCTGCAGGTTCATCATGTCCTCTTCCGGGTGATTTAACCCATTGCTAGGGTTCGTGCGCGATTCGCTCAGTGACGCCAGCGACTGCACGAGCTTTTGCAGGTTCAACACCATACTTTGCTTGTCGCCGAAGAGGCATATCCACTCCTTGCTTCCCAGTTTTGCTGGCTGTTTCAGTCCATGCTGCATTTCGCGCAGCATCGCTTCAATCAGGGTGCCAGCGCGTTTGCTGGCACGGGTTAGCACGGGCGACGTTTTGCCACGGGTTCGTATCATAGGGTTCTCATTCGTTAAGGTGGGTTGGAGGCAATGCGAAGTCCTTGCCGTCAATTTCTGATCTTAAGCGCGTCATTCCTAGCCCGGAAGCCCCTCACTGCAAAAAAATAGGGGTTGCTGGTTGCATAATTATCACTTAACACAACTTAAGATTGTTTAAACGTAAAGCAAACGTTGAAAACAATCCGAAATACCTCTGATTTTCTTCATTTTTTTAATCCTAATGAACCAAAAACAAGGAGGAACTACCATGGCAACCATACAGGGAAGCTTTACTTATTTTACCGCAACAGACTACGCGAATCACCATCGTACCATTGGCTCGTTTGCCGACCACGAACCCGGGCTCTGGCGGGCCGTCATCACCCAGGCATTGATGGATGCAGCCAGCCGCTCGCGAAAATCCGACGCTAAGCGCTCACGGCGCGATGCGCTTGAATGGCTGCTCAGCGATTCGCATGACTTCGAAGCCGTCTGCGACAATGCCGGGTTCGACCCCGGCTATGTTCGCCGGCGGGCCCGTGAGGCACTCGCGCGTAACTGCCAGTGGCGGCTACCCAGCGGTCAGGGTTGGCGCACTGTCGGCCGCGCCGCCGCCCAGACTTCGACCCTCTCCCACTAGAACGAGGCATTATGGCCTTTTCAACCCGGCGCGGGCGTCCAGCCCGCGCCAAAGCGGCGGGCGCGCGCGATGCAGGAACACCCGAACTGCAATTTAAACGCGCACTCGGTGTCACCGCCGAGCCGATCGACCAATGCCTCGAGCGCGGCATTATCACGCCGGATCAGCATTGGTGCGGCCTGCATCTGCGCTGGCTTTACACCTTGAGGTATGGGGCACCTGTCGTCACTACCTGTTACAGCGACGCCCCGCTGACGCCAGTTCTTGCGCAGGAAACACCCGAATGGCGCATGGAACGCGAACGCGAATATCAGCAAGCCGTCCACCTCCTCCAGCAGGCGGGGGCGTATGAATGCATGATGCGACTGTGCGTTTTCAATGAACTACCAGTCTTCCTTAATGCAAATCTGCTGTTGCGGGCAAAACACGAACCTGCCCTTAGCCGGCAGCTGAACCAGCGTCGCACTGCCCTGCGTGATGGCTTCGATCTGTTGACAAACCTGTGGCGTCGAGGATCACTTCCTGCGAGATAATCGATGGTTTTTCCGTATGTATTTAGCTAAAATATCACGATAAAAGTGAAAATAATTTAAGAATTACTTTGCTGTAGCAACCGTTTTTTGCTATTCATTAGGGCAGCTGGATGACCAGCGTAACCAGGTGAGTGTGAGCTGGGCTTCGTCCTGTATCTCACGCAGCACTACTACTCTAGGAGACTACCATGACGTTCATTAAATCGTTTATTCAGAATGAATCTGGCGCAACCGCGATCGAGTACGGCCTCATTGCAGCATTGATCGCCGTTGCTGCGATCACTGCGATGACCACGCTGGGCGGCAAACTGACCAGCACCTTCACGAACGTGTCGGACAAACTGTAGAATCAGCTTGAAGTTTACAGTGAGATAACGCTGAATGGCCCGCAGCACCCGCTGCGGGCCATTTTCGTTTCACAGGTAAAATCATGAGAAAATTCCTCAGAGATGATCATGGCGCAACTGCCGTCGAATACGCATTGATCTTGGCGCTCATCGTCATTGTATGTGTCGCCGCGTTCACGACCCTTGGCAACAGTACCAGTGGCTCTTGGGCGAATATGACCGGCAAGGCCGGTGCCGTGATGTAATCACGGTATCCGTGTGTTACCTCCGTGCTTTCAACTGGCGCAATGCATTCTCAATCTGCAGCTTTATCTGCGCTGGTGAGCCGGGGAGTGAACTTAGCAGTTGCTGAGCTTGCGGCGTATTGCTGCCCATCAGTGTCGAGATCGAATTGCTGGCCTGCTGCAGATAAACACTCGCCGTCTGATTGCTCTGCGGCACCCCATTCCCGGTCATGTAGAGATTACCAAGTTGGAGCTGCGACATCACACCGTAACCTTGCGGCTGCTGCGCACCCTGTTGGAACCACGCCAGCGCCTCGGAACTCGTCCCCTGCTTCATGTAACCTTGACCGATCGTGAAGCTGTCGATCGCCTGTTGCATCGACTGGCGCGTCTCGCTGCCGAAGCTACTCGGCCCCGCGTTCATCATCCGTGTTAGAGTATCGTTCGAACTGGCCATTCCGCGCAGGCGGTCCCCGATGGAGGATGTCACGGCGTCAAAGCTCGAAGTATCACCAAACGTACTTTCTTTCCATGACTGGAATTTCTGAGAAAGACCGTCCAGTGCTGAATCCAGCTTTGCGACGCCTTGAGCAATCGCATCGCAGATCGGGGTGGCGCGTGTGCCCCCGGCGCTTTCAAGCGCCGTGTAACATGTCATGCCGAGTTGCGAAACATTCTTCCAGACCCAGCTTCCGGCCCCACTGAAACAGATGATGGCGATGATAATGAGCAATCCACCGAGACCACGCATGATGTAATATCCCCTGATTAGTCGGCTGCCAACCGTCTGCTAAGTATTCAATAAGTAAATAGTAGCAGCTTAGGCATGCTTGTATAGGATATTTTTATGCATATAAATCATTTGGTTAGTTCCGTAATAAAAGCGTCACACAATTACGGTTGCGCGATGGATAAAATTCGAGTAATTAATACATATTAACTATTTCAACCGATCCGTTTTTCATATCCTGAAAGGAATTTGTGCAATGACCTCGACCCCTAATGCTCCTGCTGCTGATTGTGGCTGTACCACCAATAACTGCGTGGATGTCAACCCGACGATTATGCAAGCCGACAAAGCACCCGGTATCCCTACCAGCGGCTTCGATGTCATCAATGGTTCCGGCACCAACGTCTATGTCGGCACGAATGCGAGCCTCGTTTACACCCACGGTGTTGAAACGGTGTACGGCAATGTCGGCAGCGACTTCTATGTTCTCGATAACGCTGGCGCAAGCATCTATGCCTGGGATGGCAATGACACCGTTCTCGGCGGTACCGGCAACGATACCATCAGCGGCGATGCTGGCAACGATGTGATCTATGGCGGCGGCGGTAGCGACTACCTCTACGGTGGCGCGGGCGCTGACCATCTTTACGGTGGCGCCGGCGTCGCTTACCTCAGCGGTGGCGATGGCAACGACTACATCTACGGTGGCAGCACCGCGACCAGCATCCTCGATGGCGGCACGGGTAACGACTACCTTGTCGGCGGTAACGCAGCGAACATCTTCGTCGGCGGCGAAGGCAACGACAGCATGTTCGGCGGCACCGGCAACGATACGATGTACGGCGATTACGGCAACGACCTCATCTACGGCGGCGCGGGCAATGACGTCATGTTCGGCGGCGACCTATCCAGCAGCCCTGGCAATGATAGTGACACGATGTATGGTGGCGCCGGCAACGACTACATCGTCGGTGACTGGGGCAACGACTATCTCGATGGCGGCACCGGCAACGACACCATCTACGGTGAAGAAGATAACGATAAGATTTACGGCGGTTGCGGTGACGACCAGCTCTACGGCGGCACCGAGAACGATACGCTTTACGGCGGCCAAGGCTATGACCTGATCTACGGGGATCAAGGCAACGACGTGATCTACGGCGGCCTCGATTGCGACACCATCTACGGTGGCGACGGTAATGATACCATTTGCGGCGACGATCAGAACGACTACATCATGGGCGACAATGGCTGCGACCTTATTTACGGCGGCACCGGCGACGACTATGCATACGGCGGTGCGGACAATGACACCATTTATGGCGATGCCGGCATCGATGTATTGTTCGGCGATGATGGTAACGACAAACTGTACGGTGGCGACGGGCAGGACTTCCTGTACGGCGGCAACGGTAATGACTGCCTCGACGGTGGTACCGGCAACGACGTATTGCGTGGGGAAGAAGGCAACGATACCCTGACCGGTGGTACGGGTAACGACTTCTTCGTCTTTGCCAACGATACGGGCAAGGCCCTGACGGATGTTTCGCAACTTCACTTCGGCAACGATGTCATCACTGACTTCCATATCGGTCAAGATATCATCGCCTTTGAAGGCGGCGTGTCGAACGCTGTCCACTCGTTCGCCGACATCCAGTCGCATATGCATGATGTCAACGGCAACGCGACGATCACCTTTGGCACGAATGCCTCGATCACGCTGGTCGGTGTCCATTCAGCCGACCTGCACGCCAGCGACTTCTCGATCGCTTAAACGTCAGCGTTTACTCAACAACGAAACCCCGGGCTCATCCCCGGGGTTTTTTGTTGCGACCCTTATTCGTGCTTAAAGCTGCCCATTGCTTTCAGCAGATTGCCTGCTATAGGCCATGGACATCGTCTGCCAAACCCGTCATCAGAATCGAAACGCCACCTATGCTCATCACCCAAAAACTGATCATCGGTAAGGAAGAATGGTGCTCCCTGCCCGACATGCATTTGCCCGCCATCAAGGCCAGGATCGATACCGGCGCGCGCACCAGCGCGCTGCATGCCGACAACATCGAGATCGTCACCTCACGCGGCGACAAATGGGTGAAGTTCGACATCAACCCGATTCAGAAGGACCGCAAGATCACCATCCACTGCCGCGCCCCGCTGGTCGATGTGCGAGATGTCAAATCCTCCTCCGGCCACACCGAAAGCCGTCCCGTCATCGAGACCACCGTCAAGATCGGTACCATCGTCCACACCATCCAGCTCACCCTTACTAACCGCGACAATCTCGGCTACCGCATGCTCCTCGGCCGTGAGGCGATGCAGGGCCGTATGCTGATCGACCCCGAGAAATCCTTCACCCAAGGCATGATGTCCGTCATCGAGGCCCGTCAGCTCTACCGCCACGATATTTCCACTAACAAGGGCGGCCTCAAGATCGCCGTCCTCGCCTCCGACCGCGAGCTTTACTCCAACAAACGCATTTTGGAAGCGGGGCGCGAGCGCGGCCACACCATGCGTTTCGTCAACATCCAGCATTGCTACATGAACGTGAACGCCGACGAGCCCGAGATCCATTACCGCGGCGGCGAGATCCTCTCCCAGTTCGATGCTGTCATCCCCCGCATCCGCCCCGCCATCACCTTCTACGGCTGCGCCGTATTGCGCCAGTTCGAGATCACTGACTCCTATTGCCTGAATGGCGCTGTCGGCATCACCCGCAGCCGCGATAAACTCCGTACCCTGCAGATGCTCGGCCAGAAATCCATTCCCATGCCCATCACCTCCTTCGCCCATTCGCCGCAGGAAACCGCCGAACTCATCAAGATGGTCGGCGGCGCGCCCGTCGTCATCAAACTGCTCGAAGGCACCCAGGGCGTCGGCGTGGTGCTCGCCGAAACCAACAACGCCGCCGAAGGCATCATCAACGCCTTCAAGTCGCTCAAGGCGAACATTCTCGTCCAGGAATTCGTCAAGGAAGCTGAAGGCAAGGACATCCGCTGCTTCGTCATCGACGATAAGGTTGTCGCCGCGATGCAGCGCGTCGCACCTGTCGGTGATTTCCGCGCCAATATCCACCGTGGCGGCTCGGCGACCGAAGTGAAGATCACTGCGGAGGAACGCAAGATCGCCATCCAGTCCGCGAAAATCGTCGGCCTCAAGGTCGCCGGCGTCGATATCATCCGCTCTGCTTCCGGCCCCAAAGTGCTCGAGATCAATTCTTCCCCTGGACTTGAAGGTATCGAGTCCACTACGGGGCAGGATATCGCTGGCCAGATGATCGAATGCATCGAACGCGCTGTGATGCGTAAGAAGGAAAAAGCCAAGGTCTGAAGCCATTAAATGGCGGAAAACCGCCGCTCATCCATCGGTTCATCAGCGAATAAATATCTTATATAGATTTGATAATTACCGGCTTTTTCCCGTTTGCACGAACGCAAATGTTCGCTATGGTGCAACCCATCACTTAACCCTCCATGGAGTTTTCTATGCGCTCATCCCTCCTCGCTGCCGCAAGCCTGCTGGCACTCACCATCGCTGCCCCAGCCTTTGCCGGCCCCGCTGAGGATGCCGCGTACGACAAGAACAAAAGCACCGTGATCGATTCGCGCGGTAACTGCGTGCGCACCCGGTTCCAGGACGCGAACGATCCGTGCGCGCCGACGCCGGTTCCACAGCATATTGCCCGCCCTGTTCCACGCCCCGCACCCGCTCCGGTCGTCTCGCGTGAAGCCCGCACTATCTATTTCGATTTCAACAAAGCAAGCCTCACTGCGGAATCACTGCAGAAAATCGATGGTCTGGCCAACATTATCAACGAGTCGACTGCGATCAACGACGTGACCATTCACGGTTTCACCGATCAATTCGGCACCACGTCGTATAACGATGCACTCGCCAACAAGCGCGTCGCTGCAGTCAAAACCTATCTTGACAGCAAGTCGCGCCTACAAGCGCAAGGCGATATTCGTGGCCTAGGCAAGTCCGAACCGGATCTCACCTGTAAAGGCATCAAAAAGCGTGCGGAGAAAATTTCGTGCATGGCCAAAGAACGCCGTGTCGAGATCGAGTTCAATGCGCAGAAAGCCCAATAAGCTTTCCAAGCCTGATACCAACGAAAAGGGCGCCTTAAGGGCGCCCTTTTTATTCGTGTAATGCGGGTCAGGCCAATATCAACTGCTTAGAATCGGCCATCAATCGCTCCGGCTTCGTGATAGAACTAACACGCGTCCGTGGCCCCTGCAGCTCGGATACCAGTTCCGTCCGCTCACTCTTGATTTTCTCCTCCTTGCGGTCGAGCTTTTCTTCCCGCGCTTCCGTCACCGCCTTTTTCTTCAACGCTTCATGGTCGATGATTTCATACGTGCCATCCGGCCGCTTCTTCTTCGTCGCGCCGCCGATGAGCGAGAACAACCCGTCTTCCACCTGAAAACTCAGCTTGCTACCTGCATAATATTGCCAACCCGCTTCGCCACTATTCATTTTTTGGCTAATGCTACTATATAAGCCCGGTAAACGTAAAACTGACATTGAACCATAAGTTGAATATGCCTTGCGCTCGTCCAATGCAAACAATAGCGGCAGGCCTGCAACAAATGAAACAGCTGATGTGAATAGATAACCTTTATTGAAACTGTAACGTTGACGAAGCAGATGCCCTTTTGCAATCCCCGCTTTGATTAATTGGACATCTTTCTTTAATTGCTTGAATTCAGCGCCGATTGCTTTCCCTTGGGCCTCTAGCTCTTTAAAATCAGCAACCTTTTTATCTAGCAAAGTTTTCACGTTTTCTGGTTTGTCCATGAAATCTTTGAGGGCTTTTTTATTCCCCTTAAATGTGTTTTCGATCTCTTTAGGCACATTGATAAGCGCCGCCCGGTTAAACCATGATCCGATCCCTGAAAGAACACCAATACTAAGATAACCTAAACCAAGCATTTCACGTTTATGGTGGTGCCATTCAGGAAACCATACCGCCTGTTTTAATCGCGTGCCGACATACTGAAACGGATGCAGCGTGCGCATCTGCGCCATTTTCTCGATTTGCTCATCGGATTCCTTACGCTCAGGAATAACCGCACTCAAACTCCAGATGACAAGACCCGCAAGCGTGGTACGTGTCTGCCACGGACTGCCAATTTTAAGGATTTTATATTCCTCAGGCTTCAATTCAATTCCGTTAGGTCGTAAAGACTTTTCGCGACCGATAGCGCGTATCGTCGCATTATGCGGATTCAGCCAGTCCTGGGTATTCTTAGCAACATTGCCGGTAAATAATTCTTTGAGTTTGTAATCTTGCGAACGGCTTCTGGTATTGATGTCATCCCACAGCTGTTCTACCGGCTGTATTACCCAGTTGGTAAGACGTGATTTGTCTTTCACCAGCGGCTTCTCACCCATGGCTGATTTGAACATCATCATTTCCGTGCCGATATGCATCGACGCGAGGATATTCGATGAATTGTTCACTACGAATGCAGGAGTTACCTCAATCGATTTCTTGCGGACTTTCTCAACTTTCGCTCCTGCCCAATGCAGCGAATCGCTAGCAAATTGCGGCACCCATTTCGCACCTGTATCCTTTGCATACTCAGGGGTTAGCTGAACCGCAGGTTGCTCGTCCTTCTCCATCTTATTCGATTCAGCTACCGTGATGTTGTCACTCATAGCGATACCGCCGCGCTAGCAAGGGCATGCTTTTTCTCATCGACAGCAACATGTGAAACCCTTGTCGTCGGCGACTTTTTCTCATGCCGCTTAACGCTGGGCAGGGTTTTTTTAAGTTCCTCGATAGCGGCATTATCCGCAACCACCCCTTTTGACTCAACAAGCCGCCGCGATTGCCGGGGCGCCGTCACATCCTCGCCATGTTTCCCGATATGCAGGATCGAACCGTCCGGCATTTTTTTGACGCCGCCATACAGCGTGCCGGTGAAGTTGGCGCCCATGTTGAGCACCCATTTTGCGCCTTGGTACCAATCACCGGGCCGCACGGGTGGCGTCGCCGCAGGATTACCCACGTAATACGCCTTGTGCACCTGCTTAAGGGCGGGCACCGAACGCGCGATGAATGTCGTATGCGCTAATTGCCAGGCACGCTCGCGGTCCGGCCAATAGGTCATCAGCATCCCGGCCGCCGAGGTCATCAGGCCCTGCAGGATTTCTGGCGACCGGTTGCCCGGCGAAGATTGCGCCTTACCGGATAATGCCATGAAAGCACCGTTCACTATCAACGCCAACCCGGAGGTTTCCGTAATATAATCCCGCGGATTCAGCGCTTCGACGGTTTTGGTCCCGAAAAATTTTAACGGTGACATCTTCAGGTAACTCGCCCGCTTTTCATCTGAGATATCTTTCTCAGGAAAAATCATGCCCAGAACTTCAGCGCCCATGGTCACCAGCGATGCTTTCAGCCGCCAGGGGGACTTGGATCCGCGACGCTGGGCCGAGGCGATGGAAAAACCGTCCGCGCTGAATTTCAAGGCCAGGCATAAGCGCGAGCCATTATTGACCAGCCATGCGGGACTCGCATCGCGCGCTTTCGCGATACGGTTATCGATGTGGGAGGTGAAAGCCGCCCACGGATGGATCGTAAAATTGCGCGTGTTAGGTGAAGCAGCGGGAACCAAGGGGGCATTTTTTGCTACGCTTTGCTTTTCGACATGCGCGTGTGCAGGCGGCGCCATATCGGTTCTCACCGCCGTATCATGCTCGGCCATGTCATGCGTATCATTCATACTTAGATACACTGGCATAGTATTGTGACAGCCATATGACGAAACCCGAAAAATAAGAATTTTTTGGGTGTTATTTGTGTTCGCAGTGGATAGCAAAGCCTGCGCCCATCCAGGCATGCCATTTGCGTGAAGACCGAAAAATAAGCTCGGTTTTCGGTGTGGTTACGCGCGGCGCTTATGCATCCAAAGGTACACCGCCGTCAGCGCCACGATGAACGCCACCACTCCACCTTTGATGAACGGCATGTAGGCGATCAGCAGTTCTTTGTTCGCCCCGATATGGTAACCGAGCAACAGCAGGATTCCCATCCACAAGGCACCACCCGCGGCGGTGGTGAAAATGAAAGTCCGTTGATCCATTTTCGCCAACCCTGCCGGGAACGAGATGAAGTGGCGAACACCTGGGATAAGACGACCTATGAACGTCGAAAACGCACCGTGATTCGTGAAAAAAGACTCTAATTTTGCCAGTTTTTCGGGGGGCATCAATGCAAACCTGCCATAGCGTAGGAACAACCGGCGACCCAGAAGCCTCGCAATAGTATAGTTAAAGTACGCTCCACCGATGGTGCCGGCGATGCTCACCGGCCAGACGACATACCACGCGAATACGCCCTGATGGATCAGATAACCTGCTGGAATCATGACAATTTCGCACGGTATCGGCAGGAACGTCGATTCAAGGAACGTCATGACAAAAATGCCAATAACGCCCATTTGTCCCACGGTTAACACTAGCCAGTTCACCGCCTCTGTGAACCATGCCATCATGCCGTCCACCGGAACTCCATCAGCTGCGCCACATCTGGATGCAAGCTATTGTGCACTGGGCATTTTCTCGCCGCATGCTCCATCTTTTCTTTCTGCTGCTCCGTCGCAACCACGGGAATGGTAATCACACATGCCAGCGATTCGAGCATCCGTATCGGCTTATTCTTCATCACTTTATTGACCGTAATGGTCGAACCCGTAATGTCGACACCCAGCACATCCGCCGCAATTGCCATCGTCGTTAGGATGCATGTCCCCAACGCCGTCGCCATCAGATCTGTCGGCGAAAAGCTCTCACCCTTGCCATGATTATCGACTGGTGCATCCGTAATCAACACCGTACCCGATGGCATATGCGTCGCCGCGCAGCGCAATTCGCCTTGATAGACTGCATGCATTTCGATCATGACATTTTCCTTCGCGGTCTGCTTAGCAGGAAGATAGACCAACGCAAGGGTTGACCTGCCCTCCGACGCCCTTTAAGCAGCGCCCATGTTAAATATCCAGGATCTCACTTACCGCGTCGGTGGTCGCACCTTGCTTGAGCGCGCCTCGCTTAATATCGGTGCTGGCCAGCGCGTCGGCCTTGTCGGCCCGAATGGCATCGGCAAATCCACCCTCTTCAAACTCATTGCCAATGAACTCATCGCTGATGGTGGCGATATCAACCTTGTCAAAAGCGCCACTGTTGGCTGGGTGCGACAGGACCTCCCCGAGGACGACACCAAACTCATCGACATTGTCCTTGCCGCCGATACTGAACGCGCCGCACTTATGCTCGAGGCCGAAACCGTCGAAGACCCCGAGCGTATGGCCTACATCTACACCCGCCTCGATGAGATTGATGCCTACGATGCACCATCCCGTGCCGCTAGTATCCTTGCCGGTCTCGGCTTTGATGCAGAAGCCCAGTTGCGTCCTATATCCGATTTTTCTGGCGGCTGGCGCATGCGCGTCGCCCTCGCCGCGACATTATTTCGCCAGCCCAATCTACTGATGCTCGATGAGCCGACCAACCACCTCGATTTTGAAGCGATGGTCTGGCTCGAAAACTATTTGATGCGCTACAAAGAGACGCTACTCATCATCAGTCATGACCGCGACATTTTGAATAAGACCGTTACCCATATCCTGCATATGGAAGATAAAAAACTGAATGCCTATACCGGCACCTATGATGAATTCGAGCGCCGCCGTGCCGAACGCCTGCTGAACCAAGCCGCCCTGCGCGAAAAGCAACTCAAGCAAAAAGCGCATATGCAGAAATTCGTCGATCGCTTTGGCGCTACCGCATCCAAAGCACGTCAAGCGCAAAGCCGGTTGAAAATGATCCAGAAGATGGACATCGTCGATGCCGTGATGGCCGACCGCGTCACCGCCTTTGAATTCCCGGAACCGCAGGAACTGCGCTCACCACTAATTACGCTCGACCATGTCGATGCAGGCTATGAGACCGGCAAACCGATCCTGAAAAAACTCAACCTGCGCATCGATATGGATGACCGCATCGCTTTGCTTGGCGCGAATGGTAACGGTAAATCAACGCTGGTGAAGTTGCTTTCTGGCCGCCTGCCAGAACTCGGTGGCGACATTGTCAAATCTGGCAAACTCAAAATTGGTTACTTCGCGCAGTTCCAAACCGACGAACTCGACGTCACCAAAACGCCATACCAGATCATGCAGGAAGCGATGATCGGCGTGCATGAATCGCGCGTGCGCGCCGCGCTCGGTCGCTTCGGCTTCGATAAGGACAAGGCCGATACCCTCGTCGGCAGCTGCTCCGGCGGTGAGAAAGCGCGTCTGCTGTTCTGCCTCATGAGTTACGACGCTCCCCATATCCTGCTGCTCGATGAGCCGACCAACCACCTCGATATCGATGCGCGCGAAGCACTGGTTCAGGCCATCAACAACTACACCGGTGCCGTGATCCTCGTCAGCCACGACCCCCATCTCGTCGAAAGCGTGTGCGACCGTCTCTGGCTCGTCGCCGATGGCACTTGCGTTTCCTACGATGGCGATCTTGAGGATTACCGCAAACTCATCGTCGCCCAGCGTAAACGCGAGCGCGAAGGCGCCAAGCATGAGGCCCGCAAGACTAAGAACGAAAAGAAATCTGGTAGCAATAAGGTGGAAAAAGAAACGGCAAAACTTGAAGAAGCCGTCCGTATTCTCGCCGAGAAAAAGGATGAGATGGAAAATGAATTGGCGAACGTCAGCACCAGCGGCGATGCCAGCCAGCTCGTGCGCCTGAACAAAAGTTATGTGCAACTGCAGAAGGAACACGCCGCCGCCGAAGCCGCGCTCGAAACGTTCATCGCGACATTGTGATTGCTCGCCTCACCTGTTAAGCTGGCCCAATGGATTTACACTTCATCAAAACCGCTCTCGTTACCCTCTTCGTCGCCGTCGATCCGCCGGGTCTGATCCCGATCTTCCTCACCCTGACCGGCACAATGAGCAACGCCCAGCGCAACATTACTGCACGCCGTGCCGTCGTTATCGCTTTCGTCATCCTCACCATCGCCGCCCTCGGTGGCCAAGCCGTGCTGGATGCGCTCGGCATCTCCATGCCCGCCTTTCGCATCGCTGGCGGACTGCTTCTTTTTTATATCGCTTTCGAAATGGTGTTCGAGCGACGCGAGGAACGTAAAGCCGACAAGGCCGAAGAAGCCATGAACGAGGATCATATCCACGACATCGCTGCCTTTCCCCTTGCCGTACCGCTCATTGCCGGCCCCGGCTGCATCACCGCCACTATTCTGCAATCGGCGGCGGCAGGCACCAGCTTCATGGGTCAAGCATCCTTGATTATCGTACTGGTCATTATCCTCGGCGGCACGTTCTTGATGTTTCGCCTTTCGCTGCAACTTGATCGCCTTATCAGCAAGACCGCGCGCAATGTCATCATCCGACTGCTGGGCGTCATCTTAGCTGCCATGGCGGCACAGATCATCGGTGATGGTGTCGTTGCCTTTCGGTGACGTTACTGTTCGATCGCGTGGATCTCGTAGCTGATTTTCACCGGATATTTGATCCACTGGTCATCCGCCCAGCGGCCTTGGCCGATGCCGAAATCCTTTCGACTAATCGTGAAGTCACCGGTTGCTGTCGTTGATTTCGCCACCGTTTTCAATGTAAATGGCACTGTCACCTCTTTCGTCACACCATGTAGGTTCAGTTTTCCCATCGCCACGAACTGATGTTCAGCTATCTTCTTAACACTGGTCGACGTGAATTCCGCGACCGGGAATTTCTTCACACCGAACCAGTCATCCGTCGGTAGCGCATCCTGACGATCCTTACTGTCTGCCATCACATTACTCATCGTCACAACGATATGAATGGACGCCGCTTCCGGTTTCGCTTCATCAAGATCGATAGTACTGCTAAATTTCGGGAAGCTGCCTTCGAATTTTTCACCTGATTGCTCACCCTCGAACATTAATTTGGAGGTGGTCGGATCGACCTTCCATTGTGCCGCCAGTGCCGGTGTTGCCAGTATGGCCATCATGGTCGTCATCAGTAATTTACGCATGATTTCTCCGCTGTAAGAATTTCGGCAACATCCTGAGCAGGATGGCATCCTTTTTGATGAAATGATGCTGCAATGCCGCGAGCACATGCCCCGTTACCAATGCAATTGCGCCAATCGCCAGCCAGTAGTGGTAATTCTCGAACATTACCGCCGTCGTTTTATTATTCATGTCCTCCGGCAGCGGAATGAAGGGCACTTCGCCCATCCAGAAATATACTGTCGGCATTTTTTTCGACGCCGAGACCATCAGCCAGCCCGTCAGCGGCATCGCGATCATCAGGAAATAGAGGAACCAATGCACGACATGCGCCACTACCTGATCCATGAACGTCAGGCTGTCCGGTAACAGTGGCGGTGGATTCAGCAATCGCCAGATGAAACGGAAAATGCTGAGCGCCAGCACCGTCAGCCCCAGCGATTTATGGAACGCATAGCCATCGAAGCGGATGGAGATCGGCAGGTCATGCATAAAAAATCCCAACGGGATCATACAGATGATCGACAGCGCGATGACCCAGTGCAGGGTTACTGCCACCGGGTCATAACGTTGCGCTGGATTCGGTTGCATTATTTCTTGAGGTGCATTTCGGTTTCAATACTGATCGCCACCTCGTCACCCACCATTGGCACATACGCACTGATACCGAAATCCGAGCGTTTGATACTACCCTTCGCGCTGAAGCCAAGCTCTTCCACCGCCGCAAGCTTGTTGATGCCACCGCCATTGAACGTCACGTCGAGCGTCACCGGCTTGCTTACCCCATGCATGGTAAGGTTGCCCATCACCTTGCCTGTGGTGTCCGTCAGCTTCTGGATGCCGGTGCTGGTGAAGGTCAGCGTCGGATATTTCGCCGCATCGAACCAGCTCGCGCTTTTCAGTTCACCTTCGAGTTTCGCGTTGTTGGTGTCGACGCTGTCCGCCATCACCGTCACCGTCAGCGCGCTTTTTTCCGGTGCCGCCGCATCGAAATTCAGCGTACCAGCCGTTTTATCGAATCGTCCTTGGTAGTTCGAGAAGCCCATATGCTTGATGCCGAAATTCACGCTGGTATGCGATGGATCGATTTCGTACATGCCCGATTTTACCCCCTGCAGTGAAGTGGAAGGCGCGGTATACGTCGCGGTGACTGCACTCTCAGCCAGTGCGCACGCGCTTGTCAGCGTGATGGAACAAACGGCGACTGTGGCGAAAAGGGAACGACGCATAGGGAACTCCTTGAGGTTGGATGATGAATTGGGGCAAGTGCTACACCCGCACCAAATGTATGCGCAATGAAAAAATAGCGGTATCCAATATGTTACCATTGGATAGCTCACTTGGAAGAATGCTTGCATAGGGGCTGGAAAGCCCCTAAAAGCGCGCGCATGACCGATATTTCCAGCATCCGCAACTTCTCCATCATCGCCCATATCGACCACGGGAAATCGACCCTCGCCGACCGACTCATCCAGGCCTGCAACGCCGTCGAAGCGCGAGAGATGGGCGAACAGATGCTTGACAATATGGATATCGAGAAAGAGCGGGGCATCACCATCAAATCGCAGACCGTGCGCCTTTACTACAAAGCGAATGATGGCAAAAATTACATTCTGAACCTGATGGACACCCCGGGCCATGTCGATTTCGCTTACGAAGTCAGCCGTTGCCTTGCTGCCTGTGAAGGATCACTCCTCGTCGTCGATGCCTCGCAAGGGGTGGAAGCGCAAACCCTCGCCAATGTCTATCAGGCGCTGGATAATAATAACGAGATCGTTCCCGTCCTCAACAAGATCGACCTTCCCGCTGCCGAGCCTGAGCGCGTCGCTCAGCAGGTCGAAGATATGATCGGTATCGATTGCACCGACGCCTTGCATGTCAGTGCCAAATCCGGCCTTGGCATCCCGGCACTGCTCGAAGCCATCGTCAAGCGCGTGCCTGCACCCAAAGGTGATGCGAATGCGCCGCTCAAGGCGCTCCTCGTCGATAGCTGGTACGACACCTATCTCGGCGTCATCATCCTTATCCGCGTCTTCGAAGGCACCATCAAAAAAGGTCAGAAGGTGCGCTTCATGAACGCCGGCATCACGCAAACGGTCGAAGCCGTCGGCATCTTCGCACCGAAGAAGACCGCCATCGGTGAGCTTGGCCCCGGCGAAGTTGGCTACATCCAGACCGGTATCAAGCTCGTCGAAGAATGCAATGTGGGCGATACCATCACTGAAGAGCGCAATCTCGCCGCCGAACCGCTGCCCGGCTTCAAACCCGTACAGCCCGTGGTCTTCTGCGGCCTTTACCCCACTGAATCCTCGGACTTCGAAAATCTCAAGGATTCGCTTGCCAAGCTGCGCCTAAATGATGCCAGCTTCAGCTTCGAAGCCGAAAGCTCCACCGCTCTCGGTTTCGGCTTCCGCTGCGGGTTCCTCGGCTTGCTGCACCTCGAGATCATCCAGGAACGCCTGGAGCGCGAATTCGACCTCGACCTCATCACCACCGCGCCGAGCGTTGTCTACCGCATGACCATGCAAAACGACAAAATCGTTGAGCTGCATAATCCCGCCGATTATCCGGATCCCACCCTCATCAAGCAGATGGATGAGCCGTGGATCCACGCCACCATCTTCGTACCGGATGATTACTTGGGCAACGTCCTCGCCCTCTGCACCGAAAAACGCGGCGAGCAGGTCAACCTCACCTATGTCGGCACCCGCGCCCTCGTCGAATATAAACTGCCGCTCAACGAAGTCGTTTTCGACTTCTACGATCGCTTGAAATCCGGCTCCAAAGGCTACGCCAGCTTCGAGTATAAAATCGACAGTTACCGCGAAGCAGACCTCGTGAAAGTCTCCATCCTCGTCAACGCCGAACCCGTCGATGCGCTATCAATGATCGTCCATCGCACTCAAGCTGATCCGCGCGGACGCGCCCTCTGCTCGCGCCTGAAGGATCTCATTCCCCGCCATCTGTTCCAGATCGCCATCCAGGCCGCGATCGGCGGCAAAGTCATTGCCCGCGAAACCATCAGCGCCATGCGCAAGGACGTTACCGCGAAATGCTACGGTGGCGATATTTCGCGTAAACGCAAGCTGCTCGACAAGCAGAAAAAGGGTAAGAAACGCATGCGACAAGTTGGTAATGTGGAAATCCCGCAAGGCGCTTTCATCGCTGCACTCAAGATGGGCGATGAGAAATAATCGCCCCTTGATTCCTCAACAGATAGGCATACATGCAAGCCAACCTTTTAAACGGAGCCGCGCATGACCACCGCCAAAGCCTTCGCCGCCATGGATGCCAAATCCCCGCTGAAACCCTGGGCGTTCGAACGCCGCACCCCCGGCGATGACGATGTCGCGATCAAGATCGCCTATTGCGGCGTCTGCCATTCGGATATCCACCAGGCCCGCGACGAATGGGGCGGCAGCATGTTCCCGATGGTCCCCGGCCATGAGATCGTCGGTCACGTTACCGCCATGGGCAAGAACGTCAAAAAATTCAAAGTGGGCGATGTCGTCGGCGTCGGCTGCCTCGTCGATAGCTGCCGCACCTGCGCGAGCTGCAAGGATGACCTCGAACAATATTGCGAAAAAGGCTTCACCGGCACCTATAACGGCATGGAACAGGACAAGAAGACCGTCACCCATGGCGGTTACTCCGACCATATCGTCACCACGCAGGATTTCGTGCTGAAAATACCGACTAATCTGCCATTGAATGCCGTCGCCCCTCTTCTCTGCGCGGGCATCACCACCTACTCGCCGCTCAAGCATTGGAAGGTCGGCAAAGGCCAGAAGGTCGGTATCGTCGGCCTTGGCGGCCTCGGCCATATGGGCGTCAAATTCGCCGCAGCCTTCGGTGCTGAGACCTATGTTATCACCACTTCGCCCGGCAAACGCGATGACGCGAAGAAACTCGGGGCAAAAGATATTGTCGTCAGCAAAGACAATGCCGACATGGCCAAGCATGAAGGCAGCTTCGATTTCATACTCAGCACTATCTCTGCCAAATACGATGCTGGCCAGTATCTCGATCTGCTGAAGCGCGACGGCACCATGGTCGTCGTCGGCGTACCGAGCGAGCCGAACAGCGTCCATATGTTCAATATCATCATGGGCCGCAAGACCCTCGCCGGCTCCCTCATCGGCGGCATTGCAGAAACACAGGAGATGCTCGATTTCTGCGGCAAGCACAACATCGTCTCGGATGTCGAGATGATCCCGATCCATGACATCAACGAAGCCTATGATCGCATGCTGAAAAGCGACGTGCGCTATCGTTTTGTCATCGATGCGAAATCGTTGGCCGCCTGAGTTATATCTGTGTATCCTCAGTCAATCTTTACCGTGGAGATGATGATGACCCGCTTGTCGAAATACCTGATGCTCGCCACCTGCCTGTGCGTCTTCAGCGCCCACGCACAGAACAAAACGATGCCCAAGCTCGACGCCATGCAGGAAAACGTCACCAAACATGGCGGCACCGAACCGCCGTTCCGCAACGCTTATTGGGATAATCATGCCGATGGGATCTATGTCGATGTCATTTCCGGCAAGCCGCTGTTCTCCAGCACGGATAAATTCGATTCCGGCACCGGCTGGCCATCATTCAGCAAGCCCATTGATGAACATTTCATTAAGCAGAAGGACGACTCCACCCTCGGCATGGACCGCACCGAAGTTAAATCCGCCGACAGCGACGCCCATCTCGGCCATGTTTTCAACGACGGTCCGAAAGAACTGGGTGGCAACCGCTACTGCATCAACTCCGCAGCGCTGCATTTCGTGCCTAAGGCTGATCTCGAAAAAGAAGGTTACGGGAAATACCTCACCCTCTTCAGCAAACCGGCCACGAAATAACTTAAGTAGCCTTTTCTGGAGAATCCGCCCAGACCCATAAAGCTTTAAAACCCTACTTGCACTTCCCCCTGAAACTGACTAGAAAGCGCACCTCACCTTGAGGGATGGGGCTTTAGCTCAGCTGGTAGAGCGCTTCCATGGCATGGAAGAGGTCAACGGTTCGACTCCGTTAAGCTCCACCAATCCCTGCTTCCCTATGTACCGGCTGCATTATCGTCTTGAACGGTAAAGAAATTTCATCGGTTTTAAATCCCACTCCTGATTTGAAGTGAATTTTGCCGTTAAAGGCCAAATTTAAAACCATTTCGGTCTTTTTCCTTTCACCAGCTTTCCAGAGCAAGTTCATATCACTCATAAACCCGATAGCTTTTCTAACAATACCCTCCACATCAGGTAGTGACGGTAGTTGGCAGATGTCGTCCTCGATAGCATCGCGACGAAGCCTGAGCATATCAACCCGCTTGCGAATTTCTTTCTCAATTTGGGGGTCACGTTCTTTCACTATCGCGCCGACCAATTCACTTATTTCGTTTGATAAGTCGTTAGCCCTGTGTTCCTAGCCCAGCGTGTCACATCGTTCACAATAATTGCCAATGGCTCCTTCGAGGCAGTTGTGAATGTCAGAAGCGCCATTACTCGTTGTGCCTCCGGCTCAATGAGAATTAGCTTGCGATCTTGCACCTCGTATCCCAGTGGGACAACGCCTCCCATCCACATGCCCTTTTTATTGGATGCAGCTAGTTTATCGCGAATCCGTTCCCCCGTAACTTCACGCTCAAATTGGGCGAAGCTAAGCAATATATTGAGCGTAAGCCGCCCCATCGAGTTGGTCGTATTGAATGCTTGTGTGACTGATACGAAGGAAACATTCTTGGCATCAAAGATTTCGACTAATTTCGAGAAATCCATCAGTGAACGTGAGAGTCGGTCTACTTTGTAGACGACGATAATGTCCACCATGCCCTCTTTAATATCATGAAGCAGTTGCTGAAGTGCTGGTCTCTCTAAGGTCCCGCCGCTGAATCCTGGATCATCATATCGAGTAGGAAGCACCTCCCAGCCTTCGTGAATGCTCTGAACATAGGCTTCTGCAGAAACTCGCTGTGCGTCAAGGCTGTTGAATTCTTGCTCGAGGCCTTCCTCGTGGGATTTTCGTGTATATATCGCGCAGCGAATTTTAAGAGGCTTCTGCATTTTTCTTCCTCCGCGTTTTTCTAACTCCAAAAAATACAGGGCCTGACCAATGGGCGCCTGTGATTTCACGAGCGATGACCGATAAACTGCGATAGTGGCGCCCCTCATAGGTGAAGCCTCCTTTAATCACACTGACCCGATAGTTCTTCCCATTCCATTTGCGGACAAGCTCGATACCTGGAGAGAGCAAATATTTGTCTTGATGGTCCATTTGATTTTCAAACGCCAGTCGTCGCAGCTTGTTTCGTATGGTCTGGCTAAGGCCTCCATAAGCTTTGGCTTGAATTTTATAAGCTATACTGGCCACGAGATAATCACGTCGAACTCGTTTGGGTGGGGCATCAAACCATTTGCCCCATATTTTTAGCAACGCTTTCGTATCGAGTGCCTCTAATTCATAAAGCTGCTGTTTTATAACTTCTTTCATGAGCTCGCTCCTTCAGGGCAAGCAATGCTTCCTTTCCGGGGCAAGTCGAGTTGATTTAACGCGAAGCGAGGAAAATTCGCTGCTTAGGGGCAAAATAATAGGGGTAAATGGCCATAACAGCGAACCTGATGCGCTGTAATCCGCGCAAAGGCGCTATGGCGCAACTCCATAGAGCTGCGAAACATATTTTTAGAACAGCGAACCACATCATCGATAACAGCGAGCGCATGACGCAGAATCAGCGTTTTAGCTGTTTTTGAATTTTCCTCTTTTCAAAGCGAAATCGATTTACTATATGCGAAATTGCTTTCGAAGGGATTCGTGTCTGCGTTAGACACTTCCATCAGCAGGACAGTTGGCACAGTCAACCCCTCCTGCGGGCACGTATCGCGGCATAGCCGGATACACAATCGTGAGCCTACGGGCGACCGATCAGAAAAGGAGTACCCCGACAATATCAGCAGCTCAGCCGCTATCCATGCAGGATGGCGCGCCAGATTGAGTGTCGTTGTGTTGTCTCTCTGCTTCTGGTGGGCTCGCGGCTGCATGGTGCGAAGTGCGTCTCCAGAGGTTTTAAACCCTCTTTTTCTGGAGACACTCAATGACTACACCAACTACTTATCAACGCCTCACTATCGTGGATCAGGCCGTTGATCGCCTGATCGAGAATTTGCACAATGCGCGCACGCACTCGGATAAACAGGTCGATCAGATTGCGCGCTCAGTTACCCGATTTAAGTTCAACAACCCTATTTTGGTCGACGCAAATAATACCATCATTGCGGGGCATGGGCGTCTGCTTGCCGCAAAAAAACTGGGGCTAGAAACGGTTCCAACGATCTGCCTTGCACATATGAGTGAGGCCGAAATCCGCGCCTACGTGATCGCGGATAATAAACTCGCTGAGAACGCGGGATGGGACCGCCATTTGCTGGCGCTTGAGTTCGATTACCTCTCGAAACTTGAGCTTGAATTCGATCTCGGCATCACGGGCTTCGAGTTACCCGAAATCGATGTTCTGATCGGTGAGCTATCGCTGAACGGCGAAGGCGAAGCGGATCCCGCGGATGATGCCGTCGAAGTGGCCAGCGTGGCTGTTACCAAGCCGGGCGACGTTTGGATTATCGGCGAGCATCGCTTAATCTGCGGTGATTCCACCAAAGCGGAAACCTTTCAGAAGCTGATGGGTAATGAGCGCGCGCAGATGGTTTTCTGCGACGCACCGTACAATGTTCCCATCAGCGGCCACGTGTGCGGCCTTGGTAAAGTCCAGCATCGCGAATTTGCGATGGCCTCCGGGGAGATGTCGCGCGTTGAGTTTACCGGCTTCCTGACCACTATTTTTAAGAACCTTGCCGATTTCTCGGTCGATGGCTCGATTCATTACCAGTGCATGGATCTACTTCGTAAACCAGGCCCTGATGTTTTTCGATTCCAATGTTGATCATAACATTCCGTGTGCCAGCTAATGATGTCGCAACACGGGCGGTTCCCTGTTTACGCCGATAGCTGAAAGATTCTTTTACGCTAATAGCATGATCTGTCGAGAAAATCGAAGTTTTGATACGGCATTCCACTACAGATTTTGTAATTTACGCTGTATTTCGGCATGGCAGGCTGGTTGCACTTGCCAGTGTTATCAATAAGTGATAACATAATGGCTGTCTGTTAATGTGAGGGTATAGTTGGCGAAACGAGACCACAGTCTGGATAATCTGCTTGATCTGCACGGTCAGGTGCTGGTGGTCGATGATAAGGGCGGCCATTGGGTAAAGTTTGAGGTGCGGCAGGTGCCGGTGACCGATGAGCGTCCCCACGGGCTTAACTACTCGTTAACCTTGCATGCGGCTTCTGGGGAGCGATTGGTCGGGTTCGATAATGCTCATAAGGTCAAGGGCACTAAGGATGCACGGCGCGATCATAAGCACCGCTTCAAGACCATTAAGCCCTACGCATACAAAGATGCGGCCACGTTGCTGGAAGATTTCTGGGAGACTGTCGACAAAGTATTAAAAGAGAGAGGTGTACTATGAAAAAGACATTACGCATTGGCATCGCCAATTATGAAGAGATGAAGGCACGCACCATCGGCATTGCCAAGGGCAAGATAAAGCCTGGCAAGGACGAGCCGAAAGTATGGTTCCTTAGCATTGAGAGCGTCGCCAAAGTGTTGTCGGAAAAGAACCGCGCATTGCTTGAGGTTATCGCGGAAACTGAATCCCTCTCATTGACTGAGCTTGCGGAGAAGACGGGACGCAAGAAATCAAATCTTTCTCGTACCCTTAAAACGATGGAAGGCTATGGTTTGGTCAATCTGAAGAAGGAAGATGGCAGGCTGGTAACGACCGTCCCGTACTCTAATATTTCATTGATGATGCCTATTCATGCAATGTAGTTATTACTCAGCTTAAAGCGTATCTAACCCGCCTCTTTAATTTTTGTTGCATCTCTTAGAGGCGAATTATTGAACATACGTGAGTATTCACGACTGAATTGCGAGGCGCTGTTATACCCCACCTTGTAAGCGGAAGCTTCGGCCGTCTCGCCTTCATCGGCCATCAGGCGTCGGGCCTCCAGCAGCCGCAAACGTTTTTGGTATTGAATCGGGCTCATTGCGGTGGCCTGTTTGAAATGCGCAAAGAACGCCGAGCGGCTCATATGCGACGCATTGACCAGCGCCGCCACATCGATATCTTCGTTGATGGCGGATTTCATGCGGTAGATTGCTTGATATATTTTGTGCATGTGGCTTCCCGCGCGTACGAACTGGTGGATCGCCGCACCATCAGGCCCGCGGAGAAGGTGGTAGAGTATTTCGCGGATGACCAGCGGCCCAAGCACCGGACCATCCTCGGCGTTGCGCAGCAATGCCGCCAGTCGCCCAGCCGAGTCCATCATGGCGCTGCTGGCTTGGCCGATGAATAATCCCCGCAGCGTGGGGGTCGGTCCCGCCAGCCGCTCCGGTTCGATCTGAGATGCGACCTCGGCCAGCATCGATGCATCGAACGTAATCAGCATGGCAAGGAACGGTTTGTTAGGGGTCGCCGCAAAAATGCGGCTGGAGACCGGCAGGTCAACCGGTGTGACGGTGTAGTCGCCTGCGCCACAGCGATAGAGCTCGCTGCCGAGCAAAATTTCCTTGCCGCCTTGTACGACGATCCCGACGCAAGCACGCCAGCGCTGTTTGCCGCGCGGACTTTCGTTTGATAATTTTATGCAATCAACGCCACGCACGCATGTGGGATGAATGCCATCTCGCGCCGCTATATTGCCAATAATTTCCAGCATATTATTTCCTTTTTTCATGGCGCTAGATACCTACTCTCATTTCCCCTAGTATATCACTTTTGGATAATTAGGCAAGATTTTTGGACTTTCATGAATTTACACGTGCCCAACCCTGCGCGATAGTCCAAGCAGAAACAAAACCTATCTACAGGAGAATGCCATGCGTGTTTTTGTTACCGGAGCTACCGGATTTGTCGGATCCGCCGTTGTGCAGGAATTAATCGGTGCGGGTCACCATGTGATCGGCCTTGCGCGTACCGATGCCGCGGCCGCCACGCTCGATGCGGTAGGTGCTCAGATTCATCGGGGCGAACTTGAAGATCTTGAAAGCCTGCGCCAAGGCGCGGCTATGGCTGACGGCGTCATTCACACCGGATTCATTCACGATTTTGCAAGATTCAAGCATGTTTGCGAAATCGACCATCGGGCGATTCATGCGCTCGGTGAAGCGCTTGTCGGCACGCAGCGACCGCTCATCATCACCTCTGGCACCGCTTTGTTGACCAATGACCGCACCGCCACTGAGAATGACCTACGCGACGCGGTGAGTGACACCTACCCGCGCGCTTCAGAAAAGGCAGCGGTCGAACTCATCGCCCGTGGCGTAAATGCCTCCATAGTCCGTCTTTCACCCTCGGTGCATGGCGATGGAGACCACGGGTTCGTGCCCATGCTTATCGCTATGGCACGCGAAAAAGGCGTCTCGGCCTATATCGGCGATGGGAACAACCGCTGGAGTGCGGTGCATCGGTTCGATGCCGCGCGGCTCTTCCGGCTCGCCTTGGAAAACGGCATGTCCGGCGCGCGCTACCATGGCGTCGCTGAAGAAGGCATCGCGTTTCGCGAGATCGCCGAGATCATCGGGCGTCGACTCAATATCCCGGTAGTATCTAAATCATCCGAGGAAGCACCCGCCCATTTCACGTGGTTCACCCTTTTCGCCGGGCTCGATTGCCCAGCCTCGAGCACACAGACCCGCCAGCAACTTGGGTGGAAGCCCGAACAGCCTGGGCTGCTGGCCGATATCGATCGCGCGCCCTATTTCCAATCGGTGTGATTAGCGTTTTATGAGGTTTATGCGGGGGTGGCGCCGGCGCTTGCTGTACGCCACCCCCGCACGGCTAAAGATAGATGCCGCCAGACACTTCAATGCGCTGGCCATTGATCCAACCACTTTCGTCAGAAAGCAGGGCGGAAACAGCACCACCGATATCGTCTGGCAAACCAGTGCGGCCGAGCGCAGTTTGCGATGCGATCATTTCCTTAAGCTCGGGGTTGCTGCGCAAATAGCCACCACCAAAATCTGTCTCAATGGCTCCGGGTGCAATGGTATTAACAGCAATCCGCCGCTCTGTGAGTTCCTTCGCAAGATAGCGAGTGAAGACTTCAAGTCCGCCCTTCATCATCGCGTAGGCGGCATATCCCGGATAGCTAAAGCGCGTCAGGCCAGAGGTAATATTGATTATACGACCGCCATTTTTTAGTAGCGGCAGCAGTTTCTGGGTTAGGAAGAACGGCCCTTTCAAATGCACGTTCATCAGCTGGTCAAATTCCTCAGGTTGCATGCTGTCAATCGTACCGTATGCCCCCATGCCCGCGTTGTTGACGAAGTAATCAAAGTCCGTGCGGCTCCATGTTTGCTGTAACGCTTTCTTAATGGAATCAGCGAATGCATCGAAGGTTTCATGCTTGCCGACATCAAGCTGCACGGCAATGGCCTTGCGCCCCTTGGCAGTAATTTCTTTTACCAATAAATCGGCATCGGCCTGTTTGGATTGGTAGGTAACGATAATATCGGTGCCACGGTCAGCCAAATGCTGCGCCATGCTTTTGCCGAGTCCACGGCTGCTGCCAGTAATGAGTGCGATCTTCATAATTTTCTCCGTTGGTAGGTTGCGTCCAATAGACATAATCGGTATGCTAACTAAAATAAAGTAGGCACCAAAAAAATTTATACTTACCAAAAAGAGAGTGATGCATGGGAAAATTCAAACCGCCTAGTAAAGAACAGCTGGATAAGACCACGAAGCTTTACCAGGGCCACCTTCCGAGTGAAGATGCCATTCCCGACCCGCGTATCGAAGCGCTCGTGATCGAGTTGATCGGCCGGATTGCTGATAAGTGGACGATGCTGATTCTTGAAGTTCTTTCCGAGCATAGCGAACTTCGTTTTACCCAGCTGGGCAAGCTGATCGAAGGCATCAGCCAGAAGATGTTGACCCAAACGCTCCGCCAAATGGAGCGTGATGGACTAATCAGCCGCAAAGTCTATCCGGTTGTACCGCCGAAGGTCGAATATAAGATTACCGATCTTGGCATGACGTTGGGTGCATCGTTCTGCGGCGTATGGATGTGGGCTGGTGAAAATCTGGCGAAGGTGGAAGCCTCGAGGCGCAAGTTTGATAAAAAGAGTCCACTCTCACGATAATATCCAGCTTCACCGACCGACCATGTAACGATTGGTATTTGCATCTAACCAGCTTTTACGGCCATGCACGCAATGCGGTGGTGATTATGGTCATCAAAGTCGCGCGCGATGCGCCGTCGCGTGCTAATACGGACATGCCTTGTGCGACTGCCATCACCAGCCCGGAAAGCCCGGCCGCATCGGTCGCTGTTGGCAGCAGTCCATTCTCGATATCGCGCTTAATACGCGTACGCAGATGGGATTCGATGGTGTGCCGTATCTTCGCCACTGCCCGCTGCACATCTGCGGATGCGGATGAACCGCTGGCCGTCGCACTAGCAAGCAAACAGCCCTTGGGCGTTACATTGCCGGAGTAAGTAATCGCCGCCCGTTTCAGCATGTCGCGTGCGAAGTCATGGGCTGTCGGCGCGGTATCCATGGCATGGATGATCGCATCGATATCCCCAGCATAAAGGCACATGGCTTCGAGAAAAAGTTTCTTTTTATCGCCGAACGCTGCGTAGAGGCTGGGTGTGGTGATCCCCATCGCCGAGGTTAGATCAACGATGGAACTCGTTTCGTAACCATAGCGCCAGAACGTTAGCATCGCTTGCTGTAATGCAGCATCGCGGTCAAACGAGAGCGGTCTACCGGTCTTGCGTGGGCTGGTTTGTGCATGTTTCATAGTGATCGTTCTGAAATAGATTGACTTACTATGAGCTTAATACCATAGATTCATAGTGACCGCTACAAAACTCGCTATTACCTTAAAAGGATAGATCATGCCCATTACCAATTTTCGCACCCTAGGGCGCTCGGGCCTTGTTGTCAGCCCGCTTTGTCTTGGCACCATGACCTTTGGCCAGACGCCATGGGGAACGGACGCGCAGACTTCAAAAACCATCTTCACTACGTACCGTGCGGCCGGTGGCAACTTCATTGATACAGCGGACATTTATTCCGGCGGCGTAAGCGAGGAGATGATCGGTACATTTATCAAAGACAGTCATGCGCGTGATGAGATCGTACTTGCCACGAAGTTCGGCTTTAACAACTCCGCCAGTCCTTTAGCGGCAAATCCGCAAGGCAATGGGAACCCAAATACAGGCGGCGCTGGCGCTAAAAATATTCACCGGGCGCTGGACTGCTCGCTTAAACGACTCGGAACCGATTATATCGACCTTTACTGGATGCATATCTGGGATGGGGTGACGCCAGTCGAGGAAATCATGCAAACACTGGGCGATCTCGTGCGTGCAGGAAAAATCCGCTATTTCGGTTTCTCGGACATGCCCGCGTGGGTAGCCATGAAGGCGGCGACCATTAGCGCCGAGCGCCGTATTCCTGGGCCGATAGCCATGCAGGTCGAATATTCGCTTGTCGCCAGAGATATCGAAAATGAACATGTTCCGGTAGCGCGCGAATCTAGCATGGGTGTCATTCCGTGGAGCCCTTTGGCCGGAGGATTTTTAACCGGCAAATACTCACGTAGCGATACAGGTAAAGAAGGCCGCTTGAACGGCCCAAATCCGTTCGGCAATAGCAAATTTACTGACAAGAACTGGGATATTCTCGATGTGCTTAACACGGTTGCCAAAGAATGTGAGCGCCCAGCAGCACAAATCGCTCTCGCTTGGACAATGGCGCGCCCGGGTGTTACTTCGACCATTATCGGAGCGAGCAGTGTCTCCCAACTACAAAGTAATCTAGCCGCGGCTGAGATTTATTTGAATACGGATCAAATGAAACGGCTGGATAACGCTAGTGCGCCAACGCTAAGTTTCGGTGCGGGGTTAACGATGCCATTTATTCGGCGTATGCTGTTTGGCGGTCACAACGTTGCTGGCTATGACGAACATCCGCTACGCGAGTCATCGTTGGGTTAGGCTTGAATGAGCAAAGCCACTACCGATTCACCTTCTCATTTGGTCGACTGACCAAAGTGAACAAGCGATGCACATTGCAGTGTGTGCTGAACAAAATCCTCAGTGATTGTTCCGCTCATCCATGGCTTTTTGCTGAGCTTTGTACGAACGAGAAAGACTTTAAGCTTTAAGTATTCGGCGAACCATTCATCCTTAAATTCTGAATAGCCACGCGGCATGCTTGTTAGGCTCATATCGCGGGTTAATTGCAGGCCTTGCTTTTCAAGATCCTTAAGTACCGCGCGAAACTCTTTGGGTGATTCGACGATTCTGTCGCGAATACGTTTCAAAACAATTGGAGTGAGGTTGTAATATCCCGCCGACATATGGCCACCATTTTGGTCGAGTTGGATATACGCCACACCCTCATCCGCTAATTTTGTACCGTCCGGTGTCAAGAGACCGCTAACTTGGGTTTTATAGGGTGCTTTGTTCCGTGCAAACCTAATGTCCCGATTGATCCGAAACAAGGTGCCACTGCTACCGATCATGGGAAGTTTTGTCGAAGAAAGGGCCACCGTTGCCGCCTCAAGCACGGAAGTGAGAGGCATTGTGGCCGATTGATAAATCTCCTCGCGGTGCGCGTTGTACCAACTCCGGTTATTATTCGCTTGGAGTTCCGCAAATAGGGCAAATGTTTTATTTGAAATCATCGGACTACTCTTTCGCCATTAGTTCGCGCATGGTCAATAAGGGGCGCCCTAGCAAGGTTTGAAGTGTAGGGTCGATAGCAGCGAATTCACCATTGCGGGCGGCAATGTATAGGCCCATCACGATGGCCGTTACATGCGCTGGTGTACCACGCGCCGCAATCTTTTCACGCATCTGCTCATCGCTAAGAATCGTTCGCTGAATTAGCTTGCCACGCACTTCGGATGCGATTTCTGCTAGGTCGCCAAAGTCAAGTGCCTGCGATCCAGTAAGGGGTGGCGTCGGCCCATTATACATAGTAGCGCCCGTCAGTAATATCACCGCCGCTTCCGCCAAGTCGGCATGCGCCGCCCACGAAAATTTACCATCACGCGGGGTTTCAAGCATCCCGCTATCCATCGCATTACCCATCATCGCGATGCCACTCGCCCCGTAGAACCCATTGCGCAGCGCCGTCCATGCAATACCGGATTCGGCCAGCATCGCTTCGGTAATGGCATGGTCATGCATCGGCGGGAATGCCGAATCGGAACTGACCGCCATGTGGCTGGTGTAGAAGATTCGCGTGACACCCACTTTGCCCGCTGCGTCAATCGCCGCACGATGTTGGGCGAGCGGATCCCCGCCTGAAGCACGCGCATTTGACGATACAATCACTATTTTCTCAGCGCCTTCGAATGCACTCAGGAGGCTGTGTGGATCATTAAAATCACCATGACGAATGCGAACACCGAGTGCTTCAAGATCCTTAGCTTTGCTGGGCTCACGGACACTCACGCCGACTCGGCTAGCAGGAATTCTTGCAAGTAGTTTTTCGACAATGGTGCGGCCGAGATGGCCGCTGGCGCCGGTAACGATAATCATGGGTTGATTTCCTTTCTAAGGGCTTATTTCAAGCAGTGGGGGCATGGTTATTATCTATCACTGACACTGGTACCAAGGGCCTTTTGCAGGCGTATAAAGGCCGTGGCGGCAAAGGCCCGGCGCTCGATCCACAGCAAGGTCGCCTGATCGAGTTCGGTTTGTGCCGTTGTCAAGTCAGTCATGTCCGTCAGACCTCGCTCGAAGCGTGTGCGGGCCAACCCCACTGCCTGCTGACGATGCTCTAGCGCTTTCTGCTGCTGGCTGGCTGCGTTGAAACCATTCACATAATCCGACATTGCGGTCTTTGTCTCCTGTAATGCAAGCAGCACGGTATTCTCGTATGTTAGCTCCGCCTGTTTGCTGCGTGCATCTGCCGCGTTCACTTGACCACGCAAGCGCCCAAAATTCAGGATAGGTGCACTGAGGGATGAAGCCAGCGACCAAACCGGGTTGCTTGGTGCAAACGGCGCATTCCCCGAAATTTCCTGCAATCCGAAGAAACCGCTTAGTGTCAGACGTGGCCAAAGATTGGCTTCGGCCTCGCGTTCGCCTGCTTGAGCGGCCAGCAGGTTAGCTCGTGCCGCAGCAATATCGGGCCGCGCCCGCACGCGATCGAGCGAAATCTCTGCCAACGCTTTTGGGTCCGGGGCGCTTACTGGCATAGCACTCATGCTGGCAAGCACGGGCGCAAGCTCGCCGGGCGCTTTACCCAGCAACCGTTCCATTTGGTATTGTGCGGTATCAGCGCGGGCTTGCGCGAGCGGAATCTCTGTTGCCGTCTGGTCGCGCTGTGCGGTGGCCCGCTCGTAAAGACTGGCGTCAATTAAGGCCACGAGATTGTGCATGAACCTGCAATGAATACATATTCACTCCATGATAAATTGGAGCAGGATTAATGGTGCTATGCAGTAATACCTTCGGAGAGCGAAATATCCTTATCCAGGATAATTTTGGCGAGAATTGAACCAACCACCATTGCAATGATAAAATCATACGCATTCATGCGCGATAGGGAGCGTTTGCCCTCAATGCGTAGCATAATAATCAATGCTACATACGAGCAAAGCCCGACGATCATTATGCGGATTAGAGGCTCTCAACCATGAAAGAATATATCCATGGCGTAATTAGCTGCTTTTTTTCTGCGGAACCTTCGCACCTTTCGTACGTGCTTCGGCCAAGCCGATTGCAATAGCCTGTTTCCGACTTTTAACTTTACCACCCTTTTCTTCTTTACCGCTATTGAACGTACCTTTCTTTTTCTTCTCCATCGTCTTCTTTACAGATTTGGTAGCAGCTTTCCCATATTTGGTAGCCGATTTCTTTTTCGGACCAGGTTTCTTTGCGGAGCTTTTCTTGACAGTATTTCCCATAGTTTTGCCATGATAACCTTCTCTAAGATACCTTCTTGGCGCTGTCTTCAGCTGCACCGCCTGGTTTAGCTGCTTTGGCATATTGCTTGGCCTTGACTTGCTCGGGGATCAGATCCTCGATTGCATTCAGTAGGCGGTGCTTCAGAGATCCACCGAACACTTGTGCCTTGCCGTCCATGAGCGCATCATACCCGCGCTTGGCGACAAGTGCCGGATCATCCTTTTTGCCCGCAGCAACCTTGGTATCTTCCATATGCGCGCGTTCGAAGAATTCAGTGTCCGTAGCATCCGGCATCAATGCCGTTACTGAAATACCCTTGTCTTTGAGCTCGAGATGCAGCGCATGAGAGAAGGACTGCACGAAGGCTTTCGATGCATTGTAGCAGGCCATGTATGGTCCCGGTGCCAGTGAAGCGACCGAGGAAGTGAAGAGGATCTTGCCCCCTTGGCCGCGTGCAATCATATCCTGGATGACATGTTTGGCGGTACAGACCGTGCCGATAACGTTCAAGTTCATCAGCTTCACTTCTTCATTGATGTCGGTCTCGGCGAATGGGCCATCGACCCCGATGCCAGCATTGATTGCCGCGCAGGAAACCGCACGTCCGTCCGCGCGTACTGCGGCCATGAACGTGTCACCACCCTCCTTGGTCGAAAGATCCGCCTGTACTTCCGTTACCTTTGTGCCGAGTTGGCGCAAATCTTCCGCAGCCTGCGAGATACGGTCGCCCTGGGAACAGATGATTAGGTCGAAGCCGTTCTCGGCGAATTGTGCCGCGAGTTCACACCCGATGCCAGATGAGGCACCGGTGACGATGGCGAGTTTACCCGTGTTGTCCTTGGTCATAATAGTCTCCTCTGGTTAGTTATGAATGACGACCTTGATGCAGCCGTCCTTCTTGTCGCGGAAGGTCTTGTACATCTCAGGCGCCTGATCGAGTTGAATGCGGTGCGTAATCAGTTTGGACGGATCGATCTCACCCTTTTCGATTTTGTCCATCAACGTAGGCAGATAACGGTGCACATGCGTCTGGCCGGATTTAATGGTGAGGCCTTTGCCGACAACCGCGCCCAACGGGAACTTGTCCACCATGCCCATGTAGACGCCCGGAATCGAGACGTTACCCGCACAACGGCAACACTGGATCGCCTGCCGCACTACATGCGGGCGGTCGGTGCCCAGCATCGTCAGCGTTTTCGCCTTATCGATAACAGCATCGATGCCGCCATGCGGCGCTGCTTCCGTACCGCATGCATCGATGACGCGATCCGGGCCACGACCAGCGGTCATTTCCTGCAGGCGCTCATAGACGTCCTCTTTCGAGAAGTCGATGGTCTCTGCTTTGCCCCAGGATTCTGCAAGCGCCAGTCGTTCTGGCACTTCATCAATCGCGATAACTCGCCCGGCGCCGAACATCCATGCACTTTGAATGGTAAATTGGCCAACCGGCCCACAGCCCCAAATCGCTACAGTATCTCCAGGTTCGATCTCGGCATTCTCGGCCGCCATATACCCGGTCGGGAAAATATCCGTGAGGAATATGACTTTTTCGTCTTCGAGACCGTTGAGAACCTTATAAGGCCCCACATCCGCGAATGGCACACGTACATATTCCGCCTGTCCACCGGGGAAACCACCCAACATATGAGAATAGCCGAAGAGCCCTGAAGGCGAATGCCCCATGGCTTTGATGGCCTGCTCGGCATTCGGATTGTAGCGTTCGCACACTGAGGTCAGTCCCTTTTTGCAGAAGAAGCATTCGCCGCAGGCGATGGTGAATGGCACAACCACGCGGTCACCGATTTTGAGATTCTTCACCGCCTTGCCGAGCTCCACCACTTCACCCATGAATTCATGGCCGAGCACATCACCGGATTTCATCGAGGGCACATAACCATCTAGGATGTGCAGGTCGGAGCCGCATATCGCCGTTGTAGTGATTTTAATGATGGCATCCCGCTCGTGCAGAATTTTAGGATCAGCTACATTGTCGATGCGTACATCGCCTTGACCGTGCCAGCAGAGCGCTTTCATAAGTATTCTTTTCAAGTTATGAAAACACACCTTAGAAAGACAGAACTCAAATCGCTGTATCTACAAACAAGAAAAAAATAATTGTATTGTAAAAGATAGGATCGATTTAGCATTTACACATATATCCACAGCTAGAATTTCCCTGTAAGACTACATAGGGAATTGAAGATCTAACTTCGTAGAACTTACTCTCGCAGCCCGTTTTATTTCGATAACGATTGCGAAACTTACAGTAAAAGCCAGCTTTCGTAATTTTCCCGGTAAAATACACTGCTTTAGAGTATTACGATGAGGTGACACGTTCGCCAGTGACTGCGTCCACCACCATCCCCTAACCGCTACGAGCGCGGGTTTCAGTAAATGTGATAGATTGGTCAAATATCGCTCCGCGCGTCGCGTTTGCACGTTGTTTTCATACCTAATCTTGATCTTTAAGCGGGCTGCTCAGTTTATGATTTATGAGTGAAAGTTTCATAAATTCAAGCCCATGATTTAGCGATTTTTATGAATAACAAAGGGGTGGTGAAGTCGCCTACAGTTAAATATGTACTTCATACTAGTCAGTATGATAATCAAACCGCAGATTTCCAGGCGAGTCATAACTTTAGATATCAATTGGTGCGGGTATTTAATTATAACGTGTCTTTTTGCGGAAGGGTTATTATGGCTCATTTTCTTATCATCGCCGCGAGCAGTAGTATCGGACAGGCGACTGCAGCAATGCTTAAAGAAGCAGGACACACGGTATTCACGACAGCGCGCGATGCTAGCAAAATAGTTCCTGACGCAATGCTTGATGCAACGGATTTTGATGCTGTCGATGATGTGTTTGTCCAAGCGGGAATGCTGGATGGTGTAGTCAATTGCAGCGGTTCATTGTTGCTTAAATCTGCGTCAATGACCAGTAAACTGCAATACCAATCAGTCATTGACGCGTCCTTAACAACCGCGTTTGCAACTGTGCGCGCTGCAGGCAAGCATATGACGCAAGGAGGTTCAGTTGTGCTTATTTCATCAGCAGCTGCGATGGCGGGCATTGCTAACCATGAAGCGATTGCGGCGGCCAAAGCGGGTATATTAGGCCTAACATTATCTGCAGCTGCGACCTATGCGCCGTCGAATCTGCGCATCAATGCCGTAGCACCTGGTCTTACAGAAACACCACTTACGTCGTCCCTTACCAGTAACGATACCGCGCGAAAATTCTCTGAAGCTATGCATGCGCTCGGCCGTCTGGGCAAACCTGAAGATATCGCACGCGCCATCGTATTCCTCCTCGACCCGGTCAACAGCTGGATCACAGGCCAAGTACTTGGCGTGGATGGAGGACTGTCGCGCGTCAGGCCGAAGATGAAGGCGTAAATGGGCGTACTGCGCTTCATTCTTGCCGATCAACTTTCAGATAGCATCGCCACGCTTGAAGATATCGATCCCGCCACTGACGTGGTGATGCTGTGCGAGGTGATGGAAGAAGCGACCTATGTTTGGCATCACAAAAAGAAGATCGCTTTCCTGTTCGCCGCCATGCGGCATTTTGCACAAGCGCTTCGCGAACGTGGATGGAATGTCCGCTATGTCACATTGGATGACCCCGCCAATACCGGCAGTTTCGATGGTGAGGCAGCGCGTGCCGTTGTCGAAACGGCCGCAACGCGGCTAATACTCACCGAGCCGGGTGAGTATCGGGTGCAGGAGAAATTCAAATCATGGCAAGTCACGCTTGGTATCCCGGTCGAGATACGGCGCGATCGGCGGTTTCTATCGACGATCCATCAATTCAGCGAATGGGCGGCAGGTAAAAAACAGCTGCGTATGGAGTTCTTTTACCGTGAAATGCGCCAGAAATATTCCGTCCTGATGGAACCGAATGGCAAACCAACCGGTGGGGCATGGAACTACGATAAAGAAAACCGTAAACCACCCAAAGCGGGCATGTGTTCACCTAAACGCATCGCTCATGAAAAATCCACTATCACACGCGAAGTGCTGGCGCTGGTGAATGCACGGTTTGCGGATAATTTTGGCACATTGGAGCCGTTTCATTTCGCGGTCACCCGTGCGCAGGCATTGATCGAGCTTCACCATTTTATTGAAGAACTTTTGCCATATTTTGGTGATTATCAGGATGCGATGGTCGCAGGCGAACCTTATCTTTATCATTCGTTGATCTCCTCCTACCTCAATGCAGGCCTGCTCCTGCCATTGGAAATCTGTCAACTGGCCGAGGCTGCCTATCGGGTGGGTAACGCGCCGCTGAATGCAGTGGAAGGCTTCGTACGCCAGATACTGGGCTGGCGGGAATATATTCGCGGCATTTATTGGCTGCAAATGCCGGATTATGGCTCCCGCAATACGCTGGGCGCAACAACACCGCTACCGGATTTTTACTGGACTGCAGACACCAAGATGTTCTGCGTTGCGGAATCCGTACGGCATACCCGCGACCATGCCTATTCGCACCATATTCAGCGTTTGATGGTAACGGGTAATTTCGCGTTGCTGGCGGGGCTGGATGTAGGTCAGGTTCAGGATTGGTATCTCGCTGTCTACGCGGATGCATACGAATGGGTGGAAATGCCGAATACACTCGGTATGACGCTGTTCGGCGATGACGGTGTGGTGGCCAGCAAGCCCTACGCTGCCAGTGGAAAATACATCCATCGCATGAGCAATTATTGTGAGAAATGCGCCTACGATCCGGAAGTTATGACGGGTGACACTGCCTGCCCGTTCAATGCGCTTTATTGGGATTTCTGGGCGCGCAATGGTGAGAAGTTACGCGGTAATCCGCGCATTCCCTACGTATACTCCACGTGGGATAAAATGGCGGAGGATAAACGTGGCGCGATCCGTAATCAGGCAGCTCATACGTTAAATAAAATGCGGGATGGTGTGTTGTAATGATCGGGATAACTACTGCAGGCATATTTCAATGAAAACACTTACCCAACAGTTCGGCAACCGCGCCGATATGATTGATCACGTACGCGCCTTGGCTCCATGGGCACAGGGCCAGACAAGCGAGATACCCGGCGGCAGGGACCCAGCCATATCAGCCCTCACCAAGATCGATCCCATCGCCTATGCCTGCACCCGCAATTACGGTGATGGAAAAGTAACGGGCTTATCCCCTTACATTCGGCACGGCATCGTCAGTTTGAATGAAGTTCGCAATCATGCGCTAGCAGGTTGCAGCGAGCCATTACAGGCGACCAAATTTATTCAGGAACTGGCATGGCGTGATTTCTTGCAGCGTGTTTATGCGGAACATCCCGAATGGATGTGGCAGGATGTAGAGCCTTATAAAACAGGCTTCAACGCTGGTGATTATGCCGATCAGCTGCCCGATGACATTTGCAACGGCACGTCCGGCATCGCCTGTATCGATGGCTTTATTGCGACATTGCTCACCACCGGCTACCTGCACAACCATGCGCGGATGTATTTGGCAGCCTATGTCGTGCATTTCCGCCGCGTTAAATGGCAGGCCGGTGCACGGTGGTTTTTACAGCATCTGCTCGATGGCGACATCGCCAGCAACAATCTATCATGGCAATGGGTGGCCAGCACCTTCAGCAATAAACCCTATATTTTCAATCTTGAGAATGTAGCCAACTATTTCGCCATGTCTGTCGATGTCTCGGCACTGAATAATACACCGCTTGATGCGAGTTATGAAATTTTGAACGCACGGTTATTCCCTCACCTCGGAGAACAGCATGGCGGATAGCATTGTCTGGCTGCATGAAGATGCGCTGAGAATCACGCATCCGGCGGTAAAGGCCGCACCCAACGGTACGTGCGTTATTTACATCTGGGATGATATCTACCTGCAGGCAGCAGGTTACAGCCTGAAACGGCTGGTATTCCTCTACGAAACCTTATGCGCCATGCCACTGCAAATTCACCAGGGTGATACTGTCAAGACATTGAAGGCGCTGGATTCGGCTAACCTCTACGTGCCCGCCACACTCAACCCATCATTACAGGAAATCATCCGCGTAGTATCGCTGGAAAAGAATGTGAGGGTTATCCCCGAGGAGCCTTTTGTCACCCTGAACGACACAAAAGATTTTACGCGATTTTTCTCGTATTGGAAAAAGGCCGAGAAGACGGCGTTCGTTACGGATGGCAATAAACATGCCTAAGAGAATCGACAAGCAACACTTACCTGAAAAGATATGTCTAGTTTGCAAACGCCCTTTCAGCTGGCGTAAGAAATGGGCGAAAAATTGGGACGACGTGAAATATTGTTCTGATCGGTGCCGTCGCGATAAAACAAAGCGCGATGAATGTCAGCCTCAGATTGTCAAACCTACCACCACTGCATATCTTGCCGCTGGCCACAGTTGCGCCAAGTAAAATTAGCATGTTAACAACGAGTGGTAGATGAAACAGCGTATTGCCATCATTGGCGCAGGCGTTTCGGGCCCAATATAATATCGGATAAGTGTTTGGGTTTATTCAATCATTTTCTGATGATTATAGTGTGCATACAGGCGATTCACTACAGCACACCGCCATCGATCTAAGCCACCAAAGAAGAACCGTTAGAATTTTTCCGCACCAGGCTTTGCAATTTACTCATCAATATCTCTGGTTTGAAGGGTTTGGATAAATAGTCATCCATGCCGGCGGCGATGCAGCGCTCCATATCGCCCGCCATTGCATGCGCTGTCATGCCGATGATAGGCACGCGTTTATTTCCCTCTGACGTTTCGAGTTCACGAATACGTTTCGTCGCATCGAAACCATTCATCGGGTGCATCTGTACATCCATCAAAATTGCGATAGGGTGTCCGGATTTCGACATCTCAACGGCCTCCAATCCGTTGGTGGCAACGATGACCCGGTATCCGGAATCTTCGAGATAGCTCTGCGCCACCATGACGTTCGGCGCGTAATCCTCTACTAGTAGAACCGATGGCCTTTCGTCACGTTTTGAAGGCATAGGCCCTTGCGTTTTCACTTCAATTGGCTGATTGGCCGCTGCAGATTGTTTTAATGGCAGCGTAAAACTGAACGTGGAGCCGACCCCTAACGTACTATCTACCGATATATTTCCCCCCATCACTTCTGTCAGTGTCCGCGTGATTGCGAGTCCCAGGCCCGTACCGCCATATCTACGGTTAATGCTGTTATCCGCTTGCACGAATTTGTCGAAAACAGCCGATTGCTTACTAGGGTCGATACCAATGCCTGTGTCCGCGATCACAATGCATATTCGGTCAATGTCGTCACTCTGCACAGTACGGGTCACCACGATGCTTACGCCGCCCTTCTCGGTAAATTTTATTGCATTGCTACACAGGTTATTGATGATTTGGCGTATCCGTGTTGGGTCGCCAAGAAACATTCGACCGGTGATTGATCCTGCGTCTAGATTGAAAGTAAGTCTTTTTTCCCGCACCCGCACCGCCATCATGCTGACGACTTCCTGAAGCAAATCTTCCAGGCTGAATGGAATTTCCTCAAGCTCAACCGTCTGAGCTTCGATCTTGCTGATATCGAGCAGGTCATTGATCAGAGTGAGCATAGAGTTGGCGCTGGTCTGCAGCGTATGCACGAACTCCGTCTGGCGCGGCGTCAGCGGCTGGCTCTTGCTCAGGATATTGGATAAACCGATGATCGCATTCATCGGTGTGCGGATTTCATGGCTCATATTGGCGAGGAATTCACTTTTGGCGACATTGGCAGCGTTCGCTTTCTCAATCTCGCGACGCATTCCGTACTGACGACGACGGTCGCGTAACGCACCCTTCACTGTACTCAACAGTTCATTAATTTGCAAAGGCCGTTGCAGCAATATCATATGGCCTATGGACTCGAGCATCAGCGTCGTCAGCGGAAACTCTTTGCCTGCCGGGACTAGCATCAGCAGCGGGAACGCCGACCACGCCGGTTGTTCCTCGAGTGTTGTCTGCAGGAGTTTAGCCTGGTCCTGAAGAGTCATTTCCTGCGTCAGGATGGCCGCACCCGCGCCTTTGGCAATCTCTTCGCAGATCTCGCTCAGGCTCCGGCAAACATGTGCGTCGATGCCTTCTTTGTTAAGTATCTCCGCCGTGGTGTCAGCATCTTTCAACGTTGACATCAAGATGAGGACACGTTCCTCGTGCGGTACGCCACGTTGTTGCTCATTTCCCATTGGAACTCATTAGCCGTGATTCAGCAGCCTTCCCTAACACCGGCGTGCCGGTCAGAACGCCATGGAACTGATCCAATGGTGCGCCGACGGAAATACCGTTCTCGTCCATTTTAAATTCACGGATGGTGCGTTCATGGCGACCACTGCGTTTCTTTACGACGGAAATGGCTTGTTTCACTTCGCCCAGCGCTTCGAAATAGCGGAACAGGATGACCGCATCGGCGAGATAACTGGTATCGATTGGCGTCTGCATCGCGTTGCCCAGCAATCCATGTTGCGCTACAATCAGGAACGTTACCACACCATTATGGCCAAGGTAAGTCAGCAGCTCATGCAGTTGCGAGGTCAGGAAACGCTCTTCAGGCATCGCGTTCAAGTAACCGTTCAAGCTATCGATGATCACGATTTTAGCGCCGGGACGCTCTTTTGTCGTTTCCACTTGTTGGCGTGCACGATGCGCGAATTCACCTGGCGCCATCTCAGTTGGGTCGATCGGCGTAATGGTGATCAGGCCTTTCTTGATAAAACCCTCAAGGTCCATGCCGAGGCCTTTTGCCCGCATTAGCATCGTGTCGAGACGTTCATCGAACGTGAAGATAACGGAATGGTCGCCGCGTTCTGCGGCCGCGATGGCGTATTGCATGCCAAGCGACGATTTACCCGCCCCGGCTGGCCCCAACAGCAAAACGCTCGTGCCACCGTCGATGCCGCCGCCAGTCAATGCATCAATGGCCGGGATGCCGCTTTTCAGAACGCTGATCTTCGACAAATGCTTGTGCTCTGCCGCGACAATGCGCGGGAAGACCTTGAGCCCGCCAAAAGCAATGGCGAAATCATGGTACCCGCCACGGTATTTCTGACCGCGCATTTTAGTAATGCGCACGCGCCGTCTTTCTGAACCGTATTCCGGGGAAAGCTGCTCGAGGTTCAAAACTCCATGGGCGATACTTTCCAACTGCAAGTCTTCTCCGCCGGGAATCGTTTTATCATCAAGGAAAAATACCGTACATTGGCGACCCGTGAAGAATTGTTTAAGCGCCAGCACTTGTCGACGGAAACGCAGTGCACTTTGTGCCAGCAGCTTCACTTCGGAAAGCGAATCGATCACCACGCGTGATGGCTTGAGTTTCTCAACTTGGTCAAGAATGGCTTTCGTTGTAACGTTCAGCTCCACTTCGGATGGTTGGAACACCGTATATTGGTTCTCTGGCTGCAATTCGCGTTCGTCGGCAATGAGCTCAAAAATCTCGATGCCATCAAGCTTCCACCCATGCGATTTCGCCACCGCTTGCAGTTCATTTCTGGTTTCTGAAAGTGTTATGTACAGAACCTTTTCACCGAGGCGTACACCCTCAAGGAGGTATTGCAGCGCGAGGGTCGTCTTACCCGCGCCCGGTGTGCCATGTACCAGGTAAACGCGATCGGCGGTCAGGCCACCCCCTAGTATGTCATCGAGTTCGGCGATGCCCGTGGTGACTAAAGTTTTGCGTTCCGTTTTCATTGGTATCCTCGACTTCATATGCATATGTGTTTGTAGTCCTGGTCTAGGAACAAATCACTCTGGTAGGTAAAAAATTAGATTACGATAGAATTCACTCGTTCGTAACTAATGGATGTGTAATGGCATTCCCACGAAAATTTCATAGTTTGGTATCTACGCGTCCCCAATTGGATAACTACATGAATTTTTCTAGCGATTATCATAGCTGCGCTATAATTTTAACTTTCATACAAGTTAATTAATTAACTGAATATTAATTATTGCTACCGCATAATGGCTCTATAATGCTTTAACTTAGCTAAGGAATTAGCCATGGCAGTTGGTAAGCCACAGATCCAAGGTCCCGATGCGGAAGATATCGCTGCGCGACAAGTAGCAGAAGAACGCATAGCTGCACGCAACGCCGCTGCTTTAGAGCGCGATCCTAATGCGGTTCAGTTCAGGAATAACGAGACCTACAGCACGCATGTTGCCTACCCTGTTGAAGGGAACCGGTCTATTTCCGCAATCAAGTTCGAAACAAGCGAACTTGGCGGTGTCACCAGTCACCAGATGAACATCAATATCGGTAGGACGCCAACGCCTAGCACGATGGAAGCCCTTAACCAGAGCGCCATGGCCGCAGGTCTTGCACCCGGCAAGATCAATGAACACGGGATTTACACATTAACTACCCGGGCCGATGGCAAGCCCATAGTACAAAGCGATTTCAACCGCATGACACGCGCCATGGCAGATCCGGTTGCTTTTGGGAATAACGAGCGCGTCGCGCAGCTATTGACGCCGCAGGAAGGCCAAACGCTGCTTACCCATGAAATAAATCGTACGGGTTCCACATCGGGCTTGGTGGATTACACACGCACTCCTTCATCCAGCAATCCCAATGTCGCCTATGTCGATGCAAAAATCGATCCATCGGTCTCACGTACTATCAGCGAAATCAGTGAAGACGGAACAATGGCTAGCAGGGCGGCGCAAGGCACGGTCACACACGTCACTTCGACGGTGACTGTTACTCCAGGGGCAGATGCCAATGCCATTCGCGATACCCTGAATCAGCGCGGTATTCAGGCCGAGGTACGGACCAGCGGTGCCGATGTACTGGCGCTCGACAATCGCATTGACCCCAAAGCGCGCGAACAGTTCCTGGCTTCGCTCAGGGAAAGAAACATTCAGGCAACCTTGAACCAGGCGGGAACGGAACTGCGGTTTCCCAGCCATACGGCAGCGGAATCTGCCCATAAGATTTTAGAGGATGCAAAAATACCGAGTGCAATCGAAGGCGGCCCCCTGCGGACTTCGGTCGTGGCGCAAGCACCCATCGGGGAAACAGCGATGGCACTGGAAGGCAGCCATATCAATCCCGGTGCGGCGCGCGATATCGCCGCCCGTTCAGAAGCCGCGCATCCGGGCCAGATGCAGATTAATCGCGATGTCGAAGCCTACAGCCGGACCAGGCCGCAAACGGTTGCCGAGACTAAACCTGCTCCAGTAACAGCTGCCGAAACGCCTCCCGCAACGGCACCCGCCCCCGCGGAACCAGCCGTCGCCCGCCCAACTCCGAATGCTGAACCAAGAGTGCCAGTCACCGCGAACGAAAACGCACTAGGTGCTAATGTCCAAACCTTAAGACCTGCTGCTGCCGCAGCGCCAGCTGCCGCAGCTGAACAAGAGGCGGCGCGAGTTGCCAGGGCCGCCAGTACCGCACGGGCCGGTGCAACTGCCGCACGGTCCGGTGGTCACGGCGTTTTGGGTATGGCTGTCGTCGGTGTGGTAACAGCAGGCACGGTGCTGGCCAGTGGTGGCGGTGTTGCCCATGCAGCCGAGGCTGGTGGTACTGCAATGGCCGAAGGCGCCTTGCCCGGCGTGACTACGGGATTCGATAATCTGCAGCAAGGCAACTTCGTTGACCGCATGTTGAACGGCGCGAATACGGCGACTGCAGGCGTTGCAACAGCTGCAACCGTGGTGACTGTCGGGGCCGGAGCAGCGTCATTGACTGTGGTAGCAGCTCCCGTCGCAGTCCCGACAGCTGCAGTCGCCGGCGTGGTGACTGCCGGGGCGACGGTCGCGAACCTGGCTGTCGGTGTCGTCCATGACATAACGTACTTGGCGGGCATGTCAGAGCAAGGCGGCCTCATCATGGGCCCAAGCGATAAACCGTTCGTTGAGACGCAGGCTATGACTGATGCAAAGACTGCTATGGCGGCGGATAAAGTGAATCAGGACCTCATCAACTCACCCGCATCTGCGCGCGCGGCCGAGCTGATGGATTCGAAAACACCGTTGCCGGATCCTAAAATGGAAGCGATGCGTCAGCAACTCTTACAGGCCGAACGCGATATTCCGAATGCATCGCCGATCGGGGAAATGGGCCAGCCTTTCTCGCCTCGGCAGAATGCACAACTCGCCTACAATAGCCAGTTGGCGACGTTCATCCACACCGTGAATGGCGATGCGCCGCCAGCGCCAGCGGTGGCTCCAGCCCCCGGGCCCGGTCAGCCGACAGGGGAAGCGGTGGCATCGGCCACCCCGCAGTCCAATGCTCAGCAACCGACCGCCTCGGCCGCGCCCCCACTGCCACCGGGAGTGACAGAAGAACAAGCAGCTCGCGCACGTGCGGCATTAAGTAACACTACTGTTACAGGTGGCACGTCGCACGATGAAGCGCCGCCGCAACAAATGGCTCAAAACCAGCCGCAAAAGCAGCAGCAGCAAGGTGGCCGCGCCTAGAATGTAAAGCGGTTCAGTGCATCAGTTTGCGTTTAGCAACCGATCAAAGCCCGCCGCTCTCCCCGAATACCGCACGTCCAACCGCCGCTTTGAGCGGCAGGATCTCGATCTTCGCCTCCATCACCATGCGTAGCGCCGTGTGCACCATTTCGGGTGTCGAACCATACGGCGTCGGCGCGGCGCTAATGTCATGCGTCAGAAATACGATCCAGCTTCTCGTAGCTACCGCCTGCTGGATGGTAGTCGCCAGCTCATCGCTATTCCAGTGCCGTGCTTCAAGGCTGACAACCCGCAACTGCGCAAGGTCGGCGCTGCCCGTATTCAACCCCCGCCGCACACCGCGGCTAAGCGCGAACTGGCGCGCCATCGCATGCTTGACGCTCACCGACACATCGCCATACGGATAGGCAAAACTCGTCATCATGAACTGCTCGCCCAGCACATCACGCATGGCCTGCGCATTCATCTCAGCCATCACCCGGGCATGCGGGCCACCCTTCGCCGCCAGATGCGTGTGCGCAAAGCTATGGCAGCCGATCTCGTGCCCTGCGGCGACCATCTCACGCAAAAGTTCCGGCGTGTAATAGTCGATCCCATCCATCGTGCGACCCATGAATTCTGCCGAGGCGAAATACGTCGCGCGCGCGCCTGCTTCCTCGAGCATTTTTCCGGCAATGGAATACGCACTGATGGGAAAATCGTCGAAGGTAAAGCTCGCCACCGCCTGTCCTAGCCGCAGTTTGGCCGATTGCGTCGTATCGTAAAGCGCAAGCTTGTTCTGGATGCGGGGAAGCAATGCCATCACGAAGCCATTGTCGCCACGTGCGATTCTACCTGCACAACATCCGCGTCAGCCCAGGACTCGCCTAAGCTGCGCGTAAACATTCCCTCACCCGGCGTGGATTCTGCCAGCGTAAACCCCAGTTCTTGGAACATCTTTACTGCCGCGCCGTTCTTCGCCGTCTTGCAGTAATCGATTGTCATATCTTTTGCGCCCATCGCGCTCACCCGGGCGGATAGCCACGCGAAGAAAGCATTCTCCACCTTCTTGCGCTGCACCCGACAACTCATGAAGAACGCCTCAATGTGGAACTGCGTCAGGTTCATCACGCAGAACCCGATGATGCCATAATCACCGAAATTATCCTTACAACGCAACACAAAGCCTTCATGCGTCGCCGTCCCCTCGACAAACTGCTGCACCTGTTCGCGCGTAAAGCGCGCCCCCGTGACATTGAGCTGGTTCGTGCGCTGCGTCAGCTCATACACGCGCTCTGCCGATTCTTTCGTTACTGATTGGATAATCAGTTCGATGCTGCTCGTGCGCAGGAAGCCCAGATAATCCGTGCCTGCGGACGTCGCGGCATGCTGTCGTTTTTCCTCATCGCGATACATGAAGCGGCGCTTTTTGCTCTCTTCCGTCACCGACACATCGAACAGCGCATGTGTCGCAAATCCGGCGATTTCATCCGGGTGCATCAACGTCACCGATGGATGCGCCGCGCCGACTTCCCCGCGCTCGAACGGCTGGTCATCAACGAATACAAATGTATCAATGCCGATATCGATCGACTCCGCGATACGGCGGATCGCATCGCTTTTCGGTCCCCAGCTGATTTGCGGGAACAGGATATACTCGCTTAGGCCGAAATGCTGCAACGCCGCCAGCGCCAGCTCTTCATCGTTCTTTGATGCCACGGAATTCAGGATGCCCCGCGCATCCAGCAGCCGCATCGCTTCCGCCGCCGCCGGGTTCAACACCACGCCTTCAATGCCATCCTCGACCAGCGTCCCCGTCCACACCGTATCATCGAGGTCCCACACCACGCATTTCGCGGTTTTAGCTTTCACCAGCGTCGTTACATTCTCCTGTGCGCCACTCACCGCCGCAAGTGGCGTTGCCAACTCGGCAAAATCCACCATGCCGAACACGACCGGCTGCGACGGCACCTCTCCCACCACCTCGATCTGCACGGCGAACGGCTGATCAAGCGCCATGGATCGGCGGATTAACTCCGTAGTGATGATCTCGCGATTATACCCCTGCCGGAAGGTGAATTGCTTCTGGAAAAGTCCATCGGTGCTTTTATCCCACGGCATCAGCGCCACGGTCATCGTAATGGGCTCCGCTTGCTCTAGCCATCCTTCGATGATGAAGACACTTCCCGCCGGCATCGCCATACTGTGCGACCGCTGCTTGCGCCGTTGGTTCAGCCGGTTCGCGATCCGGCTGCCAAGCGGGCGCGGCAGCGGCAACTTCGCCAGCCGCGCATCATTTTCGATGGCTGCTTTTTCTGCGTGCATCGCCTTCGCCGTCGACTGCATCTGCACCGGGCCAGTGCCTTCAAGTTTCCCCCAACGGCGGAAAGCAATCCGGGTCAGTCCTTCGATCGCCGGCGCCGCCGTCACGTTGAGCGCTTCAATCCCATGGGTGAACCGGCGACAATGCATATCACTGCGGGGCGTGTAGAATTCACAAGTGGAGTAGCATGACGGGAACGCACATTCCGAGCAATGTTCACCCCACACGATACTACTGCGGCGGCTCAGCGCTGCGCGCACTTCAGCAAAGCGCTCGACCGCGAAAGCCGGAATATCCACGTGGCCTTGCGCCGCTTCCCTGAAAACCAGTTCTCTCATTGCATTCTCTTAAAATAGCACTTTGCTACGATCCGTCATCGTCCGGGCGAGCCATAGTGCAATTACCCTTTGGCGGCGAGCCCAAAATAGCTGTCAATGGCATCCATACTCAGTCATTCAGGTGAATCAGGCCGCGTCGATCATCGTAACGTCGACATCACGATGCGCCGCTACCTGCTGGATCACTCTGTCCCACTGGTCGCTTAGCGCATGAATATTGAGCGATGGCCCATTCGCATGGGCCAGGGCCGCGTCCGATAGCGCCGTGTAATACGCCGGGTCGCTCCATAAGCGCTTGACCGCGGCGATCCACTTGCCGATCGATGCATCCGGGTCAAGCAACAGCCCGCCGGCGCCAACCGCTTCCGGTAATCCCCCGCGGTTCGAAGCAACGATCGGAATGCCGCTGAACTGTGCTTCCACCGCGACCCGGCCGAATGCTTCTTCGCAACGGCTCGGGGCCAGCAGGATGCGGCACTTGCCATAAATCTTTTTCATATCTTCGCTGGGTGCCAGCAGCGTCACATTTTTCAACGGCGTGATCTGGGCCATCAGCGCCGCGCGCTCCGTTTTGGAAAGTGGCCAGGTCTCGACGAAACTGAACGGGATTTCAGGGCACGCCGCGGCAATGGCGATCGCAATGTCCCCGCCTTTATCCCTATGCGGGTTGATAAGCGTGATATTCTCACGCGTCGTTTCCGTCGCAAAATTCTCGGGGTCGATCAGCGGATGGATGATGATGGAATCGATGCCGAAAACGTCTTTGTATTTTTGCGCCGTAAATGCCGAGTTCGCGACGCATGTTATGTGTCCGACATCCGTGAATGCTCCGCCATGGTCGTCGAAACGCACATCCTGCAACATGAACATCACCGGCAGGCCGAGCCGTTGCGCTTCAAGTGCCATGCGCACCGGCTGGCGCGCCAGTACGATCACGAGATCCGGCATTGCACGCTGCGCTACCCATTCGAGACTCTCCCACGGATGCCACGCCCGCCACACATCGTAGCCGCAATCACGATCGAGCGCCGCCTTGTGTTTCAACAATTTTATCTCGAGCCGGCTCTTGATGCCGACATAGCCATTGGGCATCAGCGCCGCAAGCAGCGCGACACGGTGGCCTTTCTTGATGAATTGCTGCGCGAGTGTGGTCGAACTTGTCTGTAAACCACCCCGCATCTGCGGCAGATACGGCTGTGCCGTAACGATAAGGATATTCATTGTTTTCCATTTTCCCATGTCGGGCCTGAACTGGTTCCGACGGATAACTCCTACTTAAATACGTTTTCCCATCATCGAGATAAGCATTCTGTATGGATGTAGCATGCCAAATACACCATCATGCGCAGAAGGAATGATCGAGTGTTTGGTGCCGATGACAGGAATCGAACCTGCGACCTACTAATTACGAATCAGTTGCTCTACCAGCTGAGCTACATCGGCACGTATCATCCCGCTAGGGGCGAAGCGGGTTTTGTGTAATCATCCCCCACCCGGATGGCAAGCAGTATTCGTTTACGGCGTCGGGCTGCCATCTTTTTTCGTGGCGCTACCGGCATTGCCCGGGAACGGATCGCGGGGCAACTCGAGCCGCAGCACGCTGTGGCGGTGGCCATAGAGGAAATAAATGGCGAACCCCAATGCGAAATAGGGAATCAGCGTGATGAATGTCTTGAACAACGTCGAGATCAGCAACAGACACGACAGCATACCCAGTATCGGCGTAATTTTCGGCGCCGGTACATGGAACGGTCGATGCAATTCCGGTTTCGTGCGGCGCAGGTAGAGCACGGTAAAACAGATGATGGTGAATGCCGATAGCGTGCCGAGGTTCACGAGGTCGCCCAGTTCCTCGATTGGTGTCATTCCTGCAACGATTGCCGAAATGATACCGACTACGATGGTATTCACCCACGGCGTCTTGAAGCGCGGATGGATGGTGCTGAACGCTTTCGGCAGCAGCCCATCCTTCGCCATGCTGAAGAAGATGCGTGTCTGGCCATACATGAGGACTAACATTACCGATGACAGACCGCAGATCGCGCCGACCTTCACCGTAAATGCCAGCCACGGCATGTGGATCGCATCGACCGCGACCGCGATCGGATCCGGCACGTTCAGCACGTCGTATTTCACGAGGCCCGTCAGCACCAGCGACACGAGAATGTAGAGAATGGTGCACACGGCCAGCGAGCCGACGATGCCGAACGGTACATCCTTCTGCGGATCTTTCGCTTCCTGCGCCGCGGTCGAGACCGCCTCAAAGCCCACATACGCGAAGAAGATATAGCCCGCGCCGCGCAGCAAACCGCTCCAGCCGAAATGGCCGTAGGTGCCGTCATTCGCCGGCAGGAAGGGGTGCCAATTCTCCGGATTCACATAGAAGATACCGAAGCCGATGAACAACAACACCACCATGAGTTTAATGAACACGATGACGTTATTGACCGTCGCCGATTCCTTGACACCCAGCACCAGCAGCGTCGTCACCACCATCAGGCCGAGCGCCGCCGGTAGGTTGAAGATCGCCGTCACACGCGGCATTGCCGCAACATCCATATGTTTCGCCGCCAGCGTTTTTACCAGTTCGTCCGTCGCCTGCGTCCAACCCTGTACCGGCACCTGGATGAGTTTCATCCCCGTCGCCGCCGTCCATTCCGGCGGAATGTAAATGTGGAAATCCTTCAGGAAGCTCACCACGTAGCCCGACCAGCCGACCGCGACCGTTGACGCCGCTACCCCATATTCCAGCAGCAGCAGCCACCCCATGATCCACGCGAAGATTTCGCCGAGGCTGGTATACGCATACGAATACGCACTGCCCGAGACCGGCAGCATCGCCGAAAGCTCCGCATAGCACAGCGCGACGAACGCGCAGCAGATACCCGTCATCATGAACGAAAGGATGATGGCCGGCCCGGCGAATTGCGCCGCCGCCTGCCCCGTCATGACGAAAATCCCGGTCCCGATGATGCAACCGATGCCGAGACTCACGAGATTCCATTTGCCTAGGGAGCGCACGAGGCCGGTCGTCCCTGCTTCCGCCTGGATTTGTTCCACCGATTTACGCAACAGAAGATTGGCCATGCTACCTCGCCTTGATTAATCAGCAAAGACGCGTGTTTAGCAGCCCGGCACTAGGCGTGCAAGGATTTATGGCCCGGCGTAACAAAGCGCAAACAGCACAGATTCAATTATGAATCACGGCGATCGCGTGCGGGGCGTGAAGGGGTTGCACCTGTCGGCGTGGGAGCAGGAGGTGTTTCTGCTGGTGCAGCGGGTGCAGCTTCGAATTGGCTGGCATCAATGGCGATGCCATCGCGACGCAGTTTGTTGATGACGTTTCTGACACCATCCTTGCCTTTACCGCCCAGTGATTCAAACAGTGCCTGGGTCTCTTTTTTGCCCCAGAGCCCATCTTCAGTAATTTGATGCTGGCCGCCGTGCTTTTTGTCGTATTCGTTCATGGCATGCTGCCATGCCGCCACTTTCACGCTGGCATGCGGTTTGGTCAGTTGATGTTTACCTGCAGCCGGTGCACTCGGAGCGGATGCTGGTGCAACCGGTTCTGGTGCAGGGGTTACCCGAGCCGGTTCTGCTGGGGTCGGTGCCGGGCTTCCCGGTGGAGCTTCAGCCGGGGTCGGCGCGATCGGGGCCGGTGCCGGGCTTCCCGGTGGAGCTTCAGCCGGGGTCGGCGCGATCGGGGCCGGTGCACCCGTAAGCGGTGCCCCCGGAGGCGGAGTAGCCTGAGCTGGTTCGCTTGGGGGCAGTGGAGTCGGAGTCGGTGCAGCCGGAGTCGGTGCAGCCAGTGAGGGCGCAGCTGCCGCAGCTCTCGCTTTTATCTCAGCGACCTTCTGGTCAAGCACCGTCAAGGCGCCTGCGTTGACACTGGCATCGATCCATTTCTCGCGCTTGTTGGCGATGACTGCATTTTGGAATTCAGGTGAGTTATAACCCGTACCTTCAGGCAATCCAAGATGCTGGTTCATCGCCTTGACTACATCTTCCGGCGGATTATTGCGGTTGAATTTGCTCGGGTCGGTCAAGTTCAAGCGTTTGAAGTCCTCCGCACTTAAACTGTCTTTGACGTAACCGACGCTGATTTTCCCATCCGTGAAATCATCGCTCTTGAATTGTTTCATCGCGGCCTTTGTGGCATCGTCCAGCACGCCGGTCAGCTCGAGCGCCGGACGCGTATCGCCAAAGCGAATGTTCAATTTTTCCTGTAAGGTGCGGACCTGATCGGCATTGTTAGGATCGAAACCAGCCGAACGGGCAGATGACGGTGCCGGCGCTGCTGCTGGTGCAGGGGATGCTATCGGCGCTGGTGTGGCTTCCGGCGCTGGCGAAGTTTCCTGTGCTTGCGCACTTGAAATGAGGCTGAATCCTCCCCTGCCGGATGGTTTCGGCGATGCAACTGTTACCGGTTTTGCAGCATCGGCAGTGGTTACCCCAACTGATGCCGGTGCAGGGCTTGCTGTCGTCGCGGGCGCTGCATCGAGCGCTTTCCATCCATCTTTATTATCATAGGCTGCATTGACATAAGCGACGGTGCTCGTTTTGCCGGCCGGGAATGCCGGAACCGGTTGACCGGCATTCTGTGCATGGTCGATCTCGACCGAACGTTGCAGCACTGCCATTGCCAGCATCAGGCTAGGATGCTCGCGCTCCGTTGTGCGCGGTTCGTAACGCCGTTGTTCTTTGTCAAAGGCTGCCGCGAGATTCGCCATTACTTGGCTGGGCTGCAGCGTCCCGCCACCGTTGGCTGGGATAGCATCTTGCACGCGGTTCCACCAGCCGCGCTGCGCTGGCGACGTATATCCAAGGCCGCTCAGGACTTCACGGTTCGCTTGTTGAGTAGGGGTTTCCGTTGACATGCTACACTCCAAAAAGTTGTTCTTGTTATGGCCTGTGCTTTCTGCACATTTGCTAAGGTGGAAACTACCACGAAACTAGCATGCAATTTATGAAGGTTTGATGAAGATAACGGCGTAAATCAGCCGATTACAACGTGCCGATCAACAATCAAGCTCAAGTGGATCAATTCTTTTTCATCATGAATTCCAGCTTGTTAATGGCGTTTCTGGTTAACACCTGTTGGCTTTCGCGCGCATCACCGACGATCACGACTTCCATCCCCGTTTCCGGGTCGATCGCGGTGACCCGCACGTACCGTCCGTGCGGCTTGAATTCGACGATGTACTCTTTGCTCATTCCTGCGCGTCGTCGTCGGGGTCGCTCAAATGCTCGACCAGCAACTGCGTCAGCTGGTTGACGCGTTTCTCGGCGACCGTGAACCGATACCCGAAGAATTCGAACACTGCCCCCGCTTCGGGAATCACCCGCGCTTCGTGCAGCACCAGCCCCGCGACCGTCGCCGCATTTTCGTCCGGCAGGTTCCAGTCCAGCTGGCGGTTGATATCGCGGATCGTCACCGTCCCGGCCACCTTGTACGCCCGTTCGCCGAATGGCATGATCTCGGCGATCGCCAATGGATCATGCTCGTCCTCGATCTCGCCGACGATCTCCTCGATGATATCCTCGAGCGTCACCACGCCGAGCCACGCCCCATATTCATCCACTACGCAGGCGAAATGCTTGCGCTGCGTGCGGAACGCATCGAGTTGGCCGTCGAGCATCGTCGTCTCGGGCACGAACCACGGTTTATGCGCCACCCGGCGGATCATCTCGCGCGTAATGCCGATTTTCTGCGCTCGCACCAGCCGCAGCAGGTCCTTGAAATGCAACACGCCGATGATGTTCTCCGGGTTGTCCTTCCACAGCGGGATGCGGCTATGGTTGCTGGCAATCGTCAGCGCGATGATGGTCTCGGGGTCAAGGCCGATATCGATGCTCTCGACCTGCGACCGGTGCGTCATGATGTCCTTGATCGCATAATCGCTAAGGTCGAGGATACTGCCGAGCATATCCCGGTCGTCCTTTTCCATCTCGCCTTCATGGTGATGCATATCGATGGCACCGCGAATCGCATCGGTACCGGACATGATGCTCTTCACATTCTCGAGGCTTACCCCGAAGATCGCCAGCACCCCGCGTACCACCCGCTGCACCAGCCAGGTGATCGGCCACAGTAGTTTGATGATGACGTTCAGGAACGGCGCAATGATTAGCGAAAATCGCTCCGAGTGGTGGAGTGCCACCGTCTTCGGTAGTACCTCCGAAAAGATAAGCACCAAAAGCGTCGTCACGATGGTTGCGTAAATCGCCCCATATTCCTCGCCCGCCAGTCGTGTACCGACGATGGTCGCGAGCGATGCCGCCGCGATATTCACAAACGTATTGCCGAGTAGCAGCGTCGAGATCAGCACTTCCTTTTTCTCGCGCAGGTCGAGCACCAGTTGCGCCCGCTTTACCCCTTCCTTCATCAGCGTGAACATGCGCGCGCGCGAGGCCGCCGTTACCGCCGTTTCCGACCCCGAAAAGAATCCCGAGCAGATGATCAGGAAAACAAGGATTAACAAATCAGCCGTCAACGTATCCATATCAATCCTTCAGGAACGAAGCGACGACGTCGAGCGCCAGCGCCGCATCCACATTTTTTACCACCCTTGCCGCGCCGGGTGCATCGAGTACCACGAACGTCAGCATACCATTCTCTGCCTTTTTATCGTCCACGAAATGCGCCGCGATCGCCGCCGCATTCCAGTCCTGATCCACCTCGCGCGGGCTCGCTGGCATACCAAGCGCCGTGAAATGCGCCGCCAGTTCCTGCTCCACTTCGGCACCTATGCATCCCATCCGCGCCGAAAGCCGGCAAGCCATCACCATGCCGATGGCCACTGCTTCGCCGTGGATGAGTTTCTCGCCGAAACCCGTTTCCGCTTCCAGCGCATGGCCGAACGTGTGGCCGAAATTCAGCAGCGCTCGCTTGTCCGCCTCGCGTTCATCCAACTCGACGATCGCCGCTTTGAACTTGCAACTCTGCGTTACTGCATAATGAATTGCCTCTTGGTTACCACCTAGTAACGTCGTCCCATTGGCAAGACACCAGCGATAGAATTCTGCATCCATGATGAGACCGTACTTGATGATCTCGGCATACCCTGCCCGCATTTCTCGTGACGGCAACGTTTTCAGCACATCGCTATCCGCCAGCACCAGCTTCGGTTGATAAAAACTGCCGATGAGGTTCTTTCCCGCACGCGAATTGATCGCCGTCTTCCCCCCCACTGAGCTATCGACCTGCGCCAGCAAGCTCGTCGGGATCTGGATGAATGGCACCCCACGCAGCAACACACTCGCCGCGAACCCGGCAAGGTCGCCCACCACGCCGCCACCAAGCGCAATGATGGTCGTCTTGCGGTCCGGCTTCTGCTGCAGCAACCCTTCCATCACCATCTCGAAATTTGTAAAGCTCTTGCTACCCTCGCCCGCTTTCACCACCAAGCCAGCCACATCGATGCCCTGCGCATGCAATTGCGCGCCGAGCATTTCGCCATACACGGGTTCCACGTTCGCATCGCTGATGATGATGGCGCGTTGGCTCGCGAGCACCGGCACGATGTATTCCGCCGCCCGCGCGAACACACCACTACCCACCACGATATCGTAGCCACGACCGTCGAGCTTCACCGCAATGCGTTCGGCGTGCGTCATGCTGTCCTGCCCTGGGCATTCAGTGCTGCGATCACCCGCTCCACCACCGTCTCATGCGGCCCATGGCTCGAATCGATAATGATATCCGCCTCTTCATAGATCGGATAGCGTTCCTGCATCAGCTTATTCAGTATTTCCCGCTTGTCGCCCGTCTCCAGCAGTGGCCGGTGATTACGTTTACTCACCCGGTCAGTCAGCACCTCGAGTTCCGCCCGCAACCACACTGAGGTCGCGTGGCTCTTGATGACCTCGCGCACGCCAGGCTGGATCCATGCCCCGCCGCCCGTCGCCAGCACCATCGGCGCCTCGCTGACCAACCGCGCAATCACGCGCTTTTCCAGATCGCGAAAAATCGGTTCGCCGTGGATGGAAAAGATATCGGCAATGCTGCAGCCCGCTGCCAGTTCGATCTCCTCGTCGGAATCGACGAAGCGCCAGCCGATCTGCTTGGCAAGGCGCCGTCCGATGGTGGATTTACCCGCGCCCATCAAACCGATCAGCACCAGTGGGCGCTTCTGCCACGCCGCGCGCGCATTCACGCTGACGGCTTCGCTTCCACTCACTGTTTCAGGATTCTGCATGCAGATATAGTCATTTCAACTTAGAATTGCACATGGGATAAAAAAATGCGAAGTTTGCGAACCGCCCCGCAAATATACATTAAAGTACATGCGGAGCGGACTCGCAGTGTAGCGAAGAGAGGCGAGACAACTTATCAAATTAATTCTCCGAGCCAACCGCAAAAAATTTCGCATTTTTAGCCATGTAATTTTAAGGTATATGACTATTAGTTGACTCGAACATTGTTACAGAGCACAAGGGTAACGGCTTTGCCGAAGAATTCAACTCTCACCTTTTCATGAGGCGTTATGACTACCCCATCCAAGAACAAGAATCTCATCATTATCCTCGCTGCAGTCGCTGTCGTCGCTGCCGTTGCCGTTGCCGTCGCAACCGGCACCTCGACCCCGTCGCAAGAAACCGTAACGAACGATGTTCCGGCCAACACCGAAACTACCCCGGTGAATACTCCGGCACCGATGGATGCTACGGCAACCACCCCGGCACCGGCAACCACCGATACCAACCCAATGATGTCGCCTGAAACTCCAGCGACCGCTGGCGGCGCACCGGGTGCTACGGTCACCACGACACCGGACGGTGGCGTCAACGTGGCGACTCCGGGTACGCAAGTCACCACCTCGCCGAACGGCAGCGTCAACGTGACGACCACCCCGGCAGCGCCTGCGGCAAACATGCCTGCAGGCAGCATGGCTCCGGCATCGCAAGCACCGACAATGGCCCCGGCCGCATCAACTACCCACTAATTCCTTAGTGGATGACGACGACTTCACACGCCACCCCGGCTTCTTGGCTTGGGTGGCGTGATGCGTTTCTGGAGATGCTGGTCGCCACCCGCGGCAGTTCCCTTGCCACCAGCGATTCCTACCGCCGCGACCTCGATGACTTCTTTGCCTATGCCAGCCAACACCAGCAGGATATGCTCACCCTCGGCCACGGCGAAATCAGCGATTACCTTGCCGACCTGAGCAATCGTGCTATGGCGCCCGCCACGCTTTCCCGCCGCCGCTCGGCCCTCACCCAATGGTTCAAGTTCCTCATCAGCGAGCGCCTCATCACGGAAAATCCTGTGTTACTCGTTCGCGGCCTCAAGCGTACCCGCACATTGCCCAAACTCCTGACGCGCGAGGAAGTGCAACGCCTCATCACCGCCGCGCACTCCGACAACACCCTCGAGGCCAGCCGCCTTAACGCCCTGATGGAGCTCATCTACGCTTCCGGGATGCGCGTCAGTGAACTCGTCACCCTTACGCTGCAGCACATCCAGCGCAATCCGAAATCCAGGCAGATCCAGCCTTTTTTCCTCATCACGGGCAAAGGAAACAAGGACCGTATCGTGCCGCTGCACCAAACCGCGCTGCACGCGCTGCAAGCCTACCTCGCCGTGCGCGACCAGTTTCTGCCAAAGAACCGAGAGAGCAAATTTCTTTTCCCCTCGCATAGCAAGCAGGGCCACCTGACCCGCCAACGCTTCGGCCAATTGCTGAAGGAGCTTTGCGTTGCTGCCGCTATCGACCCTACGCGCTGTTCGCCGCACACATTGCGCCATTCCTTTGCTACCCATCTGCTCGAAGGCGGTGCCGACCTGCGCGTCATCCAGGAACTGCTCGGCCACAGCGATATCGCCACTACGCAGATTTACACCCACGTCGCCGATTCGCGCCTCGTCTCCATCATGAACAGCAAGCATCCGCTGGCGAAGAAAAGTAAGTAAAATCCGTACCAACTTGTCATTCCTGCTTTAGCAAAAATGACAGATAAGGAATCAACCCACCAGATTCTGCATCGGCACCGTCCGCACAGGCCGCACATCGATCGCATCGACGAGGTATACCGCCCCCAGTTCATGGAAGATATGCGCGAGCAATTGCGCGACCTCCTCCACCGGATTCACTGCTTCCGCCGCAGGCACATGCTGTATCCGCGCGAAGGTCTCGACAAACGCGTTCAGCGGTACACCATATTGCACGGCGATCGAGATTGCCCGAGCGAACTGGTTCAGCAACGCGCGGCTCTGCTGCGGCGATTCCGGCGCATCGATCATCATCTCGCCGAGCGAGCCATCTTCGTATTCCCCCGTGCGCAAATACACCGCCTGTCCGCCGATCGTCGTCTTCTGCGTGAAGCCGTTGCGTCGCAACGGCAATTCACGCCGCGTTTTCATGAACTGCTCAAGCAGTTCCGCCGCCATCGCCGAGACACTGCCCGACATCATCGTCTGCGCCTCGCGAAACACCAGCGTATCTGGCGCGGCGCGTTCACCAGCATCTTCCCAACCTAGCATTGCTTCTTCATACAGTGCACAATGTTCACGCTTTAAAGTGATGGATTTCAAACCTTTTTGCCATGCGAGGCGGATCAATCTCTGGCAGTGCTCCAATGTTGTCGCCTGCGGTAGCTGCATGCTATGGGCAATGCCGCCGGTAAGGAACGGTTGCCCCGCTGCCAGCAGTGCCACTTGCGCCTCCGCGTTTACATCCACCGCGAACACCGCCATATCCTCATCACGCAGATGCGGCGCCCCTGCCAGGCTATGCGTTCCACACAGGTACTCACTCGCCTCCGCGATCTGTTCGGGCGTGAAGCCCATATGCGCCAGCAGATTGAACCGCGCATCGTAAAGCTGAGCGTCACCGATCTTGAAATGCTCCCGGCAGAAACGCTCGCCGATGATGAATGGGTCGAACGCCGCCGCCACATCCGCCACCGTCTCGAGACCTTCTTCCACCGCCATCACCTGGCTTTCACTGAATCCGCGCGCGTACAGCATTTCCGCGTTAATATGTGGCGCCAGCGCCAGCGACGGATTGCCGCACACATAGCGCGCCATATCGGCGATCTGCATTTGGTTATACCCCAGTGCCTGCAAGCCATACGTCACATCCGCGCTTAGTTTCTTCTGGCTGCGGCGCATCACACTGCCCAGCGGCGTCAGCCCGAGCGTTGTGCAATCCATCACCCGCGCGATGGTCGTCGTCGGCGGGATGCAACTGAATTGCGCATTGCGCACACCGTACGCCTCGGCCTTGATGAAGGCCATCTCCCACACCCGCTTCAACGCATCCATCAACGCCGTCTGTGGCAAGGCTTCAAGGTGTAGCGCTGCCGATGCGTCACTTTCCCGGATCAATAAATCACGCCGGCCAACGATCCATTTCAGGAACGGCGCCCGGTTCTTGGCGAACTCCGCGAACGCCCCTAGCTCCTTCGCCAGCTCTGCCGAGACCGCGCACGCCTCACCCGTCATCAGCCCACACAATGCCGCCGTCGTCGCGCGCGCCTCGTCGCTGTCATACGCATAGCCCATGCGCGTCATCAGCGGCGCGAAGTTCGCGATGCCCAGACCTATCGGCCGCGTATCAAGCGTTCGCCGCGCCATCGCCCGGCTAGGGTACTGCGCCATGGTCACCGAAATATCGAGCATGATGGTCGCGATCCGCGCCACATGGCTGAACATTGCTACATTGATGAAGCCCTTCGCATCCGCGCACGCCATCAGGTTGATGGTCGCCAGCGGGCACGCCGTATCGTCGAGGAACAGATATTCCGATGCCGGGGTCGACGCCCTGATTTTATCCGTCTCCGGGCAGGTATGCTGCGCCGCGATCGTATCCGCGAACTGGATCGTCGGTTCGCCCGTCGCCCACGCCGCATGCGCGAGGTCGTCGAATAAGTCGCTCGCTTGCGCATGGCTGCTCACATTGCCATCCGTGCGCTTGCGAAGCGGAAAGCGCTGTTTGTCCAGCGCCGCATCCATGAAACGGTCCGTCACCCGCACGGCCTGCCGCGTCTGATGCGCGCTCACCGTAAAGAACACGTCGGAATCTTGCTCTGCCCCATACAATGGGATATGCAGTTCACGATAGCCCTGCTTGGCATACGCGATCACCCGCTCCACCGCCCCGCGCGGGATCAGCGCCCGCTTGGCCTTCTCAATCGCTGCCGCCAGCGCCACATTATGCTGCGCGCTGAACCGCGCCTCACTCGTGCCCGTCTGCACCGCGGCCATTACGCCGCTCAAGCACTGCCGCATCACCCGCGCCCCCGTGATCAGTGCGGCGATCTTGTACTGCTCCTCACCCTTCCAGCGGATGAAGTTCACCACATCCGGGTGGTCAATATCGATCACTACCATCTTCCCTGCGCGCCGTGGCAGCCCGCCGGAATGGATCGCTCCCGCCGCCTTGTCGCCGATGGTCAGGAACCGCATGAGCCCGAGCGCACTCGCGCCACTACTGAGCTCTTCGCCCTTGCCGCGGATGGCCGACATATTCGCGCCCGCGCCCGAACCATATTTGAACGCCCGCATCTCCCGCTCATAGAGATGCATGATACCACTTTCATTGAACAGCTCATCCTTCACCGAATGCAGGAAGCACGCATGCAACTGCGGCCGCGCATAGGCATTGTTCGAGAGCTTCAGCTTGCCGCTTTCATGGTCGATGAAAAAATGCCCTTGAGCGGGCCCGCGCATGCCATAGGCCCAATGCAGCCCGGTGTTGAACCATTGCGGCGAATTCGGCGCCATCACCTGCCGCGCCAGCAGCGCCGCGATCTCGTCATGGAATGTGCGCGCATCGGCTTCGGTATCGAAATAGCCGCACTTGAATCCCCAGTACGTCCACATCCCGGCGAGTCGCAAAAATACCTGCCGCGCACTGGTCTCGTGCGTAGTGCGTTCGTCCTCCGGTAACGCCTGCAGCGCAGCGGTATCCTCGATTGTCGGCCAGAGGAACTCCGGCATCCCATCTTCTTTCACCCGCATGGTACGCGTCGGCACCCCGGCGCGGCGCACGTAATACTGCACGAAGGTTTCGGCCGCCTCGCGACTCCAGTGGGCTGGCACTTCGATATCGGTGAGGCACACCCGCGCGGCGGGGTCGGCATGGCACACTTCCACATCCACCTTGCGCCAGCTCAGACCCGCGAACAGGTCAGTCGATGCATCGGTAATGAGCCGTGATACCTTCATGCCAAAGCGTCCTTGTGCCATGCGCGAACATGGCAGATATGATGACAGGACTTACCGATGCATGATTTTTTTGAAGTATTTTCACGATGTGTAGCATCACGCGCGATGGCGCACAAGCTGGCCGGCGATGCTCATCCACAGACAAGTCGGAATCGTGAAGAGCTTACCGCGTGAGAGCGGCTGAGCTACGAACCTGTGTTGTCGGCGAGGCTGCGGTAGTATTAGGTCCCGGTGGCGCAGGTGTCGGCGTGGGTGTCAACGTATCGGCCGGGCTCACCGATTGCGGCGGTACGACATCAGGCCCGGAACCTTGGATAGTGCCTATTTTCTTCTCGAGGAAACTTTTGATGAGCGCGAAGAACATCTGCCCCAGTAAATCACCGAGATTGCCGATATCGGGCGCGCCTGCATCGCGCAGGGCCGCCCGGCGACGCGTCGTCTCACGTTCGCGGTCTTCATCGGTCGCTGTTCCATTGGCCTGCCGCTGTTCATAGGTCGGCCCGACACCATGGCCGACCGCCGCCAGGTATTTTCTCGTTTCCGCTGGCAGATGGTTCTGCCAATCATTCGGATGCTCGCGCACGTTGCGGCGCATGTTACCTGGGCCCCAGTTATAGGCCGCAATGGCTTTGTCCATATCGCCGCCGAACATGTCCTTCAACTGCGCAAGATATTTAGCGGCACCGTTGGCCGAGCTGACCGGATCGCCGGAATTTACCCCCAGCTGCGCAGCTGTCCCAGGCATGAACTGGCACAACCCGTGAGCGCCAGCCGGTGAGGTAATGCTGCAATTGCCGCCGGACTCCTGACGGACCAGATTGGTCAGAATGCCTGCAGGCAAGCCATTTTGCTGCTCGAGGCTGGCGAAATTCAGTTGCGTGGCCCACGCTTCAGGAGTCTGTTTGTTTGGATAGTTGGTCATAAGAACCAGTGTACGCTAAATACCATGAAGATATATGACAATTTGGTGAAAAAAGGCTTAAGTCGCGCTGAGGCGACACAAATCAAACGCGCAACAGCGGCGCTGGCAGGGTCGATGACGGGGTCGGTGACGGTTGCACGAATTGGTGATCGGTCGGTTGCCGGACGCCCGTGGTTTGATTTGCATACTGCACGAATACAGTGAGAAGCAGTTGCACGAAGCTTCCCATAAAACTTTTCCACGGGTCAGGGTCAGCGTTGCGTTCCAGTTGCAGGCGTCGGCTGGCATCGTTAAACCGCGTGGCATCCTCGGTGTAACCACGGTAGCTCGCATCGTCGAAACGAGTCAGGTCGTTGCTGTCGATGATAGCTTTCAGCGTTGACGCATAATTCGGGGCGGTCGCATACCCGGCGCGTTGCAGGGCATCCGTGGCCTGATGCGCATTGCTGGCACCCACCACCCCGGCATAGCGGGAATTACCGGCAAGGAACTGACCATAATTTTCCATTGATTGCTCGGTACTTGAATAACTACGGAACGCATCCGTCTCAGCACGCATTGCACCGTTCCTGAATTCGTGGGTCGCCACGTTCATCGTGCCACCCTGCCAGCTGCTGCCGGCCTTGATACCAAAAAGATTATTTCCCGGTGCACTCCTGCCCCAGCCGGATTCAAGCGCCGCCTGCGCGATCGCAATACTCGCTGGCACACCATACCGACGTTGGATTTCCTGCGCCTTGGGTGCTATCGACGCAATGAATTGCTGTTGCTGTTGCGTGGTCATACTTGGTTATACCAACTGGCGGGCCCAGTAATTATGACATTTTGATGAAGAAATAGCAGAATTTGCGGCCGTCAACCGACGCTTGAGAGGCTATTTCTTGGCCTTTCTGACCGGTTTTTCGCTGGTCTTTTCTTCGTTTTTCGTCGCTGTCTCAGGTATTTGGCACTTCACCATCGTCACATCATAGACCGGATGTTCGAGGGCGGTGATCGAGGGGCTCGACGCATACATCCACCCGCGAAACATGGGTTTCACCGTCTTGTTATCCTGCGAGCGCTCGCCGATATCGACCAGCGCGGCATAGTCCGTCTGGCTTTGCGGTGCCGAGACCTGGCAAGTAATCGCCGTGATTTCCAGCGTGCCGATCTTCACCGTCTCGTTGGGCTTGAAGGTCAGTTCGGTTGCCTGCGCCGTCACCTTGTTTAATAACCGCAGGACGATCTTGCGCGGCAGCGTACTTCTTGCCGTATCACCGAAGATCGGGCTCGTTAGTTCCGTGGGCTGCGCGGGGTCTTCCTTCGCCGGGTCGGCCGCCGCCGCGACCGGTGTCGGTGGTGCTGCCTCGGGCGCCTCGAGCGATTGCACATTCACTATCGGCACCGCCACCGTCGCATGTGGGCCATCGGGGATGATCGGTGCAAGCGGTTCCGCATGCCCGAACGGGCTGGCTGGCTGATAACTTCCGAGTGGCGCCCCGGGTTTCACGGGTGCGTTCGCTACCGGCGTTGCCGGGTCAGAGGCACTTTTCCACGGCAGCGCCTCTGTCGGTGCCGCCGGTGACGGCACCTCGCTCGAATGTTTCGTGGTCAATAACGAGGAATCTGCATCCTTCGTCGGCGTGATACGATCCTGCGCCGTGTCCGGTGATGGCGAAATCGCCGGTTCTGCCGCATACGCCGCCGTTGCCAGCAGGAACGCGCTGGCCGTACCGAGGAATGTGCGCGAAAACCGCATGCGCTGGGTGCGCTACTGCAGCTTGTCAGGCATGCCGGCCGCCGCCGCGTCGCCTTCTTTGCCGGTAGCCGCGGCGGGCTTGCCGCCCTTGTCCGCGCCACCGCCGGAGAAGACGAATTTGCCGATCATTTCCTCGAGGCTTACCGAAGGCTGGGTGAATGCGATCTTCTCGCCATCATTCAGGTTCGCCTCGTCCCCACCCGGCTCGAGGGCAAGGAATTTCTCCCCGAGCAGACCCGAGCTTTGCACCGCTGCCGAGGAATCCTTCGGTACTTTCACATCGTTGCGAATGCGCATTTTCGCCACCGCCTGATAGGATTTCGGATCGAGCTCGAGCGACTCGACCACCCCGATTTTGATGCCGCCGATGCGCACCGAACTACCCGGCGCAATGCCGCTGATATTGCTGAACGACGCCTTGAGCGCATACCCTTCGATGGGCTTCACATTGCTGTTGCTATACGCAAAATAGAGGAACCCGCCCGCGACCGCGAGCACCACAGCGCCCATCACCGTTTCAATTGCATTATTTGCCATGACGCCCCTCAATGATGATCGGATTCGCTTTCCGCGTAACATGCCGCTTTCGCGGTTGCAAGTACGCTAGTTGCTATCGTCGCCGCTGCTTTTATCGCCGTACCAGCCATTGCTCAATGATGCTTTGTGCACCTGCTCTTCCGAGTAGCCGCTATAGTAGAACGAGTCATTGGTGTAATAATCGCTGTAGTCGCTGTTCCAGAAAGATTTCGAGTCGAACGCATTCAGCCCTTTGCCGGTCTGCGAGCCAGAACAGGCACCAAGCATCACCGCCGCCCCGAGCAAACCCATACGTACAGCAACACGCATTACTTCGGCGACCACGGTTCGTAATCCGCCGCCGCCGGTGCCCGTGTGCCGCTTTTACTGATATGTCCCGCCGGCAAATACCGGCCTTTCGTGCCGGTCAGGTTCGGGATCGGTGCCTTCTGCCAATCATGCTGGCGCGTTTCACTCAATGGCGCATCGAGCGTGTAATGCAACCAGCCATGCCACGCTGGCGGCACTTTTGATGCTTCCGCAATGCCGTTATAGACGACCCAACGGCGTTTTAACTCACCCTTTCGCGCGCTGCGATGCTCGAAATAGCGATTGCCGAATTCGTCACGGCCGATGAATCGTCCGTAAATCAACGTGTGAAGTCGTGTGCCGATCGTTGCGCTCATTCCTACGTCTTATCAAAACGTCTACTGTGGTGCAAGCGGCCTGCTGATGTCTTGTTTATAAATTCGCTTTGATGCACCATCGCAAACTTACCAAGTATCCGCGAATTTGAATGCATCACCCATGGGGTAACCAATGCTTATTCGCAATCACACACTAGGATTTGAAGATCGTGCACACGAGCGGCCGAATTATTTGATCGAAACTCTCGCGCTCATCATTATCGTGATCTGCATCGGCATCAACATGTTCGGCAGCGATCTCGGCTTCACCACGCTCGATTCGAAACCGGCAGATGGCTTCGACGGTTTCAAGATGGTCAATGTCTCGCATCACCATCATCAGAATTCGGCGAACTGAGTTAATTGTCCAGGAACGAACGCATCTTACGTGAGCGGCTCGGATGCTTTAACTTGCGCAACGCCTTCGCCTCGATCTGACGAATACGCTCCCGCGTCACACTGAACTGCTGCCCAACTTCCTCGAGCGTATGGTCCGTATTCATGCCAATTCCAAAGCGCATGCGCAGCACCCGCTCTTCACGCGGCGTGAGGCTTGCCAGAATGCGTGTCGTAACTTCGCGCAAGTTCGATTGGATGGCCGAATCCACCGGCAACACCGCATTCTTGTCCTCGATGAAATCGCCGAGATGCGAATCTTCCTCGTCCCCGATCGGCGTTTCAAGCGACACCGGCTCCTTGGCGATCTTCATCACCTTGCGCACCTTATCCAGCGGCATCACCAACCGCTCCGCCAGTTCTTCCGGTGTCGGCTCGCGGCCAATCTCATGCAGCATCTGGCGCGACGTACGGACGATCTTGTTGATGGTCTCGATCATGTGTACCGGAATCCGGATCGTCCGCGCCTGATCGGCGATCGAACGCGTGATCGCCTGACGAATCCACCACGTTGCATAGGTACTGAATTTATACCCGCGACGATATTCGAATTTATCGACCGCCTTCATCAGGCCGATATTGCCTTCCTGGATTAGATCGAGGAACTGCAACCCACGGTTCGTATATTTCTTCGCAATCGAGATCACGAGGCGCAAGTTCGCTTCGATCATCTCTTTCTTCGCCCGGCCTGCATCACGCTCGCCCTTGCTCACTGCAAATACCACGCGCTTGAACTCGGAAACATCAAGCCCGGTCTCGGTCGCGATCTTGCCGATTTCCTTGCGCAGACCTTCAATATCACCCTTGTGCTTCTCGGCGAAATCCTTCCAGCCTTTTTCCTTGAGCTTGGCGACATCCTTCAGCCATTCCGGGTCAAGCTCGCGGCCATTGTAATTCTGCAGGAAGCTCGGACGCTTCACGCCCGCTTTTTCGGCCAGACGCAGCAATTGCATCTCGGTCGCGATCAGGCGTTTGTTCACCGCATAGAGCGTATGCATCAATTCTTCGACTCGCGCATTATTGAAGCGGATCGACAGCATCACTTCGACCGTTTCCTGCAGCAGCGTCGGATATTTTTTGTTGTCGGCATTGGTCACATCACCTTCGCCGAGGGCCATCGCGTGGCGTTTCTCCTGCAGCTTGCGCAGCGCTTTGCTTACCTTAGCGAAGCCATCGAGTTTTTCGAGCACCTGCGGCAGCAATTCCTGTTCCATCGCCACCAGCGAAAGCACCGCCTCATCGTCATATTCGTCCTCTTCGACCTTTTCTTTACGCCCACCCTCAAGCGCGTCGTATTCGTCCGCTTCCTCTTCTTCTTCCTCTGGTGCATCGCCTTGCTCGCGCTGCGCATCGGCGAACTTATCTTCCGTCCCCGCGCCATAGGTGGCGTCCAGGTCGATCACTTCCCGCAACAGCATTTCGCTATTTGCCAGCTTATCGCGCCAGCTCAGCACCATGTGCATCACCGTCGGTGATTCGCACAGCGACGAAATTACCATCTCGCGACCGCTTTCGATCCGCTTGGCGATTTCAATTTCACCTTCACGGCTGAGCAATTCCACATTGCCCATCTCGCGCAGATACATGCGCACCGGGTCATCGCTGCGACCGTAGGATTCTTCCGGCTTCTCCGGCTCCATGTCGATCACTTCGCCTTCGGCCGCCGCCGCGTTGGGTTGTGCATCGTCGTCGTCACCCTCGACGAACGGCGCGCTATCGTCTTTGCCATCCACCTCCGGCAGCTCGATGACCTTCACGCCCTTCGCATCGAGGCGCTGGATCAGCTCATCGATCACCTCCGGCGAGAATTCATCCGCCGGCAGATATTTATTCAGGTCGTCATAGGTCAAAATACCGCGCGATTTTCCGAGCTTGAGCAGCTTCGCTTCCAACGCATCACTCACCGCAGGGTTACCGGCAGCGGAACTTGGCTTCCCTTTGGCCCCCGCGCCTTTACCTTTTTTTACGTCTGGTTTGGCTGCGGCCTTGGCAGTAGATTTCGTGTCTTTTGAATTGTCTTTTTTCGATGGCATAGGGGCTGCGTGCGTCGCTTTCTTGGTCAGCGTGTGGGGGGCAGCGCTTGATGTAGTGACTGCTGGCGATTTAGCAAGGGACTTCGCAAGCTTTGTGGATGAATTCTTCACTGGCGGTTTTGCTGCTGCTTTTTTTGCCACAGGCTTCGCTATGAGCTTCTTGGCGATTGGTTTTTTCACGACCGGTTTTTTCACCGGTGCCGTTTTCTTCACCACTGGCTTTTTTGCCAGCGAAGATTTTTTTGCGATCGGTTTAGGTTTTGCGGCCGTCTTTTTAGCTGGTTTCTTCGTCGCCATACTGCGTCACTCCACGCGTTACTATTGCCGATAGAGAAGTGACAAACTACAGATTATGAGTGAAAGTTCAAGTACATGTGCGCTGTTGTTAAAAATAACCTGATGGTAACCAGTATCAAAATGCGAAAATTTGATTAATTTCAGTACAATAGCTACATAAACCCGCAGCCTACTGCAACTGATAAGCTGCCTGGCATTGTGCGGTATTGTAAGTCAAGTCGTAGCGCGCAGGCGTCGGGCCGCTATTCACGCATTGGTTATTGCTACTGTAACCACCAAAGCCGATAAGCTGGCCGGAGAGCGGGTAGCCGTCATCGAGTTTTTCGTCCATGCGGCGCATGTCATCGGGCAAAAACACCCCGCAGAAATCGTCGTAGGTTTGCATATTATCCGTGAGCGGAAACGCGCAGACCACGGCCCAGATCCAGTTCGTGCCCCGCCGCGAGCTACTGACGGTCGGCACACGGCCTGGCGCATCGAAGCTTGAAATATCGCTGACAAAGAAACTGGCCCGGTCCTGCAAGATCAGGCGCGGCAGGTTTTTACCGATCACCGGAGCGCCAGCCACGCTGGTGTATTTCCCTGAAACCATGCCGGCTTGCGACAATGCGATAAAAAAGGATTGATATTCGTTACTCAACGCCCATGACGCGCCAACATCATAATTCTGGCCGGTATTATTCTCAATATACCCATTGCCATTGCCATTGGTGACGCCAGCGAGGAAACCGGTTTCCGTCAGGCAATCACCCGGTATGCAGTTATACTTTGCCTGAAACGTGCTATACGCCACGGCGAATTCGCGAAATTGGTTGATCTGTTTGCGTACCGTCGCTTCATGGACGAGATCGCGGCCGGTCAAGACACCGCCAACGATCAGGCCGATGATGACCAGGACGACAGCAAGCTCAACGAGTGTAAATGCCTGACGATTCATTATTTAGTTCTAAATGCATCCGCATCAAAGAACCGTAATGATTATAGTTGCTTGTGAAGTTTGTAAAAAATGTTGGTTTATTACAACGTTCCACTCAGCGGGTCTTCCCGGTAAAACCGCGAACGCTCGCGGTCGATCGCCTCGAGCTGGCCTTTCAGCGCTGTCAGCCGGTTGAAATTCTCCTCATTCATCGCCCCCGCCAGCGCCGTTTCCGCCTCGGCGCATTCGGCCCTCAGCCGCGCCCGGTCGACATCGTTCACCACCTCGCCCCACAAACGCTGCGCCCGACTCTCGCGCTGGATCTCATCTTTAGTAATTTCAATCCCGAGCGTCTCCATCGCTTTCGCGATCGCCGCGAATGATTCTGCCGGTGATTCCTCCCGCAGTGTCTGCCACAAGCCCTCGCTCGTCAGTAGCGGCGATTCAATATGTAATTCGGTGATGAGATGATGCATCGTCTGCTGCCACGCCGCCGGCATCGGCGCATGTAGCCAGATTTCCTCCGCGCTCGAATTTTGCAACAGTGACGGCGCCGCGATCGCCAGCGCCAGTAAATTGCTTGCCGGTGCCAGCAAGCTCGTATCCGCCGTCCGCGCGATTGGCGGCAATGGCCCGAACGAACTCGTCATTCCCGCGAAGGCGGGAATCGCTGGCCTACGTACAGCATTGGCATAGTGCTCCCGATTCCCGCCTTCGCGGGAATGACGGCCTTTCTGATACTGCGCACTCTTTTGATATTGTGCCTGTTGCATTTCGCGCAACCGCTCCCGCATATACTGCTTGTAGTAATGCTGTACCGTCGGGTGCTTGATCTGCCCTACACGGCCCATCAGTGATTCCTCCTGCGCCGCGCGCGCCTCGGGCGTATTCACCGGCGCCCCCATCACCTGATGCCACAGGATACTCACTAGCGGTTCCGCCCGCGCCACCACCTCATCGAACGCCGCGCGACCCACATTCCTGATCAGCGAATCCGGGTCGTCTCCCTTCGGCATCACCGCGACGCGCAAGGTTTTGCCCGGCACCAGCAACGGCAGCGCCAACTCTGCCGCTCGATTCATCGCCCGCTGCCCGGCGCTATCGCCATCGAGGCACAATGTCGGTTCATCGACCAGCTGCCAGCACAACTGCAACTGCTCCGCCGTGATAGCCGTACCGAGTGGCGCCACCGCGTGAGGAATGCCCCCCTGCGCCAGCGCGATCACATCCATATAGCCTTCGCAGATGATGAGCTGCTTGGCATCGAACGCCGCGCGCCGCGCGATATCGAGATTATAAAGTTGCCGCCCCTTGCTGAACAGTGGCGTCTCCGGCGAGTTCAGATATTTCGGCGCATCGTTATTCGGTTCCCCCGGCAACACGCGCCCACCGAAGGCGATGACCTTGCTCTTGCGATCCCGGATCGGGAACATCAACCGCCGCCGGAAACGCGAATACGGCGGCCGTCCCTCCACTTGGATCAGCATGCCGCACTCGATCAGTTGCTGCGGCGTGATGCCCTTCACCCTCATAGTCTTCTCAAGCGCATCGCGATCCGCCGGGGCATACCCGATGCGGAACTTCGCGATCGTGTCCTCCTTCATCCCGCGTTCGCGCAGATAATTGCGCGCCAGTTCTCCCTCGCGCGAGCCGTGGAATTGCTCTTCCAGCCAGCTTGTCACCGTTTCCATCACCGTCTGCAGCGAGTGCGTTTTTTGCTCACGCTCAACCTCTGCGCGAGTCTCACGTGGCACCTGCAACCCTGCCTGCCCGGCTAATTTCTCGACCGCTTCCCGATAGCCGAGATGTTCATAATCCATCGTGAAGCCAATAACATCGCCATGTGCTCCACAGCCAAAGCAATGGAAGAAGCCCTTCTCGTCATTCACCGTGAACGAGGGCGATTTCTCCTTATGAAACGGGCACAAGGCATGGAACTCCCGCCCCGCCCGGCGTAGCAACACTGCCTTGCCCACCACCTCTGAGACTCGGATACGATTACGAATTTCTTCGATAAAGCTTTGGGAAAACTTCATAAATTAGCTGAACGCGTCAAATGTTTGCTTGTGGATAAAAATATATTTTTTTTCTTTGCCCCTAACCCTATTGACCAGTCGGTTCGGGTGTTCTTATGTTGAACCTATCGTGAGGTTCAGCAAGCAGCAACACCAACACGATAACCACCAACAACAAAATCAGGCAGCGCCATGCTGCCATAAAAAGAAACGGACCCTCGATGCGCAATCCACTTCGTAACGCTTGGAGCAACAATGAGTTGCCGGACTTTCTGCAAGTAGGAGAAGAGATGTTGCCGCTGGTGATTCGTCGTCACCAACGCGCGAAACGTATTTGTCTGCGCTACAATCCGACCAGCCATGCCATCTCGCTCACCCTGCCGCGTCACACCCGCGTCGGTGACGGGCTCGCCTTCCTCATGCAGAAATCCGAATGGCTTGTCGAAACCCTGCGCGATATGCCGACGAAAAAACAGATCAAGCCCGGCGTCGTCATCCCTCTACTCGGCAAACGCGTGCGCATCAAGAACGATCCGGACCTCAAACGCAAATGGGTGATCCGCGACGACGTGCTCTACGTCGCTGGTGACCGCAGCGAATTCCCTGAGCGCGTTACCGAGGCACTGCGCAAAATTGCCAGCACCACACTCAGCAACATCGCCATGCGCGATGCCATCAGCATCGGCCGGAAAATCAGCCGCATCAGTGTGCGCGATACGCGCAGCCGCTGGGGCAGCTGCTCGTCCACTGCGCGCCTGTCATTCTCCTATCGCCTTATTTTCGCGCCGAAAGAGGTGATGGAATACGTCGTCGCCCACGAGGTCGCCCATTTGCGCCACATGAACCACTCCGCCGCCTTCTGGAACTGCGTCGAATCCATCTGCCCGGATTACGAAGCAGCGAAAGATTGGCTGAAGCTCCACGGCAAGGATCTGTATCGCTTTAATGCGTAGGTTCTCCAGTGTCGATACCTCGCACACTCTTTCGCCATACGTCATCCCGGATTTGATCCGACTCGAGTAAAACGAAAGAAGCGATCTCTTAAAGAAATACAAAGCCAATCGCTGACCACATCCACGAACCACTGTTAGATAACGTATGCTCGCGATTCCTGTCGGCGCGGGAATAACAGCCCGTGGCTCCACCCTCGCCTCACACATCATGGCGAGCGCAGCGCGGCAATCGAACTTTTTCCCTTTTCACTAAACTTTCTTCACCATTCCCCTTCCCGGCATCCCCCACCCATGAGACTCTGACGAAGTTGGGTGTTCAGGTGGAACATCGGTTTCTTCCATGGCAGACTGGTTAGCGGCGGATAGGTAGCGGCAATGCTCCGAGCAGTCCAACGCGTTCGAGCCAGTCAAAAGGCGTACGTGAAGTGCGCTGATTCCATGCCAAACCATTGCCACACCTTAAGCACCTGACACCCAACATCTAAGTAAGTCTAAAGCCTGACAGTAGCACGCTGTCACCCGTCGCATGACGGGGTCCGCGCCTGAAACTACATTTTTTGCAAGACGCGGATGCCGTCCCCAAGATGGTATGACAGCGTGTGAAGAAAAACTCTGAGCGTTTTCGCCCGGAGCGCCTTTGCACGTCTGAACACCGCCATTTTCACCGCACGCTTAATGATGCGCCGCACCGGGGTACGTGTATTCGATCTTCCCATGCTCCGGATTCTTCTTCGCCAGCTTGTCCCAGAACTGCGGCGTCAGTACCTCTTCGCCTTGATCATTCTCCGCGCCATTCGCCGGAGCCTGCTGCGCGGGCACTGGCGTCGGCTGGCCGAACGGGCTTGGTTGCGGCTGCGTAGCCACCGGTTGCCCCGCCGCATTCAACGGCTGCGCCGCGGTGCCATTCTCCGGCACGCTCGTCTCCGCCCCGGCCGGCGGTGTCGTATCCGGCGAGCTGGCCCCACCGAACAGCCACGGTAACAAACCCTCACTTGAACCCGCACTCGTCGGGATCGGAATATTTTTCTGCCCTTGCAGCGCGATCGTCATGAAATCATGCCAGATCGGTGCCGGCAGCGTCGAACCCTGCACACGCTTCATGGGCTTGTTATCATCGTTACCGACCCACACACCCGTCACCAGCTGCGGCGTATAGCCGATATACCACGCATCCTTGTAGTCCGAGGTCGTCCCGGTTTTACCCGCGCACTGGTGCCCTGCGATCGAGGCCTTTGATCCCGTCCCGCGCGTCGCCACATCCACCAGCAGGTAGTTCATCATCTCGACGGTACCTTTGGCCAGCACCGGCTCATTCGCCACATCTTCATGGCGGTACAATTCCGTACCATCGCGTTTCCGGATGCTGACGATCCCATACGGTGCCAGCTTGTTCCCACCATTCGCGAGGTGCGCATACGCCCCCGTCATCTCAAGTAGCGTCGCTTCTACCGAACCCAGCGCAATGGATGGCACTGCCTGCACCCCCGGCACACCCAGTCGGTCCGCCATGGCCGCCACATGGTTGATACCCGCATACTGGCTCAGCCGCACCGCTGGCGTATTGCGCGAGTAGCGCAACGCTTCCGTCAGCGTGATCATCCCCGCATAGCCTTCACTCTCGAAGTTCTGCGGCGACCACACCTTGTTGCCAACCTGAATGGAAATAGGTGCGTCCTCCACCGTCGATTGCGGCGTCATCCCCGCCTCGAGCGCCGCGAGATAGACGAACAATTTGAACGACGAGCCCGGCTGGCGCTTCGCCTGCACCGCGCGGTTATACTGGCTCTGCGCGTAGTCGAGCCCGCCGACCAGCGCCTGCACGGCCCCGTCCGGCTTCATCGCGACCAGCGCCCCCTGGCTGACATTCTTCTTCTGCGCGACGACGCTGATATTATTCTGCAACGCATCCTGCGCCGCCGTTTGCAGCTTCGGATTCATCGTCGTTGTCACCACGAGATCGTCATCGATATCGCCGACGACATCCGGGATACTATCGACGATCCAGTCGGTGAAATACCGGGCATCCCCACCCTGCGTCGGGTGATCCGCCGACGATTTCGCGTAATTGGCGATGGTCGGATCGACATCCTTCTGCTTCAGGTAGCCCGCATCCACCATGTTCAGCAGCACCTGATGCACCCGCTGCTTGGCGCGTTCCGAATTCGTCGCCGGCGAATAGCGCGACGGTGCCTTGAGCAGCCCCGCCAACGTCGCCGATTCATAGAGGTTCAGGTCATGCGCACTCTTGTTGAAATAGCGGTGCGACGCCGCATCGATCCCGAAAGCCCCGCCGCCGAGATACACGCGATTCAAATAGATCGCCATGATCTCCTTCTTGCTGAAGCGCGACTCCAGCCAGAACGCCAGCATCACTTCCTGTAGCTTGCGCTTCAAAGTGCGCTCCGGCGTCAGGAACACGTTCTTCGCCACCTGCTGCGTCACCGTCGAGCCGCCTTGCACCATGTGCCCGCGCGCCAGGTTCGTCACCATCGCCCGTGCGATGCCGAAGAAATCGATCCCGTGATGCTCGAAGAACCGCCGGTCCTCCGTCGCGATCACCGCCAGCACCAGCGATTTCGGGATCTGATCGTACGGCATATACGTCCCGTACACATCGCCATAGTTCGCGATGACCTGCCCGTTCTCCGTCTGGATCGTAATGCCCTGCTGTTTCTTGATCGTGTCGAGCGCGCGGATATCCGGCAGTTGCGCCGCCAGGTAAACCAGCGTAATGAGGCCGAGGATGAAGCACGCGAACGCGATGCGCAGGAGCATCATCCACACCCGGTGCCGCTCCGCCCACGCGCCGATGCGACCTGGCCTCGGCCCGGTACTGCGCCCCTTGCGCCGCGGCCCGCGATACGCGGCATTACCCTTATAACTGACGTTACGCGGCGCATTGCCGCCGGTTTTACTGCCGCTGCCTTTACGTGGTTTTTTCGGTGTATCGCTCATTGTCCGCCTCACTAGCGTAAAATTTTGCCGCCTCCTACTGAAAAATAAGGGAGGCAATCCAGACCTACCCGCGGGCGTCATTCTGGCGAAAGCTGGAATCCGTCTGTTCCAGCAAAAAGTGGATTCGAGCTTTCGCTGTAATGACGTCAGGCTTGCCACTGCTCTCTGCCATGCTATGCACTCCCCATGGATGAAAAACGCTACCACGCCATCGCTGACGCAACGCTGATGCATTGCTACGACCAGCTCGAGGACGCATTCGAAGCCGGCATCATCGATGAGCTGGAACTGCAAGGCGGCATCCTCACCATCACCGCCATCAGCGGCCGCACTTATTTATTGACCAAGCACGCGCCGACCTCGCAACTCTGGTATGCCTCACCCCTACTCGGCGGCCTGCATTTCCGCTTCGATGAGGGCGCCCAGCGCTGGCTCCTGCCAGATGACCAATGGCTGTACGAAGTCCTGCGCAACGAACTCGCCGCCGAACAGGTCGAGGTCGTGCTATGACCCGCACCAGCGACCTTCCGCCGAAGGGCCAGATCGGCTCCCTGCGCTATCTGCTGTACTATATCAAACCCTACCGCAAGCAGGCCATCGGCGCGGCCATCGCCCTTGTTTTCACCTCCAGCGGCGTCCTCGGTATGGGCACCGCCCTGCGCCACCTGATCGATCAGGGCATCGCCAAGGGCGACCAGCAACTGCTCGGCCAGGGCTACCTCATCCTGCTCGCCGTCGTCGTCGCGCTGGCCGTCGGCACTTACACGCGATACCTGCTCGTCTCCAGCGTCGGTGAGCGCGTCGTCGCCGATATCCGCCGCGATGTCTTCGCCAAAGTACTCGCCATGCACACTGCCTATTTCGAGTCCTCGCGCACCGGCGACCTCATCTCGCGCATCACCACGGATACCACGCTACTACAGACCGTCGTCGGCTCCACCATCTCCATCTTCCTGCGCAATACGCTGCTCTTCGTCGGCGGTTTTAGCCTGCTGCTCTTCACCAGCGTCAAGCTCTCGGAATACGTGTTGCTGATGCTGCCACTCGTCATTTTCCCCATCGTCACCCTCGGCCGCCGCGTCCGCAAACTCTCGCGCGCCACCCAGAATAAAGTCGGCGACATCTCCTCCCACGCTGAGGAGACCATCGGCGCCATCCGCACCATCCACGCCATGGCCCTCGAGGAAGCCGAGCAACTTCGCTTCGGCAAACTCATCGATGAAACCGTCGACACCGCCCTTTCGCGCATCCGTATGCGCGCCATGCTCACCGCCATTGTTATTTGTCTCATCTTCGGCGCCATCATCACCGTGCTGTATATCGGCGGGCAGGATGTCGTCGCCCACCGCATCACCCCCGGCGATCTTTCCTCGTTCATTTTCTATTCCGTCATCACCGCCGGGGCACTCGGCGCGCTCAGTGAAGTGTTCGGCGAAATGCAGCGTGCTGCGGGGGCCACCGAGCGCCTGATGGAACTGATGGAACTCGAACCCGAGATCACCGCACCAAACGAGCCGTATCATTTCACCAAACCGCCCGAAGGGCGTCTGTCATTCGAACATGTCACTTTCCATTACGTTTCGCGTCCCGACAAAGCTTCGCTCGCCAACGTCTCCTTCCGCATCGAGCCGGGCGAGACCGTCGCTATCGTCGGCCCAAGCGGCGCGGGCAAGACCACCATCTTCCAGCTCCTGCTGCGTTTCTACGATCCGCAATTCGGCCTCATCCGTATCGATACCCATGACATCCGCACGCTTGAACCGCGCGAATGGCGTTCGCATATCGGCCTCGTTCCGCAGGACCCGGTGATCTTTTCCACCAGCGCTTTTGAGAATATCCGCATCGGTAAACCCGCCGCTACCGACGACGAAGTCCGCGAAGCCGCCCGTGCCGCCTCCGCCCTCGACTTCCTCGAAGCCCTGCCCGATGGCCTGAATACCTACCTTGGTGAAAAAGGCGTGCGCCTTTCCGGCGGCCAGCGCCAACGCGTCGCCATCGCCCGCGCCATCGTGCGCAACCCGTCTGTGCTCCTGCTTGATGAAGCCACCAGCGCCCTCGATGCTGAGAACGAGACCCTTATCCAGTCCGCGCTCGAACGTATCATGAAGGACCGCACCACCCTCGTCATCGCCCATCGCCTTGCCACGGTCATCAACGCGGACCGTATCATCGTCCTCAACGATGGCCATATCGAAGCCACCGGCAGTCACGAGCAGCTCCTTGCCAGCAACCCGCTCTACAAGCGCCTCGCCGAACTGCAGTTCAAGGCTTGATATGACCATCACCATCCTCCCCTACGCCACCGAGCACGCACCCCTCTTCGACTGCCTCAACCGCGCCTGGATCGAGGAGCATTTTACCATCGAACCCTTCGACGACCTCGTTCTCAAAAACCCGGATACCTATATCCTTAAACCCGGTGGCGAGATCTGGTTCGCCGCACTGAACGATGAAGTGGTCGGTGCCTGCGCTCTGCTCCATTTCGCTCCCGGCATCTTTGAATTCACCAAGCTCGGCGTCGATGAAAAAGCTCGCGGCCAAGGCGTCGCCCGCCAACTCCTAACCCATTGCCGTGATCGCGCCAAAGCCAAGGGCGCGCATACGCTTAAAATTTTCACTAGCAGCAAGCTCGTTCCCGCCAACGCCCTCTACCGCAGCGCCGGGTTCGTCGAAGTGGAAATGTCGCCCGAGCAAAAAGCCCGTTATGTCCGGGGCGATGTCATGTATGATTTGGCGTTGAGCTAGGCACGCGAGCCGGGCGAGCAAGCCATGAGCCCACGAAGCAGCGCGCAGTGATCGCCACTAGGCGATCTCGCGGAGCAATTCGAAATTACTTCACGAATATATCGGCGCGTTCCGGGTCACCGCTCGGCACCTTGTTCCCGAACGCCTGCGGACTAATGTTGAGTGGGTTCACGCCCTTCTCGATCAGGTAAGCCCGGATCTGCAACGCCCGCGCCAGCGAAACACGCTTGGCGACAGAACTCTCCTCTGCGGTTCCACCCGCATACGCCACGATCCGCACCGTACCTTGCGATTGCTTCACCTTATCGGCGACGGCGGAAAGGTCGCTCTTGGCATCATCCGAAAGGTCCGTCTTGTCTTTGGTGTAAGCAAGCGTTTTGCTCAATTTGCCATCGCCGGCGCTTGGTGTCGGCAACGCAAGTTTAGCCGCATCATCTGGTTTGGCCGCAGAAATAGGTTTGGTCGCATCGGCCAGTTTCACCTCCGGCACTTTCACTGTATCGGCCGGCTTGGCATTACCCGCGCTACCGTTGATCACCGCGGCTTCCTTCTTTGTCGCATCCGCCGTGACAGTCTTCGATAGTTCCGGCAGCGGCAATGGCATCGGTGCAGCTGAAGCGGTGGGCGGCAGGAGTGGTGCGGCGGGTTTGGCATCGGCAATCGCGGGTTTGACCACCAGAGTTTTATCCGCAGGTTTTACTGCAGCCGCACCTGGCATCGGCAATGCCGGGAAGGTAGGTAATGCTGGAATCGTCGATGGCGTTGCCGCTGCGAGCGGTTTCGCGGCGATAGTGTCCTTTGGCTGCACGAGATCCATCGAGCTCACCGGTTTCGTCTCGCCCGTGATCGCGCTTAATGATGGCAGTGCCGGTTTCGCCGGTGCGATATCAAGCGGCAGCTTCGGCAATTCCGGCTTGGTATTGGCTGCAGCTTTCGCCGGCTCGCTCGGTTTCTCTGGCGTCGGCACCGGTTCCTTCTTCGCGTCGATAACCGGCGGCTTTGGCAATTCCGGCAGCGGCGGCATCGTCGAATTCTTCACATCCATTTTCGGCACGGGCGCGATATCGGACTTCGGCAGTACGATCGGTTTCTGATCCCCTTTGGCCAGTGGAGGAGCAGGCATCGGTGTCGGAACAGGCGCCGGTAATTCGGCCGGCGGCAATTTTTCCAGTGTCTTCGCGGCAACGGCGGCTTTCGCCGGTTCCGGCAGTTTCGGTGCTTCGGCTGGCTTCACCAAATCATCAGATTTTCCCGGCAATGCTGGCATCGGTAACGCCAACATCGGTGCTTGCGCATTCGCCGCCGGTATCTCCTTCTTATCGCTCGCGCCTTTTGCCGGTTCTGGTACTTTAGGTAATTCGGCCGGTTTAGTCGCTTCCGGCGTTTTCATCACTGCATCAGGCTTGGTGGGTAATACTGGTGGCGGTAGCACAGGCGGTAATGCCGTCGCGTCTTTCGGGGCAGTCGGCTTGGTCGCATCCACCGCTTTCAACGGCTCAGGTGTCTTCACCGGCTCGGCCGGTTTCAGCGCGCTCGCTTTGGCTTTCGCCGCTTCCTTGGCCGCTTCGTCTGCTTTCAGTTTTTCATCGAGGGTATTCGTGACCTTGGTGTTATCCTCGATCATGCCTTGCGGTTTATTATCCGTGCCGTACATCTTGTCCATGCGCTGCGTTACGCTGGGTGGCAACGCAGGGGCAGCTGCTGGTACCGGCACGAGGATCGGTGCGGTTGAAATCGCTGGTGCAGGTTTTGCCGGAATCGAAGCGGATGGCTTCATCGCCGGTGCTTCCGGCAACGGCGCGATCACCGGTAACGTATCTTTCGGTTTCGCATTGATCACCGGTGGCAGCGGCAACGCCGGTGCGCTATCTTTTATTTTCGTCGTCGGCAAAGGTTGCAATGGCTCAAGCGGTGCGGAATCTTTCGTTTTCGGCACAGGCGGTAGTGGCGCAAGCGGTGCTGGCTCTTTCGCTTTCACCACAGACACCGGTGGCATCGGTTCAAGCGGCGCTGGCTCTTTCGTTTTTACCCCGAAGCTCGGCAATACCGGGTCAGCAACGGCAGCAGGCTTCGCGTGCGCCATCGGTGCCGTAGGTTTAGCCGGTGTAGCAACCGGCGCAGGTATCGTCACTGCGGGTTTCGGCGCCATCATCTGCGCGTCCATCGCTCTGATGGAGCGGGCGGATGGCAGCACCGCCGCTGGCAGCGGCGGTACATCGTTTGTCAACGGGCGCAGGTCGCTGGCTGGCGCATGCCTGCTGTCAACGCTGGGCGTTCGCTGCACGGGCGCGACGACGGGCAACGGTGGAGCCTGCCACGCATCGATCGCCGGCGGTTTCGCGACCGGCTGTTCAGCAGGGATATGGTGCTGGACTTGCGGCGCGGGCACCGGTGCCGGCCTCAGGTTCGGTGTACTAAGGGTTACTGCCGGCGCGGGCAAAGGGTATATGGGCCTGCTCGATGGCGGGATAACGGGAATCTCTGGCAAAGGCGGTGCCGTTACTACCGCCGCATCCGGCAACGGCGCAGGCGTGAAGGAAGGTGCGGGCCTCGCTTCCACGACCGGCCTATTGACTTCAGGGCTCACGGATGGCTGTTCAAAAACAGGTGCCGGGGCGATGATGGTCGCCGGAGCGATCGTCGGTGCCGGCGGCGGCGGCGGTGGCGGCAGCCGTGGCGAAACCACCGCTGGCAATGGTCGTTGCATCACCGATGCCGGTTGCATCACCGGTGCCGGTTGCATAACAGGCGCCGCGTGCATAAGTGGTGCCGGTTGCGGATTCATGACCGGCGCGACCCGCACGGCCGGCGGAACCGTCATCGGTGCGGCTTGTATGACGGATGGAGGAATGCGCACAGGCTTGATCGGCTCATACTGCGCCGGCTGCAATGCCTGCAACGCGCCGAGGTTAACTTCGACACTCGGTTTCTCGGGCACGATGTCACGCGCGTTTGCCGCGCCTGCATTGCCAAGCCACACCAGCCCGCAAACACTGCCAAGCAACAGGCTTCGGGTGGTCGTGCGCGCGAGAACGTGGAAAGCTGGCATGTGCGATGACGTCTTTTTCGTGTTTGGCTAAGGCATCGGTTTGTAGCAAAGCCGTGGTACAACTTGCAAGTGCAGAATCATCAAATACTCCCTTGCGTGGGGGCAACCTTTACATTAGAGACGTGAAACGTATGGCCCAATCCCCGTTGATGACCGTGATGACTGCCGCTGTGCGCAAAGCGGCCAAGGGTGTCGCCCGCGATTTCGGCGAAGTCGACAAACTGCAGATATCGAAAAAAGGTGCCGCCAATTTCGTCACCAACGCGGACTTGCGCACCGACAAGATGCTGATCGACGAGTTGAGCAAGGCCCGCCCCAAATTCAGTTTCCTCACTGAGGAATCCGGTATCATCAAAAGTGCCGAAGATAAACACCGTTTCGTCATCGACCCGATCGACGGCACCACCAATTTCATCCACGCCATTCCCTATATCTCCATCTCCGTCGCCGCCCAGCAGCGCAACAAGGATGGCGAGTGGGAGAACATCGCCGGCATCGTCTACGATCCGATCCATGACGAACTGTTTACCGCCGAAGCCAAACAGGGCGCATACCTGAACGGTGCCCGCATTCGCGCCAGCACCCGCCGCGAGGATCTGCTCATCTCTACGACCGCCCCACGCAAAACGCGCTCGGGCTACGAAGAAACGCTGGCCGCGTTCATCCGCGTCGTCGCCGCTGGCCCCACCGTGCGCAGCTCCGGCTCCGCCGCGCTCGACCTCGCTTATGTCGCGTCCGGCCGCCTCGATGGCATGTGGTACCAGCGCCTGAACGCCTGGGACATGGTCGCTGGCAACCTCCTCGTCAAGGAAGCGAACGGCATGGTCACTTCAGTTGATGGCACGCCCGTCGCCACCGATGGCAAAGGCAGCGTCCTTGCCACTAATGGCCTCATCCACCGGCAGCTGAAAGCACTGCTCGAAGGCAAGTAGCAACATGTCGCCCTCGTCCGAGCAACTGCGCCAAGGCTATCTCAGCGCCCTCGTCGTCGTCGCCATCTGGACCGGCTTTATCGTCACCTCACGCATGGGCGGCAAAAGCTCCCTTACCCCGTATGATATGATCGCCCTGCGCTATAGCGTCGCCGCCTTCGCCATCCTGCCCTTCTACCTGCACTACCGCCCGCAGCTCTGGGAATGGCGCAAGCTTCTCCTCTGCGCCACCGGCCTGCTCGGTTTCACCCTGCTCGCCTTCAACGGCTTCCACCGCACCCTGGCCAGCCACGCTGGCATCCTCATGCAAGGTTTCCTGCCGTTCTCCGTCTCGGTGATGGCCTATTTCCTGGCCGGTGAAAGACCCACTCGCCAGCGTCTGACCGGCCTCGTCCTCATCTTCATGGGCGTCGCCGCCATGGCCTACGACAGTTTCTCCGGCAGCGACTTCACCACCACCCTCCTCGGTGATGGCTTTATGCTCGCCGCCTCCCTCTCCTGGGCGTTCTACACCGTACTGCTGCGCCGCTGGAACTTTCCGCCGATGGAGTGCGCCATCGCCGTCACCGTTCTCGCCATTGTCCTTTACCTTCCGGTGTATGTCCTGTTCCTCCCGAAGAACATCATGGACGCGCCATGGCAGAACCTTGCCCTCCACGGCTTCTACCAGGGCATCCTCGTTGCCGTCGTGCAGATGATCTTCTACACCCGCGCCGTTTCTCAACTCGGTGCAACCCGTCTCGCAATGGTGACGAGCACCGTCCCCGTCCTCGCCTCCGTCGTCGCTGCTATCATGCCCCAACTGAATGAATCACTGACGACACCCATCATCATCGGCCTCGTTTTTGTCATGCTCGGCGCGTATATCGGCAATCGCCAGCCGAAATCGACGCCGCAACTCCCCATCGACTGACATGCGCCGCTTCCCCTTACCCGACTGGTTCCTCACCGGCATGGTCATCGCCATGTTCCTCGCCTACCTGTTCCCCGCACCCGGTGCGGCTGGCAGCAGCATGCACCCGGAGCTCGTCATCAAAGGCGGCATCGCGCTCATCTTCTTCCTTCACGGCGCCCAGCTTTCCTTCACCGCGCTGAAGGACGGCGTCAGCCGTTGGAAGCTCCATTTCATCGTTCAAGCCACCACGTTTCTTGTCTTCCCCCTCATCGGCCTCGTACTGATGCATCTTGCCAAACCATGGCTCAGCGCCGATCTCGAACTCGGTCTCTTCTATCTCTGCGCCCTACCCTCGACCGTCTCCTCCTCCGTCGCCATGACCGCCGCGGCGCGCGGCAACGTTCCTGTTGCTGTCTTCAACGCCACCATCTCCAGCATCATCGGCATCGTCCTCACCCCGCTCTGGATGAGCCTCGTCGTCACCCAACAAAGCGGCCACATGGATACGTTCGGCGTTATTCTCGATCTCGTCCAATGGTTGCTCCTGCCGCTCATCATCGGTCATCTGTTGCGCCCGCTCATCGGCGCCTTCATCACCCGCCATAAAGCCTATGTCAGCAAGGTGGATCGCCTCACCATCCTTTTGCTCGTCTACACTTCTTTCTGTGATTCCTTCGCCAACCATGTCTGGTCCGGCCATGGCACCCTCACCATGGTCATCACGGTCGCCACCACCGTGCTGCTGTTCTTCGCTGTGCTGGGTGGCCTGATTTTCTTCTGCAAAAAACTTGAAATCGAACCCGGTTACCGCGCCGCCGTCGTTTTCTGCGGCACCAAGAAAAGCCTCGCCAGCGGTGTTCCAATGGCCCACCTGCTCTTTACCGGTAACCCGGCGCTCGGCCTTATTTTGTTACCGATTATGATCTATCACCCGCTACAACTTTTCATCTGCGGGCCATTGGCGAATCATTGGGCGAAGCGTAATCTCGTTTAAAGTATGGTCGAACTTCCCGGTTTCTACCTGCGGTGCCATATTCAAAAAAAATACAGCGAAGGGCATGTTACAAATGTTACCGATGTTACATATGTTACATGGTTTAATTTATAAATCATTGAATTTTATGCGTCTCTAAAAATGCCCTATAACATGAGAAAAGTAGGTGGCATGGACAGTACATTCTTACGCGATTACCACGTATAACCTGAATGGTCTAAAGACGCCTGCTATTTCGCCCGCTCAACATACGTCAGCTCATCGGTGTTCACCACGATGCGGTCACCCGTGCCGATGAATGGCGGTACCATCACCTTCACGCCATTTTCAAGGATCGCCGGTTTGTAGCTCGACGTTGCCGTCTGTCCCTTCACGACCGGGTCGGCTTCGGTGATTTCGAGCGTCACCTGTTTCGGCAATTTCACGCCAAGCGGTGTACCGTCATTTAATTCCACCTGTACCACCATGCCGTCCTGCAGGAACGCCGCGCGGTCACCGAGAAAATCCGCTTCCATGGTGATCTGCTCATAATTTTCCTGATCCATGAACGTCAGCGTATCGCCTTCGCGATAAAGATACTGGAAATCGCGCTGGTCGAGCGATACGCGCTCGATCCCCTCATCCGGACGCAGGCGGATATTCTTCTTGATGCCCGTTTTGATGTCCTTGAATTCCACCTGGTTGAACGAGCGCAGATTGCCCGGCGTGCGGATCTCGTGGCTCGCCACCACCCACAACTTGCCTTCATACTCCACCACCATCCCGGCGCGGACGCTCGAACCATCAATGCGCATATATACTCCTTGGAAATCTCGTCGTTTACGGACTGTGGCAGCCTCTATAGTAAGCTGGCACACGCATTGCAAGTCCGCTGTTCGCCGACGAACCCTATTGAAAGCCACCATGGAAGTCATTACGGAAACCTTCCTACTCAAAATGCCCGGCCGCACGTGCGGCGAGTGCGCTCTGTGCTGTAAAATTCCGGTCATCCCCGAACTCAACAAGCCCTACAACACATGGTGCACCCATTGCATCGACAAGACCAGCTGCAGCATCCACCAGTCCCGCCCCCAGCGTTGCCGCGATTTCAACTGCTACTTCCTCGGCAGTGCGCTTGGTGAGGAATGGCGCCCCAGCAAATGCCGCATGATCCTCGCCGCGCACCCAGACCGCATGGTCATCATGGTCGATCCCGCCCGTCCCGATGCCTGGCGCAAGGAGCCCTATTACGGCTTCATTCTCAACTGGGCGGCGCAGACGACTGTCTACGCTATGGTCGGTAGCAAGACCTACGCCGTCTTCCCTGATCATATCGACGATCTCGGCGAAGTAACGGACGAGCACCAGATTTTAATTACCGAAGAAATAACGCCGAACGGCCCACGCCGTTGCGCCCAACGCGTCGCCAAAACCTAGCGCCGGGCTTTCAGCCCTTCCTTAATGGCCTCATTGAATGCCTGCACCGCCGTCGTCGCACCTTCCGGGTGACTCCACACCGCGGTAATGGCTGCGATAAAATCCGCCCCCTGCGCCACCAGTTCGCCGCAATTTTCTGGCGTCAAACCACCGATGGCGACCGATGGCACCGTCGTATACGTGCTCCACCACGGCAGCAGATCCGGTGCCGGTGTGCCATACATCGCAAGTTTCTCCGGCGATTTTGATTTCGTCGGATGGTATGCACCGAACGCGACGTAATCCGCTCCCGCCTCACCCGCTTCCATCGCGAGATGTCCCGAATCATGACAGCTGATACCGATGGCCACATTCTCCCCCAGCACTTTACGCGCCTCTGTCAGCTTTATGTCCTCCTGCCCGAGATGCACCCCATCGACCTTCAGTTCCTTCGCCAGGTCCACCCGGTCATTGAGCATGAATGCCACGCCATGGGCATGTACGATGGGCATTAACACCCGAATTGCGTCGCGGATCATGTCGTCCGTCGCGTCCTTCAATCGCAGCTGGAATGCCCCGACATCGCCCGCACCGAGTGCTGCCTCGAGTTCGGCAGCAAATGTCGGAAGCATCAGTGTTCCCGGCGAAATCAGGTAGAGGCGGCAGAGATAGGGTTCGATGGACATTACAGTACTATAACGCGCAGAGCCCCTCCTCACTACTGAAAATTTACAGTACGGCGCGCATGCTGGAACCATCAACAAGGGAGATTTTATGCGTAATCTGATACTGGCTCTAACGACCGGGTTTCTCGCCGCCGAAGCCATGGCGCTATACCGCGACTACACCATGAACAACATCAGCCGCCGCCGCAATGAGGCCAAAGTCGACGATACGCTCGACGATTCATTTCCGGCCAGCGATGTGCCGAACTGGACGCCACAACACATCCGCGCCAAACGCTAGTAAAAAACGCTAGCTATTTGCCTTGGTAGATACCGACGATCTCGGACAGTAGTCCAAGCGCTTCTTCGCGTGGACGCTGGAACGCGTTGCGGCCCATGATAGACCCATCCGCGCCGCCGGCAGCGATGTCTTTTACTTCGTGCAGCACTTCGGCACTCGACTTTGCACCACCACCAGAGAAGATGACCAAGCGTCGCCCACCAAACGTCGTTTGTTTGATATGCGCGATACGCTCCGACAACGTACCGATTGCGATTTTTTCCTTTTCGTAAACTTTCTTTGCTTCCGCCTGCTCGATGAACGCGGTCGGCGGTTTCACTTTGATGATATGCGCCCCCATTAGCGCTGCGATATGCGCCGCGTAAGCCGTCACGTCGATCGCCGTTTCACCATCTTTCGATAGACCTGCGCCACGTGGATAGCTCCAGATAACCACCGCCATACCGAGTGCTTTTGCTTCCGCCGCCATCTCACGGATTTCTTCAAGCTGGTCATACGTCTGGTGACCGCCCGGATAGATCGTAAAGCCGATGGCCGAACAGCCAAGGCGCAGCGCATCTTCCACCGTCGCCGTCACCGCCTGGTCTGGCGCGCAATCCTTCGGCGCGATGGAGTTGTTGCTGTTCACTTTCAAAATGAGCGGGATCGCTCCGGCGAACGTATCAGCACCAGCTTCCAGCATGCCGAGCGGCGCCGCATACGCGTTCAGGCCCGCATCGATCGCCAGTTTGAAATGGTAATGCGGGTCATACGCCGCCGTATTCATCGCGAAGCTGCGCGCCGGGCCATGCTCAAAACCCTGGTCCACCGGCAGGATGACCATCTTACCCGTGCCACCGAGTTTGCCATGCATCAGCATGCGCGCAAGGTTGGCTTTCGTGCCCGGATTATCCGATTCGTACCAGCTCAGGATTTCTTTCACTTTACGCGACAGGGCCATGATTTCCTCATTGTGGCAGGGAATGGATCACTAATGCGACCGATATGATGCCAATTACGCTAAATGTCGAGACCATTCCGCAACTTCTCCAGATAGGCCAGTGCTGCAGCTTGCCATCCACATAGCGCTCATGCACCAGCAGGCTATAGGCGTGCGCGATGCGCCCGGCAACGAACCAGCTGCCCAGCACATGCACCGCCCAGGGCGCCATTCCCTGATGTTCCGTTAAGCCCAAAAGCACAATGAACAGTGGCGCGTATTCCGCGAAATTGCCCTGCGCCCGCGTGCGGCGCTGCATCTCGAATGCGTTGGCGCCCAACGCCTCGCCTGTACGGTACCGCCCACGGATCACCTGCACCGAAAGCGCGATCATCATCAACCCGAGCAACCCGGCATACAGTGAAATCACCATGTTCATCTCCTACGAATAGTAGTATTGGTTAGCGTCGCTATCGCTTGCAGTTCCATAAATTGTCCATCACCACAATCACAGATCACATCAGCAAATCCCATGCGCAACGCATCATGCGCAATCGCCGCATCATCCCCACAACACAGCGCAAAGCTGAAATCCGGGGTTTCATCACGCAACTGTTTTAGCATCACTTGAAAGTAATTTACCCCTGCATAACACGCCGCAAAGGGTTCGGAAATCAACGCGCACTCACCCGCGGCGAGCGCAGCCCGCGCATCCTCAAGCCCGCGCACGCGCCGCATGGCCACTTCCCTGCATCAACGCCGCAATACCCGGCAGTTCCTTGCCCTCGAGCCATTCGAGGAACGCGCCGCCTGCTGTCGAGAGATACCCCATTTCGGAGGACAATCCCGCATGCGCCAGCGCCGCAACCGTGTCACCACCACCCGCTACCGAATGCAATTTACCTGCGCGCGATGCCGCTGCAACCATACGGGCGATCTGCACCGTCGTCGCATCAAACGGTGCGGTCTCGAACGCGCCCACCGGCCCGTTCCACACCAGCGTTTTGCTCGCCGCAATCACCTCATACAGCGCCAGCAACGAGCGCGGGCCTACATCGAGCATCATTCCATCTGACGGGATATCCGCAACATCACACACCACTGATGGTGTATTTGGCTTGAATTTCTTTGCCACTACCGCATCGAGCGGCAGGACGATCCTGCATTTCGCGCTTGCCGCATTCTTCAAAATATCGCGCGCTATGCCTGCCATCTCCGCCTCACACAGCGACGCACCGACGTTGATGCCCTGCGCATGCAGGAACGTATTCGCCATCGCTCCGCCGATCACGAGGTTATCGACTTTCGCGAGCAAATTGCTTAGTAGCTCCAGCTTGGTCGAGACCTTCGAACCACCGACTATCGCCGTCAGTGGCCGCGCCGGATCCGCGAGTACTCGCGTCAGCGCCGTTACTTCCTCTTCCATCAATCGCCCCGCCACCGACGGCAGATAGGGATTGATTCCCACCATCGACGCATGTGCGCGGTGCGCACAACTGAACGCATCATTCACGAACACGTCACCTAGTTCAGCCATCTGGCGGCCGAATTCGGCATCGTTTGCCTCTTCCTCGGCATGAAAGCGCAAATTCTCCATCAACACCACATCGCCCTGCGCCGCGCCTTCGACCGCATGTTTCGCTGCCGTACCGACACAATCCGGCGCGAATTTTACCGGCCTGTCCCACAAGGCCGCCGACAACGCATCAACCAGCGGCGCCAGCGACTGGCCCGGATCAAACCCCTTCGGACGGCCTAGATGCGAGAGAATCACCACCTTCGCATGCCGTTCCATAAGATATTGTAATGTCGGCAATACCCGGTGAATCCGTGTCGCATCCGTCACTCGGCCAGCCTGCATCGGCACATTGAGGTCGACCCGCACCAGCACTGTTTTGCCGGTAACGTCCAGTGAGTCGAGGTTTGGCAACGCCGTCATTTTCACAAAACCTTCATATTTTTGACTAATCACGTAGCTATAGTGGAGTTCCTGTACGAATCAAGGAGTAGTGTTGTGTCCAACCGTCGTAAGAAACTCAGCGAACTGACATCAGATATTCGGGCAAGTAGCGCTCATGCCGCCGCTGCACTGGTGCATCCAGCGATGCTCGAATCTGGTGAGATCCTATGCATGGGTGGAGAGACTAGGGACATTTCGGTCGCTAAAGCATCTGAACACACCAATCCGTCCGCGGATTCCCTGCGCGATGATCGGATACACGCACAAGATATCTTACCTGGCGCTCTGAGCGTCAATGGCTCACCGGTAGCGCCCGAACGATTTGCGCCGAAAGCGCTTGATTCTGTCCCGGCAAGAGCGCCAACACCTGCGGAGGTCTACCGTGGTAAAAAACCGCCTGAGTTATATGCCCGCGTTGCCCCTAAACAAAATGCCCGGATCTACCCGCGCATGAAGTTCATGCAGAACGATCCTTGCGACCGCAACAAGGGCCGAGGTAAATAGGAGCGCTTAAAGCTTCGCAGCCTTGCGCGCCATATCGAGCATCCGGCAACTGAAACCCCACTCGTTATCGTACCAGCTCGAAACTCTGACAAGACTGCCGATTACCTTGGTATCGTTGAGATTCACGATCGAGCTACCATTATCATGACTGAAATCAATCGAGACTAGCGGCTCATCGTTCACCTTCAACACATTCGGCAAACCCTTGGCCGACGCTTCACGCAACGCTGCATTTACCGCTTCGACCGTCGCTGGCTTCGTCGTCACTACTTTCAAATCCACCAATGATACGTTAGGCACCGGCACCCGTACCGAAACGCCATCGAGCTTGCCGACCAGTTGCGGCAGCACAAGGCCGATCGCCGCCGCCGCACCGGTTTTCGAGGGCACCATGGACAGCGCCGCCGCGCGTGCCCGCTGCATGTCCTTATGGCTGCCATCTACGAGGTTCTGGTCTCCCGTGTAAGCATGTATTGTGGTCATGAACCCCGATTCAATCCCAAACCGCTCATCCAATACTTTCGCCAATGGTGCCAACGCATTAGTGGTGCAGGAACCGATGGAAAATACATCATGCTTGGCTGTGAGCTGATCGCAATTTACCCCGTAGACGAACGTCGGGCAATCACTACCTGCCGGCGCGGAAATGATGACCTTGCGCGCACCCTGTCCGAGATGAACGGCCGCGGCATCCTTCGAATTGAATACTCCTGTGCACTCGAGCACGATATCCGCGCCATATTTCGCCCAATCGAGTTTCTTCGGGTCGCGCACCTGCGTCACCGCGATCCTGCCGCGACCCATATCTAGCGCACCACCATCAAAGGTGATCTTGGTACGGAAGCGCCCATGTACCGAATCATATTGCAGCAGATGCGCCGGATTCTCGACCGAAGGTGAGCCATTCACCGCCACCAGTTCGATGTCGTCATAGCCTTCTTCGATAATCGCGCGCGCCACCGAACGACCGATACGGCCCAGTCCGTTGATACCGATTTTGATAGTCATAAAAACCTCTGGCCCGCCTTATAACGGGTTAAACGGCCACGTCAAATGCCGTTGCATAACCAAATGCTACAATCTGCTAGTGGTAGCTAAGAAGCTGCAGCAACGATGGCCTCGGCCGTGATCCCAAAGCGCTTATACAGCTCCTCCGCCGGGGCACTGGCACCAAAACTTTTCATGCCGACGAAAATACCACCCTCGCCCAGAAACTTCTCCCAGCCCTGCTCGATGGCCGCTTCACAGGCGATACGTTTTACGCCTTCACCTAGCACGCTTTTGCGATAGGTTGGCGTTTGTTGTGCAAACAGTTCCATACACGGTACCGATACCACGCGCGCCACGATACCTTTGGCCTCAAGCTGCGCCTGCGCTTCGACCGCTAGCATCACTTCCGAACCCGTCGCCATCAATATCACTTGTGGTTTGCCGCCTTTGGCCTCCCGCAGGATATAGGCACCTTTCGCACACAAATTCTCAGCCGCATAGTCATTCCGGTAATGCGGCAATGTCTGCCGCGTCAGCGCCAATACACTCGGCGATTTCGGCGAACCGATAGCAAGCTGCCAGCATTCGAGCGTTTCCGTCGCATCGCATGGTCGGAACACATGGAGGTTGGGGATCGCCCGAAGCGCCGCGAGATGCTCCACGGGCTGGTGGGTCGGGCCATCTTCACCAAGGCCGATCGAATCATGCGTCATCACATAGATCACCCGCTGTTCCATTAGCGCCGAAAGTCGGATCGACGGCCGGCAATAATCCGTGAACACGAGGAACGTGCCGCCATAAGGAATGAACCCGCCATGCAGCGCGATGCCATTCATCGCCGCCGCCATTGCATGTTCGCGCACGCCGTAATAGATGTAACGCCCTTTATAATCCTGAGCGTTGAACGCCGTCATCGCTTTGGTCTTCGTGTTATTGCTACCCGTCAGATCCGCCGAACCGCCGAGCAGTTGCGGTAATTGCGGCACCAGCACCTCAAGCGCATTCTGGCTCGATACGCGCGTCGCCTCCTTAGGTTGGGCAGAGGCCAGTTGCTTTTTGGTCGCATCAACTGCCTTCACCCACGCAGTACCCAAATCACCACTCATACGCGCGCTGAATACATCTTTTAGCGTCGATACACCAAGACGCTTTTCCCACGCACCATATTCCATCGCACGATCCAGCGCCGCGTCCCGCCATGCGCCCACGATCTCGTCCGGGATCACGAACGGTTCATGTGCCCACAACATGTTCTTGCGCGAGCCCGTGATTTCTTCAGCACCCAAGGGCGAGCCATGACTGCTATTCTTCCCTGCTTTGGTCGGCGCATGTTTCGCGATCACCGTGCGACACGCAATCAAAGTCGGCTTGTTCGATTTCTGCGCCCGCGCAATCGCTGCGTGAATAGCCTTCTCATCATGCCCATCGATGCGCTCGCTATTCCAGCCCAGCGACGTGAAGCGCGCCAACTGGTCATCGTTCACTGTCATGCTTGTCGGCCCGTCGATACAAATTTCGTTATCGTCCCACAACACGATCAGTTGGTTGAGCTTGAGATACCCTGCGAGCGACGCCGCCTCATGGCTGATGCCTTCCATCAGGCATCCATCACCCGCGATGACATAGGTATAATGCGACACCAATTCGTTTCCGAACTCCGCATTCAGCGCCCGCTCCGCCATCGCAAAACCCACTGCATTGCTGATACCCTGCCCCAGTGGCCCCGTCGTTGTTTCGATACCCGTCGCATGTCCGTATTCCGGATGACCCGCCGTCTTCGCGCCCCACTGGCGGAAATTCTTGATCTCATCAAGCGTCATGTCGGGATAGCCCGTAAGATACAACAGTGAGTAAAGCAGCATCGAACCATGGCCCGCCGAGAGCACGAAGCGGTCGCGATCCGGCCACTGCGGATGCTGTGGATCATAGCGCAAGAAGTCCCGGAACAGCACCGTCGCCACATCAGCCATGCCCATCGGCATGCCGGGATGGCCGGATTTTGCTTTCTCCACAGCATCCATGGAAAGTGCGCGAATGGCGTTCGCCATCTGATCGTGAGTGATGTTTGGCATAGTGTTTTTCTTCGCTTGCTGGTTCATAAATTCTCCTTACACGTCGCCCTTTACAGGTGCAAGTGCAGGCACGAAAAACAGTTATGCACATCCGCGGTGATTCCGTTGCAATCCATCCGACGTTATGTTTATTTCGTCACGAAAACAAAAAACTATCCAGCGTCGTTCACGCGACAGCTTAAGGATGAGGGCTCCATGTCAAGCAATGCTAATGTAACACTTCATGATGCCATCGCCGCGATGGAAAGCGCCTACGCGCGCCTCGCCGCGGCGACGGATATCGCCATCGAGGAGCGCACGCAGGCCGCTGCCCGCCGCGAAGCGGCACAGCAGGAAATCAGTCTTTCATGGCAGGCGCACGCCTCGGAACTCGAAACCGCGCTGACACAGGCGACGAGCGAAAATGAGTTCCTGAAAAACGACAATCTGCGCCTTTCTAATCTTCTGCAGCAACTGCAGAAGGATTACCTCGAACTGCAGTCGACCGCGGGCGATGTCGTCACCCGCCTCGATTCCACCATCCACCAACTCGACTTCCTGCTGGAGCATTAATATGTCGCAGAAAACCGTTACCGCGCATGTCTACGGCAAGGAATACACGCTTGCGTGCGATGCGGGTCAGGAACAGCACCTGCATACGCTCATCCACGATATGAACAGCCGCATCACCTCGCTTGAAAAAGCCGTCGGCAAACTGCCCGAACCATTGATGCTCCTCTATTCGGCTCTGATGGTAGCCGATGAGCTGCATGATACCAAACGTGACCTCATCCGCACCAAGGATGACTTGACCCATGTTCGCCAGCAGGTCAACGAAACAGGCGATGATGCCCGCCTCGCCGCACTTGAGGAAGAGGTGGCCAGCCACATCCAGGCTCTCGCCGGGCGAATCGAAGGTTTAGCTGATAAACTCGCGGCTTAAGGTACTGCGTCACTGTAGCGAGCTGGAATCCACCTTTATAAACTGATAGATTACAGCTTTCGCTGGAATGTCGAAGCACCCCTTGCGAATCTAGCTATCCTGTCCTATACTGTGCATGAATGGTACTGCCCGGTTGGTGTAGGTAACGCATTACTCCGGACCGACTATCTCTTTTAGGGAACTGTCCCTGTCGCTGACCGTGGTTGGCGGTATACGGTACCCACCTGTACAAACGGGTCTCGAGAGAATCTAATTACCCACGGCCACGGTGGTACCATTCATAAAAGAAGCCCCATGTTTCCATGGGGCTTCTTTTTAAATGTGCGTGGTGCTGATGCTATTGAAGTGCAGGAGCCAACGGCGCCGGATTCGGGTTGACGATGCGGCCCATCAGGCGACCTTCCGCATCGAATACCTTACCACCATTGATGGGATCGAGCATCACACTGCCATAGACGCGGCCGGTACCGTCGACCATTGTCAGATTCTGCGTCAGGCTGCCGCGAGGCGCCGGTTCGTCACGCTTCGATTGGAACTGGGACATATCGCATGCGGCGACGAAAAACAGCGAAGTGATGGCGATGAACTTGAGAGTACGTGGCAGTTGCATTAGATTTTTCCTTGATCGTGTGTGTGGATACTATGTGCGATATAGCCCATAAAAAACCCATAGGAAAGCCTGTTAATCACCGCGTCGTCTGCATTTACAATCAAGGATGAACAGGCATAGTAGCCGTATGAATCATCGTGAAGACCGCAGCTTCGCTGCCGAAAAACGTAAGCTTCGCGAGTCGATGCAGTCTAAACGCATGCAACTGCCGCATGCCGCGATGCTGAGTGCCAGCCAGTCCATTGCCCGCCAGTTTTCCGATCACCCGATTCTGGCATTCTGCGAATCCTTTGCCGGATATCGTGCCATGCGCGGCGAACTGGATGTGATGGAGATCTTCAAGATCATGGCGCGCTATCCCAAAAAGCAGACCGCCCTGCCTTTTGTCACCACGGGGAAAAGCCTCATCTATCGGCTATGGAAACTTGGAGATCCACTGATGCACCACGAACTCGGCATGGAAGAACCGCTACCGGAAGCGCCTGAAGTTAACCCGGAAATCATCCTCGTTCCCCTGCTCGCCTTCGATGGCGAAGGCTACCGCTTGGGTTATGGCGGCGGTTATTACGACCGCACCATGGAAATCATGCGCGAATTGCCGAAACCACCGCTCTTCATCGGTGTCGGCTTCAGCAGCCAGGAAGTAAACCTCGTACCGACCAACGAGCTCGATGCGCCGCTGGATGGTGTGCTCACGGAGCTTGGCGTAAGTATGTTCTAGTCATAAATTGGTGCAAATTAGCCGTTGATCAGGGCGAATTCACGCGTATTTTAATGCCGGTCAGCCGCAATAAAGCTTCCTTTTTGACCTAGGCTGCGCCATGTAGCACGCATGAAACTCCTCTTCTGTGGCGATGTGGTCGGGCGTAGCGGACGCGATGCGGTGAAACGTTTCGTCCCCAAGCTCCGCGCTGAACACACCCTTGATGCCGTCGTCGTCAATGTCGATAACGCCGCGGGTGGTTTCGGTATCGGCGGTGAGGCACTGCGCGACTTTAAGGGCCATAACATCGATGTCCTCACCGGCGGCGATCACGTCTTCGACCAGAAGGATGCCCCTTCTTTGCTTGGTAACGAGACATGGCTGCTGCGCCCGCATAATTTTCCGTCAAGCGTGCCGGGCTCGGGCTGCAAACTTTTCACGCTCACGAATGGCAAGAAGCTGCTGGTGCTGCATTTGCTGGGACAGGTCTTCCATCGCGAATATCTTGATAGCCCCTTCACCTGCGCGGATGCGGCGCTTGCCCCATACAAACTCGGGGCGAATGTTGATATGATCCTCGTCGATATGCATGCGGAAGCGACGAGTGAGAAACAGGCGATGGGCCATTATCTTGATGGCCGCGTCTCGGCCGTCCTTGGGACACACACCCATGTCCCGACCGCCGATGCGCGCATCCTGCCCAAAGGCACCGCGTACCAGACAGATTGCGGCATGTGCGGCGATTATAATTCGATCATTGGTTTCGCTCCCGCCGGCCCGATGCAGAACTTCCTGCAGAAATTCCGCAAGGTGCGAATGGAACCGGCCAGCGGCAACGGGACGCTGGCAGGCGCAATCATCGAAACAGGTGAAAACGGCTTGGCGAAATCGATTATGCCGGTGCAATTGAGTTGATTCTCTTCGATGAACCCTGATACAAGTTCAGGGTGACGCATAGGCTGAGATGGTGCTAAGCACACCGTTATGCTGAACTCGTTTCAGCATCCATCGTGTCTTCAGCATACGAGCAATGAACTATTTACTGGATGATGCGCTTCGTTGCAATGACGAAACGTTTACTCCGCAGTTTCGTCCGCTTTCGCTTTTAATGCCTTTCGCGCGCGCGGTTTGTCGCTTGGCGCGCGGGCTTTGTCAAGCCGTGCCGTCGCACCGTCCCATACATAGGTATTCACGATCGTCTTGGTGCCGGTCGTCACAATATCGCCGTTGGGCAATTGCAGCACGTCAAAACCTTCCTTCAGCGCTTCGTTGATCACAGAGGAAGAATGACGCAGGTATTCCGGATTCGCCATCAGATCAGCAAGCATGTTCTCTTCTTCACCTGCGGTCGCCCGCGCATCCTTAGTGACATTAAGAGAATTAAAGATTTTCGATTTATATGTCATGATTGCGCCTCTTTTAACTACCTTCCACGTAAACGCATGGTTAGTAAAACATCGTTCTCTTTATTCCCTGTGTTCGGGAAGCTTTTGTTTGCTGCGTTGTGTCGCGCAAGCCACATTCTTGTTAAGAAATATTAATGTCGGTCTATCAGATTTACCTCGAAGTACAACAGGCCAGCCCTGATTGTCACTGAATTGTCATAAATAAAAAATTTATCACTTACAGCATACAGTGGATTTTAAGCAAGTATTAGGCTGTATTAGCAGTAAAAAAGTGGCCCAGATACTTTCGTATCCGGGCCCAAGAAGGAGCTAGACGACTTGACATTCGAAGGCGGCGCCGGGAAATAACCCCTGCACGCCGCCTATTCGTTATAGCTGGTTGAGCTCGTTCAGGAGGTCATCCGCTGTTTTGATCACCTTGGTGTTCGCTTGATACGACCGTTGGGCAACGATGATATCAGTAAGCTGTTCGGCCAGATCCACGTTCGAGGATTCAAGCGCCGCCGAGACCACCGAACCCGTGCCGTTATTACCGGCTTCGCGCAGGTTCACTTCACCGGATGCACGGGTCTGGCTGTAGACGTTGCCCGAAAGCGCATCGAGACCATCCGGGTTCGCGAAGCTGGCGAGCGGAATCTTGAAGAGTTTCTGCGTCTGGCCGTTGCTATAGCTTGCCGTTACGATACCGTCCTTGTCGACGGCAACGCTGGTCAGCTCGCCCACCGGTGCCCCGTTCTGGTTCGCGAAGTTGACGTTGTAGGCCGAATCGAACTGGCTGAGACCATCGGTGAGACCGACTGTATCGCCCGGCGATGAAGTGGCCACCGCCACACCCGCCGTCCCGAGGTTGAGGGTAATGGTCGACGGCACAGCGGCGTTGGACCATTGCACCGCGATCGGGTTGCTCAGGCTGCTGGTCACGGAATGCAACGTACCGTCGCCATTGAACACGATGCTGCCGGTGGCGATCTGGCCATCAACGAAGGAGCCGGTGGCGTTGATATCGGTTGCCGGAATGGCATGCACTTCCACCGCCCAGGTGTTCGGTGCGGTCTTAATATAGCTGAAGCGGACATCGTGCGCGCTGCCGAGGCTGTCATAGACGGTCACGTTACGGCTGAACTGGGCCACGATATCACCCGAAGCCATGTTCTGGCCGACGGCGCCGGTCGGATCGTATTCCGGCCCGATGCTTGGCGTCGAGCTAGGCACGACCGCGGCATAAGTCGCGCCGTTAAGCGACGTTTTGGCAATGTTCGTCGCCGTGGCCGGGCTCCCCGCGAAGCCGAAGGTGGAGAGGACGCTACCCTGGTTCGATTTACCGACAATGGCGACCACCGCGCCAAGAGGCGCAGGCGTGCTGGTGCTGGTCGGAATGACGGTGGTCTGCGAGACCGGGATCTGGATGGTATAGCTCGTCCCGGTCGTGGAGACGACGTTGAACGGTCCGCCATTGACGCCAAGGCCCGGGATGTTGCCGATACCGTTCGGCAGGCCGGCGATCGTGACAGCGCTACCGGGTGAACCGGGCAGCATGGTCGGCGGCGCTGGCGGGATGTCGTTGATGGTGACGTTGATGGTCTGCCCCGCCGTGTAGATACCGGCCGGCACGTCGATGTTATTACCCGCCGTGATGCTGAAGTTGGCCAGTGTCGCATCGCTGAACTGGATGGTGTTCAGCGGATCCTTCACATTGATGGAAAGCGTCGAGTTGTTAAGTGGGTTGGTGATCTTCGCACTGGTTGTCGTGCTGGCATTCACCTTGTCCGCAAGCCCTTGCAGGCTGGCGTAACGATTGACTCCCTGGGCGGCGACGCCCACGGGCGCCAGCCCAAGTTCCTGCACCCAGTCGATACCGCGTTGGGTACCTGCGGCGTTGCCGACGGCATCGCCATTGGTGAAGGTGACGGATTCGTTGGCATCCTGTGCCGCCACGACCAGGCGACCATCGACTACACGTGCCGTAAGATCGCTCGTGGCATCGATTGCCTGGGCCAAGGTATTAAGGCTGTTGAACTGGCCGGTTGCCGTATTCGGCGAGTTCGCCGCGTAGGAGAACGTTTTCGCACCGCCGTTCGTGGTCGTGATCTGCAAGGTCAGCGCCGAAGCGGTGTAGCCCGAGCTGTTCGTCAGGCTGAAGAAGGGCGATGACGAGGTGATGGCATCGAGCACGTTGCCCTTGAACTGGCGAATATTGGCCGTGGCACCCGCCGTACCTTCCGCCGCACCGAAGGCATCCGTGGTCGGGGTCGTCGTGTTGATGCTGAAATGGCTCGCATCGATCCGGGTAATGGTATGGACCGAGTTGACCTCGGTCGAGGGCACGCCCGGGATGCTCAGGCCGGTGATCGTGACCGTATCGCCCGTGATCATGTCATGGTTCGGTACGGTGAAGATGAAGGTGTTCTTGCTAGCCGCGTCCACGGTCACCACGCCCGAGCTTACATCGAGCAGCGATGTATTGTCTGAACCCGAGTCGCCGAAATTGACCGAACCGCCGCTGGTGGTGACCTGACGACCGATGGTGAACCCGCCATACTCGTAAGTGGTCGCCGTACCCCCCGCTGCCGTGACGTTGAACGTATCGCCGCGGCGCATCGAATCGGCCGTGGCAAGGCCATATTCGGAACCGACCTGGATCTGGTCGGCCGCGATGTTCTGGTTGTAGCTGTTATGCAGGTCCGGCACCAGCAGGCCCGAAGCACCCGGATAGACCACTTCGCTGGATTTCAGGTTGGCACCGAGCGCGATGGTCGTCGTGCCCTGGGCGACCCCGGAAGCCGACTGGATGTTGACCGGTTTGAGCGAATCAAAGTTGCTCGACGCTGTGGTGTCGAGGTTGCCCGGGTCGCCCGGCAGGCGACCATCACGGTCGAGCGGCCAGCCTTGGAGGAAGAAGCCGTTGGTATTGACGAAATTGCCCAGCGCGTCTGGCGTGAAGGAGCCCGCACGGGTATAAAGCGGCGTAGCCGCTGTGCCACCGATACTGCCATCCGCGACGGAGCGCACCACGAAGAAGCCGTTGCCCGAGATCGCCAGATCCGTCGGCGATTGTGTCGACTGGAGCAGACCCTGCTGCGACACGTCGAGGACCGTACCACCGCGTACACCACCAGTCTGGTAGGAGACAACGCTGCTGGAATTCACGACCAGCGAGGAGAAGGTCGCCACCGCCTGTTTGTAACCCACGGTGTTAACGTTCGCGATGTTGTCTGAGATCGCGCCGATCTTGCTCGATTGCGCGGTGAGACCCGATACGCCGCCGAATAATGCTCCATACAAACTCATAAAATCTCCTCTGAATGCTTGTCTTCGTTGTCGCCCTTGGGCGGTTGAATGTTCTCGTCGTCGTCTGGTTGTCGTTCTTTCCGTCGTTACTATGCGAATCTCATGCCAAGTGGCCTAGGTGCCGGAAGTGCTGGTATCCGTGCTCGCGCTACTGGTGCTGGTTCCTGTCCCGGTATCGGTCGAGGATGACGCGGTCGTCGTCTGTGCCCGGGTCGGCGTGCGCACGGCTAGCACGTCGCTGAATTTCACGTCGCTGCCGCCACCAGCCGGTATCAACATGGTATTGCCGCTGCTGTCCGTCTCAACGCCGCTAACAATCGTGACGGCATTGATTGTCGGGGTGATGGCAATGTTCGCCGCATCGTTAGCGGTGACGGAAAGTGTGTAAGTGCCATCCGCTTCCTGAGCGCCGGTCGTGCTGTTCACACCGTCCCAGATCACGACATTGCGGCCTGCCGTCGTAGTGCCGGCACCGCTGAAGACGACCGTGCCGGACGAATTGGTAATGGTTACATGGGCGTTGGCCGCCGCTTTCGGCAAGCTGTAGCTGAAGGCGCCCTGCCCGCCAATGATGAGACCCGTATTGCCCGCACTTTCGATTTCCTTGCCGATATAACCCACCGCCTGTGAGGTGGTGGACTGGTTCTGCGCGGCGATCAGCTTTTCAAGGTTCGCGTTGGTCGTCACCTGCTGCTGCACACCCGAATAGGTCGCGATCTGCTGGGTCATCGCCGTCGTATCCATCGGCGAGGTCGGATCCTGGTTCTTGAGCTGGGTCGTTAGCATAGTGAGAAAGAAATTCTCGTCGCTGCCGAGCGTCTGCTGCGATGCCGTTGCATCGGTTTTCGATGCCGTGCCCTTCGCCGCCGCTGCTTGCTGGGCAGCTATGAATGCGGCGTTGATCTGGTCGACGGACTGGCTACCGGTAATGCTTGAGTCAGCCATGATGGTTCTCCTTAAGCGCTGATATCAACGCCCTCACGGACGTTGAAAAGATAGTTACGGGTGGTGGATGGAATGATGGCAGCAACGCTGGTGGTGGTTGACGATGCTGTCGACCCTTCCGCATTGGCCTGCTGTTGCGAGCGCTGGCCCTGACCACTGCCCATATCGGAATGCAATTGTTGCTGCTGTGGCTGCTGGCGCATATTGAACTGCATGCTGCCCGTATCCGCCTTGATGCCCGCTTCCTGCAGCGAGCGTTCGAGCGAGCGTGCATCGCGGCTAAGGTTATCGAACGTATCCGCTTTATCGACCGTGAAGGAGATCTGCGTTTGCCCGTCATGGTTCGTATGCATGTTCACTTCAACGCGGCCGAGGCCCATCGGATCGAGCTGAATGGTAATGTGGTTGATACCATCGGCTGCTGCTTTGGTCACGCTGACGCTCACCTGATCCGTCACTTGGGCGTGGTTAACGAGACCTGGTGTCTGGGTCACGGCGACCGGCTGCACGGCAGAAAAGGTCTGCGTTCCCGTACCGTTACCGGTTTGCGGGTTTATGTTATTCAGGGTGCTGAGGTCGGTCTGCAGCTTGGCCGCCGCGTGTTTGTCATCGGTTGCTTTCGCCGCATCCGCACCGGCGGCGGCGGCCATCGACTGGAAATCACTAGCTGCAGCTTTATCGGCATCCGACGCGGCGACCTTGCCCATTTTCGGCAGGTTCACGTCCGGCAGCGCATCTGTGTCGTCGTTGCTCGTCAGTGGAGGAATCGCTTGATCAAGGTCCGACCGCGGCTTGAGGACTGCTGGCAACATGGTATCCTTGATGCTGATGTCGGTCCCGCTCACTTGCGGCACAATGCTCGAGGGGACAACGACCGGCTGGGTAACCGCAAGCGCTAGCGGAACCACCACCGTGACCGTAGCATCGGCATCGACTGCCTCAACGTCACTAGTATCGTCCTTCTTCACCTCTTCTTTTTTCGCGCCGTTCTTCGTTGCTGCTGCAGTCGCCGCAGCCGTTCCAGCATCGGGACGAAACACCACTACCGGTGCTTGCATAGCAACGGCGGCAGAATCCCCCTCTTCATCCTGATTGTTCGCATTCTTTTCCGCTGCCGAATCATCCACTTTTTTTATGGTAAGCATAGCAGTGAGGCCGACCATGGAAAGTTTCGCCTCTCTCACTAACGGTGAGGCCTGCAGAATATCCGCGATCGATTTCGGGGTGCCGGTGGTGATGATGGCCTGCAATTGGCTTTTGATTTGCGCCAGCGCCTGGGTTTCGGTCGTGTCCGTGCTCTGGCCCATCATCGTATCGAGGCGCTTTAGCAGGCCTGTTGCATCATCCGGCGACACCATCTGCTCGCGCTGTGCTAGTAATTGCGCGATCTGTTCGGCGGGCGACACCACTTCCTGCGCGCTGAGGGCGCCCGATGCGGATGCTTGTAAAAGTTTTGTGCCGGAAGCTTGCTGATGGGTCTGCTGACCATCCTGTTTGCCGGAATCGCTCAGCAACTGCGAAAAATGCTGACTCTGGGTACCGCTATCATCGGCACCACTCGCCGCCGCACCTTGGCCTTGAGCGGGTGGAGCAGCAACAAGTGCAACGAGCGCATTCAGTCCGGTGGATTGCATGGCATGTCCTTATCGACGGGATAATCTCCTCGATAAGAAGCAAGCCCCGTGCCAATCCATGGCGGATAGCAATAATGTTTCAACTCAATTAGATAATAGGAGAATTTACGCCGATACCGTCAGCGGATCAATGCTGCTTTCGGCAGGTTTTGCCGTAGCTTCGACCGCCTGCGTTTCTCCGCCGCGGTCGATCCGGTCCCACACGTCACGCATTTCTTTCAATTGCGCTGTGATGGCCTGACATTCTTTAAAATCATTAGTGCGGTGAAGCGCGAAAATACGCATATCCATCGCCGAGTAGAAATCATAGAGGATCTTCGCCGACACCCCACCCGATTCAAAATCAAGGCAGGCCTGCAGGCCGATTATGATATCCGACACGCGCATCAGCTTATGATAGCGTGTTTCGAACTGTTTTTTTTCGATGGCGTCGCATGCCTGCTGGAGAAAGCGGATCATGCCATCGTACAGCATCACCACCTGCCGTGTCTTGCTGACCGTATGCGTTGCCCGGCTATAGGCTTTGTAGGATTGATTCATCGCCTCACTCGAAAAGTCAGTTATTAGCCTTTGCTGGCATTCGCCTGTGCGTCAAGCAGATCCAGAATACTGTTCGCGCTGGCTATCGCTCCTTCGAGCTTGGCATAGGTTACCGATAACTGGTCGCGATACGAACTGATCTGCTCGTCGATGGTTGTGATCTGCGTTTTATTACGCGCTGACTGATCGGTGAGCTGTTTGACATCCGCAGTCAGGGTGCCGTTGGAATTATCCGTGATCGAATCCGCCAGATTGTAAAAACGATCGCCCAGTCCCTGCGTTGCCGTCACATGAACGGTGGCCGTTGTATTCGCACTGGCATAGACCCATGATGATCCGGAAAAGATCGTTCCTGCCTGCCCGACAAGGCTCAACCCGCCGCCGGACAGTGCGGTCGCTGTAAGGTTGACGGTCTGGGTGCCGGCCCCATCCGTGTACGTCGCCGTGTAGATGTTGTTCGTTGTATCGATATTGACGGTGTAATTCGCAACCGTCAGGCTATTCGAACGAGCTGAATTCACAAAATTTGCGTCATCGGCCGTTTCCGTGAACTCGAACAACTGACGCACGCCGGTAAAGTTCGATTGCAGCAGCGCCGACAATTTATCCGTATCGACAGTCATGATGTCTTTGGTGGCCGGATTGCTATCATCTCCCGAGAAGTTGTCGAGCGTGATGCCGACATCCGCCAGTTGCGAGGGGTTATTGCCCAGGATGCCATTGACGACACCGGAGACTTCATTGCTGATTTGCGCCGTGATGTTGCGGAAGGTGGTATCGTTGTAAAGCACGGCAGTATCTTTGGGTGTGCCGTCATCGTTCAACTGACTTTGTGTGGAAGCGAATAGCTTGAACGCGTTATAGGCATCCGCGAATTGCGTGATGGCATTGGTCACGAGCGTGGTATCCGGAATAATGCTCACCTGAAGCGGCGATGCTGCCGGTTGTTTCAGGGTGAAGGTAACGCCATCGAGTACATCCGAGATCGTGTTGGTCTGACGGGTTAGCGAAATACCATCCACCGAAAAAATCGCATTCTGCGCGACGACATTACCCGTACCGCCGCCGAACGTGATTTGCGATAGTACCCCGGACGGGTCGCTGGCGATGCCAGCACCGGCAGACCCCGCCGGTGCGCTGAGATCGAATCCATATGTCGTGCCTGACTGCGTCGCCGAAAAGACAACTTGGTACTGTCCGCTCGCGACCGTCAGGATCGATGCCTGAATACCGGTACGGGTTGAGACCGCGTTGAATTTACTGACGACGGAAGATAAACTATCCCCGGAATTCAACGTGATGGCAATGCCGCCGGCCGTACCATCGACCGCACGCAGGTTTACCACCCCTGCCTGGAATAAACCGGGAGTCGGCGAACCGCTTGCCGTGACGGCGGACGCTGCAGTGGGGTCGGCGATGGTAATGACGTTGGATTGCTGTTTGGTTGCCGTCGCGAGTTGGGTAATCGAATCAATCGTGTAGGTCTGCGCTATGGCCCCCGGCTGGACGGCGACCGACAGGTAATTCGCCGCGGCAACGCCTGTATTGCTCGTCACACTCGCGGTACGGTATTGAAAAATATTTTTGCTGTCAACCGCGACACCAGGCGGATTACGTAGCGTATCCGCGGCCGACTCAAGCGATGTCAGCAGGGTCTTCAATTTCGCGAGGGCAGCGGTCTGACTGTCGATGGTTTTGTTATTGGTCTCGAGCCGCACGGCCGGCGCACGTTTGGCAGTCGCCAGCGCATTAACGATGGCAGTGGTATCGAGTTTCGACGCCCCGCCGGTGAGAACATTCTTACCGTTCTGGACGCTGAATGTACCGAGTGAAATCTCTGAAACCATGGCTTTATCCTACACTAATCCTGTTGCTTTACCAAGCTCTATGCAACACGCATGCCGTTTCGGCATGCGTGGCGTTTATGCTTTGATATGAACGTTGATCTGTTGCACGTCCGCGTGGCCTGGCCCGATGATCTGCACGAACGTCTGCTCGGGCACGTAAGTCACCTTGCCATCCCGCAGGCTGGTATACCGGGTGACATACTGACCATCCGCATTCTTGAATATGGTAAAGCTTTTATCACTTACCGGATAGCTATTACCCACTAACCCCTTGGATGCAGAGACCACGTGATCGTAGCGTTGTTGCTCCGGGTCTTGGGTAGAGGGATTGCTAGGTGCGGGCACTTCAGGATTTTGTTGTACTGGTAATTTTTGTGCGACCTGAATATCTGTGCTACTTGCACCCGGCAAAACCTGAGGAGCTATATAGCCCCCAGTTTGCAGGTTGATAGACATTGTCTTAGCTCCATTTATTTTTTAATTGGACCTTGATGGCCCTTATGGGTGGAGGACATCTACTGACATCCCCCACCCGTTTTGGTTACAATCCTTCTAAAGCTACTGGATGAGTTTCAGCAGGGCTTGCGGCAGCTGGTTGGCTTGGGCCAACACGGCGATACCCGCTTGCGTCTGAACTTGCGCGCTGGCGTAAGCGGTCGATTCAGTCGACACATCGGTATCGAGCAGTTGCGAGCGAGCTGCATCCTGGTTCTCGATCGAGGACTGGATGGAGTTCGAGGCAAAGTTGAACCGTGACTCGAGCGCACCGATCGTTGCTTCAACCGAGGTCGCTTTCACGATTGCGGCATCAAGTACCGCCGATGCGTTGGCAGCGGTTGCTGCCGTCGACACATCCAGCGTTTGACCACCATACAGGCTGTTCGTCGTCGTGGAACCGATGGTGACGTTAATCGTATCCGTCGCCGCGGTGCCAATCGAGAAGTTCAGTCCGTTACCACCCGCTTTACTGAAGCCGGTGTTGAGTGCCGAGATGAACGATGCACGCAGCGTCGTATCCGTACGGATATTCCCCGTGGTGACCGCAGCCGTCGTCGGCAGGTTCGCAAGATTGATCGTCACGCTCTGCAGGCCCGTACCATCAGTGAACTGCAAGGTACCGTTGCTGATGCTATCCTTCGTGGCAGTCGCGGTGAAGGTCTGGCCATTCACTTGAACCGAAAGGATGTTGGCGTTCGCAGCTGTGCTGCCACCGTACGTAAAGTTACCGATGTTCAGCGAGCCACCCGTGGCAACACGCGCAGTAACGAAAGCACCCGTTGTCGCGTTACCGGTCGCACCGCTCAAGGCCGTACCCGTGAAGTTGACGCCTTGAACCACGTTCGCACGGTCTACATAGGTGTTTTTAAAACCGTTCTGGACGTTGGCAACCGTGTTGGCAGTGGTCGAACTATCGACGAAGCTTACTGCACCAAGGCCCACCTTAATATAGGTGTTACCGTTCTGCAGGACTGCCGTAGCGGCGGCGTTCGAGGTCACCGTACCGGTATAGGTCGAGCCGTTAATGACTGCGGTCAGCGTACCAGTACCCGTACCCACAGCACCGTAGTTTACGTTGCTGAAGTTAAAGCTGCTGAACTGGCCGTAGAGGTTCTGGTCAACGGTGGTGTAAGCGGCGTTGGCAAGGAGTGTACCTGAGCTATCGGTAACGGTAAGGTTACCAAGCGCAACACCGTTCGCCAGTGCAGCAGTACCGGTCGTGGTGCTGAAGGCCTGGATGGCGACGGTCGAGGCGACAGCCGCACTACCGCCCACGGTCGGGGCAGCGATCGTGGTGTTCGCAGAAAGTGCGTCGGTACGCTGGATTGTGGTATTAGTACCCAAGGTACCCGCGATCAGCTGGACGCCGTTGAAGTTGGTCGATTGCGAGAGACGATCGATCTCCGCTGACAGGTTCGTGAATTCCTGGTTGAGGAGCGCACGGTTCGAGTCGGTCAGCTGACCGGATGAAGACTGGGTGGCAATCGCTTTTTGACGCTGCAGGATATCGATGATCTGCGTGGTGGCGCCATCGGCTACTTGAAGCAGGCTGGAACCTTGCGATGCGTTGGAAAGAGCCTGGCGCAGCGTGGTCACTTGCGTACGAAGCGCGGTACCGGTAGCAAGACCGGAAACGTCGTCGGAAGCTTTCGCGATGCGGTTACCGCTCGACAGGCGAGCGATCGATTCGGCTGCACTTGCCGAGGCAAGCGCGATATTACCCTGCGCAGAGAACGCAGCGATATTGCTGATGATAGAGTTAGACATTGGGTATCTCCTACTTGGACTGTTAAAATTGACCAGGGCTACTTGCCCACCAGACACCTAAAGAGCTGGAAACATCATGTCTCCGGGTTTTCTTCAGACGCATGTTTGTATCATTAGCGGCAATTAGTTAAATTATCGTTAATGACATTAATTTTCATCCAAGTTTTTTTCGACTTGTTTCGGAGAACCCGTGGTATGCCGCATAGAACCTTGAATGTGGAATCACTCGAACAACGTTCGTACAACTCCGATCGCTATCTACCGTGCCATAAATGCGTAAGTTTGTCATGTGGATTATAGTGAGCGTACACACAATAAGACTTAAGTTGTGTGCCTGTGGCCAAAACGCACCTAATCTCCGATAATGGCATGGAGGCGTGCCTCTCTCACCCACCCGGTCTCGGTGTAAATCGCCAGTGAAAGGGTCGGATCTGCCAGGTGATCACTGAAGCGCGACAGCGACTGGATAATACGAATGACCTCCTCTTCACCCGGATTATCGCCCAGACTGGCCAAGGCGAGCCGCACTGTCGCATAACGCACCCCGATAATCGTGATCCGCTCGCTCAACCGCTGGCCAAGGCCTGAGAACGGGAAAAAAGATTGCGAGATCTGCGCCTGCAGATAGCGTCGCAGAATTGGTTGCAAGACGTGGGCTTGCCGACGCATCGTCGCCAATGCACGTACGGCAAATTCTGTCGCCTGATCGGTAAGGGCAATACCGCCATTGGAACTATACGTAATTCCGAGCATCTGCGCTATCGTCTCGACGCAGTACATCAGGCGCGGGCCGGGAGCCGGGCTCGCCATTACCAGTCCATGCAGGGCATGGGCGAGATTGAATAGATCCGTCGGCGCAGCTTCCGGTTTGGGAATGCGGCCATCCGCCATTATAATGTAAAGTGGAAATGCTTCCGCCCATGCGGCGTAAGGTTGCATTTCGAGGGCGTGGGCGACCGCACTGATGCGCATGAGGGCCCGTGCCGGTGAGATCGTTTTATCCGCCGCTAGATTCATGACCGCCGCATGAATAGTCAGCCCCGCTTCTTCATCAATGCCTTCCGGCAGGTAATTGCGCAAGGTATAGGGTGTACGAACCTCGCTGCGCTCGCCCAGCGTGAAAGCGTCAGGTGCATAAAGCGTAAGCCGCGCGGCTTCCGGGCAGGCCAAGGTCATGGTGGTCAGCAGCGATGTCCCGAGCGCGCGGGTGATGCGCGGGAAAAAATAGCAAGCATCTCCCAGTAGCGCCGGGCTGTAATCTCGCTGGATAGCGCAAAGGCCCTGCTCGAACTTGACACATTCGGACGTTTTTGGATTGCGCTTCATTACGAAACCGGACGCATCCTGTGTCACGGAATCAAGTAACTCGGGCGCGCGTTGCTGATACTGGATGATTGTCTCGTGCGGCACCTGCATGCCCCACCCCGCACAGCACGTATCGGGACATTCCGCACCGAGGCAGGTGAATTGTTGAACTGACTGCGTCTGCCGGTGCGTCGGATTCATTGCTCACTCAGGCAGCATGCCGCAGATGGAGTCATACGGTCAGCGGCTGGCGTATCAAGTATTTTGTATTGGGAAAAACATGTTGTACCGCAGTACGGCGTGACACATGCACGAGAATCGGTGCCCGGGCATTGGTCGAAAGCTTCGCCGCGCCAGAATCGCGATGCACGGTGACGACAAGCAATACCGCCAGATCATTAAGCGGGATGTTGAGGTCGTTCGCCGCCTGCTCGAGGTCCGTCCGCTCGATTATTGGGTTGGTGATATCGACCGGTAAGGTGATGAAGGAAAGCGCCGTATCGTCGAGCGATTGCAGCATTTTGAAACGCGCCATCTTTACGGATGGAAAATGCGTCAGGCAGTAATTGGTCTTGTCCGGGATGCCGAGCATGCCGTTCGGGAACGCGATCGCCTGGCGTGGCGATACCGCAATACGGCCGAAGCGTGTATCGAGCTCCTCCGTTTCCGCCATCGATGCCACGAACGCCTGGCCGACCACCGCAGGACCGCTTCCGGTCATCCGTAATTCTCCTTGATACATTCTCATCTCCCTTGATTGCTATGCTGGTTAGCGCCAAAGGCAGACAATCTGCACTTTAACACAGTAGTAAGGCGTTGCAAGTAAACAGGCATCTTGACTTCCTGCTACTTGAGATAATCGGACAGGCGAAGCTGACTGAGCCGTGCATAGACCTGGAATGTCGCCTGCAGAATGGCTTGATAACTCGAAACCTCGGTCGATGCCGCGACGATATCGGTCTTCGATTCGCCATCGGACAATTGTTTCCAGTAGGTCGACATCTGCGACAGGCGCGCATCCACCGATTGGATATCATCGACGGTCGAGCCGATTTTCGAGCGTACCGCGATCAGGTCGCTCTGCCCGCTCTGGATCATTTGTTGGGCTTGTTCCATCAGGCTCGTGTCCTTGTTCGCCGCGGCATTGATGGCCAGTTTTGCTGCTGCCAGAATCTTCTGGAACGCTGGATCGTCCGCCCGCACTGGGAAATCCATGTTGGTCGTGTCATCCGCCCGCAATGTCGAATTATTCTGTGAACCTGCGTAATAGGACGCGCTGGGAACGCCTGGGGTGATCGTGTTGACAGCATTCGCCGGCACGGGCGGGGTGGTCGTATTCGTGCCCCCGAACATGTAGACCCCGTTAAAACTGACATTGAGCTGGCTGACCATCGACGTGATAAGATCGCCCATGGCCTGGGGGATATTTCCGGTAGCAATCGTTGCCCCGTTCGCGCCGACCATCATGTTCTTCATCTGATCCGCAATGTCGGTAATCGAACTTAAGGTCACATCGGCCGTCTGCAGTTTCGACACATTGAGTGCATTATTGGTATTGAACTGGGTTGCACGATCCATCTGGCCCGTCACTTGTGTGAAGGCCTCGACACTGCCGTTCAGCCCGCCGAAGGTCTGTGATTTGTACCCGCTCGAGATCTGTTCCTGCAGATCGCCCAACTTGGTCTGTGACTGGGTGACATCCCGCAAGGTGTCATTGATCAGGGACAAACTACCGATACGCGTGGACATGATTATTCTCCCTAGACTCAGTTGAAGGTATTCAACAGGTCGCTATACATCTGGTTGACAATGGTGATGACGCGTGCCGTCGCCGAATAGGCGTTCTGGAACGTTACCGTATTGGCGAGTTCTTCGTCGAGGTTCACGCCACTAACGGCAGTTGCCCGGCTTTTGAACCCGTCATAAAGCGTCTGCGCGTTGGTCGCATTCGAAGAGGCATTCGCCGTGGTCTGTGAAATGAACCCGAGCACATCGCTGGTATAACTCAGCAGCGACTCATGCGCGGTCGGCAGTCCACCTGCCGCCGCGAACGATAGCGGTTGCGTGTTCAGTGCCGACATTTTCTGCGCAACCGAGTTGTCACCCGAATACCGTGCATAAGTATATACCGGCTTGTTGCCCGACGTGACATTGGCACTCACCGCCTCGAGATTGCCGGTCGAGATCAGGTTCGCATTGTCAATCAGCCGTTGCTGGACCTTGAGGTTCTGCGCACTACCTTTCACGGAATCCCCGGTATCGGTCAGGTTATTCGACTCGAAGAAATTGTTCAGGCCGAAATAATGTGAGAATCCCCAGCCCGTTCCCGGATCCGGCGGCGACTCATCCGGATGGCCCATCTGCTGCGAGCTCAACTCATCGATCGCCACGCTGTAGGTCTGCGAACCGTTCGTACCACCCACGAGCTTGAGATACCCCGGCTGATTGACATACTGGCCATTCACTTTCGGCAATTCATTGCCTTTCGCATCGACCATGATCGCCCGCATGGATTCCTGCGAAGTATTCGGCAGTACGAGCGTCCCTGGTGCCCCGACGGCAGTCGCATCGTAGCGCGTATTCAGGTTGTTCTGCACGTTATTCTGTACGCGGTAGGTCACCGGTGCCGTAGTGACGGTGCCATCATCCGCCACCGAGGTGACGTTCACCGTAACATCGTAATAGGCCGAGTTTGGGTTCGCACTGAGATTGACCTGCATGTCACCCGCGGCATCCGTCCGGATCTGATTGCCGGCGGATACCGTCTGGTACGGCTGCATCATCTGGATATTACCACCATCATTCACCGGGCCGCTACTCGTTGCGTTCGCCGTCGCATCGAAGGTGATCGTGTTGCCGCTCACACTGGTAACTTTAAAGAAACCGGTAAGGTTCGCCTGAGGAATACCATTGACCGGCGCGCTCGGCGAGTTAAGGTAGATCGTGTCGCCCGCCTGCACGGTCGGCGTGGTGGCGAGATTGATTGTTACCGTTGGCGATCCGATAGTCGTCGTATAGCTGTTCGATGGCTGAATGCTGAGCGAAGGCGCCGTTTTGGTCACGTTGGTGATATTCGTTGCCGTATCGTCGAGAACCGTAACGCCGGTGACGAACATTTTCGAACCACCACTACTGATGTTATTGAGGTCGAACCCGAAATTGAACAGCGATGGCGTACCGTTGGGCAGCGTCTTCGTATCAGAAGCAAGCTGCACATTATTCAGGTTGCCGATCTCCGCTTTATTGCCCGGGGCGCTGAAATGATTGTTGATCTCGTCGATGATGCTTTGCAGCGATGGTTTACCCGCGCCGTTGCCCGAATTCAGCGTGTTGAGGTTCAGGGTCAGCGGTTGGATGCCGGTATAGGATTCATCAGCATAATTTGCCGCGACCGGCGTGCCATCCGAATTCAACACGGCGATGCGCACTTCTCCTGTCCAGCTCGATGCATCGCTCGGGTAAAGGGCGCGGTCTCCGGTCAGGGAGGTTGCCGGTGGATAGCCAGAACCGTTATTCTGCAGTGCATTCACGCTATCGCGCAGGCCGGCCGAAAGTGTATCGAGCTGGTCAAGGATCGCCGGGAATTTCTGGTCGCGCACCTGTTGCAGCGCGGCCAGCGAGCCACCGGAAATGGTGCTTTTGATCTGGGAGGATGTACCGCCCGAGATCAACACTTGCGGCGTGCCGATGAACTGGCCGCTATTGTTCAGCGTTAATACTTGCAGTGGTGAGAACGTTGCATCGTTACTGAAGACTGTACCCGAGCCGGCTTTCGTATACTGCAACTGATGACGGGTACTCTGCTCCACCAGTACCGCACCACTGCCGGAAACAACCGTGACCGCGCCTGAATTATCGTAGCTGGTCGAGATATCCATGTACCCGGAAAGAAGGTTGAGTTCTTTGTCGCGCGCATCGAGCAACTGGCTGTTCGATTGGCCTTGCTGCAACGTGGTGCTCTGGCCCAGTTGTTTGTTGATGTCGCTCAAGCGATCCAATGATGCGTTGACGGCGCTGACCGACGTGTTGATGTCGCTATCCGCCTGCTGGCGCAGATCGTTCACGTTACCCGCCAGTGCCGACATCTGGTTGGCGAGCGTTGCCCCGGCCGAGACCGCATTCGCCTTGAGCGATTCGGTATCCGGCGTTTCCGCCAGTTGCTGCACGGAGTTGAAGAAGCTGGTCATGAATGTATCGATCGAGTTCGATGCACCCGGCTGGCCGAGCAGGTTCTGCAGGTTGGTGTAATAGCCGGTCAGCGTCTTCGCGGTCGAATTAGTCGAGTTCTGGGTCTGCACCGAACGCTGGAGATACGCATCGATCTTGCGGGTGATGCTGTCGATCTGCACGCCCTCGCCGATATTGCCGACGGTGATCGCCGACTGGTTCAATACCTGGCGTGAATACCCTTCCGTATTCACGTTCGCGATATTTTGCGACAGGACGCTAATCGACTCCTGGTTGACCCGAAGCCCCGAAAGCGCGTTGTTCAATGCAAGGGAAAGCGACATGGCGGTCAGGCCTGCTGGTTGAGGTTGAGGGAAAGCGCGAGATCATGCTGTTGGGTCGCCTGCCCATTGCGGCCATAGGTGCCCGGGCGGTGCTGCTCGCTCATCACGTCCATGATGGCTTGCATTACCCGGCCATTCACTGCCTTGGCAACGGACACTTTGCGGAAATTCTCTTCCACGTTGAAGGCGAGGTCATCGGTCAGCAGCACGAGTTGCTCCCGCGTTTTATCATCGGCCTTCTTTACGAATTCGGGGTCATTCGCCATTACCTGCTGGTAGATCTCGAGCACTGCGGTGAGCTTGGTTTTCTCGTTATGTAACTGCGGCAGCTCCTTGAACTGCATGCTGTCCATCAGTTCGCTTTCACGCGCGAGGATGTCGCTCAGGCGCAAGGTCGTATCCATCAGTTCCTCGACACTCATCGATTGGAGGATGGCGGCATTCGGCAAGGCATGAACTGACTGCGGATGGAACTGCATGGATTATTTCTCCACTTCCTGCTGGCTGATCATCAGTTGTTTCACCTGGTCAGCGACACCGATTCCCCCGGTCCTTGCAATAATCTTGCCGTATTCATTGGTGAGCATGGATTTGTAGACGTCCTCACTGTCGCTACCTGCCATTTCGTCGCGTGATTCGGTATTGAACATGTTCGACAGCATCTGTGAGATGAACTGTGCCTCGAACTCATGCGAAGTCGCGTCGATCTGCTCCGGCGTTGCTTTGCTGCCCCGTAAGGAAATGCCGCGCGAAGTTGGTAGTTTGATGGCTGAAACTGACATATCGGTATCCGTAAGGTTACTAGCGGTGGCGATGGCGGTGGTAGACATGGGCTGCCTGTCTTATCGGGTTTCAATATTTGCTTGTAGCGCACCGGCAGCTTTGATGGTCTGAAGAATAGTGATCAGATCGCGTGGGCCGACCCCGAGGGCGTTCAAGCCGCCCACCAAGTCTTTCAGCGTGGCGCCGGATTGCATCACGGCGACCTTGTTGCTGGATTGTTCGCTGACCGTCACATCGCTACGTGGCACTACCACGGTCTCAGCACCTTCCGGCGCGAACGGGTTCGGCTGCGATACTTGCGGGGTCTCTTCTACTTTTACGATGAGGTTGCCTTGCGCTACCGCCACGGTGCTGATGCGTACATTTTCGCCCATCACGATGGTTCCGGTCGCTTCATCGACCACGATGCGGGCGGGCTGATCGGTCTCGACGGGCAGCGTTTCGATATCGGCCAGCAGGCCCACCACATCACCTTTATATGCCGTCGGTACCGTCACGGTGACAGTACCCGGATCGTCCACGCGGCTGACACCTGCGCCGACTTGCTGGTTGATGGCGCGCATCAGGTTGCTCGCGGTCGTGATATCTGGGTTGCGCAGGGAGAGGCGCACGCTCGCCATGTCGTTCAGGCGGAAATCAATCTCGCGTTCGACGCTCGCCCCGTTACTGATGAAGCCATTGGTCGGCACGCCTTTAGTGATGGAAGTGCCGCTTGCGCCCGAAGCTTCGAAGCCACCGACCGTGACCGGACCCTGGCTGACCGCATACACGTTACCATCCGGGCCGTAGAGAGAGGTCGCGAGCAAGGTGCCACCGAGGAGGCTCTTTGCATCCCCAAGTGCACTGATCTGCACATCGATGCCTTGACCGGCCCGCGCGAACGGCGGCAGTTTCGCGGTAACTGTAACGGCGGCGACGTTTTTCGATTTTAGCTGGATACCGCGTGTGTTGACGCCCTGACGCTCGAGGAAGCCGATCAGGGATTGTTCGGTGAAAGCGTTATTCTGCAGTTTATCGCCCGTGCCGTTCAAGCCCACGACGAGGCCATAACCCATCAGCATGTTGTCGCGGATGCCCTCGAACGCTACGACATCCTTAATGCGTGCGGCATGCGCATTGCTGGCAAACATAATCATAGCGAATATCGTCAACAATAACCCTTTGCTGCCATGGACGGTCGCTCTGGTGCAAATGTTGCGCATCGTGTCAGGTTTCCTTTGCATGTCGTCGCTCCGCTCATGGCGTATTATTTTTCTGTACTTACTTATGCGATAAGCGTGCCAACTCGGCGGCGAAACCCACTTAGGCTGGATTTTCAAAGCGCTATTAAGGTCTGACAGCGGACAGGTTAATGTAGGTAAAAATTGCCGCAGCCTGCTAAAAAGATGACGCATCGGCTATCAGAACACCGTGCAAAACCGGTCATGTACCTTTACTACCGTTGCATGATGCCAATTCCAAACCGTTGATATGCATGATTGCCTGTCGGAGCTGGTTGCATCGCAAGAGGCCGTCCACTATACTTCGCCTATGGTCGAGAAGGTTGGATACACGAGGCCCGTCACGACGGCGCGTTCCGTCAGGAAGACAGGCAGCGTCAGCGGCCCCGGATTCGCGGATGCGCTGGCGGCGGCAGAAGTCTCGTCGGGGGTAGAGGGTGCGGAAGCGACCGGCAGCATTGCCGCCGTCGGCACCCTTGGTGGCCTGCTTGGTGCCCAAGAGGTCGATGAACGCGAAGCCAAGCGCAGCAAAGCCCAGAAACGCGGTCGCCTGACTCTTGATGTACTTAGCAATTTGCGTGATTCCCTGCTGATGGGTACCTTGCCCTACACGACCCTTCGCCAGTTGGAACGTCTCGTGGCGCAGGAGCGCGATGATCTTGATGACCCGGTGCTGATGAGCATCCTTAACGAAATCGAAGTACGGGCCGCAGTTGAGCTGGCAAAACTCGAAATGTCAGGCCTCACAGTGCCGGTTTCGGTGAACTCAAACGCGTAAACCCCTGTGTATAGCAGTCGCATGCGGCTTGCAGCGTTCGCATCGGTTCCTTATTTTAGCTGGGTTATCAACGTTTACGCGAAGGTTGCACTATGGCAAAATCCTCGGCAAAGAAAACGACGAAACCACACGCAAAACCCGCCCTTAAAAAATCTGCAAAACCCGCGGCACAAAAGCCTGCCGCCAAACTAGTCAAGAAAGCAACTTCCCCTGTGAAACAAGCAAGTAAACATGCCCCTGCCAAAACGAAACCCGCTGCTAAACCTGTTGCAAAAACGATCACCAAGTCAGCGCCGGTAAGACCAGCCGCGAAAGCTGCACCGGCGCCAGTAAAGGCGCCGCCGAAACCCAAGCGCAATTATAAACCGGCAAAGCTACCTGCAGGCTATAAGCCGCTCGCCAGCGAACCGTACATGAACGCCCAGCAACAGGAATATTTCCGCCAGAAACTGCTCAGCTGGCGCAAATCGCTGATGGACGAGTCACGCGAAACGCTCGATCACCTGCACGAGGAAAACTGGCATCAGGCGGATATCGCCGACCGCGCCTCGCTTGAGACCGAAGCCGGAGTGGAACTGCGCACCCGCAACCGTTACCTCAAGCTCATCAGCAAGATCGATTCCGCCATCGGCCGGATTGAGGATGGCGAATATGGCTTCTGCGAGGAGACCGGCGAACCGATCGGCTTGAAGCGCCTTGAAGCCCGCCCGGTGGCGACCCTTTCCATCGAGGCGCAGGAACGCCACGAGAAGAACGAGAAGCAATATACCGACGAGGACTAGGCTTAAGGTTGAAGCAAGCTGGTTTATCAGGTATAACTGGCCTGTAGCCTTACCCTCTAAAGCTTATGGTGTTGCATGTTCCTTCCCGCGAATATAACGCTTAAATTCGGTGATTCCGGCGATTTCGTCAGTGAATTGCAACGTCGCCTTAAAACTGTGCATTGTTTCAGCGGTGATTCGAGCGGTTTTTATGATGGCGTCACCGCAGCGGGTGTCACCCAGTTCCAGACCATGTCGGGTATCCGGGCAGACGGGATTGCCGGTCCTGAAACATTGCGCCGCCTGAATGTTGTCATCTCCGGCGATACCAGCACGACCAATCACGATGAGGAACAGAACCGCCTGCGGCAGGAGGAGATGCAGCGCCAGCTGATCCAGCAGGAAGCACAAGCGCGCGAGTTCCAGCACGAGCAGGAGCGTCTCGCCAACGAGCAATTGGCAGCAGAACAAGCGCGCCAGACCGAACACTGGCAGCACGGACGGACGTCACAACAGCCCGAAATCCAATATGCGCAGGAGGCCGCCTATGCTCCCCAGCAGCAACCGCAGGAGGCCAACCAGCAAGTGATTGGGGAACGTGCTCTTCAGAGATTGCAGATGGAGCATCAGCAGATCGCCCAATCCGCCCACACCCAACCGCACGAAGCCGTTGCCGCGCACCATGCGCCCGCTGTCGCGCCGCCACAGGTCGATGCACAGCTCGTGCAGCACACACCGCAATTGCAACCGCAACCGGCACAGGCTATTCCCGTGCATCAGCCCCAACAGCAGTTGCCAGTGCAAGTCCTTACGCCGCAAACTGCTCCTGCAGTCGGCGCACAGGCAGCCGTACCTACTAATGACCAGCATCACCACGCCGCTCCCGCGGTTGCAACAACCGCACATCTAGCAACGGCCACAGCACCCCACGCACCTGCGATTGCCGCAGCAACGCATACACCACATATACCGGTTGTGGCCGCCCCCGCACCCGCCGTGACGGCGATAGTTGCTGCGTCTTCAGCAGCTGCAATCGCGGCCACGCCATCGCGCGAACCAGTCGCAGAACCTGTCATTGCGCCCAAAGGCATCGTCGGCCGGGCCGTGCAATATGCGAACGACATGGTGCAGAAACTTTCGAACTATTTCGAGAGCAAATTGCCCTCGCCCGTGATCGACCAGGTGAAAGAGATCGGCCTGAATATGGCCAAGAATGGGGTACGCGAGGCCGCTATCCCGATGGGTCCGGCGGAGCCGCAGCGCGGCCAGGAATTACCCGCCCGTACCGCACAACCACAGCAGGCACGCGGCTAAGCGGTAAGTATCAGGACGGACCATTTCCCGCGTCGCAACCGTTTTTTCAGGTACAAACCCTGCACCCGGTGCGCACTTAGCACCATCGCTTCCTGTGAGTTAAGCAGGCCCGAAAGGATTAGCACGCCATCATGACGTAATAGGCGTTTCGCGCCGCGGGCCATTTTCATCAGCGGTTTTGCGAGAATATTCGCCACGATCACTTCCTGTTTGGGCAACGATTGGATGGGCCGCTGCTTGTATCCATCGCTGACCCATGCGTTTGAGCGCGCCTTGATCCGGTTAGCTTTCAGGTTCACCCGGCTGACCTTGACCGCCATCGGGTCATTGTCGCAGGCTTCGACGGAAACGTTTTTCCAGAGCCGCGCCGCGCCGATGGCAAGGATCGCCGTACCACAGCCGACGTCCAATACAGTGTCGATATAAGGACGTGTCCGCTTGATCGCTTCAAGCGCTAGCAAGCATCCCGCTGTGGTAGCATGCTCGCCCGTGCCGAATGCTGCCACCGCATCGATGAGCAGCGGATAATGGTTCGGCGGTACTGTATCCTTCGCGTGGCTGCCATAGACATAGAAACGCCCGAGCGCAAAGGGCGGAAAATCTTTCTGCACTTGGCTCACCCAATCGATATCGCCAAGTTTGATAGTGCGCACGATCGCCGTTACATCCACCTGCGCCACCACAGCATGGATGTTATCCATTTGCGGCGCATCGATGATAAGCGTGAGATGCGGCACTACCGGATCGAGCGGCCGGGTGATGGCGAGCGCGATCTCTTCGACGCGCAACTCGATGATATCGAGCTTTTCGCGCGATGCTTCGATAGTCATCTGCAGCGGCTGCTGTGGTTGCATGAAGGAATTACGCATGGCTACGTCCGATCAGTGTCATCCACTCTTTTTCGCTTACTACCGTCACGCCCAGCACAGTTGCATCTTTCAGTTTGGTACCCGCGTCGCTACCGGCAACAACGTAATCCGTCTTTTTCGACACGGAACTCGCCACCTTCGCCCCGAGTGATTCTGCCAACGATTTCGCTTCCTTGCGGCCGATCGTTTCAAGCGTGCCGGTAAACACCACTGTCTTGCCCGCGATCGGCGAATCCAGCTGCGCTGGCCGTTCATAGGACTGGATGGTCAGAATGGGCGCCAATGTCGCGAGCAATTGCTGATTATGCTTTTCGGCGAAGAACGCGGCCAGCGCTTCCGCCACCGTCACACCGATGCCATCGATAGCGAGCAAAGCTCCCTGCGCATCCTCAGCGACCATCGCGGCGCGCCACGCATCGAATGTCACGAAATGCTTCGCCAGCAACTTGCTTGTTTCCTCACCCACATGGCGAATACCGAGCGCATAAATAAACCGCGCCAGCGACACCGTTTTTGCTTTCTCAATGGAAGCGAACAAGTTGCCCGACGATTTCTCGCCCCAGCCTTCACGGTTTCTGAGCCGTGTCAGGCCCTGCGCATCGCGTTGCTCGAGCGTGAAGATATCCGCCGGATTTCTAATAAGGCCTTCATTGAAGAACGCTTCGATCTGTTTATCGCCCAGCCCATCAATATCCATCGCATCACGCATGGCGAAATGCTTCAGCCGTTCGACCGCCTGTGCCGCACAGGTCAGGCCGCCGGTGCACCGGCGCGCCACTTCACCTTCTTCACGCACCGCATGCGCCCCACACACCGGACATATTTTTGGGAACTCATACGCAGTCTTGCCGCGCGTTTTGTCAGTACATACGCCGACTACTTGCGGAATCACATCTCCGGCACGCTGAATGATCACGGTATCGCCGATACGCACATCCTTGCGGGCGATCTCATCCTCGTTGTGCAGGGTCGCATTGCTAACCACCACCCCGCCAACCGTGATGGGCGTAAGCCGCGCCACCGGCGTCAGTGTCCCGGTGCGGCCGACCTGAATCTCGATGACTTCGATCTTTGTCACCGCTTGCTCGGCCGGGAATTTATGCGCAATCGCCCAGCGGGGGGCACGGGCTACCTGACCCAACCGCGCTTGGTAATCGAGGCTATCGATTTTGTAGACCACACCGTCGATATCATAGTCGAGCTTGGCACGCGTCGCGCCGATAGACTGGTAGTAAGCGATCACAGCTTCGAGATTGCCGGCTGATTGTAGTGAATTGGTCACCAGCCCGAATTGATGCAGCTTTTCGATACTGCCATGTTGAGTGCTGGCGAGCGGAGCGCTCGTCTCACCCCAACCATAAACGAAATAGCTGAGGGCGCGTGAACGGGTAATCTCTGGATCCAACTGGCGCAACGACCCCGCAGCCGCATTACGCGGATTGGCAAAAAGCGCCTCTTCTTGCGCTGCCCGGGCCATGTTCAGCGCAGCAAAATCTTTTTTGCTCATGTAGACTTCGCCGCGCACTTCGAGGACGTCCGGTGGCGAGCCTTTTAACTGCAATGGTACTACTGTCTTCAGGTTCTCGGTGATGTTCTCGCCGACTTCGCCGTCACCCCGGGTCGCGCCGAGAACAAGTTTTCCTTTCTCATAGCGCGCGGTAAAGGAAAGTCCGTCGATCTTGGGTTCGCAAACAAGTTCGACGGGCGCAGCATCCGGTAATTCCAGAAAGCGCCGCACCCTAGTGATGAATTCTTCCACGTCATCCTTAGCGAAGGCGTTCGCTAGCGAGAGCATCGGCTTGCTGTGCCGTACTTTACTGAAGGTTGCGCTGGGCGCAGCACCGACTTTTTGAGTCGGGCTACTGGGTTTTATGAGATCGGGAAATCGTTTCTCAAGCGCTTCAAGCTGCAAGCGTAATGCATCATAATCCGCATCGCTGATGGCCGGTGCATCCTGTTGGTAATACCGCTTGTCGTGCGCGCGGATCTCATCGCTAAGGCGGGCGATCGCACTCGCCGCCTCTTTAGGTAGCAGCTCTTTGCTGACTACTGGACTCATTACGAAGCCGCCAATAATTTAGCCGCTGCCTTACGTGCTTCGTCGCTAATGGTTGCACCCGAGAGCATGCGCGCCACTTCTTCCTTGCGGCCGGCTTTATCGAGCATGTCGACCTGCGTCGTGACCGACTTCGTACCCGCTTTGCTGATGAACAGATGATGATTAGCCAGAGCGGCGACCTGCGGCGCATGGGTGACAACGATGACCTGCGTCGATTCCGCCAGTTGTTTAAGCCGTACACCGATGGCTTCGGCGACCGCACCGCCGGTACCGGTATCGATCTCATCGAAGATCGAGGTGGCGGTACCGCCCGCATGCAGCACCACTTTCATGGAGAGTAGCAGGCGCGACAGCTCGCCCCCGGACGCGACCTTGTTCATCGCCCCGAATGGCATACCAGCATTAGTCGCGACCTCGAAGCTTACCTGATGGATGCCACCCTCACCCCAGCTTTGCGAAGGCAATTCGCTCTGCACGACACGCAACTGGGTACTTGCCATCTTGAGCGCTTTTAGCTCCTTCACCACCGCTTTGGTCATTTTCTCGCTTGCTTTGGCGCGGGCATCATGCAGTGCCATGGCAGCTTCGCGATAATCCGCTTCCGCCCTCGTGAGCGCTGCTTTTGCTTCTCTATTCTCGCGCTCCAGATTGGTCAGGGTGGCCACTTTCTGCGATGCGTCCGTGAGTAAATCCGGCAACAATGCGACAGCTACGTTGAATTTGCGGGCCGCGCCCCGTAATGCGTGGAGACGGTCTTCCGCCGCTTCGATCTCCGCCGGATTGATTTCGGCCATCGAAAGCGCGCGCTCAACAGCAACGCTTACTTCTTCGACCGCATTTTCCGCCGTCTCAAGCGTCGCACCAACAGATGCTTCGATTGATTGCGTTTTACCCAGTAATTTCGCCACCTGTCGCAATTGCAATGCCGCACCATCTGCTTCGGTCAATAAGCTAAGTGCTTCACGCAATGCACCGACGGAGTATTTAGCATCTGCCGCGAGTTTGCGTTTTGCCGCGAGAGCTTCTTCCTCGCCAGCTTCGGGCGCTAACGCACCGACTTCATCGACGATCTGGCGTAGCCATGCTTCATCCCGTGCGGCCTGCTCTCCCCGTGCCGCCAGCGCTTCGAGCGCGTGCTGCGCCTGTTTCCATAGCGTGAATGCGTTAGAGGTTTTCTTCACCAGTGCCGCATGACCCGCATAAGCATCGAGCAAAGTCCGATGCGTTTTGCTATCGAGCAAGCCACGTTGATCGTGCTGGCCATGACGAGCGACCAGCAACTCACCGAAGCGTTTCAGCGTGCCGGCACTGACTGGCGCATCATTGACGAATGCCCGGCTTTTTCCGTCATTCGCAAGCGTACGGCGAAGGACCAGCGCCACATCCGGTTCTAGTTCGAGTTCTGCCATAAGTGCGATAGCATCAGCGTTACCGGTAACATCGAATTCGGCCGTCACGGAAGCCTGCGTTTCACCATTGCGGACCAGGCCGGTATCGCTGCGTTCGCCGAGCACCAAGCCTAAAGCATCAAGCAGAATGGACTTGCCTGCGCCCGTTTCACCAGTGAGCGCATTCAGCCCATGCATGAATGGGATATCACAGGATTTGAGTAGCAGGATATTGCGAATGGATAAATGCGCCAGCATGCGCGACCTATATCAGTTTCAGGTATTTATCGAACGTACTTTTCTTTTCTTCCGGCGTCATATTGCCCTGAAGCATTTCATAGCTGTATTTGTACCAGTCCGACCCCGGATAGTTGTAGCCCAGAACCGCAGCATATTTTTTGGCTTCCGGCACGATGCCGAGCCGCAGATAGCACTCGACGAGACGATGCAACGCTTCGGGCGTATGGCTCGTCGTCTGATAATTATCGATGACATATTTGAAGCGGTTCACCGCCGCCGAATAATCAAGGCGCTTGAGGTAATAGCGACCAATCTCCATTTCCTTACCGGCGAGGTGGTCCTCAGTCAGCTCGTATTTCAACTGGGCATCCTTGGCATAATCCGAATCCGGGAAACGTTCGATCACATCTTTCAGTGCGCCACGCGCTTTTTCACTCATCTTCTGGTCACGGCCTACATCAGAAATCTGCGTGTAGTAGCACAGCGCTGTCAGATAATAGGCATACGGCGTGCTGGGATGCGTCGGATGCAGCTTCACGAAACGGTCGAGAATGACGATCGCATCATCGAACTGGCCGCCAAGATAGGCAGAATAGGCCGCCATAATCTGCGCCCGCGCCGCCCATTCTGAATAGGGATGCTGACGCTCCACTTCCTCGAACTGCTCGGTCGCGACCTTGTAATTATGGCCTTGGAAGGTCGTTTCCGCCTTATCGTAAAGCGTATCGACCGGTTCATTCTTCGCCGCGATTTTATCAGGATCGTCCTCCGGATCGCCACACGCGGTAAGCATGAGGCAGGCAACCAGCGCAAGGGCCGATATGTGGAGAAAAAATCCTTGTTTACGGTGTTCCATGCGTCACTTATAGCAGTGCTGCATTCGCGTGCAACAAGCCGATGGTCAGGAAATAGAGCTATGAACAGGAAAAAGACATCGCCTGTAATTAAACTTCGCGAACTGACCAAGAGTGAAATCCCACGTATTTTTCCATTGATCAAATTGCACAATCCAAAACTGAGCAAAGCCCTGTTCACTCGACGTCTTGAGGATATGATTCCTTACGGTTACCGCGCGATGGCGGCGTTCGATGGCAAGCGCATGATTGCTATCAGCGGTTTCTGGATCCACTCGCGCTTCTGGTGCGGGCGCCACCTTGATATCGATAATTTCTTCGTCCACCCGGGCTATCGCGGCGCGAGCCTTGGTGCGCAACTGGTCGCCTGGCTTGAAGCCAAAGCGCTGGCGGAAAAATGCGACCTAATGGTGCTTGATACCTATGCCGACAAATTCCTAACCCACCGTTTTTATCACCGTGAAGGATTCGCAGCGACGGGCTACCATTTTACCAAGGTGCCAGGCAGTAGAATACCATGGGGTATGAACGAGTAAGCGGGCGAAGCTAAAGCAACGCTTACGCGTCGATGCGCGTTTCCATCATTGGGCGTTCGACCTGCATCGTCACATCGGCTTCGTCTCCACCGACCATACGGTAGTTACTCGAATCCGCAAACAATGCACGCAGCAGTTTATTGTTGATGCCATGGCCGGGACGGCTGGTCACCACCTCACCCCGCAGCATGGCACCGGCAAGGAAATAATCACCGATACAGTCAAGTGCTTTGTGACGCACGAATTCATCCGTGTAACGCAATCCGCCTTCGTTCAGCACATCATGCTCGCCAACGACAATCGCATTGTGTAACGACCCACCAAGGGCAAGGCCCATGCTCCGCATTTTCTCGACATCGCGCTCGAAACAGAAGGTGCGCGCGCGCGCCAGCGATTGCTTGAACGTGGTTTCCGAAAAATCATATTGCGCTTTTTGCGTTTCGATCAGCGAGTTGTTGAACGCAATTTCGATCTCAAGAGTAAAGTTATCGCTTGGGCGGATAACCGCTACCGATTGACCCTCTTCCACCCGCACTTCTTTCAGTACGCGGATCATGCGGCGACGCGCCCGCTGCTGCACGCGGCCAGCGCATTCGAGCAGGAAAGTGAAGGGTTCAGATGAACCGTCCATGATCGGCACTTCCGGCCCGTCAAGTTCAATCCGTGCATTATCGATACCCGCCCCCCAGATGGCTGCCATTAAATGTTCGATGGTCGACACGGTAACACCGTGTTTATTGGCGATGGTGGTACCGAGCGTCGTCTCAGCCACCGCATCGAAAATTGCCGGCACGATGTTGTTTGCACTATCGATATCCTTGCGCACGAAAACAATACCTGTATTCGGTGCGGCCGGGCGGACGATCATATTGACCATATCGCCGCTATGCAGCGAAACACCGACGCAGCTTACTTCCGCTGCAACCGTATGCTGGCAATCGAGTTCGTCATCGCTAGTATCGTGAGAGAATATCATGTGGAGTGCACCTTATTGTTATTTTTGTCGTGAGGGCACCATGCTGGATTTGTGCATCGCATTCAATTCACGCTTTGTAACCGATTGTTACAGGGCAAAACCAAGCATAATCTAATGGTTGGCTGTATTCGACGTGAGCAACATATATGCGCATAATCGATCATGCATCATGCGCACGATTTGACTATACCAGCAAAACAGACCAAAAAATTTATCAGCAGGAAGACCGCTAACGAACGCTAGTTCGCCTGACGACGCAAGAACGCCGGGATATCGTAGAACTCATCCTCGTCGGCGGCTTGGGGGCTGCTTTCGCGCACTTCCGGCTTACGCTCAGTTGGTGCCGCAGCACTGGCCGCCATGCGCGGATTCAGCGGACGGCTACTGCCACCCGTGAAGCTTTTGCCGACATTCGCCAGACGGTTAAAGAGGCTTTTGGTGCTGCCTTCCTCTTCCGCTTCCTCAAATTCCGGCGATTGGTTACCGAACAGCGTGCGCTGCTGCGGTACTTCCGCCCGGGGGCTGATGAAAAGCGGGCCAGCTTCGGTCTGTTGAACCGGAGTCGAAGCTGCGGGACGAGCGGCACTCGCGGCGATACGCATGGCATTTTCAAGCTGCGCGGATTGCGCAGCAACTGCGGCTTGCTGGTGTGCGTAGAGGCGGTCCTCTTCCTGCTGCACGGTTTCGTCGATGACGCGAATCACCGGCTGTGGCGCCGCAATCTGCTGAAGGATCGCCGGGCGGACTGCCGCGGTACGCGCTGCTTCAGTTACTGTCGACGTGCCGGACTGGCGGACGATCTCTGCCGCCGTACGCTCACGCGGTGCGCCGATCATGGTGGTTTCCTTGCGTGACGCTGGAATCGGTGCGCCGCCGAACGGTTTGCGAGCAGCCTGGGCCGATGCGCTGGTCACGTCTTGCATGGGCGGAACGATGCGGTTCTGCTCAGCATCGATCCCGGTCGCGACAACCGAGACGCGCATTTTGCCTTCCATCGAATCGCTGAAGGTCGATCCGAAGATGATATTCGCTTCCGGATCCACTTCATCGCGGATGCGGTTCATTGCTTCGTCCACTTCAAACAGCGACAGGTCGGCGCCGCCGGTGATGTTGACAAGTACGGCACGCGCACCTTTGAGCGACACATCGTCGAGCAGCGGATTGCTGATCGCCGCTTCGGCCGCCTGCAGCGCACGCTGGTCGCCGGTCGCTTCGCCGGTGCCCATCATCGCCTTGCCCATTTCGCCCATTACGGCGCGGATATCTGCGAAGTCGAGATTAACGAGGCCGGGTTTAACGATGAGATCCGTCACGCCACGCACACCCGAATGCAGTACTTCATCCGCCAGACGGAACGCCTCGGCCCAGCCAGTTTTTTCGTTAGCGATGCGGAACAGGTTCTGGTTCGGCACGACGATGAGGGTATCGACATATTGTTGCAGTTCACGGATGCCCGCTTCTGCGAGGCGCATGCGATGCGGGCCTTCGAACGAAAACGGTTTGGTGACGACACCCACGGTGAGGATGCCTTGTTCCTTGGCCAGGCGCGCAATGACGGGTGCCGCACCGGTGCCGGTGCCGCCACCCATACCGGCGGTGATGAAGAGCATGTTGCTGCCATGGATGGCATCGGCGATCTCGTCCGCCGCTTCTTCCGCGGCGGAGAACCCGACCGGCGGTTTTGCCCCGGCGCCAAGGCCGCGCGTGACTGTCAGGCCCAGTTGAATGATGCGATCCGTTTGCGCCGATTCAAGCGCCTGCGCATCCGTATTTGCGATGACGAAATCAACCCCCTCGAGATTCGAGGTAATCATGTTGTTGACCGCATTGCCGCCTGCACCGCCGACGCCGATCACCGTGATCTTCGGGCGCAGCGTATCGATATGGGATGGAAGGTGCAGGTTTATGGTCATAGTTCCTCCTGATCCGCGTCCAAGCGCGGGGCATTGCGTTTTAAAATACTTGCACTTGCCGGAGTTTATTGCGGTTGCCCGCTGTTTTTTGCCACTATATGGAGTGGTTTGGGGGATGTAAAGCGCAAGTTCAAAAAATTTGGGGCTGTGAGTTGTGTAAAACAAGCGCTTCTAATGACTGTTCAGTAAATGGACAAATCATATAATGATCATCAAAAAACTACACGATAATAGTCACCAGTAATTTTTTCTACGGATGCTCTCTTAAGACCTGCTATTGTGAAAACGACGTTACTATCGTATTTGCGGTAATGATGAAGAACGTCTTCCCGAAATTTCTTTTGCACATCTGAATCCCAATTCGTCGTATCGTATATAATGACGCCATAATGCGTATTACCCATTCCTGTAGATATTTGTTTAAACTGGCAGACGGCAAAAACAGTATGGTCTTCAAGGTAAATGCCATTTTTTGCACAATTCGACATTATCGGATCAAAGTGAACTCTTAGTTTTAATCCCACATGGGTTAAGGGGCGCTCCAAACAAGCAAGCCCAATCCATAAAATCATACACGCTATTGTGAAGAATAATTTTTTCTTCCAAACGTCGGAACCACTAACGACCGCCTTAGCTAAAGCATAAATAAAATACGGTATGCCAATTAAAATGTAAAAAGCTAAACCATTGGTATCGTCATAACTATTCTGAAGAAGTACCCACCAAAAATACAACGCTATGATTAAAAAAGAGATAACTGAATACGTCAAATAAGATCGACCTTTATCAAGCTCAGTCACCTAAAAATTCTCCCGGAACCACTTCACGATACGTTCCGGCATCCAGCCTTTACGGGCCTGCGCGGCGTTGAGGATTTCCTCTTCCCAGGGCCGGTTACGCATGTAATGCAGCATGCCGATGACGCTGGCGAAGGCTGGCCCGGAGACCGCTTCAGCCAGGCCGGTGATGGCAGCGGGCTTGCCTTTGCGCACCTGTTTGCCGAGCATGCGTTCGGCGAGATCGCTCACCGCGATCATCTGGCTTGCGCCACCCGTGATGACGCAACGGCGACCGGCGATCTTATCCACCCCACTCGCTTCCAGCTTGCCGCGAATGAGTTCGAAAATCTCTTCCATCCGCGGACGGATGACGCCGACCAGCATCGCACGTGGCATGGTCGTCGGTTCGTCCTCTTCGTCACGCTCGCCCAGCTGCGGCACGTCGATCATGACCTCGGAGTCTTTAACGGAGTTCACCGCACTGCCGTGCAAGGTTTTCAGGCGTTCAGCATGATGCAACGAGCAGGACAGGCCTTGCGCGATATCACTGGTTACATGGTTGCCGCCGACGGGAATGCAATCGGAATAGACATTGCGGCCACCGACGAAGACGGCAAAACTTGTGGTGCCGCCGCCCATGTCGATCAGCGTGACGCCAAGGTCCATTTCATCTTTTTCCAGCACGGAAAGGGCGCTGGCGTGGCAGGCCATTACATGATCGGAAATGTTCAAGTGTGCGCGGCCGATGCATTGCGCGACGTTCTTCAGGTACTGCTCACGGGCGGTGATGATCTGCAGATCCGCACCGAGTTTTTTACCGATCATGCCGCGTGGATCCTTTAAGCCGCGTGAACCGTCCAGCGAATAATGCGATGGGAAACAATGCAGGATACCGACATCCTCGGCGCTCAAACTCGCGCAACCTTCATAGATCACATCCGCAATATCCTGATCGCTGACGCCGTCGGCCAGCACATCAAGCTCGACCGAGACGTGACGCGATTTCAAATTCGTGCCGTTGGCGCTGACGATGATGTTCTCGATCGTCACGCCCGCCATCTGCTCGGCCGCATGCACGGCGGCAGTGATCGAGGTACTCGCCTCGCCGATGTCCGTAATGACGCCGGATTTGATACCTTTGGCGAGTTGGTGGCCGACCCCGGTGACCGCGAATTCCCCATCCTCCCCGGACGTGGCGATCAGGCAAACGATCTTCGTCGTGCCGATATCAAGCACGGCCGTCGCGCCATTGCGGTTGGGAATCTGCTTAGTACTCACTGTCGCTCCTTTATGTATCGCGTGCCGTCGTCAGGATGATCGGGTTTTTCTGTTCTTCCGCCGGCATGATGAACACACGATCCTCGACCCGCATATCCACACTGCGAATGGATTTGCTGAGCAGTGCGTCCTTCTCGACTAGGCCAGCGAACCGCTTCCATGCCGCGCCGGCGTTTTCTTCCGGCAGCATCACCACCACACCATGCTCCAACTGCACATTCCATCGGCGATCACCCACCCGCACCGCTGCCACGACATCGGGCTTGATAGCGGGCGCGCTGTCAAGCAGCGCCAGCAGCTCACCCACATGTTTCGGCGCATCGGCTCCGACGATGACAGGCAACGTCAACTTCTCGTTGTATTTGCTGCGGGCGAGAACGACGCCCCCGGCATCGACCAGTTTTTGCGTGCCGTCCTGCTGCCACCAGGCGGCGGGCAGGCGCTCGGTGATTGAAACGACGAGTTCATCCGGTAACACCCGGGTGATGCTGGCGGACTTGACTTCAGGAATGGCTTCAAGGCGGGTTTTCATCTCGGCTAGTGATACGGCAAGGATCGGCGAGCCCTGCGAGACGCCAAGCGCGCCTTTGATCGCACTGGAATCCGCATGTTTACGCCCGATAAGCGTGACCTGATCGACCCGGAAACCAAGCGCTGCCGTATGCTGCCAGAAGCTCTGGTTACTGTGCGTCATCGCTTCCTGCAGCTTACCCGTGTGCATCAGCCACCAGCCGCCGACGACACTGTAGGCCAGTACCGCAACACCGCCGCCCATCAGCACGCGTCGCTTTACCTGCGCGCGACGCTGCTTGGCTTTTTTCTTGCCAAACTCCGCCACGGCTTGCGCGCGCGTCATCGGTTTTTTCACTCGGGCGCGACTAGCCATCGAGCCTCGCGGTCTTGAGGATGCGAGCAACGAGGGCGTTGAAATCCATGCCCGCATGGGCCGCCTGTTCGGGCGATAATGACATCGGCGTCATCCCCGGTTGCGTATTCGTTTCAAGGATATAGATTTTGCCGTCGCCCTGTTCGTCCCAGCGGAAATCCGAGCGCGTGAGGGATCGGCAACCAAGCGCCCAATGCGCGGCGAGCGACATATGCATCACTTCATCGTAAATCTTCTGCGGCAATTGCGCCGGGCAGATGTGGATGCTGCCACCATCGGTATATTTATTGTCGTAATCGTAGAAGCCGGATTTGGTGGTGATTTCCGTGACCCCAAGCGGCTGGTCGTCGAGAATAGCACAGGTGAGCTCGCGGCCGGGGATATATTGTTCAACCAGCACCGTTTCGCCGTACGGCCAGATCTCCTTGGTGAAAAAGAAATTGTCGTTAGCGAACACCAGCTTGACGCCGACACTTGAGCCTTCGTTGGAAGGTTTGACAACGTAGGGACGCGGCATCACATCCTTGCCGATGACCTCATCTTTATGGGCGGTGATGCCTCTCGCCACCCGGATGCCAGCCGACGCGAATACAACTTTCGCCATCGGCTTATCCATCGCGATGGCCGAGGCCATGACGCCAGAATGCGTGTAGGGAATTTTCAGAATTTCGAGCACGCCCTGTACGCAGCCATCTTCGCCGAAGCGGCCATGCAGCGCATTGAATACCACATCCGGTTTCACTTTATGCAGATCCTCCGCGAGATGCGCTGTGACATCGATGGCCGTCACCGTATGGCCGAGCGCCACCAACGCCTTCTCGACCGCGGCACCGCTGGTGAGGGAGACTTCACGCTCGGCGGATAATCCACCTTTTAAAACGGCAACATGCATAGGCGTGCATCATCCTTTGGAATGAAACAGTGGGTCTTCTTGCCGATTTTTGGATTTTTTTGTTGGGGAAAGACTAGCGGAAGCTTGGGCCGGATGCAACGACTATGGGGGGCTTGCCGACACGTTTGATTTCCCAGCGTAACTCAATGCCGGACTGAGCCTTCACGCGTGTACGCACTTCTTCGCCAAGGGCCTCAAGGTCGGTGGCGGTGGCGTTGCCGGTATTGATCATGAAATTACAATGAAGTTCTGAGATTTGCGCCCCGCCGAAGGTGAGCCCCCGACACCCGGCCCGGTCGATGAGTTCCCATGCCTTATGCCCTACCGGGTTGGCGAACGTGCTACCGCCGGTGCGCTCGCGGACAGGCTGGGTGGCTTCACGCTTGCTCTGGATTTCGGTGATACGGGCTTCGATGGCTCCGGAGGCATCAACGGTGGTCGCAAACCAGCCGCGGGTGAAAATGAGTCCTTGTGGGCCGCCGTAGTGGCGGTAGCTGTAGTTCAGGTCAGCAAGGTCGAGAATGATAACGTCACCTTTTGGTGTCACTGCTTCGGCCTTGACGAGTACATCCTTCATCTCGCGGCCATAGGCACCGGCGTTCATGGCGAGCGCACCGCCGACGGTGCCGGGAATACCGCTCATGAATTCGAGACCGGCGCGGCCCATGCCGGCGCTAATGCGCGCAAGGTTGAGGTCGAGCATCGCGGCCCCAGCAACAAGCACTGAGTCCTCTTCTCGTACTTCATTGAAGGCCCTGCCCAGACGGATAACGACACCATCTATCCCGCCGTCGCGCACGATGAGGTTGCTGCCGACGCCGATGATGGTAACGGGTAAATCCTTCGGCTTATGCTTGATGAACTGCGCGAGGTCGGCCGTATCCTTGGGCTTGAACAGCACTTCCGCCGGGCCACCGACGCCAAACCAGTTGGTTTTGGCGAGCGGCGCAGCGAAGCGGTAGGAACCGCGAATTTCGGGAAGCTGGTATTGAGTACCCGTCATTGCGAAGCCTTTTGGCTGCGGCAATCCATGTTAATTTTAATGAGTTGAATTGCTTCGCTTTGCTCGCAATCACGTTGTAGCGAGACTACCATTACTATGCACGTTCTTTCACTTTTGGCAGGAGTGGTGCGAGTTCTTTCGGCAGGGTAGCCGCCCATTTGCTAATGCTGCCCGCTCCGAGGCAGATGACGAAATCCCCCGGCTGGGCGATTCCGGCAATGAGCTTTGCTAATTCCTTTTCGCTTCCGAGCGGCAGCGCATGCTTGTGGCCATGGCTGCGGATGCTGTCGACGAGCGCGTCGCGGTTGGCCCCTTCGATGGGTTCTTCCCCAGCCGCATAGACATCGGTGATGATGACCGTGTCCGCATCCGAGAAACACGTACTGAATTCCGTGAACAGGCTCGACAGGCGCGTGTAGCGGTGCGGCTGCACCACAGCAATCACTTTGCCGCCGCTTGCTTCTGCCGCCTGTCGCGCGCTGGACAACGTCGCGGCGATCTCGACCGGGTGGTGCCCGTAATCATCGATGATGGTGATACCATTCACTTCGCCTGTTTTGGTGAAGCGGCGCTTCACACCCTCAAAGCCTTTCAGCGCTTTGAGGATACTGACATCCTCGATGCCGATCTCACGCGCTACCGCAATCGCCGCGCAGGCATTGCGCACGTTATGCAGGCCGTACATCGGCAGCTCAATATCCTGCAGCAGATGCGGCGCGCCCGTGTGGCGGTCGGAAGTCTCGATATCGAATAACTGTCCGCCATTCACCTGGCGGATATTAACCGCGCGAACGTCGGCCTGCGGGCTGGTGCCATAGGAGATTATGCGGCGGTCGACGATCTTCGCCATCAGCGCCTGAACTTCCGGGTGGTCCGCACAGAGCACGCCGAACCCGTAGAACGGCAATTGTGTGATGAACTGGTGGAACGCAGCTTTCAGGTTCTCGAAATTGCCGTAATGGTCGAGATGCTCGGGATCGATATTGGTGACGACGGCGATGGTCGAAGGGATGCGGATGAACGTGCCATCGCTTTCATCGGCCTCGACGACCATCCACTCGCCTTCACCAAGAATGGCGTTGGTGCCGTAAGCATTGATGATGCCACCATTGATGACGGTCGGTTTCTTGCCAGCCGACATTAGCAAGGTCGAAATGAGTGACGTCGTCGTCGTTTTGCCGTGCGTACCAGCGATGGAAATCGTCGCTTTCAGGCGCATCAGTTCCGCGAGCATTTCGGCCCGGCGCACCACCGGGATACGTTGGGCGCGGGCTTCGACCACTTCCGGATTATCGGCTTTCACAGCGGAGGAAATAACGACGACAGATGCGCCCGCGATATTTTCTGCCCTGTGCGGCCCGATGACAACTGTAATGTTATTCTTGCGCAGATGGTCAACGGTATAATTATCCGCGATATCCGAACCCTGCACCTTGTAGCCAAGGTTATGCAGTACTTCCGCGATGCCGCTCATACCGATGCCGCCGATGCCGACGAAATGCAACATGCCGACATCGAGCTGCATATGGTTACCGAGCGAAAATGCGCGGATACCCTTTTTCATTATGGATGTGCTCATGCTGCCTGCTCCGTGGCGTGAGGTAGGGCGCGGGGTGATTTTTCCGCCGCACCGATGACGAGGTCCGCCAACGCTTCCGCTGCCCGGGCGTTGGCCAGTTTGCGCATGGCGATCGCTGCCTCGCTTAGGCGATGCGGTACACGCATCAGCGTTTCGATTTTGGCCGCCAGTGATTCCGGCGTGAACGCTTTTTGGGTGACGACCCAACCCGCGCCGGTATCCTCGATGGCCTGCGCGTTGTAATATTGGTGGTTATCCGTCGCGATCGGCAACGGCACCAGCAATGCCGGTTTACCCGCGACCATGAGCTCCGCCACGGACGATGCACCGGCGCGACTAATGACCAGATGCGCCGAGGCGAGACGCGCCGCGACATCGACGAAGAACGGCGCGATATCGACCTGCATGCCTATGGCGGTGTATTTCTCGCGCACCTCAGTTATTTCCACCTCACGGCATTGCTGGTCGAGGCGGATGCGCGCGCGCAAGTCGGCGGGCAGTTGCTTCATGGCTTCCGGCACTACGTCGCTAAAGATGCTGGCGCCCTGGCTGCCGCCGATGACCAGCACGCGCATGATACCGCTCTCGGCTAGTGCAGGATATTCCACTTGCGAGATGGCACAAACTGCCGCGCGTACCGGATTGCCTGTCATCACCACGCGCAATTGCGTACCATCCGGCATTTTGCGCGTATTGCCATACGTCGTCGCCAGTTGCTTTACGCGCTTGGCCAGCAGGCGGTTGACGCGGCCAAGCACCGAATTCTGCTCATGGATGATGGTGCGCTGGCCGGTCGCGATTGCCGCGACCATCGTCGGCAAGGATGGGTAACCGCCGAAGCCAACCACTGCGAGCGGCTTCAGGCGGCGCAATAAGCGCATAGCCTGCCCTACGCCAACACCGATGCCGAGCACGTTGCGCAGCTTGCGCACGATACTGCCGCCGAGGGAACCCGCGCGAATTGTGTGGATTGGGATTTGCCCGAGCACGCCATCGGCACTCGCTTTGTTATATTGATGGAAGCGATGGTCTGTCACCAGTTGCGGATCGAACCCGCGCGCGCGCAGCACTTCCGCCAGCGCGACCGCCGGAAAGATATGCCCGCCTGTGCCGCCGGCAGCGAGGACGATGGTGCGTGAAGCGGATGTTTTCGCCATGGCCGGCATCCTAAGGGCGATTCGTGATTACGCAAGCGTTTCCTCGGGTTTAAGCTTGGACATATCTGCTATTGCGGGCTTTGTCGGACTTCGGGGCGCCGAAGCGTTTGCGGGTCAGCGCCAGCATCATCCCCATGCCGCCAGCCATCGCGACCAGCGACGAGCCGCCATAACTCAGGAATGGTAGGGTCATCCCCTTCGCGGGCAACAGGTTCACCGCCACACCCATATTAACGATGGATTGCACACCGAATTGTGCCAGCAGGCCGCCCACGGCAATGATGCGGAAACTGTCCTGCTCACGGCCCATTTTCAGGAAGCCGCGCACGACGATGATGCCAAACAGCAGGATGATGAGCAGGCAGAACAGCAGGCCGAATTCTTCGCCAGCGACCGAGAAGATGAAATCCGTGTGCGAATCCGGAATATGCTGCTTCACGATACCTTCGCCGGGACCGCGGCCGAACCAGCCGCCTGCTTTGAAAGCCTCGAGCGATTTCGCCACCTGGTAATTATCACCGCTCGAAGGGTCGAGGAAGCGGTCGATGCGCGACGCGACATGCGGCAGGGCAAAATAGCAGGCGAATACACCACCGATGGCCAGCGCGATCATGCCACCGACCCAGAGGAATGAAATACCGGCAAGGAAGAACTGCACGCCGAACATGCTGGTGATCGTCACTGTCATGCCGAAATCCGGCTGGATGATAAGCAGCAGGGCGACCACCACATAAGCCGCGATGGCAAGACGGTAACTGGGGAAACCCGGCTGGCTGAGCCGCAGCGAAAAAATCCATGCCAGTATGATGGCGAAGCACGGTTTCATGAATTCCGATGGCTGGATGGACATGCCGCCGACCTTCAGCCAGCGTATGGCGCCCTTATTTTCGAAGCCGATGAAGGGCAGCAGGATTAACAATATGAAACTGACGATGAACCCGATGAGCGCGACCTTACGGACACGCGGCGCATCCATCATCGATATGATGACCATGACGACCGTTGAGATGCCGAGGAAGATCTGGTGGCGCGAGACGAAATAGAAATCCGGATAGCCGAGGCGGCGGGCCACCGGCGGGCTACCCGCCATGACGAGGAAAAAGCCGATGCAGATGAGCGCCATCATGCAGAAGAAGGCGGTGCGATCCACCGTGAACCACCACCGCCCAAGTGCGGTGGTATTGCGCCGGTCAAGCGGTTGCCGCATGGGTGCCTCCTGTTTTCAATGCTTCGAATAAAGCGACGAATGCCTGACCCCTTACCTCGAAATTCGGGAACTGGTCGAACGAGGCGCAGGCGGGTGAAAGCAATACGACAGGTGCCGCGTGCTGGTTTTTTTGGGCAGCATGCGCGGCAGCACTCGCCGCGGCGAAAGCGTTCGCAAGCGTGTCGCAGTGCGTGGTGGCCACATGGCCCTTCAGGGTCTTTTCAAATGATCCCGCCGCCTCGCCGATCGTATACGCATGGCGAATGCGTGGGAAATACCGGGCAAGCGATTCGATCCCGCCTTCCTTGGCCACACCGCCGATGATCCAATAGATATCGTCATACGTCTTGAGCGCTTTTTCCGCTGCATCGGCGTTGGTTGCCTTGCTGTCGTTCACGAACTGCACACCTTCTACGCTGCCGAGAAATTCCATGCGGTGCGCGAGGCCGGGATAGGTATGCATCGCACGAATGATGTCCTCATGTGCACAGTCATTCACGATGCACGCCGCATAGGCCGCCGCTGCATTCTGCCAGTTATGCTCGCCGCGCAACGAGGTGATGGCGCTGATGTCCGCCTCGAGCCCATCAAGTTTATTATAGAGCACGCCGCGCTTCACGAAGATGCCGTTGCCCGCCGTTTGCGTCACGCTGATGGGAATCACACGCTGAACCTTTGCATCGAGCATGGTGCGGCAGATGATTTCGCTCGTCGCATCGTCGATACCCACGATGGCAGTATCCTGCTTGCCCATTCGGTCGAAAATATGGCGCTTGGCTTCGATGTAATGTTCCATCGAGCCATGATGATCGAGATGATCCGGCGAGATGTTGAGTAGCAGCGCCGTGTTGAAATGCGTCGTCGCCACGAGGTCGAGCTGGTAGGACGAAAGTTCCAGCACATAGGTACCGTTGGCATCGAGCGGCGCGAGTGCCGATGCCGGCGTGCCGAGATTGCCGCCGACTTCCACCTGCTTGCCGCAGGCTTTCAGGATATGCGCGATCAGCGTCGTCGTCGTCGATTTGCCGTTGGTACCGGTGATGCAGAGATATGTCGCTTTTGGCTGCGCCCGATAGAGCAACTCTACATCGCCGATGACTTCGATATGGTGATGCTTCGCTGCAACCACTGCCGGGTGCGTAAGAAAAATTCCTGGACTCATGATGAGAGCGGCGAGCATCACATAATTCCATTCTTCAACCGGGGCGATGCGGATGTTGGGAAATTCTTTGAGTGCCGTTTCGCGCGATTTTTCGCCATCATCCCACGCCATTACATCCGCACCCGACCCTAGCAAGCCCGCGACCACCGCCTTGCCGGATTTGCCCAGACCGACGACGCCGTATGTTTTTCCTGATGCAAAAGGTAATGGAATCATCAGCGCAGCTTCAACGTACTGAGGCCGACCAGCGCGAGGATGACCGCGACAATCCAGAAACGAATGACCACCGTCGGTTCCTTCCAGCCTAGTTTTTCATAATGGTGATGGATCGGCGCCATGCGGAATACACGCTTGCCGGTCATCTTGAAACTCGCAACCTGAATCATCACCGAAAGCGCTTCTACGACAAACAAGCCACCGATAATGGCGAGTACGATCTCATGCTTGCAGATGACGGCGATGGTGCCGAGCGACCCCCCGAACGCGAGTGAGCCCGTATCGCCCATGAACACCATCGCCGGCGGCGCGTTGTACCACAGGAAGCCGAGGCCCGCGCCGATCAGCGCCGCGCAGAATACGGCAAGCTCACCCGTGCCCGGGACAAAATCGATGTGCAGGTAGCTCGCATACACTGTGTTGCCGACCAAGTAAGCGATGAGTGCGAAGCAGCCCGCCGCAATCATGATCGGGACGATAGCGAGGCCGTCGAGGCCATCCGTGAGGTTCACGGCATTGCTGGCACCGATCAACACCAGCATGACGAACGGGATATAGAAGATGCCGAGATTGAGCAGGAAATTCTTCACGAACGGAAAGGCAAGATGATGGTTTAGCGTCTCGGGCGTCACCGCCGTGATCCAGTACGCGGCGATGAGTCCGATAGTGAACTGACAGAGTAGCTTCTTCTTGCCCGCCAGACCCTTGTGATTTTTCTTCGATACTTTCAGGTAATCATCCGCGAAGCCGATCGCACCGTAACCAAGTGTCACCAGCAGCGTGATCCACACGTAATGATTCGTGATATCCGCCCAGAGCAATGTCGAGACCGTCACTGCGAACAGCATCATGAGCCCACCCATGGTCGGCGTGCCCTTCTTGCTCAGATGCGATTCCGGGCCGTCATCGCGGATCGGCTGGCCACCATGCTGTTTCAGGCGCAACCAGCGGATCAGGCGCGGCCCGGTGACAAAACTGATAATGAGCGAAGTGATGATGGCACCGCCACTGCGGAACGTCAGATAGCGAAAGAGATTAAGGAACTCGTACTCATGCACCATGGGATATAGAAGGTTATAGAGCATTTATTTTTTCCCTTCGATCGCTTCGACCACGATATCCATCCGGCTACCACGCGAACCTTTCACCAGCACCAGGTCGTTCGCTCGCAATGCTTCTACCACCACCGGTGCCAGCTCACGGCTAGTCGCTTTATACGCCCCACGCATCGCTTCCGGCAATGCCTGATACATGCGTTCCATGAACGTGCCTGCCGCGAAAACAAGATCCATCTGATTATTCACCAGTGTCGGTACGAGGCCCACATGCAGGTCTTCGGCATGTTCGCCAAGCTCCAGCATATCGCCGAGCACGACGACGGTGCGCACATCTTCGGCAGTTGCCTCGCGTATCTCGGCCATTTTCTCGATAGCACCTTTCATGGATACCGGGCTGGCATTGTACCCATCGTCGATCAGGCGGAGATTGCCACCCTTCACGCTAAGTTTCGTGATCTGGCCGCGGCCTTTCGGTTCGCTGAAATTTGCCAGTGCCGCTGCGGCTTTGGCGAGGTCCGCCTTCAGCGCATCGACCACGCCAAGCACGGCAACCGACATCAACGCCCAATGCTTGCCGATGGTGCCGATGTTGTATGCGATCGGCGTACCTGCAATAAGCGCCTCGATCACCGAATGGGTATCATCAATGGCATAGCGCGTCATGCGGCACAGCGCGTTCTTGCCAGTGCCGAACGGCAGGATGCGGTCCATGTCCTTGGCTTGTGCGTGCAGTTTCAAACGCTCGAAGTGCGCGTTATCCGCATTGAGGATGGCGACGCCGCCCTGCATACCGTCGAAGATCGCGGCTTTCTCATCTGCGATCGCTTCGACGGAGTCGAAATACTCGATATGCACGGCATCCACGGTGGTGATGAGCGCGACGTGCGGATGCGACATTTTTGATAGCAGCGAAATTTCGCCCGAATGGTTCATGCCCATTTCGATTACCGCATACTCCACATCCAGCGGCAGATTCGCGAGGTTCAACGGCACACCGAGATGGTTGTTGAGGTTGCCTTTCGTGGCGTAAACGATGCCGATCGCGCCAAGAGCCGCCGCGATCATTTCCTTCGCACCGGTCTTGCCCACGCTGCCGGTAACACCCACGAACTTTGCATTGCTGCGCGCCCGGCCCGCCGCACCCAGCTGCTGCAGCGCTTTTTCGACATCCTTTACGATAACGAGTTTCGCATCATCGACCCCGGCGATCGGCTTGCTGACCAGCGCACCCGCCGCACCGTTTTCCAGCGCTGCGGCCACATGCGCATGTCCATCCACTTTCGTGCCCGGCAGCGCGACGAATAAAGCGCCCCTCTCCAGCGTCCGTGTATCGATACTGACGGATGTCGCGGTCCAGTTGCCGCTGCTAAGTCCGTTGGTGGCGGCGATGATCTCTTGCGTGGTCCATTGGGTGGTCATGCGGCGACAGCCTTTCTGATGTGGTCGGCATCGTTGAAGGGAAGGACTTGATTGCCGACGGTCTGGGTTGTTTCATGGCCTTTGCCGGCGATGACCAGAACATCGCCCGCTTGTAGTTGTTGGATTGCGGTGCGGATGGCCACCGCGCGATCAGGAATCTCTGTAGCACCCGGCGCGTTCGCTAAAATTGCTGCACGAATTGCTGCAGCAATTTCACTGCGCGGATTGTCATCCGTGACAATGACTGCATCGGCAAATCTTGTGGCGACAGCACCCATCTCCGGGCGCTTGCCGACATCCCGGTCACCACCGCAGCCGAAAACGACATGCAGTTTTTTTGTCGTATGCGGCCGTAAGGTTTTCAGGATATTTTCGAGCGCAGCAGGCGTATGGGCATAATCGATGAACACCGGCGCCCCATTCGCCTTTGCAATTTTTTCGAGACGGCCGGGGACGCCTTTCAAATTCGGCAACAAGGCAACAAGCGCAGCTACTTTCAGGTTGGATACCTGCAGCAAACCAATGGCGGTGAGCATATTGCTTAGCTGGAATGCACCGTAGAGCGGCAAGTTAATTTTATATTCCGTGCCATCAAGCGTGACCGTGGCATCGAGTCCTCCAGCATGCGGCACTACACTGATAACACGGTAATCAGCCTGTCCGGAAGTACCGAAGGAGATAATTTTAAGGTTGCGCCTAGCGCAGATAATTTTCAACGCATCAAACTGGGCATCATCGGCATTGATCACGGCAAGCGAACCTCCTGCCAGCACTTCGCTGAACAGGCGCGCTTTCGCAGTAAAATAGCCATCCACCGTCTTATGGTAATCGAGATGGTCGCGCGTGAGGTTCGTAAAGGCAGCCGCAGCAAATTTCACACAATCGTTGCGCTTTTGGTCGAGGCCATGACTGCTGGCTTCGATAGCGGTAACGCGCACGCCCGCTTCGTGCAACGCCTGCAACGTCTGGTGTAGCAGTATCGGTTCCGGCGACGTATTCATCGCCGGGAATTTCTCATTGAGTTCTGCATGCTCGGAACGCAAACCCAGGGTGCCGAGGGATGCCGCATCGAGCCCGGAAAGCTGTGCAAGCTGGCGCACAAAATCGGCTGTCGATGTCTTGCCGTCCGTACCAGTAATCGCGACGCAATATTCAGGTTGCGCAGCGTAAAATGCGGCAGCGATTTTGCTTGCAGCAGCACGCATGTCCGGCGCATGGATAACCGGAATATCGGCCCTTGTACCTGGCGATGCAAGAACCGCGACGGCACCGGCTTTTACAGCATCCGGGATGAACTTCGCCCCATCCGCCGTGATGCCAGGCACGGCGATGTACAGGCTGCCCGGCTGCACCTGGCGCGAGTCGGTGGTGATGTGGGTGATGGATACATCCGCGCCGGTGTAACTGTCGGCAGCGATGCCGCTGTTGGCAATCAGGCTAGAAAGAAGCGGCACGGACAGCCTCCTTCGTCATGGCGTTCTCGCGCGCCTGCTTCGCCGCGTTGGCGCGGCTTTCGGCGTTCGCCCAGTAACTGTTCACATGCTCGTCCGGTGGATTGAAATTCGGATTCATGGCCAGCAGCGGCGCCATGCGCTGCACCACGCGGCCAACGACAGGCGCTGAGATCCAGCCACCTGTGGCGAACCCGAAGGTGGACTTGTCGCCCTTGGGTTCATCCACCATGACCAGAATGGCGTATTTCGGATTCGTGACCGGGAAGACGGCGACGAAAGAGGCGACTTTTGCGTCTTTTTTATACACGCCATTCACGTTCTTTTCGGCCGTACCCGTCTTGCCGCCCACATCGTAACCCGGTGCATTCGCACTCCTGCCGGTGCCGTGCACCACCACGAGGCGCAGCAAATCGCGCACATCGGCGATCGTCGCGGTCGAGATGAGTTGCGGCCCCTCCTTCTTTTTCTTATTGCCGTCTTTCAGCAACGTCATCGCATGCAAGCGGCCATCGCTCGCCAGCGAAGCAACTGCGTTGATGAGGTGCAATGGCGTCACTGCCATGCCGTGGCCAAACGCAACGGTCATCGTTGTCAACTCCGGCCATTCACGTGGCACAATCGGGCGCGCAACTTCCGGCACTTCGATCTTCACTGGCGCGAACAGACCAAGTGCCTGCAGGAACGTCCGTTGACGCTTACCACCCAGATCAAGCGCCATTTTCGCGGCGCCGATATTGGAGGAGTAGGCAAGGATTTCCGGTACCGAAAGCCAGCGATCCATCGGCTCGTCATCATGGATGGTAAAGCCGGCATAGTGGATCGGGTGGCTTACATCATAGCCGCTTTGCATGGTCACGACTTTATTCTCGAGCGAGGCGGCAAGCGTGAAGGTCTTGAAGGTCGAGCCCATCTCGTAATCGCCGAGCGTAGCGCGGTTGAAGCGCTGGTCGTCGCTGGCTTTGCCCGGCTGGTGCGGGTCGAATTCCGGCAGGCTTGTCATTGCGAGGATTTCGCCCGAGGAGATATCGAGCACCACACCGATGCCGCCGATGGCGCGGAACTGATCGACGGCTTTGCTTAGTTCGTCGCGCAGCATGGATTGGATGCGCAGGTCGAGCGACAGTTGAAGAGGCCCATCGAAGGAGGCATCCTGCAGCTGGTCGTCGAAGGATTTTTCGATACCGGCGATGCCGTTATTGTCGGTATCGACATAGCCGATTGTGTGCGAGAAGAGGCCGCCGTATGGATAAACGCGGCGAATGTCCGGCTCGAAGAACAAGCCCGGAACGCCAAGATTATTCACCGCTTCCTGCTGCTTCGGCGTCAAGTGGCGCTCGAGATACATGAACGTCACATGCTTGCGCATCAGCTTTTCCTCGAATTCGACGACCGAATGCTGCGGAAAGATTTTAGTCAGACCGGCTGCCACGTCATGCTCGTGACGGATGATTGTCGGGTTGGCGACCAGCGATGCGGTCTTGATGGACGTGGCGAGTACCAAGCCGTTGCGGTCGACAATCTCTCGGCGCACAATCTGCTGCTCTTCACCGACTTTTGAGACATCCACATCGTCCTCGCGCGTCAGCAATAATTGCGGTTCGGTAACCAGGCGTTTGAATGGCAGATCACCGCTGCCCATGGTACTGACCTCCAGCAGGCGCAGGCTTAGCGCGGCAAAGCACAGGCCGAAGAAACAGGCGACAAGAATCGTCCGTGCCCGCGCCTCGCCCATGCCACGCGCCTCGCGGCTTTCCACGCGCACGATGCGGGCGGGCGGGCGTTGCGACGGACTGCGGCGGAACTGACGCAACTATTGTGCCCCACTCACGACGGAAACTTGCTGGATATTTGGATTCTGTTTCGATTGCTGGGGCTGGGAGTAGACAGCGGCCGGCAGCACATTCACCGATTCAATCTGGCGGCTATCGAGCGGCACGAGATCGAGGTGGCGATCGGCAAGCTGGCGCAGGCGATCCGGGCGGTTGAGGTAAGCCCATTCGGCGTTCAGCAGATGCAGGGATTCCTTTTCAGTCGCCAAGTCAGACTTGAGCGTGACTACATTACGCTGCACATCTTGCACGCTGTATTTTACAAGATAGAGACCGATGGCGAGAACGGCGACGCACACCATATTGATGAGAACACGTAGATTCATGGCGCAAACTCCTATGCTGCAACATTCAAAGGACTCGCGGTGCGGGTTGCACAGCGCAGCTTTGCCGAGCGCGCTCTAGGGTTGTGGCTCACCTCTTGTTCGGATGGGGTGATGGCTTTGGTGGGAGTAAGTCTGAATAGGCTGGTATCAGTCGTTTCATTCGCCAGCAGTGCGGCGGGCGAGTGGCGATAAACTGGGGCGGCGGCGCTGCGCGATTGCATGAATTGCTTCACGATGCGGTCTTCGAGCGAATGGAAGCTGACAACGACGAGGCGGCCGCCGGGCTTGAGTAATTGTTCTGCCGCGATGAGTGCGGCTTCGAGTTCGGCGAGTTCCTGGTTTACTTCGATACGCAGCGCCTGGAAGCTTTTCGTTGCTGGGTGAATCTTCATTTTTCCCGGGTTGCGCACGGCGCTGCGAATGATATCGGCGAGTTGCACGGTGGTGGTGATGGGCGCGAGGTTGCGCGCCGCGATGATGGCGCGGGTAATGCGCTTGGCGTCGCGCTCTTCGCCGTAATCACGCAGAATGCGGATGAGGTCGGCCTCGTTGTAAGTGTTGACGATATCGGCGGCGGACATGCCATCCGCGCCCATGCGCATGTCGAGCGGCGCTTCCCGCTGGAAAGAGAAGCCACGCAGCGTTTCATCGAACTGCATGGAGGAGACGCCGATATCGAGGACGATGGCATCAACGGCGTCGATACCGGCCGCAGCGAGGGTTTCGACCATCTGCGAGAAGCGGTTGCTGAGGAATAAAAAATGCCCGGGGCAAGCCCGGGCAAGAGCATCGGCAAATAACTGGACGTTGGGATCGCGGTCGAACGCGATCACACGGGCGGTGGGTTGCGCAGCAAGGATCGCGCGTGAATAGCCTCCAGCACCGAAAGTTCCATCGACGACCACCTCGCCCGCTTTCGCGGCGACGGCAGCCAGCATTTCGTCGCGCATCACCGGAATATGGAGATGCTCGTTATTCATTGCGCAGCCCCATCGGCTTTGAGGCTCAGGCGCTTGGCAAGCGCGAGTTCGCGCATTTTGGTTTCCTGTTTCGCATAGAGCTCCGGTGCCCAGATTTCGAAGGTGGCACCTTTGCCGACGAAGATGCCGGTACCGCTGATGTTCGCTTTGGTCAGCAACGCTTCGGGAATGACCACGCGGCCTTCGCTATCGAACGCCAACTGCGTCGAGCCGGCGAGGATTGCGGTCGCGAAAGCATCATGTTCCTGCGAGAACGGATCGAGCGCTTCGATGCGCGCGTAAAGCTTTTCGATCCGCTCCATGCCGCATGCCTCGATGCAGCTATTGGTGAACGAGGCATAAGCGATCATGCCATTGTAATTCTGCGCGGCGAGCACGGCACGAAACGTCGGCGGCACACTGACCCGCCCCTTCTTATCGATCTGCTTCTCGAACGTTGAGAGAAACAATGCCATGAACTTCTTCCACTTCCCCTGCCCTTCATCCACAGCGATGCTGAAAACTGAAAGAGCGTAATTTCATTTTCTTCAGAAGCTTGAATTGACTAACCAAACATCCGTTTTACCAATGCCTGTTTCTTTATGAATATCTGATGGCTATTGACTCTGTGCGAGGAAGGTTTCGATAGAGATTCCTTCAGGCCATTTTGGATATTTTTGGGTTGGCTTGGGTATGACTGGGAGATTATGGGTAAAACTTGGGCTCGTCAAGGTAGTTTTTGGGCAAACCCCGCAGTGTGGATAGTGGGGATAAGTGTAAAAATAGCGGATAAATTTGAGTTTGTTGGCAGCGCTTGCTCCAGTGCCTGGCACTTATTAACGAAGCATAATTCGGAGATTCAAACGGTTACATGTGCTGTAAAAATCTATGACGCTCATCTGGCGGAATACTAATCATTAAAGTACGCACCACCCAGCACCCAAATCTGCTAGTATATTAGCACTATATTAAGCTTTTTAATGCATCCTTGAGAAAACTGGGGAGAATAAGATGGCGGAAACTTCTGAAGGGACCATGAAAAAAGCGGTCGGTGAAGCGCAGGCCATGCTAAGCCAGTATCCTCCATCCGTAACGTGCCTGCTTCAGGCACAGAAGGTCGATCTGCCGAGCCTGCAATCCCCAACCCCACGTGTCGATAAAAACGGCATGCCGCTTGAAGGCATCATCGTGTTCGATGCCCAGCGGGACGGCAAAGCCGTCAAGGTTGAAGTCATCGACTGGTCACAGGGCTTGCCAAGGGGCAGCAATCGCTCGGTCGGCGTTCATGTCGCCGTCTGGGATCCAACTGTCCCTGTTCAAGCGAGTCGCTACGGGTATCAACCTCGCATTGAAACGGCGATACTTGGTACACCTGCAAGCGGCGATGAGGGTGGGCAATATCTAGAGTCCAAATTGATCGAGCCAAAGGGCAAGACAAGTTACTACATCACCGAAGCCGTACGTAACCTGATCGATATGGGCGACGGACAAATAAAGTACTCGAAATCCACTCCTGATGGGAATGGGATGAACATACCGGAAAGCGGCGTGCCCGAGTCGTTACGGATCATCCATGAAAATGGTAAATGCTTCCGTGGCTGATACTAGCCTCTAGCCAAAAAACAGCAAGGTATTACCAGATGGCCTGTAAGCCGGGTTCTGTCCAGCCTTGTGGCGTGGATGACTATTCATCTAGGCGACATGTTGCCATGCCACTCAAGCGACCTACCCGTACGGTCTCAGGGCGGTGACCCCTAGTGGTTCGCACCACGCGCCGTACCTATTCGGTCTTGCTCCCGGTGAGGTTTGCCCTGCCGCCTTTGTTACCAAACGCGCGGTGGGCTCTTACCCCACCGTTTCACCTTGACTCGGCATTGCGCAGCAATGCCGAGCAGTCTGTTCTCTGTGGCACTTTCTCTCGACTCACGCCGGGCGGGCGTTACCCGCCACCGTTACCTGTGGAGCCCGGACTTTCCTCGGGGGAGATTTTGAGCCGCATCGGAGGCATTCCCCTCACCCGCGACATAGGTTCACCCACGCAGTCATCCAGCCATCTGGTGAAGCTACCTTACGCGAAATATCCCAGGAAGGCCAGTCGTTCGTTATTTTGTGTGCGCCGGGCAGCTAGAGCGATGGATTTCCTCGGTGAGCGCATTGTTCTCTTTCAGCAATTTATGCAGTTCGTCCTGGATTTGCAGGATGGCCTCGGCGTCCTTGTAGGTCTGCAGCGCTTGCTTGTCAGATGCGGCGGCGGCGACCTTCTGCCCGACCATGATCACGGAAAGCAGCACCAGCTGCAGGAAGGTCTGCGCGATCCAGGCGATGAGCGCTGCGGTGCCGTTATGGATAGCCTCGGGCAAGCTGACGAGCGCGAGTGCGGCGAAGGCATAGGCGCACCACATGGTGCCGACTTTATCCGTAATGAACATGGCGACGCGGCCGTTGAAGCCGAGCTGCTCTTTTTCGGTGGTGTGCGGGCCGTGCTCGGCGCGGCGAGCGAGTTGCGGATGGGGAATGTGGTCGACGAGTTTCATGTCGGAACTCCAAAAAATTGTCAGGGCACTGCAAGCCGGGTGAGCGAGCCATCAGCCAGCGACCCGTAGCGAAGCGGAGAAAGGCGAAGCCAACCTGCGCACCGCGTTAATCTTAGACTAGCTCGGCGCATTCAACAGCTACACCAGCCCATGCAGCGCCGCAAGTAACCCGGCGCATTCGTCGTCCCATCTGCCATCGATATTGCCAGGGCGGTAATGGCGCTGAAAGGCGATGACGCATTGCTCGGTCTTCACGCCGTAATCGCCGTCGAGCTTCAAGCCGTAACCCCAGTTATGCAACGCCGTCTGCAGGCGGATGACCTTCTTGCCGTTATCGCCGCGCGCAAGATCGGAGCCCACCATCGGGTGCGAGCCGAAGGGGAAAATGCCAATGGCGGCACGCGACAGGCGCGGCCAGTCGAATAGTTCGCCCGGGTCCATCTTGCGCAGGAAGGCAACATCCGAATGGCCGACGATATTACGCTGGTGGATGGCGTGGCGTGCCATGATGGCGTGGCAAAGCGCGATGACACTTTGCATCTGCAATTCCGGGAACGGGCAATAACCGTTGCTGTGGCCGGGATTTGCGATCTCGATGCCGATGGAGCGCGCGTTGATGTTGCTGTTGTCCCGCCACGACGCCTCGCCCGCATGCCAGGCGCGCATGGCTTCATCGACCAGCTGATACGTTTCCCCATCTTCGCCCACGACATAATGCGAGGAGACTTTCGATTCATTTTTGCAGAGATGGTCGATGGCTTCGCGCGTGCTCAGCATGTCGGTGTAATGCAGCACGATAGTATCGATAGGTGCGTCTTTACGCGCATCGAAGTTAGGCGATCTCAACTCTGTGTGCATAGCCTGAGTTTACTCCAAATGAGGGGTCGCACCTAATGCATTCGTTACCGCGTTGCAATGAAATGGCTGCACATCACTGCTCGATTTCGACGAGTTGCGGCCGTCGCACCGTGATGACGCCAACCCCGATGATGGTGAGCGACGCCCCGGCGATGACGCGCCCCGTGACCGGATCATGGAAGGCGATGACGCCGGCGAGAATGCCGACCACCGGCACGAGCAGCGAATACGGTACGACAGCGCTCATCGGGTAGTTGGTGATGAGGCGGTTCCACAAGCCGTAGCCGATCAGCGAGGAGAAGATGAGGCTGTAGGTAATAGCGATGTAGCTTTTGAGATGAGCGTCGGCGAGCGATTGTAGTTGATGTTCCTCGAAGCAGTAACTCAACAGCGCCAGCATCGGTAGGGCAAACAATGCCGGCCAGAAGAGTAACTGGATGACGGGCGGCGTCGGCTGCAGACGCTTCATGTAGACATTGGCGACCGCCCAGCCGAAGGAGGCCGCGACCGCAAGCAGGAAGCCCTGCCAATGTTCGCTTGCATCCGGCGTGCCGGCGACGATGACGACGCCGAGGAAGGCGACCATCAGCCCCGCACTGCGCCATGGCCCGAGGAAATCCTTGAAACAGATGGCGGCAAGCATGCAGGCGAACGGCACGCCGAGCTGGGCCGCGACCACCGCCGACGTGATCGAAAGCCCGACATGCAGTGCCGCGAAGATGCAGGCGAACTGCAGGACGATGAGCGTCAAGGCGAGGAACGCCATGTCGCGCATGCGGGGGAATTTCTGGCGCAGGGCGAAGGGCGCAAGCAACACGACCACGCCGATGAACCGTAGCAACAATGCCACATAGGGCGGGATCTCATGGATGGCAATCTTGGTCGCAGTATAGTTGCCGCCCCAGCAGCTGGCGACGAAGATGGCGGCAAGGATGGCGCGTAGGGGCATGACACGATTTCCAGAGATAGGAGCGTCGCTGCGTTTAGGCGATGACTCTGGCAGAGGCAAGCCCATTCCCATTACCCACAATTTCCTGAACGCCTGGCCAGCAGGAACGACCATCCCCCTCAATTCATTTAAGGATAGAGCTGTTACTCCTAACCTTGCCTAATTACTGGATTCTATCCATTACTTATGCCATAGTATCTCTCCCGATGCGACGCTGCCTGCATTTGCCAAGGTTACTACCTGACCGGCTTCAACGCGTGGTGGACTACAGGCAAAAAAGAGGGCTTTAAGACGAATCTTAAAGCCCCAAGTCGCTCGGCAAGCAACTGATGCCGGCTTTCGCCGGGATTACGGTAAAAGGCGTCACCCAGCGATGGGTCGGCGCCTTTCGTATTTTTGACGTCCCCTTCAGGCTATCCATGGAGTGTGTTTCGATTGCACCACCGGTGTGACCTCGTTCGAGATCCCGGAACGGCTGCTAATCGAAATTATCTACGCATGGATTGTTTTTGTCTCAGCCGTTAATGGAAGCGTTCTACCCACTATATATAGATTCGCTCTGCCCTCCGCAACAACATTTTGTGTATGCTGTGGGTTTCGCGATTCTTTCGCAGCCGTGCTTGCGCTTGTGATTCTATCCACACCACATACCCACAGGCGAGGCCAAAAAAAAGAATCAATGTGGGTTATAAGAAGTGCGAAGTTCATGGAACGGTCACAATTTTTTAATGATTATTAAAGTATACTAGGCGCTCAACCACCAAGGATCACAGGGCGGAGCGAAAATGAGTACTCCTTTACTGCATACCGGAAGCATCGGCCCCGATGTCAAAAAACTGCAGGAAACGCTGGGCATTGACGGTGACGGCGTCTTCGGCCCGAAAACCCATGCCGCTGTCGCTAAGTTCCAGCGCGAGCATCGCTTAGTGCCAGACGGCAGCGTCGGGCCTGAAACTGAGCGTGCGCTGGCCCTCAAGGCCAGTGCCGACGCATACCATGCGCCCGATGTGCCGCCGCAACCAGCGCCTTCCGACCCAGTCATAGTATCCGGGCAACCAACACCGGCAGCGCCCGCAGTCACACCGGTTCAGCCGACACCAACAGCACCGCTCCATGGCAGGCGGCAACCGGCACATCGCTCGCCGACGCCCGCACCGCAAGCCGCGACGCCACCTTCGCCCGCTGTGGCCGCCACCATGAAGAGGATTCTCGATACTGCCCGCGCCGAAGTGGGCCAGCATGAAGTGGGCGGCGATAATCGCGGCCCGGCGATGGCAAAATACGGTGCGCCGGCAGGTGAACCATGGTGCGCATTCTTTGAAACCTGGACGGTGGGTCAGGTCATGCCGGGCATGATCCATCCGACCGGCAGCGCCAAGAACCTGATGCAGCAGGTCCACACCCAGGGCGCGTTCCATCCGGTAGCAAGCAATTACCGGCCCAAGCAGGGTGACATGCTGTTCTTCGATAACGGTCCGGGCAGAGGCCATGTGGGTTTCGTCGAGCGGGTCGATCGTAACGGCACGGTGCATACGATCGAGGGCAATATCCCTCCCCAAGGCCCGGTGGCACCGGCTGCAGCCCAGCGTGATGGCGTATACCGAACATCGTACTCACCAGCAAGCCTCCGGGAATGGCAACTGCTCGGCTATGGCGACACGCAGACGATGGTGGCTACGCAGCTCGGCCAGCTGGGATCACCGCAGGTCGCCGCCGCGAAACCGGCGAATCAGGCCCCGGCAAAGTCCTGATCCTGCCGATTTTCATTACCAAATTTTGTAGACCTTTTTAGCGAAGCGTTTTATGACAGGGGCATTCAACCCCCTTGCAAGGTAATGCGCCCCATGGCCCCCAAAACACCGATCTACGAAGGCAAAGCGAAACGCATGTTCGAGGGCCCGGAACCAGGCACCCTGATCGCCCACTACAAGGACGATGCGACCGCCTTCAACAACAAGAAGAAAGGTACGATCCAGGGCAAGGGCATCATCAATAACAAGATCAGCGAATTCCTGATGACGCGCCTGAACGACATGGGCGTGCCGACGCATTTCATCCGCGGCCTTAACATGCGCGAACAGCTGGTGCGCGCGGTCGATATCATTCCGCTCGAGATCATCATCCGCAACTATGCGGCCGGTAGTTTCGCCGAGCGTTTCGGTGCCTTCGAGGGCGAATCGCTCGGCAGCCCACTGATGGAATTTTGCCTGAAGGATGACCGCCTCGGCGATCCGTTCATCGGCGAAGATCACATCTATGCCTTCGGCATCGCGCAGCCGGAAGAGGTCGATGAAATTCGTCACTATGCACTGCGTATCAACGATATTCTTTCTGGCTTGTTCTATGGCCACGGCATTCGTCTGATCGACCTCAAACTCGAGTTCGGCCGTTTCTATGAAGGCGAAGGCGAGATCATCGTGCTCGCCGATGAAATCTCGCCGGACACATGCCGGTTGTGGGACATCAACACCAATGACAAAATGGACAAGGACCGTTTCCGCCGCGACCTCGGCGGCACCGAAGAAGCCTACCGCGAAGTGGCGCGCCGCCTCGGGGTGCTGCCAGCCGCCAGTGTGGTCGAAAGCGCAACTTTCGGCGAAGGCAAAGCGGACAAGAAAACCGGCAAAGCGTCAAAACCAAAGCCAATAAAGAAGGTCGAAAAGCTGCCGGTGAAGCCCACAGCGAAAACGAAAACCAACGCCAAACCTGTACCGAAAAAGAAGAAGTAGTATGCGTTGGCTGCTGTGTATCTTAGTGGTTACTTGCGTTGTTAATGGTGCTGCAGTTTCGGCAAAGGAAGCTGCTTTCAGCATCCCACCGGCGATGCGTGCCTGCACTACCGATGCGGATTGTAAAATAGCCGATACGGATTGCCGTAATTGCTGCCATTACGAAGCGCTGGCACTACAACATACCGCAGACTTTTACGCGGCGAAGAAAAATTTCTGCCCTGCTACACCTAGCTTTGTCTGTGATTGTACAGCAGCTACCACGATACCCGCTTGCGTCAAACATCGCTGCGTACTGCAATAAAAGGATTCGGACTATGAAAGCCAAAGTACACATCACCCTGAAGAACGGCGTGCTCGATCCACAAGGGCAAGCCATCGAATCCGCGCTCGACCATATGGGTTTCGCGGGCGTACAGGCGCGCGTCGGCAAGCTCATCGAGCTGGAGGTGAAAGAGGCGAATGCGGCGAAAGCCAAAGCCGCCATCGAGCAGATGTGCGAAAAACTATTGGCGAATACCGTCATCGAAAAATACCATGTGGAGCTTGTCGACTAGTGAAATCCGCCGTCATCGTATTCCCCGGAAGTAACTGCGACCGCGACGTGTTCACGGTGATGCAGGCGCAGGGCCTGAACCCGGACTATGTGTGGCACGCCGATGCGCAACTGCCCGACGGGCTCGACCTCGTCGCCCTGCCCGGTGGTTTTTCCTACGGCGATTATTTGCGCTGCGGCGCCATGGCGGCGCGCTCGCCTATCATGCAAAGTGTCATTGCCTATGCTAACAAAGGTGGTCATGTGCTTGGCATCTGCAACGGTTTTCAAGTCTTGTGCGAAGCGGGCCTGCTGCCCGGCACGCTGATGCGCAACGACCACCTCAAATTCAACTGTAAGGAAACCACCCTGCGGGTGGAGGCATGCGATTCGGCGTTCACGAAGGGATACCATCCCGCGCAGATTATCACGTTGCCGGTGGCGCATGCGGAGGGGAATTACTTCGCGGATGATGACACGCTGAAAGCCTTGAACGATAACGCCCAAGTGGCGCTGCGTTATGTGGACGACGAAGCCAGGCCGAGTGCGCATGGCAACCCCAACGGCGCGCGTGAGAATATTGCGGGCATTACCAACAAAGCGAAGAATGTACTGGGGCTGATGCCCCACCCGGAACGCTTCGCCGAGCCACATTTAGGCGGCACGGATGGGGTGGTGATGTTCCGCTCGCTGCTCGAAGCACTGAACTAGGCTGTTTCCACCCTTTCGATTTCCGGCTTTTTTCTCCTCGTAAATCCTGCGGGATCGGCGGCTGGACGATTTTCGCTATAATTGTCGGCTGCCTTAACCTCTTCTTAACTTCCGCTTGTTATAGTCACTGAATAACGGCGGAAAACAGCCAAAAGCACGGGGTGGTTCGGCAGATGACTAACGGGCAGATCAGCGGTATCAGCTATACGGGCGAGACAATGGCTAACGCCTTGAAACTCCTACCACATATCGAAGCCAATGGATTCGACGGCAAGCATTTCATGCAAACCGTCATGAGCGAAATGAAGGATCTTGGTATCATGCGTGATTCGGCCATCACCGCCGTAAGCCATATCAAGGAGGTCGGCAACACGATTGCCCACCTGATACAGAATACTGGCCCCGTCACCGGACGCGGCTAGAACGAGTTTTACGTGGTTTGCCAACTGTGGGCGGCTCCTTTAAAAAAGAGCCGCCCTCTTTTTTAGTTCACTTCCAATCAGAATTGAAAATGCTTTGGATTTGTCTGCATTCCCCGCGGAACAAGTCCGACGAGGAATGCAGCAGTGTTACGTGAAGTAGAAGTTAGTCGGTGTTGGACGTCAGGCGCGCAGCGTGATGGCAATGGATTTCCACGGAACTAGCAGGAACGGTTGCAAACCGCTCTACTGCCCTTACAGCGCTCGAACATCGCGGACTGATCGGAGCATTGCCGGCTCCTGTCCTTGACTCACGCTTACCATGGGAGATTTAACATCCTTGTCGAAGGGATGTTCGTTTCACGGCTGACGCCCAACATGGTCAGAATCCCACAGCTACGGAATACCGGGAAGTCATTTCATGCAACAATCGTGACGACCGCCAGCGCATGCAGCGTAGTGCCGAGATCAGCCCCGAAGGCAGCGTTGACCATGCGGTGCTGCGCAACGCGGTTTTTACCGGCGAAGGATGCGCTTTTCACAGTGACTTTCCAATGGTCGTTATCACCCGCCAGATCCTCGAGCGTGATCTCGGCACCGGGGATGGCAGCGGTGATACGCTTGGTAATTTCGTCGGCACTCATGGGCATGGCAAACCTTCATCAAATATTCACATAACTGTTCAGTGAGTTAGCTGTAGTTAAGTGGCAATCGAATGGGAATAGCAATGGGAAAATTAGGCAAAGACATGCTGAAAGGCGCGATCATCTTCGGTGCCGTCGGCCTGCTCATTGGTGCGGCATTCCTCGTGCCAGCCGTCAGTGCAACCTTGCTCAGCATGAACATGATCGGCGCACCGATGGCCGCCTCCATTGCCAGCGGCGCATGGTGGCCCATGGGCGTCGAAGCGCTTTCATTTGCGATTTTCGGCGCGTTGGTGCCACCACTGCAGAAAATCTGGGGAGCTTGCTTCGGAGATAATGAGGCGAAACAGGCCGCGTTCCAGTTGCGCGAAAATGCTTCTCTCGAAACACGGGTTGCGGCACTGGAGCAGGCGGTGCATGCACCGGCCGTATCAGTACCGATCCAGTCGTTGCTTGCCCAAGGCCCGCGTAACACCATCAGCTTCGCCCATGCCGAGGTCGAACGCGCGGCACAGGCGACGGCATCACCGACTATTCATTAACATCGTTACGCCGCCATGAACCCCGGCAGCCATGTTTCGTTCACATCGCGCAAATGCGTCACGGGGACGCGCACCAGATCCTCGACGATGAGAAAATCCGGCGCGGTGAGGCCAAGGTCGGTGAAGGGAATTTCATTCTGGTTGAGACGCACCATCACTTCATCCTTGGCGAAGGGCGAGACGGCGATAAGGTAGCGTGCCTGATCCTCGCCGAAGGCGTAGGCGTGCAGTGGCAGGTCGGACAGGAAGCGCACGGTGGCGCCGATCTCGTGGGGCAGGCACATCTCGGCGAGCGCGACGAGCAGGCCGCCGTCGCTGACATCGTGGCAGGCAGCGATGAGGCGACCATCCTCGATAAGATTGCGCACGACGAGGCCGTGTTTCTTTTCCAGCGCAAGGTCGACCGGTGGTGGCGCACCCTCCTCGCGGCCGACGATCTCACGCAAATAGAGCGATGCGCCGAGATGGCCTGTCGTTTCACCGATGAGCAAAATGGAGTGGCCGACATCGGTGAAGCCGCTGCGGGTGCTGAAACCATGATCGGTCAGCAGGCCGACGCCGCCGACCGCGGGCGTGGGCTGCACGCCGACGCCGTGCGTTTCGTTGTAGAGCGAGACGTTGCCGGAGACGACAGGATAGTCGAGCGCGGTGCAGGCTTCCGCCATGCCTTTAATGGCACCGACGATTTGCCCCATGATCTCGGGCTTCTGGGGGTTGCCGAAATTCAGGCAATCGGTGATGGCGAGCGGCGTCGCGCCGACGCAGGTAAGGTTGCGCCAGCTTTCGGCGACCGCCTGCTTGCCGCCTTCATACGGGTCGGCCTCGACATAGCGCGGCGTGCAATCGGTGGTGATGGCAAGCGCTTTCATCGTGCCATGCACGCGCACGATGGCGGCGTCGCCACCGGGGCGGCCGATCGTGTCGTTCATCACCATGTGGTCATACTGCGTCCAGATCCAGCGCTTGCTGGCAATATCGGGCGACGCCATCAGCGCGGCAAGGGCCTGGCCGATATTGGCGGCGGGAACTTCTTCCGGGGTGATGAACTCGCGCTTTGGCGTTTCGTGATAGGGGCGGTCATACACGGGTGCGGCATCTGACAACGGTGCGACGGGAATATCGCAGACGATGTCGCCATGATGCGTGAGCACCATGCGGCCCGTATCGGTGAGCGTGCCGATGGTGGCGCAGGCAAGGCCCCATTTCTGCATGATGGCGTAAGCGTCCTGCTCGCGGCCCGGCTTCACCACCATCAGCATACGCTCCTGACTTTCGCTGAGCATCACTTCATACGGCGTCATCCCCTCCTCGCGCATCGGAATGGATTCGATGGCAAGGGTGATGCCGAGCTTGCCTTTGCTGGCCATTTCAAGCGAGGAGCAGGTGAGCCCGGCCGCGCCCATATCCTGGATGGAGATGATCATGTCGGTCGCCATCAGTTCCAACGAGGCTTCGATCAGCAACTTTTCGGTAAACGGATCGCCGACCTGCACGGTCGGGCGTTTTTCCTCGGTGGTCTCATCGAATTCGGCGCTGGCCATCGTCGCGCCATGGATGCCGTCGCGCCCGGTCTTCGCCCCGAAATAGATGACAGAATTGCCGACGCCGGAAGCCTTCGAGTAAAAAATTTTATCGGTATCGGCAAGGCCGACGGCCATCGCGTTGACGAGCGGATTGCCGTTATAGGATTTGTGGAAAATGGTCTCGCCGCCCACCGTCGGCACGCCGACACAGTTGCCGTAATGCGAAATGCCGGCGACGACACCATTGACGATATGGCGCGTTTTGGGATTGGACGGTTCACCGAAACGAAGTGAGTTCATCAGCGCGATAGGCCGCGCGCCCATGGTGAAGACGTCGCGCAAAATGCCACCGACGCCGGTTGCCGCGCCCTGGAACGGTTCGATGAAGCTTGGGTGGTTATGCGATTCCATTTTGAAGATGCAGGCCTGACCGTCGCCGATATCGACCACGCCCGCGTTCTCGCCAGGACCGCAGATGACCTGCGGGCCGGTAACCGGGAACATGCGCAGCCATTTGCGCGTCGTCTTGTAACTACAATGCTCGGACCACATCACACTGAAGATGCCGAGTTCAACGAGGTTCGGCGGGCGTTTCATGATATCGACCACACGCTCGTATTCGTCATGCGTCAGCCCGTGCGCAGCGATGACATCCTTGGTGATTTCGGTAGTGGGCGGGTTCTTCGCGGCGGCGGTCATAAAGCGGCTCCTGATGCTCCTGCTCAAATAGCAAACTCGCACGACAAACGAAAGCGCAACGGTACTTGCTGCCCACACCCCATTTGCCTATAGTCATCGGAATGTGAAAGGATGCGGATGCGCTGGCTGCTGCGATATGTGTTGTTCTGGCTGATTGTCGGCCCGCTGCTCTATCTGTTCGGCCTGCCCATCCTGCTCGATTACCTGAGCAAAAAAAGCCAGGTGGAGGCCTATGACCAGTGCCAGACTTACCTCGGCAAGGAGGGGGTCAACGCTGCCAGCGCCTCGCCCATCTCGCCCGACCGCGCCGAAAAATACTGCCATTGCGTCAGCGATGGCTTGATTTTGACGAAAAATGACGTATTTGACCTCGTACACCACCGCCCTGCGGCAGCCCTGAATACGCTGGCGCAGGACAAAGCCGACACCTGCAACACGGCATTGATGCACGAGCTATCCGCCCCTGCCCCACAGGCAGCGCCGGATGCCTCGGGCTTGATCCATCTCTAAAGGAGCGACCATGAACGAGAACCCTGTCTTCGCCCGCATCGAATCGGACATTAACGCCAATGACATCGTGCTGTTCATGAAGGGCAGCAAGAAACTGCCGCAATGCGGTTTCAGCGCGACGGTGGCGGCAGTGATGGAACGCCTTGGCATCAGCGAGTACAAGGACATCAACGTGCTGGCTGACCAGGAACTGCGTGAGGGCATCAAGGCCTTCAGTGATTGGCCGACCGTGCCGCAGCTTTACATTAAGGGCGAATTCGTCGGCGGTTGCGACATCGTGCGCGACATGTATCAAAGCGGCGAGCTGCAGACGCTGCTGAAGGAAAAGGGCATCGCGTTTAAAGAGGCGGATGCTGCTTAGTCTAAAACTTCATAATTCCATTTATAAGATGAATAGAGATATTCACCTTCTCCTTCTCGATCCGTTAACTTGGCTTTTATTCTAAACTTTGTTCCTATTGGATAATTTTTACTAAGCGCCTTTGAGCATTCTACGTTCATATCCTGTGCATACCCTTGACCTGCCAAAGGTCGCACGTGAACTATTCCATGTTGCCCCGCTATCGATGCAGGCCTGTAACTTTCGACGATTATATAGGCATATTGTTCATTAGATTTAGCCATTAATTCCGCCCCGTCCCCTTGTCCTTATCGCGATTGGGCCCGACCACAGTCGGCACGTTCGTCTGCAGGGAGCCGAGGTCTCGCCTATCAGCGGGCTGAATATTACCCATCCCCTTATCTGCCATGTCATGGCCGACGCCGCGTACGACTTTTTCGAGCATGGAATTGGCGAGGAACGCTTCCCGCATTTTAGTAATGGTCTCCTCCGACATGATCCACGCCAGCCACTGCATGAACACGCCGCGCTTGCGCTCGACCTCGACCTTCTTCTCGACGAGTTTGGCTTGCCCGAGCTCGCGCTCCTTTTCATCGGCGAGCGCTTTTAACCGCACGCGCAATTTTTCGATGATCGCCATGCGTACAACTTCGCTTTCGCCTTCGAGCAGTTCGGCGAGCTTCAGGTCGCAATCCGGTTCCTCGGCGATGATGGCGGCGAGCAACGCCTCGATGGCGGACATTTTGTCCTTGAGCATGGCGTCGAGATCGTCGTTGGACAGTGGTTGTGGAGTCAGGGATTTTTCACTCATGCTCATATTCTATCCTTTCCGCAAACGCGGCGAAAGGCGAATCAGCCACGGGCCGGTGCGTGTCACTCCGGCTCGTAGCCGACGCATCCCGTTCGGTGTGTGAGAAACGGAACGGCCTGTAACGATGACCGAAGTGACAGCCCACAGTATTCATAGCCGTGCGCGAATAAAAAAGGGCAGCCGGAGCTGCCCTTTACGATAGTTTTGCCGTAAAAAATTAGCGTGAGTAGAATTCCACCACGAGGTTCGGTTCCATTTTCACCGGATACGGCACATCGGCAAGCTTCGGCTTGCGCGTAAAGGTCGCCTTCATTTCCTTGCTGTCCATGTCGATGTAATCCGGCACGTCGCGCTCCGGCGAGGCGACGGATTCGATCACAAGTGCGAGCGATTTCGATTTTTCTTTCAGCTCGATCACGTCGCCTTCGCTGACCTGATAGCTTGGGATATTGACGCGCTTGCCGTTCACTTTCACGTGACCGTGGTTCACGAACTGGCGGGCAGCGAATACCGTCGGCACCACGCACATGCGGTAGAGCACGGCATCGAGACGTGATTCGAGCAGGCCGATCAGGTTCTCCGAGTTGTCGCCTTTCATGCGGCGCGCTTCTTCGTATTGCTTGAAGAACTGCTTCTCGGTGATGTTGCCGTAATAGGCTTTCAGCTTTTGCTTAGCGCGAAGCTGCGTGCCATAATCCGACAGTTTCTTCTTACCCTTGCTGGCGACACCGTGCTGGCCCGGCGCGTAGTTGCGGCGGTGGACGGGATCCTTGGCACGACCCCAGAGGGCCTCGCCGAGACGACGGGAAATTTTATACTTTACTGCATGGCGTTTGCTCATGGCAGAACTCCTTCAACATTAATCCTATCCCCAAACCATCCGGCTGTACCTTTCATAGGCAGGACCGGATGAACAACCTTTCAAGCGAGGGGGATATGCGCTCGGCCTCGAAAGGAGGTGGGAACATAGCCAGAACGCGCATCCCGTCAAGGATTTTAAGGCCTCAGGCAAAAAAAAGCCCGCTTTCGCGGGCTTTTCAACGAGGGTTCGTTCAAATCTAGACGGCTGGTGCGGCTGCGGCAGCGGCCTGACGGGACGCGAGGGCCGCAGTCTGGCTGGTGGGAGCTGCACCGGCGGCGCGATCAGCAGCGATACGGGCATCGACATCCGCCTGTGAAGCGGAGTTTTTGTAGCTGACTGGGGTTTGCTGCTGTGCGGCAGCTTGCGCTTGCATCATTTGCATGGCTTGCATTTGCTGGGCATATTCGTAATGCGCTTCGGCCTTTTTGGCGTTATGGCGAGAAATCAAATGCAAACCACCAAGTGTTGCAGCAGCAACTGATGCAACCGGTGCCAAGCGCGGGTAGCGTTCAAAACCTTTCGCCACGGCATTGAGCGACCATTTGACCGGCTTCATCGCCAGCGCGACCGGTTGTTCCGCGGCCCAAAGACCGGTTTTAACGCCTGCGCTAGCACCGGCTTCAACGGTACTACCAGCAATCGATCCAGCGACTCTGAACGGATACGTAACCATAGAGCCTAATCCACGCAGCGCTTTCGAACCCAAACCGCTGTTGCGCGAAGCGACTCGAGCGGTACGCTCAGCGGCTACTTCTGCCGCTTCTGCGCTCGCCGCTTTCCAGCCTGAGATGGAAAAACTCGACTTCAGTCTGCTGCCAAGGTTATTGGCTGCATCGCCGATTGCATTTGCTTCTTTCGATACTTTCATGACGATCCCCTAATATCTACGCGCGCTGCAATTGCATGCCATTGACACGGCCGTCCGTCCGCATTGCGTTCACCGTGCTGCCTGCCTCATTGAATTGCGAACCCTGAGCAGGAAAATTGTATTTGTTGTCATTTGCTGCAGCGATTGCTTGTGCCTGATAGGCAGCCACTTGTGCTTGCATCACATTCGCAGCGCCTTGCTCTTGCCTGACACGATTCACGCCATTGTACGTGCCTTTTGCAGCGCCGATAACAGAACCAGCACCTGCGCTGAATAATGTTGCGCCAATGCCTGCGATACCAAGGGCGATAAGTCCCAATGCCCCGACACCAGAAAATGCAGCTACCCCAAACCCAACAGCACTTGCAAGTCCTACCCAAAGACCACCTGTTTTAAAACCATTGAAGGTACCTCTACCCGCTTCCGACACTGTGGTAACGCTGGCGCTGGCAATACCATGATCGATCGGTGCGACATTCATATTTTCCATATCATCCTACCCTGATGGGATTGATTACTAGTCTGCAGAATACCATGCGTGCTGCGCCAGTAGTGTGAAGCTTTTATGACAATGGGGATAGCAGGCGGAAAGCGGCAGTGGCCCTTACCTTCAGCGGGTTCTCGCTGGCGCGCCTGCAGGCGTTGGCGGTGGCGGATTGCCCGCATTCCCGGTGACATGGGTCCCCGAATTATGGACAGCGCCGAGGCCGACGGCCGCGCCGGCCGCCATCACGATACCCGTCGTCACCGTGCCCATGAGGCCACCACCGGCACCTTCGATCGCGCCGCCTGCCCCACCAAGTACCGCTGCCGTGCCGAAGCCTTTGATCGCCGAATCGACGATCAGGCCCGGCAGGCCATTCTGTACGTTCTGCGTGCGCAAATCCTGCATGGCCGCTTCGCCGCCGACGATTTTGACCCCGGCATTCCACAGGCTCGGCGCCAAAGTGCGCAGGCCGAGGATGATTCCGGTATATTTCACACCGTTCCACAAACTGCCGAGGGCGCCATGGAACGCGCCGGAGAGCATCCGGAACGGCGAACGGATCAGGTTACCGAGGAAGCTGCCGCCCGTATCGACGACCTCCTGGGTGATGTTCGCGACCGTCTGTTGCGGATTCAGTAGTGGGTCCAAAATCGACATTAGAAACCAAGCCCTCTCTCCTGCGGCAGGCGTTCGTGACGGCCTTTTTCACGATCCTGCCAGTAGGTGTTGAAATCCCGTGTGTTCTCGTTGACGCGCGCCAGCAATTGCTGCGTCTTATAGCTATTGTCCAGCTGTTGCTGGCGGTAAATTGCGCGGTAATCGTAGGTATTCGCGGGGGCGTTCTCGCGCACCGTCTTGCGCTGGACGAGGTCGTCCGCATATTTTCGCGCGCGGTAATCGCGCCCTACCGCATGCATACCGCCGGTGAGCACGCCTTTGACGATGCCGCCCGCCATGCCGACGCCAAGACCGACCGCAGCCACGCCGAAGAGCGCGCTGAGGCCACCGGTCGCAATGGCGGCGATGACGCCAAGCCCAAGGCCGACCTTGAAGCCTTTGCGGCCATAATGCGCCATGCCGTTGATCGTATCATGGATGGTGCCGCTGATGAATTTCGCCGCGGTGCGGATAGGTTCCAGCACACTGTGATGGGCGTGTGCGGCGATGCTCTTGTTTGCATCGGCCGTGATGTCGCGCGGCGGCGCAGCAAGGGCTGCGGGCTCAGGCGGCGTGTAAGGCTTGGGTTTCGCATCTAATGGTCGTGGCATGGTTCTCCCTACCCTAAGTATAGCGAACTATGCCCCCGCCGAGTGTGAAGGTTTTGTGACAGGTTTCTCTTATACGTTGCCCGTCAGCGATTTCAGCATGCCACGCCAGGTCGCGATCTCCTGCTCGGTCATGCCTGCACGCACGAGGGTGGCGCGGATGTTGCGCCACATGACATCCTTCTTCTCCGGCACGCGCCAGAAATTTCGGTCATCGAGCGCGGCTTCGAGCTGGCCGAGCAGCCCGCCTAGTTCGCCACGTGGCGCGGCCGGTTGGGATTCGCCGTGGGTCGCCGGGGCGCTCATGAACCATTCGTAAGCGGTGACGACGACGGCTTGCCCGATATTCAGCGAGGTGTAGTCCGGCGCGACGGGAATGGTGACAACCGCATCGGCGAGCGCCATGTCCTCGTTCTCGAGCCCCGTACGCTCCGGCCCGAACAGCACCGCGCAGCGCTCGCCGCGCTCTTCGCGCATGCGTAGTTCCGCCATCGCTTCGCGCACATCGATCACCGGCAGGCTCATCGCCCGGGCCCGCGCGGTGGTCGCCAGCACGAACTGGCGATCGGCCAGTGCCGCTTCGACGGTTTCATGCACGACCGCGTCATCGATGATCGATAACGCCTTGCCCGCCGTATCGCTCGCTTTCGCGTTCGGCCAGCCATCGCGCGGGGCGACCAGACGCAGATCGCTCAGGCCGAAATTCGCCATCGCCCGCGCCGCGGCGCCGATATTCTCGCCCATTTGCGGACGTACAAGAATGATGCTTGGATGTTGCACGAATTGCCCTATAGTGTTCGCGCGAAGCTATAAAAGGAACCAGGATGGATAGCAAGACCCTCGGCCCAATGCTTGCGGTCGGTGACATCGTGTTCGTGCGCATCGGCGTATACTTCTTCCGCAAGGTGGCGACGGATACGCTGAGCTGGACGAACCATGTCGGCATCGTGACCAGCATCGATGGCGACGAACCCATCGTCTCGGAGAGCACCGTGCCGTGGTCGAAGCACACCAAACTCTCAACCTTCCTGAAGCGCAGCGAAGGCGGCCGCGTCACGGTGAAACGGTTGCCGCAAGCGCTGACGCTTGAGCAGCAGGAAGCTATCCGCATTGCCGCGAACACTCGCCTGCGAAAATTCTACGATGCCGGGTTCAATCTCCAATCGCGCAAACAATTCTGCTCGCGCTTCGTGTATGAAGTGCTCAGTGAAGCGCTGGGCGTTTCACTCGGCAAGGTGCAAACCCTGCGCGAACTGCTCACAGAGAATCCAGCTGCCGATATGCGGTTCTGGCGCCTGTGGTATTTAGGCCGTATTCCGTGGGCGCGCGAAACAGTGACACCAGCAAGCCAATTGAACCATGAAGGGTTGGTGACGGTGTTTGATGGGTTGGTAACGTAGCTTAAACGGCTTTCGTTTTCTTCTTCAGCAGATGGTAGCTGATCGCATCGTACAGCGCATTGAAACTTGCATCGATGACGTTGTGCGAGACGCCGATGGTCGTCCAGCTTTTGCCGTCATCGTCGCGGGATTCGATCATCACGCGGGTCAGCGCCGCCGTGGCATCGGACGGGGTGAGGATACGCACTTTATAATCCGTCAAATGCATAGATTTGAGTTGCGGATACTTCACGATGAGCGCCTTGCGCAGCGCGGCATCAAGCGCGTTGACCGGGCCGTTGCCTTCGGCGACTTTCATTTTGAGCTTGCCCTGCACCGTGAGCTTCACCGTGGCTTCCGACATGGTGATATGTTTGCCCTTGGCATCGACGCGGCGCTCATCGAGCACGCGGAAGCTGTGCAGCTCGTAATAGGTCGGCACGGTGCCGAGCATTTGGCGCGCCATCAGTTCGAAACTCGCTTCCGCATCCTCATATGCGTAGCCAAGCGCTTCGCGATCCTTCACCGCTTTCACCAGCTCGCCGATGCGTTCGTCACTGGCATCGACCGCAAGGCCCATCTGTGCGAGGCGGTTGAGGATATTTGCCTTGCCCGCTTTATCGGATACAAGAATGACGCGCGCATTACCGACCAGTGCCGGATCGACATGCTCGTAACTTTTGGTATCCTTGTTCATGGCGCTGACATGCAGGCCGCCCTTATGCGCAAAGGCGCTCTCGCCGACATAGGCCGCATGCTTATTCGGCGCGCGGTTGAGGCGATCATCCACCAGGCGCGAGACATGGGTGATGCGTTGGAGCTGTTTTTCCGTAACGCCGGTTTTGAAGCCCATCTTGAGCATCAGCGTCGGGATGATGGCGATGAGGTTCGCATTGCCGCAACGCTCGCCGATGCCGTTGATAGTGCCCTGCACCTGCCGCACGCCTGCCTCGACGGCAGCCAACGAATTCGCCACTGCCTGTTCCGTATCGTTATGGCAATGGACGGCAAGCATGGCTTGCGGCAGAATTTTTTTGACGTCCGTAACGATTTTACGCACTTCACTGGGCAAAGAACCACCGTTGGTATCACAAAGCACCAGCCAGCCCGCGCCACCATCAAGTGCCGCGCGCAACACATCAAGCGCATACTCGCGATTCGCTTTATAGCCATCGAAGAAATGCTCGGCATCGAATACCGCTTCGCGTTTCTTGCTGACGATGTGAGCGAGGGATTCCTCGACCATTTTCAGGTTTTCTTTCTTACTGACCTTGAGCGCATGCTCGACCTGCCAGTCCCAGCTTTTACCGACGATGCAGACGCTCGGCGTCTTGGCATTCAGGATGTCTTGCAGACCCGGATCATTGCTGGCGCTGCGACCAGCGCGGCGCGTCATGCCGAAGGCGGTGATCTTCGCGCGTTTGGTCGCGGCGACCTTGGCGAAGAACGCATCATCCGTCGGGTTCGCGCCCGGCCAGCCGCCTTCGATGTAATCGATGCCGAACGCATCCAGCTCGGCGGCGATGGCAAGTTTATCCGCCACGGTGAAGTCGATACCACGCGCTTGCGCTCCGTCGCGCAAGGTGGAATCATAGAGATAGATGCGTTCGCTCATCCATCGCCTATACAAGGATTTACGAGGGCTAGCAAGCAGTGCCGCTAAAGCTTTTTCGCCAGCGGGTGGCTCTCCCCACCCTTGTGGAGCAGGTATTCCTGCATGACGAGGTAGGTGAACGCGACACTCCAGCCGATGAAGGTAAGGCCGAGGATCGATTCCGCCACGGTAACGAGTTGCAGCCCTGCCGTCGCGTAGATATCGCCGAAGCCGAGCGAGCTGTAACTGACGCCCGAGAAATAAATATACTGCATCAGGCTAAGGTTATCCGCGCCTTTGAGGATTCCCACATGGAGCTTCGTGTCGAGCAGATAATCGCCCACGCCGAAGACCCAGACCACCACCGTGTGGGCGATGAAGATGACGCTGATGGTGAGCAGGATGCGTGTGCGCTTGCCTTTGAGTATCGGCAGGATAATCCAGATTCCCGCCATCATTTCGTAGAAGATGGCTGTGCAAAGCAGTATCAACCCGCCCGTCGCGAGCGTGCTGATGAGGAATATTTCCATGCCGCTTTGCATCACGCCCGCCGCCATGTCGTGCCCTGCGGCCCATCCTCGAGGATGATTCCTTTGGCCTTGAGCATTTCGCGGATACCGTCCGCCGTCGCAAAATCCTTGGCTTTTTTGGTATCGTTACGAGCGGCGATCTGCACGTCGATCCAGAGCGTATCCTCGTTGCCCTCGCCTTGGAACCATTGCTCTGGAGTGTGCTCAAGCAGGCCGAGGAATTGCGCGCTGCCTTTGAGTTGTTCGTCGTTCAGTGTCTGCAAGATAGCGAGCGCCTTGGGGGTGTTCACATTATCGCGCAACGCGTCGAGGATGTCAGGGTGGACTTCGCTGCCTGCAGCATCACCTGCTGCGCGATAAAGACGATTCAGCACTTTCTCCGAATCCTCCAGCAGCTTTTGCGACCAATCCAGCGGCTCGTTATAGCGCGTGCTGAGCAGTGCGAAGCGGATCACCTCGCCCTTCACTCCTTTTTCCAGCAGGTCGTGCACGGTGATGAAGTTGCCGACCGACTTGCTCATCTTCTCACCGTCGACGGTGAGGAAGCCATTATGCACCCAGTATTTGGCGTAATGGCTGCCCGGGTTGCCGCAGGTGGATTGCGCGATTTCGTTCTCATGATGCGGGAACATGAGGTCGGCACCGCCGCCATGGATGTCGAAATCGGCGCCGAGATGGGTCTCGCTCATCGCCGAGCATTCGATATGCCAGCCCGGCCGGCCGACGCCCCACGGCGATTCGAATTTGCTGCTCGCATCATCTTTTTCGCTGGCGGGTTTCCACAGCACGAAATCACCGGGATATTCCTTGTACGGCGCGACTTCGACGCGGGCGCCGGCGATCATGTCTTTCACCGTGCGGCGCGAGAGCGACCCGTAAGCCGTATCCTTCTGCACGCGGAACAGCACATGGCCTTTGGCTTCATAGGCAAAACCGCCATCGATCAGGCGCTGGATCAACGCGATCATCGGCGCGATATGTTCGGTGGCTTTCGGTTCGACGGTCGGCGGCAGACAATTCAACGCGCCCATGTCTTCGTGAAATTGCTGCGTCACTTCATCGGTGAGTTGCTGGATGGTGATCCTGCGCTCGACGGCGGCGGCATTGATCTTGTCATCCACATCGGTGATGTTGCGCACGAAAGTGATTCGCGGGAAGTCATGTTTCAACAACCGGTATAGCACATCGTACACCACCACGCTGCGCCCGTTGCCGATATGCGGCCGCGCATAGACGGTTGGCCCGCACACGTACATTTTGACATGCTCCGGGTCTAACGGTTGAAAATCCTCAATATTACGGGAAAGACTATTAGAAAGGCGAAGTGATTTTATCATGCAATCTTAATACTCTGCTTAGAGGTAGCTGTCTATACTGCTGGCATGGACGGAATGACTGAAAACGCCAACTCAGCAACGAACCTGCCTTTTCCGCGCTATCGGTGGGGGCAGATACAGGACGCTTTTACCCACAACCAGCTCGATAAACTGGACTGGAACCGCAACGCCGACGGTAACGTCCATGGTGGTATTGGCCGCATTTATGTCAGCATGCCCGATCCGGTGTTCGATGTGGTGGTGCAGGCCGATAATCCCAAAGGGCCATACATGGTATTCCCGGCAAGTAACTGGCAGCATCAGGCGCATCCGGCGCAGGCCCGCATTCTGGCGCTGATGAATCAGGTCGCCAGCGCCGGCAGTGGTTTCCAGTCGGCCATGCAGACGAACCTGCTGGCTACCGGCTACATCGATGAGCACGTAGTGCCGGCCGATCCCATTGCCCACGAAATGACCATGCAGCGCATCTGTGCTGCCAAGTTCCAAAGCCAGCGCGAGGCAATGCATCGCTACTGCGATACGGTCAGCCCGATTGTAACACAAGTTGCTAAGCTGGCGGCGAACTACGGCGACGTTCATGGCATGACACAACTTAGTGAGCAGCTGCGCCGCAAGGTCGACCTCATGCAGAAGGCAATTCCACTATGGAAGGAAAGTCAGGACAATGCCGAGGCGATGTTTGCCGCGATCCAGACCGTAAAACAGGATCACGCGGGCAAAAGTGAACCCGAGGCGGCAATGATATTCGATACATATAAACAGCGTGAGCGGCAATCATTCGAGGTTGGCTTGAATTACGTGCAGCATTTCAGCAAGCGCAACGCCGAGTTGGTGAAAAGCATCTCCGCTGCCATCCACGACATCAAGGACGCCGTGAACGCCGAACCGACCGAACTGGAAAATGCGATGTATCGGCAAATTGAACAAACACGCCGGCAGAAATTAGATCCGGCAACGGAACTTTACGCCACACTCGATAATCTCGAGCATATGGCAACCAGCGATCCGCAAAAATTGCCCGGTGACCTACGGCCCCGCAATGGCATCACCTGGGTCCATCGCGTCTCGAATCATCATGACCCGGAGATTCCTCCACCAAGCACGCAGCACCCCGAGCGCTAGGCGGCTTCGCCCCTGAGGCGTTTTTCGGCGCGGTCGCGGCCCAGCAGGGCGAACACCACTTTCATCTCCGGCCCATGTTCGCGGCCGGTGAGCGCCAAGCGTAGCGGCATAAAGAGTTCCTTGCCTTTACGGCCCGTTTTTTCCTTCACGGCGTTGACGAGGCTGTCCCAGCTCGATTCGTTCCAGTCACCGGCCGGAAGCGATGCGGCGGCAGTGTTCGCAAAATCCTTGTCCTCGATGACGGGCGTGATTGGTTGCGAGAGCACATCCCACCAGTCGCGCGCATCATCGAGCGTGGTGAGGTTCGCTTTGATGGCTTCCCAGAATGGCGCGTCAATGCTGCCCATGCCACGGGCGGCGAGTTGCGGCTGCACGGCGTCGAACACCATCTGGTGCAGCAGTTTCTGATTCAGGCGCTCCAGCTCTATCGGGTCATAATTCGCCATGGAGCGGCCGAATTTATCGATGCTGAAATCGGCGATTAGCCTGCTCATCTCTTCGAACACGTCGATCGCATCGCTGGTGCCGATCTTGGCGAGGTAGCTGGCAACCGCCATCGGGAAGATGCCACCTTCACGGAGTGAGCGGATATCGCCGCCACCGACGCGCTTGCTGATCTTGCCCTCTTTCATTTTCAGTAGCGACATGTGGCCCATCACCGGGATTTTGTGGCCCATCGCCTGCATGATCTGCACCTGCATCGCCGTGTTACTGACATGGTCTTCGCCGCGGATAATGTGGGTGATGCCGAGTTCGCCGTCATCGACCGAGGTGGCAAAGGTGAAGAGCACCACGCCGTCCTCGCGGAACATCACGGGGTCGGAAAGTTTGCTGCCGTCGAATTCCACTTTGCCGCGGATCATGTCGTCCCAAACGATCGGTGCGGCATCGAGCTTGAAGCGCCAGTGGGGCTTGCGACCTTCGACCTCGTACTTCGTACGCTGTTCGGCGGTATCGTTGAGCGCGCCGCGATCATAGATCGGCGGCAGCCCGCGGCTGATGAGCATCTTGCGTTTGATGTCGATCTCTTCCGCCGTTTCGTAGCACGGGTAGAGGCGGCCCTTCGCAATTAAGTCCTGTTTCGCGAGATCATAGCGTGCGAACCTGTCTGACTGTTTCTCGAGGACATCCCACTGCACGCCGAGCCATGCGAGGTCCTCTTTGAGACCCGCTTCGTATTCGCTGGTCGAGCGCGCTTTGTCGGTATCGTCGATGCGCAGCATGAACCGGCCACCGCGCGATTTAGCGAAGAGGAAATTGGCGATCGCCGTGCGCACATTGCCCACATGCAACCAGCCGGTGGGCGACGGCGCGAAACGAACAAGAACAGGATCAGCCATAAAAACCTCGGTGAGACCGTAGCCTGTAGAGGTTTTTATATTCGGTCGTCAAGATGGGATGCGGCTATTGAGGGTACATCTTACGCTCAGCAGCACTAATATAACCCTCGAGCTGAGCAACAGTAAGATCGCTAGTATGCGGCCCTAGTTGGACTGTCTGTAGTTTAGCATCTCTACCCGGTGCTCTTGTTTTTGCGCGGTCTGGTTCTAAACTTTCAAATATTTCGCATTCCCGCGCAAACGAAGCTTCGTCACGTCTGGCTTGCGCCGTAGCGCGCTCACGTTGGAGACGGGCCTCCGGGGTTTCGATCTCTGAGGTTTCGTTCATGGAAAAAAACTAGCAGCACAACCATTCAGGTTGCATGACAGTTTGATGACGATTCAGGCGAATTTCCATGCATTCGTAATCGGCCAGCGGCGGTCGCGGCCAAAGGCCATCGGCGTTATCTTGACACCCGGGGGCGACTGACGGCGCTTGTATTCCGCATTCGCCACCATGCGTGCCACCCGGTCGACGAGCGTTTTATCCATGCCTTCCGCGACCAGTTCGGCCACGGATAGCTGGCGCTCGATCAGCCCGCGCAGGATGGCATCGAGCGTCGCATACGGCGGCAGCGAATCCTCGTCGCGCTGGTTGGGGCGCAGTTCGGCGGTCGGCGGTTTAGTGATCATGCGCGCGGGGATGATTGCGCCCCCTGCCCCATGGAAGCCCATCATTGCGAGCGTTTCATCCGTCTGCTGGTTGCGCCAGAGAGCAAGCTTGGTGACGGTGGTCTTGTAGACATCCTTCAGCACGGAGAAGCCGCCGCACATATCGCCGTAGAGCGTCGCATAGCCGACGGACATCTCGCTCTTGTTGCCGGTGGTGAGCACCATCGGCCCGAATTTGTTGGAGACCCCCATCAGGATGAGCCCGCGCAGGCGCGCCTGGATGTTCTCCTCGGTGGTATCGGCATGCTTGCCGGCGAAAATGGGCGCAAGCGTCTGCCGCGCCGCATCGATCAGTGGCGTGATGGCAACCGTATCCATCTTGATGTGAAGCGCTGCGGCAAGTTGCTCGGCATCCTCGATACTGTCGTCCGAGGTATAGGGCGATGGCAGGCGGATTGTGTGCACCTTGTCCGCGCCCAGCGCATCCACCGCGATGGCGGCGGTAACGCCCGAATCGATCCCGCCACTGAGCCCGAGCACCACGCCGGGAAAATTATTCTTCGCCACGTAATCGCGCAGGCCTAGTACCAGCGCGCTGTAGATGGTGCGCTCATCCGTCGAGATCTCGACCATCGGCGCGGCGATGCAATGCCAGCCCTCTGCCGCGCGCTGCCACCGCGTCATCCCCAATGCTTCGTTGAAGGCCGGCAGGCGCGCCACATCATGCCCTTCGATACCGACAGCATAGGAGCGCCCGTCGAACACCAGTTCGTCCTGCCCGCCGACGAGGTTCACGTAGATCACCGGCAGGCCCGTCGCGGCGACCGCGGCATCGACCACCTTTTTGCGTTGGCCCGCCTTGCCGATATGGTACGGCGAGGCATTCTGAACCAGCAGCATTTCCGCCCCCTGTGCGGCGAGCGCCTTGGCGAGGTTCACGTCCCAGACTTCCTCGCAGATAAGCACGCCAAGTGTGATACCGCGCCATTCGAGCACGCTCGGTGCCGCGCCGACATCGAACACGCGCTTCTCGTCGAACACGCCGTAATTCGGCAAGTCGTGCTTTGCGTGGATAAGTGTCAGTTCGCCTTTGGCGGCGAGCAGGCTGGCGTTGTAGGTGTGCTCGCCGTCATGCCATAAACTGCCGAAGATGAGGTCGCAGGAAAGTTCTTTCGTCGCAACGGCCAGCGCATGCGCGGTCGCCATCGCCTGTTCGCGGAACGCCGGGATGAGCACCAGATCCTCCGGCGGATAACCGGTGAGGCACATTTCGGGGAAAAGGATGAGGTCCGCGCCCTGCACTGCCGCATCCTGCGCCAGTTGCTGCATGCGCGCTGCATTGCCGTCAAGGTCGCCCACGTTGGTGTTCATCTGGGCGAGGGCGATGCTGATCTGCTGATTTGTTGCCATAATTCCAATGTCACAAAAGCTTCACACACAATGCATGTGGTTCGGTTACGTTCGCACCTTCATTAAAGGAGCACGCCATGACCGATAACACAACCGCAGAACAGTTTCTTGCAAAAACGATGGGGCATCACTGGTATCCGGTACTTGCCGACGAAGCTTACGGCGACCCGATGCAAGATATCACCATCACCCCGGCAGGCAAGCATGCGCCCTCGCATTTCCAGTCCGACCCGATGAACCCGGACGTTGCGACAGCGATGGCAACGAAACTGGGTGAGCTTGGGATCTACAACCCAGCGGATTTCACCAGAGTTAATGTTGGCGGCCCGATCGTATTGCTTGTCACCCAAGCCGGCGTTAAAAATATGCGGGAAAATATGGCGTTCCTTGAAGCAACGCAGACACAGCCGCTCATCGGCGATACAAGACTTACGTCATTTACGCGTCCCACGCACGTTGTGACAGAAGTAACCAACAAAACACCCGATGCAGCGTTGACGTTCCTTACCGATGTTTCCCACGGCTACTCAGGTACTTGGTTTAAGGATAAGGAAAACTACCGATTTGTAACGTACGCGACCGACGTGAACAAACTTACGACTGCATTGAGAGAGCATGGCATTTCACCGGACATTTTTGAGGGTAACGGTTTTAATACTGCTTCGGATATACGTGTATCCGGAATAAAACTACAGTTAGCGCTCGACCGCGAGAAAGCCGCGCAAGAGCTTGTGCGCTAAAGCGCTTTCTCCAGCTCCGGCAAAATAGTGAACAGATCGCCGACGAGGCCGTAATCGGCAATCTCGAAAATCGGTGCGGTCTCGTCCTTGTTGATAGCGACGATCACTTTGCTTTCCTTCATGCCGGCGAGATGCTGGATGGCACCGCTGATACCGACGGCGATATAGAGCTCGGGCGCCACCACCTTGCCGGTCTGCCCCACCTGCCAGTCGCTCGGCACATAGCCCGCATCGACGGCGGCGCGGGAGGCCCCGAGGGCGGCATTGAGTTTATCGGCGATGCTGTTGAGCAATGCGAAATTCTCTTTACTGCCGAGGCCGCGACCACCGGAAATAACAACGCGCGCGGAGGTCAGCTCGGGCCGTTCGGATTTGGTTTCCGCCATCGAAATGAAGCGCGAAATGGTCGGCACGCCAACGGCAGGTATCTCGACCAGTTCGGCCGTGCCACCATCGGCCACTTTGTCGAACGCGGTGGCGCGCACCGTGATGATTTTTATTTTATCGAGCGACTGCACCGTCTCCAGCGCGTTGCCAGCATAGATGGGCCGGATGAAGGTATCGACGCTGACGACGCCAGTGATTTCCGAAATCTGCTGCGTATCGAGTAACGCGGCGACGCGCGGCATCACATCCTTGCCAAAGGTCGTCGCGGCGGCGATGACATGGGTGTAGCCATCCGCAACTTCCGTAATAAACGGTGCGAGATTCTCAGCGAGCGGATGTTCATACGACGCATCGCCCTTGAACATCACCTGTTTGATCCCGCCGAGTTTAGCCGCCGCGTCCTTCACCGCGCCGAGGTTGAACCCGGCGAGCAGCAAATGAATATCTCCCGCCCCGATCTTCTGGGCGGCACCGATGGCAGCGCGGGTGGCCGCGCTGATGGTTTTACCGTCATGCTCGGCGATGACAAGAATGCTCATGCGATTACCTTGGCTTCATTGCGCAGTTTATCGACCAGTTCGGCTACATCTTTTACCTTGCCGCCGCCTTTGCGCTTCGGTGGCTCTGCCATGTTCACCAGTTTCGTGCGCGGCGTGATGTCGACGTTCAGTTCCGCCGGGGTAAGCGTGGCGAGCGGCTTGGCGCGGGCTTTCATGATGTCGGGTAATTTGGCATAGCGCGGTTCGTTGAGCCGCAGATCGGTGGTGATGACGGCCGGCAGTTTTACGGCGATGGTCATCAGCCCCGCATCGCATTCGCGCACCACAGTGGCTTCACCGTTGGCGATATCGACCTTGCTGGCGAAGGTCGCCTGCGCCCAGCCGAGCAAGGCGGCAAGCATCTGGCCGGTCTGGTTCGCATCGTCATCGATGGCCTGCTTGCCGCAGATGACGAGTTGCGGCTGTTCCTTGTCGACCACGGCCTTGAGTAATTTCGCCGCGGCGAGCGGTTCGATAGGCTGGTCGGTGCTGATGACGATGGCGCGGTCGGCGCCGACGGCAAGCGCCGTGCGCAACGTTTCCTCCACCTGTTTGGTGCCGATGGATACAGCTACCACTTCCGTCGCAATACCTTTTTCCTTCAGGCGGATAGCTTCCTCGATCGCGATCTCATCGAACGGGTTCATGCTCATTTTTACATTGGCGAGTTCGATGCCCGAACCGTCAGCCTTCACACGGATCTTGACGTTGTAATCGACGACCCGTTTGACCGGCACCAGAATTCGCATGAAGACTCCTTGTTACCCCTACTTTGCGCGTTTTTTTGCTACAATGCAACCACTTATCCCGCAGCGCAGCATATGGCTATGACGTGAAAATGCATGTTCATCCTCCCTTATCATGGAATGCTGGCAAGAAGCGCGGAAATCCGCTAAATCAGGATAATCATGCGCCCACAAATCATCTCTGTAGAAGAACGCATCGCCGCCGATCCGCTTTTTGTGGAGCGCGCTGACGAATTATTTCGAGCCACTGCGGATGAGGACAAAATTTCAGCGTTACGGGATATGTGGTATCTCCTTGTTAGAAAACGCGTCGAGGAAAAAACGGGTGTCGTAGAACAACGGACAGCGGAAGTAGAGCTTCACGAATGTTGCGTACTTGCTCAGCAATATTCCTGGAATGCCGCATACATGCTGGATATTCGTTCGCTGCCAGAACCGCATCCTTTAGAGAATCCAACAAAAAAAGAATTAGCGATTGCGCGACAAGATCAGGTTGCCATTGAGAGCATCGCCAATGCGGCGATTGCTGTGGCAAAAACCACGATGGTGGCAACCGCCAAAGCCGCACGTGGCGGACGTGGAATCGGCGCATAAGGTCAACCTCACGCGTCTTTGCCAGGTCAGTTCCTGAATTACTTATGCCCCACCAGCATCAACGCCACCACGACGGCGAGGGTCAAACCCTGCAGGCCGACCCGCCAGACCATCATCTTGTTGCCGTATTTGCGGTTGGCTTCCCCGCCGCGTGCCATGACGATGACGCCGGCGACCAGCACCCCGAGCGTGGCCATCATTAGCCCGACGACCAGCAATGTGATGCCAAGGCCCATCAGGCGAAACTCCCGGTCTGCGGTGCAGCTTTCATGATATAGGTGCGGCTGCAATAGGGACAGACCACCTGGTCGCCGCACTCATGGTCGATATGCAGGTAAACTTTCGGATGGCCAAGCGCGCCACCGCCGCCATCGCAGGCAACTTCGATCTGGTTCACTTCAATAGTCTCGAACATGGCGGATCCTAATTGGCGAAAACGAATTTCGGCTTCACGCTAGGTAGTACCGGCTCGGGCTGGTTGTCAAGGTTGACGCGGCGCACGGAATCCCCCGCTGCCACGGGTGCAGCAGCAGGCGTCGTTGGCAATGCGCCCGTCGCGGTGTAGGTGGCGGTGGCGGCGACCGGTTGGGGCACGCTGGATTGTGCGCTGTCGAGTGCTTGTCCCGGCGGCTGGACACCAGCGACGCCCAGTGGCGCAACCGGCGTTTCCGGTTTCTCATGCACCACCATCACTGCACTACTGCGGCGGGCGACGGCATCGCTAACCGAGATGACCCGCGCATGGTGCGAATTCTGCATGGCCGGTGGCATGGTGACGACCCGGGTAAGTTGTTGTACTACCTTCGGCGCCGGTGCGGCGTCGGTCGAGGCGCCGAGCGCTTCGGTCGTCGTATCGCCGGACGCTGCCTTGGCGGCGCGTGCTTCATTCACTTTGGCGACGATGCGGTTCCAGCTATGCTCGATCTCGACGAGGTAGCGATTGCCATAGAGCGGCGTCGCCGAATGGTACGCCGCCGTCGCCTTGATCCAGTCGCCGTAAGTCGCGTAGTTATCGCGCAGGAATTTGGCGGCATAGGCGACATTGACTGCCGGGTCGAACGCCTGATCGAGGCTGGCGAAGGCGCGCGGATGGTATTTCAGGTTCACCTGCATGCAGCCGACATCGACGCTCTGGTGCCCGCGGGCCAGCAGGCTTTGCACTTGCGCCATGGCCTCGGCCTTGCTGCTGAAATAATAGCCCTTGCCATCGACATTGATCGTCCACGGCCACGGTACCGCCATGCCGAGGTCCTTGTCGTAACGGCCGGATTCCGTGGTGGCGATGGCGGCGAGCAGATGGGTCGGGATGGCGTTCTTCTTCTCCTCCACCGGGAAATACTGGGTGCATTGACGCGCCCCGGCGATGAGGGCGCTATCGGCCAGGGCGGCCTTGGGGGCGGCGGCAGACAGCAGCGACAGGGCCGCAAGCGTGGCCTGCAGGTGACGTTTCGAAAATGGGGTAACGTAGCGCAATCGCGTCATCATCCATCATACTAGCAAGCCCGATGCCGCGATACAAAAGAAATCCGTATGACAAACACTTAAACTTACTTTAAACTGTGCGGTAACCACCAGGAGAGCGCGTGAAAAAGCAAGTGGGTCTGCAAGCATCGAAACAAGGCTTCACGCTGCTCGAACTTTCCATCGTGCTGGTCATCATCGCCTTGTTGCTCGGTGCGGTAATGAGTGCGCGCAGTTATGTGCGCAACGCTGCGCTGAACAGTCTCATGAACGAAAGCAAATTCTACATCAGCGCCTTCACCCAGTTCCAGACACGCTATAACGCCCCACCGGGGGATTTCGACAATGCCGCCGCCTCGTGGACGGGGGCCGGTAACGGCGATGGCAATGGCCTGATCGCCGCCAATGGCGGAGTCGCCAATACAGTCGAATCCTATTATGCGTGGCAGCATCTCGCGCTCGCTGGTTTCATTCAGGGTAATTACACGGGTGCGGTCAACGCCAATGGCGGCGCGACCGTGATTGGTGCCGGTGCACCGGCCGGGGCGGTCGGCAACGTGCCGGCGGCCGTGATCAACCCCGCCGGTTATTATTTCGATCACCCGTCGCAAATGGATGGGATTGTCCCCGGGGCAGCGGCTGGGGACTATCCCGGCGGGGTATTCAACAACGTGCTGCGCATTGCCGGCGTGAACGGAATCAGCAGTTCTGTGCCGAATGCGCCTTTCCTGTCGAGCAATCAGCTCAATAATCTCGACATCAAATTTGATGATGGCAGCGCCAACACCGGCAATATCGTGGCGCCGACAGGCACGGCCTGCAATACTGCTGCAGCCTACGCTATTTCCGACGCCATCGCCTGCGCCGTCATCCTGAATATGCAATAAGCCATGCGGGTTTTCGTGGTTTACGGCTGATTTTCTGCTATACTGGCATGGTAACCCATGCGCCAGCAGGTGCATTTCATGTCCAGGTATGGATGGAGGAATGATGGCCTATTCGAACCGCGACCTCGAACTGATGCTGCGCGATTACCGGCTGACCACTGCCGAGATCATCTATCACTTCCCCGATCATCCGGCCTTGCTGCAGAGCTATGTCTGGCAGGAATTCGATCTTGCCCCGAAATTCCCCTCGCTCAAGAAATTCCTCGCCTTCTGGGAGCGCGAACTCGACGGCAAGGTGCATTCGGTGAAAGTGATGCATGCGGCCATCATCACCGCGCAGGATTTCAAGACCCGCCACGGCGATATCATTATCCATTGAGCCGTGAGCCGTAAGGGTCAGGGATTGGCTTTAGCGTGGTTGTGGCAATTCATCGCTGCACCTTCTAAAAGAGCTGGAACTTCACTGTTAACGGTTTACAGCTAATCCTATGACCATCCTCAACCTCATGCTGGGTAAGAAGCGTGGCGGCCTCGAACAGGCAGCGCTCGATTACGCCGAGGCGTTAAATGTCGCGCATATCCCTGCCCTCACGGTCACGGCACCGGGCGCGTGGATCGCCGCGCCGCTAGCTAATGCGGGCCTCGCGCAGGAATCACTTACCTGCCACGGCAACTGGGATTGGCTGGCCGTGCTGAAACTACGTGCGTTGGCAAAACGCAGCCAGGCGCGTGCGATCATCTGCCATGGCAACCGCGCCGTCTCCATCGCCACGCGGGCGCTTAAGGGACGCATTCCCATCATCGCCGTGGCGCATAATTATTCGACGCGACGCTTTGCGAAGGTGGATCGCTGCTTTGCCATCACGCACCACGGCAAGGAGCATCTCGCCGCGCAGGGCATAACGAATATTGCCGTCATCCCCAACATGGTGCGCCTGCCGCCCACTACGAGGCGCGGGCCTTTTCGTACCCCGCCCGTGATCGGCAGCATGGGGCGTTTCGTCGCTAAGAAAGGCTTTCGCTCCTTCATCGAGGCACTTTCGTTGCTGCGAGCGCGGGGCGTCGAATTCCACACAATCATTGGCGGTGAAGGTGCCGAATCGGATACTATCGCGCAACTTATCACGCGCTACGAATTGCAGGAGAAGGTAACCCTGCAGGGCTGGGTGCAGAACAAGGCAGCGTTCTTCGCCGCGCTCGATATCTTCGTGTTGCCGTCACTGCATGAACCATTCGGCATCGTGCTCATCGAAGCGATGGCGCATGGCGTCCCGGTCGTCAGCACTGCCACGGAAGGGCCGCGCGAGATTATCCATGACGGCACGGATGGCGTGCTGGTGCCGAAGAACGACCCCGTGGCTATCGCGGGTGCCATCGAAAGCCTGCTCAAAAATCCCGCCCGCGCCGCCCAACTTGCGCAAAAAGGCGCAACGCTTGCCGCCCGCGATTACAGCCTCGACGCCATGGCCGCGCGCTTGAAAACCTCTCTCGCCGACCTTACATGAGGCGCATGCTGGAACTTCGTCCCAACTGCGAATGTTGCGATCGCGATCTGCCGCCGGACTCGCCGGAGGCGATGATCTGTTCCTACGAGTGCACGTTTTGCCAAACCTGTGCAACTAAGGTGCCTCACGGCCAGTGCCCGAACTGCGGTGGCAATTTCGCGCCGCGCCCCATCCGCTCAGCGGCAAAGCTGCTGAAGCATCCCGCCGCCACTATACGCACAGTGAATCCATCAGGCTGTAAGGGCATCCATGCAACCACGTAGCATCATCGCCATCGGCGGGCCGGACCGCATCAGCTTCCTGCAAGGCATCCTGACGCAGGATGTGGGTAAGCTTGGCCATGATAAGATCCAGTTCGCGGCCTTGCTGTCACCACAGGGAAAAGTCCTCAATGACATGTTCCTCATCAGCGATGGCGAGCGCATCCTGATCGATATCGACCAACCCGCGGCCGAGCTTTTCCTGCGCCGCCTCGCCATGTATAAGCTGCGCGCCAAGGTGACGATCGACGATGTGAGTGTGGATGTTTACGTAACGCTCGCTGCGGAAGGATTAACGGATCCGCGCCACGCGGAATTGCCCCATCGCCATTACTTTAGCGAACCGCCCCCCCGTCACCCGTCACTAGTCACCCGTCACCCGTCACCCCTTAGTCTCGGCATCCCCGAAGTGGGCCATGATTTCGCGCCGGATAGCGTAGTGGCGCTGGATGCCGGGTACGATCTGCTAAATGGCATCAGTTTCACCAAAGGCTGCTATGTCGGGCAGGAGATCACCGCGCGGATGCATTACAAGAATATCGCGCGACGCGGCTTTTACATCCTCAAGAACGACACGTCAGAGGCCCGGCTGGCGCTGCTGAAATTCGCGGAGGTCGAAGAGGGCAATGGCATGGTGACTGTCGATGACCAAACCTACCGTGCCACGCTGCCGGGCTGGATGGCGCCAAAACTCGCGCAATTCAAAAATGCCAGCGACACGCAATAGATTTATTCGTTTTTTTACGCGGGATTGTATTTGGCTTACTGCATCCTTAAATGCTATCCTGCTAGAAATCAAAGGACGACGCGACACCATGAAAATCTTACGCAAGGTAAAGAGAATGCTCGACTCCAACGCGCCCTCGCCCACCACGATCAGCCTTGGCGACACGACCATCCAGATGCCTAATATCATCGACGCCAGCAAAGTGAACGGCTACCTCGCCGGGCAATTGCTGGTCGCCACGCCCGTGATCGAATCCGGCGCTTTCATGAAATCCGTCATCTACGTCTTCAACCATTCGGCCAGTGGCGCGATGGGGCTCATCATCAACCAGCCGCTGGAATTGATCAATTATAACGCCCTGCTTGAAGGCATGAACCTGCCCAAGGATAGCCCGGCCAGCGAGATCCCGGTCTATTTCGGCGGCCCGGTCGAACGCACGCGCGGATTTGTCGTGCATAGTACGGACTATCTGCGCGATTTTACCCTCGCCCGCTCGAATGAACTGGCCATTACGGCATCGAGCGCTATTCTCGGGGATATCGCCGAAGGTAAGGGACCAAAAAATTCAGCCCTTATCGTAGGTTATGCGGGCTGGAGCGCCGGGCAACTGGAAGCCGAGATCGAACAGAATAGCTGGATTTCCGTTCCCGCGACCGAAAAACTCATGTTCGAGACGGATAACGACCTGAAATGGGCGACGGCCAGCAAATCGCTCGGCATCGACATGGCGTTCTTCAGCACCACGATCGGCCACGCGTAAATTCACGAAATCGTCATATAATAGCCCATTGCCTTTGCTAAAAGCAGGGCATGGTATTTTACGGACAAACGGAATCCTCGCCCGACCGCGACGCGTACATGGCGCTCAGGCCCATCGGCCGGGCGAACCTGTTGATGCGTATGCACTACGGGCTTAAAACGATTACTGAACATGACCCGGCGAACAAACATTACGATACACCGGTCGCCGAACTGACCTGGCTCGCCGAGGAATGCAAACTGCGCGGTGTGGTAGAGGTGGGCAAACAGATCGAACGCTGGACGGACCGTTTGCGCACCATCGCCAATAGCAAGACCTACGGCCGCCGCCCGGCTTTCCAGCGCCACCTGGATAGCATCCTTTACACGACCTTCAACGCAATGAAGAAATGGGATGAGCAGGCGTTTTTCGCGCCGCTGAAAGACGTTGAAGACCAGCATGCACGCCACATGATCGACCAGACGCTGCATTACAACACCGATTTGCAACTACCCGATAGTTACAAAAAATTCATGGCAGTAACGGCCGACAAAGGACTTCGGCGCAAGCAGTTCGGCGACCGCGATTTGCAGGCCATCGTCACCCGCACGCAGGAGCTGTTTTACGACATGGCGCGTCGCATGCCTAGCGAATTGCCCCACTGGCATCTCGCGGCACAAACGAACGACCGCCACCCACCCAAGGCATGGCGCACGCTTTTTGCTGCCATGCAGTACCAGAGCGGCAACTTTCCGTACCAGCTGATCCGCGCCATGCTGCATTACACGCCGGAAACGGGACTCGTCATCGAACAGGATGTGGGCAAAGCGATGAACGAAATCCGCCATTTGGTGCAGAGCGAGCGTGACCACACGGGCCGCTGATTTCCCCCGCCAAAACCCTTGCGTTCTGGCCCCTTACCCGCTACACACGCGCGCATGAAATCGTTTCAAGATATTATCCTGACATTGCAGAATTTCTGGGCCAAACATGGCTGCGTCATCCTGCAGCCCTATGACATGGAAGTCGGCGCGGGCACGTTTCACCCCGCCACCACCTTACGCGCGCTCGGGCCGCGCCCGTGGAACTGCGCGTTCGTCCAGCCATCGCGTCGTCCGAAGGATGGGCGTTACGGCGAGAACCCGAACCGTCTGCAGCATTATTATCAATTTCAGGTCATCCTGAAACCGTCGCCCGATAATCTTCAACAGCTTTATCTCGACTCGTTGCAGGAGCTCAGCATCGATTCGAGCCTGCACGATATCCGCTTCGTCGAGGATGACTGGGAAAGCCCGACGCTGGGCGCGTGGGGCCTTGGCTGGGAAGTCTGGTGCGACGGCATGGAAGTCACCCAGTTCACTTATTTCCAGCAGGTCGGCGGCATCGAATGCAACCCCATCAGTGGCGAGTTGACCTACGGGCTCGAACGCCTCGCCATGTACATCCAGGGTGTCGAGAACGTGTACGACCTGAAATGGAATGACGCGAAAGAAGGCGAAGTGCAGTTCACCTATGGCGATGTGTTCAAGCAGAACGAAATCGAATTCTCAGCATACAACCTTGAAGCGGCGAACACCGAGCAGCTGTTTAAGCAGTTCGCGGAAGCCGAAGCCGAATGCCAAGCCCTGCTTGCGTACGGCAACGAACGCAGCAAGGCGCTGACGCTCCCCGCCTACGACCAATGCATCAAAGCCTCGCACCGCTTTAACCTGCTCGATGCGCGCGGCGTCATCGGCGTCACCGAACGCGCCTCTTATATCGGTCGCGTCCGCGCCCTTGCCAAAGCCTGTTGCGAAGCGTGGGTCGCGACGCAGACAGAGGCGGCGTGATGCGCACGACGCTCACATTACTTTTCATTGTCGTAAGCCTTTCCGCCTGCGACAGCGACGTGCATTATGTAAAAGCCGTGCCGGTCGACCCGGTCGAGCAAGGAGATTTGCCATGATCCTGACCATGATGAAAGGCAAGATCCACCGTTGCATCTGCACCGGTGCCGATCTTGACTATAACGGCTCCATCACCGTCGATCCCATGCTGCTCGAAGCCGCCGGCATCCTAGAGCACGAACAAGTCGATGTGCTCGACATTACTAACGGCGCGCGCCTTACGACCTATGCCATCCGCAGTAAAAAGCGCGGGAGCGGCGAGATCACCATCAACGGCGCCGCTGCCCATCTCGTGAAAAAAGGCCACCTTCTCATCATCTGCGCCTATGCACAGATGAAGGAGAAGGAAGCAAACAAGCATCAGCCAAAAGTCATCCTGGTGGATTCGAAGAATCACGTTGCAAAAACCGCGCGTAAATCGGCGAGCGGAAAACATGTGCAGCCGAAACTTGTCGTGAAAAAGAAAGCGATGAAGAAGTAATGGCCACCCTGCTCCTCGAACTCTTCTCGGAAGAAATCCCGAGCCGCATGCAGCGCGGTGCGATGGAGCAGTTACAGCGCCTGATTACCGACGGCCTGAAAAAAAACCTGCTCGCCTTTACTGAATGCAAAACATTCGTCTCGCCGCGCCACTTCGCCATCCAGGTTTTCGGTTTGCCGATCATGCAGCCGGATGTGAAGGAAGAAAAACGTGGGCCGAAGATCGGCGCGCCGGAACAGGCGATGAAAGGTTTTCTCGCCGCCAGCGGCCTGACGGTTGAGCAATGCGAGCAGCGCGATGGCTATTACTACGCCAGCATAGAACGCAAAGGCCGCGCTGTAACCGATGTCGTAAAAGAGATTTGTGAAAGCGCCCTGACGAGCTTTGGCTGGCCGAAATCCATGCGCTGGGGTAGCCGCCCGCTGCAATGGGTACGCCCGCTGCACCGCCTTGTCTGCCTGCTGGATGATAAAATCGTGCCCGTACAATTCGCGCACCTTACCGCGAGCAATATCACGCAAGGCCATCGCTTCATGGCGCCCGACGAAATCACCATCGCGCACGCCGAAAAATATGAGCAGCAACTGAATGACGCCAAAATCGTCGTCGACTATGCTGCGCGCCGCACGCAGATCAAATCGAAAATTGCTGCACTCGCCGCTACAGCAAAACTCGCCGTCGTCGAGGATGAATCCTTGCTCGATGAAGTGACCGGGCTCGTCGAATGGCCGGTACCGTTGCTCTGCCAGTTCGATCAGAAATTCCTCGACCTACCGCCGGAAGTCCTCATTTCCGAAATGAAGAACCACCAGCGCTATTTCGCGCTTAACGATGCGAGCGGCAAACTCTGCAACCAGTTCATCACCGTCGCCAATATGGCAACCAAGGATGGCGGCGCGAAAGTAAAACAAGGCAACGCCCGTGTGGTTCGTGCCCGCCTCGCCGATGGGGAATTCTATTGGCAACAGGACCGCAAAACGAGCCTTGAAGATTGGGGCAAGAAACTTTCCGATGTCGTCTTCCACGCCAAGGTCGGCATGATGAACGAGAAAGTTGCGCGGATTGAAACGCTGGCCGTGGAAATCGCCAAGAACGTCAACTTCACCGACGAGAAATCCGTCCGCCGCGCCGCGCAACTCTGCAAAGCGGATTTGACGTCTGGCATGGTCGGCGAGTTCCCGGAACTGCAGGGCACCATGGGCCGCTACTACGCCACCGCCCAAGGCGAAAGCACCGAGATTGCCGATGCCATCCGTGACCATTACAAACCGCTCGGTGCGAGCGATTCTGTGCCGGAATCCAAACTTGCCGCCATCGTCGCGATTGCCGATAAACTCGATTCCATCGTCAGCCTATTTGCTGCGGGTGAGAAACCAACTGGCTCGAAAGATCCTCTCGCCCTGCGTCGTGCTGCACTCGGTATACTGCGCATCGTTCAAGAACATGCATGGGACATCGACCTCGTAAATTTTGCCGCTACAGATGTTGTGGGATTTTTCCGAGATCGACTGAACACAATGCTTCGCGAGGAATCGCGCGCTGACATAGTCGAAGGCATTCTGACATCGCCAAAGACGTTTAAGCCTTACGAAATAACTTCACAGGTAAAAGAGTTCAATATCTGGCGTAGTACTACTTTGGCGAAAGATTCCCTTGCCGCTCTCAAACGCGCGCAAAACATCCTCGCCGCGGAAGAAAAAAAAGAGAAAAAGAAATTTAGCGCTAGTACCAGCGATGCAAATGCTCCCGCAGAAAAAGCGCTCGCCGATGAACTACAAAAATTTAAGGCCGCTGGCCCTGCCAGCTTGGAAGCCCTCACTGCCCCCATCAACCAGTTCTTCACCGACCTGCTGGTGAACGAAGAAGGCCACCGCGAATCGCGCCTTGCGCTGCTCGCTGCGGTACGCGACGCTGCCAACCAGATTGCCGATTTCAGTAAGATTGAAGGATAAGGAGTTCCTATGCCCCCCGCCGCCGCGAAGAAAACCGACCTCGCCGAGAAGCTCGTCTACACCTTCGGCGACGGCAAAGCCGAAGGCAACGCGGGCATGAAGAACCAGCTCGGCGGTAAGGGCGCGAACCTCGCCGATATGTGCGCGCTCGGCCTGCCGGTGCCCCCTGGCTTCACCATTCCGACCGATGTGTGTGTGGCCTATTATGACAACGACAAAAATTTTCCCGAGGCGCTCCCCGCGCAAGTGAAGACCGGCGTTGCCTATATCGAAAAAATCGTCGGCCGTACTTTTGGCGATGCGAAAAATCCGCTGCTCGTTTCCGTGCGTTCCGGCGCTCGCGCTTCGATGCCGGGCATGATGGACACCATCCTCAATCTCGGCCTGAATGATGCCACCGTCGAAGGCTTAGCCGCCAAAACCGGCAACGCACGTTTCGCCTATGATTCCTACCGCCGCTTCATCCAGATGTATTCGGATGTGGTACTGGGTGTGGACCATGACGTGTTCGAGGACCTCCTCGACCTGATGAAGAATGAGCGCGATTTTTCGCAGGATACGGATCTGTCGGCCGATGATTTGAAAGAATTGGTCGCGCAATACAAGGAAGCCGTGACCAAGAAGATCAAGAAACCGTTCCCGCAGGATGTGAACGAGCAGCTCTGGGGCGCGACCCGCGCCGTGTTCGATAGCTGGATGAACCCACGCGCCAACACCTATCGCAACCTGCACGACATCCCCGCGAGCTGGGGCACCGCAGTGAATATCCAATCGATGGTGTTCGGCAATATGGGCGATGATTGCGCGACCGGCGTGGCATTCACGCGCAACCCCTCGACCGGTGAAAACATGTTCTACGGCGAGTTCCTCGTCAACGCGCAAGGCGAGGATGTCGTCGCCGGTATCCGCACGCCGCAACCGCTGACGATCCAGGGCAAGATCGATGGCGGCGACCTGCCGAGCATGGAAGAGGTGATGCCGGATGTGTTCGGCGACCTCGTGAAAATTTATCAAAAACTGGAATCGCATTACCGCGACATGCAGGATATCGAGTTCACCGTCGAGAATCGCAAACTGTGGATGCTGCAGACCCGCAACGGCAAGCGCACCGCGAAAGCTGCGCTTAAAATCGCCGCCGATATGGTGCATGAAAAGCTTATCACGCAAGAGGAAGCGTTGCTGCGCCTTGATCCGCTGTCACTCGACCAGTTGCTGCACCCGCAGCTCGACCCGAACGCCAAGAAAAATGTCATCGCGCGCGGCTTGCCAGCAAGCCCTGGTGCGGCTTCCGGCAAGGTCGTCTTCACGGCGGAAGATGCCGAGCATGCCGCGAACCTCAAGGAAAAAGTTATCCTTGTACGCATCGAAACCTCGCCGGAAGATATCCATGGCATGCATGCGGCCCAAGGCATTCTTACCGCCCGTGGCGGCATGACGTCGCACGCCGCCGTCGTCGCCCGCGGCATGGGAAAATGCTGCGTTTCCGGCGCGGGCGAGATCCGCATCAACTACGCGAAGAAAGAATTCTCGGCCGGGAGTATCACCGTCAAGGAAGGCGATATCGTCACGCTGAACGGCTCTACTGGTGAAGTGATCCTCGGCGAAGTCGGCACCGTCGAACCGAATCTGTCGGGCGATTTCACGACCATCATGCAATGGGCGGATGACGCGCGGACGCTCAAGGTGCGGGCCAATGCCGAGACCCCGCTCGATGCGAAAACCGCACGCGGCTTCGGCGCCGAAGGTATCGGCCTGTGCCGCACCGAGCATATGTTCTTCGATGCCGCGCGCATCGTCGCCATGCGCGAAATGATCGTGGCGGAAACCAAGAAAGCGCGGGAGACGGCGCTGGCCAAATTGCTGCCTTACCAGAAGAAGGATTTCATCGAGCTGTTCCGCATCATGGATGGCCTGCCGGTAACGATCCGCCTGCTCGACCCGCCGCTGCACGAATTTCTGCCGCATACGGAAAGCGAAATGCAGGAAGTGGCGGATGCCTCGCATCTGACGCTCGAAGCCGTGAAATACCGCGCCAGCCAATTGCATGAGAGCAACCCGATGCTCGGCCATCGCGGCGTGCGCCTCGGTATCACCTACCCGGAAATCTATGCCATGCAGGCGCGCGCGATCTTCGAAGCGGCGGCGGAAGTGCAGAAGGAAGGCAAGAAAGTGCTGCCCGAGATCATGATCCCGCTGATCATGACGAAAAAGGAATTGCAGCTGATGAAAGAGATCGTCGATAAAGCGGCGAGCGATGTGAAAACCGCAACGGATACCGATATGGCCTATCAGGTCGGCACCATGATCGAGCTACCGCGCGCGGCCTTGCGGGCGGGCGATATCGCGGAATATGCCGAGTTCTTCAGCTTCGGCACCAACGATCTCACCCAGACGACGCTCGGCATTTCGCGCGACGATGCGGCGAACTTCATAGAGCATTACAAGAAGCAAGGCGTGATCGAGCAGGATCCGTTCGTCACCATCGACCAGGATGGGGTCGGCGAACTCATCAAGCTCGCGGCGGAACGCGGCCGCGCGACGCGCAAGGACATCAAGCTCGGTATCTGCGGTGAGCATGGCGGCGACCCGGCATCGATCCAGTTCTGCCAGAAAACGGGCCTGAATTATGTGAGCTGCTCACCGTACCGCGTGCCGATCGCCCGCCTTGCGGCAGCACAGGCGGCGATCCGCGCCAAGCAGAACGCCTAGAACCGGCCGTTACCGACGCGCTTGTTACTTTGGATGGCCAGCGTGCCACCGGGCCAGATCGTGTAATCGCTATCCGGATCGGCTGGGATATTCTCGCTGCGTTCCGCGCCGATGACGCCGGACAAGATACCATCCGCATGCACCGTCGTGTCGCCGTCCTGCGTGTGGTGCAGCGGTCTGCCTTTTTTGCCGGGTGCAGCTGGAGTGATGAGCGAAAGGCGCCCCTGATTGCTACCCGTGAAATACTCCGTATCGCCGGGTTCGATCGTCCTCTGCTCGAGCACACCGCCGCCGGCAAGTTCGACCGTACGCGCCACCTTGTCGAGGTTCGTCACGCGTAAGGCGAATGCCGGACTGGCCAGCAGCGCCAGCGTTAAAGCGGCCATCGGAATAATATGTTTCATTATCTCTCCTTGCATTGTTTTTACGAAATTATTTTTTGAATTTACGCGCCTCGGCCACCGCCAACTCATCCACGCGATCATTGTGCGTATCGCCGCTATGGCCCTTCACCCATAACCATTCAATATGATGGGGAGATGAGCAATCCACCAGCGCCTGCCACAGATCGACGTTCTTGACCGGCTTCTTGTCCGCGGTTTTCCACCCTTTACGGATCCAGCCCGGTAACCATTCGGTAAAGCCCTGCAGCACGTATTTGCTATCCGTGTAAAGTTTCACCTCACAGGGCTCTTTCAAATGTTTGAGGGCCATGATGGTCGCCAGCAACTCCATGCGGTTGTTGGTGGTCGCCGCCTCGCCGCCGCTAATCTCTTTTTTCAATTCGCCGAACATGAGCAATGCCGCCCAGCCGCCGGGGCCGGGATTGCCGCTGCAAGCACCGTCGGTGTAGATGGTGACTTTTTTACGCGACACCATAGGTACTCACATCCTTTACGCCTTGGTGGAACCGCAGTTTCGCGGCATAGTCGAGCGGATCATGCGGCCGTACCAGCGCCGCCGGGTCGCGATGCAGCCAGTCATGCGCCCGCGTCAGCAGGAAGCGCAGCGCCGCACCGCGCAGCAATACCGGGAACGCTTTTACTTCATCCGGCGTCAGCGCCCGCTGCTGCTGATACGCCGCAAGCAGCAGCTTGGATTTCGTTGGGTTGAATTCGCCGCGCGGCTCGAACACCCACGCATTCAAAGTAATGGCGACATCGTAGGCGAGCGCATCCGTGCAGGCGAAATAGAAATCGATGATGCCACTGACATCGTCGCCTTCGAAAAAAACATTATCCGGGAAAAGATCGGCATGGATGACACCGCTCGGGAGTTCGGCAACAGCGAAATTTTTTTCGAGGAAGCTGAGTTCATCCTTCACCAGTTGTTCGAGGCCGGATTGAATTTCATCAAGCCGTCCGGCAATTTTTGCATAGAGATGTTTCCAGCCCTCAAGCGATAACGCGTTCGCCCGCGTGCCGTTGAAATCCGCCGCCGTTTTATGCAGTAAGCCGAGCACATCACCTACGGCGTAAGCATGCGGGTCTTTGATAATGGTGCGACTTTTGCCGTGTAAAAACGTCACGAGCGATGCCTGTTTACCCGCGCATAGACCGAACAAGCTGCCATCCCGGCGAGGGATAGGGCGGGGACAGTCAACCCCACGCAGCGCGACATGTTCCAAAAGCTCAAGGAAGAACGGCAAGTCCGCCGCGTTCACCCGCTTTTCGTACAGGGTGAGGATATATTTTGATTCGATGCCATCACCGCCCTTTGTTGCGATAAGGTAGTTGGTGTTCTCAACGCCCTGCGTGATGCCGACCGCGAAATCGAGCGCGCCGACGGCATAGAATCCATCGAGATGCTCGGCGATTTGTTCATTGGTCAGTTGTGTGTAGACGGCCATGATAAGGTGTTTAATGGAGGAATGCTTAGCTGTCACTTTTTTGCGCGCGCGACGCATTTTTTACTGGTAGCGCGCAAGTGATGTGGCTAGGATTACTGCGGTTGGTGACCATGAGGGCCGCTAGTAAAAATCAGTATTTTTCGGGAGAACGCGCATGTTTCGTCGTAATGAAAATGGTATGGAAGAATCCATCAACGAGACCGAAGGCGCGACGATCGTCCCGACCGGCAGCGCGACGCCGGCGCAGCCCGTAAACCCGACGGCACCGAGTGCCCCGATGGTGCCGAGCGCACCGGTCGCGCAGGCTGCCCAGCCGAGCTTCCGGCCCGTACCGCCGCAAGCCGCGATGGTCGCCGCATCCCGCAGCGCCATGCCCGCTGCACCGGCCCCGGCCGCGGCCAGCCACGCCGCCGAACCAGCCCGCCCAACACCGTCTGCCGCAACGCCCCTTAGCCGCCCGGCCTCCAAGCGCGTGCTCACCGTCGGCCCGGAAATCCAGATGAAGGGTGAGATCACGAGCTGCGACCGCGTCGTGATCGAAGGTGTGGTCGATGCCACCATGCGTGACGTGCACACCGTGGAACTTGCTGAGACTGGTGCCCTTAAAGGCACCGCCGAAGTCGAGGATGCCGAGATCAGCGGCAATTTCGAGGGCGACCTCGTGGTGCGCGGCAAGCTCACCGTTTATGCTTCGGGCCGCGTACGTGGCAATATCACCTATGGCGAGATCGAGATCCAGCGCGGCGGCCAGATCTCCGGCAATATCCGCAACTCGGCGGATGCAAAGGCCGGTAATGCTGGCAACGCCAGCAACGCCAATGCGCCGCAGGGTAAGCGCGCGGCCTAACGCCGTTCGCGTTGACTGAATAAAAGGCCGCACCCAGCAATGGTGGCGGCCTTTTTTGTTAACTAATTCTATCCATGGCAGTGCTGCTCATGCGCTCATGCGTAACACGCTGGCCCGCCGATGGGCAGTGCCGCTGAACATCACGCGATATTCTTCGCGGGGTACTTGCACCACTGCACCACCGGGCAACGCATGCATTCCGGCCTGCGCGCCTTGCAGATGTAACGCCCATGCAGGATCAGCCAATGGTGGGCGTGCTGTTTCCATTGCGTGGGGATCGCGTGTTCGAGCGCTAGTTCAGTACTGAGCGGATTGGTCGTCGCGCACAGGCCCAAACGGTTGGCGACGCGGAACACATGGGTATCGACGCCGATGGTCGGCCTCCCTAACGCGCAGTTGAGCCACACATTCGCCGTCTTGCGGCCCACGCCAGGCAGCGTTTCGAGTTCTTCCCGCGTCGTCGGCACATGGCCGCCATACGTGCTGATGAGGCGCTGGCACAGGGCGATCACATTCTTGGCTTTCGCGTTATAGAGGCCGATTGTCTTGATATGCGCCTTGATGCCACTTTCGCCCAGCGCCAGTAATTTCTCCGGCGTATCGGCCTTGGCAAAAAGCGCGGGCGTCGCCTTGTTGACACTGACATCCGTCGCCTGCGCCGAAAGCACGATGGCGACCAGCAGCGTGAACGGATTCGGTGCGACAAGTTCCGTCTTCGGCTGCGGGTCGCGTTCCGCGAAGGTCGCAAACACGGCATCCGTTTCGGCGCGGGTGAGGAGTTTTGACGGTTTTACCATGCGTCATGCAAGCTTTGTTGAACGTTTTTTGGATAATTGGGCTAATTCTGGCCGGTTTCTTCATTGAATTGTCACAATTTGAATCAGCAGGATATGGTATTCTTTTCAGTATGAACGAATCTATCACCATTGAGCCGACGTCACGACCTTCCGCGATCATCTCTTTCTTGAGCGGCGGAAAGTCAGGTTTTTTCAGCGGCGTCGTCATGTCCGGCATTCTGGCGGCGCTTAGCCCGCTGCTGATGGGTACACCGCTTGGCTGGTCTGCAGCCGGACTCATGATCGGCGCAGCCACGCTCTTCGGCGGTGTCATGTCGGCCAAACGCGCCATGTTCGATACGCCGCATCAACCTTCTGCCAACGCCCTGAATATCGTCCCCGTACCGGTGGCGATGGGCGTCAGCGGCCCGGTCATGTCTCCTGAGATGGTGTATGCCGATCATGCCCCGGCTCCATCGACCGCGGCTAAGAACTGGGTCGCCGATAGCGGCCGCAGTGAAGTTACCGGCAACCGCATCCAGCAGATCCTGGTCGATGGCCGCCTGAGCGACCGCGACCGCGCCAGCGCCATCCTGGCTAGCCGTGACACTGCCGACCAGCAGGCCGGCCGCGCCTGATCGCGCTCCATCCCACCCCAGTGATTGCCACCTAAATGCCACAGTTTGTTACCGTTATGGGTGGTTTAACCAAAAATTAAGCCTGGTCTATTAACAATACCGTTTGATGGCCATACAGTGAATCAACCGCAAGAGGTCCCGATATGAAAAAACTGCTGCTCACCTGCGCTTTCGTGGCGTTGCTGCCATTCACGGCCAACGCCCAATCCGATATCATCGGCGGGCCGGACGGCGCGCAAACGATCCACCATTGCGGCTGGCTGCCGGCGGCGCCCGGCCATTACACGGAAACAAGCCTTGAAACGGGCATCGTCGAGCAGAAATTGTCGCAGCTTGGTTACCTGAGTTTCCCTGGCAATGGCTACTATACGAGAATCGACAAGGCCGCGGTGCGCGCATTCCAGGCGGATGAAGGGATCGAGGTCGATGGTATCGTCGGGCCGGTTACTGCCCAGCGCCTTGCTTATGCCACGCATCCGAGCACCAATGTGCATCGCTGCTACCATGCAGCGGCGGGATTTTAACGCTACCGATTAGAGCTGCTGCGCCAGCTCCGGTGTCGTCACCATCCGCTCATGTTGCTTATCGCCACTGACGCGCGATGCCGGCATCTCTGCTTTTGCTGCTGCGACGTCATGCAATTCTGGATATTCGGCGCGAACGATTTTTGCTTCCAGCTTGCGCTCCTCGCGCAGTTCCTTTTTCTCTTCCTGCTTGCGTGCGAAGAAATGCCCGCCGATATAGAGCAGCGTTGCCGCGCCGATGGTGGCAAAGACATCGAGCGCACCAATTTTGCCGTAGCGGAACATTTTGGACTCGAGCGCTTCCAGTTCGGCGGCATTTTGCTTCAACAACTCTTTGCTCGCGTTTTCCGTCTTGAGTTTGAGGGCTTCCGATGTGAGCGCATCCACGGTTTCCTGAGATGCGTGGTAAGCCGGTTTGCCCGTGATGCGGCACAACAATTCACCGGTCTGACGCTCGAAGGATTTCATTGTTTCTTCGTAGTACGCACCTAGAGTTTTGAACGTTGCAAACACTGCCAGCCAGGCGACGGCGCGACTTTCGAGCAGGCTGATCCAGTTCTGTTTTGTCGTGTGCTGAATCTGCTCTTTCGGGGTCGGATCATCGGTCGCAGCATTCAACCCATCGACCAGCGCAACTTTATGATGCTCAGCGATACCCACGGGTATCAGCATCAAATTGCCGCCCATCATCAGGTTGGTCGTCATCACCCCTGTTTCGGCAAGTTCATTGTTCTTGATGGCCCCGCGGCGCGGCGCAACGTTGTTCAGGAATTTTTCCACGACATTCACTGCGCCTTCATGCAGACGTTTCAAAGACCCGTATTTCAGCGAATGGGTGAGGAACACGGTCGCAACAAACGTGCCTACCCCGGCAATACCCGCATAGACGGTACGATCGAACAGCTTCTCGCCTTTCGATTTGGTACGTGGTGCTGCGGATTCAGTCGGTTTTTCCGGCGGCGGCATGGGCATCGGTTGCGTCACAGTGAGGTCTCCTCATTGTTAATTCTACTAAAACAGCGCCTTGAAAAGTGTGAAGGTTTGATGACAGTTGCGCGTGACCGCGTGTAGTCTTAGCGCAGCTGACGCGGCGAAAAATCCTCAGCGGATAAAAAATCGGTGGGAAGCACGCCGGCACCCGCAATTTGCGCTTGGCAGGCGCTGGCAGGCGCACTAGCGTCCGCTCGACCCTCTCGAGCCATCTGGCGCCATCATTCGTTCATCAAGGAGTATCGACCATGCGTGCATTCGTTTTCGGCCTTCTCGCCGCCACCGCCCTTTCGAGCGTTGCTTTCACCGCCCAAGCCCAGAGCACTCCTTTTGGCATGCCAAGCGAACCGCTGAGCATGCAGGAACGAAAAGAGATCAGCCATGAAGCCGCCAGGGCAAAGGCCGCCAAAGCTGCAGCGGCGGCACGCGCCCGCAAAAAGCATGACGCGGCGCAAGAAACGCACCCGATGAAGGACAGCGCGCCGATGAGCACCGAAGAAGCGGCGCCGGTCTCGCCAATGGGCAGCGGCATGGATGATGAAGCGCCGATGGGCGCGCCATCCCATACCGGCAGCATGGGCACAGGTTCAGGCATGGGCACAGGTTCAGGCATGGGCTCGGGTTCAAGCATGGGCTCGCCAGCACCTGCTGGCATGCCGACCCCAAGCGCCATGCCAACTCCAAGCGGTGCGCCGAAATCGCCGATGACGCCACCAGCACCCGGTACGATGGCACCCGCCGGTAGCCCGGTCGCGCCGCATGCCGGGGCGGATAACGCACTGCCGGTAACGGCACCGAGCGCCGTTCCCTCGGCGGTGAGCCCAAGCGCGATCACGCCATCGGCAGCGCCCATGGCGCCGTCGGCACCGGGCATGGCAGCGCCGGACACGATGAAGCACTAACGCCTCATCGTCGTGATACAACAAAGGCCGGGAAGCGATTCCCGGCCTTTTTATTTGCGCGTTAGGTGAAAGGATTAACCGTTTGTGTTCATACGTTGCGTGAGCAAAAAGAATCAGTGCCTTGCCGCTGTCTGCTAAAGTGCAAAAACATCAACACAGCTTTTTTCGTTATTTTGAACGTAGTTTAAGGTGGTACGCTTTAAAGCTTAAGCAAAGAAAAATCCCATGGCGGATAGTTAGACGAATACGGCATAGTAATTATCGGTACCGGAATCCAAGGCTCACCGCGGAGCATGAAGCCAATACTTGGCAGAATGGTCATTCTGTTAATTCGATCCTGCGCGAATAAAAAACTGAACGCATGGTCAAGGCACATCGGGGTAACCCTGCAGCAGTTAATTTGTCGAGAGGGGCTGGACATACCGATCAATTAACGCCGCAGCGGGTAAAGACTTGGAAAAAAGTCATGCGCGATTGTCACCAGAGCCGCATGACTCGTCACGGCAGGCTTTGCCCGCCGCAGAGGTAAGAGTTGCTTCAGAAGAGGCTTTAAACGTGAATTCGATGGCTAAGTCAGTTAGCGGCCGAGATCGCTACCATGTTACAAGTATATAAAAACAATCGCTGTTTTTTAAACCGAATGTTTTCTTACATTTGTGTCGAATGACTTGCTCGTCCTCATTACTGAAACGAACAGTGTTAATATTTAAGAACCCAATCCGCACTCCGGTTTACAGCGCGTCATAAGCAGGTGATTTGCAGGATATGGAGGGCTAGTTTCGCCAAGCCCGTTATTTCATGAGTAAGCAAAGAATAGACAAACAAAAAGGCCGTTTCGAAGGTCTGGCGACGTCCTACTCTCCCGTGTCTTGAGACAGAGTACCATCAGCGCTGAAGGGTTTCACGGTCGTGTTCGGAATGGGAACGTGTGGAGCATCCTTCGCTATAATCACCAGACCGTCGAAACGGCCTCTTGTTTGTTTTGCTTCCTCACGGAAGCAAGATAGGTATCTACAACAGTTGATTTGTTCAAAATCAGTTCAACTCAGACTCACTAGTAACGGCGTCCGGAGTGGACGACGTTGTTCGAACAAAGCACTGCTTTGTACTGAACGTGAGGGAATCATAAATCAATCAAGCCGTCGCTTCGATCGCTCGAAGCGAGCTAGATAAAACAATGGAGCAATTAGTACCGGTAAGCTGCACTCCTTACGGAGCTTCCACACCCGGCCTATCAACGTGATGGTCTATCACGGCTCTCATAGGGAAACCTTGTTTTAAAGCTGGTTTCACGCTTAGATGCTTTCAGCGTTTATCCATTCCGCACATAGCTACCCAGCTGCGCCATTGGCATGACGACTGGTGCACCAGTGGTGCGTCCAACCCGGTCCTCTCGTACTAAGGTCAGATCTTCTCAAGTTTCCTACACCCATGGCAGATAGGGACCGAACTGTCTCACGACGTTCTAAACCCAGCTCACGTACCACTTTAAACGGCGAACAGCCGTACCCTTGGGACCTTCTCCAGCCCCGGGATGTGATGAGCCGACATCGAGGTGCCAAACGGTGTCGTCGATATGGACTCTTGGACACCATCAGCCTGTTATCCCCGGCGTACCTTTTATCCGTTGAGCGATGGCCCTTCCACTTGGAACCACCGGATCACTAGGACCTACTTTCGTATCTGCTTCACCTGTCAGTGTCGCAGTCAGGCAAGCTTATGCCCTTACACTCTAATGGACGATTTCCGACCGTCCTGAGCTTACCTTCGCGCGCCTCCGTTACGCTTTGGGAGGCGACCGCCCCAGTCAAACTGCCCATCATACATGGTCCCAGACCGTGATAACCGGTCTTGGTTAGATATCAAGCAACGTTAAGGTGGTATTTCAAGGGTGACTCCACCTGATCTGGCGACCAGGTTTCAACGTCTCCCACCTATCCTACATAAACTATGCCTAATACCAATGTAAAATTGCAGTAAAGGTGCACGGGGTCTTTCCGTCTAACCACGGGTACTCCGCATCTTCACGGAGAATTCAATTTCGCTGAGTTGATGCTGGAGACAGTGGGGAAGTCGTTACGCCATTCATGCGGGTCGGAACTTACCCGACAAGGAATTTCGCTACCTTAGGACCGTTATAGTTACGGCCGCCGTTTACTGGGGCTTCGATTCAAAGCTCTCACCTCTCATCTTAACCTTCCAGCACCGGGCAGGCGTCAGACCCTATACGTCGGCTTGGGAGCCTTCGCAGAGCCCTGTGTTTTAAATAAACAGTCGCTACCCCCTGGCTTGTGACGCCCATCCATACTTGCGTACGAGTGGGCCACGCTTATCCCGAAGTTACGCGTGCAATTTGCCTAGTTCCTTCAACATCATTCTCTCAAGCGCCTTGGTATACTCTACCATCCCACCTGTGTCGGTTTAGGGTACGGTCTTATGGGGTGCTATTTCCTGGCACTGCTTCACCGCCCGAATCAATCCAATAAGATCGAACGATACACGCAATGCGTCACACTCCCCCGGTTCAGGAATATTAACCTGATTTCCATCGACTACGCCTTTCGGCCTCGCCTTAGGTGCCGACTAACCCTGCTCTGATTAACATAATGCAGGAACCCTTGGGATTTCGGCGACAGAGTTTCTCACTCTGTTTGTCGCTACTCATGTCAGCATTCGCACTTCCGATACCTCCACGGTTTTTGACAAAACCGCTTCGCAGGCCTACGGAACGCTCCGCTACCGCTTACAGTAAACTGTAAACCCTAAGCTTCGGTACGTGATTTAATCCCCGGTACATTTTCGCCGCAAGATAGCTTATTTAGACCAGTGAGCTATTACGCTTTCTTTAAAGGATGGCTGCTTCTAAGCCAACCTCCTGGTTGTTATGGCCGTCTCACATGCTTCCCAACTTAATCACGATTTGGGGACCTTAGCTGTAGGTCTGGGTTGTTTCCCTCTCGACTACGGCAGTTAGCTGTCGCAGTCTGGCTCCCGAGTAGTACTCATGGGTATTCGGAGTTTGGTTGGAGTTGGTAAGGCTTTGGGCCCCCCTAGTCCATCCAGTGCTCTACCCCCCACGGTATTCGCTCGAGGCTATACCTAAATATATTTCGCGGAGAACCAGCTATTACGAAGTTTGATTGGCCTTTCACCCCTAACCACAGCTCATCACCTACTTTTTCAACAGGAGTGTGTTCGGTCCTCCAGCTGGTGTTACCCAACCTTCAACCTGGCCATGGCTAGATCACCTCGTTTCGGGTCTAATACGTGCAACTTGTCGCCCTATTCAGACTTGCTTTCGCTACGCCTACACCTATCGGCTTAAGCTTGCTGCACACACTAAGTCGCTGACCCATTATACAAGAGGTACGCTGTCAGGGACTGAATCCCCTTCAACTGCTTGTAGGCATACGGTTTCAGGAACTATTTCACTCCCCTCGTCGGGGTGCTTTTCACCTTTCCATCACTGTACTGGTTCACTATCGGTCGATAAGGAGTACTTAGGCTTGGAGCGTGGTCGCCCCATGTTCAGACAGGATTTCACGTGTCCCGCCCTACTCGAGAATGAATGTTGTTTTACGCATACGGGGCTATCACCCTTCTATGGCCCAACTTTCCAGATGGTTCCGCTTATATCACATTCATTACTGGCCTGATCCGCGTTCGCTCGTCACTACTAACGGAGTCTCAATTGATGTCCTTTCCTCCGGCTACTGAGATATTTCAATTCACCGGGTTTGCTTAAAACACCTATGTATTCAGTGTTTCATAACTCTTGAAGAATCCAAATATTAGTATTGTTTGCAGCTTCGCTGCGGGGCCGCAGGGGCCCGCGTAGCGGCTTCGCATTAAAAGTTCGCAGATCGCCGCGTGAGCGGTTTGCTACGAATCTTGACGCTAGACATACGATCTTGCAATCGCTGTCCGCCGCAACAAATACTATAAATTGGACTCAGAGTTGGGTTTCCCCATTCGGAAATCTCCGGATCAAAGTTTTTTCACAACTCCCCGAAGCTTATCGCAGTGTAACACGTCCTTCATCGCCTCTTATCGCCAAGGCATTCACCATATGCCCTTCTCTAATTATCTAAATCAAAAATGATTCTCTAATTATCACCCCTGTTTGAGTAAACAGGGGAAACTTTAGTATTTTTGGCGCTTGATTGTTTTTATGATGCACCCCACGCACAGAACAAAACAGACTTATCAGCTAATCAGGAACATATCGAGTTTGAGGCTGCGGTTAAACCGGCTCCTGCCTCCGAACTTCATGCTGCCTGTAAGGCCTTAAAGAAATATTTCGACCGCGGTTTGGTACGAACTAATTTTCAATCAGCATCAACGTCTCCTGAGCTTTCTTACGACTCGGCCCGGGAAGGGCTTCCTCGCTGGTTGCTCCTACATGGCGTCGGTTAGACAAAAGAAACCATGTTGGCTAGGAGCAACGCTTCAAGAGCGCGTTGTAGATACCTATTCACTTATCACTTAGCAGCGACGCGTTTCTAAAATCCCTCGTCGGGTCTCTAGTCGTTTTCGCATTCAACGGAGTAATCTCCCAAGGGCACTCAGTCAAGCAGACTGTTTGGCGCAGTGGGTAACCCCGTCGAAGGGATGGGCGTTATAATAGCAGAACTCTTGCCCCGTCAATCTAAAAAGTGAAAATAATTCACAGGCGAAAAAAATGGCGCAAATCTGCGTTATTTCGTGTCTATTTTTCTGGGGCGTTGCCGTCATCGAAACGTCACATGACGTTTTGTTTTCGCCCGCATAGAATTTTTACGTAGTGTCATGGATAAGGAGTCCATATGAAAATAACGTACCTCGCTCTCGTCCCTGCCATTATGGCCTTTTGCGCCGATGGGACACTCCAGAACGATCACCTAATAGTCAGCGGTCTTATCAGTGCGGATGCAATCCGATGAAACGTACGATCGCCCTGCTAGTATGTGTTTCCATGCTTTCGAGTTGCGGGAATAGCCGCCTACAATCCACCGCCACCGGTGCGGTCGTTGGTACAGGTGCGGGTATTGCGGGGGGCTTCCTCTGCTGCAAGAATCCCAAAGATGCGGTGCCCGGCATGTTCATCGGGATGGCGATCGGCGCCCTGATCGGCTTTCTGATCGCGCCCACTTCCTGACCATCGCACTGCGCTTTGCCAGCATTTTTCGCGTATCCCTCGACGCGGCGTGTTTAACGCCCTATATTATCCGCGAACATCACGGTTTTTGCTCTTAACGGAACATTAGGGATTCTATGCCATTCTACAGAGGTACAGCGACGGATGCGCGTGGATTTTTCGGTTCCGATCAGTTCCTCGAGATCGATACGAATCCCCGCTGTATGAGTGACCCGCAGCACGGTGGCTCGACTGGTGATTCGCAAAAGCAGGGCGGCCTGATGGTCGCCGAGCCGGAATCGAAGACCAAGCGCCCGCCCATGTACAAGGTGATCTTGCTGAACGATGACTATACGCCGATGGATTTCGTGGTGATGGTGCTGGAGCAGATCTTCCGGCGTCCTCATTCAGACGCTCTCGATGTGATGCTCGAAGTGCATCAGAAGGGCGCCGGGCTTGCGGGGGTTTACACCCGCGATGTCGCGGAGACCAAGGTGGATCAGGTCACCGAATATGCACGGATCAACGACTACCCGCTGCAGTGCACGCTTGAGAGTGACGGGTGACGGGCGATGAGTGACGGGTGCGGCAGGCACTATCACGCATCACACGTCACTAACCATTCGCCACATGAACGAAGTGAGTAAAAAATGATTTCGCACAATCTTGAGAACACCCTTCGCACCGCGCTTGAGCTCGCCAAGAAGCAGCGCCACGAATATGCGACGCTGGAGCATTTGCTGCTCGCCTTGACGGAGGATGCGGACGCGAGCCCCGTGCTGCGCGGGGTGGGGGTGAACCTTTCCGACCTTAAACGCGCCTTGCTGGAGTTCATGGAACAGGACCTTAGCACCCTGGTCGTCGACCATGTCGATGAAGCGCGTCCTACTGCAGGGTTTCAACGGGTTATCCATCGCGCGGCCATCCATGTCCAGTCCGCCGGCAAGCATGAAGTGAACGGCGCGAACGTCCTCGTCGCCATGTTCTCGGAACGTGAATCGCACGCCGTCTTCTTCCTGCAGGAACAGGATGTCTCCCGCCTCGATGTGGTGAATTATATCAGCCATGGCATCGTCAAATATGGCGACCTCACCCGCGTCGCCCTGCCGCGTGACCATTCCGAACAGGAGATGGATGACGGCTCCATCCGCTACACCGCCGAGAAGACCAGCAAGGTCGAGCAACAGGAAGCGCAGGACAGCAAGGACCCGCTGCATCTCTACTGCGTGAACCTCAACAAGAAAGCGCAGACCGGCAAGACGGATATCCTAGTCGGCCGCGAAGCCGAAATCGAACGTACGGTACAGATCCTCTGCCGCCGCACCAAGAACAATCCGCTCTTCGTGGGTGAAGCCGGGGTGGGCAAGACTGCCATCGCTGAGGGCCTTGCGCTGCGCATCACGCGTGGCGAAGTGCCAGCCGTGCTGAAAAGCGCCGTCATCTTCTCGCTTGATATGGGCTCCCTCCTCGCCGGTACGCGCTACCGCGGCGATTTCGAGGAGCGCATGAAAGCCGTCATCAAATCCATCGAAAAACTCCCCGGCGCGGTGCTGTTCATCGATGAAATCCATACCATCATCGGCGCTGGCTCTACCTCCGGTGGGGCGCTTGACGCGGCGAACCTGCTCAAACCTGCCCTTGCCCGCGGTTCCCTGCGTTGCATGGGCTCGACCACCCATAAAGAATACAACACGACCATTGAGAAGGACCGCGCCCTCGCCCGCCGCTTCCAGAAGATCGACGTGGTGGAGCCGACCGTGGACGATACGATCAAGATCCTGCGCGGCCTGAAACCGTACTATGAAGAGCACCACAAGGTGCGTTATCTTCCCGCCGCGATCGAAGCCGCCGTGGAGCTTTCCTCGCGCTACATCCATGACCGTAAGCTGCCGGACAAGGCCATTGACGTGATCGATGAAGCGGGCGCCGCGCAGATGCTGCTGCCCGAAAGCAAGCGCAAGAAAACCATCACCGTCAAAGAGATCGAGGATGTGGTCGCCAAAATGGCGCGGATGCCGAGTAAAACCGTTTCGCTCGACGATGCGGAGCAGCTGAAGAACCTCGAGAAAAACCTCAAGCTCACAGTCTTCGGCCAGGACAAGGCGATCCAGGAACTCGCCTCGGCGGTCAAGATGGCCCGGGCCGGCTTGCGCGATGACGCAAAACCGATGGGCAGCTACCTCTTCACCGGCCCGACCGGCGTCGGCAAGACCGAAGTCGCGCTTGCCCTCGCCAAGACCCTCGGCATGGAGTTGGTGCGCTTCGACATGTCAGAATATATGGAAAAACATAGTGTTTCCGGTCTCATCGGCGCCCCGCCGGGCTATGTCGGCTTCGACCAGGGCGGCCAGCTTACCGATGCCGTGGACAAAACACCCTACGCCGTGGTGCTGCTCGACGAAATCGAAAAGGCCCACCCGGATGTGTTCAACATCCTGCTGCAGGTGATGGATTACGGCAAGCTTACCGACCAGAACGGCAAGAGCGTCAACTTCCGCAACGCCATCCTCATCATGACGAGCAATGTCGGCTCGGCCGATGCGTCACGCGCCGCCTTCGGCTTCACCCGCGAGAACCGCGAGGGCGAGGAAAAAGAGGCGATGACCAAGCTCTTCACGCCGGAATTCCGTAACCGCCTCGATGCCGTCATCGGCTTCGACCACCTCAACCGCGACGTGGTCAAATCCGTTGTCCATAAATTCATCTACCGCCTCGAATCGCAGCTTTCCGAGCGCAACGTCACCATCAACCTCACGGATGAGGCGTTAGCCTGGCTCGCCGATAAAGGCTACGACAAGGCCATGGGCGCACGTCCATTAGCCCGCCTGATCGCCGACAAGATCAAGAAACCACTCGCCGAGGAAGTCCTCTTCGGCAAACTATCGAAGGGCGGTTCGGTCACCATCGGCGTCAACGACGAAGAGCTTACCTTCAAATATTCGACTGCGAAGCCCAAGAGCAAATCGAAGGCCACGGCGGATGACGGCGAGCTGGTTTAAGGCTCACGGATGGCCGAACCCAGCGCAACACCGGTTTCCGCCGCCGAGACGGAACGCCTGCGGACGAGCATCCACACCATGCTCACGGACGCTCAGGAGAAGGCAACCGCGAGCCACAAGCCCCTCACGATCGTGATCGGTGAACTGCATTCAAGCCCGCACTCCAAATTTATTGAAAGCCTGATCGGCATGGAAGCCCGTAAGCTTGGCATAACGGATCTTTCCGTGGAACTTCCGGAGCGGGTGGCCGGGTCCGCATCGCCGAAATTATCTGACACGCAGTTCGTCGATTTTCATCTTTACCAAGCCAAATATGCCGGTAACAGCCTGCATTATGTCGACGACCTCGCCGACCTCGCGAACAATTCCAGTTTGCAGATCGACCTGCGCACGGAATATATGGCAGGAAAGCTTGCCACCATCGCCGCCCCCAACGTCATGGTAACAGGCATTTCGCATCTTGCCGGCTTTGGTACCAACCCAGTGTTGAATGCGACGCATACGGTCGTTCTTTTCAATGCAGCACCGGACTACGGGCCAGCCATTCCGACCCTGCAAACGATCGAGAACCTCCCTAATTATCACACCTTTAGACTCGAAGGCGATCCCCGGGAAATGGATCTTCGCAGCATCGTGACCACAACGATGGGACAAGATGCTGCACCGTTCCTGCAATACCTGACCCGTACCGGCGGCATCAACCCCCAACAGTCCCATGAGCTCAGCTTGATTGTGTTTTCGCCGGCCGATGCAATGAAACAGGGAAACGCGCTGTTCATGAATACGATCAGTAACGCCGCCTATAACCTGAAATTGAATGATCTTGCGGCCCGCACCGCCGCCCTCGAGCAGGTGATATGTGCGAAACTGCCGATGCAAGTCACCAACTCCCAGTCCTGTTTCGACGACCAACTCGCTCATGAGAATAGGAACACGTTGTTCCGCAACCTGGTGCGTAAGTACGAAGCAAGCATGATCTCGCAGGATAACGCGCCGCAAACGGCCGTCCAGCGCGCGGCGACGCTCGAAATGGTCGACATAGCCCAGCGGGAGCTGTCGCAATTCAGCGCGCCTGCCCCGAACCGGACACCGGCGAAATCCGACGATGTGCCACCACGGTAACACCGTGTTCGGCTCAGGATTCCCCGATTGCATTCATGCGCTTCTTCGGGCAAGCATCGCGCATGCGCTACTTCCTGCTCCGGTTTTTTCTGTTCAGTGCCATCAGCGGCGTTGCTTATGGTGCCCTCGCCCAGCAAGTGACTTACACCCATTTCTTGTCCGGTACCGGCTTCGTTATCAATAATGATGGTGATCTCATCACGAACGCCCACGTGGTGAAGGATTGTCAGTCCATTTCCGTTTTAACGGCAAAGGGAGAGGAACAGGCTACTTTGGTCACTGCCGATACCCAGAGAGACCTCGCCGTTCTAAAAACGCCCTTTATAAGCCCCAACATTGCGCCCCTGCGCTGGAACATCAGCGACCTCAAGGTCGGGGACGAGGTCGTGGTCATGGGCTACCCGGGCAAGGAGGGTGCCAGCGGCCATTACCAGTTTAAGAAAACCAAGGTCACCGACCTTAAGGGCCCCCCCGGCGGCCAGGATCGCTGGATCCAGCTGGCGAGCGTCGCGGCCCAGGGCAACTCCGGCGGGCCGGTGCTTGATACCAGCGGCAACGTCATCGCCGTCATTTCGGGCATGGCGATCAGCTACAAGGCGGATGATAACGGCAACCCGGCCGGGGCGCCCTTGAGCCAATCGGATGTGGCGATCCCCCTCGCCGCCCTGCGGGATTTCCTGCATGAGCACCTGATCGGCTTCTACGAATCCACCAGTGATACCCACGGCTATGGCGACTCGGCACTGCGCGACAACGCCCATAATTTTATCCTGCCCGTCCGCTGTGTGCAGGATGTACAGACCCGGTAACCGCGCGTTCCTTGCGGTTCGCACCTGGCTCACCCGTATCCCAACTGTCACCCCGTGCTTATTAAGGGGTTGTTACTAATGACTATTATTTTTAGGCGTTGATGCCGTTGTGGCGGCATGACGACGTTTTTTTGCACCCATTCATGGGTGGCATCATCGCCCGATAGTCGCTCGGGTGACCCCTTAACCTATTGAATCACTGCCCGGAAGCTGCTGGTGTTGCCGGGGCTGGAGCCAGCGCGGTAACAGGGGCCGGCGCAACAGCGGCATCGTGCGATGGTACCGCCGAATCCGGGATCAGGATATGCGAGCCCCGCAGCATAACCAGCGAGATGCGGCGATTCTTAGGGCTGCGCGGCTCGGTCGGCACATACAATTCCTTATCGGCGAGACCCGTCACCTTCTTCGTGCGCTCCTGCTCGACGCCCGATCGCGTGAGGAAGCGCCGCGCCGCCTGCGCCCGGTCGGCCGATAGCTCCCAGTTGGTGTAATTGGCGCTGCCGGTCTCGGCGGGTGACGCGTCCGTACTGCCATAGATCGCCATGAAGTTCGGCATCTTGCGCACCAGCTCGGCCATCTTCGCCAGCACCGCCCGGCCATGATCGGTCAGCGTCGCGCTCGATTTCTCGAACATCGCGTATTTGTCGCTATCGGCGATAGTAATGCGCAATCCTTCGGTCGTCTGCTCGACACTGACATTCTCGGCGTACTGCTTCACCGCCGGGTCGGAATTGAATGCCTGTTCGACCGCCGATGCGCCCTTCTTGAACAGGTTATCGTCCTGGTCGCTTTGTTCTTTCGACGGCGTATCCGGGTTCTCGGACGTCACCCCACTGGGCGTATGGCCCGTCACGATATTGGGTGAGGACATCACCGTTTTGCTGATGCCCTTGGTATCGGGCGACGTGCCGCCCTGGAAGCCGATACCCTGGCTGTCCTTGACCCCTTGTGTTGGCGTGAAATATTCCGACAGGCCAGTCAGCGTTTCCTTGCTGGCGCTCGACAGCAGCCAGAGTAGCAGGAAGAACGCCATCATCGCCGTCACGAAATCGGCATAGGCCACTTTCCAGGCGCCGCCGTGGTGGCCGCCCGCGACTTTCTTGACCTTTTTGATGATGATCGGGCGCTTGCCGTCATCCTTGCCGCCTTTTGCCGCTGCCATGGCTTACCTTTACGTCGCCGCGGGGAGTGCACCGAGCAACTGCTCCATCTCCGAGAATTTCGGCTGATAGATGGTCGGGATGTTGCCACGGCCGATCTCGACGGAGACCTGCGGCGCGTTTCCTTGCAGATGCGACACCAGCACCGACTTGATGATGAGGTAGAACGTATGGTCCTGATCGTAGATCTGGTTCAGCTTCGAAGCGATCGGTGCCACCATGCCGTAAGACAGGAACACGCCGAGGAACGTGCCGACCAGCGCGCCGCCGATCATCGCACCAAGGATTTCGACCGGCTCGCTGATCGAGCCCATGGTCTTGATCACGCCCAATACCGCCGCCACGATGCCGAGCGCCGGAATACCGTCCGCCATGGTCTGGATCGAATGGGCTGGCCCGAGAAGCTCATGATGGTGCTTCTCAAGCTGCTTTTCCATCATATCTTCCAGCTGATGCGGGTCCTCGAAGTTCATGGTGATCATGCGCAGCGTATCGCAGATGAAATCCACGGCGAAATGGTCGTGCAGAATCTTGGGATACTGCTGGAAAATACTCGATTGTTCCGGGTTCTCGATATGCTGTTCGAGCGCGACCATACCTTTGGTGCGCACCAGTTTCAGGATGAGGAAGAGAAGAGCCAGCAAGTCTTTGTAATCTTGAGCTTTCCATTTCGGGCCTTTGAAGGCCTTGCCAAGGTCTTTCAGCGATGCCTTAACGACATTACCCTTGTTGGCAATGAGGAACGAGCCGACAGCGGCACCACCGATCGCCATGAATTCATGCGGCGCCGCCTCGAGAATGATGCCGATCTTGCCGCCGGAAATGACATAGCTGCCAAAAACCATGGCAAATACAAGCACAAGACCAATTATACCTAGCATGGAAGGGAGTCTCTCGCGGCGATGGTGACAGGAATTTCAATGTAACGATTCCCCAGGTCCTTGCCAGCGCAAACGCCGTGATTTTGTATTTTGCTGTCTGTTGTTGCCGACGAACCACGGCGAAGCGTCACTGCAAAGTCACACTTGGTCGTAATGGTACCCATCGTATAGATTCGGCATGCCGAGGATAGTCTCGAGTTCATTATACGCCCGGTCAAGTTCAAGGACGAACTGCGGATCCCGCAGATCGTCAAAAACTAGGCGGTCGCGATAATGGGTGGCAATCCATTTAGCAAGCTGGGTATGTTTATCTGATGTATAGACGACACCGAGGTGTAGAGCTCGTTCTTGTTCCGGGGTAAGAACGACGCGAAGGCGTAGGCATGCCGGCCCTCCCCCGTTACGCATGCTTTCCCTCACGTCAAGGTAGAGCACCTCGTGCAGTGCTCCCTGCTCCATCAGCTTGCCGACAACCCTCCGCACACCCGCATGATTCGAGCACTCGGAGGGAGCAACCAGGACGAATTTGCCGGGGGAAGTCTCCAGCAACTCTGAGTTGAACAGGTAGGTATTCACCGCATCCGCAACACTAAGGTCCGCTGATTTCACTTCATGGAATTGTAATTCCGGCTTCTCTTCGAAATAGCGATACAGCAGGTCACGATGCTCACCAATGAATGCCGCTTCGTGGGCAACCATAAGCGATGTCGTGTTCATCGCAATCACGTCATTATGGAACACCCCGTGGTCGATGGCTTCAGGTGATTGTTGAACAAATAATACGTGCTTGGGGTTTAACTGGTGCAGCTGTGAAATTGCTTCACTCGCCAGTCGGCCTTGGCGTGCTTGGTAGCGTGTTGCACTATAAGTTTTGTCCTGATCTCTTCCGTAGACAAAAACGTTGAGCCCAGCAGTTCCATGTTCTGAGCAGACTCTCATATGGTTAGCTGCTCCCTCGTCACCAAAAACGGGGGTCGGCATTAAAAAATTATGCACTTCGAATAATCTGTCATTATGGAAAATTGTTTGCAGTATTCGATAGCTGAAACCCGCTTCGATAGTCCGATGAAAATGACTGACCAGGTTCGCTGGTGTGAGATGCAGTTTTTTGTCATAACTATCGGTCGTCGGTGTCACCGTCGCCGCGTTGGCCGCCCACATGAACGACGATGAGAAGACGGATGCCAAAAGCCCCGGCGAGGTACGAGCTGCGCTATCGAGAACCATGCCAAGGTCGCCCGAAAATCCCAAACGCCTGAGCTGACCGATGAGTGGACGGTAATGCGGCGGCAGGAACGCCTGCCCCACGCCGAGGTTGTGGACAGTTTTCATTTTGTCGAGACCTTGTAGCGCTGCAGCGCGCGGATTCGAGGCGGCGCCAGCGTTTTTCTGGGCAGCCAGATTGCCTGTTGCCAGGCCAGCATAATTATGGGTCGGGCCAACTAACCCATCGAATTGCCACTCGCGAGCTTGCATATCAGGCCCCCAAACGGATGCCCGGCGGCAATATTGCAGGCAGTTGAAGTGACTCAAGCTCAACAGAAGCGACTGGATAGGAACAATAATCTGCCGAGTAATACCCGGCCGGGCGGTGATTTCCGCTAATGCCGACCCCACCGAATGGTCCCGAACCTGAAGCCCCGGTTGTTTGTCGGTTCCAATTCAGTATCCCTGCCCGCAATCCTTGGCTAACCTGTTGAAACACTAAAGGTTCATCACTCAACACTGCCGCGCTCAAACCGAACGAAGTATCGTTAGCCTTGGCAATGGCATCGGCTAAACTATCCACGCGGTAAAGTTGTAATACTGGACCGAAATATTCTTGATCAGGCACCCCGTTCGCATCAGTCATATCAATGATAGCCGGGGAAACGAACGGTAGATTTTCACGTAAAAGACGCATCCGAACCAGTACTTTTCCGCCTAGTTTTTCGAGTTGATTCTGAACTTCAACCAAGCGCTTCGCCTCGCGTAACGAGATAACGGGCCCCATAAACGGCGGTGGTGTTTCCGTATAGGCCCCGACGATCAACTGTACGGTAGATGTTTGTAATAATTCAACAAAAGCATCTCGCTGATGCCATTTTGGCAGGATCAGACGCCTTGCGCAGGTACAACGTTGCCCTGAGCTGGTGAATGCGGATAGCATCGTCTCTAGTACCGCCGCCTTCAGATCATCAACTGCGCTTACAATCAATGGGTTATTTCCACCCATCTCAAGCGCTAGCAAAATTTCGGGACGCCCGGCCATCTGCTTATGGATAGCTCGGCCCGTTGCGGTCGAGCCTGTGAATAAGATACCGTCGAGTGCAGTGTGTGACAGCGCGATACCCGTCTCGCGCTCACCTTGTACCAAATTCAATACGCCTGCTGGTAGTCCGGTTTTTTCCCATTGTTTTACCATCCACTCGGCAACCAAGGGTGTCTGCTCGCTAGGTTTAAAAACGACGGTATTGCCTGCGAGCAATGCTGGCATAATATGGCCATTGGGCAGGTGCGCCGGAAAATTGTACGGTCCATAAACTGCCATTACGCCATGGGGACGGTGGCGGAGAACGGCATTGCCGGCCGCCGAAGCGTTTGATTTTGTGCCAGTCCGCTCCTCATACGCCGCATGCGCGAAGGCCAACTTACCGATGACAGCAGCAACTTCGGATTTTGCGTCCCATAACGCTTTGCCGGTCTCCTGTGCAATAAGCGTAACCAACTCGTCCTGCGCTGCGCAGATTAACTCCTTGAAGCCAATAAGCAGTTGAAATCGCGCATGGTAACCGAGCATCGACCATGCCGGGAATGCGGCTCGTGCGGCATCTACCGCCGCATTGACAACGGGTGCATCCGCTGCCTTGCCCTGCCAGATCGTTCCTCCCGTCGCCGGGTTAATAGAAACGAAGCTATGGCTACCCGTATCGTTCCACAAACCATTGATATACTGCATAAGCTGACCCCGCTAGACCGGATAATAACGCACGGCATCGCCAATAGTGACGCTTGCCTGTCGCGCCAGACGAGGTGTGATATGAACGCCGTTCTCTAAGCCCTTCTGCAGGCGGCCCACAGCACAGCGAAAACCAGTAAGCTGGTCGTTCGCCAACATATACCTATCGGTTTCCTCCGGTAGTTCCGATATCGTAACGACTTTTGCGACAGTGCTTTTCGTCACGACATCCACGTGCTTCCTATCCGCAATCAGGGTAGGTCCACCATCAAAGATATCCACATACCCGGTATATTTGAACCCTTGCTTTTCAAGCATGGTCTGCGCCGGTTCGGAGGCGGCATTCACTTTCCCCACCACCGCCTGTGCGGATTTTGGCAATAAACTGATATAGACCGGGTATTTGGGCATAAGGTCATTGATGAATTGATTGCCTTGGGTAGCATTAATATAATCGGCTTTGGCAAAATTCATTTGAAAGAACTTTTTCGGTAAAGCATTGTAAAAAGGCGCACTTCCGTCGATATCATGCACGCCCCGCATTTCAGCGATCACCTGATCGGCAAAATAATGCGGAAAGGCGGCCATGAACATGAAGCGCGACAACGACATCATTTTACCCAGACGATCGCGCCGATAGGCGGGCTCAAGGAACAGCGAGCCCACTTCGGTTGCACCGGTCAAGTCATTGGTTACCTGCAGCATAGTTTGCTTTGAGAAGATGTCGAGTTGAGTCGATGCCTGGGTAATCGTGGTCAATTTATAGGAATAAAACGGTTGTGTAAGGCCTATGCGGGCTTTGATGCCGCAGGTTCCAGCGATATGGCCGCCTTTCTCGGGATCTTCCAGCACGAAAAAGAAGCTTTCCTGCCCCGGTTTGGGATACTTTCCGGCAAAACTGGCGACGGAAGCCTCAATTTTGTCGCCTAATACTGCGGAATCGGGCGGCAGGCTCGTCATCCCGAACCCGGCCTGTTTGGCAAGCTCCAGTACGGCTGCGTGGTCGTCGATAGTCGCCGGGCGCAAAAACACTTTGATACCTTTCGGTTAAGCGTCCTTACAGCATACGCCGACTATCACCCCGCTTCAAGTGGCAGTGCGGCATCACCTTTGGCTAACTTCATGAGCAATAGCGCGGAAAGCTGGGCGCGCTCGGCAAAAGAATCGAGGTAGGCGACTTCTTTGTCCGAATGGATATTGGCCCCGCGCACGCCAAGCGTATCGACATTAGGCAGGCCGTGATGCCAGAGGTTATTGCCATCGCAGCAACCGCCGGAAGGTTTATTGGTGATGGTGAGCCCGAGTTCATGGCCGCATTGTTCAACGAGATCGAATACGGCTTTGACGGCCGGTGCCATCGGCTTTGGCTGCCGCGTGAAATGCCCATGTAGTTCCGCTTGATAGCCATCCTTGTTCGATAGGTTCTCCACAAACTTATGCAGTTCGCCCATCACCCAGCTTTCGTCTTCCACCACACGCGTGCGGATATTGAAGCGCAGGATGGCGAGATCCGGCACGACGTTAAGCGCCCCACCGCCTTCAATCTTGCCGGGGTTAACGGTGACCCCTTCGCGCTGTCCATTGAGGGAAAAGATTTGCTGCGTCAGCTCTGCCAACGCAACGATGGCGTTGCGCCCGTCCTCCGGATTGCGGCCCGCATGCGCCGCGCGCCCATGCACCACGACAGAAAAATTCCCACTGCCCTTGCGCACCCCCGCAAGCGAGCCATCCGGCTGCGCCGGTTCATAGACCATGCCCAACAATTTGCCTGCAGCGGCTTCCTTCAGTAACGGATCGGAGGCGACGGAGCCGATCTCCTCATCCGGGTTAAGCAATACTTGCCAGCCAAGGTTTTTGGCCCACGGGCTGCGCTCTAACGCCATTAATGCATGCAGCATGATAGTCAGACCGCCCTTGAGATCCGCCACGCCCGGCCCGTTCAGCAGATTGCCGTCGATGCGTTTGGATTTCTGGAAATGATGGTCGATCGGATAGACGGTATCCATATGGCCGACAAGCAATACCTGGATGGGTGCTTCAGGGCGTTTGGTAATGCGCAGGGCTTCGGCCATCGGCACCTCGATGAGGTTGCCCTGCGCGTCGACCTGTGTGATTGCCGGCAACGGCACCACTTCCGCTTTGCCTTTGAGCGGCGCGAATGCCTTGGTAAGCGCGGCTCGCATCGTGCGGATGCCCGCGATATTGTAGCTGCCGGAATTGATGGCGGACCAACGCTCGGTCAGCGCAATCATGGCATCGGCCTGCGACGCTACCCAATCGAGATAAGGTTGATAGTCTTTCATACTCATATGCTCAACCTGCCCTGTCGTCATTCCAGCGAACGCTGGAATCTACCTTAATGACTTTTGAGATGGATTCCAGCGTTCGCTGGAATGACAAATTTTCAAACTATGCCGCTTTGTAAGCGATGAGTGCCGCCTTGAACCGCGCGAGGCCCTTGCTCAATTCCTCGTCCGTGATAGTCAGCGGTGGCAGGAACCGCATCACGTTCGGGCCTGCAACGAGCACTAACACTCCGGCCTGGCGCGCGGCTTCCGAGATATCACCGGATTTGCCCGCGTGTTCTTTGATGAGCTCCGCACCGATCATCAGCCCACGCCCGCGTATTTCAATAAAGAGGCCGAGTTCCTGGTTGATGCCTTCAAGCCCTTGGCGTAGTTTTTCGGCCTTGTCTTTCACGTTATCCAGCACTTCCTTGCTGCTGAGCTTGGTGACGGAGGCCAGTGCCACCGCCGACACGACCGGGTTGCCACCAAACGTCGTGCCATGCGTGCCGAATTGCAGCACATCCTGCGCTTTCTCGCCGACCAGCATCGCGCCGATGGGCAAGCCGCCGCCAAGAGCTTTGGCGAGAGTCACGACATCGGGTTTGATGCCGTCCTGTTCAAAAGCGAACAAGGTGCCGGTGCGGCCCATCCCAGCCTGGATTTCATCGAGAACAAGCAACGCGCCAACCTTGTCACACAGGCTGCGTAGATGTTTCAGGAAGCCTGGTTTCGCCGGCATTACCCCACCTTCGCCCTGCACGGGCTCAACGAAGATGGCGCAGGTATTTTCATCGACCAGCGCCTCAATCGCTGCCTCGTCGTTAAATGTATCACAATAGACGAACCCGCCCGGCATCGGCTCGAAACCAAGGTGATACTTGGGCTGCGCGGTAAGCGTTACCGTCGCCATGGTACGGCCATGGAACGAGCCGTTGAAGCTGATGATATTACGTTGGGCGGGAGTTCTGCCTTTATCCGCCGCATATTTACGACACAGCTTGATGGCAGCTTCGTTCGCTTCCGCCCCTGAATTGCACAGGAAGGCGCGGCTCGCAAAACCCGAAAGCTCGACCAGTTTTTCCGCTAACGCGATGGGCGGTTCGGTAAAGAAGATATTGCTGGTGTGCCAGAGTTTGCGCGATTGAACATCGAGTGCCGCCAGCAGATCCGGGTCTTGATGGCCGAGGCTGCACACGGCGATTCCTGCACCGAGATCAATATAGTCGGTGCCGTCGAGGTCCCACACCGTCGCGCCTTTGCCATGATCGAGCACCATGTCGCGCGGTTTATAATTCGGCACGTAATATTTACGGCCCTTGGCGATAAGCTCCGCAGAGAGCGCGCCGAGATTATGGGTCGAAGGAGGAAGCTTGGACATGGTTTGTTGCTTTCGTTTTTGATCGTCTGCAGTAACGCATAATCCGGCGCGATGCGCAAATCAACCCCGCCTCGTCCCTCAGTGCGGATCATCGAGCACCTGTACCGGCCGGATCTCGATCGCGCTCGGCCCCGGCATAGGGTTCGGGCAACGCTTCACCCAGGCGACCGCCTCGGCCATATCCTTCACTTCCCACAACCAGAACCCGGCGACCAGTTCGCTCGGGTAGGCAAAGGGACCGTCAATGACGCTGCGTTTATCACCATCGAACGCCACGCGCTTGCCCTGCGCGGATTCGGTAAGCCCGTCACAGGAAATCAGGATACCGGCGCGCTCCAGCGCATCATTGTAGCGGCCCATCTCTTCCATCATTTGCGTCGCTTCCGGCGTGATCTTGAAACCTTTTTCACTTTCGACCGTTGCTTTGACGAAAACCATGACACGCATAAGATCCTCCGTTTTATTTCGCTTTTTTATGGAACTCACGTTACAAAAAATCGATGGGTACAATCACCGCGATCCACCTCACCATCCATGGCCGCGTGCAGGGCGTGGGATACCGAGCCTGGACGGGTAGCGTCGCGCGCAAACTCGGCCTCAAGGGTTGGGTGCGCAACTGCACGCAGGGCACGGTCGAAGCAGTATTCATTGGTGAAGCGAAGATCCTTGAGCAGATGGTGAAGCATTGCCACACGGGGCCGATGAACGCGCGGGTGGACCAGATCGAACGCGGCGAATGGGCCGACATGTCGCCCACCGATTTTAGGCAATTGCCGACGGTTTAAGCAAAGACCTTTACGAAATTTTTTTGCAGTGCGGATTGCACCTCATTCATCGTCGCCTCGACACCCATCTCCCTGAACGACGTCACCCCGAATTCACGGATGCCGCAGGGCACGATGCCCGCATAATGCGCAAGGTCCGGCATCACGTTGAGCGCGACGCCGTGGCTCGTCACCCATTTCTGCACACGCACACCGAGCGCCGCAATTTTTGCCTCACCTTTTTTCGTGTTCACCCACACCCCGACGCGCCCCTCGCGAATGAAACCCGCGATGCCGAACTCGGCGAGCGTGAGGATCAGCCAGTGCTCGAGATCCTGCACATAGGCCCGCAGGTCCGGGCCCGCGTGACCCGCATGCGCCTTCAAATCGCGCAGTACATAGGCCACCTGCTGGCCCGGGCCGTGATAGGTCACCTGCCCGCCACGGCCGCTTTCATAGGTTGGAATAGCATCCTTACCCAGCACATCGGTCGCCTTGGCGCTTGTGCCTAACGTGTAGAGCGGTGGATGTTCGACCAGCCATGTCAGCTCTTCGCCACCGTGTTGAATCGCCGCGACCCGCGCTGCCATCGCTTCGAGTGCGACGGAGTACTCTGTCAATCCGGGGGTGATCTTCCATTCCATATTTGGCTTATAGCGCATGGATGTTGCCATGAAAGCGCGAATCGTCCGTAGCGGGCGGATAAAGGTTGCACGGGCCCCTAACATTTGCTATCCCGCCCCTCCTAGCTGGCTGGTGTGCGACCGTGGTGGAATTGGTAGACACACTACCTTGAGGTGGTAACGGGGCGACCCATGGAAGTTCGAGTCTTCTCGGTCGCACCAGCCAGCTAGTCTATACCGGGTCAGTCCATCGTCCAATCACCACGGAGCCTCCCTAGCGGGTGCAAACATCAACACAGGGAGCGTGAGCATGAGCGATACCAACGACCCGCTTCCCGAATCCGCCGACTCCTCCGAAAACGATTCCCGCTTCGCCCTGCACCCCGAATTGTTGGCCGCTATTTTTGAGGCCATCGAGCAGCAGGATGTTGTCGAGACCCACCGGCTCGTCTCACCGCTGCCCGCGCCGGATCAGGCCGAACTCTACGAACAGCTGAACCATGACGAGCGCGTCTGGCTGACCGATGCGCTCGCCGGTGATTTCGATTCGGATACGCTCGCCGAGCTGTCGCCCGAGGCCGCCGAGGACGTGATTGAAGCGCTCGGCACCGAGAAATCCGTCGAGGTGCTTGCCGAGCTCGAGACCGATGATGCCGTGCACATCCTTGAAGATTTGAGCGCTGCCGAACAGCTCGAATTGCTTGAGGGCATGCCGATTGAAATGCGCGAGGACCTCGAGGAGAGCCTTACCTATGCGCCTGAATCCGCCGGCCGCCTCATGCGTAAGGCGCTCGTCGCGGTGCCCGAATTCTGGACGGTGGGCGATACGATCGACTTCCTGCGCGCCGCCGACGAACTGCCGGAATATTTCTACATCATCTATACCGTGAACGCCGGTTTCGTGCCGACCGGCCGCGTCATGCTTGGCAGCATCCTTGGCCATAAGCGCGACATCCCGCTCGAACAGATCCGCCAGACCAATCTCTACGCCGTCAATACCGATACCGATCAGGAAGAAGTCGCCTACCTTTTCCGCAAATACGCGCTGGTCGAGGCACCGGTCATCAATTTTGAAGGCGTGCTGGTCGGTACCATCACGGTCGATGACGTGGTCGACGTGATGGTCGAAGAAGAGGAAGAGGATTACCTGCGCGCCGGGGGTGTCGCCGGCTCCGACTTCCAGTCGAGCGTATGGGAGACGGTGCGTGCCCGCTTCGGCTGGCTGTTCGTCAACCTGCTGACCGCAGTGCTCGCTTCCTCCGTCATCAGTATGTTCGAACACACCATCGAGAAAATCGTCGCCCTCGCCTTGATGATGCCGATGGTCGCCAGCATGGGCGGCAATACCGGCACCCAGACCGTCACTGTTGCCGTGCGCGCCATCGCGACGCGCCAGCTCAATGCCTCCAACAGCCGCAATTATATCGTCAAGGAAACGCTCATTGGCTGCGTGAACGGGTTCGGTCTCGGCTGCATCATGGCCCTCGGTGTCTATGTGCTGTTCATGGATATCAAGCTCGCCATCGTGATGCTGCTGGCCGCGACGACAACGATGACCATGGCGGGTCTCTGGGGTTCGATGATTCCCATCTTCCTGCACAAGCGCGGCTTCGACCCGGCGATCTCGAGCACCATTTTCCTGACGACCGTAACGGACTGTGTCGGCTTCTTCAGCTTCCTTGGCCTCGCGACCCTAATCCTGCTCGCCGCACAATAGGTATTGCAATATTGCGACTGAAGTGCGCGAATTGACGCAGGAGAACATACTATGAAACATTTCGCGCGTACCTTCCTTACGATCGCCACCTTGATGATCGCCACGAATGCCATGGCTGCCACCCAAACCGCCATGTTCGCTGGCGGCTGCTTCTGGTGCATGCAATATGCCTTCGATAAAATGAAAGGTGTGACGACCTTGGTCGGCTATTCCGGCGGCACGGTCGCCAACCCGACCTACGAGCAGGTCAGCAGCGGCACCACTGGTCATTTTGAAACGATTCAAGTGACCTATGATCCCGCGCAGGTGAAGTACGAAGCGCTACTCGAGACGTACATCGAGAATATCGATCCGACTGACCCGAACGGCCAGTTCGCCGACCAGGGCACGCAATATATGCCCGCTATTTTCTACGCCGATGAGGCGCAGAAAAAAGCCGCGGAAAAAGCGCTGGCCGATGTCGCATCGAAATTTGGTAAAAAGCCGATCGTGGTAAAAGTCAAACCAGCCAAACCTTTCTACGCCGCCGAAGAGCACCACCAGAAATATTACCAGAAAGCCCCGAGCGCTTTCCAGGCCTACGAACACGGTTCCGGCCGCGCGGATTATCTCGAGCGGACGTGGGGTACGACGAAATAGCCATTCACACTGGCATGCCGTCTTCATGACGGCATGCGCGCCTCTTAAACAATATAGTTTTTGGAAATATAGTTATTGGCGCAGACCCCGCCATGCAACGGGGTGGCAACGCCTGGTGAATGCCTAGCTAATCAACCGCAAATTCTCGAGAATGCGGATTTCCGCTTCGCTCTGCGGCTCGTCGTTATCGTTGTCGTTATCGCCTGCATCTACCCCGCTATCGACCACCGGCGAAATGCTGCGGCGGGCGGATTCAGCGCGCATATCCTCGATCGCGAGACGCTCGGTGCGTTTCAGTTTGCCGTCAACCCGCGCGCCGTCCTCAATCGTCAGCGATTCATGCATGATGGTACCGCGCACGGTCGCGGTCGCGAACACCGTCACGTTCTCGGCCTTGATAAGCCCGTCGATCACCCCATGCACGAATACTTCCTGCGCGATGAGGTCGCCCCGGATGCGGCCATTGGGGCGCACCGTTACTGAATGCCCGCGCACATTGCCGTCCACCTGCCCGTCGATATCGAGGATCCCGTCACTGACGATATTGCCGAGGACGTTCATGTTGGCTGCGACCACCGATGGCTCGAGCACTTTGCGCGAACCGGCTTCGTGGGTCTTGTTCTTAGTTGAGCGCCCGAACATCTTCCCCCACTTTCACGAAATTCGCCGGATTGATCGGCTGGTCGTTATAGCGCACTTCGTAATGCACATGTTCCCCGGTCGAGCGGCCGGTCGAGCCCTGGACGCCGATGACCTGGCCCTTTTTCACCAGTTGGCCCGGGCGCACGAGGATGCGGCTGAGGTGGCCATAGCGGGTGCTGAACCCGTATTCATGTTTCACGTCAACCACGTTGCCATAGGCTGTTTTCCAGCCGGCGAAATCGATGCGGCCATCGTTGGTGGCTTCCACTTTGGTGCCCGAAGGCGCGGCAAGGTCGAGCCCGGCATGGAAGGACAGCGAGCCGCGGAACGGATCGACGCGCGTACCGAACCCGCTGCTCTTATGGTAATCGACATCTTCCGCGAAGGGGATATTGAGCGGCATCGCAGCCACCACATCATTGAGCGTCGTTAGTTTCCGCAGGTTGAAGTAGAGCTCCGCGTCTTTTTCCTGCAGTACGGCGCCAGTCTTGGCCGGGATGAACGGGCCACCCGCCGGTCCGGTCACGGGCTCAGCCGCGACGGGGGACTGCCCCGGCGCGACCGGCATTGCACTCGCCGGTATGAACGGGCCACCTTCGCCACCCTGGGCATCACCGCCGCCCAGCGAGGCCGGGGCGACGACAGCACCCGAGACCGTGCGGCCGTATTTTTCTTTCTGCTGTTCATCCTGCAGGCGCTTGGCTTCCGCCGCGCGTTGCAGCGGCTCGGCATCCATCCCAGTGCGGGCGATGACTTTCTCCAGTTCCTTGATCTTGCCGCCGGTCGTTGCGCGAATGTCGGCCATCATCGCATCATGGTTCGCCTGCAGTTCATGCACCTTATTCTCGAGGAAGGAGATCCGGCTGAACACCGCGTTGTATTTCTCATCCACCTCCGCATTGCCGCTGACGACAGCCGGAGCTGCAGTCGTGCTGTACTGGGCGGCAAGATCCTTGGCCGCATCCGCCGTCTTGCTTCCGCCCTTGGCGTTATCAGCCAGCTTCATCAGATCCTGTTTCAGCGCCCCGAACTCGGCCTCGACCCGCGCATTCTCCTGCGCAAAGGTCTCAAGTTTCTGCTGCTTTTCGTCGATCACTTTCTGGGCAGCCATATAGGATCCGCTCGAATAGCTGCCGAGCATAATCAGGCCGAGGACGACCACCGTGGCCACGAACTGTGTGCTTGCGGAAAACGGCACGTGCTGCGTCTTGTGATCTGAAATAATGATGACGCTGCGTTTGCAGAACAGGCGATTAAACAAGCCCTTAAAGCCCTTGCGCACTGCCGATCGTGGTTTGTTACCGCGGCGTGCTGCCGAATGTCTCGCGTGTTTTGCCATAGCTATACCCTTTTAACCCCCTGGTTTTGCAGCATTAACGGAAAAACACACCCTAAGGATTCCGTTATGGCCGTGTCAGGCCGCTGCATCTTTCAGAAGAATGGTTGCGAAGAAACCATCCGTCCCATCTTTATGTGGGCTTAACACGAGGCTGGCATCGACGCCGTCCCGTGCGAGTAGGTGGTTATTCCATAGTTTATCCGGCGCTTCAACCCGGAAATTGGGGTTACCCCCAAGGAATTGTTTTACCTGCCAGAAGTTCTCATCCGGGAAGACAGAACAGGTCACATAGACCAGCCTCCCACCGGGCTTTACGAGGCGGGCTGCACTTTGCAGAATCCGCGCCTGGATTGCCTTGATCTCCTGCAGATCTTCAAGGCTGAACCGCCATTTCAAGTCCGGATTGCGCCGCCACGTACCCGAGCCCGAACACGGCGCATCGATCAACACCCAGTCGGCGCTCGCGATATGGCGCTTCAAATACGGGTCGTTCTCGTCGCGCAGCACATGCGTCTGCACATTGCTGGCTCCGGCCCGCGCAAGGCGTTTGCCCATCTGTGCCAGCCGCCCGGCGGAGGTGTCCCACGCCAGGATGCGGCCCTTGTTCTGCATCGTTGCGGCGATGGCGAGTGTCTTGCCGCCGGCCCCGGCACAGAAATCGATCACCTTCTGGCCCGGCTTCGCTTTCACCAACAGGGCAGCGATCTGGCTGCCCTCGTCCTGCATCTCGAACTTGCCATCCTTGAAAGCCTGCGTATTGAAGGCTGGCAGGCGTTTCTTCAGCCGCACTCCAATGGGCGAGATCGGCGTCGACAGGCCGAAATGCCCGTCCTTGTCGAGGGCGAGGATCAGATCGGAAGCGTCCTTGCATTTCAAGGTGTTGGCGCGCAGGTCGATCGGGGCCTGCATGTTCAACGCGTTCATCGCGATCTCGAGGTCATCGCCGAATGCATCCTTAAGGCGGCCCTCCATCCATTGCGGATAATTGAGGCGAGCGTCCTCGGGCATCTCGGCCGGGCGGAAAGCCTTAGTAGCGCAACGCTCCAGCATCGTGCGTTCCTGCTCGGTGATGATTGCCGGCGCGTACTGCGTGCCGGTGAATATTTCCGCAATCTCTTCCGGTGCCATCTTCGGCTCGCGGAACAGCAGCGCCACCATTACCACCCGGCGCGGAGTGACATTGCGGTCGCAGGCCTCGATATGCCATTGCAGCGTGCCGCCGAAGCGCAGCGTGAAATAGACGAGTTCGGAGATCGCCCCGCGGTCCTTGCTGCCGATGAAGCGGCGGGCGCGGAAATAATCGGCCAGTAACCCATCCACCGGCGCGCGCTTATCCGCCTGCCAGATGGACTGGACATTCTCCATGATTTCGATGACGGACTGAATACGCGCGGCGGGGGTCATAGGATTGGGGGTTTAGCTCGCGTGAAGGCTCGTGACAATCCCCAAATGCTCTGGTAACTTAATGCTTATGAAGCAAGGGTTTTCACTTGTCGAACTTTCGATCGTCCTTGTCATCCTCGGGCTCCTAGTAGGTGGCGTTCTCTCCGGACAAGCGTTGATTCGAGCCAGTGAATTGCGTGCATTGACAGCTGAATATCAGCGTTATGCTGCTGCTACTTACACCTTTCGCGACAAGTATTTTGCCCTGCCCGGCGATATGACAAATGCGACCGCCTTCTGGGGCGTTGCCGCAGCTGGTGCTGCCTGCGAAACCACCATAGGTACAGGCACGCAAACTTGTAATGGGAATGGCGACGGACATATTTCGGACACCGGAACCGGAAATGAACCATATTTATATTGGCAACATCTTGCCAATGCGTCGATAATCGAAGGTAGCTATATAGGCATTCAGGATGGCACGGTCAGTTATGCTTCAACTAGTAGGAATTCACCAAGATCGAAAATAAGCAATTCCCTCTGGTCCATATTTAACTGGGGTGTTGTTTCGGGTGACGGTATGCAATTCGATGGCAATTATGTTAACTTTTACATGTTTGGTGCAGCCGGGCCAAATTCCGCGCCGGAAAATAGCAACCTCAAGCCCGAAGAATTATGGAATATCGATACCAAGCTCGATGATGGTATGCCAGCCACTGGTAAAGTAATTGCGCGCCCGTACACTAACTGCACCACAGCAACCGCTAGCACCCAAAGCAATGCAACGTACGCATTATCGAATACCGGTGTAGTCTGCCGTGCCCTGTTCAATAATAATTTCTAACTCTCCAGCCGGTAATTCGGTGATTCCTTGGTGATAGTGATGTCGTGCACGTGGCTCTCGCGCAGGCCCGCCCCCGTCATCCGCACGAACTGGCAGTTCTGGCGCATTTCGGCCACCGTCGCATTGCCCGTGTAGCCCATCGCCGCCTTGAGGCCGCCGACCAGCTGGTGGATGACACCCGACACCGCCCCTTTGAACGGCACCCGGCCCTCGACCCCTTCCGGCACCAGCTTCAGCGCTTCGGTCACTTCCGCCTGGAAATAACGGTCAGCCGAACCCTTCGCCATCGCGCCGACGGAACCCATCCCACGATACGTCTTGTATGAACGGCCCTGGAACAGGATGACTTCACCCGGTGATTCCTCCGTCCCGGCGAGCAGCGACCCGATCATCGCGACCGCCGCCCCGCAGGCGATGGCTTTGGCGAAATCGCCACTGAATTTGATGCCGCCATCGGCGATCAGCGGGATGCCGTGTTTCTCCGTCACGCTGCGTACATCAAGGATGGCCGAAAGCTGCGGCACACCCACCCCCGCCACCATCCGCGTCGTGCAAATGGAACCCGGGCCGATGCCGACCTTCACCGCGTCCGCCCCGGCCGCAATCAATGCTTCCGCCGCATCGCCCGTGGCAATATTGCCGGCGATGACCGCCACGTGCGGGTACAGTTTTTTGATCTCGCGCACGGTGTCGACCACACCCTTGGAATGGCCATGCGCCGTATCGACGATGATTGCATCGACATCCGCCGCGATCAGCGCTTCCGCCCGGGCGATGCCTTCCTTGCCGGTGCCGACCGCCGCCGCCACCCGCAGGCGCCCGCGCCCATCCTTCGCGGCCAGCGGATACCGCACCGCCTTCTCGATATCCTTCACGGTGATGAGGCCGATGCAGTGATGTTTTTTATCGACGACCAGCAGTTTTTCGATGCGGTGCTGGTGCAGCAATTTTTTGGCATCGTCTTTACTGATACCTTCAGTCGTCGTCACCAGTTGGCGCGTCATCAGTTCGGCAACCGGCTGCTTCATATCGGTCGCAAACCGCACGTCCCGGTTAGTCAGGATGCCAACGAGCTTGCCGCTCTTCTCGGTGACCGGAATGCCCGAGATGTTATGCTGCGCCATCAGCTTGTGCGCCTGCGCGAGAGTCTTGTCCTGCGTGATGGTCACCGGGTTGATCACCATGCCGGATTCGAACTTCTTCACCCGCCGCACTTCATTGGCCTGCGCCTCGAGTTCCATGTTCTTGTGGATGGTGCCGATACCGCCATGCTGCGCCATCGCAATCGCCAGGGCCGATTCGGTCACCGTGTCCATCGCCGCCGACATCAGCGGGATGCCCAGCTCGATTTCTTTCGTCAGCCAGGTACGCGTGTCGGCATCCTTCGGCACGAGAGAGGACGCAGCGGGCTTGAGCAGCACGTCGTCGAAGGTCAGGGCTAAGGGGAAATCGGGGTGGCTGTCGCGCATGGCAATCCTTGAGGTCCGGGGTGGCTTGGGATTGCAGCGCTTCCTCGCATGGCGCGACGATACTGTCAACTGAGTATATTTCATGAAATTGTCACACTGCACTATTCTTGTCTCTGGTATCATACAATGATGATCAAATGCCCAACCAAACCGAAAATGAGCGCTGTTGATGCGCTGACCTATCTTCGCATGAACGGGCAGGCCTTCGAGCTCGAATTCGACACGTTGCAATGCAAACATATGGATCCGGCGATTATTCCCAGCAAACGGCTTTATTTCGAATCACTTAAACAACAGCTTATGAGTGAGGGCGCGATTCCACCAAAAGAATTCGACCGATCGGTTTTAAAAGCGTTTAATGCTTCCTTGCCAAAAACGCAGAGCTGGGACGAATATCTCGAAACGCGCCCGAAGGGCCCGATTGAACACGGCCACTAACCCCTGAACCCCGTCGCCACCACGTAACTCTCCGCTGAATCGCTGCGCGAGGATTTGGGCTTGGCGTGCTTCACCGTCGCGAAGTCGCGCTGCATCTGTTTAAGTAGCATCGTCTCCGTACCGCCCTTGAGCACCTTGCAAGTGAACGACCCGCCCTGCTCGAGGATTTCCGTCGCGAACTGGTAGGCGAGCTCGCACAAATGGATGATGCGGATATGGTCCGTCGGCCCATGGCCGGTGGTGTTCGCCGCCATGTCGCTCATGACGAAGTCAGCCTTGCCACCGAGCATTTTTTTCAGGATGTCGGGCGCCTCTTCAGCAAGAAAATCGAGGACGATAAGTTCGGCCCCCGGAATCTCTGGAACCTCCAGCAAGTCACAGCCGATGACCTTGCCGCCGGGCCCGACCTTGGCGACCGCAACCTGGCTCCAGCCGCCCGGCGCACAGCCGAGATCGACCACTTTCATGCCGGGCTTCAACAGATGGTATTTCTCGTCGAGCTCGAGGATCTTGAACGCCGCCCGCGAGCGGTACCCTTCCTGTTTTGCCTTCGTCACGTACGGGTCGTTGAGCTGCCGCGCCAGCCAGCGCTGGCTGGAATTGCTGCGCTTCGCCGCCGTCTTCACATTCACATGCAAGCCGCGCGAGCCGGATTTTTTGTTGATCTTCTTGGGAGGTTTCGGCGGCATCAGACGGGCAGCACTTCCCGCATCAGCGACACGATGATGCCCTCGCGCACGCCCCGATCCGCAATCGTAATCTTGTCGATCGGGAAAGTCCGCGCGATGGCCTCGAAGATCGCGCAACCGCTCAGGATGAAATCGGTCCGGCTCGCCCCGATGCACGGGTGGGCTGCCCGTGCGGCGGGTGACATGCGCATCAACGTTTGCGTCGCGCCTCGGATATCGGATATCGACAATTTGATACCGTCGATCTTGCTGCGGTCGTAATGCGGTAAATCCAAATGAATGGCGGCGAGCGTCGTCACCGTGCCGGAGGTACTGAGCATTTGCACATCCTCTTTCCACATGCGATTGGCGATGCCGTTATCGCGTTCCATCGGCATCAGCAGTTTGGAAATTTTCGCGACGATCTCTTCGAAATACATTTCGGTAAAGGCCGGCCCGCCGAACTGCTCGCTCATGTTCATCACGCCATACGGCAGGCTTACCCAGTCCTGAATCAAATGCCGCTTATGCGAGTTGAGCGGTTGCTCCGGGTCGATCTTCACCCACATGAATTCGGTGCTGCCACCGCCGATATCGAAAGCCAGCGCGAAGTTGGTGTCCTTCATCAGCAGCGACGAACAACCGAGGAACGCGAGCCGCGCCTCTTCCTCATTGCTGATGATATCGATGGCGAGGCCCAGTTCATCCTTCACCCGGCCAAGGAACATCTCGGCATTGCTAGCGCGGCGGCACGCTTCGGTGGCCACAAAGCGGTATTTCGCGATACCATAACGCGATAGCTTCTGTTTGCAGGTCGCGAGCGCCCGCATGGTGCGGCGCATGGCTTCTTCACTCAGGCGACCCGTGTCGCTCACCCCCTCGCCGAGGCGGACGATGCGCGAGTAACTATCCACCACCTTCAATGTTTTATGCTGCGTATGCTGCTGGAAACTCGGCCGCGCAATCAATAACCGGCAATTATTAGTGCCAAGGTCGAGCGCTGCGTACAGCTCGGTCGTGGCCTGTTCGCGCGCGCTGTCGGCAGCGACGTCTTTCGGCGCTGATATTTCTTCGGCTGGAATTTCCTGTTTCATCCCAACCACGATAAGCCAATCGGTTGCGCTGCACAAGCTCTGCAACAGCAATGGTTTAGCAAAATTCTTGAATTAGCTAAAACTTTCAAGGATTTGCCAAAAGTTCCCTTCAGGTTGAAATCCCTCGATTTTTTCGTTGGTCGTTAACCAATCCTTAAACGATACCTGCTATAACGGATACTATGGCCCAATCGCTCGAAAAATTGAACGCCGACATCAAGTCACGCCTGGCATCGCTCGGCAATGCGATGGGCGGCGGGTTCATGGGCACCAGAGCTGCCGCCGTTCCTGCTGCCCCAGCCAAGGATGCGCCGCCGCGTAACCTGGAAGCCCAGGCGCTTTTCGACATCAAAAAGACGTTGCTCACCCAAGTGCGCGCCAGTGTGCCCGAAGGCGAGCGCCCGACGCTCGAGCACTACCGTCTTGCCTGTGAAGCATTTACCCAGACACCCCAAGGTCAGGCAATGGCCGCACGCAACGAATGGAACCCGAAAGTGTTCGCCGACCTTTCCGGGCAGGATCTTTCTGGCTTCACTATCAGCGAGCCGAAGAAACAACTGTCAGCGCACCATCTCGACCTCATGGTGCCACCGCTGGAGGAACAACAGGCCGCCGACCGGCGCTTGGAATCGAGCGTCGATCTGCATGACCGCGACGGCGACGGCAAGATCAACGTTGCCGCCGCTAATCCGTTTTACGATAATATCCGCTTCGATAAGGCCGACCTGCACGGGGCTTGGGTCGAGCCGGCGACCTCGTTCAACACCGAGATAGCCAAGGCCGAGAACCTGAAGGACATGACCTTCAACGGCATGCAGGAAGGCGATACCTTCACCTTCCGTTCCGGCGTGCACGAAAATGCGCGGATGACTAATATCGATGGCGGCGAGATCCGGTTTGACAACAACAGCCAGGTAAATGGTGTCAGCATCGAAGGCAAGGCAGCAAAGATCACCGTGGGTGACCATGCGAGCGTCGACCATATCGACGTCAGCAACGAGTTCCGCATCATCGAACTCAACATGGGCAAGAACTCCGTTATCAGCAATTCGGACCTCGGCCAGTCCACCGTCTCGATGACTAGCCATTTTGAACCGGGCGCGACCTTCCAGAACGTCCACTTGAGCGGCAACCTGAGCGGACTCGATTTCAGCGGCTTGAAACTCAACAACGTTACCATCGGCGACGAGCGCACGCCCATCACGCAAGCCAGCCAGCTCGATGCACTCGGCATTACCCATGACGCCGGCACCAAGATTATCGCCAGCAATTCGGTCAGCCCAGCACACGGCACCGGGCATGAAGAACTATCCGACCTTGCCCGCATTCGCATGACCATGCAGCATGCCGTCGCCGACCTCACCCAGCCCGGCGCGGTCACTCCACCGGCAACGATCGGGGCGATCGGCGCCGCTCTGAAAGCCGCCGAACAATCCATCGGCAAACCGCTGACGCAGTTAGAGAATGAGGCGCTTATCGCCCTGAATCAGGCACGCGAGGCGCGTCTGCACGAGCAGCATCACGATAACTTCCATGCGCTGCCCCGCAAGAGTTGAGGTGACCGCCTAATACCCTTGCATTTTCCTTCATTCTACCTATATTCCCCGCTCATTTTATCCCTGCGAGGCCCTGATGTCGTCCGTGAGCGCGAAACCAAGTTTGACCGCTGCCAACCAGAACCTGCAACGCCCGAGCGCCGAAGAAGCGAAAGCCGCTGTGCGCACCCTCATCCGCTGGGCGGGTGATAACCCGGAGCGCGAAGGCCTGATGGATACGCCGCAACGCGTCATTGATGCCTATGAGGAATTCTATTCCGGCTACGCGGAGGATCCCGAAGCCGTGCTCGCCAAAACGTTCGAGGAAGTCGCCGAATACGACGAGATCGTGCTGCTCAAGAACATGGAATTCGAATCGCATTGCGAGCACCACATGGTGCCGATCATCGGCCGTGCGCACATCGCCTACATCCCGAACAAAAAGGTTGTTGGCATCAGCAAGATCGCCCGCTTGCTCGACGTGTTCGCCAAGCGTCTGCAGACGCAGGAACTGATGACCAAGCAGATCGCCGACGTCATCGAAAAGGTGCTGCAGCCCAAAGCCATCGCCGTCATCATCGACGCCAAGCACGAATGCATGACCACCCGCGGCGTCCACAAGGCGAATACCACGACCGTGACCAGCCAGATGCGTGGCCAGTTCAAGACGGACGCAGCCGCCCGCAGCGAAGTCATGCGCCTCGTCGCCTCGTCAGATATCGGCTGATGGCTGTCGTCCAGCACCGCCGCCTTGTGCTGGCATCGGGCTCGAGTATCCGTCAGCATCTGCTCAAAGCTGTCGGCCTCACCTTCAGTGTCGAGCCAAGCGGCGTCGAGGAAGATGCCATCAAAATCGCCATGACCGATTCGCCGATTCCCGAATTGGCCCTCGCCCTTGCCCGCGCAAAAACGCTGGCGGTGAGCGTGCGCTACCCGGATGCCCTGACCATCGGCGCCGATCAGATCTGTGTCCATAATGGCAAAGCGCTTTCCAAACCCGGTACTTACGAGCGGGCCGAAGCGCAACTTGCGAGCCTTGCAGGTAATACTCACCAGCAGCATTGCGCTGTGGTGTTCGCCCACGGTAGCGACGTGCTGTGGCAATTCCATGATGCCGCCGAACTCACCATGCGCGCGCTGACAACGGCAGATATTCGCAGCTATGTCGCCGCGGATTCGCCCCTCGCCTCCTGCGGTGCCTATAAATTCGAGGGGCTCGGCCGTCATCTCTTCAGCACCGTCAACGGCGACCATGACGTGATTCAGGGCCTCGCGCTAGTGCCGCTACTCGCCCAGCTCCATGCGCTGGGCGTCATCGCCCTAAGCTAACTTATCACAGCCCTAGCCAAAATCATTCTGCCAGCGAATATTCGACTGGCGGGTCTAGTCGCGTGCATGATTTTTTGCTAGCATCGACCCATGCAGGAAGCACATTCATTCGACGCCGTCGCGCTGGTCAAGCGGCTGACGCATATCGGCAAGGCTTTGAGCAGTGAGCGCGACCGCGACACCTTGCTTGAGCATATCCTGCTCGCCGCCAAAGAGATTGCCCACGCGGATGGTGGCACGCTTTACCTTCTCTCACCGGAGGGTGACGTCCTTGACTATGTCATCGTGCGCACCGATTCGCTCGGCATCGCGTATGGCGGCACCACCGGCAAGAAACCGCCGTTCAAGGTTGTTCATCTGTATAATTCGATCACAAATGAGCCGGAACTGCGCACGCAGGTCGTCCGCGCCGTTATCAAAAAAGAATCGATCAATGTGATCGACGCCTATAATTCCAGCGAATTCGATTTCGCCGGTACCAAAAAATTCGATATGAATTACGGCTTCCGCACCCGCTCGGTGATCACCATCCCGATGATCAACCACCGCGGCGAGCCGATCGGCTGCGTGCAGCTCATCAACGCCAAGGATCCGGCGACCGGCGCTACCATCGCCTTCTCCGGCGATACGGTCGAGATCATCGCTTCGCTCGCCAGCCAGGCCGCCGTCATTGTCGATAAGGAAACGCTCATCGACGAACAGAAAGTGCTGCTCGAATCCTTCATCAAGATGATGGCGCAGGCGATCGATGCGAAGTCGCCTTACACCGGGTCGCATTGCGTGCGCGTGCCGGTGCTGACCGAAATGCTGGCCGAGGCAGCCTGTAACGATCAGGATGGCTTCTTCCGCAATTTCAGCATGAGTGCGGAAGAAAAATACGAGCTGCATATCGCCGGCTGGCTGCATGATGCCGGCAAGATCGTGACGCCCGTACACATCATGGATAAGGCGACCAAGCTCGAGACCATCTATGACCGTATTCACCTTGTCATCAAACGCTTCGAACTGCTCAAACGCGATGCCCGTATTCGCTGCCTCGAAGCCATCATCGCCGGTGGCGATACGCAGCAACTCACGACGCAGTATGAAACCGAACTCGCTGCCATCGATGACGACATCGCCTTCCTCAAGACCGCCAATATCGGTGGCGAGTTCATGGAGGATGCGAAGCTCGCGCGTCTGAAAGAATTGAGCGGCAAGACCATCCTGCTGGACGGGCAGACGCAGCCGCTGCTCAGCGAAAACGAGGTCTACAATCTTTCGACGCGCCGCGGCACCATCACGCCCGAAGAGCGCCAGATCATGAACGACCACATGGTTCATACGGTCAACATGCTCGAATCCATGCCGTGGCCGAAGCACCTGCAGCGCGTACCGGAATACGCCACCGGCCACCATGAGAAGATGGACGGTACCGGCTACCCGCGCGGCGTACTGGGTGGCACCATGAGCATCCCAGCCCGCATGATGTGCATCGCCGATGTGTTCGAGGCGCTGACCGCTGTCGACCGTCCCTACAAAAAAGCGAAGAAACTTTCCGAGGCGATGGGCATCATCGGCCAGTTCAAGAAGAACAACCACCTCGATCCGCACATCGTCGATTTCTTCGTCACCTCGAAGACCTATCGGAAATTCGCCGAGATGTTCCTGCCACCGGAGCAGATCGACGCAGTCGATGAAGCAGCGATTCTCGCCATCGTGCCCGAGGAAATGAAAACGAAAATGGTGCCGCGCAGTTGAGCCTAACGGCCTTGCGAACGATCCGGCACCGCCAACCCGACCGATTTTTCTACCGCACGCGCCATGGCGGAAGCCATGATGCGGCAGCTGTTATGGCTCATCGGCTGCAATTGTGAAATTAGAGAGGTAAAGTCACGCAAAGCTTCCGCAATCGCGAATTCCTTGCGGCCTGAAATCCAGTCGACGGTATAATTTTCTTTTTGCAACATCCGGTAAAGCGCGAGTTTTTCAAGTTCACTGTCGATTTTATTAATTGAGCCGACTGCCCGTTTGATGGTGTCGGGATCTATAGACATCATCACAGGTGAACCGGGAGTTGTCGCCGCCTCGTACGTCAGGTCCAGACCGGTAAATTTCACGTGTTTGGCCTGCTGCATTGCTAGTCTTGCCATATGGCTTGCGTCCTGTGCACCGCTCCGTACAGCTCTTCTGTCGTGTGCGAAACTGTTTATGCTGGACATGTCGCCTCCACTGATGAGCGCATGCATAATCGGTTCTCATGACAGCTCAGCGTCGGTCACGTGACAGTTGCGTGACAAAAAATATTATTGCTATGTTCATATTTTCTTCAGCACTCCCCTTCCCGGCATTCCACCCGCATGCGACTATAATGACGTCGGGTGTTCAGGCGTGAGCGCTCAAGTCCTCTACGGAGGGCAACTACGAAAACTTGCATGCCAGGTCGGTGAGCTACGGATAGGTGGAGGGGCAATCTTCCGGGCAGTCCAAAGCGTTCGAATCGACCAAAAGGCCTGGGGAAGCGTAGGCTGCTTGCATGACAAAAACCGATTGCTCACGCTGACGTCTGACACCCGACACCTTGATGAATAACGCAAGAATAACGAATGAAATAAGGCTATCGCTCAGCAAAAACCTCTCATTTAGCTGCTAGAACGAACGCTGTAATCTAGGTTTCATAAACCTAGGTCTGTGCCAAAAACTACATCTGTAAGTTTGGCGCAGATGCCGTCACCTGCCTTGCCGCCGCGCGTAGTACGTGGAGATGGCATGACGGCATGCGTGCTGTAACGATGCTTAAGCATCGTCGCCTGAATAGTTATTCACGATTCTAGGTTAATTATTTTACATCGTGAGCCATACCACGGCGCTTTCGCGGCGGATGTACGCCGCGCGGAAGGCAGACAGATCACCGCACTCAAAATCCCGATTTACAATAACGACTACGCCGCTTTTTTCTCGTCCTTCGATTCCTCGAATTCGATAACCAGCTGGCCCGAAGTGACGCTCGCCGGTGCTTTCACCAGCACATCCTTCACCGTCGCGTCATGGTCGGCATAGATGATGTTCTCCATCTTCATCGCCTCGATGACGAACAGCTGCTGCCCCGCCCGGATGACATCGCCCTTGTTCACATGGATCGCCGAGATAAGGCCGGCGATGGGTGCCGTGATCTCATACTGCGACACGGTCGATTCGCGCACCGGCATATACTGGCCGAGCTCCGCGACGCGCAAGCTGCGCAATGTCGCCTTCACTTCCGCTCCTGCGTAATTCAATTGGTAGCCTTCCGCCAGTGGCTGTACACGAACGCTCACCGGCTTGCCGTTCACGGTACCCTGGAACAAACGGCGACCGAGCTTCCACGCCGAGCGAATGACGACCATGCCGTCATCGTAACTGATGTCGTAGCCGTAATCCTTCTTGCGGCTGTAGACAGAAACCGAATTCCCTGCCAGCGTCACCACCCAGCGCGCGCCAATGGCTGGTGCTCGGTTTGGCAGCTGCCCCGTAATCTGCGCCGCCCGCTCGATATCGCGCAACGAACAGAACACCGCAACCGCCATGCACACTTTTTGCGCCTCGGTCGATAAGTCAGCACCCGTAAACCCGGCAGGCCATTCCTGCTCGATGAAGTTCGTCGAAATGTCGCCCTTGCGGAAACGCTCGTGGCTCAGCACCGCCTGCAGGAAGCTGACGTTATGCGCGATGCCCTGAATAACGAAATCGCCCAATTGGTCGACCATCAGGTCGATCGCCTGCTCGCGCGTCGGCGCATGCGTACAGTATTTCCCGATCATCGGATCGTAGAACATGCTGACTTCGCCGCCCTCGTAAATACTCGTATCGATCAGCGTGCCGGGCTTCGCTTCCGGCTCCTGATACTTGATCACCCGGCCCGTCGACGGCAGGAAGCCGCGCGTCGGATCCTCGGCATAGATGCGGCTCTCGAACGCCCAGCCATTGATCTTGATATCGTCCTGCGTGAACGGCAGTTTCTCGCCCGCCGCGATACGGATCATCTGCTCGACGAGGTCGATGCCCGTTACCAGCTCTGTCACCCGGTGCTCCACCTGCAGGCGCGTATTCATTTCGAGGAAATAGAATTTGCCTGCCTGATCGACGATGAACTCCACCGTCCCCGCCGACATATAGCCTACTTGCTTGGCCAGCTGCACTGCCTGATCGCTCATGGCTTGACGCATCTCCGGGCTCACGAACATGCTCGGCGCTTCCTCGATCACCTTCTGGTGGCGGCGCTGGATGGAGCATTCGCGCTCACCCAATGACACGACATTACCGTATTTATCCGCAATGATCTGAATTTCGATATGGCGCGGATTGTCGAAATATTTCTCGATGAACACGCGTGCATCGTTGAAGCTGCTGCGCGCTTCGTTGGTCGCCATTTTCATGCCGTCGGCCAGCTCCTCGTCGGAACGCACCACGCGCATGCCCTTGCCGCCACCGCCCGCCGCCGCCTTGATGATGACCGGGTAACCGATCTCCTTGGCGATTTTCAGCGCCTCTTTCGGGTCATTGATTGCTTCGAGCAAACCGGGAACCCCATTTACCCCCGCCGCGCGCGCAATCTTCTTGGATTCGATCTTGTCACCCATCAAACGGATGGCCTCCGGCGTCGGCCCGACCCAGGTCGCCGCCGTGCGCTCGACGACGGCACGCGCGAAATTCTCTTTCTCCGACAGGAAGCCATAGCCCGGATGTACGCATTCCGCGCCCGACTGGTCGATCGCCGAAACGAGGTTATCGATATTGAGATAGGATTTGATGCTTGGCGAACCGCCGATGAACACTGCCTCATCCGCATTCTTCACATGCAGGGCATTGGTATCGGCTTCCGAATACACGGCGATAGTACGCATGCCAAGTTTCTTCGCCGTCTGCATGATGCGGCTGGCGATCTCGCCCCGGTTAGCAATCAGTATGGAATGGAACATAGACGCGTTTTGTAGAGGAATCACCCGCGAGTGCAACCGTTTTTACAGTACCTTTGGAATAGTAGAAGGTCGCTTTTTTTAGACTTTTCTATTGACGGGCCAATCACTATTCTGACCACCATGCGATGAAAGGGCACGTGATGAAACTCCATTTACCCAAACGCGCGACGCTCTCCCATAACAGCCAGTGGTACGAGGGCAATAGCTGGGCGCTGACCCCGACCCGGTCCGCCCTTGTATTTGGCCTCCTCTTTGTCCTTCGCAGCATCCTGCGCTACAGCATTCCCGGCCTGCCGCTCGGTGGGGATTTTACCCTCTTCAAAGTCGCCGCCCATTTCGCCATGCAGGGCAATGCGATCGGCGCTTACATCCCCGAACAGTTCGCCGCCACCGCCCGCGCCATGACACCCGTGCTTGGCGATGCCTATTGGTATTATCCGCCACATTTCTTCTTTCTCATCCTGCCGCTCGTCTGGTTCCCGCCCATCGCTGCACTACTAGTCTGGCTCGGCGTTTCGCTCCTCCTGATGTATGCCGCATTCCGCTCGCTGCTCGGAGCCGACAATCATCCATGGCGCGCCCTCACCTGCAGCGCCGTGTTCATGAATCTCGATTACGGGCAGACTGGCTGCATGATCGGCGCCTTCCTCTGCTGGGTACTGGCCTGGCGTGAAAAGCGCCCCATTGCCGCCGGCGCCATGCTGGCACTGGTCGCCTGCAAACCGCAATATCTGGTGGTCGTATGCCTCATGCTGGTGCTCGAGCGCCGCTGGAAAACACTGTTCAGCGCCGCAATGACCTTCGCCATCATCGCCGTCCTTACCGCGATTTTCTTCGGGTTTAGCATCTGGCAGACATGGTGGGCGCATACGGACGATGCGCTGCGCATCATCACCGGGCATACCTATCTGTGGAAAACGTTGACCAGCATCTTCAGCACACTACGCAGTTGGGGAGCGTCATCGACAGTGGCATATGGCGCGCATGTAGCGGTACTGCTGACGGTGCTTGCAGCCTCCTTACGTTTCTACTTTAAGCGCCCTGACCCGCGCTTGTGGAATGCTGCCATTCTGATCGCCACCTGTTTCGCCTCACCCTATTTCCATGTATACGACCTCGCGATCAGCGCCGTCGCTATCGTGCTGGTAAATGATGTGCTACGCGAGCGCGGCTGGAAACCGTGGCAGAAAGAACTGCTGACCCTTACCAGCCTGTCACCGTTCCTCTGTTTTTTCCTGTCGCTGCTACTGCCGCTATACCTGCAGCCCTTAGTGCTGCTGGCCTTTTTGGCGCTTATTCTTAGTGAAACTGTTCCTGCTCGGTCGAGCCCTTGAAGGCCGTCGTACTCGCCTGCCCGCCGCTGATCGCTTCCGCTACCGCATCGAAATACCCGACGCCCACTTCGCGCTGGTGTTTCACAGCGGTGAAGCCTTTGGCCGCATCGGCGAATTCCTTGTCCTGCAGTGTGACATAACCGGCCATGCCTGCATCCTTGTACTTGGTCGCGAGGTCGAACATGCCGTGGTTGAGCGCGTGGAAACCGGCGAGTGTGATGAACTGGAATTTGTAGCCCATCGCCCCCAGTTCTTTCTGGAATTTCGCAATGGTAATATCGTCGAGGTTCTTGCGCCAGTTGAAGGACGGCGAGCAGTTATAGGCGAGGTATTTTCCCGGGTGCACCTTATGCATCGCCTCGGCGAATTTCTTCGCTTCCGCGAGATCCGGCGTCGAGGTCTCGCACCAGACGAGATCGGCATATTCCGCAAACGCGATGCCGCGATTGATTGCCGCATCGATGCCGCCATCGTAGTTGAAGAAACCCTCGACCGTGCGACCTTGCTTAATGAAGTTGCCATCGCGCTCATCGACATCCGAGGTGACAAGATAGCTGCCGTTCGCATCGGTGCGCGCAATGATGATGCTCGGCACGCCGCAGGTATCCGCCGCCAGCCGCGCGGCTACCAGCTTTTCGATATGCTCGCGGATCGGCACCAGCACCTTACCGCCCATGTGGCCGCATTTCTTCGCGGAGGATAACTGGTCCTCCCAATGCACACCCGCTGCACCCGCTTCGATCATCATTTTCTGCAGCTCGAATGCATTCAGGTTGCCGCCGAAGCCCGCTTCCGCATCCGCCACGATCGGCTGGAACCAGTCGCGCGCCGCCTTGCCGGTCTCGCTCACCTCAATTTCATCCGCCCGTTTCAGCGTTGCGTTGATACGCTTCACCACCGCTGGCACCGAATCCGCCGGGTAAAGCGACTGATCTGGGTACATCATACCCGCCAGGTTCGCATCTGCCGCCACCTGCCACCCGGAGAGATAGATCGCCTTCAGCCCCGCGCGCACCTGCTGCATCGCCTGGTTACCGGTCAATGCGCCAAGCGCATTCACATAGGTCTCTTTCTCGAAATAGTTCCAGAGTTTCTCGCTGGTATGTTTCGCGATGCTGTACTCGATCGGCAAGCTCCCGCGTAGCTTTACCACATCCGCCCCGCTATAGGGCCGCTTCACGCCTTTCCAGCGTTTATTGGTTTTCCAGTCTTTTTCCAGTGCTGCTGCATCGAGCCAGGTCATGCGAAATCTCCAATTATGGTGCAGCGCACATTAAACAAGGCCGATGATAAACAAACCATTAACAAAAAGCGTTTAACGTCCTTTTAAGTCATTTTCTTGCCGACTGCGGTAGCTTTGCTGCACCCGCTCCAATGTCATAAAATCTTAACCTGTCCATGCTAGGTTAACGCTTTGACGGAGAAAATCATGAGCCAACCGCAGAACCCGCCCGCAGTAGGGCCCCAACCGAAACTTCCGGAAACGTCGCAAGAAGCTGCGCAGGTAGCACTGGATATGATTGGCCCTTTGCACATGCAGGGTTTTGGCATTGCGGTCAGGACGCCGACAGGGCTTATTCCGCTCGAGGTCAATCCCATCGAGGGCCTGCATTTGCGCGGGTTGCTTCAAGGCTACGTCAACGGCACCTTACAGTATGGCGATCCGCGCATCGTTGGTGGCCTGAATGCAGTGATGACTGGGTTGCAAGCCGCCGCGAAGAAATTGCAGGAAGTGGAAAAGCAGGGCGTGAACACGGCCGATAGTCAACCTGCAGTGGATTCGAAAACGGTCAAAGCACGCCAGAATACCATGGCAGTGATCGACGAGATGGCCGCGCGGGTCGCGAACGCCATCTTCATCACGGCGCAATTCGGCCTGACAATGGATAAGCCCCTTTTCAGGGAAAATGAACGTGGGTTGGGCTTCAATCGCGATATTGGTGACCGCAAACATGCCGATAGCATAAAGCGCTAGCGAGCCCTTACAGCGGCAAATTATCGTGCCGCTTCTTCGGATTCTCCAGCTGCTTGTGGCGCAAGGTCGTAAGTGCCCGGCACACCCGCCAGCGCGTATTCTGCGGGCGGATCACATCATCAAGATACCCACGTGACGCCGCGGCGAACGGCGATGCGAAATTATCGCGGTAGCTTTCCACCGCCGCATCGAGCTCCGTCTTGTCCTTGAACTTGCCCTTGAAGATGATCTCGACCGCGCCTTCCGGCCCCATCACCGCAATCTCCGCCGATGGCCATGCATAGTTGATATCGTTGCGCAAATGCTTGCTGCCCATCACGATATACGCGCCGCCATAGGCCTTGCGCGTAATGATCGTTATCTTCGGCACCGTCGCCTCCGCATAGGCATATAGCAGCTTCGCACCATGGCGGATGATGCCGTTATGCTCCTGGCTCGACCCCGGCAGGAAACCCGGCACATCGACCAGCGTGACGAGCGGGATATTGAACGCGTCGCAGAAACGCACGAACCGCGCCGCCTTGCGGCTGGCATCGATATCGAGGCAACCCGCCAGTTCCATCGGCTGGTTGGCGACGAAGCCGACGGTGTGCCCTTCCATGCGACCGAAACCGATGATGATGTTCTTGGCGAAATCCGCCGCAATCTGGAAAAAATCTTCTTCATCGACCACCCGGTTCAGCACTTCGAACATGTCATACGGCTTGTTCGCATTATCCGGGATAACATTATTCAAACCCATTTCGACGCGATCCGCCGGGTCTTCCGTCGGGCGCACCGGTGGCTTCTCGCGGTTCGATAGCGGCAGGAAATTCACCAGCCGGCGCACCTGCAGCAGCGCTTCGATATCATTATCATAGACCATATCGGCAACGCCCGTGAACCTGCCATGCACATCTGCGCCGCCCAGTTCTTCCTGCGTGATCTCTTCATGCGTCACCGTCTTTACCACATCCGGCCCGGTCACGAACATGTACGCCGACCCGCGCACCATGATGGTGAAATCCGTCAGCGCCGGTGAATACACCGCACCACCCGCGCACGGCCCCATGATGACCGAGATTTGCGGGATGACACCCGACGCCAGCACATTACGCTGGAAGATTTCGCCGAAGCCCGCCAGCGAATCGACGCCTTCCTGAATCCGCGCGCCGCCGGAGTCGTTGAGGCCGATGACGGGCGCCCCCATCTTCATCGCCATATCGTAGACTTTGCAGATCTTCTTTGCGTTGTTCTCCGACAGCGAGCCGCCGAGCACGGTAAAATCCTGGCTGTAAATGAAGACGAGGCGACCGTTGATCGTGCCTTGCCCTGTCACCACGCCGTCACCCGGGATCTTGGTTTTTTCCATGCCGAAATTCGTGCAGCGATGCTCCATGAACATGTCGTATTCTTCGAACGAATCGGGATCGAGCAGCACTTCGAGGCGTTCGCGCGCGGTCAGTTTGCCTTTGTCATGCTGGACGTTGATGCGGGGTTGGCCGCCACCGAAGCGTGCCGCCTCGCGTTTGATTTCCAATTCCTTGATAATCGCAACCGCGCTCATGCTACCCCATATAACTGGTGAAAAATCGCATGTAGCATAGCTTCAACCCTCACGCAAAGCGGCAATTTCAGCCAGTGTGCACAAGAAATGAACGCAAATATTTCTGGCTGTTTTCTAAGCGCTTATCTGTCAAGAAATTAATGGCTATTCATGCATTCGGCAAGAAAGAACGCCGCCGCTTTTACATCCCGGCATTTGCTTTGCCATTTTTGCGCTGCCTCAGGTGCTTCGCCCCACTGCGCTTGCTGTGCCGCTTCATCGAGCCGTGCCGCGACCAACGCTTCATCGGCAGTAATAAAATCTTTCCATACCGCCAATGTCAGCAGTGACGAACCGAGAATCGGTACCATCAGCGATAGTGCGGCGAGCTCATGGTCATCACTTGCCGCAAAGAGCATAACCAGTTTTTGCAGACTCTGCTGCGGCTGGGGTACCGGCATCAATCCGTCCGTTACCACGAAGACAATGCCGTACTCGCTTTTCAGCCACCCTAGGATAGGATCGAAATGCTCCGCCTGCAACTTCCCCAAATCGTTATTCCTGCGAAAGCCGGAAACCATCTGTTTGTATTCTTCAAGATGGATTCCAGCTTCCGCAGGACAGACGGCATCTTGCGTAAATCGATAACACAGTAAATCCGTTTCGCCATAACCGGCAATATCCTTCAGCAACGCCTCACGGTCGATTGCAATCCGGTCGAGTGCGACGTTCAGCAAGCGCGTCAGCGGCATTGTGTCAGTATCGATGAACTTGTCTTGTGCTTGCCACTCCGCCGCGATTTGTTGCGCAAGTTTTTGCGATGACGTCTGCAGCAATTTCTGTTGCGGTGTGCGAATTGGTTTTTCATCGAGTGTGATGACGAATCCGCTATCCTTTTGCTGCGCCATTGCTGCAGCATAAAACCGTTTGGGCAATGGGCGATTCTCTGCTTTTGCTTGGCTCATTTCCATGAAAGCTTATTCTTCCAGCGTCAATCCCAGTGAGTCGAGGCTTGCGGCAATATGCGTCGCCAGCGGCGCTTTGTATTCACGCTCGGGCTTGCCGAACATTGGCGGCAGGATAATTTTCCACGCTTGTAAATGCAGTCTTCCGGAGACCTCGACGCTACCTTTGATATGTGCCGCACCGCCACCGTATTTTCCGTCGCCGACAATGGGGCATTTCATCTCTGCCATATGTACCCTCAGTTGGTGGGTGCGGCCCGTAATCGGCTCCAGCTCGACCAACGCCATCTTCTTCGCCAGATGCTCGAGCGTGCGATACCGTGTGATCGCCCGTTTGCCAGCCTCATCCACACTGCGCACCATCTCGCGGCTATCTTCACCGCGTGCCACCTTATCAAGGTTGGATTCGATCTCGCCCGTGTAGGGGTTTGGCACATTCACTACCAGCGCCAGATAGGTCTTTCGGATAGTCTTGCTCACGAAGCCTCGCTGCAACTCCGCTGCCGCCGCTTGATGGCGCGCCAGTAACATCACCCCGCTGGTATCCTTATCGAGCCGGTGGACGAGGCGCGGCACTTGCTTACCATCGAACTGCAGCGCCGGCAGCATGCCATCGAGATGCTTTACCACCTTACTGCCGCCCTGCACCGCTAAGCCCGCCGGCTTATTGATGACGAGAATATCCTTGTCCTTATACAACACGAACGACTGCGCTTCTTCGGCCAGTTCCATCGTCAGCTTCATCGGCTGCTTTTCGCGTGGTGCCTGCTCCTTCGCTGGGTCGACGATATCGCCACGCACTTCGACCACATCCTCGGCGAACACCCGCACACTGCCCTCGGCCTTCTTACCATTGACCCGGATACGCCCGCTCCGCAACGCCTTCTGGTACACCGAGTTCGGCGCACTACCAAGGATGCGCTGGCACCAGCGGTCGAGCCGCGTGTTGCCGTCCATATCGTCCACTTTGTAGGTGCGTTTTTCCATGTGCCCTACATGCCCGATTGCGCCACCCATTGCAACCTTCGCGACGCGCGCTATAGTGCGCAAAACAAGGAGTCCATGATGCCCGCTGTCCTGCTTGGTTATCTGATCGTATTCTTCGGTGGCGGCTGCGGCGCGGCCATCCGCCACGGCATCAACCGACTGTCGTTGGTTTTGAACCCGGATTTCCCGGCCGGCACCATGCTCATCAATATCCTCGGCTGTCTCCTGATGGGGGTGTTCGCCAGCTGGTTCGCCTCTAAAGGCGAGGCGGTTTCGCAGCCCATGCGCCTGCTTCTGACGACCGGCCTGCTCGGCGGCTTCACCACTTTTTCTGCATTTTCGCTCGATGCAGCCTATCTCTGGCAACGCGGGCAAGTCGCTGCGGCGGCATTGTACGTTGTCGGGTCGGTGGGCTTGTCACTGCTGGCGGTATTCGCCGGGCTGGCCATCAGCCGGCCAATGTTAGGCTAGCTTTCCTCATTGCGTTTCGCGCGCAGCTTGCTCCAGTATTCGAGACGCTTGCTGATCTCTCGCTCGAAGCCGCGTTCGACCGGTGCATAGAACTGCTCGCGCTCCATTTCCTCAGGGAAATAATCCTGCCCGCTGAAACCATCCTCGGCATTGTGGTCGTAATCGTAGCCTTTGCCGTACCCGATCTCCTTCATCAGCTTGGTCGGTGCATTCAGGATATGCTTCGGCGGCATCAGCGAGCCATGCGCTTTCGCTGCACGCTTTGCTGCACCATACGCCATATAGGCTGCATTCGATTTCGGTGCCGTTGCAAGGTAGATCACCGATTGCGCAATCGCCAACTCTCCCTCCGGCGAGCCTAAACGCTCATAGGTTTCTGTCGCCGCCAATGCCTGCACATGCGCCTGGGGATCGGCCATGCCGATATCCTCTACCGAGAAGCGGACGAGACGGCGGTTAATGTACCGCGGATCTTCCCCGCCCTCCAGCATACGGCAGAACCAGTAGAGCGCAGCATCGACATCCGAGCCGCGCAACGATTTATGCAACGCCGAAATGAGGTTGTAATGCGACTCCTGCGCCTTGTCGTACACCGGCGGACGTTGCTGTAGCAAAACGCTCAGCGTGCTTGTCGTTAAGGGCTCTTTCGGTGCAACGTCCCAGATAGCTTCCAACATCGAAAGCATAAATCTGCCGTCGCCATCCGCCATCGCGAGCAGCGCGTCACGCGCTTCATCCGCAACCGGCAGTTTTTTTTGTATCAGTTCCTCAGCCCGCGAAAGCATCAGTAATAACGCTTCAGGCGTCAGCCTGTTAAGCACCAATACCCGGGCGCGCGACAGCACCGCGGAGTTGAGTTCGAAGGATGGGTTCTCGGTCGTCGCGCCGATGAGCGTTACCGTCCCATCCTCCACCACCGGCAGCAGTACATCCTGTTGCGCACGATTGAAGCGATGGATCTCATCGATGAACAGAATGGTGCGCTGACCCACCATCTGCCGCTCCCGCGCCACCTCGAAATGTTTCTTGAGATCGTTGACGCCGGACGCCACTGCCGAAACCTGCTCAAGCACGTAACCCGCCTCCTCCGCCAGCAATCGCGCAATGGTCGTTTTGCCGCAACCCGGCGGGCCCCACAGGATAATGGATTGCAGATGCTTCGCCGCGATCATTCGCGACAGCACGCCTTCGGGCCCGGTCAGATGCTCCTGCCCGATCACTTCCGACAGAACCTGCGGACGTAGTTGCTCAGCAAGCGGAATGGTCCGCATTGGTGTGCCGAAGAGTGAGTCTTGGCTAGTCGTTTTCTTGTTGCGGCTCATTCGTGGAATATAGGAATCAATTGGGCCGCATACCAGTGCTAATCATCTAGCGGAAGTAACCTTGATAGCCCGTTTCGCGCTTCGTCAACGGATGCAGCGCATACGTAATATCGCCCACATGCACGCCCAGTTTGCTCAATGAAACGCGATTGATGGCCGAATCATCCGGCTGCAGGTACGTCCAGTCATCGCCGGCCAGAGAAAGGGTACTGCCGTCCTCGCGCGGCGCGAGGAGCGTATACGTCATATGCATGGCATAGCCGCGCGTTTCGCCATGCACATCGCCATCGATCTGGGTGGCGGTGGCAGTGAAATTCTCACCGCTTTCATCAACGCGAATATGCCACGTCTGTTGCAGGAATAACTTGCCTTGGTCATTCCATTGTTTTTCGACTACCGTGCCCTCGTTACCCTGCCAGCTCGGCACGAGCGTCGCGTAATAACGATCCGTCACCGCGCCACTGCGATCCTGGAATACGCCGTATCCGCCAATCGGCACACCGTAGAGTTGCTTGACCGTAACGTCGGGCTTTTTACCTGCATAATTTTCAGTATCCGGTGCGGAGCAGGCCGCAAGTGTGCATAAAGAAGCCGTGGCAAACATCAATGATAGGCGCATGATCAAATCCTTTGGTATAGATTTAACCAAAGCAGATGCTGCATAAGCATACGATGTTGTTAGTGGATAAAAAAAAGTCGCCCGAAGGCGACCTTTTTCATTTCGTTTGCAGCAATCACCTATGCGGCAGTTGCGGCTGCCTTTTTCGATTTTGCAACCTTACCGCTGTTCGCCTTGCTGCTTTTCGCGGCCTTCGGCGTAGCGGCAACTTCAGCGTCTTCGCCGGTCACTTCTTGACCCGGGCCCGAATCCTGGCCACGCGCATTTTCGTCACGGTCGACGAATTCGATGATCGCCATTGGGGTTGCATCGCCGTAGCGGAAGCCAGCTTTCAGTACGCGGATGTAACCACCCGGGCGGCTTTCGTAGCGTTTGGCCAGCACGCTGATGACTTTTTCCGCCATTCCAGCATCACGCAGGCGGCTGATGAGCAGGCGGCGTGCCGCGAGATCACCCGCTTTACCGGCGGTGACCAGCTTTTCGACGATCGGGCGCAGGTCTTTCGCCTTCGGCAGCGTCGTGAAGATCTGCTCGTGTTTGATCAGTGCACATGCCATGTTCGCGAACATCGCCTTGCGATGTGATGACGTACGGTTCAGCTTGCGACCGCCTAGTTGATGTCTCATAATACCTTCCTCCAGTTGAAAGTCCCTCGTTTCACTCGGTGTACTTTCAACTGCTTTAGTTGCCAATCGCTGGTCGGAAGTAAATTCCGCCCACCGACTGTAGTTATTTTCTTCACTTCAATATCGAAGATTTTGAAGTGCGTTACTCAGTATGGGTCCTCAAACTTACGTGCCAGTTCTTCGATATTCTCCGGCGGCCACCCAGTGACCTCCATCCCGAAACGTAGGCCCATATTGTTCAGCACTTCTTTGATCTCGTTGAGCGACTTGCGGCCGAAGTTTGGCGTTTTCAACATTTCGCTTTCCGTTTTCTGCACGAGGTCGCCGATGTAAACGATGTTGTCGTTCTTCAAGCAGTTCGCCGAACGGACGCTCAGTTCGAGCTCGTCGACTTTCTTGAGCAGATACGGCGAGAATTTCAATTCTTCTTCCGCCGACTTCACGTTCACTTCCGCAATGTCTTCGAAGTTGATGAAGAGCTGGAGCTGGTCCTGAAGGATGCGCGCGGCGAGTGCCACCGCATCATCCGGCGCGATCGAACCATCGGTCTCGAGTTCAAGCGTCAGTTTATCGTAATCGGTACGGTTGCCAACACGGGCGTTCTCAACTTTGTACGATACTTTCTCCACCGGCGAGAACAACGCATCTACCGGGATGAGGCCGATCGGTGCATCGCTCGGACGGTTCTGCGCTGCCGGCACGTAGCCCTTGCCCACTTCCACGATCAGTTCCATGTTGATTGACGCGCCTTTATCGAGAGTGCAGATCACGAGGTCCTTGTTCAATACTTCGACATCAGAATCCGTCTGGATCATGCCAGCGGTTACTTCGCCTGCGTCCGACGATTTCAGCACCATGCGTTTACGGTCCGCCGAGTGGGCCTTCAGTTTCAGGTCCTTGATGTTAAGGATGATGTTCACCACATCTTCACGCACGCCCGGGATGGCCGAGAATTCATGTTGCACGCCTTCGATCTTGATCGACGTCACTGCTGCGCCTTGCAGCGAGCTGAGCAGAATGCGGCGCACGGCCACGCCAAGCGTAATGCCGAAGCCACGCTCGAGCGGTTCAGCGACTACGACCGCTTTACGCGCATCGCCGGTTACCGGTTTCACATCGAGTTTGCTTGGCTTGATCAGGTCTTTCCAGTTTTTATTCAGTAGAGCGCTCATTCAATTCCCCAAATAGTTGGTGATGTATTCGTAGTGGTAGTCGGCCGATTCCGCTTACACGCGGCGGCGTTTCGGCGGACGGCAACCGTTATGTGGCACGGGCGTGATGTCCTTGATGGACGTCACCGCGAGGCCAACGGCAGCAAGCGCACGCAGTGCCGATTCACGGCCAGCGCCCGGGCCCTTCACGAGAACCTCGACCGTCTTCATGCCGTGTTCCATCGCCTTTTTCGCCGCGACTTCAGCCGCAACTTGCGACGCGTACGGCGTCGATTTACGCGAGCCTTTGAACCCGTTCGCACCGGACGACGACCACGCGATGGCGTTGCCGAACGGATCGGTAATAGTGATGATTGTGTTGTTGAACGATGCATTTACATGTGCAACGCCGACCGGAACATTCTTACGGTCCTTCTTCTTCACACCCTCGGCGGCAGCGCCAGCCTTGGACTTCTGTTGTGGTTTAGCCATTGTCTTGATCCTTATCTATCGACGAATTACTTCGTTACCATTTTCTTGCCGGCGATCGCGACCGCTTTACCCTTACGCGTCCGCGCATTGGTATGGGTGCGCTGACCGCGCACCGGCAGCTTCTTGCGATGGCGCAAACCACGGTAGCAGCCCAGATCCATCAGGCGTTTGATGTTCATGCTGGTCTCGCGACGCAGGTCGCCTTCCACGCTGTAATCCGCGTCGATGATCTCACGCAGGCGTGATACTTCAAGCTCGGTTAGATCGGCTACGCGGCGCGTCGACTCGATGTCAGCTTTTTCAATGATTTCTTGGGCTTTCGCGTCACCAATGCCATGGATGTAGGTCAATGCAATGACCACTCGCTTGGCAGAAGGAATATTGACGCCGGCAATACGAGCCATGCTACACTCCTGATTCAATAGAATTTAACGGGTTTTGAAGTGCCCGCGTTGCCGCAAAAACACAGCGTTTTCGCGAAGAGCCGGGAATATACAGAGGGAACTTGCCCTGTCAATGGCTAATTTCAAGGATTTTCAGGCTTTACATAGCCTGCCACCCCGCCCTTCGCTGCACATTTTTTAATATGCTGATTTAATAAAGGAAGTTGAATCCTGCGCGTGTTGTTTAAAGCCGAGGCGCTGCACCAGTTTCAACGACCTTACATTACCAGCATCCACATGGGCAAAAGCTTCCGTCGCCCCTAATGTCGCGAAGGCATATTCAAGCACTTCGCGGCCCGCTTCATAGGCATAGTTCATGCCCCAGACCGCGCGGTGCAGCTTCCAGGTCATCCGCGCCGTCATGCCTTTAGCGCGCATCATCGTCGGCTCGATGCCAATGCTGCCAATGAATTCTCCGGTGGTTTTGAGCTCCACCGCCCAGAGGCCATAGGCATACGCGTCGAAACACACTTCCTGCCGCTCGATCTCTTTGAAGCAATCGGCTGGCGAGAGCAAACCGTTGAAATATTGCATCACATGCGGGTCGCGACAGAGCGTCACGAACGGCACCACGTCCCGCGCTTCCCAGCGACGCAGCCGCAAACGCGCGGTTTCGAGAACGGGACCGGCCAGCATGAATTTTTGGTGCGGCGGCAGGATGGTTGGTACCGGATTGAGTCTGGGAGCAACAGGGAATTCCGGGATAACAAGGGCATGCGCGGAGGGTGCCATAAAAGCCTTTAGGGTGAGAGTGACCACAGCCTGAATCCGCGCGAATTCTACTGCTCGCATCGAAGTCGCTTAAAGATAAGCAAGTTCAGTGCCAGAAATTATTCCGGTCCCAGTTTGACAAATTGACTAATAAATCAGCGGACTTAAGCCGCGTCACTTGCGCCGTTGGTGACGATCCGGTTGATCGCCGCCGTCACTTCGGCAATATCGGCCATGCCATCGACCGTCCGCAATGCTCCCTGCCCTTTGTAATGCGGCAATAGCGGCGCGGTCATTGCATGGTACTGCTCAAGGCGCTTGGCAACGGTCTCCGCCTTGTCATCCTCGCGGCGCGAAAACTCGGTCGAATCGCATGCATCGCATTTACCTTCGACGGCGGGACGGCGGAAGGTATCATGGTAACCCGCACCGCATTTCTTGCAGCTGAAGCGACCGGCGATCCGCGCAACGAGTGCCTTGTCGTCAACGGCAAGTTCGATCACGAAATCGATTTTCTTGTTTTCGTCCATCAGCATCGCATCGAGCGCAGCAGCCTGCGCCGTCGTGCGCGGGAAGCCATCGAGGATGAAACCGTTCGGGCAATGACAGTCGGCGATTGCCTCGCGAATGATCCCTATCATGATGTCATCACTAACGAGACCGCCCGCGGCCATCACCGCTTTTGCCTTAAGGCCGATCTCGGAACCCGATGCTACTGCGGCGCGCAGCATATCGCCGGTTGCCAGTTTCGTCAGCTTGAACGTATCGCGCAGATAATCGCTCTGCGTGCCTTTGCCGGCGCCCGGTGGGCCAAGAAGAATAATATTCATTATTTCCTTCCTTTCAGGCGCGCCTTCTTGATCAGCGCTTCATATTGGTGCGCGAACAGATGCGACTGCACTTGGCCGACGAAATCGATCACGACGTTGACGACGATGAGCAGACTCGTGCCACCGAGATAGAACGGCACCGCATATTCCGCGATGAGAATCTCCGGCACCACACAGACGAGGCAGAGATACGCCGCGCCGACTACCGTCAGGCGCGTCAGCACGTAATCGAGATAATCCGCCGTCGCTTTACCCGGGCGAATGCCCGCGATGAAACCACCGTTCTTGCGCAAATTGTCTGCAGTCTCGGTGGGGTTGAAAACCACCGCCGTGTAGAAGAACGAGAAGAAGATGATGATAGCGCTGTACATGAAGATGTAAAGCGGTTGCCCATGCGCGAGATGCGCCGCAATAGAACGCAACCACCCCGAGCCACCTTCGGCATTGAACGCGGCGATGGTCGTCGGGAACAGCAGGATCGAGCTCGCGAAGATCGGCGGGATGACCCCCGAGCTGTTGAGCTTCAGCGGCAAATGCGTCGATTCACCCTGCGTGATCTTGTTGCCCACCTGACGCTTCGGATACTGGATCAGCAGACGTCGTTGTGCGCGTTCCATGAACACGATGAGCGCGATCAGGCCAAGCACGAGCAGCAGGATCATCAGGATAACTGGTGTCGAGAGCACACCTTTACGGCCAAGCTCAAAGGTGCTGATGAAGCTGTTCGGCAGGTTCGCGATGATGCCGGTGAAGATGATGAGCGAGATGCCCTGGCCGATGCCGCGCTGTGTGATCTGCTCGCCCAGCCACATCAGGAACATCGTACCGCCGGTCAGCGTCACCATTGTGGTGAAGCGGAAGTAGAGGCCCGGATGCAGCACCGCGAAGGCGCCGTTGGCGGACATGCCTTCGAGGCCGGTCGCAATGCCATAAGCCTGCAACAGGCACAGCACCAAGGTAAAGTAACGCGTATACTGATTGATCTTTCGGCGACCCGCTTCGCCTTCTTTTTTCAGCTCGGCGAGTTTCGGTACGGCGACACCCATCAGCTGGATAATGATGCTGGCCGAGATGTAGGGCATTACCGCGAGCGCGAAGATGGTCATCCGCTTTAATGCACCGCCGGAGAACATGTTGAACACGCCGAGCACGCCGTTACTATGCTGCTGGTAGATCTGCGCCAGCGCCTGCGGGTCGATGCCGGGAATCGGGATATAGGTGCCGAGGCGATACACGATCAGCGCGCCAAGTACGAACAGCAGGCGACTTTTCAGTTCCGTCGCGCGGCCGAGCAAACCGAAATTCATATTAGCAGCGAGACGGTCAGCAGCGGAAGCCATAAAAATCCTAGCAGAAATAAGTTGAGCTTGTCATTTAAAGGGGTGGCAGCATGTGTCAAGCACTTGAGCGCTAAAACTCTATATTAGCTCTTAAGCTCATTTAAAAGTGCATCTAGAGTTTCATCAATTTTAAGGGCTTTCCTACGAACAATTGCATACAATTCGTTCATTTGCTGCCCATAAACATAATCCACTTCATGAGTATTTAATTGTTCCAAGATAACACCATCGATGCCCAATATTGTAATTGCAACGGTAGTTCCGGATGCCATCTGGGTAATTCGTACAGATGATGACCTAAAGTTTGTCTCAAACGTCTCGTCATCATAAGTTGCTTCCCAAGCAAGCTCACCAGATTTTGTTTTTGCAATTATGGCATCAACAATTGCACGTTTTTTTTCTTGTGACATCACTGCACCTTTTGCTTAACCTGAATGTTTAAAGTATTCAAACTGTCAGATACTTTTATAAGTATTCCGTCTGTTTTGTTGGCTTCTATTTCTGTCAGACCAGTTTGGATATTTGCGCTTATTTTCTGTTCGATTGCTTGAACGGTAGATATAGCCTTACGCAATATTTTTTGATGCTCATCTGATAAACTGGCGTTGCTACTCTTAACCGCCACTAAAATATGCCTCAATGCGGTGCAGCGCTCTGGCAAACCTAACCATGTACGACTTCTTAAATATCTGCTTATCTCATCAATAATGGTATGGGCTTTTGTTAAATCAGAAACACTATCTATAGCTATAACCTTAGATTTAATTCCTTTGGCAATCTTAAGGGCCTTAACCGCTGTAATACCAGTAATCAAAAATCCTACTATAGTGATAACCAAGCCAATAATAGCTAGGATAAATTCTGTTTGCTGAAATGGACCAGTCGCATTGAATCCGGCAACTATTCTATCAATAAGTCCAACGTCTGCGGTTTCAGGATTCAAATTATTTCCTTAAAAATTTTACAAAATATAGAGCGATAATTTTTAATTGCTAACAAAAAAGGCCGCTGTTTCCAGCGGCCTTTTCATTTCGTTCGCGAAGCAGTTAGGCTTTGATGGCCTTACCGGTTTTCGGATCTTTTTTCACTTTTTCGCGCTTGGCCTGTTTCACTTTCACGGTGATTTTACCGCCAAGTTTCTCGATCGCCGCCGACGCATTTTTGGATGCGCGTTCGATATCTAGGCTTAATTTGGCTTTTAGCTCGCCTTTCATCAACAACTTCACGCCTTCGCTGGTTTTCGGCACAATTCCTTTATCGCGCAGCGTTTGCGTGCTGACTACATCGCCGGCCTTAAACGTGCCGTTATCGACGAGGGTCTGCAGGTCGCGCAGGGTGATGACATCGAACTCGACGCGCGTGTGGTTATTGAAGCCACGTTTCGGCAGGCGACGGTGGATCGGCATCTGGCCGCCCTCGAAGCCTTTGATCGCCACTCCGGAACGCGCCGTCTGGCCTTTACCGCCACGGCCGCCGGTCTTGCCTTTGCCCGAACCGATACCACGGCCGATGCGCATGCGACGCTTGCGGGCGCCGGGATTATCACTAAGTTGATTCAGTTCCATATCTCTCTCCTACCCTCGAACTATTTCGCGTCTTCGACGATGCGAACGAGGTGTTGTACTTTCTTGATCATGCCGCGCACTGCCGGGGTATCTTCCAGCGTGCTCTGGCGGTGACGTTTATTGAGGCGCAGGCCGATCAGGGTCGCTTCCTGGCTCTTCACGCGGCCAGCAGTGCCGCCGGTCTGCTCGATCGTGATGGTTTTTTTCGCGGTTGCCATGACAGTCTATCCTTATTCAGCTTCGTTATGTTGGCCTTGGGCTTTCGCTCCGTGCTCACGGCGCTCCACTACATCACCGACCTTCATCGAACGGCGCGCCGCCACAAGGCGTGGGCTGGTCGTACGTTTAAGGGCCGAGAAGGTCGCTTTCACCATGTTGTGCGGGTTCGACGTACCGGTCGATTTCGCCACCACATCATGCACGCCCAGTGCCTCGAAGATCGCCCGCATTGGGCCACCGGCAATAATACCGGTACCGGCCGGAGCCGTACGCACAACCACGCGACCAGCGCCGAAGCGGCCTTTCACGTCATGATGCAGTGTACGCGATTCGCGCAACGGCACGCGGATCATCGATTTCTTCGCGCCTTCAGTCGCTTTCTTCACGGCGTCCTGCACTTCTTTCGCTTTCGCGGTGCCGTAGCCGATCTTGCCTTTACCGTCGCCCACGACGACGAGTGCGGCGAATGCGAAGCGACGACCACCTTTTACCGTTTTCGATACGCGGTTGATCGAAACGAGACGCTCGATGTTGTCGCCGCCTTCGCGGTCCTGACGGTCGTTGTTGTTGTTACCTTCGTATGCCATGGTGCTTCCTGTCCTTAAAATTTCATGCCGGCTTCACGCGCCGCATCCGCCAAGGCCTTAATCCGGCCATGGAACAAATAACCACCGCGATCGAAGACTACGTGTTCAACATTAGCATCTGCAGCGCGCTTGGCGATCAGCGCGCCGACAGCTTTCGCCGCCGCCACGTTTGCACCGTTTTTGTGCGCCTTTTTCAATTCCGCCTCCGCAGTCGATGCTGCAGCGAGAGTTTCGCCTTTTGCATCGTCGATCAGCTGCACATAGATGTGCTGGCCCGAACGGAACACCGACAAACGGACGCGCCCAGCCGCTTTCTGACGGAGCTGGTAACGAACGCGATTCTTGCGGCGGGTGAAATTATCTACTTTAGCCATTCTACTCTCCAAAACTCTTCGAACCCTCTCAACAACCCCCCACCAACGGATGGCCACGAGAAAATCAAGCTTACTTCTTCTTACCTTCTTTACGACGGATGGTTTCCGTCGAGTATTTAACGCCTTTACCTTTGTACGGCTCAGGCCCACGCAGCGCGCGAATCTCGGCAGCCACCTGGCCGACTTTCTGTTTATCGGCACCCGCAAGGATGATGGTCGTTTGTTTTTCGACCGTCACGGTGATGCCAGCCGGCACGACGTATTTGATATCGTGGCTGAAGCCGAGCGCCAGCGTAATGATCTGCCCTTGGGCCGATGCACGGTAACCGACGCCGTTGATGTCGAGTTGTTTCTTGTAACCGGTTGTCACACCTTCAACGAGGTTCTTCACGTTCGCACGAACGGTGCCCCACATGGCACGGCTCTTTTGCGAGTCGTTGGCTGGTTTTACCCAGACCTTGCCGTCCGTCACGGTGACGAGAACATCCGCCGTGTTAGTGGTCGTGAGTTCGCCTTTCGGGCCTTTCACGGTGATACCATTCGCCGCAACGTTAACAGTGACTTTATCCGGAATGGCTACCGGCAATTTACCTAAGCGGGACATGATCTACTCCTTGATCCCTTGAATTAGAAGACAGTGCAGAGAATTTCGCCGCCCACTTGCTGCTGGCGCGCTGCGAAGTCAGTCATCACGCCTTTGCTGGTGGATACGATGGAAATCCCGAGACCGTTATAGTGTTTCGGCAGTGCATCCGCTTTCGCGTATTTGCGCAGGCCCGATTTCGAGACGCGCTTCAACTCGCGCACCGCCGGTTCGCCGTCGAGATATTTCAGCTCGATGACGAGGGTTTTCTTGGCGCCGTCTTCCTCAACGCGGTGGGTACGGATGAAGCCCTCTTCTTCCAGTACGGCACAGATGTTGTTGAGCAGCTTGCTGTTCGGCATTTTCACAAGCGGCAGTTGCGCCTTGTAGGCGTTGCGGATGCTCGAAAGCATATCGGATACATGGTCGTTCGACATAATATTACCTTACCAGCTTGCTTTGATGAGGCCTGGGATCAAACCGAACGAGCCGAGCTCGCGCAGTTGGTTCCGGCACATTTTGAATTTACGGTAGTAGCCACGGGGGCGGCCCGTCAATTCGCAGCGGTTGCGCTGGCGAACGAGCGACGAGTTGCGCGGTAGTTCAGCGAGACTTTGCACCGCAGCAAAACGGTCTTCCATCGACGTTTCACGATCCATGATCGTCGCTTTCAATTTCGTCCGCTTCGCAAGGTTTTGCTTGTTTAGTTTCTTACGCTTGTCGTTACGTTCTCTCATGCATACTTTTGCCATGACTTAACTCCCTATGCTTTGCGGAATGGAACGCTGAAGGCTTCAAGCAGGGCTTGCGCTTCGGCGTCATTTTTTGCGGTGGTGACGATCGTGATATCCATGCCGCGAACGGTCGACACGCGATCGTAATTAATCTCTGGGAAGATCAGCTGTTCCTTGAGGCCCATGTTGTAGTTGCCACGGCCATCGAAGCTTTTCGGGTTCACGCCACGGAAGTCACGGATGCGCGGCATCGCGACGGTGACGAAACGGTCGAGGAACTCGTACATGCGTTGCTTGCGTAAGGTCACGCGACAACCAATCTGCAAACCAGCGCGGATCTTAAACGAGGCCTCGGCTTTTTTCGCTTTGGTGATGACTGGCTTCTGGCCCGAGATCAGCGTCATTTCTTCAACTGCCGATGCAATCTGTTTCTGGTCGGCCACCGCTTCACCCACGCCCATGTTAATAACAATCTTGGTAAGGCGCGGCACTTCCATCACGTTCTTGTAACCGAACTTTTCTTTCATCGCTGGTACAACTTCTTTATCATAGAGCATCTGCAGGCGCGGCGTTTTTGCATTGCCCTCAAGCGTTGGGCCGACTTTAGCCGCGGTCGGTGCTTTCTTAGGTGCCGCCGCAGCAGACGCTTTCTTATCCGCTGCTTTATCCGCAGTCGCGCTTTTCGCGTCTATTGCTTTCGTTGCCGCAGCAGCTTTGTTGTCAGCCTTGTGGGCAGCACCTTTTGCAGCGTCCTTGGCTTTCACATCTGCTTTGGGCGCGGCCGTTTTTGCGGTCTTCGCAGCAGGTTTTTTCTCGGTTGCCATTACAATCGTCCTTACCAGTTAAATTATGCGCTGAGCGATTCGCCGGAGCGTTTCGCCGTGCGGGTTTTCTTGCCGTCCTTGCCGACTGTGAAGCCAACGCGGGTCGCCTTGCCGTCCTTCGGGTCCGCCAGAGCGATGTTGCTCAAGTGGATCGCCGCTTCTTTCGCAACCACACCACCATTGCCCGCCGCCGATGGCTTCTCGTGCTTTTTGATCATGTTCACGCCAGCAACAACCGCCCGGTTGCTATCGACGATAATTTTCAGCACTTCGCCCGTTTTGCCTTTATCGCGACCGGTGATAACTACCACTTTGTCGCCTTTTTTGATTTTTGCCGCCATGACTCTGTTCCTTACAATACTTCTGGAGCGAGACTGACGATCTTCATGAACTTCTTGGCGCGAAGTTCGCGGGCAACCGGCCCGAAGATACGTGTGCCGATCGGCTCACCTTGTTTGCTGACGAGTACCGCCGCGTTCCCGTCGAAACGAATCGCCGAACCGTCCTGACGCTTGGTCACGAACTTGGTGCGGACGATGACGGCGCGGTGCACATCACCTTTTTTTACCTTGCCACGCGGTATCGCGCTTTTGATCGAAACGACGATGATGTCGCCGATCGCGGCGGTCTTGCGGTGCGAGCCACCGAGAACCTTAATGCACATCACTTCACGTGCACCCGAGTTGTCGGCAACGTCGAGACGGGTTTGCATCTGAATCATAAACTAGCTCCTCGTCCCTATCTTAAGCTGCCGGTGCATCGGCGATTTTCTCGACGACGGCCCAACGCTTGGTTTTGCTCATTGGCTTGCTTTCGATGATGCGAACGACATCACCGATCTTGCAGCCGGATTCATCATGCGCCGCGTACTTCTTCGAACGGCGGATAATTTTGTTGTACAGCGGGTGCTTGATTTTGCGTTCGACGCGAACCGTGACGGTCTTCGCGCATTTGTCGCTGACTACGACACCTTGTAAAATACGTTTTGGCATGTCTCTTTATCCTTAAGCGGCGTTTTTGGTGGTGCGCAGCTGCGTGAGCAGGCGGGCGATTTCACGTTTCGCTACCCGGAAACGCGAAGTGTTTGACAATTCGCCCGACGCTTTCTGAAAGCGCAGGTTGAACAATTCTTTTTTCAAATCCGCAACCGCGCCCTGAAGCTCTTCTGCCGACTTACCCTTATGGGCTTCTTTTTTTGCCTTGGCCATGATCAATCCCCTTACGCTTCGACGCGTTTGATGAATTTGGTTTTCACCGGCAGCTTCGCCGATGCGCGCTCAAATGCTTCACGCGCCACTTGCTCCGGCACGCCATCGATCTCGAACATGATGCGGCCCGCTTCGACGCGTGCTACCCAATACTCGACCGAACCCTTACCCGAACCCATCCGTACTTCAGCGGGTTTGCGCGTTACCGGCACATCCGGGAAAATACGGATCCACATCCGCCCCACCCGTTTCACATGACGGCTGATCGCGCGGCGTGCGGCTTCGATCTGGCGCGCGGTGATACGCTCCGGGGTCATCGCCTTCAGGCCATATTCGCCGTAGCTGATGGAATACCCACCCTTGGCAGCACCCGACACACGGCCTTTATGCGCCTTGCGGTACTTGGTTTTCTTAGGTTGCATCATATGCTTTTGCTCTTAACTTCAGTTTTTTTGTCGTTATTTACTAGCTCGCCTGCGCAAAGGATGCGGTCGGAGAACGTTGAATTTCCTGCTCTTTCAGGATCTCGCCCTTGAAGATCCAGACCTTCACGCCGATGATACCGTACGTCGTGAGGGCGCTCGCAATACCATAGTCCACATCGGCACGCAAGGTATGAAGTGGCACGCGGCCTTCGCGGTACCATTCCATGCGGCTTATCTCCGCGCCACCGAGTCGGCCCGAGACGTTGATACGAATGCCTTCAGCACCCATCCGCATGGTGGATTGAACCGCGCGTTTCATCGCCCGGCGGAATGCCACGCGGCGCTCGAGCTGCTGGGCGATGCCTTCAGCGACGAGGGTCGAATCGAGTTCCGGCTTACGCACCTCGATGATGTTCAAATGAACTTCATCCTTGGTCAGCTTCTGCACGGCCTTTTTAACGTTATCGATATCGGCGCCTTTTTTACCGATGATGATCCCCGGACGGGCCGAATGGATCGACACATAGCATTTCTTGCCAGTACGCTCGATGATGATCTTCGCCACGCCAGCCTGGTTGAGGGCTTTTTTCACGTGGCGGCGGATCTTGATATCCTCGTGCAGTTTGTCGGCGTAGTTGGCGCCCGCGAACCAGCGCGAATCCCAGGTTTTGTTGATACCAAGGCGCAGGCCGATTGGATTAATCTTCTGACCCATGATTTACGCTCCTTCAGCTTCGCGCACGACGATCGTCAGGTGCGAATACGGTTTCAAGATTTGTGCACCACGGCCGCGGGCGCGGGCATGGAAACGTTTCATCACCATCGATTTGCCGACCCACGCTTCTTTCACCACGAGTGCGTCAACGTTCAGGTTATGGTTGTTCTCGGCATTCGCAATAGCCGACTGGAGGCACTTGCGAACATCGACCGCGATGCGCTTGTTGCTGAACTGCAGTTGCGTCAGCGCCGCATTCACCTTCATGCCGCGGATCATTTCCGCCACGAGGTTCAGCTTGGTCGGGCTGGTGCGTAACGAACGCAGCACGGCCTGGGCTTCATTGGCCTCAAGCGCGCGTGGTGTTTTTTGTTTGCTCATCTTCTATCCCCTACTTCTTCTCGGCTACTTTTTTCTCGTTGCCGCCATGCGCTTTGAACTCACGCGTCGGCGCGAACTCACCGAACTTGTGGCCGATCATTTCCTCGGTGACGATCACCGGGATATGTTTCTTGCCATTATACACGCCAAACGTCAGGCCGACGAATTGCGGCAGGATGGTCGAGCGGCGCGACCAGATTGCGATCACCGTGTTGCGGTTGCTCTTGTGAGCCGTTTCCGCTTTCTTCAGCAGGTAGCCGTCGATGAACGGGCCTTTCCATACAGAACGTGCCATAATGATCTCCCTACTACTTCTGCTTGCCCTTCGCCTGATGGCGAGTGCGGATGATGAGTTTGTTCTTGCGTTTCGGATTGCGCGTCTTGAAGCCTTTGGTTGGCTGGCCCCACGGCGTGACCGGATGACGGCCGCCCGAGGTTTTACCTTCACCACCGCCATGCGGGTGATCAACCGGGTTCATCGCCACACCACGGACATGGCTGCGTTTACCCTTCCAGCGGTTACGGCCCGCTTTACCGATCACTTCGTTCTGGTGATCCGGGTTCGACACCGCACCGATGGTTGCCATGCAGTTGCTCGGCACCATGCGCAGTTCACCCGAGCGCAGTTTGATTTGGGCGTAGCCCGAATCCTTACCGACGAGTTGAACATACGCACCGGCCGAACGACCGATCTGGCCACCCTTGCCCGGTTTCATTTCCACGTTGTGGACGATGGTCCCGATCGGAATATTCGCCAGCGGCATCGCATTGCCCGGCTTGATATCCGCACGCTCACCGCTCACCACCATGTCGCCTTGATTGAGCCGTTGCGGCGCGAGGATGTAGCTCTGCGTCCCATCTTCATACTGGATCAGCGCGATGAACGCCGAACGGTTCGGATCGTACTCAAGACGCTCGACGCGGGCTGGCTGGTCGAATTTCGAACGTTTGAAGTCGATCACGCGGTACGCTTTCTTGTGCCCGCCGCCCTTTTGGAACGCCGTGATACGGCCCGAGTTGTTACGGCCACCGGTCGAGGATTTCGACTCGACGAGCGTCTTCACCGGCTTGCCTTTGTAGAGTTCCGAACGGTCAATCAGCACCAGTTGACGCTGGCCCGGTGTCGTTGGTTTGAAATGTTTAAGTGCCATGGGTTTCTCCCCTTATCCCTTATTTCGCGCCAGCGGCGAAGTCGATGGTCTGACCCGCTGCAAGTGTTACAATGGCTTTACGGAAATCGCTGCGGTGGCCGATCTTGCCACGGAAGCGCTTCTCTTTACCTTCGACATTGATAGTGTTCACCTTCAGCACCGAAACCTTAAAGATGGACTCGACAGCCGCCTTTACCTCAGTCTTGTTCGCGGTCTCTGAGATTTCGAATACCACCTTGTTCTGCTCGGCGAGCACAGTGGTCTTCTCGGTTACGAGCGGGCGTTTGATCACATCGTAAAGGCGCGCCTCACCCATGATGCTTTTATTGGCACCTGCGGTTTTCGCCGCCTTCGCTGGCTTCTCTTTTTTCAACAGACTCATTTCAGCCTCGCTTCCAGCGCTTCAGCAGCATCCTTACTAAGCACCAGTTCTTTGTGACGGAGAATATCGTACACGTTCGCACCCATCACTGGCAGCGCATTGTGGCCGATCAGGTTACCGATGGCTTTTGCGAAGCCAGCATCCACCGTTTCGCCCGCAATGAAGAGCGGCTTGGTGAAGCCCATGTTTTTGAAGCTCGCTACGACCGATTTGGTCTTTGCATCCTTCAGCGTTAACGCATCGACGATGAACAACTTGCCTTCTTTTTGTTTGCTCGACAGCGCATGTTTCAAACCCAGCGCGCGAACTTTCTTCGGCAGGCTATACTCGTGGCTACGCACAACCGGGCCATGGGCGCGACCGCCGCCTTCTTGGTGAGGCCCACGCAGTGTACCCTGACGTGCGCCGCCAGTACCCTTCTGCTTGAATGGCTTCTTGCCGGTACCCGACACTTCTGCCCGAGTTTTCGTTTTGTGCGTCCCGGCACGCGCTTTCGCCCGCTGCCATTCGACGACGCGGCTGAGGATATCCCCACGCGGCTCGAGGCCGAATACGGTGTCGGAAAGCTCAAGCTCACCGGCAGCCTTATTCTCTAATGTGACTACGTTGATTTTCATGACTGATTACTCCGCCTTAGCTTCTTCAGCAGCGGGAGCTTCAACAGCCGGGGCCGCCTCGTCTTTCGCTTCTGCTTTTTTGGTAACTGCCGGGTATGGCGCATCCGCGGGACGTGCACGTTTATGGGCATCGATCACGCGTACAATCGCGTTATCCGGGCCCGGGACCGAACCTTTCACGAGGATGAGATTACGCGGTTCATCGATCTGGATGATCTCGAGGTTCTCGATGGTCACGCGCTCAACGCCGAGATGACCCGCCATTTTCTTGTTCTTGAAAGTACGGCCCGGATCCTGACGCTGACCGGTAGAACCGTGCGAACGGTGCGAAACAGAGACACCGTGCGATGCTTCAAGACCAGCGAAGTTCCAGCGCACCATCGCACCTTGGAAACCTTTACCTTTGGTGAGACCGATAATGTCGATATACTGGCCCGGGACAAAGTGATCCGCGCGGATCTCCTGGCCGACCGGCAGCAATGCATCTTCCGCCACGCGGAATTCCGCGAGCTTCTTTTTCGCTTCGATGTTGTTCTTCGCGAACACGGCCAGCTGCGCTTTCGCCACGCGGTGCTTCTTCGCTTTACCCGCGCCAAGTTGAACCGCATTGTAGCCGTCTTTCGCGGTGGTCTTGCGCGCCGTCACCTGAACATTATCAAGCTGCAGCACGGTGACCGGCACGCTACGACCGAATTCGTCATAGATGCGGGTCATCCCGATCTTGTTGGCAATGACGCCGGTGCGAGCGGTATTGGTGGTACTCATTGTGCTCTCCCTACGCTGCGTTCAGAACAGTGATTTCAACTTCGACGCCCGACGCGAGGTCGAGTTTGCCGAGCGCATCCACGGTTTGTGGGGTTGGCTCGACGATGTCGATCAGGCGTTTATGGGTACGGATCTCGAACTGCTCACGCGACTTTTTGTCGATGTGCGGCGAACGGTTGACCGTGAAGCGCTCGATGCGGCGGGGCAATGGCACGGGGCCAAGCACTTGCGCGCCGGTACGCTTCGCGGTGTTGACGATCTCTTTCGCAGAGTGGTCAAGTACAGCATGATCGTACGCCTGCAGGCGGATACGGATCTTTTGGTTTTGCATCGTGGCCATAGTGCCCTCTAACTTCGTTTATCTAATTACTGTTTACGCCAACACCTTAGCCACCACACCGGCACCGACGGTGCGGCCGCCTTCACGGATCGCGAAGCGCAGGCCCTGGTCCATCGCGATCGGCGCGATGAGCAGCACTTCCATCTTCACGTTGTCGCCCGGCATTACCATCTCGACCCCGGCCGGCAGCGTCACTACGCCCGTCACGTCGGTCGTGCGGAAGTAGAACTGCGGACGGTAGCTGGTGAAGAACGGCGTGTGACGGCCACCCTCATCCTTGTTGAGGATGTAGGCCTCGGCTTCGAACTTGGTGTGCGGGGTGATCGTGCCCGGCTTGGCCAGTACCTGACCGCGCTCGACATCTTCACGCTTCAGGCCGCGCAGCAGCACACCGGCATTATCGCCAGCGGTCGCTTCGTCCAGCAGCTTGCGGAACATCTCGATACCCGTGCAGGTCGTCTTCTGCGTATCCTTGAGGCCGACCACTTCGAGTTCTTCACCCACCTTGATCTGGCCACGTTCAACCCGACCCGTAACCACCGTACCACGACCCGAGATCGAGAACACATCCTCGACCGGCATCAGGAACGGCTTATCGACCGCCCGCTCCGGTTGCGGGATGTTGGCATCGACCGCTTCCATCAGTTTCAGGATCGCTTCTTCACCGAAGCCATCCGCTTTCCCTTCCAGCGCGCTGAGCGCCGAACCATGGATGATCGGAATGGTATCGCCCGGGAAGTCGTACTTGCTCAGGAGCTCACGGACTTCCATCTCGACCAGTTCGAGCAGTTCTTTATCATCCACCATGTCGCATTTGTTGAGGAAGACGACGATGCTTGGGACGCCGACCTGGCGGGCGAGCAGGATATGCTCACGGGTCTGCGGCATCGGGCCGTCCGCCGCCGAAACTACGAGGATCGCGCCATCCATCTGCGCCGCACCGGTGATCATGTTCTTCACGTAATCGGCGTGGCCTGGGCAGTCGACGTGGGCGTAGTGACGGTTGGCCGTCTCGTATTCCACATGCGCCGTGGCAATGGTGATGCCGCGCGCTTTTTCTTCCGGCGCCGCATCGATGCTGCCGTAATCGCGGAAGGTCGCGCCGCCCGTCTTTGCCAGAATCTTCGTGATCGCCGCCGTCAGCGACGTCTTGCCGTGATCCACATGACCGATCGTCCCGATGTTGCAATGCGGCTTACTGCGGTTGAATTTCTCTTTTGCCATGACGTAGTCTCCTTTAATCTCTATCTAATTAAGCGGCTGCTTTTTTCTTTACTTCATCCGCGATGTGCGACGGCACTTCGGCGTAATGACCGAACACCATGCTGTAGCTGGCGCGACCTTGCGACATCCCACGCAGTTTGTTGACATACCCGAACATCTGGCCCAGCGGCACCAGCGCGTTCACCACGCGGGCGTTACCGCGTTGGTCCATGCCTTGCACCGAACCACGACGCGAGCTCAGGTCACCGATAACATCACCGAGGTAATCCTCCGGAGTCACTACTTCGACCTTCATGATCGGTTCGAGCAGTTTCGGACCGGCTTTCGCCATGCCTTCACGGAAGGCCGCACGCGACGCGATCTCGAATGCCAGCGCACTCGAATCCACATCGTGGTACGCGCCGTCAACAAGGGTCGCTTTGAAATCGATCGTCGGGAAGCCGGCAACAACGCCGCTGTTGAGCATCGACTCGAGGCCTTTTTCCACGCCCGGGATATATTCCTTCGGCACCGAACCACCCACGGTCTTGTTCTCGAACACGAAGCCCGAACCTGCTTCAAGCGGCTCGAAATCGATGATGACGCGCGCGAACTGGCCCGAACCACCCGATTGTTTTTTATGCGTGTAATCTTCCTGATATTTCTTGCTAATCGTCTCACGGTACGCCACTTGCGGCTCACCCACGTTCGCTTCAACTTTATACGTCCGGCGCAGGATATCGACTTTGATGTCAAGATGCAGCTCGCCCATGCCTTTGAGGATGGTCTGGCCGGTCTCGTGATTGGTCGATACGCGGAACGACGGATCCTCAGCCGCGAGTTTGCTCAACGCCACGCCCAGTTTCTCCTGATCGGCTTTCGATTTCGGCTCCACCGCCAATTCGATCACCGGCTCCGGGAATTCCATTTTCTCGAGGATGATCGGCTTGTCCGGGTTGCACAACGTGTCACCGGTGCGGGTATCTTTCAAGCCCGCGAGCGCCACGATGTCGCCCGCGTAGGCTTCCTTGATGTCTTCACGGCTGTTCGCATGCATTAGCAGCATCCGGCCGACGCGTTCTTTTTTGTCGCGGGTCGAGTTCGCCACGGCCGAACCGGAAAGCAACGTGCCCGAGTAGATGCGGCAGAAGGTGATGGAGCCGACGAACGGATCATCCATGATTTTGAACGCAAGGAGCGAGAGGGCTTCCTTGTCATCCGGCTTACGCTTGATGATGTTGTTTTCAGGATCTTTCGCATCGGGATCGATCCCGTCCATCTCACCGCGATCGAGCGGGGTCGGCAAGTAGTCGACCACCGCGTCAAGCATCGTCTGCACGCCCTTGTTCTTGAACGACGAACCGCAGAGCACGGGCACGAACTTGAAGGCGAGCGTCCCTTTACGGATGCATTTTTTTAGATCCGCCAGCGACGGTTCTTGACCTTTTTCAAGATAAGCTTCGAGGAGCACATCGTCCATTTCGACGGCAGCTTCCACCAACTTCTCGCGGTATTCTTTCGCTTTCGCCGCGTATTCAGCCGGGATTTCAACGATGTCGAATTTCGCGCCGAGTTCTTCACCACCCCAGACGATCGCTTTCATCTGTACGAGGTCGACCATGCCCTGGAAATGCTCTTCCGCACCGAGTGGCAGATGACATACCAGCGGATTCGCGCCGAGGCGGTCGACAATCATGTCGACGCAACGGTAGAAGTCGGCACCGGTACGGTCCATTTTATTGACGTAGCAGATCCGTGGCACGCCGTATTTGTCGCCCTGGCGCCAGACGGTTTCGGATTGCGGCTCAACGCCAGCAACGGAATCGAACACGGTCACGGCACCATCAAGCACACGCATCGAGCGTTCGACTTCAATGGTAAAATCCACGTGGCCGGGGGTATCGATGATGTTGATACGGTATGATTGATCTTCCTTCATCCAGAAGCAGGTCGTCGCCGCCGAAGTGATCGTAATGCCACGCTCTTGCTCCTGCTCCATCCAGTCCATCGTTGCCGCACCTTCGTGCACTTCACCGATCTTATGGGATTTGCCGGTGTAATAGAGAATCCGCTCGGTCGTCGTGGTCTTACCCGCGTCGATATGCGCGATGATCCCGATATTCCGGTAGTGATCTAATGAAGTCGTGCGTGGCATGGTATTGATGTTTCCTGTTTGTCTTTTGTTCTGATTCTACCAACGGTAATGGCTGAACGCTTTGTTCGCTTCCGCCATCCGGTGGGTGTCTTCGCGTTTTTTCACCGCGTTGCCCCGGCCCGATGCGGCATCCATCAGCTCACCCGCCATGCGTTGTTTGGTGGTCTTCTCGCCGCGGTTACGCAGCGCGATGATGAGCCAGCGGATTGCGAGAGCCTGACGACGCTTGTTACGCACTTCGGTCGGCACCTGATAGGTGGCACCACCGACGCGGCGCGACCGGACTTCAACGGTCGGGCCAACATTCTCAAGCGCCTCGCTGAAGACCGCGAGCGGATCTTTGCCGGTCTTGGTCTGGATGATATCGAATGCACCATAGACGATGGTTTCCGCCGCCGAGCGTTTGCCATCGTACATGAGCGTGCTCATGAACTTCGCAACGACAAGGTTGTGGAATTTTGCATCCGGTAAAGTGACGCGTTCTTTCGCGGCATGACGACGTGACATAGCTGATGCTCCCTATTTCGGACGTTTCGCGCCGTAATGCGAACGGCGCTTTCTGCGTTTTGGAATACCTTGGGTATCAAGGGTACCGCGAATGATGTGGTAGCGCACACCGGGTAAATCTTTAACCCGGCCACCGCGGATCAGGACCACTGAGTGCTCCTGCAAATTGTGCCCTTCACCGGGAATGTAGCCGATGACCTCAAAGCCGTTCGTCAGGCGGATCTTCGCCACTTTACGCAGGGCGGAGTTCGGTTTTTTCGGGGTGGTGGTGTAGACGCGGGTGCAAACGCCACGCTTCTGCGGGCATGCTTCCATCGCGGGTACCTTGTCACGCGCCTTTTGCGGGTGACGGCCTTTGCGAACCAACTGGTTGATTGTTGGCATGGGTCAGTCCTCTTTCTTATCCGTGGGTATTCGGGTTACTATGCCCGAGCCACGATAATCAGGTTACGTTATCAACTCTGTCTGCATCAAAAGGCGCAAACGCGGACCCGACAAAAAACGCTGAAACACTGGAGTTATTTACTGCAAACTTGCCAAATATTTTTTGCGACATCGCTGTCGGGAGTCGGCCTTATAAGGACGTGGTAAGGCTACGTCAAGCACGAATAGCAGATTATTTTTAGGTTTTTTTCAGTCGCTCGCGGGATTGCGTCTCTGCCATTTTTATTGACTAGGTTTTGCTATTATTGTATGGTTTCATGATCGATATCATCCTAAAATTAATGTAATTTTAAGCATTTTATCAATGTTCCGGTCAGCCGGTGCCGAAGTTTTTTGTGACTTGTTTTGTGTCCACGCATCGAGGTATGACAATTCATCTCATTACATCGTGGCATACTGTTTGTCTAATTGCGGATCGTGTATGACAGCTAAAAAATTCTCATTGTTACGCGTATCGAAGACCGCCTTCTCGCTGGTCGAACTCAGTATTGTGCTGGTTATTTTAGGCTTGCTGGTAGGCGGCGTACTGACCGGCAGGAGCTTGATCCAATCCGCGCAAGCGAAGGCCCAGATTGCGCAAATTGATGCGTTTCGCGCCGCAACATTGACGTTTCGTGACAAATATTTTTATCTCCCCGGCGATATCCCCGACACTATTGCCGGGCGTCTTAATTTTACGCAGGGGGGTAGTGTCTACGGTGGGGTAAGTGGCGACGGCAACGGCATCTTTGATCAGGGCGGCAACTGGCAGATGATGGGTGAACCGGGTAATTTCTGGGTCCATCTCGGACAATCCGGTTTGATCAACGGCTCGTATACGTTGGCAAATCGCAATTCCCAGGATCCTAACGTCACTGCTTATGTGCCTGCGGCAAAATTGGGAGATAGTCTCTATATCCAAGCATTTCCGGTGACGACGGTACAGATTGTACCGAAGGTAACCATAGCGGCATTACGTGGGATGGTCAACATTATTTCAGTATCGTTAGTTTCGATATGATCGCCGGCTGGAACGGCGGTCCACCGACGGTCAAGCCGATCATGAAGGTTTCATCGGCTTATAATATCGACGCCAAGATCGATGATGGCCTGCCGCAGTCGGGTAACGTCATCGCCAAAGTGCAGATATACACGACATTTACCTGGGTTGGCGCAAACTATTGCAGCTGGGGCCTTACAACGCCTACCACCGGCGCCACGCCCTACGCGACGACCAACTGCTACGACAACAACAACGTGGTTGGAACACAAAAATATTCCATGCAAAACGCCGATACTGGTAACTGTGCCATTTCTTTACGGATGTAATCTTCCAATCGGTGAGCTCTTGAATGCCATCGATTAATCTGAAAACGGGCGTAAAAACGCGAAAAAATCCATTGCAATCGGCCAGAATGCGGGTAAATTAGAAAAAAATTCGCGCACGGCAAGACCACTGGAACGCTCACTAGGTGTGTTAATGCGCAAGGCATTGGTGAAACCAATCATTATTTCTTCCGTTCCGTCTGTTGCCACAGCGCCGGTTACGGTGCGCGCGATGAGCGTGAAACGCCTGGGTAAGCTGCGAGTCAACTGGTTCGTCATCGGTTCGGTCTTTGGCATTGGCCTGTCCTTCTTCCTGAATTTCGTCATCGGCGTCGTCATTGTTCCGGGCTACCATTCGGTCGTCGCCAAACTCAACGACGTGCATATCACCGAAGTCGCTGACAATGCGTTCCCGGCAGCCCCAGCGACCAATGACGAGACCGCGAAATACGCACAGTCTGTCGAACTCGCCAGCATGACGCCAGCGAACGATAACCCAATTATCGAACCGTCGAGCGAAACCCCGCAGGACGCGTTGGCAGCGGCGGCGGCCAGTACGCCGCCTGCAACTTACCCCGTTACCCTTGCCTTGCAGGTCACCAAGAACAGCACGTTGCTGGATATGCTGCTTGCGAACCATGTCGAGACCAACGATGCCCATGCGGTCGTGCGGATTCTCGCCTCGAAATTCAACCCGCAGAAGCTTCCGGTCGGCCAGAAGATTTCAGTGACGCTCGCCCGCCACGAGAAGATCGGCGATGCCGCCGCCGTGAAAGAACTGGCGATCCGCCTGCCGAACCTGTCGACCATCGAACTTCAGCGCATCAAAAGTGGCGGCTTCGAGTTGAGCGCCACCGAGGATACTACCAGGGCCAAAAGCTTCCGCGGCTACGGCGTCGTACGCTCGAGCCTGCTGCAAGCGGGCGCGGATGGCCATATCCCTCCGACCGCGATGCAGGAACTGCTCAAGGCCTTTGCCTACGATGTCGACTTCCAGCGCGAGATTCATCCCAACGACACCATTGAAGTACTGATGGACCGCAAACCCAACGCCAGCGGCCAGGGCTATAGCGGTTATGCCGGCATCCGGTACGCGGCCCTCACCCTGCAAGGCAAAAAACACGAGATCTTCCGCACCAGGGATGCGTACGGCGAATATGCCTGGTTCGACGGCAAGGGCAATTCCATCAAGAAATCCCTGCTCCGCACGCCCGTAGATGCGGTCCACATCACCTCGGGCTTCGGCATGCGCACCCACCCCATCATGGGCTACACCAAGTTTCACAAAGGCGTCGATTTCGGCGCGCCGCAAGGCACTCCCATCATGGCCGCGGGTGATGGCGTCGTCGAGTTCAAGGGCTGGGAGAACGGCTACGGCAACTTCGTTCTCCTCAAGCATAATGGGAAATATGAAACGGCCTACGGCCATATCAGCCGCTTTGGCAATATCAGCGTCGGTTCCCGCGTCAAACAAGGCCAGGTCATCGCCTATGTGGGTATGACCGGCATGGCCACCGGCCCGCATTTGCACTACGAAGTGCGCGAGAACGAAACGCAGGTGAACCCGATTTCCAAGCAATTTAATATGGCTTCAGGTCTCACCGGCAAAGCTCTTACTGCGTTCCTGAGCAACAAAAAGACCGCGATGGCCGAACTGGCATCGATGGGCAAGGGTAGTCCACAGGTCGCCAGCGCACGCTAGCGCAACGCGCGACAACTCCATGGCAGCAGTCCTTACGCTGGTGTATACTTGAGTCATGAACTATTCCTTCCGCCAAACCATCGGGCAGCTGATCCGCATGCTCGCTATCCTGTCCTTCGTCTATCTGCTCGCCATTGTCCTGTTGGTCCTCGGTGAATCCTCCATGGTCTATCGCCCGATCGACGGGCCCGCCAATCCGGCCGACGCAGGCATCGAGCATTACCACCTCAAAACCCTCACTCTCGCGGGTCAGACGCCTATCATATACTGGGAGAATGACGCACCCGTCGGTGCCCCGACCGTGATCTATTTCCATGGCAATTCAGGGGGTCTTTATTTGCACAAACACGCATTGCGGTTCTTTACGGAAACCAAACTCCACGCCATCGCCATGGAATATCCGGGCTTCCCCGGCAATCCAGGCGAGCCGAATGAGCGCCTCATCGTCAATCAGGCGACCGCGCTCTTTGATGCCGTGAATACCGACCCGAAGCATAAACCCGCCATCTGGGGCTATTCGCTCGGTACCGGAGTCGCCGTTCAGCTTGCTGCCCGCCGCGCTCCTGCCGCCCTCGTTCTTGAAGCACCGTTCATGGGCGTCGATGCCCGTGCGCAAGAGCTCTTTCCCTACGCCCCTATCGAACAACTGATGAAGAACCAATATCGCTCACGCGACTACGTCCACGCCATACACGCCCCGCTGTTCATCATGCACGGCACGTCGGACAGCATTATTCCCATCCAGCACGGCAGAGACCTCTTCGCCTTGGCGAATGAGCCCAAAGTATTCAAATCCTACGAGGGATATGGCCACCTGAACCTGTTCCGTTCACCTGCTTACGACGACGCCAATAGCTTCATCCGTCAGTATTCAGGAAACACCGGCATCAAACCCTAAGCAGCTGGCTTATCGGTCGTTTCGTTTCCGTAAAAGTCCTTAGGCGTGTTGCCTTGCGCATCCTCGGGGCGATTTCCTTGGATATTCTTATCGGTTGCGTTGCCCTCGATGTTTTTAGGTATATTGCCGAAGATGTCTTTTTCGTTTTCCATGCTAAATGCTCCAACTTCCCGGTAACTCAGCCGCACCTATACTATCCCCACGAAGAGGAACAAAAGGTTGGTGGTTACTACTGTTACATATGTTACTGCGATGAAAAATTAACCTGTTGATTAAGCTCGATTGTCTGCGCAATAACGTAACATCACATTAGCACCCACGTGATAAGGAAAGGATACAGGAGTGTAACAGTAAATACTTGACGGAAGATGCCATTCCATGCTTTTGATTTCTGGGACAGGAAATCATATGGCCGCCATTCGAACCATCGAACTCAACAACCGTTTTCGCCATGCGCTGATGCTGATGGAATATAGCGACCGTTCGCTGTTCATCACCGGGCGGGCCGGTACCGGCAAATCCACCCTGCTGTCGCATTTCTGCGCCCGCACCGGCAAAAAGCCCGTCACCATCGCTCCGACCGGCGTCGCCGCGCTTAATGTCGGTGGGCAGACCATCCATAAGTTCTTCCACTTCCCGATCGATGTCTCGGTCGAGAAGATCCGCCGCCGCAAGGTAAAGCCACGCAACCCGAAACTGTTCAAGAAACTGCGCACTGTCATCATCGACGAAATCTCCATGGTCCGTGCCGATATCCTCGACTGTATCGACGAGTACTTGCGCCTTCACGGGCCAAACGAAAACAAGGCTTTCGGTGGCGTGCAGATGATCTTCGTTGGCGACCTCTACCAATTGCCGCCCATCGTCAATCGAGATACGGAAGATAGCTTCGCCGAGAATTACGAAACGCCCTATTTCTTCAGCGCCCATTGTCTGAAGGACGCCGATTTCTCCGTCATCGAACTCGACCTGATCTACCGCCAGAAGGACCAGACATTCGTTGAACTGCTCAACCGCATCCGTACTGACGATGCCGACGCCGCCGACCTTGCCCATCTCAACACCCGCTTCGATCCCCTCTACCAGCCGGATGGCAGCAGCTTCTTCATCAACCTTACCACCACCAACCGCAAGGCGGATGAAATCAATACCTGGCACCTAAACAACCTGCCCGGCCGCCTGCAGACCACCCGCGCCGTGATCGAAGGCGATTTCGGCAAGGAATACTACCCAACCGCGCCCGAACTGCAATTCAAAGCCGGCGCCCAGGTCATGCTTATCAATAACGATACCGTAGGGCGCTGGGTCAATGGTAGTATCGGCGTCATCGAGGCGATCAAACGCGACGCGGATGACCGCGCGTATGCCGAAGTCCGGCTCGAAGGCGGCCACGCATTGGTTCAGGTTTATCCGCATAAATGGGAGGTGAACCGCTTCACCGTCGATGGTGGCGATATTAACGCCGTGCTGCAAGGCACCTTCACGCAGTTCCCCTTCCGCCTCGCCTGGGCCGTCACTATCCACAAAAGCCAGGGCAAGACCTTCGACCATGTAATGATCGATATCGACCGCGGCACCTTCGCCGCCGGTCAGATGTATGTGGCGCTCTCCCGCTGCACCACCTTCGAAGGCATCGTCCTGCGCACCCGCATTGCGCCACACCATATCCGTACTGATGGCCGCATCGTCGAATTCCTCGAGCGCTATGCTTACGAACCACCTGCCGAATCCCTCGCCGCGGATGATCCGATCCTGCAAGAGGCAATAGCGCTACCGGAAAGAGTGGCTTCCCCCCTCGAAAAAGCACGCGAAACCATCCGCCAGCTCGTCGAAGGTGTCGATCCCATTACGCAGGAAAAACTTCCGGCGGATGCACCGTACCACCATCCTGAAATCATCGGCGCCCTTGTCGCCACCCTTGAAGCTTCCGGGGGCAAACTCATGCCACTGGCTAAAAAGCCATCCCGCAACGCTCCGCGCGAGGACGCCCCCAACAACGGCAAAAAATGGAACGATGAAGAACGCGGCCGCGCGGCCGAATCCTTCAAGCAGGATATTGCACTAAAACAAATCGCCCTTGAACATGGCCGTACCTACGGTTCCATCCGCGCGGAGCTTATTCGGCAAGGCCTGATTGAAAGCGACGCTCCGGCTGACTCTGAGGCTTTAAGCGCCTGAGCGAACTATTTCTTTACGACCGCGCGCTGCCGCCGCTTCGGCCGGCGTTCCAACGGCAATATAGAGGCCCAGCTCCGTACCCGTGATGTTCACATGCGCTCCATCGCCGATGGAGCCATCAAGGATCATATTCGCCAACCGGTCCTGCACATTTTTCTGGATCACCCGCTTCAGCGGCCGCGCACCGTAGATCGCATCGTAACCCTGATTCCCCAACCAGTACCGCGCCGCATCGTCGAGTGTCAGCGTGATCTGGCGGTCGGCGAGCAATTTCTCGAGATAGCGGATTTGGATATCGACAATTGCGCCCATCTGCGCCTTCGCCAAACGGTGGAAGAGAATGATCTCATCCAGCCGGTTCAGGAACTCGGGACGGAACGCAGCCTTCACCGCCTCCATCACCTTGTCACGCGCCTTATCCACCGACTCGCCATCCTTCAGCTCAACCAGATGCTGCGCACCCAGATTACTCGTCAGAACGATGATCGTATTGCGGAAATCAACTGTGCGGCCCTGCCCATCGGTCAAGCGGCCGTCGTCCAGCACCTGTAACAGCACATTAAACACATCCGGATGTGCCTTCTCGACCTCATCGAATAGGATCACTTGATATGGCCGCCGCCGCACCGCTTCCGTCAGCGCTCCACCCTGATCGTAACCGACATAACCTGGCGGCGCCCCGATCAAGCGGCTTACCGAGTGCTTCTCCATATATTCGCTCATATCCATACGGATCATTGCCGTATCGTCATTGAAGATGAAGGCTGCCAGTGCTTTGGTAAGTTCCGTTTTCCCCACACCTGTCGGCCCAAGGAACAAGAACGAACCAATGGGTCTGTTAGGATCTTTCAGTCCTGCCCGCGCCCGGCGCACGGCAGCGGATACAGCCGTTACCGCTTCCTCCTGCCCTACCACGCGTTTGCCGATAGCCTCTTCCATCGCCAGCAATTTTTCACGCTCGCCTTCGAGCATTTTATCGACAGGCACACCCGTCCACCGGCTGACGACAGCGGCAATATCGCTTTCGCGCACCACTTCGCCCGCATGCGAGCCGTTGGCGTTTGCCTGCTCCGATTCAGCGAGTTTTTTCTCAAGATCTGGAATCACGCCATAGGTCAGCTCACCCGCCCGCGCGAGGTCGCTGCGCCGCTCCGCCGCTTCGAGCTCAATGCGTGCCGCGTCCAGTTTTTCTTTCAACTCACGCGCCACATTCAGACGTGATTTCTCCGCCTGCCATGCGCTGCCGATCTTCGACGACTCCGCCTCAAGGTCAGAAAGTTCATCCTCAAGCTTGCTCAACCGGTCACGCGATGCCTTATCCGACTCTTTCTTCAACGCTTCGCGCTCGATGCGCCGCTGCATAATCTTGCGGTCGATCTCGTCGAGCGCTTCCGGCTTGCTATCCACCTGCATGCGCAAGCGACTGCCTGCCTCGTCGATAAGGTCGATCGCCTTGTCTGGCAGGAAGCGATCCGTGATATAGCGATTACTAAGCGTAGCGGCAGCAACGAGTGCCGCATCGCTAAGCGTAATGCCATGGTGCAGTTCGTATTTTTCCTTCAATCCGCGCAGGATGGAGATGGTATCCTCAACTGTTGGCTCGCTAACGAACACAGCTTGAAAACGCCGCGCCAGCGCCGCATCCTTCTCGATATATTTGCGGTATTCATTTAGTGTCGTCGCACCGACGCAATGCAAGCTGCCACGTGCTAGCGCTGGCTTGAGCAGATTCGAAGCATCCATTGACCCTTCCGCCGCACCAGCCCCGACGAGCGTATGCAGCTCATCGATGAAGAGAATTACTTCGCCCGCTGCCGCATCGATTTCGTTGAGAACGGCTTTCAATCGTTCTTCGAATTCACCGCGGAATTTGGCACCAGCAATCAATGCGCCAAGGTCGAGCGACATTAGCTTTTTGTTTTTCAATGCTTCCGGCACATCACCTTTGATAATGCGCAACGCCAGTCCTTCGATAATGGCGGTTTTTCCCACCCCAGGTTCCCCGATCAGTACCGGGTTATTCTTCGTACGTCGTGCCAGCACCTGGATGGTACGACGAATTTCTTCATCGCGCCCGATAACAGGATCAAGTTTACCGTTCGCCGCCAGTTCCGTCAGGTCTTTGCTGTATTTCTTCAGTGCTTCGAACTGGTCTTCGGCATTGGCACTCGTCGCCGTGCGGCCCTTACGCGCTTCGTTGATCGCGGCATTCACGGACTGCGGCGTCGCCTTGCCTGCAGTTAATATCTTTGCCGCGGGTGTTTCGCTTTCAAGCGACAGCGCTTGCAGCACGCGCTCAACGGTCACGAACTGGTCACCTGCTTTCTTCGCGATATCTTTCGCATGCTCCAACACCCGCGCTGTCTCAGCTCCCAAGTACATCTGCGCGCCAGCACCTTCCACTTTTGGCAGCTTGGCCAGCGCCGCTCTCGCATTAGCTGAAATCTGCGCTACATCCGCCCCGGCCGAAGCTAGTAAGGTCGCCACACTCGGTTCCTCGATCAGCGTCGATAGTAAGTGCTCCGTCGTAAAACGCTGATGGTTGCTGCGCAGGGCAAGGCCCTGGGCCTCTTGCAGCACTTTCCGTGATTTTTCGGTAAATTGCTCTAAGTCCATATTCCCTCGTAAGGTTTTCTTTGCTATGAAGATAATATGGACCTCAGAAATACAGCTTACAAGGTCGGAATTGCCGTTTTTTGCCTTGGCCTGCTGGCCCCGCAAGCTAAGGCTGACGGCGCGCTGAACCCTCTCAATCTAGACGCCCGCTACAATGTGGCCTGGAGCGGTATCGTCATCGGCCGCATCATCGTCCATGCGCATGAGGATGCGACGAGCTATTCCTTGAGCATCGATACCAAGACCCACGGTCTTGGCTCACTCATCAGCGATGAATCGAGCCAGGTCAGTGCGCAAGGCAGCAAAAAGCCGGATGGCACATACGTCCCTGTTCTCTACCACTCCGGACCGCATGGCAAGGAGGCCGACAAGCATGATCGTGATGTCACTGAGCTGACCTATGGAACCGACGGTAACATTACTAAGCGCTTACGCATCCCTGAAGATGACCCTGCATGGCGGCCACCCATAAAATTCGCCGATATTGACACGGCACGTGATCCTATTACCGCCGGCTTCATCCTCCGTAAACAGTTGCACAACGCTATCGACAACAAGACGATGGAAGTCAGCAACCGCACCTATGATGGCGCACGTCTCGCCACGATGAAGATGACACGCACAGTGAACGCCAAGGTGGAGGTCATGGGAATCTATCAGGATACGGTCAATGTGCAGGTAACGCGCACGCCGGTCACTGGTTATACGCCGAAAGAACTGAAGAAGTTCAATAAAGGCGATCCTGAGATTCACCTGTATTTCAGCAATGACAGTGCATTCCTGCCGGTACGTGCCAGCGCCAAAGTGCTTCTTGGCGAATTAAGCCTCACCATGGTGGATGATAAGGCAAACTAACATGCCTTAGCCAACCAATACTAGATCGGCGGCAAAATCGACCCCGGCAGCGGGATATCTTCTTTATTAGCATTTGCCTCGCGCGCACCATTATCAGGTTGCTCCTGATGACGCGGACGATGCTGGCGCGGGCGCGGCTGTTGGTTCTGTTGCTCATGGCCCTGCGGCGCGTCACCAGCGTGTGGTTGTGGTTCGCTGGACTGTGCCTCCGATTGGGCACTTTCCTGCTGATGATGCTGCGCGTTCGGGTCATTTGGCCCACCCGGGACGATCTGCGATTCGCGCTGCTGAGCGAAACGTTCGGCCTCGATGCCAGCGATATCCGTCAAAATACGCGTGTAATGATCGACGTGCTGCAGATAATATTCCACATCCACCCGGTCACCGTTAATCTGCGCGTTACGGGCGAGGTCGTTATATTTACCCAGTTGCTGCGTCGCATGGTGCTTTTGCCGTTGGATGTTTTGCGTATCGTTCTGGCCGCGGTTGCCACTACCGCCGCCACTGCCATTATTATTGCCATACCGGCGCTGACCACCGCCGCCCCCGCGGTGCTTGTTATTACCGCCGCGATTGTTATTTTTACGCATCATATTGTTCATTGTTTCCTCAGCTTTCGCTTAGTTTGTTGTGTTAATGTTAAATTCAAGTGCGACCACGCGGGCAATGCCTGCAAAGTCCTTAGCCAATTCAATTGCTGCCCATCCTGCTTCTGTAGCGATCGCTGCTACATCATCTGCCTGTCCCATACCTACTTCGAACAGCAACAGGCTGCCCGGTTTTGCATGCGCTGCCAGCTGCTTCATAATACGGCGATAATCATCAAGTCCATCTTCACCACCATCAAGCGCACGTATTGGCTCATGCACGCGTACATCTGCACTGAGCGTTCCGATTTCCACCGTGGGAATATATGGCGGGTTGCTGATGATGATGTCGAACCTGCCATTCAGATTCTCACACCAGTTACTGTGAAGCATTTCGCAGCGATCCCCCATGCTTAATGCCGCTGCATTGCGTGCAGCAATGTTGAGTGCCATTTCAGATGCATCCACCGCTACCGCCGTTGCATTATGGTACTCGCGCAATGCCGAAAGGATGAGGCAACCTGAGCCTGTGCCAAGATCCAGCATGCGATACGGAGCATCGAGATCCACTCGCTGACGCAGCAACGTTTCGATCATCGTTTCGCTATCCGCACGCGGTGTCAATACATGGCGCGAGACGATGAAATCATCTTTCCAGAATCCTTTACGGCCGACAATCTGCGCTACCGGTTCTGCCGTCAAACGCCGATCGATTAGCGCAGTAAGCGTGGTAACATCCTGCATATCATTGCCACGCAGCAATAACGACTCATGCGACATACCCCATGCATGTGCCGCAAGCAACCGCGCTTCGAGCGCTGCATTCGTGCCCGCAATAGCTGCAAGCTTGGTTCGGGCGTTGGCTAACTGCTGGGAAATCGCCTGCATTATTCTTTGATCTCCGATAATTTCGCCGATTGGTCTTCCTTAACCAGCGCATCCGTAAATGCTGTCAGGCCGCTGCCTTCCATTACATGTTCAAGATTATACGTGGTAAGGTTGATTCGGTGATCCGTCACGCGACCTTGCGGAAAGTTGTAGGTGCGTATGCGTTCCGAGCGATCGCCCGAGCCTACTTGGTTTTTGCGCGTGGCCGAACGTTCCAATTCGCGTTTTTGATATTCGGCGTCATAAATACGGGAACGTAGAATCTTCAACGCCTTTGCCTTGTTCTTATGCTGTGATTTTTCGTCTTGGCACTGCACCGTCACACCTGTCGGAATATGCACGATACGCACCGCAGAATCAGTCGTATTCACCGACTGCCCACCTGGACCCGAAGAGCGGAATACATCGATTCGCAAATCATTCTCGTTGATCTGGATATCCACTTCTTCCGCTTCCGGCAACACGGCAACGGTTGCCGCAGACGTATGGATGCGCCCTTGCGTTTCCGTCGTCGGTACGCGTTGCACACGATGCACGCCGGATTCGAATTTCAATTTCTGGAATACATTTTTGCCGCTGATGCTTGCGCTGGCATCCTTATAGCCGCCCAGCGCGTTCTCACTCACTTCCAGCACTTCAAACTTCCAATTCTGCGATTCCGCAAACCGCTGATACATGCGGAAGAGATCGTTCGCAAACAGCGCTGCTTCATCGCCACCCGTACCGGCACGTACCTCAAGAATAGCGTTCTTCGCATCCGCCTCGTCTTTTGGTAAGAGTGCGATTTGCAAGTCTTCGGTAAGTTTAGGAATGAGCTTGTCGAGTGATGCTTTTTCCTCAAGCGCCAGTTCCTTCATACCTTCGTCTTTGCCATTGATCATGGCTTTCGCGTCTTCGAGTTCCGACGTCGCCGCCCGCAGCGCCAGCGCCGTTTCGATAATAGGCGTCAGGTCCGAATATTCCTTCGAAAATTTCGCGAATTCCCCACCTTTAAGTTTATCCGGCGAGGATACGAGATCGCTCAGTTCTTTATGGCGCTTTACCAGCGCATCTATTTTTTTATCGAATGACATGGTTCTTCAACTTCTCCGTTACTTGTTCTTCGGTCAGCGACTCCTGCTCGCCCGTTTTCAAATCTTTCAGCGTTAGCTTATTACTGGCCAGTTCATCCTTACCGATAATGACCGCAAACTGTGCCGCCACTTTATTGGCGCGTTCAAAACGCTTTTTGCTGTTTCCTTTGTAAGCAATATCTGTACTGATACCCGCAAAGCGTAAAACCTGCGCGAGCCTCCATGCTGTGGTATCCGCTATCTCCCCCATAGGAATAATCGCAGCGATCGGTACGATATTTTCATCTTTCGCCAACGCAGCATTCAATTCTCGCAGGCCAACCAGACGCTCAATCCCCGCAGCGAACCCTATGCCGGATACTTCAGGCCCGCCCATGAGTTTTACAAGGCCATCGTAACGTCCACCTGCTAGCACCGTACCTTGTGCACCCAGATGATCAGTCGTGATCTCAAATACCGTATGCGAATAATAATCCAGTCCTCGTACGAGTTTCTCGCTCACTGTGTAAGCGATGCCAAGTGCGTCAAGTCCAGCTATTACTGCAGCAAAATGCGCTTTTGAAACGTCGTTAAAATACGCATGCAGTGTTGGCGCACTCTTGATGATCTCACGGTCGCCCGGATCCTTCGAATCGAGAATACGCAGCGGATTTTTCTGCAAGCGCACCTTACTATCCGCCGAAAGTCTCTCTTCGTGCTGCGAAAGATATTCTACCAACGCATCGCGGTAAGCGGTGCGTGATTCGCCATCACCCAGCGAGTTGATCTCAAGCGTGATGCTCTCATCCAGTTCAAGTGCACTTAGTATATGCATGGCGAGCGCAATAATCTCGACGTCTGCTGCTGGTTCTGCCGCACCCAATAACTCCGCACCGATCTGATGGAATTGGCGCAGACGGCCTTTTTGCGGCCGCTCGTAACGGAAAGCCGGACCGGCATAGAAACACTTGAACGGCAATTGCTGGGTTAATTTGTTGCTGATGAATGCACGCACGATGGCTGCGGTAAATTCCGGACGCAGCGTCAAGCTTTCCCCACCTCGGTCCGTAAATGTGTAGGTCTCCTTTGAAACGATATCGCTCGTCTCACCCACCGCACGGTGGAACACTTCCGAGAATTCAAAGATTGGCGTATCGATACGCGCATAGCCATACAATGCCGTCACCGCCTGCGCAGTGTCGACTACCTGCTGATGCTGTCTGTAGCTGTCCGGTAGCAAATCATGCGTACCGCGCACGGGTTGTAAATCTTGGGCCATTTAGTGTGAAGTGACTCGCTATTCATCAAGCGTTGAAATTGCGATGCCAGTGACTCCTTGGCTATCGCGCCTCGCGGGCACTGCCCCGCGGATATCTTTTGTTATCGTTTCAGCATTTTATAAGCAAGAAAATAGTAGTGGCAATTAAACAGTCATTCCTTTTTTGGCATAGGTGCGGGCTACGTAAGCTTCTAATCTGGCTTTGAAATCTGCTGCAATACTAGCTCCGCGCAAGGTTGCTACTTTTTCACCATCCTCGAACACTGGGGCGACCGGCGACTCACCCGTTCCCGGTAGGCTGATGCCGATATTGGCATGCTTGCTCTCGCCTGGGCCGTTCACGATACAGCCCATTACCGCGACATGCATTGCTTCCGCGCCAGCGAATTCCATCGCCCAGATCGGCATGCGCATACGTAAGAAGGTCTGAATATCATCAGCCAGTTCCTGGAAATAGGTGCTCGTTGTGCGACCGCAACCCGGGCAGGCGATGACCAGCGGAGCAAAATTGCGAATACCCATTGTCTGCAGCAATTCCTGTGCAACGAGGACTTCCTTCGTACGGTCACCATTCGGTTCGGGAGTCAACGAAATACGAATCGTATCGCCGATACCCTCCTGTAATAAAACTGCCAGCGCCGCGCTCGAAGCAACAATACCTTTGCTGCCCATCCCTGCTTCCGTAAGCCCGAGATGCAGAGCATAACCGCAGCGTGCCGCCAACATGTGATAGACAGCGATCAAATCCTGTACGCGGCTAACTTTCGCCGAAAGGATAATGTTCTCCTTCGCCATCCCGACTGATTCCGCCAAACGTGACGAGTTAAGCGCCGAAACCACAAGCGCCTCGCGCGCCACTTGGTCTGATTCTTTCGGCTTGGCAAGCGCCGCATTCTCGTCCATCAATTTTGCCAGCAGCGCGTTATCCATCGAGCCCCAGTTTACACCGATGCGGATGGGTTTGTTATTGCGCGCAGCAATTTCCACCATCTGCGCGAACTGCACATCCTGCTTCTCGCCGAATCCTACATTACCTGGGTTAATTCGGTATTTTGCTAGTGCTACAGCCATCTCCGGCACAGCCTGCAGCAGACGATGGCCGTTGTAATGAAAATCACCGACGAGTGGCGTGCTGCAATCTTGCTGCAGCAATTTTTCGTAAATCGCCGGAACCGCTTTCGCTGATGCTTCGTTATTCACGGTGATACGCACCAGTTCCGAACCCGCTTCTGCCAGCAGGCGAACTTGCGCGACCGTGCTATCGATATCTGCTGTATCGGTGTTTGTCATGGACTGCACGACGACCGGGGCGTCCCCTCCGATGGCAACACCACCGATAGTCGTTGCATACGAACTGCGACGCTTAATCATGCGGCGGGCCAGGTTCGTTCTTCTGTTCGTCATCCATTTCCGTAACGGGCGGGAATTCAGGTTCCGTAGCAACCGGTGGAGAATCGGGATCCTCTTCCGCTGGCTCATCTGCCGATTTTTTATCTACCACAGCAGCTATTGCGGCCAGATCGAGCGGACCACCATAATAGAGACTTTCTACATTCAGTCGGCCTATCATGCGCGAAGTTGCATCGGTGTTAAAACATTCAAGCGCCGAATCCGTTGTCAGGCACAAATAACTATCCGGCAGCGGCATCGTCATGTTACGTACGCTGGCCAGCATCGCTTCCGGCACGGGTGACACGCTTGTTTCCTGTTTTTCCGGCTCACCGTCATGGCTGGTGAATTGCGCAACGATGAGCATCATCACTAAAAGTATAGCACCTATCACTGCATAGCCGCGCCATTTGCCGGAGGTAGATGACATGGACGATGAAACGGAGGGCGACAGGCCGACCCGCGCGGTCGGCGATGCATAGCGTGCTGCAGCAATCGGCGGAATCGGTTGCGCATTGGCGGGCGCTTCTCCCGCAAAACATTGCGCGACGATCTTGTCCGCATCGAGCCCGAGGAACTCCGCATAGGTATGAACATATCCGCGCGCATAGACCTTACCGGGCATCAATTCATAACGCCCTTCTTCGATAGCATTGACGTAGCGAGGACGGATATGCAGCCGCTCCGATACTTCCTGTTGCGACAGATTAAACTGCTGGCGCAATGCGGCCATCTGCGCACCGATTTCATTCGGGCCCGGTGCGGCAGGTTCTTCGGCTATAGAGATTGCCTCGTTCATGGGGTTTCATTTAATGAAACCGGCCTAAGAGTGCAACTACTCGATGACGACACCATGGTCTTTTGCAAAGCGCTCAAGCGGTAATCTTACCGAATGCACCGGCTCGGTACACACATAATCAAGATAATGCGTTAGCGCTTTTACATTCAAGCTACGTACCATCGTTTTGACAGGGCCGACCGCCGCTGGCGGCATCGACAGCGAACGCACGCCACAGCCGATAAGCGCCATAGCATCGATCGCCCGGGTTGCCATATCACCGCAGAAGCCAAGATCGACCTTATACTCGTTCGCCGCCGCGACAATGCTTTTGATAGCACGGATGACAGCCGGGTTCAATGTATCGTACCGCCCGCTGACTCGGGGCGATCCGCGGTCGCACGCGAACAGGAACTGGAACAGGTCGTTACTGCCGATGGAAACGAAATCCACCCGGCTCATCAGTTCCGGTAACTGAAACAACAGTGATGGAATCTCGAGCATCGTGCCGATACGCACGTCCGTAGGTGGTGTGATTCCCTCTTCTCGCGCCCGCGAAAGCTCTTTCGCTAGCAACGATTTCATCGCATCGAATTCCGGTATTTCCGCTATAAAAGGGAACATCACCGATAACTTCTCGCCTGCAGCTGCGCGCACCAGCGCACGTAACTGTTGACGCAAAATAATCGGACGATCAAGACCAATACGCGTTGCGCGCCAGCCCATGGCTGGGTTCTCTTCTTCACCTGCCTGGATATAGGGCACCTGTTTATCACCACCGATATCGAAGGAGCGGAACACTACCGGCTTGCCTTTGGCTTTTTCGATAGCGTCACGGTAGATGCGTTGCTGGTCACTCACACTCGGCAGCTCACGGCTCGCCATGTAGGGCAGTTCCGTGCGGAACAGGCCGACGCCATCCACATCCGCCGCACTGAGATGTTCCGCATGCACGAATAGGCCAAGGTTGAGGTTTAACGAAATCCGCACGTCATCTTTGGTTACGGAAGGTTGATCGCGCGTTGCGGCATAGGCAGCTACCTGGCTGGCGCGAGCAGCAATTTCATGGTCGGCAGCGGATTCGACATCTTCCGGCGGGCGGATATAAATGAGGCCCTGATCGCCTTGCACCACCACAAGGTCTCCGGACGTTACAAGGTTCAGGATGTTATCGACCCGTCCCACCATTGGGATATCCATCATCCGGGCAATGATGGCAACATGTGCCGTCGGCGACCCTTCGGCCATGATGACACCCTTCAGGCGCTTAGAATCGTATTCCAGCAGTTCCGCCGGCCCAAGGCCGTTGGCCACGAGGATGAATGCATCCGGCAATATGCCGAGCGCCGCCGTCGGCTCCACTCCTTGCAAGTGATACAGCAAGCGTTCGGATAGATCTTCGAGGTCATGTACCCGTTCCTGAATATACGCACTCGTGATCTGGCTGAGGCGCGCATGCATTTCTTCCTGCACTTTTCGCACGGCTGCCTCTGCCGTCAGGCCGGTGCGAATCGCTTCGATAATGCGGTCGATCCAGCCACGATCCTGCGAGAACAATCGGTAGCTTTCGAGGATTTCGCGATGCGCGCTACCTTCTTCCAGACCCGATTCATCGATCAGTGCATCCACCGATTGCTGCAGCGAAAGCAGCGCTCCATGAAAGCGCATTTCTTCTTCTTCCGGGTTGTCGCTGACCAGCTGCGTAATGGTGATTTTTGGGCGATGCAATACCACCGGCGCTTTCGCAATGCCGCCGGCAAGCGTGAGGCCGCTCACCTGTTGCGATTGCAGTGTCGGGTTCTGGCCACCACTGATATCGTAGAGATCGACAATCTTGCTGCCGACCGCGAGTTCCGCAATGACCATCGATACCGCATGTAGAATTTCCGCGAGTTCGCCAGTGTAAGTTCGCGGTGCTTTGCTCTGCACCACCAACACGCCAATGGTTTTGTGCGAATGCAGCAGCGGCACACCGATAAAACTGTGGTATAATTCTTCTCCCGTTTCTGGGCGGTAGGCGAATTTCGGATGCGCCTGCGGCTCGGCCAGGTTTAAATCCAAACCTGTTGCAGCCACCTCACCAACCAGCCCCTCACCGAAACGCAGGCGCGTGATATGGACTGCGGTCGCCTTGAGACCATGACTCGCAAACAGCTCAAGGATGTCACCGGGTCGTGTGATATAGATAGAGCATACATCCGCGTGCAGGGATTCGGCGATGGTCCTGACAAGCCCATCAAGGCGCGACTGCGCCGTGCCCGCACCTCCCATGAGCGCATCGCGTACCAGGCGCAGCAATTTGATCGGCGTCTGGATCGCCGAGTTCGCCGGGTCGATGGGAATGATACTTGCCACGATGCCGCCTGTGTGAGGAGGTTCTGCGCGGTCTGGAACTTACGCCGCGTTCTTTTTCTTAAGGTATAATGTCGCTTGTTGCACCAGTTCGTCAACAATTTCTTGCGTAGTTTGAATGCATTGCACCATTCCAACCGATTGACCGGCCATCAGCGAGCCGCGTTCGATATCTCCTTCAATTACAGCACGCCGTAGCGATCCTGCCCAGAAATGCTCAATCGCCAATTGACCTTCTTCTTTTGATTGCGCACCCGAAAAGACTTTTTCGACCGTCTCTTTCTGGAAGCGGGTGAACTCCTCAGAGGCATTATTCACAATCGCGCGAACTGGGATGACCGCAAAATCCGGATGGTATTGGACGCTCGGCATCGCATCGCGCGCATTCGCGTTGATAAAGGCCTTCTTGAAATTGTCATGCGCAATAGATTCTGTCGCGCAAACGAACCGTGTCCCAAGTTGCACGCCCGCAGCCCCCATCTCGAGGTAGCTCACCATCGCCTCACCACGGCCGATGCCACCAGCAACAAATACGGGTACATCCTTGATGAGGGGCAAAATTTCCTGTGCCAACACGCTGGTCGATACAGGCCCGATATGCCCGCCTGCTTCCGTTCCTTCGATGACGAGTGCATCGACACCGCTGCGCACCAGTTTTTTTCCGATCGCTGCCGTCGGCGCGAAACCGATGACCCTGCAGCCACCTGCTTTCAGCCGCGCAATCGTCGGGCCCTTTGGCATGCCGCCAGCGAGAACTACATGCGTCACCTTGTTACTAATACAGGTCTCGATCAATGCATCTAGTTGTGGATGCATCAAAATCAGATTCACCCCGAATGGTTTTTGCGTCAGTGCACGCGTCGCCTTGATTTCGGTATCAAGCAATTCCGGCGGCATGGAAGAGCAGGCGATCACACCGAATGCCCCCGCATTGCTTAATGCGGCAACAAGATGCCGCTCGCTCACCCAGCTCATGGCACCGCCCATAATGGCATGCTCGCAACCGAGCAGATCGCGTCCGCGTTGCCAAAGTTGGTTTAGAGTTTTTACCACTATTGCTTCTCTTCCACTGCATCAAGACCATAAGCCGTGTGCAACGCACGCAACGCAAGCTCGATATATTCTTCGCCGATGAGCACTGATATTTTAATTTCCGACGTGCTGATGACAATAATATTGATGCTTTTCTCGGCCAGCGTGCGAAACATCTCTGCGGCGACGCCAGCATGACTTTTCATGCCCACGCCGATAACAGAAATTTTCGCCACACCGCCATCCGATAATACCTTATCGCATTTTGGCATGCCTTTGTCGCTCTGCACGAGTTCGAGCGCACGGGCGAGATCGCCTTTCGGCACGGTAAATGTCAAGTCGGTCTGCTTGCCATCCTCCGTCACGTTTTGCACGATCATGTCGACATTGATGCCGTGGTCTGCCAGCGGCCCGAAGACACTTGCCGAAACCCCCGGCTTGTTCTCGACATTGGTGAGGGTGATGCGGGCCTCATCGCGGCTAAAGGCCAGTCCCGTTACGCGTTGCTGTTCCACCAGTTCCTCCTCATCCACCAATAATGTTCCCGGAATCTGGTCGGCCGGCGTTGCATCGAATGTCGACAGCACCTGCACCTTCACCCGGTAATTCATCGCGAGCTCCACGCTGCGCGTCTGCAATACTTTACTTCCCAATGAAGCCATTTCGAGCATTTCCTCGTAACCCACCAGCTTCAGTTTTTTCGCCTTTTTTACGATGCGCGGATCGCAGGTGTAGACGCCATCGACATCCGTATAGATATCGCAACGTTCCGCATTGAATGCTGCAGCGATTGCCACTGCCGATGTATCCGAACCGCCACGACCCAGCGTGCTGATGCGTCCTTCCGGGCTGATACCCTGAAAACCTGCAATGACCGCGACTTCACCTTTTTTAAGTGAGTCATTGATCGCGCTGGTGCCGATCTCGCCGATACGCGCTTTGGAATATGCCGCATCACTGGTAAGCGGTATCTGCCATCCCGCCCATGCACGTGCTTTGAGGCCGATGCTTTGTAATTCCATCGCCAGCAGCCCACTTGTAATCTGCTCACCCGCCGCGATTACATGGTCTGCATTCGCGCGCGCTTCATTGCTTATCAGGTCGCTAACACCCGCACAATAATCGACCAGCTGGTTCGTTACCCCCGCCATCGCCGATACGACGACAATGACCTGATTCCCTGCATCCACGTCGCGCTTTACTATGGTCGCCACATGCTTGATGCGCTCAATGTTCGCAACGCTGGTACCGCCGAATTTCTGTACAATAACTGCCATAGGGGCGGCTTATAAGGCCTCACCTCAAATTTCCAGCATTTTTCACCCATGTGTGAAGAATAATGTTGTATGAATTCGAAGCTTGTTTCACGAAAGGCTGGCGATGTCACATTTTTCTGCCTTTGTTCCGTCCCTGCCCGCCATGCATTATCTAATGACGGAGGTTATGGCTGCGACTCAAACGCGCCATCGGCTTGAGCGTGCGCAAGGAGCGGAATGGGTAGACTACCTCAACCATGACAGCATGGGCACCGATCAGCTTTCCTGGCATCTCGACCCAATGCTGAAGAATGACCAGAATCACTATTCCATCGAACAGATCGCTGATATCGAACGTGGTAAACGCGAATTATTGCTGCACCTACATTCGCCAGCACAACGTTCAGCGGCCATCGGTAGCGGTATCAGCGCGCCAATGCCGCATTGGGGGCCAGTACTTACCAGCGCGCAGTTCGGCCAACTGCTAGACAAGCTTGCCGCAATCGGTGTGGATGAAACGATCCTTGCCCCGCAGCTTCACCATGCCAATCTGCCCGCCGAGCATGCGACACTATTTTTAATGCTCGGTAATCTTGCTCTGGAAATAAAAGGCTATGCGAATACGCAGGGTATCACAGTGAGTCTTAAAGAATAAGCCGTGCCAACTAAAGCGGCTTGCGCATGCACACCGCGTCCGCCAGCGTGCCATCGGCATTGGTGTAATACCCCTTGCGAATCGAGAATTTCTCGAAGCCCTGTTCTTCATAGAGCGTATGCGCCGCGACGTTTTTGATATTCACTTCAAGCACCATGAATTTCGCGTCCAGACTTTTCGCGTTATGCATCGCAAAATCGAGCAGCATCTGCCCCACTCCGTCGCGACGATAATCCGGTAATACGCCCATGCTCAGCAAATCGCATTGATCCTCGATCAGCCAGCACAGCACGAAACCGACCTTTTCCTGCTTCTTGTTATAGGCAATGGCAGCAAAAACACCCGCCCGCTCGAAGAAACTCTCGAATTCGAGATGGCTCCAGCTTTTCGCAAAGCACGCCTTGTGAATATCGGCAAGCGCCTTGGCATGCCCCCGGCTCGCCGGGTGGATATGGTACTCAAGGTCGCTCATTAGTTGGTTCCTTTAGTGAAAACCAGCGCATTGGCCGGCACATCCGCATAGAGTTCGACAGATTGCTCGGCGACCGGAACCAGCCCGGCACTCGCCGCAGCTAGTTTCACATAGGCATTGCTGTGGCCGTAGCGGCTCGTCGCCGAAACCAGCCCATATCCCGTTTCCCCGAATGGTTCCGTGGTGACGACCAGCACGCCCCCATTCTTTAATGCCTGGCTTGCCCCATTTAACGTGCCTGCCAGTTCGCCGATGAACTGCGCCACGTTTACCAGTAATACGAGGTCAGCCGAACCATTAGTAATTTCCGGAGCTAACTGCGCCGCATCACCGGTCGTTAAAACATCGAACAGCTTCTTGTCCGCATGCGTCGCCTTGTCGGCAAGTGCGATCATCGCCGGTGTCACGTCCACCCCACGAATGCTCGCTGCAGCCGCCCGCCATGGACGAGAGGCAATTCCACTGCCGCACCCAAGGTCGAGCACCACCGGTGCCTCTGTCGCCATCCGCGGCTTCACAAGATCCTGAATGACCTTGCCCGCCTGATAACGATTATTCGCCTCGGTGATATCATAACCATTTGCTTGCGCAGAGAAGAAGCCGGTCACCATCTCGAGCGGCATCCGTGTCGGGCGCTGGTTCGGAGGCAGCGCTGTTGCGTCAACGCTCGCCAACATGAATTGCACATCCGCATTGCCCGGTGCCTGCTGTAATGCTTTCACGAAGGCATTGCGCGCCTCGTTCATTTTGCCGGTGCGCAAATAGCAGCACCCGAGATTGTAATTCGCGCCCGGGTAATTCGGCTTGAGATACAGCACCACCTTGAAGCGGAAGATGGCATCCATCCATTTGCCTTCACTGGCAAAGCGCACACCGAGATCATAATTAGCTTTCGGCAAGTCCTTCATGCGCTCGCGCGCATTGGAGAAGAAGTTGCGGGGGCCGCCGAATACCAAGTCCCGCAGGCCGGTCTCGGCATCGGCGACGATTTCCTTGAACGATGTTCTCTTGCGCGTGACTGGCATACGGCCTAGAAACCCCGTTGAGTGAAGGATTACTTATCCTTCTTTCTACCATGCATAAAAGGACCTAGCAATGCCAAGCCGAGCAAAATCCACTATCGAAAGTACGATCGATACCGCAGAAGTGGCCCGTTTCTCGGCAATTGCTGATGAATGGTGGGATGAGCGCGGCAAATTCGCCCCCCTGCACAAGCTGAATCCGGTACGTATTGGCTACCTACGCGACCAGCTAATCCGCCATTTTTCGGGCCAAACTATCACAAATGGCGCATCCGCCACACCCCTCAATAATCTTTCGCTGGTCGATATTGGCTGCGGCGGCGGCCTGATCAGCGAGCCAATGTCTCGCCTTGGCGCAAACGTTACGGGTATTGATGCCTCGGAAACTAACATCAATGTCGCCGCCCTGCATGCGAAAGTGGGCGGACTTAACATTAATTATCGCGCTACCACGGCAGAGCAGCTTGCCCTCGAAGGCAAACAATTCGACGTGATACTCGCACTCGAGATCATCGAACATGTCGGCCGGGTCGAACTGTTCTACGATTCCATCGTCAATCTTGTAAAACCGGGCGGGGTGCTCATCATCTCCACCCTCAACCGTACGGCGAAATCCTACGCACTGGGCATCATCGGCGCTGAATATGTGCTGCGCTGGCTACCCAAAGGCACACATACCTGGAGCAAATTTATCAAGCCCTCCGAAATGGCCGCCGCCCTGCGCCAGCGCAATCTCATTATCGCCGACACATGCGGCATCATCTACTCCCCGCTGAAACAAGAATTTTTCTTAAATGCTAAAGACTTGGATGTCAACTACCTGATGGTTGCCCACCGCCCCGAATAGATTGAAATAATCGACTTTTCGTCATGAAACCGTCACATAGCACGCGTACAGTAAAGCTATGGCAAATGAAAATACCACCACAAATTCTGACATAACGCAGGAACGTTACAAAGGCCCCAATTCCACTATTGTTGGCTTAGGCTACTTTAGTGCAGCGCATCATATCCTGAATTTTGGTGCCATTCTCGGCCTTGGGACAACGGGCTACATGTTTTATGAAAGCATTGGGAAACAGATAAGCAAAGTGCGCAGCTTTGCGTCGAAGCACATCAAAGGCGTTGCTTCCAATTGGTTCGGCATGGATATTGGCGATCACCGCCTCCGCATCGCTATGCAGGATGTGAACAACGCATTTAAAGAAATAGAAAAATTCGATTTTGCAAAAGCTACCCCTGAAAGCATCATAGTATTTAAGAATAAAATCAAAGCCCTGAATCTTAGCAAAGACGAAAATGAGGAACTGATCCAGATTCTGCGCGAGGATGAACGGGGTTCTTTCCAATGCCTCGCCAGTGATATGATCGGTATCCTCGGCGGTAAGAATAGCTTGAAAAAGCTATCGAATTACAAAAAAGTGGAAGCGGGCCTCTTCATGGCCGGTTTCGGTATGGTCGCCAGCATGATTGGTTCAGTGCTGATTGGTGTGTTCCACGGCAGGCATAAAGGTGATCAGGGCCGACACCAGTTCGAACGGGCGCAGGATCAAATCAGCAATCTCAAAGAAGATAATGCCGACCTCAATAAGATCAACGACGATCTCCATACCAAATACGTCAAACCTGCCACCCGCCTTGATTCTTTGGCAATGCAGGCCGATGCCGGTTCATCCGGTGAAACCCTTGCAACAACCGCAAGCATTACGCCCACCAACATGGAAAAAACTGCACCCTTGACTTCCATCCCGGAAATCCAACTCGACCAGCCACAGCATCAGGGCCGTCTCGTTCAGCACGAGCTTGCGACAAAAGTTGCATAATACGGCAAACCGTCATTAAACCGTCACATGTAGGGCTTATAGTGTAAGGATGGAAAAACCTCAAAATGATATTCTGCAGGAGAAATACAAAGGTCCCAGTGCCGTTGTTACTGGTGCAGGATATGTATATTTAACTCATTTGGTTGCAACGATAGCTGGCTTTGCGGGTTTGGGGGCAATCGGTCTTATCGCATCCAACAAAACAATAGCTGTGAAGAAAGCATTCTCTGAGTTCAGTGCCGCCAATAAAGTCAGCGATAATATTTTGAAAAAAATACCGGGGCACATTGCCGGGTGGATACCTTATGTAGCAGATGCCATATCAAGCAAAGTCGTTGGTAGCGCGAAGAAATTAGGCAATATCAGAGGCAAGGTAAAAATACCAGCAGCTGGTGAACAGACTAGTAGCGATAAGATGAACGCGTTTATGTTCGCTGGCGGTATTGGCGGCGCTACTGGATGGATCGGTTCTACTATTCTGAGTGTTATCGCAGGAGGCCATAAAGGTAATGAAGCAAAGCGTCAATTTAATCGCGCTAAAGAAGAAATCCAGAACCTGCGTGAAGACAATGCCGATCTCAATAAGATTAATGACGATCTGCATGCCAAATATGTCAAAGCAGCGACCCGCCTTGATACTATACAGGCCGCTCAGGATGCGTCACGTAATGATGCTTTGCTACCAGTCAATGAAACGCCAGCGACGTCGGTAAGTCCAGCATCCGCCCCTACTACCCAAGTTCAGCTGGACCAAAAACAGCATGACGGTAAACTCGTCCAGCACGAGCTGGCAGTAGCCTAGCCTACTTCTCTAAATCACGATGATGGACGAGCACAGGAATCTGGGCGCGCACTGTTTTAACCCGTGCCGAGTCAATCGATGCAACAATCACTTGCGGCATGTCTGATGTCGCTTCTGCAAGCACCTTTCCCCACGGATCGATAATCAGGCTATGCCCATAGGTTTCTCGCCCGCCTGGGTGCACTCCGCATTGCGCCGGCGCTATAACATACGCCCCGTTCTCGATCGCCCGTGCCTTCAGCAATGTGTGCCAGTGCGCCTCGCCTGTCGGCCGTGTGAAGGCAGAAGGCACGCTCAGTATCTCAGCCCCCTTCAGCGCCAGCTGTCGGTACAGATTCGGGAAACGCACATCGTAGCAGATACTCAATCCAAGTTTCATCCCATCAATATCTGCTAGCACCGTATTCCCGCCCGCTTCCGCCTGCGACGATTCGCGATAACTGTGTCCGCCTTCAAGCGTCACGTCGAACAGGTGGATCTTGTCATAGGTCGCCGCAATTTCGCCTTTGGGCGAAACCAGAATGCTGCGGTTGAATGGCTTGTCCACACCCGGTTCCTGCGCGCGGATAGAACCGATCAATAGCCAGATGCCGTGCTCTTTTGCTGCAGCTTTTGCATACATAACGCCCGCATGTGTGTTCATGGGCATATCCGTCATGGGTGCGGTGCCCTCACGGCGCATGTAAAATGTATTCTCCGGCGTTGTTACAAAACGCGCACCTTCCGCGACGGCCTGTTTCAACAGAGGTTCCAATGCTGCAATATTCGCTGCAATATCGTCCCCGCTCGTCATCTGGATCGCTGCTGCCATCATCGTCGTCATCGCTTTATTCCTTTACCGCCCGGGCCAGCGCAATCACCCGTACTTCTTTCGCCCCGGCCTGTTTCAGTACCCGCGCGCAGGCATTCACCGTTGCCCCCGTCGTCACCACGTCATCCACCAATACCACGATTTTACCCTGCAGCAAATTGCGCATCGATTCAGGTACCGCAAACGCATTCTTGACGCTTTTCAATCGTGTCGCTCGGTCAAGCCGCATCTGCGGTTTGGTATGCACCACCCGCCGTAACATTTCCGGCACGCAAGGTAGCTCAACATGCCGTGAAATCCCATAGGCAAGCAAAGCCGACTGATTGAATTTTCGCTTGGTAAGCCGCCGCCAATGCAAAGGCACGGGCACCAGTATATCGGCTTCTTTCATCAGCGGTCGTCCGAGACGAAGCATCATGTGTGTGTAGCGGGTGAGCCCCGCCCATTGATCGTTGAACTTCAATGATGTTACCAGCGGACCGCTGATGGTATCGTAAACCAGCGCCGCCCGCACGCTATCGAACTCTGGTTTTTCATCGAGGCATTCCGGGCAAAGCAGATGTTCATCCTCCATCGCGATAACGAATGGAATGCCGCAGCATTGGCACAGCGGTGCTTCGATCACGCGCAAACGGTTAAAGCATGGCCCACAGAAGTTTCCATCCGCGCCCACATATTCCCGGCAGGAAGGGCAGCGCGGTGGATACGCGATATCGACCACAAGGCGCATCAGCCCTGCAATAGCCCCGAACTGTTGATGTAATGCGCGCATCGACCCTCATTTTAGTGGGCAGTCCTTGACCCGTTGGCTATAACCTACGTATGGATACGACCGCTCCCATTCTGTTCGACCGCGCCCGATTACGCAAGCGTCGTGCGCGGGCCGCCGCCACCTTCGCTGGCCACGATTTCCTCTGGCGTGAGGCCGCTGAACGCGCTGAAGAATCGCTGTCGTATATCCTGCGTAATTTCCCGCGCATGCTCGTCTTCGGTAGTCAGCACTTCACGCCACCTGCGTGCACTAACCAGTTCATCCGTGCCGGGAATAGCATCGCTATCGATGCCGAATTATTACCTTTTGCCGATAATAGTCTTGATGCCATCGTCAGCCTGCTTGACCTGCACTGGGTCAATGATTTGCCCGGTACATTGACCCAAATCCGTCGTGCCCTGAAACCCGATGGTCTCTTCTATGCTATCATTCCCGGCGGCGAGACGTTGCGCGAGTTACGTCGCGTCTTTGCCGATACAGAAAGTGCCTTGAGCAGCGGCATCAGCCCACGCGTTGCCCCATTCCTTGATGTGCGCGATGGCGGTGCTCTTCTACAACGTGCCGGCTTCGCGTTACCTGTTGCCGATAGCGAAATCCTCGATATTTCCTATCCTCATCTGTTTGCCTTGATGGACGATCTACGTGGTAGCGGTGAAGTGAATATGCTGCAGCATCAAGTGCAGCATTTTACTTCCCGCAGATTTTTTGCTGCAGCTGCCGAGCGTTATGCCGAACTATTTTCGGAAAGCGAAGGCCGCATCAAAGCCACATTCGAATTCATTACCCTTACCGGTTGGAAGCCTGCAATGTCGCAGCAACAACCTGCACTACGTGGCAGCGGGAAAATATCTCTGAAAGAAATACTGAACTAGGCAAGTTTTTTCCACACATGTTGGCTCGCGATCAACGCAGCAACAAGTGGCACATCCGCAGGCGGCATGGGTAATGAAGCCATATCCTTCGGATATTTCCAACTGAGCTTCTGTCCTTCGAGTGGTGTTGGCGTACCTTTCCATTTGCGACATACATAAAGCATCATCAGCAAATGGAAATTTGCATATGTATGGCTGACGAATGTTAGCGGCGTCGAACATTGTTCACAGATTTCGATGCCAAGTTCCTCACGCATCTCACGACCAAGGGCCTGTTCCGGCGTTTCACCCGGCTCGATCTTACCACCGGGGAATTCCCATAGGCCGGCCATCGGTTTGTCCTCGGGCCGCTGCGTCAACAATACCCGTCCATCCGCATCGAACAAAGCGACGGCAGAAACAAACACGGTTTTCATGAACGATAATCTGCATTGATGTCGATATAACCATGGGTCAGGTCACAGCTCCATACTGTGGCTTTGCCCTTGCCCAACCCGATATCGACACTGATGCAGATGTCACGCGTTTTCATGTGGGCCGCGACCGGGGCTTCGTCGTATCCTTCGACGCGTTCGCCATCCCTCGCAATAGTCACTCCTCCGATAGCGATAGCGAGCGTGTCGCGGTCCACCGCTTCGCCCGATTTGCCGACGGCAGCGACCACGCGTCCCCAGTTCGCATCTTCCCCGGCGATCGCCGTTTTCACCAGCGGTGAGTTGCCGATACATAAACCGATACGCCGCGCTGCATCATCCGATTCCGCACCATATACCTCGATAGTGATGAGCTTCTGAGCACCCTCACCGTCCATCACAATGAGTTTCGCGAGTTCAACCATAAGTGAATCAAGCGCTGCCTGGAACACATCGCGGTTCGAATCCTCGATCGTCACCCCAGCTTTTGCCGTCGCGAATAGCAACGCGGTATCGCTAGTCGAAGTATCGCCATCGACCGTAATAGCATTGAAGCTTTTTACTGTACTTTGTTGCAGCACATCCTGCAGCAATGCTGCAGCAATTTTGGCATCAGTAAAAATAAATGCCAGCATCGTCGCCATATCCGGCGCAATCATGCCCGAGCCTTTGGCAATCCCGTTGAGGATCACGCGTTTACCGTTGAGCTCGACCGTACGCGTTGCCGCTTTCGGGAACGTATCGGTCGTCATGATTGCACGCGCTGCTTCGTCCCATTTCATTTCATCACGCGACGCATAAAGCAACGGCATGACGCGCTCGATCTTCGTATGGTCGAGGGGTTCGCCAATGACCCCTGTCGAGGCGAGATAGATTTGGCTCATCCCGTATCCCATAACCGCGTGCGCCGCGGCAACCGTGCCTTCCACTGCCGCTATGCCACGCTGGCCCGTAAACGCATTGGCATTGCCAGAATTGACGATAAGAGCCCGCCCGGTTCCCGTGCCGAGGATAGAGCGGCACCAGTCGACCGGGGCCGACGGCGCCTTGCTTTTGGTGAATACTCCAGCGACGGTGCTATCTTCAGGTACTGTGATCAGCAACACATCCGTGCGATCCTTATATTTAATACCGGCTTGTGCCGTTGCCAGCTTTACACCTGCAACTTTTGGCAAGTTTGGAAACGTCTCAGGCGCCAACGGTGAACGCGCTGGACCAGCCATCAGTTAGCTTTGGCCGGGGCCGCAGTTTTATCCGTAGCAGCAGGCATCGCCGCACCATTGGGGATGAGATTTTTCTCGAATTGCATTTCCTTGCCCTTGCTATCGTAAACTTTCACATCCGTCGATTTAACAAGACCGCTGATATAATCATCCAGTTTCTTCTCTTGCAGCTTGGTGCGGATCTGGTCCTTCACCTCGGCATAGGGCGGCGGTGTCACTTTACGCGTATCTTCGACCTTGATGATGTGCCAGCCAAAGCTCGATTTCACTGGGCTTGAAACTTCGCCCTTTTTCATTGCAAAAGCAGCGTTGGCGAATTCCGGCACCATCTTTTCCTTGGTGAACCAACCAAGGTCACCACCATTTTTTGCCGTACCGGCATCCTTCGAGTAATCTTTGGCAACTTCCTCAAAACTTTTGCCGGAATCGAGCTTCTTCTTCGCATCCTTGGCATCCTGTTCGCTCGCCAGCAGGATATGGCGCGCATGCACTTCCTTTTCATCTTTCATGGAATCGGTCATCTTATCGTATTCTTTTTTTACGTCAGCGTCAGAGATCGTATCTGCCGTTTTCGTATCGAGATACGCGCGAACTACCACTTTCTTTTTCACGTCCTCGAGTTCTTTCTGCACCTTGTCGGATTTGTCGATACCGGATTTTACCGCTTCACCATAAATGATCTTTTCGGCCATCACCGCGCGCAGCACCCGCTCCTTCTGGTCAGGTTTCAGCGAATCGACTGTCGGTGCCTGACCTGCAGGATAAACGCCATCAAGCATATGCTGCACTTCTGCCGAGCTTACGTCCTGGTTATTGACCTTCATGATCACGTACTCATCCGCAAAAGCGGGAGGCGTGAAAGCAAGCAGGGCAATGGCCGGGAGAGCATGGCGTAGACGCATGGGAAACATCCTTGAGTTGAAGTGGTTAGGCAATGCTAGTCGATTGCCATAAATCGCACGGGTGTGCAAGAGTATAGAATTCATGGGGCCGAAGTTGACATCGCCCCCCCTAACCCCTATGTATCCGCGACTGTTTCTCTAGGAAAAGTTGGGTTTATGCTCGGTTCACTCGCGAAGAAAATTTTCGGCAGCAGCAACGATCGCCTCGTTGCCTCACTCCAGCGGGAAGTGAATGCGATTAACGCGCTTGAGCCGGAGATGGCCGCGCTTAGTGATACGCAACTTCAGTACAAGACCACCGAGTTTCGTCAAAAACTCGCCGATGGGGCAAGCCTCGATAGTTTGATGGTTCCTGCCTTCGCCGTCGTGCGCGAGGCCGCAAAACGCACGCTTGGCATGCGGCCCTTCGATGTCCAGCTCGTCGGCGGCATGGTGCTGCACAAAGGCATGATCTCGGAGATGCGTACCGGGGAAGGTAAAACGCTTGTTGCGACGTTGCCATCCTACCTCAACGCCCTCGGCGGCAGAGGCGTGCATGTTGTTACCGTGAACGACTATCTCGCCACCCGCGATTCCGAATGGATGGGCAAAGTGCACACCTTCCTCGGGCTTACCGTCGGCACTATCGTCAGCGACATGGAAGAGGATGAGCGCCGCGCCGCTTACAACAGCGACATCACTTACGGCACCAACAACGAATACGGTTTTGACTACCTGCGCGACAACATGAAATATGCGCGTGATCAGATGGTGCAGCGCGGTTTCAATTATGCCATCGTCGATGAAGTTGATTCCATCCTGATCGACGAAGCGCGCACACCGCTCATCATCAGCGGCCCGACAGAAGATAACTCCGAACTCTATGTGGCTATCAACCGTTATATCCCGCAGCTCGAAAAAGCGGATTACGAACTCGATGAGAAATCCCGTAACGTCACCCTGAACGACAAGGGCGTCGAGCATATGGAGAAAATGCTTGCCGATGGTGGCCTGCTGCAAGCTGGCAGCGGTCTCTATGATATCGAGAACGTTTCCGTCGTTCACCATGTCACGCAGGCCCTACGCGCTCACACGCTCTTTAAGCGAGATACGGACTACATCGTCAAGGATGGCAAGGTAATCATCATTGATGAATTCACCGGACGTATGATGGATGGCCGTCGCTACTCCGAAGGCCTGCATCAGGCGCTCGAAGCAAAGGAAAAAGTTACCATCCAAAATGAGAACCAAACGCTCGCTTCCATTACCTTCCAGAATTATTTCCGCCTCTATCCGAAACTATCGGGCATGACCGGCACGGCGATGACCGAGGCTGGCGAATTCGGCGATATCTATAAACTTGATGTGGTTGAAATTCCGACCAATGTTGCCGTTGCCCGCAAGGACGAACAGGATGAAATCTACCGCACCAGCAACGAGCGCGACGCCGCTGTCGTCGTTATGATCAAGGAAGCGTACGAAAAAAAACAGCCAGTGCTCGTTGGTACCGTCAGCATTGAAAAATCCGAGGCATTTGCCACCCGTTTAAAGAAGGAAAAAATTCCGCATCAGGTACTGAACGCCCGCTATCACGAGCAGGAAGCCTACATCGTCAGCCAAGCGGGACAACCAGGCGCTGTCACTATTGCCACCAACATGGCTGGTCGTGGTACGGACATCAAACTTGGCGGTGGGGAAGAAATGCTCATCGAAGTTGCTGCTAAAGACATGACCGACGATGCACAAATTGAAGCAGTTTCGGCAAAGATTCGCGTTGAGATCGCGAGAAACAAGGAGACCGTAAAAGCGGCCGGAGGCCTACTTATAATCGGTACCGAACGCCATGAATCTCGCCGCATCGATAACCAGCTGCGCGGCCGCTCCGGCCGTCAGGGCGACGAAGGTGCCTCAAAATTCTTCCTGTCATTACAGGATGACCTCATGCGCATTTTCGGCTCCGAGCGTATTGATTCCGTACTCGTCAAACTCGGCCTGCAGGAAGGCGAAGCCATCATCCACCCATGGATGAGCAAGGCCATAGAGCGTGCCCAGACCAAAGTCGAGCAGCGCAACTACGAGATCCGCAAGAACCTGCTGAAGTTCGACGATGTGATGAACGATCAACGCAAGGTCATCTATGAGCAACGTATCGAGCTGATGGAAGTCACTGATGTGCGCGACACGATCATCGACATGCGCAAGGATGTGAACGAGAACCTTGTTACCCTGCATATCCCACCGCAAGCGTATGCCGAGGCATGGGACATACCGGGTCTGCACACCGAGATCTTGCGCGTTTACGGACTCGACCTGCCGATTTCCACTTGGGCTGCCGAAGAGGGTATTGCGCACGAGGAAATCCTTCACCGCGTCAGCGAGGCCACCGACCGCCTCTTCGCCGAGAAAGCCGCAAGCTTCCCACCAGAGATCTATCAGCTCGCCGAAAAACGCATCCTGCTCGAAACGCTCGACCAGCTCTGGAAAGACCATCTCCTCTCGCTCGACCAATTACGTCAGGGCATTAATCTGCGCGCTTACGCCCAGAAAGATCCACTCAACGAATACAAACAGGAAGCCTTTACCCTGTTCGAGGCAATGCTCAATCATCTACGCGAAGCGGTCATCAGCCGCATCGCCCGCGTCCAGATCCGCATGGAGCTCACCGATGAAATTATGAACCTCAAGCCACAGAGCAAGATGCAAGCGACCCATGCCGATCCGTCCGCCGCTTTGGCTAATCCGCAAGCGCCTGCCCAGATGTTGCAGATGCCACAAAAGGAAAATGCAAAAAAATACACCAATGTCGGCCGTAACGAACCTTGTCCGTGCGGCAGCGGCAAGAAATTCAAATATTGCCACGGGGCGATCGTTTAGGCTGACAGCAGCTTACGCGTATTGCATTGCACACCTGCCCTCTATGCTTTTAAGCCATAGTTGTTATACTTTCAGGCATGGATTTCCCGGCACCACCATACGCGATTACGCACGAACAGTTCGCAGCACTTGGGCAAGCTTGGCAGGAAAAATGTACTGCCGCCATCGATAGCTTTCTGAAAAAAATTCCCAGTTTAAATCCAAGCGCGAGGCATTGCTGGTAGCTGCAGATAGAATAAACGCCGAAGTCACCGTTGCTTTTGCCGAGCGCCCCTTGCACTCACGCCATCAAAGCCGCCGGCTCCGATAACACCGAACGGTTTCGTATCCATAGCGCAAGCGGTGCTGCGGAGAGACAGATCTGGCACGCCATCCATAATGGCCGTAAAATATTGCGTGTTACACTAGGCTTATCGGTAGAATTCGAATCAGACTACGACGCATTGATCGACCCGGCACAAAAATGCATGGGCTGCATCCTGCGTGTGACGATTGACCAGTTCTCTAAAATCTGCGGCACCCATGTCATGGTCGAGCCGCGCTATTGGGGTGCCGATCCGCATAAAGCGCCGACGCAGGCTATGGCGCGCTGGCGTTGCGTTTTCGCAGTGCTTTGATAATCCCATAAAGACTGATCAGACCCCAGCAGGATTCGAGGATACAGACCGGCAGGTTAAAATCCTTCGTCAGCGAAACAAGGATCGCCACTGCGCCGATGAAGTTCATCGACTGGAAGCGCAACCATTCCGCCTGCCATTTGCCAATGGAGATCATCGCATACGCGAATAGGAAAAGCGCCGGTGCACACAGGCCGATCACATCGATAATGGTCGCATTCATACGATTCTCTCCTTACGGCCCATCCGCAAAACACCCACGATGCCGATAACCAGCCACGCCGCATTCAGCAGGAACGACGACAGATTCCACTGCACCATGAGCGAGATCAGCACGCCGATCGTCCCGACGATATTAATGAGCTGATAGCGCTGCTCGGTCGCCTGCAACTTGCCTGCTGACACCAGTCCATAGGCCAACAGCACCAATACGACACCGGTGAGACCCAGACCTGTCGCAATGGATTCCATAACGGCTAAGCAGCGTCCGGAGTCTTCGCTTTTTCTTCCTCGAGTAATTGTTTCGCTTTCGGCGAAAGCTGGATACTCAGTTCGCGCAAATGCTTCTCGCTTGCATAGTTCGGTGCCTGCATCAGCAAATCCTCCGCCTGTTGGTTCATCGGGAAGGCGATCACTTCGCGGATGTTCGGCTCATTAGCAATCAGCATCACCATCCGGTCAACACCCGGTGCCAAACCGCCATGCGGCGGCGCACCGTAATGGAACGCGTTGAAGAGCGCAGCGAATTTATCTTCAACATCCTTGCGCGTGTAGCCCGCAATCTCGAATGCCTTTACCATGATTTCCGGCTTATGGTTACGGATCGCACCGCTGCTCAGCTCGACACCATTGCACACGATATCGTATTGAAAGGCCTTGATGGCCAGCAGCTCTTCACTCGTCTTCGCTGCCGCGAGCGCTTCAAGCCCACCTTGCGGCATGCTGAACGGATTATGCGAAAAGTCGATCTTCCCTTCGTCGTTCAATTCGTAATATGGGAAATCGATAACCCAACAGAATTTGTATTCGCCGTCCTTGATCAGCCCAAGCTGAGTAGCCACTTCCGTGCGCACCTTACCAGCAAGCGTTTCCGCCTCGCGCTTCGGCCCGGACGAGAAGAACACCGCATCGCCATTGGTAAGGCCGGCACGCTGTTTCAACTGCTCCAGTTTTTCCGGCGAGAGGAATTTTGCGATTGGCCCTTTCGGCGTACCATCCTTATCAAAGCCGATATAAGCGAGACCTTTTGCTCCATTCTCCTTGGCAAACTCGATCATGTTGTCGAAGAAGCTACGCGGTTTATCCGCACAGCCTGGTGCCGGAATCGCCCGGATTTTTCCTCCCGCCGCCAACACTTGTTTGAAGATAGCAAATTCCGATTCGCGCCACACCTCGCACACGCCAGCGATAAGAATTGGGTTACGCAAGTCCGGTTTATCCGTACCGTATTTCTTCATCGACTCACTGTAAGGAATGCGCACGAATGGAGTTTCGCTTACTTTCCAGTCGGTGAACTCATTGAAAACACCTGCAACAACGGGCTCAATGGCGGCAAACACATCATCCTGTGTCACGTAGCTCATTTCGATGTCGAGCTGATAGAATTCGCCCGGGCTACGATCGGCCCGTGCATCCTCATCGCGAAAACACGGCGCGATCTGGAAATATTTATCGAAACCGCTTACCATCAGCAACTGCTTGAACATCTGCGGCGCCTGCGGCAGCGCATAGAATTTACCCGGGTGGACTCGGCTCGGCACCAAATAGTCACGCGCGCCCTCGGGCGATGATGCCGTCAGGATCGGCGTCTGGTATTCAAGGAAACCTTGATCTGTCATCCGGCGGCGCAGGCTCGAAATAATTTTCGAACGCAGCACAATATTCTTGTGCAATTTCTCGCGACGCAAATCTAGAAAGCGGTACGTCAACCGCGTCGCTTCTGGCGCTCCCGCATCGGCATTCACCTGCAATGGCAACGGCTCGGCGACTGATTCGATATGCAGTTCTTTCACCGCGATTTCTACTTCACCCGTCGGTAGTTCCTTGTTGATGGCTTCGCCTGCGCGCTTCACTACTTTGCCGGTCACGGTGACAACCGATTCGTTCTTCAGCTTGCTCAACGCATCAAATAATCCACCCGTCGTATCCGCGACAATTTGCGTGATGCCATAATGGTCACGCAAATCGAGGAACGCCAATTGCCCATGGTCACGCACTCGGTGCACCCAGCCCGAAAGGCGAACATCATTCCCCGCGTCATTGGCGCGCAGGTCGTTGCAGGTATGAGTACGGTAGGCGTGCATGGTGTGTCATCCTTGTATGAGGCGTGAAATCTATAGCGCAGGCCACACGAATTGCAAATACTTGGTCATTTCATATGTTTTTTGTCAGTACTGGTTGACGCCTGCGCTAACCCACCTAAGCTGGCACTAACCCTTTGCAGGAGCCGCCATGTCCCGTCCAACCCTGTTGCCCACTACCGCTACCGGCGAAACCTTCGCCGGCGTCACCTACCATCTGGATGGCGAACTCGTCCCCGTCCTCACGGTCGAACTGCAGCAAGGCCAGCGTGTCTATTTCGAGCACCATACCCTGCTCTGGAAAGCGCCTACTATCGATGTCGGCATTAAAAAAATGGCGGGCGTCTTCAAACGCATGGTCGCGGGTATGCAGATATTCATGACGGAAGCGACCGGCCCCGGCCCCGTCGCCTTCAGCCGCGACGGCGTCGGCCACATCTTCCCCATGCATCTCGATACCGGCCACCGGCTCGATGTGCGCGAGCATCAGTTCCTTGCCGCCACGGATAGCATCGATTTTACTTACCAGTTCGTCAAAGGCGTCAGTAATATCCTCTTCGGCGGCAATGGCTTTGTCGTCGACAAATTCTACGCGGATGGCAAGCCCGGTATCCTGTGGCTGCATGGCTACGGCAACGTGTTCGAGGTCAACCTCGCTGCTAACGAATCCATCGATGTAGAGCCCGGCGCCTGGCTCTACAAGGACAGCAGCGTGGAAATGGCGACCCAGCTCACTAACCTCTCGACCGGCCTGTTAGGCGGCACCAGCGTTACCCTCAACCGCTTCACTGGCCCGGGTCGTCTCGGCATCCAGAGCATGGCCTCACCGGCACTGGCGGGCGATGTCGCTTCACAGGTGGGCAGTGGTCGCTCTAATAATGCCAGCATGGCTGCTGGCGGCCTCACGGTCATGGGCCTCCTGATGGGCCTGCTTGGCGGGCGCAGCAGCAATTAACGTCCAGCTCAGCGATTCGAGCGGTCTTTATGTGCGGCATTCTCATGCCGCAATACCGGCGAGGTGGAATGGCCCGAATGCATTTTGGAATAAAGCAGGCTCACCACTGTCGCCCCCATCATGAGCTTGAACACAATGCTGCGCTGGTGTGGCTCCACCATGACCGGGTGCTCCTTTGCCTGCATGATGAGTTCGTTACGCTTGTTGAAATAGAGCATCGCCATCAGAATGCCGAAATACGGCGCGAAGGCGATGACCGCACCCCAGACGCCCGCCGGCATGCTGAAAAAGTCCTTTTTGCCCGGTATTTTGCCAATTCCGTGCTCCGTTGCATCGCGATAGACCCAGGTGCCAAGGCCCGCCATGGCCAGCGATAAAATCAGTCCGAGCATGGTACCTTTCTTTTGGGAGTTGCCTGGTGAGATAGGACGGGCGATGCTGCCCGGCGTCAACGAAAACCGATAAATTGGTTGCCAGCCTAGCGCAGAATGCTTAGTTCAATGGCATGAAAACACGCACCATCACTGAATCCGCTGACCTTGCTCAATTCTGCGCTACCTTCGGCGACGAGCAATTCATCACCGTCGACACGGAATTCATCCGCGAGCGAACCTACTTCCCACAGCTGTGCCTGATGCAGGTCGCGACCTCACACGAGGCCGTCGCCATCGATCCGATCGCAAACTCCAGCCTCGACCTCACGCCACTCTATCAAGCCTTCGCCAACGACAAACTCGTGAAAGTCTTCCACGCCTGCAAACAGGATATTGAAATTTTCGTGCATGATTCCGGCGTCGTTCCCTACCCGCTTTACGACACGCAGATTGCTGCCATGGTGTGCGGCTATGGTGAATCTATCTCCTACGAGAACCTCGTGATGGACCTGGTCGGCGCCACGCTCGACAAAGCCTCCCGCTTTACTGACTGGGCGCGCCGCCCCTTGTCGGATCGCCAGCTCGTCTACGCGCTCGATGATGTCATCCATTTGCGCATTATTTACGAAAAACTTCGTGCTCGTATCCATGAGGACGGCCGCGACGAATGGATCGCCGAGGAGATGGAAGAACTCTCCAATATCAGCCAGTACCGGGTTGATTCCAACCGCGCGTGGATGCGCCTAAAGGTCAAATCCCGCTCCTCACTCGTGCTGCAGACCCTGCGCGCCGCCGCTGCTTGGCGCGAGGAAATGGCCGCGAAAAAAGATGTACCCCGCCAGCGTATCCTGAAGGACGATTACGTCGTTCAGGTCGCGATGCAAATGCCAGAGACTGTCGATGCGCTGCTCGAAGTACGCGGCATTCAAGGCCAGCTCAGCAAGGAATCCATGGCCTCGCTCATCGAAGCGATCAGTGCCGCCCGCGCCCAGCCGAAGGAAACCTTCCCGGTGGCGGAGGAACGCGACAAACCGCTGGTTGCTGCCCAGGAAGCCTGCCTCGATCAGCTGAAATTGTTGCTCCGTCAGAAATGCGAGGATGCCCATACCGTACCGCGCCTTGTCGCCGATAAGGAAGAACTCGAGGCCGTGGTGCGCGGCAAGATGCCGCTCGAAAAAGCGCATTTTGGCCATGGCTGGCGTTACGAAATTTTCGGCCGTGCCGCGCAGGACCTGCTTGCCGGCAAGCTCACTGCCCGGGTGCAGCCGCACCGTGGTGGCTTTGGGCTCGTGTGGAGCGTGTAGCTCTCAGCGCTTCCTCGATAACCGGTACATAGCCCTTTGAGAATTTGTCTTCCTTCGCCAATTTTTTGATGTCTGCGAGACTTAGCCATTTCGTCTCCAGCGCATCGCTCGGCTTTTGCTTCATCAGGCCTTCGCAGGTCGGTTTATCCGGCATCACCACATACCAGTGGATCGGATAAATACCTTTTTTGTTCGACGAAAAATTACGCCCTGCCATTTCGATGACACGCGAGGAACGTAACTGCTCGCGAGTAATACCCGCCTCCTCTTCGATCTCGCGCTCGAGGCCCCGGTAGAACGGCTCCAGCGTCTCGGCATATTTCACGCCCGTTTGCGCATCACGCGCATCGTGCCATTCGGTCTCGCCGTTCACCACCACGGCATATTGCCGGGTGCCGCGCGGCAGCACATACTGCGGTATCTCATCCTCGTGCTTCGGGATGGGCTGGATGATGAGGACGGCATCGTCACTTTCACGAATAATTACCGCGCCGATCTTGAGGATAGGAATCTCCGCTTTCGTCATACATGTTTTCCAATAAAAAGACCGAGGTTACGTTAGCAACCCCGGCCTATGGATTCAATGCGTAACCGCGTTAAGCGGAACGTGTAGGAGCTGTACTGCGCTGACCTGCACCGCCCGGAAGTGCACTGGGCTGGTCGTGGTGCGCATTTTCGCCACCAACAATACCAAGGCTAGCAAGTTGAATTTTTTCAACTCCTTGCGGACGTGCCGCCGCCCCATCCTGCGTGAACGATGCGGCAGCAAAGAGCTGTGAAGTTTCGCCGCGAATCGGCGCGTTTGCCGACGCCAGTGTTGCCGACACACCTGATGGGGTAAGGGCAGCTTGATCTTGTGGTGGTGACGCAGGAACCGTTGGTTGAGGGTCCGGAGTAGCTGCGGCTGGAGTCGGTGCCGTTGCAGTGGGAACCGGCGTAGGGGAAAGCGGGATAGCTGCGGCCCCTGGTGCTGCAGGAGCAACTGCGGCCACAGTCGGAGCTGGAGCAGGTGTTATCTCCGGCGTTATCGGGGTAGCTGCGGCCACTGGTGCTGCTGGAGTAGCTGCGGCCTCTGGCGCTGTCGGAGCGGGCGGGGTGGCCCCGGCAGCTTGACCTGGAGCTGGTAAACCGGCGGGCGGCGTTGCCGCTCCTTGTTGCTGAGCAGCTCTATCTTCAGCAGCTTTTTTCAGTTTGTCGATCGTTTCCTGCGTAATCGGCTTTGTTGGATCAATACCCTGTGCCCGCAGCGTCTCCAAAGATGCTTTGGTTTTCGGGCCAATGATACCATCCAGTTTACCTGGCGCCGCATTCGGGGTGACATCGACCGGTTGTTGTTTTTGGCCAGTATCCAGACCCATGCGCTCGAGGTAGAGCTGCGCCTGCTGGTTCAATTCGCGCTGATGCGGATCCACTGGCGTATGGTGAGGTCTTGGCGCTGCGTGTCCCGCAGGATGCGGAACGTGGGAAGGACGCGACCCACCTGCACGCGGTGCTGGTGTTCCAGCCTCCGGTGCAGGCGCATCCGGTTGTGGACGAAGCACAATAGGCTGTCCTGGTTGCCATTCCTGCTGTGGGGGTGGATTGAGCTGAGTAGGGCCCGGTACTGTTGCCGGTGGTGGATTGAGTTGGATAGGTCCTGTTGCCGGCGCCTGTCCGGGTTCCGGTTGGCGCGCTAACGGAGCCAGCTGAACACCGTTCGAGCCGTAACCTTGGCCGGGAACAGCACCAGGAGGAGGTGGCGCATAGCCCGGAGCCGGGGGGGCGTAATAAGGCTGACGTGGCGGATAGCTAGAGCCCGTAAACATATGGCCCACGCCACTTAATAAACTTGGCGCGGCACCTGCGAGGGCGATGCCAATTCCCAATCCGCTGCCGAGTCCGCCGGAGAGTGGCAAGCCAGTGTAATTTGAGGCCCTGTTTGCGGCGGATTGCGCGATAACCGGTAACGAGGCAGTTGGTATATGTTGCCCAAATAAACTAGCCATTGCCGAACTCCTTAAATTTTACCGATCTTAACGTCTTGCCGGTAAATTATTCGTTAACATTTTTCTGCAGCTTTAACATGAAATTGGATTAAAGCTATATCTTCAGCTTAACTATACTAAAACCCGCAGGTCTATAGTGTGAAGATTCTGTGACAATGGGTACATCAGGCCCACTCACGATGTAAAGCTTTGTAGTGTAAGCGTAAAACATAAATTTAGTTATGGCGTTGCCCGCCAGTTCAATGGCGAACAGCGGTTTGACTAACGCAGTATATTGTTAATTAACTTAGCAAATACGTTGTTCGCTAAAACTCATTGCCCGCCATGACAGAGTCAGCCCCTGCAGTAATTGAAGCAAGCAGGCCGGTCGTCGTCGGCAGGAGCTTGGCATAAAAGAATCGGGCGGTAGCAAGTTTCTGAGCATAGAATTCGGCATCATTTTCCTTCAGTGCCAACGCCAGCTTCGCCTGCTTCGCCCAAATGAAGGCAAACAGCACAAGGCTGAACATTTTTTGGTACTCTACCGCGCCCGCTCCTGCATGGTTCGGGTTCACGAACCCCATCGTGCCGATCCACATGGTTGCCTGCTGCAAATACTTCACATGCGCCTTGAGCGGCTTGGTGAATTCCGCCATCGCCGGGTCATTCCGGTTTTCCGCAATAAACGCATCCACCGGATGGAAGAACCGACTTAAGTAGCGTCCCGTATCCGTCGGCAGTTTGCGTCCCACCAGATCCATCGCCTGTACACCGTTCGTACCTTCATAGATCATCGCAATGCGCGAATCCCTGAGATACTGGCTCGCCCCATATTCCTCAATGAAACCATACCCGCCGAAGCATTGCATCGCCGTACTTGCCGTCTCAAACCCGCCATCGGTCAAGGTCGATTTCAGGATCGGCGTGATGAGCTGCACGAAATCGTCTGCTTCCGCACGTCGGGCGGCATCCGGATGCCCATGCGCGATATCCACTTCCCGCGCCACCCAGATGGCCAGTGCCCGCGAACCTTCCGTAAAGCATTTCATTGTATACAGCATACGCCGCACATCCGGATGAACCGTGATCGGATCCGCCGGTTTCTCGGGGAATTTCGGCCCCGTCAATGCCCGGCCCTGCAAACGCTCCTTCGTGTACGCCAGCGCATTTTGGTACGCTGCCTCGCCGACGCCGAGGCCTTGCACACCAACATAAAGCCGTGCTGTGTTCATCATCGTGAACATCGCTGGCAATCCGCGATGCGCTTCACCCACTAGCCATCCCGTTGCGCCATCATAGTTCATCACGCATGTTGGCGACGCATGGATGCCCATCTTATGCTCGAGTCCCGCACAGGAGAATTGATTGCGCTCACCGAGGGAACCATCCTCGTTCACCAAAAATTTCGGGCAGACGAACAGCGAAATCCCCTTGCTGCCTTTTGGCGCCCCCGGCAACCGTGCCAGCACCAGATGAATAATATTTTCTGTCTGGTCCTGCTCGCCTGCCGAGATGAAAATCTTGTTCCCGGTGATGGAGTATGATCCATCGGCATTCGGCTCTGCCCGTGTTTTCAGCAAGCCGAGATCCGTCCCCGCAACCGGCTCCGTCAGGCACATCACGCCCGACCATTTGCCCGAGATCATGTTCGGCAGATATTTTTTCTTTAGTGCATCCGTCGCATGCAGCAACATCGCGTGGATGGCACCATGCGTCAGTCCCGGCGTCAGTCCGAAGCTTAAGTTGCTCGAGCACACCATCTCCAGCATTGGCATGTTGAGGAATTCCGGCATGCCTTGTCCGCCAAATTCCTCCGGCCAGGTCAGTGTCGGCCAGCCACCATCGACGTAAGCTTGATACGCTTCCTTGAATCCGTCCGGCGTCGTCACAGTGCCATCCATGTATTTCAGGCCCTGCCTATCTCCCACCACGTTGAGTGGGAACAACACTTCTTCGCAAAGCTTGGCGCTTTCCGTCAGCAGCGGTTCAACTAGATCTTTTGCTGCGGCAAAACCCGGCATCTCGCCGTACGTATCTAGTTCGAGAAAATGGTGAATAAGGAATTGATAGTCTTTCAAGGGTGCGGTGTAGGTGGGCATATCAGTTCCTCAGCGGTTTGCTGGTGTTGAGCATCACGGCGATACGATCACGCGTCGCCAACGTTTTGCAGAGTTCCATGAACATGTCGTGCTCGAGATTCAGGATATCCTGCTCGCTCACCTCTTGCGTAATGTCCGTATCGCCGCCTGTCAGCACACGGGCGAGATGCATCGACACCACCTCGTCATGCGGCGTCGCCTTGCCGCTTTTGCGGAAATTATCGACTGCAAGCTGCAGCGCTACATAGCCCGCTGGTCCCGGCAACCGCATCAGGCGCGGCTCCGGCGGTGCGTACCCATCCACCATCGCCAATGCCCGCGCTTTCGCATCGGCCAGCAAGCGGCGGCGATTCATAGTGATACCGGATTTGCTATTGAGGATTAACATATCCTGCGCTTCCGCCGCCGAACCCGCGACTTTCGCAGTCGAGATGTACTCGAACGGTTTGCTGATTGCCGGCATCGGTCCACCACCCAGCATGTGCTCCGGTTTTTTTCCAGCTGCAATCGCTTTTTGTGCAGCCTCTGCTGCAACATAATGGCGCAGTAAAAGTTCCTTACAGCCACCCCAACCGGGGATAACGCCAATACCCACTTCGACCAGTCCGATATAGGATTCGATATGCGCCTGTACCGCATCTGCGTGCAGGTTCAGCTCGCACCCACCGCCCAGCGCCATGCCCGCCAGCGAGGTCACGACCGGGAAATCCGAATATTTTAGGCCCATGAACGCATTCTGCCCCTGCTTCACCATGTCACTGATCGCCCACCAACTCGCAGTGTTGCATGCCAGCAGGAAGTAGCCGATATTCGCTCCGAAGCTGAAATTATCCGCATCTGTACCGACGACCACCGCACGGAAGCCACCGGCTTTAACGATGTCCGGCATTTCGCCGACCATTTTCAGATTCTCTGGGTCCCACGTGTTCTGTTTGCTGGTCAGCTCAAGGCATGCCACCCCATCGCCAAGGTCCCACACCTGCGCAGAGGCATTCTTCTTCACTGGCTTCTTCGTCAGCTTGATATCCGCCAGCATCAGCGAACCGTCCGGGATCGGCACCGCCTCGAACTTGCCGCCGATGCTGAACTGCTCGAGCTTGCCGCTCGACGTCTCGTAAAGTTTCTTGCCCGATGCTTTCGCGATAATCGGCGGTACTGACATGCCCGCTTGCTGCAGCGCGCCTGCGAACACGTCCGTGCCGGATTTTCCACCAGACGCCAGTTTGTCGATCATCTGGAACGGGCCATATTTCCATGCGTAACCCATCACCATCGCTTGGTCGACGCTGAAAATATCATCCGAGATTTCCGGAATGAGACTTGCCGCATAATGTAGCGTTTTTAACATCACTGCCGAAGCATATTTACCACCGATGTCTGGTGACGCGAATAGCGCCGCAATTCCTGCTTTTGCGGCGTCGACCGATTCCAGCTTTGCTTTCTTCTCCGGTCGGTATTCACCTGTCTTAAGGTCGATGATTTCTTTTTTCTTTTTGCCGCTCGCATCCGGCACCATACGGGTAAATCCACCCTTGCCCTTGCGGCCAGTGTAACCGTCAGCAATCATCTTCTTCACCAGCTCGGGCAACGCGTATAATTTACGGAACGCATCGTCCTTGGGCAGCGTGTTGAGCATCTCCTGCGCGATGAGCGGCATCAGATCAATACCAATGAGATCATACAAGCCGAACATCCCCGTTTTCGGGAAGCCCAGCGGCTTGGCCATGACGGCATCCGCTTCTTCCACCGTGATGCCGAGCTTCATCGCATCGATGAGTCCCGCCGTCATCCAATACACGCCAATACGGTTGGCAAGAAACCCCGGCGTATCTTTCGTGCGCACCACACCCTTGCCCAGAACGCGGTCAGCGAAATCGATAAATGCTGCAAACCGGTCTGCAGCAAATTCAGGGCTCGGCACCACCTCAAGTAGCTTCATGAAACGTGGCGGATTGAAAAAGTGTGTGATGATGAAATCCGGTGCGAGATCCTCCGGCATCCCTTGCAGCAATTCATGCAATGGAATGGTTGACGTATTCGAGGAAACAATGCTGCCCTTCTTGCGCACTGCCAAAATTTTCTTATATACGTCGTGCTTCACTACAAGCTTCTCGACCACCACCTCGACGATCCAGTCGCATTCGCTCAACTTCGCGAGATCATCCTCGAAATTCCCCGGCGTCACCAGCTTCTTGAATTTCGGATGTGCGAAACCCGGCGTGCCACCTTTGGCTTGCTTCTCGATAGCCCCCTCCGCCATCGCATTGCGCGGGCCTTCTTTAGCCGGCAGGTCTAGCAGCAGCACTGGAATCCCTGCATTCGCCAGCACCGCCGCGATCCCGGAACCCATGACACCGGAACCCAGTACCGCTACTTTTTTGATGTCGATCACGTTATTGCTCCTAGGCTAGTATTTGGTTGGTTTCGGCACCATCGTGCAGACCCCGTTATTCATCACTGCGCTGTAGGGGTGAGGACCGGGATTGGCTTTATCGAGCTTCGCTCGGTCCGGTTCCGATCCCGCGATCGGTTTGCATTCCGGGATCACCCCTTTCGTCGGTTCCCAGAAGCGCTTGACACAATTCGCCTCCGCGCGCAGTTTTTTGTAATAGTCGATCGCATCATCCTTATAGTTCGCGTTGACTGCCGTCAGGTTACAGGTGCCCTGAATGGCGATACAATCCGCATCCACCGAACATTCGCGCCAATGCAAGGCCGGATCACCCTCCTCAGCAAAAGCAGGCGTAGCTAAAAGCGCCACGGTCATCACCAGCGCGGCGCGGTGCATCATGCTTTCTCCAGCACGGTCGCAATGCCCTGCCCACCGCCGATGCAAGCAGTGGCGAGTGCGTATTTGCCTTTGCCGCGACTCAGCAATAACGCGGCTTTGCCGGTGATACGTGCGCCGGATGCTCCAAGCGGATGGCCAAGCGCAATCGCGCCGCCTTCTTGATTCACCTTCTCGATCGGGCATCCAAGCTCCTGAATGCAGGGCAGTGATTGTGCCGCAAACGCTTCGTTCAATTCCACCACGTCGATATCCTTGATGGTCAGCCCGGCTTGCTTCAGCGCTTTCTGCGACGCCGTGATCGGCCCCAAGCCCATCATCGCCGGGTCGAGGCCCGTGATGGCACAGGCCTTAATGCGCGCGAGGATCGGCAACTTGTGTTTTTTCGCATAGTCCTCACTCGCCACAATCACCGCCGCCGCGCCATCCGTCAGTGGCGATGCGGTACCTGCCGTCACCGTACCATATACATCGAACGCCGGATTGAGTTTCGCAAGGTCTTCCTTGGTTGAACCGGCGCGGATTGTGCCATCCTTGTCCACTACCCCCGCCTTGGTGGTGATCGGCACGATTTCACCCGAGAGGTCTGCCGCCGCTGCTTTCTGGTGCGACGCCAGCGCGAACACTTCCTGCGCTTCGCGGTCGATCGTATATTTCTTTGCGACGTTCTCGGCGGTCAACCCCATCGCAATGTACGCTTCCGGCATGGTCTTGAACAAGGCCGGGTTCGGCAGCGGGTTGAACCCACCCATCGGGATACGGCTCATGGATTCGACACCGGCAGCGATGAATAATTCACCCTTACCGATCGCAATATTCCCAGCCGCGATGTGAATGGCTTCCATGCTCGACCCGCACCAGCGATTCACCGTCAGCCCGCCTGTCGTCACCGGCAGGCCCGCTAGCAATCCTACCATGCGCGCGAGGTTGAAACCCTGCTCGCCTTCCGGGAATGCGCAGCCGAGAATGATATCTTCGATGTCTTCGGTCTTCACGCCGATCTTTTTAATCAGCGCCTTGATGACCTCCGCGGCCATGTCGTCCGGCCGGGTACCAGCGAGCTGGCCTTTGTAGGCGGGGGTGAAGGGGGAACGCAGGTAACCGACGATGACACTGGCCGTCATTTTATACTCCGATACGTGATCTTAATAAGCCGACTATGACAGAAAAATCATGCATTTAGAAGTGACTTACTGTGCAATGCCGCGAAACTTTGCACTTGATTTTCAAGATGTGGCAGATTTGCGCGAGGATGCGCATCACAGCGCGTACAGGATGGGTGCCGGTAAAAAAACCAGAACACCCATCTGGATGACTGTGAGCATATGGAACCGATTCTGGAACTTACTTTTCTTCAATTTATGGCGCAAATGATGTTGGGCAGCCCATGCCGCTGGCGTACCGCCCATGAAACCCGCACACAGAAGCACATGCTCAGGCACGCGCCAGTCCTTGGCGATCGACGCGCGCTTGTCTTTCCAGTACAGGAAATACGTCAGCAGATTTACTACAAGTATATAGCAGATCAGGATCGGTACCAGCATACACGGCCTACGAAGCGGTGGAAGCTTCTCTTTACGCTACCCGCGCCACTTCTGCACCAACTTTATTCTCGTTCGCCGTGCGCTGCAGATCGATACTCATTTGCGCCTTGGCCGCAACGATAGCTGCCAGCACTTCCTGCAGTTTCATTTTAGGTGGCAGTTCGAAATCGACCGACACTTGGTCCGCTTTACCATCCGGCGTTTTACCGACACTAGCGTCACCAAGTACGATTTTGTGGTCTTGCACTGCTTTGGCCTTTTCGGCTTGCGTGTCCGCTTCGTTTTTGAAAATATCATGCCTGTCGAGGAACGCCGTCATTTCAGCATCGCCGGCGAATCTAGTCTTTAGGTAATGGCCCAGCATCGGCCCATCGAGGATGTGCACCATCACCGGGTTCAGTTCGTGCATATTTACATGGAGCAGGCTTTCGGTGAATGCTTTCTCAATCACTTTCGTGTCAATCTTGGCAAGCGCCGTTTCGCCCATCGCTTTAGCATAAGCTTCACCGGTAAGCTCCTTACCCGCTTCATCCGTGTGTTTCACTGGTTTAGTGCCGAATTTTGCCTCGATATTCCAGCCTTGGGCGGCTACATGCATATCAAGATGGGCCAGGGTCTCTGCTGTTACGCCATCCACCTTCAATTTCAGCATCCGTTCCTTGAAATCCTGCATTACCTGCGCCTGATGCGCTTTGAAGTAGGCGACAATCGTCGCATCGGTCGAAACCACCGCATCCTTGTCCTTGGGTAATTCGCGGGCATTGATGGTCACCGAAACGACACCTTCATGGTGTGAGGCGCTAACGCTGTTGTTCCAGAAATTCGGCCGGTCGCTTTCGCCTCGATGTGCATCGAAGAATTGTTTCACAACATCATGACTGGCGGCAGTAAGGCCATGCGGCTTGGTGGCTAATACTGCCTCCAGCTCTTTTGCGACATCGGCATAGGTCGGCGGTGTAACATGCGCTTCTTTCGCCTTGAGCTTACCCTTGAATGTAGGAATGGCTTCAAGCAATGTCGGGAGTGCATTTTTCAGTGCAACAATGTCATAATCGTTTGCCGGTTTATTCAATGTTACCTGCAATGTAACATTCTGACCATGTTCTACCGCATTGGCTTCATCAATCCGCGCAATGAAAGAACCGCCATGGCCAAACCCATTGATCAGTTCTATTTTTTCCACAGGATAAAGCGCCGGTTTCTCATGACCGAAACGCATGAGCGTCTGACTACGTAGCAACCTTGTTAGCGCGTCACTGGTGGCAACGGTGAGCGAAAATTCTGCGTCATCATTCGCCGCAACCGGCGCTATATGATGCATGGCCACAGATTCAGGTGAGGCACTGATTATTGGCGGAGTAGATTCCGACGGCGGCACTTGATCACTTTTACCGTTAAAAAAAGTGCGGACATTATCGAGTATCGTCGCCATGATGGGCTCCTGATAGTGGCTAATTGAAAGTCCATATCTACCATGCGAGCCGAAAGCTTTGTATTACAGTTCAGTGACGATTCAATATGCTTTACAGTTCATGAGCTTAAAAATATATCTGCTGTATGGCAAAGCAACCAGGATTTCTTAAGAAACCGATGGCCGAAATGACTGCGGCAGAATGGGAATCCATTTGCGATGGCTGCGGTTTATGCTGCCAGATCCGCGTTGAGGACGAGGATACGCACGCCATTGCCCTGAGCAACGTCGCGTGCCGCCACCTCTGCCTTGCAACGCATCGTTGCACGGATTACGCGAACCGGCAGGCGAATGTGCCGGACTGCATCAAGGTCACCCCCGAAAACGTGCTTGGAATGAACTGGCTGCCGCATAGCTGCGGGTATCGTCTCGTCGCCTTCGGCCAGCCATTGCCAAGTTGGCACCATCTTATGTGTGGTGATGCACAACGCGTACATACGAAAGGCCCGTCGATGATGGGTGACCTGATCAGCGAAGATGAAGCGGACTGGGAATAAGACCCAATCTCTTTTTTATCGCATTATCATTAGTGTCCGAAGAATCATGCGAGTATCTGCGGACCACGTTGCAGCGAAACACACTAGGAATTCTAATGACCGGAAACGATAACGAGCATCACCAGACCATCCGTACATCGGACATCGTCGGCACCCATGTCGAGAACTGGGATGGCGAGAATCTCGGTGTCATCAGCGAAGTGATGGTCAATAAGTATCATGGCGAGATCGCCTATTACGTGCTCTCCTACCCAGGCGAGTACGGCATCCTTTACCCAAATAAACGCTTTGCCGTGCCGTTCGCCGCATTGGCCCGCAAGATCGATTCAAAGAATGAGGTCGAATATATCCTGAATGTCGATGAGGAGTTTTTGCGCAAGGCACCCGGCTTCGACAATACCGACTGGCCCGATTTTGCTGACCCGAAATTCCATTCTATCCTGAAAGATTACTACAAAGATGTGTCACTTGACATTCATGCGTAACGCTAGGAGGAAAGTATGACTACCACAAAGAATGCTGCGCTAGATAAATCGCGTTTTACCCAAGGCAAAGATGAACGCATAGATGTTTCCGGCGGCTATGGTGGAGGCGTCAAGGATAAGACCCGCGATACCGGCTCAACCCTACCTACTAATAAGCAGACCACGACCGCGAAGCCTGTCGGCAAAAATAAAGTATCGAACAAGACGGATCGCAGTTAGTCCCCCGCACCAGAATTGAACGTGACTAGTCTTGCGGTTTACCCTTCAATGCCGCCTCCACCGCTTCCTTGATTCCGTCCGAATCCGGCGAGGTGGTTGAGTTGAAATAATCGATCAACTTTCCATGGCGGTCGACCAGATATTTATGAAAGTTCCATTTTGGGCTGGTGCCGAAGCCGAGCGTCTCGGTGGCCCATTGATAGAACGGATGCGCCTCATCGCCCGAGACATGTTCCTTCGATGCCATCGGGAACGTCACACCGTAATTCAGTTTGCAGAAATGGGCGATCTGCTGGTTGTCACCCGGCTCCTGCTTGCCAAAATCATTGCTCGGCACACCTAAGATGACTAATCCCTGATCCTCGTATTTCTCGTAAAGTTTTTCCAGACCCTCGTATTGCGGCGTGAACCCGCATTCCGATGCCGTATTCACAATGAGCAGAACCTTGCCCTTGAACTTCGATAACGGCAGCGGTTCCTCGCCGATCAGCGTCTTGAATTTGAAATCGTAGGCGCTGCCCTTTTGTTCATCATCTGCCTTTGCTTGAGTGAAGGGGAACATCAGCATGACTCCAATCAGGGTAAGAAAAACGAAAATGCGCATCGGCAACTCCTGTTGAATCTGATTCGCCGAGCTGTAGCCCATAGGTGCGAAGGCTGGAGCGGGTAAAGGGAATCGAACCCTTACCTAAAGCTTGGGAAGCTTTCGTTCTACCTTTGAACTATACCCGCGTGCCGGACTATCTAGCATATTCTGGTGGTGACGCAACCCACATGGCGCTATAGATGCTGCCAACGAAAGCACCCTATGACTATGACACCCCAACTCACCCTCGGCACCGCACTCATGCGCGGCATTCGCTGCAGATGCCCGAACTGCGGTATCGGTCGCATGTTCGCAAAATTCCTGCGCGTTGCGGAAACTTGCGCCCATTGCGGTGAGGAACTGCATCACCACCGCGCTGATGACCTACCCGCCTATCTGGTCATCCTTATCCTCGGCCACATCCTTATTCCGGGCGTTGTCTTCGTCGAGGTAACATATAGCCCTCCCTACTGGGTCGAGGCCGCGATCTGGCTACCCGCTATCCCTGTCCTTGCGCTCGCCCTACTGCAGCCCTGTAAAGGCGCCGTTGTCGCCGTTGAATGGTTCAACGGCATGCGCGGTTTCGCTCCGGCGAAGGAACGTCGCCTCACCGTCGCGACCATTCACGCCGCCGAAGATGCGACCACGAGTAACGAATAGGAACGAACCATGGCCGAATACGAACCCAAACGCGAACTGGTCATCAAGGTCGTTGCCATGCCGAGCGACCTGAACCCGCACGGCGACATGTTCGGTGGCTGGATCGTCAGCCAGATGGACCTCGCTGCATACCTGCATGTGCGCCGCCTTACCCGTGCCCGCATCGTCACCATCGCCATCGACAAACTGGTCTTCCACAAACCCGTCTACAGCGGCGATTGCATCACCTGTTTCGCTACCACTTCCCGTGTCGGCCGCACCAGCCTCACCGTGCATATCGAGGTCATGGTCGAACGGCTCGACAGCAATAAAGAGGAACTCGTTACCGAAGGTGATTTTGTTTTCGTCGCCATCGGGGAAGATCGCCAACCGGTGGCGATCGTGATGGGGGCGGCGTAATAACCGTTGACAATTCGCCACGCAAATCTTTAAATCGTTTCCGTTAACGTAAGGAGAAAACCATGCTCGGCGAATTCAAGGCATTCATTGCCAAAGGCAACGTGGTCGATCTGGCCGTCGGGATCATCATTGGCGCGGCGTTCACCGCCATCGTTGCTTCACTGGTAAAGGATATCATCAACCCCATCATTGGCGTCGTCAGCGGTGGATTGGATTTTTCAGAATATTACATCAACCTCAACCCGGCCAAAAGTTACGATAACCTGGCGGATGCCACCAAGGCCGGGGCCCCGGTTATCAAGATCGGCCTGTTCCTGAATGCCGTCATTAATTTTCTTATCGTCGCTTTCGTTGTGTTCCTCATCGTCAAAAGCGTCAACCGTATGCGCGAGAAACTGGTTGGTGCCGCTGCGACCGCCGCGCCGACGGAGGAAATACTCTTGCTGCGCGAGATTCGCGATAATCTCAAAAAGTAATTAGTGTGATAGAAGCAACAAAAAAGGCCAGCATTACTGCTGACCTTTTTGTCGAGGACTTGGTCAGCTAGCGCCAATACCCGCGATAGCGACCACCGTAGTAAGGATAGCCACCGTAATAATAGGGGGGGCGGCGGCGCGTAAGCATAGGGCGGGTAATAAACTGGCGGTGGCGGCGGCGCATACCCATACACTGGTGGCGGATAATAGGCAACGGGAGCCGGCGCATAAACCGGGCCGCCAAAATTAAACCCAAAGCCCACACTGGTATGGGCGTAAGCCGACGTTGCACTTAATGCAACAAGCGATAGGACAGTAATAAAAGTCTTTTTCATAACACCTCGTGGTTATTGTGTTGGTGCTCGCTCAAGCGCTATTGAATCGTGTCAGTTCTTTTTAGCTAGCACTATCAGACGACATGAAACTTAAGGGTAACTGATGCCAAACTTAAGTTATAATGTGTTGTAAAATTAGGATGCTCCAGCAATCTTCCATTAAACGTATCAATATACCGATAAAAATTCAATGGGCTGGCCCGTGCCGCATGACGCCGAACGGTGCGATAATAGCAACCAGTGCGAAGCTGATCATCAGGATACGCAACACCTGCAGTTGCTGCGGCAGATCGTCATATTCTGCTTGCTGCAGGAAAATTGCCGGGCGGCTTGTGTAATAGACCACCGGCAGTTTCGTATTCCTCTCGGGTGCTTTATCATAACCACGGACGCTGTAATTGCCGGTGTAATCACTGCCTGCTGCTTGGAACATGAAGTACACGTCATTATTCACATCGCTCGTATTTTCACCTTTCTTGACCATTGGCGCGCTTACCTTGGTAATGGTCGCCTCAACATGCGTTACCGCGTCTGCATCACTCATCGGCAATAATTGCGCTAGCCGTGCATAGCAATAAAACGAAGCGGCCGTGCCACCGATAAGGATCGTCACCGCCAGTATATTCCGCTTTCCCATATTCACCTCAGTTAGGCATCAGCCTAGCGTCATACAAGGGTGCTATACCATGCTTTATGCAGACATGTCATAGGGATTCATATCGCCCTCTTACATGGCACCTGCGATAAAAGCCTGCAAATCACCCTAGGAGTACCTATGAAAAAATTCTTGTTAGCCACTGCGCTTATCTCGTTAAGCGCTGGTGCAGCCAATGCTCAAGTCAATGTCGATGTCAATTTCGGTCAACCGGCATACCAAGCCTACGAACCGGCTCCTGTCATCGTCGAGCACCCGTACCTCCCTGCCCATTACAATGGCCGCGATCGACATCGTGAAGGGCGTGAGTGGCGCTATTCACATGAGTATCATGATCGTGACGAACGCCATGATAATGGTCGTCATCTCGGCCAGATTAAACATGACGACCACTACCGCTAGGAAGGAATTCTCATGAAAAAAACAGTTCTGATTACTGCGGTGATGGCGCTAGTATTGAATGCCACTGCGGCGAATGCAGGCACGGACTTAGGTGCTGGCCGCGCCGGTTCAGAAATTCCTTCGACCAATGTCGATCATCCCGATAATTATCCATCCTGGTATAGTGGACGCGACCGCCACCGCAATTACGATTGGAATTACTGGCACAAGAATGATGAGTCATCCTCGCGCAACCGGGTCTTTGAAAGTAACCGTGTGAATGAAGAACGCCGCTTGGCTGACGAGAGACTGTATCATGATCATGGGAAGCATCTTGGCCATTTTAAGAAGTCGCATTAATTATCGATGGAGAATCTTATGAAGAAGATTATTTTTACTGCCGCCGTTGTAGCACTTGCACTTGGTGCTACTGCAGCGCAGGCACGCACGAATCTTAATATCGGCGTCGGCATCAACCAGCCGGGATATGTCGTCGCACCGGCGCCGTATTATCCACCACCGATTTATGAGCCCGCACCAGCCTATTATGGCCCACCAGCGTATTATCCGGCTTATTACAACGGTCGTGATCGCCATCGTAACTATGATTGGCGTTACTGGCATGAACGTGAGCGCTGGGAGCATGAGCATGGCCGTGATTATGATCGCGATCATTGGCACCGCTAGAATGTGAAAAACAAAAAAGGCCGGGAATATTTCCCGGCCTTTTTAATATTTCTTGGTCAATAATGCTTCGAATCTTTGCCGCCAGAAACGCTGTATTTGGTTGTGTTAGCGCCACTCGATAGCTGGGCATTTGTCGAGAACTACGATCAGACCTGCGTCACGTGCCTCCGCCGCGGCCTCTTCGGGCACCACACCGATCTGACACCAGATGATTTTGATCGCGAGTTTTTCTTTAAATAATATTGCTTCGCGGATCACTTCCGCAGCCGCATCCGTATTGCGGAAGATATCGACCATGTCGACCGGGCCGGTGATTTCTGAAAGCGCCGTAACTACTTTCTGTCCTTGGATCTCTTCACCAGCCAGACCGGGATTGACTGGAATGACATCATACCCGCGGTCGAGCAGGAACTTCATGACCCCAAACGATGGCCTTTCCGGTTTGTCCGATGCCCCGATAAGGGCTATCGTCTTCACACGGTGGGCCAACTGAATGGGGTCATGCAATGTCCTGGCCTTAGAACTTCACAACGTGGCCACTGCCAACGCGGAAGTCGTTCGGGCTTTCGTTATCGCCAAAGATGAACGAGTGACGACCACGGTTGTTCACATCGGTATCCGAGCCATCGGTCATGTGGCGGCTGTTGAAGTCAATGCCCATCCATTTACCTTCAGCGGTACGATTGTAATAGTTGTTATAACCATACTGGCGGCCCTCGTACGTACGGCCATCATTCGCCATAGCTGCGCGATCGCCACGGTGCCAGTTGCCATTCGCATCGCGGTAGCCATGGTGCATGTTCTCAGCACCGTAGTTCGGGTTGGCATCATGGTTGATGTAGTTACCGTCCTTCTTCATATGATGCATATGATGACGCATCGGCACGGGGTTGCCGTTGGCATCGAGTTTCGCATTGTCCGCATTATCCATTGCACGGCTCGAATGCACAGCGCGGGTATCGTCGCTGTTCATGTCGGCAGCAAGCACTGGCGTTGCCATCAATACGCTGGCGAGCAGCGCAATTTTAAGGGTGGTTTTCATTGGTAGTCTCCTTGATAAAGTTAAAAAAGTTCCTGATAGGTAGCAAAGAACTAATCAGAGCCCTATAAAAAAACCATCAGTGGGCCACCCTATCCACATCAAATTTCACACAAGGTCAGCGTGCTATGCAGCACGCGACTGGTTTTCATGATGTTTCTGCGGATTACCGAAATACACCCGCACCTCCCGCACCTTGTCATCCTCGATCGTGAATAGCTCCACATTTTCGAAATGCGTCGTCTCGTCTTTCATGGTGATAGTGTAATTCACAAAGACGAACTGGTTCGTCACCGCCATTTGCGTGATGGTAAAATCGCGCATCAGGTCACCGGGCGTCCAGCATCGCGCGAAATAGGCGGCCTTATCGATATGGTTGTCCTTGGGGCTGGTGAAATAGAATTCCGGATGCATCAGAGCGGCGAAACCTTCCCGGTTGCGGGCCATGTAGAGCTGATAGAAATCACGGACAATGGTCTCGTTGACAATGCTGCTCATAAATTCCTCCGTGCTTGAGCGGCAAACCTACGGCCTGCCTGATAAAAAAACAGTGTGCGGACGAACATCAACACCGCAGTCAGGAATCGCGTATAATGATTTACCTGCGATGCAACGTCCGCTATACGCGCACAACAGTAAATAATAGCAGGATATCATGGCGAAAGATTTGAACAAGGCTCGCATGCGCAATTCGCGCCGTGCCGTCTGGCTATTTGTCCTGCTTTACCTCGTCACCGACTCCTGGATACCCGATGACACCCCACAGCGTGAGCGCCTGGAGTATCTTGGCTATTTCTTCACGCTCATCTGCGCCTTCGGGCGGCTCTACAGCACTGCCTTTCTCGGCGGTCGCAAGAACCACGAACTGATGACCAGCGGCCCCTTTTCCGTCGTGCGCAACCCGCTCTATGTCTTCTCACTCATCGGCATTGTCGGTGTCGGGCTCGAGAGCGCGCGCATCAGCATTCTCGCCCCGTTGCTTATCATGCATATCATCAGCTACAACTTCCTCGTCCGGCGCGAGGAAGCCCGCTTGCTTGAAAACTTCGGCGACACCTACCGCGCCTATTGCGCCCGCGTGAAGCGTTTCATCCCGAGCTTTAAACATTACACCCAGCCCGAAGCCATCGAGATGCGCCCGCAACTGCTGCTCATCGCCATCCGCGATGCCTGGGTGTGGCTCCTGCCCTTCCCCGTGTTCGAGCTCATCGACTGGCTGCGTGACGACCAGCATATCCTGCCGGTGCTGTTCATCATGCCCTAGGGCAAATGTGTGACAAGCTCGTCATCCCGGCCTTGCGCCGGGGTTCATCTTACTTGCGGTACTGCGTAAACCAACTCACCGTCTCGCCGACCCATTCCTTCCAGTACTTCTTCAACGCGTGGTCGCCTTCCGCGTACGCCACATACTTCACCGGCTTGCCGAGCGCCTCGAGCTTGCCCGCCAACACACGCGCTTGGCTCACATCCACCGTATCATCCGCATCGCCATGCATAATGAGCAGCGGCGCGTTCAGTTTCTCAGGCCACTGCACCGCCGAGCGTTCACGCAGTGCGGTTTCGCGATCCTTGCCCTCAAGCGCATAGCGCTGGAAGATCTGCTCCATATCATCCCGCCGCGCCGCGAGGTCGAACAGATCCGCCACACCCGCACCGACGGCGACCGCCGTCAATTCCGCCCCCGCCTGCATCGCGCGATACGCCATCATCCCGCCGCGCGACCAGCCAAGCAGGAAGATATTCTTGCCGTCCCACCATGGTTGCTCTTTGCCGAGCGCGATGAGGTTGAGCACATCCTGCACATCCGCCCCGCCGAATTCCTCGCGCCCCTCGCTGCCGCCATTGCCACGGTAATTGCTCGCCAGCACGCCGAGGCGCAGCTGCTTGACGAACGGCGCCATCAATACGGTAATCTGCCCCGGGCTCAGCATGCCGTAATTGCCGCTGCCGCCCCGGTTATAGATCATCAGCGGAATCTTCTCCCCCGCCGCAAGGTCATCCGGCAACGCCTCGATGCCCGTCACCTTCAACCCATCGCTCGCATAGGTGATCGCCGATACCGCCACCCCTTTCAGCGCCTGCAAATTCGCCACGCTCGTCTCATACATCCCCTCCGTAGTTCCGCGCATCAGCGCGTGCTCCATCTCGGCGTAGGGCGGTGGGGTGTAGGGGGTGCGCGAGAGCAAGGTCATGGAGTTTTATAAACTTTATTTCTATAAACCGTGATAGATTCACCAGAATAAGTAAATGTTCTTGGTTCCCAGATGGGATTTCCGCCGTCTATTTTTGCTGCGTCGACCAACGCGGAATAGCATTCGCTAGAAATGAAAACATCATAAGGATACTCCCTGATATCGGATAACTTTGCCGCCAAGGATGGTGCTCGCCCAATCCAAATTAAATCATCATTATCTCTAATTCCGGCGCGCACCGCACGAGCAGTTCCTGTGTCGACTCCAACAGAGTGTTTAATTTTTATACTATTCTCTTGAATCGATTTAAAATTAGCGACCGCTTGCGGGCCAATTATCATTTCAACAGCATAGTCTATTTCGCGAGCACAATAAGTGGCATATGTTTCTTTATAATCTCCAATGAAAATACCCATTACTCTGTCGCCATCAAAACTCCTGATGTGTCCACCGTAGGCTCTTATTAAACGGATTGAACATTCTAAATATGCGCGGATAATTTTTGCTGTTGTTTCCCATGGGCATTTTTTAGCCAATAATGATGATGCTGCTAAATCTGCGTATAGGAATGCAGCATTGAGCTGAACGCTGCCATCCTTGAATGCGACATCTGTTGTTTCAGGTACAACAAGTCCCTTACGCTCGCTCCATGTAGTGGAAAAGAGCGTTTTTACTGCGCCTTCTAAATCAGCAATGCTTGCCATTTAAGAAATTTTTAAAGCAAAATTTGTTTTATAAGTAATCAAAGCCATCAACACTAGCCAAGGAAAGAGAGTGCCTAGCGTAATTTGAAAGGCGATTTTTACACGATGAAATTTATAGCTCAAGATTTTAGAGTTTATCCAAATCTGCGTGAGATAGTCAGATAACAAATCGGCTTCAGTTCCTTGTATACATTTATTTATATAATCTTCACGCGAATATCTAGATATTGCACCAAAGTATATTAACGAATTTTCGTCACCTTCAAGATTAGGAAAAATTGCTTCATAAACCCGTAAAAAGCTTATTCCTATGCCAAAAATAGTCGCAGCAAATATGACGACCGACCACCAGCCATTAAAAGTAGCTGAAGTAATATTGACGAACAATAAAGCAAGCAAAGTAGCGTTAAAAGCGAATATTGCGAGAGCTTTGCTTTCTGCTCTTTCAAAAAAGCTAAGAACTAACTCTAATTGTTCTTTCGCTTCTCCAATGTTGTTCAAATTCGCCACGTATTATCCCACCTTCTGGTAAATCTCGCTTCCCTCAGCCTTGAACTTCTCACTCATCTCATCCATCCCTTTTTGTGCACTTGCCGCATCCAATTGCTGCGCAGCAATTCCGCCGAGGGCGCGTTCCGTTTTCGCGAAGTCGCGCACCTCCTGCGAGATCTTCATGCTGCAGAATTTCGGCCCGCACATGCTGCAGAAATGGGCCACCTTCGCCCCATCCGCCGGCAGCGTTTCATCATGGTATTCCCGCGCCGTATCGGGGTCGAGGCTGAGGTTGAACTGGTCGTTCCAGCGGAAATCAAAGCGCGCCCGCGATAGCGCATTATCCCGCAACTGCGCGCTCGGGTGACCCTTCGCCAGATCCGCCGCATGCGCCGCGATTTTGTAAGCAATCACCCCTTCTTTTACATCGTCGCGATTCGGCAACCCGAGATGCTCCTTCGGCGTCACGTAGCACAGCATCGCCGTGCCGAACCAGCCGATCATCGCCGCGCCGATGGCGCTCGTGATATGGTCATACCCCGGCGCGATATCCGTCGTTAACGGCCCAAGCGTATAGAACGGCGCTTCGTGGCACGCTTCGAGCTGCTTCTCCATATTTTCCTTGATAAGGTGCATCGGCACATGCCCCGGCCCCTCAATCATCGTCTGGCAATCATGCTTCCACGCGATCTCCGTCAGCTCGCCGAGCGTTTTCAGCTCCGCGAATTGCGCCGCATCGTTCGCATCCATGATGCTGCCGGGGCGCAATCCATCACCCAAGCTGAAGCTCACATCATACGCCTTCATGATCTCGCAGATTTCCTCAAAATGCGTATAGGTGAAATTCTCCTGATGGTGCGCCATGCACCATTTCGCATGGATGCTGCCGCCGCGCGAAACAATACCCGTCACGCGGTTCTCCGTCAGCGGAATGAACGGCAGCCGCACCCCCGCATGGATGGTGAAGTAATCCACCCCCTGCTCCGCCTGCTCGATCAGCGTATCGCGGAAAATCTCCCAGGTCAGATCCTCGGCCACGCCGCCAACCTTCTCCAGCGCATGGTAGATCGGCACCGTGCCGATCGGTACCGCCGAGTTGCGAATGATCCATTCCCGCGTCGCATGGATGTTCTTGCCGGTGCTTAAGTCCATGATCGTATCCGCGCCCCAGCGCGTCGCCCACACCATCTTTTCGACTTCTTCCGCAATGCTCGAACTGATCGCCGAGTTGCCTATATTGCCGTTGATTTTCACCTTGAAGTTTCGGCCGATCGCCATCGGTTCCAGTTCCGTATGGTTGATGTTAGCCGGGATGATCGCCCGCCCGCGTGCCACTTCATCGCGCACGAATTCTGGCGTCACCAGGCGCGGAATGCTCGCCCCAAAGCTCTCGCCGCCCTTCATCGCTTCCGCTGCCTGCTCGCGACCCTCGTTCTCACGGATCGCCACATACTCCATCTCGGCGGTGATGATTCCCTTCTTCGCATAATGCATCTGCGTCACATTGCCCCCGCTCACCGCCCGGCGCGGCTTGCGGTGCTGGTTCGGGAACTGCATCACCTCGATCTTCTGATACTCTCTGTAGCCGTTATCTTCCGGACGCACCGGGCGGCCCTCATAGGCTTCTGTATCCTTCCGACTCTCCACCCACGCTGCACGAATCGGCGTCAGCCCCTTGGCAATATCCACCTTCTCGTTCGCATCTGTATACGGCCCGGATGGATCATACACCACCACGGGCGGCTCACCCGCTTTCGGCGACACCGAGATCGCCCGCATGGCTACGTTCACGCCTTGCAGCAAGGCGCTCCCCTGCGCATAAATTTTTGCTGAACCCGGAAAGGCACCGGTGGAGACGGTCAGCTTCGTCGTCTCCACGTTATTGGTTTCAGGTTTTGCAGCAGTTGCTAGGGTCGGAGGTGTCATGATATGTCTCGTGCAAATGTGAATGAGGGATATGACCCATCGAACTACCAGCAAACCCGCGCCTGAGCAAATAAAACCCGCAGCAATCCGCCGGTTCCATGATGCGCTGCACGCATGGTACAAAACCCACGGCCGGCATGATCTGCCATGGCGCACGACGGATGATCCCTACCGTATCTGGCTTTCGGAAGTGATGCTGCAGCAAACCCAGGTGTCCACGGTGCTGACGCGCTTCTACCAGCCATTCCTCGCGATGTTCCCAACGGTGCAATCCCTTGCTGATGCGCCGCGCGAAAAAGTCATGAAAGCCTGGGAAGGTCTCGGCTATTATCGCCGCGCCGGAAATCTGCACGAAGCGGCGAAGCTGGCGCGCACCCGCATGCCCACGCACGTGCAAGGTCTGCTCGCTCTCCCAGGCATCGGCAGGAACACGGCCCATGCAGTCGCTGCCTTTGCGTATCATCATCCGGTCGCTATCCTTGAAGCGAATGTGAAACGCGTCGTCGCACGTATTTTTGCACTCGCCACCCCTAGCGATACCGAACTGTGGGAAGGTGCGGAATTCCTCCTCAACCGACATGAGCCGTTCCACTACAATCAAGCCATGATGGATCTTGGCTCACTTATTTGCACGCCAAAAAATCCGGATTGTCCGTGTTGTCCAGCAAACCGCATTTGTCTTGGCAAGGCCACGCCGGAAAAATACCCGACCAAAAAAACCAAAAGGAGTATACCGACCCGCGAAGTCATCATCCATGTGCGGGTGGATGCCGCGCGCCGTTACTTCCTCGAAACGCGCGATGCGGCGCTACTCGGCGGCCTCTATGGCTTCCCACAAACACCACTCGTGAAAAAACCCGCGTACTGCATCGGCATCGTTACGCATGTCTATTCACACTTCAAACTTAACGGCCATGTAGTGCTGGAGCGCAGCGACAAACATATGAACAGCAGTGACTGGCATTCCCGCAGCCAAATCACTGCTCTGCCACTCAGCAAACTCGATCATAAAGTATTGGCACTGGTAGAAAATTGCCACAGCGCACAAAAGAAATCGGCCAAAGCGCAGAAGCGCCCACAAGCGCATTGACGCAAGGCGAACCGCGGGTTTAGCGTCATTTCACGTTCGATTCATCCCGTAGGAGTTTTTATGGCTAAAGCCGCAATCAAATCCAAAGGCAAACAGAAAACCGCGAAGAAAAAAATCGCGAAAAAAGCCAACAGCGGCCTCACCCCGCAGCGTCCCGTAAAACTCCAGGCCGCTCGTAAGGAGCAAACCAGCCGCTTCAAGCGGGCCGGTTCCGCCCAGCTTTCGGTGAACGGCAACACGCCGGTCGAATTCCCAATCTATAAAGCCGTCGAAGGCGCCAGCGTCATCGACATCAGCAAGCTGTACGCCAGCACAGGTCACTTTACGTTCGATCCCGGCTTCATGTCGACCGCCGCCTGCGATTCCGAAATCACCTATATTGATGGCGACAAGGGTATCCTGCGCTATCGCGGCTATGATATCGCCGACCTTGCCGGCAAAGCCAGCTTCCTCGAGACCGCTTATCTGCTGAACTACGGCGACCTACCGAACCCCGATCAGAAAAAATGGTTCGAACACACCATCAACCATCATACCATGGTGCATGAGCAGCTTCACTTCCTCTATCGTGGCTTCCCGCGTCGTGCGCACCCGATGGCGATTATGGTCGGTGCCGTTGCTTCGCTCAGCGCCTTCTACCATGACTCACTGAACATCCATGATCCGGCCGAGCGCGAACTCGCGATGATGCGCATGATCGCCAAGATGCCGACCATGGCCGCCATGGCCTATAAATATTCGATCGGTCAGCCGTTCATCTACCCGCAGAACGAGCTCGGGTTCGCCGAGAACTTCCTGCATATGATGTTTGCGACCCCGTGCGAGCAGTATAAAGTGAACCCGGTGATTGCTGATGCGATGGAGAAGATTTTCATCCTGCATGCGGATCACGAACAGAACGCCTCGACCTCGACCGTACGCCTTGCCGGTTCCTCGGGTGCCAACCCGTTCGCCTGCATAGGTGCCGGTATCGCCTCGCTGTGGGGCCCGGCGCATGGCGGCGCCAACGAAGCCGTCATCAACCAGCTGCAGGAGATCGGCGATGCGAAGAACATCCCGCACTTCATCAAACGCGCCAAAGACAAGAACGACTCCTTCCGTCTGATGGGCTTCGGTCACCGCGTCTACAAGAACTACGATCCGCGCGCGGCCGTACTGCGCAAGTCCTGCTACGAAGTGCTGGCCGAGCTGGGTCAGGGCGATGAGCCGCTGCTCAAGATTGCGATGGAACTCGAGAAGATCGCGCTCAACGACGAATACTTCATCGAGCGCAAACTCTACCCGAATGTTGACTTTTATTCGGGCATTATCTACCGCGCGCTCGGCATCCCGACTGCGATGTTTACCGTGCTCTTCGCTGTTGCCCGTACCGCCGGTTGGGTCGCCCAGTGGAAAGAAATGATCGAGGATCCGTCGATGAAAATCGGTCGTCCGCGCCAGCTCTTCATTGGTTCGCAGCCACGCAAGTTTGTGGCGGTGAACAAGCGCAAATGATAGAAGTCGTAGCGCCTTGGGCGCTTTACACCTGCTATCATCCCCGAGATGGCGGGGATTCAGCGTAACGTATTGCAACAAAAAAGCCGGCGATTTACTGCCGGCTTTTTTATTCCAAGCAGAAACTGGAATCGTTATTCGCTCAGTAACGCCAGCAAGCTATCCGGCAGCCGCGTGGTCTGTGCCGCTTGCACATCCGTATTTGCCGGCTGGCCGCTCGACGTTACTACAGCTGCAAAGTCCGCATCCGTCAATGTTGATTGTGCCGCTTCACGGTTCTGGGTCGCTGTCTGCACGGTCGACGATGCATAATCAAGGCCCTGTTGCAGTATCGTGATCGTATCGATCTGCTGGGTCGTATAATCCTGCGCATATGCAACCTGCTGCACCGCTGCCTGCGAATTCGCAACCGTCGTCAGATTTGGCTGTGTGTCGTTGAACAGCGCTTCATCCGTCAAGTTGGCAACGGCAGTCGATGAACCGTCCAACAACGACTCACCGCTGAATTTCGTCTGGGATGCAATCACGTTGATGCGCGAACGAATCGCTTGGAACTGCGCATCGATCTGCGCGCGCTCACGGTCACTCAGCGGTACATTGGCCGCCTGCTGGGCGAGGTCATGCAATGCCCCGAGTTCACGCGAAATATCGCTGGCCCCTAAGCTGGCGGAAGCGGCGACGGAGTTGCCTGCCGCGATGCTTTGCGACACGACACGAAACTGGGCGATCTGGCTTTGCAGGCTGACATCGGCGGTATTGTCCGTTGCTACGATATCGGCAGTAGTATTTGGCGTAGCAGAGACAAGGCTGTTGAGCACGGCTGCAGGCTTCGCATCCTGTGTCGTTGCAACGCGCGATAGGTTCGCTGTTAATGTAGCGATAGTCGAGACCGTCATGGTACTAACTCCATCCATCCGGATTACATTCCGAAAGGTATTATTATAGCGAACAGCGCCTCTTTGCGGGTACCGGTAATCATGGGTCTTGCCCCACTTTTACATTTATACTATAACAAAAACGTCTCTTATTTACAACAGGAAAGAGTGCTCCATGCTCAATGCCATCGCTGATTTAATTCGCGACGTTATTTTCCTTATAAAACTGGCACTTGATATCTGGATCCTGCTTACGCTCCTGATCCATTTCGATATCGTCAACCGCGCCAGCCCTATCGTTAATAACTGTTATACGACACTGAGCCGCCTGCTTGAGCCGCTGCTCGGGCCCATCCGCCGAATGATCGAAAAATACTTCACGCATTTCGGTGGCATCGACCTTTCACCAATCATCCTGTGGTTGCTGTTGAGCTTCATCGACCACCTGCTCGTCAATTGGTTCTACATCAATCCTCTGATGGCGAATAACGTCGTCATAGCGAAATAAGTACATCCAACATTAGTAGCCTGACTCGCTGGACTAGCCGTCATTCCAGCGAAAGCTGGAATCTACCTGCTTAAAAAGATGAATTCCAGCTTTCGCTGGAATGACGGACTGTAGCACCACTGATGCTTTACCTGAACACCACCGTTTTGGCGCCATTCAGTAAGACCCGGTGCTCCAGCTGGTACTTCACCGAGCGCGTCAGTGCCAGCGCCTCGAGATCCTGCCCCATCAACGTCAGCGCTTCCGGCGAGTAGCCATGGTCCACCCGCGCCACTTCCTGATCGATGATCGGGCCCTCGTCCAGTGCATCCGTCACATAATGCGCCGTCGCGCCGATGAGCTTCACGCCCCGCTCATACGCCTGATGGTACGGCTTCGCCCCCTTGAAGCTCGGCAGAAACGAATGGTGGATGTTGATCGCTCGCCCGCGCAGATACGCCGAAAGTTCCGGGCTCAGAATCTGCATGTAGCGCGCCAGCACGACCATATCGATTTTCTCGCGGTTGATGATCTCGCGGATTTTTTGTTCCTGCGCCGTCTTGTCGTTGTTCTCGATCGGCAAATGATGGAACGGGATGCCATGCCATTCCACGATGCCACGCGCGTCCGGATGGTTGCTGATGACCGCCGGTATCTCCATCGGCAACTGGCCGGTGCGGTAGCGGTGCAGCAGGTCATTCAAGCAGTGCAGCTGCTTGCTTACCAGAATCAGCACACGCGCTTTCACGCCCGCATCGTTCAACTCCCATTCCATGTCGAACGGCATCGCCACTTCTTTCGCAAACGCCTCTTTCAGCGCGTGATGCACTGGCGTATTCGCACTGGCCGTAAACTGCACCCGCATGAAGAAGCGCTCCGTCGACGGGTCGCCGAACTGCGTCGATTCGAGGATGAACCCCTCATGCTTGGCAAGGAAGCCCGAAACACTCGCGACGATACCGCGTACATCGCGGCAGGAAAGGGTGAGGATGTACGTGGTTGTCATGCGCCGTCCCTACTGGTTCACCGCTACAGATTCAACCGATTTCAGCGGCGGCGGGAACACACAGGTGATCGCCGTACCTTTGCCCGGCTCTGAATCTACGATGATGCTGCCACCATGCAACTCCATAAAGCGTTTCACCAAACTGAGCGAGAGCACCGATTCCGCACCCGGCGCGTGGGCACCGCGGAAGAACGGGTCGAACAGTTTCTCGCGCCGCGCCGCGTCGAGCCCCGGACCGTTATCGCGTACCGTCAGCTGCACATGGCCGTTATCCGCAAAGTCGAGGCGTACCTCGATACGCCCCTTCGATTTGGTCATGCGTACCGCGTTCGCCAGCAGATTGATGAGGATCTGCTTCATCCGCATCTCATCCGCATCAAGTCGCGTTATATCCTGGTGGATATCGACGTTAATGGCTACGTCCTGCAACTTCAGGCGCGCGCCCAGCAGCGCCAGCACATTGTCGATCGCCTCGCGGATGGCGAAGGGCTGCACATCCAGTTTCAGGAACCCGGCCTCAATGGTCGCTAGGTCGATAATGTCGCCGATGAGTGCGCCGAGATGCTGCGCCGACTGGTAAATTCCGCTGACATAATCCTTTTGCGAATCGTTCAGTTTGCCCGCATATTCACGCGTCAGCATTTCGGAGAATCCGGAGATGGATGTCAGTGGCGAACGCAATTCGTAGCTCATGTTCGCGAGGAATTCCGTTTTCATCCGATCCGCCGTTTCGAGGGCCTGCGTCCGGTCGCGCAGGGAGCGTTCGACCAGCGTCGAATCCGTCACATCGATGAAGCTGAGCAAGGTCGCCCCATCCGGTAGCGGCACGGCGGAACAATCGAGCACCGTCCCATCCGCCCGCTCGAAGCGCAACGAAAGATGCCGCCGCTGCTGGAAACGCGCGATCAGGCTATCGAGATATTTCGGCCAGTCATCCGTCGTGAAATATTCCTTGGCGCGCGCGAACACGTCGCGAATATGCGGTTCGCTCGCTGTGAATTCCGGCTCCAGTTTCCACAGCTGGCGGAAGATGGGATTGGTCAGCGTCAATCGACCCGTCTCGGCGAAAACCGCAATGCCTTCGTGCAGGTTATCAAGCGTCTCGCGTTGTACCGCAATCAAGGTATTATACGAGCGTTCGAGCGCCAGCCGGTCCGTTACATCCTCATAGGCGAACAGGATGCCGCCCAGAGCATGCGGAATCGCGATCACCCGGAGCGTGCGTCCGTCCGGCAGATAGAAAAACTCCTCCTGCGGCTCGATGAGCGTGGTAAACAATTTCATCTGCGCTTGCTTGAACGCCTTGAAATTAGCCTGCTCCGGCAATTTGCGTTTTTCGCGCATCACCTCAAGCACATCACCGTACGTCGGCTCGGTATCGAGCCAGCTCTCATCCATCTTCCACAAGCTCACGAACGCGAAATTGTAGAACTTCAATTTCATATCGCGGCCGTAGATGGCCATCGCCGACGTCGAACTTTCGAGTAAATCGCGCAGCGCCGACACATGCCGCTGAATCTCTTCCTGCGCCTGCTCCAGCTCGCTGATATGCATGGCATAGCCAATAACGCCTTCACCTTTAATCGGCAATTCGCGGATCATGTAAAGCCGCCGCTCCCCACCCACAATGATGTGGCGGCGCTCATACTGCTCCTGCCCTGTCTCCATCGCTTTCTGCGCGAGGTTGCGGTGGCCGCGATACAGCTCCATGTCGCCGATGGCGATGACGTTCTCGGTCGTTTCCTCCGCCACTTCCGTGAAGGCAAGGTTGCAGTAGACGATATTGAAATTGAGGTCGCGCTGCCAGATAGGATTGAGCGAGCTGTTGATGATATTCGCATAACGCCGCGCTTCGGATTTCAAGCGCGTATTCTCCGCCTCGAGACGCGCTACCGCTTGCGCCACATCCGCCACCGCCGCCGCCGCTGATTGGGCAGGCGTCTCTTCCGGCCTCGCTTTTTTGAAGAGATTACGTAGCATGCGTTACCCTTAGCGGTTCGCTCCAAGATGCCATGAACGATGGATAAGTCACGGAGTTTTACGCGTACCCGGCCTTAACCAAGCCGAAATCGGCAAGGAACTGTTGTTCTGTCACCTACGTTACTAACGATGAATCACCCGCGAACTTAGCCACGTGCGCACCGGCCGGTCATACACCCGATCAAGCCCCAAGCACAGTGCGAGCAATGCTGCCATCACCAGCGCCCCGATGCCCGGCGTCAGGCCGATGCCCAGCCGCGTTGCGATCGTCGCGATGAACAGTCCGAACGGCACATGCAGTACGTAATACGCGTAGGATGCCGTACCGAGCGGCAACAACCATTGGCTCGCCCACCCAAGCGTGACCGATGCTGCATGATAGACCAGCGCCGGAATCAGCACGAGCACCCCCAGCAGATCGTAATAAGCGCGGTATTCCCCCGGCACCGGCAACGCCAGCACCGCAATAACGGCTAGCATGATGCTCCACGCATTCGCCGTTTTTACATGCGTCCGCGTGCACCAATGCCGGTACAGGCGCACACCGAGAAAATACGAGAAGCAGACGCGTGGCACGCCCGCCGCCACATCATTCAGTCGATAGCCCACATCGAGATAGCCGAAATGCAACGTTACTCCGATAAGCAGCGCGGCCGAAACACCAATGAGTCCATCCAGTATTTTGTTCGTCAATCGTGGCGCCAGCAGCGCATGCAGCACATTGGCGATGAGTTCGAACAATAACGTCCATGCCGGATGGTCGAGCGGATACAAGGTGCCCGGGCCGTTCGGCAGCGGTGCGCGCAATAGCGGCAGGAACAGCGCCGCGAATAGGGTCACGAGCGGGAGATAGTACCCTGGCAACACCACCTGATGCATCCGATCCATAAGCCAGAGGTTCACTAATCCCAGCAGAAACGCCAACAAGTACAGCGGATACAAACGGATCAACCGGATGAAGAGAAATTTCCCCGCGCGTAAGCCCATCGCAAAGCGCGGCTCATACGCATGCGCCAACACGAAGCCGCTGAGCACAAAAAACACATCCACCGCCAGGTAGCGTCCCGGCAATTGCCAGTTGGAGAAATAGAACGCCAGATGCCCTTCAGCCACCATGACGGCCGCAATGCCACGGATGACATCGAGCATTGCGAAGGTGTGGCTTTAGCAGGTTCTTTAGGCATCCTCGCTCCCGTCGCCGCAAAGCATGGCGTAAACCACGGTAAAGTCACTTAATTTCATTGTATGACTTCACGAAAATGTCATATTTTTCTGGTGCTGGATACCTTATAATTCCTCATGACCTCGAATGTGACATCACCGCCTGCCACCCCGGATTACGCTGCCCGCGCTGCCTTTCACGAACGCGGGGCGGAAGCTGTGCGGCGGAAGGTGATGAAGCTTTACGGCTTAGCATCCGAACAGCTGGATTGGCCAAAAATCTCCCAAAGCAATGATTGGGCTGTCACGCTTCAAATGGATTTACGCCAGAGTGTACGAAGCGACTACTGGCTGGACGCGCGCACTTACGCCCTTGAGAATGCAGGGTATGACCCGGAAGATAGCAAACGTGGGCAACTGCTCGATACCGTCGCCGAAGACATTCTTCAGCGCTATGCCGAAGCATTTAACTTACGCCGGGCCATCGACTCACAAACCAGGCGAGCCATTCCAGAAGCGTCCAAACGCTATGTTGCCGACGTAAGGCCGCACACGGAATTGGTGAATATCTTTATTAACCACCGCAGCAATCAGGCCGAGGCACAGCTTTGCGCCACTGGATTACCGCCGGTCGATGCGCACCGGCTCCATGCCCGCCTCATCGGCATGGCACGCCAGATCTGCCTCGAAACAGAACAGCTGAGATCATACACCAATATCCAGCCACAACTAGGCTCGCCGCGCCACGCGTCCGCATCCGAAGTGAAATATCGACTGGACACGCTCGGTGACTACTGGAAATCGCAGCGCGATAATCTTCAAACGCGCCACGCTGATTACACACCCGGCAAATCGCGCTAGTAACGGTACGTGTCTTTCTTGAACGGACCGTTCACGCTTACGCCGAGATAGTCCGCCTGTTCCTTGCTCAGCTTCGTCAGCTTGGCGCCGATGCGCTCGAGATGCAGTGCCGCGACTTTCTCATCGAGATGTTTCGGCAGCACATAGACTTTCTTCTCGTACTTACCGTTAGCGTTCCACAGCTCGATTTGCGCTAGCACCTGGTTGGTGAAGCTCGACGACATCACGAAGCTTGGATGGCCGTTCGCGCAACCGAGGTTCACGAGGCGGCCTTCGGCGAGCAGGATGATGCGTTTGCCATCCGGGAATTCCACCTCATCCACCTGCGGCTTCACATTGTGCCATTTCATGTTGCGCAATGCGCTCACCTGGATCTCCGTGTCGAAATGCCCGATATTGCACACGATGGCGCGGTCCTTCATTGCCCGCATATGGTCGATGGTGATGATGTCCTTATTGCCCGTGGTGGTCACAAAAATATCCGCGACCTTCTGCACATCATCGAGCGTCAGCACCTGATAGCCTTCCATCGCCGCCTGTAACGCACAGATCGGATCGACTTCCGTCACCACCACGCGCGCGCCGAGGCCGCGCAAGCTTGCCGCACAGCCCTTGCCCACATCGCCGTAGCCACACACCACCGCCATCTTGCCGGCGATCATCAGGTTCGTCGCCTGTTTGATGCCATCGACCAGCGACTCGCGGCAGCCATACAGATTATCAAATTTCGATTTCGTCACCGAGTCGTTTACGTTGAAAGCCGGGATCATCAGCTTGCCCGCCTTCTCCATTTCCTCAAGGCGATGCACGCCGGTCGTCGTCTCTTCTGAAACGCCTTTAACATCCTCCAGCATCTCCGGATATTTCTGGTGCATGATAAGCGTCACATCGCCGCCATCATCGAGGATCATGTTCGGCAGCCAACCGTTCGGGCCACGCAGTGTCTGCTCGATGCACCATTCGTACTCTTCTTCGCTCTCGCCCTTCCAGGCGAACACCGGAATGCCTGCTGCCGCGATCGCCGCTGCCGCCTGATCCTGCGTGCTGAAAATGTTGCAGCTGCTCCAGCGCACTTCCGCCCCAAGTTCAGTCAGCGTTTCGATCAGCACCGCGGTCTGGATCGTCATATGCAAACAGCCGACAATGCGCGCACCCTTCAGCGGTTTCTTCGCCCCGTATTCCTTGCGGATCGACATCAGCCCCGGCATCTCCGTTTCCGCGATCGTCATCTCATGGCGGCCCCATTCGGCGAGGCCGATATCGGCAACTTTATAATCCGTGAAGTTACTGGCGGTTTTTGCAGTGGCACCCATGACGCATCTCCATTATTTTTTGCTGAGTTGGCTTTACGTTACACTGGCAGCGCTTGCAAAGCATTTATTTGTGGTTATGGTCGTTACAGCAGCGAAACCATTGGCCATCCGGAGCAACCATGCGCGTCACCTCTTCCGCCCTCACCATCCTCCTGACCGCCACCTGCCTCACCACTCCCGCTTTCGCGTGGGACCCGAACGCCGGTGCCGAGGATATGCCCGTCGCCCGCTACCAGCCCTCCAATCCTTATACCGCAAGCCCCGCACTGCAACGCGTCTATCCGCGCGCTGCCGCCATGCCGGCCTATACCGCACCGGCCGCGCCTCAACCTGCCGTCATCGCACCGCCGGCTGCCAATGCCTATGCCGCAGCACCGGCCGCAACCCCGGCCTACGCCCCGCCGCCGGCGCCGGTCGCAGCGCCCATCGCGCGCGCGCCTTACACCTCCCCTGCTTATACGTATGCGTCGCAACCTGCCTACCGGGCGAATAGCTATTCCGTCGGCGTCGAGGGCTACTGGGACCGTTACCGCGAGGATATCGCCAGCCTCGAGAGCAACTCCGGCTACGGCGCACTCGACCTGGGTTGGGAGCACCACTACAGCCCCAACTGGTTCTCCCGCACCGAACTGCGCGGCGGCTACGGCCGCGAGGATTACAAATCCATCAGCGGCTCGCTCGATGGGACCGACCAGTGGGAATTCGACGGCCGCCTGCTCGCCGGTTACGACCAGTCCACCGGCAATGGCGGCCATATCAAGCCCTATCTCGGCCTCGATGCGCGCTATTACCGCGACGAAGGCAAAGGCGGCGTGACCAGCCTCGGCTTCAATGCGTATGACCGCCGCATCTTCCAGCTCATGCTGCCTGTCGGCGTGACGTATGACATCCCGACGGGCCGCGGCTTCCACTTCCTGCCCACCATCGAGGGCGGCCCGCTGCTCTACGGCAATGTCAGCACGCGCCTTGAGAACATCCCCGGCTACTCACAGCTCGAGAACCATCAGGGCAGCGGCTACGAAGTCCGCGGCGACTTCATGCTGAATGACCTCGACGATGCGGGCCGCGGTCTCGAATTCGGGCCCTTCGTGCGCTACTTCCATATGGAGGATTCGGGCACGGATACCATCCCGGCCGGTACCTTTATCGAGCCGAAGAACAGCCGCCTGCAACTCGGCGCGAAGATGGATTACAAGTTCTAGAAATCGAAACGCACGCGAGCCGGGCGAACCATCAGCCAGCGAAACTGCGCGCAAAGTCGGTCAGCGGAGCACTTGAAGCAATCAAGCCTTCTTCGCCTTCTCTTCCGCCACCAACTCCTTCTTCATGATCTTGCCGATGGCACTTTTGGGCAAGCTATCGCGGAACTCCACCGCATGCGGCAACGCATAGGCCGTGATGCGCGGCTTAAGGTACGCTTTCAATTCCGCCTCATCCAGCGTGCAGCCATCCTTCAGCACGATATACGCCTTGATCATCTGCCCGCGTGTCGCATGGTCGAGGCCAATTACCGCGCATTCTTTTACCTTCGGATTCGAATAAATCTCCTCCTCCACATTGCGCGGATACACATTATACCCGCCGACGATGATCATCTCCTTGATGCGGTCGACGATGTAGAAATACCCGTCCTCGTCCATGTAGCCGACATCGCCAGTATGCAGTCGCCCGTTGCGCAGCACATTGTCCGATTCATCCGCGCGGTTAAGGTACCCCGCCATCACCTGCGGCCCACTGATACAAATTTCGCCGATCTCGCCCTGCTTCAGCACTGTCTTGCGGTCATCCTTGTCGATAACTTCCACCAACGTCCCCGGCATCGGCAAACCGATCGAGCCCGTCTTGTTTTCCCCGATCAGCGGATTGCAATGTGTCACCGGCGAGCTTTCCGTCAAGCCGTACCCTTCCACTAACACGCAGCCGGTGAGCTTCTCGAACTGCAATTTCACTTCCATCGGTAGCGGCCCGCCACCCGAAATGCAGTATTTGATGCTCGACAGATCGTATTTATCGAGCGTCCGCGCGTTGTTGATGGTCGCATAGAGCGTGCTCACGCCCGGCATCAGCGTCGGCTTCTTCGCATCGATATCTGCCAGCACATGTTTGAGGTCGAACTTCGGATGGATGATGATCGTCATCCCGTTGGCGATGGCGAGGTTCAGTGCCACCGTCATCGCGAACACATGGAAGAATGGGATCACCGCGAGCATCGTTTCCTCGCCCGCCTTCAACCCCGTCATCCAGCGCGTACATTGCATGGTATTCGCGTAAAGATTCGTATGCGTCAACATCGCCCCTTTAGGCACGCCCGTAGTGCCGCCGGTATATTGCAGCACTGCGACGTGCGAATCCGGGATGATGTTCGGCGAACCTTTCAGCTCCGCCGACTCGAGCAATGTGTTTAGCGTTACGTGGAAACTGTCATGCGGCGGGTGCGCGATGTCCTTCGCTTTAGCTGCGGCAAAAAGTGCCCGTTTCGCCATCGGCATCGCCTCGCCGAAATTGCAGACGACGATCTTGCGCAGCGTGCTGCTGTTGATGAACGGTACCAGCTTGTCATAGGTCTGGCGCAGATTCACGGTCGCCATCACCTCCACCTTCGCATCCTTCAGCTGATGCTCGATCTCGTGCCGCGAATAGAGCGGGTTGAAATTCACCACTGTCCCGCCGAGTTTCAGAATCGCGTAATAGCACATTACATATTGCGGGCAGTTCGGCATGAACAAACCCACGCGCGTATTCTTCGTGACACCGATGGCCGCCAGCCCTGTCGCCACCCGGTTCACCATTTCGCCGAGGCGTTTATAGGTGTAGGTCTTGCCGAAGAAATCGAGCGCATTCTTGTCGGGCCATTTCGCTACCGCATCATCCAGCAAATAATAAAGCGGACGGCCATGGAAGGGTTCATGCCAGCTTAAGCCTTTGGGGTAGCGGGCTTCCCAGGGATAGGAATATGCGGACACCATAACAACCTTTCGTCAGTGCGAGAAGCGTCCGCAACGCGGCAACCCATCGTGCTATTCCCAGCTTGCCCTAGTTTTTTTGTTGTATCCTGAGTATGCGTGTTTTAAGTCCATCCGTCAAATGAGCATGATGCAAAGCAGCAATCCGATTCAAACGGATGTCGCCATTATCGGCGCCGGGCCGGTCGGCCTGTTCGCAGTGTTCGAGCTTGGTATGCTGAAGATAAAAAGCTGTGTGATTGATACATTGCCCGCGGTCGGAGGCCAATGCACAGCGCTTTACCCGGAAAAACCCATTTACGACATCCCCGGTTTCCCGAACATTCCTGCCGCCGAACTCATCGCCCAGCTCGAAAAGCAAGCCGCGCCTTTCGCACCCGAATACATCCTCGGCGAGCAGGTCACGCAGTGCAGCAAAACCGCTGATGGCTACACCTTGAGTACCAGCAAGGGCAAGACCATTCTCGCCAAAGCCATTATCATCGCTGCCGGCTGCGGCGCCTTCGGCCCCAACCGTCCGCCGCTGGCCGGCATCGAACAGTACGAAGGCGAAAGCATCCACTACATGGTCGCCAAGCGTGAAGACTTCCGCGACCAGAATATCGTCATCGCCGGGGGTGGCGACAGCGCCGTCGACTGGGCCGTCTCCCTCGCCGATGTTGCCGCAAAAATCTACGTTGTCCACCGCCGCGATAAATTCCGCGCCGCGCCGGACATGGTCGAAAAGATGCATGTCCTCGCCGCCTCGGGAAAAATCGAAATGGTCGTACCCTACCAGCTCGAAGCGCTTGTTGGCGACGGCAGAAAACTCACCGGCGTCACCGTCAAGAACATGGATGACTCACTGCGCACTCTTGCCGCGCACCATCTGCTCGCGTTCTTCGGTCTCTCCATGGAGCTCGGTCCCATCGCCGACTGGGGCCTCAACCTCGATATGAACCATATCACGGTTGATCACGGCACGATGCAGACTACCACACCCGGCATCTTCGCCATCGGCGATATCGCCACCTACGCGCACAAACTTAAACTCATCCTCTGCGGCTTTTCGGAAGCAGCGCATGCGGCGCATGCCATTCGCGAGATTATCTATCCCGGCCAGGCTTACCATTTCGAATATTCGACGACCCAGGGTGTGAAAATTGCTTGAGGCTAGCCGAGGCTACTGGCCCAACGTTTGCCAAGATTGCGGCCCGCCTGCACCTGCCCGCCCCAGTTCGTGCGCTTTTTTTCCTCGAGTGCGTTGCAGGCTTCCTGAATGAGGTCGATGCCGTGCTGACTCACCGCCCCGGCTTGATCGGATGAAAGTCCGGCGTCGAGCGATAATTGCCGTCCGGCCTCACGCGCTGCCGAAGCAAACAAAAGTGGGTGCGCGCTGAGACGGTAAATACGGCCAAAGGTTCCATCCTCCATCGGCATATCGAGACTTTCACCCAGTTGCAGCGTTTCGGAGGTCATGTGGGAACGCTTGCGCAGCAGTTCTACGATATCCTGCTGTATGCGGTTTACCCAATGCTGCGGACCACCGCTTGGCGCAGTCCGCATTACGAAACTGCAGACGCGGCCACTTTGGTCGATATGCACCCGCGCCACACCGCCACGTACCCCGTCGATCTCTGGCCCCTCAAGTTCTACCGTATCCGCAACAGACGTTTCCACCGGCAGGATCGAGACCGCGCTTCTGCTCGTGAGTGCACCATCGTAGTTGAACTCATCCCGCAGTTTATTACGCTTTTCAATGTCACTCTCCTTCAGCAGCGGCATTGCCCGCCGCAACACCCGACCGAACAGATGATGGTAAGGGCGAATGGCATCGACTTCCTGCTGTATCTCTTTGTACGAGCGAAAATCGTCTTCCTCCGATGTTTTTTCAGCCGAGCGCACAATCGCGCTGACCAGGCTTGTCGCCTTTTGCGTGAAACCCATCTCCTGCTGACGGGAGAATTTCTGCGGATTATTCTCCATCGTCAGGTTGCAGATGAGCGACGCGGTCTGGTCGGCGATCTTGATCTTCTTCGCGGCAAGACTCATGGTCCGGGCGCGGTCTACTTGGTACATTTCCTTGCCTTCGCCGTACGCTGCCGGGTTCGTGACCTCACCGACGAGCAGGAGAATCTGGCGAACATCGTCGAAGCTGGCGAGTTCTATGGGAATATTGTTGATGCGTCCCCATAACGCCTTGCGCAATTCCTGCGCATCGCCATGGTACTTTGAATCTTTCTCGAGGCTGTCATGCAACAGCGCTCCGGCCAGCGTGATCGGATCTTTCTCACCTATGGCCCTCATCAGGTCGAACACTAGAATCGGGTGGGCGATATACATCCAATGCGGATCGACCTTTTCACGCGATTGCTGGGCATGCGCCACCGTCGCCACCGCGAATGCTGCGTCGATAATGGCGCGTCCACGCGCATCAAAATCAGTGTCGTTGCTGATATCGAGCGTATGCCGGTACGGATATTTTGCCATGAAGATAATTTTCGCCTAGATTGCTATTCAGCCCCCTATTACAACATTAAACGATGTGAATTATGACAATTTGGTTAAGAACATGACGGCCCAGATTATCGACGGCAAAGCTTTCGCTGCGCATTTAAGCAAACAGGTCGCTCACGGCGTAAAAACCGTCAAAGCATCGGTCACCCCCGGCCTTGCCGTCATTCTCGTCGGCGAGGATCCGGCCAGCCAGGTCTATATCCGCAACAAAGGCAAAGCCTGCGCGGAGGCAGGCATCGCTTCCTTCGAGAAGATCCTGCCCGTCAGCATCACGCAAGCCGAACTCCTTATCGAGATCGCGCGCTACAACGCCGATACTAACGTCCACGGCATCCTCGTCCAGCTTCCCTTGCCGGATCATATCGATGCCCAGGCAATCATCAACGCCATCGACCCGTTAAAGGATGTCGACGGCTTTCACGTAATCAATGCCGGCAAGCTCGCCGTCGGTCAGGACGGCCTCGTCCCCTGTACGCCCCTAGGCTGCATTCTGCTGTTGAAAGACAAGCTCGGGAGCAGCCTTGCCGGTAAACATGCCGTTGTCCTCGGGCGCAGCAACATCGTCGGCAAGCCGATGGCGCAGTTGCTGCTGAAAGAATCCTGCACCGTCACCATCTGCCATTCGCGCACCGAGTTCCTGTCGCAGGAAACTCGCCGCGGCGATATTCTCGTGGCCGCGATCGGTAAGCCGGAATTCGTTAAGGGCAACTGGGTCAAGCCCGGCGCTACCGTCATCGATGTCGGCATCAACCGCGTCGCCAAAGCGGATGGCACGACCAAGCTCGTCGGCGATGTCGATTTCACCGCCGCTTCAGAATTCGCGAAATTCATTACTCCCGTGCCTGGCGGGGTCGGCCCCATGACCATCGCCTGCCTGCTGCGCAACACCCTACAGGCCGCGTGCGCTATCCATGGGGTAGCTTTTCCTCTCGGCTAGGGCACGTTGACTGATGAAGGGCTCAACACGCTTGTGATTCTCAAGGCGCGTATCCAGCTGCCCACGCGTGAGTTCAGTCGTCATCAGAAGCTGATGCGCGTCGCCGATGCCCGGCTCACGCATCACCGCATTATTCGCCACATTGATCAGGCATTCGCCGAGCTTATGGTCACTATGCAGGAATGTGCGGGGGTCATGCACGATGCTATCCTGGGAATAATCACTGACATGCAAATGCCGGTTAACTTGCTCACCTTTGGAATTCTCTTCGATCCAGCGAATCTCGTCCTCGGGCAGCAGGCCGCTCAGCACATATCCCGCGGGTAGCCGCTGGATGGTCGGGCGGGGCATGCGATCCGGATGCCGCCGCTGCGTCACTTTTTCTTTTATCTCCGCCAGTAATTGCTTGTCCGCCACTCCGTCCGCATGCGCGGCTATGACGCTCGCCGCGGTGCCATAGCCGCTGGCCTTCAAAATCGGCAGAAGTGTCTCGGGCTTTGAATTTACGCTCCGGATGCGATGGATCGCCGTCATATCGTTGGTGCCGGTAAAGTAAAATTTGGTCAGGTTCGGGGCCGGAAAATCGCCGCGGGCGATCGGCGCGACACTGATCTCGACCAGTTCCTTCATTGTCTCCGCGATCACCGCATCCTGCCAACCGAGGCGTTTCAGCTCGGACACCAGTACGTCGGCCGTATCCTGCACGGCGATGGAACCATAGCTATGGCTGAACAGGGTCAGCGAGCTGTAACGTTGTTTCAACATCTCGGGCGTCAGGTCACTGAGTCGCTCGCCCTTGCCCAGCAGCATCGGCAATACCGCGAACTGGGCGGCGAGACGTCCGTAGTGGGATTGCGGCTGACGCTCCATCCGGTAATGCGCGTGCTGCGCGCCGAAATCTTCATACGGTATTTCGTAGGTATTGAGGAAGATATCGACCGGCTCTGCTTGCTGCGCGCGGGCGCTCGTCAGCGCCTGCTCGATGTATTTGAATGACCCTATCAGTAAACGGGCTCCCGCCTGGTCGCTCACCCCTTCTCCGGGGAAAAGGATCACGCGGCGGCGTCCCGGCTCGTAATGCAGGCTCGCCGGATTTACCCGCTCTAGCTCGGGCGGCTTGCCTTCTTCACGGTTCAATTTCACTAACATCGTAAGATAATAACAGCTGCATATGACAACGTTATGACAGCCAGAAAAAAGGGCTCCCACTTGGGAGCCCTTTCATTCCTTGCTGGGAATCAAAATCGTTAGTTGACGATCTCGACTTCCACGCGGCGGTCACGCCACAGGCACGCCTGCTCGGCTTTGCCCTTGGCGACGCCCGAGCACTCGGATTTCGACGAGGTCTCACCGAGGCCACGTACTTCCGAACGACCGGTCACCTTGATGCCTTTACCACGCAGGTACGCTGCAACGGTATTCGCCCGTTTCTGGCTCAGGCGCAGGTTGTAGCTCTCGGTGCCGATGATGTCAGCATAACCGACGATCCTTACGGCCGATACATGGTTCGAACGCAATGAAGCAGCCAGCGTGTTCAGCTTCGTCTTCGCAGCTGGCGTCAACGACGAGCTGTTGAAGTTGAAGTAAACGGTACGCATTTCGCTGCCGACAACAGCGCCGCATTTACCCGAAGCTGCATCCCATTTCGTGAGAACGCAGTCGCCGAATTTTGTCATGACCGGGCTACCGCCAACGGTGCGAACGTAATCTTTCGTGACAAACGCTGCGCTTGCCGATGCTGCCATCACCAGTACGCTTGCGGCTGCCAGAATCGTCGATGTTTTGAGAAGTTTCATGATGATTTCCTTAAGCTGTTATAAGTAGTGAACCGCTACACCACATCGCGCAGGGCGCTTGAGCAGTGCATCGCGACCATATCTGCCGATTCGCCGGTAAGATGCAAATAATGTGTGCTTCAAGGGGCCTGCTAAGCCACGATGACCCCCCACCTGTTGCAACTTTACCACAGCTGTGGCCGACCCAACCGTTGATGTTTAACTCACTGAAAAATATACGAAGAAAAGAGATTATTCGTGCTATTGGCCATGATTGCCAGAGTCGGATGAAATAAGCATCCCGTAACGTTTAATTTAAAGATTCTTAAACTTTTTTCCAGTACTATCAGTAACAAGAACTGAAAGGATTAAGCCCATGGCCGACGATCAGGATGTAGCAAGAGTCGCCCGCAACGGCACGATGCAAGTAAGTACGAACGGCGTTGATCGTCGCAGCATCACCAGTCCTGCTGTGCAGAGTACCGAAGCCCTTGCGTTTGGCAAAAACTCAACGGGCGACAACGTCGATGTTTCTCTCAATCGGGATGCTAAAAGCACGCAAGTCAGTGTCGGCATCGAGCAATCGGGCCGCCAGTATATCGCAAACACCCGAAGCCATTCCCTGCAAACTCACCCGGCTTAAATCCATGATGTTTCCGCGGATATATAAATTTGCGACCGGCGGATTTCTCGCGTGTGCGTTACTAGCCGCCGCGACCTCAAGCGCATCCTCCAGTAGCACAGCATTGTTCGACCCGCCGGTGATGGTAACAATCCGCGGCTATGAAGGTGACGCGATGGAGCCATTCATCACTCGTGACGGCATGACTATGTTCTTTAACAACCTAAACGAGGACTCCCAGAATACCGACCTTCATTATGCGACAAAGCTTGATCGACTGACCTTTCAGTATCTGGGCAGGGTCGGCGGCGTAAACACAGATGCGCTTGAAGGTGTCCCCACAATGGACCAGAGCGGGAACCTCTTCTTCACCTCGCCGCGATCCTATGCCGCCGACAAGTCTACGATATTTACTGGGAAGTGGTCACAGGCTGGGGTTTTGGGGGTGCATCTCCTGCAAGGCGACGTTAGCCGCCACAAAACCTTCTGGTTCAACATGGACTCCGAAGTGAGTAGCGACGGGCAGACCCTGTATTTTACCGACAATCATAAGCCTCTTATTGGCAGCATGGATATTTCGGAACTCGTTGTTGCCCATAGAACGGCGACGGGTTCTTTTATGCGTGATCCGGACTCGGCCAAGATACTGGGTGAGATTAACTCCAAGGATGACCTTGATTATGCGGCTGGCGTCTCCGGGGATGAACTGGAGCTATATTTTACACGAGCGCGTCCTGATGAGGGTAAAAGCGGTATATACGTAGCAACCCGCTTATCTAAAAACGCACCCTTCGGCCAACCCGAAAAAATTGATGCTATTCAGGGTTTTGCAGAAGGGCCAACGGTTGCGCCCGGCGATTGCGACATTTATTTCCATCAGAAATCCGACGGGCGGTTTCGTCTTTTCCTCGCGCACAGACATAACTGCCGAGCGTCGTGATCGAGCTTTTTTAGAGGCCAGGTGGGTGTGGCAGGAAGTTGGGCAGGCCCCTACACTCGAAGTCTATGATTACAGTGCCAAAGGTCCGAATGGCCAGCCAGCGCACGCAACGGTCAATAATCCTGAGCTCGCGGCGAAGCTGGCCAAAGACGTTCAAGACAGTGCCGCACGCGCCCAGCGAGATCCCAGTGCGCATCGGGTAACGACTGCGGATTTCGACACCCTCGCGGGGGATGCCCGTGCTGCCCTGGCCGCGGCGAACATGCCCACCCAGACGCAAGTCCGCGGCAAATAATCAGCGTTTCCTGGCCTTCCTGACTATTACCTTCTTCACCGCCACCGGCTTCACCGGCACGACTACCAGCTCGTCACCGCGCACCGCATGGTAAGCGGCAACGTTCTTTTCATGGTCGGCCAGCGTCGCGGCGAAATGATGCCCGCCCGTTCCCGTCGCCACGAAATACAATGCATCCGTCTGGGCCGGGTGCAGCGCCGCCTCGATCGCGGCCTTGCCGGGGTTGCAGATCGGCGTCGGCGGCAATCCCGGGCGCGTATAGCTATTATACGGCGTATCCGTCACCAGGTCCGTCTTCGATAGAGGCCGCCCCATCGGGGCGCCGCCTTGCAGCAGCTCGATGCCATACACCACCGTCGGGTCGGACTGCAGCAGCTGCCCCGCGCGCAGACGGTTGATGAACACACCTGCCACCATCGCCCGTTCATCCACCACGCCCGTTTCCCTCTCCACCACCGAAGCCAGCACCAGCGCTTCCTCCGCTGAATGCATCGGCAAATCCGCCGCGCGACCTTCCCACGCCTTTGCCAGGTAATCTGCCTGTTCCTTCTGCAATCGCGCCAGCACCACCGCGCGTGCTTCACCGCGGATAAAACGCATCGTGTCTGGCATCACGCTGCCTTCGATGATCGGCGGCACCTCGCCCGCGAGCAAGGGTTCCCCCAACAGCGCCGCGCGCACCTGATAGGCATTCCAGCCTTCGGGGATCGTCACCTTATGGATCACGATGTCGCCACGGACGATCTGCCCGATGACCTGTGCCGGGCTGAGTCCCGGCATGAAATAATATTCCCCTGCCTTCAATGCTGAATACTGATGCGATATCACGACCGGCAGTGCCGTCATCAGCGTCGGCGGCATAACGCCCGCGTCATGTAATTGCGCCAAGGTCTGCCGCACGCCTGTATGCGGCGCAATGATCACCGTCGTCGCTGTATACTGCCCCGGCGTGCGATATGCCGAGATACTGTAGAACGTGAAGCCCAGTACGCTCAACGCAGTGACGAAGATGATGCTGAGGAGTAATGTTCTCATTCCTGAGAGCTATCGTTACGCGTGAAGAAAGTAAACGAGGATTGTCCGGGGGGGCGGCCAGAAACCAATCATCGCCGCGCTTGCGATCACGCATCGCCGCCCAGCCCGCCACCAAGGATGCGCTGGCGGAAATGCAGTTGCCGGTGAAAAATGAACGTGAGCAACAGCCCCATGATGCATCCCGCTGCCACCGCCGCTACGCGTTCGAGCGCGGTACTCCACAAATGCACACCCGCCGGATGCAGCGAGACGATGACGATCGCCGCCAGTGCCGGACGGCTCGCGCTCATCAAATTCAGCAATTCGCAGGCCAGGATAGTGATGATGATGGCGATGCAGATGGCTAGTGTCACGTTCGGCACCAGAAAGACGCACGCGACGCTGATGAAACTCGCCACCAGGTTCGCCTTGATGCGCGTCGTGGTGAGCGGGATCACCTCCTTACTATCCGGCGACAGCACCAGCAGCATGGAGATGACGACCCACGTCACATCGGGAATCGAAAACGCGGCCCCTACGCCCATGATCGCCACGAACCCGACGACGCACTTCACCATGTAGAGCGCAATATTCTTGTGATGGGAGGTGATCGGCATGCCATGCACGCTAATCATCCGCGGTCAAAAGTAAACCGTATTAACGCTGGACGACGCTGATTCCGAAATCCTGCGGACGGATCTGGTAATCCTGCGGTCTCAATGTGTTTTTCTGAGTCACGGATTCCATCAGGTGATTGGTCGTCGCCATGACTTGCTCCATATCCGCGCCACGGATGGCAACTGCATTCCCGGTACGCGTCACTTGGCCGGAACCGGCCTTCGCAATCAACGCATCGACCTTAACGCCGAATTCTTTGATTTCGAGGTCTTTCAGGAAACCGTCGTTTTTACTGTGGCCATACTCGATCGATATCATGATCCCGCCCTGTTTATCCGGATCGAACGCCACGTTCGTAATGCCGCCTTCGGAGAGGTTTTGCAACGGCGAGCGCTTCAAACGTTTTTCCACCGTGGCGGCGAATACGATTTCCTGCGGGTAAGTGAGCTCGCCATTATCATTCATCGAATGCGCTCTGATCGCATCAATATAAGATTTTGGCGGCGGAACGTCCGCGTCGACCCCGGGAATTTCATCGCAGTAACGACGACGACTGTGCCTACGGCCGCTCGCTAATTCATTCCAACGCTTTGCGATCTTTGCAGCACGCTCGCCTTCCAGCCGCCCTGTTTCGGTATTCATTATTGCTTCACTCATGCTATCCTCCAAAGGTTTAAGAGAATATATATTGGGAAGCCTGGGGATAATGTGACAGTTACGTGAAGATTCAGGCCACCTTTTTGAAGATCAGGCTTGCATTCGTGCCGCCGAAACCGAAACTGTTCGATAACACCGCCTCTACCTTTTTTTCCTTGGCTTTCAATGGCACAAGGTCCATGCCCGCGACCGATTCGCTTGGGTTCTCAAGGTTCAGCGTCGGCGGCAATACCCCGTGCACCATCGCCAGCACCGCGAAGATCGCCTCAACCGAACCCGCCCCGCCGAGCAGGTGCCCGATCGCCGATTTCGTGCTCGACATGCTCACCGTGGTATTGCCGAACAGGCGGCGTACCGAACCTGCCTCGATCTCGTCCCCCTTCGGCGTACTCGTACCGTGCGCGTTGATGTAGCCGATATCCTCCGCCTTCAAACCGGAATCCGCGAGCGCCATTTGCATGCTGCGGAAACCGCCATCGCCATCTTCGCTCGGTGAGGTAATATGATACGCATCGCCCGTCAGCCCATAACCGCCGAACTCGGCAAAGATCTTCGCGCCGCGCGCTTTTGCATGCTCGTATTCCTCAAGTACCACGATGCCCGCCCCCTCGCCCATCACGAAGCCGTCACGGCCCTGGTCCCACGGCCGCGAGCCTTTTTCCGGCGTCTCGTTATAGCTCGTCGAGAGCGCCCGCGCCGCCGCGAACCCCGCGATGCCGATCCGGCACACCGCCGATTCCGCCGAACCCGCGACCATCACATCCGCGTCGCCCCGCGCGATGATCTTCGCCGCATCGCCGATTGCATGCGCCCCTGTGCTGCACGCCGTTACTACTGAATGGTTCGGGCCCTTCAAACCGTGCTTGATGCTCACCTGGCCGCTCGTGAGATTGATTAGGCAGGCCGGAATAAAGAACGGTGACACCCGGCTCGGCCCGCGTTCCTTCATCATCAGCACTGTTTCCTCGATCGCCTGCAAGCCACCGATACCGGAACCGATCATCACGCCCGCCCGCACGCGTTTTTCTTCCGTGCTCAGGTCGATGCCAGATTGCTTGATCGCCTCATCCGCCGCACCCATCGCGAAATGGATGAATTCGTCCATCTTCTTCTGTTCCTTCGGCTCGATATGCAGGTCGACATCGAATTCGTCGTCGCCCTTGCCGCGCGGCACTTGGCCAGCGATCTTCGCCTTCAAATCGCTTGTGTCGAATTTGGTGATGGCCGTAATACCCGATTTCCCGGCGATCAAATTCTTCCATGTGGTGTCCACATTCGGCCCAAGAGGGGTGACGAGGCCCATGCCGGTAATGACGACGCGACGGTTCATAAAAACTCCTGTGACTGTTTAGTTCCACCCTCACCCCGTCATTGCGAGGCCTTCAGGCCGCGGCGATCCATCTTTCTTTACTTGGCCAGGATGGATTGCTTCGCTTAGGTGCTCCAATGACGGTGCGGGTAGCTTTCGATCAATTCAAATAAAGGTGGACAGTAGGCTTAAAAACAAAAAGCGCGGCAAGATTCCTAAAAATAGGTCGCTCGCTCGCGCTTTTCAATTATCTCTCAGCGTAATGCTTACGCCGCGTTCTGCTCGATGAAATCGATGGCATTCTTTACGGTCTGGATCTTCTCCGCCGCTTCATCCGGGATCTCGACGCCGAACTCTTCTTCGAACGCCATCACGAGTTCCACCGTATCGAGCGAATCAGCGCCCAGATCATCGATGAAGTTCGCCTCGGGGGTCACTTTTGCTTCCTCAACGCCGAGATGTTCAACGACAATCTTTTTGACGCGCACTGCAGTATCAGACATGGAATCCTCATGGTTTAGTGAATCAAGCGAACGGGCGGCATTTATGCTTATCGTGGCCAGTTCGGGAACGTCTGGCGGCTTTACCATACCTAAAATACAATTGGCTAGAGAAATATTTCCAAATATAACCATGCGTGTGCGAGGTAAGCCCTGCGTGTGAGCGGGCATGTGCATTGTCATGAAAGCTTAATACATTGACGATATGTAGAAGGTAGGATGGTGCTACCGAACGAGGGCAGTATCAGTATGGCTGATAGTATAGAAACGATTACGCTGAGTTCTGCCATAGCAAAGGGCAGCCAGCATTACACACTTGGCGATGCTGTAAGGTTGATTGACCAATACGGGAATTACTTGGAACGGCGAGTCGATAGTCAATCTGGCGACGTGTATATGGTATCCAACGCTGTCTATAACCGAGCAGGCGAACCACTCTGCGTGCCACTGGAAACGGCAGTTCAGTCATTATTCGCCAGTATCAATAATCCCGATGAGAACATTATCGCAAGAATGTACCACGCAGGTATGAACGGCGCGCGATTCGCCTACAACGGAACGCGTATTTACAACGTGCCTGCGAATTCCATCCCCAATCTCTGCAAGCCAGCGCGCGAACGCTAGACCGTCCGGGACGTTGCAATGACGTAGTGATGACGCGAATGATCTCTTTTGTTTGCGCCCACTAGTACTTGCCGCATTGTACGCTAATCTTGATTTACCAGACAACAAAGCGATAAACTTTGCTGATACATCAAGATTTTACGAGTTATTAACGTTTACAGTCCATGCTGGTGTGTAGCAACATAAGCGGGGTTTCGTATGGTGTATGCACCGCAAGTAGGGCGCACTTACACGCCGGATGATTTTTCATCCCTGTCGCTCACCAGCATCATGCAACGCGACATGATGGATCCACGCTATTCCGATGCCTCCACCGGCTCGACCAGCTACGATTGGCGCCAGCATTTCGTCATGAAGTACACCGATAAGGCTATGGAACGCGAAGTCTGTGCCGCCATGGATAGCTACGCCGCTACTCCCGAAGGTCGCCAGACCCTGCGTCAGGCCGTCGCCATGCAGGCGTTCCGGTTTCAAAGCGACGATTACAGGAATGCCAACGACAGCGATACACCGGAAATGCGGCGGCAACAGCAGGCCGAGTACCTGCGCAACCGTGACCCGCAGGGGCGGATCATCCTTGTGCAGGATATGACCGATCCCTCAGCCCCCACCACGAGTGCGAACCTTGACGCGAAAAACTCTGCGAACAGCTTTGATCTGCTCAACGGCACCCTCGCGCTTAATCAAGGGGTGCTCAATGGCGCGCCGTATCTGGGAGTTGATGGTCAGAAACATCCGACCACCCTTCAGCATGTGCTGTATCACGAATTGCTGCATGCGGCCGATCCGCTCAATACGTCGAAATCGCTGGGCCAGCTTCACAGTTACTTGATAGACCGCGGCTTCTGGGACGAGCATAATGAATTCCCCGTCTATTACGCGACCAACGATCTAATGAGCAAGATCGATCCGCAATTCGTCCCACGCGCACTCGAACATGGTGGCAGTGTCGTTTTCGACATGCAGGATCCGGGCGCGACGATCGAAGAGAAACTGAAACCGCATCCGGACCATGGCCCGCGTGTCAACGGTCCTACGCCAGCAGATGCCACGAATGCTGCATCGTCACCCGCCGATACCATAACGGCACCCGCTGCTCCTTCACGCATCGCCCATACCGGCGATGATTCGCCCGCGTCATTGATGGGCCTGCCCGCACCGCGATTCGACCGTGCACCCGAGAATGTCGAACGCACACCGGGCTGAATAACTACACCATTAACAACCCGCCATTGATATGCAGCGTCTGCCCCGTAATGTAGCTTGCCGCATCGCTCGCGAGGAAGGCCACCCCCGCCGCGATATCCTCCGGCAAGCCGAACCGTGCGGCAGGAATATTATCCGTGATCCGCTTCTGCTGTTCGTCGTTCAGCTTCTCCGTCATCGCCGTCTTGATGAATCCCGGCGCGACACAGTTCACCGTGATGCCGCGGCTACCTACTTCCTGCGCCAATGACTTACTCATGCCGATCATCCCCGCCTTGCTCGCACAGTAATTCGCCTGGCCCGGGTTGCCCATCACCGCTACCACCGAACTGATATTGATGATGCGTCCGCTGCGCTGTTTCATGAACGGTTTTAGCACCGCGCGGTTCAAACGGAACGTCGAAGTCAGGTTGATCGCAATCACGCTCTCGAAATCCTCATCCTTCATCCGCATCGCGAGTCCGTCCTTGGTCACGCCTGCATTGCACACCAGAATATCCAGCCCGCCCAACGCCGCTTCCGCCTGCCCCGGCAGCGCATCGACCGCTGCCGCATCCGTCAGGTTGCATGTCAGGATCTTCGCCACACCGCTCAGTTCCGCATTCAACTGCTCCAGCGCTTCCAGCCGCGTACCTGAGATCGCGACGCTCGCCCCTTGCGCCACCAGCGCCTTCGCGATCGCCCCGCCGATACCGCCCGAGGCACCTGTCACCAGTGCTTTCTTCCCTGTAAGTGTGCTCATTGGCGTCCTCCTGAAGTGGTTTTTCGTTTCTCTAACCTGTCCGCCTTGCCTCATCAAGCGCGAAGGTATAGTTTCGCCGCAGTGAATCTTTTAAGCGGAGACTACCATGCGTCCCTCTATCCTTGCTTTGCTCACCACCTCACTGCTTGCCAGCGCAGCATTCGCTGCCGCGCCCGCGACACCAGCCGTCCCGGCAAGCGTCCTCACCCCGCCCGCGTATGTGCATCACGACATGTCGGTCGATACCAAACTGAACGCCGATGGCACATCACTTGGCACCGATGCCAAGACCTTGCAGGGCATCGAAGGCCAAACATCCGCCCCCGCCAGTGTCGATCGCCTGAACGATGCCCGCACGCAGTATATCCGCCTCAACAACCAGCTCGGCGCGGATGTGCGCAATCACGCCAGCAAGGATACGATCATGCAGGACCGCGCCGCCATCACAGCAGCAAAAAAACAGATCGATCTGGATTCCAAAGCCTGCGTCGCGGATGTGAAAGCGTCCGGTGGCGAAGCCGTCGCCTGCGGCAAATAGCTACGCCGCCTTCGCCGCGAACGCGTCGAGGTCCTGCGGCGTGCCGATGGTTACCACCGGTATTTCCGGCGCGATGCGCTTGATGAGCCCGCTCAGCACATTGCCGTGGCCGATCTCGATGATGCGCGTTACGCCTGTCGCCTGCATCTTCTCGATGCTATCCACCCAGCGCACCATGCCCGTCACTTGCTGCACCAGCAGTTTTTGGATGGTTGCCGCATCCGCCACATAATCCGCCGTTACGTTGGCGATGAGCAGCACTAGTGGATTTTTTAAATTCGCTCCCGCCAACGCGCCTTCCATCACCTTCGCCGCGGGCGCCATCAGCGTCGAATGGAACGGTGCGGAGACCGCGAGCGGCAATGCCCGCTTCGCGCCCTTTTCCTTCGCCACGTCGATTGCCGTCTCCATGCCTTTCGCCGATCCCGAGAGTACGATCTGGTTGGTCGAGTTATGGTTCGCGATCTCGATCACTTCGCCCGGTGCCCGATTGCGCGCCTCCTCAACGATCTCTTTCACCAACGCCATCTCCGGCCCAATGATGGCGACCATCCCGCCCTGTCCTGCCGGCACCGCTGCCTGCATGGCCTCGCCACGCGTCCGCAGCAATTTCGCTGCCGCATGCACGCTCAAGCTACCCGCCGCCGTCAGCGCCGAATACTCGCCTAGCGAATGCCCGGCAACGCACGATGCCGCTTGCGGCAAAATGAAACCCAGTTGCTGCTGCATTACCCGGAACGCCGCCAGCGATGCCGCCATGATCGCCGGTTGCGCATTCTGTGTCGCGGTCAAATCCGCTTCCGGCCCGTCCTTCATCAGCGCTGAAAGTTTGAACGACAACGCATCGTCCACCTCGTTCAGCACTTCCCGGGCGATGGGGAATGCTTCAGCCAGCGCCATCGCCATGCCGATGCTTTGCGAACCTTGTCCCGGGAATACGAGTGCGGTGGTCATAAAAATTTCCTCGGTGGTGATGAGGCTTGGTTAACTTCTACCGTCGCTCGAGGCAACGGATTTATCTCCGCACGCGTGCCACTGGCGATCCTGTCGCACGTCAGCATGAAAAGTTACTTGCCCAGGGATTCGACGATCACCCCCGCCTTGTCGATTGGGCAGGCTCGGAAGTGACTAGGGATTTGTTGCAGTTCCGCCAACGTGGCGGATTGACCTTGCATCATCGTCAACGGTAGGTTTAGCGCGTTGAGCTGCGCGGCGATCTCCGGATGGCGCTGCGTAAACTCCACGATTTTCTCACGCGTGACGTCGGCGACGACGTTGACCGAAGCTCCGACTTTCTTGCGCGGAAAAACGAGATACTGATTATAAGAATTCGCACCACAGGAAATTTCTCCTTTATGGTAGCCGTCGGCATACGCCTGATTGATACTTACGCGCGGCTGGCCGCCGCGCGTAAGATGTTCGACCGCATGAAATCCTGACTTTGTCGTACCCACCGTGAACCGTCCCTGCGTATCCCGGAAACTGGTCACCAGTGTGCCGGCATGCCTGCCTTCCATAATCCTCGAAATGCGCACATGGCCACCCGTATCGTCGGTGAAATTCGCCACGTTCTCGCGCACATTATCCTGTAGCGTTGCCATGCCTTGCTCCATTGCTTATGTTATCTCACGAGGCAATCTAGCTGCTGCAACCTCGATATGTATGAAGATTCCGTGACGATTCAGGTCAGCATGACCTGCCACCTTGCATGGTAATAAACGGCAATCCTCAATCTATCCCTTGATATATAATGGTTTTAGCCACTCAGCCGAGTTTATGCTTGCTAACCCGCCGGTTTATCCTTTATAAGCCCGCACTCCCTCGATGGGGGAACCTTAATGCATAGGTCATCCGTACACCACTACATGGGGTAGTTGGGTGATTGATTCATCGGAGGCGAGTGTTAGGAGCATTCGATTTTCCAACCGCAGTGTAGCAGCGCTACATGAGGATTTGGAAAAAACGGATGCGACGACGCAGTCGGCCCTGGAAATCAATTACAAGCGCGCTGGCCGTTAATGGGAGATAGAGAATGGCATTTTACGAATGCACCTTCGTCACGCGTCCGGATTTTTCCCGCGCTGACGTCCAGAAACTCACCGACACGTTGAGCAAGATTGTCACCGACGGTAAAGGCTCGATTGTGAAAACGGAATACTGGGGCCTGCGCCAGCTCGCCTACAAGATCAACAAGATGAGCAAGGGCCACTACACCATGCTCGGCATCGATTGCGAAGCCGCGACCTTGAAAGAGCTCGAGCGCAACATGGGTATCAACGAGGACATCGTCCGCACCTTGACCGTGCGTGCCGACACGATGGACACGACCCCGACCGTCATGATGCAAAGCAAATCGGGCGACAGCTACGAATCCAACTCATCTTCCGCCGCATAAGGAGCTACCATGAACGATTTCCAATCCCGCGCCCCTCGTGGCGACCGTCCGGCCGGTGGCCGCAGTGAAGGCCGTAGCTTCGGCGGCGGTGACCGTGAAGGCCGTCCGGCCCGTCCCGGTGCCGAAGGCGATGCCGCCGGTGGCCGCAAAGTCTTCTTCCGCCGTCGCAAGTCGTGCCCCCTCACCGGTCCGAACGCGCCGACTGTTGATTACAAGGACGTGAAACTCCTCGGCCGCTTCATCTCGGAGCGTGGCAAAATCCTGCCGAGCCGTATCACCGCCGTTTCCGCGAAGAAGCAGCGTGCCTTGTCCCAAGCGATCAAGCGCGCCCGCAACCTCGCCCTTCTCCCTTACGTCGTCCAGTCATAGGAGTATAGATCATGGATGTAATTCTCTTGGAACGCATCAGCCGCCTCGGTTCCGTCGGCGACGTGGTGAAAGTAAAGAACGGCTTTGCCCGTAACTTCCTCCTGCCGCAAAAGAAGGCCCTGCGCGCCACCGAAGACAACAAGCAAGTCTTCGAAGGCCGCCGCGCCGTGCTGGAAAAACAGAACTCGGAGACCAAAGCGGTTGCTGAGAAACAGGCCGCGACGATGAAGGACCTTTCGGTCAGCATCATCCGCCAGGCTTCGGAAGATGGTAAACTCTACGGTTCGGTTGCTGCACGTGACGTCGAAGTTGCGCTTCAGGAAGCCGGCCACAAGGTCGAGCGTCGCTTCATCGACCTTACCACCGCGATCAAGTCGCTCGGCGTATACGAAGCAACGTTGAACCTCCACCCGGAAGTTCACGTGAAAGTAAAAGTACAGGTTGCCCGCAACGCCGAAGGCCTGCTCGCGCAGGAGCTGGAAGCCAAAGGCGATGCGAAAGCGGAAGCGAACACCGAAATGTTCGATGAGCCGGAAGCCAACACCGCCGAGGAAGAATCCGAAGCCTAGGTTATTTCCGCATCACGAAAATGAAAAACCCAGCCATTCGGTTGGGTTTTTTGTTGGTCGTCATCAAACTGTCATATCTTTCAAGTAAAGTAATGAGGCAGGCATAGATCTGCGTAAAAACAATCTACAGGGAGCAAACACCATGACGAAATCGACCACATTCGACCCGGTTGAGTCCATCCAACCGCAAAAACCCGAAACCCCGAAAAACAACAATAGCCATGGCAGCGTGACCAGGCACACGGGGGTATCGACCGATTTACACGTTACGTTCGACCGCGCTAACGGCAACTATGCCCTTAGCGATGATCGCGGCAACAGCGTCAATGGTCAGAACACCGATGTACCGAGCATCAGCTGCGGTGGAGTTCCGCAAAAGATCGATTTAGGCAAAGTGATGGCTGGCGCGGCGGGGTTGGGCGCCATTATCGGAAACTTGGCACCGCATAGTTTCCTCGACACCCTGCCGCATGGTTCAGTCCCAACGCTGCCTGCGCCCTTGGCCCCACGTGCCCTGCCGCCTCGTCCGCAGATCAATCCTCAGCGTTCTGCCCAGGCTGGGTCGCTATTCCCGGCCGCCGCGATTGCCGCAGAACGGGCGCCATCATCGTCACCACTCGATGCACTAAAAAGCATTAAGGCATTCGATGGCACGCTCACAGTCGATGGCCCCGGGCCATTGCCAGCCCTTTGCAGGCTAGGCCAGGCGCAAGGCATCATCCACCCGTAATTAATAACCACGATACAGACGAAAAACCCGGCCGAGCTTTCGGGCGGGTTTTTTTCGCATTGCAGTTGTATTACGGCTTGCCGCATTGCAACAACGAGTTCTCTACGCTGCCGCCCCATTCTATGCTACTATCCACGCATGGCCATCATCCTCACCCACATCGAAGCCGGCAGCGCTCGCGACACGGAACTCCTTGCCCTGCGTTATCGCGTGCTACGGCAACCGCTCGGCCTGCGCTACACACCCGAACAACTCGCCGCTGAACAGGATCACATCCGTCTTGCCGCCGTGGTCGATGGCACACTCTCTGCCTGCGTTCTCCTCGCGCCGCTGGATACGACGACCATCAAGATCCGCCAGATGGCCGTCGACGTCCACCATCAGGGCACCGGTCTCGGCCTCACCTTGTTGCACTACGCGGAAAGCGTCGCCCGCAATACATTCTACCAGACCGTCGAACTCCACGCGCGCGAAACAGTCACCGGATTTTACGAAAAGGCGGGCTACACCATCACCGGCGAACCTTTTATCGAGGTAACGATCCCCCATCGGAAGATGGTGAAGCATCTGTAAGCAGCAATCCATTAGGCATTCTTGCGGGGTGCTGAGTACTTTCAAAAGCACCTTGCGTCGCGCTCTAAAGTTATGTGCAACTTATCCCCATCGCTCACCCGCATGAATCCATCATGGTGTGGGTAATCCTCCATCTACCTATCCGGGACCGAATCTGTTAGTATGGTGGACGGCCGAAAACAAAAACTGGTGGCACCTGAGTTATGGCAACTGTCCTCGAGCATCCGAATACCTCCGCAAAATCCGACGCCCCCGCAAAGGAAGCCCCCAACAACCTCGAGGCCGAACAGGCCGTGCTCGGCGCGATCCTCGCCAACAACGAGGCACTCAACCATGTCGGCAGTTCCCTCGAGCCGGACGATTTCTACGCCGGCATCCACCAGCGCATCTTCACCGCCATCAAGCAGTTCAACGACAAGGGCCTCATCGCCAACCCCGTCACGCTCAAGCACCATTTCGCGGGGGCCGAAGGCGTCGAGGATCAGTACCTCGCGCGCCTCGTTGCGACCGCCACCTCCATCGTCAACATCCATGATTACGCGCGCATCATCCGCGACCTCGCCGTCAAGCGCCGCCTCATCGGCATCGGTGAGGGCGCGGTCATCGAGGCCTTCAATCCGCAAAGCCAATTCGGCGGCATCGGCCTCGTCGAGCAAACGGAACAACAACTCTTCAAACTCGCCACCGATGGTGATGCCGAAGGCGGGTTCAAACCCATCAAGAACGCCCTCGTCGAAGCGCTCAATCGCACCGAAAAAGCTTTCCAGCGCTCCGGCGCCGTCGTCGGCATCGATACCGGTTTCGTCGATATGAACAAACTCCTCGGCGGCCTCCATCCGTCGGACCTGCTCATCCTTGCCGGCCGTCCTGCGATGGGTAAAACCGCGCTCGCCACCACCATGGCCTACAACGCCGCCAAAGCCCTTGCTAAGGAAGATGAAGGCGTGCGCGAAGCCGGTGGAAAACCGCGCTCGGTCGGTTTCTTCTCGCTCGAGATGTCCGGCGAGCAACTCGCCATGCGTCTCCTCGCTTCTGCCTGTGGCGTCGGTTCGCACAAACTCCAGCGCGGCGAACTGACGCAGGAAGAATTTCAGCGTCTCGTCGAAAGTTCCGCCGCCATGGCGAGCTTACCGCTGCATATCGATGATACGCCCGCGCTTTCCATCGCCGCCTTGCGCAGCCGCGCCCGCCGTCTGAAGCGCGTGCACAACGTCTCGCTCCTCATCATCGATTATCTGCAACTCGTCCGTCCGAGCACCGGCAACTCCACCACCAACCGCGTGCAGGAAGTCTCCGAAATCACGCAGGGCCTGAAAGCCATCGCCAAGGAACTCGACATCCCGGTCATCGCCCTCTCGCAGCTTTCCCGCGCCGTGGAAAGCCGCGATGACAAGCGCCCGCAACTCGCCGACCTGCGCGAATCCGGCTCCATTGAGCAAGATGCCGACATTGTGATGTTCGTCTTCCGCGAGGAATATTACATGCAGCGCCTGCAGCCGAAAGAAGGCACGCCTGAGCACAATACGTGGCAGGCCGACATGGCCGCCATCCACGGCGTTGCCGAAGTCATCGTCGCCAAGCACCGTAACGGCCCGGTCGATACGGTAAAGCTGCAGTTCCAGGGCGAACTAACGAGATTTCTCGACCTTGTGAAAGAGGATCATCTGCCGGAAAGGTATTACTAAGCGCTTCGCGCTGACGTTTGTCACGTGGCTCAACCCCGCCTCGCACGTCATTCCTGCGGCAGCGGAAATCGCAGACTGCGAACACGACAATGTCATAGTTGCATTTGGCCAGAGATTCCCCTCCGGCGGGGGTATGACACGTTCGTGACTCCACCTCGCCCTACCTACCACCCTGTCACCCCGTCTTTATGATGGTGTCCATTTTCCTTCTCTCTTCACTCCCTACCTCCCTTCTCCCTCTGTAATTTGTTTTCACCTCCCCCTTCCCGGTCTGCCCGGCCCATGAGACAGTCCTCAATGCCGGGTGCTAGCGTAAGCGCTCTGTTCCTTCGGGACATACTACGAAAACTTGCATGACAGGTCGGTGAGCGGCGGATAGGTGGATGAGCAATCCTCCGGGCAGTCCAAAGCGAATCGTTAACCGACCAAAAGGCCTGGGGTAGCGTAGGCTGTTTTCATGACAAAAACTGATTGCTTACGCGTTACGTCTGGCACCCGGCACCTCTACGAATTACGCAAGAATGCAGACCAAATTATACTGACAACCATCCGTTAGAGCGCTGTCATCCCGTCAGATGACGACGTCGCGCCCGAACTATATATTTACACGTCAGGCGCGGATGCCGTTATGAAAACGGCATGACAGCGCATGTGGCAGCATCATCACCTACATCATCCGCGGGACATGACCCGCGGATTCATCGGGCACAGCGCAAAAAACCTTTACTGATGGTCGGCTTCTGATATTGCCGTAATACATGTTCCAAAGCCCCACCCTCATCGTTTCCCTGTCCGCCATCGTCGCGAACTGGCAGTACCTACGCACGCAATTCACCGGCGATGAATGCGCCGCCGTCGTCAAAGCCGATGCCTATGGACTCGGCGCCATCGAAGTGTCACGCGCCCTCGAAAAAGCCGGCTGCCACACCTTCTTCGTGGCCACCCTCGAGGAAGCCATCGACCTGCGCGCCGCGCTGCCTGATGTCCGCATCCTCGTTTTCCACGGCGTGCTGAAAGGCGAGGAATTCGCCTTTGCCTCGCACAAGCTTATCCCCGTCCTCAATTCCCTCGAACAGATCGCGCGCTGGAAACCCGTCGCCGCCGAGCACATCCACGCCGTCAGTGCTCTGCATATCGATACCGCGATGGCTCGCCTCGGCCTGCAGGTCAACGAGTTCGCCTCCCTCATCGCGCGAGATCGCACCATCTTGGAAGCCTGCCGCGTCGGCCTCATCCTCAGCCATCTCGCCTGTAGCCCGGAAGCTGAACATCCATTAAACGCCACGCAGCTTACCCGGTTCAATGCTGCTCTCATGCATGCTCCCGGCATCCCGGCCAGCCTGTGCAATTCCGGCGGCATCTTCCTGGCCAAACCTTACCATTTCCACCTCGCCCGGCCCGGCTGCTCGCTCTACGGCATCGCCCCGCAGAGCAGTGATACCAACCCCATGCAGCACGTCGTCACCTGGCACGCCCCCATTCTGATGACCCGCGTGCTGGAGCAGGATCAGACCATCGGCTACGGCGCGAGCGTCACTGCGAAAAAAGGCACACGCATCGCCACCGTCATGAGTGGCTACGCGGACGGCTACCTGCGCCATCTCAGCAACGAAGGCATTGGCTATATCCGCGACCAGATGGTGCATCTCATCGGCCGTGTTACCATGGACATGCTCTGTTTCGATGTCACCGACGTACCGGACGAATGGCTCGCCGACGGGCGCATTACCCTGCTGGGCGACCAATACGGCATCCGCGTCGATCATGTTGCCAAAGCTGCCGGCACGATCGGTTACGAAGTGCTTACCCGCATCGGCCCGCGCGTCAAACGCGTCTATACGGATTAGTGGACGAAGTGTTTTCCACCCGCTATGCATGCACCCCATGGAAGCGATCATGAGGCATAATCCGGTAGCGGCAGTGGGGCGGGTGTTCCTCGCCTTCCTTACCGCCATCGGTCGCCTCGTCCTCTTCAGCACCGGCACCATTTCCCAAGGCCTCCGCCCACCCTATTACTTCCGCCAGATCCTGCGCATGATCGTCGAGATCGGCTATTACTCCCTGCCCGTCGTCGGCATGACCACCATCTTCACCGGCGCGGCACTCGCCCTGCAAACCAACTCCGGCTTCGCCGATATCGGTGCCGAGAATTCGATTCCCCTCATCGTCGCCCTCGCCATCACCCGCGAGCTCGGCCCCGTCATGGCGGGCTTGATGGTCGCCGGCCGCATCGGCGCCGCCTTCGCCGCCGAGATCGGCACCATGCGCGTGACCGAACAAGTGGACGCTCTCGTCACCCTCAGCACGAATCCCTTCAAATACCTGCTCTTCCCCCGCATCCTCGCCGCGACGCTGATGCTGCCCTGCCTCGTTTTCGTCGGCGACATCATCGGCATTTTCGGCGGCTACGCGGTCAGCGTGAAGGCGCTGCATTTCGCTCCGCTACCCTACATCAACAACACCTGGAACTTCCTAAAATGGTACGATGTGATGACCGGTATCGTCAAAGCCGGCGTCTTCGGCTTCATCGTCGCGCTGATGGGCTGCTACCACGGCTATCATAGCAAGGGCGGCGCACAGGGCGTCGGCAAGGCGACCACCAATGCGGTCGTCTCCGCCTCCATCCTCATCCTGCTGAGCAACTACCTGCTCACGCAAGCATTCTTTGGGATTTGATGTGCAAGACGCCTTACATTCACCGGTCGTCATTTCTGCGAGAGCAGGAATCCACGTTAAGGAGATTCCGGGGCAAGCCCGGGATGACATGTAGAGGCGTATGACCAACCCCGTCCCCAAGATCAAACTCACGGATGTCCGTAAAAGTTTCGGCCGCAAAGTCGTGCTCGATGGCGTGAGCTTCGAGGTTGCTGCTGGCGAATCGCTCGTCATTATCGGCGGTTCCGGCACCGGCAAATCCGTCACCATCAAATCTATCCTCGGCTTGCTCAAACCCGATTCCGGCACCGTCGAAGTCGATGGCGAGGACGTCACCCATTATTCCTTCCGCCAGCGCGAGCCGATGCTGCGCAAAGTCGGCATGCTGTTCCAGGGCGGCGCGTTGTTCGATTCGTTGCCCGTGTGGAAGAACATTACCTTCGGCGCGCGTGAACGCGGCCAGAAACTGACCAGCGAGAGTGCGCACGACCTCGCCATCGAGAAGCTCGAAGCCGTCGGCCTCCAACCCGAGGTCGCCGACCTCATGCCTGCCGAACTCTCCGGCGGCATGCAGAAACGCGTCGGTCTCGCGCGCGCCATCGCCGCCAATCCCGAGATTCTTTTCTTCGATGAACCGACGACCGGCCTCGACCCCATCATGGCCGATGTCATCAATGAGCTCATCGTTTCCTGCGTCAAAAAGCTGGGCTGCACCGCCGTCACCATCACTCATGACATGGCGAGCGTCCGCAAGATCGCCACCCGCGTCGCTATGATCTATCAAGGCAAGATCATCTGGGATGGCCCAGTAGCGAAGATCGACAGCTCCGGCAACCCCCATGTCGAGCAATTCGTCCATGGCCGCGCCGAGGGGCCGATCACCAACGATTTCAAGCGCGTCTAGCCTTATCGGTTGAACCAGCTGCTTTAATTTGTTAATAATTAATTAATGACCCAGCCCTCCCAAAGCAAACTGCCCGGTAGCCACTCGTTCGATAGCCATCAAACGCCGCTGACCGAAGAAATGATCGACAGCTTCCCGGCGATCGATCCGCATGTGCATGTGCCCGGCACCATCTCGCCGATGACGGCGTGGGAGCTGGGCCTGCGCAACAAACTCATCCATATGGAGCATGACGCGGAAGGCCGCTGGATCGTCGTCGATGGCCCGAACAAGCTGGGCAAGGAAGCGGTCGACAAGAAAACGGGCAAACTGATCATCGACGCGGCGACCGGTGAGCCGAAACGGACGGACCCCGTGCAGTTCTACTCCCATTTGTTCATCAGCAAGGGCGGTCACCCGCTGACCTTCGATCAAGCAGGCAAGCCGATTAACCTCGACTACAACTACCATTGCCTGCCCGACCGGCCGGATGTGTTCTCAGGCTTCGATGCGATTCAGGGCACCACGCAGGGCCACCGCCATCGCCCCGGCGGCATTCAGAACGAGGATGATTACCGGTTCGTCATGCAACAATATCTCGAAAGCTGCCTGGCGCAGAATATTGCTTATGTCGAACCCTCGCAGAACATCACCATCGCCGAAGTCCTCTACCCTACCCTTCCCCCGCAGCAAGCGCGCAAACGCTTTTTCCATCTTTGCCGGGAAATCGTGGAGGAGTTCGAAAAAGAAGGGGTTGCCTTGCGCTTCACCCATTGCGCGAACAAGACCGGCGCCGCCGGCGTCGATAAGCCACTCTCCGTAAGGGCCCATGAATGGGTCGATTGGCTGGCGGAGGCCCAGTATGAAGTGCCCGGCATTTTCGTCGGCATGACGACCGCCGGCCACGAGAAACGCGAGATTGAAGTCGGTGGCCCACGCGCCATGGTCGCCGCCTATGAGCGCCTCAGTGCCTTGGGGCTTGGCGGCGAAGGCCATTACGGTGAAGGTGCCGGGGTCGAGCATATGATGAAGGCGGAGCAACTGTTACCGCCCGATACACGGTTCGCGCATGGGTATCAGGTGATCGAATTGCCCGCAGCGATCGAGAGAATGCGCGAACGGGGTATCCCGCTTATCATGTCACCCTGCATCAATATCAATCTGGGTGGCGTGGTGCATTACAAGGATGGCAAGCCGCACCACAAACTGCAACGCGATCCGGCAACGGGCGAACTTGTTTTCGATACCAGGATCATGGTCGATCCGCATACCAAGGAAGAGACGCAGATCCGCACGCCGAGACGCGTCGACGGCATCGTCAACCACTACGTTGATAAACTCGAGGATCACCCGTTCTGGACCCTGATGCGTGACAACGTACTGCCGATTGGCCTCATGAGTGATGATCCGCAGCAGGGCGGTGTTGACTACAATGTGCAGGCGAAAATGCTCGCGGGCATTACCTACAATTTCCCCAAAGGCTTCGAGCCGTTGACAGCGGAAGAGTTTGTACACTGTAACCTGAATGCCTTGCAGGTCGCCTTTTGCGAACCCGAACTGAAAGCGCAGCTGGTCGATACGATCGCCCGCTGGATAAAACAAAACGATCTGAACATCACCCATCCGCTACTGACCGAACGCGAAAAATCGCTACCGACCGCTACAGGATGGCGTAATGCCTTGAATCCTGCCGATACTACCGCCAGCCCTCTGCCACGCCGCTTGTAGTTGCGTTTCGCCCGATTGCTCATTACAGGTGAGCCATGGCAAAATCTTCCAACCAGTATGTCTGTCAGGCCTGTGGCGCAGTGCACTCAAAATGGGCCGGGCGCTGCGATGCCTGCGGCGAATGGAACACCATTGTCGAGGAAGCTACGACCGTCACCCCAAAAGGCATGAAGCCCGGTAAATCCAAGGGCCTCGAGATCGCCTCGCTCGCCGATACCGTCGCCCCCCACGCGCGCGAGACCACCGGTATCGCCGAACTCGACCGCGTCCTCGGTGGCGGCCTCGTCGAAGGCTCCGCCATCCTCCTCGGCGGCGATCCCGGCATCGGCAAATCAACCTTATTGCTGCAGGCTTCCGCCACCCTCGCCAAAGGCGGCCATGAAGTCCTCTATATCTCCGGCGAGGAATCCCTCGCCCAGATTCAACTCCGCAGCCAACGCCTCGGTCTCACGAATGCACCCCTCAAACTCGCCACCGCCACCTCTGTGCGCGATATTCTCAGCAGCATCGACTCCGTCGGCAATGCCCCTGAAGTCGTCGTCATCGATTCTATCCAGACCATGTTCGTCGACTCGCTCGATTCAGCTCCCGGCACCGTCGCGCAGGTCCGCGCCTCCACCCACGAGCTTATTCGCGCCGCAAAGAAACGCGGCTTCTCGCTCATCCTCGTTGGCCACGTCACCAAGGACGGCCAGATCGCCGGGCCCCGCGTGCTTGAACACATGGTCGATACCGTCCTCTATTTCGAGGGCGACCGCGGCCAGTATTACCGCATCCTCCGCGCCGTCAAGAACCGCTTCGGCGCTACCGACGAAATTGGCGTCTTCGCCATGAGCGACACCGGCCTTGAGGAAGTCGCCAATCCCTCCGCCCTGTTCCTCCATTCCCGCGAGCACCCCGTCAGCGGTGCCGCCGTTTTCGCCGGGATGGAAGGCACCCGCCCCCTGCTCATCGAGATCCAGGCCCTCATCTCCCCCACCAATATCAGTAGCCCCCGCCGCGCCACCGTCGGCTACGATAATGCCCGCCTCTCGATGATCCTCGCCGTCCTCGAGACCCGTGCCGGCATGCGCTTCGCCGATAAGGAAGTGTTCCTCAACGTTGCCGGTGGCCTGCGCATCAGCGAACCGGCGGCCGATGTCGCCGTCGCCTTGGCCCTGCTCTCGGCCCTGCTCGATAAACCTTTGCCACCCAGCATCGTCGGCTTCGGCGAGATCGGGCTCACCGGCGAGATCCGCTCCGTCAGCCGCAGCGATACCCGCCTGAAAGAAGCGCTCAGCCTCGGCTTCACCCGCGCCATCATCCCGGCATCTTCCCCTGAAAAATTAAACGCCGGGCACCGCGTCGCCCATGTAGACGGGCTCGTGCGCTTCATGCTAGAAGGCAGTTAAACCAACTGCGACGGCTGTTCCATGACCGACTCCACTACGTCCATGAACCTCTTCGATCTCGGCGTCCTTATCATCGTCGGCCTCTCGGCGATGCTGTCCTTCTACCGCGGTTTCATTCGCGAGGTGCTCTCGCTCGGCGGCTGGGTATTCGCCAGCTTCGTGAGCTTGCGCTATCTCGAGCCCGCCACCAACTATATCAAGCCGCAGGTGCATAGCGAACCCGTCGCCGTCGGCATCGCCGCCATCGGCCTCTTCCTCATCTCGCTGATCCTCTTCTCCATCGTCACCGGCCTCATCCTGAAAGGCCTCAAGCCCGCCGCCAAGGTCGGCCTGCTCGATAACCTTGCAGGGCTGTGTTTCGGTATCGCGCGCGGCGTCTTCATCGTCTCCATCGCCTTCTTCATCATGACGAAATTCTTTGCCGATCCGAAGAATTACCCGGACATCGTCAAGCACGCCATCACGCGCCCCTATGTCGAAAAAGCCGCCAACTATATCGGCACGCTGACGCCCGACTATCTCGACAAGGTGATGGATAACAACAAGGACACCATGAAGGACGACGGCGATCATATGAAGCGTGATGTCAACACGATGCAGCACCACGCCAACGAGCAGATGGAAAAACTGCGCAAGTCGATGCAGGACGATTCCAACAAGAATTCCATGCCTTCAATCGAGGATCTGCAGGAACGCATCCGTCAGGAAAACGTGAAAAGTGGTAATCGCTGATGTTCGATAAATTCAACGACGAATGCGGTGTCTTCGGCATCTTCGGTACCCCGGATGCCGCCGCCCACACCGCCCTCGGCCTGCATGCCCTGCAGCATCGCGGGCAGGAAGCAGCGGGCATCGTCAGTTGCGATAACGGCCAGTTCTTCTCGCATCGTGCCCTCGGCCTCGTCGGTGATAGTTTCTCGGATGCGGCCGTGATGAACCGTCTGCACGGTGCCGCCGCCATCGGCCATAACCGCTACTCCACCACGGGCGAAACCCTGCTGCGCAACGTGCAGCCCTTTTATGCCGACCTCGCGCTCGGCGGCTTCGCCCTCGCCCATAACGGCAACCTCACCAACGCCATTACCCTGCGCCGCGAGCTCATCGCCCGCGGTTCGCTCTTCGCCTCCACCTCCGATACCGAAGTCATCGTCCACCGCGTCGCCCTCTCGCGCGCCGCCACCATCGCGGATCGCGTCATCGACGCGCTCAACGCCGTCGAAGGTGCCTATTCGCTCGTCATCCTCTCGCCGCAATCGCTGATCGGCGTGCGCGACCCGAACGGCGTTCGCCCACTCGTCCTCGGCAAGCTCGGCGATGCCCACATCATCACCTCCGAAACCTGCGCGCTCGACATTATCGGTGCCGATTACGTACGCGACATCGCCCCCGGCGAGATGGTCATCGTCGATGCCAGCGGCGTGCGCAGCTTGTTCCCCCTCACCGCGCAACCGTCGCGCTTCTGCATTTTCGAGTATGTCTATTTCGCCCGCCCCGATAGCGTGATGCAGGATCGCAGCGTCTACAGCGTACGCAAACGCATTGGTGCCGAACTCGCCCGCGAGAACGGGGTCGCCGCCGACCTCATCGTCCCCGTGCCGGATTCGGGCGTCCCCGGTGCCATCGGTTACGCCGAGACCGCCGGTATTCCTTTCGAGCTGGGTATCATCCGCAACCATTATGTCGGCCGCACATTCATCGAGCCGTCAGAGTCCGTCCGCCATCTCGGCGTCAAGCTGAAACATAATGCCAATAGTGCCATCCTCAGGGGCAAGCGCGTTGTCCTCGTCGATGATTCCATCGTTCGCGGCACTACCAGCAAGAAGATCGTCACCATGGTGCGCGAAGCCGGCGCCAGCGAAGTCCATATGCGCATCGCCAGCCCGCCGACGACCAACCCCTGCTTCTACGGCGTCGATACGCCAGAGAAATCGCAACTCATGGCTGCCAACAACACCATCGAGGAAATGGCCAAAATCATCGGCGTCGATTCGCTCGCCTTCCTCTCCATGGATGGTCTCTACCGCGCCGTCGGCGAAGCCCGCCGCAACAATGAACTGCCGCAATATTGCGATGCCTGCTTCAGCGGCGACTACCCCATCGCGCTCACTGATTACACCTCCGGTATTGGCGGCAGCCAGAAAGATCTGTTCGTCAAAGAGGTCGCGTGAACACCCTTGGCGACGCCCGCCTTTCACGCATTGTGCTGTGGGTGACATTCGCCCTTTTCGCCCTCAGCATAGGGTCGAATGTCCACCGTCATCCCCTCGACGCGGATACGACTCAGGTCGATGAACAATCCCATCTTTCCTATGCTTTGTCCCTTATCGACGAGGATCGCTGGTGGCCGGATTTCCACCATTTCCCGCTTTACGATCTCGCCACCGATAAAGCCTTGCACACCCCTAACTATGATAACCATCCGCCCACCTTTTACTGGCTGGCAAAGATCGTCCATGCGGCATGGCCGACGCTGACCCCGCAGGATTATCGCAATGCTGCTCTCCTTACCACCATCGCCGCCATGGCACTCTATACCTTCATCGGTATCCGCCTGGCCATGCCCCTCATCGGCAGCGTCGTCTACGCCCTTATGCCATGGATGATAAACATGCACCTGCAAACCGGCTTCTACAATAATGATTGCGCCGCGATCCTCGGCGGCATGCTGGTCGTGTACGCTAGCCTATCATGGTTCGCGCGCGAGCGCCTCAACCAAGCCTACTGGCTAGGGCTGTTCGGCCTCGCACTCGCCTCCGTCAAACTCACCGCACTCCTACTCGTCGGCCTCTATGCACTCACCTGCCTGCTACTCGAGTTCCGCGCCGCGCGTGCCATCGCGTGGCGATGCTGGGCCTTCGCAGTTGCCGTCGGCATTCTCATTCTGCTTCCCTACGCCTACCTTATCCAACTGACCGGCAGCCCCGCCCCCGAAACACCTGGCCAGATTCTGCTCATGACCCATCACCCTGCCGGCGACAACTGGTCGCGCATCCTCATCCGTGGCTGGGTGCAGGAACCCCGGATGGATTTCCCGCATTGGCTCCTCAGCTTCCTCCATGATTTCGTCGTGCAGCTCGATTCCTTCGATCTCACCTTCTTGCCGCTGCTTCTCATCGCCCTCACCCTGCTACGCGCGACGCTACAATCTCAAACCCGCACCCCCGTCAGCCGCATGCAGCGCGCTGGTCTCATCTCTACCGGTATCACCCTTGCCATCCATGCCACCTTTGCCTGGGGGCGCTACCTGCATTACGGATGGCGTCTTGATTCCGGCCTGCGTTATTATTTCCCACTGCTTGCACTGTACGGATCGGCGTGCGGTAGTGCGCTGATTGGCCTATCCCGTCCACGAAAGGAAACCTCATGAGACTTGCCGGCAAGATTGCCCTCGTTACCGGTGCCACCCGCGGCATCGGCGCTGCTGTTGCCAAACGTTTCGCTGCGGAAGGCGCGCATGTCATCATCACCGGCCGCACCGTCGGCGGGCTTGAGGAAGTGGACGACGCCATTCAGGCCGCCGGTGGCACAGCCGCGACGCTCGTCCCGCTCGACCTCCGCCAATCCGATATGATCGACGCGCTCGGCGCCCAAATCTATGACCGCTTCGGCAAGCTCGATATCCTGGTCGGCAACGCCGCCATCCTTGGCTCGCTCTCCCCCATCGCCCACGCTTCCCCGAGCGAACTCGAGGACGTCTTCGCCGTCAACACGCTCGCTAACGCGCGCCTGCTGCGCTCGACCGATCCACTCCTGCGCGCGGCGGCGGGCGGCCGCGTCATCATGGTGACAAGCGGCGGCGCCGTCACGCCCGTCGCCTATTGGGGCCCCTATGCCGCCAGTAAATCCGCGCTTGAGCAACTCACCCTGACGTATGCCGCCGAAATGGCGATGACCGCGATTCGCACCAACCTGCTCGATCCCGGCCCTGTACGCTCCGCGATGCGCACCAAAGCCTTCCCTGGCGAGGATCCATTGACCGTGTCCCCCCCGGAATCGGTGACCGAATGGTTCGTCCGCCTCGCCGAGGCCGATGCCCCGAACGGCAAACGCGTCGTCGTTTACTAGCGCATCAAGCCATAGTAGGCACGTAAGCCGCTGCGTCCCCTAACCCAAATATCTTGGCGAACACCGACTCCTCCTAACCCTCAGCTACAGCGGAGTTTGGGGTGTCTCAACGCGAAGTGCTGAGAACAAGCTTGCGAGTCAACGGCACCGTCAGGCGCGCTGGCGCGCTAATACTTGACAATCCACCCCCATCTGCCTAAAAGGCACCCTCCTTTACGGAAGTGGGTTGGTAGCTCAGGTGGTTAGAGCGCACGCCTGATAAGCGTGAGGTCGGAAGTTCAACTCTTCCTCAACCCACCATTTCCCGAGTAGCACTCTCGTATTTAGAGAGATTATCGCCCTGTGCGGCGCTGTCTGGGCCACTCGTACCTGCAAACGTAACCGGAGATGAACCGTTTTGTTGATTTTGGGCGCGGATTGTTCCCCTTCTCTCTAAGAGCCAATTCCGAGGTTCGGTTTGCTAATAACTAATCTGCAAATCCAAGGACTTGTTTCTGCTCTTTCCAATCGAGCGGGATGTCAATCTGGCGAATCAACATCTGGGTCGTGAGATGGGCAGGCTGCTTGCCTGCCATAATTGCCGCAACAATGTCCGGCGCAAGAAATGCCAACGGAAGTAACTTCCTTACATAGCTATCACTGACATGACTGCGCGATGCAATCTCTGCTATTGATATGGCACGCCCAGATATCAGCTCCTCACTCCAGGTAAGCGCGCGAGCGATGGTTTTGACGAGGATGGGATCTGCGTTGGAACGGAATACGTCATCGCCTTTGATGACCAACCGCATCTCATGGCCCCGCCGTTTTACTTGCATCAGCGTATCGCGAGTGATGGATATATCCTCACCATCAGTTTTTTCAGGTACTAGTGATGCTAGCGATAGTCGGACTCGAATACCATCATGCCGTAACTCCACCCGTTGCACGAACTCATCAAAAACATCGCCTTTATGTTGCCCTGCCTTATGTGCCTTCGCCAGTAAGGCTGGGATATGATGCGATGGGACGCATGCCGCTTGCAAAACATCCACAAGGGCATCGCGATCATTTAGCATAGATTGAGCGAGCCCGAAGACGGTGCTTTCGATGGCTTGTCCGGGCATTCGCCACCCATTTTTTGTATTATCCTTGATGCCATTTTTTAAGGATTGCGAGATATAGTAGCGGTATCGCCGTCCTTTTTTATTGGCATGCACGACGACCATTGCCTCCCCGGTTGTTGCATCGAATATTTTGCCGCTCAACGACCCTGCTTCGGTTTTGCGCGATTGTTCGATAATTCCCGCTCGATTGCTCACGAGCTTTTGCTGCACCTGTTCCCATAGCTGCGGATCAATGATGCCCTGATGCTGCCCTACGTGGCAGGTGCCCTTATAACGGATCTGTCCCAAATACAGGGGATTCGACAACAGATGATATAGCGCACCACGCGAGAATGCCATCCCACCTGGCCTTGTATCGCTATTACGCGATTTGGAATAAATGCTATTCGCCCGCAGATCGTCACATAGCTGCTGTACGCCACCCAACTCCAGATAGCGTGCAAAGATATGGCGGATGGTCTCCGCCTCGGCTGGATTGATGACGAGCTTCTTTTCCACGATGTCATACCCCAGCGGAGCGTAACCGCCCATCCACATACCCTTTTTCTTTGAGGCGGCGATTTTATCACGAATTCGCTCCCCCGTGACTTCACGCTCGAATTGAGCAAAGGACAAGAGGACGTTGAGCGTCAACCGCCCCATGGAACTGGTGGTGTTGAACTGCTGCGTCACCGATACGAACGATACGCCGCGTTTGTCGAACACCTCGACCATCTTCGCAAAATCATGCAGTGAGCGCGACAGCCGATCGACCTTGTAAACCACGATAACGTCAATCTTGCCCGCCTCGATATCCTGCATCAGTAATTGCAACGCTGGGCGATTCATCGTGCCCCCGCTATAGCCCCCATCGTCATAGGTCGTTTTCACTAGCTGCCAACCCTCGTGCTTTTGGCTCTTGATGAATGCCTCACTTGCCTCACGTTGCGCATGCAGTGAGTTAAAATCCTGCTCCAATCCTTCCTCGGATGATTTGCGGGTATAGATGGCACAGCGGATGATCTTGGTAGTCATGCTGCCTCCTTCTTCAGCCCAAAGAACAGAGGGCCGGACCATTTGGCTCCGGTGATTTTCTGCGCGACCTGCGACAGTGAGCGATAGCGATTACCCTGGTATTGCACCCCGGACTCCAACACTGTCACCTCATGCGTGACTCCATGCCACTCACGCAGCAAGCGCGTACCGGGTTTTTCCTGCACCACCGGCAAAGTGATTCGCGTACCGGCATTGCTGTCCTCAGCAACTTTATGAAGATAACGACGCATGGATGGTTTCAACCCGCTCAATGCTTGTTCCTGTATCCGGTAGGCAAGTGCACGAAGCATAAGCACACGGCTGATATTGGAAGGTTGCTCGGCGCCATAGACGATTCGCCACTTAGCAGCCAACGCCACCCGATCAAGCTTAGGGAGCCCCGCCAAATCACCGGCGAGGCTCCCTGCATAGCGTCGCTTCATTAACGGTTGCCCGCAATGCGATAGACGCGGCCGCATTCCTGCATTTCCGATATGACGCCTAGTCCGAGTCGTTTTTTAAGCACACCCGAGATCACACCCCGTACGCTATGTTGCTGCCAGCCTGTGGCAGTCACCAGGTTATCCATCGTGGCACCTTCTGTACGACGCAGCAGTACAATGATGGCTGCCTGTTTCGATAGGCCAGCGGTAATTTCGGGGAGGGCAACGACGGGCTGTTTCAAGGTTCGTTTGGACGGTTTCGGAAGCGCCGCTGCTTTATGTAGTGATTTGATAACTATCACCCGCTTTGGCTTTGCTATTATGGGTGATTGTTCAACGGGCGCAGGCTTTTTCTGAGATTTAGGCATAGTGTTCTCCGTATGTACGGCACCGGAACCATTCCGGCGCTTGTACTGCCTGAAGCCCGGAATGCGGGCTGGAGAATGCGCTATCTGCGCGTAAGACCAGCAATGCTTGCTATGCGAGGGAAGTCCAGTGGAATGATTTCTGGGAAACGCAAACTGATCGTCACGCTCAATGCAATGATCAAGCACAACACGACCTGACTGCAACAAATTGCAGCTTGAACGGGTTACTTGCTGGCAGGCTTCAATACAACGCCCACAGCACCATCAGCGCGCGTGATAAAATCGATGCCTGCATCTTCGAGGGCTTTACGCACCTTGATGACGGTGCTGGTGCGCGTGTCGGCGCGTTGTGTCTCCAACTTCAATATCGCTGTCTCCGACAACAGCGATTTATCGGCGAGGTCCTGTTGCGACCAGCCAAGTAATGCCCGCGCAGCGCGTATCTGTGAGCCTGTAATCATACTGCCCACCAATCGCAAAGCACGGTAATGCTCAATAGACGAACTATAAAACAGCTCTATTAAATGGAAAAACCGTTTAATAGGGTTCGGACCTATGGTAAGACAGCTGCCAACGGGGAATGACTTTTTACTTAATGGACAAGACAGTCTCTCCCCGATCACGAGTGGAGGGGCATCAATGCTAAACGCTATATTCTCTGTAATTATCTTTTTATTAACGGCTTCATCTGCCCTTGCCAGATTTCTGATGTGTATGCAGATCCCAGGACAGGTAACGACATCGAGCGTCATCGGCTAACATTACAATACGAAGACAGCCACGGCATTTTAGAAGAAATCGTAAAAGGCGATGCGCTGCCATCGCCGACCAAATGCAAAAACGAATCTGTCAAAAATATCATCGCTGCTTACGAAACTATTCGTGATTTTTATCGCATCAATTTGAAGGGTGATTCTGAAGAAATTAAAAAATTCCTCGTCAGCTTTACGAGCAGAATTAAACTTATTCGGATTGTTACCCCATCTATTACCAATGCGCTGAAAGTGTTTGAAACGATCAATGATCGTGGCGTAGGTCTTAACGCCATGGATTTACTCAAAAACCTGTTATTCATGAAAACTTCGAGCGAGGAATATCCCAAGCTCAAGCAAAAATGGAAAAGCATCATCGATACGCTTAGCCGAAGCGGCGAGAATCCATTACGCTTCCTGCGTTACTATATCATGGCCCATTACCCGATCGATTATCATAAGAGTATCCGAGAAGATGAAATATATGACTGGTTTGTTACCAATGCTACCAAATGCGGCATTGATACTAATCCGCTAGGATTCTGTGATGAACTGATCGCGGCTTCCAGCGCGTATGAAAATTTCCTAAGTTCTAAAGATGTAAGTGGTAAGGAGAATCGCTATTTGCGAAACATCACATTGCTAGGTGGTGCCATTCGCCAACAAAATATCCTCTTGCTGGCAGCAAGAAAGCTCGAGGCGCCGCTTTTTGACAAGCTTTGCCAAGCTATCGAGAATCTGTTCTTCTGCTATCTTATTATTCGCGAACCGACCAAAATCTTTGAAAAGAGCTTTGCCCAATGGTCCGAGCAGTTACGCGCTGTGAAGACTGAAGCGGATCTCGATGCTTTCCTTGACCAAAAATTCAGAAGCGACATGGCGGGGCGAGCCAAACAATTTGATTTTGCTCTAAACGAACTCCGCACCAGTAATATTCAGCAATACAGACTGCGATATATTCTAGCAAAACTCTCCCAATATATCGAAGAAAATGCTTGGGGCAGCCCTGCTTATGCTCAGCTCGATAAATATATCGATAAGAGCATCCATATTGAACACATCCTGCCACAGACGCCCGAAGCGCCCGTTAGAGATGGCTTTGATAAGCAGCCGGAATATGAAGATTACGTTCCGCGTCTGGGCAACTTAACACTGCTTGAGAAAACGATTAATACATCAATTTCCAATGGATCTTATGCCAACAAGACAGATGGATATAAGCAATCAACCTTCCTGCTGACGAAATCAATGGTGGAGAAGCCAAAGGTGGGTACGGACACAAGCTTGAACCGGGCAGTAAAAGATTTGCAGGAGTTTAAAATCTGGGACTCAAAGGCAATCGAAGCTCGTCAGAAGATGCTCACGAAGTTAGCTAGGCAGGTGTGGGATATGCCTGAGGCAGCGTAGCCGCGCGATGCAAACTATTCCTGATGAATTATTTGTATTGCCCTGGTTGAATTTGGCGGCCCTACTATTGATAGCCTCAGTTTATTCTTGTGCACAAAAAAAGCAATACAGACAAGGAACTATTTCCAGTAACAAAGAATCCGTATTTCGCTGTTCGGATAGAATCTTATATAATGCAGTTTAAAGATGGCAGATAAACAATGCTCATTTCAGGGAGATTTATTTTGAAAAGCGCCCAAGTATGCTTCCTTCTGTTTGGGTTCATCACCGCACTTTTTATACAAACGCCAAACGCATTAGCCGCCAGTTTTGACTGCGATGGCAAGAAATCCATACTTGAAATCTTTATCTGTAGTTCGTCGGATTTGTCCGTGCTCGATGAACAGGTCGCAGCGGAGTATCAGCGCACGCATAAAGGTCTTGCGGGCGATGCAAGAGAGCAATCGCTGCAGGCGCAGCGCGATTTTCTGAAACGTCGGATCGAGGATTGCCCGATTGTCCTTCCCGCCGATGACAACATCTCTGACGCTCAGAGCAAACTAATTACCTCCTGCTTCCAGCAGGTCTATAAACTGCGGCTGCAGGTTCTGACGCAAGAGCAACATGCTGTTCCAGCTGAGTCTCCGGCTCAAGCGACCACAACGAATACACCGGAGAAATCACAACTGGCGCTTAGTGAAATTTCGCAACCACCAACGCCGCAAGTTACTTCGGACGCACCGCCGATTGTTCCCGAGACATCATCGACGCCAGTGAATTCTAATAGCAATAGCAACCCCGAGTCTGATCATTTGCCTGCGTCAACCGATGTCAGCGCCGCTTCCACCTCAAGCACAGATCCGGATTCAGGCGGTTCCATCAGTATCATCGGCGTTATTATCCTTGTCGTCTTCATTGGCTTTGCCGGGAGGCTCGGCTATAAATTGTGGAAGAAGGGTCGGAACCTGCAGCGCCACCTTAAGGTCAAAAAAATCTATGCCATGAAGGAGGATTTGGTTCAGTTCGCACCGCGCGAAGAATTCCTGTCGCTTTATAATTCCACACCTGCAAGCGACATTGCTTTTGTTCCCCTACTGCTTTCATGCGACGCGCCACGTAGCAGCGCAACTGCAGACTGGCGTGGCGAACAGGGAGTAATTGACGATGCGGCCTACCATCAGGCCTTAGCCACCTACAGCCAAAGCATGAATCAATGGCAGCATAACAAAAGCGAGTTCGACCGTGAGCAGGAGACAATGAAAAAACTGACGAATAGCATTGGTTCCGCAGCTAAATACAGCGTTTCAAGGCCAAATCAGCCATCCCGCAATGATTTCATACGCTACCATCCACAAACCGGTAAATGCAAAGCACGCGTCACACATGACCCATTGCTGAGCAGCATACCGACAAACATCGAAGTGCATACCCCCGCCACGCAATATGTTCTGGTTGACCCAACTCCTATCGAGGAAAACATTCTTAAAGCGTATAAATCCGTACTGCCGCGCCTCGCCTCAGGTATGCTAAAAGTTCGCATCGGCAGCGCGACACCTCTCCCGCCGATGGGGGATGGCGATTTGATGTCGAAGGTGGGTCGCCAGTTGCTGGCAGCACTTAAGGAGAATGCAGAATCACAGCTAGGGAAGTATTACCATAACATCACGCTAACGGATAAGCGCGATGTCGACATGACGCGCACGTCGTTCCAGCTACCGGTGGCGGCAATTATTATCAATCAGAGTAATGGCAAAGCGATTGTTCACTTCCACGACCATTTAGAGCCGACGATACATCTTGGAAAAGTTCAGGCCGGCTAGCCGCTCTCATGAAGATTTCTTATGCATTAAGCAATACAAGCTCCGCAGGGTGGCGATTCGATAATAGCTACATCATTTTGCCGGAAACGCTCTTTAAGCGCCAGAATCCTGTGTCGGTGCGTGCGCCACGCATAGTAATTATAAACGAACAGCTTGCAGGACTACTGGGGCTGAATGTTACTATGCTCAGAGGTGAGGATGGTGCAGCCATTTTCGCTGGCAACCTGATTCCCGAAGGCGCCGAACCGATTGCACAGGCGTATGCGGGGCACCAATTTGGTGGATTTAGCATGCTTGGTGATGGGCGCGCCGTTTTGCTCGGCGAACATTTGACGCCAGCTGGTAGCCGGGTTGATGTTCAGCTCAAAGGTTCGGGACAAACGCCATTCTCGCGAAGGGGTGATGGCCGTGCCGCACTGGGGCCGATGCTGCGCGAATACATCATCAGCGAAGCAATGCATGGACTTGGCATTCCCACCACGCGCAGCCTTGCGGTCGTGACCACGGGCGAACCCGTCATGCGTGAGACGCTACTACCTGGCGCTATTCTGACGCGTGTTGCAGCGAGTTATATCCGTGTTGGCACCTTCGAATATGTCGCAGCATCTGGCGATGTCACGGTGCTAAAGGCATTAGCCGATTACGCCATTGCCCGCCATTACCCAGAGATTGCCAAGAGTGAAGGCATGTATCTGGCCTTCCTCAACGCGATGATAGAACGGCAAGCGGCGTTAATCGCGAAATGGCAATTTGTAGGTTTCATTCATGGGGTAATGAATACCGACAATATGGCCATCTCGGGTGAAACCATCGACTACGGCCCATGCGCCTTCATGGACCGGTACGATCCGGCAACGGTTTTCAGCTCCATCGACCGACTTGGGCGCTATGCCTATGGCAACCAGCCGCAGATGGCGCAATGGAATATCGCACGTTTTGCCGAGTCTCTTCTTCCACTGTTTCATCCTGAGCAAGAACAGGCGATTATCATTGCCGAGGAAGCAATCAATCGTTTTTCCGATAGATTCAAATACCATTGGCTCATGGGCATGCGCGCAAAATTAGGGTTATTTAACGAAGAGGCTGACGACAAGGCACTAATTGATGCGCTCCTGACATGGATGCATGCGCATCAGGCAGACTACACCAATACGTTCCGTAACCTTAGCATCGAAGCTGAAGCGCTACCAAATGATGTAGAGTTCACTAAGTGGTACGAATCTTGGCGGGCACGCCTCAAACGCCAAGAGATGCCAAAGCATGAAGCACATCAATTGATGCGTGAACATAACCCTGCTGTCATACCGCGCAACCATCGTGTGGAAGAAGCGCTCGAAGCAGCCGTAGAGCGCGAAGACCTATCGGTCATGCACCGGCTTTTAGATGCACTTAAAAAGCCCTATGAGGATACTAGTGAGCGCCCCTACTACAATGCTCTTGCCCCCAATAATATGGCGCAATATAAGACCTACTGCGGAACGTAAGCTATGTGTTCTAATGTGAGATCTGAAAGTGAAGAGCTCTGGATTGTCTATATACTGAAATGCGCAGACAGGAGTTTGTATACCGGCATTACAACCGATTTAGCTGCTCGATTGGCAAAGCATGCCAATGGCACTGGCGCGAAATATACCCGAGGTCGGGGTCCGTATGAAGTAGTCTTAACGGAGGACTATCCGACAAAAAGCGCGGCACTCAAACGCGAAATAGAAATAAAGAAACTCAGTAGATTGGACAAATTGAAGCTAAAAGAGAGGCGCTGATATTTAGATACTTTTTTTCTGTACGATGGTTCTTATACCCTGATGCAGTGCCAAAATTCCCTGTTCCTATGAGCAGGGAATTTGTAGTAAATACGTAGGATGAGTGCCGATTTCTAGGGCGACATTCTTAGTTTACGTAGTAAAAACTTGGAAATTCCCTGTATTTTGCCTGATAAACTGGGAATTGACACCGAGACTTGTTCGCTACAGACTGCCCACACCACCATTTCCTAGTCGCCGATGTGCGCGGGTTTAAGGGATTTTACGTAGGTGATTCTGAGCGGCCCCAAGAGCCAAAAACGGGCTGTGTTTACATTGTGTTTGCAGGTTCGTTACCGTGTCTTCAGGACAGCAAAGAGCTTAACGGTGGTTTGCGCGGGACCACACCAGTGCACCACGAAGCAAAAATGGCCTCCTTTTTGAGGAAGCCATTTTAGTTAATTTATTGCTATTTATCAAAAGGGGGAAGGATTTGAACCTTCGTACGCTTACGCGGGCGGATTTACAGCCATAATCAATGGGTTAGAGGCAACCGGCCACAACAAGTGACAACATTATTTTACAGCCTCTTAGACCAAATTATCTGTTGCGATCAATTCTCAGTTGTTGTTACTTTGTTGTGCTAAGTGTCCCACCAGTGTCCCAAGAAAAATACCCCTATTTAGCCTTAAGCGTTTGCGTCGATACCCCATATTATACCCCACATTATCGACCGCAGCATAATTCAATAGGTTAGCTGGCCTTTTGTGAGTCCGAAGGTTCAAATCCTGCGCCGGGATCCACACCCCTAGGGGGTAGGCCGGTGACGCGCAATTTTTACTACCTGCTGTACCCCTATAAATTTTCTGACCGGCGAATAGAGCGACAAATTGTAGGCCACTCAATTAAGTTGCCTTTTCGCCACATTTGGGTAGAACGCGATAGTCAAAGGACAATTTTTAATGGCCCACCTGGAACGCTTTTTGCGTTCTCTTAAAATCACTTGCAACCATTTATTATCAGGTGATGCCATGACCTCTAAAAAATTCATTGATCTTTTTGCCGGATGCGGAGGTCTTTCTCTCGGTTTAAAGAAAGCAGGATGGCAGGGAGTTTTTGCTATTGAAAAAGCTGCAGATGCATTCAAGACATTAAAGCATAACCTGATTGATAAGGATGTCGTTACTCCTTTCGATTGGCCTGAGTGGCTGCCATGTGAAGCAATGACCACTTCTGATTTAATTGATGGGTATTCGGATCAACTTATAAAATTAAGGGGTACCATAGATCTTATAGCAGGAGGCCCACCGTGCCAGGGCTTCTCTTTTGCGGGTCGGCGTAATCCTAATGATCCCCGCAATCGGTTGACTGAAGAATACATAAAAATAGTAGAACTAATTCAGCCTAAATTTCTTCTTTTAGAAAATGTGAAGGGATTTAAGGCTGCGTTCAAACAAAACGGCACGGAAAAAACAAAAGTTTATGCCGAAGTGGTAAAAGAAAAATTGGAGAACCTAGAGTATATAGTTTCTCACTCTATGGTAAATGCTTCTAAGTTTGGAGTTCCACAACCGCGCCCCCGCTTCATTATGGTTGCGATCCATAAAGACTATGCCCGTGGCCTTTGCCCATTTCAAATATTAGAAGAGCTCTTGCCTGATTACAGAAAGGGCAAAGGATTGCACCCTAATAAAAACACTACGGTTAAGCAGGCCATTTCTGATTTAGAAACGGAAGGTGCCGTTCTGGTAGAAAGCCCTGATACAGTGGGATTCCAGCAAATCCGCTATGCGGCAAACAATTTAACCGCTTACCAGCGGTTAATGAGAATTGAAGTCACAAAGGGAATTAAGCCTAATAGCCTGCGCCTCGCAAAGCACAATACTGAGACCCTTCTCCGATTTAAGAAAATCCTTAAGACCTATAAAAAAGGAAAAAGTTTAACACAGGCAGAGCTAAAAAAGCTCGGTACTAAAAAGCAGTGTTTTACACCGCTTCATCCCAATATGTTGTCGAGAACATTAACGACTCTTCCCGATGACCTTTTGCATTACAGCGAGCCAAGAATACTTACAGTTAGAGAAAGTGCGAGAATTCAATCATTTCCTGACTGGTTTGAATTTATGGGCAAATACACAACAGGTGGCGCCAGAAGAAAAGAGGAGTGCCCTCGCTATAGTCAGGTGGGCAATGCTGTGCCACCACTAATGGCTGAAGGGTTGGGGTGTGTTATCAATTCTTTAGAGGCGCTCCAATGAGTACCAAGAAACTTTTTAAAATTAGTTCAGCTCTTAAAAATATTATTGGTAAGGAACTTATTACCAATGATTTTATTGCTGTCTTTGAATTGGTAAAAAATTCATTCGATGCGAATGCGACAAGAGTAGATGTAATTTTTGATGGCCTTGGCACTGACGAGGCCAAGCTTATTATACGAGATAATGGCAAAGGTATGAGCCTGAGCGATCTCGAAGATAAATGGCTATTTGTGGCCTACTCAGCCAAGCGTGATGGCACGGAAGATTATAGGGATAAAATTGAAACCAAAAGAATACATGCGGGTGCAAAAGGAATTGGTAGATTTTCATGCGATAAATTGGGCGAAGCGCTCAAAATTTATTCTAAAAAGAAAGTCGAAGCACATACTAACATTCTAGCCGTAAATTGGGGCGATTTTGAAGTTGATTCGCAACAGGAGTTTAAAGATGTCCCCGTTGAATATTCCAAGTCATTGAAACCACATTATGACCTAAAGCATGGTACTGTTTTAGAAATTCGCAATCTTAGGGAAATGTGGGATCGTGACAAACTTTTAAAGTTGAAAAGGTCGCTGGAAAAGTTAGTCAACCCAAATCAGGGAAACGACTCCTCCAACTTTAAAATACATTTAAAGGTACCTGCAGAAACCGTAGCGGACAAAAGTATTCCAGAAGATAAACCTTGGAATATTGTTAATGGGCCAATTAACAATTTTTTGTTCGAGAATTTGGAACTTAAAACAATTTATCTGCAGGTTAAAACTACTGCGGATGGTAAGTATCTTTGCTCCAAGCTCGAAGACAGGGGAACTTTGATATATGAATTGAAGGAAAAAAATCCTTTATCATATCGCGGCAAGAAATTGAGCAACGTTGAAATCAATCTTTTCTCCCTCAATACGGCTGCAAAGCAATATTTTACACGGCACATGGGTGTGTCATCACGATTCTTCGGCTCGGTCTTGTTATACAAGAATGGTTTTCGCGTACATCCATTTGGTGAGCTTGGTGATGATAGTCTTGGTATCGATTCACGTAAGACGCAGGGTTACGCAAGGTTTTTAGGGACTCGGGATCTGATTGGCCGTATTGAGATCGGTAACAACCCTGATTTTCAAGAAGCCTCGAGTCGAGATGGCGGATTAATTAAAAACGAAGCCTACGCGTCGCTAACTGATATGTTTTTACACTACGCTCTTAAGCGACTTGAAAGATATGCTGTTGAGATAGTCAAATATGGCAATTTCTCTGAGACTTTTGAGGAGCAGTTTTCTAGCGAAACCGAAATTCGCTCAAAGATTATTACATTAATCGAAGACATTACTCAATCGAGCGACATTATCGACGTTAAATATGATCCCAATATCGTAAACATTCTTAGCGAGTTATCAGAAAAAAGCTTACAGAATCTATTGAAGAACTTCGAGCGTATAGCTGCTGAAAATAATAACCCGGAGTTAGTGAAAGAAGCTAAAAAAGCTAAAAAGAGATTAGATCAATTAAATCTTTCTCGAGCCGAAGCCGAAAAAGAAGCCGCAGCGGAAAAGGCGGCACGGAAAGTTGCCGAAGAGCAGGCAAAACAAGAAGCTGAGCGAGCGCGCAAAGCAGAAGAAGATGCGGCGAAAGCAAATCGCAAAGCTGAAGAAAGTATTACGCAGAACATTTTCCTTCAGTCGGTGGTAAGTAAAGATTTAGCCAATGTTGTTAGTCTTCACCACCATATTGGCATAGCAGCCGGAACGATTGAAAATTACATCAAGAACGTAACAAGGCGCATTAAAGCCGGCAAGCCTCTCAATGAGGATGGAGTGCTCGAGATATTAGAAAAAATTAGCCACCAAACTAGAAAAATTAGCTCTACAACTAAGTTTGCAACGAAGGCTAACTTTAGCTTGGATGCAGAAAAAGTGTCGGGTGACATATGTAATTATATTGGCGAGTATCTCATCAACATTTGTTCGGGTATTATTCGCACATTAGATAACAAGCTGCCGATCGTGTTTTCGTGGAAGAACAAAGACAACCATTCATTTGTCATAAGTTATCGCCCGCTGGAAATTTCAATAGTGTTAGATAATCTGATCAGCAACTCCCGAAAAGCTAAAGCACAAACCATTACCGTAAAGGTCCTTTCACAAGATTCTAAGTCGTTAGAGTTGCTGTACTCAGATGACGGCACGGGAATTTCATCCTCTAAAATCGACAAAATATACGACTTAGGATTTACCACTACAGACGGATCAGGCCTTGGATTGTATCAGGTGAAAAGCATACTTCAGGAGACTAAGGCTTCTATCGCACTTGAATCTAGTAACAACAAAGGGACTACGTTCAGATTGGTGTTTAACAAATGAGCTTGAACTACAGAATATTCTGGATCGATGATTCCACTGAGTGGGTTGGCTCAGTTCGCCCCTCGATAGAAGAATTCATGACAGAGAACGGATTGACACCAATAATTACCTTTCAAGAAAACGGTGACGAAATTGAAAATATCTTTGGATCAGAAAATGTTGACTTGCTCATCCTTGATCAGGGCCTGCCGGGCAAAACTGGCGACGAGATCATCAGGGATGTCCGTAGCCATGGTGAAATTACAGAAATAGTTTTCTACTCGCAGGATGATCATCACATGAATGCTGTGAGTCAGTGGGATGGTGTGCGCTACACTCACAGAGACGATGCGGAAGTGTTCATAAAAGAAGTCATCAACGCATTTATAGAAAGAAATAAAAGCATCCGGGTAATGCGCGGAATAATTATCGCTGAAGCTATCGACGTTGAAAACAAATTAACTGTCATAATAAAAAAGATATTCGGTGATAAGGCCGATCTCTTTAAAACCAAAATACTCGATAAAACCTGGCTTGATTTTACCAAGAAGCATACTTTCGTCCAAAGCTGCCTTAACGACAAGCTGGCCCAGACGCAAACACAGACGCCTCGAGATGCAGCGTTGATCGCTCGGGTAAACGGCTATTGTGAGATACTAAAGCTTCTGCCAAAAGAAGTGATTGAACAAAGAAATATCCTTGCTCATTCCGAAAAAGAAACAAACGCCGATGGCCATTTGGTATTGAATGCGTTGGGGAACTCAAAACAAAAAATAATATTTGATGCCGCGTGGAAGAACACCATTCGTGAAAACATGAAAAAGCACCGTGCTAATCTACAAGCTATTTATGAACTTTTTTGATGAATAATCGCCCACTCATTCTTTTCGATATAGATGGAACGCTCGCAGATATTCAGCATAGGCGTGGATTTCTAAAGTCGGAAAAGCCAGATTGGAGATCGTTTAATGCTGCTATGGGAAATGATTTCCTTAATCCTGCTGTAGTTGAACTTTACAAGCTTCTCTGGGATTCATCGAAATACCAAATTGTATTGATTACCGGGCGCTCCGAGGATTTTCGTGAGCTGACTGAAAGGTGGTTGCAGACCCACGACATACCATTTGGGTTACTGCTAATGCGTTTAAAGGGTGATTATCGAACTGACCATATAATTAAAGAAGAGCTTCTAAAGACCTTGCAGCAGCAAGGAAAAACGATCGCGTTTGCAGTCGATGATCGCCAGCAAGTTGTGGACATGTGGCGTAGAAATGGAATTACCTGTTTCCAATGCGCTGAAGGTGACTTCTAAAATACTGACGGCATGACGGATTGGATTTCATTTCCATTTAAAAAGGCTTCTAATTCATCTGCCAGACGTTCGGCATTTAATTTGCTTTTACCTGAAATGGAGCACTCCCATATTACCAAAATTCTCCAACCTAGTTCTTTAATTTGAGCAATTCTTTTTGAATCCCTTGTAGAGTTCAATTGGATTTTTGATCGCCAAAACGAAGTATTAGTTCTCGGTAAATGTCCAATATGGCATGTATGTCCATGCCAAAAGCAACCGTGTACAAACACCACTGTTTTATACTTTGGCAAAACTATGTCAGGTTTCCCTGGAAGATTAGCTGCATGCAATCTGTATCTGTAACCAGCGGCGTGTAGAGTCCGACGCACAACCATCTCAGGTTTTGTGTTCTTGCTGCCGATACGCGCCATGCGTTCACTTCTTTGCTGTGGAGTTAAAGTGTCCATATATTCTCCATCACAGAGACCTGATAAAATTACTATAGGCTACGCTACAGGCTGTGTTGTGATTCTTAATAATACATGCTGGCCAATCAAGGAAGTCCACTATCGTATGGCGACACGTAGTATTTTAGCCCTGATTCCAAATGCGTTGAAGGTGTTGATCCACGCGAGTTGATGCGCCGAAAGTTTATCGTTTAGCGACTTCACTTCAATGAAACTGTAGTCCTCAAGATCTCGCCACACGAAGAGATCCGGGAAGCCTCTCAGGAATTGTCCTGGATCCGTTGCCATTCTCCTCAGGGCTGCCTTTAAACCGGATAGTGGAAGCAAGTTACAGAGCCTCGACAGGTGTGCCTCTAGGTCAGGCTGCCAGCGAAAGAAGGGATTAGTTACATCCTTCTTTTGCTCCAGCGTCTCCCTGATTATCGTGCATAGCCTTTCCTTTGAGCTGAAGCTTTTAATCTTGGCTTCTACCGCCTCAGAGCGCTTCTCAAAGAACTCCGGCCGCCATAGATCTGAGGGAGCGAGCTGAAGGCTATTGCTGAAGCCGCCATAGGATGGATCATAGATCACTGGCCACAGTGCTAGTCCGAAAAACGCACACCATAACCAGTTCTCACTATGGATTCCTGACCAGCCCTCATTCATTAGGTGATTGAGCGCCTCATATTCTACACAGCTTCCGCCTGATGTAAGCACCGCTACAGGCTCGGCAGACAATGCCGCATGAGCGGAAGACCTTGCAGGCTTGCCCGCGAGTCTCTGCATTAAGAGATTGCCTTGCTGAACCACCTCAGGATCTAGCGAGTTGAGCAGCCGCTCCTTGCAAACCGTAAGAGCCTCTTCTTTGTCGCCGCGTTTCCTGAGCAACTTAGCAAGCGGAAGAGCGCACTCATCCGAGATGCATTGTCTGTAGGTCGCTATCGCTAGGTCGATGCATTCCGCCTTAGCCAAGAGCGCCCCCATCTTACCCACCATGCGGTCATGAGACTGTGAAGTTGTGCTATCGATAGGTGCAGGTAGCCGCTGCTCCTTCCACCAGCAATGCAGATCGAGGGCGGTCATCTTGGATCGGAACTGTTTGAAGACCTGATAGCAGTGATCATGCCTATACTTGATCTCCCCATGCAGCCGTGAGATGAAGGCCCGCTCATACTTGGCTGGCTCTACCGTTTCCGGCGTGAGGTGTCCCAGCTCCTTGATTACAAAGGCTGATAGGTTCGGAGTGATCTCCCCAAAGTAAAGGTAAGCGAAGAACTGCCACGGCTCACGCACGGGCGCAATAATGGGATTAGATGCAAGGAGCTGATCGATCCACCAGGCGCGATCCTCCGAGTTCTTCAGGCGTGAGATGTAATCGGCTTTAGTCTTAGGCTTCAGTTCAGCCGCACTCTTCAAAGGTGCCAGCTCCTTTACGGTGTAACAATCACCCATGATGCTCACGACATCTTCATGATCGGCCGAAAGGGCTACCATCAGGCCGGACTCGATCAGCTCCTGCACGGTCTTCGTGGTAGGCTCACATTCTTTGTAGTCGATCTTGCTCAGGCTGTAGAAAGCCTTGGAGCGATTTAACAAGCGAATGAAAAGACATAGGGCTTGCGGTGAGAGCGCTTTAAGCTTTGCGCTGAAGTCTTTCTCACCCCGGCTAAACTCGGCCCCATAGTGCATCTGCACGGTTTCCAGGACGTGAAGGAAATCCTTCACGAAGTATGGCTGTTCGTCAGTGGTCATCTAAAGTTTCTCGCTTTGACCTTAATCGTGTCAAGGTGCAGGTCAGGTATGTAAATGTCTCTTGCCTGCCGAGGTTTCGTTTTACCACGCATGTCAGGACTGCCCCCACCCGTACGCATCTCATCCCCGCGCGCTAAGGGCGAGCGGAAATCTGCATCGATGTCCGCAATTGCTGAAAGATCATTAGAGAGATTGCCCATCCAATACACGACCAGATGGACAACTTCTCCTTCACGCTGCACTTTTGTTTTTACGGCGATCATGCCAGCTGTCAGCACAGTTTGCCGAAACCGATCAAACATCTTCGGCCAAACAACCAGGTTTGAGATGCCCGTTTCATCTTCGATCGTAATAAACATGACGCCTTTAGCAGAGCCTGGCTTCTGCCTAACTAACACAAGGCCCGCAACATCAGCATACCCACCATTGCGGACACCATTCGCTTGGGCACAGGTAACAATTCGCTTTTCCTCGAGCTTGGGGCGGAGAAAAGCTAAGGGGTGCTGGCGCAGAGTTAGGCCGGTATGCGTGTAATCCTCAACAACCTCACGACCTGCAGTCATTGGCTTAAGACTTACTGTAGGCTCGATCATCTCCGGATGCACTTTGCCCTCGCGCACATCCGCGGATTGGAATAACGGCAAGGCTTCATCGCGTAGAGCTTTAATAGCCCATAATGCTTCGCGGCGCTCCAATTCCATGCTTGGATTAAAGGCGTCTGCTTCTGCCAAACATACCAACGCGGTCACTGGCACCTGTGCGCGTTGCCATAACTCTTGGACATCAGCAAATGGCTCATCTGCCCTCACTGCCATTATTTGGGCCGCGTGAGCGTTGGATAGCCCCTGAACCATACGCATGCCTAGCCGGACGGCAAACACCGCTTCCTTACCCGTTTTTTCCAGAGTGCAATCCCAATGGGAGGCATTGACGCATACAGGCCGCACTTCGATACCATGATCTCGCGCATCACGCACAATCTGCGCAGGTGCATAGAAGCCCATAGGTTGCGCATTGAGCAAAGCTGCGCAGAACACGTCAGGATGATGGCACTTTAGCCATGACGACGCATAGGCAAGGATAGCGAAACTCGCGGCATGACTTTCAGGAAAGCCGTAACTGCCGAAACCTTCAAGCTGGCTAAAAGTATTTTCTGCAAACGCCTGCGTGTAGCCGCGCTCTACCATGCCATTCACTAGCTTATCGCGAAAGTGGGATACGCCCCCAGTAAACTTGAAGGTGGCCATCGATCGGCGCAGTTGGTCAGCTTCACCAGCAGTAAAGCCCGCGCAGTCGATTGCCACGCGCATCGCCTGTTCTTGAAATAAGGGTACGCCAAGGGTTTTGCCCAACACTTTCTCCAGCTCAGGTTTGGGATATTCAACTGGCTCCAAACCTTCGCGTCGGCGTAGGTACGGATGTACCATGTTGCCCTGGATAGGGCCGGGCCGGACAATGGCGACCTGTACAACCAAATCGTAAAACGTCTTTGGCTTTAAGCGCGGTAGCATGGTCATTTGCGCGCGCGACTCGATCTGGAAAACCCCTAGTGTGTCTGCCTTGCGTATCATCGCGTAGGTTGCCGGGTCTTCGCTTGGGATAGTCGCCAAATCCAACGTAGTATCTTTGTATTCTTCGATCATGTTGAAAGCGCGCTTCATGCAACTGAGCATGCCAAGGGCCAGGCAATCCATTTTCATGAACTTGAGAGCGTCAATGTCGTCTTTGTCCCATTCGATCACTTGGCGATCATCCATAGCTGCGGGTTCGATCGGCACCATCTCGTCAAGCCTATCATCAGTCAGCACAAACCCCCCTGGGTGCTGGGACAAATGGCGTGGGAAGCCTAGCAATTCTTTTGCAATCTCGAGTACCATCTTTAAGCGGGGATCTTCTACGTTTAGGTTGAGATTAGCGGCGTGCTCAAATTCCACGCCTTCCTCGCTCCATGCCCAGACTTGTTTGCCGAGATCAGTAATCATATCCTCGGGTAATCCTAACGCCTTACCCACATCGCGCAGAGCACCGCGCGCACGGTAACGAGCTACCGTCGAGCAGAGCGCTGCCCGATCGCGCCCGTAAGTATCATATACCCATTGGATAACGATCTCGCGACGCTCATGCTCAAAATCAACGTCAATATCCGGCGGCTCGCGTCTTTCCTCACTAATGAACCGCTCAAACAAAAGATCATTACGATCGGGGTCAATACTCGTGATGCCCAACACAAAACAGACCGCGGAATTAGCGGCAGAGCCGCGACCTTGGCACAGAATTTCCTGTGAGCGCGCGAACCTGACAATCGAATTTACGGTAAGGAAGTATGGGGCATACTCCAAAGTACGAATAAGATTCAATTCATGATGCAGTGTGCGCTGCACTTTGAGAGGAACACCTTCCGGATAGCGCTCTTGCGCAGCCTTCCATGTCATTTGCTCTAACGCTTCTTGCGGCGTCATGCCGGGGATACAAATCTCTTTGGGGTATTGGTAAGAAAGCTCATCCAATGAGAATTTGCAGCGATCTGCTATAGCGAGTGTACGCGATACAGAAGCAGGGTATTGCTGAAACCGCCGTGCCATCTCCTGGCCAGGGAGCAAGTGGCGATCGGCGCTGCGCTCGCGCCTAAAGCCCAGTGTATCGATCGTGCAGCCTTCACGGATGCAGGTGACGACATCTTGAAGCATGCGGCGCTCCGCAACGTGGAACAGGACGTCATTGGTGGCCACGGTCTTCACGCCTTCAGCGGTGGCCATCGTAAATAGCTCATGCAAGCGAATAGTGTCGCCCGGGCGGCGGCGCAGTGACAGACTTAAAAAAGCATTTTTAGGCCCAAAGATTGCGCATAACGTCGATAGATCGCGCCGGCATTTCTCATCGGCTTCGTCTGGCACCAATATAGCGATTAAACCTTCATGGTATGCTTCAACATCCTCCCAGGTTAAATAGCATTCGCACTTGCCGGCGCGGGCTTTACCAAGTGAGAGCATACGACATAGCCGCCCATATCCTGCGCGGTTGGTGGGATAAACGAGGATATTAGTGTTATCCAGTAGCACTAAACGACAGCCGACAATGAGCCGCACGCCAGTTGCTTTCGCTGCCTGATGGGCTCGCACAATGCCGGCAAGCGAATTGCGGTCAGTGATGGCTAAAGCCTTCAGACCATATAGCCCCGCTTGGATGAAAAGTTCCTCCGCAGAACTTGCGCCACGCAAAAATGAGTAATCTGAGGTGCATTGCAATTCAGCGTAACCAGTCATGCGAAAACTCCGTGTAAATACCAACGTTGTGAACCTGTATTGGAGTTCTCACCATCGCCTGCGCGGAACACCCAGACGCGCTCACCTGTTTTATCTTCAAGCGTATAGTAATCTCGAATGGAGTGGCGCTCCGATGCGTGCTTCCACCATTCGCCAGGTATGCGCTCAGGCCCATCTGCGCATTCCACACGACGGCGTACCCCTCGCCACGTAAAGCTTACAGGTGGGTGATCAGGCAGCAGCGCGACCGTATCGATTGGCTCTGGCCTAGCAAGCAGGCGTATTGGTCTAGGCCACCGTGTAGGGAACGAAGTTTCAGGTATTTCTGCAAGAGGAGCTGCACGCTTAACAGAGCGCTCAGGTACATCGCTTTCGATAGGAACCAGCCGATACAGCGCACCATTGCCAAGACGGTTGCCCAATGTATCGATCAAGCTCGAAACATGTGGACGGGCTTTTTCCCCTAATTGCGTGGCGATTTGCTCATAGTTGAGCGCCTCAGCCCACGGCGCTGATAAAGTCATCACTTCAACGCCCAAGCCAGGATCAACAGTTTCCAGCTTATCGCAAAGCAGCTTGGTCATGCGTTTCACGTCGCGCACTGGCTTACCCAGTCCGATACGGATGACTTCAAAGCAGTTATCAACCCGGTGGAATACCAGGTCGAGCCGGCGCGCACCTTGTCCCTTGGCGAGTAATTCCTCACACAAATCCTGCACTAGAAGGTTTGTTACCTTGGCTAAAGATTCTGGCGTGCCTATCGGCTCAGCAAAGAAGCGGCGCGCGCTAAGGATCTCTGAAGGATGAATAGGCTCTATGGGTTCGTGGCGCCGTCCCTGGATTTGATCCAGGCGCAGTCCTATTTCCGAGCCAAACCGTAACGCCAGGGGAGCGCGCGGCGTCGCCTCTAACTCGCTGATACGTTCAAACCCAAGTTTGCGTAGTGCAACTATTGTAGCAGGCTGGAGACGAAGCGCAATGATAGGCAAATCTTTTAACAGCTCCCTGTAATCTTCCTCACAGGCAATCGTAGTTACCTGACGCATGTGGTGCGCTAGTGCGTAAGCAGCCGCATAGTTTGGGGCGACTGCAGCGCGCGCGGCGAACCCTGAGCCTCGCAGGCGGACAATCATGCCCGCGAGCATAGAAACCTCACCACCGAACAAATGCGCAGCCCCTGACATATCGATATGCAAGTTATTGGGCAGATCGATCGCAACAATTGGCGAATATTGCTTGATCGCCCATTGAGCAAGGCGCTCTAATCCATGCGCGTCACCCTCTAAATCAGCGTCTTCAATTCGTAACCCAGTGACTAATGCGTTGGCTTGGGTAACGGACATACCAATCACGATACCAGCTTTGCGAGCCGCTCTATCTGCAGCAACCACGACACGCTTGCGGCCATCGCTATCACTTAAAATAAATGGTGTATCAACTGGCGGCGCGTACGTTCCCATCCGACGTCTCGCGCGGTCGATAGACCATGTCGGAAGATAAAGTGAGACGACCCGTTTCATTGCATGCCTTAACATCGAAAGTTGCGTATTCCCCTGCGCGGCATCGTGTCAGTTCGACTCGCCAGCGTGTTGTGCCTATGCCTTGCACTGGTAAGGGGGTGGATGGCAGCGCGGTGATTCGCCATCGTGTACGGGCGGCTGTAGGCTGTTTGCCATAGTCCTCCGCGTCGCTGATCCTCCACCATCGTCGAATAGCAATACCGATTGCGCCGGACTTCTCCGCAGCGAGCTGCAGGCGGCGCGATGCAATCATAGGAAGCTTGCTGACTTCACCCACCACTCCAATCACGCCACCGTGGCGCAAGCCTTCCTCGAAGCAGGCTAAGACCTGCTTGTCATCGCCCACCTCAGCAAAGATTACGCGTTTCATGTCTAAGCCCGCCCTAGCCAATGCAGGCGCAAACAGATCGCGTTGTTTTACGCACCAGAGGATTTCGCCAGTAGTACGTGCCATGATCCCCGCAGCAAATAGTGCTGCTGCAGCACCATGGATCGCGCCATTAGCGCCGCCTGCGACTTCGTGAACAGCACCGTAAGCGAGCCCGCCTTCCGCTAATTTTGAATCCATTGCTTCGACACCGAATGGAAGTGATAGATGCGTCTGTAAGCAGCCAGCTTCCAACTGGCGAACCTTCTCACGCAATGCTTCCATTGATGTCATTTGAATGCTTCCGAGTGATTACGTTGTTTTGTTTTTGATGAGACGAGAACTACCGTAAGATTATTGTCCCGGAAATCAAAATGCGCTGAGACAATGTTTTCGTCAAGTCGATTTGGAAACAAAAACGTAAGCCACTGTTTGCAATGGTTTGGTCACTGGGTGAATAATGATGCATCCAGTCGTGACAAATTCTGGAAGGAAATTTTGCGAAGCAGTCTAGGGTTTTCTCTGAACTAAGTTACACGGCCTCAGCAGTGGCAGAGAACGCAAAATCTTTTAAAGCCGCTGGAGAGCTAACACTTGCAGCACTATTTAAAGACAAATTCTCTACCTTGTCCCGTACAAGAATAACGAGAACGGCAAATATAATGTTGATTCACAAAGAATTTATCCTTGCTCCGCACAAGGTTGGGCTGTTTTGCCGTTTTAAGTTGCTGAAGTTACTTCATCTAGTTAATGCTTCTAGAACGAAACAGCGATGCTGTTTCCGGGGCTAGTTACCCCTCCGAGACGGCCAAATCAGCATCTGGCCGTCACCAATGATGCTGCCTCTCGACCGTATGGTCGGGGAGCAGCGGAATACAATAGCGCCTGGCGTGAATACGCTGGCCGTTCTAGGACGGTAACTACTCCCCGGTCCACCAGAGTAATCTGGTGGATCGTAATCCGCTAAAAGGGAGGACCGCATGAGTTTTACAAAAGAGACTGACTCTTTCAAATTGTATGTCTTAGCAATGCTTGGCACATGCGTAATTCTACTTTTTCTCATTCTTGTACGAGATTTAATCGTGCCTTTCCGGGTCAACGCTTATGTCGCCGGAAGCGTTTATGAGGGGCTCGAGCCGGATGAGCCAGGCAGTAGGAGTATCAACGTCACCATTTCTAGATGATACGCCCAGACGATGGCGTGGAGTCACTGAATTAATTGAGGAGTTTGGAATGAAGAAAACCTATTTCATTTTACCCATTCTTTTGCTCTCCAGCTGCGCCAACCCCAGATCAGCCACAAATGACCTGCAAATTGGGATGACACGCAGTGAGGTGAGAGAAATCATGGGTAAATCACCTGATAGCTCCGCTGCAGTCAGAGGCCAAGGAGAATGCGATTACTATAGTATGTGGCGTGATTTCTGGAACCGTGTACCAGGTAATTATTCGGATCGCTACTACGCCTGCTACCAGTTAGGCAAACTTGTTACATATGGCCGTGTTGGAGACCCGATTTGATGGCACAGATTCGCTAAAATGTGACAGTCATGACAGTATATTTCTATGTTGGGAATGTCTTGAAATTGTAATAACCCTTTTGTGAGATCCTTCTCGCTGGCCAGTTTTTATAATAATGCCGTGAGATCGTAAGGGGTTAGACATGCGGCGTATTGCCCCGGACACGCCTTCTGGGTTTTGTGGCCAATCAGGACATAATGGATACTCCACATGATACTTAAAGTGGTTTAGAAAGTCTGTCGCAGAACCTGTCCAAACTGTCATAACTGTCATCAGCTCGATGATTGCTCGTGCCACGGCACAATTTTCTATAGCTATATTCTGCGCTACGGTGCGGTTAGAATTATAGGCCGCCATAAATGTTCCCGTTGGCCAAAACGCAGCTTCACATGAACTTACCCAGTGGGCAAAATCTGCCATGCGAGGCAAAAATTTATGCTCTATATTTTTGAAGTTTCGTAATCCGTGAACCATCCCATTTAACAAACCGCTAAGAATGTGAGGGAGCAAATTATCAAATGATTGATTTACGCTGCTCTTTGACTTTCTGGCTTCTTCAGGAATTTCTCTTAGTGTTAGCGTGATGCAGCGATCAGCCAGATCTGACCGTGTTACTATATCTTCTATTCCATTTAGAATGATTGGACGAGTGGCACTAAAAATTCGCTCTTCATCGTTAGTGTAAAGCGTTCTTGTAGAAAAGCCTCCACCAGTAGAGATACGGCAGAGTGCATCTGACATCGCGTTGGAGATTCGCGATATATTGTCATAGGCTAGCGAATAGCTGTTAACTGCAGAAATATAGAGATCACGCTCATCTTTAGGGAATGTTCGCAGTTGTGCCGTGTTGGGATCGATTATTCTTCTTAATAGCTCACAACAACTTGATTTTGCCGAGCCATATTCTCCCATTACAGCCATAATCGGATATTGAGTAGAATGTCTAAGTGCGCCTAGGAGCCATGCGATCACGAGTATAAACGAGTTGTCATCGGTTAAATTTAACAATTCGCGCAACGACTCAATGTCAGGCGCGTTTGAAGGCTCAGGTAATGGCAACATGCCCGCGCTCCTTACGAAGTAAACGGGCGATGTTTTTAAAATTCGCCATCCCGACTCGTCGATCTCAACAACGCTCCAATCCTTGTTACAAAGATCAAGATACAATTTTCCATTGTCCGCGGCTGTACGGATAAATACTTCTTTCTCTGCACCTTTGAATGAAGCTTGCGCTGAAACTGTATTGATCGCGGCATTAAGAGATTCTGAGTTAGGCGCTGTACCCATCTCTTCGTAAAATTTTTGTGTAAGCCATTTTTTAAAAGCTGTGCTACCTATCGGCCAAATTTGACACGACTTAGAGGTCTCTATTGCTGCAAAGACCTCTGTGCTGGCATTGTGAAATAGCTCGGCAGTGCCAGCAATAGAAAGAAGGACGTCTATTTGTTTTTGAGCTACTTCGCCCGAACTACCAGCCTTCCTTATAGCTTTGTCTAATTCAACCATACGAGTGTCGGTTTCATTTTTTAGCCTGTCTCGAAAACTTTCATACCCGCTTTTATTTTCTTCCTGCAGATCTAACAATAACTTGAGATTATTCGCTTTGAACGCAGCTCCCGCATCTTGGCGGCATTCCGTAAATAATGCTTCATGTAAATCTTCAACCGATTCGGCGCATGTGAGCAGATCTACTAGAGAATCTAGGTTATATCCCGGAGGAACCGTGTCAGCCAGATCCCATTTCGGAGGGAAGTCTTGAGGTACACGCACGATACGAACCGTATTAGCCCCGGCCGCCTGAGCGAAGGCCGCAACATCGTCGGCGTACGCTTTGCCGTCATCGTCATTATCAGGCCAAACCGTAACATCAAGTCCAGCGCAGGGAGACCAATCAGCATGCGCAGCGTTATGGGCTCCATTTGGGCTAGTCGTTACAGTAAAATCAGGCCATAATAGCCTTGCGGCGTCCGCAGCTTTTTCGCCTTCGCAAACCAAGACTCTTTTATTCGGTTTAAAGTCATGGAGATTATATAGCGGCCTCTGCCTTTCAACGGATTGCCAGGACCACTTTGTTGTGCCGTTTGAATAGGCGCGATATGTTAGGGGTCTATCTTCTTTCTTGCCGGAGTTTCTGAACCTGCAATTGAAAAAGGTCTTTTCACCATTGGCGTTATGATAAGCATACATGTGTTCAGGAACGCCTAGCGTAGGATGAGGGGGAACTTCCTTCTCCAAAACCCATAGGGGAATTGGCTGAATCGAGACGCCCCGATCTTTTCTTTTATCCGAACTTTTCATTTTAGGAGTTTCGACACCTAGAAATACCGCCAGTTTTTTTGCTGCCTCAAGCTGTGTTATTCTTTCGAGATACGCATATAGGCTTATAACATCTCCACCTTTGTCACCTGTAGCGAAGTCAGCCCACCGCGCAGTATTAGTATTTACCCGAAAAGACCCAATTGTTGCGTCCGCTCTGGTGGGATTTCTAACCACGTATTCATCGCCCTGCTGAATGCCGCCTGGTAGCCATTGGCCCAACAAGGTCATAACACTAGCCAATGCACGTTGGTTGGTCTTTTCAAAAATAGACATTCTACGCCTGTAATTCGGGGAAGCACTGAAGCTCTGCAGCGTAAGACCGTTGGTTGCAGGTATATGTAATTGTGATGCACCAGCCAGATTCAAAGCTTTTGGTATGTCTTACCTCAACTAAGGCGCTGGCGAGAATTTGTGCATGCAGAACCAGCTCCTCACCCCGAATGTCGTATTCATCTTGAAGATGCGCGAGCAAATTTTGAATGTTGGCGCGCTCGCTATCTGTAAGCTTGTAACTTGACAGCATTCTAGCAACCTCCCTTCTTACCCGATTTGAGTGTTCTTGAATATTGTAGGGAGCTATCACTCTGTTCTTCTACCCAACGAAAGAATGAAGCTTCATCAATCAAGATGCGTCTGCCAACCCGCCGAATCACTTTGTCGAAACCATTATTTTTGGCACCGAACACATAATACCGTAGGCCGCCGATCGGTGGCCAGCTATGGAACTCATTCCATTCTGTTAGAGGAATTATACGGGTATTTTTTGGCTCATTCATCTATCGCTCCATCTTTCACCACTGCGGTACTGCAGCTTGTTGCTGATGAAGCTCTAGGAGGAATTTGGGAGCCAGTGTTGAAAAGGGTAGATTTATCTTTTTTTTGAAATTAGCGAATCATAATAAAGCTTTATGAGATCCTTTTTTTTAATATACCGCTTCACCGTCTCGAAGTTTAAATGCTCAAATTGGGGCTCTTGAATAAGCTTGTGGATCACGGTGTTGAGATGGGGATTCGCAGAAGCTTTCGATAAATCGTCATAGATGATGAGAGCGCGCTCATAAAGAGCAGGCTTAAGGCTTATGACCGTGCTCCGTGGGGCATCGAAAAAGTGCACTACCTTATCCGGAATCTTCGCATTTGATAATGCTTCAGCATCGTCAAAGCTCACAATGGCATCTTCCAATTTTACAACAATCTCGTCATCACCAATGCCACTCGAGCAACAAGCATAATCATAGTTCAATTCATCAAATGATGGGTTCTCAATGAGACCCGTTTTAATTAGTTCGAATTGGTCATCGGGTGTCAGTTTCAAGATAGCGCGGTTCGACCGTTTGCTTTCCATTGGGATCGACATCCACCCGGCTTTATCGTGTGGCTCAATCCAGCCCCGTTCAATAACCCATCCTTGGCTCACAACAGATAATATTAGCTGCCCTGTACGCGCATAGTCGATGATCGTTGCGGTATCACAGCTCCATTTATCAGCCAGTCGCGGAATAGTGTAATAATGTGGCGCTGGAAGAATTACTTCATCCATCATGCGCCCCAAAGATCTTTGCATTCATGCTTGCAACAACTTTGCTGGTATGCGCCTCGCTGAGATGCGCATACCGTTTAACCATCTGAAGGGTCTTGTGACCGAGAACTTCAGCAATCTCAGCAAGGGATGCTCCGTTCATGGCAAGATAGCTAGCGGCGCTGTGACGCAAGTCGTGGAAGCGGAAGTCTTTGATGTCTGTTTTCGTAAGCAAGGTCTGAAATGGGCGATCAACCCTCACAGGGGTGTTTTCTTCGCTCGGGAAGACCAGCGAAGTAACCTTATCACGTTTGCTGTGTCGTTCTTTCAACAGATCATGAGCTAAGCCAGTTAGGGGAACAGTTCGTCGCTCACCATTCTTTGTTTCATGGAAGGTCAGTGCTCCACGTTTAAAATCCACATCTTTCCAACTCAGGCCTAACAGCTCACCCTGCCTCGCTCCTGTAGAGAGAGCTAAGACAATAACGGTATAAAGAGTTGGATCTTCAATATCGCGGGCAGCCTCAATCAGTTTAGTGCGCTCTTCATCGGAGAGGAAGCGCACGCGGCCACGTGGCTCTTTCTGTTTAGAGATTTTGCGTATAGGCGAGTCTTCAATCCAGCCCCATTCACGAATTGCGATGGTAAATACATGGCTCAACGCCGACATGTAGCGGTTGATGGTTGCAGGGCTACGTTTAAGCTTATTGCGAGCCTCTACAATACGTGGAGCTGTAATGTCACTTAGGAGGTAAGCGCCAAGATGTTTCTTCCACCATTCGAGCTGTTGGGACTGGTTGGTATTAAACTTGGATCCTTTAGCTTTCTTCGGTAGAACTTCTGCAATGTAACGATCAATGAGCTCGGCCATCGTATGGCGTTTTGCCTCAGCCGTTTTGAAATAACGACCTTCGCGCATTGCAGCCTCAGTTTGCTGTGCCCATTGCCTAGCATCAGTTAAACGGCTGAAGGTAGCATTTTCGGCAGGATGGCCGCGCAGGCGCACCTTTACGCGATAGGTAGTCTCGCCATCTGAAGCAATTCGTTTTTCGATCGTAGCCATATATCGAGAGTGGCTACAATACGCTACAGCAAATGGCAATAAGATACATAATCCGCCCACAGCCATTTAAATATGGCCTAATTCCTACAAAATGTAGGATGGACAAAATATTTGGGACAAATATGGGACAATCGAGTTTGGCAGTAATATCAAGCTACCTTTGGAGCGGGCTTATAAATTGATCCCAAAAATGCTCTGCACCACCATGAATAGTCAGCCTCTCATCTTTGCTGAACGACATCATTGGTTTTAAAAATAACATGCTGTCATCATCCTCAACTGACAGTGAACCATTCATGCTATTGCTGCTCGTGGTAATTCCTGAGCTAAAGGCGATGCAAGTGCCAAAAGAATTACTGAGGAAAATTGTGCATTCGCTCAGCTTTTTGCCGTTTCGATACGCGCTTGCCGTAAAGCGGCGTGCATCTATTTGCTGAAAGCGTGCGCTTAGCTCGGGATTGCGTTTTTCAAGTTCTTGTAATGATCCTTCAAAGAACTTGGCCGTGTAGGCGAAGGCTTCATCTAGAAATTGATCTCGATCTTGATCAGTAAAAATCTTTTTGACTGAGAGATTGCTTGAGCGAACAACTTCACGAACAACATTGCCGTTAGAAGACGCGGTATTCAGTTTAGGTGGAATCGTCGCAGTAGCAGATGCTTTATTAGCGTTCTTCTTTAAAGCTGACTGAATGGCTTTGATGATCTCCAGAAATGCGTCGTCCTGATTGGCGAATTTTACCACAGGCTTACCATCCGTTGGCGTTGCCATGAGCTTACTAAATAGAGCGCCTTCCCAAAGGCAAGGCCTGAGGATTACAGGGATCACAGTAGCTTCTTTGCGGTCATGACGCCGCATGGCCTGCTGCATCTCTACGTGCCTCCTTTTTGAGGAAGCCATTTTTAGCCAATTTATCTTTATAAATCAAACTGGTGGAGGGGGAAGGATTTGAACCTTCGTACGCTTACGCGGGCGGATTTACAGTCCGCTGCCATTGACCACTCGACCACCCCTCCACATGTCTGGAACATCCAGAACGGACTATTCGCTAAGGCAAGCAGTGGATACTGTCAATAATAAGCCATCAATATTCGCCATTTTTATGGCCAAACAGCCGTTTATCGTGGGTTTCGGGCGTGTTTTCCTGATCATAAATCAAGCTTTACTTGGGCAAAAACCTTGAGATCAAGAGCACCCTTTTCCCTCGCTCAAAACGAGAACGACCCATTCAGCAACCTTATCTGACTTCTTTATTGGCAATGTGTTTACAGTTTTCTGCGCGCGGGGCTGTTTTACGGGGTTACCTCCCATGCGCTCCCGTAGGAATATAGAAGCCGTCAGAAGCCGCGCTGGGCTTGGCATCTGTGTCGTCGGGTGCCGTAACGCACACGGCGCATGGACAAAAACAAAACCTTTATCGGCTGTAAGCCTGAGGTCAGAAGTTCTACCCTCCTCTACCTACGTTTTCTGTCATATTTGTGTAACATTAAGCATTGCCAGAATAGATATTAAACTAGCTTAAGCATGCTATGATTGCAGCAGTGTCACATTGAAAAGCCTATCATGATAACGACCGATAACCCAACAGCGCCACGCGTTGCTCTTTTTGTGGAGTGGCACGAGGGCCTTGGCCATTTCAACATTGCTGCAAAGTTGATGAATGCCTTGAAAGCCTCAAATTGCGAGGTAAAGATTTTTTCTGGATCGTTAACTAAAGATCGTCAAAAAATCGTTGGCGTGAGTAGTAGTGATGTCGTCGAACTTCCTCCGGTGCAGGAAACGCTTAATGCGGACGGAAAATTTGTCTATCAGACCCCAAATGGAATTCGTATCGAGGATGACGCGGCCTATCGTAGAACTCGCGCGCAGGCAGTGGCTACGGCGGTAGAAGTATTCAATCCGCAGGTGGTTGTCTCCGAGCTTTTCCCCTTCTGCCAACCTTACCGCCTTGGCGACATTAAAGCAGTAGCCGCGTTAAAAGATTCAGGGGCAATCAATGCCGACCTTGTCGGCTTGGGCCGCGATATCATGCATAACCGCGAGAACCCAGCAAAAGTCCGTGAAACCCTCAAGACCTATTTTGACAGGCTCTATATCCGCGGCGATGAGCATTTTACTACGCTGGCCAGGAGTCAACCCGAATGGGCAAATCTGGGTGTATCCGTAAGTTATATGGGTAATTTCCTGAACGAAATGCCGAAGCGTTCCGGGCCGGAGCGCGACCCAACACGCCCCGTCGTCGTCTTCGGCGGTGGCGGTTTTGACTGCAAGGACCTCAGTTATTTCGAAGGCGTAATCCGGGCTCGCGCCCATACCACCGCGCTCGCTGACCGTGACTGGAATATCTACGTGAGTCCGCGCGCCAGAGAAATCCCGTGCCCACATCACCCGGCCGAAAACTGTTTCGATTATCTAGCCCGCATTGCCCGCGAGACCTCTCCTGATAAATCTTCGGCCACCCATATTCTTACGCCGATCGAGGGGAATGCGTTCCGGCAGCAACTGGCCAATGCGGCGATGGTGGTGACACGTGGGGGCTACAACACAACATTCGAACTGTACGCGGCGAAAACTCCCATGCTCGTTATTCCACGCGCGACGGAGGAGCAAATGCTGCGAGCGGTAACCCTGTCGGAACATGGCATGGCCCACACGTATCCGCCAGCGCTGACCATGGCTACGACCCAGTATACTATCGATAAAGCGCTTGGGTGTGCCAAAAGCCTGGCGTCAGAAATGGAGCGTGCCTTCACAACTCCATTGCCGACGATTGCCCTCAACAACCAGGGAGCCGACACCACCGCGAAGCATATCCTCGCGTGCTGCCGCGCTAAAGCGGACCTTTCCCCTGCAGCCCAATCGCCGATAACTGCGAGGGTACATGTCATCCGCGCAACGCGCGTGGGTACAGTCACGCCAAATCAAGTCGGATCGCCGACCCCATGGCACAGGTAAGCTTGTAAGTAGGAACGGGTGTATTTACAGGTATTCGGTGAATCTCCTAAACATACTGCGTTTTATTCTCCGGACTATTTATTCCTGCTAAAGAACTGCTCATATCCGCAGATGGTGCATTGTTGGCTGCACTAACGAGAACGCCCAGAAGCGGCGCGCTGCGGGCTACACGCGGCTCCAGTTGAAGTTCAGCCATACAGATACAACTGAAACACTGGCCATCAGTACCGAAAAAACGGTACCAAACGAGCAACCTATAGTTAATCCTGAATAGAGACTGTAACGCGCACTGCATCCGCCAATTTTAGGGCGATGCTCCAGTAAATCTGCCATATTACTGTCGGAAGTCATGCCATATCATGCTTATAAATATGAATAAAAGACTGATTTTACGAAGCCGGACTTTTCTTCCGAGGCTTAACGAATTCTAAATCTATTAGGGGTAAATTCAACCTTACACGATTCCATTTTGTACAATCTATTTAAACCTTACCAGGAGCGACTCATGAAAAAACTTACCCTTACCTCCAGCCTGACCGTTGCCGCAGCTTGCATGTTCTTAGCAACTGCAGCACAAGCGTCGAGCACCTCGATGATCCACACTGCACAAGCTCACCTGAGCAACCTCGGTTACGACGTGGGCAGTACCGACGGCGTGAACGGCGTGATGACCAGCAACGCTATCTCTGATTTCCAGAGCCGCGCTGGTCTTCCGGTTACCGGCATTCTGACCACGCAGACCTACGATACCATTGCCCAGGCGGATTATGATGCCCACCGCGGTTACGCTGCGAATGGTTATCGCTATTGGAACGACCGTTTTGCGGTTGGTTATAACGGTTATGGCTACAACAATCGCTATGTTGCGCCTTACAACAACACGGTGGCTTGGCAGAACCATTCTCAGAACGTACCGATCCGTTTTGGTAACCTGACGATCAACGAGACCGCTCATGATTCAGTGCGTGACTATGCTGTAATGCTGAACGGCCAACTGGTCCTGCATGCTGATAACCAACCATCGAACCTGCATGTGTCGAACACCTACACAAACAACGGTGAAGATGCGGTAGTGTTCACGGCGTATGATGCTTCAGGCACCTGCAACTACAAGAACTATGTCCTTACGGTACATAGCGACGGTACGTACAATGCTCCGCGCGAACTTGCTAACTGCAGCAACCAAGCGGGCCTGGACATCTACAACAACCCGATTCGTGCTAACTACACGACGTACGATAATGGCGTTCGTTATTTGAGCCGCCTCTAGTACAATTCGCCTAAATGGATCGGCCCGCAGGCGATTGCCGTCTGCGGGCCGATTTGTTATTCAGCGCTGAAATCAGATCGGCGCGAGCGTGCACTTCCTTAAGGACATATTCGCCGATAATTGCGCAAGAAATGTTTTGTGTTAAAATAGCGCCCAGCCGTAATAAAAATCTAACATATTCGGTGTAGTGTAGAACTTCATATGCATAGGAGTGAGTTATGGGTGGTAAAGTCGACGATAGACCAGCGGACCAGCAGCCCGTAATCGTCGTCCCGTCGAACACGGGTGTACGTGGGCATATCAACCCACCTTCGGCGAACGCCCCCGCCTCGCCTGCTGGCACTGGCCCCCGCGGACGTATCACCGCCCAACCGCTCGATGCCACACCCGGGCCAGATCTGCAACCATCCTCAGCCGCGCATTCTATGCCGATCGCCAACCCTGCGGACCATATCCTGACGATAACGCAGGGCCCGCTGAACATGAATTCCCGTCAGGTCGCCGCGCTCTCGCTTCTGCTGACGGACGCGGGATATAGCCGGGCAGATCAGCCATTGCCCACCGGTGGAAGGGATGCGCAATGGACACCGAATCTGGGAAGCGCCCTGTCGCGTGCCGCTGCAGATTTCGGGGTGGATGCCGGCACTTTACGTCAAGGCCCGGGCTCGCCTGCCTATGATAGTTTCAAGGAAGATGTGCTACGCGGTGGTGCACTTCGCGCGCAATGGAAAATGGACCATAAAGTTGAAGTTCAACTGGGTGGCACTGGCCCCTCAGCGGCGGAACTGGTGAACGCGGAAAAGCTGGGCGCCAACATTAAAGGTGGTTTTACGTTTAATGTTTCAGGTGGGCATACGCTCGGCGAAGTCAGCAAAGCTGTGCAGGCCGCGAACATAAGGCATGATGCAGGGGCACCAGCGCATGATGCAACGTCAAGCGCCCCACCTGCTGTCACCAACGACAAGCCACTTACACCGCAAAACCAAGTGCAGAAATAAGCGAATACCGTTCAGCGTTACCGTTCTGCCGTTTAGGAACTGGTTGATGTGACGCATGCCTCTCTGTTGAAGCTTTTCAATTCATCCCACCAACGCTATACCCGAGACTTCATGTAACGGGTATCCCCATGGATATGGTGTCGTTCGGCTTCCTGCTCTTCGCGCTCATGGCGATCCTATTGCTGCGGGCGATTTCCTCACCGCGGTCAAAACCCCTGCTGATAGCCTTGCTGAACGCAATTTTTTTCGCCAGCTTCCTGCGCTACCCGGCCGATATGCTGCCCGTACTCTTCATGCTGCTGCTCGGTTACGGGTGCATTCAGCTCGCCGGCCGCAAGCCATCGCGTGCCCTGCTTACCCTGCTGATCGTCGCGGTGATTCTGCTATTCGCTTGGCTCAGGCACTACACGCTCGTCGCGCATTTTTTGCCCGCTGCGCCACCGCTGATGGCGATCGGCCTCTCCTACATCCTGTTCCGCATCATCCATCTCATTGTCGATGTGGCCCAAGGCGTGCGTTCCGCGCCGTCATTGCTGTCCTATTGCAACTACTGCCTATTCTTTCCGACTTTCATATCCGGCCCGATCGAACGTTATGAACATTTCGAAGCGGATATGCGCCGACCGCATGAACCGCTCGCCGTGCCACAACTCCATCACGCGCTCGGCCGCATCCTGCTCGGGCTGATGATGCTGGTGGTGGTCTCGGCTTACGCGTCGACCGCGCTTGATTTCATCCAGACAACGCATTCGCTTGCCACGCCCGATCATCACGCATGGATCAAGACCTCGGAATTATTCGCACTTACCTCCTTCGCCGCGTTCGTCAAGATGTACACCAACTTTGCCGGCAGCATGCATATCGTCATCGGCCTGGCAGCGCTCGCCGGCTTCACCTTGCCGGAGAATTTCAATAAGCCTTACCTCGCGAAAAACTTTCTCGATTTCTGGGCGCGCTGGCACATCACTCTGTCGGAATGGATCAAATATTATTTGTTCAATCCCCTGCTCGCCGCGCTGACCCGGCGCTTTCCGTCACGCCGCGCGACGACCGCCATCGGTGCCATCGCGTTTTTCACTTCCTTCTTCGTCATCGGCATCTGGCATGGCACCACTATTGGTTTTGCCGTCTTTGGCGTCATGCTCGGCTTCGCCGCCACGGTGAACAAACTCTGGCAGCAGTTGCTGGCGAACCTGCTTGGCAAGCCACTTTATAAATCTCTCATCCAGCGTAACTGGTACTTTCAGCTCTCGCGCGGCATGACCCTTGCCTACATCGCGCTTGCGCTAGCCACCTGGTGGCTCGACCCGGCCTATGTCCGCACGAACGGCCTCCTCTGGTTCACCGCCATGGCCATGCTGAGCCTGCTGATGATGACCTTTGGCTTTGCCCTATTTGGCCTACTGATTGACGCCGTCCATCGCCGCTTGCCTGCATGGCATGCGCCACGCAGCGAACGCGGCATGGTTGTCATGATGGTGTTCGCTGCTTGGATCGTTTTCAATCATCTTGGCGCCTACGGCAGCGGAACACCCGAACTCGTCTACAAAGGATTCTGATGCGCATAGTGCGTTACATTGTAAGCGTCCTGATGCTGCTAGCGCTGTTGCAAGCTGCTTACACGGTGCTCGTCATCCGCTTTGCGGCACCCACAATCGTCGATACGAATTTCTCGCGTCGCGGCATTTTCCAAACCGATTCGAAAATGGCCGTCTACGCCTCTCCCATCGTCGCGCGCGGCAGCGAGAACCCACAAATTGTCATTCTCGGTTCCTCCAACACCACGATGGGCCTGCGTCCGGACAAGCTGCAACCTTATGTCGGCGACGTGCTGATCCATAACCTCTCCATCGGTTCCGAAAAATTCCGTGATATCGCGCAACTGGTCGACCTGCTCTACCGCCAGACGCTGCCACCGAAGCGCAAAAATTATACCTTCGTCATTGGCCTCAGCTACCCGCTGATCGCCGATGAATCAAAGGAGCGCCATGGCCAGACCAGTGTTGATGACGAGGAGCAGCGTTTTTATCTATTCAGGAAAGATGGGCGCAACTCCCTACCACGAATGCACGATGAATACATCGCATGCGCACTGCAGATGGCATGGCCATTCCTGACGCCGAAAGCCCTCTATAACGGCCTGATCCATCAACTGCCCGAGCCCTACTGGTTCGGCCTTGCCGAGCCAGTACCTTTCAGCGCCGAAGAGAGCAACAGAGTACAATATACCGAAACACAGCATCAGGAACGCATAACGTACTATAATTCTGAGGCCATCGATACGACCGGCGAATACACCTTCGATCCGCTGTTGAAAACCATCGCACGGATAACATCCGAAGGTGGTGAAGTCGTCATCGTCGACCTGCCGACCGCAAAATGGCTGCAGGATGCGACACCCGTGTACGCTGCCTACAAGAAGCTGCGGGCGCGGTATATTTCACGACTTGAGAAAATGCCGCATGTGCGCTATATCAATGCCGAAAGCGGCTTCGTGGATGACAATTTTTACGACGGAATCCACCCGCGCAACCGTATCACGGGCGAGATCGCTAGCAAAGTTGGCCCCACCATTAAACACGCACTCGAGGACGCAAGATGACCGATATCACCAGCCGCCTGAACAACGTTTTTCGCGAAGTGTTCGACGATGAATCTATCACCCTCACCCCTGCCATGACCGCCGACGATATCGACGAATGGGACAGCCTTTCGCACATTCGCCTCGTGCTCTCCGTCGAAAAAGAATTCGGTGTGAAATTTTCCGCTGCCGAAATCGGCGCGCTGAAGAATGTCGGCGATTTCGTAAAGCTGATCGAGAGCAAGCTCTAGGCGTTAATCTTTTCGCGCGATGAACACGCACGAAATATCGACGTTATACTTGCGGCAATAGTCGAGACTTTTTCCGGCAATGGGTAAATAATTTTCCTGCTCGATAATGAATCCGCACTCGCGCACGAGTGCCGCGAACTCTTCCGTGCTGCGCCATAGATAGATATGGTCGGGTGCCGGCGCATTGATCGGCACATTGATGAAAATACGTCCGTTTTTCCGCATTGCATGATGCAGCGATTTTAATGCCACATCCGGTGCTTCGAGATGTTCCAGCACCTCGCTGATGACGACGGCATCGAAGCATTCGGCGGGGCAATTCGCATCGAAGATATCCTGCTGCACCAAGCGATAACGCGATGCCGCAACGCCCATATCCTGCATCGCCTGCCTGGTCGCGGCAATGCTGGTGTCGCTGATGTCCCATCCGGTCAATGTCGCATAACGCGGATCGCCGGAAGCGAAATAAAAGAACAGCCCATGCCCCGGCCCCACTTCAAGATAATCGGCCCCCGGTTGGGCAATCGGCAGGAACTGGGTGCGGAAAAGATCCATGGCGACCGCATGGTTGATCCAGAGTATCTGTGAGATCAGGATGCCGCGTACGTAGCGCCCCATATAGGCCGCGTTCGAGTAGATCTCCCGGTTAACTTCCGCAAAGTTCTGCAGGCGATATTCGCCATGGCGCTGGAAATAAATTTGCTCTTCCATGTAATTCGCGCACATCCAGCGATAATCCTCAGAATAGCGGGGCAGTTCATCCCCCATCAGCAGCAGTGCCTGCTTTGCCACCGCATCGGTGCGTTGCAGGAATTCAAGGCTATTGTCGCGGAACCGCCCGCCAATATATTTCTTATGCTCCGGCCACGCCATCAGCACCGCATCGACGATACGCGCAAGCGATGGGTGATCCTGCAAACCATAGGCTACTGCTTCCGGCATTTTCTGCTCCTGAATCGCTTGTATCTAGGCGTGGCATAGGCCATTCTGGAGCGATGAACAACCGCAATATACTTTTTTAAAGGGATTCATGACCGGTCGAATTTACACTGATTTGGCCTGGCTGCCACGCCCGCCGGAAAATTTTTCCGGTTTAATCCGTGTCGCAGCGAAAGCATCGTCAGCCGAAGACTCAGGCAATCCTTGGCGGCAGTTCGCCACCTATGCGTTGAACGAGAACCAGCTCACGAGTCTAGCCAAGCAGTTCAATCTGTTCCGCGAGAACGGCGCTAACATTGCACCTCTTACTAGTTTCAAGCTCGGCATCATCAGCAATGCAACTATGAGTTTTCTTACCCCTGCCTTTATTGCTAGCGCACTGCGCCATGGCATGTCCCTCCACATTACCGAAGGTCAGTTCAACCAGCCGATGCAGGATGCCCTCGAAGCGCGTTCCGTTATCCATCAGGCGCAACCGGATGCGGTGTTGATCGCGCTCGATTATCGCGCCCTGAATTTCGTCTCCTCCCCCGGCAATCTGGAAATGGCGGAAGAGACAATCAATGCGGCACTCGCGTTCGTCAAGAATCTGCGCGATGGCATCGGCGCGAATAGCAAAGCGCTCTGCATCTTTCAAACCATCTCCCGCCCCGCCGAATCGGATTTCGGCAGCTTCGATGCGGTGCTGCCCGGTACTAAGCGTTGGCTGATCGACCGCTTCAACCGCGCGCTCGCCGAAATGGTTCTTGGCACTAGCGACCTGCTGTTCGATGTCGCCAGCCTCGCCGAAACCGTCGGCCTCGCAGACTGGCACGACCCGGCCATGTGGCACATAGCAAAACTTCCTTTCGCGAACGCATATCTGCCCATTTACGCCGAACAGCTCGTCCGCATCGTCGCCGCCCTGCACGGTAAAAGCCGCCGCGTGCTGGTGCTCGATCTCGATAATACGCTATGGAGTGGTGTCATCGGTGACGACGGCGTCGAAGGCATTGTCATCGGCCAGGGCAACCCCACCGGCGAAGCGCATCTCACCGTCCAGCAGGAGGCCTTGTCCTTACGCGCCCGCGGCATCTTGCTCGCTGTCTCCTCAAAGAACACCGATGAAATCGCCCGCACGCCGTTCCGGCAACATCCGGAAATGGCGCTGCGCGAAGAGCATATCGCCGTATTCCAGGCCAACTGGAATGACAAGGCGACCAATATCAAAGCCATCGCGCAGGAGCTCAATCTCGGCCTCGACAGTTTCGTTTTCCTCGATGACAACCCGATGGAGCGCGGCCTTGTTCGCCAGATGCTGCCGGAAGTCGCGGTGCCTGAACTCCCCGCCGACCCTGCCCTCTATGTCCGCACATTACGCGCCGCCGGCTATTTTGAGGCCGTCGCGTTTTCGAAAGAAGACCGCCAGCGCGCCGATTTCTACAGCCAGAATGCCCGCCGCGTTTCTTTACAGAAACAAGCGGGCGATATGGAATCCTATCTGCGCTCGCTCGACATGGTGATGACTATCGCGCCCTTCGATGCGCTTGGCCGAGCACGCATCACCCAGCTTACCAACAAATCGAACCAGTTTAACCTCACCACCCATCGCTACACCGAAAGCGATATCGGCGCGATTCAAGCCGATCCATCTTGCATCCACTGGCAGGTCCGCCTTGAGGATATCTACGGCGATAACGGCATGATCAGCGTCATCATCTGCCGCGCGAAGAATAAAGAATGGGAGATCGATACCTGGCTGATGAGCTGCCGCGTGTTGGGCCGTCGGGTCGAGGAAGCGGCGCTACAGAACATACTGGAAGCCGCCCGTGCGTGCGGTATCGAACGCCTCATCGGCGTTTATATCCCAACCGAGCGCAACGGCCTCGTCGCCGAACATTACGACAAGCTCGGTTTCACCCTAACCACGCAGGAACCCAACGGCACTAAACGCTACCTGCTGGAAGTGGCAACCGCACCTGTACGCAGCTTCCCGATGGTCATCAGACACCTGCCGTAGACGTCGCGCTTACTTGCCCCATACGGCGGGTTCATCCGACAAATCTGTCGCGACGCTATTCCGCCACCCGTCGCGTGGTTTTTTTCCATGCTTGCCGCCCGTTTTGTGCTTCTTAGGCTCAGCCGGGCTTACAGCTTCGGAACCAAAAGCGATGAACCTGGCATCACGCTCTGCTTCGATCGTTACCACCGGAATATCGAAGTCGGCTTTGCCCGCGTACGTACCAGATAGCCTTCCATCCTCGAACCTTGCATCATGGATGATCGGATTGAAGCGTTCTTCGCGGCTTCGTGCTAGGCGCAGTAAAACATCTAGCGGGATAACCGACACCCCATCCAACACCAGCAACGGTTCCTGATGATCCTGGCCGGCCGCTTTCTTTCCATTGTTGCGGCCTCCCTTCTCATCCGTTGCCCGCTCGCGTTTCGGTAACACTTCCCGCAATTTCCCGGTAACAAGTGTATCAGTGGTTCTAAGTTTGACTACGGACGATTCGGCAATCTCATAACCATTGTGCAGCTGGCCGTTGGCACGTTTTTTTCTGCCGTAATCGCGCATCAGGTCACTGCATCCATCGGGCCGCATCAAGTAAAGCTTATTGACGCTGCCATTGAGGATGCATTGCTTGATATCGTCATAGCGCGCGGTGTCGTATGTGTCATCCGCCGGCGGCGCTTCGATGGTAATGCCCGGTAGCTTGTTCAGGCGCTTGTTAATCTCCTCCACCAGCTGCGCCACCTGAATGAAGCCGTTCACATTCATGTTATAGTTCGCACAGATTACCTGCAGGTCGTTGCGTTGCTGCCGCAAATGTCTCAGCTGATCCATGTCAGCCACTGCAATCGCTGCTTCGTTCGACGCATACACCACCGTCGGCACGATATGTGCCGCGCGCGCTGTTTTACAGATAGCGCGGTAGGCGTTGAATGCGTCCAAGAGGTCGGAAGTTTTGTGCTGGTCACCGCCCGGAGGAGCTTGCCTGCCATCGTAGTTGACATCATGGTTTTGCAGTTTGAAGCTTTTTTTGCTGTTCGCTTTCAGCATCGTATTCTCGCTGATGGCGGCCAGAATCACCGCATCGCGAAGTACACGGGGCTCTTCTTTAGTGCGCAGGCGTAAAATGTCGAGTCGGTGCGCTTCGTTCAGCATCGCACCGGCCTCGGGACTGACCGGCAGCTTAGTGATGAATGCACCTTCCTTGGTGAGCGACCAGTCATCATTGACAAGTTCAAGGCGCATGAGATCCTGTTTTGCCGTATCGAGGCGCGCCCGCAGATCCCCGGCATATCCCGGGCTGATATCCCATTTCAGCGTGGTCGGGTCGTAGCCAAGGCTCGCCGCATGAAACGCCGGCGCCAGAATGGATTCGCGCTCGATGGCTGGGCCGCTCTGGATAGGCCGCTGCGCGAACGTGTTCTTTGCATGCAGGATGAAAACACCGCGCTTGAAGCCGCTTGATTCCGGGTCGCGGTTGATCCGGCCCATCTGTTGCAGTATGCCCGCTTGCGTCAGGTCCTCCGCCACCAACGCATGGGCCCCGCTATCTTCGCGGTAATGCGGAACTTTGCGTACACCGTCGGATACACCTGCATCCACCCAGCGCAGATTCACGCCCGATTCAATCACGTTGGTGCCGACGATGATTTTGCGGCAACCATCCTTGGGCGGCTTACGCGCTTCATGGCGCTCGTCACCCGGCGTACCGCTATGGATGCCGACAACCTCGACATTCGCAATACCTTGAAGCACCAGCAATCGCTTCAGTTCCGTCACCGTATTCTCGACTTCCTTGATACCGCCGCGGAATACCGCGATGCCTTTGCTTCCCTGATTGTTCTGGGCATGTTCCTGCGCATCGAGCAACGTGCCAAAATCCTCTACAGCCGGTTCTTTGTCCGCAGCGATCGGCGCTGGCCGTACATACTCCCGCATTGGCCCTTCGCCATTAAGCAGGCCTATCACCACCTGCTCGATGCTGCGGCCTTCATTGTTGGGGCGCATCGGCGATTCAGCGATCAGGTCGCACGGGTGTTCGCTTCCTTCTGCCCGGTGGATGCTGGTCTCTGCCACATCGTTCCAATGCGCGGCCTGCGCCTTGGCATTCACCGTCGCGCTCATCTCGAGGATGCGCAGGCTTGGTTCTTTCTTCTTGCGCTCATGCAGCACGGCGCGGGCGAGCGAGATATGCTCGTCACCCTCATGCACTTCGTCGAGCACGATTGTGTCAGCCGTATTGATGAGGCCCGAGCGCAGGGCATAGCCGTAGGTGCAGTAAAGAATCTTAGTGTCCGGGTGGTGAAGCGATTTCTCGCCGTTCACCTGGCCCAGGGCAAAGCCGACTTTATCGCCGAGTTGCGTTTCGGAAAGTTCGGCCACGTTCATCGCGGCATCCGTGGCCAGCAATCGCCGTGGAACCATCACTAATACCTGCTTGCCTGTCTTATCGGCGAGCGCCCCTGGCAGCATCATGGTTTTGCCACTGCCAGTGCGTGCTGCGACAATCGTTACCTTGCCAGCGCATACATCGTCGAGAACCTGGCCAATAATGGAATGGACCGGTCGATCCGCTAATTTTTCCCGCACTTTCAGGAAATTCTCGCCGGCGGGCAACGTCTGGAGTTCAGCCATGAGACCTTCTTTCCACCAAGCTATCGCATACCATTATGACATGCTTGTGACGGAATGCAAAAAATCTAAAAAATTTTAATGTTTCCCGAATAATCAGGAATCGTCGATGTGAAACTGTCGCCGGGCATGTTTACCGTATAAACTCAGCGGATTAGACTGGACTATTAAAATTCCTTAACTGACAGGGTACGCAACAAATCCGCCAGGCGTTTGCGCAATGCGTGGTCCTTGATCCGGCGGAAGGATTTGACGATCTCGACCGATTCGCGGTCGGAGACCGGCTTGCCGCTGGCATCGAGTTCTTCTCCGCTCATTTCCATCAATATGTCGGATTTGGCCAGTCCTTCGAAGAAATACTGGATCGGCACCTGAAGCAACTGAGCAAACTCGTAGAGGCGGTTTACGTTCATCACGTTCATGCCTTTTTCGTATTTCTGCACCTGCTGGGCGGCGACGCCGATGCCGCGTGCGACCGCTTCCTGCGTCATGCCGAGCCCGGTACGGCGTAGTCGCAGGCGTTGGCCGACATGGGTATTGATATCGCTTCCGGACATGGCGGATGGGTTACCCAACCAAAAGTAGGACGTCAATCAGATACAATGGACACTGCGGTTCAGGGGAGCACCGTTTGCGCTTGCTCGAACACGAGCGGGTCGAGCCTGTCGGCAATGATCTGCCAGTGATGTAACATCGTATCGAAGGTCTTGTTGACGAGCGCATGTTCGATCTCTGCTGCCAATGCGGCCAGACGGTAATATCCCAGTGACAATGTCGCGGATTTGACGGCATGCGCATGTTCACCGACGCGTGCAGGATCTGCTGCATTGGGTAACGCGCGCAACATGCCTTGCAACTGCCGCATTTGCTTGCCGACTTCACAATTCAGCTCAGGCATCCGTTGGAGGATACTCGGCGGGAAATCGCTTTGTAACAAAGTATCGCACGCCGTGTAAAAAAATGCGTCTGGTGGCAGCATGGTTGCACCGAGCGAGGCAAGCGTGGCATGCCGCAATGGCTGGGTCAGAAACATCGCGACACCTGCCTCGCGCCAGTTTTGTTCTTCCTTTGCCGTCAAGGAATCGGCCATGAGCCAGATTGGTATATCCGCCATCAGGTTTTCCTCGACCAGATTTTTAAGCAGTTTGATCACAATGCTACGTGCATCCGGCAAGGAGTGATTCATAAGCAGTGCGCTGAACGGCAATAAGGGTGCCCATGCCATGGCCTGCGTATGGTCTTCGACCATGAACACCGTGTAATGTAACGTGGTAAGTAATTGAATCAGTCCTTGTTGTTTATCCGCCGCGGACTCCACCACCAGCAGTAACGGATAGTCGCCCGTGGTTATATTACGCCATAATGGTGCTGATAAGGCGCAGCCTAACCGCGCGTGAATGCGCTCTACGCGCTCACGAATGGAAGGACTGAAATTCATGCGGCGGCAGCTTCAAAGAAAGGCCGCACCTGCATCAACACATCACGCATTTGCTGCAACAACAATGAACTATCTTCCGTTTGCTCACCAGCCAGTTGCATGCGCGCATTCACTTCCATGCGGGCGGCGACGTCGGCGAGTGTCAGGATGCCGAGTTGCTTGCTTGAGCTTTTGAGCGTATGGGCCGGCAGTACGATGCCATTCGGATCGCTTTTTGCGATCGCCTCTTCAATCCGCGCAAGGTAGCTTTCCGCATCTTCAAGAAAATAAGCGATGACGGTGCCGAGCTTGTCGCCCAGCATTTCCTGCGCATTAGTAAAAATATCCGCATCGATGCCTTCGACCAGCGCGACCGGAACCTGAGAGTGCGGTGCCGCAACCGGTGCCTCATGCGCTATTTCTGCAGGCTGGCGTTCATCCACTTTCACCCGCAGCCATTTGAGGAGAATGGCCTCGAGATTCGCTTTGCGCACGGGTTTGCTCAGGTAATCGTCCATCCCTGCTTCGAGGCAGCGCTCGCGATCTCCCTTGAGTGCGTTGGCGGTCAGCGCCACGATCGGCACGGCCGCAATCTCTCCCGCTGATTTCATGGCAACGATATGGCCGGCTGCTTCGAATCCATCCATTTCAGGCATCTGGCAGTCCATGAAGATCAGGTCGAACGCATGCGACCGTACTTGCTCCAGCGCCTCGATACCGCTTTCCGCCGTGCTCACTTCACAGCCGAGACGCGCCAGTATTTCGCTCGTGATCTCGAGATTCACCCGGTTATCCTCGACCAGTAAAATATGCGTGCCATAGAGTACACGGTCGCGCGACATCATACGATTCACGCTCAGCGCCGCACTTACTTCCGTCGTAATGAGCGGCGTGCGCGTGCCATGGGATGCCGCCTCCAGTACATGTACCAGCGTATCGATGAGATGCTGCCGTGTCACTGGCTTGCTGAGGCAGGCATTCGCCCCAGCTTCGTCCAGTTGTTTGATAAGCCCTTGGTCGCCGCTTGACGTCAGCACCAGAATCGGGACGGCATCGTAGCGTGCATTCCCCCGCACCTGTTTGGTGAGCGCGATGCCGTCACCATTCGGCATCATGAAATCCGTCAGTAAGGCATGAATGCTGCGCCCACTGTCATATTCATATGCCAGGATGGATAACGCCTCGGTCATGTTCTCCGCTACCAGGCACTGGGCGCCCGCCATGCTTAGCGTTTCTTTGTACAACACTCGGTTGGGTGCAAGATCATCGACCAGCAAGAAACGCCGGCCCGTCAATGCTGCTTTGTGGTCGAACGGCATCTGCGGTGATGACGCTTCGGTAAGCGGCAACGTCCAGGTGAACACCGTGCCCTTGCCTTGTACGCTGGAAACCGTGATACCGCCACCCATCAGCTCAACGAGGTTAAGGCTGATGGCAAGGCCGAGCCCGGTGCCCTGCTGCGCGCGCGTGCTACCGCTTTCCACCTGCATGAATTTCTCGAACAATCCGGCGATCTTGTTTTCGGGAATGCCGATGCCGGTATCCTCCACCCGGATGCGCAGACCCGGCTTGCCATGAGCCGATTCGTGTTTGTCCATCACATCGACATGTATCAGCACATACCCGTGGTCGGTGAATTTGATGGCATTGCCGACAAGGTTGAATAAAACCTGCCGCACCCGGCCCGGGTCGGCGACAATGAAAGAGGGTGTGCCTGGCGAATAGCGCAACAACAGCTCGATATGCTTTTCCCGGCCCCGTGTCGAAAGTATCTCAAGCACATCCTCAATGGTCGCCAGCAGGTTGAAATGGATGGGGTCGAGCTTCATCTGCCCGGCTTCGAGTTTACTGAAATCGAGGATGTCGTTGATGAGACCGAGCAGATGGTCCGCCGAATTCTGCAACGTGCGCACGTAATGCTGCTGGCGGGCGTTCAGGCTCGAATCGATGAGTAGTTCCGTCATGCCGAAGATACCATTCATCGGGGTGCGGATCTCGTGACTCATATTCGCAAGAAAGTCTCCCTTCAACTGGTTCAGTTCATACAGCCGTTTTTGGGCATGTTCCACATAAGCGATCGCCGGCCGCAAAATGACGATTGCGACCGCAGCCAGCAGCAGCAACGCAAAACTGGAAAGCAACAGGACCACATTGAAGAGTTCACTATGACTTTCGACATTCTCGCGTTCGATCTGTTCGGTGATCGCATTGAGTGAATCGAAATAGTGGCCCTGGGCCGCCGCCTGCATGGAGGCGATCTCCGCTTCCGCCTGCGCGATCTGCTCCGGCGTCAGGCTGACAAGGTTGCGTGCATGCTGCAGGAATTGTTTGGTCTGCACGTCGATATTCAACGGCGCATCAAGATACATGTCGTCGACTTCGCTATCATGCCAAAAGCGGTTCTCGTTTTTCAACGCATCATCGACTAGGATTGCATTGGAATGATCCATCTCATCCACCGCTTTTTGTAACTGCTGCAGCGCATTCACCCGTTCGGTGCCGCTGGTAATGGGTAGAAGTTCGGCAAAAAGTACGATGCGTTGGGATAATGCAGGCTGCGCACCTGCCAGCTTGATCATCTCCGTATCGCCGACGGCAACCTGCACGAGGTATCCGGTGATGAACGCCATCAGGATGACCATCAAAGCAATAAGGCTGAGTGCCAGCCGATAACTGAAGCTGATCCGGCGCCGGGTCGCGTCAATAGCGGGGTTCGGCGACGTTACCATGCATAGCCATCCGAACCGCCGGGTTGTTTTTTCACCATCAGTGTCACCTGGTTGCCCTTGTCGTTATACGCCAAGACATCGAATGCCATCAATCGCGCCCGCGCGATGCCACGCCCATGGCTCGACGTTGCTCGCGATGGGTTGATGTGCCAATAACGCTTCCAGTCGAAGCCTTTGCCCGCATCGGTGATCTGGATAAGATGTCCCTCATCCTTATTCTGGTAAATGACCTCGACCTGTTTAACGCTGTTCTCCGCCAACCCGGCACGACGATCCACTTCCTCGCGCCAGGTATTTTTCGCCAGCAACTGATGCTTCTCTTCATAACTGATACCGAGATTACCATGCTCCACGGAATTGATGAGCAATTCCATCAATCCGCTTACTACCCGCTCCGGGTCCGGGAAACAGGACGCTAAGAAACATGCCGTATCCTCAGCATCGCTCATCGTCTTTACCGCGATCTGGCAATGTTTCATCGCTTTTAGGGCTGCACCGTGCCGGTTCAGTTCGCCGATCAGCGCCTGCTTCTGCCGCCGCTCACGCAATGCCGATTCGATGACACTGCGCAGCAACGTGTTATCGACCGGCTTCACGAGATAATAATGAATCCCAGCATCGATCCCTTCCTGAATTTTCTCCTGCTCGCCGGATCCCGTCAGGATGATGACCGGGATCCCCGCCATCTGCGGATCCTTCTTCATGATCTCCACCACCTCAAGTCCCTTCAGGCCCGGCATTTCGCGGTCGAGAATCACCGTATCGATCTGGCCGGGATATTCTCGCAACACCTTCAACGCCTCTTCGCCACTCTCGACGATCTTCACATCATATCCCTGATTCTGCAGCGCCTGTCGCAGCACCAGCCGCATCACGCGGTCGTCATCCGCCAGCAGCAACCGAGGTTGCGAAATGGGCATGCTGGAATTCGACGCCCAGCCCGTTTGTGCCGCATTGCTTGTCATTGGTATCTCCTGCTATTGCTCGCTCATGGAATTATGGACAGCGACCTGAATCGGTTTCATCAGGTAACCAAGGATGGTCTTTTCACCGGTAACGATATCGGCATCGACCGTCATGCCCGGCATGATGATATGCTTGCCTGGCGTCGGCCCCGCATAATTGCGCGAAAGGATGACGCGGCCCTTGTAATAATCCTGCCGCTTCACCTCGTCGGCGAAGGTCATCGCTGAAATCGATTCAAGCGTGCCGTCGATAACGCCAAAGCGCACGTAATCATAAGAATCCACCTTTACCCTCACATGCTGGCCCGGCATCACACGGCCGATCTGTTGCGGCGAAATATGCGCCTCGACGATGAGTTTCTCATCGACGGGCACAATCTCCATCAGCGTCTGCCCGGCCGGGATGACCGAACCGATCGTGTTGAGTTTCAGTCCCTTCACATACCCCATTACCGGTGCCCGCACATCGAGACGCCCCACGCGATCATTACGTTTTTTCAATGCTTCGCTCGCTTGTGCGAGGTCCGCTTCCGCCTTGCGCAGTTCATTGTTGGCCGCATCGCGCTGCTGGCCAGCGAGCACTTGCCGCCTTTGCTCGAATTCTGCCAGCTCGCGCTTCGCTTCCTGGATTTGCTGGCCGATGCTGTTCACATCGCCCTGTCGTGTAAGCAATTCCTGTTGTTTGACGAGATAGTTCGAGCGCGTCGCCAGCCCCTTCTCGTTCAGTTTTGCATAAATGTCCTTGCCCTCCGCCGCTACACCCAGCGTACTGTTCGCGGTGCTGAGCGATTGCGACAACCGCGAAATCGTAATCTTTTTCTGCGCGATTTGCTCGTCCAGCACCGACAGCTCGCTCGCCTGGGTCGAGCGCATCTCATCGAGCATCCGCTTCTGGTCCGCGATCACAGTCGGTTTTACATTTTCCGGATACCGCATCTCTCGACTTTCAACAATTGCATGCAACCGCTCCACCTGCATGGCAAGCGCGTCGACCAGCGCCTGCTGTTCTTTGAAATCCTCTTCGAGTCCAGCTCCATCGAGTTGTACCAGCAACTGGTCCTTCTGCACAAAATCGCCTTCCTTCACGTAGATTGCCCGCACCAGCCCGCCTTCAAGATGCTGCACCAGCTGGCTGTAGCCGCTCGGCAATACCTGTCCGTTCGTGCGGGCGATTTCTTTCACCGGCGTCAATGCGGCCCATCCGATGAACAGCAACGTCGCGCCCGAAAGAATCGCGACCATCAATGTCAATAAGCGTGGCAAGCGACTTTCCTCCACTTGCATCGATTGTGCGGATGCCGTCAGGTCGTCATTCAGCCAACGTCCAGTCCAGTTACGCCATGCTCTGCGCAACTGCGCGATTTGCTGGCCGACTGTAAACGATGGCATGGCGTTCGATTTCATGCGGCATTCTCCTTGGCATGATCGGGCCGGCTGATGACCGGACGCTGGTTCGGTTGCAGATAAATCACGACATCGGCAACCGGCAGCCAGTCCTCACGGTGAGTGACGAAAATGACGGTGCGCTTGCCTCGACTTTCTTTGAGGAACTGGCGGAAGCGGTCGCCGGTGGTGCTGTTCAGCAGCTGGCTCGATAGTTCATCGCATAGCACGAGTGTGCGCTCGGTGAGATACATCCGCGCGAGGCAGATGCGCATGGCAAGTCCACTCGACGGCACGTACGCAGTATCACCCAACCGCGTATCCATCCCCGCCGGTAATTGCTCGACGATATCCCACGCATCCGCCCACAACAGCGCCTGTCGCAAGCGATACTCGTCCGCCAACGGATCATGCACGCGCAAATTCTCCGCGATGGTACCCGGCAGCAATTCCGGTAATTGCGGCAGGTAATTCATCTGGCGCCGTAACGAACGCGGATCGAACTGGCGATGGTCCACCCCATCGAGACGAATGCCACCCATCGCCGGTGCATAAAGTCCCAGCAGCATGCGCAGGATGCTCGATTTACCCGTGCCGTTGCCGCCATAAATCGCGACGATCTCACCCGCAGCAATATCCCCGCTGAGGCCCATGAACACCGGATCGCTCTTCCGGTTATACCGCAGTCCGAGGTTCTGGAAACTAATGTTGCCTTTAAGCCGATGCTCGGCCAGCACCAGATTCGCCGCATGCGATTCCGGCGTGAACGCCATCAATTGCTGCACCTGTTTCAGTGCAGCAATAATCTGCTCCAGTTGCGGCATCACGCCGCACAATGCCTGCAGCGGATAGAGTACGCGCCAGGTAATGATCATGGTCGCAACCATCGCCCCACCCGTCATCTGCAAATCCCAGATCCGCGTCAGGCACCAGCTGATCGTCGAAACTCCGGCAATGACCGTTACTAACCCGGCGATATGCTGCACCAATGCTGCATTCAGGCTGAAGCGATACTGTGCCTTCGCCGAGTGCCAGCTGACCGACTTGAAACGCTGCAACATGCGGTCGCTCAAACCTGCGGCATAAATTGCTTTGCTGTGCTCGATCGTATCCATCAGTATCTGCTGTCGCTCGGCGGAGGCATGCGCCGAGTTGCGACCCAACCGCTTCCAGCGCGACCGTAACGTCATCAGCATCACGATCTGCAGGCCGATGATCGCGAGCGAGATACAGGCGACCGGTCCGGCGAGTAATGCGATCACCCCGATCAATACCAACAGGAACGGAATTTCGAGTATGGTCAGGAACACCGGCCCCGTAATGAAATCACGGATGGATTCGAACGCGCGAATACGCGCCAGCTGCGAGGAGATTGACGCCTGCTCGATGATGGATGCCGGCAGGAACAGCAACCGCTCGAACATCGCCGCCGTCGCGATGACGCCGCTACGTGCGCCAATCCAACCGGCCAGCCGCACCCGCATCCAGCGGATGAGATGCTCCACCGACAATGCCATCAGTACGCCGAGCGCTAATAGTGGTAATGTTTCCGGTGCGTGCGCCGAGATCACCCGGTCATACACTGCCATTGAAAAGAGCGGCATGGCCAGCGTGAATAGATGCATGGCGAGGCTCAGCATCGCCGCGTACAGGATAAGCGGGCGGAAGCGCTCGCCCAGTTGCGGCAGCCACAGGCTTTTGCTTTCCGCTTCGTCGTCCGGGCTGATGCGCAGGAAGCGGTAGAACGTTCCCTCGCCCACCGGCAGGTCGCCACGCTTTTGCTCATGACCGTTGCTCCAGATGATGCCGTAGGCGCTACGCTCGCGGATCACTATGCCCTGGCCATGTCGCGCCTTATCGGCAAAAATGAACAGGCCCGGCAAATCCTCCGCCTTCAGGTTCTGCGTTGGCGTTTTTTCGCTGCGGATGCGGTAACCTAGCGCCGCCATGATGGCGAGTACGTCCTCGACCCCGATGGTGCGCGCGTTCGTCGGCAATGCATCGGCGAGCGACAGGATATCGCCCTGCCAGCCATTCAACTCCAAAAGCATCGGCACCAGCAGGCCATAATTATTGGTCGTATGCTGCCAACGCAATTGCCCATGCTGGCTCAGCTCGCTGAGCCATTTCGCCGGTTCGCCACCATCCATCATGAGGACGCCGCTATTCATGCCAGCCCCCGGGCGATGCGGCTTTCCGTAATCATGTTCGTCGCCGAACTCATGGCTATGAGCTGCCCGTGCCGCAGATCATAAATATGATCGGCCAGGCTCAAGATATTTTTATCCTGCGAAACGAGTACGATCGTCGCCTTGCGTTTTAGGCGCGCCAGCAAACTGAAAATGGTACTGTAGCTGGCATGATCCATCCCATGATCCGCATTCTCGAACAGGATGAAGCGCGGCTTATGCAGCAACGCACGCGCGATGGAGATACGCTGCTTCAGTCCCGGCGAAACGACATCCGTCAGCTGCCCTTCGACCGGTGTGTCGTAACCGGAAGGTAATAGCGATACCGCTTCCTCGATGCCAAGCTGGTCGGCGACCGTCCGCGCCTCACGCCGGAATTCGGGTCGGAATCCGGTGAGGTTATCCATGATGCTTCCGCGCAGGATCAATCCTGTCATCGGCAAATACCCGATATAGCGCGACCGCTCCGCGACCGGCAGTTGTGCGACCTGCATACCCGAGAGCAGGATACGCCCACGATCCGGCATCGTGATACCCGCCATCAATTCGAGCAAGGTCGTCTTGCCACTGCCCGACGCGCCGGTGATGGCCACCACATCACCTGGCGCAATCTCAATGTTTGCGTTATCGAGGATCGGTTGCCCTTCCTTGTAGCTGAAACGCACACCGCTCATGCTCAGCGCGCCATGGTTCGCCGCCAACTCCTCTACCGAAAGATAATGGCGCGCCGGCAGTGCCAGCAGCTTTATGGTCCGCTGCTTGGCAATCGCGATATCCTGAAAGCGCAACCACATCGCCAGGCCGCGTTGCAACGGCTGCATCACCTGCCCCGAAAGCAGCACGCAGGCGATCAGTATCCCCACCGTAATGCGTCCGTTCATTACCATCGGTGCACCTGCACATAGCACCGCAACCGTCATCAGTTGCGCGAAACCGTAGCTCAGTGAACCGGCTTGCCCGTGCTTGCAGGCTAGCTCATAGTTGGTCTGTCCGCTTTCGCGCTGTACCTCTTCGAAACGCCGCGCCATCGATGCTTCGAGGCAGAAACTCTTCACCGTATGCACCGCCTGCAGCGCCTGCGTGATAAAACTATAACGCACATTATCCTGGCTCTCACGCGCATCGGTCAGGTCGCGCACTTGCCGTCCGTGATGCCAGGAGATGAGCAAAAAGAGCACTAGTACCGTTACCGGTACCAGTGCCAGCCAGTTTGCAAGGTACATTTCGAAGCCGAGGAACACACAGATGAACGGCGAATCGAGCAGCATTGTAACCATCATCTGCCCGCCATAATAATCCCGTAGACGCGCCGTCGCGCCGATATCCTGCGCAATCGCCGTCGGCGACGTATGGCTGATCGCCCGCGGCTCCGTTTCGAGCACCTGGTGCAATACCTTGACCGCCGTTTCATGCTCGAAATGCGCCCCGTTCAGCCCCACCACCATACTGCGGCACATGCGCAAAACGCATTCGGCGCTCGCGGCTACCAGCACGCCAAGCGACAGCACTAACAGCGTATCTTCCGAACGGTTGGCGAGGATGCGGTCATAAACCTGCATTGTCATCAACGGCAATGCCAAAGCGAGCGTGTTGACCGCCAGCGATGAAGCGAACAGCAGACCCAGATGACCTGGTCGCATGAACCGTCGATGAGGCAGCATAAGAGTATCCTTGATTGAGCAAGAACGCTAAAAATACTCTTATTGGTTTAGTAATCAACCTAAAAATACAACCTAAGCGCTAGTCATTTCAAGAATAGCGTGATGTTGCATCCGGGCTACGCATGGTGCAACAGGCCGCCGACCAGGCCATGCGTGTCGACCGGTACCGTAGCATGCGACGATGTATCGGTATGGGTCGTGCTACCTACTGTTGCACTACCGCCACCGAACAGCAGGCCCGTATCGACCGCAGTCGCCAGATGGCTCGCATCGAGCAGTGCGACATGTGTATCAAGCAGGTTGCTGGTCGTATCGTGCAGGTCATTCATTGTATTGGTGAGGGTGCTCAACGTCTCGGAAACTACTGGTACAGTCGACACCGTATTCGGGATCGATACATCGACGATCGGCACGGTCACCGAATGGTCAATGCTGAGGGTGCTGGTGACCGGATCGAGGTTGATGCCGAGCGAGATGCCATCATGGCTCGTGCCGCTATCATGCGTCGACAGTACGTTGGCGTCGAGATTGATGACTCCCGTGTCCGACGTATGCGGCGCTGAATCCGTCGTGCTCGCCGCATTGAGGTTGGTGTTGAGCAGCGCGCCCGTATCCGGCGCCGCTGTCGAGTTGGTGGCCAATGCCGCCTGCGCATCGATCAGCGTGCCGGTATCGCCGGCATTACTACCGGTCAGGCCACCGAGCAACGTCCCGACATCATGTGGCAGTCCATCGACCAAGTTCGAAACCACCGTATGCGTCGTATCGACCACCGTACTGACGACATCCTGCGCCGTGCTGAGTACGCTGTTCACATTGCTTACCACCGCATTCACGCTATCGCCCGTGTGGTTCGCCATATCGACGATATTGGTGACTGCGCCACCAATATCCGTTTGTGCCCCACCGAGGACCGTATTCACATCTGTCACTACAGCATTGGCGATATCGCCACTATGGTTACCGCCATCGATAATCGTGGTGATAGTCGAACCGATATCGGTTTGTGCCCCACCCACGGCAATGTTCACATCGGAAATGACTGCGCCCACAACGTCACCTGTATGCGCGCTGGCATCGACAATACTCGTCACTACACCACCACTATCCATCGATGCGCCAGCGAGGATATTATTTGCCGTGCTGATGACCGGATCGACGATGGAGCTGATGATATCACCGCTATGGTTGCTGGCATCCACAATGTTCGTTACTGCAGCGCCAATATCCGTCGATGAATCGCCGAGGACGTTAGTAACGTCTGTCACTACCGCAGAAACAATGTCACTGCCATGGCTGCCGCCGTCAATAATGTTGGTAATCGCTGCACCGACTTCCGTCTGCGCACCACCAAGCACTAGGTTCACATCGCCGATGACCGGCGCAAGAATATCCCCGCCGTGGTTGCTGATATCGACAATGTTCGTCACTGCGCCAATAATGCCAGTCTGTGAGTCACCCAGCACCGTGTTCACATCCACGACAAACGGATTCACAAAACTCGTAATGATATCGCCACTATGGTTACCGCCATCGACAATGCTGTTGACGATACCGCCCAGCTCTGTCTGCGTAGCACCAATTACGTTATTGATAGTGGTGATTACCGGATCGACGATCGCGCTGATAAAATCACCGGCATGATTGCTGGTAATGCTGTTTACAACTCCACCAACCTCGCTCTGCACGTTACCAACCACATTGTTTACGGTGGTAATGACTGGATTGATGATATCGCCGCCCTGACTGATGTTCAGATTGTTGACGACGCTGCCGATCGTATCCCCCACGCCGCCAAGCACACTATTCACTTCTGTCACCACTGGCTGCACGATAGCCGTCACGCTATCGCCCGCGCCGCCGCTATGGCCGAAGATGGTGTTAAGCTCACTCTGCACCTGGTTGAACACATCGGTCACATCCGTCACGATTGGCTGCAGGATGCTGCTGACATTATCGCCCACATGGTTGACGATGGACGCGAGCGTGTCACCCGCAGTACTGACGACATTCGTCACTGCGCCCACGACGCTGCTGATGATGACACCATCATTACCGCCACCGGTGATGGTGGTGAGAGTGCTGTTCACCGCGTTATCAATCTGCGTAATCAGGCCGTCATGGCCATTGCCGCCACCTACGATATTGGTCACATTATTCTCGGTGGTAGTGATGAGGCCAAGCAGTCCATCATTATTCCCGTCACTACCCGCGCCGCCATTCCCGCCATCGCCATTGATGATGGTCGTGACGTTATCTTCGCTGGTGTTGATGAGACCGATGAGCGTATCACCGCCATGGCCATGATTAGCCGTGTCGCCACTGCCGCCCGTGCCGTTTGAGCCGCCGTTACCACCATTACCGTTAACAGTATTGGTGATGGTGTTGATGATTGAACCAAGTCCACCACCCTCATGCCCTCCATGCCCGTAACCATTGCCATTAATAGTGGTGTTACCGTTGGCATTATTGCTGCCGATGGTGATATCGCCAATATTGACGATGCTGTTAGTGTTGTTGTTCGTCGTGGTATTCGTCGTGGTATTATTCGTCGTGGTGTCATTCGTGACGTTGTAATATGTCGTGTTGTTGGTCGTATCGTGACTATCATGCGTTGAATTATCGATCACTGTGCTGCCGTTGCTTGCGCTGTGGTCATGGGTCGAATTATTGATATAGGTGTTGCCGCCCGAACTGCTGTGGCTGCCGTTGTTATATGTATCGTGGCTATCGCTGTTATAATAATTATTCTCCGAGTTGTTGTATGAGCTGTTGTTCGTCGTAGTGTTATTCGTCACATTATGACTGTCCGTGCTCGAGCTGCTGCTGGAGCTACTCGACGACGCATGCGAAGTGTTAGAAGTCGATGTGGTATCGCCACCACCATTGCTGCCAAGTGTCGACTGGTTCGTGTAACCACCACCTGTCGAGGAAGGACTCGTTTCGCCACCACCCGCCCGTGCAAGGTAGGATTGCGATTGGTTGTCGTTCGGCGCGGCAGTAGTGCCGGAGTTCGTGGCATTCACCGGCGTTTCACCGTTATAATTGGCCCGCGCGCCCGCTGCACCCGCTGGCGGTGCGAGACCGTTGAAGCGTGCATCCGGGCTACCAACCGCCGACGGCGTATCCGAATCCGCCTCACTCTTGTTGCCACCGCTTAAGTAGCGCTGGACATGCTCATCGTAGGCAATCACGTTGCCAACATTCAGGTTGCCGGTCGACGCGATGTTCTCTGCATCCACGCCCTGCTGCTCCGCTCCATAAAGATCGGCCTCAAGTGGACGGCCACCGCTACCTTCTTGGGGAATGCCTGCAAAGAACATATTTGCCATGAGAAAACTCCTATTGGTTGAAATACTAGTGTCATTAAACATGTGTCGGGTTAAAAAAAGTTTAACGGTTGCTAAAATGTCGCTTTGAAAATAAACGAATTTTCGCGTGTATTTGTAACTTATGATGCAACCAAAAGCTGCAATAGGTTGACTATGCACCAATAAGTAGTATTACTAGGTGGAACTCGGCAGACGTACGAAGGGAGAAAAATAAAATGGCCCAGCTAAAAAATCCGCTGAAACCGCATTCTCCATCTGCGCCGCAAGACCACAATGACCGCGACGAAGCCATGGCGAAGCTCATCGCCGGCTTGAATTATTTGGTGGCGCAATCGCAGGCAGCCAATCTCGGCACTGCCGCCCGCATTCTATCTGTCGCCAAGGAGGATATGGTGCATTGGGCAGTCGATATGAACTTCCACGAATCCGCGCGTGAATGTTTCATCAACAACCAGCTGTTCGGCCCACTCGGCAACGGTGTTGCGAACCTGATGACTCAGATGGAACAGGGCGTGGATCTCAAGGCGGGCCCGCATAAGAAATCTTGACCGCTTCGTTACGAGTTCGCCAGCTCCCCTTCATCGAATCTTTATAAACGGCGCATTTTAATGGTGGTGCACGCGTTTCTGTGCCATCACCTGAGTGGTATCACCGCCCGTTTAACGAGAAAGCAACGATGCCCGAGACGACCTTGAATATGCTGCAAGGCGACGCGCACGGCGATAGTATCCAGCTTAAGGGCGCACTTAATCTTTCCACCATGATGAAGATCCGCCGCCAGCTACGCGACATGCCGCACGTGAGAACGATCGATGTCAGCGGTCTTACCCAGCTCGATACCGCTGGTGCCATGTTGTTGCACCAGCTCGAACGCAAAAAAATTTCTATCGAGCATCTGCAGCCGAAACACCAGCGTTTGTTTGACGTCGTTGCCGATACCAAACGCCATAAAAAAGACCCGAAAGAACATCATTCGGCCCTTGTCCTGCCGGTCATCCGCCTTGGCCGCGGCACCTTGCGCACCATTACCACCTTGCGTGAACTGATCACGTTCCTTGGCCAGGCCAGCGTCGCGATCGTCAAAGCCTTCCGCCACCCGCGCCACTTACGCTTTGGCGAGATCGTCCACCATATCGAGCAGATCGGCATCAACGCTATCCCCATCATTTCGCTGATCGCCTTTCTCATCAGCGTTGTGCTCGCCTACCAGAGCAACGAGCAGTTACGCCCCCTCGGCGCGCAGCAATTCACCATCAATCTCATCACCATTTCCGTCCTGCGCGAGATGGGCGTGCTCCTCACCGCAATCATGGTCGCCGGGCGTTCCGGTAGCGCCTTCACCGCTGAGATCGGCGTCATGAAGATCCGCGAAGAGGTTGATGCGTTGAAATCGATCGGTGTCGATCCGTTCGAGCTGCTCGTCGTCCCGCGCCTTATCGCTATCGTCATCGCCCTGCCCCTCCTCGCCTTCGTCAGCGATATGATGGGCCTGCTCGGCGGCGCAGTGATTACTAAAATTCTTATCGGCATTCATTTCGATGTCTACCTGAACCAGGTCCACACTCTTGCCGCCAACGGCAACGCCCTGTTCGTCGGCCTTATCAAGGCACCGGTCTTCGCCTTCTTCATTGGCCTCGTCGCCTGCATGCACGGCATGAAAGTGTCGGGTTCTGCCGAAAGCGTCGGCGTCGAGACCACGACTTCCGTGGTGCAGGCTATCTTCCTAGTACTCATCATCGACGCCGTATTCTCCATCTTCTTTCAGCAGGTGGGGTTATGACCACGCCAGAAAAAGACGAGGATGTCATCATCCGCGCCGAGCACATCACTAACCGCTTCGGCGAACAGCTCATCCATGACGATATTAGCTTCACCATCAAGCGCGGCGAGATCGTCGCCATCGTCGGCGGCTCGGGCGCGGGCAAATCGGTGATGCTGAAAACCCTGACTGGCTTGCGCAAACCCAGCCATGGCAAGGTGATCATGAATGGCAAGCCGCTCAAAAGCCTGACCACGAAAAAACGCGCCAATACGTTTGGTATCCTGTTTCAGGAAGGCGCCCTGTTCTCTTCCCTCACCGTGGCGCAAAATATCGGGTTCCCCCTCGCGGAACATACGAAACTCACCAAGACCGACCGCGCTCAGCTCGCCGCTTTCAAGTTGAAACTGGTCGGCCTCGAGGCGGATGTCGGCGCGAAATATCCATCCGAACTTTCCGGTGGCATGATCAAGCGCGCCAGCCTCGCCCGCGCCCTCGCCCTCGATCCGCCGATCCTCTTTCTCGACGAACCGACCGCCGGACTCGACCCTGTCAGTGCCACCCAGTTCGATGAAATGATCGTCATGCTGAACCAGACCCTTGGTGTCACCATCATCATGGTCACGCATGACCTTGACACGCTCTTCACCATCTGCGACCGCGTCGCCGTGCTGGTGGATCGTAAACTCATTATTGACCCCTTAGACGTACTATTGGAAAACAACCATCCCTGGATTCAGGAATACCTGCACGGTCCCCGCGCCTATGGGGCGAGAACAGCAGCGAAGGAAGCGAGAAGACATGGAGAATGAACGTCATTACTTTCTGGTAGGCCTGTTCGTGCTCGGTGGCGTGCTGGCCATTTTCATCTTCACCATCTGGCTTACCGCTACGGATGACAGCAAATATCAGCAATATCGCATCCATTTCGCCGAATCGGTCAGTGGACTGAGTAACGGCAGCGACGTGAAATTCCGCGGCGTGAAGGTCGGTAACGTCAAAAGCATCATCATCGACCCGAAAGATTCGCGCCTCATTGAGGTCGATATCCAGCTGCTGAAATCCACCCCGGTCAAGCGCGATACCAAAGCGAACCTGAAGCTGCAGGGCATCACCGGCGTCGTCTTCATCGAGCTTTCCGGCGGCAACCCGGCCGAACCCAATCTTGCGAATAAAGAGAACAAGAACGAAATCCCCGAAATCCAGGCCGAGCAAAGCAGCCTCAACGCCCTCATCGACCGCGTGCCGATCCTGCTCGATAAAATTTCCGGGTCGTTCGACCGCTTCAACAAAGTCCTCAGTGATGACAACATCGCCAGCACCACCGATATGCTGAAGAACGGCGATGCCACCATGCGGCAGTTGCACGGCATCGTCGGCAACTCGAGCAAGGATATCGGCGACAGCACGCATTCTGCTGCCTCCACCATGCGCCACCTCGACAAAGCCGCCAGCCAGCTCGAAAATGTGAGCGAAGATCCTTCTGCTCTGCTATTTCCACCTGATGAGAAAGGCGTACCCGCACCATGACCCTTCGCACATTTTTCACGGCCACATTAATTCCACTGGCACTCACTGCCTGCGGTAGCAAACCCACCGCAGACCTCTATGTTCTGCGCGCACCAGATAGCGGACCGACAGCAGTCTGCACCGCAACGCATACTATTGTCGTCGACCGGCCCGCTGCGCCCGATGAATACGATACGAAGCGCATTGCCGTGATGCTCGACCATAACCATCTCAGCTACTATACCGGTGCCAGCTGGGCCTCGCCATTCCCGGAGCAGCTGCAAAGTTTCCTGAGTGACGCCTTGGCTGCTCGTGGCCTGACCGTGCTCGATGGCGATGCTGCGGAGGGCAGTGTCAGCGTCCTGCACGTCACTGTCCGCGAAGCGGATATCACGGACCTCGATACACCCGTGGTGCATCTTCGCCTCACCGGCACCATCGGCAAAAAACGCTTTACGATCAACGAAAGCGCGCCAGCAGAGCAAAACCACATGCCGCAGATCATCGATGCTTACGACATCGCCGCCGGCAACGCTGTCGATGATATACTTCATGCCCTCAAATCGCGCTGTCCGGGCGTCTATGCCGGTGACTGACGTGTAACTTATATCTGCTGTGTCTGCCTCTTATCGTTATTTTACGTGGCAACGCGCAGACTCGGTTCGTTACTAAATCACTTTGAACCTGAGGAGACAGATTATGGGCGCCGTTAAAAACCCGACCATCAAGGCAAAAGAAAATCCGGATGATCCGAACGTACGTGATCCGGAACACAAACACGAACTCGGCGGCACGCTGGGCATGACCATTGGCGGCGTGGCCGGCGGTATCGCTGCAGGTGCTGCAGCGGGAGCATTGATGGGTGCAGCAGCCGGGCCAATCGGTGTGGTCGCCGGTGCTGCCATCGGTGGGGCGCTTGGTGGCTCAGCCGGTGAAAGCATCGCGCGCGAAGTGAACCCGACCGCCGAAGAACAATACTGGTCGGAGAATTACCATACCCGCACCTATGTCACGGATAAGAAAAATTTCGAGATGTACCGTCCGGCGTACCGTACCGGTATCGATGCCTATAAGCAGAACCCTAACGTAGAATACAGCGAGCTCGAGCCATCGATTCGCAACGACTGGGGCAACGTCAAAGGTGAATCGTCCCTCGAGTGGAACGACGCTCGCGAAGCCTCGCGCGATGCATTCGATCGTCTCAAAACCAACTCGAAGCGTTCATAGAATATCGCTTTACCCTTGAGAGCGATAGGGGCGCAGCCTTCACGGGCTGCGCCCTTTTTTCTTTTTATTGCCGATGTCATAGCGATTGTGCCATTCACATCGAATCATTACGCCGCCTGCAGCTAAAGTACCTCCATGAGTTATTTCAAACGACATAAGACGCGTAGTGTCTTCGCCATCCTGCTCGGCGTACTTCTTGTTGCCGTAATTATCGTGCGTATTTACCTCGACAGCTGGGTACTGAATTACGTGAACACCACACTCAACAACATCAAAGGCTATGAGGGTAAGGTCGAAGCCATCTCCATCCATCTCTACCGGGGGGCTTATGAAATCAAGGGCCTTAAGCTCTACAAGAAGAACGGTAATATTCCGGTACCCTTCCTCGATATCGCCGATATCGATCTTTCCTTGCAGTGGAGCGCGCTGATCCATGGCCGCATCGTCTCGGATGTGGAGCTCGATCGGCCCATTATCAACTTCGCCGTCAATAAAAGCGACACGGCAAAACAAACCGGTGCCAATGTCGACTGGAACAAACCCATCCGCGACCTGATGCCGATCGATATCAACCGTATTACCTTCAGGGACGGCAAGATCGACTACCAGGATCTGTCGACGTCGCCGAAAGTCGATATTTACATCCACCATATGGACGGCGAATTGCGTAACCTGCGTAATGTGGTCGATCAAACCAAACCGCTGCCATCGAGCATTATCGTCCACGGGGATTCTATCGGTGGCGGCAAACTTGCTCTTCATGGTAACATGAACATCCTGAAACAGGTGCCGGATGTCGACATGGACGCGAAACTGGAAAACGCCGATCTTACCAAGTTGACTAACTTCACCGATGCATATGGCGCCATCGATATCAAGAGTGGCCAGCTCAGTGTCTATTCCGAGATGTCCGTGAAGAACAGTCGTATCTCCGGCTACGTCAAACCGATCGCAACCAATCTATCGTTCATCGATTTGCGCAAAGAAGGCAACCCGATCAAGTTGGCGTGGGACGCGACCGTAGCCACCGTCGTTGAAATCTTTACCAACCACACGACCGGCGAATTCGCCACCAAAGTGCCGATCGAAGGCAATGTCGGCAACATCTCGACCGATACCTGGGCGGCCATTACCGGCGTCCTGCATAATGCCTTCGTCGAAGCGATCAAAAAGGGCACCGACGGTACCATCAAGTTCCACCAATAGCCGCCACCCGCACGATACGCGCCTGCCACAGGCAAAGTAACGGGGTGACAACCAGTTCCATCACGATCGCCAGTTGCATTGGCAGGGATGGCACAGCGATAAATGTCGCCGACGCCAGTCGCGCTGCACCACCCAGCATCACCAGAACAGTCAATGCACGTACGGTCGCCGTGTGCTTTTCGATGCTTGGAACCATCCACCAGAAATTTAAGCCAAGTCCGCAGAGTAATCCTGAAAGATATCGGAAATGGCTATCGAGTGAGATATCCGGCTGTGTGTCGAAAACCGCTATGCCACTGGTCATACCCACAACACCCGCAGCTATCGGCACGCATGCGGCGATAAAAACGGCTAGCTGCAGCAAACGTTTTTCTTTTTGAAACTGTGTCGTCGCCATATCATATCCTTTTATTTGGCGTATGTAGCATGCATCGAATCCTTATGGTTGCGCCATGATACTCTGGCTACGAACATAAAAATCAACGCAGGAAGTCATCATGAGCAATATTCTGATCATCATTCTTATCATCCTCTTACTCGGCGGCGGCGGTTATTACGGCCATGGTGCCGGTTGGAACATGGGCTACTACGGCGGTGGCGGCACATTGCTGCTCATCGTAGTCCTCGTTCTGCTGTTCCGCTGATTATTTGCCCAGCAATTCTTTGCGCATCTGGGGCTCGGAAGATTTTTCCGATAACCAGATGCCAAAGAATGCGGTGGTAAACTCCGCATCGACGATCTTGCCCACATTCTTGCCATTATAATAGAACACCGTCTCCTTGGCGTCCGCAGTGAACGCGGTGATACGGTCACCTTTGGTGATATCCGGCCAGATGTTTTTCAACAGGCCAGCATCTTTCTGCAGCGTTTCGGCCGGCAGGTTCGAGACATGCTTTAGTTCCTTTACCGTGCGATCAACCAGATCATCCTTACTAAAATCCATGTCATAGACGATGCTCACCGCATAGGGCGCTTCTATCGATGCACCGTGGTCGCTCCAGAAACTGGCGTCATACACATGGAACATCAATTTATTGAGTTCGCTACTACCGACCGGCGATGCCGCATGAATACTCGCCGTGATCTCCGGTGGCTTCGGCACCGCGAACGCGACACAGGGCATGAAAAGTAGGAGTGCTGCTAATGACCTACGCATGGACCAGCTCGATCTGCGCGACATCTGTACGCCCGATTGCAAATGCCGCCGCACACATACCGAGATAATAATTCCAGTTGCGCAGGAATTTCTCATCATAGCCTAAAGCGAGAATCTCGCTTTTTTTAGCTAGCAGGCGCTCACTCCAGCTACGCAAGGTTGCCGCATAATCCTGCCCGAATTTGAACACATCCGTGGTGCGCAATCCGGCCTTCGCCGCTTCTTCCTTGAAACGTTTTTCGGAAGGCAGCATGCCACCCGGGAAGACATAATGCCGGACGAAATCGCTACAGGTGCGGTAATTCTCGAACAGGTCATCGCGGATCGTGATCGTCTGGATGATCGCCTTGCCACCACGCTTCAAACAATTGCTGAGCTGGCTGAAATACGCCGGCCAATAATGTTCCCCCACGGCCTCGAACATTTCGATCGACACGATAGTATCGAAGGTACCGCGCACATCGCGGTAATCCTGCAAGCGGATATCCGCATTGGTGCCGAGCAGTTTCTGGCTATACCCATGCTGCGCCGGCGACAGCGTCAACCCCGTCACGTGATGCGCATTCTCCGCCGCCTGATTGGCAAACCCGCCCCAGCCGCAGCCGATCTCAAGCACCGAGCTATTCTCCTTTTCGAAACGATCGATAATCCGTTGGTATTTATTCTCCTGCGCATGCTCAAGCGTGCTTGCCGCGCTGTTATCCAGCGCCGAGGAGTAGGTCATGGTGCGGTCAAGCCACAGCGAATAGAATGCATTGCCGACATCGTAATGCGCTTGGATATTGCGGCTGCTGCCGCTGCGGTTATTCCGGCGCACCAGCCGATTCTGCAGCGCCAGCATCGTACGCTGGAACACGCTGCCATTGGCAAAACCTTCCAGCGGCGCGAGGTTCAGCAGGAACAGGCTGAACAACGGCTCGATGGCCGGCGTATCCCACAATCCCGCAATGTAATCCTCGCCCATTGCGATATCACCGCGCGCCACCATGCGGCGGATCACGTCCCAGTTCTGGATCGCGAATTCCGCTTCCGGCCCTGATGTTTTGCCATGAAACGTGCTACGCTCACCCGATGGCGCCACGAAGTGCAACGTGCCCTTTTCAAGCCGCGATAATGCGTCGTACCAGCGATTGATCAGCATGGAAGTGGGTATCAGGTTCATCGCGATATCTCCGTGGTTGGTCGTAGGGGTTTGTGATGGTAACGCACGCCTTTGGTAAAAAGTCGAAGCGCTTGGTAATGAATCAATCCGATGACCTTGAATGTCACCAGCGGGTAGCGGAAGAAACAGGCCAACAATCTAAGTGACGTGAGTGGCGAGCGTTTGCCGACCACGGACGTGGTAAGTAATCGCCCCTGCTCATCGTGATGGTCGATCCACACGCCAATACGGGCCGCATCGTAGGCAAAGCGGAACTGGTAGTGGCCGGTCATTTCAATGAATGGCGACACGTGGAAGACCTTCTGGCTAGTGAACAGGTCATCCGGCGCAATCGGCCGCTGATCCTCATGCGACAGCAGATAGGCATGGCGCTCGCCGAACGTATTCGACACATCCGCCAGCACTGCGCGCAACGTGTTTTCCGTGTCGAGGCAGAACCAGAAACTCACCGGGTTGAACGCGTAATTCAGCACGCGCGGCATCGTCATCAGCACGATATCGCCATCCGCCGTCGTGATATTCCATTGCTGCAGCATTTCGCGCATCCAGCTATCGGGGCTGTCATGATAATCGCGCAGGCGCAGGCCGAACAGGTTGAAACGGCGCAGCGAGAATAATGCCAGTTTTCCCAAGGCTGCAACATCACTCAAGGCGAAGCATACATAATACACGTGGTAGCGAAACCGATTCGCTTTTGGCCGCGCGCGTGCATGCACCACTTGCGTCACCAGTAATGCGTTGTTTAATGCCATGGAATGGGTACTCCCATTCCTTGCGCGACCCTTACCGCACTCAACAAACCATCCTCGTGGAAACCGTAGCGCGTGTAAGCCCCGCAAAACCAGCTATGCTGTTTACCCTGCAATTGCGGCAGGTTTTCCTGCGCGGCCAATGTTTCACGGGTAAAGATCGGATGCTCGAATTCGTGCCGGTTGAAAACCAGTTCTGCTGGTATTTCCACGGCTGGATTGAGCGTCACGAACAGGGGATATTTCTGGTCGATCGCCTGCAACAGGTTCATCCAGTAAGTCACGCCGATGGCCTGCGTGTCCGCCCTTCCGCCCTGCGCCGTCTGCGCGTGATAGACCCAGCTTGCCCAGCAAATTTTACGTTTAGGCATCAGCCGCACATCGCGATGCAGGTAGGCGATATTGCGCTGATACCGGAAAGCGCCCAGCGTTTCTTTTTCCTCTGGCGTTGCATCCTGCAACATCGCCAGCGTTTCATTCGCATGGCACGCAAATACGACGTCGTCATAGGTTTCGGTTGCGCCTTCGCTATCCGTCACCTGCACTTTACCGTCGCGTCGCGTCACCGCCGTTACCGCGCATCCCGCTCGAATGCGGTCGCGATAGCTCGCCGTCAGTTTCTCCATGTAATTTTTCGAACCACCCGTGACGAAGTACCATTGGTGCTGGCCAGTCATCGAGAGCAATCCATGATTCTTGAAAAACTGCACGAACGTCAATGCAGGAAAATCCAGCATTTGCGCCGGCGGGCAACTCCAGATCGCCCCGCCCATCGGCAACAGGTAATAGCGCTGGAAACCTTCGCCGAGATGAAGTTTCTTCATCAGGCCGTCAAGCGTTAGGCTGGGTTCCGCTTCTACCATTGCGAGCGCGTTGGCATTGAATCGCCGCACATCGCGGATCATCCGATAGAATGAGGGCCGTAGCAGGTTACGTCGCTGGCCGAACACCGCACTGAGTGAGCGCGCGCTCCACTCGAACTTGCCGCCATCCATGGTGATGGCGAAACTCATATCGCTTTTTTGCGTGGCAACGTCAAGATGCTTGAACAAGCCGCACAGATTGGGATAGTTCGGTTCATTATACACGATGAAACCGGTATCGACCGGCACGCACGCATCAGCGTAATCGACCTCAAGGGTGCGCGTATGCCCACCGGTCATCGGCGCTTTCTCATAAAGCGTGATCGCATATCCGGCCTGATGAAGCAGATACGCCGCGCCCATGCCTGAAATGCCTGCGCCGATGATAGCGATGGTGGACAAAATAACTCCGATCACGATAGACAATGCGAATGTGCACTGCTAAATCATACCGAAGAGTCTATCATTATGCATCGGCTAGTCTAGTTAAAAAGTGATAAGGATGTAATCGAATGGCCCAACGTGCCCGGATGGTTAACGCGCAAAAAGGTGATGCAATTCTCAAGGCAGCGGCCGACCTGTTCCCGAAACTAGGATTCGAAAAGACCACGATGGATGCCATCGCCTCGCATGCCGGCGTTACCAAGCAAACGGTCTACTCGCATTACCAGAGCAAAGAGCAGCTCTTCATTCGCCTCGTTGATAATCTGTGCCGCGACGGGCTCAACCAGCAACCTATCAGCGGCGTCACCAGCAAACAATTCGAGGAGTTGCTTTATGACGTGGGCATGAAATTGCTGACCCTTATCACCAGTGTTGAGGGCATGGCCGTAACGCGTCTTGTCCTCGCGGAATCGAGCCGCTACCCGAAACTCGCCAGGCTTTATTACGAAAGCGGCACTCAGCGCATCATGAAGTTGCTTGCCGAATTCCTCGATGGCCAGAATGCGCGTGGTGTCATCACCATCCCGAATACCGAAAGCGCCGCCGCCTATTTCTTTGCCTTGCTGAAAGGCCAGTACTTCCTGCGGATGACCCTTGGCGTCCCCCCTATTCCTTCACTCAAGGAAAAGCGCGAACATGTGACGGAAGTTGTCGCGATCTTTATTCGGATCTATGGTGGTAAGCATCCGATGCAAACCCAAAGCAGTTTATAGGAACCCCATGAAACGCTTCGTCCCATTACTGGCTGCCTGCTTGTGCCTTACTGCCTGCGCGGCGGTCGATGCGCTCAATGCTACCATTCCACGCGATGGTTACGCAGTCCATCGCGACATCGCCTATGGCAGCAACCCGCGCCAGAAGCTCGACATCTACGAGCCGGAAGGCGCAAAAAATGCGCCGACCATCGTCTTCTTCTATGGTGGTAGCTGGCAAATGGGCAGTAAGAATGATTACCGCTTCCTTGGCCAGGCGCTCGCCAGCAAGGGCTTCGTCACCGTGGTGGCGGATTACCGCGTCTATCCCGAAGTCTATTATCCCGACTTCGTGAAAGACGGTGCCAGCGCCTTCACCTACGCGCACCAACATATCGCCGAGTTCGGTGGCGACCCTGCCAACATGTATATCGCCGGTCATTCCGCCGGTGGCTTCATCGCCATGATAATCGCGGCAGATGACAGTTTCCTCAAAGCAGCGGGTGGCAAACCGAGCTGGATCCACGGCACGATTGGCATCGCCGGACCCTACGATTTCCTGCCCTTCACGGATGACAAGATCAAGGCCATCTTCAGTAAATACCCGGCCGAGGAAACACAACCGCTCAACCACATTACGCATAAGATCGCGCCGGTCATGCTGGCTGTCGGCAATGCGGATGACACGGTCGATCCGCGCAACAGCTACCGCGTCGAGACCAAGCTGAAAGCGCTCCATAGCCCGGTCGTCGTCCACACCTATAACGATACCGGCCATATCGGCATCATCCTTTCCATCGCCGATGGCTTCCGCGGGCGTACGCCACTTCTCGAAGATATTACCCGCTTCATCAGCTCGGATGGTAAGGAATAAACGTCGTCACCCGGTTCTGGCCGGATGGATTGATGCTACCTAGGCCCGCGCGGCGATCAACGGCAACTGACCAACATTCTTCCAGAAATTGACTACCTGCCGCACCGTCATTGCGAATTCCTTGCCGTTGAATGGCTTCACCACGTAGCAGCTCACCTGCCGCTCGTAACATTCGCGGATGTCGTTATCCGATTGCGAACTCGTCAACATGATGACGGGAATGACCTTGAACGGCTTATCGTTCTTAATCGTTTCGAGAAATTTTTTGCCATCCATCCGTGGCATGTTGAGGTCGAGGAAGATGAGTTGTGGCGTCGGCGCCTCCGCATACGGGCCCTGTTTGCGCAGGAACTCCATCGCTTCCACCCCATTGTTGACCACGGAAATATTGCAGTTCAGCTCCTCGTCCCGGAACGCGCGTTGTGTCAGTTCGATGTCGCCTTCGTTATCTTCCACCAGCAATATCTCGAATTTGCGACTCATGGTTACTGCTCCCCTGCCGGTAATGTGAAGTAAAAGACCGTGCCTTTACCGGGCGCCGATTCGAACCGGATATCTCCATCGCACAGCCGGATGAACTTCTGGCAGGTCGAAAGGCCGATGCCCGTCCCCGGATATTCCTCCCGCCGGTGGATTCGCTGGAAAATGGTAAAAACACGATCATAAAAATGCGGGTCGATCCCGATGCCGTTATCGCGCACGCTGAACTCCCACATATCATCTTGGCGCACCGCCTCAATATGCACCTGGGGCGGTTGTTTGCCATCCTGAAATTTAAGCGCATTGCCAATAAGGTTCTGCAACAGAATGCGCAGCAAAGTTGGGCTCGCGCGCAACGTCGGCAAGTCGGTATACGTCAACTTCGCCTGCGAATGCGCAATGCTCTCTTCGTATTCTGCCATCACCTCGCGCACGATTGCCGCGCTATCAACCGTCTCGATCATCACTTCTTCCCGCCCGATGCGCGAGAAGGTCAGGATATCCGCGATCATCTTCTGCATGCGCTTCGCATTCTCCGTGATGTAATGCAAATAGCGCTCACCTTTTTCGTCGAGCAATCCGGTGCAGCGGTCGAGCAGCAACTCGCTGTAGCTGTTCATCATGCGCACCGGTTCCTGCATATCGTGACTGCACACATAGGCGAAGCGCTCGAGCTCTTCGTTTGATTGCATCAACCCATCGAACAGTTTCAAAATCTGTTGGCGCTGGTTATAAAGGTCGAGATAGACCTTCACTTTGCTGCGTAATATATCCGAGTTGATCGGCTTGAAGATATAATCTACCGCACCGATCTCCGCCGCCTGCGTTGCATATTTCTCTTCCTTGCTGATGGCCGTGATGAAAATAATCGGTGTGCCGCGCATGGAGTCCTGTTGCTGCATGAGCATGGCCACCTCGAAGCCGTCCATCTCCGGCATCTGCACATCGAGCAGTACAAGCGCGAATTTATGCCGCAGCATCAGCGACAGCGCCTCATTCCCCGAATTCGCCTTGAAAATTCCCGCATCGAGATGCCGCAACACTTTCTCCGTCGCCAATAGGTTTTCCTTGCGGTCGTCGACGATCAGGATGTTAGGCTGCAATCCCGCAACGGGTGTGTTGGAGACTTGCTCGATCGGGCTTTTCTTGAGTGCCTGTGCCATGGTAGTCCTCGTCAGTTGACCCGGGTAAGTTGAATGAACAGTGGCGCCATCTCGTTTAAAGCCACGACATGGTCGGGCGTCGTCGCCGCCAGCGCTGTCTGCGGCATCGTCTTCGCTTCCGCCGTTGCCGGGTCCTGCACGATGGCGATGCCACCTTTTTCCTTGATTGCTTTTAGGCCATTCGCCCCATCCGAATTGGCCCCCGTCAGCACCACGCCGATCACCCCGCTCGCGAAGGCATCTGCCGCACTCTCAAACAGCACATCGATTGACGGGCAGGAGTAATTCACCCGCGCATCTTCCGATAGGCTGAAGCTCTTATCCAACTCCACCAGCAGATGATACCCACCTGGCGCAATGTAAACATGTCCCGCGCGAATCGGTTCCTTGTCCTCCGGCTCGCGCACGGCGAGTTTGCACATCCGGTCGAGATAGGTAACAAGGAATTCATCCGTGCGTTCGTTACGATGCTGCACCACGATGATCGGCACTACGAAATTCTCCGGCAAAGCGGGGAGAATGGTCTTCAGAGCCTCCAGCCCACCTGCCGAGACCCCCATCACGATGGCTTCATAGGACATAGGATGCTCCGCTTTTGCGATAGATCCGCTGCTTGCGATCATGAGTCTCGTAGAGATGTTTTACGTTGGTAAAATTCAGCGACTCCTTGTTACCCAGGCACAGGTACCCGCCATGGCGCAGACTATCCGTCAGTTTCAGCAGCACCTGGTCCTGCAGCACTTTGTCGAAATAGATCATCACATTGCGGCAACAGATGAGGTTCATCTCACCGAACACGCCATCCGTTACCAGGTTGTGATAGGAGAACGTGATGCGCTCCTTCAGGAAATCCTTGAACTTTACATGCTCGTAGCCGTCATGGTAATACTCCGCGAACTCTCGGCTGCCGCCCGCCTCACGATAATTCCTGGCGTAGTCGCCCATGGTGCGCGACGGGTAAATCCCCCGCGCCGCGATATCGAGCGAGTGCTTGTTGAAATCCGTTGCATAGATCCGCGCCCGGTCGAGGAACCCTTCCTCATGCAGCAGCAGCGCCATGGAATAGACTTCCTCACCAGTCGCACAGCCCGCATGCCAGATCTTCACGAACGGATAGGTTTTCAGCACCGGCACTACCGTCTCGCGGATCGCCTGATAGAACTCAGGGTCGCGGAACATCTCGGTCACCGTCACCGACATACTCTTCAAAAATTCGTCGAAACATTTTTCGTCGTGCAGCAGATGATCGAGCAACTCTGTGAAGCGCGTCACCTTAGCCAAACCCATTGCCCGTTGCAGCCGACGCTTCAGCGACGCTCGCGAATAATGCGTAAAGTCGTAGCCGTAACGATTGAGGATACCGGCCAGCAACAGATCGATTTCGATCTTCTCCCGATCATTCCCATCCGGTGTTTCCACGATGCGTAACGGGGTGCGCAGCATCACGCCGCCTTTTCCTGTTTGAACAGCCACACGCGTAGCAAGGTCAGCAGCCGCTCGATATCGACCGGTTTTGTCAGGTAATCGTTCGCCCCCGCCGCCATGCATTTTTCCTGCTCTTCCGGCATCGCCCGCGCCGTCAGCGTGATGATCGGCAGATCCTTGAACTCGCGCTGCGCCCGGATCGCCTGCATTGCCTGGTACCCATCCATGATCGGCATCATGATATCCATGATGACCAGTTCGATCGACGGATCCTCCTTCAGTTTCTCGAGCGCCATTTGTCCGTTATCAGCGATTACCATGTTCATCCCATGCGCCTTAAGCAGTTTGCTCAGCGCGAACGTGTTGCGCAGATCGTCATCCGTCAGCAGCACCGTGCGTCCGAGCAGCACTTTGTCCGGGTTATGCTGCATGCGGATGATCTCTTGCTGGTCCGCCGACAGCGTCGACTCCACGCTATGCAGGAACAACGTCACCTCATCGAGCAAGCGCTCCGGCGATTTAGCGCCTTTGATGATGATGCTGCCCGTGTAGCGGCTCAGCTTTTTCGCTTCTTCCTCATTCAACTCGCGCGCAGTGTAAACAATGACTGGCGGCAGCGGTCTCTTGCCCATCGTCTCGAGCCATTCGAAGCCTGTCATATCCGGTAATTGCAGGTCGAGCACGATGCAATCGAACGGCGTTTCCCGCGCCTTCTGCATGCCGTCATTACCAGTGCCGACGATGGTGATCTCGACATCCTTCTTCTTCAGCAAGCTCTGGATCGCAATCTGGTTCTTGTGGTCATCCTCGATCACCAGGATCTTCTTTACCCCCGCTTCCAACAATCCTTCGATCTTGCTCAGCGCTCCTTCGATCTTCTCCGCCTCGACCGGCTTCGTCAGGTACCCGATCGCTCCTTTGCGCAACGGCACCACGTTATCCGCCTCGTCGCGCCCGCTGATGATATGCACCGGGATATGCCGTGTTTTCAAATTATGCTTCAATTGGTCGAGCACGTTCATCCCGTCGATATCCGGCAAACTGAGGTCGAGGATGATGGCATGCACCGCTTCCTCGTTCGCCAGCAGCAAGCCGGTTTTTCCGTCCCCAGCGGCGAGGCATTTGTACCCGCGCTTGCGGGCGATCTTCATCAGCGTGCCCGCGAAATGCTTGTCATCCTCGATGATGAGCAGCACCTTATCTTTCGGCGCAATATTCTTGCGATCGTCCGCAATGAACTCCGCCGCCCAGACTTTCGGCATCGGCTTAAGCGCAATGCGCGACGAATCGTCGGCGACCGGTGTGGCAAGGTACGGCTCGTCCACTGGCAGCACCACCTCGCCCATCACTACCGGCAGCACCAGCGTAAAGCGGCTGCCTTCGCCTTTCTTGCTGGCAATCTGGATTTCCCCGCCCAGCATATGCGAGAATTTGCGCGCGATGGTCAGGCCAAGTCCCGTACCGCCATAATGCCTGTCGATGGAGCCGTTCTCCTGCTGGAAAGCTTCGAAGATATCCTTGAATTTCGACGGCTCTATGCCGATGCCCGTATCGATCACTGAGAAGGCGATCGCTTCATCCCGCTTCACGCTGAAACGCTGCAACTCCGGCTGTTCAGGGCGGCGGATCTCAAGCGTCACCGACCCCTCTTGCGTAAATTTAAACGCATTGCTCAATAGGTTTTTGAGGATCTGCTCCACCCGCTGCACGTCGGTCGTCAGCATCTCGGGCAGATCATCCGCTACCTGTACCGCAAGTTCCAGTTTCTTCTCTTTCGCCACCGGCGCAAACTGCTGCTGCAGGCGTTTGACGATCCCCTGCAGCGCCACTTCCTCGACCAGCAGTGACAGCTTGCCCGCTTCGACTTTCGACAGGTCAAGGATATCATTGATCAGCCCCAGCAGTTCCAGCCCACCATTATGGATGACATGTGCTTCCTCCACCTGCTCCTCGGTGAGGTTGCCCTCCTCGTTCTGCGCCAGCATCTTCGCGAGGATCAACAGGCTGTTCAGCGGCGTACGCAATTCATGCGACATGTTGGCGAGGAATTCCGACTTGTATTTGCTGGCGCGCTCCACCGCCGCCACCTGTTCCTCGATCAGCTTCTTGCCTTCTTCGAGCTCCACCGCCTGTTGCTGGATCTGCATGTTCTGCTCTTCCAGCGCCTTGGTCTTTTCTTCCAGTTCCTCGTTGCTGGCTTCGATCTCTTCGTTGCTAGCCTTCAGTTCCTCCTGCTGCATCTTCAGTTCCTCTTCGCGCTTTTCGAGCTCATGCGTGTAGTGCAGTTGCGCCATCTGCGCCCGGGCACGGCCGCGTTGGTAGAACCAGATAGCCAACACCATGCTGACATAAAAAATCGCCATGCCGCCGAAGATAAACCACGAACTGCGATACGAACTAGCGTTGTCATTTTCGGTACGCATGGAAAGCAGGCGTGTTTCCTCCGCCTGCATCAAACGGATCATGACACGTACATGATCCATCATTTTCTTGCCTTGGTAATTGGCAATTTCGTTGATCACTGTTTTAGCATTCCTGTCTTTCTGCTCACCGATGACTTTTGCCCAGTAATCCTGCAGTTGCAGCACCACACCCTGCAATTCAGCGATATTGCTTTGTTGCGCCGGATTATCGCTCGTCATCCATTTCAGAATGGCCAGTTCCTGCGCGATGGAATAATGCTGCTCGAATGCATCGATATTCGAGATTGTGTTGGGGTTGATCGTGGGGTCGAGATGCATCAGCGATTTTGTTTCCGGCAGGCTCAATACCTGGTCCGTGTCCTTCAGCGCTGCTGCATACGGTTCGAGATATTCTTCGTTGCCGGTCAGCAGATAACCGCGCTCGCCTAGCTCCGCATCTTTCAGCTTCCCGAAGAGTAACTGCACATGTGCCAATACTTCGTACGTATGGCTGACCCAGGCCTTTGCCTTATCGGCAGCCTGGCCTTTTTGCCAGTACGTGTACGTCGCCAGAGTCATCAGAATCGTCAGGCTACCAATAGCAACCAAGGTTGCATTACGGACGAAAAAACTATCCTTCGGGCGCGGCTCGCTGAATGAATTCACGGTCATCTCCAACTACGAAAAGCAACACGTCGCGAAAGTAGTGTAAGCTGTTTTTATATACAACCACTGATTGTAAGTGATGATTTTTTAATCAACCATAAATATATAACACATTGCAATGACTGATGATTTTTTGTTTCGCCGCAACCTAAAGTGTCACACGCTATGTCAAAATACAATAAGACGTTAATTAGAGGGTTTAGAGGTTGCTGACGGATCCAAAATGAAACCTTACCGTGTTTCACCGTGGCATAACGCTTGCTTATCTGAGCGTAGTTTAGTCTAGTGGAGGCTTCTCATGCACGCGCTTGAAATGGAACTACCCTTGGAACAAACATTTGAAACCATTGATATTTTCCGCCCGCTTCTGCCGGATGCCAATGCGATCTTTCCGTACCTCAAGCGCATCGATACCTCGCGATGGTACGCGAATTTCGGCCCACTCGAACAGGAGCTGCGCCAGCGCCTCGCCGCCCATTTCAAGGTCTCTAGTGAACATACCATCACCGCATCGAGCGCGACCTCCGGCCTCATCGCTGTGCTGCGCGGGCTGAACCTGCCGAAGGACAGCTTCTGCCTCGTGCCCTCATGGACGTTCGTCGCCACCCCCGCATCCGCCATCGCCGCCGAGATGACCCCGTATTTCGTCGATGTCGATCCCCAAACCTGGGCCCTCGATCCCGAATATGTGAAGCAACAAATTAAACAGGTTAAAGGCGTCATTGGTGCCGTCCTTGTCGTCGCACCCTTCGGTAAAACGGTCGACATCCAGGCTTGGGATAAATTCACCGCCGAGACCGGCGTCCCTGTCGTTGTCGACGCGGCTTCCTGCATCGATAGTTTCCGCAATATCAAGTTCGGTCGTACCGCCGTCGTCTTCAGCATGCACGCTACCAAGATCATCGGTGTCGGTGAAGGCGCAGTCATCGTCTCGACCGATACGGGCCTCATCCGCCACGTGCACGAGCAGACCAATTTCGGCTATTACACGCGCCGCATCTCCATTCCCGGCATCAACTCGAAGATGAGCGAATACACCGCCGCCGTCGGCCTCGCCGCGCTCGATTGCTGGCCCGAGCGCCGTAAGCAATGGGTTGAAACCAGCGAGATTTGCAAAGCCGGCCTTGAATCGCTCGTCGCTAAACACGGCATCACCCTCTGGTTCCCGGAGGATGCGGTAAGCACTACCTGCAACGTGCGCCTGCCGACCGAAACCGCTGACCTCGTCATTTCGCAACTGCAGGTGCGCGGCATCAAGGCCCGTCAATGGTGGGACAAAGGCTGCCACATCCAACCCGCTTACGCGAAGTACCCGCACAGCGACCTGCCGGTGACGAAGATGCTCGGCGCGTCAGTCGTTTCGCTGCCCTTCTACGTCGATATCGCCCCACGCCAGCTGGCGCGCGTCGCTGCTTCGCTCTCGGAAATCCTCGGCGCATAAAAGGTACCACCATGAAGTATGTCGAAGCCGGTCCTTCCGTCCGCCAACTCATGAAGCGCGCCGAAATGGCCATGAAAAAGGAAGACGGCAATACCGCGATCGAGCTTTACAATCAGGTGCTGAAACTCAACCCGGACCATGTCGAAGCGCTCTACAATCTCGGCTTTATCTACCAGTGCGTCAGCATGTTTCCGCAGGCCCAGCACTACTACGAGCGTTGCATCCAGCTCGACCCGACCCATATCGAGAGCTACCTGAAATTCACCAAACTGCTCGAGGACCAGAGCAAGCCCGAAGAAGCCATCCAGATCGCCCATCTCGCTGCGCAGATGGCACCGGGTAATGCCGCAACGCATAATCGCCTCGCCGGTTTGCTTATCCGTTTCAACCAGTCGCACCTTGCCGTGCAATATCTCGATCAGATCCTCAAACAGTTCCCGAAAGATGTGAATCTGTGGCAGGTCTACTGCATGGCGCTCAAGATCAACGAGCGCCACGAAGAAGCCGACGCCGCCTATGACAAACTGGTCAAGGAACTGCATGTCCCGTTCGCCGCACGTGTGCTATACGAGACCTACCTGCCGCGCCTTTACCGCTCGTCAGAAGAGATCGACCAAGTGCGCGCGCGCTTTAAATCATCGCTGGAACTCTTCATCCAGCGCAAAGTGCGGATGGACATCGACGATGTGAAATATGAACCCACGTTCCAGCTAGCCTTCCACAACCGTGATAACCGGGAATTGATGCAGCTTTACACCAAAATGCTGCGCAGCATGGCACCCTTGCTGAACTATGTTGCACCGCATTGCAAAACGTCACCGGTGAAACGCGAAGCCGGGATAAAGATCGGTTTCATCTCGCGCAACATGCACAACCATTCTGTCGGTGCCTGCTACCGTGATGTCATGATCGCCCTCGCCCAGCAACCGGAATTCGCCGTGACCTTCTTCAACATCAACAACGTGCTCGACGCCGGCATCCAGCAGATCATCGATGCCGATATCCCGATTGCGCAGCTTCCGGCCGGCGTATCCGATTGCCAGCTGATCGTCGCCAACGCTGAACTCGATATCCTCGTCTATCCGGATATCGGCATGGACATGATGTCGCGCTATCTCGCCATGGCACGTCTCGCCCCTTACCAACTATGCCTGCAAGGCCATCCGGATACGACCGGCATCGACACGATGGATTACGTCGTCTCGACCCGCGCCTACGAACCACCGAATGCCGATGAGAACCATACGGAACGTCTGCTCTGCTATGATGGCGTCGATACAATTTTCAAGCGCCCGAAAGAGCCTGCCTACTGGGCGCAACGCAGCGATTTTGGCATGCTGCCACCGGATAAAAAGCTCTATGTCTGTCCGATGGCGATCCAGAAATTCCATCCGGATTTCGATGACGTGCTCGCCGATATCCTCGCCGCTGACCCCGAAGCTGTCCTTGTTCTTTTCCAGGATTTCCAGCAGGTCATCTCGAGCCATTTGCTGCAGGAACGCATCCTCAAAAAATGCGCTAAGGAACGTGTCATCTTCATGCCATGGCTCAACGCGGATAATCTCTACAGCCTGATGAAGTTCGCTGATTGCCTGCTCGACACCATCTATTTCGGCGCCGGCACCACTTCACAGCTCGCCTTCCATTTCGGCGTGCCCATCGTTTCCATGCCGGGGCGCTGGGCGCGCGGCCGCATGGTCAATGCCTATTATTCCGTCATGGGCATCACCGATGCACCGATCGCCAAAGACCCTAAGGAATATGCCGAACTGGCCGTCAAGCTCGCCAACGACAAGGCCTATTACCAGAACCTGCACAAGCAGATTCTTGCCCGCAATCATTTGCTGTTCGAGGCCGACCCGTGCGCCCCGCGTGCCATCCAGTTGATGCATGACATCATCGCGCAGGATCTCGACAAATACAGTCGCAATCCGGCAGCGACCGGCGACGCGAAAACCGCCTAACGCTTCTTGGGAAATCCGTACTGATATTGCACCGGCGGTGTCGCCTTGCCCAGCAACGCTTCCTGCGCATGTAGCGGCCAATACGGATCATGCAGTTCCGCCCGCGCCAGCAGCACCATATCCGCCTGCCCACTCGCGATGATCTTCTCCCCCTGCTCCGGCGTCGTAATCATGCCCACCGCTCCCGTTGCGATACCCGCTTCCTTCTTCACATGTTCGGCAAACGGCACCTGATAGCCCGGGCCAGTCGGGATCTTCGCATCCGGCACCAGCGCCCCTGACGAACAATCGATCAGGTCAACGCCCTTCGCTTTCAGAATTTTTGCCAGCGCGATGGACTCTTTCTCGTTCCAGCCATCCTCCACCCAATCCGTTGTCGAGATGCGCACGAACAATGGCAGATGCTCCGGCCACACGTTGCGCACCGCCTCTGTCACTTCGATGGTAAACCGTATGCGATTCTCGAAACTGCCGCCGTAATCATCGTCGCGCTTATTCGCCAACGGCGAGAGGAATTCATGCAACAAATATCCGTGTGCTGCATGCAGTTCCAGCACCTCGAAACCTGCTTTCAATGCGCGTTTTGCTGCAGCGACGAATGCAGCAATCAGTGCAGCAATTTCTTCTTTGGTCAATGCGTGCGGCACTGGGTCGCCGTCACTGAAAGGCACCGCGCTTGGCCCCACCACCTGCCAGCCATTTTCCGCATCGGGCGCGATCGCCTTGCCGCCCTTCCACGGCAGCTCGCAACTTGCCTTGCGTCCCGCATGCGCAAGCTGCATCCCTGCAACCGCACCCTGCGCCTTGATGAATGTCGTGATACGCGACAACATTTCGATATGCGTATCTTGCCAGATGCCATGGTCGCCGTAACTGATGCGCCCATCCGCCGTCACTGCCGTCGCCTCCATGACAACGAGCCCCGCGCCACCGACCGCGCGGCTGCCGAGATGTACCAGATGCCAGTCGGAAGCGAAGCCATCCTTGCTCGAGTATTGACACATCGGCGACACTGCGACCCGGTTGCGAAACGTAATCTCGCGGAGTTGCAACGGCATGAAAAGCTGGGACATAGGGTTTCCTTCGATTTGGATGCATCGTTCATCTAGGTGTTTTATGGCTTCTTACCAGCCCTCTAATGCCATGTATTTTCTTTCATACCGATTTACATCGATTTATATCTAACTGATTTTTATTGAGATATTAGCAATTTTTCTTTACGGAATCCTTATATTTATTAGGAGTCTCTCTTACTTGTTTTTAATAAATTGGGCTATACGCTGCGGTATGATAGTTAATAACACGTAAAGCTTAAGCAATCCGCCACTCTCAACCGCTACCGGAGTCTATATGCACGAGAAAAAATCCACTATCCTGGTCGTCGATGACGAAGAAGAAATCCGCAAAATGCTCAACATCTTTCTCGACACAGTCGATTTCAACGTCGTCGAGAGCGAATCCGGCAAACAGGCTATTCGCATGGCCGCCAGCGTTAAGCCGGATCTTATCCTGCTCGATCTCGGCCTGCCGGACATGGATGGTAAGGAAGTCGTTGCTGCCCTCCGCCAATGGTCGCACGTGCCGATCGTCGTGCTCACCGTGCGTTCCGATGACACCGAAGTCGCTGCCGCGCTCAATGCCGGGGCCGATGATTACGTTATCAAACCGTTCAGTGCCGAAGTGCTGCTCGCGCGCATCCACGCCAACTTGCGCAAGATCGTCGTCCGCGAAGTCGGCGAGCCGACCATCAACAACGGCGTTATCTCGATGGACCTCGTGCGCCACGAAGTCTTTGTCGATGGCGAGCGCATTCCCTTCACGCCGAAGGAATACGACCTGCTGCGTTATTTCATGGTCAACCGTGGCCGCATGCTGACGCATAAGCAAATCCTAAAAGAAGTCTGGGGTCCCGCCCATGTCGAAGACACACAATATCTGCGCGTCTATATTGGCCAAGTGCGCGAAAAACTTGAGAACAAACCGGGTCTTGGCAAGCTTATCGTGTCAGAAGCCGGCGTGGGTTATCGGATGGATGCGGTTGCCGACGAATCGTCGAAAGCTGCCTAGATTGTCACTTACCGGTTTGTAATTTTGTTATCCGCTTCAGTATATCCTGTAGTGGTTACTTACGCAGGCTTGATTAAACTAAATGATATCATCCAAAAGGAGTTCATTATGCAGAAGCTTTCTATTATCAGTATCGCGGCCGCGCTTCTTGTCAGTGCCTGTGGCCAGAGTCAGGGCGATCGCGCCTTGAGCGGCGGGGCTATCGGTGCCGGTGTCGGCGCAGTCGGTAGTTCATTGGTCGGCGGTAGTGCCGTCGGTGGCGCGCTGGTTGGCGGTGCCGTTGGTGCCGGAACCGGCGCTCTGACTAACTCGAATGACGTAAACCTTGGCAAACCGGCTTGGCGCTGAGCGTTTAACTCGATTACGATAATTACGAATAAAAGCTCCTTGTTCACAGGGAGCTTTTATTTTGTCACCCCGCGACAATCTTTCGTTTCGCTTTAATGCATTCTTTACCAAAACGCTGTCAATGATGAGTGAAAATTGATGCGGCTCATGGGAAATTGGGCATATCAGTAATGATACAAAAACAACCTTATCTCGGAGATCATCATGCTTAACTGGGTCATCACGTTCTTCATCCTCGCGGTTCTCGCGGCCTTCCTCGGTTTTGGTGGCCTCGCCGGTACCTTCTCGCAAATTGCCGAATTCCTGGCCGTGCTGTTCGTCATCCTGTTCGTGGCCAGCCTTATCTACAGCATGATCACCGGTCGCCGCGCACCAACGCCTCTCGTCTAAGAAGACCATTACGTTCAAGCAAAAGGGCCGCTTCACTGCGGCCCTTTTTTTATTCTGGAATATTTTTATCATTGATACTTCCTGACCTCCCTTTCCCGTGCGACTATAATGAAGTCGGGTGTTCAGGCGTGAGCGCTCAAGTCCCATCAAGAGTACAACTACGAAAACTTACATGACAGGTCGGTGTCCGCCAGCGTTGAAATCCAGCGTAAACGGAAGCTAAGGATAGGTGGAGGGGCAATCTTCCGGGCAGTCCGCAGCCATACCGACCGAAAGGCCTGGGGTAGCGTAGGCTGTTTTCATGACAAAAACTGATTGCTCACGCTCAACGTCTGACACCCGACACGCTGAATAAAACGCAATGATAAGAAGCTAAATAATCACCCGCCTAAGAGCGCTGCACCCCGTTGACGAACGAGGTGTGCACCTGAAACCATATTCTTTTTTCGTCAGGCACGGATGCTGTCATGCGATGCATGACGGCATGTGTGGTAAACGCCCGTAACACCAGCGTCATCCCGAACCCGTTTCGGGATTCATCTCCTATGCAAAGAACTCACTGCGCGAGCATAGCAGATTTGGCTATCGCGCGAAGAAACACATCATCCCACATGTGGGATGATCAGCTTATTGTACCGGGAAATTCAGCGAGAAGTGCGCGCCACCTTCCGCATGGTTCGCCACTGTGATCTCGCCCGCCAGGTTGCGCATGATCTCACGCACGATCGGCAGGCCAAGTCCAGTACCGGCATTCTGCTGGTCGCTTTTACTGTAGCGCGTGTACTTGGAGAAAATATCCTCCTCTTTGCCGGGCGGAATGCCTGCACCATTATCGCGGATGCTGATGAATGCCTTGTCATGATCCGCGCCGTAATTGACCCAGATCGTCGGATGCTGCCCGCCATGCTTCAATGCATTATCAAGCACCAACCCCGCGGCGCGCGATAGCAACATTGGGTCCGTGCGCACGAAGATAGGGCTATTGCCTTCCGGGAAGCGGATATCGCCTTTCTCCCGTCGTGGCCCAAGGCGCGTAACTGAGTCGCGCAGCAAGGATGTCAGTTCGGTTTTTTCGGATTTGATGTTCACCATCCCATTCTCGAGTTTCGCCATATCGAGAATATTGGTGATGAAATTATCGAGGCGGTATGCCTCCATCAAGGCGGAATTGATCAGGGTGGTACGCTTCTCGGGCGTCAGTCGGTCGTTCATGCGGAAATAGACTTCGAGCGAACCGATGATGGTCGCCAACGGCGTTTTGAGATCGTGCGAGACCGCCGACATCATCTGGCGATGGATCTGTTCCCGCGTTTCATCGAACGACTTGTCGGCAGCAGCGTTCTTGTTTTTCATGGTAACATTAGTCCGATCTGGGTGAGTATCGTGGAATTGTTGCATAGCCTCACCTTAGAGGGAACATCATAAAATAGGCATCAGTAAACGGATTGATCAAACTGTTTATTCATAAGGAACGGGCGCGATGGTGTACATCGCGCCCGTCATGCATAACCTAGATCACGTGGAAAAGGTAGAGAAGGATAATGATCGGCAGGGGCAAGCCCACCAGCCAGAGTAAAAGTCCTTTCATAACGGCTCCCTTGAAGAGTTAGTAGTTGATTAGCGATCGTTCGACGTACTGTTCTTGATATCGTCACCCGTGTCTTTCACCGCGTCACCGAGCTTCTGGCCCGGGGTGCGATCTTCGAGCTGGCGACCTGCCTTGTCAATACCCTGGGGCAACGCATCGACCGCATCACCGATCTTCTGGCCGGTGCTGCGCTGGTCGGGCATGATGAGCAGTCCCCACACCAGTACCGCTGCCACGAGCAATACCAAAGCGACCAGCAGATTTCTTCCTGAACTCGAATTCATAATCCTCTCCTCTGTGCGTTTATTCGGCTAACATGCAATGGTTTACATGGGTCGCGATAAAGTAGAACTAACGGCATAAGCGCAAAGCGGCAGTACCGACACAAAGGTAAAAAAATAAAGAATCGGCAAAGCCTTACATATCACCTTTACGCGGCGTTTGCCGAGATCACGCCAAGCTTCGCCGCGAGGATATCGGGATGAATCGGCTTGCTGACATAGTCATCCATCCCGGCGGCGATACAGCGCTCGCGGTCACCGGTCAGCGCGTGCGCCGTCACGCCGATGATGGTGTTGCGCTGCCCCTTCGTGATTTCCAGTTCACGGATCCGCCGCGTCGTTTCGAGGCCGTCCATATCGTACATCTGCACGTCCATCAGGATGGCGAGGAACGGTTTCTCTGCATTTGTCACCGCGTCGATCGCCTGCCTGCCGTTCTCCGCCGTCGCCACGGTGAAGCCAAGATCCTCGAGCATCATCGTCGCCACCATGATGTTCGGCGCATAATCCTCGACGATGAGCACGGTGCCGCTGTTGGCTACCCCGACGGTCGGTACCGCGGCGTTAGCGATTTTACTGCGCTCGACGGCACTGCATTCATTGAGGGTAAGTGTCAGGATGAACATCGTGCCCTTGCCATGGGTCGTCTCAACCGTGATGTCGCCGCCCATCAGTTCCGTCAGCGATTTCGCAATGGAAAGTCCAAGCCCCGAACCACCGAAACGCCGCGTGATGGTTTCATCGGCCTGCGTGAATTTCTCGAAAATAAGCGGCAGCTTGTCTTCCGGTATACCGATGCCCGTATCGCGCACGCGCACCCGCATGTCGTAGCGTCCGTTACCGCGATCCTTGGCCTCCGCCTGCACGCTGATTTCGCCTTGCGACGTGAATTTCACCGCGTTGCTGACCAGGTTCATCAGGATCTGCTGGCACCGCGTGCGGTCGCCGTTGAACATGCGCTGCTCGGTCGCATCCTCCACGTGGTAAAGGATGTTTTTTTCCGCCGCCTGGTCCGCGAACATCAATTGCATGTCATTGAGGATCGAGGTGAAGGTGAACGGCACGGATTCCAGCTCCATCTGGCCCGATTCCACCCGGCTGATGCTCAACAGGTCATTAATAAGGTTCAGCAGCAGATCGGCATTACTGTGCAACGCGCTAACGATCTTCTTCTGCTGGTCGTCGAGCTGCGTTTTCGCGAGCGCCCGCGCCAGCCCCGTCACCACGTTCATCGGTGTGCGGATCTCGTGGCTCATCGTCGCGAGGAAATTACTTTTCGCTTCGTTCGCCGCTTCCGCTTTTTCCTTGGCGATCTCGAGTTCATGCCGCTGGCGTTCGTTCTCGCGCTGCAGTTTTTCGCGCGTATAAGCTGCCTGCATCACTGCCGGCAGCAGGTCGAGATATGCCTGCCCCGTATCCTTGATGGCGTAATCCGCCGCCCCTTTTTCCAGTGCCGCCAGCGCGATGTTCTCATCGCCGCTCGCCGTCAGTACAATAACCGGTGGCGTCTTTTTGATGGTCGCGAGCACGTCGAGCATCTCGAGGCCGCTCATGCCCGGCAGGTTGTAATCAAGCAGTAACAGATCGTACTTCTCCGCCTGCAGGTGCTTTAATCCGTCCTCGGCCGAAAGCGCGATATCGACCGTGAAGCGCTGGCGCTGCATGCGTTTTTGCAACAACCGCGCGAGGGCTTCGTCGTCTTCGATATAGAGGATACGCTGCAGGCTTGAGTTCGGCATGGTCATTTCCCCTGCCGGTGCGGCAGCTTCAGCATTGCCAGCGTCTGTTCGAGTTTATGCATCATCCCGGAGAAATTATCATATTCGATCGGTTTGGTAATGTACATGTTGCAACCCAGTTCGTAACAGCGGTCGACTTCCTTCGGGTTATCCGTCGTCGTCATCACAATGATCGGAATGCTGCGGGTCGTTTGTTCCTGCTTCATGCGTTGCAGGATCTCGTAGCCGTCCACTTTCGGCAGGTTGAGGTCGAGGAGCACCAGCAGCTTCTCGTTCTTCTTCGCTGCATTGCTCTCGAAGAAATACTCCATCGCCTCCTCACCATCGTGCAAGTGTACCACGCGATTGCCGATGAACGTGCGCTCGAGGTTCTTCTTGATCAGGCGCGCATGCCCCTCGTCATCCTCGACCATCACGACGGTAAACGGTTCAGGATAGGTACTCATCATGCGGCCAGCTCCTGACTATGGATCTTCGGTAAGCGAACATAAAAAGTCGTGCCGGTGCCCAGATGCGAATCGCACCAGATCGCGCCGCCGAGCTTCTGCACCGTCGCCTTGACGAAGGCCATGCCCATGCCGAGGCCGCGCACATCGCCAGTATTACGCGCCCGGCGGAATATCTCAAACACTTTCTGCCGGTCGTATTCCGCGATCCCGCGGCCGTTATCCTCAACCGCGAAAATAATATCGGCGGCTGTCTGTTTCACGCTGACGCTGATTACGCCCGGCCGCGCCGGGTCGAGGTATTTCACCGCATTGTCGAGCAAGTTGGAAAATATCTGTTCCAGTGCCAGCGGGTCCGTCATTACTACCGGCAATTCCTCGCAGGTCACGGTCGTGCCGCCGCGCGAGATTTCGTAGTTCAGCGCGTTCAGGCATTTCTGCACCACCGCCTGCACATCCACCACTTCATTGCTGTACTGGCGGCGGCCGATACGCGACAGGTCGAGCACCGCCGTTGTCAGCGTATCCATCCGCTGCGTCGCGCTTTCGATGAATTTCAGGGCTTCCGGGATATCCTCCTCGAACGCCCGCGTGAGGATCTCGTGCTCCTCTTGCTGCAGCGTCGGCATGATGCGTTCCATCACCGGTTTGGTACTGTCGATCGCCTGCCGTAACTCACGCGCAAATCCGCGTAGGTTCACCAGTGGCGAACGTAGATCGTGCGAAGCGATATAAGTGAATGTCTCCATCTCATTATTCAGCTGACTCAGGCGTTCCTCGCGTTTCTTCTGCTCGGTGATGTCCGTATGCGTACCGATCAGGCGCGTCATTTTGCCGTCCTTATCCCAGAAGCCAATGCCGCGCGACAGGATCCAGCGCCAGCTGCCATCCTTGTGGCGCAGGCGCATCGCATTGGTGTAATTCACGGTCTCGTGGCATTCATAGCGACGCAACGTTTCCCACACCTGCGCCATATCCTCGGGGTGGATGAGGGCATTCACCGTCTGGATGGTATTGGGGAATTCCACTTCCGTGTAGCCGAGCATATTTTTCAGCGCCGGCGAATAATAGACTGTTTTCGTTTGCGGATTATAGTCATAAACCCCGTCATTGATGCCGTTCATGACGGCGACAAAACGCTCCTCGGCAATGGCGATATCCTTCGCCGCTTTCTGGCTGCGCGTGATTAGCCCGAGGATGATCGCCGTCGCCACCAGCATGGCCGCGATCGCCATGCCCGTACCGAGGATGAGGATATAAAGGAAATTCTTGCTTTTCTGCCGCGATGCTTCCACCTGGTCGTGCAGCCGGTCGAGGCGCTTGTTCACGCCCGCCTCGAGATTGGTCCGCAGCGTATCCATTCGATCTTTTTGCTGCTCGAGCATCGCCGGCGTGATCGCCCCACGACCCCGCATCCGGTACATACGGATCTGGCTCGCCAGCATATCCTGATAGATACCGATCTCCTTTACCCAGCCGTCGATCTGCGTCGTGGCATTCGGATCGTTCTGCATCAGCTCGCGCAGGTGTCGCATCTGCAAAGGTAGCGTCGCCAGCGCACTATCGTAAGGACTTAGAAAACCCTGCTTACCGCTGAGCAGGTACCCACGCACCCCGGTTTCCATGTTGAGCAGGTCGAGCACCAACAATCGACTCTGCCGGTTCACCTCGTAATTATAGAATGTCCAGTCGTTGAGTTTCTGTTCGGCATCGTACTGGTGATAGATCACTGTACTGAAGGTGCCGAACAAGGCCGTACCGACGATAAGAATGGAAATAAAGTAGTGCCTGCCGGGAATTCTATCCAACAGACTCATGACCGAACCCATAGCCTGACAGGAGCGCTATTTCTATAATAGAGGATCGTAATCACCATGCGCCGCTTTTCTATGTCCCAAGGGTCTTTGCCCGGTATGAGGCTGCTTTCGCAGCGTATCAAATATATTTCAGCATAGATGCACATGGGTAAGTAAACGATAAGCCGCAATAATGCTTCCATAAAGAAGTCATAAATAAACAATTAGTTCAACAGGTTGAAAAGAAAAAATCGCCGCCATGGCATTAAACCATGGCGGCGATTCGTGGGTATTGGAAGACTAACCTAGCGGCGTGAAAGTGCGCCCAGCAGGAAACCGATACCAAGTGCGATCACGCTTGAGCGCACTGGATTCGCACGGATCTCGCCCGATACGCGGTCCGAAGCATGAGTGAACTCGTCGCCCGCTACTTCGATGTAATGGCGTACTTTACGGCCTGCATCGTTCGCGTAATGCGAAATATCCTCGACGAGGTGGTTGGCCTTACGGCCCGCTTTGTTGGCGGTATCGCTGACGGCGTTCTTAACGTCGTTAGCTGCAAAATCCTTAGTCAGGTTTGCCGCTTCTTTGGTGCTGGAAGATAACATGGTACTCTCCTTGATCGTGAAAAATGAAAGGACGTGGCTGTCTCAAGCCGAACGTGGTGAATTACTCCGTCATTGCTTTGGGCTTGGCGGCATGAACCCACTAGACCAGTAACCCGATCAGTAAACGATACGGGCGACCCTTTAAAATTCTAAGTATGCCCTAAATTCCTGCCTTTGCCGTTTCTTTATATTCATAGCTGTTCGCGTCATCGTTTTCCTACTGTAAAATCAATTTGATGCGAAACGTTAGTTATCCTGTCCCATTTTCATGAAAGAGATATTTTATGCCTATTACCCGACTTCCGCGCCAGACGGTTCTGGCACTAGGTGCCGCCTTACTGCTCACTACTGCCCCGGCCGCATTCGCGCAATACAGCAATGACCAGTCAATGCCGCAATCCGCAGCGGCGACCCCGGTTGCGGATACCAATGGTATCACGCATATCACCGGCGGTGTCGGCGACGATGAGACCGCGGCGATTGAAGCCATGCGTGGCGAATATAACGTCCATATCATAAACTCGAACAAGGACGGCGCTTACAACGACTCCACCGAGATCACCATTACCGATAAGTCGGGCAATGAAGTTGTCACTGCCGATGCCGGCCCGCTCTTCTTTGTGCAACTGCCCTCAGGCAGCTACACGGTGGTTGCCCAGCACCGCGAGTCGCAACAGCAGAAGAAGATCAAGGTCGTGAAGTCGAAGAAGGCAATGCCCGACATTCACTTCATCTGGTAATACGTAATTCATTAGTTACCCACAAAGGCCCGGTTTAACCACCGGGCCTTTTTCTCTGCCGTTATTCAGGCAACAAAAAACCGGGCACGCATGCCCGGCTCTTTGGTTCAGTTACGTAATTCGTAGAAGAACTATTTCTTCGCATCCGTACGTGACGAATCACGCGGTTGTTGCAATTGATCCTTCATGTTCGGCTGTTGCTGGCCGCTTTTTGCAGATGAGTCTTTATCCCAGCTTTTCGTAGCATCCGGACGGGCCGATTGCGTCGATTGACTTGGGTTCTGCGAAGGTTTTGCTTGTGGGTTAGACATGGTAATCTCCATCGTTGGTTAAACATATTCGCGGCGGATTCCGTGAACGACTGCAACCTAGGTCATCTAGGGTTACGAAGCGATGCGCCAACGAAGCGATGAGATAAGGAGGGGATAAAGTGCAGAGTAAGCAATTTATGGCCGGCAACTATACATCGAGTAGTAGTGTTTGTTCTTTCCTTACTTTTTCTCGTGGCTTGCATCTTGGTTTTCTTATGCTACGAGCGTTAGACCAGCAACACTCATGGCAACAGTTGCCTTGAACCAAACATTGAAAGGGAATTTTATGAAACGCATGTTAGCAGTACTCGCGGCCACCACCGCGCTGAGCGTCACTTCGGCATTCGCTGCCAGCGAATCGTCGGACGGTTCGACGAAAGTGAACTACAAAAGCAACGGCGGCTACGAAGCGACGCGTTCGGCCGAGCAGACCTCGACCAGCGGCACGACCATGAAATCAGATGCGGATGTCGACGTTGATGTCAGCAAGGATGGCAAGACCAGCAAAACCGTGAAAGCTGAATCGTCGACCGATCCGAAAGGTCTCGGCAACAAGAAAGCCGACATCGCAAAAACCACGTATGAAGACAAGGAACGCGGTGGCTACAAGCAAACCACGACCCGTAAACATAAAGATGCAGAAGGCACGAGCACCACGTATGTGACGACCACGGATGTGGACGTTGACAGCGATGGCAATGCCACCACCACGGCGAAGACCGAAAAGACGGTCGATCCGAAAGGCATGATGAATTCGAAGACCACCACCACCAAGACCAAATCGGTGAATGGTAAAGTCGTCAGCAACACGACCTCGAACTAAGTCGTTTGCAACTGATGAAACAGGCACGCCAGCGCAAGCTGGCGTGCCTTTTTTCGTTCTTTGCCGGGGAATTGCCATATTGCACGGCGCGTAATTATCGAGGTATACTTTCCTGTATGAGGAAATTGCCATGATCGAACCCGAGATCCCCAGGAACGAGATTGCCCGCATGCGCACCCTTCGCGATATGCGCATTCTCGAAACGCCGCTCGAGGAACGCTACGAGAGGATCACCCGCCTCGCCCAGCTGGTGCTACGGGTTCCCATTTCGGCCTTCACGCTGGTCGATGAGGCCCGCCAATGGTTCAAATCCATTCAAGGGCTGGTCGCCAGCGAAACCGCCCGCAGTATCTCCTTCTGCGCGCATGTCATCAACGGCGATGACGTCATGGAAGTTCCCGATGCGCATGCCGATGAACGTTTTCGTAATAATCCGCTGGTGACCGGCGGCCCCATGATCGGCTTTTACGCCGGTTGCCCCGTGCGCGCGCCGAACGGCATGAAGATCGGCGTTATCTGCGCCATCGATACCCAACCGCGCCAGATGACGGAAGACCAGACGCAGGCGTTGCGCGACCTGGCCGCGATCCTCGAGAATGAGTTGCGGGCGAACCATCTTTCACACGCCCATGGCGCGCTCATCACCGAACTCGATGACGCTAAGCGCACGGCCCTGGTCGACCCGTTGACCCGCATCTGGAATCGCGGCGGCATTTATGAGATCATGAAACGCGAATCGAGCAAAGCATCGCGCAAGCAGGAACCGCTCGCCGTCGTCATGTGCGATATCGATCATTTCAAAAAAGTGAACGATACGCATGGCCATGCTGTCGGCGATGAAGTGATCCGCAGCATTGCCCGCAAACTCCTCACGGCCATCCGCACGGAAGATGCCGTCGGCCGCGTCGGGGGCGAGGAATTCCTGATCGTGCTGAGTGGCTGTGCGCCGGATAAACTGCGCGAGAAAGTCGAGCGCATCCGCCATCGTATCGTCGAGGCGCCGGTCATCACGGATGCCGGGATGTTGGGGGTGACCATGAGCTTCGGTGTCGCCAATCTCGATCACCAGTTCCCGATCTCTATTGAAGCCCTGATCAAGCAGGCAGATGAAGCGCTTTACCGCGCCAAACATGGCGGGCGCGATCGCGTCGAACTGGCGGCATAGCCGCTTCCTTACACACTTTTAATGCATACCTGCCGAGCCTGTACGGTAGTTTTATGCGTTGCCCGTTAGCTTCCTCCCATCATTGTTCGAGGAACCTATGCGTAAAAAACCAGCCGACCTGATTCAACGCTACGCGCGTTCCGGCAAGGCATTCTATCTCTTCGAACCTGAATTGACCAACCGGCCTGCAACACGCGAATGTTGCAAGTTGAGCCTCGTCGTCCGCAACGATACTAAGCCTATCATGCCACCTTCACCCCGCTATCACACAGGAGACTAATATGGTTACCGACACCCGCACCCCCCTTCGTACCGAGACCGGTTCCTACCGTACCGATGCCAACACCGCTGCCAACGTTCGCGCCCGCAGCGCCAATCAGGCAGCACTCTGGATCGTGCTTGCCGTAGTCGCTTTCGCCGCGCTAGGTTATGCCTTCTATCACTACAGCAATCCGGCCAGCAGCACGGCTGCCAATACTAATGCGGCTACGACCTCCTCCGACCAATCGGCCGCGCCTGCCAGCACGACCACGCCTGCTACTAACGATACTACCAGCACGAATACCAATGCGACCACCCAGAACGACGGTAGCAGCGGTACGACAATGAACAATGACACCAGCACCACGCCGAACACCGGTACTCCGGCAAATGCCAACAGCATGAGCAACCAACCTTCGCCGAGCGCGACTGGTACCGATAGCACCGGCAGCGTATCCAATTCTTCTTCGACTGCTCAGTAATTCAGTCCTTGAAAGATCATAACGGGCGGCAGGACGTGTAATCCTCCGCCCGTTTTTTATATGACGTCGGCGCTGTATTACGCTCACACGAAAAAAAATAGTTGATAGATAGCTTAGGTAGGCCAAAGGGCCGTTGCGGTCACCCAAACCCATTTGGCGAATGTGGTACCCAAACCCAGATGGTCCGGCAAGTTTGGCGAAAGACCCAGCAGCGCGCGCAGCGCTCATAACTACTTATTAATCGCGATCAACCGTTCCAGCTCGGAATACAGCTCGGCCCCCAGCCCTTCACGCTCCTTGATGTCCTTGGCGAAAATGACCATCAATATCTGCAGATGCTTTTCGATGACGATCAGGTGCCGCGGATTGGTCGGCACGAAATCCGTGCTCAGGAACAGATATAGTAAGCGTGCTACATCGCTCGCCATGCGGTACCCGAACGTACCGGAGCGGGATTTGATCGAGAGCGTCGCCTCCTTGATGTTCTCCAGCGCATAGGCGGAATAGCTTACCTTGAGCGCGTCGTAGGATTTCTGGATGACCGCGACATCGTCCTTGATCCAGGTCAGCGATTCCTCGCCCAGCGAATCGATGGCCTTCTGCGCATCCTTGATCAGGTCCGGCGTAATAAATCCGGCCAGCGGCCGGTTGCCGAAACTCTGGCGGATGCTGAAATCCGGCGAGAAGACGACCGGCGGCGAACCCGGCGGGGTTTTGTAGCCTTCGCGGGATGGCACGGCAGCAATCGGCTTGCTGACACGTCGATCGTCGACCCCCGGCGGCGGCAAGCCGCGGCGGCGGCGCTCCGGCCCGACATATTGCTCCGCCACCACAAACGAACGCGGATGATCGACGATCTGCTCGATGCGGTTGTACAGCGTCTGCGCCGAGAACGGTTTCACTACGAATTCCGTAATGCCCACATCGCGCGCTGCCTGAACATCGGCTAATTCGCCGCGTCCGGTCAGCATGATGATCGGCAGGCCACGGTTCGGCGAGTCCGGATGGCGGCGCATATAGCGCACAAGTTCCACTCCGCTCGATCCCTTCATGTCCCACTCGGTGACGAGAAAACTGATTGCCTGGCTGCGAATGGTCTTCACCGCGTCGGCGGCATTTTTCACATGGTGGATATTGCTGAACCCCATCGCCCGCAGGTTATGGATGACCGCCTGCGCCAGGCATGCATCCGCATCGGCCAGCAGCACGTTCACGTTCCTGAAGTTGGGCTTCTTGATCATGGACAACGCAATATCCTTCGAAAATGAAGTGGGCGAGTGCTGACCAAGCTGGTTTTTATGGATTGAGCCCTGGCGTTACGCGTATTCCTGATGGAATGCGCTAACGGGTGCCGGCTTCTTGCGTGACGCGGTTGCGTCCCGAATTCTTTGAGTTATAGAGCGCTTCATCCGCCCGTGCAATCAGACTTTCCGATGTATCCTCGGTATGGCGGAAGGTCGAAACGCCGACCGAAACGGTAATGACACCGAAATTCTCGCCCGTCGTCTTGCGCTTGAGTTCCTTGCCCGCAATGCTCTTGCGGATGGCTTCGGCCACTACCATGCCCCCGGCGATCGGGGTGTTCGGCAGGATGACCGCGAACTCCTCACCGCCATACCGCGCCACGCAATCCATGCCTTTCAGCGTATCGATTAATGTTTTCGCCACGATCTTCAGCACCTCATCACCGATGAGATGGCCGAAACTATCGTTGAAATGCTTGAAATGGTCGATATCGAGCATCAGCAGCGTCAACTCGGTAGTGTCGAGCTTGCTGCCATGCACGGATTCATTCAGGCGCTTGTCGAAGGCTTTGCGGTTATAAGCGCCGGTCAGGAAGTCGCGTTCGGCCTCCGTCATTGCCCGTGCCAGGTTCTCCCGCAAGTCGGCGATCTCCTGCTGCGCCCCGGCGAGCCGTACCGTCATGCTTTCGCTGGAGGACTGCATGCTCTGCGCGCCCTGCATCAACGTATTGGCCAGCATGCGCACCACTTCCTCGCTCATTTCCTCATCGAGGCTTTGCAGCTGCTGCGCCACTTCCTTGCTGATCGCATTCGTCTCACCGGTGAAGGTATTCACGTTCTGCATGATATCATTCAACAGGCGCTTGGCGTTTGCTGCAGTTTCATGCATCGCCATGGCCTGCGGCTCGGCAATATAGGTATTATATAGGCGCTCAAGGAATTCTTCGCTGAAATGCGCTTTCGCTGCTACGGCCGTATCGATCTCCTTGACCAGGCCCCCCGCCTGTCCGGCTGCGACCGCGAAAAATACCGCATAATTCTGCGGCGTCGGCAATACTTTCAGCGAATTCATCATCGCCATCGCACGCTCACCGTAAATGCCCGCTTGCGACATGGCTTTGACCGGAACTGTCTTGGTCGGCATTTTGGGTACGATCGACATCATAGGACAGTACGTATCCGTGCATTTTCGGTCAAGCAGTACCTGTGTTCCTACGCTGATTGACTTGCAAATTTTATCCATTATGGCAAAATCGTCCGGCCGATGAACGCCGCCACCCTGTAAGGATCCGCCCCGTTGAGTGAACGCGCCACTGTCTACAGCATCCCGCCGCACGCCAACGCGAGTGAATTTGCCGTACGGCCCAAGGTTTTGCGGCGTCCCGCTCACTTCCAGTCGTCGCTTACGGAATCGCCGGCGCCTGTGTTTATTCCCCTGCAGCAACACGTGGCGATCAACGCGGAGAAGCCGGCGCCCCCCTTTCGCGCGTGGCAGGATGACGGCCGGTTCGCCATCACCCTGCTGGCCTTGGTCATCGGCGTGAACCTCCTCGTCAGTGCCTGGCTGGCGGCGATTTCTCCCCTGCCGCTGAAACCGACGGCGACCACAACATCGAACAATACAACGCTTACTGGCGCCCCGATACACGTGCTTGATACCAACGCCCGCGAGATTTCGGAGCAATAATGCGCATTGGGGCGAAAAGCGCTTCGGCCTCCGTCCTCCGCACGCTTGAGGCCATCATCGCGGCGAGTGGCCATACGGTGGCGAATGCCAGCACTGGCGTCGATCACCTTCTGGTCGATACCCTCCACCCGCCTCACTATTCCGATGACGCTGCGACGAAACTCCTGCTGGTCAAACCCGGCGATACGCCGGAAGGTGCGATCATCTGCCCGTTGCGCCCCGAACGTCTCATCCAGCGTCTTGCGATGCTCGGCGCCATTCAGTCCGTTGCTTTAGCAAATGGCTGGAAGCTCGACATGCTCGCGCGCAACCTCCACCATGCCACAGGCATTTCCTGCGCCCTCACCGAAAAAGAATGCAGCTTGCTCAACCACTTGACGCAATCCCACCCGGTGCAGATGGCCCGCGATACGCTGCTCGAACAAGTCTGGGGCGTGCATGGCAATGTCGATACCCATACCCTTGAGACCCATATCTACCGGCTACGCGCCAAGCTGAACGAGCTGACGCCCCACCCCGTTGATATTGTCACCCAAGGCGGTGCCTACGCGCTGGTATTCGGCGCAAATCCGGGCTAAAGAGCGCTCCATGAGCGAACCCGTCACCATCATGAAAACAGCGAGTACTGCAGACACCAGCGCCGAGGCGCTCGCCGTGCACCCGAACCTTGTCGGCCTCACGCGGGCGCAGCTTAAAGAGCGCATCACCGCTCTCGGCATCGAAGGCTTCCGCGCCAATCAGGTCTGGCAATGGCTTTATAACAAGGGCGTCACCGATTTCGCGGCGATGGGCAATATCAAAAAAGGTACGCAGGAAGACCTCACCAATCACTTCACCATCAACCGCGCCGGCATCAGCCGCAACGCCGTCAGCTTCGACCAGACGCAGAAATGGCTCCTCAAATTCGCCGACGGCAACGAAGTCGAGACCGTTTTCATTCCCGATGCCAACCGCGGAACGCTATGCGTTTCCTCCCAGGTCGGCTGCACCCTCGCTTGCACCTTTTGTCACACCGGCACCCAGCGCCTCGTCCGCAACCTCACCCCCGGCGAGATCGTCACCCAGATACTCGTCGCCCGCGACGGCCTAAACGAATGGCCCGGGGCCGTTGCGCCATCCGCGAATGGCCGTACCAGAACGCAAACGCATGGCAACGGCGCAAAACCCACCGTCAGGGAAACACCTGAACGCCAGCTCACTAACATCGTCTTCATGGGCATGGGCGAGCCGCTGTTCAACTACGATAACGTCGTCAGCGCCATTCGCATCATGCTGGACCCCGACGGCCTCGCCTTGAGCAAACGCCGGATTACTGTCAGCACCTCGGGCGTCGTCCCCCGCATCCGCGACCTCGCCCGGGACGTCGGTGTCAACCTTGCCATTTCGTTGCATGCCGTTACCGATAAATTGCGCGACGAAATCGTCCCCATCAACCGCAAATACCCTATCGCGGAACTGCTCGACGCCTGCCGCGATTACGTGAACACCGTCCCCTCCCGCCGTATCATGTTCGAATATGTCATGCTCAACGGCGTCAACGACTCTTCCGAAGACGCCCACCAACTCGTCCGGCTGCTGGATGGCATTCCCGCCAAAGTAAACCTGATTCCGTTCAACCCATGGCCCGGCGCGCCTTACCACTGCTCTTCAAATAACCGCATTCACGCTTTTGGCCGGATTTTAATTGCAGCTGGCATCGCTTCGCCCATTCGTAAAACACGCGGCGAGGACATCATGGCCGCGTGCGGTCAGTTGAAATCGATGAGCGAACTGAAAAAAGGCCAGAAAGTGAAACTCTAGGCGCTCGTACTTCAAAAATCGGCTTGAAATTTGCAGTCAAAAAGACCAAAAAAAACATTAGAGAATTATTCGAGCGTTTCATGTCCGACCCTAAACCACGCATTCTTCTGGTCGAGGACGATCCGCTCAGCGCCCGGTTGACGACGAACCTGCTCGCCGAACTGGCTCCCGAGATCACTCATGTCATGAACGGCGAGGACGCCATCGCACTGTTCGAAGCGGGCCAGGAATTCGACGTGGTGCTGATGGATCTTTACCTGCCGGGCTTGAACGGCTTCAAGACCACCGATGCCATCCGCGCCACTGACAATTACCGTGGTCGGAAGGTTCCCATCATTGCCCTTACCAGCAATCCGCTGATGAAGAACCGTGACCAGTTCATGAAGAGCACCGGCTTTTCGGATTATCTCATGAAACCACCGCGCAAGGATTCGTTCGCTGCTGCGGTGATGAAGCACCTCGTTACCCGCCCACCCGAGCGCATCGCCAGTTGGTACTAGGAATAACTGACTAAGAAAGCCGTTTAGCGGCGAAGCCAAAATGGTGGATCAATACGCGCTCGTTGATCGGCGGCATCTCGTAGTGTTCTTCCTCAGTGAAAAATGCCTTCAGCATATCGATCGATGCGTCGCGGGCCATTTCCAGCTTTGCTTGCGTTGCATATAACATAGACGTTTTTGCATAGTTGTCGCGTTGTTGCCGGAATGCTTCTGCTTCTTCAGGCGTCAAGGTCATCGCATTGAGGCGATCTTGCAGATATTCGGGTCTGAACATGGCGGGTCTCCGCAAGGGGTGAGCGATGCAAGTGCGTTGTCCTAGCTTGCTGAGAAGAGCCGGTAGCCGTCAACTGAAACCCTTTTTTGACGAAAAAAATGCTTTAAAAAAATTAAAATTCTGTAACAAAAAAGTCGACCCGTAATGCCTACTGTCAATGCGGAACCTGCCAACCATACAGCGCAATAAAAAAAGCCGGCCCTTGCGAACCGGCCTTTCCTATTTGTTCTGCGAAATTGCCTTAGGCAGCTTCACCGGTATTGTGCTCGATCTGCGCCGTCTTGGTGGCTTCCAGTTCGAGGTCGCGGCCCTTCGCCACGCGCTTCATGCGGGCGATAGCGGCACCGGTACCGGCCGGGATGAGACGGCCGACGATGACGTTCTCCTTGAGGCCGCGCAATGTATCGGTCTTGCCGTACACAGCTGCCTCGGTAAGAACGCGCGTCGTCTCCTGGAAGGATGCCGCCGAGATGAAGCTGCGGTTCTGCAGGCTCGCCTTGGTGATACCCTGCAGGACCGGCTGGCCCTCCGCCACGCGGAAGCCGAGCTTCAGCGTTTTGGTGTTCACTTCCATGAATTCTTCACGATCGACGATCTCGCCAGCCAGGAACGTGGTTTCGCCCGGGTTGGTGATCTCAACTTTCTGCAGCATCTGACGAACGATCGTCTCGATATGCTTGTCATTGATGGTCACCCCTTGCAGGCGGTAAACCGCTTGCACCTCGTTCACCATGTACTGGGCCAGCGCCTCGACGCCCATGACGCGCAGAATGTCGTGCGGTACCGGATGACCATCCATGAGTAGGTCGCCCTTCAGCACGTGGTCGCCTTCATGCACGGTGATATGCTTACCTTTCGGGATCATGTACTCGACACCTTCCGACTCGGCATCCTTCGGACGCACGATCAGGCGGCGCTTGTTCTTGTAATCCTTACCGAACTCGACCATGCCCTCGATATCGCTGATGATGGCGTGATCCTTCGGTTTACGGGCCTCGAACAGCTCGGCAACACGCGGCAGACCGCCGGTGATGTCGCGCGTTTTCGAGGACTCACGTGGGATACGTGCCAGCACGTCACCCGCATGCACCTCTTGACCATCGTCAACGCTCAGGATTGCGTCAACAGGCAAGAAGTAACGGGCTTCAAGACCGTTTGCCAGCGTAATGATCTCACCTTTTTTGTCACGCAGCGCGATCCGCGGTTTCAGATCCGCCCCCCGCGTTTGCTGACGGAAATCGATGACTTTTTTCGACGCGATACCGGTCGCTTCATCAAGCACTTCGCGCAAACTTACTGAATCCACGAGGTCGCGGTAACCCGCAATCCCCGAACGCTCGGTGATGATCGGCACTGTGTAGGGATCCCACTCAACGAGTTTAATTCCCTTCTTCACGTTGGCGCCTTCATCGACTAGCAAACGCGAGCCATACGGTACTTTATGGCGCGCTTTCTCACGGCCTTTTTCATCACGCAGCACCAGCTCGCAACTGCGGCTCATGATCACGAGACGGCCCTTCGAATCCTTCACCACGTTCTTGTTGCTCAGCTCCAAGGTCCCGTCATGCGATGCTTCCACCGACGATTGTTCCGCCCCACGCTGCGCCGCACCACCGATGTGGAACGTCCGCATGGTTAGCTGCGTCCCCGGCTCACCGATCGACTGGGCGGCGATTACGCCGACCGCCTCACCGATATTCACCGGCGTACCACGCGCGAGATCACGGCCATAGCATTTGCCGCACGCACCATTGTCAGATTCGCAAGTCAGTACCGAGCGGATCATCATCGATTCGATACCGGCTTCATCCAGCATCTCGACGATTTTTTCATCGACCAGATGACCGGCTTTCACGATCGGTTTCTCCGTCACCGGATGCAATACATCTTTCGCCGACGTCCGGCCGATAACCTTATCCGCCAACGGAATCACCACGTCACCACCTTCGAGCACTGCTTTCGCAATGATACCTTTTTTGGTGCCGCAATCCTCTTCGATGATGATGCAATCCTGTGCCACATCGACGAGACGACGGGTCAGGTAACCCGAGTTCGCCGTCTTCAGCGCCGTATCCGCGAGGCCTTTACGGGCCCCGTGAGTGGAGTTGAAGTACTCGAGTACGGTCAGGCCTTCCTTGAAGTTCGAGATGATCGGCGTTTCGATGATCTCGCCGCTCGGCTTGGCCATCAAACCACGCATCCCGGAGAGCTGCTTCATCTGGGCTGCCGAACCACGCGCACCGGAGTTCGCCATCATGAAGATGGAATTCACGTTGCGGGCGCTCTTCTTGCCCTCTTCCATCCCGATGGACGAAATCTGTTTCATCATATCGTGCGCAACGCGCTCGGTGCAATGCGACCAGGCATCGATCACCTTGTTGTACTTTTCACCCGACGTGATGAGACCGTCCGCATATTGCTGCTCGAACTGTTTCACTTCTTTCAGGCTTTCCGCGATATGCTTGCCCTTCGTGGTCGGGATGATCATGTCATCCTTACCGAACGAAATGCCGGCTTTTGCCGCGTGCTTGAAGCCCAGCGCCATGATGCGATCCGCGAAGAGAACCGCCTCTTTCTGGCCGCAATGGCGGTAGACCATCTCGATGATGTTCGACACATCTTTTTTCGTCAGGACCTTGTTCAGCAATTTGTACGAAACATGCTGGTTCTTCGGCAAATATTGCGCGAGGAGCATACGGCCTGGCGTGGTATCGATCACTTCATGCTTGATCTTGTTGTCCGAACCCATGATCGCGAAACGCATTTTCACCTTGCTGTGTAGCGTCACCGCTTTCACTTCCAGTGCCATTTCCACTTCGTTCAGGTCGCTAAACGCCATGCCTTCGCCTTTTTCCTTATCGGATTCGAGCGAAAGGTAATAAAGGCCGAGCACCATATCCTGCGACGGTACGATGATCGGTTTCCCGTTCGCCGGCGAAAGGATGTTGTTGGTCGACATCATCAGCACGCGCGCTTCGAGTTGTGACTCGATGCTGAGCGGTACATGCACAGCCATCTGGTCACCATCGAAGTCGGCATTGAACGCCGTACACACGAGCGGGTGCAGCTGGATCGCTTTACCTTCGATCAGCATCGGCTCAAACGCTTGGATACCAAGACGGTGCAGCGTCGGTGCACGGTTCAGCAACACCGGGTGCTCGCGCACGACTTCCGCCAGGATATCCCATACTTCTGGCCGCTCGGTTTCCACCATGCGCTTCGCAGCTTTGATGGTCGTCGCAATGCCGTAAATTTCCAGTTTCGCGTAGATGAACGGCTTGAACAGTTCGAGCGCCATTTTCTTCGGCAACCCGCACTGGTGCAATTTCAGTTCCGGACCGACCACAATCACCGAACGGCCCGAGTAATCCACGCGCTTGCCGAGCAGGTTCTGGCGGAAGCGACCTTGCTTACCCTTCAGCATGTCGGAGAGCGATTTCAGCGGACGCTTGTTGGTGCCGGTGATGACGCGGCCGCGGCGGCCGTTATCGAACAATGCATCGACCGACTCTTGCAGCATGCGCTTCTCGTTGCGCACGATGATATCCGGCGCGCGCAGCTCGAGCAGGCGCTTCAGACGGTTGTTACGGTTGATGACGCGGCGGTAAAGATCGTTGAGATCGGACGTCGCGAAACGGCCACCATCCAACGGCACCAGCGGACGCAGTTCCGGCGGGATGACCGGCACGACTTCGAGGATCATCCATTCCGGCTTGTTGCCCGAATCGATGAAGGCTTCGACGATCTTCAAACGCTTCACCAGCTTCTTGCGACGTGCTTCCGACGTTGCATCGCTCAGTTCGCCACGCATCGACGCCTGAAGCTCTTGCAGGTTAAGTTTCTTCAATAGTTCACGGATCGCTTCCGCACCGATCATCGCGGTGAAGGTGCCTTCCCCGTACTGGTCGAGCGCTTCGTAATACTGATCCTCGGTGAGTATCTCGTTCTGGCTGAACGGCGACATGCCCGGATCGATCACGATATAGGCCTCGAAGTAGAGCACCTTCTCAAGGTCCTTGAGCATCATATCGAGCAGCGTGCCGATACGGCTTGGCAGCGATTTCATGAACCAGATATGGGCAACCGGTGCAGCGAGTTCGATATGGCCCATGCGCTCACGGCGCACTTTGCTCGTCGTTACTTCCACGCCGCATTTCTCGCAGACGATGCCGCGATACTTCATGCGTTTGTATTTGCCGCACAGGCACTCGTAATCCTTGATCGGGCCAAAGATACGCGCGCAGAACAAACCGTCACGCTCCGGCTTAAAGGTGCGGTAGTTGATCGTCTCCGGCTTTTTCACTTCGCCGAACGACCAGCTGCGGATTTTCTCCGGGCTCGCGATCGCGATCTTGATTTCATCGAATTGCTTGGTCGATTGCATTTGACCGAAGATATTCATTAGTTCGTTTGCCATTTTAGACTCCTAGAGTTCTCTGCTTGCGCCGAACGTTTTAAGAAATTCGGGATTATTATCAATCATATCCAAAAGCTGTTTTTCACCCACAGCACCACTGGTTTGGGCTATCCCCGAACCCATAGTAGTGCAGAGTATGCCGCGACTTTTCAGAATGGTAAGAGCATCCTTCATATCCAGTTCGGCTTTATTTAATGCTACTTTAGCTTTGGCTACTTTTGAGAAAGACGCTGCCCAAACGGGGTCGCGTTTGGCGGCGCCTTGCACCGCTTCCCAAACCGCCTCACGCTCACCTGGAAAAAGATCGTTGCTCATTACGCCTCCTTCTCGACGAGATCGACGTCGAGGCCGAGCGAACGCAGCTCCTTCGTCATCACGTGGAACGATTCCGGGATACCCGACTCGAAGCTATGGTCGCCGCGAACGATCGACTCGTACACTTTGCTACGACCGGCCACGTCATCGGATTTCACCGTCAGCATTTCCTGCAGCGTGTAAGCAGCGCCGTAGGCTTGCAGTGCCCAGCACTCCATCTCCCCGAAGCGCTGGCCACCGAACTGCGACTTACCACCCAGCGGCTGCTGGGTAACAAGCGAGTAAGGCCCGATCGAACGTGCGTGGATCTTGTCATCGACCAGGTGATGCAGTTTCAGGATGTAGATGTAGCCGACGGTCACATCGCGGTCGAACTGGTCGCCGGTGCGGCCATCGAACAACGTCACCTGACCCGAGGTCTTGTGCCCTGCTTTTTCCAGCCAATGGTTGATGTCCTTTTCCTTCGCCCCATCGAATACCGGGGTTGCGAACGGCACGCCCTTGGTCAGGTTGGTCGCAAGTTCGTAAAGCGCATTTTTATCCATCTTCTTGATTTCGGACTGATGCTCTTTTTCCTCATACACATCGAGGAGCTTGTTACGAAGATCATCCAGTTTCGCACCTTGTTGAACCGTCTTCAGCATGTCGCCGATCTGGCGACCGATACCCGCCGAAGCCCAGCCAAGGTGCGTCTCAAGAATCTGCCCGACGTTCATCCGCGATGGTACGCCTAGCGGGTTCAATACCACATCCACCGCGCGGCCATCGGCAAGATGCGGCATGTCTTCCACCGGCACGATGTTTGAGATGACTCCTTTGTTACCATGACGGCCTGCCATCTTATCACCCGGCTGCAGCTTACGCTTCACGGCCACGAAGACTTTTACCATTTTCAGCACGCCCGGCATCAAATCATCGCCCGACTGCACTTTCTCGACCTTTTCCTCAAAGCGTTTGTTGAGTGAATCCACCGCATCATCGAGCTGCTTTTTCAGCGCCTCGATCTGCTTCATGGCCTTCTCGTCCTTGAGAGCGATCTGCCACCACAGGCCGCGCGATGTTTCACCAAGCTGTTCGTCAGTAATCGCTTTCTCGATCTTGAAACCTTTCGGACCTTTTACGGCAGTCTTGCCATTGAGCAAGCCTTTCAATGCATCGTACACATATCGCTCGGCAATGCCGCGCTCATCGTCCCTATCTTTTGCCAGACGGTCGATTTCGGCACGTTCGATCGCAATCGCCCGCTCATCTTTCTCGATGCCACGGCGGCTGAAGATGCGCACGCCAACTATGGTTCCCTGGTTACCCGGCGGCAGACGCAGCGAACTATCACGAACATCTGAAGCCTTCTCACCGAAGATGGCACGCAGGAGTTTTTCCTCCGGCGTCATCGGCGATTCGCTTTTCGGCGTCACTTTACCGACAAGGATATCACCCGGTTTCACTTCTGCCCCGATATGCACCACGCCGATCTCATCCAGCGAGCGCAGGGCTTCTTCACCCACGTTCGGGATATCACGCGTGATTTCTTCAGGCCCAAGCTTCGTATCGCGCGCCATGATCTCGAACTCTTCGATATGGATCGAGGTGAAGCGATCCTCGGCGACAAGACGTTCCGAGATCAGGATCGAATCCTCGTAGTTGTACCCGTTCCACGGCATGAATGCGACCAGCATGTTCTGGCCGAGCGCGAGCTCGCCCAGTTCGGTCGACGGGCCATCCGCGATGATGTCACCGGCTTTCACCACATCGCCAACTTTCACGATTGGGCGTTGGTTGATGCAGGTGTTCTGGTTGGAACGCTGAAACTTCTGCAGCGTAAAGATATCCACGCGCGGCGTACCATCGGCGTTGGTTTCGTCGCAACGAATCACGATGCGGTTGGCCGCCACCTGATCCACCACCCCGTCACGGCGCGCAGCAATGGCTGCACCCGAGTCACGGGCAACGATTTCTTCCATCCCGGTACCCACCAGCGGTGCATCCGCCCGTACCAGCGGCACGGCCTGACGTTGCATGTTTGAGCCCATCAGTGCGCGGTTCGCATCATCGTTCTCGAGGAATGGAATCAGTGCCGCCGCCACCGATACCAGCTGTTTCGGCGCCACATCCATGAAGTCGATATGCTCCGAAGTGCTCATCACGAAGTCGCCGTTCTTACGGCAGCTCACGAGATCTTCGCTGAATTTGTTATCGACCAGTCCCGCATTTGCCTGCGCAATTGTGTACTTGCCTTCTTCGATTGCCGACAGGTACATCACTTCACCCGTCACCTTACCGTCTTTCACCTTGCGGTACGGCGTCTCGATGAAGCCATATTTGTTGATACGCGCATAGGTCGCCATCGAGTTGATGAGACCGATGTTCGGACCCTCGGGGGTCTCGATGGGGCAGATGCGGCCGTAATGCGTTGGGTGTACGTCACGCACTTCGAAGCCGGCACGTTCACGGGTCAGACCACCCGGCCCAAGGGCCGAAAGACGGCGCTTGTGGGTGATTTCCGACAGCGGGTTGGTCTGGTCCATGAATTGCGACAACTGCGAGCTGCCGAAGAATTCGCGCACTGCTGCCACCAGCGGTTTCGCATTGATGAGGTCATGCGGCATCACGGTATCGATATCGACCGAGCTCATGCGTTCGGTAATCCCGCGCTCCATGCGCAACAGGCCGAGGCGGAATTGGTTCTCCATCAACTCACCCACACTGCGCACGCGACGATTGCCGAGGTGATCGATATCATCGATCTCGCCGCGGCCATCTTTCAGGTCGACGAGCGTACGGATGGTGTTGATTATGTCTTCGTTGGTCAGAACGCCGACCTCTTCCTTGTGCGAAAGGTTCAGGCGCGCATTCATTTTCACGCGGCCCACTTCCGAAAGGTCGTAGCGTTCTGTTTCGAAGAACAGCGACCGGAACAACGTTTCTGCGGCTTCCGGCGTTGTGGGTTCGCCCGGACGCATCACGCGGTAAATATCGATCAGCGCGTCATCCTTGGTCATGTTCTTATCGGCAACGAGCGTGTTGCGGATGTAAGCACCCACGTTCACATGATCGATTGCCAGTACCGGAATGTCCGATACGCCCGCTTCCGCCAATGTTTTGATCAGTGCTGCGGTCAGCTCGTCGCCCGCCTCAGCGTAAATCTCGCCGGTTTTTTTATTGATGAGATCGGCCCCGACATAGGAACCCAGGATGAAATCTTCATTCACGAGGATTTCTTTCAGACCCGCTTCTTCCAGCTTTTTGATCGTGCGTGGGTTTAGCTTGCTGCCATTCTCGGCCACCACTTTACCCGTTTTCGCATCGATGAGGTCGAAGGTCAGTTTCTGGCCCTTCCACGCGCTGGCATCGAAGCCCATTGTCCAGCCTTTTTTGCTGCTTTTGATAGTCCGCGTGGCGTAGAACGTGTTGAGGATTTGCTGGTTGTCCATACCCAATGCGCGCAGGATGCTCGTCGCCGGAAGTTTACGGCGGCGGTCGATGCGCACATGCACGATGTCCTTGGCGTCGAACTCGAAATCGAGCCACGAACCGCGGTACGGAATGATCCGTGCGCTGTAGAGATATTTACCCGACGAATGCGTCTTGCCATGATCATGGTCGAAGAACACGCCCGGCGAACGGTGCATCTGCGAAACGATCACGCGCTCGGTACCGTTGATAGTGAAGGTCCCGTTCTCGGTCATGAGCGGAATGTCGCCCATGTACACGTCCTGTTCCTTGATGTCCTTGATCTCGCGCGCGCCCGTATCGGCATCGACGATCCAGACGATCAAACGCAGGGTCACGCGCAGCGGTGCCGCGAAATTGATGCCGCGCTGGCGGCATTCATCCACGTCATATTTCGGACGGTCGAACTCGTAACGCACATACTCGAGCGTCGAGGTATCGGAGAAATCCTTGATCGGGAACACCGATTTGAACACGGCATGCAGGCCGGTATTTTTGCGGTCTTTGACCGCGACGAACATCTGCAGGAATTGCTCATAGCTGTTCTTCTGCACTTCGATCAGGTTCGGCAAGCTGGTTGCCGAAAGCATCGTCCCGAAGTTTTTGCGGATGCGCTTACGCGAGGTGAATGAATGCTGAAATACTGCTGCCGATTGTGCCATAATTTCCCTATCCGATGTGGATGTAGTTCATGAATCTGCTAAAATTATTTTTTCGCGCTAAAACCGTACGCGACGACGGCATTCATATTCTATCTGGGGCACGCCATTTAAAAATGCGCGAAAGGAGCCCCATCGAAATGAGGCCCCTCGCGCATTAGGCGTTGCTGCCCAAAAGTCGCACTACTTGAGTTCGACTTTTGCACCAGCAGCTTCGAGCTGCTTCTTGAACTTGTCGGCGTCGTCTTTCGACACGCCTTCTTTAACATTCTTCGGCGCACCTTCAACGAGGTCCTTCGCTTCTTTCAGGCCGAGACCCGTGATCGCGCGCACTTCTTTAATGGCGTTGATTTTGTTAGCGCCCGCATCGACGAGAACGACCGTAAATTCGGTTTTCTCTTCCGCAGCCGCAGCAGCTGGGCCGGCAGCGGCAGCAGCAGCAACCGGTGCAGCAGCCGAGACGCCCCATTTTTCTTCGAGAAGTTTGCTGAGTTCAGCAGCTTCCATAACGCTGAGAGCCGACAGCTTCTCAACCAGATCATTCAAATTCGACATAACATTACCTCTAAATTAAAAAACAAAATTAAAAATTCAACTCAACGAAATTACGCGCCCTTCTTGGCATATGCCCCGAAGACCCGCGCCAACTGGCCAGCCGGCGCTTGAAGCACGCCTGCGATACGGGTTGCAGGCGTTTGCAGCATCGCGATGATCTGGGCACGCAATTCGTTCAGGCTTGGCAGCGATGCCAACTGTTGAATGCCCGCCTTATCAAGGACAGTGTTGCCAAATGCGCCGCCGACCAGCACCAGTTTTTCGTTCTTTTTCGCGAACTCATGCAAAGCTTTTGCTGCCGATGCCGGATCCGTTGCATACGCAACCGCCGTCGGCCCCTTGAAGAGGTTCGAAATTTTCTCGTAGTCCGTCCCGGCCAATGCGCGCTTGACCAGCAGGTTCTTCGTCACTTTGAAATTTGCCCCCGCAGCGCGGACTTTGACGCGAAGATCGGTGATTTCGGCAACGCTCAAGCCCTTGTAGTGCGCGACAAGCAGAATGCCTGCGCTCTTCACCTGGCCTTGCGTTTCCTCGATCCATTCTTGTTTCATTGCACGTGATTTAGCCATGTCTATCTCCCTACGCCACTAACCCAAGCACTTCCGCGAGATCGAGCGTAATGCCCGGGCCCATGGTCGAGCTGATGGAGATTTTCTTGATGTAATTGCCTTTCACGCCAGCCGGTTTCGCCTTATTCACTGCGGCGATGAAGCTGATGACGTTCTCGGTGATCGCTTTTTCATCGAAGCTGACCTTGCCCACGCCCGCGTGGATGATGCCAGCCTTCTCGACCTTGAATTCAACCTGACCCGATTTCGCCGCTTTCACCGCTTTCTCGACATCCGGCGTTACCGTGCCGAGTTTCGGGTTCGGCATCAGGCCGCGTGGCCCAAGGATCTTACCGATCTTGCCGACGACACCCATCATATCCGGGGTCGCGATGCACACATCGAAGTTCATTTCGCCTTTTTGAATCATCTCTGCGAGATCATCACCACCCACGATATCCGCGCCGGCTTTTTTCGCGAGATCCACTTTGTCACCTTTGGCGAACACGGCAACGCGCACGGTCTTGCCAAGGCCGTTAGGCATTGGCACCATTCCACGCACCATCTGGTCCGACTGCGTCGGGTCGATGCCGAGATTGATCGCCACGTCGACCGTCTGGTCGAATTTGGTGTTGCCACCTTTCAGCAGCGATACGGCTTCTTTCAGCGCATACGGTTTGCCTTTTTCGATTTTCGCCGATGCGGCCTTTAAACGCTTACCAGACATTATGCAGCCTCCGCCGGTTTGCCAGTGACGCTAATGCCCATGCTGACCGCCGAACCCGCAATCATGCGGCAGGCCGCGTCGATATCGTGGGCGTTCATGTCAGCCATTTTCACCTTGGCGATTTCTTTTACTTGGTCCCAAGTCACTTTGCCGACCGGATCTTGCTTACCGACCGTCTTCGCGCCTTGACCCTGCTGCAGCTTCGCTGCCTTGAACAGCCAGTAGCTGACCGGCGGTTGTTTCATAATGAAGGTGAACGAGCGATCCTTATAGGCCGTGATCACGACCGGAATCGGCATGCCCGCTTCCATCTTCTGGGTCTGCGCGTTGAACTGCTTGCAGAATTCCATGATGTTGAGGCCTGCTTGACCGAGTGCCGGGCCGATTGGCGGGGCTGGGTTGGCTTTTCCTGCGGGAATCTGCAGCTTGATGTAGCCGGTAATTTCCTTTGCCATGATGGCATTCCTTCTCGTAGTTGGTGTGCCCACCTGCACGAAAACCCCATGTTTTCTGCGGCGGATTGCGGGTTTTGACGAGCAAAGCCCTCCCAAGGGAGCCGGGAATATAGAAGGGAACTCGGGGATTGCAAGCGATTTTTATCTGCGCGAGTTGTACGAACATAAGACTTTGTTTTACAACGTAAATATTGCATTTCACGCAATCGTCACACGCGCTCGTTTAAAACTGTGTCAGACAAACCTACGTCACATTACTCAAAAGGTTTTAAAAACTATGTCACACGCTATTCAAGTAGACCAGATCATCCTGCGCCCCGGCCTGATCAACCCTAACCATACGATGGTCGTTTGTCTGAAGGAAGGCAACGAAGCACAAGGGTTGATGAAGCTATCGTTAGCCAATCCCCGGCAAGTGAACGCTATTAAAACTATCATTCAGGATTTCAATGCATCTCAGCTGGAGACGCTGGTTGGGCTAACCGAAGCACTGCATCGGCAGGATAGGGATCAGACGGAATTGCATGGTGAAACACTTGCTGCCAAGCGTGACAACGAGGATATTTTCTCTGCGATAAAAACGTTGACATCCATTAGCCCGAAACATGGGGAAGCTACCCATACCATCAGCACGGAATTTAATATGCTGCAGCTCGACGCGCTCAACGATCTCGCAGGTATACTCCTTCAAAAGCGCGAAAATGGCGAATCTATAGTATTTGAAGACAGGACACCACCCCAAGGTCGCCCGGGCGGCCGCGGCGCTTCACACAGTTAACCGCTAGTTAAGCGTTCACCTTATGCACCTGGTCGAAATTCAGCTCGACCGGCGTCGCGCGCCCGAAGATGCTCACCGACACTTTCAGTTTGCTGCGGCCATCGTCTACATCCTCGACCGTACCGACGAAGCTCTCGAACGGCCCGTCGATGATCTTGACGCTTTCGCCGATATCGTAATGGATGGTGTGACGCGGGCTCGCTGCGCCCTCCTCCACCGCCGAGAAGATGCTCATTGCCTCTTTCTCCGTGATCGGCTGCGGGCGGATGCCTTTGCCGCCGAGGAAGCCGGTGACCTTCGGCGTCGTTTTCACGATCTGCCATGTCGCATCGGTCATGTCCATTTTCGCCAGTACATAACCCGGGAAGAACTTGCGCTCCGTTGCCGTCTTCTTGCCGCGGCGTACTTCCACCACGTTCTCGGTCGGCACCACCACCTGTTCGAACGCTTCCGTCAAACCCTTCTGCGCTGCCGTTTCCAGAATCGCCTGCGCGACTTTTTTCTCGAAGCCTGAATGCGCATGGATGATATACCAGCGTTTCGCTTTTGCAGCTGGCGCGGTCTCGGCGGCCAGCGCTTCCGGGCTCATCGTGCTGTTGGTTACGGCTTGTTCGGTGGTCATTGCTTGCTCCTGATTCTTTTAATTACGACGCGGCGCCGAGGCCGAGGATTTTCTGGATGAGGTACCCGAAGATGCCGTCGACCAGCAGGAAGAACATCGCGGCGATGAAGGCAATGATCAGCACCATCATGGTCGACTGGATCGTTTCCTTGCGCGTCGGCCAGGTGACTTTGCTCACTTCACTGCGCACTTCGCGGATGAACTTGGCGGGATTCAGCTCGGCCATATCGCTACCTAATCGTTTTTCCAGATACAAAAATGCACACCGTTTTGGGGGTGTGCGGGCCGGTTTATAACGTGCTTTTTCGCGGATGGCAAGCAGCATCTATTCCGTCGCTGGAATGCGCAGTTCGGTAATGAATCCCTTCGCTAGCCGGTGGTAAAGCGAAACCGGGCAGATCACCGCCCGACCGCCGCCGCGACCGCGAGGGTTGGTGAAAAAATACCGCCCGGAATGCCGCTCATAGCCGACAGTGCCAGCGTCGCCTGCTTGGCCGACATCTGCCACCAATACGGACTGATCTCCTGATTCAGCAACCCATAACCCGTGCCATAGGTCAGCCCATCCGTCGCGATACCGATCACGGCAACTGCCAGCCCGCATGGAACGGAAGTGGTTTTCTGGTTAAAGCTAATATTAACATCGAAAAAAAATTCTTAATTCCAATAGCCTATCGATTCAAATCTAAAAGTTAACAAAAGATTAATTTTGACGTGCATTTTAGGTAAACTTAAGGTAATTTAGGCATATCATCGTATTAGGACACGCTGGATGACTGATATTTCCTTACTTACCAATCAGCCAACGCTGCTGGAGCGACCGCTTAGCCGCCGCGCCTTCTTGGCTAAAAGCCTTGCTACTGGCGCCCTGCTCGCCTGCGCTCCCATCTTTACCAACCCCGTGCAGGCTGCCTTGCTTAACATGCCCGCCCGCCGCATCGCGCTCAGTAACCTCCATACCGGCGAGACCTGCGCCCTAACCTATTACGAAAACGGCCTCTACATTCCGGAAGCTTTTGCTACCATCACCCGTGTCCTGCGCGACCATCGCAACAATGCAATGCACGCTATGGACCCAGCCCTGATAGACCTGCTTGCCGCACTGCACCTGCGCCTCGAGACCCGCCAGCCGTTCGAAGTGATCTCCGGCTACCGCTCGCCGGCAAGCAACGCCGCGATGCATGAACGCTCCTCCGGCGTTGCCGCCCACAGCATGCATATGGAAGGCAAGGCGATAGATCTGCGCATTGCCGATCGCAGCCTGCCGGCCGTGCACAAGACCGCCTTGGCGATGGGTTTGGGCGGCGTCGGCTATTACCCGACCTCCGATTTCGTGCATGTCGATACCGGCCGCGTGCGCCAGTGGAACGGCGCCTAGTTCAGCGCGACTTTGACGTTCTCGCTGCGCTTGATCGGCGCTGACATTTCCGCCAACAGCGATTTATCCTTGCCGTAAATATCCGGCGCGAAATGCGTCAGGCCTTGGTTATCTACCCAGCTCGTCCAGTACACCAGATGCACCGGCAACGGCGTGATGCGTACCGTGCGCGAGGCGCTGGCGTCATACGCCGCATCGATCTTCGCTTCGCTCCAGCCCTCGCTATTCAGCACGAACCGTGTCAGCGCGCGCGGATCGCCAAGGCGTACGCAGCCATGGCTCAAATCGCGGTCGGTGCGGTCGAACATGCTACGGTTCGACGTATCGTGCAGGTAGATATTATCCGAATCGGGGATCGTGAATTTCACTTTGCCGAGCGCATTATCATCCCCCGGATTCTGCCGGATCGTGTAGTTGAACTGGCTCTTGCTGACATTCGACCAGTCGATGTTGCTCGGGTCCACCGTCTCGCCATTGCTCACCAGTGTGAACCCCGCATGCGCCAGGTAATTCGGGTTTTTGCGGATTTTGGGCAGCATCTCGTTCGCGGCGATCTTCGCCGGCACGCTCCAGCTCGGGTTGAAGGTGATATCGGTGATCTCCTTGCTGAACATCGGCGTCGGCGTCGCCGTCTTGCCGACGATCACATGCATGTTCAATTCTCGTCCGTTCGCCACCGCCGTCAGGCCGTAACTCGGCAAATTCACCAGCACATAACGGCTGCCGAGGTCGCGTGGCATCCAGCGCATGCGCTCCATCGTCAACGCGATCTGTTCCACCCGCTTTTGCGCACTGATGCCAATCGCCGCCTGCGTCGCCGCATCGATCACACCGCCCGCTTCGATGCCATGGCGAGCTTGGAACATCTTGACCCCGGCGACCGTCGCTGCATCGTACTCGGTCGTCGCATTAGCCGGCAATGCCAGCATATCGCCATTCACCGCGAGGATCTGGCGCAACACCGGCACGCGCTCATCCTGCATCCCGGGTTTGATAGCTTTCCCCGGTGTGAAGGCAGGCCAGCCACCATTCTTCGCGATGGCCGCATACTGCATATAGGCCTTCATCAGCTGGCTGTATTGCGTCGAGTTCGGCGCCATTGCTGCAAGATAATTCGCTGTATCAGGCGCCAGCGCGGCGCTGCGGATGAAGCCCGCCCGCGTTTCCGCCGTCAGGCTATCCGCGCCCGTATCCCACTGGTGCCGGGCGATGCCGCTATGCATGTCCGTGGTGTACCGCAGGATTGCCGTGCTCACCAGCAACTCCAGCGACACGCGATGCTGCATGACCTCGGTGGCATCCTGCGGCACCATCGCCGCAATCGCCTGAATGGCGTGCAAATTGTAGAGTTCCGGATTGATGCCTTGCGTATCGGCCGCTGCGATCACCGCGAGCGCCCGACTGGCCTGCGTCGTCAGCCCGGCATCATCGACCCAGAGCAAATGGGTATCGGTCGCATAGACCGGGCGTAGCGGCGTCATGTCGATGGTCGTATCGCTTAGCGTCAAGGTGGGCTGCGCCAGCCATTGCGTCAGCTGGATGGCGCCGGCATCGTTCGTCTCCATCGCCGGCACCGGGGGCGCGCTGGTTACCAGCAGGGCGATGGCTAAGGCGAGTCGCGGGAAGGAACAGAGGATAATCAGGAAGCGTTGCATCCCCGATTGTAACGCCGCGCCGGTTAATTAACGTTTAATACAATATACCAGAAAATTAACGCATTCGTAACGCTTGCGACAGCGTACATCATTGTAATGCATAGAGTATGGCAGGGGCGACAGGGATCGAACCTGCGGCCTACGGTTTTGGAGACCGTCGCTCTACCAGCTGAGCTACACCCCTACACGCGCCCGTCACTAGCGTGCTTCGCTGCAGCTTGCAAGCGTTTCACTTTAAACCTCGGCCATGGGCTTGCCCAATCCGGGCATCCAGCTCATAATGCATCGCCAGACGAGTGGCAAATTCATCAATGTAAGAGGCGGCTTTCGTCACTGGATCTGCATGGTACGATTCGATGAATGGATCCACCAGATCCAACGTGGTGATCGCCGCAGCCAGTTTTTTGTATTTTGCTTCGGGGTACATGTCTAGCAGTTGCTCGATCGTTACTCGCAGGTTATTGCTCGCGCTCGCCCACTCTTCACCAGCATGATCGCGCGAAGCCTGTTCCGCATCGCGTTGCTCGTCACCGGAAATCTGCGTGTTGATATATTGGTACATTTTCTTATGGGCGGCAACGAGCCCTTTTACTACCTGCTCCAGCGCACGGCTACCGCCGTATTTGGGCTCGAAGAACAGCAATTTAAGCTTTTCGACATCGATTTCGCGCGAATATTCCTGGGTCATGGTGTATCCTCTTTGCCTCAATCGAGGCGATAGCGTTGCGAAGGTTACGTGCGAAAGGAATCAAGCGCGAGGACCGCGTTCATTGAGCGACACGCCGATTTTCTGGCAGATTTAATGTTTCATCTTTTCTTCCACATGTTTACGCTGCCCGGCCGTTAATTCGGGATTCAGCCGGAATTCGAGCATGATTTCGGGTGCTGCACCGCTCGACTGGCGTAGGGAGCATAATAAGTCGCCATGGTCATCAATACCACTTTTAGGGTGTATGTCGTGTTCGAACGCATTGCCAAAATCGCGCATCTTTTCATAGACGCCGTCCAAGGCTTTCGTGCGTGCGTCCACATCGCCGCCGCTAGCCCGGATCCTGAACTGCATGCCGTTGTAAAAGTACGACAGTGTGACCGGCGCTGTAGCGCTTTCTGCGGTGCTCGTCTGTTCATGTTCAGTTAAATCTTGGGACATTTTTTTCACGCTGAGATGGCTTATATCACTGCCATTCTCAGCGAAAATGATGAAGATTTCGTGAAACCGCCCTCATGGCATAAAAAAAGGGCCGCTGGCGCGACCCTTTTTCATTCGTTGAGTGTTGAAAACTACGCCAACACCTTAGCCACCACACCGGCACCGACGGTGCGGCCGCCTTCACGGATCGCGAAGCGCAGGCCCTGGTCCATCGCGATCGGCGCGATGAGCAGCACTTCCATCTTCACGTTGTCGCCCGGCATTACCATCTCGACCCCGGCCGGCAGCGTCACTACGCCCGTCACGTCGGTCGTGCGGAAGTAGAACTGCGGACGGTAGCTGGTGAAGAACGGCGTGTGACGGCCACCCTCATCCTTGTTGAGGATGTAGGCCTCGGCTTCGAACTTGGTGTGCGGGGTGATCGTGCCCGGCTTGGCCAGTACCTGACCGCGCTCGACATCTTCACGCTTCAGGCCGCGCAGCAGCACACCGGCATTATCGCCAGCGGTCGCTTCGTCCAGCAGCTTGCGGAACATCTCGATACCCGTGCAGGTCGTCTTCTGCGTATCCTTGAGGCCGACCACTTCGAGTTCTTCACCCACCTTGATCTGGCCACGTTCAACCCGACCCGTAACCACCGTACCACGACCCGAGATCGAGAACACATCCTCGACCGGCATCAGGAACGGCTTATCGACCGCCCGCTCCGGTTGCGGGATGTTGGCATCGACCGCTTCCATCAGTTTCAGGATCGCTTCTTCACCGAAGCCATCCGCTTTCCCTTCCAGCGCGCTGAGCGCCGAACCATGGATGATCGGAATGGTATCGCCCGGGAAGTCGTACTTGCTCAGGAGCTCACGGACTTCCATCTCGACCAGTTCGAGCAGTTCTTTATCATCCACCATGTCGCATTTGTTGAGGAAGACGACGATGCTTGGGACGCCGACCTGGCGGGCGAGCAGGATATGCTCACGGGTCTGCGGCATCGGGCCGTCCGCCGCCGAAACTACGAGGATCGCGCCATCCATCTGCGCCGCACCGGTGATCATGTTCTTCACGTAATCGGCGTGGCCTGGGCAGTCGACGTGGGCGTAGTGACGGTTGGCCGTCTCGTATTCCACATGCGCCGTGGCAATGGTGATGCCGCGCGCTTTTTCTTCCGGCGCCGCATCGATGCTGCCGTAATCGCGGAAGGTCGCGCCGCCCGTCTTTGCCAGAATCTTCGTGATCGCCGCCGTCAGCGACGTCTTGCCGTGATCCACATGACCGATCGTCCCGATGTTGCAATGCGGCTTACTGCGGTTGAATTTCTCTTTTGCCATTTTAAACTCCTAGAACAGAATACATTTTCGCGCGCGCACCTGCGCTCCAGCACGTAAGATGGCCGCTGTTTATCGGAGTTATTTGGCGCACGCAACGGAAAAATAACGCCATTTAACTTGCGGGTTAGCTTTTATGGGCACACGCCAGCCGTTTTAGGATTTCAGCGCATTAGGCGTGGCATGATACTTCACGATTGCACCAGCTTGGTTAAGGAAAAATGCGTGCTAGTCGGCGTTCATCTGGACGAACGACATCTCAGGCTTTGAGCCACTCGCATTGGGGCGCAGACAAACCCAGCTATTATACGTTGTGTCCGCCGAGAAGCACAGGTCATTGACCTTTACTTTGGCCATGGCAGGTTTAACGAATGCACCTTTGTTTTTTTGGCTGATCGTTGGGTCAATGCTGACATTCACGCAGCGAATATCGAGACCGTTTTGCACCTCGCTACCGTTCCAGTAATCGTGCAAAAAGTTGGGTAGGAAACTACCTTTGACATGTACGGCTTTTGGCAGATCCGTGACCGACCATTTGCCCTGATTTTTGATTGCATAAAGCGCATGCAGCGGGAAATTTTCTTTGGTCTTGATAACCAGTCCGATCTGTCCGCCGCCCGATGCATCGCCATTGCAGATGCCGGAAGAATAAATCAATATCTCAACATCCGGAAATGCCGTTTGCACTTGCTGCTGCAGATCGCTGTCGAGTGGTGGTGCCATGGTGTCTGCTGCGTGCACAGCAGAAAACCCGATGGTAGTCAGCACGCCTGCCGTGATTATCTTTTTTACAAACTTACGCAATATTTTCACAATTCTCACATTACTGCTGGAGCGGGTGAAGGGAATCGAACCCTCGTCGTAAGCTTGGAAGGCTTCTGCTCTACCATTGAGCTACACCCGCATACTGCGCGTCATAGCGTGGGACGCACGCGGGCGCAAGCGAGCTTAGTTGCTATGCCGCGCGCACATCCTTCAGGAACGTCTCCATCGCCGTGTTGAGGCGGCCCGTATTCGTCACCAGCGCGTTCACTGCCTGCAGCGAACTTGTCGCGCATTCCGACGCGGTCGAGGACGCCGTGTTCACATCCATGATATCCGTCGAGATCTGCTGCGTGCGCGTCGCCGCACTAGCGATGTTCTGCGCGATCTCGTCCGTCGCCGCACTCTGCTGGCTGATGGCCGTGGAGATGGTCGTCGAGTAACTGTCTACCTGCTCGATCGAGGTGCTGATGGTCGCCAGCGCCGTCACTACCTGTTTCGCCACATCCTGAATATTATCAACCTGCGCCGCGATCTCATCCGTCGCTTTCCCCGTCTGCGCGGCGAGATTTTTCACCTCGTTAGCCACTACCGCGAAGCCACGACCCGCCTCACCCGCCCGCGCAGATTCAATGGTCGCGTTAAGCGCCAACAGGTTGATTTGCCCGGCAATCGATTGAATCAAGTTCACGATCTCGCCGATCTTATGCGCCGCATTGCCGAGCATCGCCGCCACCGCATTGGCGCTCTGGTTCGCCACCACCGCTGCCTTTACGGACGTGCTCGATTTCATGATCTGGTTGGCCATCTCACGCACGCTCGACGACATTTCTTCCGCCGCGCTCGCTACCGTATTGACGTTGCGCGAGGTGTAATCCGCTGAATTTGCTGCCGCACTCGTTTTGCTGGTCGCCCCGCCGATCACACCGCTCATTTGCTCACTCAGCGCCTTCACCTTCTCCACTTCCGCCACCACTTCCTCGATGATGACCTGCACCTGGAACTCGAAACGGTTGGCGAGGTCTTCCATCGCTTTCCTTTTCTCGGTCTGTAATTTCTTTTCGTTTTCTTTTTGCTGCTGTTCGAGCGCGACTTTCTCGAGCCCGCTTTTCTTGAAGATCGCTACCTTGCGCGCCATGCTGCCGATCTCGGTGGATTGCGCTACGTATGGTACGTCGACCTCGAGATGGCCCTCGGTGAGCTGGCGCATCACTTCGCCGAGCGTCTTGATTGGTTTGGTCGTGATCTGATAGAGCACGATGGCGACAACGACGTTGACCACGAGCGCGATCGCAACTTGCAGCATCAGGTCGTCATAGAATTTTTCGGCAGCTTGCGCGCCGAAGTTCTGTTTCACATGCAGGTACGTCACGATGCCGAAGATGACCCCGACAAACGAAAGGAAAATGGCAGTGACCTGCAGGCGTACGGTCAAGCTGGAGAACAATTTCTTGTAGGACATTCACCACTCCCTGGTTATCAACTGCATTTTTACACGTTCGCGCTGGCAAAATCAATGGGCACAAAATGCCTGTTGGTGTCATGCATAAACAAGTTTCATGCTTTCTCTTTGTTTCCTGTTAAAAATATTTATGATGACCTTCAATTATGTCACAGCACGATACATCTATGCAGCACGCTGCAATTAAACCATGCCCTCCGAATGTTACTCGGTTGATGCACGTGTCGACATACGCCGCGGTGGGCGTTGCCAGTGTATTACTCATTCTTAAGCTTTTCGCCTGGTGGCGGACCGATTCGCTGGCGATGCTGTCTTCCTTTACCGACTCGGTGTTCGACGTGCTGATGTCACTTATCAACCTTTTCGCGGTGCGCTACGCCCTCAAGCCCGCGGATGATGACCACCGCTTCGGTCATAATTCTATCGAGGATATTGCCGGTCTTGCCCAATGCGCCTTCATCTTCGCTGCCATGTCGATGATCGTGTTGCAATCCATCGAACGCCTCGCCAATGCTTCCGCAATCCCGCTCAATAATCCCGATCTTGGCTTCGCGGTGAGCATTGTTGCCATGGTCGTCACCACCGTTTTGGTTATGTTCCAAACCTATGTGACGCGGCATACGAAATCCCTCGTTATCATGGCGGATCGCTTGCATTACGCCGGTGACATCCTTTTTAATATTGGCGTATTCGCCGCTTTTGGTCTGAGCAGCTGGGCCGGTCTCTGGTGGGCGGATGGGGCGATTGCGATCCTCATCGCCCTCATCGTCATCTGGAGCAACCGCGTGATAGGCATTCGCGCCTTCAACAATCTGATGAACCGTGAAATGCCCGATGGAGAAAAATCCACCATTATCGAATTGGTCACCGCCATTCCCGAAATTCGTGGCCACCATAAGCTGAAGACGCGCTATTCCGGCATCAAGCCCTTCATCCAGTTGCATGCCGAAGTCGATGCGTCGCTCAATTTCCGTGAAGCGCACGCGATTATCGATAGACTTGAGAATGCGATTCTGCAACGTTTCCCGGGAGCCGATGTCATCGTTCATCCCGATCCCGTCGATTCCTCGTCACACCCTACCCAACCAAACTACTAGGAGTATCCATGCGTAAATTACTTTCCGTTTTCGTCGCCACCAGCCTTGTTGCCGGCAGCACCTTCGCCCAGGCGACCACCAATGTTTATACCCAAGATGGCACACCTGTCCAATCGGGTGCCAACGCGCCCGCCATGGCTGAACCGATCGCCGCTCCCGCACCGGCACCGATGGATCACACCGCACCGATGAATCACACGTCAACCAAGCACACCGCCAAAAAATCGACGACGAAAAAATCGATGAAGAAGAAAGCAGCGAAGAAAAAACCGACCAAGAAACACGCCACGAAAAAAACCGCCCATAAATCCACCAAGTCGCGCCATGCGCGCAGCACCACGGCAGCGACCCCGGCACCGATGATGCAATCGGCACCGATGGCGGAGCCGAACACGCCAGCTGCGCCAATGGCACCGATGGGTCAATAAGCCTTATAATCCTTTGGAAACCCGTCGGGCGGGCAGCCTCGCCCGGCGGTTTCTAAAAAATTGATTGGGATTCTACCGCATTTTCGGTTAAGCTGGTTTCCTAGCAAGGGATTCCCGATGCCATCACTGTTTTGCCGCTTTTTACGTGACGAATCCGCTGCCACCGCGATCGAGTACGGACTGATCGCAGCGCTGATCGCGGTCGCTGCCATTACCGCCATGAATACGCTGGGCAGCAAGCTAAAAAGCACGTTTACTAACGTTTCAGGCAAACTGTAAACGCGCCGCTGGTTTTGCTGGCAACCCCTGTCTTGCTGCGCTATGAGAGCGCATGGCACAGAAAAAACAACGCCCCACCCTTCCCCCAAAATCTCAAACGGCGCCGACGAACCGCGGCGTGAACGGCTCCGCTGGTGGCAGCGGCCACTGGGTATATGGCTGGCACGCCGTCAACGCAGCCCTCGCCAATCCGGAGCGCGCGGTCATCCGCATCCTCGTCAGCAACACCGCGCATGACAAACTGCAGTTACCCGATCGCCGCCTGCCTACCCCCCACGTGATGGAACCGCGCGAGCTCGACCGCATTTTGGGTAACGACGCCGTGCATCAGGGCATCGCCGCCGAAGTGCGCCCGCTCGAGCCGTACCTGATCGACGACATCGTCAACATCGAGAACCCAAAAGGCCCGATTCTGATTTTGGATCAGGTCAGCGACCCGCAGAATGTCGGTGCCATTATGCGCACCGCCGCCGCCTACGATGCCATCGCGGTCATCTTCCCTAAAGACCATAGCGCCCCCGAAACCGCCGCCATGGCCAAAGCCGCCTGTGGCGCGCTCGATATCGTCAAACGCGTGCAGGTAACCAACCTCGCCACCGCCATGCGCGAGCTGAAAGATGCTGGCTGGTGGATCATCGGCCTCGAAGGCGAAAGCAAAACATTATTCAGCGATCTTAAATTCGTCGGCAAGACCGTCCTTGTCCTTGGAGCCGAAGGCAGAGGCATGCGCCGCCTCACCGCCGACCTCTGCGATGAGCGCGCCCGCCTGCCAATGGGCGATGGCATGGAAAGCCTTAACGTCAGCAACGCTGCCGCCATTTCGCTGTATCAACTCTATCTTAGCCGGACGCGGCAATGACCGATCCACACACTCCGTCATTGCGAGCAAAGCGTCCCGCAGGGGGCCGAAGACCAACCAATCCAGCGCGCCTCGTCTTCAGCGCTGACTACTCCTTCTCTAATGTAAAATTGTGGGATTGTGCTTGGCTCGCAACGACGACGGAGCGCGTTCATGGATAACGCCACCTTAATCCGCCGCGCCGGGGAAACCGTCGCCCTTGCCAGGAAAGCTGGTGCCGACGCCGCCGACGCACTCGCCCTCGCCAGCGCCGATATCAGCACCAGCATCCGCCACGGCAAGCCCGAAAGCATCGAACAAGCCGAATCCAGCGCCATCGGCCTGCGCGTCTTCGTCGGCGAAAGCAGCGCGACCCTTTCCACCAGCGAATTCTCGACCGACGCCCTCGCGACTCTTGCCAAGAACGCCGTCGCCATCGCCCGCGTCGCCCCCGCCGATCCATTCGCAAAACTTGCCGAAGCCTCCCTGATAAGTCATGATTTCAAACCGCTCGAAGCAGCCGATTTAACCATGCCCGATATCAGCGAATTGCAGGCCCATGCCCGCCGCGCCGAAGAAGCTGGCCTCGCCGTTAAAGGCATCACCAATTCGCAAGGTGGCGACGCCTCCGCCAGTACGCATCATCTCGCCCTCGTCACCAGTCACGGTTTCTCCGGTGCCTACAATACCTCGCGTTACGCTATTTCCGCCGCCTTCATTGCCGGTGATGGCGAAGCCATGCAGCGCGATTACGACTACGCCATGACCACACACTACAGCGACCTAGCCTCACCCGAAGCAATCGGTGCCGCCGCTGCCGAACGCACCATCACCCGCCTCAACCCGCGCAAACTTCCATCGCAACAGGCCACCATCTATTTCGAACCCCGTGTCGGCCGCCAGTTCCTTTCCGCTTTCGCCAGCGCTATCTCCGGTTCGTCCATTACGCGTGGCACCAGCTTCCTGAAAGATGCACTTAACACCCGAATCTTCGCCAAGAACATTCGCATCACGGATGACCCGCTGCTCAGGCGTGGTCTCGCCTCCCGCGCGTTCGACGCTGAGGGCATCGCCGGTAAAGCCATGGATTTCGTCGATCACGGCGCCCTCACCAGTTGGATCCTCGACACCCGTTCCGCCAACCAGCTCGGCATGAAAACAACCGGGCACGCGTCACGCGGCCTCGCCAGCGCCCCGCACCCGTCCGCGAGCAACCTCTATTTGCATAACGGCAGCCACTCGCCCGCCGTACTGTTCAAGGAACTCGGCGACGGTTTCTACGTCACCGAGACCATTGGCCACGGCACCAATCTCATCACCGGCGATTTCTCCGTTGGCGCTTCCGGCTTCTGGCTCGAGGGCGGCGAACGCGCCTATCCGGTCAGCGAAGTCACTATCGCCGGCAACCTGCGCGACATTTTCGCCAGCCTCATTCCCGCGAACGACCTCACCTTTAAATACGGTACCAACGTCCCCACCCTCGCCGTGCCGCGCATGACAATCGCAGGCAACTGACATGGCCATCTTCTCCCATCCGTCCTATGGCCTCTACAAACGCCTGTTGCGTGAATATGTCGCACCTTACCGCAACACCTTGCTCCTCGGTGGCGTGTTCATGTTCATCATGGCGATTACCACGGCGGCACAACCCTATTTGCTGAAGCCCATCGTCGATAAAATTTTTACCAACCACGATGCCAACGCTTTGTTGATCTATCCGCCCCTGCTCATCGTCGCTGCGTTCTTTTCCTCGGTCGCGGATTACGTCCAGACGGTAGCGCTGAAATATGTCGGCCAGCGCGTCGTCAGCGACATGCAGAGCGATTTGTTCGCCCATCTCATGCATGCCGATATCACCATGTTCCACGACCAGACTTCCGGCCGCCTCATCTCGCGCATGACCAACGACATCATCCTCATGCGCCGCTCGGTGAGCGAAATCGTTACCGGCCTTATCAAGGAAACCACTACCGCTGCCTTCCTGCTCATCATGATGTTCTGGGAAAGTCCCGGCCTATCGCTGGTCGGTTTTGGCATCATCGTGTTCGCTGTACTGCCCATTTCGCGCCTTGGCCGTCGTATGCGCAAAGCGGCGGATGCCACGCAATCCCAGCTCGCCGATTTCACGTCCCAGCTCGATGATACGTTCCAAGGTGTGCGCATGGTGAAAGCCTACGCCCGCGAGGATTTCGAAGTCGCCCGCACGCGCGAGACCATTCGCAAGATGTTCAAGATCTACTACCGCACCGCGCGCATCGAATCCGCCCCAAGCCCCATCATGGGCCTGGTGAGCGGCGTGTCCGGTGCGCTGGTCGTCTGGTATGCCGGGTACGAGGCAATCCACGCGCACTTCACCACCGGCGATTTCACCCGCTTCTTCGCCGCCATGATCCTCGTCTACCGTCCCATCAAGATCATCGCGGGCCTCAATACTCAGTTGCAAGGTGCGATGGCAGCTGCCCACCGTTTCTACAGTGCGATGGATAGCAAACCTACGATTGCCGATACGCCGACGGCGAAGCCGCTCACTGTCACTTCCGGCACCATTGATTTCCGCAATGTAAGCTTCCATTACCCTACCAGCAACGGCGGCGTTTCCGGTCTTAGTTTCCAGGCGCCAGCCGGTAAAACAGTCGCCCTCGTCGGTGCATCGGGTGCCGGTAAAACCACCATCATGAACCTGCTGCTGCGCTTTTACGAAGTGCAGGCCGGCACCATCACCATCGACGGCACGGACATCCGCGAGGCGACCATCAATTCCCTGCGCAGCAATCTCGCTCTTGTCAGCCAGGACATCGTCCTCTTCAACGATTCCGTGCAGGCGAATATCGCCTATGGCCTCATCGGCGCCACTGACGAACAGATCATCGAAGCCGCCAAAAAAGCGCACGCGCACGAATTTATCAGCGCGTTGCCCGAAGGCTACGCGACCCAGATCGGGCCGTCCGGGGTTAAGCTTTCCGGGGGTCAACGCCAGCGCATTTCCATCGCCCGCGCTATCCTGAAAAACGCTCCCATCCTATTGCTCGACGAAGCGACCAGTGCGCTCGATACCGCCTCCGAACGCGCCGTGCAGGAGGCGCTCACCAGCCTGATGAAAAACCGTACCACCCTCGTCATTGCTCACCGCCTGACGACGATCCAGGATGCCGACATCATCCTCGTGCTCGAAGGTGGCAAGATCCAGGCGGAAGGTACCCATGCCGACCTGCTCGCCATGAGTGAGACCTATCGCCACATGCACGCGCTCTACCACCAGCAAGGTGACGTGTAATGCCTGCTGCACCCCTTACGCGTGGTGCCTATTCGCTGCTCGGCACCGTCATCACCCCGGCCCTGCATCTCTGGCTGCAACGCCGTAGCAACCGTGGTAAGGAAGATGCAGCACGTCTCGGCGAACGCTTCGGCCATAGCAGTGTCGTCCGCCCCGCTGGCCCACTCATCTGGCTGCATGCCGCGAGCGTTGGCGAAACGCAGTCGGTGCTAACCCTCGTGCGCGATTTCCTTGAAAACCATGCCGCCATCCACTTACTTATCACCACCGGCACGGTGACCTCCGCGGCGCTGGTTGCGCAACAAAGACTGCCGCGCGTTATCCATCAGTTCGTTCCCGTCGACACCTACGGCGCCGTAAAACGCTTCCTCACTCATTGGCACCCCGAACTTGCCCTGTGGGTCGAATCCGAATTCTGGCCGCAATTGCTCTGGCAAGCGCAGGCGCAGCATATTCCCATGCTACTCATCAATGCCCGTATCTCACAGAAAACCTATGAAGGCTGGCTGAAATGGCCCCATACCATCCGCAGTTTGCTGCAGTCCTTCTGCAGCATTTATGCCGGCTCAACGGAGGACGCAACCCGCCTGAGCAAACTCGGCGGCACGGATATCCGCGATGTTGGCAACCTGAAATACGATGCAGCACCCTTGCCAGTGAGCGATACTCTGTTCGGGCAACTCACCACTGCCTGTGCAGGGCGTCCAATCTTCCTCGCTGCCAGCACCCACGCCAATGAGGAGCAACTCATCGCTGAAGCGCATACTATCACTGCGCAACAATTTCCGAAGTTGCTAACGATCATCGTGCCACGCCATGCCGCGCGCGGAAACACTATCGCCGCTGATCTGAAAGTCCGCAACCTGAATCTCGCCCAGCGCAGCCAGGGCGGATCGATTACCGCGAAAACGTCGATCTACCTTGCCGATACGATGGGTGAGCTCGGCACCTTTTATCAACTTGCGGATATTGTCTTCATGGGCGGCTCGCTCGTTGCCCATGGCGGCCAGAATCCGCTTGAGGCCGCTCGCTTCAGTAATGCCCTGCTCACCGGTCCGCATACGCATAATTTCGCCGCCATCGTCGCGCGTTTCGTCGCCGACGATGCCATTCGCATCGTCGCCGATAAAACCGCGCTCGCCCAAAACGTGATAGAGTTGTTGCATGACAATGGTGCGCGCAACGCATTGGCCCAAAACGCTGCTAGCGTCGTCGCTGAAGCCCGTGGCGCCAGTGCCAACATCCTCCAGCAATGCGATGAACTGATAGCGCGGGTGCGCAAATGAGAACGCCTCGTTTCTGGCAATCCTGCAACCTCGTCAGCATGGCCCTTGTGCCCGCATCGCTGCTTTATCGCCTCGGTGCCTGGTGGGATCGTAGGCACACGACACCGCAACACGCCCCCGTACCCATAATCTCCATCGGCAACGCCACGGTCGGCGGCACCGGTAAAACCCCTGTAACGTTGGCACTCATTCCGCCCCTGCGCGATCTAGGCCATGTGCCGCACATCCTCACACGCGGCTACCACGGTGCAGACCTCACGGCCCATCGCGTGCATGAAACCGATCGCTGGCAGCATGTCGGCGATGAAGCCTTGCTGCTCGCCAAAGCCGCGCCAACGTGGGTCGGGCGTGACCGCCTCGCTTCTGCTAAAGCCGCCGCTGCGGCCGGTGCGACCATCTTGCTGTGCGACGATGCCTTGCAGCACCATGCCCTCCATAAGGATCTTTCGCTGCTTGTGGTCGACGGTGCCTACGGTATCGGCAACGGCCAGTTACTACCGGCCGGGCCGTTACGTGAATCCTTGCGCAGCGCTGCCGCCCGCAGCGATGCCGTCGTGCTTATTGGGGCCGATGCCCATCACCTGATGTCAACGCTGCATCTGCCGATCATCCATGCGGAAGTACGTTTCGTTGGCGACGCCTCATTCCTGCATGGCACCAAATGGCTGGCCTTTGCCGGTATCGGCCGCCCGGAAAAATTTTTTGCCACCCTTCACGAGCTGGGCGCCGAGCTTGCTGCCACCCGCCGCTTCGCCGATCACCACCCTTACAGTGCTGCGGATGTCGTGCGCTTGCGGAAACACGCACACGAACTTGGGGCAAGCCTCATCACCACTGCCAAGGATCACGTCAAACTGCCTGCGGCACACAAGGACGCTATTGCCTGCCTGCCGGTCGACCTCATCTGGCAGGGTAGAGCTTCCTTGCGCGCGCTGCTCGAAAAATTCCGCTCGGATGGCCTGACTTGATTTTTTACAGGAATTGCGCCATAGACATCGCATGAATCCGTTCCTGATGTTGTTGCTCGCTATCCTGTCGCCCTTCATCATGGCGGCTGCATTATTGGTGCCGACGTATGCGGGCATCGCCGCGGCATCCTATCTCATCTACAGCAAAGATACGGGCACCAATCCACTGCACGGTAAATTGTCTGACGTCTTCTATATCTTCGATGTCTATCAGGGCCTGTTCATGCAGTGGTCGCACCATGTAATGGAAACACCGTTGTTCAGTTACGCGCTGCCATTGCTCGCCTTGCCGATCGCGGGCATCATGCTCTCGCTCTGGCTCATCAGTAAGGTCGCCCATAAGCTGAAAAACATCTTCCATGGCGGGATGAGTTACTGATCGTCGAACAGCCCCGGCTGCGGTGCGGCGTTTTTAGTGCGCGGTTTTGCTGCAGCCGGTGCTGCAGCATTCATAGCCGCTACTAACCGCTCACCATCATGGAACTGGAGGTAAAACCTCCCTTCATTGGGCATTACGGCAGCACTTTGGATCACCTTGCCAGCATCGTCTTTCACCAGCGCGAAGCCGCGTTTCAATACTGCCAGCACATTCAGTGATTCGAGCATGGCACCCACATGCTGCACGCGCTGCTCCTGCCGCAGCACCATTTCGCGCAACAAACGCGGGCTCATTCCCGCCGCGAGTCGCTGAACTTTCTCCTGACGTTGCTGCAAGCTCCGTGGTAACGCCAGTTGAAGCCGCTCGACCAAGCCATCGAGCGTTTGCTCCATTGTGGCCACCAGCTGTTGCGGCCGCGGCAACCCGCGGGCAAGGCTACGCACCTGCTCCATGCCGTGGCGCAGCTGTTTCACCACCGCAACCTGCATTCGCAACCCACGTTGCTCGAAATGATGGACATAATCCGCATGGACCGGCACTGCTATTTCGGCAGCGGCCGTCGGCGTCGGCGCTCGCATATCCGCCGCGAAATCGATCAGCGTTGTATCCGTTTCATGCCCCACCGCCGAGATAAGCGGGATGGCCGAATTCGCCGCCGCCCGCACCACGATCTCTTCATTGAACGCCCACAGATCCTCGATCGACCCACCGCCGCGCGCCACGATGATCACATCGGGGCGACGCGACGAACCCAACGGTATCGCATTAAAACCCGCAATCGCTGCAGCAATTTTTTCCGCTGCATCTTGGCCTTGCACCGGCACCGCCCAGACGATCACATGTGAGGGAAAGCGGTCGGCGATCCGGTGCAATATATCGCGGATCACTGCGCCGGTCGGCGAGGTCACCACCCCGATCACCCGCGGCATGAACGGCAACTGGCGCTTGCGTTCCGTCGCAAATAAGCCTTCCGCCGCGAGCATCTTCTTGCGCTCCTCCAGCATCGCCATCAGGGCGCCGATGCCTGCGGGCTCGAGCGAATCGATCACCAGCTGGTATTTCGATGACCCCGGATACGTCGTCAGCTTCCCCGTCGCGATCACTTCCATCCCGCCTTGCGGTTTGTGCGCGAGCTTGCTCATTGTGCCTTTCCAAATGACGGCATCGAGCACCGCCCGCTCATCCTTCAGGCTCAAATAGCAATGCCCCGATCCCGCATTCACGCTCGCCTTCGAAATCTCGCCACGCACGCGCACAAAGCCGAACGTTTCCTCCACCATGCGCTTCACATGGCCGGCAATTTCACTGACGCTGTATTCGGGTTGGTTATGGACGAAGCTCATGGGAGTGATTAGTGCCTAGTGCCTGGTGATTAGTGAAGTATTTTTTTATCGCCGTACCTAAGGTTCTACGCTATCCAGTTCTTGTAACATTTACTCACTAGGCACTAACCACTAGGCACTAGGCACTTTTATGAAGATTCTCGTATTAGGCGCAGGCGGCCGTGAACATGCGCTGGTCAAAGCGCTTCTGCGCAGCGAGTCCACCACAGGCGTCACCTGCGCGCCCGGCAATGCCGGAATCGCGATGGATTGCGATTGCCTCACCATCGCCGGTAACGATGCCGTCGTTGATTACTGCAAAGCCCACGCTATCGATCTCGTCGTCGTCGGCCCTGAGCAACCCCTGGTCGATGGTGTCGCCGATGCGTTACGCGCCGCGAACATCGCCGTCTTCGGTCCCTCCGCGCACGGCGCCCAGCTCGAAGCAAGCAAGGACTTTACCAAAAAACTTTGCGATAAATACGGTATCCCTACCGCCAAATACGCGACATTCGACACCCGCACCGCTGCCTTCGAATATATCTATAAACACGGCGCTCCCATCGTCATCAAGGCCGATGGCCTTGCCGCCGGCAAGGGGGTCACCGTCGCCATGACGCCGCGCGAAGCTGTCACCGCCGTCGATGATTGCTTTGATGGCGCTTTCGGCCAAGCCGGTGCCCGCGTCGTCATCGAGGAATGCATGCTCGGCGAGGAAGCGAGTTTCTTCGCGTTGTGCGACGGCAAAAAAGCCGTGCAGTTCGCCAGCGCGCAGGACCATAAACGCGCCTTTGATGGCGACGTTGGCCCCAACACCGGCGGCATGGGTACGTACTCGCCCACGCCCATCATGACCGCCGCGATGGACGCGCGCGTGATGCAAGAGATCATCGCGCCCACTATGGCGGGCCTCATCGCTGATGGCATCCCTTATGTCGGCGTCCTCTTCGCCGGCCTCATGCTCACCAAGGACGGCCCCAAGCTCATCGAATACAACGCCCGTTTTGGTGACCCTGAAACGCAATCGATGCTCACCCGTTTCAACGGCGATCTCGCCGCCCTGCTGATGAGTTGCGCTCAGGGCAATGTCGACATCGCCCATCTCTCCTTCACCCCCGACCCCGCCATCTGCGTTGTCATGGCCGCGAAAGGCTATCCCGGTACATTCGAAAAAGGCACCACCATTCGTGGCCTTTTTGAAGCATCCAAACCCGATGGCGTCACCATCCTGCATGCCGGTACCACCCGCGACGGCGATCAGCTAAAAGCCAATGGCGGCCGCGTCCTCAACATCGTCGCCACTGCCTCGACCCTGCAGGAAGCCCGCGCCCGCGCCTACGAAGCGATCAACAACATCGACTGGCCAGAAGGCTTTTGCCGTAGCGACATTGGCATGCGAGCCTTAACAAAATATTAATTCTTTTTGCGCATTGTCATGTTCTTAAAGGAGCTTTTTATGGGATTAGAACGCGGAGCCCTGACATGCGATGGGATGTTGGTTGGACTTGATTCAGGAAATGTAAGTTATCGCGTCGATGATAAATCTATTCTGTTGGGAAAATTAACACCTGCGGAGTTGGCCATCATTCGCGATAGCTTAAGAGATGTCAGCCACCGCGAAGGGGATAATTGGGTGGTAGAGTTACAGGTGGCAGGTGCAGGCAACGAATTATTACATAAAAAATTCAGCAAAAGCGACGGGTGCAACATCAGCTGATTACTGAAGCACACTATATTTCGCCATCAACTTGAACTGGCTCACCGCGAAGAGCATCGTCAGGCCGAACATCCCGAACACCTTGAAATCCACCCAGAAGCTTTCCGGGAAATTGCGCCAGATGACCTCGTTCAGGCAGGCGAGGAAAATGAAGAAAAATCCCCAGCGTTTTGATAGCAGCAACCAGCCCACATCCGTCAACTGGAACGCAACATCGAGCACGTATTTCAGCAAACCCCGCTTGCCGATGAACACCCCGCCGAGCAGGATCGTCGCAAACACAAGGTTTACAATGGTTGGTTTCAGCTTAATGAAGATCGGATCGTTGAGCGCAATCGTCAGTCCCCCCATTACCATTACCACGCCACCGGTGATAAGCGGCGCGAGCGCGATCTTGCGTTCGACCACATAAATCACGGCAATACTGAAGCAGGTCGCCACCATGATGGCTACCGTCGCCGTCATCACCCCGCCCAGCTTATAGGCCACGAAGAAAACGGCCAAAGGTGCAAAATCGAGCGCTAGTTTCATGGTCGGGTTCAGTTTCTGTGCCATTTGACCCTAAATTGTTGCGCTTTAACCATGCCTTAAGACTTTCGGCCTATAACGGAGCATACATGGCGCAAAATCCATTGACGTGCAAGCCGCACTGTCATCCAATGTATAAGAAGACTGGGAGTACCACATGGCTGTTGCAAAAACCGATGCTAAGACCAAGGTCCTGATCGTCGAGGATGAGGTCGCGATCGTGACCCTGCTACGCTATAACCTCGAAAAAGAGGGCTTTAATGTCATCTCCACCGGCGACGGCGAGGAAGCTGTAAATCTCGTCAAGGAACACCGCCCGGATGTCATCGTGCTCGACTGGATGCTGCCCGGCATGACCGGCGTCGAAGTCTGCAAACACATCCGCTGGAACCAGGATCTCAAGAACACCCCCATCATCATGCTCTCCGCGCGTGGCGAGGAAGGCGATCGGATCCGCGGCCTCGATTCCGGGGCCGACGACTACATGGTGAAGCCCTTCAGCCCACCGGAACTCATCTCGCGCATCAAGGCGGTCTTCCGCCGCATCCGCCCGAGTCTATCGGAAAAAACCCTTGAATTCGCTGGCATCATCATGGACCTCACCTCGCACAAAACGACGCGCGATGGTACGGACGTCCATCTCTCGCCCACCGAGTTCAGCCTGCTGCGCCATTTGATGGAACACCCGGGCCGCGTCTTCAGCCGCGAGCAATTACTCGATTCCGTCTGGGGGCATGATATCTATGTCGAACTGCGCACGGTCGATGTGCATGTCCGCCGCCTGCGCAAGGCCCTCAATTACGATGGCAAACAACCCGATCTCGTGCGCACGGTGCGTTCTGCCGGTTACGCCCTCGAGGAAAATCCGGAAGGTGCGAATTACCAGAACCCGGATGCCGAAACTGCGGAGTAGTGCCTTACTCCCCTATGCGCGGACACAAAAATGCTTCGCGTTACATCATCCTGTTCCTGCTAGCGTTAATAGCGCTTTTTCTTCTACCAACAATTGGCGGGGGACTTATTCTTGCATTGCGTTAGCGAGCAATTGCTCTTTGCTGAGCGCGTAATTGTTTTCTTCCCAACGCTTTTCCAGCATTGCAAGCGCCTCACCCAACGCCTTGCCTTCCACCATTCCCTTGCCCATTAAATCCTTCGCCGTCACCGGAAAAACCGGCGCAACAAAATCCATCGCTAGTGCAACATACGGTGCGATATAGGTGCCCGGGGTCAACGCCGCCTGAACCAGCAACCAGTCAAGATAGACCGGTGCATGATACAACCGCAGCAACCGCGTATGCACATGTTTCGGCGCGCAGGCATCGAACTGCGGCAGCGTCACCAGCAAGTGCAATTGTGCCGCTTCATGCCGCGAAAGTTTCCAGCGCTCGCTCAACCATTTTACATTCACTTCCGTTGCATCCTGCAGCAAGAGCACCACCCGCGCCCAGACGGAAGTCTGATAATCCGCTTGGCGCTCCAGCATCTGCAGCCGGATGATGCGTTGCGGCGCGATTTCCCGGCCGAACACCAGCGGTGCCACGCCTGCCTGCTTCAGCAGTCGCAATGCATAAGCCGGATTCACTACACTGAGCAGTTTGCGCATTTCATTTGCGATGCGCTCACCGGAAAGCCCGGCAATCATGCTTTTATGTGCGGTGATTGCCGCAAGCGCATCCTCATCTGCCGGTGGTCGACCGTGGCTCGCGAGGAACCTAAAATACCGCAGTATTCGCAACGCGTCTTCCGTGATGCGCGCCGTTGCCTCGCCGATGAAACGAACGCGCTGCGCCTGAAGATCCTCCTGCCCACCAAAGAAATCGGTGATTGCCCCATCCGCATCCATGTAGAGCGCGTTTACCGTAAAATCCCGCCGTGCCGCATCTTCCTGCCAGTCATTGGTGAACGCCACCGTCGCATGCCGCCCATCGGTCTCTACATCCCGCCGCAAGGTCGTCACCTCGACGATCCGCTCCGGCAACACCAGCGTCACCGTACCGTGTTCGATGCCGGTAGGAATCGCTTTCCATCCGTAGTGCGCCGCAATTTCCAGCGTGCTCTCCGGTGTCAGGGTGCTCGCCATATCCACGTCACCCTGCGCGACAGCTTCGGGCGATAAGTCACCTTTATCTTCCGAAGCCTTGGCGTAGAAACACATCAGCCAGTCGCGAACCGTGCCGCCCACCACACGCGCCTCACCACCTGCCGCTTGCGTCGCCGCAAAAAATTGCTGCAACGATGCTTCATCCAACCATGTCGGCTTTTCACTCACCTATTCGTTTCCTCCCCGCATGCCATTAGCAACGCCTGCTGCACTGCCGCCAGCTTTTTATGGTGGATCATCTTGATTCCGTATGCATCCTTCACATAGAACACATCCACCGCTTTTTTGCCATAGGTCGCGATATGTGCCGTCACCACTTGTAATCCATTGGCCGCCAAAGTGCCCAGAATATCGTACAGTAGGCCGAGTCGGTCGCGCGCATTCACTTCGATCACGCTTGCCACCGCGCTCACCTGGTTGTCGATAAATATGGACGGCTCGATCACGACGACCCGTCCACGGGAAACGATGCGACGGCGTGGTAGCTCCTTGGCGAAATCGAGCTTGCCGGCCAGCGCCTTGTCGATGAGCCCCGCCAGCGGCTTCAACCGCTCCTGCTCGTCGGCGAAGCTATTGCCTGCTACATCCTGGATGCCGAGGCTGGTGATCATCGCCCCGCTCATCAACACCATGGTGCGTGCGGAAACGATACTGGCGCCGATCCACGCCATTACCCCCGCAAGGTCGCGGAACAAGGTCGGCGCATAATCCATACAGCAGGTTATCTCCGTCACCGCGCGGAATTTATCATGCGTGATAACGAGCGCCGGTTTGCTACGATTTTCCAACCACCGGGCGTAAGCGCTGATCGTCCCGACCTGCTCCTCCCGTGCCCGATGCCACCAGGTCGACGGTAATTGTTCGCCCATGAATTGCTGCGCAACAAGCCGCATTGCCTCCGGCACTTCACGAAGCAATTTTTCCTGGATAGTTTTTTGCGGCGATGTGTCGTCATGTCCCACTCCCATCAGCACCATAGCCCGATGATAGAGGTCGCGCATCAAACCGCCCTTCCAGCGGTTCCAGATATTCGGACCCACTGCTTTGATATCTGCTACCGTCACCAGCAATAGCATACGAAGCCGCTCCGGCGACTGCACTGTTGCCACGAAATCCTCGATAGTCTTCGGATCGTCAAGGTCGCGCTTGAACGCGGTTTCGCTTAGCATGAGATGGTGCTTCACCAGCCACCCGGCCAACTGCGCCTGCGCCGTGCTCAATCCCAGACGCGCAGCATTCGTCGCCACGATACTCTCGCCTTTTTCCGCATGCATGCCACCCATGCCTTTCGCCAGATCATGGCATAGCATGGCAAGGAACAGCGATGCCCGGTCAGCGATCTCTTCCGCTACCGCTGTTGCCAATGGCATATCTTTTTGCCACGCGCCACTTTCGATGGTCGCGAGATTGCCGATGGCAACCAGCGTGTGTTCGTCCACGGTATAGGTATGGTACCCGTCATACTGCATCATGCCGGTGATCCGCCCGAATTCCGGGATCAGCGCGCCCAGCACGCCCATTTCGTTCATGCGGCGCAGCGTCACTTCCGGTGCTTTCGGCGAAAGCATCATCTGCAGGAACATGCGGTTTGCCCTGCCCTCAAACGGCAGTTGACGCGCTATCTCCGGTAGCGCCCGCGAAATGGCCAGCTGCGCGCGTGGGTGAATATCGAGCCCGTGTTGCTGGGCCACGGCAAATAATTCGACCGCCAGCACCGGCTGCAAGCGCACATCGACATGGTTGGCAAAATGCAAACGGCCGGCATCAAGTATAAAATCGTTGCTTAAGCGTCCCGCCAGCTCGGCCTGAATGAACGGCGCCATCGGCACTCGCAGATTCTCTTCTTCCAACACCGCACAGAAGATCCTCGTCAAGGCACCGACTTCGCGCGCATACTGGAAATAGCGCAGCATGAATTTTTCTGCTTTCTCCTGCGGTGCGTTCCCACGAAAACCCAACGCCGCCGCAATGCTAGTCTGCAGATCGAACGTCAGCCGCTCATCGGCCCGCTGGCGCTGCAAATGCATATGCGCCCGCACTTTGGCAAAGAACAGATACGCATCGCGGTAATGTTGCCATTCCTGTTCGGTGAGCAGATCGGTGCGTACCAGTTCGCTGCCTTTGGTCACCCCGTAACAATACTTCGCCAGCCAGGTCAGGGTATGCAGGTCGCGCAAGCCACCCTTACCATCTTTGATATTCGGCTCGAGCATGAAACGCGAATCACCCCATTTCGCATGCCGGCGGTTGCGCTCGCTCAGTTTTGCTGCCACGAAATCGCGCGAATTCTGTCCCAGCACTTCCTGCCGCAAACGCCGCTTTAGCGCCAGATACGCCGCCCGGTTGCCGCTGATATGTCGTGCATCCATCAGCGCCGCCGTAATGCTCGAATCATTTTTCGCATCCTCGATCGTCTGGTCGAGCGTCCGCGTTGCATGGCTCACCGGAATGCGCATATCCCATAAATGCTGCAACACGTTGGCTACCATCGAATCGATTGCGCTGGAACTACCTTCCGGTACCAGCACCAGAACATCGACATCGGAAAATGGGAACAACTCACCACGTCCGTAACCGCCGACCCCGATGATTGTCACATGGTCGGCACTGGATGCGATATGTGCCAGTAAGCCATCCGTCGCTTTACTCAGTGCGCGCCATAAAGGCTGGATGCGGTGACCAACTGCAAATTGCTCCAACGCTTCTTCCCGGCTGGCGCAATACTGGGCAAACGCAGCAGCATGGCTCGCCGATTTCGCGGCACTTTTACGCGTTGCGGTTGCATGATTCATGCGCCTACTATAACGCTAGGCCGCATGTTCTCCAACTTTTTTGCGCATATCGTTCATCCCTTCCGCGAGCATCCGCAGGTCGCCGCCATCGGCTACATCCTTATCTCCACCACCGCTTTTTCGGCTATGAGTGCCGGTGTGCGCGAAATATCCGGTGAACTGCATGCGACGCTCATCGTCACCCTGCGCTGCCTGTTCACGTTGATTATGCTCATACCATGGGCGCTCAAAAATCATTCTACCGGTATTCGCACTCAGCGCATATGGGCGCATGCGCGCCGTGGCTCCTTGGGTGCAGTCGGCATGATCGGCTGGACCTATTGCCTTACTATCATGCCCTTCGCCCACGCCACGGCGCTGAGCTTCACCGCACCGCTTTTCACCACGCTTTTCGCCATCCTCGTGCTGCGCGAACATGCCGATTGGCACCGCTGGTCAGCACTATTCGTCGGCTTTGCGGGCACGCTCATCATCATCCGCCCGGATGCGCAAGGCTTCGAGTGGAACGCGCTGCTCGTCATGGTGACGACTTCGCTCTGGGCCATTACCGGCCTGTTCGTCAAATCTCTGAGCCGCACGGAACCCGCGATGCGCATGGTGTTTTACATGAATTTTTTCATGTTCTTGATGGCCGCGCCGTTCGGCTTCTACCATTGGCAAGTTCCGAGCCTGCATGCTGTGGTGATCATGCTCGTCATCGCCTGTTGTTCGATCGTTATGCATTTTTCCATGGCCCGCGCCTATTCCCTCGCTCCGGTCGTCAGCCTCATGCCGTTCGACTTTACCCGCCTCATCTCCACCACAGCATTTGCCTATCTGCTTTTCGGCGAAAAAAGCGATGCCGTCAGTTGGATCGGGGCCGGCGTCATTCTTGCCGCTGCCGTCTATATCGCACGGCGTGATGTGAAAGCCCCACCTCCCGAAGGATTAGCCCGGATTTAGCCGTAAAGCGCCGTCAGTGCGCTTGACCGCGCATGGCGATTCCTTCAAGCTTTCGCCATGGCCAAACCGCATTTACCGCCCACCGAACTTTCCTCCGCGCTCACCGCCACCAAGCGCGCGATGATTTATATTTTCGTGTTCTCATTCGCAGTGAATGTGCTGTCGCTGCTCCAACCGCTTTACTCCATGCAGGTGTTCGACCGCGTCTTTACCACCCGCTCGGTCGATACGCTCATCGGCCTCACCTCCGTCATCGTCATCGGCTACATGTTCTACGGGGCATTATTCGCCGTGCGGGCCGGGGTCGTCGCCCGCATCGTCGAGTGGCTCGAACGCACGGTCGCACCAAAGCTCTTGCGCATCTCCATCGAACAGGCTGCGCAGACCGGTGCGCCCTATGCCGGCCAGCACCAGCGCGACCTTGGCACTATCAAAAATTTCATTGCGCTTGCCACACCTACCGCGATGGATGTGCCTTGGTCGCTGCTGTTCGTCCTCGTCATATACATGATCAACCCGATCCTTGGTTTCATTGCCATCCTCGGCGTCGTCATCCTTTGCGTCGGCGCGCTCATCAACGAATATGCCACCCGCAAAGCGTTGATGCGTGCCACCGAGAAGAACGTCGAATCTGCCCTGAGCGCCGACGCCATCGGTCGCGGCGCGGAATCCATCTGTGCCATGGGTATGAACGATGCCGTGGTCGCGAACTGGGAGCGCGAGAACCAGCGCGGCCTGCAACTGGCGGATATCGCGCAGCAGCGCAGCGCCGTCATCAGCGGCATCACCCGTTCCATCCGTATGCTGCTGCAGGTTGCCGTCACCGCAACGGGGGCCTATCTCGCGCTCCAGAACCAGCTTTCCGCCGGTGGCTTGGTCGCCGCCAGCATCCTTACCCAACGCACGCTGATTCCGTTCGATAACGCCATCAATATCTGGAAGCAACTCGTCGGCGCGCGCGATGCCTATCACCGCCTCACCCTGCTCATGCGCAATGTCACCCCACCACAAGGTTCGACGCTGCTGCCGGCGCCGAAGGGCCGTCTTACGGTCGAGGGGCTTTACTTAAGCTTCGGCAAGATGACCAACCCCATCCTGCGCAATATCAATTTCGAACTACAGCCCGGTGAATCCCTCGGCATTATCGGCCCCTCCGCTGCCGGTAAATCCACCCTGGGCAAAGCGCTCGCCGGCGTCTTCCTGCCGCAGATGGGCACCGTACGCCTCGACGGTCAGGAACTCTTCCGCTGGGGCCGCGCCGAAGTCGGGCAATATCTTGGTTACCTGCCACAACAGGTCGATCTCTTCGCGGGCACGCTCAAATTTAACATCGCCCGCCTCGTGCCCGACATGCCGGATGAGAAAGTCATCGAAGCCGCCCAACGGGCCGGCGTACACAACCTCGTGCTGCAGTTCGAGAATGGTTACGACACAGTCTACGAACCCGGTAACACCGTGCTCTCCCCAGGCCAGAAACAACGCATCGGCCTCGCCCGCGCGCTTTTCGGCACGCCGCGCCTCGTCATCCTCGACGAACCCAACAGCAACCTCGACGGCGACGGCGAACGCGCCCTGATGGCGACCATCGCCTACCTAAAAAAAGCAGGCATCACCACCATCATCATCGCGCATCGCCCGAGTATTCTCGCCACTGTCGATAAGATCATGGTGCTCAAAGCAGGTACCATCGATGCCATCGGCCCTCGCGACGAGATCCTTGCCCGCTTCCAGCCGCCCAAGCGCATTGAGGGAGGCGCCGCATGAGCCGCAACAAATCGCATCTGCCTGTGGTTCCGCCTGGCGGTAATCAGTTGGTCCCGCGCACAAAAGGCCGCACCGAAGTTGCTTTCCTGCGTAGTACTACCCACTGGCTCGATACCATCGCCAGCAAGCTGCTGCCCTACGATGCCGGCAACCAGCTTGCGCCCGATCAACGCGCCCGCCCGACCATCCTGATCGGTCTCGTCCTGATGATCGTCCTCTTCGGCATCGTCGGCCTCTGGGCTGCGCTCGTGCCATTGCAATCGGGTGCCATCGCCCCGGGCCGTGTCATGAGCGAAAGCAACCGCAAGGAAATTCAGCATCTCGAAGGCGGCATCATCAAGGAAATCCTCGTTAAGGATGGTGACATCGTCAAGGCGGGTCAGGTCCTCGTCCGCCTCGATGCAACGAATGCAAAAGCGAAAAGCGATCAGGTGCTCGGCCAGTACCTCGCTGCGAAAGCCACCGAAGCGCGCCTCATCGCCGAGCGCGATGGCAGGGCGTCCATCACGTTCCCGGATGAATACGTGAAGCAGGAATCTCTGAATCCGAAAGTGAAGGACGCACTCGAAACCCAGCGCCATCTCTTCACCACCCGTCGCGATGCGCTGCAGGGCCAGATCGGCGTGCTCAATGAAAAGATTGGGCAGAGCGGCGAAGAGGTCAATGGGCTAAAGCAACAGATTGCCGCCGATAACACGCAGATCAGCCTGCTCGATCAGGAAATCACTACCGTGAAGGGCCTGCTCGCTACGGGCAATGCGTTAAAGCCCCGTCTCCTTGCCCTGCAGCGTCAGCAAGCCGACCTGATGGGCCGCCGCGGCGAGTCGCAATCGCAGATCAGCCGTGCCATGCAGTCCGCCAATGAATCGAAGATCACGATCCTCAACATTAAGAACGATTTCATGAACAAGGTAGCGGCTGAGCTGAAAGACACACAGGTACAGCTCTCGAGTCTCGAGGAACAGGCACGCTCCACCTCCGATATCGCCCGCCGGGTGGAGATTACCGCGCCTTCCGTCGGGATCATCACCGGCCTCAACGTCCATACCATCGGTGGCGTCATCGGCGCGGGCGAAGTAATGATGTACCTCATCCCGACGGATGACCGCCTCATCGTCGAAGCCCATGTTTCGCCGCAGGATGTCGATGCCGTACATGCCGGCCTGCTCGCGCAGGTGCGCCTCACCGCTTTCAAAAGCCGCTATTTGCATCCGGTGCAGGGCAAGGTGACGACCATCTCCGCCGACCGCGTTGACGACAAGAACACCAACGAAAGCTACTACATCGCCCGCGTCGAGATTCCGCCGGAGGAACTGAACGCGCTCGGCAAGAACATCAAGCTCACTTCGGGCATGCCTGCCGATGTGCTCATTGTCACCGGCACCCGCACCATGCTCTCCTACATCATGCGTCCCATTCGCGAGAGCTTCGGGCATGCGTTCCACGATCAGTAGAAATTTGGATGGATGCTGAAACACGTTCAGCATGACGGGATAGGTTGCATTGACCTTACCCCTCGTCACCCTCAACTCATTCAGGTCCATCGAAATGCTAAGTTTCCCACTCCACATTTTTATACGGCGCGATCGGGCTCACCGCCCTGATCTTTTTCGCCACCGGCGGCGGTATCTGTCCGTCCGCCACTTCACGCACCAACTGCATCTGCAAGGGTAATAACTTCATCAGGTCGAACCGTTCGAGTACGGTCTCCCGGGCCTTTGCGCGCAGCGTCGCATTGCGTTTCGGGTCATCAAGCAACTGAGCGATTTTCTTCGCCACTTCTTCCGGCGAAAAGAAATCCGCCAGCAGCCCGTTTACCCCATCATACATCACTTCGCGCACCGGTTTCGTATCACTCGCGACGATCGCCGCACCACAGGCCATTGCCTCGAGCAGCGACCATGACAGCACGAACGGATAGGTCAGGTATAAATGCGCCGCACTTACCTGGAACGCATTCAGCAACGTCGGATACGGCACCGTCCCCGTCCAATGGATACGATCTGCCGGTAATTGAATCTTTTCTAACCACATTTGCCGATACGTCTTGCCGTCCGGTGCCATCTTGCCATAACTTACTTCGTCCGCACCGATCGCCACGATATGCAGATTCGGCCGCTCCCGCAGCAATATGTCTGCCGCTTTCATGAACGTACCGAAGCCGCGATACGGCTCGAAATTCCGTGCTACATAGGTCATTACTTCGTCGCCCTGCCTGAAGCTTTTCCCACTTGGCAGGTTTAGCACCGCGTCCGTATTCGGCGCGCACATTTCAGTATCAATCCCGTCATGCAGCACACTGATTTTGTCGCGCAGTTCTTTCGGGTGCAGACTCCACTGCCACACAGTCGGCGCGACACCCCAATCGGCTTGCTCCAGCGCCAGCAGGTTCGTCACATTCTTCATCCGCACGCGCGCATGGTCGTCGGCGGTGATTGGTACTTCGAACCCTACATCCGCCCCCGTCGCCCGATAATAGAACTCAAAAAAGTTCAGAAATTTGGCCTGCGGGAATAGATCCTTCAAGAACAGCGCGTCGCCCCAGCCGGGATGCGCGATGACAATATCCGGCACGAATTTTTCCGTCTGGCTAAGATGCTGGCACACGCGCCACACCTGCTGGCCTTGAATAACTCCGCGCGTGGCCGGGGCGAGATAGCGCAGGCTCGGCGGCGGTGTTTCCGGTTTCGCCACTTCGTAACTCACACGGGTCACGCCCGGAATGTTCGCCGTTTTATGCTTCGTTACGAAATAGATGCGGTGGCTTTCTTCCGCGCCGAACGCTTTCGCCAGGTGCTTGTACTGGCCCGGCATGTTCGGATGGATGAAAAGGATATTCACGGCAATTATGCTGCGCTGGCAATGGCCGCTTCACGCACAGCATGCACCCGGCTGCGATAAGTATTGTAAATCGCACCGACGAGGATAATGACGGCACCCAGTAGCGTCCACTGATCGATGTCTTTGTGGTAGACCAGCTTCGACGCGATGGCCGAGAAAATGAGCTGCACGAAGTTGAGTGGGATGATCACCATGTATGGCACTTTCGAAATCGCCTTGCCGACCAGCCATTGCACACTGTAGGTCAACACACCGACCAGGGCGAGCCACGCCCAGCCGTCATTCGACAATGGCGTCCAATGCATCACACCCAGCGGGATCGAGAAGACGGTCGTCATCACCAGCATGTAGAACGCGATATGCATGGGCGATTCGCTGGAGCAGAGCAATTTTATGACCACGCCGCACAGCGAGAAACCGACCGCCGCACCGAGTGCGTACAACACCCCAGGATTAAGCGGCACCATGCCCGGGCGGGTGATGACCAGTACACCGATGATCCCGGCCAGCAGGGCGATCCAGATATGGATGCCACCGCGTTCCTTCAGGATGAAGATGGTGGCAATGGTGGCAAGGATCGGTGTGACGAAATTGAGCGCAGTATGCATCGGCAGTGTGAACGTGCTATCCGGCGAGAACACATACCCGAGCGAGATCAGGGTCAGCGCATAGGCGCCGTATTCCAGCACTGCGCGCAAGAAATAATGTTTCCAGCGCGTGGTGCGCAGGCCCGCTTTGCCCTGCCTCAGTGCCCATGGCAGCATGCATAATGTCGCGATCGCACTGTAGCACATCAGGATCTGGAACGGGTTGTAGCCATACCCCAGTTCCACATTCTGCAAGCGCGGCACGATGGAAAAGATGATGGTATTGCCCAGCAGCACACCAATGAACATGATGATGGCGAGCGTCGTTTCTTTTTTCTGGTTCATGGTCATCCTTAGAAGGAGAATTGCTCAGTTGTAATGCGCTCTTCAAGATTATGTTCGGGATCGAACAACAGCGAGAGAGAAATATTCCGGTCCTCAAACACGCTGACGCTGACGACGTCGCGCACTTCGGTGAAATCGGCGACGGCGCTCACCGGGCGCTTGTCCGCTTCCAGCACCTCGAACGTGATGCTCGATTGATGGTTGAGCAGCGCCCCGCGCCAGCGCCGCGGCCGGAACGGCGCGATCGGCGTCAGTGCCAGCAGTCCGCCATTGAGCGGAATGATTGGCCCGCCCGCGGAGAAATTATACGCCGTCGAACCGGCTGGCGTGGAAACGAGGATACCATCCGCCGTCAGGTCGCTCACCCGCACCACATGGTCGATGGAGATACGGATCTTCGCCGCCTGTCGGCTTTCACGGAAGAGCGACACTTCATTGATCGCCAGCTCCTGCCGCTCCTTGCCATCTGCCGTGCGCGCATACATCACGAGCGGATGCAGCGTTGCCCGCCGCGCATTGGCAATACGCTCATGAAGATTCTCCGCATGGTAGGTATTCAGCAGAAAGCCGACCGAGCCGCAGTTCATGCCGTAAACGGGAATATTCCGATGCATGTATTTGTGCAGCACCTGCAACATGAAACCATCGCCACCCAAAGCGACAATCACATCCGGCTTTGTGCGTTTCCCCGCAATATCCAGGAATTCGTAACGTTTCGACAATTCGGTATACGCCGCTTGGGCTTTGGGCGAGTCATCGGGCAGGCAGGCAATACGCGGTACATGTTCCATGTGCCGGACGTTACCAGCACGCGTAGGGACAGGGCAACAGGCTTCTTAAGGTTATGCCGAAGGGAATGATTAAGGTCGTGCTAGACCTGTGGGCGACCTTGGTTCTGGCGGACTAGGGCGATGAAATACGGCAGGTATTCGATCTGCTGGCTGCCCGCGGTTACGATGACGCGTTCGGCCAGCCGGTTCGCATACAGCATTGAGCCGGGCACGGAATTATCGCCCGCCATATCCTGCACCGCCCGCAGCAGCAAACGTACCGCATCCGTCATCGATTCCGGCAGGCCTGATTTCTGGTAAAGGCCATTGAAGCCATGCGCCCCGCGGTCAGTGATGAGTTTTGTCGCGTTCGCAATCGAGATGTTCGCAAAATGCGCCATCGCCACGATGAAGAAGGACAGCTGCCCTCGGCACAGCGCCGTCATCACGATAGATGGGGTAAGCCGATCCTCGGCGGCCATCTGCGCCACCAGTTCCTCGATCTCCTGCTGACTCAAATCATGCTCGAGCAGTCGTACCATGAAATCTTCGCGTGCGTGGCTGGCATCCTTCGCCAGTTCCTTATCGGTAAGCTTGTATTTTTCCTTCAGCTCGTGAGCGACCGCGTTGCTCACCTGCGAGATGATCCGCTCGACGACCGTGATCGGCAGTTTCGGATACGAAGACAGCGCCGCCATCACCGAACTGTCATTGCGGAAATCCTCCGCGATCTTCTCGAACGAACGGTCGCTGATGGTCGCGCCCTCATTCGTCAGCAGCGAGGTCATCACTTGCGCATAGCGCGTCTCGACCAGCGCATCCGTCACCCGGGGCGATACCAAGTCGCGCTTGGTGATGGCGAGCAGCTTGCCGATATCGTGGCTTTTCTCGACAATGCTGACCAAATCCGCATCACTCAGCACCTTGCTGCTGACCAGAACCGGGTTCGCCACCGATTCGACATCATTCGCCATATGCAGCACGATGTCGCGCGGAATGTTCGCATTGTCCTTCAGTCGTTCGGCCAGCGTTTCGCGCACGCGCAGCGCCACATCCTTCATCAGCAGGCGGAACACCTGCTCGGCGATATCGCGTTCGCGACCTTTGAAATTGTCTCCGTTGTAATTCGCGGCGATCTTCTCCAGTACGCTCGCCCGCGAATCGGACGAGTCGTCGTGCAGCAGGCGCTGGACATCCATCGGCGTCAGGATGACGTCGCTGGCAGCGCTCTGGCTAGTGGAGTTTTGGTTCATGAATCGCCCGGCCTACCATTTGCAGCAATGTTTCCATGTTCTCGATGCTGCGGTCATACCCGGCCGAACGAATTTTAGCAACCATCTGTGCACCGAAATCGTTCGTGCGATAGTTTCCATACTGTGTTTCATCGAGCGCGAGACGCAGCATTACCCGCACGGCTTCGTAGAACGAGACCGGCAAGGCTGAGGATTCATACAGCGCCTTGAACCCGAGCGGCCCCGGATCGATCAGCAGAATCCGGGCATTGCTGGCAGGGATGCCGACACGCTTGGCAATCGCCGATTCGAAGAAGCGCAGATCGCCGATGCATAGTGAACGCATGATGACCGAATCGGTCAGGCGCTTGTTCTTATGCATCTCTTCGACGAGATGGTTAATGTCGTTCTGGCTCATCCACGGCGAGATGAACTGCAAGGTTGCAATCTCGCGCGCGCTGCTGCCGATTTCTTCCACCACATGCTGGTTCATGCGGTACTTCTTCGTCAACTGCTTCTTCAACGTGTCGGAAACCGTGGCAAACAGTTTTTCGGCAAACGCATACGGCAACCCACCCCGCATGACTAGTTCTTCCATCACCGAATTGTCCCGGCCGAATTCTTCGAGGATCACATCCATACTGGTCTCGGCAATGGAAGCGCCCTTGTTCGCCAGCAACACGTTCGTCACTTCGTAATTACGCTTTTCGATCAGCGCATGCGCCAATGGTTTGCTGACGCTTTCACGGCTCGCGATGGCTTTCAATTTCGGGTGCTCTTTCGTCGCGCGGGTAATAGCGATGAGGTCCTCTTCACTCAGCACATGCGTACATTCAAGGACCGGCACCGCGATTTCGTTGCGGTCGTTGGCCAGGCTCCAGACAATGTCATGCGGCGCCTGCATATTGTCTTTCAGCGCGTCCACGATCAGCAGGCGCACCTTCATTTCCGTATCTTTCAGCAGCAGGCGGAAGATCTCGTTGGCGAGCTTGGTCTCACTGTCGGTATAAATGCCGGAACTGTACCCGCTGGAGATTTTCTCGCAGATGCGCTGGCGCATGGCCGGCGACGGCTCGCGGACGAGCAATTCGATATCCTCACGGGTAATATTCATATTAGGTTTGACTGTCTTTTTCTGAGCTGTGTACACGAGAATATCCTAAAGTTAATTATTAGGCCGCAAATGTTAACAATTTGTTAAAAAGCATTTCGTATTTTAATAAATATACCAGCGAGTATACGGGTCTGAAACTGGATTTCAAATACTTGACGGGATTAACTACTCTTGTAGAACATGATTCCTGCACATCACGACGAAGGAGCAACATATGGCTAGCCAGCGATCCAAGGTCTATGCCGATGCCAAATCGGCCCTGAACGGCCTTTTGAAGGACGATATGACCATTATGTCAGGCGGTTTCGGCCTTTGCGGTATTCCCGAGCATTCGATTCAGGCCTTGAAGGATTCGGGCATCACGGGCCTTACCATCATCAGCAATAATTGTGGGGTGGATGATTTTGGCCTTGGCATCCTGCTCAAGGACCGGCAGATCAAAAAAATGGTCAGCTCCTACGTCGGTGAAAACAAGACCTTCGAGAAACAATACCTTGCCAAGGAACTCGACATCGAATTCAACCCGCAAGGCACCCTTGCCGAGCGTATCCGGGCTGGTGGCGCGGGCATCCCCGCCTTCTTCACCAAAACCGGCGTCGGCACCATCGTCGCCGATGGTAAGGAAACCCGCGATTTCAACGGCGAAAAATATGTCATGGAAACCGGCCTCACCGCCGACCTTGCCATCATCAAGGCCTGGAAGGGCGACAAAGCGGGCAATCTCATTTTCCGCAAGACCGCGCGCAACTTCAATCCGATGATGGCGATGGCCGGCAAGATCACCGTCGCCGAAGTCGAGCAATTGGTCGAGATCGGCGAACTCCCGGCGGATGACATCCACACGCCGGGCATTTTCGTCCAGCGCATTTTCAAGGGCGAGCACTTTGAAAAACGTATCGAGCAGCGCACGACCCGTAAAGCGGCGTAATGAAAAAATTTCTCGCGATGCTGGTCAGCCTCGGCACACTCCATGCACCGATGGCCTTCGCGCAGGATAAGGATAAAGACCTCTCTACCGCGCCAGCGGCAACCGTTACGCCTGCTGCGACGGTAACGCGTGCCCCTCCATACCCACATGCCTCGACAGCCGCAACTACACCGACCATGACGAGAGGTTCCACGAATTCCGCCGGTGTCAGCGGCCTTAGTTCCACGAAAGGTTCCACGAACTCCGCAGGCGTCAGCGGTCTTAGTTCCTCGAAGGGTTCCACAAACTCCGCAGGCGCCAGCAATTTGGGCTCCTACGATGCATCGCCGGCTCAGGATGGCAGCAGCGCCAACAGTTCGGGTGCGAACCGGCATCACCACGGCCACACGCACACCGCCAACCCTCCGACTGATAACCATGTTGGCTACGGCTATAGCAATTACTACGGCTACGGTAATGCCACCACCGTCATCGGCGGCGATTCAGCTGCGATTATCAGTGACGGTGTCATCACCTACCCGCCCGGCCGCAGTTATCAGGATGCGAACAGCCAGTGGCATGTGTGCGACGGCGATCTTGTAATCGACACGCGCATTGGCACCACCACTTGCAAACAACTCGACACAAATGCAGGCACCACCATCAATATCATCAATGTGCCAATGCCATACCAGCCCCTCACTCCGCCGCCGCATACCAGCGCCATGACCTCGGACAGCAAGGTTCCCCTACGTTCAGATTCAGTCATATTCCGGTGATGGGCAGTGTAAGCTGATGATTTTGTGAGGTTTTAAATCGTCACGACATTTTTATTCCGTCTCTGCGATACTGTTGCTATAAGTCATGCGTATGAAAAAAATTCTCACATTCGGCATTACAGCCGTCTTCGCAAGCGCCGCCTTGGCACAGGTGCCGATGGGTGCACCCGACGGTACCGGCATCATCTACAGTCTTAATCCATTGCCGCCTATCGTCAGCAACAACCAGATCAATTATCCTCCCGGCGCGCCCTATGTCGATGCCACCGGCGTTAATCGGGCTTGTAAAACGCCGCTGGTAATCGATCATGCGAACGGCAATCCGCATGCTATCTGTGCCGATCGAGCGGCCACCCCGGCGAATGATGCAGCGAATCTCGCCAATCTCGCGCCTGCTGCCGGTGGGCCACAATCCTTGTCGGACCGCAATCTTTCCTCCGATGGCAAACTCGGCCTGCGCACGGACCGCGCCACGATCGGCCCGCAATAACTTTTGCAATCGTCCAGTATATCTCGCGCTTTACAGTCTGGCGTGCAATGCGCTAACCTCGCGCCGTACAATCGAGGGGATAGGTATGGCTTGGGATCGTGATCAAATGGCAAAGCGTGCCGCCAAAGAATTGCGCGACGGCTTCTACGTCAATCTCGGCATCGGCATCCCGACACTGGTCGCCAACCACATTCCGAGCGGCATGCAGGTCAACCTGCAATCCGAGAACGGCATGCTCGGCATGGGGCCCTTTCCCATCGAAGGCCAGGAGGATGCCGACCTGATCAATGCAGGTAAACAGACCATCTCTGAGCTGGCCGAGAGTGTCTATTTCGATTCTGCACTCAGCTTTGCAATGATTCGCGGCGGCCATGTCGATCTTACTATCCTCGGCGCGCTGCAAGTTAACGCTCGCGGCGACCTCGCCAACTGGATGGTCCCGGGCAAAATGGTTAAGGGCATGGGCGGGGCGATGGACCTCGTCGCCGGCGTCAAGCGCGTTGTCGTCATCATGGAACATAACGCCAAGGACGGCTCGGCCAAACTGGTGAACGAATGCAACCTGCCGATGACCGGCCTCGGCGTCGTCGACCTCATCATCACCGACCTCGGCGTCTTTGAAATCACCGACGGCAAAATGGCGCTCATCGAACTGGCGGATGGCATCACTGTCGAGGAGATTACGAGCAAGACCGAAGCATTGTTCACGAATTCACTACAGAAAAAAGCAGCGTGAATGATATTTCGTATCATTACTTGCATTCAAGCTTACGTGAAAAAGTGCTCGAACATATTTTCATCGGTGACTTATTGAAATCACTCTGGCGCAATCGTATCCACGATATTGAAATATTGCGCGCAGAAGTAGATATGGGTGGTTATGATCTGGTCGTCGAATGTGGCGGCATTCAACGTCACATCCAGTTAAAATCCAGCTATGATGGTGCATCAAGCAAATCGGTTAACATCAATATGAATCTTTTGAAAAAGCCTAGCGGTTGTATTGTATGGTATCGCTTTAATCTAGAGAGAATGGAACTTGGCCCATTCTTGTGGTTCGGTGCAGCGCCTGGCAAACCATTACCAGACCTTGGTGAAAAAATCGCTAAGCATACGAGTAGCAAAAAGCAAGATGGTACAAAAAAGGAGCGACCCAATATTCGTACGCTTCAAAAAAGTAAGTTCACGAGACTGGCGACAATGGATAAGGTCATTGAAGCATTATTTGGTAATTTGCCTATTCACATTCGGGATATCACATGATCCTCACCACCCTTTACGCAATTGGCAGCGCCTGCGGTTTCGTCATCGATCTGGCGAACCACCAGTGGATTGCGATGATCTGTGTCGGCATCATGTCCGGTATCGCCTACCGCGCGGGTGAGGATCTTTACCACGTCATTGCCGACCGCACCTACAACCAGAAATTTGGCCGTGCCGTCATTGCGGTCATTCTCATCGCTGCGGCACTCTACCTTGCCCGATTCCCTATCCATCTCGTCTACATTACGGTGCCCGGCCGCCTCTGGGTCATCCTCGGCGTCCTCGTCGGCGCCGCCGCGAATGTCGATCTGAATAAGAAAGCGTAAGCGCCATCTTCCCGGCGACGACATTTCGCACGATACTCTTTGAAACGAAGGAGAAACGAAATGGAACCAAAAGTAACCGATGTAACGCCCCAACAACAGCAAGCCATTGAATTATTTGCGCGTGGCCAGCCGGTAGGAACCATTGCCGAGGCGCTCGGCATCGGCCGTAAAACCCTTTGGCAGTGGCGGCAACAGCCCCACTTCATGGCAGCGCTGCAGCAACGTCGGGCCCAGCAATACGATTTCATGCGCGAGCAGTCGAACGAACTGATTCGTCTGGCCTTGCTGTCCATCGAGCGCGAACTGAAACTGGCGGAAGACCCCAAGATGTGTAATCCGCTCGATGCCGCCTTCAAACTGTTGCGGTTCGCCAGCACGCACGGGTTGATGCAGGAAGTGCCGCCACGCGAAACCATGACCGCTCTACCTGCGGACTGCTGACGCCGCCACGGCGAGAATTACAGCCCCGCCATCTTACAAATCACCTTCCACTCCGCCGCCGTCACCGGCTGCACCGATAACCGCGCACTTGTCACCAGCGCCATCTTCGCCAACACCTTGGTGGCCTTCACCTTGGCCAGCGTCACCGGTTTCGGCAAAGCCTGCACCGCTTTCACCGTTACCATGCCGAACTGGCCCTTTGCGTCTGTCAGGTCCGGCTCATACGTCTTCACCACCGCGATGATCCCGACCATCTCCTTACCCTCATTACTATGATAAAAGAATCCGCGGTCGCCCACCTCCATCGCCATCATCTGCTGTTTCGCAAGGTGGTTGCGCACCCCCGTCCAGCCGGTACCTTCCGCACCCGCCTTCACCTGTTGCTCCCAACTCCACGTCGAGGGTTCGCTCTTGAATAGCCAGTATTTCATTTCACACCTCGATCCATTGCCAGCCGAGTGGGCTCACCCCAAGATACACCCCGAGCACTTCGAGCCCCACCCGGTGCACGACATAATACTGCATCGAGTGGCGCGACAACCAGACGAGTGGCCGCGCGACATGTTCGGGCACCATCGTCGTGATCGGTCGCCAGATGAAGCGGGAAAAATACCACGTCACTCCACTCACACCCACCACCACGAATAGTTGTTGCGCTAGCGTGAAATCCAGCATCACCAGTTGCACGAATAAATACAACGCCAGCGCCACCATGCTTACCAGCTTGCCGGTGCGCCAGCCCATCTGCCCGCTACGCACTGCATACCCCATCAACGCAAAAAGCATCCCCTGTGTGCCATATTCCAACAATAACATGGTCGGCACCACGAACAGAACGCTCACAAAGCACAGGAAGAATGGATGCCGTGCCAGCATGTCATGCTTCTCAATATAATGCAGCGCCAACTGGCAGAGCAGGATCGTGGCCAACGTATTCAGTGCAAAGAAGGGCGGCCCCAGCCACGGACTTAGCACCGCCAGCACCGCGGCCCAGAGGATCAGGTTGGCTTTCACCCGATAGTACGGTGCATGGCCAACGAGGAAAAACCACACCGGCACGCATAGTCGCCCCACTGCCCTGAACCATAAGACATCCGGGTAGAGATATGCCCCGATATGGTCGATGGTCATCAGCACCAGCGCCAACAGCTTGATGCATTGATGCGTATTCAATTCGTCCGGCGCGGTATGGGCGATGCGCTGCCCATCGGTCATTACTCCGCGTACTCCACCAGCACGCCGCGCTTCTTGAAATAGGTCTGCAGCATCTTGCGCCCCTGCCGGTTATTCTGCGGCAGGCGTTCTTTCACCATCGTCACAGTTTTTTCTCCAGCGGCGGCCATGGCGCTTTTCAGTTCTGCGATCGCTTCGTCGAGCCCGGTATTATTCTCATTAAGGCAGCCATGCACTTTCTCGAGTGCTTCTTTGACATTCATAAAACCTCTCAATTTATCCTAGCGAGGCTTGGCCTAGCCACGAAGCGGCAGGGTCAGCGTAGCGTAGGGGACAAGATCCCCTTCAATTATTTAACTAGTTCGAAGGTCGCATCCACCTCGACCGCCACGCCGAACGGCAGGCCAGAAACGCCGACCGCAAAGCGCGCATGCTTGCCTGCATCGCCCATCAGGCCGACCATCAGGTCCGAGGCGCCGTTCGCCACTTTCGGATGATCGGTGAAATCATCCGGTGCATTCACGAAGATGCCCATGCGGATCAGCTTCGCCACGCGGCCAAGGTCACCGCCGAGTATCTTCGCCGAATGGGCAAGGATATTAATAGTGCAGAGCTTGGCGCATTCCTGCCCTTGTTCGATGCTGAACTCACGCCCCACCTTACCGATGAATTGCGGCTTGCCGTCCTGCATGGGCAGCTGGCCCGACACATAGAGGATGTTCCCGCTGATATTGCATGGCACGTAATTGGCCGCCGGTAAGCTCACTTCCGGCAATTCGATGCCCATTTCCTTAAGTTTCGCGGTGATATTAGTCATGGATACTCCGTTTTATTCGCGTTTACGGGCCTGTCTTAAGGGACACTGAGTGCGATGGCGAGTCAAAAATGGGTATGCACAGGGGGTGGTTTCGTCGTCGTTTGTGACAACTCTCTATTAATGTTGTCACATTTCATTTATTAATGCCTCCCCGCACACTTGGTTAATCGATAGGGTATGGGCCATAAACCCGAAAAATGCACTTTAATTATTTATATCAGTTATTTGACGACATAAAAACGTCGTTTTTAGAGCTAGTTTCAGGCTCAAAAGTGTGGTAATAATGTATAATGCTGAACTAAAAAGATGACGATTTGATGACCATTGTCATAAAACTGTCATAAAACTGTCACAAAACTATGATAGGGTTTGTTTACGGAATAACTGGTCTCAAGGGGACATCCCCAACGGTTATATCGAAAACAAAAATGAGGAGTGAAGTATGCAAGTTAGTTTAGGGAAAGAAAAGACAATGTCGTATATGATCGCACTCGTTGCCGTCTATGCAGCTGCCATGCTGCCGATGGATGCCATGGCATCCGCTGGCCCGGCCGCACTCGGCGATGTTCTGTGTAACGTGGTCGGCTGGTTCACCGGGACGATCGGTGCCGGTATCGCCACGCTCGCCATCATCGTGATCGGTGTGGGCGCGCTGATGGGTAAAGTATCGTGGGGTATGGCGATCATCGTCGGCCTCGGCGTCGGTATCATCTTCGGCGCACCGACCATCGTCGCGGCGCTGGGCGGCACCTCGACCTGCTAATGACTAAAAAGGGGCGCTGTTCCTTAAAAAGGGGACAGCGCCCCTTTCACTACTTGCTACCCACCGCAACACAAGTTTGCGGATTTTGCGTTTAAAAAAACCGTAAGCCACATCATTCGATTCTTTGCAACGGATAAGCATGGCGACCTCTTCTTTCATCCCACCGCGTGCTCACAAAAAGCACGAGGTCACGAGCAAGGAACTTGAGTCATTCAAGGACATTGCCGATGACGTCATCGAATCCGATTTCGTCCCCTATGCCTGCCTTTTTGATATGTCGACCATCGCAACCAAGGACGCGGAACTGGTCCAGACCATCAAGATCACCGGCCTCGGTTACGATGCCCACCAGAACCAGCAGGATCTGCGCAGTGCGGTCCGCGACACCATCAAACAGGCGATCCCGGATGCGTCCTATGCCATTTGGCTGCACACATTGCGCCGCAAGCAGGCCGCGCTGCCTCGCTCGCACTATGCCGATCCCTTCAGCGGCAAGATCGACGAGGCCTGGCGCGCCATGCAGCCGGGCTCGACTTCCTACACCAACGAACTTTACATCAGCATCGTCAAGGCGAGCAGCACCGTCTCGCTGCGCCAGAAAGGCGTCCTGAAGCAGAGTTTCCGCCCGAAGAAGGATATTGCAAACCGCTCCGCCGCGATGATGAAGGCCTTGAAGGAGATCACCGCAACCACCGAAGCGATGGTCAAATTGCTGCGGCCTTTCGGCGCGCGTCTCCTGACGACGGTCGAACGCGAAGGCATCTTCTATAACGAACAGCTCGAATTCCTCGAGAAGCTCATCAACCTCGAAGAGCGCCCGATGCCGGTACCCGAGCGCGATCTGTCCCACGAACTGACCAGCGGGGAGATCACCTTCGGTTTCAACGCGATGGAAGTGCGCAGTGCGGATGGCCATCGCCGCTTCGCCGCCATCCTGACCCTCAAGGAATACAAGGAGTCGACCCTGGCGGGCATCGACCGGTTCCTCGCCATCCCGTGCGAAGTCATCATCAGCCAGTGCTTCGATTTCACCGGGGCCGAGGAAGCAGCGGAAGCGTACGAGAAGCAGGCGCGGTATCTTGGCTACAGCGGCGATAAGGAACTCGCCAAATGGATGGAGATCGACCGCCTGATGAGCGCCAACGGGCTGCAGATGAATAACGGGTTCGGGCAGCAACAAACGACCATTTTTCTGGTCGCCACGGGCGTCAACCAGCTCGAGACCAACATCCGCATGGTGCAGCGTTCGCTCAACAAACTCGGCATGGTCGTCGTGCGCGAAGACTTACGGTTCGAGGATTGCTACTGGTCGCAGCTGCCGGGCAATTTCAATTTCGTACTGCGCAACCATTCGGTCGATACCGACCATCTCGCCGGTTTCGTCAACCTGCAGGCGGCGCCTATGGGCAATGCGGCCGGCAGCCCGTGGGGGTCGCCGCTCACCGTGTTCACCACTGTGCAGGACGCGCCGTATTATTTCAATTTCCACCGCCAGCAGACGGCCCATACCGTTATCCTCGGCAAACCGGATAGCGGCCGCACCACCTTCACCCATTTCCTGCTTTCCCAAGCGCGCAAGTTTCCAGTCACTATGTGGTACCTTGATTCGCACGGGCGCGGTCGCGAGTTCATGAAATCCATCGGCGGCGACGTCATGTGCCCCGGCACGGCCACCTGCAAACTAAACCCCTTCCTGCTACCGGAGAATCCGGCGAACCGTGAGTTCCTCGCGCTCTGGGTCAGCACGCTGGTCGATCCAACCGGCACCCAACTGAACCGCAGCACGCTCAGTTTCTTCCAGTCCGCGGTTGATTTCATGCTGCAACAACCGCCTGAGCAACGCCGCATGTCGCTGCTCGTGTCCTTCATGCGCGAGGCGGATGCCACGCTCGCCAGTGCCGTTGCCCGTTATGCGGCCGGCGGCCCGTTCGGCGAATTGTTCGATATGCCGGAAGATAATTTTTCCGCTGGCAAACTGACCCTGTGGGATATCAGCCGCTGGGCGAACGATCCGGCGACGCGCGTGCCGCTCGCGGGGTATCTGCTGCACCGCCTGACCGGATTATTAAACGGTACCCCGACCCTCATGGTGCTCGACGAAGGCTTCCGCCTGCTCGACACCCCGCTCTTCTCCGCCCGCATCTCCGGCTGGTGCGATTATCTCAGCCAGCAGAATGCGGCAGCGCTTATCACTACGGATACCATTGAAGATAGCGCCTCCTATCCCTATAGCGCTATCATCACCAGCAAGGCGGCGACCATCTTCGCCATGCCGGATAAATTCCCCGATGCGGGCTATTCCATGGGCTTTGGCTTTACGCCCGAAGATATCGCGAGCCTCGGCTACATCGACGCCGCGAACCACCACGTGCTGCAGAAACGTGGGTCGGAAGCCGTTGTCATCCGCGCGGCGCTCGCCGCTCTGCCACTGGGTACAATGCAGGCATTGAGCGGCAAACTGGCCCCCGCGTTGACGCCGGCCGAAGAACTGGCAGCATTAATGGGCCCTGCCGCAAAGGTGGCCGGATGATGTATCTCACCCCCGGCCGGTTCCTGTTCGCCTTGCTGATCGTCGCTGTGGCCGTCATACTCCAGGCGCCGGAAGCATTCGCGATTGGTGATGATGTCGCCGTCGGCAATTATTCCTGCGCGGGCGGCACCGCCTCGGGCCAGCTTTTCGTTTCCGGCACCACCTGCCCCACCGCCCTGACGATGGACAATGTCTTCTCCTTCCTCGTCTGCAATTTCGAACAGCTCAGCAGCAACATCATGGGCGCGATGTATTGCGGCATGGTGCAGCATCTCGCCCCCAGCGTCGAAGCGGCGATCACCTTCGCCACCGTAATCTACGGTATCATGTTCATGTTCGGCATGATCCCCGCGACCGGCAAGGAAGCCATGAAGTTCCTGATCAAATGCGGCCTCATTCTGTCTTTCGCCACCAATGCGGATTTCCTGATCGGCATCGCCTATCGCGGCGCGCTCGCCGCCATCAGTTCCGGTGCCAGTATCGCCGTCGGCCTCATGTCATCGGATGTGATGACGAACGGCAGCACCATCGGCAGTGGAGCGGACGTCTACACCCAGCTCGACAGTTTCCTCGCCACCTTGTTCCACAACGCGACCGATTACCTCGGCGGCACTACGAATGCCGAGATGTGCAAGAACGCCATCTTCGCCGTGCTCGGCACCATGTTCGTGATCTTTCCGTTATTCGCCTACATGGGCATCCTGCTCGTCGGGCGCATCATCATGACCTTCTTCCGCGCCGTGTTCGCCTACATCTATGCGGTGGTCGCCATTACCTTCATCCTGCTGCTCGCACCGTTCTTCCTGGTGTTTGCGCTATTCAAGCTCACCAACATCCTGTTTGAGCGCTGGCTTGGTTACCTTGTTTCCTTCGCGTTGCAGGTCGTGCTGCTGTTCAGTTTTCTTGCCTTCGTCTTCTCGCTGCATCTCGAGAAGAACCAGGTCGTCACCAACCTGACCAGCGTCATCATGTATAACTCGCAACAGGCCGAGACGAGCAGCTTCCGCATCCCCTTCGCCTATTGCACCTTGTGTGATTTCAATGTGGTCAACGCCGATACCAACGCGCCGATCAAGGACACCGATCCCGATTACATCGCCAAGGGAAAACTCGTCTGCAAATCGCCGCAGGTGCCCATCAAGCCGACCTTCGCTACGTCGCCTGACAGCACGGATCAGATCGGTTCGCTGCTCAGCTTTGCCGGTAACGGCATCCTCTCGCTCATCGTTCTTGCGATGCTCATTGAGCATCTGCTGAAACTCATTCCCTCGCTGGCGCAAAAACTCGCTTCGAGTATGAATGCCATCTATGCGACGCAGCTTGGCGGTGGTGAATCCTACTACACCAAGGATAACGCGCTGCAGATACCGGGCCAGTCGCTCATCAGCGATGCGACTGCGGGCTTCAATCGCGGCTTCGAATCGCGGATGCGGGAAAATTCCATCAGCGCTACCGCGCAAGGCCTCAAGGATAGCCTGTACGGCCTCGCGACCGGCAAAACCTCATCCGGTCGTGCGCTCTACAACAACAGCACCGAGCCGGGCGACAGCGCAGGAGCCGGTCTTCCTGGTGCCTTCACGCGCTGGCTCACCGATCCAGGCAAGTTCGGTCAGTAGTTCGATCTGTTTGCACGCGAACCAGCACCGAACTAACGCGAATGATGGTCGGTCGGCCAATAGTCACTGTTTGCGATTAAGCCCTGAATAACTTATCCCCAACCCTTGCAATCGCTTGAAGCCCAGATATAGTTGCTCGCGAAGGTGCGACCCCTAATAACTGGTGTGTGGATGTTCAATAAGCGAAAACAACAGGACGTTTCGGATAGTTCGAAACACTGGTATCAGGATAAGTACCAGCATGTCCTGACACAGCGTAATATGCTCGCCCTCATCGCCGTCGTTGCCCTCGTGGCCGCGATGGTTTCCGTCCTCGCAGTGATGCGCCTCGCCCCATTGAAATCCGTTGACCCGTACCTCATCCAGATCGACGAGAAGACCGGCATCACCCAGCGCGTCATTCCGGTGAGCCGCGAACAATACGCCGCCGACCAGTCGGTTGATAAGTATTTTACCGCCGTTTACCTGCGCATGCGCGAGAGCTATAATATCAATGTCCTGCGCTACAACTACAACGTCGTGCGCCTGATGAGCACCTACGAGGTCTTCCGCAAATTCCGCGATATAGTCGATCCGGCAAATGACTCGAGCCTCGCGAAACATCTCGGCGCCAGCGGCACGCGTGATGTGAAGATCCGCTCCCTCGTTTACATCACCAACCCGGCGGATAAAAAACACAAGGTCTCCGATGCGGCCAGCACCCAGAAAATCATGCAGGCCCGCATCACGACGACCGAAAGCGCGCCGAACTCCCCGGATAAGGACTCCCTCTGGGTCGCAACCATTACCTTCCAGTACGCCGATTTAAGCCTCAACCAGGATGAGCAGCTGCTCAATCCGCTGGGGTACACTGTCACCTCGTATCAAATTCAGCCCGAGATTCAATGATGACACGTCAGACCAGATCACTTCTTCGCGTTGCCGGCATCCTTGCGGCAGCATTGTTCACGTTGCCGGTGCTTGCCGCGCAACCCATCACGACCGACAGCCGGATCAAGACGCTCGTCTTCAACCCGAATGAAGTATTCGTCATCACAACCCATTACGGCTACCAGAGCAATATCGAGTTCGGCGCGAAGGAAACGATCGACACCATCTCGGTCGGTGACCGCGTAGCGTGGCAGATCACCCCGGCCGGCCGTCGCCTGTTCATCCGCGCGCAGGAGGAGAACGCCCACACCAACATGACCGTGGTCACTAATTTGCATGCCTACCAGTTCGACTTGCGCTCGTCCTCGGCGGATGCGGTATTCGGCAGTGAGGAACTGACCTATGTCGTGCGCTTCTTCTACCCGGATGATGCGGCAGCGAACATGGCGCCGCTGGCACCGCCGCTGCTGCCGGCTCCGGCAGTGACCGTGACGCAGCCGCCGCCGACCTTCGCACCGGCACCTACCGTTACTACGGTTGCACCGGCGCCGAGTGTGTCAGCGGTCGTCCCGCCACCATCTGTTACCACGCCGATGCCGACCGGCAACATCCCCGCGCCGGCCTTCAACTACAATTACACGTTCAGCGGCAGCAGCCCGGCCCCCGTGAAGATTTTCGACGATGGCAAAAACACCTACTTCAAATTCAGCAATGGTGTTTCACCCAGGATTTCCGTGATCACGGCCAAGGGTGAAACGCTGGCGGTGCCAAGCCACGTGACCAATGATGGCCTGATCGCCGTGAATGTCGTCGCGCCGCGCTTCAGCCTGGTCGCTGGCAGCCAGCTGGTGATCGTCTACAACGAGTCGGGTGGGGTGATGTAATGGTCGACGTTCCTGAACCGCCGGAGAATCCGTTCGAGTCAAGCAACAGCCCTGGCCTTGAAGGCCCGCCTATCGATATGGGCGAGGCGGATGAATCCATGTCGCAAGGCACGCCGGACGTCGCTTCGCGCAACGGCAAGGCTTTCTTTGTACTAGGCGTCGTCGGTCTCGTCGTGCTTGTTTTGCTCTATGAAATTTTCTATGGCGGCGGCAAAAAAGACAGCGACCAGAAACCGGCGCAGCTCAAGAACGCCCCGCGCAGCCTCGAGCCACCGCCCTTGCCGGCAATTCCGGCCGCGGCCGTGATTCCGAACGTGATGCCGGCCGCACCGCCGATCCCGTCCGCCATCGAGATCCCGACCATCAACAGCATCAATCCGATTACGCCCAAGGACGATGCGGCCAACCGCGCCGCCATGCTCGCCCGGTTGCATTCGGGCATGTTCATCAAGGATGGCGGCAATGGCATCGGGGATGCACTGTCTGGCAATTCTGCCGCCCCAAACGATCCCAATGCGTTATGGGCCGCCGGTCTTAACAGCAAGGTTGAGCGCGTCAAGGCGACGACCATTGGCAACCTGAACCGCACCATCGCGCAAGGCCGCATCATTCAGGCGACAATGGAATCCGCGCTGCGCACCGATCTGCCAGCCCCGATCCGCGCCATCGTTTCCCGCGATACCTACGCCGAATCGGGCCGTGCCGCACTGATTCCGAAAGGCTCGCGTCTCATCGGCAGCTACAACACCGCGCTTAACTCCGGGCAGACCCGTGTCTTTGTAATCTGGACACGTGTTATCCGTCCGGATGGGATCGATGTCATGATCGGTTCACCCCTCGTCGACCAGATCGGCCAGGCCGGTATTGGCGGTCAGGTGGACAGCAAGTTCCAGGAGATCTTCTCGCGCTCCTTACTGTCAAGCGTGATGAATATCGCAGTGGCGATCGGTGCCGACAAGATTGAGGGCGGCACTACTACCACGACCACCTCGCCGCAGGGCGGCAGCCAGACCTCGGGCGACGCCGCCACGACCGCGACGACCAATGCACTCAACCGCCTGGGCTCGGTGACGGATAGCTTTATCCAGCGTTTCATCACCGTCCAGCCGACGATCCTGGTCGATCAGGGCACCGTGGTGAACGTCTTCGTGAACAAGGACCTCGTCTTCCCCGAAGAAGCCGTTGGCGCCCGTATCCTCAACTAGCTACTGGTCACTCGTGCCTAGTATCTGGTTGGCGAGATTATTAGTTTAACCACGTGCTTAATTTACTAGGCACTCAGCACCAGGCACTAGGCACTCCATGTCACTCACCGCGCTACAGACCTACCTTGAACCGCTGGAAAAGCTGTTCGCCGAAGAAGGCATTCAGGAGATTTCGATCAACCGGCCCTGTGAGGCATGGGTCGAGCGTTACGGCGACATGGCCTACGAATCCCTGCCCGAATTCACGCGTGAGCATCTGTTCGGCCTCGCCCACCTCATCGCGAACTCGACCAGCCAGTCCATCAGCGAGGAAAAACCGCTGCTTTCGGCGACCCTGCCGCAGGGCTATCGCGTGCAGGTCGTTTTCCCGCCAGCGTGCGCGGATAACGGCATCGCCATGTCCATCCGCAAACAGGCGACGCTGAAGATGGACCTCGATACCTACGAGCAACTCGGCGCCTTCGCCCAGACCAAGACCGGGCTTTTCGTCAAGGACCCGAAGGACGATATCCTGATGGATCTCTACAATCGCGGCGACGTGAAAGGTTTCATCACCCAAGCGGTGCGATACAAGAAGAACATCATCGTCAGTGGCGGTACCTCGACCGGGAAGACGACCTTCCTCAACGCCGCGCTGACTAAATTGCCGACCGAGGAGCGCATCATCACTGTTGAGGATGCCCGCGAGGTGATGATCGAGAACATCCCGAACCGCGTTCACCTGCTCGTCAGTAAAGGTGGGCAAGGCCTCGCCAAGGTCACGACGCAGGATCTGATCGAGGCCTGCCTGCGCCTGCGCCCCGACCGCATCATCGTCGGCGAGTTGCGCGGCGCCGAAGCCTTCTCCTACCTGCGCGCGGTCAATACCGGCCACCCCGGTTCGATCGCGACCCTGCATGCCGATTCGCCTGAACTCGCCATGGAGCAGCTGATCCTCATGATCATGCAGGCCGATCTCGGCATCACCCGCGAGCAGATCCGCGGCTATGTCCAGTCCGTCATCCAGGTCATCATCCAGCTCAAGCGCGGCGAAAAAGGCCGCCGCTTCGTCAGCGAGATCTACTTCAAGGCGGGTGGCCAGTAGCAGCCCATAGCTTACAGCCAACAGCGATAGCTAAAAATCCTCTGCCGATGTCGAATAGTAAAAAAAAGCTACAAGCTGTCGGCTGTTGGCTGTAAGCTCCCTCCCATGCCTGAGCACATGAAGGGACTATTCAATAAAATCCTGCTGGTCTGCATCGTCAGCTTCACGCTGCTGGTGCCGACCTATATCGGCATGGTCGCGGGCTTCACCATGGGCCACCGTTTCATGCTTGGTATCTACAAGCAACCGCCGCCATCCATCCTCACCTATGTCATGTCCGGCAGCAATCCCGTTGGCATCGTCACGCAGTACCACGCCATCCATAAACAGGTTACCTACTACAAGCAATTCCCGCAATACCGGCAGGCCTATTTCAACGCCAAGTTCGATGCGATGTTCTATGGCCCCGTCATCGTCGGCGGCATCTTCGGTCTGTTCACCCTGTTCCTCATGCGCGCCCCGCTGATGGATTTCCGGCCCTACCGCCGCAAGGAAAAAATCCATGGCGACGCCAAATGGTCGACCGAGAATGACCTCAAACGTGCTAAGCTCCGCGCCAAGAAAGGCCTCATCATGGGCCGCACCGGCGCCACTAATTATTTAATCGCCGATGATTTCCAACACGTGCTGCTCTTCGCCCCAACCGGCTCCGGTAAAGGGGTCGGCTTCGTGATCCCGAACCTGCTGTTCTGGACGGAATCGGTCATCGTCCACGATATCAAGCTCGAGAACTACGAACTCACCTCGGGCTTCCGCAATAAGCGGCTCGGCCAGCCCTGCTATGTGTGGAACCCCGCCGACCCGAACGGCGTCTCGCACTGCTACAACCCGCTCGACTGGATCTCGGAGAAGCCCGGCCAGATGGTGGATGACGTACAGAAGATCTGCAACCTCGTCCTGCCCGAGCAGGAATTCTGGCAGAACGAGGCCCGTTCGCTCATGCTCGGCATCATTCTTTATCTTTGCGCCGTGCCAGAGAAAGTGACGAGCTTCGGTGAAGTCGTGCGCACCATGCGTTCGGACGATGTCGTCTACAACCTCGCCGTCGTGCTCGATACGATCGGCGGCAAGATCCATCCGGTCGCCTACATGAACATCGCGGCCTTCCTGCAAAAGGCCGACAAAGAACGCTCCGGCGTCGTCTCAACGCTCAACTCCGCGCTCGAACTCTGGGCCAACCCGCTCATCGACACCACCACCGCGAGCTCGGACTTCGACCTGCAGAACCTGAAACGCCGCAAGACCACCATCTATGTCGGCGTCACCCCGGACAACCTGCAACGCCTTGAACCACTGCTTAAGGTCTTCTACCAGCAGGCCACCGACTTCCTCACCCGCAACATGCCGAAGAAGGATGAGCCGTTCGGCGTCATGTTCATGCTGGATGAGTTCCCGTCACTGGGCGAAATGCCACAGTTCCAGATCGGTATCGCCTATTTCCGCGGCTTCCGCGTCAAATTGTTCCTCATCGTGCAGGATACGCAGCAGCTCAAAGGCATCTACGAGGAAGCCGGCATGAACAGCTTCTTGTCGAACAGCTATTACCGCATCACCTTCTCGGCGAACAACATCGAGACCGCAAACATGATTTCCCAACTGGTCGGCAACAAGACCGCCGTGCAGGAATCGCACAACAAACCGAAATTCGTCGATTTCAATCCCGGTTCGCGCACCATGCAGGTGTCGGAAACCCAGCGCGCGCTGTTGCTGCCGCAGGAAGTTATCCAGCTGCCGCGCGATGAGCAGATTATCCTCGTCGAGTCCTTCTCGCCGATCAAATGCAAGAAAATCTTCTACTACAAGGATCCCTTCTTCAAGAAGCGCCTATTGCCGCAGATCACCCTGCCGGTGCAAGAACCCTACGATCCGCGCAAGAAGAAAAAAGTCGCCGCACCGCCACCACCACCTCCGGGCGGTGGTAGCGCCGGCACCCCAGCCACCGGCGACAAGGCTGGCGTGCCGGCGACGGCCTAATTGTTCGTTGGATGTGCGAACAAGTTCACTAGGAGATGTTTTCTATTACCACTGGCCACGCGTCAGCCTGCACGCGTTTCAGCATCCATTATAAACTAATATCTAAGCGTCTCGAGCGTCGCACTCTCCGGCGCAATGTCCTTCCAACTCGCTGCATCGAAATGCATCACCGCACACGCCGCAGTCGGAAATTTCATCAGCAATTTATCTGCATCCTCGTCATGCACGTAGTCGCTGATCAACGCCGCCGCAAGCCCGTGCGCCCCCGGATTGTGCCCCACCAATAGCAACGTCGATACAGCATCGTCCGTCGCCTGGATCTGTCCCAGCATTTCGTTCGTGCTGGCAAGATATAAACGATCGCTGAGAATGGTCGGGATGTTATTGCCCAGCGCCGCCAGCGTCTCGCGGGTGCGGCTTGCGCTCGAGCACAGCGCCAGTTCCGGCGCCAGTTGGCGCGCTTTCAGCCAGTCGCCAAGTTCCGCCGCATCGCCCCGACCGCGTTCGCTTAAACGTCGTGCGTGGTCGCCCGCCACATCCTCGTCCACTGCTTTTGCATGGCGGATAAGAATGAGTCGGCGTTGTGTTACGGGTTCGTTTGCGCTAGATTCCATGCCGTAACTCTAGCATTTAGCAACCCAGACACAAGCTGCACTGCACCATGACCAAAGCCCGACATACCATGCCCACCCTTGACGACAAGCGCGTGAACCAGCATTTCGCCAAGCCCGAACACCGGTTCATCAACCGCGAGCTCTCATGGCTCGCCTTCAACATGCGCGTCATCGAGGAAGCGCAGAACGCCAACAATCCACTGCTCGAGCGTAGCAAATTCCTCTCCATCTCCGCCGCCAACCTCGACGAATTCACCATGGTGCGTATCGCCGGGCTGATGGATCAGGTCGCCCACGGCGTCCATCATCCCTCCGCCGATGGGCTGAGCCCCATCCACCAACTCCACTCCATCCACCACCTCGCCGGCAAGCTCATCGCCGAGCAACAGAAATGCTGGATTGAACTGCGCAAGCAACTGGCTGCGGAAGGCATCCACATTCTCGCCCGCGAGAAGCTGCCCAAAGCGCTGAGCAAAGCCGACCTGACGTGGCTGCGCGATTATTTCTCCGCCAACATCTTTCCGCTGCTCACGCCAATGACGGTGGATCCCGCGCATCCATTTCCCTTCATACCGAACCTCGGCATGGTGCAGGTGCTAGAACTCTCCCCGCCGCGCCGCCCTAACAAAAAAATGATCGCGATGGTGCCCTTCCCCGTCTCGCAACCGCGCTTCATCACCATCACTCACGGCAAAGGCACCCGCCTCATCGCGCTCGAAGAGGTCATCACCCTCTGCTTCCAGGAACTCTTCCCCGGTTTCACCCTGCACGGTTCCGGTGTCTTCCGCATCGTGCGCGATTCCGATCTCGAGATCGAAGAAGAAGCCGAAGACCTCATGCGCAATCTCGATATCGCCGTGAAGAAACGCCGTTACGGCCGCGTTGTCCGCGTCGGTACCAATCAGGGCGTGTCGCATAAGCTGCTCAACTTCATGCTCGAGCATCTGCCGGCCGAGGGTGACGACGTCGTCGAAGTCGACAGCATCGTCGGCCTCTCGAACCTGAGTGAACTTTACGACCTGCCGCGCCCCGATCTCAAATTCACGCCCTTCAAAGTCCGCTTCCCCGAGCGCGTGAATGATTTCGGCGGCGATTGCTTCGCCGCTATTCAGGCCAAGGATCTTGTCGTCCACCACCCCTACGAAAGTTTCGATGTCGTCGTCCAGTTTCTGCAACAGGCCGCGCGCGATCCCAACGTCGTCTCCATCAAGCAGACGCTTTACCGCACCAGCCATGATTCGCCCATCGTCAAAGCCCTCAACGAAGCCGCCGAGAACGGCAAGACCGTCACGGCATTGGTCGAGCTCAAAGCCCGCTTCGATGAGGAAGCCAACATCCGCCTCGCCCGTTCCATGGAGCGCGCCGGGGTGCAGGTCGTCTACGGGTTCGTCGAAATGAAAACGCATGCTAAGCTCTCGCTCGTCACCCGCCGCGAGCATGGCACGTTGCGTTCCTACGCGCATTTCGGCACCGGCAACTACCACCCAGCCACCGCGAAAGTCTACACCGACCTCTCCTTCTTCACCTGCGATGCCGCGCTCTGTCAGGATGCCGGCTATGTCTTCAACTACATCACTAGCTACGTGAAACCGAAATTCAAGAAGCTCTCCATCGCCCCTCTCACCCTTCGCAAGCACCTGATGAAACTTATCGCCGCCGAGATGGAATTCGCCGCCGCCGGCCAACCCGCCGCCATCTGGGCCAAGCTCAATTCCCTCGTCGATGAGGGTATCATTGATGCGCTCTATGCCGCTTCGCAGGCGGGCGTGAAGGTGGACCTCATCGTCCGCGGCGTCTGCGCCCTCAAGCCCGGCATTCCCGGCTTCTCCGAAAATATTCGCGTCAAATCCCTTGTCGGTCGCTTCCTCGAACATGCGCGTATCTACTGCTTCGGTAACGGCCATGCCATGCCGTCACCCAACGCCAGAGTCTATATCTCGAGCGCCGACTGGATGAGTCGCAACCTCGACCGCCGCGTCGAAGCGATGGTGCCTGTCGAGAACGCAACGGTGCACCGTCAGGTTCTCGATCAGATCATGGTCGCGAATCTCAAGGACGAGCGCCAAAGCTGGACGCTAGGGCCCGACGGTGCCTATACCCGCATCAGCAATGATCCTGCCGCCTTCGCCGCGCATGATTATTTCATGAACAACCCCTCCCTTTCCGGCCGCGGCAAAGCCCTCGCTGCCCTCGCTGGTGCTATTGCTGAAATGCCCGTCGCCGAACCGGTGAAAAAAGCCATCGCCGTGAAAAAGGCGCGGGCCAAAAAAGTGGCGGCGCGCAAGAAAAAAACCGCTGTGAAAAAATCCACTGCGCCGAAAAAGAAGCACGGGAAATAATGGTGAGCCACCACAGCAACTGTCATTTATATGCGCTAAGTGCTAGGAGTTGGCTAGCGCAGGGAGGGCGCGTAGCAGCGCTACATAACCGACTGAGCACAGCCGACGACACCGCAATTGGCCATAGAAATGGCACGGGGTTTAAACCGTGACCATAACCTACAACATCCCGACCGCCGACCATCCCAAAGGCCTCATCGCCATCATCGATATCGGCTCCAACTCCGTGCGCATGGTCGTCTACCACGCACTCAAACGCGTGCCGCTGCCGCTCTTCAACGAAAAATACATGTGCGCGCTCGGCAAGGGCCTTGCCCGCACCGGCAAGCTGAACCCCGAAGGCGTCAAGCAGGCCGAAGGCGCCATCGCCCGCTTCCTCGTCATGGCGACCCGCCTGCAGGTCGCCAGCCTCGACATCATCGCCACCGCCGCCATGCGCGACGCCAGCAACGGTGACGCCTTCGTGCGCGGCCTCGAGAAAGCCCACGGCATCACCATCCGCATCATCAGCGGCGAACGCGAAGCGGAACTCGCCGCCAAAGCCGTGCTCTCGTCCTTCCACGAACCATTCGGTATCTCGGCGGATCTCGGCGGCGGCTCGATGGAACTTGCCACGGTCGAACGCACTACCGTCGGCGAACGCGCCAGTTGCCATCTAGGCAGCTTACGCATTCTCGACGCCACGGATGGCAAACGCGAGAAAATGGAAGACCTCATCAAAAGCGAGCTGAAAGCGATCTTCTGGCTCAAGGAATCCGCGCCGCCCGCCATCTACGGCATCGGTGGCGGTTTCCGTACGCTCGCCAAGCTGCACATGAAAAAGACTGGCTACCCGCTCGACCTCGTCCATGAATATTTCATGAGCCGCCGCGCCGTCAGCCAGTTGCGCGAAAAACTGCTCGAGATGTCCCCCGCCGAACTCATCGCGTTACCCGGCATCTCGGAAAAACGCGCCGCCACCATCGTGCCCACCGCCATGGTGCTGCATCAGCTGATGAGCACCACCGGCGCACCGGAAGTGCGCTTCTCCGTCAGCGGCATCCGCGAAGGTTTCTTCTTCGATCTCCTCGAACCCAAAGTCCAAAAAGAGGACGCGCTGCTCGCCAGCGCCAACGACCTCGCCGCCCTCATCGGCCGTACCGGCAGCTACGGCCGCGAGCTCTATGAATGGACGACACCGTTGTTTACCAAAGAGCCGATGGCGTGGCACCGCATCAGGAAAGCGCTCTGCAAACTCTCCGAACTCGCTTGGAGCATCGACCCCCAATTCCGCGCCAACTGGGCCTACCACCGCATCATTCAGTCCTCGCTTAAAGGGCTCGATCACAAGGAACGCCTCATGCTCGCCCTCGCCCTTTACTACCGCTACCAGGCGAAATGGAAAGGCGACCGCAGCGAGATCAAGCTGCTTGACGAACGCGAGCGTCAATGGGCCCGCTGCGTCGGCATGGCGGCGAACCTTGCCTTCCAATTGTCCGGTGGCCGTGGCGGCAATCTCTATCACGCCAAGCTTTCCTTCCACGACGGTCAGGCGCTGCTTTCACTGGATGAAGAAGCCGCGCCGCTACGCACCGAAGCCGTCGAAAAACGCGTCGACGGATTGGGCGAAGCACTCAGGGCCTTCGCCAACTTCGTCATGTAATTCTAACGGTGCGCCTGTTGCTTTACAGCCTGAGTTGCTTGCTGCTGAACGACCTGTGCTGCGGCTTCTGAAAAACGTGCGCTTGGGTTGCGAGGATCTTGCAAAGCGGTTGCCAACCGCTCGAGATATTCGGCTTGCGGGATGCCTTTGGTGCCGAATTGCGCCAAATGATCCGAGACGAACTGCGTATCGAGCAGCGTATAGCCGGCTTCTTTGAGAACGCTCACCAGATGGATCGTTGCCAGTTTACTGACGTTGGGAACCCGGCTGAATTGACTTTCGCCAAAAAAAGCACCGCCGCTGGAAACCCCGTAGAGACCGCCGACCAACCGCTTTCCACCGGGAGCGCCCGGTGCTCTTTCCCACACGTCAACCGAGTGCGCATCGCCACGCCGGTGCAGTTCCTTCATCAGCTCGATGAGTTTGGCGTGATCCATGTTTCGTCCCGGCCTGTTTTACCGGTGATCTCCGCACAACCATGAATGACCGCATTAAAATCCTGATCCACCGTGATTTCGTAAGGATGCCGTTTCTGAAGCTGTTTCATCTTGTTCGGTATATGAAAATCAGCGATCGGCATCACGCCGCGTAACTCGGGCGGCTTGCACATATCCGGCGAATACCATTCCATCGGTTTAGCGTGCCCTTCACCCCACGGAAAGAGCCCCTGCCGATAATGATGCAGCAGCTCGTCGGCCGTGAGGGAAGCGGTATCAATCGTAAGTGTCATACCGTTTCATAGCGGCAAATTCTGACGATTAAGTGAACGTTTTATGACAATTACCTGGCGGCGCTCTCCTTAAAATGCAGGCTGGGATTGGGTGAAACGTTCAAAGCCGTTTCCAGCTTCATCATGTAGCGCGGCTTCTCCCACGCCTCAACCCCGAACTGTTTCAAATGCTCATTCACGTACTGTGTATCGAGCAATGTATACCCTGCTCCGCGCAGGATCTCCACCAGCCGTACCAGCGCCATCTTGCTGGCATCGGGCGCGCGGGAGAACATGCTCTCGCCGAAGAACGCCCCGCCCAGCGATACGCCATATAGCCCACCCACCAGCTTTTCACTTTCCCACACCTCGATACTATGCGCCTGTCCGCGCGCAAACAGTTCCGTATACAGCGTCACGATATGCTCGTTTATCCATGTCTCATGCCGCTCCTTGGTCAGCGTCCCGCACGCCCGGATCACCGCCTCGAACGCCGTATCGACCGTGATCGTATAATCCCGGTGCTTCATGCTGCGCTTCAACCCCCGCGGAATATTGAACGTCTCGAGCGGCAGCACGCCGCGCTCCTCTGGTGAAAACCAGTACAACTCCGGATCATCCTTGTTCAGCGCCATCGGGAAATAACCGTTCGCATAGGCGAGCAGGAGTTTATCGGGGGTCAACGCATCTTCCATCATGTCGGGCATCCTAATTTATTCGGATGGACCCTGACGCGAGTTCAGGGTGACGCGCGTGGCACTGATGCCGCCAAACATTCCGTCATGCTGAGCTTGTTTCAGCATCCATCGACAATGAACACTACTTGACGAGTTCACTCAATGCCTCGATCGCGAGCACATAGCCCTGCGCACCCTGCCCCACGATGCTTTGTTGCGCCACCGCTTCGATATACGAATAATGTCGGAACGCCTCCCGCGACCTAGGATCAGAAAGATGCACCTCGATCACCGGCACCTGCACCGCCTTCAGCGCATCGTGTAGCGCGACCGACGTGTGCGTATAGCCCCCCGCATTGATAATAATGCCCACCGAATCCTTCGCCGCCTGCACCCAGTCGATCAGTGCACCTTCATGGTTGCTCTGCTTGAAATCGATGGAAAAACCGGCCTTTTTCGCCGCCGCCGCACACAACTGCTCGATGTACGCCAGCGTCGCCGTGCCGTAAATCTCCGGCTCGCGCGTGCCTAGCAGGTTCAGGTTGGGCCCGTTCAGGATAGTGATTTTCTTGCTCATACCCGTCATTTCCCTTAACAATGCCGTTTATGTCTAGCACATCCGCCGCCGCATCGCAAATCACCGTCAACGGGCAAGCACGCCTGCGCGCGAAACTGCATCGCGTCAGCGACCTGATTGCCGAACTCAACCTCGACAGCAAAAAAGTCGCTATCGAACGCAACCTCGCCATCGTCCCGCGTAGTGAATACGCCACCACGCCGATCATGGACAACGATGCCATCGAGATCGTCGGTTTCATCGGGGGTGGCTGATGGCGGATGACCTTATCATCGCCGGCAGGAAATTCTCTTCCCGCCTTCTCGTCGGCACCGGCAAATATAAAGACATGGGCGAAACGAAAGCGGCGATTGCAGCCAGCGGTGCGCAGATCGTTACCGTCGCCCTGCGCCGTGTCAACCTGAGTGACACCGGTGCTAACAGTTTGCAGGCCGCCATCCCGCCCGAGAAATATACTTACCTGCCCAACTCCGCCGGTTGCTATACTGCGGATGCGGCCGTGCGCACCCTGCGCCTCGCCCGCGAACTTGGCGGCTGGACCATGGTGAAACTCGAAGTCATCGGCGACAAAACGAGCCTGCTCCCGGACGTGGAAGAAACCCTCAAGGCCGCCGCAATCCTCGTGGACGAAGGCTTCGACGTGATGGTCTATACGAACGACGATCCCATTAGCGCCAAAAAATTCGAAGCGCTCGGCGTCGCTGCCATCATGCCGCTCGCTGCTCCCATCGGCTCCGGGCTCGGTATCCAGAACCCGCTCAATATCCGCTTGATCGTCGAGCAATCCTTCATCCCCGTCCTCGTCGATGCCGGCGTCGGCACCGCTTCCGATGCGGCGATTGCCATGGAACTTGGCTGCGACGGCGTGCTGATGAATACCGCCATCGCCGAAGCGCGCGATCCCATCCTGATGGCCCGCGCGATGAAACTTGCCATCGAATCCGGCCGCCTCGCCTATCTTGCCGGCCGCATGGAAAAACGCGCCACCGCCAGCGCCAGCTCGCCGCAAACGGGGCTGATTACCATCGCTAGTTAGGGAAGCACTGAGCGAGTTGGACGAGCGAGCCATCAGCTAGCGACTCGAGCAAAGCGAGAGAGGCGATCCAAAACAATACTAAGCCAACCTGCGCATAGCGATCACCAGTAAGCGATCTTGCGAAGCAATCAAAAAATGGGTGCATACAGAAAGCGTTCAATCGTGCCGAATGCTGGGAGTTCAAGGTGAGGAAAATTTTAGCGTAGCAGCGCTACGTGAATTTTTTCTCATCCGCCGAATGACAACGCAGTCGGTGCGATTCAACGCTTTCTGGCCATAATGATTTCGTTATCAAACTGATCACCCACCTGGTATAAGTATCTACCCACCGGTGAGAACCCATACTGCTGATACAGCGCCTGCGCTTTCAGATTCTCCTCCCACACACCGAGATACACCACCGGTGCTGTAACGATGCGCGGCAACGACAGGATATGTAGCATCAGTGCCTTGCCGAAGCCGCGCCCGTGGAACGCCTTGTCGATGTACACGCGCGTAATTTCTTGCGCTCCATCCGGGATTGGCGCCTTCACCGGCAACCCCACATGCCCCACTTTCGCGTAACCGATGAGTTGCCCTTCATACTGTAGCATCAGCACCGTGTCGCCCGCATCCAGCGCCTGCGAAAAATAGTCCGGGCTGAATTTCTCGGCACTATGCTGCTCGCGGTTCGCCGCCGTGTAGAGATGCCCGAACGTGTCGATGAACGTTTGTGTCGCGACCTGCGCGATGGCGGCGCAATCCGTTTTCGTTGCTTCGGTGATCACGGGCTGCTCCATCAGGCGGCATCCAGAAATCTGCCCTGCGGCTGCTGACGATACGATAACGCTTCGGCGAGATGTGTCCGGCTTACCTCCTCCGCCTGCTCGAGGTCGGCGATCGTGCGTGCGATGCGCATCACCCGCGTCAGCCCGCGCATAGATAGCTGCAAGGTCCGTGTTGCATGTTCCAGCAATGTCCGGCCTTCCTCTTTGAGTTTTACCATGGCTTGTAAATTATCGCCGCTTACTTCCGCATTCGTCCGCGCCCGGATGCCCATCGCCGCAAAACGCTGCTGCTGTTGCTCGCGCGCTTTCGCCACCCGCGCCGCGACGCTCGCGGAGGATTCCGCATCGGCCGGCGTCAGCATGCTCAGCGTATCGACCGCTGGCACATCGACATGCAGGTCGATCCGGTCGAGCAGCGGGCCCGAGATACGCGACTGGTAATCCCCCGCACAGCGCGGCGCTTTGTTGCAGGCCCTGCCCGCATCGTCGAGGAAGCCGCATTTGCACGGGTTCATCGCCGCGATCATCTGGAACCGCGCCGGATACGTGATATGCGCTTCGACCCGAGCTATCGAAATCTGTCCCGTCTCGAGCGGCTGCCGCAGCGATTCCAAAACTCCCCGTGGATATTCCGGCAATTCATCCATGAACAGCACGCCATGGTGCGCCAGTGAAATCTCCCCCGGCACCGCTTTGCGTCCACCCCCCACCATCGATGCCATCGACGACGAGTGGTGCGGATCACGGAACGGTCGCGTCCCCGCGAACGCTCCTTTCATCAATTTTCCCGCCACGCTCGCGATGAGGTTCGTCTCCAGCATTTCCTCGGCGCTCATTGGCGGCAAGATGCCCGGCAAACACGCCGCAAGCATCGATTTCCCCGAGCCCGGCGGCCCGATCATCAGCAGATTATGCCCACCCGCCGCGGTGATTTCGAGCGCCCGTTTCGCCACCTGCTGCCCACGGACCTCACTCAAATCCGGCCCCTTCGCTGCGGTCATCTCGAGCCGCGCTTCCGGCCGTGCCATCACCTGCTGGCCCTTGATATGGTTGATCAGCGCCAGTAGCGAATGCGGTGCGAGGATATCGAGATCACCCGCAAACGACGCTTCCGGCCCATTCGCCGCCGGACAGATGATGCCCTTGCCGAGCGCACTCGCCCCGAGCGCTGCGGGCAGCACGCCCGCCACCGGCTGCAACTGCCCATCGAGCGCCAGTTCTCCCAGCGCGATGAACCCCTCCAGCGCATCCGCCGGAATCATCCCGAGCGCGACCAGCATGCCAAGCGCGATCGGCACATCGAAATGCGAACCTTCTTTTTGCACATCCGCCGGCGCGAGATTCACCAGGATTTTTTTCGCCGGCAGCTGAATCCCCATGCTCGACAGCGCCGCCCGCACCCGTTCGCGCGATTCGGCCACCGCCTTGTCCGGCAGCCCGACAATGGTGAAGGCCGGCAACCCCGGTCCGAGATGCACCTGCACCTCGACCGGCAAGGTCTCAATCCCTTGAAAAGCAACGGTATGGATACGCGTGACCATGCCATTACCCTAGCATAAGCGGCCTAAAACCGAAGGAAAAAAATCATGGCTGCCCCGCTCGCAAATTTTCTACTATTCACTAAATATCTTAATATCTTACTTCCCTAAACGCTGCATCTGGCTTCTAAACCCTGCTTCTTTAAAGCTATCCTAATGAATTCTTGACGTTTCTTTAACCGCGATACGCCATAGTAGGCGACGATGGATAAGGCCATGACAGACCACCCGACCACCACCGGCGCGCGCCTCGCCGTCGGTCGCGGCCGCTCGCCGAAAGCCAAGACGCTCATCGCCTTTTCCGCCCTCATCATGCTGCTCTTCTGCGTCTTCGTCGCCTATCAGGCCAGCAAGGCTTACGAGCATTCCATCGAGGACGGCAAGACCAACGCCGCCCGCCTCACCCATATCCTCGCTGACCAGGTCGACCTGACGTTGCTCGGCGTCGACCTCGTCCTCCACCGTGCGGTTGAGCGCCAGTATTTCAACACCATGTTCGGCGGCACTATCCCGCATGACATCGAGAACAACTTCAAGCTCTGGGTCGATGACACCCCACAGATCGCCGCGCTGATGCTCGTCAACGACCACGGTATCATCGAGGTGGCCGCCAACAAAAAAGGCTATGACGACTGGTACAACTACACCGAATCCGTCGAGCACGATCCTGCCTTCCAAGCCATGCGCGAGGACAACAGAGAGCGCGGCATCTATATCGGCCAGCAACGCACCCACATCCTGTTGCATCCGCAACTCATCATCATGAGCCGCCGCATCACCAAGCTCGACGGGACGTTCGGCGGCGTCATCCTCGCCGCGGTCGATCCGCTTTACTTCAGCGATTTCTTCGCCAGCGTCGACCAGGGCAGCAACCGCTTCATGGCCCTGATGCTCGATGACGGCACCACGCTTTTCGTCGGCCCCGGTAACGACGCGACGCGCGATCCCATCCTCGATTTCATGAGCACCGATGCGAAGAAACATCCGAAGGACGATGACGTCATCACTGATACCAAAACCTTCAGCAACGCCATCAAGATTTATTCCTACGCGCATTTGCGCAGCCTGCCGATCGTCACCGCCATCGTGATCGACGAGAAGGATTTCCTCAGCGGCTGGCGGCAGGCCCGCCTCAAGGACGTATCCTTCCTCGCCATCTTCACCATCTTCGGTTCGGTGCTTTCCTACTTCGCACTCAACATGGCGCGCCAGATCATGCGCGTCGAGGAATCTGAATCCGCCGCCATTCTCGCCAGCCAGGCCAAGTCCGAATTCCTCGCCAACATGAGCCACGAACTGCGCACGCCCCTCAATGCCGTCATCGGCTTTTCCGAGATGCTTGGCGCCGGGTATTTCGGTGCGCTCAACGACAAACAGAAAGAGCGCGTGCAGGACATCAATCTCTGCGGCACGCATTTGCTGCAGCTCATCTCCGACATCCTCGAGTTCAGCAAGGGCGAAGCCGGCAAGCTCGAACTCTACGAAGAGGAGATCGATGTCGAACGGGCGGTGAACGAATCCATCCGCATCGTTGCCGAGCGTGCGAAGATGAAAAGCATCAACCTCGCCATCGATGTCGCACCCCACCTGCCGCTACTCATCGCCGATAAACGCAAAGTACGTCAGATCCTGCTCAACCTGCTCAGCAACGCCATCAAGTTCACGCCCCAGCAGGGCCGCATCACCATCAGCGCCCGGCTCGACCAGTACCGCCAGCTCCATCTCGTCGTCACGGATACTGGCATCGGCATTCCGGAAGGCGACATCAGCAAGGCCCTCGCCGTCTTCGGTCAGGTGCATCGCAGCCAGAGCCACGAGGGCACCGGCCTTGGCCTGCCGTTATGCAAGATGTTCGCCGAACTCCATGGCGGCAAACTGCAGCTCACCAGCGAAGTCGGCGTCGGCACTACCGTGCGTATCATCTTCCCGGATAACCGGGTAAAGACGTAATAATCGCCTCGTCCAATCCGTCATTGCCCGCGAAACACGGCAATCCAGCTTTCTTTACCGTAACCTGATCTTTTTCCACCCCACCCCCTTCCCGGCCTTTTAGCCGTAGGTGATTATACTGATGTGTCGGGTGTTCAGGCGTGAGCGCTCCAGGTCCCATCAAGAGGACCACTACGAAAACTTGCATGACAGGCAGGGAGCTAAGGACAGGTGGCGAGCAACGTCCGAACAGTCCAAAGCGTTTAATCTGCCAAAAGGCCTGGGGAAGCGTAGGCTGTTTCCATGTAGAACCGATTGCTCACGCTCAACGTCTGACACCCGACACACACTAAAAATTTGTTACTTCGCACCCCATATACTCCGAACGGAATGCGGTCACCCGAGCTTTAGCGAGAGAGGCGACCCAGACACCACTGAGCCAAAATGGATGCAGTGCTAGGAATTGCATAGCGCAGGGATGGTAGTGTAGCAGCGCTACCTGACCGACTGAGCACAGGCGATGACAAAGCAATGCGCCATTTTCACCGCGTGGTCAGATACTGTAACTCTCGCCGTACTCTTCCCGCTGCGCGGAGATCGACGCCAATTCCGCGATCAGTCCCAGCGCGCCGAAGGTGCATTCGGGCATCGCTAGCGTGCCTTCTTCGCCTTCGTCGCACATGCCGACGAAGCGCATACCCGTGGCGTTGAGATTATTCTGCGCATCGCGCTCGCCATTCACCCGGTACGCGCCGCCGACCGCATGCCCGTCAACCAGGTACAGCATCGGCTCCGCTGGCGAGCCGTCCACCACATCGCTCGTCGGCACCCCCTCCTGGATGATTACCTCCGTCGATTGCACACCCTCTTTGATCACATTCATTTTGTTGCGAATCTTCTTGTTGATCTCGAGCATTTCATCGCCCGATTTCACCGTCATGATGCCCATCCCATATGTGCCGGAATCGGATTTCACATACACATACGGCTCGCTGGTGATGCCGTATTCGGCATATTTGCTGCGCACTTTGTGCAGCACTTTTTCGACGCCCATCGCCACGCAATCAAGCCCGGTCTTGCTGCTGAAATCCACCCGCCCGCATTTATGGAACTCCGCATTCATCAGCCAAGGGTCGATGTCGAATGCGGCCGCGAATTCATGCGCCAGTTTCATGTATGCTTCGAAATGGATCGACTTCCGGCGCCGATGCCAGCCCTGCGACGGCCGCGGCACAATCGGCTGCGACACACCGCGCAGGCTATCCGGCAACCCCGACGTCAGGTCGTTGTTCAACAGGATCAACTGCGGGCAGAACGCACTCGTCGTCTTCAGCAAACTGCCTTCGCGCTTCAACGGCATCTCGCGCAAGGTTTCGCTTTTTGAATTCACCACCTCGATCGGCTCATCCGTCGCCGCGAGGCTTCCCAGTTCCACCTCACATCCCGCCTCGCGCAGGATGGAGAGCAACGCCGTCAGATTATCAATATATCCCGTATTGCGTGTATGGTTTTCCGGAATCACCAGCACCCGTTTCACCGCGTTGTAACGCGCCAGCCGCTCCTTGATATGCGCCGCCGCGCGGCCGCGCGCCGCGCTCGACAACTGGTTGAACCCGGCCGGGAACAAATTCGTATCCACTGGCGCGATTTTGAATCCCGCATGCCGCACATCCACCGACGAATAGAACGGCGCGCCGCTTTCCATTCGTCGCGCCTCCATCCATGTATGCACTTCCTCGCCGCGCGTCTCGATGAGCGTCGTGAGTTGCGCCAGGATCTCCGGCGTTGCATTTTCTTTTACGGCTGCATTCGTCTGCATTCATTCCCCCAAAAAAACTATCGTTTGAAACGCGGCCGCTCGGCCCAATCGCCCCACGCCATCAACGTTGCGACGCACAATGTAATGACTGCGGTGTCGGCGCGCAAGATGCGTGGGCCAAGACCGACGCCGACCGCTGCTTTCACATGGCCGAGCCAACCGAATTCCTCCGGCGTGAAGCCGCCTTCCGGCCCCACGAGAATGCCCCATTTCTCCGGTATCGGCGCATCAAGTTTTAGCAGGGATTCACTTGCTCCGCTTTCATCACCATACATCAACGGCACGTCCTGCGGCCACTCGCCAAGTAATTTTTGTAACTTTATCGGCTCACGGATTTCCGGCCAGTCGATACGCTCGCACTGCTCCGCCGCTTCCCGCGCGAGGCTCTCGGCACGTTGCAGATTCACCTTATCGACGATCGTGCGCGCCGTGATTACCGGCTGCAGCACGGATGCCCCGAGCTCCGTCGCCTTCTCGATGATCGTTTCCATCCGCCCGCCCTTGATCGGCGCAAAGCACACTGTCAGGTGTATGCCGCGCGCCGATGGCGGGCGCGTGCACTCCTGCGCCACTAGCACCACCTGCTTCTTGCGCACCTCGCGAATGACGACGCGCCATTCCCCATCCATGCGGTTGAACAACGCGATCGTATCCCCCGCCTTCAGCCGCAGCACACCCGTCACATAATGCGCCGCATTATCGGCGAGCGTCACTGCCGCACCTGCATGCAGCGCCGCATCGACAGCCAGACGATAGCGTGGGGAGGTAGCGTTCATGCCGAACCTGCAATAAAATCACCGGCCACGCCACGCGCGTACCTCTCCTTGGGGAGAGGTCGAAAATCTTCCTTAGATTTTCGGGTGAGGGGCATCACGCTCGCTCATGCTGCAGCAATTGCCGAGCGATGCTATCCAAAACCCCATCACTATTTTCAACAACATCATGGTTCCAAAAACGCAGGATATTCCAGCCAGCTTCCTGTAATCGACAGATACGTTTCTCGTCGTAAACCTGTACTGTTTCATTGGCATGTTGCCCGCCGTCCAATTCAACGGCTAACCGTAATTCTTCACAGGCAAAATCGAGAATATAGCCGCAGACAGGAAACTGCCTGCGGAATTTGTATCCTTCAAGCTGGCGGTCGTGCAAGTGATGCCAAAGCTTGCGCTCGACATCGGTACTGGCCCCGCGTAAACTGCGCGCATGTTCAATTAGCCGTAGAACTTTTGTGCCGAATTTTTTCACAGATCAACGCTACGCCCCTCACCCGAAATCGCAAGAGCGATTTCGACCTCTCCCCAAGGAGGGGTACATTGCGGCACCGTTAATGCCAAACTCAGGAGCCCGCGCATGAACCGCTATATCGCCCTCACCCGCCTCAATAAACCCATCGGTATCTGGCTTGTCTTCTTCCCCGCCGCCTGGGCCGTCGCCCTTGCCGGTCCGGCCTACACGCCGGGCGAGCCCGGCATCGCGCTCCTCATTGCCATTATGCTCGTCGGCAGCATCCTCATGCGTTCCGCCGGCTGCATCGTCAACGACCTCATCGACCGCCGGATGGATGCCAAGGTCGAACGCACCAAGGACCGTCCCCTCGCCAACGGCACCATCAAGCCGTGGCAGGCGGTCATCCTCCTTTTCGTCCTGCTCGTGCTCGCCTTCATCACCGCCTGCACCCTGCCGCGCGCCTGGTTTCCGCTCGCGCTGCTCACCCTGCCGCTGATCGTTTTTTACCCGCTGATGAAGCGCCTCACCTGGTGGCCGCAACTCTTCCTCGGCCTCACCTTTAATCTCGGCGTGCTCTTCGGCTGGGTCGCGACCGACCATGCGCTCTACCCCGTCACCTTCGTGCTCTACGCCGCCGCCATCTGTTGGACGCTCGGCTACGACACCGTCTACGCCGTGCAGGACATGGCCGATGACGAAAAAATCGGCATCCGCTCCACCGCCCGCCGGATCGGCCTAAAGCATCTGCGCCTCTTTGTCGCCGCCTGCTACGGCGTTATGCTGGCGCTACTGGTACTCGCCGGGTTCCTGCGGTTTGCTCCGTTCCCCTATTACCTCGCGCTGTGCGCCGCCGCTGCTCAGCTCCTCTGGCAGGTGCGCCAGCTGCCCTGTCCACCCGAGCGCGCTGGCGCCATTTTTCGCAGCAACCAGTGGACCGGCCTCATCATTCTCGTCGGCTTGCTGCTCTGCTACCTGCTGTGACCTTTTAGCCTAATTCGTGCTGTTTTTGCGATTTGCTTGAGTAACCTTCGCCGCTTAGCGGCTCTGGGCTTGCCTTTTCGCAACAATAACGCGACAATCCCTTCATGTTCCGCCGCCAGCATGATCAGCCCGCTACCGTCACCAGTTCCCTCGGTGCCTGCGGCTATCCGCAACCCTTCATCAATGCCTTGGCGAAGCTCGAATCCCACGCTCGCCAGACGCAGGAACAGGCCGCCCTCGTGCTCGTTTCCATCGACAACCTCGCCATGATCATGTCCGGCTATTCCATGTCCGTCGCCGAGGCCGTGATGGCCGAACTCTTTGAGCTGGTGCGCCACACTGCCGGCACCAACGCCAGTGCCACCCGCGTCCAGCGCGACCAGTTCGGTATCCTGCTGCCCGCCACCAACGATTCCGCTGCCGAGCGCTGGTGCCAGGAGATCGAGGACGCCATCCGCAATTACAGCTACAGTTCGCGTTACGGCGAACTCCATTGCCTCATTTCCACCTCCTACCAGATCCTGCCCGATGCCGTCTCCCAGCCCGAGGAGATCCTCGGCCGCGCGCTTGTCATCCTCACCGAGAGTAGTGGCAGCGAGCTGGCGCAACCCGATGTTTCCGGTGCCGGGCACCGCGAAGAAATGGGCCTCGCCAACTTTCTCGGCCAGGCCGTCAAGGAAGGCCGCATCCGCCTCGCCTACCAGCCCGTCATCGATGCCAAGACCGGCGAGGTCGCCCACTATGAAGCCCTCCTGCGCCTCTGCAGTGAGGACGGTACCATCACCTCCGCCGGCGCCCTGATCCCCATCGCCGAGCGCATGGGTTTCATCCCGATGATCGACTGCGTCGTCCTCGAAAAAGTCGTCACCGAACTGCGCTTCGATTCCAAAGTGCACATTGCCGTGAACGTCAGCAACCTCACCATTCAGGACAGCACGTGGCTGACCAAACTCACTGAGCTGATGACCGAAACGCCCGATGTCGCCGCGCGCCTTTCCGTCGAGATCACCGAGACCGCCGTGCATGGCGACCTCAAGCACAGCGCCCGCTTCTGCGCCGAGGTGCAGGCTCTTGGCTGCATGATCGCGCTCGATGATTTCGGTTCCGGCTACACCAGCTTCCGCCAGTTGAAAACTCTCTCCATCGACTTCGTAAAAATCGACGGCGCGTTCATTCGCGACCTCACGGACAATGCCGACAGTCGCCTCTTTGTTAAAATTTTGCTCGATTTCACCAAGGGCTTCGGCCTCAAATCCGTCGCCGAATTCGTCGAGACCGGTGAAGTGGCGAAGATGCTGATCGATCTCGGCGTCGATTACCTGCAGGGTTACTATTTTGCCAAACCCAGCAACACACGGCCATGGATTAAAGAGGCGTAACCTCACAAAACTACGAACGACCGAGAACTGCCTAAAGGCATTAGCTTCGATTGGGCACATAAAAGTCCACCGAGCCAAGCGAGGGACTTTCATGTGGGATAGATGGTGCCCACTGACGGAATCGAACCGCCGACCTGAAGTTTACAAAACTACTGCTCTACCAACTGAGCTAAGTGGGCACTGACATTCGCAATAATGGATTTGGCCCGCGCGCGCAAGCCTTGGAGCATTAGGCCGCGTGCGATTGCCGCAGCGGCGATTTGCCGCTGGGCGCGGCCTGCCCGAACAACCGCATCAGCGTGAAGATGATGACCAGTACGCTGCCATACATCAGCAGCTGCGCCTCGCTCGGCCGCGCCGTGTAGCCGACCAGTGTATGCAGCACCTTGCCCGCCAAACTACGGTCAGGGAGGATCGCCGAAGTATTCCATACCACTTCTGTCAGAACGGTCAGGATCTGCGCCTGCTGCAGGAACGCCACCGCCTGCGCTGCCATGCCCGCCGCCAGTAGCGCAATGAGCCAGCTCGTCACTTTGAACAGGCTCTTCACCGGAATACGCAGTAGGCCCTTATACATTACAAATGTCATGAGCGCCCCAAGCAGCACGCCGCAGGCCCCACCCAGCGCCATCAATGCCGCCGTATCCTCGCCCGATAACAGGATACCATAGAGGAACAGCACCACCTCTGAACCTTCGCGCAACACTGCGATCGCCACCACAATGGCCAGCGCCAGCAGCGAGCGTTTGCCCGACACCACTTCCGCGCCCACTTGCTTCATATGCATGCTGATCTCGCGCCCATGCCGCGCCATCCATACATTATGCCAGGCAAGCATGACGACGGCAAAACTCAAGATGCCGACATTGAACAGTTCCTGCCCATACCCGGCCATCGCCGCGCTGATCGCCTTCGCGAATGTCGCAACGACACACGCTCCGAGCAACCCGGCCAACACCCCGCCCATGACCCAGCGTCCACGATGCGGCACACCAACCGTCGCGCTCAGCACGATGCCGACGATCAGCCCCGCTTCGATGACTTCGCGGAACACAATGATGAGGGTGGCTAGCATGTCACATCTCGACCTTTATGGATTACTTTTGGCACATGCACTATTTCGCGGTGATGGTGCCCTTGCTGTCTTCATGGAAATCATTGTCGTACGGATAGACCCCCGGTTGCAGCGGCCCGAGATCGATCACGACCGAACTGTTCGCGGCGACCACTTTCTCCCGGTCGAGGTCATCGCTTTCAAACTCGGCGGCCTTGTCTGTTTTATTGACGACCGTCAGCTTGATCTTCTCGCCCGCGTTCACCGCAAGGTCTGCCGGTTGCCATTCCACGCCCTTGAGGGTGATGGTGTAATCCTTGGCGTTCGCCGCGCCGGCACCGGCAATCACGATAACGGCGAGCACCGCTGCGTGCGTTAAGGAAAATTTCATGGGAACCTCTTTCGTATGGTGGGTAGCGGAATTGAGAATGACTCTCAATAGCTGCGCGATAGATACGAAAAGTGCGGGTCTTTGTCAACCGGTATAAGTAAGAGTACGTTAGCCAAGGGAGGCCAGGAGCCGACCCGGAATACTTGCGTTCCGGCGGAACTTGAGGGTCAAGACCCTTGTCAACGCTGCTACGCCACTAGAAATTACTTACTGATCCGCAGGTTCGCCAGCGAATCGCCGATGGCCGCGAATGCCGTCTGCAGGTCGGCATTGGTCGGCGCCAGGAAGTAATAGGCACCCGAGGTCGCGCAAGCTTTCAGTAACGGCCCGTTGACACTGGTCGCGCTGCTGAAATTATTGCTGTCATCCTGCCCGAACCCGATCGTGTAGATGATGACGCCCTGCGCTTTCAGCGCGCTGCATATCTGCAACGTACGGTCGTCGAGCACCTTCTCTGCGCTCACCGAATACGCATCGCCATTGTTCATCGTTTTCGTCTTTCCCAGTTGGTTATCTGTCAGGAATCCGTAATTGGTGAAGTTGCCGGAGCTGAACGAATTCATCCCATCCGTCATCAGCACCACGACCTTGTTCATCAGCGGTGTATTGTAATCGAGTGGCAGTTTGTTGGTGTTCATTTCACCGCCCCAGAGATTACGCCATTTGGGCGACAACATGCGGTACCCCCACGCCATCCCGGTATTGATGAACGTACTCCCCGCAGCGGTCAGCGAATTCACCGACGTCACAAGCGTATTCTTTTCCGCCACCATCGGCTGCACCTGTTGCGGGCACAATGTGTTCGGGCCCTTGTTATCGCCGGGGCCGTTCGTTGTGCTGTAATCGTAGGTCAGCACGTTCTTGAGCCTGCTGCCCGAGCCGGTCTGCACCGTACATTTCCACGAGTTGATGCCATTATTGCTGGCGCACGTGCCGGCGACACCGGTGCCCGAGGTGGGCGTGACGATCTTGCCGGTCGTCGGTGCGTAATACGCATCGAACTTCATGGTCGCCGGGGTGTCGTCCGTCGAGTCGTCCGGCACCCGCGCCATCACACAGCCCTGCCATGGCTGCGCCGGGTGGCCCCAGTCGTAGCTATTGCTGTTCACCCAGTTGGTCCCGGTGCCGATATTCACCGCCTGCGAGAACGGCACGATCCCGACCCACAGATTCGGTACCGTATTGTTCGGCGTGCTGCCGGTCGAGCCATACAGGATATCGAGCAGCCCGCCCGAACCCGCGACCGCGGTTCGCAGTGCCGAAATTTTACTGACACCGCTATTGCTCGAATTCACCGGGCTGTTCATCGACCCGGTGTTATCGAGCACCAGCAGCAGTTCCATCCCCTTATTGGCGCGCGTCACTTCCGAAGTCGCGTCGAGGTTCACCGTATTCTGGCCGAGCACCTTCATCATTGACGTACTGAGGGTCGCCGTCGCACTCACCGTCACCACTTTCTTGTCGGCACTCAGCGTTGCTGTCACCGGTCCAAGTACTGCTCCGAGATTACCTTGGCTGAAATTCACGTTCACGTATTTGGTGGCGACCGTAGTAAGGTTGGCCGTACTTGCGCTGGAACCGGCAGCAAGGGCGGCGGAATCCACCGCGTTCTGCAGCTTCGCCTGCACCATCTCGCTGCGGCCCGCATCCACCGCCACGCCGACCGAGCCGACGACCGCGAGCGATGCGAGCGCGAAGATAAGGATGACGTTGCCTTCACGGTCGCGCAGGAAATCACGCAAGAAATGACGAGCCATAGAATCCCCCTTTTAACGCCTGTAGGCTTATGCCGGCGGCGTCAGTAATGCGCCAAGACGCGGCTTGTAGAATGCCGAACGATAAACCGTGGTCGTGCCGAAGAATTGACTGCTGATGAGCGGCGAAAATTGATAATAGACTTCCGCCGAAACGAGGTTTTCCCGGTCATCGAAGGTGAATCCCGCCGGCACGACCGCCGTACCGCCCACCGTTCCGGTCTGGCTCGCTGCCGTGAACGTGCCGCCGCCCTGATACCGCCAGATGACCTTGGGCACGGTCGTGCTCGGCGCCAGATACATCGCCGAGATGAAGATGGTGCCGTTATTCGTCATGTCGAACGGGTCCATGATATCGCTCGCCGCCGCCATCACTTGGTCGAGCGTCGATTTCGATGCCGTCTGCTCCTGCGCCGTCATATCTGCTACCGAATGCGCCAGCTTCTCGACCTTCTGCGTGATGAGGATATAGCGCGTAACTTCGACCGTGCCGTAGAACAGCGTCATCAGCACCGGCAGCACCAGTGCGAATTCCACCACGGCAATGCCGCCATTGGCCTGCCAGAAGCGTCGCAGCAGCGGCTGTTTGGGTGTTCCTTGCGGTAACTGTACCGTCGTATGCATCAATAGGGCTCATTCTTGACGACCGCATGGGTCGTGATGGTGAAGATACCGCCGCTACCGATGAAGCTGCTGACGAGCGGGGTCGAAATCGCCCACGGATAGCTCACCGTGTAGACCACGATATCGCCCGCGCTGCCATAGCCGGATTGACCCATATCCGCATCCCAATGCCCGTTGCCGTTGATGTCGGTATAGCTCTCGCCCGCATCGTACGTGCCGTTATGGTTCGCATCCACATACGGTTCCGGGTCGTTGATCTGGTCGTACTGTTTGTAATATTTCGTGGTGACCGTCAGCTTCAACGGGTTGAGCAACGTCCCCGCCCGGTTGGTGATCTGGTCGAGGATGGTCTGCTGGCGCGTTTCGCCCCCGGTCACATAACCCGTCTTGCCGGTGCGGGCGCTGGTCGCGGTCGCGCCTTCCATCACGTTGTACACCATCATGATGATGGCGAACTCAATGATGCCCATCACCAGGATGCACATCACCGGCGCCACCACAGCGAATTCGATCGCCGTCACCCCGGACTCGGCTTCGCGAAATTTTTTCAATAGCTGTACGATGCGCATGCAACACTCCGATAGCGAGTATAGCAAATCCGGCATTCAGAGTCAGTGCGAAAATCGCTGAGAACCGCAGATTCCCTTGGATTTTTTACTCTAATTTTATGCAAATCCCCCACGTTAACCTTCTCGGTTTTCCACTGGTGAGCGAGTTCATTTTCAGTTAGTATCGCCACGGAGGTTACCCATGCGATTCCCAAAAATTCTAGTACTGGCCTTGATGCTTGCCGCTTGCGATATGGCGGTTACAACGCCCGCACCCAGTGCCGTCGATGCCAGCAGCCTGCCACCGCTCACCAGCAAGGAACAGTCGCTCATCTACGGCGCGGAAGGCGCTGCCCAGCAGGGAAACATGGTCGCCGCCGAGCGCGATTACATGAGCGCCGCCGCCATTTCAACCGGCCATGTCGAGGCCCATATTGCCCTCGCCCGCCTGTATGAAAAAAGCAATCAATCCGCGAAAGAAGCTGCCGTGCTCGACCGGGCGCTTGTCTTCCAGCCGGATAACGCGCTCGTCAACTACATGCGTGGCAAAATCTATCTCGACAGCTACCACTATGCCGAAGCGCTCGCCTCCTTTGACCGCGGACTCAAGACCCGGCCCGATGATCTCGACCTCAACACTGGTAAAGGCGTCGCCAACGATATGCTCGGTAACCACTCCGCCGCGCAAATGGCCTACCTGCGGGCGATGCAGGTGAATCCGCATTCGAACCTCACCACGCTGAAAACGGACCTTGCCATGTCCTACATGCTCAATGGAGAACCCAAAAAAGCCGTGGACCTGTTGCAGCCGGAAGTGCGCAAACCCGGCGCCTCGAGTGTTACCAAACAGGATCTCGCCCTCGCCTATGGCCTGCTCGGACGCAATGCGGATGCAAAGAAGCTGCTCAACGGCGAGATCGATGAGGAGACCCGCACCCTTGCCGTCGCCCGCATGCGCGAGTATGTGAAGGACCATGACGCCCTTACCACCCCGCCGCTTCATCCGGCCATCAGCACCACCCCGTCTGCGGATACGACCACCCCGACGACGGTGAAAAAAGTGAAACCTGCCTCACAGAAGACCGATCACTCCGCGATGAGCAAAGCGATTCAAGCGCAGCAGATCAAAGCAGCACAGGACGCGAAAGCGGCAGCGGAGCAGTGACGGCAAACGCGCAGTAGGAGCTCTTCTAATTCATTTATAAGTGGCGAGTTCTAGGAATTCGAGGCATGAAGCGCGCAGCGTAGCAGCGCTACGTGAGCAGATTCATGTCCGATGAATGACGACGAAATCGACCTTAGAAATGAATTAGAAGTTATCCATCACGCTGATCACCGCCGGCGCCATTACGATGATGAACAAGGTCGGCAGAATGAACACGATCATTGGCACCGTCATCATCGCCGGCAGCCGCGCTGCCTTTTGCTCGGCCCGTAACATCCGTTGCATGCGAAATTCCTTCGATAGCACGCGTAACGCCTGCGCGATCGGCGTCCCGTATTTCTCTGTCTGCGCAATGACGTTCACGAACCCACGGATTTCCTGGATATTCGCCCGTTCGTACATATGTTTCAGCGCGGTCGCCCGGTCGGGCAGGAAGCCAAGCTCCACCGATGTCAGCCCGAATTCCTCCGCCAGTTCCGGGCTCACCCGCCCCATCTCGCGCGCCACCCGGTCGAGCGCCGCCGATAGCGACAGTCCCGCCTCGGCGCAGATCATCATGAGATCGAGCGCATCCGGCAACCCCTTGCGCAGCGCCGCGTAGCGCTTGCTACGCGCATTGCTGACGAGGATCTCGGGCAGCCGCGCGCCAAAGAATGCAATGCCCAGCACCTCGAGCCAACCCACACCCTGATCCGCCGTGAAGGGATGATTCCAGTTGATGCCACCGACCAGCAGCCCGGCCCCCAGCCCGACGAATGGCATCACCAGCTTGCCGAACGCGAAAATAATGACCGCGTCCTTCGAGCGGTATCCGGCGTTGATCAGCTTGTCCTGCAGCTTGCCGGTCTGCACCTGCTGCACCAGTTTCAGCTTGGTCACAACGATGCGGATGAACGTTAGCGTTTCCGCTTTCTGGTGCGTTTTGCCACGCCGCTTTGCCGCCGTCATCTGGCCTTTGAGTTCCGCCCGCCGGTCTTGGATCATCTTCAGGCGTGGCCCGAAACGGTCGCGCTCGATGAAAAGGTTGCCGAGCGACCAGACGATCATGAACATGCCGACCGCAGCCACCACCAGCAGTCCGTCATCAGCTGTCATGCCGAAGGGCAGCAGGTCGTTCCACGTCATGGTATGCGCATCGCTCTGGTTGGTCGCCGCTAACGCCATGCTAAATCTCCAACTGCGTCATGCGTTTCATGATGAAGCCGCCCAAGAACAGGCTCACTCCCGCCCCGATCAGCGCATGGTTGCCACGGATATCGTTGAACAGCGGCGACAAATAATCCGGCGAGATCACCTCGAGGATGACAAAGACGAGGAACGGCAATGCGCCGATGATGTAGGCCGATGCCCGCGCCTCGGACGACATCGCGCCGATCTTCAGTTTCATCATATGCCGCTGGCGCAGCATATCCGAGAGGTTATTCAAAATTTCACTTAAATTACCACCCGTTTCGCGCTGCAGGATGATGGTGGTGACGAAGAAGTTGAATTCCGTCAGCCCCATTTTGGTTGCGTTCTCGGTCAGCGCTTTTTCCATCGGCATACCGAGTTGCGTCTGCTGGGCAATGGTGCCGAACGTATCGCCCATCGGCGGCGGTAGTTCCTTGCTGACGACAATGAAGGATTCCGCCACCGGCAGCCCTGCGCGCAATCCGCGCACCATCAGGTCGATCGCATCCGGGAACAGTTTCAGGAACGCCAGCTGCCGTTTCTTGATTTTCCGCCCGACCGCGAAATGCGGCAAGCCGAGTCCCACAATGATGCCGAACAGCAAACAGATATAGAACGGTTTGTTCGTAACGAGGAACAGCAACACCGCCACCACCAGCGTGATGATACCGACCATCCGCAGGAATTTCTGCGGTGTGGTCTCACTCATCCCCGCCACTTTGAGTCGTCCACGCAGCTTCTCGATGCTGCGCATACTGGCGAGCATCTGCCCGAATCCGGTATCCTCCCCCGGCCGCAAGCGCTTGAGCGACAGCGCCGACGGCCCACTGCCGACCGCAGCACCTTTACGCGTCACCCGCTCTAGCCGCGACGCCTTTTTCTTATTGCCCGGCCCCATGCGGTTGCCGATGACCACCACGCCCATCAGCATCGCAAGGCCGATCCAGAGCGCGGGGTTGGTGAGGATGTTCATCATCTGGGCACCGCTAGACCAGTTCGAGCAGGGCTTTATCCAAGCCGAAATACGCCGCCTGCCGTGTGAAGTTGGGGCGTAGACCGGAGGACTTGAATTCGCCCACCAGCTTGCCGTGCTCATCCTCGCCATGGAACTGATACGTATACAGATCCTGCGTGATGATGACCTCGCCCTCCATGCCGAGCACTTCGGTCACATGCGTCACCCGGCGCATGCCGTCACGCATCCGCTGGATCTGTACGATGAGCTGCACCGCGCTCGAAATCTGATGCCGGATCGCGTGGCTCGGCAACCGCATGCCGCTCATGTTCACCATGTTCTCAAGGCGCGTCAGCGCTTCGCGTGGGGAGTTGGCGTGCAGCGTGCCGAAGCTGCCGTCATGGCCCGTGTTCATCGCCTGCAGCAGATCGATCGCCTCGCCACCGCGCACCTCGCCGAGGATGATGCGGTCCGGGCGCATCCTGAGGGCATTTTTCACCAGGTCGCGCATGTTGATCTCGCCGTCACCCTCGAGGTTCGCCGGCCGCGTCTCGAGCGGCACCACGTGCGGTTGCTGCAGTTGCAGCTCCGCCGCATCCTCGATCGTCACCACCCGTTCGCCATGGTCGATCATGCGGGAAAGCGCATTGAGCAATGTGGTTTTCCCCGAACCCGTACCGCCGGAAATAATGATATTGAGACGGCACGCCCCCGCGATCTTCAGCAGTTTGCACACCTCCGCCGAAATATTATTCTGCCCCGCCATCACATCGAGCGTGATCTTTTTCTTGGAGAATTTACGGATCGAAATGCTGCAGCCCTTGAGCGATAGCGGTGGCGCGATAACGTTGACGCGGCTGCCATCCTTCAACCGCGCATCGCAGATCGGGCTCGACTCATCCACCCGCCGGCCGATCGCCGTCACGATGCGCTGCGCGATATTCATCACATGGTCGTTATCGCGGAACCGCACATCGGCCAGCTCCAGCTTGCCCTTGCGCTCGATATAAACCTGGTCCGGCCCGTTCACCATGATGTCGGTAATGAGCTCATCGAGTAGCAGCGGCTCCAGCGGCCCAAGGCCGATCATATCATCGACGATCGCCGCCGCCAGCACCTGCTGCTCGCTCTGGTTAATGGCAAGCTTCTGCTCCATCACGATCTCGCCGATCACGTCGATGATCTGGCGGCGCAATTCGTCCTGCGGCATGCGGCTGGCCGTTTGCAGGTCGATCTGCTCCATCAGCCGCGCGTAAATCAGCTCTTTCGTTTTCGTCAGCGGATTGTCGACGCGTGGTTTTTCATCGCCCGTCGGTTCATGGAACACGCCTGCGAGGCGATCCTCCGCCGATTGCTTGCCAGATTCGGCAACTGCCGGTGCAGGCACCGCAACCGCTTGCAATGCGGGCTCGGGTGCTGGTGCCTGTCCGCGCCCGAACATTACTTTTTTCCTTTCAGGCGGCTTAGGATGCCGCCTGCTTTTTCCTGCGTCGCGTCATCCTTTTCGTCACCCGGTGTTTCCCCCATGAATTCGCGGGCGATACCGCGCAGCGGATTCAGTACATGGTTCAGTTTTGGTGTCACGCTGAGCAATTCGCCCTGCGCGGTGGCGGCGACGATCTCGGGCATGAAATGGAATTGCGCCCGCACGTCATGCCCATAATTCTTGGCGAATTCCTTGGCCGAAAGTTCGTTCGCCGCGCTCACGCCCACTTTGTTGAGCACTACCAGCGGCGTCAGGCGTTTCAGGTTTTCCACCAGATAATCCTTGATCCTGAGCGTATCGCGCAAACTCGTGATCTGCGGTTCGGCGACGATGATGACATGATCCGCCACGTTCAGCACATGCCGCGTCAACGGGTTCATCTGCCGCGGCAGGTCAACCACCATGCAGGTGAATTTTTCCTTCAGCGCCGCGAAGATCATCTCGCCCGCGTTCGGCTGCATGGTGATGGTATCCATCAGCGGTTCTTCCGCACTCAATATGCCGAGCCCCGCGAACGGTTTCACCATTACGCGTTCGAGGAACAGCCCATCCACCCGGTCCGGCTTCTCCAGCGCATCGCGCAGGCCCCGGCCAGGTTCGAGGTCGAGCGCCAGCGCTACCGAACCGAAATACGGATCGAGATCCGCGAGCGCGGTCGTGATCTTATAATCCTGCACGAAGATCGCCGCGAGATTCGTCGCGATCATCGTCGTTCCTACGCCACCACGCGCGCCGACCACCGCAATGATCTTGCGTGTTTTCGCCGCATCCGCTGCCAGCGCTTCCGGCTTCTTGATGCTGCCCTTGGCGATAGCCTGCTTCAATTCCCCCGCGCTGAATGGCTGCAGCAGATAGCCCTCGATACCAAGATCACTCAACCACTGGTAAAAGCGGATGCTATCGACCGTCCCCGTCGCCAGCACCTTGGTGTGCGGGTTCAGCACATCGGCCAGTGCATCGAGCTGGGCTGGCGCTTCTTGCTGGTTGCCGATCTCGACGATCAGGATTTCCGGCGACGCATTCTGCGCGAAATACGCCGTCGCGTCCGTCACATCCCCCTTCTCGATCTTTACGAGTGAAAAACCGAGTTCTTTCGCCGCAAGGTTCACCGCATCCGCACATGTCGCGTTCGCGAACATCATTAGCTGCGTCGATCCAAGCGTACCCGATGCCGGTGATGTTACCGTCATTGCGAGCTGCCGCCGCTGCCGCCCGTATCCTGCATCGGTACCAGCGGTTGCGGGAGCTTGCCGGCGCGGTAATTCTGGATGACCTGCGTCGTCGTCTCGATATCCGGTGACTGCGTGCCATGCCCGCGGTAAAGGTCGCTTGGCTCCGCCACCTGCAACGCGCTGTTCGTGTTCACCGCACAACCGTAATTGCTGTGGTAGTAATTGCCGTTATTGTGCGTTTCGCTCTGGCTCCAGTCCGGGCACGGATAGGGCATCGTGAGTTCGCCCGTTGTCGGGTCATACTGCGCTGTCTTTTCGCGCGGTTCGTAATTATCGCACCCAGCCAGCCCCAGCATCGCAACTAACATGACTATCTGCCGCATCTGCATCGTTCACTCCTATCGCATCAGGAAGCCGGCACTGCCGCCGACGCCCGAGAATACCGCCGCTGGCGAATTGGTCGTCGGTTTCGCCGAATCCGGCAGCATCGCCGTCTCGCTGGTCAAGCGGCCGAGCAGGATGCGTTCATAATCACTTGCAGGAGTCATGCCATCGAGCGGCGTCGCCAGCAGGGTCGGATCATCCACCGGCTTCACGATATAGGGCGTGACAAGGATGACCAGCTCGGTCTGGTTGTTCTGGAACTGGCTCGAGCGGAACAGCGTGCCGAGCACCGGCACATCGCCGAGGAAGGGGAATTTGCTGATCGTATTGCTGCCATCCGCCCGCATCAGGCCCGCGACAGCGAAGGTTTGCCCCGAGCCGAGATCGACCGTGGTCGAGGCCCGGCGGGTGGTGATGCTCGGCACCGAGACGCCACTCGTCGTCGTCACGCGGTTGTCCTCGGAAAGCGCGCTCACTTCCGGCAGTACGCTCAGGCTGATCTTGTCTTTGCTCAAGACGACGGGAGTGAATTGCAGGCTCACCCCGAACTGGCGGTAATCGATGGTGACTTCGCCGTTCTGGCCCTGCACGGGGATCGGGATTTCGCCACCGGCAAGGAAGCTCGCCTGCTGGCCACTGCGGGTCGTCAAGTTCGGTTCGGCTAGCACGCTGACCAGCCCATCGGATTCCAGCGCATCGATAATGGCGTTGATATTGGCGGTTTTACCCTTGTAGCCGGCAAGGATGCTGTTATCGCCAGCCGCCGAACGATCGAACGCATTCGCATTGCCCGCCGCATCGAGCGTGTTGCCAATGAAGTCGCGTCCCTGGCCCAGCCCGAACACGAAGCTACCCGCATTCAGCACGCTTTCCCAGTTGATGCCGAAGCGCTTCAACTCCGTACGCTGCAGTTCCACCACGCGTACTTTCAGCATCACCTGGTCGCCCGCACTCGTATCCATCATGTTGATGACCTGCTGCTTGTCGCCGCTCAGGAACCCGGAGGCGAGGCGCTGCAATTTCTCCGCCTGTACCGGCGAATCGACTTTGCCTTTAAGCACGATCGCATTGTCCGCCGAGGTCGCCGTCACTTTGGTATCCGGGCTCATATCGCTGAGCGCTTTGCTCAGGCGGCTCAAGTTATGCGTCACATCGACGGTGCTTTGCAGGATAACGTTGTCATGCGCATCGACCGCAATGACACTGGTTTCACCCACCCCGCGGCCAGCCACCATCAAAAGGCGCGGCGAGATTACCTGCACATCCGCGATTGCCGGATCCGCCACCGCAACCGATGCTGCCGGGGCGGAAAGATGAATCGTGGTGCCTTTGTTGATCTCGACGGCAATGGTGCCGCCACCGAGCGCGGCGTAGAAATCATTGCTCATCGTCGCCGATTTGGCATACGCCATGTTCGTCGCAAGTAGGCTGGCTGCCGCGATAATGGAGACAAGGCGTTTCAACGAACGGTTCATTTCGGCACTCCCGGTGCTGGGTTTGCCGACGGCCCGAACTGCACCACGGCGCGCTCGCTGCCGCGGATGACGATGACCTGGCTCCCTGCCGCGTCCTCTGGCGAGATAATTTTGCTCACTTCCGTATCGCGTGTCATGTTCGGCTCCGGCGAATTTGGGTCATAGTCGGGCGCGTTCGGGTTGTTCGCGCCACTCTTCGCCCGCAGGATGTCATCAAGGCTTTGTGGGTCGTTCGGGTCTGCAATGCCGACCGGGCCAGCGATCCGCTTGTTCGTTGCCAGGCTCCGCAAGCTCAACGACAATTTGCCAAGATCCTTCGCCAGGTTGATTTCCTCTGCCTGCTTCGGCGTTACTTCGAGCGTCACCGTTTTCGCCAGCACCGCCTTGTTCTCCGGGTTGTCGAGCATCTGGTCGACCGCCAGCACCCGTACATCCTCAACGAATGTTTCGCTCGCCCGCGTCTGCACGCTCTGCTTATTCACCGTATGCGTCAAAATGAGGTCGACCCGGTCGCCCGGGAAAATGAAGCCTGCATTGCCTGTCGTCGAATCCACTGCGATCGACACCGCGCGCTTGCCGGCATCGAGCACCGCCGACATGAAGCCGCCTTCATTGCTGCGCACCAGCAGGTTCTTCAGGATCGGCTCACCCTTCTCGATGGCCCGGCGCGCCACGGCGCCGTTGAAATCCGCCGTCTTGCTCGTCGCGTTATTCAGCATCGTTTCGGTGATGTTCGCTTTCGGCCATGGCGCGAAGACCAGCATGGTGTCGCTGCGCACAAAGGCCCCGGCAGGAATATCCTGGCTCGCGACGATGATCTGCGACAAATCCTGCGGGCTTTCATGGCTGCCCATGCGGTTCTTCAACGACATCGCCGTACCGAGCGCGATGACGATGCCGAGACCCAGAACTATCCATGAACGTGTTGGCATAAAATCCGACTAATGATGTACCATGAAATCTAGCACGCCGCATTCAAAATCCGCGGGTACAACTTCGATAATTGCGTGAATTATCTTTATATTTTATTAAAACGCGGCGGCTTGGTCACAGTGATTTCTGTTAACGATTTCGTGATGTGCATAGTCATCGCACCGCATCCTTACGCGCATTCGCTAATGCAATTCTGTGCCGCACGAGGCACTTACGATGGGTCGCGCAATCATGAAAATTCCGTTAAGTGGCATTCCTGCATCAGCTGTTGCCTGATTTTTTTTGCCGGCTTCTGGCGTTATTAGGTTGCAGCGCGCGCGTTGCCATCGTCGAAGGTGACCCGCGGAAAACGCTCCGGCGCACCGAAGAGATAGCCCTGGAACATGTCGACATCCGCCGCGAGGTAGAGCGCATGCTGCGCCGGTGTTTCGACCCCTTCTGCCAGCACACTCACGCCGTTCGCATGGCTGATGCGCACGATCTCATGCAACACGCTTTGCATTTTCGCGGGGCTCATTTCCGCGCCGAACTTGCCGTCGAGCTTCACGAAGGACGGGCGGATCTCATCGAGCAACCCGGCAAGCCCGTCCGCGCTCATCACATCATCAAGCGCCAACGCAAAGCCGCGGGCCCGGCAATAGGTGGCGATGGATTTAAGCTTCGCCATATCCTTCGCGTAATCACCGAGCGGCACATCGAGAACCACTGCGCCCGGGCGCACATGCGTACGGTTCACCGCCTGGCTCAATCCATCGAGATACACTTCCGGCCGATGGATAAACCCGGTCAGGAAGTTGATGAAGACATAGCCTTCGAGGTCGCACCCGACGAAACATTCGATCGCCTGCTTGTGCAGCAACCGGTCGAGCTGGTATTCCACGCGCAGCGCATGCGCCGCCTGCATGATGGCGCCGCCGCCGATGACCCCGCCATCGGAACCTTCCATCCGTGCGAACGCCTCGAAGCCCACCTGCTTGCCGCGCCGGTCCATCACTCGTTGCATGTAGCAATCAAGACGCCCGTGATTCACCGAATCGATCAGCCAGAGATTACTCGCGATACTGTCGATTTCCTTCACCGGCCGCAGGGCCATTTCCACTTCCTGCAACGCCGGCAAGTCCTCGGCCGGGATGACGGCGGCGCGATGGCCGGTGCCACTCCCCGGCTGTTTCAACAGCTTCGCGGAGTGGGTTTCCCATTCCTCATGCCAGTTCTTTTTGCACGGCCGGCCGACCAGGCTCGGGGTATGGTAAAGGCTGGTAAACCCATCCAATGCCGCCGCATTCGGCCCTTCGATCACCAGCCAGTAATTGGAATCCTGCGCCCAGATCGAGAAAAATGCGCCAGTGTCCGCCACGATTGTTTTTCCTTTTTGCTGCCGTCAGTGGTAGAGGCAGTATGAAGAATTTTTCCCCGGATAGCAAGATTGCGACATCGGCAATCTGTCGGAAATACTGGTCAAATTTTAGGGAATGGGTGGGTTACAGCATGTTTGTGGTCGATTCCGGACTAGGCGGTATTTCGGTAGTGCGTGCGTTACGGGCCACACAGGGCGACATGCCGCTCGTTTACATCGCCGATACTGCCGGCTTCCCGTACGGCAAGAAAAGCCCGGAGGAAATCACCGAGCGCGCCATCGGCCTGGTCGATCAAGCGAAGGAGCTCGCCCAGGTCAGTCCGTTTATCCTCGCCTGCAATACGCTCTCGACCCTGAGCCTTGAACCGCTCCGCACCCATTTTACCAATCTTTCTTTCGTCGGCACCGTGCCCGCGATCAAGACCGCCGCGCACCAATCGAAGACCAAGCGCTTCACCCTCCTCGCCACGCCCAATACCGCCGCCAGCAAGTACAGCCAGGATCTCATCACCCAGTTCGCCAGCACTTGTGTCGTCGATTCCTACGGTGCCCCGAACCTTGCCGCCATGGCCGAAGCATTGCTGCTCGGCGACGGCATCCTCGATGACGATCTGCGCAGGGAAATCCTCCCCGCCTTCAGTGACGACGCGCTCGGCCGCACCGACATCATCGTCCTCGGCTGCACCCATTACCCGTTGATCGTCGAACGCCTGCAACCTCTCACCCCGTGGCCCGTGACCTTCATCGATTCCTCCGATGCGATTGCCCGCCGCGCCCTCTCACTCGGCGACATAACCCCGCCGCGCTCCATCGCCTACGTCACCAACCCGCAGCATGTGGAACGCTACCGCCCCATTTTCACCGCCGAAGGGTTCGACGAAGTCCGTGCCTTCATGATGCTTTGAAACGCTGCGGATTCACCGCTGCAGCAAGCACCGTACTTACCGGCGACTGCTCCCTACTGATCGCACTCGCGATCATCTCCGCCCCGAGCGGCGCACTCAGTAACCCGCGCGAACCATGCCCCGTCGAAACATAAAGCCCTTCGTCCAGCGCCCCGATATACGGCATCCGGTCCGGTGTCGTCGCCCGTAATGAACTACGGCCACCCGTTGCCTTTCCCCTGAACCAGCCTGGCAGCACCTTCTCCAGCTCCGCGGTATTTTCGGCATGCCGCGCCTCATTCACTATTTTCATGTCTTCCCGGTGATACGTCGCCCCGATAAGATACGAATTCGTAAGCGGCACCACATATCCTTTGTGGCAAAGAATACTGCGCAAAGGAGTCGCCACATCATCCGCCGAAAATTCCGTTAATTGCCCACCCACACTGTTCAGTTTCAATCCATGATCATCTAGCAATGCGGCACTTTCTTCCGCTGCAGCGACGCACACGACATTGGCTGTCAACGCTTCGCCATCTGCCTGCGTCACACGCCATTCTTTACCCTCGCGCACAATCTTCTCTACCGTCACCTGTTCGCGCAGCATGATATTTTTATGCTGCAGCAATGCTGCACACAGCGACGGCGCGTTTACCCATGTCCCTTGCGGAAAATATGCTGCACCGGTTAGCAATTCTATACCGGCCAGCGCATTCGCGGTATCACGCTCCAGCCAATGCACAATAGCTGTATCCAACCCTAATGTTTCATTCAGCGCCCGCAGTTGCATTTCCTCATCCGCATGCCGTGGCAACCGCAACATGCCCGGCGTCTCACTCGCAAAATTCAGTCCTGCATCACGCCATCGCGCCAACTGACGCAACATGAATCCATACGCCGTAAAATACCATGCGGTGGATCGGTTCCATCGCTTGGTCAATTGCGGGAACAGCACAGCAGCCGCATTACCGGATGCGCCATTTGCGACTACACCGCGTTCCACCACGGTTACCCGATGCCCCCGCACCGCTAATGCATGCGCCAAGGTTGCACCGGCGATCCCGGCCCCGATGACAATAATATTTTTCTGCTGCGGCTTTGGCAGTGATGAAACGTCTTCCTTGCGCCCCACCAGCATCTCGCGCTTATGCCCGAAGCCCGGAATCTTCTCGACGGTAAAACCCGCTGCCTGCAACCCGCGCTTCACGCTACCCGCCGCCGTGAAGGTCGCGAATGTCGCTCCCGGCGCGCTCTGCTGGCCCACCCACGCCAAAACCTCATCCCCCCACATCGCGGGATTCTTCGCCGGCGCAAAGCCATCAAGGAACCATGCATCGACGGCTGACGTCATCTCCGGCATCATCGCCACCACCTCCCCGATGAACAAGGTCAACACCGCCTGCTGCAAATGGATCCGATGCACTCCCGGCAAGAGCAATGGGTACGCTGCCAGCAACTCCGCTGCCTCATCCGCCAGTTCCGGCTGTAACGCCAACAGCTCGGCCAGCACCTCCCGCTTGAAAAGGAACTGCTCGAACCCCATATAATGTAACGTCGCGCCTGAGGCAGCCGTCGCTCGGAACTGCTTCAGCGCGACAAGGAAATTAAGCCCCGTGCCGAAGCCCAGTTCGGCGATGGTGAAACTGGGCTCTTTTTCCCACCGCGCAACTAACCCATTGCCTTCAATGAATACGTAAGTGGTTTCGGCGATGCCGCCATCGCGCGAAAAATAAACATCTTCAAACACTTGCGAAACGGGTGTGCCCTCGCGCATCGCAAGCATTGGTTCCGGGACGTAAGCAGAGGAATTAGTCATGTAGTTGAATTGCCACGACATCGACCCTGTCGCAATACTGAAAGGCGGTAGTTAGCCAAAGGCAGACCCGCTCAGCCCCGCAGCGCGGCTGGGGTCAGCGAAGCGTAGGTCCCAAAGAGGCCCCTTTAATAAAAAACCTAAAGCATCGGCGATGCTTTTATGTTGCAACCCCATATAAACAGGGCTAAAGCCCCGCTCCACAGACGTTTAGCGATGAAAAACCGCGACCATTCTGGCAAGAAAGGCATCTATGCCGCTCACGCTATCCTCCGTTAAGCGCGCCCTGATGGGCAAACCGCTTGATCCGTTCCGCTCCGATACCCGTCATCACCTCGCGCTGGTGACGTTTTTCGCGTGGGTCGGCATCGGTGCGGATGGCGTCAGTTCTGCGAACTACGGCCCCGAAGAAGCGTTCCTCGCCCTTGCCGGCCACACCCACCTTGCCGTCTTCCTCGCCATGGCGACAGCCTTTACTGTCTTCCTCATCGCCGCTGCATATACCCAAGTCATCGAGCTTTTCCCCAACGGCGGCGGCGGTTACCGTGTCGCCTCGACGCTGCTTGGGCCGAAGATCGGCCTCGTCGCCGGTGGCGCCCTCCTCATCGATTACGTGCTCACCATCGCCATCTCGATCGCCTCGGGTGTCGATGCGCTCTTTTCCCTCCTGCCGTCCGACATGCAGGATTTTAAACTCTCGCTTGGCTTGCTGGTTGCCTGCATCCTCACCTACATGAATCTGCGCGGCATGAAGGAATCAGTGCGCGTATTGCTACCGGTGTTCCTCGGCTTCATCCTTACCCACGCGATCCTCATCACGGCGGCCGTCACGGGCCATTCGGAAGGTTTCGGCCACTTGGTGCCGGATGCCTTCCATGAAAGCAGCCAGCTGGCTGGGGACATCGGCTGGTTCGCGGTGCTCGCGCTATTCTTCAAGGCCTTTTCGCTTGGCGGCGGTACCTATACCGGGCTTGAAGCCGTCAGCAATTCCATCAGCTCCCTGGCCGAACCGCGCGTCAAGACCGGCAAGGCCACCATGTGGGCCATCGCCTTTTCACTCGCTTTTATGGCCGCCGGCATCATCGCGATGTATCTGTTGTGGGACGTGCACAAAGTCGATGGTGAAACCTTGAACGCCACCGCCTTCAAGATGGTCACCGCAAACTGGAGTGTCGCCGGCCACAATATCTCTGCAGGATTTACCGGCGTTTCCTTGGTCCTCGCCGCCTGCCTCCTCTTTGTCGCGGCCAACACCGGCTTCATCGCTGGCCCCTGCGTCATGGCTGCAATGGCGATCGACCGCTGGATGCCGCATATGTTCTCGGCCCTCAGCAACCGACTCGTCAGCAAGAACGGTGTCATGCTCATGGGCGGCATGGCCTTCGCCGCGCTGGTCCTCACCCATGGCGAGGTCAACATCCTCGTCGTCATGTATTCCATCAACGTGTTCCTCACCTTCACGCTTTCACTTGCCGGCGTTACCCGTCATCGTTGGCGTGAGCGCAAGAACCCGAAATGCTGGCACAAATTGTTCATCGCTGCCTTCGGGTTCATCGTCTGCGGCACCATCCTCATCACTACCCTGCTCGAGAAATTCATGAGCGGCGCGTGGAAGACCGTGCTCGTCACTTCCGCCGTCATTGCCATCGGCCTGCTCATCCATCGCCATTACGATCGCGTAAAAGCGCGTATGAGCGAGATCGAAGCCGAACTCGGCGGTGCCATGTTCGGCAGTTCCAGCCGCGCCATTCCGGCAGAAAAACCGAAGATGGATCCGCGCCAGCAGACCGCCGTCTTCCTCGTCGGCGGCTCGTCGGCGACGGGCATGCACACCTTCCTCTGGGTGCAGCGCCTCTTCCCCGGCGTGTTCAAGAACTTCGTCTTCGCCAGCGTCGGCGAGATCGATACCGAGGAATTCTCCGACGAGTCGCGCTGGCATGCTTTGCGCCGCGATACCAAAACCATGCTCAAGCAATATGTCGATTTCTGCTCGGCGCGCGGCCTGCCCGCCACCTACTACCATGACTACGGCACGGATGTGATCGAGACCGTGAGCCGTCTTACCGAACGCATCTCGGCGGATTTCCCGCACGCCGTCTTCTTCGCCGCGAAACTGATCTTCGATAAAGAGAATTTCATGACCGGCATCCTGCACAACCAGACCTCGTACATGATCCAGAAACGCCTGCATACCAAGGGCCAGAACCTCATCATCATGCCAATGAAGATCTGATGACCGTCGTTCGCCCGGCCGCATCGTTCTTTGCCAGACCCGCGGTAGTGATCCTGCTCGGCGCGGCCCTGCTGATGATCCCGCCGCTGCTCAATGGTTTCCCCTTCGTCTTTCCGGATTCGACCGATTACCTCACCATCGCGCCGCAAGTCTTCCGTCTGCCGTTCTATGGGCTGTTCATCACGCTTTTTCACTGGAACCATTTCATCTGGGCACCGATCATCATGCAGTGCCTCGTTGTCACGCACCTGCTCTGGCTACTGGTGAGCCTCACCAGCGGCCAGCCCGCCGCCCGCCACTTCCTGCCCTTCATGCTGGTAATGACGGGCTTCACTTCCTTACCCTTTTTCACCGGTTGGATCATGGCGGATATTTTCACCCCCATCATGTTCCTTACCTATTACATCCTCTGCTTCCATCACCGGACGCTCTCGGGCTGGCTGCGCTATTATCTCTTCCTGCTCGCCGGTGTCGCCACCGTGGCGCATGTCACCAACCTCTCACTCGGCAGCGGCCTCTTCATTCTCCTGATGCTATTGCTCGTCATTGCCCACGCGTCACGTGCGCAGCTTCGGCGTTCCCTCATCCTTATGGGCGCCCCCCTGCTACTAGCAATCAGTGCGGTGCTCGTCTTCAACGGCCTTATCTTCCAGGCCTGGAGCCTCGCCCCCGCCGGGCAGAGCTTTTTCATGGCGAACCTGATTGAATATGGCCCGGCCCGTGATTACCTAGATGAAGCCTGCCCGACCCGGCATTACCGCATCTGTGCCTACCGGCCACTTCCCACCTTGGCCAATGATTTGATGTGGGTCGACAACAGCGTGGTATGGCGGCTCGGCGGTTTTATGGCCATGCAACCGGAAGCCACCGTAATCGTGCATGAAACCTTGCGCACCCATCCATTGCAGGTGGCGTGGATGGTCTTCGACAATGTTGTCGCAGCCTTGCAGACGCATGCGCCCGCTATCGAATTCCATCCGAATTTTATTATCAATCCATTCCGCGATCTGGTGCGCAAAAAATTCGGCGAAGCCGATTGGCGCGCGCTCGATGCCAGTGCTGAATCGCGCGGTACAATCCCGCATACCGCGATCGAAACCATCGACAGCATCGTCACGCCTGCCTGTTTCTTGCTGTTGGTCGGAGTGATCGTCGCCACTGTCAGGTCACGCCCGCAAGCATTTTACCTTGCCACCGCCACGCTGCTTTTCATCCTTGGTAATATAGTCCTTTGCGCGGCGCTGTCCGGTGTGTATGACCGTTACCAGGCCCGCGTCACCTGGCTGATGCCGATGGTGCTCGGCCTGCTCTTCATTTCTTACGTGAAAAAACGCCGCGCCTAACGTTGCGCGGTGATGCCCATCGCCGTGAGCGCGCTCATCGCCGCGACACTCCGCGCATCCATCATGCCGGCATGCGTCGTCTCGCTGACCTGTACCTCTGGCGCCTTCGATGCCGCGATGGCCATGCCCGGTGCTGGCGTCAGTGCCACCGGTGTTGGTGCTGCTGGCGGGGTCGTGACGGAAGCAACGGGCGTCGGGGCTACAGGTTCCGTGGTTTCGATCGGCGGTGCTGCGGCTGCCGCCGGTTGGGGCACAGCCTTGTCCGGTGTTGCCACGGGGGTGGTCATGCCCGGCGCGGTGGCTACCGGTGCACCAGGCACCGGTTGGACCGGTTCGGGATTCGGCCGTTGCTCGAGTTTCGGCAATATCGCTGCATCATTGGCGACAACAGGCACAGCGGCAACTTCATGCAGCGGCGGCGTTATCTTTTGCGCGCCGGTCTGCTCGAGCGCCTGGTAAACCCGCTTCAAATGCGGCAAATAATGCGCTTCCCACAACTGGTCGAGACCCGGCGCGACGAAATGCAATAATTGCGGTTGCCCCGCATACTCCACTTGTTTCAACTCGGCAAAGCGCGAGACTACTTCACGGATGCGCTCCTGCGGGCTGTTATAGCCGCTCTTCGCATAGCGCGCGCCTTCATCCTGCAACGTGTCGTTTGCATGCTTGACGAGGAACAGGAAATCCTGCCCGGTCTTGAGATACGGAATCACCGGTGAAAGATCGATACCGCCTGCCTTTTCAGACCATTTTTTGGCTTCCGCCAGGTAGGCCGCTTGGTCCGAGGGCGCGACGGTCTGGAAGCCGAGCACCAGCCGGTCGAACTCGGTGAAATGCGCATCCATCAAACTGGTCAGCTTGGCAAAGCGCATCTTGTCGCTATCCGCCAGCGCATCCATGGTCTTCACTTCGTCGACCGAGAATTGCTCCGGGTTGAGCAAATGCGCGCTCTCATGTGCCAGCGTCCGCCATGCCGCTTTCATATCGCCATGGCCGGAGAAATAAATGCGGTAGGTGCCTTGTGCACTGTGCAGGTCGTTCGCCGCCTTGCGGTGCAGGCCATAGACGTTCGGGTAGAACGCAATGCCATCGGCCAGATTGTCCGGTGTGAAGCAGACCTCGTAGCCGAGCTTGAACATCAGCGCGCGCTGGATCGGTTCGAGCACGTTCATCGCCTGCGCGACCATCGCCTCTTCATGCTTGACCGGCTGTGGCACTTCGTAAAAATGATGCACCCGCTCGCGCGCGTTGACGAGGGTCTTTTCGATCCGCGCCGTCATCCCCGCCGCGATTTTTTGCGGAATCGGCGCACTGACGCCGAGCAGATGGCGCCCCTGATGCCAATGCTCGATGGCATTGAGGCTGAATTCCTTGGTTGCATCGTACTCGACGAACGCTTTCACGTCCTTAACATATGCCGGGTCGAGGCCGAGCAACTGGCCGACCCCGTCGATGCCGCCCTTGAGCGCCGCATCACGCACCTGCAACGGCGTCACGCCGATCTTGTCGCCAAGGTCGGTCAGCACCTGGTCGGGTGTTTGCGATTTGCTGACATAACTGGCGAGCCCGTTGCGATACCCCATCGCCGTCATTTTTTCGCGCATCAGCAAATAAAGGCTGAGGCCATTCTTCAGCAGCTCGATGCCGATCGGGTCCCGTTGCGGTTTGGCCATCGTATCGCGCACCAGCGCGGCGAATGGCTGCTGCTTGTCATTCAATTGCCTGGTAAGCGCCGCATCGGTGCCGGAATCGACCCGTTCGTTGTAGCGCTTGATCTCGGTCTGCAATTTGCTGCGGTCGCTTTCCAGCGAAACGGGCAGGACCTGGCCGAGTTGCAACGCCACGGCGAGGCGATCCTTCGATTCGTAGAAGGACGGATTATTCACGGAATAGGTAATGGCAAGTTTTTGCTTCAGCTTCGTTTCGTTTTCTGGCGCGAGCTCGTGCGGATGCAGTACCAGATACCCATCGATGAACAGCGACCCGTTCTTCACATGGATGCGGTCGGCCTTGACAAAATCAAACGAATTTACGCCAGGCGTAGTCGCGGGCAGTACATGGTTTGCCGGTGCGGCAGGCACAGTATTATGTACCGGCTGGTTCATCTACACTGCCCTCGCGGTGTATGCGCCTTGGGAGATGGTCGACGCAAGCTCACGCTCATTGCCGATGACGGTCGACGGAATATTGTCATTCTGTGCTGCAGTTTTTGCTATCACGCCATCCGGGAATTGTTCGACCTTCGGCGCATGGCCGGTCGCCACTTCCTGCGTCCGCGCCCGTGCCGTAGCCGCGCTGATTTGGTTCGCCTGCAATTGCTGGTCAAGCACAATGTTCTCGGAAAGGTATTTGGCACTCAGGTATAGTAGGCCGATACCGACCGTCGCCAGCGCGGCCAGACCCAGTACCGGCACCGCTGCCGCGGATAACGTGGTAAATCCACCGACGAACAAGGGGTTGATCATCGCATGGGCCACGGCACCGACCAGGCCGAACACGGTGGCTGCCCCAATGCCATACGACACTTGCTGCTTGAACTTCGCGTTCACCGCCTGCGCTTTGTACAGTTTCGCTTCGAGCGCGTCGTCGATTCCGTTATGATTCAGGTCGGCCATACATTCTTCTCCACCTTGCATTCTAACGGATACAGCGGAAAGTAATATGAAGATTCCGTGAAGGTTGTCCACGCGCTTGGCATATAAGCTATTGATTTAAATCAAGGATGGTTTCTGCCAGACATCCGTTACCCAATCGCCGATAGTGAATCGTGAGGAAAGCGCCAACCCGAGCGATTCGTAGGCCACCCTGACCTGCGGTGCCTGCCATTGCAGCATGCCCGAAAGAATAAGTACTCCTTCCGCTGCCAACGCCGCCACCGCATCATGCGCCAACGCCACCAGCGGCTCGGCGAGAATATTCATCACGATCAGGTCATACGGCCCCTGCGCCCTGATCGCGGGATGGTCGAACCCATCCGCTTGCAGCGCCATGATCCGTGCACCGAGCCCCGCCGCTACCGCATTTTCTTGTAGCGTGCCGATCGATTCGCGTTCGAGATCGACCGCTACCACCGCACAGCCGAAGCGCCGTGCCACCGCCAGCGACAGGATACCGGACCCCGCTCCCATATCGCAGGCCATACACGGGGCGAAGGCTTCGGGGTCGATGGCATCGAGCGCGGTGAGCACCCCGAATGTGGTCGGGTGCGTGCCGTCGCCGAAGGCTTTAGCGGAATGAAGCAGGGATGTCATGCGCCTGACCCTAGCGCGTGGGAGCAGCGCCCGCACCGATTCTTTTTTCGTTTTTTGCAAAATGGCAGATAAAATTTTTGTTTTATTCATACTTTTTTGCTAATTTTCGAAAGATGTCACTGGACCCCGCCTTACAGACCTGGATCGCCGAGAATCTGCTCATCGGCTGCGAGCCGCCCGCCCTCGTCGCGACCCTTATCGGCCTTGAGATCGATGCTGCCACGGCGCGTGACGCGGTTTACGGCATGTTGGATCACCCATGTTACAAAGCGGCGCTGAATACGCAGACCAAGCTGCAAAAGCGCGACGCGCTGCTTGCCACGCTCGATACCTACCAGCGTTTAGACCCGGGTTACACCACCCTCACGCGCGAGGCACTCCCGCCGGTCGCAACCTTCATCAAGGAGTATTACAGCAAGAACCGCCCGGGCTGGTTCAGGAACGCCGTCGATCACTGGCCGGCGATGCAATGGACGCCGCGTATCCTGGTCGATAAAGTCGGCGCCGATACCATCGTGCAGATCCAGAAAGGGCGCGACACTACCAAGGAATACGAGATCAATAGCATCGCCCTCAAACAGGATATCCGCTTCGGCGATTTCGTTGACATGGTCGAGACCGCCGACAGCAACGACATGTACCTCACGGCGAACAACCTCGCGATATGGCAGGGCCCGTTCAAGAACCTGGTGAACGATGTCGGCAACCTCGGCGATGGTATCCTTGAACCGTCACAGATGGCCCAGCAGATGCTCCTGTGGATGGGGCCTAAGGGCACCGTCACCCCGCTGCATCACGATAAGAGTAACAACGTCTTCATTCAGGTTTACGGCACCAAGCGCTTCCGCCTCATCCCGGCGATGCAGGTGCCCTATATGTATAACCATCTGGGCGTCTTCACCCCGATCGACCTGTTCAATCCGGACCCGGCGCACCACCCGCTCTACCAGAAAGCGACCATTATCGATGTCACGGTCGGGCCCGGCGAATTCCTCTTCATTCCCATCGGCTGGTGGCACCATGTCGTGAGCGAAACGGCGAGCATCAGCCTGACCTTCACCAACGTTCCCGTGCCCAACTACTTCTACGATTATCCGGCGCACGGGTGATCGCCGCATGAGCGTCAGCCCGCAAGATGCGACCGACAGCACCGCCGATTTTCTGCTCGAAGGCGAGGAACCCGGCCTGCCGCTCATCATCAGCTTCGGCTTCTACGCCGTCGGCGACAACCCGCAATTTGATTTCTACGGCCGCCTGAAAAAAGTCGCCCTCGTCAGTGGCCGCGCTGCAAACCATCTTTACCTGCGCGACATCGACCAGCTCTGGTACCTGCGCGGCATCCGCAGCCTCGGCAGCGATGTTGATTCCACCGTCGCCGCCTTACGCCGCACCATCGAAAAGCTTCGGCCCAGTTCCATCACCACCATCGGCCAGTCGATGGGCGCTTATGCCGCCATCCTTTACGGCATTCTGCTCGCTGCCGACAAGACCATCGCTTTTGGGCCGCTCTCCTGCTTCGATCTGCCCCGTTGGGAACTGCTCGGCGAACGTCGCTGGGAGCTGATCCGCCAACGTCTGGTCGCCAGCGGTAGCGATGTCGCGCCGTATGACGACCTGCCCGGCCTGTTGCGCACAGCGGGGGGGCAATCGTCCCATGATCGACCTTTTCTACGGCATGTCACCCGACGATAACGGATCCAACCTGAACATCGGCCACGATGTGGCACATGCTGCGCGTTTCGAAGGTATCGACCATGTAACCCTGCTGCCCGTGCCTGCTTCGGGCCATGCCGTCGTGGAATATTTCCGCCGCAACGCGATCATCACCGACGTGATCATGTATTGCCTGTACGGCACCCCGCTAGAACTACGCATCGCAGAGCTTGATGCGTCGTCCGCATGGGCGACCTGGTTCAAGCAGAATATCGCCGCGGGCTGCAGTGAAGCCCAGCTGATCGATACCATGCGCCAGCAACCCATGGCCGAAACCGCTATCCGCGCGATCGTCGATTGTACGCACAGCATCAGCGTCCTGCGCATGATCGCTGCCCGTTCGGCACCGGCACCGCTGCTCATGAAAGCGCCCTATGATCCCGAGGAAGAATCGCACGCCTGCTGCAGTGACCCGCGCCACCAGCATCGGTAGCCATCTTTTACGCATACTCAAAAACATGACCGTCGCTAATGCACGCATTGGTTGCATTACGCGTTAATACTCGCTATAAGGTTGATAATCTATTTGGAATCCCTTTAGGTTATTGCAATGGCGTATTTCTATGGCTTCTTACTGATAGCGCTCGTCGTCGGCATTGCAGTGCTGAACTATCATTACTGGCATAGACGCCGACAGATGACACCAGCCGAGCGCGAGTACGACAACCGGGATTCGTACCATTTGTAAGTTTGGTTGATCGACTTCGACACCAGCACGCGCGCCTATGAAAAGCTAGAACCGCCACATCATCAAAAAAATCGGACGCGTCGCCGCAGATGGTGCGCTATGCGGACGAAACCTCATGCATGGCAAAGGCATCTTCCCACGAACCCTGCGTCGCCGCTTTCGCATATTCCGTGACGCGGTTCTCGAAGAAGTTCGTATGCTCGACCCCGTTCAACAGATCATCGAGCCACGGCAGCGGGTTCTTCTCGATCTGGTACATCGGTTGCAGGCCGAGCTGGCCGAGACGGCGATCCGCGATGAAGCGGATATAGCTCTTTACTTCATTCGGTGTCAGGCCCTGCACCTCGCCCATGCCGAAGGCAAGGTCGATGAACGCATCCTCATGAGTCACGATGGTATTGCACGCGACATACAGGCGCGAGCGCAGTTCGTCCGTCCATACTTCCGGGTTCTCATCGCAGAAGGTCTTGAACAGGCGGATGATGGAGTTGCAATGCAGCGTCTCATCGCGCGCGCTCCACGTCACGATCTGCCCCATGCCCTTCATTTTTCCCCAGCGCGGGAAGTTGAGCAGGATGGCGAACGACGCAAACAATTGCAGCCCTTCGGTGAACGCACCGAACACGGCGAGCGTCGTTGCGATATCCTCTTTCGTCGCCACGCCGAACTGCTGCATATAATCGTATTTATCCTTCATTTCCTTGTATTTCATGAAGGCGGTATATTCGCTTTCCGGCATGCCGATCGTATCGAGCAAATGCGAATATGCCGCGATATGGATGGTCTCCATGTTGGAGAACGCCGACAGCATCATTTGCACTTCGGTCGGTTTGAACACGCTGCTGTAATGCTTCATGTAGCAATTGTTTACTTCGATATCCGCCTGCGTGAAGAAGCGGAAGATCTGCGCCAGCAGATTCTTCTCGCTCGGTGCGAGGTTCTTTTTCCAGTCGCGCACATCGTCGGCCAGCGGCACTTCCTCCGGCAGCCAGTGGATGCGCTGCTGCATCAGCCACGCATCGTAGGCCCATGGGTAGGCGAACGGTTTATAGATCGGTTTGGCATCGAGTAGTGACATAACAAAGCTCCTATTGGTACGGCTGCGCCTGAACGGCAGGCTTGATACTGAGTTCTCTCCGGTCATGCTTGTGCATGGCATCGACATATTTTACGAACGAGCGCAGGCGTCCATCGCCGCAACCACGCTGGCGGATGACGAGCGCAATACCATCGACCGCATCCTGCTGGATCTTAATCAAACGCTTCGCCACATCATTAAGGAAGGATTGCGGCGGTGCGGCATTCGTCGCCCGGACATACGCATCCTGATAGGCCGCCACATAGCCCTTGGTCACTTGCGCGAATTTTGCCTTTAAATAGTCCTTTTCGCTGTCGGAGATATCCATCTCTTTACCGCATTGCGCGTAGATGACATTGGCTCCCGACAATGCCGGATAGGTCTCCCGGTAAGGCCCAAGCGCGCGGTCCTGCCGCAGTTGGTCGATGCTCGATATTAATCCATGCTGCGTTTGCGGCAGGATACTTTCGTCACTGCCATAGCTGATGAGCGGCAAAAGCATTGCCGTCATCACCAGCAGCACGAATGCTGTATGGATTATTGGCAAGCGAGACATTCTTCGTACGTCTGGGTCTGTTTGGCTTTTAGCGACATTTCAAGCTGCACTTCCGGCACTTTGCTGCTCACCTTGTCCGAGCGTTGCAGCGAGGCCGAGCGGCAATAATAGAGCGACTTCACGCCTTTCTTCCACGCCATGAAATGCAGCATATGCAGGTCACGCTTATGCACGTTCGCCGGCAGGAACAGGTTGATCGAACTGGCCTGGCAGATGAACGGTGCCCGGTCCGCCGAATGTTCGATCACCCAGCGCTGGTCCATTTCATACGCCGTTTTGAACACCAGCTTCTCGTTCTCATCGAGGAAGCTGAATTGCTGCACGGAGCCTTCCTGCGTCGTGATCAGCGACCAGATATCGTCATTGTCCTGACCCTTCTCGGCCAGCAGTGCCTTGAGGTATTTATTGCGTACCTGGAAGCTGCCCGAAAGCGTCTTCTGCGTAAACGCATTCGCCGCGTAAGGCTCGATGCCTGGGCTCGCATTGCCGCAAATGATGCTGATCGACGCTGTCGGCGCGATCGCCATCTTGTTGCTGAAGCGCTCCTTCGAACCGCATTCCGCCGCATCGGGGCAGGCCCCGCGCTCCTCACCAAGTTTCAGCGACGCCGCATCCGCTTGGCGACGGATATGCTCGAACATCTTCTTGTTCCACACTTTCGCCATCACCGATTCGAACGGGATCATCTTCGATTGCAGGTAGCTATGGAAGCCCATCACGCCAAGCCCGACCGAACGCTCGCGCGACGCCGAGTATTTAGCGCGCGCCATATTGTCAGGCGCGGTGTCGATGAAATCCTGCAGCACGTTATCGAGGAAGCGCATCACGTCCTCGACGAAGGTCGGGTGCGCTTTCCAGTCGTCGAAATACTCCACGTTCAGCGAGCTCAGGCAGCATACCGCCGTGCGCGATTTACCCAGATGATCATACCCCGTCGGCAACGTGATCTCGGAGCACAGGTTGCTCATCTTTACCGTGAGGCCAAGCTCTTTATGGTGCGCCGGGATCGCCCGGTTCACCGTATCGATGAAGATGATGTACGGCTCACCAGTCTCAATGCGCGTCGTCAGCAACTTCGCCCACAAATCGCGCGCTTTTACGGTCTCAACGACATGCTTGTCCTTCGGTGACAGCAGGTTCCACTTCTCGTCCTTCTCCACCGCTTCCATGAAGGCATCCGTCACTGCTACGCCATGGTGCAGGTTGAGCGCCTTACGGTTCGGGTCACCGCCGGTCGGGCGGCGGATATCGATGAATTCCTCGATCTCGGGATGCGAAATATCGAGATACACTGCCGACGAACCGCGACGCAATGAACCCTGCGAAATCGCCAGCGTCAGTGAATCCTGCACGCGTACGAACGGCACCACGCCGGAAGTTTTCCCGTTACGACCGACTTTCTCACCAAGCGCCCGCAGGTTGCCCCAGTAGGAACCGATTCCGCCGCCACGGCTCGCCAGCCACACATTCTCGTTCCACAGATCGACGATGCCCTGCAGCGAATCTTCCGTCTCGTTCAGGAAGCAGCTGATCGGCAAGCCGCGTGCCTTGTTCTCGACCGAGGCGCTGCCGCCGTTGCTTAATACCGGCGTTGCCGGCATGAACCACATTTTGCTGATATAGTCGTAAAGGCGCGCCGCATGGTCGGCATCGTCCGCGTAGAAGGTCGCCACACGGGCGAACAGCTCTTGGTATTTTTCATCAGGCAATAAATAACGATCGTCGAGGGTCGCTCGCCAAAATCGGTCAGATATTTATCGCGGCTGAAATCGAGATCGATGTTCGTGGAAGCAGTAGCCATATTTCACACCCTTTTTCTTTTTGTTGAAGCCTTAATCCCCTGTCCCGCATGTATTTCTGACTGTGTTCCGCCAGAATCGTACTCGGAAAACGGATACTACATCTTGTGCTACCTCTGTCCATCCCCTAAATCTTTCCTTTGGCTTCAAATTTTTGTTGCATGACATTTTATATAGTTAAATCAGAAAGTTAATTCCTGTGCATACCTGCAACAGCGGGGTGAAATCGATGGTTACCCCCTGACTGTTGCACATACAACATATAGTGTGCCAGTTTTTGACACAGCCCCCGGTATCAATTTCCCATAAAGCGATTTGGGGATAAAAATGAAGGCTATGGCGCGTCTTCAAGCTATCCCACCCGGTCCGCTTGTCCATCGGGAAATCTCAGTGGATTATAACCTATATATAGTGTTTCAAATTCAGTTTCCTAGAGCACTTGTCCACTAGCACACAGCCTCTCCACAGCCTTATCCTCATCCTGTTATTTAGACCCGTAAATAATTGGCATCACTTGCAAAATTACTTGGCCCATCGCCGCCCGCCTTGTATGAAGCAGCCTGCATTGCATGCGCACCCGTAGCTCAACTGGATAGAGCGTTGCCCTCCGAAGGCAAAGGTTGCTGGTTCGACTCCAGTCGGGTGCACCATGTTTCTCAGCAGCTTATCGATACTAGATGACTTGAAACTGTCACACACCCCAACACAGTTTTTTCTTAGTATGGTGCTATGAGCGATACACCTGTACCTGCGCCCAAAAATTTTGCGCTCGCTGCCACTGCGGCGAATGATAACGCCGCAAGGCTGGCGATTGGCGGCGGCGGCATCTCCGGTCTTTCGACGGCGATTTACGCATTAAAGCACGGCGTCCCTGCTGAAAAGCTCCATATCTTCGAGACCACCAAACGCACCGGCGGCAAGATTGAGACCGATTACCTGCAGGGTCGCCCCGTCAACAAAGCTGCCGAATTCATCGATAGCGATCAGGAAAAAATCATTGCCATGGCGAAAGAGCTGGGCGTGCCACTGGTTGCCGCGAACGACCAAGATACCGATTATTTCCACCTGCCAAACGGCCAGGTCATGGGTGGCAAAGAATTCCGCGCATCCTACAAACCCATCGCTGAACGCGTCATCACAGCGAAAGAAGAATTAAAACGCGACCCCAAAGGCCCACTCGCCCAACGCCTCAATCACATCTCGATGGATGACTACATCAACGAGCTTGCCGCCAGCACGCCTGCCTTTATCAATCGCGGTATCGTGCAAACCATCACCGATACCGTCACATTCAAGAAAAACCAAGTCGATCCAAACATTACCGCCATGGTGAAAGGCATGTTCCGTTCGGAGGAAGGCAATTTGCCGACCAGCATTAACGCTTTCCAGTTCGTCAGCGAACATAGCGCAACGGTCGATGATATCTTTTCGAGCGATTGCGCCTTCCGTGTCGAAGGCGGTACCGAGAACCTTATTAAGGCCATGCATAAAAAGCTTGCCGATGCCGGCGTACATTTTCATATGAACGCACCCGTGCAGGCCGTGAACAAAACTGCGGACGGTAAACTTAGTCTCGCCATCGGCGGTGCCAATCCGCAACAATTCATCACCGATAAATTCATCGCCGCCGTGCCGACCTACGCGCTCAAGGATATTCAGGGCCTGAAGGAACTTGGCCTGGCGGATGACGCCCACCAGCTCATTACGGCCACGCAATACACCAACAGTATCAAATTCACCGTCGCGATGAAAGATGGCGCCATTGCCGACAAGAGCAATTTCTTCGATAGCAAAGGTTACCAGTGCTGGAGTTCGGACCCGCATCAGGTCACCTTCCTCGCCAATGCAGATGATGTAACAAGCGGAAAAATGAACATTAAAAATTTTATGCAGAACTGCATGGATGATTATACGAAAGCGATGGGCAAACCGGTCGGCAGCCTCTTCGCGCCGCTCAGCGCCGATACTGTGAGCCTCACCAATCCGGGCAAAAACCAGAACTGTTATTGCTCGCCTGGCAAGGACCAGATGCTGCAACTGGAGAAGATGGGCAACACAATGGATGCGCTGGCGGCAAATGGTGTCGGCATCGTCGGCACCTTCATGCCCGCCCGCACACCGGATGGGCTGGGTGTCGGCTTCATGGAATGCGGTCTAAATTCCGCTGAACATGCCTGCGACATGCTGCTCACCAAAGAACAATCGCGCGGGTATTGGGTCGCTCGGCACCAAGCCCAGCAAGCGGCACAGGCCGCTAACTCCAACCTTCCTGGCAAAGACGCGGCCGCGCGCTGAGCCATTCCCGCTTGAAGAAATATCTGCTGGCGTGTAGATGGGCGATACGTTCTCCTTACCATGAGGCCCCATGCCCGAATCCTTCGACCAGCTGCTCGCCCGTGTCACTAAAAAAGACGCGACCATCGCTATCCTCGGCCTTGGCTATGTCGGCTTTCCGCTTGCCATCGCCGCGCACACACAGGGCTTCAAGGTCATCGGCTTCGATGTCGATCAAACCAAAGTCGATGCGCTAGCCGCTGGCAACTCTTACCTCAAAGGCATCGACGCCAGCCACGTCCAGAAGATGAACAGCGACGGCAGATTCACCGCGACCAGCAACGAGGCCGACCTCGCCACGGCTGATGCACTTCTGATGTGCGTACCCACGCCGCTCACCAAATACCGCGAGCCGGACATGAGCTATGTCGAAGTGACCACTGAGACCATCGCCCGCCATTTGCGCCCCGGCCAGCTCGTCGTGCTCGAATCGACCACCTATCCGGCGACGACCGAGGAACTCTTGAAACCGATGCTTGAAAAATCCGGCCTGAAATGCGGCAGCGATTTCTACCTCGCTTATTCGCCTGAGCGTGAAGATCCCGGCAACGGCCACTTCAGTACACACACCATCCCGAAAGTCGTCGGCGCGGATGATGACAGATCCCGCGCCCTCGCCATGGCGCTTTACGCGAACGTCGTCAGCAAAGCGGTGCCGGTCAGCACCGCCGCCACCGCCGAAGCCGTCAAACTCACCGAGAATATTTTCCGCTCCGTCAACATCGCCTTGGTCAACGAACTCAAGATCGTCTTCGACAAAATGGGCATCGATGTCTGGGAAGTCATCAACGCCGCCGCGACTAAGCCCTTCGGCTTCATGCCCTTCTATCCGGGCCCGGGCGTCGGCGGCCACTGCATCCCAATCGACCCGTTCTACCTTACCTGGAAATCGCGCGAATACGGCATGCCGACCCGCTTCATTGAGCTCGCCGGCGAAATCAACGCCGCCATGCCCGATTACGTCATCAGCCGCCTGCGTGAAGGCCTCGACCAGACATCCGGCATTGGCCTTACCAAAGCCCGCATCCTCATTCTCGGTATCGCTTACAAGAAGAATGTCGACGACATGCGCGAAAGCCCGGCGTTATTCCTTTTCGAAAAGTTACTGCATCACGGGGCGACCGTAAATTACCATGACCCGATCATCACCCATATCCACCCGACGCGCGAGCATACGACGCTTACCGGGCGCAATTCCATCGAACTGACGGCGAAGACTATAGCAAACTATGATGCCATCATCATCGCCACCGAGCATAAAGATGTCGATTACCCGCTCATTGTCAAGCACGCCAAACTCATCGTCGATACGCGCAACGCCATCGGTCGGCAGGGCCTGAAGGGCGCAACCGTAATCAAGGCCTAGCGGTCACTCGCAAACAAAGATATGTCGAGGCTGTGCTTATGCATGTGAATCTTCGCTGGGCAGCGCTGCGAACATCAGGCTTAAACTAAACCACTGCAGCATTGCCCCCCAGTTGGTGAAAAAACTCTGCATACCGACCAGCGGGAAGAAATGCTGCAGCAAAAGCCCGATTGCCATCGCCGGCATGAGCTTGTCCAAACTTTTCGCGCGTCTATAATGCTGCACCCCTTCGCGCAGCAAAATGACGATCAGCGCAAGTAACAGTATCAGGCCCGGCAGGCCAGCTTCCGCGAATAGCTCGAGATAGATATTGTGCGGATGCAGCCCGCGAAAACTTTCTCCATGGAACTCCAATATAGGGCACAGTTCCCGGAACCCATGCAGCCCCACCCCGTGCGCGATATGCTGTTTGCCGATGCCGATGGCAACCGCAGCAAGTTGCCCATAATCGCTTTGCTGGTAATGCCCCATCGTGTCGAACATCTGCCCCGCACGCAATTGGATCGTTGCACTCATCGCGTACAGCACACCAACGGCACCTAGCAGTATAATGCCTGTTCCCAACCCGGCCAGCCGTAAACGTTTTTCCGTCAGCATCACCAGACCCAAGGTTGTCCCGCAGGCTAGCAGTGTCACCAGAAACGCCGAACGTTCACCCGTCATCACGATGGTGATGATGACTCCGGCGAGCAGCAGCAATGCCATAACCACGCAACGCCGACGCAGCATCAGCGCAGCACCCAGGCAGAATGCAACGGCGGGCACTATCAGTTGGGCCATGTAAAGTCCCACCTGCGGGCGCTGGAACGGCCCGCTAAGGCGAGCATGCGGCAATGTTGCATGGCCGCTCAGCGACATGCCCGTGAAGAACTGGACGACGCAATCGAGTGCGATGAGCGTTAGCAACACGCCAAGGAACAGGCCGACCGTTGTTCGCGCCGCCGGCTGCGCCAATACCCAGTAGCGAAGGCTTGCGAACATCAGCGGCAGGCGGAACCAGAGTAGCGCTTCCATCAGCCCGGCTTTTGGGAACAGGGCGAGTGGCGTTACGATAAGCACGAGGTACAACCATAGCACGACGCAGGCGGGCATGAACGGTGACTGCAGCCAGCGCCATTTGTTCGCCTGCAGACTCTGCCACAGGAAAGAGATTCCGATCAGGAAACAACATACCTCGATGCCTGCCCGTGCATAGATCAGCATCAGCGGCAGTAATAGCGTCGCGATGAACGCCATGCCCCATACCGGGCTTCGTTGCGCCGCGCGTAATGTTTCCACAATGAATGATGGCAGTCGCATGCGCGTCTTATCGGCTGTTCGCCCCGCATTGTCCACGCGATTCACGCGTGTATCCGCTTAGAACGCCACATCCAGCCGCAGCCCCGTCACCCATGCATTGCGGATGTCAGGATCCGTCCCAGGATCCACGATATACTGCAAATCCGGCTGCAGCGTAATGCCGCGCGTAACACTGTCGCGGTAATAAAGCTCGTAAACGCTTTCCATGTGAGTACTCGGCGTACCTGCTGCTTCCTGCGCATGGAGGTACGCTGCACCATTATGCGCGAGCGCGACGCCTAATCCGAACTCGCCTTGCGGCCGCGTTGACACCCATCCGTGGCCAACGATACCGGTTTGCATATCCCAATTCGTTTGCTGCGTATCACCATCCGCCGCCCCGCCACGCCAGTAAGCCCCAAGGTCACGCTGCTTCACCGCATCTTGATAGAACCGGTAACTCGAGAGCGCATAAATTCCCTGCGCTTTGCTTTGCACCGCCGGATTCGCAAGATTCGCGAGATCACGCGTATAATGCCACGTACCGATTGCCAGCCTGTCCATATCGTCATTCCGGCTGAAGCCCGCTTCGCCCATCAGCAGTAGCCCGTCTTGGCGATTGAGATGAATGGGATCGCCACTGTTGGTGCGTGGATCGCCCGGCACCCCATCGTATGCCGCCGCTTGGATGTACGTCTCCTCCGTCGGCTTTACTTTAAGGCGCGCCGCCAGCGAATCGTAGGGGAATGTCGACGGCCCGTTCCGGCCGCTACCAGCTAAGGACTGCCCGAGTTGCATCGTCGGTTGCAGGAAATTATCGCTGATATGGGTCGAATCGAAATCGTAATTCAAATCCTCGATACCGACCTTGAGCGACGCGCGGCCATCAAAGAATTCTTGCTGCACCCACGCTTCATACAACCGCACGCCGTTGCTCGGCACCTCGTTGTTGTCGATACCCTGGATACTGCCGACGGTACTGCCATTCGTACGCGTGCCATTGCCATCGATCAGCGAGACGGAAATAGTATTCCCTTTAATACCGAACAATTTCTCGCCATCGAGATTCGTCCGCAGTTCGATATAATCGAGATAGGTCGCAATGCGCTTCGTGCCCCCACCGAGCACATCCCAGACATCGCCGGAATAATGCAAATTCACATCGATGCCCGCATCCACTAGTTTCGCGCGCGCGCCGCCACCATCGCCTAACAGTTTATCATCATACGAAGGTGGTGCCTCCGGCGGCACGAATGACGGCTGAGGTTGTTGCTCAGGTTGCGATGGCGGTAAGGCCGCCGCCGCCTGCGCCACCATCATCATTGCCACTGCTAGGTAAAATCGCTGCATTATTCACCTCTTGTATGCACGAAAAATTGCATGGATCGTGCGTACGCACAACGATAAACATTGAAGCCTAACCGCCGCGCTGTTAGTGGATTTAGCATGTCTGATACCGTCCTTGCCGTCGAACGTTTAAGCAAATCCTACCACGGCAACCCGGCGGTCGACGCGATTGGCTTCACCGTCGCCCGCGGCGAGATCGTCGGCCTGCTCGGCCCCAACGGCGCTGGCAAGACCACCACCATCAATATGGTGCTCGGTGTCCTCGCGCCGGATTCCGGTTCCATCATCATCAACGGCGTCGATGCCGTGAAGCAACCCGCGCGGGCGCGTGGCATGAGCAACTTCGCCGCCGTCTATGCCCCGCTGCCCGGCAACCTCACCGTTGAGCGGAACCTGCGGTTCTTTGGATTTTTATATGGCATCCGCAACCTCGACCAGCGCATCGATTCCCTTATCACCGAATACGACCTCGCCCGTTTCCGCACCACCAAATGCGGCCTGCTTTCCTCCGGCGAGCAGACCCGTGTTGCCCTTGCCAAAGCCATGCTCAACGATCCGCCATTGCTACTGCTTGACGAACCTACCGCCTCCCTCGACCCCGCTACTGCACGTGACGTGCGCACGCAGATCCGCGCCACCGCAAGCAAGGGCCATAACGGCGTGCTCTGGACCTCCCACAACATGGCCGAAGTCACCGATGTCTGCGACCGCGTGCTGTTTATGAGCCACGGAAAAATATTGCTCGAAGGCAATCCGAAAACGCTTCCCGCCGAACACCACAAGGAATCGCTCGAGGAACTCTTCATCACCATCGCCCGCGAACCGCTGACGCTGGAGAATGCGTGATGCGCTTCAAACCTATCTACGCCATTGCCTACCGCTATTTCAGTATCCTTCGCGCGAGCCCCGACCGTGTGCTCGGCCTCTATATCTGGATGTTCATCGAGATCGTGCAATGGGGCTTCATCAGCCAATATTTGCAGCAGATCGTCTCGGGCTTCAACGCCATGAGCGTCTTCCTCGGCGCGGTGCTGCTCTCGCAGTTCAACTCGCGCATCATGCTTAATATCAACATGACCTTTTTCGAGGATATGTGGGCACGTAATTTCCTCAATCTCTTCGCCAGCCCCATCCGCATCAGCGAGTACCTCACCGGTCTTATCGCCTGCGGCGTCATCACCAGCTTCATCGGCCTCCTGCTCGCGCTCGCTGCCGCCTGCGCCGCGTTCGGTTTCTCGCCCTTCAGCTACGGGGTGCCGCTCTTCGCCTTCGTCTTCATCCTCTACCTCTTCGGCATCGCGCTGGGAATCCTTGGCTGCGCCATCGTGCTCGCCCGCGGACCTTCCTCCGAATGGTTCATCTGGCCCATCCCGGCGCTCATCATTCCTTTCGTCGGCGTGTACTATCCCATCAGCACCCTGCCGCACTGGATGCAGCTCGTCAGCAAAATCTTACCCCCAAGCTACGTGTTCGATGGCGTACGCAACGTGCTAACCGGCAACGCCGTCGATTACTCCCAGCTCGCCATCGGCATTATGCTGGCTCTTATCTATATGGCGCTTACCAGCTTCATTTTCCTGCGCGTTTACCGCAAGGCCATGCGTACCGGCATCATCGCGCGGTACAGCGCCGAGAACGCGAACTAAGATGACCCGGGGCAGCGTCGTTCTGTTGCACGGTGCGATGCGCACCAAACGCTGTATGGCCCGCCTTGGCCGCTTCCTCACCAGGCACGGCTATCAGGTGCATAACATCGGCTATCCGTCGACGCGTTACCCCATCGGCACTATTGCCGACCATTTACAGACCCCCCTCAGCCAGGCGGCGAACCTCGGTAGCACCGTGCATTTCGTCGGCTATTCGATGGGTGGGCTAGTGGTGCGCGCTTATCTTGCCAATTACGCGCCGACCAATCTCGGTCGCGTCATCATGCTCGGCACACCCAACCACGGCAGCGAAGTGGCGGATTATCTCAAGGACTGGCATCTCTACCGTTGGATCTACGGCCCGGCCGGGCAGCAACTCACTACGCAGGAACCCTACCCGCAAATGCTCCCGCCCTGTGAACTTGGCATTATCGCCGGCAGCCGTTCCTACGATCCGCTCTTTGGCCGCAAAATTCCCGGCATCCATGACGGTAAGGTTTCGGTCGAAAGCACGAAGCTCGATGGGATGAACGATCATATCATTCTGCCCGTCTGCCACACCCTCATGCCCGAAAGCCGCCGCGTGCATCGCCAGGTGCTGGCGTTCCTGAAACATGGAAAATTCGCGCAGTAGCGAGCATGCGAGCGACATGCGTACACCGCACTATTGCGCGCTACAGTATCAATAGCGTTAACTGCTTTAACAAATAATTAACGAAATTTTTTTATTATGAATGAAACTTGATATTTAGGATTTGAAATGGCAACGACCACTCAGCCCACAGGGCTAGATCCCAAGACTGCCGATTTGGCGCGGCAGGCGGGTGCGACTATCTGCCAGTCCAATCTCGATGGACTAATGAACGATGCCACGCGTATGCGCAAAGTGCTTAACAGCATTGAACTGACGCCGGAACAATGGAAGTCTGTTTACAGTCGGCCGGGGTTTTCCGAAGAGCAGCGCGCAATGCTGAGTGGGGCAAGTGATGAAACGATAGCGATCACCGCTGCTTCTAAAAAAGGAAATCTCAGCCCAGGAGAAAGTGCCACTGCCACTGCCACATTACAACGCGAAGCCTATGTTAGAAAAACTGTTATTGCTGCGCTTCCTGATGCCGAGGTATTAGACTTGGGCAATTTTATCCGTGACCACGCCCGTCAGGGTAAGGAACAGCCTTGGCCATTGAGCAAAGGCCAGCTTACGACACTACAGGAGAATAGCAAAATTTACAAAAATAGTGAGCCGTTGCGTAATTCCATGCGGGACGATATGGGCACGGTTGTTGACCGGCACGCGCTGTTGGGAGATGCGTCATTGCATCAATTTATGCCGGCGAATGCAGTTGGTAAAACGCTGCCGAGCCGGGATGCGCAATGCACGCGTTAAGCAGCCGCACTGGTGAGGCTGATGAACAAATCCTCGAGCTCGACTTCCTTCGTCGAGATGTCATTCACCGTCAGCCCGGCACTGCCGATACGTGCCAGGATGTCACTCATCGCTGCTTTGCTTGGCTGATATTTCACTACGAGTTTCCCGTCGCGCAGGCAGGCCTGCAAATCCGCTAGCTGGCTCGGCACTTCCGTGATCGGCTTGTTCAGCGTGAAGAACACTTCCTTGCTATCGACGCCATGCATCAATGCGTCCTTGCTGTCGCGCTTGATGATGTTGCCCTTATGGATGATGGCAATCTCATCGCACAATTCTTCCGCTTCTTCGAGGTAATGCGTGGTGAGCAAAATCGTCGTCCCCGCCTTATTCAGCTTGCGCACATAGGCCCATAAGGAGCGGCGCAGTTCGACATCGACCCCCGCGGTCGGCTCATCCAAAATCAACACCGGTGGCGTATGCACCAGCGCCTTGCCGATCAGCAACCGGCGGCGCATCCCGCCCGAAAGGCGGCGACTCGGCGCATCCGCCTTGTCGCGCAACCCCATCGCGTCGATGATCTCATCCGTGCGGCGCTTCTCTTTCGGAATGCCGTAATACCCGGCAGTAATTTCCAGAGCCTGCCGCACCGTGAAGAACGTATCGAGCACCAGCTCCTGCGGCACGATGCCGATCGACATCTTCGCCGCGCGGGTCGCCGTGTCGAGGTCATGTCCCATGATCTTCACACTGCCGGAAGTCTTCACCACCGTCCCCGCCATGATGTTGATCATGGTCGATTTGCCCGCACCGTTCGGCCCCAGCAACCCGAAGAACGAACCGCGCGGAATCGTAAGATCGACACCATATAGCGCCGTCTTCTCGTCACCGCTCTTGCGGTCGCGGTAGGTCTTTTTCAACTCGGTGATTTCAATCGCGGCTTCGGTCATAAACAGCTATATAGCATGGGAATTGCAGATTGCTAGGCTTTCGGCCCGCTTTGTGGTAAAACCAGCATATGAGCGAGACCAGGCAGTCCATCGAGGAAGGCTTCCGCAAAGCCGCAACAGCGGGCGACCTGCGCCAGTTCAAGTCGCTTGAGCAAAGTTTTCCGGCCCAGCTTGATGCCATGCGATATAGCGATTTACTCGATATCGCTGCCACCCATAAACATGCCGATATCATTCTCTACCTTGCGATGCATCACGGGTTCGAGGTCAGTCCTGATTTCGAAAAAAAGCTCAAGCATTATACAGGTGAACTGTTTGCCGAAGGTGTCAACGAATATAGCCAAACGCTCGAAGTCGTGGCCGATGCCGCCACCGGTTTCAAACACGATTCTGGCCGCAGCGTCGCCTGTCACAACCTCCGGCAACATTTTACAACACGCGCTGAAAATCGTCGCGAGACCATTGACCCCGCTTTTTACGGCGCCGCGGCTAATGGCGACCTTGAGAAATTCCTCAGCCGCTACAAAAACGACGAACGTTTCTACCATTGCGAGCGACGCCATACCGGAAACATGGTCAGCAAGTTGCTGGAGGCGTTGCCCGCCATCCGTGAAGTAGCTGGCGCTATGCCACCACCCCTTAAAATGGTCGAAAGCCGTCAGCTCTAATGATTCACCCGCTTTTTGTTCTTCGCAAACGGGTTGTTACTTTCTTTCAATATCAACCGGATGGGCGTGCCCTGTAACCCAAGCGTCTCGCGCATCCCTTGCACCAGATACTTCAAATACGACCCCGGGAATTCATCCGCCATGTTGCAGAAAAGATGGAACGTCGGTGGCCGTGATTTAACCTGCGTGATGTATTTGATCTTCAAGCGCCGGCCCTTCACCAGCGGTGGGCTGTGATGCGCCATCGTCGTCTCGAGCCAGCGGTTCATCTCGGACGTATTCACCCGACGGCACCAGACTTCCTTCGCCTGCAGGCACGCATTCAGTAGCGCATCCATCCCGGTTTTCTTCAAGGCCGAAACCGGCGCCACGGTAATACCATGCATCTGCGACAATTGTTTGTTCAGCAAATAATCGATCTCCTCAAGATACTCCTTGCGCTTGTTCATCGGGATGAGATCCCATTTATTGATCCCGACCACACAAGCGCGGCCCTCCCGTTCGATCAATGCTGCCAGCGTCATATCCTGCTTTTCGAGCGGTGCCGTTGCATCGATCAGGATAACCACCACCTCCGCAAACGTCAGCGCCCGGATGGAATCGTTCACCGCCAGTTTTTCGACCTTGCCCGTCACGTTGGCGCGCTTGCGCATGCCCGCCGTATCATGCAGGTTGAACTGCGTACCATGGTAATCGAACGGCACGTTGATCGAATCGCGCGTGATGCCCGCTTCGGGCCCGACCAGCAAACGGTCCTCACCGATCAGCGCATTGATCAGCGTCGACTTCCCGGCATTCGGCCGGCCGAGAATGACGAGCTCAACCGGCTTACCGCTAATATCCTCTTCTTCCTCGTAGGCTTCTTCTGCCGCCTCGCCCGCCTCCGCCGCTTTCTTATCGGCCCGCTTGTTCGGCTTCTTCTTGCGTGCCTCTTTCGTGTCACGCTCGTTGTCGACATACGGTGCCAGCGATTCGTACAGCTCGCCCATGCCCTCGCCATGCTCCGCCGAGATCAGCGCCATGTCAGAAAAACCCAGCGAATAGATATCGCTCACCGCATTTACCCGGTTGCTCTCCGCCTTGTTGCCGATGAGGATGACCGGCTTCTTGCTCTTGCGCACCAGCTTCGCAAAATGCTCATCGATCGGCGTCACTCCGGCCCGCACATCCACCACGAACAGCAGCAGGTCCGCCTCGTCCATCGCCGTCTTGGTCTGCTCGAACATCCGGGTCGCCAGCGCACTTGGTGCCGCCTCTTCCATCCCCGCCGTATCGATCACGCGAAATCGCAAATCTGCAAGGCTCGCATCCGCATAGCGACGGTCGCGCGTCACCCCCGGCTGGTCGTCGACCAGCGCGAGGCGCTTGCCGACCAGCCGGTTGAACAGCGTCGACTTGCCGACATTCGGCCGCCCGATGATCGCGATGAGTGGGAATTGCTTGGTCATGCGGCTGCGTATAGCAGTTCAGTCACCATTGTCCACGAAGTTAGGCTTTTCGGCCACCCGCCGCAAACAGCAAAAAAATGAATAGTCGATGGGTAGCCGAGGCAGGCCAAGGGCCGACCCGGGCCAAAGGCCCGGCGGGAGCTCGAAGGCAAAGGCCCTCATCAGCGCGAGCTTCGCTCGCTAATAACTAATAATACCGGTGCAGCTTCGCATCCTTCGTGATCACGTACAACGCCCCGTTCGCCACCACCGGCGAGGTCACGATCCCACTCGCCAGTTCATAGCTGCTGATCTTTTCGCCCGTCGTCGGCTTGAAGCTGGTCACATTGCCCGCCCCATCGACGATCAATACGGCGTTTCCTGAAAGGATCGGCCCGTAGAGCGGCGGCGTCGTGTCGCGGTTCGGGTCACGCTTGTCCTTCACCGCCATGCTGGTCGCCCAGCGCACCGCCCCGTCACGCTTCAGCAGCGCGGCGATGTCGTGCGTATCGCTCAGCACATACAGCACATTGCCCGCTGACCAAGGCGTCGAATGCGCGCCGATATGCTGCTGCCAGAGCGGGCGCCCGTTGATCAGCGCACTGGCCTGCATCTCCCCGCTGCTCGAGGTCACCACCACCACGCCATCTTGGACGATCGGGTCGGCATCGATGCTGTTGAACACCGCGGACGCCAGGGTGCGTGAGCCGTTGGACAAAGTATCGCTCCACAGCACCGAGCCCGTTTCGAGGCGGATGGCGAACACCTCACCCGAGCTGTACGCGCTCACCACTACATCTTCGCCGATCACCGGCGAAATGGTCGAGAAATAGCCGGCCGATTCACGGATGCCGCGCTGTTCCCATTTCGGCGCACCGTTCGTCGCATCGAAGGCCAGCGTCTGGTTATCCGCCGTCAGCACCACCACGATGCCCTTGCTCACGGCCGGGGCGCCACGGACGGGCGCACCGACCTGGATGCCCCATTTCTTCTGGCCCGTCACGGCGTCGAGCGCGCGCAGGTTGCCATTGCCTGTCGTCACGTACAGCACCTTGTCCGTATAGGCGATGCCGCCGCCGAGCACATCCGTGCTGCTCTGTTTGTGGCTCGCCTCGCTCGTCCATTTCACCGTGCTGATATCATGCTCGTCATGCGCACTGACCGTGCCCGCCGCATCCATTGCGAACACCGTACCGTCCGCCACGACCGGGCCCGACACCACATTGCGCGTGAATTCCATGCCGCTGCCGACCGTCGCCGATTGCTCGTGCGTCACGCCGGTCAGGCCGACATGCTGCGTCAGCATCGCCTGGTTCAGGCTCAGCCACTGGTCGAGATTGGTCTGCTCCGGTACTTCAACGGTCACATCCTTGGCCGTTTCATCCGGCTTCAGGCTTTCAGGCGATAGCACTACATTGGTCCGCTCACCCGGGGCGCGCTTGATTTCCGGCGGATTGCCGCCCATCCATTCCGGCAACGAGCCACAGCTCGTAAGCACGAGCAGGCTTGTTACAAGCACAATAATCGTGTGCCTTGGGAGGCCAGAGGCCGACCCGCGCCGCCCCGTGGCGCGGCGGGAGCTCGAGGGCGGAGGGCCCTTGTCAGTGCGCGCACTGCTACTGTTGATGATAAGCTGGCGTTTCATTATTCTTTTTCGCTCACTGTGTTTTCTCTCACATCGTCGTTAACGTCATCCTTCGCCACAGTATTTGCTGTAGTTTTGGTGTCTGCAGGCATTGCCTTAGCAGTAGAACCTTTTTCCGTCTGCATCACCGCCAGCCACTGGGTCAGCCGCTCGCGCGAGTCGGTAGTGAGGTCCTTGTTCGCGAGCTGTTTCTGAATAGCGCTGATCGCCCCATTCGTATCACCCGCCGCCCACTGGTTCGCCGCCGCCCATTCCGCCCGCGTGCTGGCGAGTGGCGAAGTGTTCTTCGACGATAAACACGGCGCAGCCGCGTTAGCATCAAGCCCCGCCAGCCGCAGGCAGGCGATATCCGCCCACAAGCCGCTGCTGGTGTCACTGACGGCTTCCTTTAACGGCTCTACCGCCTCATCCTTTTTGCCGCTCGCGAGCAGTGCGCGGCTTTCCCACACTAAGGCGAGATCTTTGAATTCGCCGCTCGCCTCCGCCGCAATGGCCTTGAACCCATCCGCCGCTTGCTGCGCTTTATCGCTCGCCAGCAACTGCTGGTTCTCACTCAGCATGGCAAGCATATGGCCGCCCTTCGCTTCCCGCTGACGCTGCCACACGCTGTTCGCCGCCGTACCGAGGATCAGCGCCACGCAGAAGGCGATGACGGCGCGTTTATTCTGTTGCCACCATTGGTGCATCTTGTCGGCCCGCAATGCATCGTCCACGTCGCGTATCATTTGGTCAGCCATGGAATTCTCCAGTCTTTGAGCATGGTTTATACGCGCCTAGTTCTAGGAATGCATGCGCACAGGAAAGGCGTGTAGAAGCACTACATAACTGACTGAGCACGCGCATGACAACGAAATTGGCCGTAGAAATCATGCAAATTATTCCCACTCGATCGTTGCCGGCGGCTTGCTCGTAATATCATACACCACGCGATTAATGCCGCGCACTTCATTGACAATCCGCGCCGCGATGTGGTGCAGCAGCTGCGAATCGAAGTGGTAGATGTCCGCCGTCATGCCGTCCGTACTTGTCACCGCCCGCAAGCCGCACACATTTTCATACGTCCGCGCATCGCCCATCACGCCGACCGTTTTCACCGGCAGCAATACTGCGAAGGCCTGCCAGATGGCATCGTAGATGTTATTTTTTCGCAGTTCATCAATGTAAATTGCATCTGCCGCACGTAGGATATCGAGCTTCTCCTGATCGATCGCGCCCGGAATGCGGATGGCGAGGCCCGGCCCCGGGAACGGGTGGCGATTCACCAGCTCCGGCGTCAGCCCCAGTTCCACCCCCAGCGCCCGCACTTCGTCCTTGAACAACTCGCGCAGCGGCTCCACAAGCTTCATCTTCATCCGCGCTGGCAACCCGCCGACATTATGGTGCGACTTGATGGTCGCCGACGGCCCGCCATGGAAACTCACCGATTCGATCACATCCGGGTACAGTGTTCCCTGCGCTAGGAAATCCGCACCGTTCACTTTCTTCGCTTCGGCCTCGAATACCTCGATGAACGTCGCGCCGATGATCTTGCGTTTCTGCTCCGGATCGCTGACCCCCGCCAGCTTGTTCAGGAACAGCGTGCTCGCATCCGCATAGACCAGCGGAATCTTATAATAGTCCGCGAAGCGCTTCTTGACCTCTTCGCCTTCGTTCAGGCGCAAACATCCCGTATCGACGAAGATGCAGGTCAGCTTGTCGCCAATCGCCTCATGCAGCAGCTTCGCCACCACGGACGAATCTACCCCGCCCGACACGCCGCAGATGACGCGGGCATCGCCCACCTGCGCCCTGATCTTTTTGATCTGCTCACTAGCGAACAATTTCATGCTCCAGTCGCCGCCGCACTGACAGATATTCTTGACGAAGTTCTTCAGCAGCTTCGCCCCATCCGGCGTATGCGCCACTTCCGGGTGGAACTGCACCCCGTAGATCCGGCGCTTTTCATTGGCGATGGCCGCGTAGGGCGCATTTGCTGTCTTCGCGGTCACCACGAAACCTTCCGGCAAGCCGGTCACGGCGTCGCCGTGGCTCATCCATACCTGCTGGCTATCACCCGGTTGCCAGATGCCGTTGAATAACGCGTTATCCGCAACAATATCCACATTCGCCCGGCCGAACTCCCGGTGGTCGCCCGCTTCGACTTTCCCGCCAAGTAAACTACAGATGAGCTGTTCGCCGTAGCAGATGCCCAATACCGGTACGCCAAGTTCGAAGATTCCGCTGTCGACGGTCGGCGCCGCGCCTTCATGCACCGAAGCCGGTCCGCCGGAAAGAATGATACCGCGCGGATCGTATGTTTTGACACGCTCGAGTGCGAATGTGAACGGGTGGATTTCGCAGTATACTCCCGCTTCGCGCACCCGCCGCGCAATCAGTTGGGTGACCTGGCTACCGAAATCGAGAATGAGGATACGTTCCTGTGCGACACTCACCGCTGGCCCTTCAAGAATTGGTTGCTGTTTCATCTGATTAATCTGCCGCACCATAGCGTGAAGTGGTATTGCCGCAACGATTATTCTTATCCCCCCGCGGTGAATAAAAATCCCGTCGTATTTTCTTGACGCGCTGGGACGCCTATGGGTATCTAGTCCGATAATAGTTCGTGCCTACGTCGTATTCACTGGCGTCATGCCATAGTAAAGGTTGTTGCTCATGCGCTTCGGGGGATTAATTGCTGCGGTCGTCTTCGCCGTCTTCGCCGCTGTTGTAGTTTTGCGCATGTCCGGTAGCTCAAATGACACAGCCCCGGCTGCTGCCCCGGCTGCCGAATCAAAAAGCGTCAATATCTATGTAGCGACCAAACCACTATCCGTCGGCACCACGGTCGCCGAGACGGATGTCGGCGTCCAGCCCTGGCCGCAGAACCTCATGCTCGATGGCTTCGTGGTGGCGGATGGCAAGACCAACCTGGTCGGCATGGTGACCCGCGCCCCGCTGCAACAGAGTGAACCTATTACCTTAAGCAAGGTCGCGAACCCGAATGACCCGAACTTCCTCGCCGGCGATCTGCCAAAAGGGATGCGCATCGTTACCATCCCGGTGAATGAGACGGACGGCGTCGCCGGTTTCGTCTTCCCAGGCGATCATGTTGACCTTATCTATACGCATGACGTACCGAAATGGGAATATCCGCCAACCGCCGGCACGCCTGATCCGACGACGCCAAGCACGCCAAACAAAGCGACGACCACGGTGACCGAAACCCTTCTCACCAACGTCAAAGTAGCCGCGATTGATCAACGTTCCTCGGGCGCTGGGGCAACGGATTCGAAGGGCAATTTGCTCATTCCGCGCTCGGCGTCGCTGATTGTTTCGGCGGTGGATTCGCAGCGCGTACGCCTCGCCCAAAAGACCGGCAGCGTGACCATGGTGCTGCGCGCTCTGGCGGATAAGGAGTCGGCGGATCCGCTGGTGCTTACCGGCGCGGCCGACGTCACTCAATCGAAGGATGATTCGAATAAAGCACCGCAAAGTGGTGGCGACATCGTGAAGATTGTCCGCGGTGCACCGAACACCCAGAAAGATAACGCCACCGACGCATCGTCGGTTACGCGCGGTGCTGCAAATGTTTCCGGTGCCGCACCTGGCATGGGTAGTCCTGTAGGCCCGCTCCCTAGTGGCGGCAGTGTAGTAACCCCTGGTTTGGCGGCATTCTGATGACTATTTCATTTCGCACCCTGATTTCGCGTAGTGTGACCCTTACCATGGTCGCCGGACTTGCGCTTGCCACCACCGCGGCCAACGCCTCCCGCCCTGCCCCTGCAAACGCTGCCGGCTCCATCTTTTACGTCCCGCTCAACCGTTCGGAACTCATCAGCACCAAGTCGGACATGTCGGAAGTCGTCATCACCGACCCGGATGTGGCGAACGTACTCGTCCACGGCAAACGCAAGGTCTCGGTCATCGGCCTCGAAGTCGGCCAGACTACGCTGCGCATCTTCGATGCGAACCATAAGGTCATCCGCAGCATGGATATCGTTGTTACGTATGACCTGCCAGCAGTGCGCAAGGCCCTGAAACAATTCCTGCCGAACGAGCATGTCGGCGTCAGTATGGTCAACACCCGCATGGCGTTGACCGGCGACGTGTCGAGCGCTGCCAGCGCGGCCACCGCGATGCAGATCGCCGAAGAATTCATCCACGGCAAGCTCTCCGCCGCGGATGCGGCCCACCCGCTCGCCTATAACGGCGATACCGCACCGTCGCCGATCATCAACCTCATGAAGATCAGCTCCGGACAGCAGGTCATGCTGCGCATCCGTATCGGCGAGGCCCAGCGCACCGCCGTGAAGAATCTCGGTGTTTCCTTGCAGGCCTTCGGCAGCAGTTCGCTCCCGCTCGCCATCGGTACCGGCATCGGTCGCGTCATCTCGGACGGCACGACGTCGGCCTTCCGCTACGGCACCGTCCAGGCTGGCAACGATACCAGCGCCTTCTTTACCGGCTCCATCTACACCCCGGGCTCGACCGGGATCGGCGCGGCCGTCGAAGCCCTCGAGCGCGACGGCATGATCAAGCTCCTCGCTGAACCGAACCTGACGGCGTTGTCGGGTGAAGAAGCGCAATTCCTTGCTGGTGGTGAATTCCCGATTCCCGTGCCGCAGCAGGGCGGCACCACCACCATCGAATATAAACCGTTCGGTGTAGCCCTGAAATTCACCCCGTACGTGCTGTCGCCGAACCGCATCCGTATTCAGGTCAACCCGGAAGTCTCCGAGATCAGCCAGGAAAACTCGATCCGCACCACCGATGGCTTCACCGCACCGTCGCTCATCACCCGCCGCGCCTCAACCACGGTCGAGCTCGCTCCGGGCGAAAGCTTCATGCTCGCCGGCCTGATGCGTGACGATATCTCGACTGCGATCAACCAGCTGCCGGGCGCGGGCGATATCCCGGTCCTGGGTGCCCTCTTCCGCTCGACGGCCTATAACCGCAACGAGACCGAGCTGGTCATTTCCGTCACCCCGTATTTGGTCGACCCGGTCAAGGGCGGCGACATCAAGCTGCCGGTCGACGATTACCGTCCCGCCAGCTTCATGGAGAGCATCTTCTTCGGTGCCCTCGGCAGCAACAAGGGCGAAAAAGATCCAAGCCTTGAAGGCCCGACGGGCTTCATGACCGACAACTAGGAGCACGCATGCCATCGATCTTCACCGCACGTTCCGCTCTGCTGGCTTTCAGCCTCGTCATCGTCGCCGCTTGTGGCAAGGAGCCGCCGGATTCGGCCTTCCTGAACCGTGGCGGGCCGGAAGCCCTGCTCGATGTGTCATCGGAAGTGGTGAACCTGAGCGTCGCCACCCAGCCGGATCGTCGGGATCTCTCCAACTGGATCGAGAAGGACCAGCCGACCCGCGCCGAGCTGAACTGCCCGCAAGGCAGCCGTACCTGCACGGAAGCTGAGAAGATCCTCGACCTGCACGGCGTGCCTGTCACCCCCGGCAACGGTGCCGACCAGACCGTGACGCTTATCTACCAGCGCATCCTTGCCCGCGACTGCAACCAGCGCTATGTCGATAACGTGCCGAACCACTACAATGCCTACCATGCGGATTTCGGCTGCTCCATTTCGGCCAATATGGTTCAGGAAGTGACCGATAAGCAGGAATTCATCAGCCCGAACCTGGCGGATGATCCACGGGCGACCCGCGCAGTCAACGATTACAATCGCGCCTACGCACCACGTCCGATTGTCGCACCGTATGGCGTGGGTGATTCGGTCGTCTCGAAATCGAAATCCCAGTAATTTCCTTAAACGTGCAGCGCGGTACCAGTACGGGTGAAAACACCGTGAACGTCCTGCTTTATCACCTTTCTTGATTTCCCATATGGCGAAGGCACGCTAAAACGTTTACAGTGAACCTGAGACTGCAAACCCTGGACGAGGACTGAATGCGCTCCCTACTCATTATTCTAGCCGATCCCGCCCGCGAGCCGTGGGCCCAACAACTTGCCGCCGCCGCGCGATCCGAACAGCCCTTCATCGTTGTCGCTTCCCCGCAGGAAGCCGCCGCCTATATGGTGACGAACCAGATCAACCCGAGCCATGTCGTACTCGATATCGGCTCGCGTGGCCGTGATGTTCTTTCCGAAATCGACGCGCTTGCCGAGCAATGCAGCGCCAATACCCGCGTCGTTACCGTGGGCGATACCAACGATATCACCCTGTACCGCGAGATCCTCGGCCGCGGCGTGCTCGATTACCTGCCCAATCCTGCCCCCGTCGATGCGGTAATCAAATCCCTCAATACTCCGCTCGCGCCGCCCCAACAGGCCCCGGCGCCGGTACCGGCACCCACCACCAGCAGCAGTAATAAACGCGTCATTGTCTTTGCGTCCGCCGCTTCGGGCGATGGCGCGTCGACGGTCGCGCTGAACACGGCCTATGCCATCAGCCAGCTCACCAACGGCAACACCGTGCTGGTCGATATGGATTACCAGTTCGGCATGGTGGCCAAGAATCTTTCGCTGCAGAACCAGTACGGTATCCGCGATTTGTTCGACCATCCGGAACGCGGCGTCGATGCAACGCTCATCAAGCGCATGGTAGCGAACTACGGCAAGCTGCATGTCATCACCGCGCCGCCGGAACTGCGCTATTTGCCGAACGTCAAGGCCGAAGCGATCAAGGAACTGATTGCGACGCTGTCGCTGACCTACGACACCATCGTCCTCGATACCCCGCATGTCTGGCTGCCGTGGGTCGCCACCGCCATGCAGCAATCCACCCATATCATGCTCATCTCGCAGCTCTGGCTCAAATCCGTGTCCCACGCCGCGCGCATGATGCGGGCCTTCCGCGAGATCGACGTGCCTGCCGAACGCGTTATTGCCGTCATCAACCGCTCGGGCGCCAAGTTCAAGGAAGCGATCGATGCCAAGGATTTCGAGCGCGTCTGCGGCAACACCATCCGTTACACCTTGGCCAACGACATCAAGACGGTCGTCGCCGCCGAAGGGTCTGCCACCACCATCATGGAACTGCCGCCGAGTGATCTGGCGGAGGATATCGAACGCATCGCGCGTGGCCTGCTCGGCATGGCGCAGCGTGAAGCGGCGACAGAAAAACGTGGCGGTGGTGCAGGCGGCCTGTTCGCGAAATTCAAGGGATGACGCATGTTCGGTAAAAAGGGCATTGAAGATTCGACTGCCGCATTCGTCTCGCCGGCGGTGACGATGCCGGCCGTTGCCCCGGCCACGTCACCTACCCAGAACCCTACCGGCCTACCGCCCGCCGCCAATATCCAGCCCAAAAGCGTCAGCGCCGCGGCGGCCGCACCCGGCAAGGCCGCGCCGGATCACGGCGCCCCGCTCGTGCGTTACCGCGACCTCAACCTTGAGACCCCGGCCTACACCGAAGCGAAGTTATGGCTCATTGGCGAGCTGCTCGACCAGGTGGATTTCCAGGCCCTGCAGGCGTTCCCGAACGATAAAAAACGCCAGCGCGTCGCTGAGGCCTGCGCCCGCGTCCTACCGAAAGTCACGATCCCCCTTACCGATTCGCAGATCAAGCTCCTCACCCTGCAGGCGCTCGACGAGATCCTCGGCTTCGGCCCCATCGAGCCGTTGCTCAACGACCCGGACGTCAACGACATCATGATCAACACCGCGAAATCGGTCTATATCGAGAACAAGGGCAAGATGCTCGTCACCGATATCGTGTTCGCCAACGAGCAGCACCTCATCGGCGTGATTCAGCGCATCGTCAGCCGCGTCGGCCGCCGTATCGACGAAGCGAACCCGATGGTCGATGCCCGCATGCCGGACGGCTCGCGCTTCAACGCCATCATCCCACCGCTCGCGCTCGATGGCGCGCTCGTCTCCATTCGGAAATTCAAGAAGAACAAGATGCCGCTGTCGGACTATATGAAGTACGACTCACTGAGCCCCGAAATGGCGGAATTGCTCGCCATCGCTTCGGCCATCCGCCTCAACATCATCATCTCGGGCGGTACGGGTTCGGGCAAAACCACTATGCTCAACGCGCTGTCGGGCCATATCGACCCGGCCGAGCGCGTCATCACCATTGAGGATGCTGCCGAGCTGCTGCTCCACCAGCCGCACGTGCTGCGCCTCGAGACGCGGCCAGCCAGTAACGAGGGGCGCGGCGAGATCAACCAGCGCCAGTTGGTGAAGAACGCCCTGCGGATGCGTCCGGACCGTATTATCCTCGGTGAGATCCGGGGTGACGAGGTCATCGACGTGCTTTCCGCCATGAATACCGGCCATGACGGCTCGATGGCCACCATCCACGCCAACACCCCGCGCGATTGCCTCGCCCGCATCGAGAACCTCGTCGCCATGTCGGGCGTCAAGGTGGAATCGGGCTCCCTGCGTTACCAAATCAGCAGCGCGGTCAACCTTATCGTCCAGATCCAACGGATGCGCGACGGCTCGCGCCGCGTTACCCATATCGAAGAAGTGTTGAGCTATACCAACGGCGAGATCCAGACCCAGACCCTGTTTTCCTACCGCGCCCGCGCTATGGGCACGGATGGCCGGCTGATTGGGGAGTTTATGGCACATAATGTCACCCCCGCCATGGTAACCCGCGCCCAATATTTTGGTCGCGAGCAGGAGGTGCTTGCATGTATGGGCCAGCCCACGGTAACGTAATCCAATGAGTACATTACTAATTGCATTGGCCATCGGTATCGGCGCGTATATCCTTTTCGTCATCGCGGTGCCCAAAGCGGTGCCGAAGGATTCCGACGACTACATGAAAAGCGCGCTCGACCGCCTTGCGGAAGAGAACAAGGCCGCCGAACAGGCCCGCACCGATGTCCTGCGCGACCAGCTGAGCGACGCGCCGGCCTTGGTACGCATCATCCTCGGCAATGCCATCATGCGCCCTATTTATGTAGTGGCGCTTGAGGCAGGCTATGCCAATAACCTGCAAAAGGTCCTCGTCATGATGCTGATGTCGGGCGCTATCGCGGCCTGCGGCGCGCTGCTTCTCGGCCGTGGGCCCATGAGTATCGTCATCGGCCTGCTCATCGCCTATTTGTTCACGCTGCGTCATTGCCGCAAGGTTATCAGGAAGCGTAACACCAAATTCATCAACCAGTTCCCGGATGCGCTCGATATGATCGTCCGCTCCGTGCGTTCCGGTTTCCCGCTTTCCGTTGCACTGCAGATGCTGGCCGAAAATGCGGAAGACCCCGTGCGTGCCGAATTCCGCCAGGTCACGGACGAGATCGCTCTGGGCCGCAACCTCAGCCAGGCGCTCACCCGCCTCGCCATCCGCATCAACGAGCCGGATATCCGCTTCTTCGTGGTGGTCATCACCGTCCAGCAGGAAACGGGCGGTAACTTGGCCGAGATCATCGGCAACCTGTCGAGCATCATCAGAAAGCGCAAGCAGCTGCGCCACAAGATCAAGGCCATGACCTCGGAAGGCAAGGCCACCGGTCTTATTCTCGGCGCCTTGCCCGTCCTTGTTTTCGTCGCCCTTTATTTCATCCAGCCCGGCTACCTTGAACCGTTCTTCATCTACCCGAGCGGGCGCGAATTATTCGGCGTTACCATCGGGCTGCTGGTGGTCTGTTATTTCGTCATCAAACAAATGATCAACGTGGATATTTAGATGAGTTCGATCATTCTCGCCATCCTTGCTGCCGTTATCGTTTTCTGCGGATATCTGCTGGTCGACATGGTGATGGCTGATAAACGCCGCAAGGAATCCTTGCGCGCCCGCATCGCCCCGGATGGGTCGAGCATCGGCGGCCAGCCGAACGACGGCTACGAAGTCGAAACACCTGTGGGCCTCAACGGCGAGCCCTCCCCCCGCGCGCAGTCCTTCGCCAAGATCCTGCGCGCCATGGGCATCAATACGGATGAAGCCGTCAGGAAGCTCGACCTCACGTTCGCCCGCGCCGGCATGAATTCGCCCGATGCGCCGATCTACTACCTTTTCTTCCAGCGCGTCGGGGCGCTGGGCTTGCTTATGGTCGCGCTTTTCCTGTTCCTGGGCGCCGCGCACTCGGACAATAAACTTTTGATGTACAGCGTTGCGCTCATCGTCGCCGTCATCGGCCTGTTCGGCCCGAAACTCTACATCCAGAACATCACCGACAAGCGCAAGAAGATCCTGCAGCGCTCCTTCCCGGATACGCTCGACCTTCTGCTCATCTGCGTCGAATCCGGCCTCGCGCTCGATGCCGCGCTGACCCGGGTATGCAACGAACTCGGCCGCGCCTACCCGGAAATGACCGGCGAACTCAACCGTACACGTCTTGAACTCGCCCTCATCAATGACCGCGTCCGCGCTCTCATGAACCTTGGTGAACGCACGGATATGACCGCTTTCCGCTCGCTCATCTCGGCCCTCATCCAGTCCGACCGTTTCGGCACGTCCCTCACCGATACGCTGCGTGTCCTGTCCGAGGATTTCCGCCTCGAGCGCTTGTCGAGCGCCGAAGCAAAAGCCGCCCGGCTGCCGGTGCTGATGACCATCCCGCTCATCTTCCTGCTCATGCCAGCCCTGTTCATCGTGGTGCTTGGCCCCGCTGCCGTGAAGATCATGAACCAGTAAGTTCAGCACTGCGCGGGTCGACTTACGAGCCGCCCTATGCAAACCATCAGCTAGTCATCTTTCCTTGGGTGAGGCATCATTCAAGCCAGCTTGTCATCCCGGCCTTGCGCCGGGATCCATCTACCCTACTGGTTTTTTAACACCCGTTGACCTATATCTCCCCCAATGGCAGCCACGAATACCCTCTCCCAGCCGCTCACCATCGCCTCGGATTTCGAACCCGGCGGCGACCAGCCTGCCGCCATCGCCCAACTGGTCGAAGGCCTGCAAAAACGCAAAAAGAATCAGGTCCTCCTCGGCGTCACCGGCTCCGGGAAGACCTTCACCATGGCCAAAGTGATCGAGGCCACCCAGCGCCCCGCCATTATCCTCGCCCATAACAAAACCCTCGCCGCCCAGCTTTATTCCGAAATGAAGCATTTTTTCCCCAACAATGCCGTCGAGTATTTCGTTTCCTACTACGATTATTTCCAGCCCGAGGCCTACATCGCCCGCACCGATACCTTCATCGAGAAAGATTCCTCCATCAACGAGCAGATCGACCGCATGCGCCACTCCGCTACCCGCGCGTTGCTCGAACGCCGCGATGTCATTGTCGTCGCCTCCGTCAGCTGTATCTACGGCATAGGCTCCGTTGAAACTTACACGGGCATGACCCAGACCATCAAAGCCGGCACGCAGGTGGTGCAGCAGAAATTCCTGCGCGCCCTCACCGATCAGCTTTACAAGCGCAACGACATGGCCTTCGTGCGCGGCACGTTCCGCGTCCGCGGCGACAATATCGACCTCTTCCCCGCCCACTTGGAGGACCGTGCCTGGCGTTTCAGCTTCTTCGGCGACGAGCTCGAATCCATCCACGAATTCGACCCCCTCACCGGCGAGCGCGGCCAATCCCTGCCCGAAGTCGTCATCTACGCCAACAGCCATTACGTCACCCCGAAACCGACCGTCGAAAAAGCCATCAAGACCATCAAAACGGATTTGGTCGACCGCGTAAGCTGGTTCGAAAAAAACGGCAAATTGCTCGAAGCCCAACGCCTCGGCCAGCGTACCGCCTTCGATATCGAAATGCTGGTCGAGACCGGCATGTGCCGCGGCATCGAGAACTACTCGCGCTACCTCACCGGCTCCGCCATCGGCGAGCCGCCGCCGACCCTGTTTCAGTATGTCCCGCGCGACGCCATCCTGTTCGTCGATGAATCGCACGTCACCCTGTCGCAAATTCGCGGCATGTATAACGGCGATCGCGCCCGCAAGATCGTCCTCAGCGAACACGGCTTCCGCCTGCCTGCCTGCATGGATAACCGGCCCCTGAAATTCGAGGAGTGGGATTCACTGCGCCCGCAGACCATCTGCGTCTCCGCCACCCCGAGCGAACTCGAGCTGGGCTGGACCAACGGCGAATACGCCCAGCAGGTCATCCGCCCCACCGGCCTCGTCGATCCCGTCTGCATCATCCGCCCCGTCGCCAGCCAGGTCGACGATCTGCTGCACGAAGCCAAGGAAGTCATCAAAAAAGGCCAGCGCATACTCGTCACCACTTTGACCAAACGCATGGCCGAGGAACTCGCCGAATACATGGATGAAGCCGGCATCAAAGTGCGTTACCTGCACTCCGACATCGACACGCTCGAACGCATCGAGATCATTCGCGACCTGCGCCTCGGTACCTACGACGTCCTGGTCGGCGTCAACCTCCTGCGCGAAGGCCTCGACATCCCCGAATGCGGCTTGATGGCGATTCTCGACGCCGACAAGGAAGGCTTCTTGCGTTCCCAAACGTCGTTGATTCAGACCATCGGCCGCGCCGCCCGCAATGTCGATTCCCGCGTCATCCTTTATGCCGATAAGATGACCGATTCCCTGAAAGGCGCCCTCGATGAAACCGAACGCCGCCGCGCCATCCAGCTCGCCCATAACGAGAAACACGGCATTACCCCGACCTCCACCACCGCCCGCCTTTCGGATGTGCGCAACGAAGCCGCCGAAGCCGAGCTCGCCCACCAGAAGCAGGAGAGCAACACCGGCATCGGCTTCACCGAAGGCTCGCTCGATACTCACATCGCCGCCCTCAAAAAGCAAATGCTCAAGGCCGCCAACGATCTCGAATTCGAGGAAGCCGCCCGCCTGCGCGACCAGCTAAAAAAAGCTGAAGCCCTGCTAATGGAACTCCCCATCGGCGACGGCGTCTACGGCACCATCCCGCAACAGATCAAAAAGCCCAAACCGCGCCGCAAAAAAGCGTAATCGTTTTTGACTGACCCTAAAACCCGCTGCTCACAATGACGTTAAAAGGGGTCGGATCACCTCAAAAATAAATTCACGCCACTTCGCAATAGAATTTCCCGATGCCTTACTTATCCCGTCACTTGCGTAATTCGTTGCAAAGACCGGCACTTGTGCTATGTTGCAGCGCACAGTAAAATGGTATTTCAAGCACTTAACGAATTCTTTAACCTTCGTTGCTACCCTTAAGGATACGACATGGTGAAAACACCCAAAAAAACCAGCGCTAAGCCCGGCACCAGGCGCCCCGAAGGAAGAGACGAATTGATGACGACCATGTTCGAGAACGCCGGACTCTATAGCTTGAAAGAAATGCAGAACGCCGCCATGGCCCCTTCCCGCATGATGGGCAACGCCGCGAAGCTGATGTTCTCCAACCCGATGAACCCGCTGAGCTACACCAGCGCCGGCCGCCAGATCGCCGCCGCCGGTGAACTGGTCGAGCGCATTACCCAGTCCTACCCCAAGCCGCAATTCGGCATCAAGCACACCATGATCGACGGCAAATTTACCGATGTCTGGGAAAAAGTCGCCCTCGATAAACCTTTCTGCCGCCTGCTGCATTTCGAGCGCACGGGCCGCAAGGGCAAGGACAGCAAACTGCTGCTCGTCGCCCCGATGTCGGGCCATTACGCCACGCTGCTGCGCGGCACCGTCGAAGCCCTCCTGCCGCACCATGACGTCTACATCACCGACTGGCAGAGCGCGCGCGATATTCCGCTCTACAAAGGCGTGTTCGACCTCAATACCTATGTCGATTACATTCTGGAATTCCTCGAGCATATCGGCCCGGAGACGCACACCATGGCGGTCTGCCAGCCTTCGGTACCGCTACTCGCCGCCGTCGCTATTATGAACGAGACCAAGCATAAATGCACCCCGCGTACCATGACGCTGATGGGTGGCCCGGTCGATACTCGCAAGGCGCCGACCAAGGTCAACCAGTTCAGCAAGGACCACTCGATCGAATGGTTCGAGAGCAACGTCATCACTCGCGTGCCGCTCAACTATCCGGGCTTCGCGCGCCGCGTTTATCCGGGTTTCCTCCAGCTCGCCGGTTTCATGAGCATGAACTTCGAGCGCCATGCGGATGCGCACAAGAAACTCTTCAAGGACATCACCATCGGCGATGGTGAAGCCGCCCAGTCGCACCGTGATTTCTACGATGAATACCTCGCCGTCGCCGATCTACCGGCGGAATATTACCTGCAGACTATCGAGGAAGTGTTCCACAAGCACTCGCTGCCGGATGGCCAGTTCTACCATTACGATCATCGTGTCCGCCCGGATGCCATCACCAAAACCGCCATCCTGGCAATCGAAGGCGAGCTCGACGACATCTCCGGCCTCGGCCAGACCAAAGCTGCCCTCGAGATCGCGACGCATCTGCCCGATAGCAAAAAGAAATACCACATGGCACCGCAGGTCGGCCATTACGGTATCTTCAACGGCCGCAAATGGCGCGAGCAGGTTCGCCCTGTCATCACCGCGTGGATCGAGAAGAATTCGAACCCCCATTAGTTTGAATCATTTATGCGTTGACGGGTGATGAGACCGTGACCACACCACGCAAGTCGCTACCTCGCACTACGTCCAAGATTGCTCATGATACGCCCTCACCCGCCCATGATTACGAGTGCAGCCCGGATACTCCTGACATCGCCGTCATTGCGAGCGAAGCGCGGGCACTCGAGTGAACCGAGAGAGGCGATCCCAAATTAATAGCTGAGCCAATCCACCTTCTTTCCTTTCGTTCGTCTCTCTGCTCCTCCCTTCTTCTTTTTCCTGCGCAATTTTTCTTCCCCCCCCTTCCCGGCCTCTCACCCCCATGCGATAGTCCTCGATGCTGGGTGCTAGCGTAAGCGCTCGAGTCTCCTGTGGAGACATACTACGAAAACTTGCATGACAGGCGGGTCTCGCCAACGCTGAAACTTTCAGCGGCGGCGGAAGCTACGGATAGGTGGATAAGCAATCCCCCGAGCAGTCCACAGCGATGACCCGCCAAAAGGCCTGGGGAAGCGTAGGCTGATTCCATGTAAAACCGATTGCTTACGCGAACGCCTGGCACCCAGCACATTTACGAATACGCAGTATCACGCACTAAAAACTTTACGCAACAAACCCATCTACGCACCACCCTGGCCCTACCTGCCATGCCGAAGCCTTGGCGAAGGAAGGTGCCGGGGTCTGCGTATGAACTCTATTCTTTTTGAAATAAACGCGGATGCCGTCAGGCGACGGCATGACAGCGCAGGTGATACTATCCGTAACCCAAGCGTCATCCCGAATTCGTTTCGGGATCCATCTTCTATCTTCAGCAAAAAAACTACTGCGCTTTTGCGACGGACTTGCTCCGCGCAAAATGCAGGCTGCTAGTTGCACTTCAACGCCTGCGTTGAAGAGGGTCAAAAAAAAATGCCGGGTCGTGAAGACCCGGCATAAGTTTAACAGGGAGGCTGCTGAACCCCGCGGGGCTCAGCGGTTGCGCGCCCAAAAGGCAGCGCAAAGTGGCCGCACCATACGTCCGGTTCTGGGCGAGTCAATAAGAAAAAATGGCGGAAATCGGTCTTTATTGAATACTTATGGCGCAAATCCGCGGGCAACCAATTAGAAGCTATTGAATTACTTGAAAACCCTGCCCAATTCTTCATAGGCGACGCGAATCACATCGTCATACGTCACCCGGGCATCCGCTCGAACTTTCTCGATCAGCTCGTCATTGATCAGCGTCACGATTTCCGCCAGGTCGCGCGACTGGATAGTTACCGTCGTCGCCTTGAACCAGTGGTCGTTATTGAATTCGCCCTTGTGGATCATGCTGATATTCCGCTCCGCCGCCGCCGCCTTTAGCCCGCGGCCCAGTTCTGGCGTCATCGCCCCCGCGCCGAGCTTGCACTCATAGAGCTGCTTGCTCTTGTCATCCGGGTGCGACGGGTCGTATGCCATCGAGATCACCGGCACGGCCGCGAGGTCGTAATTCTCGTTGAAGCCCCGCTGCTGCACGAAAATGGCCTGGAACGCATCTTTGAATTCGCGGTTGGTGATCTTCGCCAGAAGTTCCGGCCCTTCCTGCAATTTCATCGCCTCCGCCAGCGCCCGTTGCAGGCGCGTCGTGCGGGCGCTTGACGTCGCGACCAGGTCGGAATCGGGCACTGGACTGTTCTTTGAACTCATACCGCCCTTGGAGTGTTGCTAAATGCTATTGTATTGAATTTCCTTGCCACTCGCAAGCAGCGAGCACGCAGTTGCAAATCACTTGGGTTAATATTATTTAATAAATATGTCACACTCCGGCCACGCTACCTTGTTATTATGGCCCGATGAACGATGAAACCACCGATTCAGCAGAAGCTTTAGCCGACTGGTCGCACGCGGTGCGGCAGTTAGCCACTAGGCAATTTAACCGCTCGGCCGCGCAAGCCATCTCCAATGGGCTACGCAAGAATCATTTGGAGATCACGCCTGCCGTCGCACAGGATTGGCTGGATGGTCGCGATGCCCCGCGCGACGTGGCGCTTCATACGGAATTGATGCTATTCCTCGGTATGAAGAAAACGTTAAGCGACATACCGGGGGATGTTTTCACGGGCCCACAGTACCGCACAGCGTTGACGCGCAGCCGGATTGAGGAAGACTATGCATCGGCGCTACCACTGCTGCAGCAGCGCCCGCCACTCGAAATTACTGCGGCAACGCAACCGCGTCATAGGGCCTTTTTAGGCAAACCAAAGGAGCGGGTTTCGACGGCAAAAAGAATTGACCCGACAGGCCAATATCCTGCCATGTCGGAATTTCTGAGGAATATACGCGCCACTCACCGGTGGACGCAGGAGCAACTCGCGGCGCAAATGGGTCTCTTGCAGCATAACGTTGCCCAGTATGAATCCGGTAGAAGCATCCCTGAATCAGAGACACTGGACCGGATACGCGTCGCGATGAAACCGACGTTTGCCTCCTACTTCCGCGCACTTGAAGATACCATGATTGCCGAAAGTTTACGCCATATCGTTACCGCTCAGGCCAAGCAGGAAACCTTGAGCGCAGGTCAGCATATCTATCGACTACCGGTGCGTTACTGGCAAACCGCGCTGGCGCAATTGATTGAGCCATCCGCGGGCGAGCAGGTGTCATGGGCAGAAAACATCATACCCATAGTGACGAAGCAGGATTACCTGCGCGCCATGCGTTTAGCCCTTGGCATGGGCGCTACCGAGTTTGCAGGGATAGTTCATTGCGATACCAATAGTATTCTGAATATGGAAATCGCGAACAGTCAGACCAGCGTGCATTCCCCGGTCGGCCAGCGAGCGCTGCAAATTTTCAAGGATCACCAACACGCGCATCCGAACGCCGTTCTGTTCGATCAGGCCACTTGGGATGCGCTTCCCGAAAAACAGACGCGTTCCAAAGCCGAGGAAGTGACTGCCCGTCGCGCTACCGCTGGCGGCTTGCCCGAACACTAGCCGCTAATACGCCGCTTCGGAAACCGCTTTAGCCGGCAGGTGCTCCAGATATTTCTGCGCCTCGAGCGCCGCCATGCAGCCCGAACCCGCCGCCGTCACCGCCTGCCGGAAGATGCGATCCTGCACATCGCCCGCCGCGAACACGCCCGCGACATTTGTCCGGGTGCTCCCCGGAATGGTCACGAGATACTTGTCCGCATCCATCTGCAACTGGCCCTCGAACAGGCTCGTATTCGGGTTATGGCCGATCGCCACGAACGCCCCATGGCACGGTACTACCGATACCTCGCCCGTCTTGACGTTCTTGATTTTTACGCCCGTCAGGCTCGGCGGATTGTCGTCACCGACGAATTCTTCCACCACCGAATCCCAGATGACTTTCACGTTCGGCGTCGCGAACAACCGCTCCTGCCCGATTTTCTCCGCGCGCAGCGTATCGCGCCGGTGGATGAGCGTTACCGAGCTACAGATTTTCGACAGGAACATCGCTTCTTCGACCGCCGAGTTGCCGCCGCCGAGTACCACCACATCTTTCTTCTTGAAGAAGAACCCGTCACACGTCGCGCACGCGCTCACGCCGAAATTCTGGAACTTGTGCTCGCTTTCGAGCCCCAGCCACCGCGCCGAAGCCCCCGTCGCGATGACGACCGTTTCCGCGATATACGTATCGCCCGACTCGCCCTTCGCCACGAACGGACGCTTCGACAGATCGATACTGCTAATATGGTCGTGAATAATTTCTGTCCCCACATGCGCCGCCTGCGCTTCCATCTGCTCCATCAGCCACGGGCCTTGGATCGCCTCAGCAAATCCCGGGTAATTTTCGACTTCCGTCGTGATGGTTAGCTGCCCACCCGGCTGCATGCCGCGTACGAGGATCGGCTTCAGGGCGGCGCGGGCGGCATAGATCGCTGCCGTGCACCCGGCCGAGCCGGAACCGATGATGAGGATTGGAGTAGTGAATTCGGTCATAACAAACTCTGCGCTCGAAATGGAACTCCGGCGAGCTGGGCGAGCGAGCCGTCAGCCAGCGGAGCTGCGTACCGACTTGGTCAGGAGACCAAGTCGGTACAATCAAAAAACTACAGTGCCGCTGCATGCTCTTTCAGATACGCCGCCACGCCTTCCGCCGTCGGCTTCATCGCCTTCGCGCCTTTTTTCCAGTTCGCGGGGCAGACTTCGCCGTTCTCATCCGTGTAGATCAGTGCGTCGAGCGTGCGGATCGTTTCTTCCACATTGCGGCCCAGCGGCAGGTCGTTGATGAGCTGGTGGCGCACGAGGCCGTGTCTATCGATGATGAACGTCCCACGGAACGCCACCGAATCGCCCGTCAGCACGTCATAGCTGCGCGCGATGGACTTCGTGATGTCCGCGATCATCGGGAACTGCACATTGCCGATGCCGCCCTTGTCGATCGGCGTATTCTTCCATGCATGGTGGGTGAATTGCGAGTCGACCGAAATGCCGATCAGTTCCGCGCCGAGCTTCTTGAACTCCTCAAGCTTGTGGTCATACGCGATGATCTCGCTCGGGCATACGAACGTGAAATCGAGCGGCCAGAAGAACAGCACGGCGTATTTGCCCTTGGTCTCTTTCTTCAGGTTCCATTCCTTGATTGTATTATCCGGCATCACTGCCTGTGCCGTGAAATCCGGGGCTTCCTTGCCGACGAGTACGCTCATGCTAGTCTCCTTAAATAGTTGCTTCCTGGTTTAGTATGCCGACACCTATAATCGTTTTTGTGAAGAGTGCAATCACGTTGGTCTGGTCGTCATCGATGCCAGTAGTAGTCTTAAAAAAACGTCAGCACTAATCTATTGTTTTTATGATAACGATAGATTACAATGATGATGAAAATGCCAGATGGGCATGTATCGACAGAGAACAAGCCACCATGAACCTGCGCGATCTAGAGTATCTTGTCGCCGTTGCCGACAACCTGCATTTCGGCAAAGCGGCACTTAGCGTCCATGTCAGTCAGCCGACGTTGTCGATGCAGCTCAAAAAGCTTGAGGGCTCCCTCGGCGTCCAACTCTTCGAGCGTACCAACAAACGCGTCATGCTCACCCCCATCGGCCACGACATCGTCGCCCGCGCCCGCCGCACGCTGGACGAAGCGGAGCAGATCAGCCGCATCGCCCGCGCCGCGAAGGACCCGCAATCGGGCACCCTCAAACTCGGCATCTTCCCGACCCTCGCTCCGTACCTGCTCCCCAGCCTGATGCCGAAAATGAAGAAAGGCTTCCCGCGCCTCAACCTCCTGCTCGTCGAGGAACGTACCCCCGAGCTCATCCGTCAGCTCGAAACCGGCGCGATCGATGCGGCCCTGCTCGCCATGCCCGTCACCTCCGATCACCTGACCAGTCTCCGCCTGTTCGCCGAACCGTTCCTGCTCGCCGTCAGCAGCACCCACCCGCTCGCCAAGCGCAAATCCGTGCAAGTCGCCGATATGCAGGATGAAGCCGTTCTCTTGCTTGAGGATGGCCATTGCCTGCGCGACCAGGCACTTGAGGTCTGTCATCTTGCTGGGGTCGGTGAATCCGCCAACTTCCGCGCCACCAGCCTCGAGACCCTGCGCCACATGGTCGCCGCCTCGCACTCCGTGACCCTTATTCCCAAACTCGCCACCGACCCGCGCGACAGCACCCTGCGCTACATCCCGTTTCGTCATCCACAACCCAGCCGCACCATTGGCCTCTACTGGCGCAGCACCAGCGCCCGCGGCAACCTCTTCAATACCATCGCCAGACTTGTCGAAACCTCCTACCGTAAACTCTGAGTTCGCGCTTCCGTTTGTGCACGAATTCGGCCACATTGGCACTTGACGGGCGGGCCGTACCCCCTTAGAAGTCCCCCGTTTGCCTGCAGCACGGCACCCCGGAGGAAACTAGAGAGATGACCACTTCCTTGAAACCATCGCCCAACGCCGTATTGTTACTTGCGGATGGGACGGTGTTTTCGGGCTACGGCATCGGCAAGCCCGGCACCACCAGCGGCGAGATCTGCTTCAACACCGCGATGACGGGCTATCAGGAGATCCTCACCGACCCCTCATACACCGGCCAGATCATCACCTTCACCTTCCCGCATATCGGCAATATCGGCACGAATGTCGAGGATGTCGAATCGGCGAAGCCCTCCGTGGGCGGCCTCATCCTGCGCGAAGCCATTACCGAGCCGAGCAACTTCCGCGCGGTCAACAACTTCAATACCTGGCTCGAAATGCAGGGCATCACCGGCATCAGCGGCATCGATACCCGGGCGCTTACCCGTCATATCCGTACGCGCGGCGCGCAAAACTGCGCCATCGTCTATAACGCCAGAGGCAAAGCCGAACTGAAGCACGCGCAAGAAGCGCTCGAAGCCGCACCCGACATGAACGGCCTCGAACTCGCCGCGCATGTGACGACGCAGGAGAATCACGCCTGGAATTTGCAGCGGTGGGAGCTCGGCAAAGGCTATCCCGAACTGCGCGGTAATGAGAAAGACCTTCCCCATATCGTCGCCATCGATTACGGGGTGAAACAGAACATCCTGCGCTCGCTCGCCAGCGTTGGCTGCCGCCTGACCATCGTCCCTGCGACAGCGTCATCCGACGACATCCTCGCCCTGAAACCCGATGGCGTATTCCTCTCCAACGGCCCCGGCGACCCTGCCGCGACCGGTCATTATGCGGTACCCGTCATCAAGAAACTGCTCGACGCCAATATCCCCCTGTTCGGCATTTGCCTGGGCCACCAGATGCTCGGGATCGCCCTCGGCGCCCGCACCCTGAAAATGAATCAGGGCCATCGCGGCGCCAATCATCCGGTGAAGGATATAGAGACCGGCAAGGTTGAGATCACCTCGCAGAACCATGGCTTCGCCATCAGCGACGACGCGCTTCCTGCGGAGATCGAGGTCACCCACCGCTCGCTGTTCGACGGCACCATTCAGGGCATCCGCCACCGCACGCGTCCCGCCTTCAGCGTGCAAGGCCACCCCGAAGCCTCGCCCGGCCCGCATGATTCGCAGTATCTGTTCACCCGTTTTGTCGACATGATTGCCCACGATAAAAGGAGCGCCGCATGAAGATCCTCTACGCATTCCTCGCGTTGATTCTCGCTGCTACACCAGCACTGGCAAGGGTTGCAGCAACCGCGCATGGAAAAAAAGATACGGGCTGCACACCTTCAGCTGATCCGGATGTGCCGCTTTGCGGCGTCAAGGACGAAGCGCCGGTTTATTTCCCTGACAAGCTGGCCCCAACCGCGAAAGACAAAGCTGCCGAAAAAGCCGCTGCTGCTACCGACAAAAAAGGCAAAAATTCCAAGGCAGCAGATACACCCGCTGATGCCGTCACCATACCCATCGTGACACCGACTATCCCAGATGCGACCGGTGCGCCCCTACCGCCACCCCTGCCATTGCCCGCGATCAACTGATGCCCAAACGTACCGACATTCAATCCATCCTCATCATCGGCGCCGGCCCCATCGTCATCGGGCAGGCCTGCGAGTTCGACTATTCCGGCACCCAAGCGGTTAAAACCCTGAAGGCCGAAGGCTACCGCGTCATCCTCGTGAACTCCAATCCGGCGACGATCATGACCGATCCCGAGTTCGCCGACGCCACCTACATCGAACCCATTACGCCCGAGTTCGTCGAAAAAATTATCGCCAGAGAAAAGCCCGATGTACTGCTGCCGACCATGGGCGGCCAGACAGCGCTGAATTGCGCCAAAGCCCTCGCCGAATCCGGCGTGCTGAAGAAGCACAATGTCGAACTCATCGGCGCGAATCTCGAATCGATCAACAAGGCCGAAGACCGCCAGTTGTTCGGTGACGCCATGGCCCGCATCGGGCTCGACGTGCCGAAAAACCGCGTCGTCAAATCCCTCGCGCAAGCCCGCGAAGCCATGGAAATCGTCGGCCTGCCCGCCATCATCCGCCCCAGCTTCACCATGGGCGGCAGCGGCGGCGGCATCGCCTACAACCACGAAGAATTCGATGCCATCGTCACGAGCGGCCTCGATGCTTCTCCCGTCGGCGAAGTGATGATCGACGAATCCGTTCTCGGCTGGAAAGAATACGAAATGGAAGTCGTACGCGACAAAGCGGACAACTGCATCATCGTCTGCAGCATCGAGAACATCGACCCGATGGGTGTCCATACCGGCGATTCCATCACCGTTGCCCCGGCGCTGACGCTGACCGACAAAGAGTACCAGATCATGCGCAACGCCAGCATCGCCGTGCTGCGCGAAATCGGCGTCGATACTGGCGGTAGTAACGTCCAGTTCGCCGTCAACCCGGAGAATGGCCGCATGGTCGTCATCGAGATGAACCCGCGCGTCTCGCGCTCTTCCGCCCTCGCCTCAAAAGCCACCGGTTTCCCCATCGCCAAAGTCGCCGCCAAATTGGCGGTCGGTTACACGCTCGATGAAATCATGAACGATGTGACGAAAACGACGCCCGCCAGCTTCGAGCCGACCATCGATTACATCGTCGTGAAAATTCCCCGCTTCGCCTTCGAGAAATTCCCCGGCGCCGATACCACCCTCACCACTGCCATGAAATCCGTCGGCGAATCGATGGCGATGGGCCGCAATTTCTGCGAGTCATTGCAAAAAGCCTTGCGCTCGCTCGAAACGGGATTGACCGGGCTCGATGAAATGGAAATCCCCAACGTCAATCCCGAAACGCACGATGGCCTGCGCGGTGCGCTCGCCATCGCCGCGCCGGATCGCCTGCTGCGCGCCGCCCAGGCATTACGCTACGGCATGAGTGCGAAAGACATCTGCGCCATCACCAAGTTCGATCCGTGGTTCATCGCCCAGCTCGAAAAAATCATCGCGGCCGAGAACTGGGTCAAAGCCAATGGCCTGCCGCAGGATGCCGAGAACCTTGCCCACCTCAAATCCCTCGGCTTCTCGGATAAGCAGCTTGCTCGCTTGGCGAAAAAAACCGAGATGGACGTCCGCACCCTGCGCCACCAACGCAACGTCCGCCCGGTATTCAAACGCGTCGATACCTGCGCCGCCGAGTTCGAATCACAAACACCCTACATGTATTCGACCTACGAATCGGCAAGCTTCGGCAATATCGCCGCCGATGAATCCCAGCCAACGAATCGCGAGAAGATCATTATCCTCGGCGGTGGGCCCAACCGCATCGGTCAGGGCATCGAATTCGATTATTGCTGCGTCCATGCCAGCTACGCCCTGCGGGATACGTATGAAACCATCATGATCAACTGTAATCCGGAAACGGTGTCGACGGATTACGACACCTCCGATCGTCTCTACTTCGAACCCCTCACCGCCGAGGACGTCATCGAGATTCTTGAGAAGGAAAAAACCAACGGCACCATCAAAGGCGTCATCGTCCAGTTCGGTGGGCAGACGCCACTTAAGCTAGCCCACGCGCTTGAGGAAGCGGGCATCCCCATCATCGGCACGTCCGTCGATTCCATCGACCTCGCCGAGGACCGCGAACGCTTCCAGCAATTGCTGCACAAACTCGATCTCAAGCAACCGAAAAACGCCATCTGCCACCAAGCCGAAGATGTCATCGCCCAAGCAGAAAAAATCGGCTATCCCGTCGTCGTCCGCCCTTCCTACGTCCTCGGTGGCCGCGCTATGAAGATCCTTTACGATAGCGCCAACCTCAAATCCTATGTCAGCGAATTGCTGCAGCTTTTCGGTGACGGCCCCGTCCTGCTCGACTCCTACCTGCAGGACGCCATCGAGCTCGATGTCGACTGCCTCTGCGACGGCGAAGACACTTTCGTCGCCGGCATCATGGAACATATCGAGGAAGCGGGCATCCATTCCGGCGATTCCGCCTGCTCGCTGCCGCCCTATTCCCTGCCCGACGCCATCGTCGACGAGGTGCGCAAACAAACCGTGGCCCTCGCCAAAGCCCTGCGTGTGCGGGGCCTGATGAACGTACAGTTCGCCGTGCAGGCCGGCATCATCTACATCATCGAAGTCAACCCACGCGCCTCGCGCACGACTCCTTTTGTCGCCAAAGCCACCGGCATCCCCATCGCCAAAATTGCTGCACGCCTCATGGCCGGTGAAAAGCTCAGTGCCATGAATTTGCCGGACGACAAAAAACACATGAAAGCCCTCAACCACATCGCCGTGAAGGAAGCCGTCTTCCCCTTCGCGCGCTTCGCTGGCGTCGATGTACTCCTCGGGCCTGAGATGAAATCCACCGGCGAGACCATGGGCATCGATCGGAGTTTTGCTGCCGCCTTCGGTAAAGGTTTCATCGGCTCAGGTTCCTCATTGCCAAAATCCGGCCGCGTCTTCCTCTCCGTGCGCGACAAGGACAAGCAGCTGGCCGCCACCATCGCCAACGAACTGCTCGGCGTCGGCTTCACCATCGTCTGCACCCGCGGCACCGGCGAATACCTGCAACTGCAGGGCATCCCCGTCGAGATCGTCAACAAGGTGCATGAGGGCCGCCCGCACATCGTCGACATGATGAAAGACGGCAAGATCCAGCTTGTCTTCAATACCACGGATGGCGCGCAGGCCATCACCGATTCATCCTCCATCCGCAAGACGGCGCTGTTCGGCAAGATCCCTTATTCGACCACCATGGCTGGTGCCCGCGCCATGGCGCAGGCCATCGCCACCATCATCAAAACGCCGGGCGGGCTAACGGTGGCACCGTTGCAAAGCTACTTCGCCCAGTTCAGTGCGAAAAAGGATGCCGCTTAGTCATTGCAGTTTTTATGCGAAGCAGTATGGTAACGTCCTCACCGCTAAAGAGCCCTGAAACGCATGGAAAAAATCCCGATGACCCAGACGGGCTTCACCCGTCTTGAGAAAGAATTGAAGAACCTGAAATCCGTCGAGCGCCCCGCCGTCATAGAGGCGATCTCGGAAGCCCGCGCCCATGGCGACCTCAAAGAGAACGCCGAATACCACGCGGCGAAGGAAAAGCAGAGCTTCATCGAAGGCCGCATCCAGGAGCTCGAAGCCGTTACCTCCCGCGCCGAGATCATCGACGTTAAAGCCATGTCAGGCGATGTCATCAAGTTCGGCGCCACCGTCAAACTCGTCGATGAAGAGACCGAAGAAGAGATCCAGTACCAAATCGTCGGCGACTATGAGGCCGACATCAAACGCAATCTCATTAGCAATTCTGCCCCCATCGGCCGCGCCCTGATCGGCAAGAAAAAAGGCACCAGCGTCGAAGTGCTCACCCCGAAAGGTGCCCGCTTCTACGAAGTGCTCGCGGTGGAGTATGTGTAGTGGTTCATTTGTCGATGCGTAGCGCTCCGCGCGAGCCGCAAAGCGGCAGGGGTCAGCAAAGCGTAGGGGACGAGGTCCTCTTCAATCCTGTCATAGCAAAGCCATGACAAGCCTCTGGGGCCTGATCGATGACCGCACGGGCCATACCGGTCAGGTGCTCGGCGTCATCACGCGCCTCGGCCTGCCCTATACGTTGAAACGCCTCGAGTACAACGCCTTCTCGTTGCTGCCCTCAGTGATCCTCGGCGCCTCGCTCCTCGCCATTCATCGCAATAGCGCTTCGCTGCAGCCACCGTTCCCGCCGCTGGTCATCGCCGCCGGCCGCCGCACGCTGCCGGTGCTGCGCTACATCAAGCGCCATTCACCCGCGACGAAGACCGTTTACCTGATGCGTCCCGAGTCCATGCAGGGCATCGATCTCGCCGTCGTCCCCGAACATGACGCGATGCCGGCAGGTGCGCATGTCATCACCAGTCTCGCACCGCTGCATGCTGTCACGCCCGCGACGCTGGCGGCAGCCAAACGCGAATGGGCGCCGAAATTTAGCCATCTGCCCAAACCTTGGGTTACCCTCTGCATGGGCGGCGGCACCAAGCGCGGACGCTACAGCGCCGCCGAATGGCGCGATGTCATCCAGCGTGCGATCGCGCTCGCCGGTGCCGGTTCGCTGCTCATCACCACTAGCCGCCGTACGCCGCCGGAGGCGATCGACCTGCTCGCCCCGCTACTCCAAATGCCGCATGTGCTGCACCGTTGGGATACCGACAAGGACAATCCCTATCTTGGCATGCTCGCGGTCGCGGATGGCATCGTCGTCACCGGCGATTCGCTCAGTATGTGCGCCGAAGCCTGCGTCGCGGGTGTTCCCGTGTTCATCTATGCCAGCAGCAATGTCGCGCCGCCCAAACATCAATTGCTACACCGGACGCTGTATGATCGCGGCCTCGCCCACCCGCTGAACAATGCCTCACATCTCGACTGGCATCCAGCCGGGGCCCATGACGATGTGGGCAATGTCGCCCGCGAGATCCGCCAGCGTTTCCCGGAAATTTTTGCAAATACGACTAGTGTAATCGGCGCACAGTAACCACCACAAGCTTGCCTGCAGGCAGGAACTTCGCTGCGGCCATTGGCTTATCGATTTTATTACGCATCAGCGCATATGGCGGCAGCAGTAGCAGGCGTTCACCACCGGGTTTAATGCCAAGCAGGCCATGGTCGAACCCCGCGCCAAGTTCCCGCGAGCCGAGCGCCAGCTTCGTATCGCCTTCATACACTTTCTCGGCACCCGCACCCCATACGATGAGGTGGATGGTGATGCTTCCCCCGCACGCCGCTTCCTCGCCCTCGCCCGCCGCATTCTCGATGACGCTCGTGAGCAACGCATGCGCCACTTTTGGTGCATCGAGCGTACAGTTCATTTTCGCCGCATAGGAGGGATCGATGGTGCGTTTCCAGCGTTCGATATCCGTCGCTTCCGCCAGCGCCGGGAAATTATTCTCGGTAATGGCAGGCACCAGAGGTTTCACCGGTTGCACGGTCGGCGTCGGCACATGCGTCCGGCTGGCACTGAACACCACGTAACCAACGGCAAGCAGGATTACCCAGGAAATCCAGCGTGGGAACATGCAGCAAACTCCTTCGTTCGTGCGAGGCATGACGAGGCCAGAAGGCCGAGCAGCCATGAGCCCGCGAAGCGGCGCGCCATGGATTTTTCAGGAGAAAAATCCGGGCGCAATGAAAGTCAATGTTTCGTTCGCGTACGAACTAAACATTAAAACGGAAATGGAACACGTCCCCATCCTGCACTAAATACTCTTTGCCTTCCAGTCGCAATTTGCCCGCTTCCTTCGCACCCTGTTCGCCATTGAGCGCCAGGTAATCGTCGCAGGCAATGGTCTCAGCGCGGATGAAGCCTTTCTCGAAATCGGTATGGATGACGCCCGCTGCTTCCGGTGCAGTCGCTCCGTTACGCACCGTCCACGCCCGGCATTCTTTCGGGCCGACGGTAAAGAAGGTCAGGATGTCGAGCAGGGTAAACCCGGTGCGCACGATGCTGGCGAGGCCGGTTTCTTTTAACCCCAGGTCACTCAAAAATTCCTGCTTTTCTTCCACCGAAAGTCCGGCCATCTCCGCTTCGATCTGCGCCGAGATGATAACGGAATCCGCACCCTTTTCCTTGGCCATCGCCGCTGCTTTGGTCGAGAGTTCGTTCCCCGTCGCCGCCGATGCCTCATCGACATTCAGGATATACATCACCGGTTTGCTGGTGAGCAACTGCAGCGCCTTGATGCGCTTGGCTTCTTCGCGATCCTTCGCTTTGTACTCCCGCGCCGGTTTGCCCTCGCGCAACAGCGCCAGAATCGGCGTCGATATCTCCAGCAGAGCCGCCGCTTCTTTGTCGCCGCCTTTGGCTTTTTTCGCACTCGCATCGACGCGTTTTTCGAGCGATTCGAGATCGGCAATGGTCAATTCCAGCTCAATGATTTCTGCATCTCGCAATGGATCGATACTGCCCTCGACATGCACGATATCGCCGTTCTCGAAACAGCGCAGCACATACATCACCGCATCCACTTCGCGGATATGCGCGAGGAATTTATTGCCCAAACCCTCACCCTTCGATGCGCCGCGTACCAAGCCCGCGATATCGACGAACTCCAACTGGTTCGGAATCACCACCGCCGACTTCGCGATCTCCGCCAGCTTATCCTGTCGTTGATCCGGCACCGCGATCCGCCCCACATTCGGCTCGATGGTGCAGAACGGATAGTTCGCCGCCTCCGCCGCCTGCTGGCTCAGTAGCGCATTGAATAGGGTCGATTTGCCGACATTCGGCAGGCCGACGATACCGCAGTTAAATCCCATGATTTGTTCCTACTATGTTTCCCCTGCAGGCACTGCCTGCGGTTTTATCGGTTGAGGGTTTAACGTCGCGGCGACCTTGGTGGCAAGTACTTCCGGCGAACGTTTCCAGAACAGGGCGAAATTGGCGCTGAGCGCCGTCAAAACTTTGACGACTTCGTCTTGTTCTGCATTGCTGAACCGGCTCAACACATGCCCATGCACCTGCTCCTTCATACCGGGATGGCCGATGCCCAGGCGTATCCGCCAGTAATCCGGGCCCACCATCTGGTCGATGTCCTTCAGGCCATTATGCCCGTTCGCGCCGCCACCCTGCTTAATGCGAATTTTCCCGAGCGGCAGATCAAGTTCGTCATGCAGCACGATCACGTTCTCCGGCGGAATCTTATAGAACGCCATCGCCGCCTGCACGCTTTTGCCCGAGAGGTTCATGTACGTCATCGGCTTGAGGAGAATGACCTTCTCGTCTTCAATGGCACGTGCCGAGATCTCGCCGTGAAATTTTGCGGTAAAACGCGCGGCATCCGCCAAGGCGTCGACCGCCATGAACCCGATATTGTGACGCGTCAGGGCGTACTCGGGCCCCGGATTGCCAAGGCCTACGAGCAGGTGCATAGCGACCCTCTGGAAGACGGATTATTTCTTGCCTGCCGGTTTGGCATCTTTCGCCGCACCTGCTGCCGGAGCAGCAGCCGCACCTGCCGCACCCGCTGGCGGCACTTTCGCCGTCGAAGCTGGAACCGCGCCTGCAACCGGAGCTGCCGTGGTCTCGGCTTCTTCTTCCTTCGCGCGGCCGGTGATCGAGACGATAGTCTGGTCACGCGCCGATGCGGGCTTCACGCCTTGTGGGAATTCGAGGCCTTTCAGATGCACCGAGGTGTTGATCTCGAGCGCCGCCACATCCACATCGAGCGAGGCCGGGATGCTATTGACGGGCGCCAAAAGTTCCACCCGGTGGGCGATAATGTTAAGCACGCCGCCACGTTTGATGCCGACCGATTTCTCGGCGTTGGTGATATGCACCGGCACCCATACTTTCACGATCGATTTCTCATCAACCGCGAGGAAATCCGCATGCTCGATCTTGTCCGTCACCGGGTTCAGCTGGATATCGCGCGGGATCGCGAAAATGTCTTTGCCGTTCGCTTTCAACGCCACGATCTTGTTCATGAAACCACCACGGAAATATTCGTTGGCTAGCGCCCGCGCTTCCACGTTGAGGCTCACGTTATCCTTGCCTTTGCCGTACACGACAACGGGGACGAAACCAGCACGGCGGGCGGCACGTGCCGCGCCTTTGCCTGGGGTTTCGCGGGCTTCTGCCTTCATTTCAACAGCGGCTTTCATGGTCTTCTCCTTAAGTTATGTCATCCCGGCACATGCCGGGCTCCAAGATTGTTCTCAGGCGCGTATCGCGAAAGAGCGGGGCTTATAGCGGTGGGGTCGAAGGCTGTCAACACCCGACGTCGCAGTATTGCCTAGGGTTTCCAAGGGAAACCCCGCGAAGCGGCGGGAGCTCGAGGGCAAGGCCCTCGTCAGGCACGAAGTGCTAATAACTAAGCCCCGTGGAAATAGTCATAAATACTCCGTGCCGTCGCCGTATTGATTCCCTTGACCTTGCCCAGTTCGTCCAAGGTCGCCCCCTCGACCGCCTTACGGCTGCCAAAATGCTGTAACAACGCCTTTTTTCGTGTTCCACCGATGCCCGGAATATCATCCAGCGCACTCGCCGTAAAGCTCTTGCTGCGCTTATTACGATGCTTGCCGATGGCAAAACGGTGCGCCTCATCCCGCAAGCGCTGCAAGTAATGCAGCGTTGGGTCATTGAGTGGCAACTGGAACGGCTCCTTCGCCGGCTGATGGAACCATTCGCGCCCCGCATTCCGGTCCACCCCTTTGCTGATAGCGACAAGGTTCAGCCCCTCCATCCCGAGTTCGGCAACCACCTCAAGCACCGCATTTAGCTGTCCTAAGCCACCATCGATCAGGATGAGATCGGGCACCGCCCAAGCGTCACCATCCTCTTTCTGCGCCCGCTTGAACCGTCGCCGGAATACTTCGCGCATCATCGCGTAATCATCGCCCGGTTCCGTCGTGAAATCCTTGATATTGAACGTCCGGTAGCATTTCTTGTCGAATCCTTCCGGCGTCGCCACGATGAATGCCCCAACCGCATTCGTCCCACTGATATGGCTGTTGTCATACACCTCGACGCGCTTCGGCATCTCCGCCATTTCGAACAATTCCTTCAGCTTCAGCAAATGCGATTGCACACTTGCCCGTTCCATCTCGAGCCGCTCGAGCGCCCGCGTCGCATTGTTTTGCGCATTCGTCACCAGCGTCAGCTTATCGCCTCGCTGTGGTACGCGGATCTCGACCGCATACCCGGAGCGGATCGCGAACGCCTCCTCGAGCAACGCCCACTCCTCCATCACCGTGCTGACAATGATCTCCGGCGGCGGCAAATGCGCCTGATAAAACTGCCCCATGAACCCGGCGAGCACGTCGGCATCCGTCTCATCCTCCGCATGGCGCGGATAGAAAGACTGGTTGCCAAAATGCGCCCCCTCGCGGAAGAAGAAGACCTGCACCACACTCTTGTCACCACGCCGCGCCAGCGCGATCACATCGGCATCCTTCAACCCCGCCACGCGCAATCCCTGTTCCTGTTGCACCTGCGTCAGCGCCTTGATGCGGTCGCGCAACGTCGCCGCCTTCTCGTAATCCAACGCTTCACTCGCCGCTTCCATCTCGGTGCCAAGCATCTCCTGCACTTCGCGCCCGTGGCCTTTCAGGAACGCCCGCGCGCGTTTCACCTGCTCGCCATAGTCCGCAGCCGTCACGTAGTTCACGCAAGGCGCCGTACAGCGTTTGATCTGGTATTGCAAACAGGGCCGTGAGCGGTTCTTGAAGATCGAATCGTCGCATGGCCGCAGCAAAAAGATTTTCTGCAAGACCGCCATCGTCGCATTCAGCGCCCCGACATTGGCGAACGGCCCGAAATATTCCCCCGGCTTGCTCTGGCTCCCCCGGTGTTTCTCGATGCGCGGGAAAATGCTGCTGGAATCGAGCCTGAGATACGGAAACGACTTGTCATCCTTCAGCAGCACATTGTAACGCGGCTGAAAACGTCGGACGAGCGCCGCCTCGGTCAGCAGCGCCTCGGCCTCGTTCTTCGTCACCACGATCTCAACCGAATGGATCTGGTTCACCATCCTGAGAATACGGTTATTGAGGTTGTTGATATTCGTGTAGCTCGTCACCCGGTTCAGCAGGTTCTTCGCCTTGCCGATGTAAAGGAACTTGCCGTTCACATCGATCATCTTGTAGATGCCGGGCGCCGTCGGCACCGTCTTCATCGCCGCGCGCAACGCCTCAAGCCCAATGATGGGCTGGGGCTTTATGAGTTTAGCTAAGATGGGTAAAACGTCCATATCCTTCAGATAGGGCTAAAACCGCACAGGTACGACCCCACCCTACCGATTTGTGGATAAATCTGCTAATAACTTTCAAGTCACTCAAAAACGGTAATGCGGTCCAAAATGGATGTCCCGCTAGGAGTTGACCTTGGCAAGTGCTGCAACATAGCAGCCCTACGTGAGGACACGTGACAGGCCGACGACAACGCCGCGCGCCATTTTCACCGCATGGGTAACCTATTGTTTCAAGGCACGGGAAGTAGTCAGCCCCATGCCGTTACCCAAGCCGATGCGCTGCCCCGTCAACCCCGGACTTGCCAACACGAAATCGATGGCTGCCAGCACCTCCGGCACTGCCCCGGTGCGCCCAAGCGGCGCTTTTTTCGCCAGCCGTTTGAACAAGGCCGTATCGTCTGTTTCCCCGGGCAATGTAGGCGCGAGGGCAATCATATTCATCCGCACCTGCGGCGCACACGCCGACGCCAGCAAGTCGATGATGGAACTCCAGCTATGCTTGCTGATGGCATAGGTGAAGAACTCCGGCGAATTGCTCCAGCCCAACGCATCATCCCCCAGCAAAATAACATTGCCCGGTGTGTTCGCGGGCATCTGCGCGAGGAAACCTTGTGTCAAAATAATCGGCGCTTCGAGATTCACCGCCAGATGCGAGCGCAAATCCGTCACCGTGAAACTATCGATTTTATCCCGCGCGTAACGCGACGCATTATGAATGATGGTGCTGCACGGCGGGGCATGGTGCCAGAACACCTCGCGCGCCGGCAGATGCTCCAGATCCGCCTGCAACAGCGTTACCGTCGCCCCCATCCCACGCAATTCGGCGGCAAGCGCATCAGCCTCTTCCTGCGAGTGATTATAATGCAGCACGAGATCATGCCCCTGCCCTGCCAGATGCCGGGCGATCGCCGCCCCGATCCGCTTCGCCGCGCCGGTGATGAGGGTAGTGGGTTTGTGGTTCATGACCACTGTCTAGCGCTGTAAATACAGGGTGACAACTGAACTCTGGACTCTCGTGCATGAACTCATTATCAAGAGTCGCATGAAACTCATCGCCGGGAACAGCAACCAACCCCTCGCCAAAGCCATGGCGGATTACCTTGGCGTCAAGTTGACCGAAGCCAGCATCCGCCGTTTCTCCGATCAGGAGATTTTCGTTGAGGTCCGCGAGAACGTCCGTGGCGAAGATGTGTTCCTCATCCAGAGCACCTCCGCTCCTGCCAACGACCACATCATGGAACTGCTCATCACGCTCGATGCCCTGAAGCGCGCCTCGGCCCGCCGCGTCACCGTCGTCATCCCCTATTTCGGTTACGCCCGGCAGGATCGTAAGCCGGGCCCGCGCACGCCCATTACCGCCAAGCTCGTCGCCAACCTCATCACCTCCGCCGGAGCCGACCGCGTCCTCACCGTCGACCTCCACGCCGGGCAGATCCAGGGCTTCTTCGACATTCCGCTCGACCACCTCTATGCCCGCCCGGTCATCGTCGCCGACATCAAGGCACAATATAAAGATCTCGCCAGCGTCATGGTCGTCTCGCCGGATGTGGGCGGCGTCGTTCGCGCCCGCTCCCTTGCCGGGAAGATCGGCGCCGACCTTGCCATCGTCGACAAGCGCCGCGAAAAAGCAAATGCCTCCGAAGTCATGAACATCATCGGCGACGTCGCGGGCCGCGACTGCATCCTATTCGACGACATTGTCGATACCGCTGGCACCCTCTGCAACGCTGCTGACGCATTGCTCGAAAAAGGGGCCAAATCCGTTTCCGCTTACGTCACCCACGGCGTGCTCTCCGGCCCCGCCATCGAGCGCGTGACCAAATCGAAACTTACCTCACTCGTCGTCACCGATTCCATCATCGCGACCGATGCCGCCAAAGCCTGCAACAACCTGCGCGTTATCTCCATCGCGCCCCTGCTTGCCGAAGGCATCCGCCGCATTTCGGAAGAAAGCTCTGTCTCCAGCCTGTTCGATTGACGGCATGACCCAGCACCCCATCATCATCATCGGCGGCGGCAATATGGGCGGTGCTATCGCCACCCGCTGGCATGCCGCGCAACGCGGTCGCGTCCATGTCGTCGAACATGACGCAGCGCGCCGTAACGCCCTCAGCGAAAGTGGCATTACTGCCCATGCTTCACTGGCTCACGCTCCCCTCGCCGCGACCTACCTGCTCGCGATCAAGCCGCAGCAATTCGCCGACAATGCTGCTGACTTCAAGCATGTGATGAGCGACCGCGAACCCCTGCTCATTTCCATCATGGCCGGCGTGCCACTTGCGGCCCTGCAAAAGATCAGCCCGCGGGCGGTGCGGGTGATGCCGAACCTGCCCGCCCTCATCGGCGAGAGCATGAGTGTCGCCTGCGCCCCAGGGCTCGATAACAGTTCGGAAAAAACTGTCACCATGCTGTTCGATTCCATCGGCGCGATTGCCTGGGTCGCGGATGAAGAACAGCTTCATGCCGTCACCGCCATTTCCGGTTCCGGCCCGGCCTATGTGTTTGCTTTCATGGAAGCGCTGCAACATGCCGCGGGGGAGCTCGGGCTCGATCCTGAACTGGCGGCGCATCTCGTCGCCCAGACCCTGCGCGGCGCCGCGCTGCTGGCCGAACAATCACCGGTCGATGTGGCGACCTTGCGCGCCCAGGTCACGAGTAAAGGCGGCACCACGGAAGCAGCGTTGCATGCATTGGTCGATGGTAAATTTCAGGCCCTGATCATCCGGGCGGTGAAGGCAGCCGATGCCCGTTCCAAAGCACTCGCTACCAGCTAATAATCGCTTTTTTACATGTCTGCTATATCTTCATCTGAAGCGCTGGATTGCTTGAGTTCTGACCCATGATTATAAAATTAACGCACAGTTTATATTGCAGTGCAACATACGTGCTTGACACGTCCCTATCCTCCCCATATATTGCGCTGCAACACGAATCTGCGGGAAGATGACGTGAACCCAAAACGGAGAACCAAAATGGCCTACGAAAACCCATTCGCTGACATGATGAAACAGTTCAGCCAATTTAAACCGAACATGAGCATGCCATCGATGCCTTCGATGTCGATGCCATCGATGCCATCCATCGATATGAACCAGATGATGGGTGTCGGCCGTCGCAATGCAGAAGCATGCGCCGCTGCCGGCCAGACCATCGCCGAAAGCACTCAGGCTATCTCACGCCGTCAGGCGGAGCTCGCCCGCGCGCAAGTGGAAAAGCTGCTCAAGAGCGCCAAGGAATCGCTGACTACCGGCTCGCCGGAAATCAACACCACCAAACAGGTCGAGCTCGCCAAAACGATGTTCGAATCCTCGATCAACAATCTGCGTGAAGTGTACGAGCTTGCGACCAAATCGAGCCTCGAAGCATTCGATAAGCTGAACCGCCGCACTTCGGAATGCATCGAAGAGATGACCGGCGCGGCAACGGCAACCTCGCCGAAACGTAAAGCTGCCTAACACACGCAGCAGTTAACAAACGAAGACCCCGGATGGTGCGAACCTCCGGGGTTTTTTATTGCAACGGCTGCACCGCCCGCGGCAGGCGCAATGTCACTTCGAGACCTTCGATTATACCGCTGGTATTGCGCTTATTTTCTAACGTGACATCCCCGCCATGGCTCTGCGCCACTGCCCGCGCGATGGAGAGCCCGAGGCCAACACCGCCAGTCGTTGTATTGCGCGACGGCTCCAGCCGCGTGAAAGGTTTGAATACCGTTTCCTGTTCCGCCTCCGCGATTCCCGGCCCTGCATCAGCCATCTTAATGCGTACGAAGGTCGCACTCTGCTCAAGCGTCAGGTTCGCGATGCCGTCGCCATAGCGCAGGGCATTATCGATAAGGTTAGTGAGGGCACGCCGAATCGCCTGGGGCCGCAGCATCAGTTCCACCGTCGCACCTTCAATGAAGGACACGGCACGGTTACCCCGCCGGTACTCCGCTGCGATGTCGCTCAACAGCAGGTTGAGGTCGATGAGTTCGGCGAGCTCGCCGGCATCGCCGCGCGCAAAATTGAGGTACTCGTCGATCATGCGGCCCATTTCGTCGATATCGGTCGACAACGCCACCCGCGTCGCCTCGCTAATGCCGTTGGCCAGTTCCATCTCGAGCTTCATGCGCGTGAGCGGTGTGCGCAGATCGTGGCTGATGCCGGCCAGCATCTCGGTGCGATTCTGCACCTGCCGGTTGATGCGTTCCGCCATTACTTGAAAGGCCTTGCCCGCCCGCCTCACTTCACTCGCCCCACTGGGCTTGAACGACGCCACATCCTGTCCGAGGCCAAGCTGCTCGGCCACCCGCGCCAGCTTCACGATGGGGCGCACCTGGTTGCGCAGGAACAGGATGGAAATGAGCGTCAGCAGCAGCGACGAACCGATCATCCACGCGATGAAGATCGTCGTCGTCTGGCTCGTTAACCATTTGCGGCTGACCCTGAAATCGAGCGTCCCGCCTTCCACCGCCATGCGGATAAGTACGACACCTTTTTCTTCTTCGTCGCGCAACTCGATCGGTACATCAAACCGCTTGTCGAGACTCTTGTACAACTCCGGGAATTTCTTGCGGCCTTTGCCGCCCCGCGTATCGACCTTGCCCGTCGAGAACGTGATTTCCGCGCCGAGTTGGCGGCCGAGAGCCTGCACCTTTGCCAGCGCCATCTGCGGATCCGGCTCGCTCGCCCGTTCCTCGTTATAGATCTCATACATCCACGCAACGTCGCCTGCTTCGGAACTCGCCATATTGCGTTCCACACTGCTCCAGTGCCGGGCATAGAAAATATGCGCCATGAAGATCTGCGAGAACAGCATCGGCAGCACCAGGATGAGCAGCGCCCGGCCGAACAGGTTGCTCGGCAACAGCCGTTTCAAGCTTACCGCGGTGCGTTTAAACGGCTTCGGCATACAGCACGTACCCGGCATGGCGGATGGTCTGGATATAGATCGGCTTGCCCGGTTGCGGTTCGATCTTCTTGCGCAGGCGGTTGATCTGCACATCCACCGAGCGCTCGTTATTCACGTCACCGAGCGTCACCGCAATCGTCTCGCGGCTTACCGGGTTGCCCGCTGCTTCGGCGAGGATGCGCAGAGTATCACTCTCGCTGCTTGTCAGGTAGACCGGCGCATCATGATAACTCAGGCGCCCTTGCGCAAAATCGAACCGGTAATCGCCGAATTGCACGGCCCGCTTCGCCGCTTGGGTTGCCCGGGAACGGGCAACAATATTCTCCAGCCGCAGCAATAGTTCTTTCGGCGCGAATGGCTTGCCGAGATAATCTGCCGCCCCTGCTTCGAGCCCCTCGATCCGGTGATCCGCTTCGCCGCGCGCCGTCAGCAGCAGCACCGGCGGTGCAGCCTCTCGCTCGCGCAGCCGCGTCGCATAGGCGATACCCGTCTCGCCCGGCATCATCACATCAAGTACCATGCCATCAACCGTGAACAGGTCGAGAATCTCCTCCGCCTCGACCGTGTTCGCTGCCGTCGACACGAAAAATCCCTGTTCGCCGAGATATTTCTGCAGCAATGCGCGCAGGCGTTCGTCATCGTCGACGACGAGGATATGCGGGGCTGTCTGTGGTGCGTTCATGCAGCTTTCACTAGCACATGCATCACGCCGGCGCCGCCTTTTTCTGCCCGCGCCTCGGCCACCGCGGAAATCAGTGGGCGCAGGCCCGGCTCATTCAGCCAGTGCGGCAGGTTGGCCCGTAGCACCCCTACCTCACCGCCACGCCCTTTGCCGGTGATGATGGTAACATGGCGCTGCCCACGCCGCTTCGCGGCAATGATAAAATGCTGCACCCGCTCATACGCTTCGAATTTGGACAATCCATGCAGGTCGAGCGTTGCTTCAATCGGCCCATATGGCCTGAAACTCCGCACTGCTTCGCGAATCGAGAGCTGCTTCAGCGGTGAAAGATTTTTCCTGGCCCGCGCCGTTTCTACGAACTTCATACCTCCATGATTAGAAGTCGAAACACTCTGGCGTTTCGGTGGAAGGACAATACCTTCGTCCACTTCCCTATCCACCGCATCGCGCTTTTTCGTCGTCTGCCTGTTCGCCTCGCGCCACTGGCGAATCTCTTCCGCCGTTAACCCGCGCGGCGGCTTCATGGCTGCGGCGCGTTCGGGTCGAACGTCCCACTGTCCGGCGCGATCTCGACCGGTGCTGGTGGCTGCTCCGCGGGCGGCGCATTCATGAGCGGTGCAACCATTGTCGGTTGCTGCTGCAGCAGCTCGCTATCACTTGGTGCCATCGGCTGACCATCGTTCAGGCGCACGCCATCCGCTATCGGCAGCAGCCAGTAAACGTTACCTTGCGCGTTCTGGTGTCCCGCCTGCCATTCTTCCTGCACACCCCGGCCGAAGAAGATATCGCCGCGATGCGGGCTGTGCAACGCCCCGCCGGTGTCCTGCGAAACGAACAGCCGCTTGAACGGCATCTGCACGCCGCTGCCATACGCGGTGATGGTCGTATCGAGCCAGGTCGGCACGCCGTATGCCGCGCGGTCATCGTCGATAGCGAGCGAGCGCAGCGGCGTCAGCGGCAGGCCGAGTGCGCCCTTCGCCATTTCATCGCCCGGCGCCAGCTTGAAGAACACGAACGACGGATTCTGGTTCATCAGCGCATTGCGCTCACTCACGGAGTGCGCATGCAACCAGTCGCGGATGCCCTGCATCGAGACATCGCTCAGCTCGCCACTTTCCTTCAGCACCCGGCCGATGGGCACGAATTTCTGCCCGTTCTGCCCGGCATATTGCAACCCGATCAGGCTGCCGTCCGGCAACCGGACCTTGCCCGAACCCTGGATGTGTAGGAAGAACAGCATTACCGGATCATCGACATAGAGCAGCACTGGCGCCCGCCCGCGGATTGCGCCTGACTCGATTTCCTCACGGCTGTAATACGGTTTGCGCGAGCCCAGATCACTCGGCACGCCATATACTGGCGTCAGGTACGGCGCTTGTTTCGTCCTCGAACCGTTGATAATCGGCTCGTAATACCCGGTGAGCGTACCGGTCGGTTTTGCTTCCGTCTCAACCTTGTAGGGTGTAAAATTCTGCTCGAAGAACTGGCGCGCCAATGCATCACCCGGCGCGGGCTGTAGCTCTGCCATCCCACACACGCGCTCCCAGTTCTGCCGCACGCCGATGGGCCCTTCTTCCTTCGATGTATAGGCTTTCGCTCTGCTGGCACTCGCCACGCACGAATCCGCGAACAATTTATAAGCCGCCGCATGGTTATCATTCCCCCAGCCATCGAGGGTGCTATACGTTGTTGGGGTGATCTTCGTCGCATCGCCGCCGCCACAGGCGGTGAGCAGCAACATGAGTGCAAGGGGTACGAGAATCTTTTTCATGAAATAGTGATAATCAAAGCCGCTGGGGCTGTCACGCAGGAAGTAGTGCAAGCGTCATTCACGCGCTGGCGGGAATCGGGGGGACAGTATTTCCTGACGATGTTTGTAGCTTGGCCAGAGATTCGCACCGGTGCGGGAGTGACGAATGAGGCACCGGTAAAGCTCAAACCTAGGTTTCGATGATACTCCAGTTCGGATTCATATTCTTCAGATCCCGCGTGAACACCCATTGATCCTCGACCAGATGCTGCTGCGAGGGATTGCCCTCGAGGATCACGCCGTTTTCATCGCGGATGATATGGATCTGCTCGCTGGCAAAATCGACGGTCAACGTTGCGGTGTTTCCATTCAGCTTCGCCTGGCCGATATTCGCCTTGGTAATGGCTGTGAGCGTCGTTTCATTGAAGCGCTTATCCTTTTCGGCATCGCTCAGCGACGTGTCGAAGCTTTTATACATCTCCGTCGAAAGCAGCATCTTCAGTGTGTCGCGGTCGCGCTTGGTGAAGGCGGTGATGACCATCTCGTAAGCCGCCCGCGCGCCGATCAGGAACTCATCCGGCGAGAACTCGCGGTCGATGGCACGCATGGCAACGAACGTCTCGGCCAGCGAGCCGTATTTGTTGCTGAAATCCTCTTTCTTGTCCGGTACCGCCACTCGGGTCGACGGGATCTGGAGCACCCGCTCGCGGTCATTCGCCGGCACTATTGTTGGGCGCACACTGGTCTCATCACGGCCGCGTTGCTCGCCCAGCATGGCGCGGTAGCGCAGCAGGATGAAGGCCGCAATGGCTCCGATCACGATGATATCGCCGTAGGGAAATCCGCTATCCATGAATCGTCCTAAAATCCTAATCGACACAGCTAAGCGTCTGATATAGACAAATCGCGAGTAAATACAAGAATTCCGTGACAGAAGAGGCGATGATGACCGAAACACCAACCACTCCGGCAACGGCGAATCCAGCGCTTTTCCTGCGCGCCCAATATATTAAAGACATGTCGTTCGAAAATCCGCGTGCCCCGGGCAGCATCTTTTCCCTGCGGGAGCCGCCACAGATGGACGTCTCGATCAATCTCGGCGCACAACGTCTCGACGAAAAAGTCTTCGAGCTCGCCATTCATATCTCGGCGCGTGCCATCGCGGAAAAGACCACCATCTTCCTCTGCGATGTCGTCTATGCTGGCGTGATCGAACTGCACAACGTCGCCGATGAACAGCTGGAACCGACACTGTTCATCCAAGGTGCACAACTGCTTTACCCGTTCGCCCGCCGCGTCATCGCCGACCTCACGCGTGACGGCGGCTTCCCGCCGTTGCAACTCGATCCAATGGATTTCGTCGCGCTCTACCAGCAGCGCACCCCGGAAAAGGCTACAGCGTAGCTACTGCTTGCTTCGCGAGATCGTCTCCTGACGATCGCTGCGCGCAGCTTAGCTGGCTGATGGCTCGCTCGTCCACTCGCAACGGAGTCTTGGTATGATGTCTTATAAAAACGTCCCGAACCTGCTGACCTTCGCCCGCGTCCTTGCCGTGCCCGTAAGCCTCTGGCTCATCTACGTCTCGCGCGCGGAAGCATTGCCGCTGTTCTGGATTTTTGTCGCTGCCTCCCTCACCGATTTCTTCGACGGTTACCTCGCTCGCAAATGGAACGCAGTGTCGCCGCTTGGCACCTTCCTCGACCCCGTCGCCGATAAACTTCTCGTCGCCCTGATGCTCCTTTACCTGCTGACCCGTTTCGGCCCGGCCCTGCTACTTCCAATCATCATTATCCTGTTGCGGGAAATCTATATCTCTGCTCTGCGCGAGTTTCTTGCTGCGAAAAAAGTCGCGCTGCCCGTCAGTCAAGGCGGCAAGCTGAAAACCGCATTGCAAATGCTTGCCGTCACCTTGCTGCTCGGCCATCTCGCCTATAACCCGCCCGGTGCATTACGTTTCCCTTGCGGCATCAAGGTCGTGCTAAAAGAAGCGATCGTGCAGGATTGTACTAACCAGCCACTCCTCCTTCGCATCGCCGAGGATGGCGGCCAGCCCCTGCTCGATGCAGCAGCCTTGGTGGCGCTGCTGACGGCGATCCATTATACGTGGTCCGCCCGCAAGTCGTTCCGGTAACGCACAGGCGAGTTAAACGGGCGAGCCATCAGCCCGCAACGCGGCGCGCCGCGATCGTCAGGAGATGATCTCGCAGAGCCAATCAACATTCAGCGCGGCTTTTTCCGGCGCTCAACGAACGGGTCGGCATGTCCACGCGTCGCTGAGTTATACAGTTCCATCAGTTTTTTTGTTACCGGCCCGACCGTGAATTTCTGGCCGTCGATCTCGCCCACTGGTGTGATCTCGGCCGCCGTGCCGGTCAGGAACACTTCCTGCACCCGCGCCAGTTCTTCCGGTTTGATATGGCGCTCATGCACCACGATGCCATCCGCCCGCGCGAGTTCGATCACCGTCTGGCGGGTGATGCCGTCGAGGAAGCAATCCGGCGTCGGCGTATGCAGTTCGCCATTGATGACGAGGAACAAGTTTGCGCCCGTTGCCTCCGCAAGGTAGCCGCGATAATCCAGCATCAGCGCATCCTGAAACCCCCGCGCCTCGGCCTCATGCTTGCTGATGGTGCAGATCATGTAGAGCCCCGCCGCCTTGCTTGCAGTCGGTTCGGTATCCGGGCTCGGGCGCTTGTATTTCGCCATGGTAAGGCGGATGCCGTTCTTCTTGATGTCCGTTTTATACATACTCGGCCATGCCCAGCTGGCGATCGCGACATGGATGGTGGTCTGCTGCGCACTGATCGCCATCATTTCACTGCCGCGCCACGCCACCGGCCGCAGGTAGCCATCGACGATGTTATTCAGCTGCAGCACTTCATCCTTCGCCGCGATCAACTTGTCAACACTGTATGGAATCTTGTAGCCAAGCAGTTCGGCCGAACGATGGAAGCGCTCGCTATGTTCGCGCCCCTTAAACACTTTGCCCGCATAAGCGCGTTCACCCTCGAACACCGAGGAACCGTAATGCAGCCCATGGTTCAGCACGTGGATCTTCGCATCGCGCCAGGCGACAATCTGCCCATCCATCCAGATATAACCATCGCGGTCGTCGAAGGGAACAATACTCATAACTACTCCTTAATCACCGTAGTGCGATCGCACTGAGTTGGCGGCCATAATCCGGCTCGCCCTGCAGCGTGCTGCGGCGGTAGCTGAAAAAATGACCTGGATCGCTGCAAGTATCCATAGCAAGCATTGCGATGCGCTGCAAGCCCGCGCGCCACGCCGTATGCGCCACGTAGGCTGGAAGGTCGAACATGTAATGCCCTTCCCGCTCCGCCGGAATAAAAAATTGCTGCTGGTCATCGCTCGCAAAACGCGCGACGAATTCCGCGCCGACCTCATAACTTTTCTGCGCAATGCACGGTCCGATGACCGCAGCAATGTCATCCCGCGTTGCGCCCAATGCCTCCATCGCCGCGAGCGTATTCTCGACCACCCCGCCGACCGCACCTTTCCACCCCGCATGCGCCGCGCCGATGACACCCGCCTTGCTGTCCACGAACAAAACAGGCGCACAATCCGCCGTCAGAACACCGAGCACGATCCGCGGCACTTTCGTCACCAGTGCATCCGCTTGCGGGCCGACCCTACGGAACGGCTCATGCACAGTAACGACATTCGGCGAATGCACCTGGTACAGCGTACATAACCGCTCCGGTAACATGCCCAGAGCCACCGCGATCCGCGCCCGGTTTTCCTCGATGGCTTGCTCGTCATCCCGGCTACCCGGCCCGCAATTGAGGCCGTGATACAGCCCTTCGCTCACACCCCCTTCACGCCCGAAAAATCCGTGGGCAACATGGGCATGGTCAAGGAACTCATGGGTATGGAATGGCGCGAGCACGTGGGTAATTAAATCATAGAAGATACCGTTTGTCATTCCCGCGAAAGCGGAAATCTACGTGGATTGCCGACTAAATCACAAAGCCCGGCAACTCGAACTGCGCATCGGACGTAAACCCCATCACCTTGAACAAATCCCCCATCGCCTGCGGTGAAATCAGCCGTTGCAAGCTGCTGATGAGCGGTTCTCGCTGCGCACCTGTCGCCTGCCGCAACAGCATTTCAAGCCGCAACTGCGCCCCCATGCGGACGAGGAATTCACCTTGCGTTACCAGCGCCGGCACGTTCGTTCCCGCGTCGCGCGCAATCTCCATCAGGCTGGTGAAATCGACATGCGCCGTGATATCCGCCTCACCGGGATCGCTGAGTACCGGATGGAAAAGATGCGCTTTCAAGGCCTGCAGCGTATCGTGATGCGCCTCACCCAGATACCCATAATCGATGATGAGTCCCGCCCCACCATGCGCCTTGATCTGCTGCGCCAGTTGCCGCATGATACTGCGACTCGCCGGCGAATGTTCCATCACTGTATCGGGGGGTATTGCCTTGCCCGATTTTGCCAGACTCAACCCCGGTTCCGCCAGCACAAATTCAAACCCGCTAAGCGCGTCGCTCCACGTCACCCGTCGCTCACGAATTCCTTCCGCCGTCATCACGAATTGCTTGATGGGCAGCGCATCGAAGAACTCGTTGGCGATTAGCAGCATCTTGTTCTTCGGCAGTTCATCCACCCGATCTAGCCATTCGATACGCGGATGCATGTCGCGCAGCCGCATATATTGCGCGTTCGCCAGCACCGGGCTGGTCTCGACCATATGGATCGTCACTACCTCATGGAAGCCCTGCACGCTTTTCGTCGCCCGCAGCAGGTCGGCCATCAGCGTGCCGCGGCCCGGCCCCAGCTCGACCAAACTGATCGGGCCACGCCCCATCTGCATCCATACCTGCGCGCACCACACACCGATCATTTCGCCGAAAATCTGCGAGATCTCGGGCGCCGTGATGAAGTCGCCCCGCATGCCGAACGGATCGCGCTTGATATAATACCCATGTTCCGGGTGGCCGAGCGCGAGGCCCATGTAATCGGCGATGGAAATAGGGCCGTTTGCCGCAATTTTTTCGCGGAGGATGGCCGCCAAGGCACTCATGCGTTCGGTCGCCGTTTCGCCGTGATCACCAGCCAGCCGCCAAAAATGAGCATTGGGATGCAGAGCAACTGCCCCATGCTCAGGCCCAGGAAGACCGTTCCCAACTGCGCATCCGGCTCGCGGAAGAACTCCACCGTGAATCGTGCCAGCCCATAGCCACCCACGAACACGCCACCGATGATGCCGCGATATCTCAGCGTCGGGGTTCGCGTCGCGAGGAACCAGAGGATCGTCCCCAGCAGCAATCCCTCCAGCCCCGCTTCATAAAGCTGGCTGGGGTGGCGCGGCAGCGGCCCGCCATTCGGGAACACCATGCCCCATGGCACCTGCGTCGCCCGCCCGAACAATTCGCCGTTCACGAAATTCGCCAACCGCCCGAAGAACAGCCCGACCGGGGTCGCCACTGCCAAAAGATCCATCAGCTGCAACCACTTCAGCTTGAAACGTCGTGTGAAGAAATAGAAGGCGACAAGGATACCGCTAAAACCGCCATGGAAGGACATGCCGCCCTGCCAGATATGAAAAATCTGTAGCGGATTATGTATATAAAAGGCTAAATTATAGAACAATACGTACCCGATACGACCGCCGAGGATGATTCCGAGAACTCCGTAGAGCACGAGATCCTCCCGCGCCTTCTTGTCGAGGATCGGTGGGGTGTTCTTCTTATCATCCAGCCAACTAATATAGCGCTGCGCGATCAGGATGCCCACAACATATGCCAGCGCATACCAGCGCACTGTTAATGGGCCGATGGCAAAGGCGACAGGAGAAATATCCGGAAAGGTCAGCATGGTCTTGACGGTGTAGCAGGTGGATTATGGTGAGTCGAGTGCTAGGAGCGGCCATCCGCAGGAAGGGAGTTCAGCGGCGCTACATGACCGAACAAGGACGGGACATGACAACGCAATCGACCACCAGAATTCACCGGTTAGAAATACTGATCGTCCTTGGCGAGGAAGCTATCGATGTAATCCTTTACGCCCTCTTCCAGCGTATACATCGGTTCCGTGTAGCCGGCACTGCGCAGATGCGAGATATCCGCTTCGGTGAAATATTGGTATTTGTCGCGAATCTGTTCCGGCATATCGATATAATGCACGAGTGGTGGCTTGCCGACCGCCGCGAACGCCGCCGCCGCCAGGTCTTCAAAGCTTCGCGCCTTGCCTGAGCCGAGATTATACAGCCCACTCACCTGCGGATTCGCCAACAGCCAGACGATGACCTTCACGCAGTCCTTTACATAGACAAAATCGCGCAGCTGACCGCCATCCTTGTAATCGTCGCGATAGGATTTGAAGAGCTTTACCGGGCGCCCGTATTTCGCATGCGGATAGATTTGATTTACCACCGAGCGCTGCTCGGCCTTATGGTACTCGTTCGGCCCGTACACATTGAAGAATTTCAGGCCCACCCATTGGCTCGGCATCTTGTCGGCGGCATTGCTCGTCGCCGTCGTCACGAACTGGTCGAACAGATGTTTGCTCCAGCCATACGCATTGAGCGGCCGCAATTTGCTCAAGGCCGCAAGCGAGTTATCGTCGCTGAACCCCGCCGCCCCATCCCCATACGTCGCCGCCGAAGATGCGTAGATGAAGCGCTTCTTGTTTTGCGACGCCCAGTTCCAGAGTCCCCGGCTCAACGTAAAGTTGGTTTCGAGGATCAGATCGACATTCGTCTCCGTTGTGCTCGAAATCGCGCCCATATGAATGATCGCATCCAGCTCACCCTTATTCGCCTCGAGCCAATAGAAGATCTCTCCCGGCGAGATGACTTCGAAGATACGGTGTTTACTCAAATTACGCCATTTATCGTCACTGCCGAACTGGTCGGCTACCACCACGCGGTAATCGGTATGGTCGCTTAGCGTTCCTGCGATATTACTACCGATGAAACCCGCGCCGCCAGTGACCAGGATACGTTTCATGCGTTACTCATTGCGAAATGGTGGAACTTACGGTAACTGCATCATGGTTCACCCCAACGGGCAAGCGCAACATGCAAAAAGATTCAAAACTCTTTGAAGATCTCGCCAAATTCGCCTCAGGTGTTGCCGGCAGCGCCATGGATATGCGCCGTGAGATTGAAGCCATGGTCGCCGACAAGATCGACCGCCTCATCAGCCGCGGCAGGTTCGTTACCCGTGAGGAATTCGAAGTGGTGAAAGCAATGGCGGAAAAAGCCCGCGCCGAAAACGAGGCGCTTCGCACAGAGCTCGAGAAATTGAAGAAATAACTGTCGAGCTACAGCGCTCTGATACGAAAATTGACTAATTTTGCGGAATTACCAAGACTATATTTTCCGGTTACATCCGTACAGGAGGTGGATGTCACACCCGAATTTGATCCTCCGAACGTATTATTAGGATCGTTGACCGAAAGTACGGCGGTCCAACGTCCGCTACCGGGTAATCCATCATCGACCTTTGTGTCGATGTTCCATGCGTCCGCAGGTGTAAAAAGTGCATTGGCAATGCTGGAGCCACCATTAGCAGCACCGTTAACTGGCGCCAGGGTGAACGTGTTGGACGTATCAATCCCATAAGTACGGGAACTGCAAGAATCCGCTGCACTGGAAGAGTAGATATCAAGTCCACTCCCAGCTAACTTTCCAAAACCTCCACTGTAACTGACCTGCCCATAGGATGAGCCGTTTAGCAGACCGGCGTTTGCCAGTTGCTTCCATACGATGACACCTTCGTATTCAGGGCCGTCGTCGACACCAGAAACCGTAATCAAACCGATCAGCCCGTTTCCGTTGCCATTGCAAGTGCCTGTCACCGTAGCACTCGCTGCAGCGCCATAACATACATAATCGGTAGCACTGCCGCTGCCGCCAGCAGAACCCCAGAACTGGGTTGCGTTTGGCATATCGCCTGGCAGAGCGAAATATTTGGATTGAAAGGTGTTAAGCGCGGTAGCTAGCTGATTCTGCTGCTCAGTCACACTTCGCAATTCTGCGGCGCGAATTAGGGATTGCCCGGAGAGAACACCACCAACCAATAGTCCAAGAATCACTAGGACAATCGACAGCTCTACCAGGCTGAATGCATCGAAACGCAAACTATAGTTTTCAAATTTTTGAGGACGAAAGTTATTATGTATCATGTTTTTGAAGGTATCATGACTTTAACGCGATTGTATCCGTCATAATCCGTTTTCATGTGCAAATTTTCACTTATTACCGTGCTGGCACGATTATATATTTATCACGGCTTACAATAAAAACTACCACTGCTGGTAATTAATCTGCACAGCCTCACTACATTTTGATAGATTTTTGTTTTCTCGTGTGTTTTTCTTTAGATGTGCCGCGTCGAAATACGAAGAGCATGGACAGAAGGTCGGACAAGTAACTCTGGGTCATTCTTTTTCAGGAGAGCACATGTCCGCAGTTCATGCCGCTGATTTCGCATCTTCCACTAACAATCCTCTCGATCTTGCTGAACAGCTCATCATCGACCGCGACTGGCTCTGCGATCGCCCGGTGGACGAAGAACTCGTCGCTGAAGTGCAAGGCAGCTGGTGCAATTTCCGTATCTGGTTCGCTTGGCAGCCGGACCTTGACGCGCTGATTTTCTCCTGCGCCTATGATACTAAAATCCCCCAAAAATCCCGCAGCAAAATCCATCCCCTCCTCGCCGCTGTTAACGAAAAAATGTGGCTTGGCCATTTCGATCTGGGCGCCGAGGACGGTATGGTCATGTTCCGGCATGCCTTGCTCCTGCGTGGCGGGCAGGGCGCCACATCCGAACAACTTGACGACCTTCTCGACATCGCCATGTCCGAATGCAATCGCTTCTATCCGGCCTTCCAGTCGGTACTCTGGGGCGGCACCACGGTCGAGCAGGCACTTGAGATCGCCCTGCTCGATACGGTCGGCGAAGCATAAGCACCACGTCCATCTTACCCAAGCGTCATTCCGGCCTTGAGCCGAAATCTACCTCGAGCAAAAACTGCTGTCTTCTGCGTCGACTAGCTCCGCGCGCAAGACAGTCAAAACTTTGCATTTGCATGTCGAAGACATGGAAATGTACATAAAAAAATCCCCCGCCGTTTTCACGGCGAGGGTAAGGAGCATTCTGTAGACACATCTCTACAGGCTAAAAATCTATATATTTGCGGCGAATTGCTGTTCAAGCGCTTTAGGGTCCGTGGCCCAGAGCTTGCCGACTTCTGCCGACATCGAATCCGGGAAAATATCCTCGCGATCGGCAATAATACCGGCCACGATGTTCTCCGCTGTCTTATTTACATCGGCTTTCTCCATCGGAAAATCCTTCGCCATATCGGTGTCGATCGGGCCAGGAAAAATGCCGCAGACTAGTATGTCCCTCGCTTTCAACTGCGCGCGCATTGCCTGCGTCGCTGAAAACAGTGCCGCTTTGGAGGCACTGTAACCGCCAATACCTGCCATGCTCGCCAGCCCCACCACTGAAATCACGTTGGCGATCGTCCCGCCACCATTACGCTCGATCACCGGCACAAACGCATTCACCATCGAAAGCGTCCCAAAATAATTCACCTGCATATCCGCCATCAAATCGTTCGTCGTCGCCTCGATCACATTCGCGAACGTCGCTACCCCCGCATTATTGATCAGCACATCGACATTGCTCGCCAGCTTCGCCGCCTGCTCGATCTGTTCGCGCTTGGTGATATCGAGCGCCACCGGCACCACGCGCGGGTCGGCGAATTTCAAGCTCTTAACATCGCGCGCCGCCGCATAGATTTTTGACACGTTCTGCTTCAGCAACGCCTCAACGATGGCTTTGCCGATGCCACGATTGGCCCCGGTGACAAAAACAGCTTTGTTATCCAGCTTCATGATGGTCTCCTAGTGGTTGGTTTATTAATTCGTTAGTTCCGTTTATACGAACTAGTGGACTATCTGTCAAGCCTGTGCTATAAATTTTTTCATGAGACCACTCACCCACCCGAATATGAAGGACGTTACTGTTGAAGGCATCCTCCACGCACTGGCTGATCCGGTGCGCGTGCAGATCTACGCCGAGATCGCCGTCGCCGAATGCCCGCAACGCTGTTCGGATTTTCTCAAACTTAAGGGCAAGGAACTACCGAAATCGACCCTGTCCCAGCATTTCAAGATATTGCGCGAAGCCGGCCTCATCCGCAGCGTCAAGCAAGGCGTCACCATGCAGAACACCACACGCTGCGCTGAACTTAGCGAGCGTTTTGGTGAGTTGGTGCCGACCATTATTGGTGCTTATCTCGGTCAGGATAAGAAGCGTAAATCGAAACGATGATTTGGTTTGGCTCTAGGGAGTTCAGCGAGCTTAGGCATCGCTGAATGACACGGCCATTGAGGCCGAAAGTCTGCGCGGCGCTTGAGCGCAAATTCAAGCCTACATGAAATAATACGGATTCACATCCACCTTGATGCGTACACCGGAAAATTTCTGCCCCTGCAGCCAGCCCCGCAACGTGCGCTGCAAATGAATGCCCGTCCTCGCCTTCACCAACAGCCGATACCGGTACTGCCCCCGCAACTTTGACAGCGGCGCCGGGGCCGGCCCCAGCACCCGGATGCGTTCATCGACCGGGGCCGTGCGCGCCAGCATCTGCCCCGCCGCGCGCACTTTCGCTTCATCCACCCCATCGAGCAAAATCGCCGCGAGCTGCCCGAATGGCGGCCAGCCGCCCGCCTTACGTTCGCGCGCTTCCAGTGCCATCAACCGGTCACGATCATGCGCCACCAGCGCCTTCATCACCGCGTGTTCCGGCGCATAGGTCTGCACCAGTACCGTACCCGCGAGTTCACCGCGTCCCGCTCGCCCGCCGAGCTGGTGCAATAACTGATAAGTCCTCTCACCCGCCCGCAGATCCGCGCCATCGAGCCCGACATCCGCATCGACCACTACCACCAACGTCAGTCGCGGGAAATGATGCCCTTTCGCCACCATCTGCGTGCCGACAAGAATGTCGATCTTCCCTGCCTCAATCTCGGCCCACGTTTCCGCGGCGATCGCCTCATCCGATGACAGCACTGCTAAACGTGGCATCTGCTCGCTATCCACGAACATCCCTCGCACTTCTTCCGCGATGCGTTCCACTCCCGGCCCGCACGGTGCCAGCTTATCCGCTTCCGCCTTGCAGCTCGGGCAGGTGCTCGGCAGCTTTTCTTTATGTCCGCAATGGTGGCATTCAAGGCGGCTCTTGCCATGCACCACCAGCCATGCCGAACAATTGCCGCATTCGAACCGATGCCCACAGGCGCGACACAGCAACAAAGGCGCATATCCGCGCCGATTCATGAAGAACAGCACCTGCTCTCCTCGTGCCAGCGTTGCCAACATTTCTTTTCTCACCAGCGGCGAGATAAACGCCCCGCGCTCGGGCATATCGATCCGCAAATCAATCAATCGCACTGTCGGCAGCCCCGCCGCCCCGAACCGTTCCGCCAGATGCAGCGCCCGGTACTTCCCCTCGCGGACATTTTCCAGCGTCTCGAGCGATGGCGTTGCGCTGACGAGAATGATGGGAATTTTTTCGAAACTTGCCCGTACCACCGCCATGTCGCGCGCATGGTAGAGCACCCCATCCTCCTGTTTATAACTCGGGTCATGCTCTTCATCCGTCACAATCAAGCCAAGATTATGGAAAGGCAAAAATAGCGCTGATCGCGCGCCCACTACGACCTGCACCTCCCCCTTTACAACCGCTTTCCAAGCCCGCGCCTTGGCTGCTGGAGTCATGCGCGAGTGCCACACACAAGGCTCGGCACCGAAGGTCGTTTTGAACCGTTCCAGCCATTGGTGAGTGAGAGAAATCTCCGGCACTAAAACAAGCACTTGCTTGTTATTAGTGATGGCATCGGAGATTGCATGGAAATACACTTCCGTTTTGCCCGAACCGGTCACACCATCGAGTAGAACGGGCTTCGGCTCAGTTTCTGGCAGGGTTAGCTGCTCTGCAACCACTTTTTGCCCCGCAGTAAGTTTCGGCAGCGTAACAATAAATGCCTGTGGATGAAATGCCTTTCGCGTCGCCTTCGCTGCATAGGTTAGCCCGCATAAACTAAGCACTGCACCCTTTGGCGCGAGGGTGAATTCGCTCACCCAATCGAGCCATTGGCGGAATTTCACACTCATCGGCGGCAATTCGTCGATGACGCGAACCACGGGTTTAAGTTTGGCGAGGGGCACCGTATTATCCGCAAGCGTTTCGCCCCAAATCACCCCCACGAGCGGGCGCCCGGCAAGTTTCGCTTCGACCAGCGCGCCCGCCTGCGTCCCTTCCGGCACGAGATAATCGAACGGCGTTTCGAGCAGGGCGGGCAGCAGCACGGCAGCGCGGGTTGTGGGTTGCTCTTTAATAGTTGAAACTGCTACAAGCGATTCGTTCATTCATTCTCGTCATTCCAGCAAAAGCTGGAATCCACCTTAGTGACTTTTAAAATGGATTCCAGCTTTCGCTGGAATGACGCTAAACGAGAGGCCGCCATGAAGTTTTTTGTCGATACTGCCGATATCAATGAAATCAAGGAACTCGCCGATACCGGCCTGCTCGACGGCGTGACGACCAACCCCAGCCTCATCAAAAAATCAGGCCGCGATTTCAAGGAAACCATCAAGGAAATCTGCAGCATTACCGACGGCCCTGTTTCGGCCGAGGTGGTCGCGCTGGATTACGACGGCATGGTGCGCCAGGGCGAAGACCTTGCCAAGATCGCCAAAAACGTAACGATCAAAGTGCCCCTGACCCTCCCGGGTCTCAAAGCCTGCAAGTATTTTACCTCTCAAGGCACGATGGTCAATGTCACACTCTGCTTCTCCGCCGCGCAGGCGCTGCTTGCCGCCAAAGCCGGTGCCACCTTCATCTCGCCCTTCGTGGGCCGCCTCGATGATGTCGGCACCGATGGCCTCACCCTCATTCAGGACATCGTCGCCATCTACAATAACTACCCCGAGTTCGAAACGCAGGTCCTAGTTGCCTCCGTCCGTAACCCGATGCATATCGTCGAATCCGCCAAGATGGGCGCGCATGTCATGACCGCCCCGGCTTCGGTCATTAAGTCCCTCGTCAACCACCCGCTGACCGACCGCGGCCTCGAGCAATTCATGAAGGACTGGGCGGCGACGGGGCAGAACCTTTAGCGCTGGCGCACTGCCGTATAAGGCGGACGGGCAAGTGGCGCGTTGGCCGCGCGCATTTCGGTATTATACCGGCGTAAGGAGGCAACCATTGTGGGATTAAGTTGCGGCGGTGTGTAGAGTGTTTCTGCGTTCGGTGATGCGGTACACGAAATCACATCCCGCACTATACCAAGCGGTGGCGAAGCGATGAGCTTAAGCGCCCAATCCGGCAGCCAGCTGCCTGCGGGCGGCTTTGCTACCGTATCCGTGTCCGCGGCATAAATAAAATCGATATGGCCATAGGCATGACAATCTTGCATTGATCCTGCAGCCGTGCTGATCGCATTCTGCACTTCCGCACTGGAGGCGATGAAAGCATCGGTCACATGCCATCCAGCCTTGGCGAGTCCGTGCGCGAAGATGCCCTGATAGTCCCCAAAAGCCGTATTATCTGCTAAACCTGCTTGGTGAGCCTCCCCTATTTTTGTTACAAGGTTACGGTTGGAATCGGCAAGCTGGGTGACAATGGTGGCGCTGATAATATCCGCGGGGATTTTTTGTTTACGCATGGCGATAATGTTCGCTTCGATGGACGCGAGCTTTTGTCGGTAGTGCGGATAATACTGCAACAATTCCCGTATCTGCAGCAGCAGTTTTGTGTGCTCGGCCAATCCCGGGGTAGTGGATTGCAGCTGCAGGTCGGCCGCATGGAGGTTTGGATTCGCCCGTAAGCTTCTATCAACCTGTGCTATCGGGTTCTGCTGACGCTTTAGTTCCTCCGTAAATAGGGTACCCGCACGGCTATCGTAAGTTATGACCCTTATATGTCGGTCGAGTGCGCTAGCCGCCATCAACCCTGATTCACGCAGGTTCGAAGCGTAAGCGGGATTTCCTGCTGCCTGATAGGCCGCGACTAGGGCCTCCCTGTTATCACGCTTGGTTTCCCCCAGCTTTCCGTCCTGATAGGCCCAATTCATCACCATCATATACGGGCTGAGCTCTAATCCGATTGTTCCCACATTATTATAGCCCACCAATCGATCGAGGTTCTCTTTCAAGAAGGCAGAAGGGCCCGTTTGCAAATGCCACTCACGCATGGCTAAAACATGCCTCTTCGTATCGGGTGGCAATACTCTATCCAGTTCAACTGCACCATTAATGCCGAGATCCATGGCCACCCACCTGCGATAAGCTTAATATCGGTTAATCTTTTTTTACGGATAATGAAAGCGGCTTTCGCTTTTTTGTCGCACTTTTGAAAAAAACACCCCTGAAGGCCTGTAACTGCCGCATAGCCATGAATGTGGCACAAAAACCTGCTAGTCTTCTCCTTATGAGCACCGCCCCGCAAGCCGATACCATGAACGACGCGACCTTCCAGAAACAGGTCGTCGCCTACCTGCAACAGAACCCGCAATTCCTCGCCGAGCATCCGGAACTGTTCGAGGTGCTGGTCCCGCCCGAGCAGCAGCATGGGCGCGGCGTCATCGACTTCCAGTATTACGCCATCGACAATCTGCGCCGCGGCATGCGAAAAATGAAGGATCGTTTCCAAGGCCTTGTCACCAGCGCCCGCGAGAATCTTTCCGTGCAGCAGCAGGTGCAGCGCGCCGTTGTCAGCACCATCCAGGCCCGCAACCTCGAGGAGTTACTCGACGTGCTGACCACCGATCTCATGACCTGGTTCGACGTCGATATCGTCCGCCTCGCCATGGAATCCGACATGGCCGGCCTCTATGAGACCTACTACCACGAGGACAATTATTCCGGCATCTGCTTCGTCCCGAACGGCACCGCGAACGCTGTGCTGCTTGGGGAATCCGTCCGCCTCATCGGCGACACGCAGGGCGAACCACCCATCGGTTTTGAAATGGTCTTCGCGGATTGCTCCAGCCTCGTGCGCTCCTGTGCCCTTGTCCGCCTCGAACTACCGACCATCAAGCGCCCCGCCATCCTCGCTTTCGGCGTCCGCCATGCGGATCGCTTCCACCCGCACCAGGGTGGCGAGCTGCTCGGCTTCCTCGGCGAGGTGATGAGCGTGATCCTCGATCGTTGCCTTACCGAGAGTGATTTCGCTGCATAATATCGCCCCGGCGATTTACATTTCATTTCGCCCATGCCAATTGAAGGCATGACCGCTAAATCCGTTGCCCCCATTGCGACCGATGTCCAGCTGCAGCTCCGCAGCTGGCTGAAAGAAATGGCGAGCGTCCGCCGTGCCAGCAACCATTCCATCGATGCGTATCTGCACGATGTCTCCGGCTTCATCGCCTTCCTGCATCAGCACATCAGCGAATCGGTGACGCTCGAGAAACTCGGCGCACTCGAAGAGCGCGATGTGCGTTCATGGCTTGCCTACCGGGCCGGTCGCGGCTACGCTAAATCTTCCAACGCCCGCGCCCTTTCCGCCGTGCGCACCTTCTTCAGACATCTTAACAACCATGCCGGCATCCATAACCTCGCCGCGCTGCAAGTACCGACCCCCAAGCTCGACAAACCATTGCCCAAAGCCCCGAACGTCGCCCAAACCAGCGCCACGCTCGATGGGCTTGAAGACGATCGGGATCCTTGGGTCGGCGCCCGCAACCATGCGCTTGCCATGCTGCTCTACGGCTGCGGCCTGCGCATCAGTGAGGCACTGGCGCTGACCATCGGCGACATTCATGCCGGCACCGATAGCCTGCGCGTCCTCGGCAAGGGCAAGAAGGAGCGACAGGTGCCACTCCTGCCGATCATCAAAAGCGCCATTGAGGATTACCTCGCGCAATCGCCCTACCACGAAGCGAAGTTCCATCGTGCGCCGGAATTCGCACTGTTCGTCGGTAAGCGCGGTAAACAATTACAGCCTGCCGTCTTTCAGCGTACGCTGCAGCATTTGCGTCGCGCCTACGGGCTGCCCGAAAGTCTTACTCCGCACGCATTGCGTCACGCCTTCGCGACGCACCTGCTCTCGAACGGTGCCGAGTTGCGCGACATTCAGGAACTGCTCGGACATGAATCGCTAAGCACAACACAGCGCTACACTCATGTCGATACCTCACGCCTCATGGCCGCCTACAATGCCGCCCATCCGAGCGTGAAAGAGTAATTATACACTCCATTATGGCGAGGCTCTCTTGGGCCGTGGCAATCCAACTTCTTTTACGGTTGAAATGGATGCCGCGCCTTGCTCGCAATGACGATGTTTATGTTGCACCTGCATTGCGGCAAAACTGCAGCATTTTATCTATGGTGCAACGCCCTGCTATGGTGCGTCGCAGCTACGAATTCACCAGATTTCCTGCGCATTATTTGCTATATTGTACTGGTGGGACGAACCCACAGAAAGTGTAAGGTTAGTGTTATGAAAGTGATTCATGTTATTACGTTGTTCCTCGTTATTCTCGGTGGTCTGCATTTCGCGCTCACCGGCTTTGGGATCAATCTTCTTGGCGCCGTTTTCGGTGGCATGAACTTGACGGTCCTCTACATCGTGATGGGCGTTTCGACCATCTACCATGTCCTGCCGGTTCTTAGAACGCATCTGGCCTCGATCAAGTAAGGCAACGTCGGCGCGGGTTACATTTGCCTGCCGCCGAGTGAGTCTAAAAAGCCCCGTCGGTTAAACCCGGCGGGGTTTCTTTTTCACTGCATCGGCTTCACTCCTCATGCAGACTATCACTGCCCTGCCGAAACAATCCGGCGGGGGTTTGTTTGTGGATGCAACGCAGCGTGCATAACGCCGTATTTCGTGCTATAACAGAGTTGAGTTTGTGCTCCGTCCTAGTGTTCATCGCCAGAATTTGTATCTCCCTCTTGATCAGGAGATCGCCATGAAACCGTTCTACGCCACTGGGCTTGTTTTCCTTACGGTCTGCAGCCTATGGGTGGTTGCCGAAACGCTCTATCCTAACCACACCGCAAGCCTCGCGTATAACCCGAGCGTCACCTTCGGTAGCCTCGGCACCTTGCGCCCTTAGGGGAAAAAAAGCGCTTACAGTTTCGCTGCCACCGCGTCGATGAAATCCGCGGTGGTGAGGTGCTTTTGCTCCTTGCCGACCAGCAGCGCAAGATCCTTCGTCATCGCCCCTGATTCCACCGTAGCGATCACCGCCTTTTCAAGTTTGCTCGCAAACTCGGCAACCTCCGGCGTGCTGTCGAACCGCGCGCGATAATGCAAGCCCTGCGTCCACGCGTAGATACTGGCAATCGGGTTGGTGCTCGTCTCCTTGCCCGCCTGGTGCTCGCGGTAATGCCGCGTCACCGTGCCGTGCGCCGCTTCGGTCTCGACCGTCTTGCCGTCCGGCGTCAGCAGGATGCTGGTCATCAGGCCGAGCGAGCCGAACCCCTGCGCCACCACGTCGGACTGTACATCGCCATCGTAATTCTTGCACGCCCACACGAAGCCGCCGTTGGATTTGATCGCATAGGCCACGAGATCGTCGATCAGGCGGTGCTCGTACCACAGCTTGGCATTGATGAAGCGCTCCTTGAACTCGCTTTCATACACGCGCTGGAAAATATTTTTGAAATCCCCATCGTATTTTTTGAGGATGGTATTCTTGGTGGAAAGATACATTGGGTAATTTACATCGAGCGCATAGGTGAAGCATGCCCGCGCGAACCCTTCGATCGATGCATTAAGGTTATACATGCTGAGCGCCACACCCGCCGACGGGAACTTGTACACCTCGACTTCCGTCGGCGCCGAACCATCATCCGGCACGAAATTCATGCTCAGCCGGCCCGGTCGGTCGATGATCATATCACTTGCCCGGTACTGGTCGCCGAACGCATGGCGCCCGACGATGATCGGCGCCTGCCAGCCCGGCACGTACCGCGGGATATTCTTGCAGATGATCGGCGCGCGGAAGATCGTGCCATCGAGGATATTGCGGATGGTGCCGTTGGGGGACTTCCACATCTGCTTGAGATTGAACTCTTTCACCCGCGCCTCGTCCGGGGTGATGGTCGCGCATTTGATGCCGACGCCGAATTCCTTGATGGCCTTTGCCGCATCATGGGTCACTTTGTCATCTGTCTTGTCGCGCTCTTCGATGCCTAAATCGAAATATTTCAAATCGATATCGAGGAACGGAAGAATAAGTTTCTGCTTAATCATCGCCCAGATGATACGGGTCATTTCATCGCCGTCGAGCTCGACGACCGGGGTCTTCACCTTGATTTTACTCATAACGTCCTCATTCTATCGGGGGTAAGGCTTAAGTAAGCTCAACCGTTTCCTGATGCAAGCTGCACTGCACCACTTGCCCCGAATCCATTCCTCGCCTAGGATGCGCCCCTGGAAAACCTCTGAAAGCCTGTGCGCCATGACCGACGAAACACCAAACCCCGACCTCAATCCCGAACCGATCGATGCGCCGCTCGAGCCGACCGAAGCGCCTGAAGGCGCGGCACCAGTAGCCGAAGCACCAACGAAAAAGCGCTTGCCGTTGCCGCCCATCAGCGGGCGTCGCCGGGTCATCGCGATCCTACTCGTCATCGCGGCCTGCATTTATCTGGCGACCCTGAAGCATGGCGTCAGCGAAGACCGGCAGACGCATGAGGTCGCGCAGAAAGTGACCGGCCAGCAACGCGACCAGATCAATCACGATATCCTGAAAACCTTCGACAAGAATTACAAAGGCGAGATCCGCGATGGGAAACAATTCGAGCTTGTCGCCCGCGTCGGCAACGCCATCGCGCAACAGCCGGAGGCGAAGAACAGCGCCGTGAAGCTGAAATTCCACCTGCTGGCCGAGCCGGATTCGATCAACCTCTACGGCCTCTCGACCGGCGATGTCTACATCACCACCGCCATGCTCAACCGCATGCAGACCGAGGGCCAGCTCGCCGCTGCCCTTGCCCATGGCACGGCGCATGCGCTAGTTGGCGATATGGCAACCCCGGTACCTGCCGGTAAGCACCTGCTACCGCTTTGGCAGTATTCGCTGGAGCAGGAACACGCCGCCGATGCGCTGGGCCTGCGCTTGATGTCGGAAACCGGCTATGACCCGAATGCGTTCGGCTCGATGCTGACCATCCTCGCCAAGGCCTATAACGCCGGGGCGGATGTATCCTTCTTCACCAGCCACCCGAACGCGCCGGACCGTCTCGCCTCACTCGATGCCACCATCAAGCAGCTCTACCCGCAAGGCCTGCCAACGGTGATGAGCAAGTAGCCTAACTTCCTAGGCAAATGATTACTGCGTTTTTTCGCGTCGGACGTGTTCCGCGCGAAACACAGATAAATCATGCACTTTAAAATCGAAGATTTGAAGTGAGGCTATATCTCCTCAGCACCCTCATATAGCATCGGCGGGATATTATCCTCCGGCCGGTCATCCGGCCAAGATTCCGATAGCGGCAGGTAGAAGCTGCGCGTTGCCTGCTGCTGCTCGTCAGCGAATACATAGGTCAGCGCGTAATGACGCGTATCACTAAACAGCATTGGCGGATTTTGCGAGACCTGCGTTACAGTCGGCGGCACTGTTGCATCAGCCACCGGGGATAACACTGGCGGTGCGGGCGGCGGCGGTGCGGCCGGGTCGAAGATCGTCGCGGTCGCCGTCGCACTGCTGTTGAAACTATAGTTCCCGCTATCGGTTCCCATTGCCGTAATACCGCTTACGCTGACCGGCTTACCCGTGCCGATCGCCGCATCCGCAAAGCTCGCGCTACCATAGGCAAGGTTCAGCGAATCACCGGTCACACGATTATCGCCGAGCGTCACGCTGACATTCGTGGTACCATCATATGCCCGGTCCGCCGCTGAGGCACTGACTGTCAGCGCCCGCGGGGTGATGGCGGCAGCCGTGCCAGCCGTGGTATTGAACGTGTAATTACCGGCATCCGTGCCTGCAAGCGTGATCCCGCTGACGCTAATCGCCTTGGCAGCGCCAACATTCTTGTCCATAAAGTTCGCCGTGTAGCCGATGCCGAGCACATCACCCGTCACCCGATTATCACTCAGCGTCACGTCTGCTGTCGTCAGCCCATTATACACTTTATCGATGCCGGTCGCGCCGATGGTCAAGGCTTTCGGCGTGATGTTCGCCGTGTCCGTTGCACTGGTATTGAACGTATAGTTGCCACTATCTGTTCCCGTCACCGTGATGCCGGTCACGTTCACCGTCTTGCCGGTACCGGCATTCTTGTTCGTGAAGTTCGCTGCGGTGTCGGCGATCGCCAGCACATCGCCAGCGATGCGATCATCACCAAGCGTCGCACTCGCCGTTGTCAGCGCATCATAGATCTTGTCGGCCGCCGTCGCCGTTATCGTTAACGTCCTTTTCGTGATGTTCGCCGTATCCGTTGCCGTGGTGTTGAACGTATAGTTGCCGCTATCAGTTCCCATCACCGTTATTCCGTTGACTGTAACGACCTTGCTCGACCCGGCATTCTTGTTGGCGAAGCTCGCACTGGTATCGTTGATGGTCAACACATCCCCCGCCACGCGATTATCGCCCAGCGTTACGCTGGCGGTGGCAAGACCATCATACACTTTATCAAGTGCTGTCGCGCTAACCGTCAGCGCCCGCGGCGTGATATTCGCCGTATCCGTTGCTGTCGTGTTGAACGTGTAGTTGCCGCTATCGGTTCCCAGCACCGTGATACTATTGACCGTCACTAGCTTGCCATTCGCCACATCCTTATCCGTGAAGGTTGCGCTACCATGGCCAAGTGTCAACACGTCGCCCGCGACACGGTTATCACCGAGCACGACACTGGCCGTCGTCACACCATCATACACTTTATCAAGTGCTGTCGCGCTCACCGTCAGCGCCCGCGGGGTGATGTTCGCCGTATCCGTCGCGCTAGTGTTGAAGGTGTAGTTGCCACTATCTATACCCGTCACCGTGATGCCGGTTACATTCACCGTCTTGCCAGCACCGACATTCTTGTTGGTAAAGTTCGCCGCTGCATCGCTGATCGTCAACACATCGCCAGCAACGCGATTATCGCCCAGCGTCACGCCTGCTGTTGTCAGACCGTTATACACTTTATCGACTGCCGTCGCCGTCACGCTCAGCGCGGCTTTAGTGATATTCGCCGTATCCGTTGCCGTCGTATTGAACGTGTAGTTACCACTATCCGCTCCCGTTACCGTAATCCCACTGATTGTGACGACCTTGTTCGATCCGGCATTCTTGTTGGCGAAGCTCTCGCTCGCATCACTGACGATCAAAGCATCTCCCGCCACCCGATTATCGCCCAGCGTTACGCTGACGGTCGTCAACCCGTCGTAAATCTTGTCGGCAGCATTCGCTGTCACGGTCAGTGCTTTCGGCGTGATGTTTGCCGTATCCGTCGCGCTGGTGTTAAAGGTGTAGTTGCCGCTATCGGTTCCTGTCACCGTGATACCATTGACCGTCACCAGCTTGCCATTCGCCACATCCTTATCCGTGAAGGTTGCGCTACCATAGCCAAGTGTCAGCACATCACCCGCGATGCGGTCATCGCTCAATGTTACGCTTGCGGTCGTTAGCCCATCATACACTTTATCAGCTGCGGTCGTCGTCACGGTCAGTGCTTTCGGCGTGATGTTCGCCGTATCCGTCGCGCTGGTGTTGAAGGTATAGTTGCCACTATCTATACCCGTCACCGTGATGCCCGTCACATTCACCGTCTTGCCGGTACCGGCATTTTTGTTGGTGAAGTTTGCTGCGGCGTCAGCGATTGTCAGCATGTCGCCGGCAACGCGATCATCGCCCAGCGTCACACCCGCCGTCGTCAGACCGTTATATACCTTATCCGCCGCATTCGCCGTTACGGTCAGCGCTGCTTTGGTGATGTTCGCCGTAGTTCCTGCCGTGGTGTTGAAGCTGTAGTTGCCACTATCCGCCCCGGTGACCGTGATGCCGCTAACGCTCACTGCACGGCCTGTGCCTACATTCTTGTCGGGGAAACTGGCCGAACCATAGCCAAGCGTCAGCACATCCCCCGCCACCTGATTATCACTCAGCGTGACCGTAGCGGCCGCGAGGCCATCATATACTTTGCTGATGCCCGTGGCAGCGATCGTCAGCGCGCGCGGGGTGATATTCGCCGTATCCGTCGCCGTCGTGTTGAACGCGTAGTTGCCGCTATCGGTTCCCATCACCGTAATGCCGTTGACCGTGACCAGCTTGCCATTCGCCACATTCTTATCCGCGAAGGTTGCGCTACCATGGCCAAGTGTCAATACGTCGCCCGCGACACGGTCATCGCCCAGAACGACACTGGCCGTCGTCACACCATCATACACTTTATCAAGTGCTGTCGCGCTCACCGTCAGCGCCCGCGGAGTGATATTCGCCGTATCCGTCGCGCTGGTGTTGAAGGTGTAGTTGCCACTATCTATACCCGTCACCGTGATGCCCGTCACATTCACCGTTTTATTGTTGTTCACATTCTTGTTGGTAAAGTTCGCCGTTGTATCGTTGATCGTCAGCACATCGCCGGTGACGCGGTTGTCGCCCAGCGTTACACCTGCCGTTGTCAGCGCATCATAAATCTTGTCGGCTGCCGTCGCCGTTACCGTCAGCGCTTTTTGCGTAATGTTCGCCGTGGTGCTCGCCGTACTATTGAACGTGTAGTTGCCGCTATCGGTACCCGTCACCGTGATCCCGCTGACACTGACCGCCCGGCCCGTGCCCACGTTCTTGTCCGGGAAGCTGGCCGCACCATACCCCAGCGTCAGCACATCACCGGCGACGCGGTTATCACCGAGTGTTACGGTGGCTGCCGCAAGGCCGTCATACACTTTGCTGATACCGCTCGCCGTCACGGTAAGCGCTTTCGCGGTAATGTTTGCCGTCGTACTCGCCGTGGTATTGAAAATGTAGTTACCGCTATCCGTCCCCGTCACCGTAATGCCGCTGACACTGACCGCTCGGCCCGTGCCCACATTCTTGTCCGGGAAGCTGGCGGTGCCATATCCGAGCGTCAGCACATCACCCGCCACGCGATTATCGCCAAGCGTCACCGTCGCGGCCGCGAGGCCGTCATACACTTTACTGATGCCCGAAGCCGTTACCGTCAACGCGGCTTTGGTGATGTTCGCCGTAGTGCTCGCCGTAGTACTGAACGTATAGTTGCCACTATCCGTCCCCGTCACCGTAATGCCGCTGACACTGACCGCACGACCCATACCTGCGTTTTTGTCGGGGAAGCTGGCCGCACCATATCCCAGCGTCAGCACATCACCCGCCACACGATTGTCGCCGAGTGTCACCGTCGCTGTCGCGAGGCCATCATACATTTTACTGATCCCGCTTGCACTTACCGTCAATACTTTTGCCGTGACATTCGCGGTCGTGCTCGCGGTGGTGTTGAACGTATAGTTGCCACTATCGGTACCCGTCACCGTAATGCCACTGACATTGACCGTGCGACCCGTACCCACATTCTTGTCCGGGAAACTAGCGCTGCCGTAACCGAGCGTCAGCACGTCACCGGCGATGCGGTTATCGCCGAGCGTCACCGTCGCGGCTGCGAGGCCGTCATACACTTTGCTGATACCCGAAGCCGTTACCGTCAATGCGGCTTGGGTAATATTTGCCGTCGTGCTCGCGGTACTATTGAACGTGTAGTTGCCACTGTCCGTTCCCGTCACCGTAATGCTGCTGACGTTGACTGCGCGACCTGTGCCCACATTCTTGTCAGGGAAGCTGGCCGCGCCATAGCCGATCGTCAGCACATCACCGGTAATGCGATTATCGCCCAATGTCACCGTTGCGGCTGCCAGGCCGTTATAGACTTTATCAATGCCCGAAGCCGTTACCGTCAACGCGGCTTGGGTAATATTTGCCGTCGTGCTCGCGGTACTACTGAACGTGTAGTTGCCACTGTCCGTTCCCGTCACTGTAATGCCGCTGACGCTGACCGCACGGCCGGTGCCCACATTCTTGTCGGGGAAGCCGGCGGCGCCGTAACCCACCGTCAGCACGTCACCTGCTACGCGATTATCACCGAGTGTTACGGTGGCTGCCGCAAGGCCGTTGTACACTTTATTAATACCCGAAGCCGTTACCGTCAGGGCTTTCGCCGTGATGTTGGCCGTCGTGCTCGCCGTGGTGTTGAACGTATAGTTACCGCTATCCGTCCCCGTCACCGTAATGCCGCTGACACTGACCGCTCGGCCCGTGCCCACGTTCTTGTCCGGGAAGCTGGCCGCACCATACACCAGCGTCAGCACATCACCGGCGACGCGATTATCACCGAGTGTTACGGTGGCTGCCGCAAGGCCGTTGTACACTTTATCAATACCCGAAGCCGTTACCGTCAACGCTTTCGCCGTGATGTTGGCCGTCGTGCTCGCCGTGGTGTTGAACGTATAGTTGCCACTATCCGTCCCTGTTACCGTGATCCCGCTGACATTGACCGTGCGACCCATACCCACATTCTTGTCCGGGAAATTAGCGCTGCCGTAACCGAGCGTCAGCACGTCACCGGCGATGCGGTTATCGCCGAGCGTCACCGTCGCGGCTGCGAGGCCATCGTATACTTTGCTTATGCCGGTAGCACTTACCGTCAATACTTTCGCCGTGATATTTGCCGTCGTGCTCGCGGTGGTGTTGAACGTATAGTTGCCACTATCCGTCCCTGTTACTATGATCGCGCTGACATTGACCGTGCGACCCGTACCCACATTCTTGTCGGGGAAGCTGGCTGCACCGTAACCCAGCGTCAGCACATCACCCGCCACGCGATTATCGCCGAGTGTCACCACTGCCGCTGCCAAACCATCATAAACTTTGTTGACGCCGGTTGCACTGACCGTCAACGCTTTCGCCGTGATATTTGCCGTCGTGCTCGCGGTGGTGTTGAATGTATAGTTGCCACTATCGGTACCCGTCACCGTAATGCCACTGACGCTGACCGCCCGGCCCGCACCCACATTCTTGTCCGGAAAGCTGGCTGCTCCATAACCAAGCGTCAGCACATCGCCACTGATACGGTCATCCCCCAGCGTCACCGCTGCGGCCGCAAGGCCATTATACACTTTATCGATGCCGGTCGCCGTCACCGTCAGCGCTTTTTGCGTAATGTTCGCGGTCGTGCTCGCCGTACTATTGAACGTGTAGTTGCCACTATCGGTACCCGTCACCGTGATCCCGCTGACACTGACAGCCCGACCCGTACCTGTATTCTTGTTGGGGAAGCTGGCCGCACCATACCCCAGCGTCAGCACATCACCGGTGACGCGGTTATCGCCCAGCGTCACCGTCGCGGCTGCGAGGCCATCATACACTTTATTGATGCCGGTTGCGCTTACCGTCAGCGCTTTTTGCGTAATGTTCGCCGCTGTGCTCGCCGTACTATTGAACGTATAGTTGCCGCTATCGGTACCCGTCACCGTGATCCCGCTGACACTGACCGCCCGGCCCGTGCCCACGTTCTTGTCCGGGAAGCTGGCCGCACCATACCCCAGCGTCAGCACATCACCGGCGACGCGGTTATCACCGAGTGTTACGGTGGCTGCCGCAAGGCCATCATACACTTTACTGATACCGCTCGCCGTCACGGTAAGCGCTTTCGCGGTAATGTTCGCCGTCGTACTCGCCGTGGTATTAAAAATGTAGTTACCGCTATCCGTCCCCGTCACCGTAATGCCGCTGACACTGACCGCTCGGCCCGTGCCCACGTTCTTATCGGGGAAGCTGGCGATGCTATACCCCAGCGTCAGCACATCACCCGCCACGCGATTATCGCCAAGCGTCACCGTCGCGGCTACGAGGCCATCATACACTTTACTGATGCCTGAAGCCGTTACCGTCAACGCGGCTTTGGTGATGGTGAGGCCGGTCGACGCGCCCGTATAGCTTACCGCATAATCGCTGGCCAGGCCGCTCGTGAAGTTCGCGCCGCTGACACCGATGGTCCACGGCGTGCCCACTGCGCTGATGTTGTACTGCCCGCTGGTCGCTGTCGTCGCATTGGTGCTGAGCACGACGCTGCCGATCACATCCGTGCCGTAGAGCGAGCTGGTGGTAACATTGAACCCTGTGGTGCCGAGGCTGCCGAAGCCATAGATACGCGATTGATCCGCCGCGCTGACCGTAATGGCCCGCGTGCCGACGACCCCAGAATTATTCGACACATACGTAAAGCCGTAGCCGGTCGACGACAGGAGCGTGCTGCCATTATTGCTGATGACATAGCCCGTGCCCGCATGCTGGCCCTGGACATAGCTCGTCTGGAAGATGCCGGTACCCGTGATGCTGTCGCTGCCGCTATCGAGCGGGTTGAGGTAGCCTGAAGTCTGCAAAACATACCCGGTCGGCACGATCACCGCATCGCCATAATTATAGGTCTGGCCCGAGATGGTGATGGTGAGCAGCGGCGTGGTGCTGTAGAGCATGCCGTTGCCGGTACCTAGCGCCGGGCAGCTGCCACCATAGGTGCAGCTGTAGCGGTTGAAGTTGTTGACGAGGCTTGTCGCGCCCGTATTGGCTGCTGGGTTGGTGCTGTAAATCAGCCAGCGGCCGCCCGCACCCGTGGTCAGGACACCCGCACCCTTCGTGTTGACGAAATTACGGCCCGCGACCAGCGTGATGGCGTTGGCGCTGGCGTCATTGGTTACGAGGTTCTGGTTCAGCACCACATCGCGTAACGCCTGGATGAAGATCGGCCCGCCCGAATCGCTGAGCGCCACCGCGTTAATGAAGTCGTTGCCGCTCTGGAACTTTACCGGATCCGTATACGTCGCGTAGTTATTCGTCACATCGCCCGAGATCAGGTTGCCGAACGTGATGGACGACCAGCCATCGACGATACGGCCGTTCTCGGCCGTGGTCAGGTTGAGCCCCGCCGTGGTATCCGCATCCGTCGTCGCCGTCCCGATATTCACGGCGCGGCCGGCTGTTTGCGGGGCGATGATCAGGGCACCCGTCCCGGCGAGGGTTGAACTCAACGTCAGGTTATCCGCGTTGATGGTGAGGATGCCGAGCGGCACGCTGCCGCCAACGGCTGCACTGAATGTCACCGTCCCGGTACCGGCTACGATGATGAGATTCTCCGGCGAGCCACCCGCGGTACCGTCCAGCGTGCTGTTGAAAGTAACGTTGTCGTTCGTCGTCGTGATATGGATGGTCTTGCCTTCGGCGATCACCGTCGCGTTCGGGAAGGTAACCGCGTTGGTCGCGGTGATGTCGTTCTCGAGGATGTTGGCCGCGTTGCCGAAATTCACCGTGCCCGACGAAATGATCGGGGTCTTGACGTCGAGCGTGGCAAAACCCTGCCAGTCGATATTGCCGAACGTTGCCCCGGCATACAGGAGTGTCGTCGCATCGGGGCTGTAGCTTGAGCGCGTCGGGTTCAGGCCCGAACGCAGCGTGAAGTTGCCCGTGCCGGATTTCAGGATACCGTTGATATACAGGTCACCCGTGCCGTTGATGTTGGCATTCGCGGCTTCGAGGGTGAGGGCACCCGTTGCGCCCGTCGCCAGTGTCCTGCCGGAGTTGATGGTCAGGTCGCGCTGGCTGATGATGCTGACATTGCCGCTGCTGACCAGGTCGTTATCGAGCGTGAAATCCTGGAAGCCCTGGATATCGACCACGCCGACCGTGGCCCCCTGCTGGGTGAGATTGGTCGTGACGTAGTTCGGGCGCGTGCCATTGATACCCGAATGCAAGGTCAGCGCCCCGCTGCCCATCGCGATATTGCCGTTAAGATTCAGGTTGCCCGTCCCGGCGATGACGTTGTTTGCTGCTTCGAGGGTAAGCGCCCCGGTCGCCCCCGGCGTGATGGTCATACCCACATTTTCCGTCAGGTCGCGCTGGGCGATAATCGAGATATTGCCGCTGCTGGCAAGGTTGCGGTTAAGCGTGAGATCCTGATAGCCGGTGATGCTGATCGCCCCGAAGGTCGTCAGTGGTACAAGGTTCGCGGTGGTGAACGTCACCGAAGGGCGCGTCCCGTTCACCCCGGAAATCAACGTCAATGCTCCAGTGCCTCCGGAGATGGTGCCGAGGATGTTGAGGTTGCCCGGGTTGCCGATCGAGCCTGCCGCTGCTTCGAGAGCCAGCTGGCCAGCGGCGCCGGTAGTGACTGTAACCCCGGAATTGACATTAAGATCGGCCACTGAAATCGCGACGATATCCCCGTTGCTCGTGATATTCTTGGCGAAGGTCAGCGTCTGGATACCACGGATATTGAGCGCGCCGATCACCCCAGCCCCTTGCGGATTGAAGGTCGTATTGTCGAGCGTGTAGCTTGGGCGCGTGCCGTTGGAACCCGAGATCAGCGTCACCGCACCCGTACCCGGCGCAAGCACGCCGCTAAGCGTCAGGTTGCCGGTATTCGTGTAGGTTCCATTTCCCGACTCAAGCGTCAGCGCCGAGGCCGAGCCGGGCGTTACCGTCATCCCGCTGTTGAGGGTAAGATCGTGCACGGCGATGATCGTGATATTGCCGTTGCTGCTGAGGTTGCGGTTGACCGTCACATCCTGCAACCCTTCGATATCGAGTGCGCCAAAGGTACTTTGCGGGATGAAGTTGCTGGTGGTGATCGTCCAGCTCGGCCGCGTTCCGTTCAGGCCGGAATACAGCGTCGTCGCGCCGTTACCGACATTGAGAACACCGCTCAAAGTCAGATTCCCCGTGCTGCCGGTCGAGCCGCTTGCTGCCTTGAGCGTGAGGCTGCCCGTCGCGCCGGTGGTCACGGTCATGCCGCTATTCACGGTGAGGTCGCGAGTTGCCACGATGTTGATGTTGCTACTGCTCGCCAGGTTGCGGTTGATGACGAAATCCTGGTAGCCACTGGCAGTGATGGCCCCAAACGTACTTTGAGGTGTGAAGTTCGTGGTGCCGATCGTATAATTCGCGCGGGTGCTGCCATTGACGCCCGAGACCAGCGTCAGCGCCCCGCTGCCGGCATTGATGACGCCGTTCAGGTTCGAGATGCCGGCACTACCGGTGCTGCCGCCGCCGCTGTCGAGCGTTAAGGTGCTGGCGGCGCCATTGCGGATGGTGTTGGCCGCATTCAGCGTCAGGTCACCGTAACTGATAACGTTGATGTTGCCGCTGCTGATGAGATCGGTATTGAATGTCAGGGCGTTGATGCCGGTAATGCTGACCGCCCCGAGCGTTCCTTGCGGTGTGAAATTGGTCGCATCCGCCGTCCAGTTCGGGCGAGTACCATTCACCCCCGACAGTAATGTCAGCGCCCCGGTGCCCGGCGAGATCGTCCCGTTGAGCACGAGGTTACCCGTCCCGGTGACGACATTGTTTGCCGCTTCCAGTGCGAACGAACCCGCTGGGCCGGAGGCGATCGTCTTGCCGGTAGAGAGCGTCAGGTCCTTGAAGGATTTGATCAGGATGTTACCGGCGCTGCTCAGGATATTACCGCTCGCAATGATATTGCCCGTGGTCGTGGTCGCAGTAAAATTGCCCGTCAGCGCCACATCCGGCAGGGTCAGCGCATTGGTCGAGGTCAGTGCCACCGTGGTCAGCGGCGTCACCGCGCCCATCGCCGCGTTGATAACGAATGTACCCGCGGTGCCGGTAAGCGAGATACCGTTGATCGCGCCGTTATAGGTCGTCGTCGCCGTACCGGAATTGGTGGTCAGGCTTTCCGCGCCGCCGCCCGCCGTGCCGTCGACCGTCCCGAGCGTGATCGCCGCATTCGCCGTTGAGAAGGTCGGTGCGAACGTATCCTGGATCACCAGCGGGTTGCTGATCGTGATCGTCCCCGTACCCGCCGTTGTCAAGGCACTGCCATTGATCGAGGTACCAGTATTATTGGCGATAAGGATATTCCCCGCTGTCAGCACGAGCGGGCGGGCGATGGTGAGGATATTGAAGCCCTCCATATCGACCGTGCCGCCGAACGAACCGGCATGGCTGAGCGTCGTCGCACTTGCCGTGAAGCTTGGCCGCGCGCCGTTGATACCGGAGATGAGCGTTACCGCTCCCGTGCCCACGGCGACGTTCCCGTTCAGGGTCAGGTTGCCGGTGCCGGCCACCGCACCACCGGCGGCTTTCAGGGTCAGCGCGCCGGTGCCCGCCGCTGTGATGGTCTTGCCCGCCGCTTCCGTCAGGTCACGTGCCGCCGTTAGCACCGCCGCCCCGGTCGAGGTGATATTGCCATTCACCGCGATATCGCGCGCCGCGGTGAACGTGCCCGCACTCGTCGTGATAGTGCCGTTGGTAGTCAAATCACGCGCACTTGTCATCGTCACCGCACCGGTCGCGGTGATGCTGCCCGCCGTGATGTCACCCGTCGCACCTGTGGTCGTCGCTGCGAGGCTTGCTGCGGTGATCGTTGGCAGCATCAACGCCTGCACACTATTCAGCGTCACCGCTGCCATCGTTGTTGTCTGGCCGAGCGTCCCGCCGAAGGTGATCGTATCCGCCGTCGCATTGAGGATGAAATTGTTGAGGTTGCCGGTGAAGGTCGTCGTCGCCGTGCCGCTACTGGTAGTCAGCGAACTTGCCGCCGAGCCGCCCGTGATGGTGCTACCAAACGTGATCGCCTGGTTCGCAGTCGTCACGGTCGGCGTCGCCCCGGCCACGATAGTGACCGGGTTTGTGATGTTGATGGTGCCCGTGCCGAGCGTCGACAGGCTCGAACCTGAGCCGAGCGCGAGGCTGGTATTATTCGCGAACGAAAGATTTTGGTTCGCACTCAGCCCGAAGGCGCGGCTGACGGTCAGCACGTTGAAGCCCTCGATATCAACCGGCCCGTTGAAATTGCCCGCATGCACGAGGCTGGTCGCCGTCGCCGTCCAGCTCGGGCGCGCGCCGTTGATACCGCTATAGAGCGTCAGCGCGCCGGTACCGATGCCCACATTGCCGACGATATTCAGGTTACCCGTACCGGCCGTCGCCCCGTTAGCCGCTTTCAGCGTCAGGTTCCCCGAACCATTCGCCGTTACCGTTTTGCCCGTCGCGATGTTCAGGTCGCGAAACGCGGTAATGATCACATCCCCCGTCGAGGTAATGTTGCCCGTCGTAATGTCACCCGTCGCCCCGGTGCTTGTCACGGTGACGCTCGCCGCCGTGATATCCGGCAAGGTCACCGCCGCCACATCGTTGATGGTCACGGCACCCATCGTCGTCGTCGCGCCAAGTGTACCGCCGAACGTAAAGTTGTTCGCCGTTGCCGTAAGAATGAAGTTATTGAGCACGCCGAAGGTCGTCGCCGCCGTACCGGAGTTGGTGGTAAGCGAACTCGCCGCCGAGCCGCCCGTAATAGCGCCGAGCACGATCGGCTGGTTCGCCGTGGTGATGGAAACGACCGCACCCGCCGTAATGCTCAGCGGATTACTGATGGTGATCGTCCCCGTTCCAGTCGTGCTCAGATTCTGGCTCAGCACCGTGGAGGTATTGTTCGCGATGGTCAGGGTATTGTTGGTGCCAAGGTTGAATGCTCGCGACAGCGTCAACGTCGCGAAGCCCTCGATATCGACATTGCCGAAATTCGCCCCCTGCGCGATGAGGTTGCTGGTCGTCGGTGTCCAGCTCGGCCGCGTCGTGCCACTATACAAAGTAAGGGTGCCGGTGCCGACGGAAAGATTGCCGTTCAGCGTCAGCGCTCCCACCCCGGTCGCCGGCACGCCATTCGCTGCCTTAAGGCTGAGGCTGCCCGTCGCCCCCGTCGTGATGGTCTTCGCCGCTGCCAGCGTCAGGTTGCGGAACGCTGTCATCGTGACGTTCCCGCCCGCCGCAACATTGCCGTTCACCGCAATATCCGCCGCCGTCCCCGCCGTCGTGATTGTCGTGTTGCCTGTCGTCGTAATGTCGCCACCGGCCGTCACGCTGCCACTCGCCCCGCTCGTGCTGACATTCAGGCTCGCCGCCGTGATGGCCGGCAAGGTCAGCGCATTGGTTGCCGTCAGCGCTACCGCACCCATCGCCGTCGTCGCCCCGAGCGTACTACCGAAGCTGATCGTCGCCGCCGTCACGGTTGGATCAAAGCCGTTCAGCGCCCCGGTGAAGGTTACCGTGCCCGTGCCTGCATTCACGTTCATCGTCTCGGCCACGCCACCCGGAGTGCCCGCGACCGCGCCACCGAACGTCACGTTACCGCCACCCGTAGTAATAGTAGTGGCCGACGCTTCCGCCAGCGTGATCGGACCGTTGATGGTGATGGTACCTGCACCGAGCGTTGATAAAGTCTGGCCACCATTCAGCACTGTTGCCGTATTATTTGTCAAAGTCAGATTGTTGCCCGTGGTCAGCATGAGCGGACGATTGATCGTCAATGTATTGAACCCTTCGATATCGACCGCCCCACCGAACGAGCCCGTATGGGCCAGTGTCGTCGCATCCGCCGTCCAGCTTGGCCGGGTGCCGTTGATGCCGCTGTAGAGTGTGGCCGCCCCGCTGCCGCCGTGACTTAAATTCCCGTTGAGATTCAGGTTGCCCGTGCCGCTCGTCACCCCATTCGCCGCTTTCAGGCTCAGCGCCCCCGTGCCCGCCGTGGTGATGGTCTTGCCCGCCGCCAGCGTCAGGTCGCGGAAAGCGGTGATGGTCACCGCACCGGCCGAAGTGAGGTTACCATTCACCGCGATATCCGCCGTCGCGCCGCTCGTCGTTGCCGTGAAACTCGCCGCTGTGATGTCCGGCAAGGTCAATGCGTTGACTGCAGCCAGCGTCACCGCGCCCATCGTGGTCGATTGGCCGAGCGAACCGCCCAAGCTCACCGTTCCCGCCGTTGCCGTCAGGCCAAAATTATTCAGGTTGCCGGTGAACGTTGTCGTCGCCGTGCCGGAGTTGGTGGTGAGCGAACTCCCCGCCGAACCACCCGTCACCGTATTGCTGAAGGTGATCGGCTGGTTCGCCGTCGTCACGGTCACGCTCGACCCCGCCGCGATGGTCGTCGGGTTGGTGATGCTGATGCTGCCTGTGCCGCTCGTCGTCAGATTGCCGCCCAGCACCAGCGAGGTATTGTTGGCGAACGAAAGGCTATTATTCACCGCCATCGTGATTGCCCGGCCGATCGTCAGGGTAGTGAATCCTTCGATATCGATCGGCCCGAACGACCCGGCATTGACCAACGTCGTCGCGTTCGCCGTCCAGCTCGGCCGCGTGCCGTTGATGCCGCTGATCAGGGTGAGCGCCCCGGTGCCGACATTCAGATTACCGTTCAGGTTCAAGTTACCCGTCCCGCTTGTCACCCCGTTCGCAGCCTCGAGCGTCAAGGCGTTGGTGCTCCCGGCCGTGATGGTTTTCGCCGCCGCCAACGTCAGGTCACGCATGGCGATGATACTGACCGCACCTGTGCTCGTAATGTTTCCGTTGGCCGTAATATCCGCCGTCGCGTTCGTCGTCGCGGCGTTGAAACTCGTTGCCGTGATGTCCGGCAGGGTCAGCGCGCTTGCCGCCGTCAACGCCACCGCGCCCATGGTCGTCGTGCTGCCGAGCGTGCCGCCAAGGGTCAGCGTGCCCGCTGTTGCGGTCAGGCCAAAATTGTTAAGTACGCCGAAGCTCGTCGTCGCCGTGCCCGAATTGGTGGTCAGCGTGCTCGCCGCCGAGCCGCCGGTGATCGCGCCGAGGGTAATGTTCTGGTTCGCCGAGGTCACGCTCGGCGTCGCACCCGCGAGGATCGTCACCGGGTTGCTGACCGTGATCGTTCCCGTGCCGAGCGTACTCAGATTCGCCCCGAGCACCGTCGAGGTGTTGTTGGCGATTGTCAGATTCCCGGCCGCGAGGTCGAGCGCCCGGCTCAGCGTCAGCACATTGAAACCTTCGAGGTCGACCGCGTTATTAAACGAACCAGCATGCACCAGACTGGTCGCGCTCGCCGTCCAGCTCGGCCGCGTCCCATTCACCCCACTATACAAGGTGAGTGCCCCGCTGCCGATAGTGAGGCTGCCGTTCAAAGTCAGGTTACCCGTCCCGCCCGTCGAACCGTTCGCGGCTTTAAGGCTGAGGTTGCCTGCACCACCCGCCGTGATGGTCTTGCCCGCGGCCAGCGTCAGGTCGCGGAAGGCCGTCACCACCACCGCTCCCGCCGAGTTCAGGTTACCGTTTACGCTGATATCCCCCGCTGCGCCGCTGGTGCCCAGAGTAATAGTTGTTGCCGTGATGTCCGGCAGGCTCAGCGCATTCACCGCCGTCAGCACCACCGCCCCCATGGTCGTCGTCGCGCCGAGGGTCGAGCCAACGGTGATGGTCGCCGCCGAAATAGTCGGGTCGAAGCCGTTGAGCGCTCCGGTGAAGCTTGTCGTCCCGGCGCCGCTGTTCACCGCCAGCGTCTCGACGACACCGCCTGGCGTCCCCGTGACCGTGCCGCCAAAGGTCACGCTGCCGCCCCCGGTGGTGACCGCCACCGCCGACGCTTCCGGCAGCACGACCGGGCCAGTCATGGTCACCGTGCCGGCACCTAACACGGAAAGATTGTTATTGAGATTTATCAGGGTGTTGTTTGCAAGTTTCAGGTTATTGCCCGTGGTCAGCGCCAGCGCACGGTTCACCGTCAGCACATTGAAGCCTTCGATATCGACCGCACCCCCGAATGACCCGGCATGCGCCAGCGTCGTCGCGTCCATCGTCCAGCTCGGACGGGTGCCGTTAATACCCGAGATCAGGGTCAGGGGCCCGGTGCCCAGCGTCAGGTTACCCGTCAGGTTAAGGTTGCCGGTGCCGCTCGTCACCCCGTTCGCCGCTTTCACGCTGATGCCGCTTCCGGAGAGACCTGCCGCGACGTTAACGTCCTGATTCGCGAGCAGGTTGATGTTGCCGGCGGTGCTGATCGCGCTATTCACCGTAATGCTGCCAGCCGCCGCTACATTGGCGTTCAGGTTAATGTCGCCGCTGCCGGCATTGGTGATGGTATTATTCACGATGATGTTGTTCGAAGCATTCACCGTCAGACTACGCACGCTGTTCCACGATACCGCATCGACGAAGGTGATATTGCCAAGGCCGCCCGTCCCCGCCGCGCTGCTGATGATCACGTTCGCTGCGCCGTTCAGTGCGCTCACTAGTGTCGCCACGCTCAGATTGCTGGTCGCCCCGCCGGTTGAGCCAAACGGACTCGCCGCAGTGATGACGCTATCGGCCGCGTTGCTGATGGTGATATCCGCCGGGTCGAGCAGCCAGATCCCAGTGGTGCCGTGCGCCGCGCTCGCATTCACGCTTCCGGCCAATTGGAGGAAGTCATGGCCCGAGGTTTCGATGAAGCCGCCATTGCCGCTGGCGCCATACGCTCCAACATCGGCAAACCCGTTGAAGACCGTTCCCTGATCAGACCAGACAACGACCCTGCCGCCATTTCCCGCGCCGGTTGCAGCGGCCAGTAGGTCGACGCCGTTAGCAACAAAGACGCGGGACGCGGTCGGCACCACCCCGTTCGGGAAGAGAGCGGTTAATTGCGCCCCTTGATACAGGCCGCCATGAACATCTCCGCTAACCAGGATCTCCCCGCCCCCCGCCACGCCCGACGCATCGAGATGGGCGCCGTTCAGCAGCGCGACATTATCGCCAAGCACATGGATTGCCCCACCTTTTTCACCGGCATGCTTGCCGCTTGCATCCAGTTTCGCCGTAACGATGACCTGACGGCTACGGCCCGTACTTGCCGCTGAAGCGATGATGATCGCCCCCTGATGAGTACTCACCGTCTGCGCCGTCAGGGTGCCTTCCGCGGCAATGGAGCTGGTCAGGATGGACTTGCCCGTGGCGGCGGTCAACGCCACGACCCCGCCATCCGCTGCGATAGTCCCTGTATTCTTAACCAGTTGTTTTGTCACGTTATCAGAGACAGCAACCTCAAGCAGCCCGTCCCCGTATAGATCGACCGTTGCCGTGTCGCCCGAGGCCAGCTGGGCCCGTCCCAGCCTTGCGGTGATGATTCCTTGATTTTCGACATCCGGCGCGACGAGGCCGACCAGGCCCGCCTCTTTCGCCGTCAGCTGGCCTTTATTGATGATCGCCGCGTCCGGGTTGCTGCTGGCCTTGTTTAGCTGTAGTTTTCCGCCGGCCATGAAGGTGCTATTATCCGTATCCGCGGTGCTGACGACGAGGCTATTCGCATCGACCTGGGCGCCGGCGCCGAACACCACGCCGTTCTGGTTGACAATGACGACATTGCCATTGGCCGTGAGCCTGCCGTTGATCTGCGACGCACTGGTGCTGTTGACGCGGTTGAGGGCAATGGAATTCGCGGTTGGCTGAACGAATTCAGTGGTTTCGCTCGGGGCGATATCGAAGCCGCGCCAGTCGATGACGGCACGGTCGCTGTGCTGGGCGATATGTACCGTAGTCGGATTGGTTGTGGTGATGGTCGCTGAACCGGCGGCAACAACGCCATCCAACGGGTTGGCAAACGCAGGCTCAACGCGCGTGAGCGCGATGAGCGCGCACGCGAGTATTACTAGCCGTTTGAAAAATGTTTGCCTCAAAACTACCTGCCCTGATAACCAGCCAACAGGTAATCATATCATTTTTTTATGCCCAAAGCAAAAAAAGTAACATGAACTTTATAAACCAACATTTTAAAAACTATGGCTAAACTGCACCATGAGTCGGGGCGAAGAGTGATTGCCGCCATACAGTGGGGCTAACTCGGTATGGTCGATCGGTACGGCGACCCCGACATTGCCATTATCACCCCAGTCCGTCACGAAACGAACCCCGACCCCCGCCGACGCCGCCGAATCCCGTCGCAGTTGGCTCACATCATCGTTGATTACTATACCATAATCAACGAAAGCATAGGGTTCAACATTCACCGGCTGCAGGTTGCGCCAGCCATCATAACGCAGCTCAAGCGCGGCCTCGCCGCCCTTGTCACCGACGATTTCGGAGGAGTCGAATGCCCGGCCGAAATTCTGGCCACCGTAGCCCAATTCTTCGGAGGCATAAAGCGGCCCGGAAGCCCATTGGCCATCAAACTGGACGAACGCCGACCAGTCCTGCGTCAGGGTCTGCAGGCGCGACATGGAAAGCTCAAGCTTGGTGAAATCAGGCTTGGCCTCGCCGCGCGACAAGTTAATATCTCCATCTTTGCTGGAGCCGAGCCCGTCAATTCCTTGACTTAAGGTAAGATTTGCCACGTTGGAACCTTTCCAGCTATCGGTCAGGTCATAGGAGAGCTTGGCACGGGCCACCCGGACATGTTCGCGAGTCAGCGGCGTATCGAGGATATCGCTATGGACATTGCGCCCCTCGACCATCAGGCTGGTCGCTAGATTGGTCAGGCGCTGCCGCACCCACTGGTATTGCACGCTCAGGTTGAGGTCGGTCGCCGTGCTGTCAATGTCGAGCGGTGACAGATTATAGCCCGGATGGGCCCGCGTCACCCCCCCCTCAATGGCCACCGTCACATCCGGCCATACAGTCATTGCATGGTGGATGGTGCCGAAACCGAGTTCGCGCGTCGGCATGCTGGTCAAGCCCGAAATGCTGGTCTGGTTCAAGGGGATAAAGCTGGCACTGGCGCTGGCCGTGATCTCATGAGGCCCAAGGAACCGCGATCCGTAATTGTCGAACCCAATGGAACCGCTCGCTTTTTTCTCCTGCGGCAGCAGGGTCAGCAGGCTTTCCCCCTTCTGCCCGTTCGGCATTGCTGAAAGAATGGCTCGGAAACTGACGCCCGGCAGGTCGTTCAAGCTTAATAACACACTCTCCAGAGTTTGGGTAGTCAACCGTTTTTCCTGCGTAATACGCGCTATGTATCCGCGTATAACAAAGTCGGTCTTGGCGTCTTTTACCTCGACCCTGCCAATATACCCTTCGGTCACCGCGATATGCACCACCCCATCGCTGATCTGCTGATCCGGCACCTCGACCCGTGACAGGAAATAGCCCGCATCGCGGTATTTCTCGCCGATCCTGTCGGCGATGCCATACACGTCTTTCAGTGTAACCTTCTGGCCGATCTTGTCCTGGTAAGGCGCAAGCAGGGTGGCGGTGCTATAGATAGTCGCGCCGTCGATGACCAGTCCCTTTAACACGAACTTCACCGTTTCCGCTCCTTGCGGAGCGCGCGCAACGGGTGCCGCCGGCGGCAGGGGCGAGACCACGGGCGCGACTGGTGCCGGGGCGACGCTTTGCTTGTCCTGCTGGACGCGGCCGACATCCGCCGCCCCGGGTACGGCTTGTGCCGACGCGTCGCCCATTGCCATGATAGCAACAGCGACGCACGCAACCCGACGCCATGTCCTACGATCCATCCGTCCCCGCGATTAAAATCCGTTGCGGAAACTAAACGAGCCCTCGGTACCGGTCAAGGCAGTAAAAAATGAGCTGCCGTTACCACATTTACAGCTTGGGCTGGTGGTCCCGATGTGATTCGAACACACGACCTAGCGTTTAGGAAACGCTTGCTCTATCCAGCTGAGCTACGGAACCACCCCGCGCTCTTGATAATGCATCGCGCGGCAAGAATCTATCGCCGTGTAGGTCATCTGGTCCACTTCTTGCATCAGATTGTGTATGTCTATCAATACCTATATCTGGCAGGAGGCCGACCATGACCATTTCATCCGCAACCAATCCGTCCATCTTTAGTCCCAGCGCAGCGACGGCCGGCAAAGTTCCGAGTGCCGCTGAGACCGCTTCTGCCGACCAGAGTTTTCAGGAACTTATCGGCAACAATGATGATCCCGCCATCGACGCGAAAGAGATGCTCTCGGAAGTCACCGGCGGCGGCGCTGCGGGCTACTGGGCCTGGCAGATCAAGCAGATGCGGGAAAAAGCGGCCAGCGAAGTCATGGCCAGCATGAACCTCACCGCGGACAAAATTGCCGCCATGGATACCAAGACCCGCGTCGCGACCGAGGAGAAGATCGAACAGCTCGTCGAACAGAAAGTGAAGCAGGACATCGCCGAGGATTCAAAAAAGAAACAGCAGCAGGCCCTCGTCACCAGCGCCAGCATGACCAGCATCATCACCAACGCGCAAAGCATCAAGGACAAGCTGGCGACGGGGCAGAATGCCACCCTCATCGCCACCAACAAACCGTCCGACGCGACCGACCTGCTCCTCTTCGGCGCCGCCTAGGGCTTTGACTTTCAAGCACGGCATGACCATGTTTGTCTCATGACCGACTGGCTCGAATCAATCAGCGCCCACGCCTTCACGCAGGAGGCGACCGCCGTCGGCGACCTCATGCATCGCGTGGCTGCCATCCAGACGTCCGATGCCACTAGCCGCACCCGTGCCACCGCCCTCATCACCCATATGCGTGCCGCAGGGGCGGGCAACACCATCGAATCCTTCCTGCAATCCTACGGCCTCTCGACCAAGGAAGGCATCGCCATGATGTGCCTTGCCGAGGCACTCCTGCGCATTCCGGATGCGGCGACCGCCGACGACCTCATCGCCGAGACCTTCACCACCGGCAACTGGAAGCAGCATCTCGGGCAAAGCGATTCCGCCCTCGTCAATGCCAGCACCTGGGCACTCATGCTCACCGGCTCCGTGCTCGATCTCGACCAGGGCGAGTCCATCAGCGGCTGGTTCGGCGCGCTCGTCAAGCGCTCGGGCGAACCGGTCATCCGCCAGGCCCTGCGCGCCGGGATGAAATTCCTCGGGCATCAATTCGTCATGGGCGAAACTATCGATGATGCCATCGCTCACGCCAAGGCCGACGAAAAAAACGGCTATACCATCTCCTACGACATTCTCGGCGAGGGTGCCCGCACCGACGCCCAGGCCCGCCACTACACCGAATCCTATCTCTCGGGCATCCACGAAATTGCTGCAGCCTCCGCTGCAACAAAATTATTCGATCGCCCCGGTATTTCGGTCAAACTTTCCGCCCTCCATCCGCGCTACACCGAAACCCAGCGTGACCGCGTATTCGCCGCACTCCTTCCCCGTCTTAAATCTATTCTTCGCCTCGGTATGCAATGCAACATCGCCGTTTCGCTCGATGCCGAAGAAGCTAACCGCCTCGAGCTTGAACTCGAGCTTTACCGCACCCTGCTCGGGGATCCTGAGTTTGCCGGTTTCGAAGGCATCGGCTTCGTCCTCCAAGCTTACCAGAAGCGCGCCGTCCACGTCGCTGAAGCACTTGCCGCGCTGGCTAAACACCTTGACCGCCGCATTCCCATCCGCCTCGTCAAAGGGGCGTATTGGGATAGCGAGATCAAGCATGCGCAAGTGATGGGCCTGCCCGGCTACCCCGTCTTCACCCGCAAGGAATACACCGATCTTTCCTATCTCGCCTGCGCCCAAATTTTGCTGGCCAATGCCGCGAACATTTATCCGCAATTCGCCACCCATAACGCACTCACGGTCGCTACCATCGCAACCCTTGCCAAAGAAAAAAACCTTCACGCAGATACGTTCGAATTCCAGCGTCTGCACGGCATGGGGGAGAGCCTGCACGACCAGCTCGTCGGCCCCTACCGCTCGCGCATCTACGCCCCCGTCGGCATGCATAAGGACCTCCTCGCCTACCTCATTCGCCGCCTGCTCGAGAGCGGCGCGAACAGTTCCTTCGTCCACCTCCTGATGGACCGCGCAACTCCCGTCGATGCCCTCATCGTCAGCCCCATCGATCGCACCCGCGCCTGCAATAATTTGCCCAATCCCGCCATCCCCCTACCACGCGATCTCTACGGCCCAACGCGCCAGAATCCGCTAGGCATCGATTTTGGTTATCGCAATCTACGTGAACCATTGCTGCAAGAAGTTGTGTCGTACCTCGCGCGATTAGAAAATGTAGCCAGTGCAACGAACGCTGTCGTTTCGCTCCCATTACGGGAGAGGCTAAGTAAGGCGGCGTCAAAAGTGAGCGCAAGCCTCACCACCCTTTTACCCCGTCCTTCTTCCGCGAAGGGAGAGGACCTGCCTGCTGCTCCAATCGATATCGCTATTGAAGAAATACCCGCCCTTTTTGCTGCAGCAAAAAAAGCCTTTCCTTTCTGGAATCTAACGCCCGTCGCCATCCGCACTGCCGCCCTTCGCAAGGCTGCCGACCTCCTCGAAGAACGCCGCGCCGAATGCATCAGCCTTTGCATCACGGAAGCCAAGAAAACCTATGCCGACGCCATCGCTGAGATCCGCGAGGCGGCCGATTTTTGCCGCTACTATGCCAACGAAGCCGAGCGGATTCTTACGCCCCAAACGCTTCCCGGCCCGACCGGTGAAAGCAACCTTCTCACCCTCCACGGCCGTGGCGTCTTTGTCTGCATCTCACCATGGAACTTCCCGCTCGCCATCTTCGCCGGGCAGATCGCTGCAGCCCTCGTCACCGGCAATGTTGTGATCGCCAAGCCCGCCGAACAGACGCCGCGCCTTGCCGCATTATGCGTCAAATTGCTGCATGAGGCAGGCATCCCGCCGGATATCCTGCAACTCGCCTGTGGAGATGGCGAAACCGCCGGTTCCGCCCTCGTCGCTGCCCTGGAAGTCGCTGGCGTCTGCTTCACCGGCTCCACCCTTGTCGCCAAACATATCGGTCGCGCCCTCGCTGAAAAGGATGGCCCCCTCGTTCCCTTCATCGCCGAGACTGGCGGTCTGAATGCGATGATCGTCGACAGTTCCGCCCTGCTTGAACAAGCTTGTGACGACATCATTCAAAGCGCATTCGGTTCCGCCGGCCAGCGCTGCTCGTCACTGCGCATGCTGTTCGTACAGGAGGAAGTCGCGCCACTTTTAAAAGACCTTCTCGTCGGCGCCATGGACGAATTGCGCGTTGCCTCACCGCATGAACTTTCCACCGACATCGGCCCTGTCATCGACCGCGCCGCACAAGCCAACCTCCGCGCTCATATCGACGCTATGGCCCGCATCGCCCGCTGGAGCCATACCATCCCCGCACCCAACGATGACACTTTCGTCGCCCCGCATCTCTTTGGCCTCGATTCGCCGGACGTGCTGAAAGAGGAAATATTCGGACCTATCCTGCATGTTTTCACCTACAAATCGCCGCAACTGAAGGATGTTTTGCAGCAAATTTCCAGTTCCGGTTATGGCCTGACATTCGGACTGCACACCCGTTTACGCAGCAAGATGAACGACATACTCGCGGCCATCCCAGCCGGCAACCGCTACGTCAATCGTACCATGACCGGGGCCGTCGTCGGCGTGCAACCCTTTGGCGGCGAAGGACTTTCCGGCACCGGCCCCAAGGCCGGCGGCCCGCATTATCTCTTGCGTTTCGTCACCGAACGCACCACCACTATCAATACCACCGCCATCGGCGGCAATGTGGAGCTGCTGCAATGACCACCAAAGCCAAACTTCAGGTTACCATCGCCAACGCCATCGGCAAGGCGGATTCGAGTTATTTTTTCGAGGATTACGATAAACAGGCCAAAGCAGTTATCACCGCGCTCGATGCCAAAGGCTTTGTCGTCATGGCCAAGGACCTTCCTGATGAAGTTTGGACCCAGATCGCCAAAGAAATGCGCACCGGCCGCGTCAAGCCGGAAGAGCATGTAAAGGATGTCGTACAGGTCGCCATGCGATTGTTGGCACTTAAGTAATCGCTATGCATCAGATAATCACACTTTCATTCGTACTACTCATTCTCGCCGCCTGTAGCCGTGAGGAAGGGCAAGCCAGCATCCGCAGCTGGTGCATCGATAATACCGAGATCTGCAACCCGAATGCGGTGAAGTAAGCGACTAGATATGAATCGGGCGATTTTCAACCGCCAACGCGGCTTCCTTGACCGCCTCATTATACGTCGGGTGCGCGTGGCACGTCCGCGCGATGTCCTCCGCCGAGGCCCCGAACTCCATCGCGACGCAGGCTTCATGGATCATGTTGCCTGCCTGCGGCCCGAGGATATGCACGCCCAGCACCTCATCCGTCTTCGCATCGGCGATGATCTTCACCAGCCCGTCCGTCTGCCCCGTCGCCCGCCCACGCGAGTTGGCGAGGAATGGAAACTTACCGACTTTATAGGCAACACCTGCGGTCTTTAATTCTTCCTCCATCTTCCCCACTGTGGCCAGTTCTGGATGCGTATAGATAACGCCCGGGATGGTGTTGTAATTCACATGCGGTTTCTGGCCCGCGATGGTCTCCATCACCGCCATGCCTTCATCCTCGGCTTTGTGCGCCAGCATTGGTCCTGCGATGACGTCACCGATGGCATAGATGCCCGGCACCTTGGTCTGCCAATGCGCATCCGTCTCAACCTGCCCACGCTTATTCACGGCCAGGCCGACATTCTCCAGCCCCAGTTTATCCGTATAGGCCCGGCGCCCCACCGCCAACAACACGATATCGGCTTTGAGCGTCTCTGCCGCACCGCCCGCCGCCGGCTCGAACGTCAGCTCGACGCCGTCCTTGCCGGTTTTTGCGCCCGTCACCTTCTGACCAAGCTTGAATTCGAGGCCCTGCTTTTCGAGCATGCGCTGGAACTGTTTTGCCATCTCCGCGTCGATGCCTGGCGTGATGCGTTCGAGATATTCAATGACAGTTACCTTGCTGCCCAGGCGCTTCCACACCGAACCCAATTCGAGGCCGATCACCCCCGCGCCGATGACGACCAGATGCTTCGGCACTTCCTTGAGTTCCAGCGCACCGGTGCTGCTCACGATCAGTTTTTCATCCACCACCACATTCGGCAGCGGCGATACTTCCGACCCTGTCGCGATGACGATGTTCTTCGTCGCGTATTTCGTGCCCTCGACCGTTACTTCGCCTTTCGCCGTAATGGTTCCATGGCCCTTGATCCACGTCACCTTGTTCTTCTTGAACAGGCCCTCGATGCCCTTGGTCAGTTTATCGACCACGTCGAGCTTGCGCGCCATCATGGTGGCAAGGTTCAGCTTCACCGTCGCCTCGATGCCGTGCGCGGCGAAATGCTGGTTCGCGTCATCGAATTTTTCGGAGCTTTCAAGCAGCGCCTTCGAGGGAATGCAGCCCACGTTCAAACACGTGCCGCCAAGGCGTTCGTATTTCTCGACGCACGCCGTCTTTAACCCTAATTGCGCCGCGCGTATTGCCGCAACATATCCGCCCGGGCCACTGCCGATCACGATCACATCAAATTGCTCAGCCATTAAATCTTCTCCACTGTACACGCCGTGCCGTAGGCCAGCACTTCCGTTAATCCCGCCATCAATTCCGTCGCATCGTAGCGAAAGCCGATGACCGCGTTCGCCCCACGCGCCGCCGCATGTTCGTCCATCAGGTCGTACGCATGCTGGCGCGCTGTTTCGCACATACTGCTATATAAAACATTGTTGCCGCCGAACAAGGTCATGAACGACGCCACGAAATTGCCGCCCATCCCGCGCGAGCGCACGATGATGCCGCGGACGATCCCGAGCGATTCGACGATGCGGTAGCCCGGCAACTCGAAATTCGTCGTCACCATTCCGGGCGCAATATTGTTCATCGTGCAGCCTCGATCTGATTAAAGGTCAAAAGATACTTCGTTCCATTAGCGGCGGGTTTATCGGCCTCTGAAAGTGCGGCTGCAAACGATACACCCTGTGGGCGCACGATTTCGACATAACGAAGTGTGGTGTCGCCTTGCCGTATAGAGGGCTTTGGTTTTAGCTCACCTTGAAACACTTTGGCGATGCCGTTGACCATTAGATAAAACTCTTCGCCCATGCCGTCTTTACTTGCATCGCTGATCTGCATGCTGCAGATGCCGCGTGTATCATAGACGATCATAAAAGGCTGCTTGGTAGCCGGCGACTTCATGACCCATACGTTATCTTTCTGAGTAGGAAGCGCTACTAGGCTGGCCGCCTTATCCGCCGGAACGCGCGTTGCGACTTTAATTTTTTCAAGCTTTTCCATCTCTGCAGTGATTTTTGGTAACTGCGCCAAACTAGTCACGCAAATATTGCCGAATAGCGTCATCGCTTCCTTGGCTTCACCGTCACTGGCCATCGCTTGAAGCGGCAGCCACAGCGCTAGGAATACGATTAAGCCAGCTCGCATTTACAGCCCCAGCAACAACCGGCGCGGATCCTCGAGGGCCTGCTTCACCTTCACGAGGAAGGTCACGGATTCCGAGCCGTCGATGATGCGGTGATCGTAGCTCATCGCGAGATACATCATCGGGCGGATGACGATCTGGCCATTCACCACCACTGGGCGTTCCATCGTCTTATGCATGCCGAGGATCGCCGATTGCGGCGGGTTGATGATTGGTGTCGACATCAGCGAACCGTAGGTGCCGCCATTGCTGATCGTATACGTACCGCCCGTCATGTCCTTCATGCTCAAGCTGCCGTCGCGCGCTTTCTTGGCGAAATCGGCAATGTCCTGCTCGATCTGGCCGAGGGTCTTCTTATCGCAATCGCGCACCACCGGTACCACCAGCCCATTCGGGCCGCCGACCGCCACACCGATATCATAGTAATTCTTGTAGACGACCTCATCGCCCGAGATTTCCGCATTCACCGCCGGAATCTGTTTCAACGCATTCACCGCCGCCTTTACGAAGAAGCTCATGAAGCCCAGTTTGATGCCGTGCTTCTTCTCGAACTCTTCCTTGTATTCGTTGCGCAGCGCCATGATGTTGGTCATGTCCACTTCGTTGAATGTGGTCAGGATCGCCGCTGTATTCTGCGACTCTTTCAACCGGCGCGCGATGGTCTGGCGCAATTTGCTCATCTTCACGCGTTCTTCGCGCGGGCCGGCTGCCGGAGCTGCCGCGAAGCCGTCGCCACCCTCGATCGCATTCAGCACATCGCCTTTTTTCAGGCGGCCGTCCTTGCCGGTACCTTCGATGCTGCCCGCTTTCACCTGCGGGTTCTCCGCCAGCATTTTTTGCACGGCCGGACCACTCTTCTCGACACCCGCTTCCTGCATCTTGCTTTCGTACTGGTTTTTCTCCGGCGAAAGTTTCGCTACTTCACTTTGCGCACTTTCTGCCGGTTTTGCTGCCGCTTTCGGCTCTTCTTTTGCCGCCGGTTTTTCCTCTTTCTTCTCTTCTTTCTTCTCGCCCGCTGGCGCCGCTTTTCCGCCCGCAGCACCCATTTCGATCTTGCCGAGTGTCGCGCCGACCTCGACCGTCGCGCCTTGTTTCACGGTTTGCTCTTTCAGCACGCCCGCTGACGGAGCGTTGACCTCGACCGTCACTTTGTCCGTCTCAAGCTCCACCAGCGGCTCATCGGCTTTCACCGTATCGCCCACCTGCTTGAACCATTTCGCCACCGTCGCTTCCGTAACGGATTCACCGAGGGTCGGAACCGTAATTTCACCGGCCATAAACTTCTCCTATGCTTTCTTTTTCTGTTTTGCCGTGTCGCTGGCCAGCGTCATCGCCGCCTCGATTACTGCCGTTTGCGCTTTCGTATGCAGCTTCATATACCCTTCCGCCGGGCTCGCCATTTCCGGGCGGCCGACATACTGGATTCGGTTCGTTGCCCGTCCTGTCGCGTCCATCACCTCGCCGATGCGTGGGCCCATGAAGCTCCATGCACCGGCATTCTTCGGCTCTTCCTGAACCCATGCCACCTGGGCGTTGGGATATTTCTTGAGCGCGGTTTCGATCTCGTTCGCCGGGAATGGATAGAACTGCTCGCAGCGCACGATGGCGATGTCCGCGATCTTCTTTTCGCGACGCGATTCGAGCAGATCGTAATAGACCTTGCCGCTACAGAAGATGACGCGTTTCACCTCCGCATCCTTGCCGATCGTATCGATCTCCGGGATCACCCGCATGAAGCGCGTACCCGTCGCGAAATCCGCGAGATCCGACACGGCGAGCTTATGCCTTAACAGCGATTTCGGCGCCATCACGATGAGCGGCTTGCGGAACTTACGGCCGATCAACTGACGGCGCAATGCATGGAACATATTCGCCGGGGTGGTGATATTCACCACCTGCATATTGTCCTCGCCGCACAGTTGGAGGAAGCGTTCCAATCGCGCGCTGCTATGCTCCGGCCCCTGCCCCTCATAACCATGCGGCAGCAGCATCACGAGGCCGCACATGCGCAGCCATTTATTCTCGCCGCTCGAAATGAACTGGTCGATCACCATCTGCGCGCCGTTGGCGAAATCGCCGAACTGGCCTTCCCACAGCGTCAGTGCACCGGGTTCCGCCAGCGAATAGCCATACTCGAAACCAAGCACCGCGAGTTCACTCAGCGATGAATCATGCACCTCGTAGCGCGCCTGTCCATCCGCCACGTTATTGAGTGGCACATAGCGCTCTTCATTTTCCTGGTCGACCCACACCGAGTTGCGGTGCGAGAACGTCCCGCGGCCCGAATCCTGCCCCGTCAAGCGCACTGGCACACCTTCCGCCACCAGCGACGCGAAGGCCAGCGCCTCGCCTGTACCCCAGTCGAGGCCGGTGCCGCTCGCCAGCATCTCTTCCTTGCGCTTCAAAATACGCTCGAGCTGACGGATGATGTTAAAGCCTTCCGGCACCTTGGTCAGGCCCGCGCCGAGCTTCACCAGTTTCTTGGTATCGACGCCCGTATCCGGTTCCTTGCCAAGGCCTGATTCCGCTTTGTTAAAACCGGTCCATTTCCCTTCGAGCCAGTTCGCCTTGTTCGGCTTGAACACCTTGCCCGCATCGTATTCCTTGTTGAAATGTTCGTGCAGCGCTTCGGCCATCTGCGCGATCTCGGCCTCGGTCATCACGCCTTCCTCGACGAGGCGTTTGCCGTACACATGGGCGGGCAGCACCTTCTTGCTGATGATCTTGTACATCAGCGGCTGCGTGTACATCGGCTCGTCGCCCTCGTTGTGGCCGTATTTGCGGTAGCAGATGATATCGACCACCGAATCGCGCCCAAATTCCTGCCGGAATTCCGTCGCCAGCTGGCAGCAGAAGACCACGGCTTCCGGGTCATCCCCGTTGCAATGGAAGATCGGCGCCTGGATCATTTTCGCGACGTCCGTCGGATACGGCGTAAAGCGTGAATATTTCGGCGCGGTGGTGAAGCCGATCTGGTTGTTGACGACGACATGCACCGTACCGCCCGTGCGGTAGCCGCGCAGTTCGGCAAGCGACAACGTCTCCGGCACCGAGCCTTGACCGGCGAATGCCGCATCGCCGTGCAGCGTCAGTGCCATCACTTTTTTACGCTCCGTATCGTTATGCTGGTCCTGCTTTGCCCGCACTTTGCCGACGACGACCGGGTTCACGATTTCCAGGTGTGACGGGTTCGCGGTCAGCGACAGATGCATTGATTTATCGGTCGCCATCACGCGATCATGGCTCGCGCCCAAATGGTATTTCACATCGCCCGAGCTATCGATGCTGTCCGGGAAATCGAGGTTGCCGTTGAAGATCGAGAACAGCTCCGAATATGGCTTTCCCATGATGCTCGTCAGCACGTTCATGCGGCCGCGGTGAGGCATGCCGATGACGATCTCATCGACCCCAATTTTCGATGCCGTTTCCAAAATTGCGATCAATCCCGGCACCATCGCATCGCCACCTTGAATGGAGAAGCGTTTCATGCCGGTATATTTCACCTGGACGAATTCCTCGAACCCCTCGACTTCGAGCAAGCTGCCGAGGATGGATTTTTTTTCTTCCGTCGAGAATTTCGGCTTGCCCGCCGCTTCTTCCATCCGTTGCTGCACCCATTGACGCTGGGCAGGGTCTTGGATATGCATAAACTCGACGCCGTAACTGCCTGAATAGGTCGCCTGCAAAATGGCGAGGATTTCGCTTAACGTCGCCCGCTCCTTGCCGAGATTGCCGCCGAGATAAATGCTGCGCGCGTTATCCGCGTCCGTGAAGCCATAGGTCTTTGGATCGAGGTCGGTGTGCATTTTCGGCACTTCGATCCCGAGCGGATCGAGCGTCGCCATCAGGTGCCCGCGGACGCGATACGCCCGAATCAGCGTCGCCGCCTGCAGCGCCCGCAGGGCTTCCTGCTGGACGGCCGCGCCGTCCAGCATTTTTTTATCGGTATCGCCGCCTTTGGCAGCATTTTTCATCAAGACAACGGGCGTTACTGCGTCAGGGTCCGGCTGGCCGATGACGCCTTTACCCGTGCTGTCCCATGCCACCTCATAGGACGCCGAATCGCCCAAGCTCGCGAAGAAGCGCTGCCAGCTGGCATCGACACTCAACGGGTCGGTCAGATACCGGTCGTAAAGCTCGGCAATGAAGGTGGCATTTGCCCCGTAAAGATAAGAGTTTTCAAGAAAATCCTGTGCCATGACGAACCTGCGAAGGGTGTGTTGTTTTGCATTTTCTTATGCCTCCAGCGGGCCATTTGCAAGCGCAACTTGCAAATTGGTTGACAGAGTCAAATAGTCACTTAAAAATCGTTTAATGCGCTTCATTCTTTTCTCTAAAAATGAACAGGCACGCCAATAGCAGGCGTCAAAACGGATGCAGTGCTAGGTGTCGTCTGCGCAACGAGGAAGTGTAGCAGCGCTACATGACCGAAGTGAGCACAGGCGATGCCGACGCAATGCGCCGTTTTCACGCCTGCGGAAAGTTATTTCCCGAGAAGTTCTTTCATGGTCTTGCCCATATACCCCGGATTGTCACAGACCTTGATCCCGGCGCTCTTCATCGCCTCGATCTTGTCTTCCGCGCCACCCTTGCCGCCGGAAACGATCGCGCCCGCATGGCCCATGCGGCGGCCCGGGGGCGCCGTACGGCCCGCGATGAAACCGACGACCGGTTTCTTGATTTTCGATTTCTTCAGGAACTCCGACGCTTGTTCTTCCGCATCACCACCGATCTCGCCAATCATGATGATGGCATCCGTCTCATCGTCCTTCAGGAACATCTCGAGCACGTCCATATGGTTCGTGCCGTTCACCGGGTCGCCGCCGATGCCGACGCAGGACGATTGCCCGAGGCCGACGCCCGTCGTCTGGCCCACCGCTTCATAGGTTAGCGTGCCGGAGCGTGACAGGATACCGATCCGACCTTTTTTATGAATATGTCCCGGCATGATGCCGATCTTGCACTCACCCGGCGTGATGACGCCCGGGCAGTTCGGCCCGACGAGGCGCGTCTTGCTGCCACCCAGTGCGCGCTTCACCTTCACCATGTCGAGCACCGGAATGCCTTCGGTAATGCAAATGGCGAGTTCGATCTGCGCGTCGATAGCTTCGAGGATCGCATCCGCCGCAAAGCGTGGCGGCACATAGATCACCGTCGCATTCGCCCCCGTCTTTTGTTTGGCTTCGTGCACGGTATTGAAGACCGGCAACTCAAGATGCTTGGTGCCACCCTTGCCCGGCGTCACGCCGCCGACCATCTGCGTGCCATAGGCGATAGCCTGTTCGGAGTGGTAGGTGCCTTCACGGCCGGTGAAGCCCTGACAGATGACTTTAGTATTTTTGTTAACGAGAATCGACATAGTTTACTCCTTTGCACATTCGCGGCCGCGCGAATGTGAATGTTACGCTGCTGCTTTTTTTACATTCGAGGTGATCTTGTCCGCCGCATCGGCCAGATCGTCCGCCGCCACGATGGCAAGGCCCGAGGTCGCGAGCATCTTCTTGCCCAGCTCCACGTTCGTACCGGCCAAACGCACCACCAGCGGTACATTCAGGCTGACTTCACGTGCGGCCGAAATGATGCCTTCCGCGATGATATCGCAACGCATGATGCCACCAAAAATATTGACGAGGATGCCCTCGACATTCGGGTCGGAAAGGATGAGCTTGAAGGCCTCCGTCACCTTTTCCTTGCTCGCCCCACCGCCCACATCGAGGAAGTTGGCCGGCTCGCCGCCATAGAGCTTGATGATGTCCATCGTCGCCATCGCGAGCCCGGCACCGTTCACCATGCAACCGATATTGCCGTCCATCTTTACGTAGCTCAGGCCGAATTTCGCTGCCTGCAATTCCAACGGATCCTCTTCCGACTCATCGCGCATCTCGGCGATCTCCTGCTGACGGAACAGCGCATTGTCGTCGAAATTAAACTTTGCATCGAGCGCGATCAGCTTGTTCTGCTTGGTGATGACCAACGGGTTGATCTCCACTTGCGACGCGTCCGTCTTCAGGAACGCATCGTAGAAACCGAACACCATTTTCTGGAATTCGGCATTCAATTCCGCCGGAATCTGCATGCCGAAGGCGAGCTTGCGCGCGTGGTAGGCTTGAATGCCCGCCGCCGGGTCGACCGGTACGGTGATGATCTTTTCCGGGTGCTTCGCTGCCACCTCCTCGATATCGACGCCGCCTTCCTTGCTGCCAATGAAAGTGATCGCCGAAAACGTGCGGTCGAGCACGACCGAGAGATACAGCTCGGAACCGATATCCGACCCTTCCTCGATATAGACGCGCTTCACTTCTTTCCCTTCCGGGCCGGTCTGGTGGGTGACCAGTGTCATCCCCAGCATTTCCTTGGTCAGGCGCTTCACTTCGTCGAGCGATTTGGCAAGCTTAACGCCGCCCGCTTTGCCGCGGCCGCCCGCATGAATTTGCGCTTTCACCACCCACAGCGTGCCGCCGAGGGATTGTGCCACCTGCTCGGCCTCGGCCGGGGTGTACGCCACGCCGCCGCGCGGCACGGCCACGCCGAATTTCGCGAGAACCGATTTCGCCTGATATTCATGAATGTTCATTGGACTCCCACTCTTAAACGTTTCTACTGAATGTTGTACTACGCGTACGCGGTTTGCAAACTATGTCGCCATCTTTCAATGCTTGCTCACCGAACAAATCGTTAAATATTTCAACCGCTGCATTTTTTGTTCTTTCTACCGCATCCATACCGGCTTCCTCAGGCGTAATTTCCAGTCGATACTCTTTCGACCCTTTGTCTGGAAAACGAACCATAACCTGCCCACCTAAGCCCCGCAGCTTTTCCTGCATTTGCTTGGCTTGTGCTTGATTCATTTACGCGGCTTTCTTGTCCAGCTTCGTTGCCGCGATCAGTTCGCGCACTGCGCTCACCGAATGCTCAAACTGCTTTTGCTGTTCTTCCGGCAGTCTGATCTCGATGATCTTCTCGACCCCCGCCGCCCCGATCACGCACGGCACGCCGACATAAATATCCTTCTGGCCGTATTCGCCGTTGAGATACGCCGCGCAGGGCAGCGTCATCTTCTCGTCACGCAAATAGCTCGTCGCCATCTTGATGGCCGACGCTGCCGGCGCGTAGAACGCGGAACCGGTCTTGAGCAAGCCGACGATCTCGGCGCCGCCGTCCCGTGTCCGCTGCACCATTTTGTCGAGCTGCTCCTGCTTGAGGCTGCCGCCCTTCATCGCGATGATATCCGGCAAAGGCACGCCCGCCACCATCGAGTATTTCACTACCGGCACCATCGTATCGCCATGGCCGCCGAGCACGAAGGTCGTGACATCTTTCTGGCTGCAGCCGAGCGCTTCGGCGATGAAGAAGCTGAAGCGCGCCGAATCCAGCACACCCGCCATGCCGACCACTTTTTTCGGATCGAAGCCGGTCTTCTGCTGCATTACCCACACCATGGCATCGAGCGGGTTGGTAATGACGATGACGAACGCCTTCGGACAGAATTTCTTGAGGTTCTCGGCCACCGTGCTGACGATGCCGGTGTTGGTCGCGACCAAATCGTCACGGCTCATGCCGGGCTTCCTCGCGATCCCGGCGGTGACGATCACCACATCCGCGCCTTCGAGATCCTTATAGTCATTGGTACCCTTGATCTTGGCATCGACCCCCTCGACCGCGCACGCCTGCGCGATATCGAGCGCCTTGCCCTGTGGCAGGCCTTCGACCACGTCGAACAGCACCACGTCGCCGAGTTCCTTGTTCACCGCCAGATGCGCCAGCGTCCCGCCAATGTTACCAGCGCCGATGAGACCGATTTTTTTACGTGATGCCATAATGCTCTCCTGCGAGGATGAAAAGGATGATGATTGCCCCGGGTTTAACCACAGAGCGAATAACGGCGCAACTGATTCGACAGCGGCCTTCCCGTTGCCAAATTTTTAGTCACCGCCTGTCATGAATACAGCACAGGGGTTAGGAAAGCGTTAATGCCAATCGAGCGCTGTTTTACGGTAAACTTATCGTTTCGTAGTGATTGAAGCATCGCAAACCTCTCACCCGGCAGGCAGGATACGTTAATGAGCCAGACGACCGACATCGGTATCTACACATCGGCCCGCACTATCTTTATCGTGTTGGCCGTGACCAGCGCTTTTGTCTTTGCCCCGCTGGCGGCAGTCGCCCTGGGCGTTGGCCCGGCTGGCGTCACGGCCGGTACGCAGGAGGGCCTTGCCGCTCCCGGCGCTCCCGGGGGTGTCATCAACACCACCACTGAGATGCGCGCAAGCAGCATGTCCGATAGCCACGATACCACCGCCGCAGACGTTTCCAGCGGGAATGCAGCGAATGGCTACAATCATCAACATACCATGAAGCCACTTAGGAATTCCGATAACACCGCAGCGTCGACGAGCCGCACGAAGGCCGACACCTCCGCTGTCGATCTTGATAGCAACCTGTCGACTACCCCGGCACCGCTCGGCGTGAATAACAAATCCGACCTTGGCGTCGGGGTCGAATCCCGTATGCCCGGCGCGGCGGGCCGCTAGTTCACTTCTTTTCTAGCACTGATTTGTTCCGAATTCCCTAAATCCTAGCTAGCATCCGCCGCCTTAGTTCTGCACGTCATTCCAGCGCAGGCAAGAATCGCTGGCCGCAACTAAACATTTTTGCGAGTCCCCCTTCCCGGCCCCTCACCCCCATGCGATAGTCCTCGATGCTGGGTGCTAGCGTAAGCGCTCCGTTCCTTGACGGGACATACTACGAAAACTTGCATGACAGGCGGGTCTCGCCAACGCTGAAACTTTCAGCGGCGGCGGAAGCTACGGATAGGTGGATAAGCAATCCCCCGAGCAGTCCGCAGCGATGACCTGCCAAAAGGCCTGGGGAAGCGTAGGCTGATTCCATGTAAAACCGATTGCTTACGCGAACGCCTGGCACCCAGCACCTCTACAAATTACGCAGTATCACGCATTAAAAACTTTACGCAACAAACCCATCTATGCACCCCCCCTGGCCCTACCTGCCATGCCGAAGCCTTGGCGAAGGCAGTTACCGGGCTCTGCGCATAAACTATATTCTTTTTGAAATAAACGCGGATGCCGTCATGCGACGGCATGGCAGCGCGTGTGGTACCGTCCGTAACAAGCGTCATCCCGAACTCGTTTCGGGATCCATCTTCTATCTTTCAGCAAAAACGACTGCGCTTTTGCGACGGACTTGCTCCGCGTAAAATGCAGGCTGCTAATTGCACTTCCAATCCTGATTACAAATGAAATCTATTTATTCATCCGCGCGAAGAACTCGTCGTTCGATTTCGTATCCTTCATTTTGTCGAGCAGGAACTCCATCGCATCCATCGCGCCCATCGGGTTGAGGATCTTGCGCAGCATCCACACTTTCGCGAGATCGCCTTTTTCATACAGCAGGTCCTCTTTGCGCGTGCCGGATTTGGTGATGTCCATCGCCGGGAAGATGCGTTTGTCCGAGAGCTTGCGGTCGAGCACGATCTCGGAGTTGCCCGTCCCTTTGAATTCCTCAAAGATCACCTCATCCATCCGCGAACCCGTCTCGATCAATGCCGTCGAAATGATCGTCAGCGACCCGCCGAACTCGATGTTCCGCGCCGCCCCGAAGAAGCGTTTTGGGCGCTGCAAGGCGTTGGCATCGACACCCCCGGTCAACACTTTACCCGAGGACGGCACCACCGTGTTGTAGGCGCGGCCGAGGCGCGTAATCGAATCAAGCAGGATCACCACATCCTTCTTATGCTCCACCAATCGCTTGGCTTTCTCGATGACCATTTCCGCGAGCTGCACATGGCGGTTCGCCGGTTCATCGAACGTACTCGAGACCACTTCCGCTTTCACGCTACGCGCCATGTCCGTTACTTCCTCCGGGCGCTCATCGACCAGCAGCACGATCAGGTAGCATTCCGGATGATTCGTCGTGATCGCATGCGCGATGTTCTGCATCACCACCGTTTTGCCGGTGCGCGGCGGCGCCACAATCAATGTCCGCTGGCCCTTGCCCTGCGGCGCGATCAGGTCGATGACGCGCTTGGTCATCTCGTCCTTTTTCGTCGGGTCGACATATTCCATTTTGAGGCGCTCTTCCGGGTAGAGCGGCGTCAGGTTCTCGAAACCGAGGCGGTGGCGCAGGTTCTCAATGCCCTCGAAATTGACCAGCTTCACTTCCTGGATGGTGAAGTAGCGTTCCTCTCCCTTCGGCGCCCGCAGCACACCCTCGAGCGTATCGCCGGTGCGCAGGCCCAGCTTCTTGACGATCGCGGTCGGCACGTAGATATCGTCCGGCCCGGCGAGATAGTTCGCCTCCGGGTAGCGCAGGAAACCGAAGCCGTCCTGCAGCACTTCGATGACCCCTTGGCCGGTGATTTCGGTGCCTTCCTCGGCCGCTTTCTTCAGCAGCGCGAAGACCATTTCCTGTTTAATGAGCGAGCTTGCATTCTCGATGCCAGCCTCTTCCGCCATATGGAGCAGCTCATTAGGTTTCTTGCGTTTCAGTTCTTGCAGTTTCATGGATAACTCTAAAAAAATAAGTGGGGAAAAGATGCGGCCATTTGTGAGAGTTGTGCTGTCGTAACAGCACGCGGCCTGCGTATCCCGAAGGACTCGGGATGGCATTAATTTAACGATTTTTGTAGACGTGTAAAGCAAAATCGAGGAACGGGCCGCTTGATGCGGTATCCGTTCCTCGAAAATGCTTAGGGAAGCTGCGTTATGGCCATTCCGAACTGCACAAACGCCGCTACCCCGCTATACCAGCACAGAGCATAAGCTACGAACTCTGTCTTTTTTGCATAGGGGGGAATATGTTGGTAAATAGAATAGATGATGGTCACCAACACCACTCCACTGATGAAATGGCTCCAGATGCTCCAGCCTTGCGTCAAATCGAGCGAAAGCCAGAGCGCGAGGATACCAGGAAGAATGCATCCAAGGGTAATCGATAACGTCCTGGCGAATGCCGTGACTTTACCGAAAGCCTTTTGTGCTTCTAAACTGACGGACATGTTTTTTACTCCATGTCACAGTGACCGCGCAAAAAAAGATTTTCTGCAGAAGGACACAATGAACGACGCTGGCTTAACCACACCCGTGACAGCGCTGTGACGAATCGATGAAGGTTTAGTGACAGTCAGAACGGCTTCAATACGACAAGGAACACGATGGCGACAAAAATCACTGTAATCATCTCATTGATAATCTTATAGGATTTTGGGCTTCTTGTGTTTGCATCCCGGCTGAATTTACGCACTGAGCTGCTCAGAAAGCCATGCAGTCCCGTCATTATCAGCACCAGCCCGACCTTCGCCATCAGCCAATGCGCAGGGTTCTCCGGCGAGCCATAACCCGTCACCAGTACCAGCAAAATGCCGAACAACCACGTCGACAGCATCGCCGGTACGATGATGGCCTTGAGCAGGCGCCGCTCCATCACCTTGAAAAGATTGCTCTCCGCCGAGCCCTTTTTCACGCCAGCATGGTACGCCAGCAGCCGCGGCAAATAGAACATGCCTGCCATCCACGCCGTCATGCTGACAAGATGCATCGCTTTGAAGATGGGGTAATAAGCCGGGTTTAGTTGCATCAGGCGCTCCGTAGGTTGCAGGGACAGCCGCTCCAGCGAGCGTCGCAGCGACGCGTGCCCGTGTCAGCAGCGAGGCTCGCCTCCGCGGTGAGATTCAAGCAGATATCCGACAAGGCCGCAATGAAATGCGCCTGTGTCGATAAGGTCGGCACGCGGTAATAATGGTTCACCCCGTTCTCGTGCGCCAGATCGGCATATTCGATATCGAGCTCGACCAGCGTCTCCGAATGTTCCGACACGAATGCGATCGGCACGAGCACCACCGGCTTCTTCTCATACCCGGCCCGCAGCAATTCGTCGCTCGTCGACGGGCCGATCCATTTCATCGGCCCCACCCGGCTTTGGTAGCAATTGACGAAATCGACCTCCGCGATGCCCAGCTCCCTAAGGATAGCCCGGGTGGAGTCTTCCACCTGCGACTGGTATGGGTCACCTTTCCTGATGATCTTTTCCGGCAGCCCATGCGCCGAGAACAGGATGCGCGGCTCACCGAAACGTTTTGCTTCTTCATAATAGGTACGAATGAGCAACGAATGTGCCGTGATGAATTCACCGTGAGTCGGATAACAGCACACTTTACTTGTCGGTACATCAAGGCTTGCTGCACGCGCTGCACGATCCCAGTTCATGAAACTCGAACCCGTCGTCGTCGTCGAGAATTGGGGATAGAGCGGCAATACAATGATATGATCCGGCCCGTACGATTTCACCTCGTGCGCCGTTTGCTCCGCGAATGGATGCCAGTAGCGCATCGCCATGAAGACCTTCACTTCACCATGCCCAGCGAGGCTCGCCTCGAGCGCTCTGGCCTGCGCCTCAGTATTTTCGACGATCGGCGACTTGCCACCCAGCTCATCATAAATCGCCTTGGCCGTCGCCTCGCGCCGCCGCGAAATGAACGCCGCCAGCATGCGGCGAAACGGATTCGGCAGCCCGATGATCGCCGGGTCATTGAAGAGATTGAACAGGAACGGCCGCACCGCCTCGGTGCTATCTGGCCCACCGAGATTCACCAGCACAATGGCCGTTTTCCGTTGCGGCGAAATGGCTTTCAGCGCCGCCATGATTGTACCGCGTTCGCCACCGCCATGACGTTTTCAATAGGTGTGCTGGGAATAAATCCATGCCCCAGATTAAAAACGCTAGGCGTCATTTTCATTTTAGAAAGAATCGCTTCGGTGGCAGCAACAGCGCCTGCCTTGTCCGAAGCAATCAGCAGCGGATCAAGATTGCCCTGCACCGCCTGCTTGGCATTGGCCCGCTGCGCAATCGCGAATTGCATCGGCGTATGCTGATCGACCCCGATACAGTTCACCCCCGTCTGTTGCGCATAATCGGCAAGGTTTTGCCCCGCCCCTTTCGCAAAACCAATGATCGGCACGCTAGCGTGTTTTTCTTTAATCAATCTGATCAACTTCACCGTCGGCTTGGTGACCCATCGCGCGAATTGCTCTGGTGTCAGCAGCCCCGCCCAGCTATCGAAAATCTGGATCGCTTCTGCTCCCGCCTCGATCTGCATCGAAAGGTACTCCGCCGTCGCGGCTACGAGCCGATCGATGAGTTTTTCCATGAGTGCTGGCTGTTGTAGCGCGAACAGCCGCGCCGCCTCGAATTCCTTACCCGATTTCCCTTGCAGCATGTAGCACGCCACTGTCCACGGTGCTCCCGCAAACCCAATGAGCGCAACGCCATCGGGCAAATCTTTTTTTACCCGTTTGACCGTTTCGGCAATGGGTGCCAGTTTGCCGGGGATGTCGGAAAGGTCCAGTTTCTCGATGGTGTCCTGCGAAGTGGTCAACCCCACCCGCGGACCTTCGCCCTCGACGAATTTTACCTCGACGCCCATCGCATACGGAATCACCAGAATGTCCGAGAACAGAATCGCCGCGTCCATCCCGAACCGCCGCAACGGTTGCAACGTCACTTCCGCCGCCTTGCTCGGCGTGAAGCATAAATCCAAAAATCCACTCGTCGTCGCCCTTACCTCGCGGTATTCCGGCAGGAAGCGTCCCGCCTGTCGCATAAACCAAAACGGCACCCTCGGGGTCACGTTACCTTTTAATGCTTCAATGAGAAGTTTGTCTGTCATGCAAAACGAGTTATCCCGTTTCCTTCTAATACTAAATAAGAATAATGTTTTTTTAATGTAGTAGATAGATGGGAGGCCTGCTTGCGGGGATTCAGGAACCATACAGACCCATTCATGATTTATCCGGTGAACAGCTTAAAACCGTTTATCTGGGATAAGTCAGTTCATGAAGGCTAAAACTCTTTGAAATAAGCCTCACCGGCACGGTGTGAAAAATGGGGGTAAGTAGGATTTACACAGAATACCGTTCGGGCATCGATTTTTTATTCGCGCGTGGGCGAAGCTGTGAGGAACGCCACAGACGATGCTGGCAACTTTCGACATGCACCGATATAGGGTGGATATGACCATGACCATCCACAGCTTATCCCGATGAAGAAGTTTCACTTGCATCTCGTGTCGGATTCGACAGGCGAGACAGTCTCTTCTGTCGCCCGTGCGTCCCTGGCCCAGTTCGACGACGTGGATGCCGAAGAACATGTCTGGTCGCTGGTGCGCACGCAAGGTCAGCTCGAAAAAATGATCGCGAGCCTTGATACCTATCCCGGCATCGTCATGTTTACTTTGGTCGATAACGCTATGCGCGAACAATTGCGCCAAGCCTGCGGCAAGCGCGGCCTACCCTGTATTCCAGTCCTCGGGCATGTCATCCGTGAGATGGGCAATTACCTCCACGTTGAAGCCAGCGGCCATACCGGTGCCCAGTACGAACTCAGCGAAGATTATTTCGCTCGTATTGATGCGATTAACTATGCCTTGGAACATGATGACGGGCAGGCTACCTGGGAACTCGAGAATGCCGACATTGTCATCGTCGGCCCATCGCGCACCAGTAAATCGCCGACCTGTGTCTATCTTGCCTATCGCGGCTACAAGGCGGCGAACGTGCCCTATGTCCCCAATATCGCCTTGCCGGACAATATCACTGGGTTGAAACAGCCCTTAATGGTTGGCCTTACTATTTCCGGTGACCGCCTGATCGAAATCCGCACCACGCGCTTGGCCGCGATGAATCAGGATATGCAGACGGATTATGTGAACGAGGAAAAAGTGAATGACGAGATTGACAGCGCAAAGAAGCTCTTCCGTCAGCAAAGTTGGCCGGTGATCGACGTAACGCGCCGCTCAGTCGAGGAGACAGCGACCCTCATCATCCAGTACCGTCAACGCCAGATCGAAAAACGCCGTGCAGCTGCAGGAGCTTGAACCATGACCGAAACATCGAACCTAACGGGCCTTATCGGCTATCCTGTTGCCCATTCGCTTTCGCCCCACATCCATGCGTACTGGATCGCAGAACATAAGCTCGAAAGCGACTATAAACTTTTCACCACCGCTCCGGCACGCCTGCGCCAGACCATGCAGCATATGCGCAAAAAAAATGTCGCGGGAATCAACATCACGATTCCGCATAAACAGAACGTGATCGAGTATCTGGATAGCGTTGATGACACCGCAAAAAAAATCGGCGCGGTGAATACCGTCATCAATAAGAACGGCAAATTTGTCGGCACCAATACGGATGCGTATGGCTTCATCACTAACCTGCGCGAAGGCCTCACCGGCAAGACCGACGGCGACATTCAGCCGTTCCTGAAAAATGTTGTTATCCTTGGGGCCGGCGGTGCAACCCGCGCGGCGACCCTTGCGCTCAAAGAAGCCGGTGCTATCACCATCACGTTGGTCAACCGTAGCAACGAAGCGGCGGTGACGCTCGCCAGCCATTTTGGTGTGGCCTCCCGGCCGTGGGATGTACGCAACGAAGCGCTCGCCGAAGCAACCTTGCTAATCAATACGACCAGCCTCGGCATGAAGGATTACGACGAGCTGGATATCGATCTTGGCAAATTACCCAAAACCGCCGCCGTGCATGATATTGTGTATGCACCGCTCGAAACCGAACTGCTCAAAAAGGCAAAAAAACGCGGCAACAAAACTGTCGATGGTTTGGGTATGTTGCTCTACCAGGCGCAAGCAGCCTTTGAAAAATGGCACGATGTGCGACCCGCCGTAACCAAGGAATTACGCAAGCATGTATTGGAGATGAGTGCATGAGCGCGCGGCGCTGGTCGGCAGGCCCGGCCGCAACCAGCAAAAAACCCATGGTGATCGGCGTGACCGGTGGCATGGCCAGCGGTAAATCGACCGTCGCCCGCATGTTCGCTGGCCGCGGGATCGCCCATGTCGATGCGGACCAACTCGTCCATCACTTGATGCGCTATGACCGCGCGATGATCGACGAAATTGCTGCAGCATTCCCGGCCGCCACAATGAGCGGCTGCCCGATCGACCGTGACGCACTCGCCCGAGAAATCACCAACAATCCAAAAATGCTAAGTGTTTTGGAATCCATTATCCACCCCCGTGTCCGCGGTGCCGAGGAACGCGCCATCAGGATCGCCCGCCGCAACGGCCTGCGTGCCGTCATCCTCGATATCCCGCTATTGTTCGAAACCGATGCCCAGTATCTGTGCGACGTGATCGTCGTCGCCCATGCGCCGCTGCCCCACCGCAAACGCCGCGCCCTCACGCGCGCCGGGATGACCGAAGAAAAATGGCGACGCCTGCTCGACCGCCAGCTAAGCGATCACGTGCGGAACCACGCGGCGGATGTGGTTATCTCGACCGCGATCGGCAAAGGTGCCACTCGTGTGCGGGTGAAACAACTGATGAAGCGATGGAACCTGCAGTAAGGCGCCAGCGAGCGGAGAAAACCAATGAAGCCCGCGAAATGCAAAACCAGACAAAACTAATTACAAGTTGCGCCACGCGTCGGTATATAGGCGTTTCCCAGCGCACCACCACCGACTGCACCCGCTGCTGTGGTCAATCCGCGACCGCCGCCTTTGCCGAAGGCGCTGCCGACGAGGCCGCCAGCGACCGCACCGCCGACCGTGCCGACGATGTTATGGTCGTCACAGGAAGGACGGGTTGCAGGGCGTCCCGCTGCCGGCTGGGCAGCGGCATACTGGCCAGTGCGCGGATGATGAATTACCGCTTGTTGCGCTGGCGGTGGTGCCGAAGCTTCCATGGTGCTGCTGGTGTAATATGATGAACCTACGGCAGTACCGGCGATAACGGCAAGGGCCGCAGCACCGATAAGGACATATTTTACGGTCGGTTTCATAACAATGCTCCTATAGTTTTTCGCAACATCTACGATATGTACGGTAAATTCAGTCAAAATACAGACTTTAATCGGGCATTACCGATAAGCAGCGCATAAGTTTCACAGTATTGTTGCCTGAAAAGTCACCACTCCCTAAATTCCACTTATGAGAGAAATCGTCCTCGACACCGAGACCACTGGCCTCGACCCCGCCTCCGGCCACCGCATCGTCGAGATCGGTTGCGTCGAGATGATCGGCCATATCCGCACCGGCAACCATTACCACACCTACCTCAATCCCGAGCGCGATATGCCGATGGAAGCGCAGAATATCCATGGCCTGACCAGTGAATTCCTTAAGGACAAACCGCTATTCCGCAATGTTGCTTCCTCGTTTCTCGAGTTCGTCGGCGATTCACCGCTCGTCATCCATAATGCCGGATTCGACCTGAAATTTCTCAATCATGAACTGAACGCGCTCGACCTGCCGCTGATCGATTTCGCCCGCGCGACGGATACCGTCCTCATCGCCCGCCGCATGTTTCCGGGCTCGCCGGCGAACCTCGATGCATTGTGCAAACGCTTCGGCGTCGATGCCACCGCCCGTACCAAGCACGGCGCATTGCTCGATGCCGAACTGCTCGCCGATGTGTACCTCGAACTTAAAGGCGGCCGCCAATCGAGCATGGCGGGCCTCATGCAGGCGAGTGCCACCGTGCATGATGGACAGGGCATCGAACTCACCTTCACCGGTCATAGCGATATCCCGGTGCGCCACTTCCTGCCGAGCCTCGAGGAGATCGCAGCGCATAAGGCCATGATCGATAAATTGAAAGATCCTATCTGGCGGATGCAGTGATGTGGAGCGATGCGGTATCGATTATTGCTAGATATTGATTCTGCTAAAAATCTTCGGCGTGGGAAAAGTGGGGATAAGTCGCAACGCCGCCGCACGCCTGAGCCGTCGGCGCCACGTTCCTGAAATCACCGCAAAATAGGGCTTGCATCGTCGGTGCGCTCCCCTATAGATTCCGCGCGCGAAAAAGACCCCGATAAAAACAGGAAAAATCCCCGTGAGCATGAATCGCACCGATGCTATCCAGATCTCCCGCCGCTACGCGACGGCGATGTTTGACCTGGCCGTAGACGCGAAAAAAGAGAAGACCCTGGTTGAGGAATTCTCGACCCTGGCCCAAGCCATTGCGGAGAACGCGGAACTGGCCGATGCGCTGGCCAACCCGACCATCCATCACAGCCAGAAGGCGGCCGTGCTGGCAGCGCTGGTGAAAAAGGGCGATGCGCTGACCAAGAAAGCTGTCGCGGCCATCGTTGACGGCGGCCGGGCCGACCTGATTCCGACCATTGCGGAAGACCTGCAACAACGCCTTTCCACCCATAACAATGAAGTCGAAGCTGTCGTCACCTCGGCCCGCTCCTTGAGCACGACGACGCAAAAACAACTCGTCCAGTCCCTCACCGAAGCCACCGGCAAAACGGTGAAGCTGAAATTAAAAGAGGACGCGAGCGTCCTCGGCGGCCTGTCGATCGAACTCGGCTCGCTGCGCCTCGACGCCACGTTGGCCGGCGCACTCAACACCATGCGTGAGCAACTGCTCGCCCCCACCCATTAAGTTAAACTAGGAGTTACCCATGGAAATTCGTCCTTCAGAAATTTCGGACATCTTGAAAGCCCAGATCGCAGGTATCGACGGTGGCGCCAGCCTCGCCGAAGTCGGCCGCGTCGTTTCGGTCGGGGATGGCATCGCGACCATCTATGGCCTCGAAAACGTGCAGGCAGGCGAGATGGTCGAGTTCGATGGCGGCATCAAAGGCATGGCCTTGAACCTCGAGACCGACTCGGTCGGCGTCGTGATCTTTGGTTCCGATACCACCATCAAGGAAGGCTCGTCGTGCAAACGTACCGGCTCGGTGGTAGATGTGCCGGTTGGCCCGGAACTGCTCGGCCGCGTTGTCGATCCGCTCGGCAACCCGATCGATGGCAAGGGCCCGATCAACGCGAAAAAACGTAGCCGCGTCGAGACCAAAGCGCCCGGCATCGTCTACCGTAAATCGGTGCATGAACCCGTGCAGACCGGCATCAAATCCATCGATGCGCTCGTGCCGATCGGCCGTGGTCAGCGCGAACTGATCATCGGGGATCGCCAGACCGGCAAGACCGCGATCGCGATCGATACCATCCTCAACCAGAAAGCTGCGCACGAAGCTGGCGACAAGACCAAGCAGCTGTTCTGCGTCTATGTCGCCATCGGCCAGAAACGCTCGACCGTCGCGCAAGTGGTGAAAAAACTCGAAGAGACCGGCGCGATGAAGTACACCATCGTTATCGCCGCGACCGCATCGGAAGCAGCGCCATTGCAATATCTCGCACCGTATTCGGGTGCGGCCATGGGCGAGTATTTCCGCGATAACGCGCAACACGCCCTTATCATCTATGATGATCTGTCGAAACAGGCCGTTGCCTACCGCCAGATGTCGCTCCTCCTGCGCCGTCCACCGGGCCGTGAAGCCTACCCGGGTGACGTCTTTTACGTCCATAGCCGCCTGCTCGAACGCGCCGCGAAAATGTCGGACGATAAAGGTGCGGGTTCGCTCACCGCGCTGCCGATCATCGAAACGCAAGCCGGTGACGTCTCCGCCTACATCCCGACCAACGTGATCTCGATCACCGACGGCCAGATCTTCCTCGAGACTGAGCTGTTCTATAAAGGCGTCCGCCCCGCGGTGAACGTTGGTCTGTCCGTGTCCCGCGTCGGTTCGTCGGCCCAGGTGAAGGCGATGAAACAAGTTGCCGGTACCATCAAGCTCGATCTCGCCCAGTTCCGTGAGATGGAAGCCTTCGCCCAGTTCGGTTCCGACCTCGATGCCTCGACCCAAAAACTGCTGGCCCGTGGTTCGCGCCTGACCGAACTCCTGAAGCAGGCGCAATACTCGCCGCTGCAGATGGAAGAGCAGGTCTGCGTGATCTATGCCGGGGTGAAAGGCTATCTTGACGATGTGCCGCTGAACAAGGTCGGCGCCTTCGAGGCCGATTTGTTGCGTGACCTGCGCTCGCATCAGACGCTGCTGGCGACCATTAAAAAAGAAGAGAAGCTGACCGATGCCTCGGAAGCGGATCTCAAAAAAGCCATCGAAACCGTCAAGACCCGTTTTGCAGCATAAGGATAATCCATGCCATCGTTGAAGGACCTCAAGGTCCGCATCAAGAGCGTGAAATCCACGCAGAAGATCACCAAGGCGATGAAGATGGTCGCCGCGGCGAAACTGCGCCGGGCGCGGGAAGCGGCGGAAGCTGCACGGCCCTATGCGCTCGCCATGGAAGGCATGGTGCAACGCTTGGCTACCGCAGCCGCCGGTCAGGCCAATCTGCCGAAGCTGCTTGCCGGCACGGGTGCCGACAAGCACGAACTGCTCATCGTCGTCACCGCCGATCGTGGCCTGTCGGGCGCGTTTAATTCTTCGGTCGTCCGCGCCGCGCGTAAGTACATTCGCGAACAGCAGGCCGCAGGCAAAAACGTGAAACTGTTTACCGTGGGCCGCAAGGGTCGTGACTGGCTGGGCGAGTACAAAGCCAACTTCCTCGGCACCCGCACCGACCTCGCCAAGACCACCAGTTACGAAACTGCCGATGCCATCGCGCAGGAGATCTTTAAGGAACTTGAGGCCGGGAATATCGACCGCATCACTATGGTCTATAACCAGTTCAAATCGGTCATTTCGCAGATCGTCACCTTCCAGCAGCTCATGCCACTTGCCGTCAAGCAAACGGAATCAAAAGAAGCGCCGCTACCATACGAGTTCGAGCCAAGCGAAGAAGAAATCCTCGCCGACCTTCTCCCACGTAATTTCGCCATGCAGCTCTTCAGCGCGATGCTCGAGAACAACGCCGGCTTCTACGGCGCGCAGATGAACGCCATGGAGAACGCGACCAAGAACGCGGGCGAGATGATCAAGAAACTGACGCTGAAATATAACCGCACCCGTCAGGCGAACATCACCAAAGAACTCATCGAAATCATTTCCGGCGCGGAGGCGATTTAGGTGAAATTGCTCGCCATAGCCATTTTTGTCGCACTGCTTTCCGGCGCGTGTATTACGCATGCCGAAGAGATCAGTGATAAGCAAAAAGCCAAGCAAGTTATGGGAAAGATCATCAATCAATGTGCCACTATTACGGGCGCTAATTACTTGAACCAAAAGTGCAAACAATTGACAGATCAGCCGGGCGACCAATTAAGTGAAGAGCCTGCATACTGTCAGGAGAAAATTTCCAAAATCATGGGTCCAAATCCTAAATTTATAGCGCAGCTAGACAGGTCCGCGCACGAAGTCGCCGATAAAACAGAATGCAATGAAAAATCCAAAACTATCATTATCCAAAGCTTTAATATGTCTGTGCCCCTACATGACGCTTTGAGCAAACTTGTTAACGGACCCAACACAACGGACCTAAGAAATCCGCATTAGGCTAAATTTTAAGGAGAGAAGAAAATGTCAGCAGTGAAAAAACAAAAAGTGGAAGCCTCGGTGGGTAACATCACCCAGATCATCGGCCCGGTGGTCGATGTGCGTTTCCCGGAAGGCCAGTTGCCCGCGATCCTAAACGCGCTGGAAGCAACGGTCGATGGCCGTCGCCTCGTGTTCGAAGTGGCGCAGCATCTGGGTGAAAATTCCGTCCGCGCGATTGCGATGGACTCGACGGATGGCGTGACCCGTGGTCAGGAACTCGTCGATACCGGTGCGCCAATCTCGGTTCCGGTCGGCATGGAAACCCTTGGCCGCATCATGAACGTCATCGGTGAGCCGATCGACGAACGCGGCCCGGTCAATGCGAAAAGCTACTCGCCGATCCACGCCGAAGCGCCAAGCTTCGTCGATCAATCGACGGACGATGAAGTGCTCGAGACCGGCATCAAAGTCATCGATCTCCTCGCGCCCTACGCTAAAGGGGGCAAAATCGGCCTCTTCGGTGGTGCGGGCGTGGGTAAAACCGTCCTCATCATGGAGCTCATCAACAACATCGCCAAAGGCCACGGTGGGTATTCCGTATTCGCCGGCGTGGGCGAGCGTACGCGTGAAGGCAACGATCTCTACCACGAGATGATCGAGTCGGGCGTCATTAACCTCGAAGACCAGACGAAATCGAAAGTGGCCTTGGTTTACGGCCAGATGAACGAGCCTCCAGGAGCCCGTGCCCGTGTCGCCCTCACCGGTCTGACCCAAGCCGAATATTTCCGTGACCAGGCAGGCCAGGACGTTCTGTTCTTCGTCGACAACATTTTCCGCTTCACGCAAGCCGGTTCGGAAGTATCGGCCCTCCTCGGCCGTATCCCGTCCGCCGTAGGGTACCAGCCGACACTGGCAACGGAAATGGGCAATCTGCAGGAACGCATTACTTCGACCAAAAAGGGTTCCATCACTTCCGTACAAGCGGTGTATGTCCCGGCGGATGACCTGACCGATCCGGCCCCGGCAACGAGCTTCGCCCATTTGGATGCGACGACCGTACTCTCCCGTCAAATCGCCGAGCTTGGCATCTACCCAGCGGTGGATCCGCTCGATTCGACCTCGCGCATGCTGTCGCCCGCTGTCGTCGGTGAGGAGCACTACAAAGTCGCGCGCGACGTCCAGCGCGTACTGCAGACCTACAAATCCTTGCAGGACATCATCGCCATCCTCGGCATGGACGAACTGTCGGAAGAGGACAAACTCACCGTTGCCCGCGCCCGTAAGATTCAGCGCTTCCTGTCACAGCCGTTCCATGTGGCGGAAATCTTCACCGGCAAACCGGGTAAATACGTCAAGCTGAAGGATACCATCTCCTCCTTCAAAGCCATCGTTGCTGGTGAATATGACCACCTGCCGGAAGCAGCGTTCTATCTTGTGGGTTCCATCGAGGAAGCGGTCGAGAAGGCTAAAGAACTCGAGAAAGCATAAGTCATGGCAACCACCCCATCGTCGTTTCATTTGAAAATCATCTCGCCAGCCGAAGTGTTGGTCGATGCCGAAGTACCGCTTGTTCAGGTACCAGGCGTCGAGGGGGATTTCGGCGTGCTACCGGGCCATTCTCCGCTCTTCTCGATGATCCGTCCCGGTGTCATTAATGTGAAAATGGCGGATGGACAAACCCGCCGTTTCTTCGCGAAATCCGGGTATGCGGATGTGACGCCGACCAGTTGCACCGTGCTTTCGGACCATATCCAGGATATGAAAAACATTGCCCAGGGTACAGCGGAGACCGCATTGACCGAGGCCAAGACGGCGCTCGCCAAGGCAGAGACCGCCATCGATCGCGCTGCCGCTGAGAAGCTGTTGCAATCGGCCGAGGCCCTCGTCACGGCTATGAAAGCCGCCTAGTCCTTCGAATACTTATGCTTTCCTTATACTGGCACGCCGCTTGCATTTGGTGATCCAACTGTACCCAGGAGCCATTCATGCAATCAGGAATCGACAGTAGCCGCCTTCGTATCGCCGCTGAGACCGCCATGCCGAGCAAAGCCGATACGCCAGCGGATGTTTACGCGGATGCCTATCCCACTCAGACCGCATCGTCCTGCTTGAAAACGTCGACCAAAGCGGCGTGCATGACGACCGCCGATGCTACCGCTGCTAACACAGGATTTTTCGGACCGCAGGGCCCAAGCTTCCGCGACGTGCTCGATGCCATCAACCCGCTGAACCAGATTCCGGGCGTTTCCGACATCCTCGCCAGCACGACCGGCCATGAACCCTCGACCGCCGCGAAACTTGCCGGCGGCGCCATTGGTGCCCTTATCGGCGGCCCGATCAGCCTTGTGGCAAGCCTGGCCAGTATCATCTTCGAAAGTGGGACGGGCAAGAGCCCAGCCAACGCCGTTTATGCCGCCGTCGCTGGCGATACGGACGCGGGCGACGTACAGGTAGCGAAAGCCGATACAGCGGTCGTACCGGTTGAGGCAACGGAATTGGCCTCACTCGAACCGGCAGCGAATTCCGCGTCTAATGCTTTAGATGCTGCGAATGCAACGGCGCGTCTGCCGCAATCGACGAATAACCCGGTGCTTGATCTCTACGGTGCCAGCACCAGTTCGGCCCATGCGTCCTATAAAAAAGCACAATTCCTGCCGTATCTGCGCGACGTGAATCATACGAATGTAATGTAGCTCTGATAGTGGATGATCGGCTACGCCGCAGTGAATAACAGTGTCATTCGTAACCAGATATTCCCGACTAAAGTCCGATCACGCAGTTGCTCCTTGCGTTTCGCTTATTTAATACAACCTTACGGCAATGGAATCCTAATGCGCCGACCCGCATGCTCATTAGGTAAATCATGGGGAAGCAATGAAATTCACCAATCCAAAACATAAAAATCGTAAAGTTGTTAAAGCTGGCCTATTCGACCACGCCGCCACTGCAATCTCGCGCTTTGCCGGATTGCCCGTAACGTTCTTCACGGCGGTGTTCATCGTTATTGTCTGGGCTATTTCAGGGCCAATTTTTGACTATTCGGAAACCTGGCAACTGGTCATCAATACCGGCACCACCATCATTACGTTCCTGCTATTGTTCGTCGTCCAAAGTACGCAGAACCGCGATACCACGGCGTTACAACTCAAGCTCGATGCCATTATCTTCGTGCTCACCGGGTGTGATAACGATCTCATCAATGCGGAGGACCTGACGTTAAAAGAGCTTGAAGGCAAAGTGGCCGACTTCAAGAGCAAGGCAAATACCTCGACCCCGCATGCCCGTAGCAAGCGCTTCTCACAGCTGACATCAAAAAAGCCGAAGATGCGCCAAGCCAAGCCGCGCAAGGAATTGCCGTAATCAGTGCCGACTCCCGAATAGCGCCGTGCCAATGCGCACCATCGTGGCCCCCAAACGGATCGCCGACTCGAAGTCACTACTCATGCCCATGCTGAGTTCCTTCACGCCGAATTCATCGGCCATCTTTTTCAGTAACGCGAAATGCGGCGCAGGATTAGCGCCATCGGGCGGCACGCACATCAGGCCAGTAATAGGCAGGCTCAGTTCGCGGCAATGGGCCAATAAAAAAGCCACATCGCGCGGGGCGACCCCGGCTTTTTGGGGTTCCTCGCCGGTATTGACCTGAATCAGGAAACTTGGGCGTTTTCCCAGTTTATGACAGGCGGCAGCCAGCGCTTGAACGATCTTCGGGCGGTCCACTGTCTGAATGACATCGAACAACGCTACGGCATCCTCGGCCTTGTTTGATTGCAGCGCCCCAATAAGGTGCAGGCGCACCGGCGGATAGCGTGCTTTAAGCGCAGGCCATTTCCCCTGCGCTTCTTGCACTTTGTTTTCGCCGAAATCGTTCAATCCTAGCGCAATAGCTGCTGCCAAGAGCTCTACAGGCTGGTTTTTGCTGGCCCCAACGAGAATAGGATGGGACAGCGCTGAAGGCTTAGCATCTGCCACTCGCTGTTGCAGGGATGCAAGGGTTGTGGCAAGGAGGCCATACTGGGGGTGGGTGTTCATAGTTTTATAGAAATACAATGACTTAAAAGATTAGTCCAGTCCTTCTATTACCCGTAACCGCTTTGTGGCAGAACTGCAACAGCCCGTTTTTAAAGGGAGGTTCGAAGCAATAAAAAGCTTGGGCGCACTTGATTGAGATGGGCCATCGGCTAATAAATGGGCCCGTGGAACATGGTGAAGCATTTCGGTGCGGCTCCTCGTTCATATTCGGGTAATGGTGTGCATGTTGTGTGTCATTACGTTTATTGTTTCATTAAAGAAGGAACTGATCATGAAAAAAATTCTTTTAGGTACAACGGGCCTTGTTGCTGTTGCACTGCTCGCTACGGCAGCTTCGGCAGAAACCCCTAAAGTAACCCTCGGCGGCTTCTCGGATTTCCAGGCTGGCTGGGTTAACGACGATCAAGATGCTGGCCAACAATCGGTTGGTTTCCGCAACGATAACGAAATCACCGTTAAAGTTGATGGTAAAACGGATGGTGGCCTCGGCTACGGTGCGGAGATCGATCTCGAAGCCGACATCACGAATGATGCTGATAACCAAGGTACCAACGCGTCGCGTACCTTCACCTACCTTGAAGGCAACTGGGGTCGCGTAGAACTCGGTGGCAACAAGTCGGTTGCTTCGACGATGCGCGTTGACGCTTCGACCCTCGCTGCTGCTACCGGTGGTATCAACGGTGCATGGACCTACTTCGTGAATCCGGGCGCAGGCTTCGGTGCGGGTAGCCAGGGCTTCATCACCACCAGCAAACTGCCGGGCGAACATGGTTCGACCGCAGCACTGGGTGACGAGACCACCTACAACGCGACCAAAGTCAGCTACTACACCCCGAAATTTGTGGGCTTCCAGGCTGGCGTGAGCTACACCCCGAACCTTGCAGATCGTGGCCAAGCGGTTAACCGCGTTGACAACAACGGCGAGAACAACGTTCTCGACTTCGGCCTCGGCTACGAAGGCACCTTCAGCGGCTTCAAGCTCGCTGCTGCTGGTACCTACGAAACTGCAAACGGCAACGGCGGTGGCGCCGGCGGCGTTGCAGGTTACGGTTCGGACGATATCAACGCGTGGAACGTTGGCGGCCTCGTTGGCTGGCATAACTTCAGCGTTGCTGGTTCGTACGGTAACTGGTCGGATTCGGGTATCGCTGGTTCGGATGGCGATTACTATACCGCTGGTCTTGGTTGGACCGCTGGCCCAATCGGCGTTTCGGCGACCTACATCGACTCGACGCTTAGCGGCACTGCTGCTACGCCGGGCGACAATGATTTCCGCAACGTTGTTCTCGGTGCGGAATATAAGCTTGCTGCTGGCCTTACCCCGTATGCTGAAGTCAGCTTCTACGACTTCGACGGCAACACCGGCACCGCTTATGACAACAAAGGTACGAGCGTAATTCTCGGTACCCAAGTTGCCTTCTAAGCGATTCGTTTAAGACAATGAGAGAGGGCGGTTCGTTAAGAACCGCCCTTTTTTATTGCCACTCTTGCAAACTTTATGCGTATCGCTAGTGTGCGTTTTCTATCAACCACCTAAGGTACAATCATGACGACCCGTTCTTCCTTCTCCTCTGCGCTGCTCATCACGGCTTCTTTGCTGCTGACACTTCCTTCCTGCAGCGCCGTGAAGCCCGATGCGGACACCTCCTATCCGCAGGATCCTGACATGCAGCGCAAGGTCGAACGTGGCAGGATCACCGGCGACGAAGGCACGGTGATGGGCGGCGATGCCGGCAAAAAAGAAGAAAAAGGCAGGAATCCGCTTGGCGTGAACAGTTTCCTCTGGCGCGCCTCGCTCGATACGCTGTCCTTCCTGCCGATCCTCTCGGCCGATCCGTTCGGTGGGACGATCCTTACCGACTGGTACGAGGACACCGATGCGCCGGGTGAACGCTACAAAGTCAATGTATTGATTCTTGACCGCCAATTACGCGCGGACAGCTTGAAGATCTCGACCTTCCGTCAAAAGAAGGACAACAAGGGAAACTGGGCGGATGCGCCGACAGACAGCAAGCTTGGCCGCAAGCTCGAGGACACGGTCCTCACCCGTGCCCGCCAGATGCGGGTCGCCCAGCTCGGCTATTAGATCATGAGTTCGAGTACCAATCCGGCGCGTTATAACGCGCGTGAGGCCGAAGCGAAATGGCAACACGCGTGGCGTGAGCAGGACGTTTTCAAGACGCCGGAGATAAACGGCAAGCCCGATTATTTCGTGCTGGAGATGTTCCCGTACCCGAGCGGTAATATCCATATGGGCCATGTACGCAATTATACGCTGGGCGATGTCACTGCCCGCTTTCGACGCGCCCTCGGCTACAACGTGTTGTACCCGATGGGGTGGGATGCGTTCGGGCTGCCAGCGGAGAACGCTGCCATCCAGCGCAACGTGCACCCAAAAGCCTGGACGCTTTCCAATATCGCGACCATGCGCGACCAGTTGAAATCCATCGGCCTGAGCTATGACTGGAGCCGCGAGCTGACGACCTGCCTGCCGGAATATTACCAGCACGAACAGCGCTTCTTCCTTGAGATGCTCACGCGCGGCATCGCCTATCGCAAGCAGGCTGTCGTCAACTGGGACCCGGTCGATAACACGGTGCTCGCCAATGAACAGGTCATCGATGGCAAAGGCTGGCGTTCGGGCGCTGCCGTCGAGCGGCGCACGCTGAGCCAGTGGTTTCTCAAGATCACCGACTATGCCGAGGACTTGCTGAAGGGCCTCGAGACGCTCGACCGCTGGCCAGACAAAGTCCGCATCATGCAGGCAAAATGGATCGGCAAATCGAGCGGCGCGACCATGCAGCTGCACATGAAAAACCGTGACGACAAACTTTCCATCTACACCACCCGGCCCGATACGCTCTACGGCATGAGCTTCTGCGCCATCGCCGCAGAACATCCTATCGCCAAGGAACTCGCTACAACCAATCCCGAGGCGGCGGCTTTCATCGCCGAATGCGGCGCGCTCGGCACCTCGGAAGAAGCCATCGAAAAAGCTGAAAAGAAGGGTTTCGATACCGGTATCCATGTGCTGCACCCGCTCACCGGTTTCGAATTTCCGCTGTATATCGCTAATTTCGTGCTGATGGATTACGGCACCGGCGCCATCTTCGGCTGTCCGGCGCATGACCAGCGCGACCATGACTTCGCCAGCAAATACGGCCTGCCGATCATTCCCGTTATCGGACCCGAAGGCACGGCGCTGCCCCCGAGCAAGGAAGCCTACACCGGCGATGGCCTGCTCATCAATTCGCCCTTGTTCAATGGCCTCACGGTCGAAAAAGCCAAACAGCGCGCCATCGAGGAACTCGAGCAACGCAATGTCGGCGAGCGCAAGACCAACTACCGCCTGCGCGACTGGGGCATCAGCCGCCAGCGCTACTGGGGCTGCCCGATCCCGATCATCCATTGTGCGGAGTGTGGCGCCGTTCCCGTGCCTGAGAATCAACTCCCGGTCATTCTTCCGGACGATGTGAGCTTCGATAAGCCGGGCAATCCATTGGCGCATCACCCGACCTGGAAGCATGTGAATTGTCCGGGTTGCGGCAAGCCGGCCGAGCGCGAGACGGACACGTTCGATACGTTCTTCGAATCGAGCTGGTACTTCGCCTGCTACGCGTCGGGCGGCGGTGCGAACGGCATCACGGCGGAGGCGAAACGCTGGCTTCCGGTACAGCAATATATCGGTGGCATCGAGCATGCGGTGCTGCATCTGCTCTACTCGCGCTTCTTCACGCGCGCGCTGACCACCTGCGGCATCCTCGATCTCGCCGAACCGTTTGCGGGCCTGATGACGCAAGGCATGGTCGCCCACGCCACCTTCAAGGATGCGCAAGGCGAATGGGTCTATCCGGCGGATGTCATCAGCGACGGCGCAGGTGGCTACACGCTCGAGACCGGCGAACCGTTGATAATGGGCCGCTCGGAGAAGATGAGCAAATCGAAGCGCAATACGGTCGATCCGCGCAATATCATCGATGGCTACGGAGCAGATACGGCGCGCCTGTTCATGATGAGCGATTCGCCACCCGACCGTGGCCTCGAATGGAGCGATGCGGGTATTGATGGGGCTTGGCGCTACCTACAGCGCATTTATCGCCTCGTTCTAGATAATCATGCAATTACTATAGCTGCTGATGCTTCAAACGCAAAAAATAATGATGATGAAGATGGAAGATTACAAATATTAGCGGAGAAAACGCTGAGTTGGGTAACATCCGATTTGGAGAAATTCCATTTTAATAAAGCAATCGCCCGCATTCGGGAACTAACAAATGCCATCGAAAAACTCGTTCCTACGGACAGTTCAGAGCTGCATATACGCACACGCGCTCTTGAATACGTCATGCATCTGATTTCGCCATTTGCTCCTCATCTGGCCGAAGAGCTTTGGTCATTAACAGGCCATACCGACCTCATCGCCAGCCGCCCTTGGCCGAAAGCGGATGCGGCGCTGCTTGAAGATGAAACCGTCACAGTCGCCGTACAAGTGAACGGCAAGCTGCGGGCGACCCTGACGCTGGCCAAGAATATGCCCGAGGACGAGGCAAAAGCCGTTGCCCTTGCTCACCCTAGCGTCGTGAGCGCGATGGAAGGCAAAACGCTTAAAAAAGCCATCGTGGTGCCGAACAGGATCGTGAACCTTGTTGCGGCCTGACCCGACTATCCGCTAAGGCTAGGGAATGAAACGCTCGCTTCTCGTTCTTTGTACGTTATTGCTTTCCGCCTGCGGCTTTCATGCGTTGCACGGCCAGGCCTACCGCGAGAAGCTGACGGTCGATCTTTCCGCGATCGCGATCACGGTGGCCGGAAACGCGACCAGTATCAGCAATTCGCTGAGTTCGAGCAGTTCCTCGACCGTGCCACGTCGCTATGGCGAATTACTCAAGGCCGAGATCCAGGACCGCGTGAACCCGGCAAACGATGCGAGCGAGAAACTCTTTACGCTTGCCATCACCTATTCGGAAACGGATGTTTCGCTGTTCGTGCGTCCGGACGGTACGGCCAGCCGCGGCAACATGGTCTATAACAGCACCTATACCATCACCCGCAACGCCGACCAGAAAAAGGTGGCAGGCGGCAGCTTGAGCAGCACCAGCAGCTACAACACCTCGCAGACGGCAGATTATGCAACGTATGTTTCGATTGAGGATGCCCGCAAGCGCGCGGTGCTCGACCTGGCGGAGACCTACAAACTGCGTCTTGCCACGTTGCTGCCGACGCTCAACAATTCGGAGGGTTTAGCGGTCGAGTCCACGCCCGATAATATTCCCGTCCTGCAACCGGCACGCGGCTTATGAAGCTGGCCCCGCGCGAGGTGGACGGTTTCATCCGCGCGCCGCAACAAACCGGCGCGGCACTGGTGTATGGCACGGATGCCGGCCAGGTGCGTCAGCGCGCCAATGCATTGGCCGAAAGCTGGCTCGGTAAGAATGCGGACCCGATGGCGAAGGTCGAGTTCAGTGCCGACCAGCTTGAGGACGATGCCGCGTTGCTGGCCGACGAACTTGCCGCCATGTCGTTGATGGCACCTAAGCGGGTGGTGCTGGTCCGTGACGCGGCGGCCTCAACGCTGCCGATGATCGCGGATGCGCTTGCCCGGCGGGCACCGGAGAATTACCTGATCGTCTATGCGACGGAATCACTGGGTGCGGCGGACAAGTTGCGCCTCTGGGCAGAGAAGTCGCCATTGGTCGGTGCCATTGCCTGCTATAAGGATGAAGGCAGCAATCTCGAGCAATTCATCCGCGACCAGTTGCGCGGCTACGGCCTGCGGGCCAGCAACGAGGCATTGCGCCTGCTCTCGCACCAGCTTTCGGGTGACCGGCAGATCATCATCAACGAGCTTGAAAAGCTGTCACTTTACGTAGGCGACGAGGCGGAGGAGATTTCACTGGACGATGTGCTGGCGAGTGTCGGCGAGAATAACGACCGTAGTTTCGATGAGTTGAATAGTGCCGTCGCGGCGGGCGATATGGTTGGGCTTTGCCGCCTCTCCGACCGCCTGTTGATGGAAGGCAATGTCGGCCTGCTACTGGTGCGCAGTGTGATGCGGTATTTCCAGCGCCTCGAAACACTGGCCATCAAGCGCGCCGAGGGGGTGAGCCTCGATGCGGCAATCGAGGGTCTTCGACCCCCTGTCTTTTTTAAAGCGAAGCCATTACTTAAAACCCACGCCATGCGCTGGACGGCGCCCGTTTGCGCGACGGCACTGGCGAAATTACAATTGCTCGAACTGGATTCCAAACGCTATTCGGATGAGTCGACGACGCGCATGGCGCACGGACTGATGCAGGTTGCGATATTGGCAATGAACGCGAAACATGCCGCCTAAAACAAATTACGAAAATAAAGACCACATCCCTTGTTATCGGAAGAAAACAGATAATTCGCGGTCAATGTCGCCGTCGAGGTGACATCCGATTGGTGAAACTGACCATACCAAACCCTAACCGAAAAACGAATAAACAGCAATTAGATTCAGTCCTAGCTGCAGTTTTGAAGTGTTAGGGAATTAATATGGTACTGCCGCTGGTCTCGCGTGCCTCGAGCGCCCGGTGGGCATTTGCCGCATCGGTCAGCGCATAGCGTAGCTGGGTCTGCAGCTTGATATGCTTGTTCTCGATCATCGCAAACAGCTCTTTCGCCGCCCGCTGATAGGCGACATCATCGGCAATGTAATCCTTGAGGCTCGGCCGGGTAAGGAACAACGAGCCGCGTTTGAGCAGTTCGCTGAGCTCAAAGGGCGGGACTGGTCCCGAAGCCTGGCCGAAACTCACCAGCATGCCGCGCGGCTCGAGCGCATCGAGCGATGCGGTGAACGTGGTCTGGCCGACCGCATCGTACACTACCGGCACACCCTTGCCGTTCGTCAGTTCGCGCACACGCTTGGCCACATTTTCCTCACGGTAAAGGATGGTTGCGTCGCAACCTGCCTGCTTTGCCGTGACCGCTTTCGCCTCGCTGCCGACCGTGCCTATGACGCGCGCGCCCAGATGCTTTGCCCACTGGCAGAGGATGAGGCCGACCCCGCCCGCCGCCGCATGGACAAGGATCGTATCGCCCTGCCGCACCGGGAATGTCTCGCGTAGCAGATACCAGGTGGTAAGGCCTTTAAGCATGGCGCTGGCGGCGACCACATCGCTCACCCCATCCGGGATAACCACACAATGGTTCGCCGCGATCGGCCGCTCCTCGATATACGAACCCATCGGCCCGCGTGCATACGCGACGCGGGTGCCGACCTGCAGGGTGGTGACGCCAAGCCCCACTTCCTCGACGACACCCACGCCTTCACTACCGGGGATGGTCGGCAACCGGGTGGGGTAGTAACCGTTGCGGTGGTAGATATCGATGAAGTTGACGCCGATGGCCGTATGGCGGATCCGCACCTCACCCGCATTGAGCGGTGGCAGGGTGATCTCGACAGGCTGCAGCACGTCCGGCCCGCCCACCGTGCTGAATTGCATTGCAACCACCATCACATCCTCCTATTTCACGCCCCATGGCGCTCTCTTCGAACACCATCTATGCACTCGCCTCCGCCGCTGGCAAGTCCGGCGTTGCCGTGTTGCGCATCTCCGGGGCGGCCGCGCTGCAGGCATTAGTTTTTTTGGGTGTAAAAGATACACTGGCACCTCGTGTCGCGACCTTGGTAACGTTGACGCATGCCGGTAAAAAAATAGATCAGGCCCTCGCCCTGTATTTCCCCGCGCCGCATTCCTTTACCGGTGAGGACGTAGTGGAACTGCACACCCATGGCAGCCGCGCGGTGATAAAGCTGTTGTACGAAGCATTATTAAACTGCCCATCCTTACGAATGGCCGAACCCGGGGAATTCGCGCGCCGTGCTTTTGCCCATGGCAAGCTCGATCTTAGCCAGGCCGAAGGTTTGGCCGACCTCATCGATGCCGAAACCGACTCCCAGCACCATCAGGCGATGCGCCAGCTGGGTGGCGACATGACGCAGCGCGTCGAAGCCTTGCGGATGGGTATCCTCGAACCGCTGGCCTTGATGGAAGCCTATATCGATTTTCCGGATGAAGAAATCCCGGAATCGGTGCTGAAGGAAGCGAGCGAGCGCGTTGCTGCCCTAACCCAGCAAATTACGACGTTGCTCGATGATGGGGGTATCGGCGAGAAGATCCGCGAGGGTCTTGACATCGTCATTCTTGGGCCGCCGAATGCCGGTAAATCCAGTTTACTGAATGCGCTTGCCAAGCGTGATGCGGCAATCGTTTCGAGTGAAGCAGGCACCACGCGCGACCTCATTGAAGTAGCAATGGAAATCGGGGGCTATGCCGTCACGCTCGTCGATACTGCCGGTATCCGTGAGACCACCGGCAGCATCGAGGCCGAAGGTATACGTCGTGCTCTACACCGGGCTGAGCATGCGGACATCACGCTGCGCTTGTGTGACATCATGCGTATCGCGGACGACGCCGGATCGATCGTTAACGAGCTGAATGACAGCGTGCTCGTCCTTGCGACGAAAGCCGATCTGGCCCCGCTGCCTGCCCTGCCCTTCGCGACGCTTGCTATCAGTACCGCCACCGGCGCGGGCATCGCGGAATTGTTGGCGTTATTGAAGGAAAAGGTCGAAAAACGTATGGATAGCGCCGCTTCGCCGCTTATCACCCATGCCCGCCACCGTGCCGCACTGAAAGCGGCGTTGGAAAGCCTGCAGCAGTTCAACGCTGCTGCGCCCCTCGAACTAACCTGCGAAGAGCTTCGCTGCGCCGCCGCGGCCATCGGCAAAATCACTGGCAAAATCTGGGTGGATGATGTACTGGACCTCGTCTTTTCGCGCTTTTGCATCGGCAAATAGCGCGTTTGAAGAAATGTTTCACGTGAAACACGCGCTATGATTAGGAACGAATGCCAAGTGAATCTACATTTGATGTCATCGTCATCGGCGGCGGGCATGCCGGTACCGAAGCTGCCGCTGCAGCCGCGCGCCTAGGGGCCCGTGTTTGCCTGCTGACGCATAAACACGCGACGGTTGGCGAAATGTCCTGTAATCCCGCTATTGGCGGCATTGCCAAGGGTACGCTGGTTCGTGAGATTGATGCATTGGATGGCATCATGGGCCGGGCCATTGACCGCGCGGGAATCCATTACAAAATGCTTAATGCCAGCAAGGGTCCGGCCGTGCGCGGGCCACGCGCGCAGGCTGACCGCAAACTGTATCGTGAGGCTGTGCAGGCGCTGCTTGCCGAGTACGATAATCTTGTTATTACCGAAGATGTCGCCGACGACATCGTGATGGAAGACGGAGCCGTCCAGGCGGTTATCGGCTCCTCGGGTGTACGTTATGAAACCGGCAATGTCGTCCTTACCACCGGCACTTTCCTGAACGGGCTCATCCATTGCGGGGAGAAACAGACGCCTGCGGGCCGGATTGGTGAAAGACCGTCCATTGCGCTCGCTGATTCCATCAAAAAGCTTGGGTTAGCGATTGGTCGTTTGAAGACTGGTACCCCTGCTCGCCTCGACGGCACGACGATAGACTGGCTTGTTTGCACGCCACAGCCGGGGGATAATCCGCCTGTACCATTTTCGTACATGACAGAAAAAGTAATGGTGCCGCAAATCACGTGCTTCATCACCCATACGACTGACAAAACACATGAAATTATCCGTCAGAACATCCATCGTTCACCGATGTACTCGGGCCAGATCACATCCAGTGGGCCACGATATTGCCCTTCTATCGAAGACAAAGTTACTCGCTTCGCTGACCGCGAACGTCATCAAATTTTTCTTGAACCGGAAGGACTCGACGACAGTACGGTTTATCCGAACGGAATTTCAACCTCGCTGCCCGAGGAAGTACAGCATTCTCTTATTCACTCAATTCGGGGCCTAGAAAATGTTCGCATACTCCGTCCCGGCTACGCGATCGAGTATGACTATGTTGATCCACGTGAACTTAAACCAACGTTGGAAACTAAGAAAATCAAAGGTTTGTTTCTTGCAGGGCAAATAAATGGAACCACTGGCTATGAGGAAGCGGGTGGCCAAGGTCTCATAGCAGGGCTTAACGCCGCTCTTGCCGCTTCGCAATCGGCACCGTTCATTATTGACCGGGCAGAAGCTTATATTGGGGTAATGATCGATGATCTGACAACCCTTGGCACCCAAGAGCCTTATCGTATGTTCACGTCGCGTTCCGAGTATCGTCTTACCTTACGTCCAGACAATGCTGATTTACGATTGACAAAACGCGGTATTGAAATCGGCTGTGTCGGAAAAGAGCGTTTTGATAGGTTTCATCTCAAGCAATCACTTTTAGCGGAAGCGACCCAATTTGTTTCACGTGAAACATTATCTCCCAATAAAGCAGCGACGTTCGGTTTGCAAATTAATCAAGACGGTGTGAAACGCTCTATTTTGGATTTGCTTGCTTATCCGACTATCACATTCGATCAGCTTAGCGCGATTTGGCCAAGCTTAAAAAACTTTCGTGCCGATGTTCGTGAACAGATTGAAATCGATTCTGTCTATCGCTCCTACTTAGCGAAACAGAAGTCTGACATTGAACTATTCAAAATGGATGAACAACTACATATACCATCTTCAATTGATTACGATGTTGTCGGATCACTATCAAACGAGATTCGTCAAAAGCTCAAAAAAGCAAAACCGGTCACACTCGGCGCCGCTAGTCGTATTCCTGGGATGACTCCCGCTGCCATTACGGCAATCATGATGTTTATGAAGCGCAAGCAGTTAGCGGTGTAATCCACCAGATCGTTCTAAGTTAAACACTCAATTGTCACAGTGACAAATGCGCTGGTTTGATTTATGACAAGGGCATGACGTTATCTACAACATCTAAAAATGTTTCACGTGAAACAAGATTCGCTATGGCTGAGTACGTCGCTTTACTTCTGAAGTGGAACTCAAAAATCAACCTCATTGCTCCGCTGACTGAATCAGATATCTGGTCGCGCCACATTGATGACAGTCTCCAGTTACTTTCGCTCATCCCTGAATCTGCCACGTCACTGGTTGATCTGGGAAGCGGTGCCGGTCTCCCTGGAATGGTTATCGCCATTGCGCGACCAGAACTGCAAGTTACGCTCGTAGAACATGATCAACGTAAAGCAGCTTTCTTAAATGAAACAAGACATGTGCTCAAGCTTCTCAACGTTACAGTTGAAGCAGTCGACATCGTGAAATTGAAAAAAAAATATGATCTAGTGTCAGCAAGGGCGCTAGCACCTCTGCATCAGCTGCTTGTTTATGCTAAACCGCTTTTGGAAGCTGACGGAGTTTGCCTTTTTCCGAAAGGCGAAAGCTATCAAACCGAATTAGCAGAAGCAGCATTTCTATGGAATTTCAACTATACACTTAAACCAAGCGTAACAAACGATAATTCTTCTGTTGTCATCCTCTCACACTTAACAAAAAAAGGTAATGTATGACGCGCATCATTTCAGTTGTAAACCAGAAGGGCGGTGTCGGGAAGACCACTACTGCGGTTAATATGGCGACGGCACTTGCCGCTATCGGTAAGCAGGTCCTGGTGATCGACCTTGATCCGCAGGGTAACGCCTCAACCGGTTTGGGAATTGATCACTCCAAACGGGAGATCACTTCGTACGATGTGCTTATCGGAAACGCCACATTAGCGGAAGCAGCCGTTAAAACGGCCATTCCACGCCTAAGCGTCGCTCCGGCGACCATAGACCTTACAGGTGCTGAAATCGAGCTTGTAACCATGCAAAGAAGGGAATTTCAGTTAAAACAAGCGCTGGCCTCGATTTCCGAGCATTGGGAGTATGCGATCATCGATTGTCCGCCGTCACTCGGGCTATTGACCCTAAACGCGCTTACTGCCAGCAACGCTGTTCTCATCCCGCTGCAATGCGAGTTCTATGCTCTTGAAGGTCTCGCCCATTTGCTCAAGACCGTAAAGCTGGTGAAAGCGAACCTCAACCCGGCGCTCGCCATCCATGGCGTGGTGCTGACGATGTATGATCGCCGCAACAAGCTGACGGTCGAAATCGAAGAGGATGTAAGGGGCTTCCTTGGCGATGATGTCTACACCACGACGATTCCGCGCAATGTGCGGATGAGCGAAGCACCGAGCCATGGCAAGCCAGCGCTGGTCTACGACCTCAAATGCCCCGGTAGCCAAGCGTATCTCCAGCTCGCGCGGGAACTGATCCAGCGCGAAAAAATCTTCACGGCACAAGCCGCCGCTTAGCAAACAAAAAAAGGAACAAAAAACATGGTACAAGCAGTGAAAAGTAACAAAGGTCTCGGCCGCGGGCTCTCGTCATTAATGGGTGAGGCAGCGCTGGTCGAAGTGAAACCGGCAACGCAGCATGCTGCAGCAATCGATGCAGCAAAAAATAGTGAAAACGCGAATGGAAACGGACGCGATATTCTGCGTCTTCCGGTACAGCAATTGCAGGCCGGAAAATACCAACCGCGCCGGCATTTCGATGATTCGACACTGAAAGAATTATGCGAATCGATCGAGAAGCACGGGTTGATGCAACCGATTGTTGTGCGAGAGCTGGGGGCGAGCCGGTACGAGATCATTGCAGGCGAGCGCCGCTGGCGAGCTGCGCAAATGGCGCAGCTTGTCGAGGTGCCGGTCATCGTGCGCGAGGCGACGGATGAGCAGGCGCTCGAGCTGGCACTGATCGAGAACATCCAGCGTTCGGACCTGAACCCGCTCGAGGAAGCGGCAGGCTACCAGCGCTTGATGGATGAGTTCCATTACACCCAGGAGAAACTGGCACCGATCGTCGGTAAAAGCCGTTCGCACATCGCGAATTTGCTGCGCCTGCAGAAGTTGCCTGAATTTGTCAAGGTGCGGATCGATTCGGGTGAATTGACCATGGGCCATGCGCGGGCGTTGCTGACGGCGAAAGACCCAGAAGGGCTGGCCCGCAAGATTATTGAACTGGGTCTTTCCGTGCGTCAGGCGGAAGAGTGGGCGAAGGGTAATGTTACAGATGTTGGAGCTTTGACAAAACAGCCATCCTTGCGCAAGTCTGGCGATACGCCACGCGCACGGAATAGCAGTAAAAGCGAAGATGTATTGCAGCTCGAAAGTATGCTCTCCGATTCGCTCGGTCTGCGGGTCGGTATCGATACGCGCAGCGGACAATCGGGTGAAGTTATTATCAGCTATGATTCTTTATCACAGTTGGATGAAATCCTGCGCCGTCTGGGTGGTGGCATGTAGTTTAGATTGCTGCACCGAATGCTGCAGTAAGAAGCGTCCTCGTATATTCATGTTGCGGCGCATCAAAAAGTTGCTTGCTCGTTCCTTGCTCAACGACGTTGCCACGTTTCAATACCAACACTTGATGCGCCATCGTTTTAATTACGCGCAGATCGTGGCTGATGAAAATGTAGGCGATATCATGCGATTGCTGGATGCTTTTCAGAAGTTCCAGTACTTGACGTTGTACCGACATATCAAGGGCCGAGGTCGGTTCATCCAATACTAGAAGCTTTGGCTTCAGTATCATCGCGCGGGCAATGGCGATGCGTTGGCGCTGACCACCGGAGAATTCGTGCGGGTAACGGTGTTTGATCGCGGGTTTCAAACCCACCTGCTGTAATATTTCGTCGACCGCGACGTCGATATCCGTGCTTGCCGGCGCATGAAGTTTCAAGCCTTCGGCAACGATCTCCCCAACGCTCATACGAGGATTAAGGCTGGAATAGGGATCTTGGAAAACGATCTGTGCATCGCTGCGTGCAGTGCGTAATTGCTGCGCATCGAAAGCGTCCATTCGCTCGCCGAGGAATACGATCGGACCAGTGCTTGGCACTAGGCGGAGCAAGGCATACCCCAACGAACTTTTGCCAGAACCCGATTCACCGACCACGCCGAGGGTTTCACCGGAATGAAGCGAGAAAGACACATTCTGCACTGCATGTACGACACGAAGTGTACGACGCAAAACTGGGCTTTTGACGAGAAAGTTCACGCTAACGTTATTGCAGGAAATAATTTCTTTCGCATCTGGCTTGAGGGGTAGGGCGTTCCCTTGTGGCGCAGCGGCGAGCAGCATCTTGGTGTAGGCATGTTTGGGTGCTGCAAAAATATCTTTTACTTTGCCGGTCTCGACAATTTTTCCGTCATGCATCACAGCCACGCGGTCGGCGATCTGTTGGACAATAAGCAAGTCATGAGTGATGAAGATCATGCCCATCTGGCGCTCCTGCTGCAGTAACTTTAGCAGCTTCAGTATCTGCGCTTGTAGGGTAACGTCGAGCGCCGTCGTCGGTTCATCGGCGATCAGCAATTCCGGATCATTGGCAATGGCCATGGCGATCATGACGCGTTGACGCTCTCCGCCCGAAAGCTGATGCGGATAAACCGTGCCACGCTCGCTTAAATGCTGCAGACCAACAGCCTCATAGAGTTCCTGCAATTTTGCCTTTGCGGCTTTACTCTTCATCGGCACTCTCTGGTGCAGGCAATACGCCTCAAGAATTTGCCGGCGAATGGGATGTAGTGGGTTTAGTGCCGTCATCGGTTCTTGGAAAATCATGCCGATCTTGTTACCGCGGATGGCTTCCATGGCGCGCTCATTTTTGCTGAGCAGTGTTTCCTCCTTGAACTGGACATTACCGCTTACAATCGCGTTACCGGGAAGTAGCTGCAGCACCGAAAGTGCGGTGAGGGATTTGCCGGAGCCGGATTCGCCAACGATGGCGAGTACTTCGCCCTGCTCAAGGGTGAGGGAGACGTTATCGACGACCTTGGTACTGTCGAAGGCGATGTGGAGATTGGCGATGGAAAGGAGGCTCATGCCGCGTTCCCTTCTGGTGCGATCACAGGAGGTGTAGGCGAGCCATCGAGCGGGACACGGGCGACGAAAATCTTGCGCGGGTTGAAAGCATCGCGCACGGCCTCACCGACAAAAAGCCATAGAGAGAGCATGCAGGCGAGGGTGAAGAAGCCGATGAGGCCGAGCCATGGCGATTGCGGGTTGTTCTTGCCCTGCGCCAGCAACTCACCCAGCGACGGCGAACCGAGGGGCAGGCCGAAGCCGAGGAAATCAAGCGACGTCAGTGTCGTGATGGCGCCGGTGATAAGGAAAGGCAGGAAGGTGAACACGGAAACGAGCGCGTTGGGCAGCACGTGGCGGCGCAGGATGGTGAGTTCCTTGAGACCGAGGGCACGGGCGGCGCGAACGTAATCGAAATTACGGGTGCGCAGGAATTCGGCGCGGACGACATCGACCAGCGACATCCAGCGGAAGAGGAGCATCAGACCGAGCACCCACCAGAAATTCGGTACCACCATCGAGGAGAGGATGATGAGTAGGAAAAGGACCGGAATGCCGTCCCAGATCTCGATGAAACGCTGCATGAAGAGATCGACCGCGCCGCCGAAATAGCCGCTCAGTGAGCCGACGGTGACGCCGATAATGGAGGAGAAAAACACAAGCAGGATGGCGAAGCACATGGAGAGGCGGAAGCCATAAATGATGCGAGCGAGGACGTCGCGGGCCTGATCATCTGTGCCGAGCAAGTTCTGCCATGAGGGTGCGGCGGGAGCGCGGCTGATACGAAAATTCATGCTGCGATAATCGTAAGGGATGGGTGCGCGTAGCAGCCAACCATGGGTACGGATTTCGTTCACCACCCATGGGTCGGTATAGTCGGCTTCGGTTTCCATTACGCCGCCGTCGAACGTGTCTTTTTCGATGTAGGTTTTCAGGATGGGCGAGAGCAGGTGGCCTTTGTACGAAACGAGGATAGGTTTATCGTTGGCGATGAGTTCGGCAAAGATGCTGAGGATGAATAAGCTGAGTAGAATGATAGCGGAGTAATAGCCGCGGCGGTTGGCTTTGAAGGTAGCGATTCGACGGCGGGTGATAGGGCTCATGACCGTCCCTCGAAATCGATGCGCGGATCGACCAGCATGTAGCTGATGTCACCGACGAGTTTTAGCACCAGGCCGATGAGTGTGAAGATGAAAAGGGTGGCGAACATCACCGGATAATCGCGCTGCAGGGCGGCTTCGAAACCGAGGAGGCCGAGCCCGTCGAGCGAGAAGATGACTTCGATGAGCAAGGCGCTGGTGAAGAGGATGGAGAGAATTGCGGCGGGCAGACCCGCAATGACGATGAGCATCGCGTTGCGGAAGACATGGCCGTAGAGCACGCGGTTTTCGCTCAAGCCCTTGGCGCGAGCAGTGAGGACGTAGTGCTTGGAGATCTCCTCGATGAAGCTGTTCTTGGTGAGCAGGGTGAGGGAGGCAAACCCTCCGACGACCATGGCGGTGACGGGCAGGGCCATGTGCCAGAGATAGTCGGTGATTTTGCCGAACAGGCTGAGTGTGTGCCAGTTATCCGACACAATGCCACGCAAGGGGAACCATTGCAGGTAGCTACCGCCGGCGAAGAGGATGAGCAGGAGAACCGCAAAGAGGAAGCCGGGGATGGCCTGGCCGATGGCGATAAGGGTCGACGTCCAGATATCGAAATGCGTGCCGTCGCGCACGGCCTTACGGATGCCAAGCGGGATGGAGACGAAATAAACGATCAGCGTCGTCCATAGGCCCAAGGAAATGGAGACGGGGAGTTTCTCGGCGATGAGTTTCAGCACGGGCGTATCGCGGAAGAAGCTGTTACCGAAATCGAAGCGTGCATATTGTTTTAGCATCAGCCAGAAACGCTCGGGTGCCGGCTTGTCGAAGCCGTACTGTTTTTTGATCTGGACGAGCAGATCGGCATCGATGCCCTGCGTGCCACGATAACCCGCTTGGTTGCCACCGCTGACACTGCCGCCGCCGGCACCCATATCGCCCCCGCCGCCGAGGCGTTCGCCACTGGCGCTACCGCCCGCACCGGGTGTGGTGAGCTTGACGATGAGTTGCTCGACCGGCCCACCAGGTGCAGCCTGGATGATGATGAAATTAATGAGCAGGATGCCGAGCAGGGTCGGAATCATCAGGAGTAGGCGGCGGATGATATAGCCGATCATTGTGCACCGTCCTTACGCACGCTTGCAGGCGCTGCCTGCCACCAGGTGTCGATGCCGAGATTATAGGCGGGCGTCACCTTCGGGCGGCCGAACTGGTTCCAGTAGGCGATGCGCCAAGCAGTGATGGTCCAATGCGGAATGACGTAATATTCATGGGTGAGGACGCGGTCGAGGGCGCGGGAGGCCGCGCGCAAATGATCGAGTTTCTGGGCGTTCTGGATGTCGGTCGTCAGCGCGTCGATTACGGGGGATTTCGTGCCCGCGAGGTTCTGGCTGCCTTCGACATCGGCCTGGCTCGAGTGCCAATAAAGATATTGCTCGCTGCTCGGGTAGAAGAGGCCGAGATTCCACCAGATGGAGACCATCTCGAATTCTTTTTTCTCGACGCGTTTCTGGTACTGCGACGCATCGACATAGCGAAAGGTCGAGTCGATCCCGAGCTTCATCAGGTTATGGCGCATGATGCCGACGACGCGTTCGAAAGTCTTTTGCGTCATCAGGAATTCGACGGTCAGGCGTTCGCCTGTTTGACGATTGGTGCGGTGACCGTCCTTCATCACCCAGCCCGCCTCGTCGAGCAACTGCTGCGCCTCGATGAGGTTGGTGCGGGCGATGCCGGAGCCGTCGGTGACGGGCACATGGTATTCATCGGTGAAAAGGGAAGGCGGCAGGCTGTCCTTGTACGGTGATAGTAACTTTATCTCATCCGCACCGGGAAGGCCCTTCGCTTCAAATTCCGTATTACCGAAGAAGCTTTTATTGCGGTCATAGGCGCCGTAGAAAAGGGTCTGGTTCATCCATTCGAAATCGAGGGTCAGGCCGATCGCTTCGCGCACGCGGCGGTCGGTGAATTTGGGTAGGCGGGTGTTGAAGATGAAGCCTTGCATGCCGCGCGGAATCTTGTTCGGGATGAGGGATTTGATTAGGGCGCCGGATTTTATGGCGGGGATGTCGTAGGCGGTGGCCCAGTTGCGGGCGATGAATTCCTCGTAGAAATCAAAGGCGTGGGATTTGATGCCCTCGAGGGCGACGGTATCGTCGCGGTAGACATCGTAACGGATGGTGTCGAAATTATTCAGACCCTTCTGGGTAGGCAGGTTTTCAGCCCAGTAATCCTTGACGCGCTCGAGGGTGACGGAGCGGCCGGGTTCGACAGCGCTGACCTTGTAGGGGCCGCTGCCGAGCGGCGGGGTAAGGGTGGTCTTGTCGAAAGCAGTGCAGCCCGCCGCGTTGTCATTGCCTTCACAGTAATAATGCTTTGGCAGCACAGGCAGCGAGGCGGCGATGAGCGGCAGCTCGCGATGTTCCTTATCGAGGAAATGGAAGCGCACCGAATGCGGGCCCGTGGCTTCAATGGTCATTGGTTTCAACTGCACCCGGTAGCTTGGGTGGCCTTTTTCCTTGAGCGTCGTGAAGCTCCATACCACGTCCTCAACAGTGATGGGCTTGCCGTCGTTCCAGCGCGCTTTGGGGTTGAGGTCGAGATCGGCAGTGGTGCGATCCGCCGACAAGGTAATGGAGTTGGCGATGAGCGGATAATAGGATTGCGGTTCGTCGTACGAAGGCGTCATCAGCGATTGGTAGACATACCCCGCCACCCCCGGCGCAGCGACGCCCTTAAGGATGAACGGGTTCATGCTGTCGAACGGGGCATTGGCGGACAGCTTGATTGTGCCGCCCTTGGGTGCGTCCGGGTTCACGTAATCGAAATGGGCGAAGCCGGGCGGGTATTTGAGGTCGCCCCAAAGCGCGATGCCGTTGGCGGCCTCTGCTGCGGGGGCAAGCAGCAGCACTAAAAACAAGATGGCGAAAAAACGTTTCATGCCGCGACGTTAGGGGGCGGTCAATCAGGCGTCCAGTATAAACTACTTGCCGGCAGGCGGGGCCGATTCCGCTGCTTTGCTACTGGTGTTCGCGGCCGGTGCGCCTTTCTTAGGCGCGTTCGGGTTCGGTGCCGTGCCGGCATCGAGCTTGGCGCCGACTTTCGCATCGGCGGCGGCCTTACCGCTGTCGACCGCTTTGGCCGGCTTGGCCGATGCGGTCGGCAGCTTGGCCGGGCTATCGGTCATTTTGGTAGCGATATAGGCGATGACGTTGGCGCGGTCCTGATCCTTGCTGATGCCAGCGAAGCTCATCATGGTGCCGGGGTCAGTCTTCTGCGGGCTCCAGATGAATGCATTTAGATTGTCGATCGTCCAGGTCTTCGCTTCCGCTGCGTGCTTTTTCATGGCCGATGAATAATTGAAGTCACTGATGCTGGCGATAGGCCGGTTGACGACCCCCCACAGATGCGGGCCGACCTTGTTGCCGCCGCCTTTACTCACGTCATGGCAGACGGTGCATTTCGTGGTCACGAATTTCTCGCCGGCCGCAACATCCGCCGTGGCATACAGAGCGCTGAGATCGTCTGCCGTGGCCGGCGCGGCACCCGCATCGCCAGCGGCGGCATCGATATTGTCGGCCCCTTCGACCGTGTAGCCGCGCTTCTCGCCTTTTTCAGCGACATAGCCTTCAGGGCTGCCGAAATAGAGCGTGTCCGTCACCTTACCGGTGATCATGCCGATGAGGCCAGCGACGAGGATGGCGGCAGCAGCTTTATTGAGATTCAGGTTCGACATGTGATGCTCGTAACGTGTTGGTTGTAATTCCTAGATTGGGCGGTACCATATGCCCCGGACGGTCGCAACTATTTAGAACAGGTTACTGGCATGAATGCCCTCATTATCATCCCTGCGCGCCTGAAAGCCACGCGCTTGCCGAACAAACCGCTGGCGGATATCGGCGGGGTGCCGATGATCGTGCAGGTGATGCGGCGGGCGATGGAATCAAAGGTGGGGGAGGTGATCGTCGCCTGCGACGGGATCGAGATCGCGCAGGCGGTATCGGCGGCAGGCGGGGTTGCTATCATCACCGACCCCGACCATCCGAGCGGCTCGGATCGGATCTGGGAAGCGCTGAACATCCATGAGACGGACACGAAATCCTACGATACCATCATCAACCTGCAGGGCGACGTGCCGACCCTCGAGCCGCGGCTGCTGCAGGAATTGCTGAAGCCGCTCGAGGATCCGCAGGTCGCTATCGCGACGCTGGTAGCGCCGATTATGCGTGCAGAGGAGCATGACAACCCATCCGTAGTGAAGGCCGTGCTGGCCGTGAAACCGAAGACGAAAATCGGCCGGGCGCTGTATTTCACCCGTGCGGCAGCACCGTATGGCGAGGGCGCGCGCTACCACCATATCGGGGTGTATGCCTACCGCCGCGCGGCGCTGGCGCGCTTTGTGGGGTTGGCACCAAGCCCGCTTGAACTGCGCGAAAAGCTCGAGCAATTGCGCGCCCTTGAGGCCGGAATGAGGATTGACGCGGTAGTGGTCGATACTGTACCCCTCGGCGTCGATACGCCCGAGGACCTGGAACGGGCGCGGGAAATTCTTCGCGACCAAGGGATGTGTGATGAGTAAAAAAACGTACGATGTGGTGGCGATCGGCAATGCCATCGTCGATGTGCTGGCCTTCGCCGATGACGCGTTCATTGAGGCGCAGCACATGCGAAAAGGAGCAATGCAGCTTATCGATGCCAATGATGCCGAACGCCTCTATCAGGCGATGGGGCAGGCGACGGAAGTCAGCGGCGGCTCGGCGGCGAATACGCTGGCGGGGATGGCGGATCTCGGCAGCAAAACGGCCTTTATCGGCAAGGTACATACGGATGACCTCGGCCGCATTTTTCGCCATGACATGAACGCCATCGGCGTTGAGTTCACGACCCCCGAAGCGACCAACGGTGTGCCCACCGCGCGCTGCCTGATCGTGGTGACGCCGGATGGCCAGCGCACGATGAATACCTATCTTGGGGCGGCGGGGGAGATCCATACCGACGACGTCGATACCGCGCTCATTTCGAATGCGCAGATCTTCTACGGCGAAGGGTATATGTGGGACCTCGACGTGACCAAGACTGCGCTGCGCCATGCGTTCGCCACGGCGAAAAAAGCGGGTACGAAAATTGCTTTCACGCTGTCGGATGTATTCTGCGTTGAGCGCAGTCGCGAGGATTACCTCGCGATGATCAAGAACGATTTCGACATCCTGTTCTGCAACAGCGACGAAGCAGCCGCGCTTTATCCTGGCAAGGATTTCGATGAGATATTGAAAACACTGCAGGGCCAGTGCGAGGTGATTGCCATCACCTGCGGTAGCAAAGGCAGCATCATTCTGACGCCCAAGGAGCGTTTCGACGTCGACGCCATCCGCGTGCATACCGTAGTGGATACGACCGGTGCGGGCGACCTCTACGCCGCCGGGTTCCTTTATGGCCACACGCGTGGACTGCCACTTGCGGAGTGCGGGCGCCTCGGTTCGGCCTGCGCCAGCGACATCATTACCCATCTCGGGGCGCGGGCGCAAAAGCCGCTGAAGCGGTTGTTGGTCGCGTAGTAAACTCACTTCCAATCAGAATTGGAAGTGCAGTAAGTTGACAGCCCTCCGCGCGGAACAAGTCCGACGCGGAAAGGCAGGAATTTTGTTCAAGAGAAAGATAAAGCCTTAAATAAATTCAGGGTGACGTTGCGGCGCTGCTCGTGCCATACACTCCATCATGCTTAGTGAAGCATGTCCCGGCCTTATGCTGGGTTGGTTCTGTATCCATCTTCTTATAAAACGTTGTTATTGTGCGTGATTCATAATGTGCCGGGTGCCAGACGTTACGCGTAAGCAATCAGTTTTTGTCATGAAAACAGCCTACGCTACCCCAGGCCTTTTGGCCAACTCGAACGCTTCGGACTGCCCGGAGGATTGCTTATCCACCTATCCTTGGCTCGTTGGCCTGTCATGCAAATTTTCGTAGTATGCCTCGTGAAGAGGACAGAGCGCTTACGCTAGCACCCGGCATAGTCAACATCCCATAGGTGAGAGATACCGGGAAGTGTGCAAAATGCAAAAAGATGGAAAGAACAAAAGTGAGAGAGGTTGGATTGCGGCACTTCGTTCGCAATGACGGTGGGGGAGGGTGGTGTCATGAGGAGCAATTCTTTTGTCAGCGTGGCTGCGCAGCCTGATAATTCTCTGGCCAAGATTCAAGTTTTCAGTTATACCGCCGCCTTTACGTGATTTTCAGGAGTTGCCAATGTACGACCGTATCAAGAATATTCCGACCTCGCGTGATGGTAAAATGGCCTTCGGTATTTTCGCGGCGTTCGTTGCCCGCGGTTCGCTCAATAGCGGCATCGACCTGCTGCCGACCAATACGAACGGTGCGGTAATGGCGTTCCTGACGACCGGCCTGCTACTCTACACGATCGGCCTCGCCATGGTACGCTTCAATACGAATCGCCCGCTGTTCGAAGCATTGCCGGTGAAACGTTAGGTCTCTTCGCGCTTAGCCAAGTAATCGTCGAGCTTTTCGAAGCTGCCGCCCCAGCCTTGGTGCATCCCTTCGAGACCTTTACGAAAACACTCGACCTCGTTCGGCGTGGCGTCGTAAGGCGTCCATTGCAGCTCCACATCGGTCGCATCGCCGTTCTCGGCGAACGTGACAATGGTAAGCAATTGTAACGGCCATTCTGGCGCGAATGGATGGCGTGTCAGTTCAGTGCCCGCTTCGTTACTGAACGCATGCAGCCAGACCAGTTTGCTGGGACGGGTAACTTCCTGATAGATGAATTTGCCCCACATGGGTGGCGCACCGGCCATATCCATCCGTGAGTGGAGGATGCCACCTGCTCTAAGCTCATGGTAAAGCACCGTGCATTTACCGCCTTTGGGGCCGACCCATTTGCTCAGCATGTCATCCTGGGTCCATGCTTTCCACACCAGTTCGCGCGGCGCGTTGAACGTGCGGCGGATGGTAAAAACAGGAAGGTCGGCGGTCATTTTTTTCTCCTCGGCGGCTTTTTGTTTTTGACGATTTCTTGCAACAACAATTCCTCGAGCGCATCGAATTTCATGTCCCAGTAGTGGCGCATGGTCTTCGCCCAGCCCTCGATCTGCCCGATACCTTGGCGGTTTACGGAATAGAGACGCTGTTGGCCGCGCACTTCGGCGGTGACCAGCTTGGCTTCGCGCAACACTTTGAGATGCTGCGAGACGGCAGGCGGCGATATCCTGAAACGCTTGTTGATCTCGCCGACCGGCAGCTGGCCGCTGGCGGCAAGCATTTCGACGATGCGCAGGCGCGTCGGATCTCCAAGGGCGGCGAAGCTGTTCATCGTTTGTATTTATAGATATCACTTAATTAAGTCAAAGCTTATTTTAGATGGTGTTTTACCTACAGTGCGCGATACGGTACTAACACAGCATGCGCAATACATACCAAGGACGATTTGGCTTGCTAGGCCTGCTGGGCTTTTTCAGTGGGCTGCCGCTAGCGCTAACGGCGAGTACGCTCAGCGCCTGGCTGGCCGACAGCAAGGTGGACCGCGCGGCGATTGGCTTATTTGCCGCTATCGCGACGCCGTATGCGCTGAAATTCCTCTGGTCGCCGCTGCTCGATGGGCTTTGTCTGCCGCTGCTGACGGCACAATTGGGCCGCCGCCGTAGCTGGCTATTCGTAACGCAGATACTGCTGGCAATCAGTATCGTGGTCATGGGGTATACAAATCCCTGTGTGAATGCGTGGATGACGGCGCTGGCTGGCGTTACCGTCGCCACCTTGTCGGCGACGCAGGATACGGTGATCGATGCGTACCGCGTTGAGCTGTTGCCGAAAGAGGAGCAGGGGACGGGTGCCGCGTGGGCGACGTTCGGCTACCGTATCGGCATGCTGGTCTCGGGCGCAGGGGCATTGGCGCTGGCCGATGCGACGGACTGGAAATCGACCTATCTTATCATGGCGATGGTAATGGGGCTGGGCGTGCTGCTGACCTTGCTGATGCGTGAAACAGAGATCGAACGAACAGTGCAAATGGGCACGACGAAATTTGCGGTGTTCATCCACGACTATGTCATCGCGCCGTTCCGCGATTTTATGACGCGGCCCATGTGGCTGGGCGTATTGGCCTTCGTCATTCTCTACAAGCTCGGCGATGCCTTTATGGGCCCGATGTTTTACCCGTTCCTGCTCGATATCGGTTTCACCATGACACAGATTGCCGCGGTGGTGAAGCTGTACGGACTCATCGCGACCCTCCTCGGCACTTTTGCTGGCGGCTGGCTGGTGAGCCGACTCGGCATGTTCCGCGCGCTGCTGCTCGGCGGCTTCCTGCACATGTTGACGAACCTGTTGCTGGTTGTGCAGGCGGGCAAAGGAGCAGATGTGCATTTCCTGATGGGCAGTATCTCGGTGGAGAATTTTACCGGCGGCATGACGACAGCGGCCTTCATTGCCTATTTGAGTGCACTGACGCGGGTGAACTACACGGCAACGCAATACGCGCTCGTATCCTCGCTGGCGGCGTTTGGCCGTACCTGGCTGGCGACACCATCCGGGGCCGCGGCGCAAGCGTTGGGCTGGGGGTATTTCTTCGTGGCCGCGAGCCTGATGGCATTGCCGGGTATGATGCTGTTGGTATGGCTTGAACGGGCAAAGAACCGGGCGTAATGCTACGCCCACAGCGCCTCTACGATGTGCTTGCATGGCGTCAGCAGTCCGCGTCGCGCAGCAATTAGTTCTGCAACTTATCAGTACCTTATAAGTTAGCTGGCTAGCAGGAATCGTAGCCTTATGCGGGCTCGGCCATGGTGTGGCCTCCAACGCTTTACATAGGAGAGCACCCATGAAGACTTTTGTTAAAACCTCGGCGGTACTGCTTGCATCGATGATGCTGCTGGCTGCTTGTGAGACCATGAACGGCCTCGGCCAGGATACCAGCAAACTCGGCAACGATGTCAGCCACTCGGCTGAGCATAACACGCCGAACTAGCTTTCACGCATAGCCCCGGGCGCCCCATCCATCCCCCCGGAAGATGGGGCGCCCGCGGTTTTCTATTCCCAGATCGCCATCGGTGGCAGTGACATCAGGATCGCTTCCGGATTACCGCCTGTCATCAGACCAAAGCGTGTGCCGCGATCATACAGCAAGTTATATTCTGCGTAGCGACCGCGCTTCACTAACTGGTGATGGCGCTGCTGGTCGTTCCACGGCTGTTGCATATGGCGGCGGATAAGTTTGGGATAGACGCTCAAAAACGCCTTGCCGACATTCTGTGTAAAGGCGAAACCATCGTCCCAATCGAGTTGGGCATTGGCCGCGAGCTGCATGCCCGCTGCAGTCGATGCTGCAGTGACGCCACCCTTGCCGAATTTACCCGAAGTCACCGGCGAGGTGTCGGCCCCGAACGCATTCAACCCCAGATAATCATAGAAAATGCCGCCGACACCGCGTGATTCCTGACGGTGGGGAATGAAGAAATATTCGTCGCACCACTTTGTGAAGGCTTCATAGAAGCCTCCAGAAGTTGTCGATTGTTCCGCGAAATCGTCTGCTGACGATCGCTCCACGCCATCGCGCTTCGCGCGTACATTAACAGCATGCGATGCATGACGCGGGCTCATGGCTGTATTCGCCCTGCTCACCGCATCCAAATCATCACAAACCTTTTTGAAAGCTTCGTGGAACTCCGCCGTATCGACCGGATCCTCGACCATTGGGTTCAAGTCACCACCGCCCCCGAACCAGAGGCGTGTCGGCGCATCGCCGACCGCGATCATGCGTGTGTTGAAATGCGCGGCAGGTACTAGTGGCGATTGCAGATGGGCGACAAGGGAGATGCCCGCAGCCCAGAAATTCGGGTTTTCGGCAGCGCCGGGAATTTCATGGCGGAATTGTTCGCTGAACTGGCCATGCACCACCGAAATATTGACACCAACCTTCTCGAACACGCGGCCCTTCATGATGGATATTTCGCCGCTGCCGCCTTCAGACCGTGACCATGCTTGCCGCGAGAATTTGCCGACCGGCCGGTCGTTGCCATTCAGCTCATTTTCGATCATTTCAAATTCGGCGCATAGCTGGTCGCGCAGGTCACGGAACCATGCAGTGGCTTTGAATTTCTTCTCATCGAGATTCATGTGACCGCTCTACCACTTCCACCCGAATTGTCGACAGGCTTCCGCCACCAACATCCCGGCCGACATCGCGACATTGAGCGAGCGCATGCCGTCGCGCATCGGGATGGTCAGGGTCGCATCCATCTGCGTGTAAAGTGGGCGTGGGGTACCGGCACCTTCACTGCCGAGGACGATGTAGTCCGATGGTCGAAAACGAAAATCCGTATAGCGGGAGATGCCGTCCGTTTCCAACAACAGTAAGCGTCCGGGCGCTGTCCCACGGTGCATCTGAAATGCATCCCAGTTCAGGTGGCGCCGGTAGTTCGCCCGGTGGATGTAGTCCATGCCGGCGCGGCGGATTTTGGCATCATCGAGCGGAAAGCCGCAGGGTTCGGTGATATGGATGGCCGCACCCATACAGGCGGAAAGCCGCAAGATGGCACCAAGATTCTGCGCGATATCGGGCTGATAAAGGACGAGGTTGAGCATAGGGACTCGCAACGATCAGGGCTGAGTCAGCCGCCCGGCTGTCTGCCAGGAACTGTGTGGGTAATAGTCTTATCAAAGGAAGCGCCGCGCGCGGCAATCGAATTCTCAGGACGGCGGTCTTTGGGTATATCGGGATAGAGCGCAGCGTAATCGGCAGCGACATGCTTACGTTCAAAATCACCGACCATCCGCTTGCTTAAATGATCGAATTTTGCAGCCTGTCTCAGAATTTGGTTCGCTTCATCGGGCGTCTTGTTCATGCCGTTCGCGCGATTATATTCGCGCTGGCCTGTCACCGCCTCCATGATATCGGTCAGATGGATCAATGCCCGTATCGGTAAGAGATCCTGCCGCTTATCTCGGGTTAGTTCCACAGTCCCTGCTATTCCAAGATCGACAATGGCGGGATGAAGGTTAAGTTCTTCGGGGAGACCAATACGTTCGACTATTTTCCTGCCGAGGGCATCATGGACAGCGATGACCCGTGCCTCTTGGGCGGATACCGTACCGCGACGACCGTCATTGAGCAGGGCGCGTTCGAGTTCAGCATCGAAAAGAAGGCCGGATTCGACTGTTTTAGCTTTGATATGTTCATAAACCCGGCGGCAGGAACCTTTCAGAGCGACGCTGGCAAAGTCCGGTTCGCCAAGCTGGGGTTTTTCGCTCAGGCGCTTGAGGATGTCTTGCAGGCTGAACGTGTCAGTGGCCGGAGTGGTATCCAGCGGGACGCGCCCGCCATTGAGCATTCGCAGAAATTGAATATGACCCGCTTTCTCACGATAATCAGGCACCTGATCCTGATACGTCGTGAGCAATGTCTCAAGTTTTTCCGGTTCGACACGATAGGGTTTGTGCAACAATACAGGGTCGAGCGCAAGCTTACCCACATTATGGGCCGTGGCGGCGATAAGGGCACGCACCGTTTCCGAATCGCGCGCGGTGTCGGGCAGGTCGCTGAACATCGCGCGGGTGGTGAGCGCCATGGCGACCGATTGTCGACGGATATGCAATGCCGTTTCCGGTGAGCGCTGACTGAGTGCTTCGAGCCAGTTATCCATCGCCCGGTAGAACGGTGCCTGGCCATGCTCTGAGAGATGGCGTTTGAGCAGGTCGGCTTCATGCGCGAAGCCTTTGTCGCGAAGTTCGCCGGTGATTTGCTCCCACATGCCGGGTTTGCCCGGTGCATGGGCGATGATATCCATCTCTTCAAGAAACGCTTCCGCCGTCGCCTCGCTTGGTAACACGGTAAGCGAAAAGCCCGGGAAGCGTAAGCCAATAACTGGATGACTAAGGCTGGATGCCTGCCGTAAATAATCTAATGATCCACGCTCTGGGATCTGCTTGCCAGCTAAATGTTGAAGGCCGGGTGGCGGTTCTATACCGAACAACTTCATGGGAAGCCCTGGATCAATAATCTTGCATGCCCCAGTGTTTTACACAGCAACCACGGTTTTCATGTGAAGATTGCATGACAATGCGCTTGCTGCAAAGATTAAATCCAACGGTTTATGGGGTAATCGGTAGCGAATTCGCGACAGTTTATCGCCAGCATTGCGCTTGCATGGATAATGCGCTGCTACAGCTTGACAGCCCGGGATGCAGCTAGTAGCTGGCTGATAGCTAGTTCTAACTCCGCGATTCCCCAAGCGGTTGACGAGGTTCTATGAGTGTAAAGCCCAATGCCGCACCCGACGCCAACCTCCGCGTGCCGGCGGATGGCAAGCGCCGCGATTTCCTGCTGCTCACTGCGCAGGCGATGGGTGCCGTCGGTGCCGCCGCTCTCGTTTGGCCATTGATCGATAGCATGAACCCGAGTGCGGATGTCCTTGCGCTGTCGAGCACGGAAGTCGATATCGGCGCGATCGCCGAAGGCCAGGAAATCAAGGTCGTCTGGCGCGGCAAGCCGGTCTTCATCCGCCACCGCACGGCGAAGAATATCGAGGAGTCGAAGGCGGTGAACATCGCCGAACTGCGCGACCCGGAAACGGATGAAGCCCGCGTGAAAAAAGGCAAGGAGCAATGGCTGATCATGGTCGGCGTCTGCACCCATCTGGGCTGCATTCCGCTCGGTAACGGTGCCGGCAGCTTCGATGGCTGGTTCTGCCCATGCCACGGCTCGGAATACGATGCCGCCGGCCGTATCCGCCGCGGCCCCGCGCCCAAAAATCTCGTGATCCCGCCGTATGCCTTCACGTCGGACACCAAAGTCAAGATCGGTTAAGGAGCAGCCATGGCCCACGCACCCCAAGAAGAAAAACCCGGCGTCATCGGCTGGATCGAATACCGCCTGCCGATTTTTTCGACGCTAAACAGCGCGCTTGTCGAGTACCCGACGCCGCGCAACCTGAACTATTTCTGGAATTTCGGCTCCATCGCCGGGATCATGCTGGTCAGCCAGATCCTCACCGGCCTGTTCCTCACCATGCATTACGCCTCGAGTACGACGCTCGCCTTCGACTCGGTCGAGAACATCATGCGTAACGTGAATTACGGCTGGCTGCTGCGCTACATGCATGCGGTCGGCGCGTCGATGTTCTTCATCGTCACCTATACGCACATGTTCCGTGGCCTCTATTACGGTTCGTACAAGCGCCCGCGCGAATTATTGTGGATGATCGGGGTCATCATTCTGTTGCTGATGATGGCGACGGCCTTCATGGGCTACGTACTACCATGGGGCCAGATGAGCTTCTGGGGGGCGACGGTGATCACCAACCTGTTCTCGGCATTCCCGATCGTCGGCGAGCATATCGTGACCTGGCTGTGGGGTGGTTTCTCGGTCGATAACCCGACCATGAACCGCTTCTTCGCGCTGCATTTCCTGCTGCCCTTCGTGCTCGTCGGTGTGGTGCTGATGCATCTGATGGCGCTGCACCAGCATGGTTCCAACAACCCGACCGGCATCGACGTCAAAGGCCCGCAGGACCAGATCCCGTTCCACCCGTATTACACGGCGAAGGATTTCTTCGGCTTCAGTGTGTTCTTCATGGTGTTCGCAGCGTTCGTGTTCTTTGCGCCTAACTATCTCGGCCACCCGGATAACTATCTGCCGGCCGACCCGATGGTGACGCCGAAACATATCGTGCCGGAATGGTACTTCCTGCCGTTCTACGCTATCCTGCGGGCCATCACCTTCGATATTCCGCTGTGGGTCCCGGGTCTTGCCCTCATTGGCGGTGCAGTGGCACTCCGCATGAAAAACACGACGCGAGCGCTGCTGGGCACTGGTTGCGTAGGCAATGTGCTTGGCAGTTTCTTGCCGAAGAACCCGCTGAACTTCACGCCGTTCATTCTTCTCATCGCGCTTGGTTTCGTGATGACCGTTGCCGGGTTCGGCGGGGCAATCATCGAATCGAAACTCGCTGGTGTGCTCGCGATGTTCGGGGCGATCGGCATCCTGTTCGCGCTGCCATGGCTCGATACCAGTCCGGTACGTTCGAGCAATTACCGCCCGATCTACCAGTATTTCTTCTGGATTTTTGGCGTGAATGCACTTTTGCTTGGCTATTGCGGTTCGCAGACGCCAGACTGGGGCGTACTCATCGGCTTCTGCAGCGGAGATATGTGCGCTACAAAACATGTTATGGGCGTTTTGATCAACAATGAATGGATGAGCAAACACTTCATTGATATCAGCTTGAGTTTGATTGCGACAGGGTACTACTTCCTGCATTTCCTCGTCGTGCTGCCAGTCGTCGGCCGCATCGAGAAACCGCGCCCGCTGCCCGCATCCATCTCGGCGGACGTGCTGGCTAAATCCCATACTGCGCATCCAGCCGCACATCACTAGGAGCGATTTTCATGAAACCTGTAATTCGTTGGATGTGTGCAGTGATGTTGCTAGTAAGCGGTAGCCCTTCGTTTGCGGCTGAAAGCAAAGAAGAGCCGAAACAGATGGACTGGAAGTTCGACGGCGTGTTCGGCACGTTCGACAAGCCCGCCATGCAGCGTGGATTCCAGGTTTATAAGGAAGTCTGCTCGGCCTGCCACAGCCTGAAGCGCGTCAGCTTCCGCCAATTACAGGGCATCGGCTTCAGCGAGAATGAAGTGAAGGCGCTTGCTGCCACCTACACCATTCATGACGGCCCGAACGATGCCGGTGAAATGTTCGATCGCCCCGGCAAACCGTCCGATATGATCCCGGGCCCCTATGCCAACGACAAGGCAGCGCGTGCCAGCAACAACGGTGCCCTGCCGCCGGACCAGTCGCTGCTTATCAAGGCGCGTGAGGACGGGCCGAATTACATCTACTCCATCCTCACCGGCTATGGCCCAGCACCGGAAGGCGTGACCGTGCCGCCGGGTGCGTATTACAACCATTTCATGGACGGCCACATCATCAAAATGGCACCCCCGCTGAAGGATGGCTCGGTGACGTTCCAGGACGGTACCAACGCCACCACCGATCAGGAAGCACACGATGTCGTGAACTTCCTCGAATGGGCGGCGGAGCCTGAGATGGAAGAACGCAAGGAGATGGGTATCCATGTCATGCTGTTCCTCGGCGCGATGACCACTTTCTTCTACCTCATCAAAAAGCGCATCTGGTCGGATTTGCATTAGCATAACGGACCATCTGCGTTGTTGCCGTCACTTCGCTAAATCCTCACGTAGGGCTGCTACGCTCGAATGTATCGAAGTGCCAGCGCCTAGCATACGGCCCACTCTCCTAATGCGCGGCATTGCCGCAAGTTAGGCAGAAAATAGTTCCTTTATTCCGGCCTTGAGTTGGAATCCATCTTAAGAAAGCTTCTATGGATCTTCTCAATTCCGTATTTTTAGGCATCGTCGAGGGTTTGACCGAGTTCTTACCCGTATCCTCGACCGGTCACCTGATTTTATTCGGGGATGTGCTGGGCTTCAATACCAATACCTCGAAAGTGTTCGATGTGGTCATTCAGCTCGGGGCGATTCTCGCTATCGTGGTGCTCTACTGGAAGGTGCTGATCAGCGTGCTGCTGAACTGGCGGATGCAGCAGGCACAGCATTTCATACGCAACGTGTTGCTGGCGTTCCTGCCGGCAGCGATCCTCGGAGCGTTCGCGCATGATGCCATCAAACAGTATTTGTTCAATAGCTGGACGGTGGCAATGGCGCTGGTCGTCGGTGGGGTGGCCATCCTCCTCATCGAGCGCAACAAGCCGCTCGCGACCATTTCCGGCACAGAGCAACTGAGCGTCAGGACGTCGCTACTCATCGGCCTGTTCCAATGCCTCGCCATGGTACCGGGCGTATCGCGTTCGGGCGCGACCATCATGGGCGCGCTGCTCTGCGGCGTCGAGCGCAAGGCAGCGGCGGAGTTCAGTTTTTTCCTCGCCATCCCGACGATGTTCGCCGCGACCTTGTATGACCTTTACAAGGCGCGCCATGATCTGAGCACGGACGGCATGAGCCAGATCGCGGTTGGCTTCGTGGTCTCGTTCATCGTGGCGCTCATCGTGGTGCGCTGGCTGGTGAAGTTCATCCAGACGCATGGGTTTCAGGTTTTTGCCTACTACCGCATTGCGGTCGGGCTACTCATTCTTGCCTTTATGGCGCTCCACGGCGCGCCAGCAACAGCGCATTAAACGAAATAGAATCATGCGTTAAGCGACACGTTTGCGGCGCCGTAGCTTCGTGATCATGCTGACATCGTACGCTTTCATGACCAGCACCGAAACGCCGAAGACGCTCATGCCGACGAGAATAACCAGCGCCAGCGCGGCGACTTTCATCACCGAGCCCTGATCGTACCAACCGGCGACGGCACTTTGCGTCACGTAGAGGGCGGCGGCCATGATGCCGCTGGCGATCAGCATTTTGATGAGGCGCGCGCGCAGCATTGCATCCGGCGCGAAAATGCCGCGCTTATGCAGGATGAGCATCATGCTGCCGACATTCACCCAGCCAGCAATGGTGGTGGCGAGCGCCATGCCCGTTTGGTCCATATGCACGCCGTAGACGAAGGTCAGGTTGAAGAACAGGTTCACGGCGACACAGGCGATGGCGATCTTGAAGGGGGTTTTGGTGTCGTGGTTCGCATAGAAGCCAGGCGCGAAGATCTTCACGGCGAGGAAGGCAGGCAGGCCGAGGGTAAAGGCGATCAGCGTCGGCACGGCTTCTTCCATGTCATGCAGGGTGAAGGCGCCGTGTTGATAGAGTACGCGGATGATCGGCTCCGAGATGACGCAAAGCGCGGCGCTGCAGGGTAGGCCGAACAATAGCACCAGCTCCAGTGCGCGATTCATGCTGGTGCGCGCTTCAGCGAGGTTGCCGCTGCGGATCTGTTTGCTCAGCATCGGCAGCAGCACGGTGCCCACGGCAACGCCGATCATGCCGATGGGTAGCTCGGTGATGCGGTCGGCGTAGTAGAGATAGGAGACCGCGCCGGGGATATGGCTGGCGATGATGACATCGATCAATAGATTAAGTTGTTGCACGCCAGAGCCGAGAGCGGCGGGGGCCATCAGCAACAGCATGGCCTTGACCTGCTTGGTCATGCGCGGCGGGACGAGGGGAGGCATCATGTCGCTACGGATGCAGGCCATGACGAGCCAGCCGAGCTGGACGATGCCGGCGATAAAGACGCCGTAGCTGAGCGCATGGGCGGGTGTCGGGCTGATGGAGTTGAGACCGAGCATCGCCGCGATCATGCAGAGGTTTAGCAGGATCGGCGACGCGGCGGGCGCGGCGAACTTGCCCATCGAGTTGAGGATGCCGCCAAGCAGCGAGACCAACGAGATGAAGAGGATGTAGGGGAAGGTGATCTGCGAGAGGGTGACGGTGAGGTCGAACTTTTCGGGCGTGTTGGCGAAGCCGGGGGCGAATAGCGGCGTGATCCATGGCATGAAGACGATGAAGACGGCGTTGAGGACGAGCAGGACGAGCAACAGGACGCTCATGACTTCACCGGCAAACTTGACGGCGGCGTCGCGGCCTTCGGTGGTGAGAATGCTGGAGAAACTCGGGATGAACGCGGCATTGAAGGCCCCTTCGGCGAACAGGCGGCGAAAGAAGTTCGGCAACTTAAAGGCAACGAAAAAGGCATCCGACAGCCAGCTCGCGCCGATCAAATTTGCCATCAGCACATCGCGGATGAAGCCGGAGATGCGCGACAGGAAGGTGAAAAAGCCGATGGTGAGGGTCGATTTGACGAGTGACATGCGCGCGGGCTACCTTATACAGTGTGGCCGCACCATGCCACCAGACGAGACCCGACGCAACATGCACCTCATCCGCCATTTGCCTGTAAAACATGACCGCGCGACGGCGGTCGCCATCGGTAATTTCGATGGGATGCATCTCGGCCATCGGGCGGTGATCGGCGCGATGCAGGAGGCGGCGCGCGAACACGGGTTGGTGCCGAGCGTGCTGACCTTTGAGCCCCATCCGCGCCGTTTTTTCGCCAAGGATATCTCACCGTTCCGCATCGCCCGCCTCAGCGATAAGCTGGCAAGCTTACGCGAAGCAAAAGTGGAGCGTGCCTACATGCCGCGCTTCGATGCCGGGTTTGCGGGTATGTCGGCGGAGGAGTTTCTCAACCATGTTCTCACCATGCAGCTCGGGACCAAAGTGGTAGTGACGGGCGAAAATTTTGCGTTCGGCAGTAAGCGTCGCGGCGACAGTAGTATGTTGAAAGACTGGGGTAATAACAATGGAGTTACAATCATTACCGTGCCGCCAGTAAAAAAAGATGGTGAGATTTGTTCATCCAGCGCGATTCGCACCGCTATTCAGTCGGGCAAGGTAGCACATGCCGCAAAAATGCTAGGCAGGCCCTATGTTTTAAGCGGTCGCGTCGTCCATGGCCAAGCGCGGGGGCGCACTATCGGTTTCCCGACGGCGAACCTTGCTTTATCGCCCGATCTCGCCACCCCCACCTTCGGGGTCTATGCCGTGCGGGCCAGGGTCGATGGAACAGCGTTCGATGGCGTCGCCAATTTCGGAATCCGCCCAACTATCACGATGGATAAGAAGCCGATACTAGAAGTGTATCTCTTTGATACCCTGCAGGAAATATACGGAAAAAAAATGGTCGTGGATTTTGTGGATAAGCTACGTGATGAAATGAAGTTCGCTGGACTCGATGCCCTCAAAGAACAACTAGCAAAGGATTGCGCGGCCGCCCGATTGGCGCTAGCAAGTGCGCGATGACCCAGGAAGTGATGACGAGCCATTTGACCATGCAGGAACGGCTAAGACCGGTCCTCTTCATCGCCGTGCTGGTGTTTCTGGCGGATCAGGCGAGTAAATACTGGCTTATCCATGGAGTGGGCCTGAGCGATGGCGTGCCAATCCGGCTTGGCAGCTATTTTGCCCTGGTGATGGCGTGGAACCGGGGCGTCAGCTTCAGCATGTTTGCGCATTCGACCGAGTGGATGCCGTGGGCGCTGACCTTGGGTGCCGTTCTTATTTCTGCCTTACTGTTGCGCCTTGCGTTGCATACGCCGAACAAATGGGAACGCATCGGCTATGCCTTGGTCATCGGCGGCGCGCTCGGTAATGCTTTCGACCGCGCGCGCTTCGGCGCCGTTGCGGATTTCTTCTACGCGCATATCGGTGATCTCGGCTGGCCCGCGTTCAATGTGGCGGATATGGCGATCTGCACCGGGGTCGGCGTCCTGTTGCTGCAACTGATGCAGCCAAAAAAAATCGGTTAAATACCGCGATTTTTTCATTCACTCCGCCAGGAATCGGTGTAGGTTGCGCCCATGAGAATCACCGTGAAGCCCTGCCTCATTCTGTTGCCATTGCTGCTTGCCGCCTGCGACAATGGTGGCATGCGCGAAACGCTGGGCCTGACCCGCGATGCGCCGGATGAATTCACCGTCGTCTCGCGCCCGCCGCTGTCACTGCCACCGGATTTCACGTTGCGCCCACCCAAGCCCGGTGAAGCACCGCGCGGCACGTCGTCGGATGAAAAAGCGCGTAGTCTGTTGATCGGCAAGACGCCGAGCGTCACTTTGAAAGATGCACGCCAACTCGAACAGCCGACAGTGGATACCGCGGTGACGCCGGTGATGGAAAGCGACGTGTTAAGCGGCAGCGCGAGCAATATCCTGAAAAGGGCCGGTGCCGATAAGGCGGATGATGATATCCGCGATAAGCTGTCGAGCGATGCTGCGACCCCGCGCGACAACAGCGATGCGAAAACCCTGCTCGACCAGATCGACGGCAAAGAAAAGAACGAACCAACGGTGGATGCAAAGAAGGAAGCCGAGCGTATCCGCACCGACAAGGATAACGGCAAGCCGATCACGGACGGCGACACGCCGAACGATGCGACCGCGAAAAAATCCCTGATCGATCGCATCTTCTGATGCTGAAGCGCTACTTCATCCCGCTGGTGCTGCTGCTGGTTTTGGCAGCCATCGGGGCCTATCTCTTCGGCAACAGCCATCCGCGAAAACATGATGTACGCGCCGCAGTGCCGGTGGAGCGTTTCACGCTGGCCAATGGCCTGACAGTGGTCGTAATGCCCAATGAGCGCCTGCCGGTCGTCACGCATATGCTGATCGTCAAAGCCGGTAGCAGCGACGATCCATACGGCAAATCGGGCCTTGCCCATTACCTCGAACATCTGATGTTCACCGGCACCAAGAATTATCCGGAAGGAGTCTATGACCGTTCCATCGCCCGCGTCGGCGGCGCGCAGAACGCCTTCACCACCAGGGATTTCACCCTGTTCTATGCAACGGTGGCCAAAGAGAATCTCGGCATGGTGATGACGATGGAAGCGGACCGTCTCGGCAACCTCGCCTTCGAGCCGACGCGGGCAGCGCGTGAGCTGAAGATCATCACGGAAGAGCGCAATATGCGGGTCGATAACAGCCCGGTCGCGCAATGGGAAGAACAGCTCGATGCGTTGTTGTTCCTGAATCATCCGTACCATCAGCCGGTGATCGGCTGGCTCGAAGACATGCAGACTTTCACCGCGGCCGATGCACGGGAATTCTTTGCGGCGCATTACCGCGCGAGCAATATGATCCTGCTGGTGGCGGGGGATGTGACACCGCGCGATGTGCGCCGCTTCGCGCAGAAATATTACGGCAACCTGGCCGGTGGTGGCGTTACCCCACGCGACTGGCCGAAGGAGCCGCCATCCCGCATGGCGCGCCATGGCGATATGAAGGACAGCCGGGTGAACGAGGCGCGTTTGCAGCGTGAATACATGGCGCCGAGCGCTGTCTACGGCAATACCAAGGAAGCGATGCCACTTTCCGTGTTCGCCTATTACCTCGGCGGCGGCGATACGAGCGTGCTCTATACGACGCTGGTGCGTGAACAGAAGCTTGCTACCGATATCAGCGCCGGATACGATCCGCTGTCGATCGGTCCGGCGACATTGCGCATCAACGCGATCCCGGCCGCAGGCGTGACACCGCAACAGTTGGAACAAGCGCTCGATGCCGAGCTGGCAAAAGTCGTGGCCGGGCCGCTCGATACGGCGGCGATCACGCGCAGCAAAACGCTTATTACCGCCGAGATCATCTACGCGCAGGACGGGCTGCAGCAGATGGCGAACATCATGGCCGAGCTGTATGCGAAAGGTCTCGACGAGCAGTTCTTCTACAATTGGTCGGACAATATCGCGAAAGTGACGGATGCCGACGCGCTCGCCGCGGCGCGCGATGTCATCAAGCCGCCGGCCAGCGTGACCGGTTATCTGCTGCCGGATGCAAAGCCGCTGACGTCGCCGATACCACCGGATCCTGCTGCAGCAACCCCGGCAGCAACGGAGGCACCCAATGCGAAATAAGCTCCGTCTGTTCGTTCTGCTCGTCGCATTTGCGGCACCTGCCGCTCATGCCGCGATCGAGGTCGAGACCACCAGCATCGGCCATGGCGTGAAAGCATGGTATGCGAGCAACGATGCCGTGCCGGTCGTCGATGTGATCCTGAGTTTCGAAGGTGCGGGCAGCGCTTCCGACCCGGAAGGCAGGGGTGGCCGCGCCGCGTTTGCTGCCAGCATGCTGACCGAAGGCGCGGGTGAACTCGACAGCGCCACCTTCCGCCGGGCGCTCGATGAGAACGCCATCACGCTCGAAGCCTCAAGCGAAGGCGACCGCTTGAAGATCCATATCTACTGCCTGCGCGAACATGCGACCCGGGCCGGTGAACTGCTCGCCATGGCGCTGGGCAAACCGCGCCTTGCGCCGGAAGACCAGGCTCGTATGCGCGCCGACCTTGGCTCCGCCATCGCGCGGTATGACGAACAACCGGGCTACCGCGCCGAGCGCCTGCTGGTCGAGCGCGCGTTCAAAGGGCATCCGTATGCCAACACGCCATATGGCAGCGCGACGTCGCTCGCCACCCTCACGGCGGACGATATCCATAATTACCTCAAGACCTATGTGACGCGCGGTAACCTGCTGGTCGCCGCCGCGGGCGATGTGGATGCAAACCTGCTCGATGATATGCTCGCGCCCGTCATCGATGAATTGCCGGACAACGATGCGGGCGCGGTCGCGGTGACACAGGCGACCCTTACCGGGGCCGGGGAAATGCTGCATGGGTCGATGCCAGTGCCGCAAACGGCGATTGTCTTCGCTGCGCCAGCGATTGCTCGTAGCGACCCACGTTTTTATGCGCAATATCTGTTGAACCATATCCTTGGCGGCAATGCGCTCTTCTCGCGCCTTGGCGACCAGGTGCGCCAGCAGAAGGGCCTCGTCTACAGCATCGATACCGATCTCGACATCAAGCGTGGTGCGGCGCTGCTGGTCGGCTCGCTGGCGACGCGTAACGCAACGGCGGATGAAGCCATCACGCAAGTGAAAACCGTGCTGGGCGACATGCATGACCGCGGCGTGACAACGCAGGAATGCGCCGATGCGAAAAGCTATGTCATTGGCGCTTTCACCCGCCAGCTCGATAATTCCGGCGCGGTCACCAACCTTATCCTTGCTATGCAGATCCATCATCTGGGTGAAGATTACATCGACAAGCGCGACGACCTGTTCCGCAACGTCACCTGCGCCGATATCAATGCAGTGGCGGCGGATGTGCTGCAGCCATCGCACTTCCTGTTCGCGGTGGTCGGCGGCTCGCCGGACGTGGGCGGCACGGGGCCGATCACGCAAGCGCCTACGGGCCACGCTGATACCAAATAGTGGTCATTTCCGCAAAGGCGGGAATCTCTGCACCGGGCAATCCGATCGTTTTGTTGCTCTGCCCACGATTCCCGCTTTCGCGGGAATGACGATGAGGTTAGATAGATGCCATGATACCTGCTGCGACCATCCGCCGATTACCATCGACCCTCGTTAACCAGATCGCGGCAGGCGAAGTTATCGAACGCCCGGCATCCGTCGTCAAGGAACTGGTCGAGAACGCTATCGATGCCGGGGCGAATGATATCGATATCGCACTTGAGCAGGGTGGGGTTTCCCTCATCCGCGTGCGCGATAACGGGCGTGGTATGGGGCCCGAGGAACTACCGCTTGCGCTTGAACGCCATGCGACCAGCAAGCTGCCGGACAACGATCTGCTCGCTATCCATTTCATGGGCTTCCGCGGTGAGGCGCTGCCATCCATCGGCTCTATCGCGCGGCTCGCCATCACCAGCCGGAAACGCGGTGCTAACGATGCTTACGGTATTGCGGTCGAAGGCGGCATCATCGGTGTCGTGACACCTGCATCTTTAAGTGACGGTACACTCATCGAAGTGCGCGACCTGTTCTACGCCATTCCGGCGCGGCTGAAATTCCTGAAGACGCCGCGTACCGAGATCACGGCCGTCGTCGACATCATCGAGCGCCTCGCGATGGCACACCCGGATATCCGTTTTCGCATCAGCCATGATGGGCGCACCATGCGCGATTTCCCGGCGCTGACGCAGGACTGGATCTCGGCGGCGCCGGAGCGGCTGGAAAAAATTCTCGGCCATGGCTTCGCGGTTAATGCCGCCCCGGTCGAGATGCAGCGCGAGGGCGTGCGCGTGAGCGGGTTCGCGGGCCTACCGACGTATCATCGCAGCACTAGCCAAGCGCAATACCTGTTCGTCAATCGTCGCCCGGTGCGCGACCGCTTACTGCTCGGCGTCATCCGCGCGGCGTATCAGGATTACCTCGCGAAGGATCGCCACCCCATCGCGGTATTGTTTCTCGAATGCCCAAGCGAACAGGTGGATGTGAACGTGCATCCGGCGAAATCCGAAGTACGCTTCCGCGATAGCCAAATCGTGCGCGGCCTTATCCTGAGTGCCCTGCGCGCCGCTATTGGCACCACGGCGCAACGCGCCTCGACGACCGTCGCGGATCAGGCATTGGCGGCCTTCCAGACGCAGTATTTTCTGCGGCCCGAGCCAGCGCTGAGTGTTGCCTCCGGCAATCCTTATGCGGCACCGTCACCCGGTTTTTCTGCACCACCGCCGCGTCAGTGGAGTGGTAATCCCTTCCCGCCACAGCACCGTGGCGAAGCGCCGAATGTCGTGGAGTTGCGGCAGCAAACATTGGAAGATTTCCCGCTCGGTGCGGCGGTCGCGCAGTTGCACCATACCTACATTGTGGCGCAAACCGTGAACGGCCTGATTCTCGTCGACCAGCATGCGGCGCACGAGCGCATCATGTACGAGAAATTCAAAAGCGCGATGGCGAGCGATGGCGTGCCACGCCAACTATTGCTGCTGCCGGAAGTAGTGGAGCTGACCGACGCACAGGCGGCGCGGGTGATGAGTAGGGCAGCAGAGTGGGCGCAGCTCGGGCTGGGGCTCGATGCATTCGGCGAATCGACGATCCTGGTGCGCGAAGTACCGTCACTACTAGGCGATACGGATATCATCGGGCTGGTGCAGGATCTAGCAGACAATCTCAGCCTGTATGAGGATGGATTGGCACTGGCGGATAAGCTGGAAGCAATCCTTTCTACCATGGCCTGCCACGGTTCCGTGCGCGCCGGAAGGGCGCTCAACCTCAACGAAATGAATGCGCTGCTGCGGCAGATGGAAGCGACGCCGTTCAGCGGCCAGTGCAACCATGGCCGGCCGACTTATGTGGCGCTGGCGAAGTCAGACGTTGAGAAATTATTCGGGCGTCGTTAAGGTGTTACCACGTTTGTCCTTATGACTTATCCACAAATAAACGTGCGACCTTCATCAAATCTTTATAAAACTATGGGTATAATAACCTCATCGTTAAAACAGGAGGTTTCATGCAGGGCCACTTCACCTACGATCAACTGACGCCGTTAGAGCAATGCATCGCTGATTTCATCGCACGACAGGAATTGACGAAACGGCTATCGCCGAAAAAAAACGAAGCTACTGCACCCAAGCGTCAGTAGTTTTTTAGTGCCGGAAGTGCCTCGTACCGGTAAATAGCATGGCAATGCCATGCTTGTTTGCCGCCTCGATCACTTCGGGATCACGCAACGATCCGCCGGGCTGGATGATGAGGCCGATGCCGGCTTTTGCGGCAAGTTCGACATTATCCGCAAATGGGAAGAACGCATCGGACGCCAACACGGCGCCTTTCGGGTCATGCCCATGCGCACGAGCCTTCTCGATGGCGATGCGCACAGAATCGACCCGGCTCATCTGACCCGCGCCAACCCCGATAGTCGCCCCGTTTTTCACTAGCACGATGGCGTTCGATTTGACGTACTTCACCACATGCCAGGCGAGGGCGGCATCACTGACCAGCGCGGCATCAGGTGTTCCGATGACAGTCCTCCATTCGGCCTGCGGTGTGGTGGAGCGATCTTGCTGCTGCACGAGATAGCCGCCGCTAATCGTCTGAATCATCCACCCACTCAGTGGACTCTTGTGATTTTCAGCTGTGGCGATAAGGAGCCGGAGATTTTTCTTCGCAGCGAGGGTGGCCTGCGCATCTTGCGTGAATGCGGGTGCAATGATGACTTCGAGGAACAGGCTGCCGATGGCGCTAACCAGTGCGGTATCGACAAGCTGGTTGACCGCGAGGATGCCACCAAAGGCGCTGACCGGATCGCTAGCCAGGGCGGCAGTAAAAGCAGTGGTAATGTCCGCGCCCGAAGCGACACCGCATGGGTTCGCATGCTTGATAAGCACGGCGGACGGTGCAGCGAGACCGCTCGCGATGGCCCACGCGGCCTCTGCATCGGCGAGGTTATTGTAGCTGAGTTCCTTGCCTTGCAATTGCTGGGCGCAGGCAAGGCCGCCCTTGGCATCGAGGCGCTGGTAGAGAGCGGCGGCCTGGTGCGGGTTCTCGCCATAGCGCAACGTCTGCTTCAATTCGGCATCGAGCAAATAGGCGGGCCATGGACTGTCGCCACTGGCACCGGTGAGCCAGCTGCTGATGAGCGTGTCGTAGGCGGCGCAGCGGGCAAAGGCTTTTGCCGCGTATTTCTTGCGCTCGGCCAACGGTACTTCGTTCGTGTTTTGCTGCATGGATTGCTGCACGCGTGCGTAGTCCGCAACATCGACGATCACTGTCACCGACTCATGGTTCTTCGCTGCCGCGCGGATCATCGCCGGACCGCCGATATCGATCTTCTCCAAGAGATGGTCGTAATCGTCAGTCGTGTTCAGCGTCATCTCGAACGGGTAAAGATTGACGATGAGCAGGTCGATCATGCCGATGCCATGGGTTTTTGCTGCCGCCATATGCGTTGCATCCGGACGACGGGCGAGCAGGCCGCCATGCACGCGTGGGTGCAGCGTTTTCACGCGGCCATCCATCATTTCAGGGAATTCGGTGACCTCTGAAACATCCTTCACGGGCACGTTATTTTGGCGCAGCAATTCCGCCGTGCCGCCGGTCGATAGCAGCTCGACGCCCACCGCCACGAGGAAATGCGCGAAAGGTATCAGGCCCGTTTTATCGGAGACGGAAATAAGGGCACGTTGAATGGGATTGGTCGTCATGCGGCACGTTTCAGTTCAGGTTCGTATTCGGGAACAATGCGTTGGAGCAGGTCGCGCAAGGCACGCTGATCGCCGTTACGCGCAGCTTTGATCGTGTCGCTGATAGCGGCCAGCAGTTGCAACCGATCGAGCGCGCGGGCCCGGGCGAGGCGAATGGACTGGTGGCTGGTCGCTATCAAATTCTCGGCGTCGTGGAAGAGCTCTTCGAACAGTTTTTCACCAGGACGAAGCCCAGTGAAGGTGATGGGTATGTCTTTATACGGACGTAATCCGGCGAGGCGGATCATCTGGCAGGCAAGCTCCTCGATGCGCACGGGCTCGCCCATATCGAGGACGAAGATCGGTGCGCGGTCATCGCCAGCGGTGCCAAGCACTGCAGCCTGTAATACGAGTTGCACCGCTTCAGCGATACTCATGAAGTAACGTACCATGTCCTTATGGGTGACGGTGACAGGGCCGCCGCGCGCGATCTGTTTCTGGAACAGCGGTACGACTGAGCCAGCAGAGTTCAGCACATTGCCGAAGCGCACGGTGACGAAGCGGGTCGCCGCGCCGTCCTGCGCCAGCATCTGGGAATAAATTTCCGCCGCCCGTTTGGTGGCGCCCATCACGGAGAGCGGATTCACCGCCTTATCGGTAGATATCTGCACCATCGCGCCAACCTTATGGGCGACACAGGCATCCGCCACCTGTTTACTGCCGAGGATGTTGGTGAGCACGGCCTGTTCGGGGTTGAGCTCCGACAGCGGCACATGCTTGATGGCGGCGGCGTGGAACACGACCTGAGGCTTGAAGCTGCCGAAGATATGGCCGAGATGGTCGGTGTCGCGCACATCGCCGATGACGGCCTTGCGCTTAAGGTTGGGCACGAGTTCAGAAAGCTCCTGATCAATGAGGTAGAGCTGGTATTCGCTGATGTCGAAGAGCAGGAGCTCGCTCGGGGCAAGCGCGGCGACCTGGCGCACCAGTTCGCTGCCGATGGAGCCGCCCGCCCCGGTGATGAGTACGCGCTTGCCTTGCACAAAGGCGCGCATGGCTGGCCGGTCGAGCACGGCTTGCGGCCGCCCGAGGATGTCCTCGACGGCGACGGGGCGGATATCGTGCAGGCTATCGCCCGCCTTGAGTTCGCCCAGGCTGGGCAGGCGGGCAAGGGTAAGGTGATGCTTCTCGGCAATGGCGAGCAGCGATTTGAATTCTTCCGGCCCGAGGTTTGTTTCGGTGACAACGAGCCGCTGCGGCGCCTGACCCTTGCGCGCGAGCTTACGCAGGATGGGGCCGATTTCGTTCAGGGATCCGTAGACGCGGACGTTATGGATCTCGCGGCCGTGTTGACGTTCGGCGTTATCGATGATGCCCACGGCACAGTAGGGAAAATCGGTGCGCCGCCATGCTTCGCGGATGAAAATTTCGGCCTGCGACGTCGCGCCGATCAACAGGACCGGAGCACGTGCCGTGTTGCGCTGCATCAGGCGCTCGACCAGCGTACGGTCGTTGATGGCGCGCCAGAGGACACGTCCCGCCATTAGGCAAAGCATCAGTGTCATCCAGTGAATGAAGGGAACCGAGCGTGGCATGTGTTCAAGGCGCGTGAGGCTGAACATGCCCAGATAGAACAGGAGCAGGGCGATGGTTCCGGCCTTGGCGATGGTGACGAGATCGGCCAATGCGGTGTAGCGCCAGATGTGGCGGTAGGTGCGGAAATAAAGCAGCGTGGTAAGCAAAACGAGGGTAAAAACGATGCAGCATTCCGGCAGGAACTCCGCCGAGTAGCTGAAGGTACGATCGCCCAGGCGCAGGAACAGCGCAAGGATGAAACTGGCCGAGGCCATCACTCCATCATGCAGGACGGCAATGAGGTTTGCAGTAATCCTACGGCGCATAAGGCTCGAGCTCCGTGCCGGGTTGGGCGAAGGATCGCGCGAGGCAAGCGCCATAGACCAGTACCGAAACCGCGGCCGGTATCGGGGCACCATGCGTCGCGGCGACAACGGTCAACCAGCCGAGAATAAGGCCGAATGGCTGGCGCGCAATGGCGACTGACGCGTTGCCGGCCGCGACCATGTTCGTGCCAAGCAGGATACTGGCGAGAATGACGATATCGACCGCGATGAAGGAGGGCGCACCGAAAAATGGTGTGGCGATGAGGGGCAATGCCGCCGCAAGGACTGGCATGCTGGCGGGCGCAAGACGTGCGGGTAAATGTTCGGCGCTCCATGCATAGGCAAACAACACGAACATCGCCGCTGCATCCAGCGCCAGTGGCGGCACACGGGGGATGACGGGTAGCGTGAGATGCGTCGCCACCAGAATGGCGGTAATCAATGGCACACCCCATTGGGCGATCGGCGGCAGATGGCCGCTGGCGCGGGTGAGATGCGAACCGGCAAGCAAGAGACAACCGACCAGCAAGGTCGCGGGTGCGGCGACGACGACCAAGAAACCGAGCAACGGCAGCAGCAGGACGAATCCCGGTGAGATCAACAGCGGGTTGCCGAACAGTTTGCCAAAGCGCTTCGCCACGTAGGTCAGCAGGAAGGCGACGAGCCACCCTGAAAGCGCGAGCACGATGATATAGGAAGTGATCATGGTGCGAATCTAGAGGGATTCGCAGGCGTTGTCATCCATTACAGGCTGGTAATTGCTTGCACCTGCCTGAGCGCCACGATCAGCATCGGGTAATCGAGTGTCGGCTGGGCACGCAGATCCGCGATGAAGGTCTCGTAACGGCTGAGGACACCCTGATGGGAATCCGCCCAAGCCTGCGAGGCGTCCTTCTGCTTACCGAACTGGCCGATAACCGCCATAGTGAGGCGGCGCTGCGCCTGATAGAATTCAACCGCGAGCGATTTGACCGCGAGCTGTTGCCAGTAATTCTCGGCGGTAAGGTCCTGCGCGCTGGTGCGCAGCCAGCCGAGTTTCAATACGGCACCAAGCTCGAAATACACCTTGCCGACCTGACTGACAGGCAGTTTGCTCTCGCGCGAAACATCGATGATGTCGTTGGCCGCCGTCATGATTTCGAGCATCGCCATGCGCTCGGCCAGTTCCTTCGGCACGCTCTGGCCGGTAAGGCGCTCGATCGTCGCTTCGAAGGATTTACGCGCCGAATCGCTCATGATGTCGTTGGCATGTTTCTGCATCATATCGATCGAGGGGGCGTAGCGGGCCATCACGTCATCCATCGCCATCGGCTGTGCCACATGCTGCAAATACCAGCGGCAGCTATGCTCGATGAACTGGTTGACGGCGACGAAGAGCTGCGACTGCACCTGGGCGGTGACGATAGTTTCGAGCGCTTCGATCTCTTTCCACAGCGGGCGAAGGGCGAAGGAGTCGCGGGTGGCGACATAGGCCTGTGCCACGTCGGCAGCCGCCAGCCCGGTCGCGCGCATCAGCGAGTGTGCCATCGAGAAGCCGGTTCGGTTGACGATGGAGTTGGTGATCATCGTCGCGACGATCTCGCGGCGCAGGCGGTGGCCCTTGATCTCCTTCTTGTAATCGACCTGCATGGCCTTCGGGAAATACCGCAGCAGGTCGCCTTCGAAATACGGTGCATCGAGCAGCGGCGAACTGACGAGTTCCTTGAAGAACGCCATTTTCGCATAGGCCAGCAGCACCGAGATTTCCGGACGGGTGAGGCCCTGTTTGGTGCTGCGTAGCTCGGCAAGCTGCTTGCTGTCCGGCAGGCTCTCGACGCCGCGATGCAGGAATTTTTCCGACTCGAGTTGTGTCATCAGTTGCGAGGCGGGCTCGAGCAAGGTGGTGCCTTGCATTTGCGCGATGGAGATGGCCTGCGTCTGCAGGCGGTTATCGACCAGCACCAGCCCGGCGACGTCGTTGGTCATTTTCTTGAGGAGCGTGTCACGCTCTTTTACGGTGATGCGTTTGGCCGCGACCGCGGCACCCAGGGCGATCTTAATGTTCACTTCATGATCGGAACAATCGACACCGGCCGAGTTATCGATGGCGTCGGTGTTGATCCGCCCGCCTTTACGCGCATACTCAATGCGGCCTTTCTGCGTGAAGCCGAGATTGCCGCCTTCGCCAACAATGTTGCAACGCAGCTCGCTGCCATCGATGCGTACGGCATTGTTCGCGCGGTCACCGACCTGATCCTGTGTTTCACTGGCCGCTTTCACGTAGGTGCCGATGCCGCCGTTCCACAGAAGTCCGACCGGCGCCTTGAGGATGATCTTGATGAGTTCATCCGGCGTTGCTGATTTTACATCGGTGCCGAGTGCGGTGCGCATTTCAGCGTTGACGGCAATGGATTTCGCGGTGCGCTCGAACACGCCGCCGCCCTTGCTGATGAGTTTAGTGTCGTAATCGTTCCAGCCGCTGCGCGGTAGCTTGAACAGGCGCACGCGTTCCTCGAAGCTCGCCGCTGCATCAGGCGTCGGGTCGATGAAAATATGCTTGTGGTTGAAGGCGGCGACGAGGCACATGTTCTTGCTTAGGATCGCGCCGTTGCCGAAGACGTCGCCCGACATATCGCCGATACCGGTCGCGGTGAATTCTTCCTCGGCGATGTCCTTGCCCATCTCGCGGAAATGGCGTACGACCGAGACCCAGCCACCGCGGGCAGTGATCGCCATTTGCTTATGATCGTAGCCGACCGAACCGCCCGAAGCGAAGGCGTCACCCAGCCAGAACTGGTATTCGGCGGAGATGCCGTTCGCGATATCCGAGAAGGTCGCCGTGCCTTTATCGGCGGCGACGACGAGATACGGATCGTCATCGTCATGGCGCACGACATCGGCTGGCGGCACCAGCTTGCCGGCGACGATATTATCGGTGATGTCGAGCAGGCCGCGCAAAAAAGTCTGGTAGCAGACGATGCCCTCGGCCTGCAATACATCACGTTCGCTCGGCGCCTTGCGCAGGATGAAACCGCCCTTTGCCCCTTGCGGGACGATCACGGCGTTCTTCACCATCTGCGCTTTGACGAGGCCCAGCACTTCGGTGCGGAAATCTTCCGGACGGTCTGACCAGCGCAGGCCACCACGGGCGACGGCACCACCGCGCAAATGAATTCCTTCGACGCGCATACTGGTGACGAAGATCTCGGCAAAGGGTACCGGCATCGGCATGTCAGGGATCATCGCCGAGCGGAATTTGATGGAGAGATACGGTTTATGATGGCCATCTTCCAGTTGGTAGAAATTGGTACGCAGGCTGGCGAGGATGAGCACGAGAAGGCGGCGGATGATGCGGTCCTCACCCAGATTCGTGACATTCTCGAGTGCGGCTTCCAGCTCGGCGACGAGCTTGCCGGAGGCATCGCCCCGGTCTTTCAATTTAGGATCGAAACGTGCGTGGAAGAGCGCGGCTAGCGTGCGAGCAAGCGGCGCGTGCATGTTGAGTGCGGCCGCGATCAGGCTCTGGCTATAGGGGAAATTGAGCTGCTGCAGATAGCGGCTGTAAGTGCGCAGGATGGAGATGTCGCGCGCTGAAAGGCCACCGGTGAAGACCAGCGCGTTCAGCGTATCGTTATCGACCACCCCGCGCCAGATGGCGTCGATTGCGGCTTCGATGCGTTCCTTGTGCGCCTCGAGATCGAGCTCCTCGATGCCGTTCAGGCGCAGGGTGAAGTTGCGCATAAGCACGGGTGGCAGCGGTGCGTGCGGGGTGATAATGTACGGCGTCGCATCGATCACGGTGCAGCCCATGTGTTCGAGCAGCGGAATGATGGAGGAAAGTTCGGAATTGAGATCGCGCGTGTAGCATTTGAGGTGCAACTGGTTGGCGGGCGCATCTTTCATGCGGAAGATCTCGAGTGCGAGACCGTCACCGCGGATACAGGCGAGCACGCGCTCGACATCGCGCGCGGCGGAAGGAGCCGCATAGACATTGATGTAGGAAGGGGGGAACGCATCGGCAAAACTATGGGCAAGCGCTTCGCCTTCGTCGTCGCGTTTGCTGCGCACCAGTGCATCGCGAAGGCTGTCGGCCCAGACATTGGCGCGGGCAGCGATGGTGGCTTCGAGCTTGCCTTCATCGACCTCGGGGCCTTTGTCGGAACTCGTCTCGGTGAGGATGTGTAAACGCGCCAATGGCGAATCGGTAAGCTGTGTATAGAAGGTGCTGGTGCGGCCGCCATAGGCCTGTTCCACCATGCGGATGACATCGCTGCGCAGATCCGACGTAAACCGCTCGCGTGGGATATAGATCATCGAGCTGACGAAACGCGTGAAGGGATCATGGCGCACGAACAGCTTTACCTGCGGTTTGGCGTCGAGCGAGACGATGCCCATCGCGGTCTGGAACAAACGTTCCTCATCCATCTGGAATAATTCGTCGCGCGGCATGAATTCGAGAATGGTCTTAAGGGTCTTGCCGGAATGGCTGTGAGGGTCGAACCCGGCGCGCTCGAGGACGCTCGCGGCTTTCTTACGGATGAAGGGAATGTTCTGCGTTTCGCGGTAGTAGACGGTGCTGGTGAAAAGGCCGAGTACGCGGGTCTCACCGACGAATTTGCCTTTGGGGTCGAAGCGTTTGACCACGATGTAATCGAGCGGCGAGGTGCGATGCACCAGCGACAGTTCCGAGGCCTTGAGTACGGAGAGCGGGTCTTGGGTCGTCGGAGAATTGCTGCGCTCGATAGCGTGGGTGTTGCGAGGCTCAAGGCGATAGATGCCAAGCGCGGTCTTGCTGTCGAGCTCAAGTTTTTCGCCCCTCGCGCGGTAATCGGCGAGGCCAAGGAAAACGAAATGGTTGCCAGCGAGCCAGAGGATAAGGTCGCGCACTTCTTCGCAATCAGCGCGGCTCAAGCCCATCTTGGCGCCGGTGAATTGCTCGGCGAGCACCAGCATGCGGTCGCGCATGCTTGGCCAGTCCTCGACCGAAGCGGCGACATGTTTCAGCGTGCGCTGGATGAGGTGAGTGAGTTCGTCCGCTTCCATACCCGAAGGCAAGGGCGCCAGTTCGACATAAATGAACGACTCGCGCTTTTCGGTTTTGCTGCTCGCAGCAAAACCGCCTTTGCCGTCGCGGGCGGTGGAGAGAATGGGGTGCAGCACGAGGTGGATCGTCAGGCCAAGCGAGGTGAACAGTGCCGAGAGCGAATCGACGAGGAAGGGCATGTCGTCGTTAAGGATCATCAGTTGCGTGCGAGTGACGGTGCGGCCGGCCTCTTCGACCTTCGCTTTGCTGACGGAAATCTTAGGGCCGGCCTTTGGGCGACTCAGATAAAATTTTTCGCAGGCGAGTGCGATGGCTGCCGCGCGAGCCGGTGTTATTTCCTCGAGGTCGTTCACGGTGGAAAGTGCATAAAAAGCCTGCACGAATTCGGTGGTTTTTTTGCTCGAAAGTTTGGGCAGCGCCGCGATGATCTTTTTCAGCAACTGATCGTGCAGGGAGGAATAGTTAGGGGCCATGGCGCGCGGGTCCTTTGAAAGCTAGCGGTATCTCGCGCTTCACTAGCACCCTGAAGAAAAAGGGAAAGAAAAAAGCATTGTGCAGTGCAATCGCTTGAGGCTTTTTATGCGCTTGTGATATAAAGCTTATTGCTTTTCGACCGCATCCCAGAATGTTGCGGCGAGGTTGAACCCGTAGAGGCGTTCGGCAGCGCGGAAACCGGTCGGTGACGTCACGTTGATTTCGGTGAGATAATCGCCGATGAGGTCGATTCCCGCGAGCATCAGGCCCTCTTTCTTGAGGTAGGGCGAAAGTGCCGCGCAGATTTCCTGCTGCTTCGTGTTGAGTTCCGCCGTCACCGGTTTACCACCGACCCGCATATTGGCGCGGATGGAATTCTCGGCAGGCTCGCGACCGAACGCGGCGGCGACCTTGCCGTCGATAAACAGGACGCGTTTGTCGGCCTTGCTGACCTCCGGACGGAATTGCTGCCACATCAGAGGTTCCTTGTTGGCTTCGCTCCAATGCTCGAGCAAGGTCTCGAGGTTGCTGTCGCCGCGCGTAAGCTTGAACACGCTGCGCCCGCCATAGCCGTAAAGTGGTTTGGCGACGATAGCCTCGTGTTCGCTGGCGAATTTGGCGATAACGGCGGGGTCGCGGCTGATGAGCGTCGGTGGCATGAATTGGTGGAAGCCGAGGATGGACATTTTCTCCGGGGCGTTGCGCACGCCAGCGGGGTCGTTCCACACGGCGACATCGCCTTTCAGTTGTTCGAGCAGGTGCGTCGCAGTGATATAACTCATGTCGAAGGGCGGGTCTTGCCGCATTATTATGACATCCATGCTGCGCAGCGAAGTGAGCTTGGTTTCGCCGAGCTGATAGACCGGTTTTGCTGCCATATCGAGTTTCAGCGGGGTGAGTGGGGCGAGCACATCGCCACCCTGCCAACTCAACTGCGGCGCTTCGTAGAAATGGATGGCGTGTCCACGCTTCTGCGCTTCTTCGAGAATCGAAAAGCTGGTATCACCCGCCGCATTGAGTTTACTCGGATGATCGAGCTGGATGGCGATCTTCATCAGTGATTGCTCGGCGGGGTGTCGCTGCTGGTGATGGAACCGCTGCCATAGACCGGGCCGGTATAGACATCGCTGCCGCCGCCGCTGTTGTTGCCCATGCTGCTCGTGGTGTTGGTCATCGTCGCGCCACCATAGTTCGATGAGGAAGACGATGAGGAATGGTTGTCATACGAAGAAGATGAATCGTTGGTGCTACGGTTCGCATTCGGATCATTCGGATTCGTCGTCGGGTTCTGCGTATCGGTGTTGATCTGCAAGTGGCTGACGACGCGTTTCACGCCACGCGTAGTACGGGCGATGTTGAGCGCTTTATCCAGTTCCGTCTGGTCCCGCACGCGACCGATGAGGTAGGCGGTGCCGCCCTGCACATCGATGGAATAATTGATGACCCAGACGCCCTTAGTGATGAGCAGGCGCGATTCGAGGTTGCGCTTGATCAGCGCGTCGTTCGCCGTATCCATCAGATTCGCATTAGGGTTCACCACCAGCTCATTAATGACTTCGGTGACGCCTTTCGCTTTCCAGGAAATCTCGGCGGCCTTCATCGCATCATCCTGCGTTTTCACGCTGCCGGTCAGCATGACGCGGCCGTAGCGCGTGTTGAAGGTGACATGCTTTAGCAGGTCCGAACGGTCGGCCTGGATGAACTGGTTGGTAAGGTCGGTATAGATCACCGTATCGTCCATCTTGCGGCCGATCGAGCGGTTCTCGGCCGCGGATACGCCCACATCTGCTCCGGCCGATACCAGCGCGACGGGCCCGCAGCCGCTGAGTGTCAGGGCGAGGCAGGAAAAAGCAACGAGGCGACGCATAGAATCTCCGATACGGGCGCTAGGCGCCGAAGGCATGAACCAGGTGATGCGGCCTGCTATACCACGCAACAAGCACCACGTCGAACCGAACCTGATAATCCTGATAATAGGGATGCGCCACCAGAAAACGCTGTGATGCAGCAATGACACGCTGTTGGTTTTTTGCATGCACGGCATAGGCGGCGGTGTCACGGGCGGCGCGGGCTTTCACCTCGACGAACACCAATGTTTTGCCGCGGCGGACGATCAGGTCGATCTCGCCGAGCCGCGTCTTGTAACGGCGGGTGACGAAGCGGTAACCTTTAAGCGTCAGCAAAGCGAGCGCCAGATATTCCGCAAAGATGCCGTGACGCTGGCTGCGCTGGCGCTGGGCTGTGCGGTTCACGCCTGGTCCTTAAGCGCCAGCGCACGGGCGTAGACATCACGCTTGGCCCGACCTGCGTGTTCGGCGACCTGGGCCACAGCTTCTTTGACCGAAAGGGTTTTCATCGCGGTGAGAAGCGCCCGGTCGATCGCGTCATCCCCCATCGCTTCGGCTGCCGTCGCGCCTCGGACGAGGATGACGCATTCGCCACGCGGCGCCTGCTTTTCGAAATGCGCGATGAGCCCGCTTAATGTGTTGCGGACACATTCCTCGTGCAGCTTGGTCAGCTCGCGGGCGACGGCAGCGTTTCGGTCGCCGAATAGTTCCCGCATGGCAGCGAGGCTTTCGAGCAACCGGTGCGGCGCTTCGTAATATACGAGAGTGACCGGTAGATGGACCGCTTGCTTCAATGCTTCATTGCGGGCGCCGGACTTGCTTGGCAAAAACCCCGCATAGAAAAATTGCTCGGCGGGCATTCCGGCCACAGTAAGGCCCGCCAGCAACGCACTGGCCCCCGGGATCGGGGTAACACGCACTCTGGCAGTGATGGCCGCATTCACCAGCCGCGCCCCGGGATCCGACAGTAACGGCGTGCCCGCATCGCTGATCAGGGCAATGCGTTTGCCGGTGCTCAGTTCGCCGACCAGTTGCTCCGTCGCCGCGGCCTCATTATGGGTATGGTAGGCTTTCATCGGCGTCGTAATGCCATAATGTTTTAGCAGCACGCCACTGGTGCGCGTATCCTCGCAGGCGATGATATCGGCGCTTGCCAGCACTTCGAGCGCGCGCAGGGTTATATCCTTCAGGTTGCCGATGGGGGTCGCCACCAGAAACAGCTCGCCGGAACGCGCTTCTATTTTGCTGCTGGATTTGCTAGAACTCATAAAGCCTAGCCTAGAGGGATGGATGAAGAACCGCTACCGATTTTGGAATGTTGGCCTTGCCGCGCTCGCGGCAACACTGGTCGTTGCCGGGTGCATAGCGCCGCCGCCGCATAATTATGGCACGCAAATGTCGCCGAGTGTCAGCCGCAACCTCGCGCCGGGTATGGCGAAGAATAACAGCGCCATTGCCCCGGGGGCGGGCGAGGACGGCGATGCCGTCAACACCAAAGTAGTGAAAGTCGGCCTGCTGTTACCGCTCACCGGGCGCAATGCGGATCTCGGCAAGGCGCTGCAGGATGCCGCAACCGTCTCGCTGTTCGATAAATATGCTCGCCTCTCCATCCGCGCGCAGACCGTGCGGGTTGAACTGGTACCGAAGGATACGGGCGATACGCCCGAGCAGGCCGGCGCCGCCATGCAGGCCGCGATCAAGGATGGGGCTGAGTTCGTCATCGGGCCGCTCTTTGCCGATGCGACTGCGACGGCAGCGCCCTATGCCCGCAGCAAAAACATCAATGTGCTGAGCTTCAGTAACACGCGCACACAGGCGAGCCCCGGCACCTATATGTTCGGCTTCTCGCCCGCTGAGCAGGCGGACCGGATCGTGACGTTCGCCATCGCGAACGGCAAACCGCGCATCGCTGTATTGGCGCCGAATTCACAGCTTGGCGAGACAGTGCTTGCCGCGGCGCGCGCGGCGGCCAGCAAGCAGGGACAGAAGATCATCGAGGCGAAATACCTCGTGCAGGGCGCGGGCATCGATACCGCGCTGAATAGCCTCGTGCAATCCGGCAAGCCACCACCATTCGATGCGATCCTCATCCCGGAAGGCAGCGCCACGCTCGATACACTGATGCGCGGCCTGGCGGCGCGGGGTGTGCGGCCGAGCAACGTGAAATTCCTCGGCACGGGCCTGTGGGACGATGCAGATCTGCTGCGCCGGGTAAACCTCGAATCGGCCTGGTTCGCGTCCTCACCGCCGGAGTTGACGCATGCGTTCGAGCAGCGTTTCAACGATACGTACCATTACAAACCGCCACGAATCGCCAGCCTCGCTTACGATGCGGTGGCGCTGGCGGTGACGCTATCGACTTCCGGCCGCGCCTTCGATGCGGTGACGCTGGCGACCCCGTCCGGATTTCAGGGCCCGGCTAACGGCATCTTCCGCCTGCGCGCGGATGGCACGGTGCAGCGCGGCCTCGCGGTAATGGAAGTGCGTGGTGGTGGACTAACGGTGATTTCGCCAAGCTCTACGAGTTTTTAGTTGAGCAGTTTTTCAATCACGCTATTAAGCACCAATTTTCCCTGCGAAGTAACCCGCAAATGCTGCGGTGTTTCCTGCAACATTTTTTGTTCTACCAACCGGTCAACACGGCCGTCGCTCCAGAGGTTGGTGAGATACGCAGCTACATCCGCTGGCAGCATTTCACGGTTCACGCCGAGATGCGGTAGGCGCAGGCCCATCAGGATAATCTCTTCGGCGCGTTCCTGGGTATTCAAGGTGAGTTCCTCTTCAAGCCCATGACCCGTTCGCAACGCTGCATCGAGCCAGCGTTCGGGGGATTTCAGGTTGCGCGTTGCAATACGTTTGTGGGCAATATCGACGCGGCCATGTGCACCGGGCCCAATGCCGAAATACGAATCGCTCTGCCAGTAGGAAAGATTGTGGCGACTCTCGTGGTTCGGTGCAGCATGATTCGATATTTCATAGGCAGGTAAGCCAGCATCCCGCATGATCCTTTGTGTAAGGTGATAGAGTTCCGCCGCCAGCGAATCCTCCGGCAATACGAAAGATTTGCCAACATGGTAGGCATGGTGGAACGCGGTATTCTCTTCGATGGTAAGTTGATACAGCGATAAATGTCCGCGCACATGGGTGAGCGCCTCGCGCAACTCCGCTTCCCAGTGCTGCAGCGTCTGATCCGGCAGCGCATAGATGAGATCGAACGAATAGCGCGGGAAAATTTTTGCAGCGAGGGCGATTGCATCCAGTGCTTCATGGGACGAATGCTCGCGACCTAGAAATTCAAGCGATTCGGGTTTTAACGATTGCACGCCAAGCGATACGCGGGTAACGCCTGCGGCATAAAGTGCAGCAAATTTTTCGGCTTCCACAGAGGTAGGGTTGGCTTCGAGGGTGATCTCGCAATTACTATCGAGGCTCCAGAGTTTGTCCGCCTCTTCGATAACTACGCCAACCGTTTGCGTCTCCATTAATGAGGGTGTGCCGCCACCAAAGAAAATGCTGGTGATACGATTTTCCGGGGCGAGGTGATGCCAGTAACCCAGCTCTCTTAGCAAGGCTCGACGCCATGCGTCGTGGTCGACATTGTCGCGCACATGCGAGTTGAAATCGCAGTAGGGACACTTCTTTTTGCAGAACGGCCAATGCACGTACAAGGCTGCGCCTTGAGGCCTGAGATTTTGTGTGCTAGCGGTAGGCATGAGGAGCACCTATGGCATTCGACGGCAGTGAGCAAGCGGCAATCATCGAGCTGATGCATGGTAAATACGGCCAATTGCTGGCGATCGAAAGCGAGTGGGGCGTCCGTTTGCATGAAGGCGACTGGCGGCCGCGCATCGAGCATTTCCACGACGCGGTGCGGGCACTGACTTCTGGCTCGGATGATATATATGCGAAGAACAGCCGGTTATCAGTGGAGAACCTGGCCTATGATCTCGGCCAGTTGCGGCGCATTCAGGAGAAACCGATCGGCCTTATCAACAAGGTGACGGAGAAATCGGCCGGCTCGCAAGTAGTAAAGGTCAGTGATGCCGGAGCGACCACACCGCGTATGCCGCCACAGGCAGTGCGCGGACAGATAACGGCATTGTATCGCGACTATATGGTATTCTTTGCGGCGCTGTTCGCGCCGGTAGCAGATACGAATTTCAATGCGCGTACGGACACTATCGAGCGTTCGATGAACGATCTCGACTTGATCGAACAGACGATGAAGCAACTGATTGCTGGCAAGCTATCGACGGCGCAGGCGATGGAAGAGATGATGCATGTGGAGCGCGACGACCTGCGCGAGCGCATTCAGGCGATGCTGGCGCGTAAAACCCTCACCGCGCGCGAGAAGCAGGAAACACTTACCCTGATCGCGACTATCGAAAAAGGGCTTAAGGACCAGCGCAAGAACCTTGATGCTTCGCATATGAATTATGCAACGGGCCAACTAGCGGTGTATGAGGACTCGAAAGAGACTATCAAACGCCTGCAGCAGCAGGGGCTGAACCTCGCGGGCAAATTCGTCGAGAATGCGATGCAGGTTGCCGGCAAAGGGCGCGGTCAGGGCCGCACTTAATTCCCGACCTTGCCCGAGGCCACCATCGACTGCAATATCTGCTGGCTGATATCGGTCACTGCACTGGGTGAGTGCGGCAGGAACAGCGTGTTGGTTTTGCCAAGTTCCCCGATGGATTTCAGCGTATCGAAATACTGCGTGACGAGCACGAGCTGCATGACTTCGCCCGCCGAGGTGCCGACCACGACCTTCTGGAATTCGCCGATGGAAGTCTGCAGCCCTTCGATGATGGCACGGCGCTGGTTGGCGATCCCCTGGCCCTGCAGGGCCTTACTCTCGGCCTCAGCTTCAGCCTTTTTCACCACAAGGATCTTCTCTGCTTCCCCGCGTGCATTGGCGGCGACCTGTTCGCGCTGGGCGGCGTTAATGTCGTTCATCGCCGACTTCACTTTGCTATCGGGGATGATGTCGGTGACAAGCACGTTGACGATCTCGTAACCGAACTCGGACATATCGGCATCCAGTTCCTTTTTCACCGCCATGGCGATGCTCGACTGGCTGGCAAACACCTGATCGAGCGTCATGGACGGCACATGACCGAGGATGACTTGTTCAACGTAGGACTTGATCTGGGCGACGGGGTCGGAAAGTTTGTAGAATGCATCGAATGCTTTCTCGGCGCGTACGCGGTTTTGTACCGAGATCGGGATGGTGACGAAGACGTTGTCCTGCGTTTTCGTTTCCATGGTCAGGGTGATCTGGTTGACGCGCAAACTAACGCGGCCCTGCACCTTATCGATAAAGGGCACCTTGACGTTGAGGCCCGGCTGGGCGATGCGCAAGAACTTGCCGAAGCGCGTGATGACCGCGACTTCCGCCGTGCGCACGGTGAAAAAAATCATCGGGCTGATAATGACGGCGAGGATGATGAGCGTGGTGATAAAGGCCATGGTGATCTCCGGTGGATGCGTCGGCAATCTAGCTGTTGCTGACGCGATATACCAGTACTTTTGGTTTGCCGTAGGTGCGCTCGTCGATAAGTTCGGCCCCGTCGAGTGCCAAGGCCGGTGCGCTGCGTTCCTGCTCGGTGACGATGAGCGCGCCGGGCGCCAGCCAGCCACCGGCCTGCAGCGATGCATAGCAGGGTTGCAGCAACTTCATGCCATACGGCGCATCAATGAGCACGAGGATTGCCGGTTCACGTGCGGCGGGAAGTTTCGTCGCATCCGCCTGGACAAAAAATGCGGCGTTGGTAACGCCGCAATGCAGGGCGTTCTGCTTTGCAAGCTCCAGTGATTTCCTGTCGCAATCGATGAACGTAGCGATGCGTGCGCCACGCGACAATGCCTCAAGCCCGAGCGCGCCAGTGCCGCAGCAAATGTCGAGTACGTGGCAGCCACGGATATTGTCACCCGCATACCGCCCGTGCATCAGCAGATTGAACACGGACTCGCGCGTGCGGTCGGAGGTCGGGCGGATGTCCTTGCCCTCGAAACCGAGCAGTTTGCGGCCTTTGAATTGTCCGGCGATGATGCGCACATATTCTCCTATGTCATGCTGAACGCGTTTCAGCATCTATTCTTTAGCAAGAAGGTGGATTCCGGCTCAAGGCCGGAATGACGCGTTGCTTAGTCAATGCCTAACTTCTCCATTAGCTTTAGCACATCATTCGCTGGCACTTCCGCCACTTCTTCCGACGCAAGATCATCAAGATGAAAGTTCCCGTATTGAATGCGGATAAGGCGGCTCACCGGCAGGTCAAAATGTTCGAAGATGCGACGGATCTCTCGGTTCTTTCCCTCGCGCAGGGTCAGCGTGAGCCACTGGTTGCGGCCTTCCTTCTGGTTTTCGATCTCGACGTCGATGGGCTGGTAATTCACGCCATCCACCCGCACACCGCGTTCGAGTTGTTGTAGATGCGTTTCCATCGGTGTGCCGCGGATGCGCACCCGATAGGTACGTTGTTGCGCGTTCGCCGGAAGCTCCATCGCGCGGGCAAGCGCGCCACTGGTAGTGAGCAGCAACAGGCCCTCGCTATCGAGATCGAGCCGGCCAACGGAGATGACGCGCGGCAGGTCACGTGGCAGATGGTCGAACACGGTGCTGCGGCCCTTTTCGTCGCGGTGGCTGGTCACGAGCCCGGCCGGTTTGTGATAGACGAAGAGACGCGGCGTGTCAGCTTTAAGCGTTATGCGTTTGCCATCGACAATTACGGCATCCGTTTCGTTTACGAGATAAGCGGGGGTACTGAGCACCTTACTATTGACGAGGACCCGGCCTTCCTCGATCCAACGTTCGGCATCGCGCCGCGAGCACAAGCCCGCCGCTGCCATGAATTTCGCAATGCGCTGCGGTTCCATGTCCTAGAAGACGTGCCGCGTCAGCAGTAACGCGAGGATGAGGATGATGCACCCGACTGTGCTGGTCGGCAGGATGCCGATGGTGAGCACGCTCGTCCAGGTATCGTAGCGGTAATACATGCCGCCGAAATGCATGAAGATGGCGAGCTTGATGCTGCTTTTTTTGGGGATGGCCCACTCGGCATGCTGCTGGCGGCATTTCTCTTCCCAGCTTTCGTCGGGTTCGCGGAAATGGACCTTTGTGCCACCGACGAGATCGAGCGGCAGGCGCAGCTCGCCTTCCTTGCAATTGACGACCACTTCGCCGGTACCGTCCCGCTGGGAGGTAATGCGCGTGGTGATTTTGTAGTTCAACATCCGCTCGCCCCTTTCCGGTAACTTTGCGCTGCGGCGATGAAGGCGGCGAAGATCTTGTCGTCCGCTCTCGTGATGGAGAATTCAGGGTGCCACTGTACGCCTAGGCAGAACGGGTGCGCCGGGTATTCAATGCCTTCGACCACCCCGTCGCCCGCGCGTGCATTGACGATGACGCCCTCGGCCACTTTACCCACCGCCTGATGATGTGCCGAATTAACGGCAAGAGTCGCCGTGCCGACGATTTTAGCGAGCAGCGTGTTGGCGACGATGGCGATCTCGTGGCCCGCCTCGTGGCGCGGGTTCGGCTGTTCATGCGCCAGCGAGTTCGGCACGGCATCCGGGATATGCTGGATAAGGGTGCCGCCGAGAATCACATTGAGCAATTGTTCGCCGCCGCAGATGCCGAGGATGGGCATGCCGCGGTTCAGTGCGCCCTGGGTGATAGCCCACTCGAACTGGCTACGGCGCGGCTTGGTGGTGACTTTCTGGTGAATGCTGTGGTCACCATACATTGCAGGGGGCACATCGAAATTGCCGCCGGTGATGATGAGGCCTGACAACATATCTAGATAGGTCGGCACCTGTTCGATCTCATGCGGCAGCGCGATCGGCGCGCCGCCTTGCTTAGCCACCGAAGCAGTATAGTTGTCGCGCAGCGCGTACCAGGGGTATTTCGAATAGGCGGTGGCGCTGCCTTCTTCGTAATCCAGGGTAAAGCCGATGACAGGTTTCATGGTGGGCAGCATAATCACACTCGCCGAAAACTTCACGACAAAATGGTATGATGCCCGCTTTTTGTGGCGCAGTGGCCAAAAACCGGTATGGTTTTGGTACCTAACCAGCTTCAAAAAAAGGGCCGCATGTCGTTATCGTCATTATTGGGGGTTATCTTCGGGCTGGTGCTGGTAGTGGGTTCCATTGCCTTTGCGACGAGCAATCCGTTTATCTACTTGCAGTTACACGCGTTTCTCATCGTCTTCGGCGGTTCGGTCGCTGCGGCGTTTATGGGCTATCACAGCCGGGATGTATTCACCGCGTTCAAGGCCATCACCTGGATGGTGAAGAAACCGAAATCGACGCGTGAGGGGCTGAACACCGAAATCATGCGCCTGATCCGCTGGAGTTACCTCGTGCAGCAGAAAGGCCTGCCCGCGCTCGAGAACGAGATCAAGGGTGTTTCGCTCGCCGATCCGATCGTGCGCTACTGCATGGAACTGGTGGTGACGAACCATCAGCCGGCCGAGCTGCGCACCATGATGGTCACGGCGGTCGAATCCGACTTCGAGCATAAAACGACTGCGGTGCCGGTACTTCGCAATATGGGGGCAAGTGCGCCGAGCTTCGGCATGATCGGAACCCTGGTCGGCCTTATCGCCATTCTGAACCAGATGGGCAGCGGCGCGAAAGATTTGCCGCAAGTGATCGGCGGCGGTATGTCGCTGGCATTGGTCGCTACGCTTTACGGCGTGTTCTTCGCGCGGATGGTGTTCATCCCGGCGGCGAACAAACTGTACCAGAAGCAGGAGACGGATCGCTTCCGCAACCTGATGGTGGTCGAGGGCCTGACCATGCTCGCCGAAAAGAAATCGCCGCGCTACATGCAGGATCGCCTGAACAGCTTCCTCGAGCCACAGAACCATTTCAATATTGATAAGCAGTTGCGTGGTGCGGCAGCGGCTGCCGTTGCGCCGAAAGCGACCTAGATGAGCCTGAACACGCACCGCAAGATCGAGGTGCCAGAGGATGAGGGCTGGCTCATTACCTTCGCCGATATGTGCGTGTTGCTGATGTGCTTTTTCGTGCTGTTATTCTCGCTCTCAACACCGGACCAGAAGCAACTTGAACAGATATCGCGTGGGCTCAAGGATAAGGGATTCAGCAACGAGGGCACACCGACGGAAGATGCCTACGAAAAACTGAAAAAGCAGCTTTCCCTGTCGCTGGGTGCAAGTGGTTATGACAAATTCATCGCGCCGAGCACGAACAAACGCGGCATAGATATCGAGCTGGCGGGCGGGGCGTTCTTCGAGCCGGGTTCGGCAAAATTCACGACCGAAGCGGTGCCGATGCTGGAGCTTGTTTACTCGCAGATCGCGCCGATCGCCAAAGCCGATATTACGGTCGAAGTGGATGGTCATACGGATGATTCGCCGGTGGCATCGGCGATGTTCCCATCGAACTGGGAGCTTTCGGCCGCGCGGGCGGCGAGTGTCGTGCGCTACTTCGCAAACAAGGGTTTTCCGCAGACCAAGCTGAAAGCAGTGGGCCTGGCGGCGACCGAGCCCAAAGCGCCGGATCGCGACTCCGAAGGCAATGCCATCCCGGCGAACCAGGATCTGAACCGCCGCATCGTCGTTCGTCTCATCAAGGGCGATGACAATTAGCCGGATGCTACGGAGTGGTGAATGGGTCACGCACGAGCGCATCCGTAATTACAGCATCCTCATGCTGCTATTTGCCGCGAGCATAATCGGGTATCTCGCACTTACCGCGCATGGCATGCATGACTATAGCGGGCGCATCCTCGGCACCGATTTTTCTAATGTGTATGCCGCAGGAACCTATGTGCGCGACGGGTTGCCGCAGGCCCCGTTCAATCCCGATTTGCAATTCGCGCGCGAGAAGGAACTGTTCGGCCCGGCGAGTGATTTCTACAGCTGGAATTATCCGCCGTATTTTTTCTTGCTGGCATTGCCACTGGCGGCGCTGCCTTACCTTACCGCGCTCATGCTCTATCAGCTTGCCACGTTCGCCGCGTATCTGGGAGTGATGCGGCGTATCCTTCCCCTGAAAACTGTCTGTCTACCCTCTATAGGCTTCGCTGCCGTCGTCATCAATCTGGGGCATGGTAATAACGGCTTCCTCACCGCCGCATTATTTTCCGGCGGACTCGCCGCATTGCCAAAGCGGCCGATGTTGGCAGGGCTGTTGGTCGCCTGCCTTGTCTACAAACCGCAATACGGTATTTTCATTCCCTTTGCGCTGATGGCGGGCGGTCATTGGCGTGCATTCTTCGCCGCGGCCGCGACAGTCATCGCGTTGACGTCGTTGAGCATCCTTGCTTTCGGCACCATTAGTTGGCACGCGTGGTTTGACAGCGCGACATTTACGCGCACCATTTTACTGGAGCGCGGCGATACGGGCTTCTTCAAGATGCAAAGCCTGTTCGCCTGGATGCGTGAGATCGGTGGCACTGTGGACGCGGCCTATGCGGTGCAGGGCGCGGGTGCATTGCTGGCATTCGCCGGCGTCATTGCTATCTGGCGCAGCATGCTGGATGAGAGATTGAAGGCAGCAGCGCTGATCATCGCCACCTTCCTCGCCGTACCGTATAATTTCGATTACGACCTCGTCGTCATTGGCTGTGCACTAGCGTTCTATGTTGCCTGCGGCTTACGCGATGGCTTCCTGCCCTATGAAAAAACCGTATTGGTACTGACTTGGTGGATGCCGATCTTCGCGCGACCTTTCGCGCAGCATACCGGTATTTTCCTCGGGCCCATCTGCCTGTTTGCGCTGTTTACGCTGCTGCTGCAGCGTTGGCGCGAATGCCGAGGATATGGCAGATCGCCTGCGTAAGCTCGGCACGGTTCAACGTGTAGAAGTGGAAGTTATCGACACCCGCGAGCATCAGCATGCGGCATTGCTCGGCCGCGACCATGGCGGCGATGGAGTGGCGCAACTCGGGATTCTCATCGAGCCCTTCGCACAGCGTTGCCAGCCAATTCGGCACATCCGTCCCGCACATGCCGGCGAATTTTTTCAGCTGCGAAACATTGGTGACCGGCAGAATGCCCGGAATGATCTCGGCCGTGATGCCCCGCGCCCGGCATTTTTCGACGAAGCGCAAATAGACATCGACGTCGAAAAAGAATTGCGTGATGGCACGGGTCGCCCCGGCATCGAGCTTGCGCTTGAGATGGTCGATATCGTCATCCTTGCTGCGTGCTTCCGGGTGGCCTTCCGGATAGGCGGCGACAGCGATATTAAAGTCGGCGATTTTCTTCAGGCCCGCAACGAGCGAATCGGCGTAATGGTACCCGTCCGCCGGTGTAATAGGCACGGTGCCGATGGGCGCATCGCCGCGCAACGCCACGATATCGCGCACGCCGGCATCCCAGTATTCACGGGCGATCTCGGCGATTTCCGCCTTACTGGCATTGATACAGGTAAGGTGCGCGGCAGGCACGAGATCCGTTTCACGCTTGATACGCGTAACGGTGGAGTGCGTGCGCTCGCGGGTGCTACCGCCTGCACCGTAGGTGACCGAAACGAAGCGTGGCCTAAGGGGTGCGAGTGTACCGATCACTTCCCAGAGTTTGGCTTCCGCAACCTCGGTTTTAGGTGGAAAGAATTCGAATGACACGGCTGGTGCCGTTTTGCCATAGAGTTCGCGCATCTGTTGAAGGAGGGCGGCGGTGGATGCTAGCATCGGGGTGATAGACTTCGGCATGCTTTGACGCAACTCCTGTGTTAATTTAGCAACAGTAAGCAGAATCCTGCTGTTAGGTGCTGTGGACGTTAAATACCGCGAAACTGGCGGCGACCTGTGCCAAAAACGTTGTTTTCGCCGGTATGGCATTTTAATGACGTGTTGGGGATGTTAGGGAATTATTTATTGTTTGTCACTAGTATCGATATTAGAAGAGCGCTACATGCGCCTTAATCCTTTGTGCAAGAAAGACGCGACTATGATTGTAGACCTGACCAAGAAAATCCTTCCCCTGATTGCCTTGGTGGCATTGGTGGCCGGGTGCAGCACGAAAACGAACGATCCGTCCGATCCGCTCGAGGCGTACAACCGCCCGATGTTCGCGGTGAACGAACGTTTCGATGAATACCTGTTCCGTCCGGTGGCGAAGGGCTACCGCTATGTGACGCCGCAAGGGGTGCGCACCCATATCGGCAATGCGTCGGACAACCTGTATGAGCCGGTCAGCATGGTAAATAATTTTCTGCAGGGTGATTTCACCGGCGGTATGCATAACTTCTTCCGCTTCATGATCAACTCGACCGTCGGTCTTGCCGGTCTGAACGATGTCGCATCGACGGCGGGTCTGTATTCAACCCGTGAAGATTTTGGCCAGACCATGGCGGTCTGGGGCGTGGGCTCAGGTCCGTACCTCGTGTTGCCACTGCTCGGGCCGAGCAACGTGCGCGACACGGGCGGCATGATCGCCGATATCTGGCTTGATCCGCTGACCTATGCGTTCGACCAGAGCGGTACCGACTGGACGCTGATCGGCATTTATGCCGGCCAGGCACTGGTGGAGCGTGAGCGCCTGCTCGATCCGATCGATGATATCTATTCGAGCTCGCTTGATCCGTATGCCAGCTTCAAAAGTATCTACGAGCAGCATCGTGCGGCCGAGATCACTAACAAACACACTGATAAGCCGAAAATTGCCGGCGAAGGGGCCGTCCAATAATGAAGCGTATTCTTGTAACGGCGGTTCTCGCCGCCAGCCTTTCTTTTGGTTCCATCGCGTATGCTGCAGCCGATCCTGCTGCCGCCAAGACGTTCATCGACTCGACGGCGACGCAGGTGTTGACACTCGTCAAGAACGATGCGTTGAGCAAGGACCAGAAACAAGCGAAGATCGAATCCATCTTCGCGGATAAGGTCGATATCAACTACGTGGCGAAATTCGTGCTTGGCAAGAACTGGCGCACGGCGACCCCGCAGCAGCAGCAGGATTACATAGCGGCGTACAAACCGTTCATCCTGAAAAACTATGCGGCAAAGCTCACCAAGTACTCGGGCCAGACCTACACCCTCAAGAACGCGCGTTCCGATGGTGACGACAATGTCGTGACCATGGAGATCGACGATCCGAACGGCCAGAAAGTGAACGTGGACTACCACCTGCGTAATGATACGGGCAGTTACAAGATTGTTGATATCGCGGTCGAGGGCGTGAGCCTGCTGACGACGCAGCGTTCGGAGTTTAATGGCATCGTCGAGAATAAAGGCGTCGATGGCCTGATCTCGGCGCTCAAATCGCAGGTTGCCGCGAAACAATAAGCTTACCTTTGATCTTCGCTTGATGTGCAAGGACTGGCAGGCCAGTCAACTGATCGATGTTGTAAATAGCATTGCCTTTCGTACGCACAATGGTAGGATTCTCCATGCTCACACCGCGTAAGTTTACCGCATTCAGCCTTGTTGAGCTTTCAATCGTACTGGTTATTCTTGGGCTGTTGGTAGGTGGCGTGCTTTCGGGGCAGAGCTTGATTCGTGCCGCGCAACTTCGCTCGGTGGTAAGCGAGTACCAGCGCTACACTACGGCAAACAAAGTCTTCCGCGACAAGTATTTTGGCCTGCCGGGCGACATTACGAACGCCACCTCTTTCTGGGGAAAAGACAACACTATCCCTACGTGTAACTTGCAGCCGGGAACCGCCTCGCCTACCGGCGTGTGTAACGGCGATGGAAACGGGCTAGTGACATTCGTAGGCGGAGACCCTAATGAGTCGTACCAATTCTGGCGTGAACTGGCAGCGGCAGGCCTAATCGAAGGCCAGTATTCGGGGAAAAACACCGCGTCGGGCAACCCTAAACAGAAGATCGGTTATAACGACCCAGCATCGAAATATACGAGTGCAGGATGGTATGTCGATTCAGTAACCCAAACGAATGGCGAAACTGTCAACTTTTATGCGTTTGGCGCGGATGCGCTGCCCTTTTCATCCTGGCCCTATCCGGAGTGGGATGTGATAAAAGCGGAAGACGCGTGGAATATCGACACGAAGCTTGACGACGGAATGCCGTTTACAGGGTAGTACAGGGCCTCTCGCAGTATAATAAGTGTGTTGTCCTACCTTTAGCGTCACCTATAACGGCGACCAAGTATGACCTAACGCAGAACTTCATCGGCTGCGCCTTGCGATTTTACAATATATAGCTGATATGTTCTACGCCGCGAGCAGCGACTTATACCGAATACGTTTCGGCGTGACGGATGCCTCACCGAGGCGCTTCTTCTTGTCCTCTTCGTAATCCTGGAAGTTGCCCTCGAACCACTCGACATGCGAATCGCCTTCGAAGGCGAGAATGTGCGTTGCGATGCGATCGAGGAAGAAACGATCGTGGCTGATGATGACCGCGCAACCGGCGAAGTCCTCGAGCGCTTCTTCGAGCGCACGCAACGTCTCGATGTCGAGGTCGTTGGTCGGCTCATCGAGCAGTAATACGTTGGCGCCGGTTTTGAGCATTTTGGCGAGATGCACCCGGTTGCGCTCACCGCCCGACAGGCTGCCGACCTTCTTTTGCTGGTCGGAACCCTTGAAGTTGAACGACGAACAGTAGGCGCGACTTTTCATTGTGATCTTGCCCAACTCGATGATGTCGGTGCCGCCGGAGATTTCCTCCCACACGGTCTTCTTGTCATCGAGCGCATCGCGCGACTGGTCGACATAACCAAGTTTCACGGTTTCGCCGACCTTGAATGTGCCGCCGTCGGGCTTTTCCCCACCGGTGATCATACGGAACAGCGTCGTCTTGCCCGCCCCGTTCGGGCCGATGATACCGACGATCCCGCCGGGTGGCAGGCTGAAGTTCAATCCGTCGATGAGCAGCTTTTCGCCAAAACCTTTTTTCAAATTTTCGACTTCGATGACGTTGTTGCCAAGCCGTGGTGGTGCGGGGATGATGATCTGCGCGGTGTCGGTGCGTTTGTCCTGCTGCTTGGCCACCATTTCATCATAGGCCTTAAGGCGCGCTTTGGATTTCGCCTGACGCGCTTTGGGTGATGAACGTACCCATTCCAGCTCGCGGTCCATTGCCTTCTTGCGCGAGGAATCTTCGTTCTCCTCGTGCTTCATGCTTTTGGCTTTCTGCTCGAGCCATGCCGAATAATTGCCCTCGAACGGTTTGCCTTCGCCGCGGTCGAGTTCGAGCGTCCATTTGGTGATGTTGTCGAGGAAGTAGCGATCGTGGGTGACCATCACCACGGTGCCGGGGTAATGCACAAGGAAGTTCTCGAGCCAAGCGACGGATTCAGCATCCAAGTGGTTGGTCGGCTCATCGAGCAGCAGCATATCCGGCTTGCTGAGTAGCAGGCGGGCGAGGGCGACGCGCCGCTTCTCGCCGCCGGAGAGTTTCTCGACCGGTGAATCGCCTGGCGGGCAACGCAGCGCGTCCATTGCGACTTCGGCCTCGCGCTCGAGATCCCACAAGCCGAGCGTATCGATCTGGTCCTGGAGTTTGGCTGCTTCGTCGGCAACCTCGTCGGTATAATCAGCCATGATTTCGTTATAACGGTCGACCAGCGCCTGTTTTTCCTTCAGGCCTTCCATCACATTGCCGAGGACGGTCTTACTGGTATCGATCTTCGGTTCCTGCTCGAGGAAGCCGACCTTGAGACCGTCCGCCGCCCAGGCCTCGCCGTTGAATTCCTTGTCCTGCCCGGCCATGATGCGCAGCAGCGTCGATTTACCCGAACCGTTATGGCCAACGATGCCGATCTTGGCACCGGGGAAAAAACTTAACCATATGTCGTTCAAAACTTTTTTACCGCCGGGATAGGCTTTACTGAGGCCCTTCATGACATAGGTATATTGCACGGACATGGCGGATTCCTTCACGAAATGGTAATGGTTTGCCGGTATAACTAGAGCCGAAGCAGCCATTTGGCAAGCGTGAGGACCCTATGGATGAGAAGCACGAGAAGCGCGCGCAAGCTGTAGTAAGGCCAACGGTCGACCTGACGACGCGCGTCTTCAATGCGCTGGTGAAAGAAGCGCATGCTATTTCTTCCAGCCCGATATTCATGGCTGTAGAGCATGAATGGATGAGACTATCGCTTTCCGCTAGCCGCGACATTCTTGACAATATTGCCAAGCACCAAGAAGCGATTCAATCTTCCTTTGAATCAGCATTATCCGACGCCTTGCTACGCCTGCCAGCCGAAGAATTATCGAAAAAGAAAGCTGAAGCACATATACTTGAAGCAAATGCGCCGGCAACTGTGGGTGAACTGAAGCAACGCCTGAGTGACAGCCTCACGTATGCGGCGGCAAGCCTCGGTCAGATCAAGGGTTTGCAACCTGAAGCCCAGGAATACTGTTTGCAAGTGTATACTGGCTTGCAAGACCACCTTAATGGTATGGCGCAAGAACTGTTGAGCAGACGCATGCGCAGCGTCTGAGCGTTGGGTATGCTTAGCGTCGCGCCTTGAAAAAATCGCTGAGCAACCGACCGCACGCGGCTCCCTCGACCCCGCCGATGATTTCCGGCGCATGGTGGCAGGTCGGCTGGCTGAACACGCGCGCGCCATGCTCGATGCCGCCGCCTTTTATATCATAGGCACCATAGATGATCTTCTTCAACTTCACGAAACTGGCCGCTTGCGCACACATTGCACAGGGTTCGAGCGTTACCATCAGCGTATAGTCCTCGAGGTATTTGCGGCCGAGTTTGCGGCAGGCCATCTGGATGGCGAGCAGTTCAGCATGGGCGGTCGCATCGCGCCGGGCCTCGACCTCGTTATGAAAGGTAGTGATAGCGCTGCCATCCGGCCCGATGATGGCAGCGGCGATGGGGACTTCGCCCATTTGCGCGGCGACGTTGGCGATGGCGAGGAGCTGGATCATGGATGTCATCGAATCTTCATGCTCGCAAAAGATGGAAACGTTAGTATAGGCGAATGAAAATTACCGGCAGCAAAATAGTGGGCGTGGGGCGCGTGCCGCCCGTAACGCCGGTGGCAGCACTTGGTAATAAGTTGCCGCCCCGTTACAACCAGTTAACTCAGCCAACAGAAAAGCCACAAAACCATGGTGTTGCGCAACCGGATGCCGTCATCAGCGGTGAACGTTCGCGGGTCACTGCACCGCCATTGGTAGAACTATACGGGCCGAATGGGAAGCTACTGCCGCCGGGAAAAACCCGAGAACGCTAGCGCTTGCGAAAGGCTTCCATGCTGACGACTTTTTCGTCGTTCGCGGCTTCACCAGTCTCGCTCGGTGCGTCTTCCTCGAACGCCGCCATCGGTGGCTTTTCGTTGCCGGTACGGCCCGTGGCGGGGCAGGCAACCGCCTCCTCATTGGCCGCCATGTTCGCCGCGATCTGCTTGCCATGGAACTGCAGGCCGAATTTGATCGACGGGTCGGCAAAAGCGGTCAGCGCATCGAACGGTACGACGAGTTTTTCCGGGATATTGTTGAAGCTGAGCATGATTGAGAATTGCTCTTTGGTGATCTTCAGGTCCCAGAACTGGTGCTGCACGACGATGGTGATCTCTTCCGGATAGCGGCTTTTCAGCTGCGGCGAGATGCTGACACCTGGGAAATTGGTCTGAAAAGAAATGAAGAAATGATGCTCGCCCGGCAGGCCGAATTTATCGACATGAATGAGAGCCTCACGCACGACGTTGCGCATCGCTGAGTCGATCAGGCCGGGATAGTCGATGGTTTCCTGTGTCATACCTTGCTTCTAGCCTGTTTTAGGTTCTAACGCCACTTAAATAACAATGTTATGCGCCAAAATCCCGGGTTCATCCCGGGATTTTCGGCGTGCAATGCATCTATGAAAAAGTACACTGAGATTTACCGAGAGACTTTTACATGCACCTGAAAGGTGAGGGGATTCTGTTGCCCAGCTCCCCTCGGGCTGCGTTTACGAGCTAGAGCTCGTCAGGCGACACTAAGCCGCGAGACGGGCCGCTACGACAGTGTTGTCGTTAGCTGCAACGAGTGCTACGTTGTCGTTTGCACTTAGAAATTGATCCGATCAGGGGAGATCACCCCCGGCAAAAGTTTCGTCTTTATTGCGGCTGTCGATGCTGATTCGGCCCCAGATTTTGCATTGTTTCCAGTGATTTCTGCTTAAATCACTGTGAAACGCCGCGCCGCAGGCTGATGGCTCGCTCGGTCTGCTGACCTCGTTAGTGCCATTTACCAACCTACGGGAAACTGGTGGAGCCGCCGGGCTCTGCCCCCGGGTCCAATCCGACTATTCCACGTCACGTTTATCACCATAGTTACTTGCGTAACGTCACGACTATAGGCGAACCTCCGGCAAAGTGCAAGGTCGACGTCATGGCAGCAGAGCCGCATAAACTCTAAGTTACACCACGCCAACCTTCACGCAACTGTCACAACATTCGCGCGCACCGTCATCAAACTGTCATGTTTGTTTGGTACCTTGATACTTAAGGAGTCCTCTATGGCGAACACCACGAATCCAACCACACCGGCACCCACCACGCCGACCACGGTCACTATTACGCAGGCGAACCGCACGCAGTTCACGGTGGACCTGCATAATCTGTCAGCGGCAAAGGCAGATGAGCTCTATGCTGCGCTCGGTCGCACAGGCACGGACTTCAAGTACCAGCAACTCGCCGATCAGGTCGCGGACTTTGCGCATAATTTCAAATCAATCGTTTCAGTCGGCCTGCCGTCGGGTATGAACTATCAGACCGCGATGAATAATTTCATGAATATGCTAAAAGCAAACGGCGGCACGATCACGGAAGGCAGCGATCAGTATCTGAAAGATTTGCAGAAATCGGCGCTCGGCCAGTCAATCATCCAGTCGGGTATTTATAGAACAGCAGCGGGCACAGCGGCTGTGTTTGACGCTGGGAGTGAATTCTTAAATGGAATGGCCAGCGTTCCGAGAGCCATCAGTGCGATGACCTCGGCCGCAACAGGCACGGCAGCAGATTATTACGGCCAGATCGGTTTCGGCATGAGCAATAGCCAGGCGAAAGCCATCGGTACGGCCTATGCCGCGGCGCTTTACTCGAAGGTCGATGCCCCGGGAGTGCAGAGTCAACCAAACATCATCCAGAAGGGTATCGCCTATATTGAATCGGCGGCGAGCAACATCTGGCACCTGTTACCCGCAAGCATGACCGCCTATCTTGGTGCAGCAATTAAATGGATGACCAACGGTTACCATTGGGATGTGGCCTACAATGAGGCCTTTGCGGAAGCGACGGCAGCGCGCAACGCTCCGGCGTTGACATATGAGCAGACCCTGCAACGCAACATGGTTGCTTCGGCGGATCGTTCGTCGCGCCCGGAAGCCGCTGCGATGTTACGCCAAGCCGGGACGATCGCGGGTATGGCGACGGGCCCGATCGCCGATGTTGTTGAACAGGGTGGTGTCTACCGTCACACGAACGGAACCTATCGTACGTTGACTTTTGAGGGCGGTAAACCCGTAACGACGGACTTGAACAACCCTGCGGGTCAGCCACTGACGATCGAGCAGCGCCGGACCGACCGGGTAGCAGCTGTCATGGAAGCGTTACCGAATAGCCCTGTAGGCTTCATGGGCATGACCACTGGTATAGCGGGAGTGTGGGCCCTCGAAACCTCACGGGTGGCCCCGCTTCGCGGTGCTTGGAACGCTGTCGTGCATGTAGCAATGGCGCCGATTAAGCTCGCCACGAATATGACGCTTGGTACAATTTCGGCGGTTGATCGGGCTTTCGCAGGTGTCGTGAACACAGTGCTGCCATCAAGCGCAGGCATTCGCGCCCATGATATGCAGGATGCCAATGCGATCAACCGGGCGGGTGACGTTGCTGAAAGACGAGCGACACGACGTGGCAACAGTCAAGGGCTTACCGGTGAAGCGCTGGAACAGGCGGCGAAGGAAGCCGCCGAAGCAGCACGGGCGAGAGCGGAAGCGGCTTTGAAACCGCGCGGTGTAGTTTCGCGGGCGTTCGATTTCTTGCGTCCAGTCGGCGATTCATTCCATGCTACTGGCGTGCAGATTACAGAAAATATGACGGGTTTTCGCAACTGGATTAATGGCGGCATCACGGACGTGAAGCAATTATTCCTCTTCGACCGCCGGACGGCTGAACGCAAGATAGCGGATGCTGCCAAGGCTGAGGCGGATCGGGCCGTCGAAATTGCCTTGGCCAATACAAGAAATGCAGCACAGCCTGCGGCGACCACGGCGGCCGAAACGGTCGCGAGGACAGAACCAGTCGTTGCCAGCACGGCGGCGCAAACGGCACAAACGGCTGCCCGCGCGCCGCTGGTCGAGCCTGCGCCTGTGCCGCACCGCACACAGTTGATGGCGGGCACTGCTTTGCAAAGTGGAGCGGATATTGCAGGAGCAGCAGTGCGCACCGAAACGACTGCCGCCCGTACCGTTGAAACTGCAGGAATTATTGCTCGTGGCGCGACTACTGTTGCCGAAGGCGCGACGAAAGCGGGCCCCTGGGGCAAGCTCATCGCCTTGGGTGCGGTTCTTTTCGGTGCCGGTGCTGCCGGTGTCGCCGAAGCGCATGATTTCGAAGCCAATCCGGATGCACATCGCGGCGAAAGTAAAGTCGGCGCCGTTGCCGGGGCATTTGGCAACGGTTTATGGGAAACAGGCGGTGGCATCGTCGGCGCCCCAGATTTCGTCCGTGGAGACACGGTGCGCGGTGCAGCAGCACTCGCGTCCTTGATTCCCATGGTGCCGGGCGTGGCAATTGTCGATACGTTCCGTCAGGTCGATGCGGTGGATAAGGTGCCGCTAGCGCAAGTGGCCCAACTGAATAGCGCGATCAATGCCAATGCGCCGCATACCGGCAATGTCTATCTCGACCGGGTAATTGCCCTGAAGGCAATGCAGGCTCGCGGCGTAAAGGAAGTCGCGATGGCGCCGCTGACAAACTTTAACCCACTCTGGTCGAGCGACAATATGGGCGAAGTGGCTTATGAAGGCCCCGCCGTCGTCAACTACGGAGCAGCGTTCCTCGAGGTGCCGGCGGCATCGGAGACCACGGCAAGCGTCCAGCAAGCGATCGATCTGAACCTGCGCCTCTTCGTCGTCAAAGGCGGCAACCTGGTCAAAGCGCAAACAGCGCTTGGTGCCCAGGTCGAACCTGCCATTGCACCGGCTGGACGCGTTGCCCCCACTGCACCGGCATTGGCTGAGCCGGCTCCTTCGGCACCCGTCGCCCAAACAACCCCTGCGCCGCTGCAGACCTCCGCGCTGTCGAACGAGCAATTACTCGCAGGTCACGCCGACGTGATCCAGCAGGCGCGCATGTCGGTAAATCGCGTGGCAGCCAATGCGACGCGACCGACGGCCCTCAATCTTGGCAGCAGCTTTGCGAGTGTCGACAGCACCCGTGCAGCCATTGCGACCCGCACGCCGGGAACAGGCGGTGGCCAGCAGCCCGACCAGCAGGCGATGATCGCCTAAGCCTGCTGAATTCGCGGGACGTTTCCAAACTGCAGCATTGCGGTACCAGTGTTGCCACGAATCCATTTGTTGATAATCGGCAAATCCGCTTGCGTAGCCGCGCACTTTCGTTAGCCTGATGCTCACAAAAAGGTGGGTGCAATGGCGACGGTGAGCGCGATGAACGATGCAAAAACGGAAACGATGGATGAGACGTTCACGACCAAACGCGCCACATCTGCCGCGCTGGAAAAGATCCTTTATGACCCGATCAAAGTCCTCGATCATGGTTTTATCCGCGTCATCGACTACATGGGCGACGATGCGGCCATCGTGCAGGCGGCCCGCGTTTCGTATGGTCGCGGCACTAAGCAGGTAAGTCAGGACAAGGGCCTGATTAATTACCTGATGCGCCACTGGCACAGCACGCCATTCGAAATGTGTGAGATCAAGTTCCATGTGAAGCTGCCGATCTTCGTCGCGCGGCAGTGGATCCGTCATCGCACTGCGAACGTGAATGAATACTCGGCGCGTTATAGCATCATGGATAAGGAATTCTATATTCCGGCAGCGGAGATGCTTTCGCCGCAATCGAAGAAGAACCATCAGGGCCGCGCCGAAGGAACGGCCCTCAGCCCTGCCGAGTCGGCGCGGGTGCTAGAAATTCTTAAAGGGGATTCCGAGCGCGTCTACGGCCATTACGAAGAGCTGATGAACGCGAATAATGACGGCAGCGTGATCAATGAAGAAAAGAGCGGGATCGCCCGTGAACTGGCCCGCATGAACCTGACCATGAACTATTACACGCAATGGTACTGGAAGTGCGACCTGCATAACCTGATGCACTTCCTGATGCTGCGCGCCGACCCGCATGCGCAGTATGAGATCCGCGCCTACGCGGACGAAATGATCAAGATCGTTGAGAAGTGGGTGCCGTTTGCGTATGACGCTTTCGTCGAGCACCGCCTGCACGGCACGCGCCTGAGCAAGACAGGCCTCGCCGTCGTCAAGCGCATGATCGCCGGCGAAAAGATGACGCAGGAAACATCCGGCCTCACCAAACGTGAATGGGATGAATTACAGGGAATGCTCGCGGTTCCAGTCGTTTAAGCCATGTAAGGCAAACCTCGCTGATATTAGAATTTGTATTAAATTCGCATTACATCCTAAGCCGCACTGGAGACGCCTGCGGCTCGCATTTTGCCAATAACGCTGCATTGTAAACATGCTAATGGTTATTTTACTTCCTGATTCCTACATGCCCCGCGTCACCATCCACGCACAGGAGGTCCATATGAGGAAGCTCCTTCCCTTACTCTTTTTGCTGACAAACGCATCCATCGTGCTGGCGCAAGACCAGCCACCCCACGAACAGAACTCCAATAGCCAATCATCGCAACAGAGTGTGGAGCAGGCCATTAACCTGACGGCTTCCCACCCCGTCGTTACCGGCAGTACGCAGTCGCCCCCGGCTGATGTATTACCGGGCACGGTGGCCGGCATCGGGCCAAGTTCGCCCGCCGGTAGCATGCAGCCAGGTGATTACGGTTATTCCTATCGTAATGACCTAAGGCAGCTTAATTTTTAAGCAGAACTGCTTTAAATATGCACCGCTATAAATACATAAACAGTTGTCTTATTTAGTAACTTAAAAACGAAGCATGATTATATCGCACTGCAACATAAAGCTGGACATAGTACATTCCAATGGCTATAAGAGGCATAACCAGAGGGGTCTGCTTATGCGCCAGTATATTGTTATCGCCGCTATTCTATTGGGTATCACACCAGCATTCGCACAGTCCTATCCGACTTACGCGCCTGTGCAACAGGAGGCGAATGTTACCAATTATCCGCAAGGGACGCCATCCTATCCGCAAACACAGCCTGTCTATGCAGCGCCTGCACCACAACCGGCGCAGCAGCCGTATTACGATCCTCGTCCGTCGGATGCCGGGCAATCCGTCGTTACCGACGTCCGCCAGATGAACTTCTAGTTTATTGTTTGGCGCACGTTCAAGAATGTGAGCGGTTATAAACTGGCCGCAATTTTACGGTAAACTTCCGCTGCCGCCGATACGCCATATTCCGCCATGAAATTCTTCCCTGCATCCGCACACATGCCTATGGCAGGGTCGAGCGGAATCTCGCCCAGCACAGCGCACCCGTATTTCGCTGCCAGTTTCGCCCCACCCCCTTGGCCAAAAAGATGTTGCGTCGTGCCGCTGCCATCGACGAAATAGCTCATATTCTCGACAACGCCGCCTAGCGGCACGTGCAGCTTGTGGAACGCACTGGCGCATTTATCGGCATCGATGACGGCGACGTCCTGCGGCGTGGTGACCAGCACCAGACCGTCGAGCTTTACATTCTGGGCAAGACTGAGCGTGATATCGCCCGTGCCCGGCGGCAGGTCGACTAGCAACAGGTCGAGCGGCGCATCGACCGTCCCCCAGCGCGTGGCGCGCAGGAACTGCAGCAGCGCCTTGGTGATCATCGGCGCGCGCAGCACGGCCGCGTCATCGCCGGTGATGAGCGCCATCGACATCGCCCGGATGCCATGCGCCATGGGCGGCACCATCTGCTGGTTGTCGATTTCCGGCTTCACATAGGTATCGAGGCCGAGCATGCGCGGGATAGACGGCCCGTAAATATCCGCGTCGAGGATGCCGACCCGCTTGCCCGTAGCGGTCAGGGCATGCGCCAGATTTACCGTCACGGTCGATTTGCCGACGCCACCCTTGCCTGATGCGATGGCGATGACGCGGCCCACATGCAGAATCGGCAGATGGTTGATCGTCGGGGGGCGTTGAAGTTCGGGAGCGGGTTTCATAGTCCTGACTATACAGCACCGAACGCAGTTGTCATGCGCCACACTTCGCATTATAAGGTACTGAAAATAAGAATCGCACGAGGAACATCAATGGCCGAAAATCAAAGCCCATGGGGACGCAAGCCAAGCGGTGGCGGGCCTGTGGGCAGTAATGGCGGCGGGGCCAATAACGGTGGCGGCGGCAGTAAAGGCCCGAACAACCCATTCGAAAAAATCATCAAGGATAGCGCCGGTAAAATGAAAGCGAAGATGCCCAATGGCGGCAGCGAACGCGATATCATCGTCGCCGCCTTCGGCATTTTTGTCGTGCTCTGGCTCGCTTCCGGCATCTACCGCGTGAATTCGGACGAGCTTGGCATGGTTATGCGCTTTGGCGAATATAGCCGCACGGCCACGCCGGGCCTGAACTATCATCTGCCGTCACCCATCGAGCAGGTCATCATCCCGTCGGTGACTACCGTGAACAAGGTCGAGATCGGTCACCGCAGCGGCAATGCGGATAATCCAAGCATCCGCGTGGCGAAATCCTCCCTCAGCGACCGTAGCGACACCAGTATCCCGAGCAATGAGGAACTGATGCTGACGGGCGATCGCAACATCGTCGATATCGATTTTGAAGTGCAATGGAAGATCGATGCCACGCACCCGGAAAAATACCTGTTCAACATGCGCAACCCGGCCGGTAACGTGAAGATCGTCGCCGAAAGCGCGATGCGCGAAGTGATCGGCCGCACCAAGCTCGATGATGTGCTGACCGGGGCGCAGAGCCAGATCGCCGAGGATACAAAAACACTCATGCAGCAAACCTTCGACGATTACGATGCGGGCATCGAGATTATCGCGGTGAATCTCAGCCGCCCGGATGTGCCGCCACCAGTCATCGACGAGTTTCAGGATGTGAAACGCGCGGAACAGGACAAGCAGACCGCGGAATCCGTCGCGGAAGGTTACAGCAACGACATCCTTCCGCGCGCGAAAGGTGACGCGGCGAAAATGCTGCAGGATTCCGAAGCCTATAAGTCACGCGTGATCGCGGATGCGCAGGGCAATGCCTCGCGTTTCAAACAGATCTATGCCGAATACGCGTTGGCCAAGGACGTGACGAAGCGCCGCATGTATCTCGAGACGATGGAAGAGGTGCTTAAAGGTATGCCGAAGATCGTAATGGAAAGCGGCAAGGGCGGGGCACTGCCGGTACTGCCGATCACCATGCCGAACACGAAACCGCTGGCCGGTACGACCAGCGTGACGGTGACGCCACCGGCACCCCAGTCGAACGGGGGCGCACAATGACCGCGAGCCTCATAAAATGGTGCATTGCAGGCGTCGCCGCGCTGGTGCTCATCCTCTCGAGCCTGTTCATTGTGCCGCAGACGGAGCAAGCGCTAGTGCTGCAGTTCGGTGAGATCACGCGGGTAGTGAAAAAGCCGGGTCTGCATATTAAAGTGCCGTTCGTGCAGGATGTGATGATGTTCGATAAACGCATCCTCGAATTTGAGACCAAACCGGCGGAATTCATCAGCCGTGACCGCGAAAAGGACATTGACGAACGGGTCGTCATCGATGCATTCGTGCGCTACCGCATCATTGATCCCGTACAGTTCTACCAGTCCGTGAAAAGCGAATCGAACCTCAACAGCCGCCTCAGCAGCATCGTGCTGTCGAGCATGCGCCGGGTGCTGGCCGCGCATAGTTTGAGTGACCTGTTAAGCACCAAACGCGACGACATCATGAAAGAGATCAAGGGTAACGTAAACCTGCAGGCTTCGGCGACCCCGGGTGTGGTGGCTCAGGAGAACAGCGCCGGCCCGAGCCGCAACATTGCGGGTTTCGGGGTGGACGTCGTCGATGTGCGTATCGTCCGGGCCGAACTGCCGGTCGATATTTCGCAATCGACCTACGAGCGTATGCGTAAGAACTTCACCAAAGAGGCGCAACGCTTCCGCGCCGAGGGCGATGAGCAGGCAACCGAGATCCGTGCGACTGCCGACCGTGAACGAACCGAGTTGCTGGCCAATGCGCGGAAGCAATCCGAAGTGACGCGCGGTGACGGCGATGCGCAAGCGACAAAGATCTATGCCGATGCGTTCGGCCGCGACCCGGATTTCTTCAAGTTCTACCGCGCCATGCAGGCTTACCGCACGACGCTGAGCAAGGACGATACGACGATCATCCTGTCGCCGGACGATGGATTCCTGAGCCAGTTCAAACAATAACCAGGGCTTGAATTTATTCGCCGCTTATTCATTTTCACATCAGGAAATCATGCTACGTTCCGCCTGAAATCACCGCTCGTCCTGGAGATATTATGAACCCGATCCGCGCATTCATGCTGGTCACCATGCTGGTCTTCGCCGCGCCAGCGCTGGCCGCCGCGCCCGAGTCCTTCGCGCCGATTGTCGAGCCCTTGATGCCTGCGGTCGTCAACATCTCGACGACGCAGAAAGTGCATCAGCAGGCCAGCATGGGGCCGATGTTCGATTTCAACACAATGCCGGACAATCCGCAAACGCGTCAGTTCAAACAGCTCTTCGGCGGTAATAATGGCGGTGGCGCAGCACCCGATAAAGAAGTGACATCGCTCGGCTCCGGATTCGTCATCGACCCAGCGGGCTATGTCGTCACCAATAACCATGTAGTGGGCGATGCGGAGGAGATCCGCGTCATTTTCCCCGACAATACGCATTACGCGGCGACTCTCATCGGGCGCGACCCGAAAACGGACCTGGCGCTGCTCAAGATCAAAGCCGACAAGCCGCTTCCTGCCGTCCAATTCGGCGACTCCGACGCCATGCGCGTGGGGGATTGGGTGATCGCGGTGGGCAACCCGTACGGCCTCGGCGGCTCGGTTACGGCAGGTATCGTCAGCGCCCGCGGGCGCAACATCAATGCCGGCCCGTTCGATGATTTCATCCAGACCGATGCAGCGATCAACCGGGGCAATTCCGGTGGCCCGCTCTTTAACGCGAAAGGGGAAGTGGTCGGCGTCAATTCCGCTATCTTCTCGCCGACAGGCGGCAGCATCGGCATCGGTTTCGCAATTCCATCCTCGATGGCGAAAACCGTCGTCGAGCAATTAAAAAAAGACGGCGTCATCCATCGCGGCTGGCTTGGCGTCAAGATCCAGGAAGTAAGCGAAGAGATCGCCAATTCGCTGGGCCTCGGCAAACCGCGCGGAGCGTTGGTACTCGAGATCAGCAAGGATAGCCCGGCCGTCGGTTCGGGTCTCGCCGAGGGGGATATTATCCTGAAATTCGACGGCCATGACATCGACGAAATGCGCAAACTGCCGCGGGTGGTCGCGGATACCAAGATCGGCCGCAAAGTCGATATCGTCGTCTGGCGCAAAGGCAAGGAAGTGACGCTCTCCATCAAGACCGGCGAAGTGCCGGATGACAAGAGCGCAAATGTCGACGGTAAGCCGAAAGCTGATTTGGGCGTCGCGCCATCACCCAAGGACATGGTCTTTGGCATGGGACTTGTACCGGTATCGCCGGAACTGCGCCAGCGCTTCTCGCTAAAACCGAGTGTGCATGGCCTCATCGTCGACAGCATCGACCCGCAGGGCGAGGGCGCGAAACGTGGCCTGCTGCCGGCGGATATCATCGTCGAGGCGAACCAGGTCGCGGTCGATACTGTCGATGCACTACGCGCTGCCCTCAAGGATGCAAAAAAAGCTGGGCATGATTACGCCCTCCTGCGCGTGCAGCGCGGCGAGAATGTGGTGTTCGTTACCGTGAGTGCAAAGTAGCTTTATTAGCGCCATTCAGTGCTGATATCCGCTCACTAGGTTCGTTTACACGACCCACGCGCTCTTTGGAATTCCCTGTATGTAGAGCAACGCGCTCAAATCATTGAACCGCACACTGGCGTGGGCCTGCGCCTCGACGACGGGCTTGGCGTGGTAGGCAACACCGAGCCCTGCAGCGAGCAGCATCGGCAAGTCGTTCGCGCCATCCCCCACCGCTAATGTTGCATTGAGCGGCACATGATGTTGCGCAGCATAACGCTCAAGGCTTTCGCGTTTGCTGTCCTTATCAAGGATCGGTTCCTTCACAGTTCCCGTGAGTTTGCCCGTGTCGATGTCGAGGATATTCGCGTCGTCGGTATCGAAGCCGAGCGCCTTCGCCACCCGTTCCGTGAAGAAAGTAAATCCGCCCGAGACCAAATGGGCCGAAGCTCCCTGTGCCTTCATGGTTGTGACCAATAATTTCGCCCCCGGCATTAGATTAATATGGTGATCGAACACGTCCTGCAGGATCTTCTCGGGCAGGTCCTTCAGCAGCGCGACCCGCTCGCGCAAACCCGCTTTGAAATCGAGCTCACCGTTCATCGCCCGTTCGGTGATCGAGGCGACGTGCGCTTTCATGCCTACTTTATCCGCCAGCTCATCGATGCATTCCTGCACGATCATCGTCGAATCCATATCCGAGATAAGCAGTTTTTTTAGGCGGCCTTCCAGCGGTTGCAGCACAATATCCGCTTTCACCTGATGGCAGCGGCTGACCGTCTCGAGCCATGCTTGCGGGGCTGGTGGTTTATGCAATGTCAAATCGCAAACGGTTTTTTGCTCCAGCCAATCCACTTTCGCGAAACTCAACCCGCTCGACGTCAGTGCGCCGACAAGGTAATCGAGATTGAGCGTGCTTTTCGGCGAAGCGATAAGCGTAAGGATGTGGGGCTGATGCATAAACCAACGATCATGGTGCTGATGGGACCGACAGGCGCGGGTAAATCCGCGCATGCGCTGGCCATAGCAGCTCAGCGGCCGACTGTCATCATCAATGCCGATGCGATGCAGATGGTCGATGCGCTGCGGGTGATTACGGCCCGGCCGAGCGTTACGGAAGAGAAAGCGGCCGAGCACGCTTTGTATGGCGTCGTAAAAGCGAACGAAACCACCTCCGTCGCCGTATGGCTGAAGCTGGTCGAACCCGTCATCCGCCGCACGTGGGCAGCGGGGAAGTTACCGTTGCTGGTCGGTGGCACGGGCATGTATGTCAAGGCGCTCATGGAGGGACTTGCTGCGACTCCACCGGTTCCTGCGGAATTACGCGAACGTCTGCGCGCGCTCGATCCGGCAAGCGTGCGGTTGCAACTGGAGCAGGCGGATCCCCTCATGGCGTCGCAACTCCAACCCGGCGACAGCCAGCGTAACCTGCGCGCGCTCGCGGTAATGGAAGCGACCGGCATGAGCCTCGCTCTCTGGCAGAAGCGGACGCCGCCACCGTTGTTCCCGCATGCGGACTATGATGTCTTCACGGCCATGCACCCGCGCGAGGAAATTTACCGCCGCATCGACGAACGCTTCGTGACGATGATCCAGCATGGTGCGCTGGAAGAGGTGCGGGCATTGATGGCGCTCGATCTGCCGCCCGAAATTCCTATCCTGCGCGCCCATGGCGTGCCGGAACTGATGGCACATCTGCGCGGAGAAATGGCGCTCGATAATGCTATCGAGAAAGCCCAGCAGAACACCCGCAACTATGCCAAACGGCAAATAACTTGGTTACGCAATCAGTTACCGGATGCCAAGCCGATCGTCCGAGTAAACAAATGTTAACGATTTAACGTAACTGTCACACTCAACAGCGCCAGATTTGTTACGAACTCGGTATGGAAACGCAATTCGAAGAATTCATTCCGGCCGACAACGATTTTTCATCGTACGTCGACGCGGCTTACGAAAAGCAGTATGGCATTTTCCGGGAGAATATCGCCCGCATGCGTCAGATCGAGGCGGCAAGAGCCGAAGGCAACCATGTCGTGCCAATCGATCAACGCGGCAATGAATTAGTATATCGCGCGCCGCAAGACATGGAATACATGCTCGATAAGATCGATCACATCTGGCATGATGTTCGTCCATCTGTGGTCGATGCGCACAGTGCACAAGCGCAGGTGGAAGCATTGTTTGAAGCCTTGCGCAGGGGCTTCGGCAGTTCCTGCTACATGGATAATGCATCCATGATACCGCTTTTTTGGCATGGCTTGGTGCAAGAGGTTGCCGAACACTATATCCCGGATGCGTCTACTGGAAAAACCAGCATGCCTGCGCATGAAAAAACGATGCGTGTCGATGGCGGTACGCCGCATGCATTCTTCCAGACGGCTACGGAAGATATGTGCGCCTACGGCGACCTGGCAGTCGATGCATTGTCCGATATTAACAGACTTACAAAATACCATGAACATATGCGTGGTTACGTGGGAGACGAAGTTGCCAACACCCCGTATGCGCTTACACTGCGTCGTTACTGTGCCGCTCGCAAGATCACCGACCCGGATTTCACTCTCTCCGAGCGTGATAAAAGCGACTTCACAGTAAAGATGGCAAGATTCTATGTGAACGAGTTGTTTGCGCCGTTTAAAGACGTGATGCCGAAGGATGTCTACCCCGAGATGGCCTGGTTTATCGGGGCGGCAACTGATGCGATACGTTTTGAGGATCGCCTGCGTCATGAAAAGAGCCTGAGCGTACAGGATCGTATCCTGCGACAAGGCAGACGCATGGACTGGCTGCCACCGGCCAATGATGAGAAGCCGGAAGCCATCGCCGCATCGGCCACGCGATTAACCAGAATGCGGGAGAATTTAAAGAATGGCATGCCGGTACGAAGTACCACCGAGATCCTGAATGACCCGGCGGCCGTCAACCGGATAAAAAAATGCTTGGCAAGATATTTACCGAGTATCCGGGAATGGGCAGCATGTTGGCGACATGGTCGCTGCCAAGGAAGATTTCACCGATATGTACCTAGGCCGTGAGTCCCAACAGGTCGTAGGTAATGTAGGCCGCTGACCTAAACTAAAATCAGGCTTGCGGAATGCGTTTAGTTTAGCTAAATTGATGCCCCTGCGATGAGGTTGGTCATGGATATGAAAGAAAAGATTATCAGCAAATTCGGCGGCACCAATGCCGTTGCCGAGATCTGCAATGTGACGCCCGGTGCCGTGTCGCAGTGGGAACTAATCCCGGCCAAGCACCAGATCACCTTGCTGAACGAAGCTAAGTCGCGCAAAATGCGGCTTACCGCCGAAGACTTCATGGCGACGCAGACCAACGCCCGTGAGAATAAACGTGAACACGCCATGCGTGAAGCGACAGGTCGCGAGTTGACGGGGGCGGAGATCGTCATCCAGTCGATGCTCGATTGCGGCACGGAGGTGGTGTTCGGCTATCCGGGTGGCGCAGTACTGCCGGTCTATGACGCGCTGTTCAAGCAGAACAAACTGCGCCATATCCTTGTGCGGCACGAACAGGGTGCCGGCCACGCGGCCGAAGGTTACGCGCGCGCCACGGGCAAATGCGGCGTGCTGATGGTGACCTCCGGCCCCGGCGCGACCAACACGGTAACGGCGCTGCAGGATGCGTTGATGGATTCGATCCCGCTGGTCTGCGTCACCGGTCAGGTGCCGACACACCTCATCGGTACGGATGCCTTCCAGGAGGCAGATACGGTGGGCATCACGCGCTCCTGCACTAAGCATAATTATCTGGTGAAGGACGTAAACGATCTCGGCCGCATCATGCATGAGGCGTTCCATGTTGCGATGTCCGGTCGCCCCGGCCCGGTGCTCGTCGATGTGCCGAAGGACGTCCTGAACGCTACGGGTACGTACCATAGCGAACAGCTGAACAAACGGCAGAGCTACCAGCCGGTGAAGAAGCCCGATGCGCGGGCGGTGGAACGCGCGGTGGACCTGATGGCACGGGCGAAGAAACCGCTGTTTTATGTCGGCGGCGGCCTCGTCAATGCAGGGGCGGAAGCCTGCGGGCAGTTCATTAAACTGGCACATATGACTGGCTATCCGGTGACCACGACCTTGATGGGGCTCGGGTCTTTTCCCGGCAACGACAGGCAGTTCCTCGGCATGCCCGGCATGCATGGTTCGCTCGAAGCCAATATGTGCATGAGCGATTGCGACGTGATGATCAATCTCGGCGCGCGCTTTGATGATCGCGTGACCGGACGCCTCGATGCATTTTCGCCGAAATCGAAGAAGATCCATGTCGATGTCGATGCCTCGAGCATCAACAAGATCGTCAAGGTCGAGATCCCGATCGTCGGCGATGCCGGCGAAGTGGTGCAAATGATGATCGCGCTGTGGAAGAAGAAAAAATACGCGGCGCACAAGGAAGCGCTGGCGAAATGGTGGAAGCAGATCGACGCATGGCGCGCGCGCGATTCGTTCGGGTACAAACAACAGGGCAAGCATATCAAGCCGCAGCATGCGCTGCGCCGGCTGAACCATTACATCGGTAAAAAAGATTTTTATGTGACCACCGATGTCGGCCAGCACCAGATGTGGGCCGCGCAGCATATCCTCTACGACAAGCCGAATCGCTGGCTGACGTCCGGCGGACTCGGTACCATGGGCTATGGATTACCGGCAGCGATCGGCGTGCAGATCGCCCACCCCAAACAGCAGGTCGTCTGCGTCACCGGCGAAGCGAGTTTCATGATGAACATTCAGGAGTTGAGCACGGCGGTACAGTACCGCCTGCCGATCAAGATCATCATCCTCAACAACCAGTATATGGGCATGGTGCGACAGTGGCAGGAGATGTTCTATTCCAGCCGCTACAGCGAAAGCTATATGGATTCCCTGCCCGATTTCGTCGCGATGGCGGAAGCGTTCGGCCTGCGCGGGTTGCGTGTCAAGGATCCGGCGAAGCTCGATGATGCGCTGAAGGAAATGGTCGAGCACAAAGGTCCCGTCTTGCTCGATTGCTGGGTGGACCCGAGCGAGAACGTCTATCCAATGATTCCCGCGGGCGCCGCGCACAACGAACTGGTATTGGGGCCGGAAGAACCGCAACGTGTGTTGGACAAGAACCGGGTTTAATGTCCATAGCATTGCGAAATGCGTTCGTTATACTGCATGTTAATCCATCACGGGAGTCAGCCATGAAACTTCGCACTATTCTTCTTATCTCTGCAGCATTGCCATTACTTGGGGCCTGCACTTATGAAGCGGGCGGCTATTATGGTGGTGGGGCAGCGTATGGCGAGGCACCCGGATATGCAGCGCCGGCCTATTATAACAATGGCTACTCAACCCAAACCTATATCGAATATAACAACAGCTACAGTCATCGCGGCGGGTATAGGGAAAATTACTGGGCGCACGACCGGGCACGCGAAGTGGAACATGATAATCACGCGGCGCGCGCACGTGAAGAGCACTACAATGACTATCGCGACGACCGCCATGGTGATCACAATAGCGATCATGATCACCGCCATTGGAACCACTAGACAGCAGCATCAGCGCAATACACTACGCAACAAAAACCCGATGGACTCTCGGCCACCGGGTTTCGTTTCCTCATAGGAAGGAACTGATCGCCTATTTGCCGCCGCCGCCACCGCTACCACCGGCGCTGGCACCACCATGGCCACCGCCACTGCTATGACCGCCGCTGGCACCGCTCGCCGCTGCACCCGTATTGGCGGACATACTACCGCCCGTGCTGGCACCATTGCTGCTGGTACCCGTGCTGCTAGTGCCGTTGCTGCTAGTGCCGGTGCTGACAGTCCCACTGGCGGTGCCAGGGCTGACGCCCGCACTGTTGGTGGTCGCTGAACCGCTCGACGATACGCCGGCCGAATTGGTATTTGTGGTGCCAGTTGTCGAATTCAACCCGCCACCGGAAGCAGTGCCGGTATTGATGCTGTTGGTCAGGCCGGTGGTCGTTGACGTGCCGTTGCTATTGGTCAATCCCTGCGTACCGTTTGTAACCGCAACGCCGCCATTCGTGGTCGAAGTTGCGTTAGTATCATTGCTTAACGCTCTTCCAGTGCGGCGGTTGCGTGTCTGGTTAGTCGTTGTCCGGTTGCCGGAATTGATGGCCGATACGGTGCCACCTGTGTTGCCCGTGGTGGTGACGCCGCTAGAATTAGTTACGACGGTGCCATTGGATAACACGGTACGAGCGGGAACGCCGGTGCCGACACTGACGCCGGTGGCGCCGGAAGTTTCCGTGCTGGTGTTGCCGACAACACTTTCGGTAATGCCAACTTGCGCAATGGCAGGAACTGTCGTCGCAAGCGCTGTGAGAATCGTCACTGCCGCGAGATGCGATTTTAGGGATACATGGTTCATGGGAAATCCTCTATGGTTTTTTAATACAACAATAGCGTAAGGTGAACTTAGGCACAGGCCGTTAAGTTCACCATGTCTCGAGTATCAGAAGAACTAAAAAATCCGTAAAAACGCCACAAATTATATGGATATCGGTATCGCATATTTACAAGCCAAAGCGTACCAGAGCCGTTCTAAATTTGTGATCTAGATTTAACCGCACCAAGGAGACGACCCGTGAAACAGACCATCCTAACCGCAACCCTGCTGGCATTGACCCTTTCCGTAAGCGCCTGCGGTAGCGACTCGACCACCGTCGTTCATGACCGCCCGATCATCGTCAATCCGGCAACCTCGTCGACGTCATCGGACGTTGAGAATAACTGCCGTCATGGCTACGATAACAGCACGCATAGCTGCTACTAATATACTAATCCAAATCAGGCGCGGGGCAGAAATGCTCCGCGCTAATGCTCTCCAAGCTTGTTTTTCGGGACATGCCACGCTAAAAGCCGGCCATGAGCATTGAATCCCTCGACATTGTTTACGATATTCCCGATGAGGTGGTACTTGAAGACCGCCATATCCTTGCCGTGCTGGTCGATAACGAATTTGGCGTGCTAAACCGCGTTGTCGGCTTGTTTTCGGCGCGCGGGTACAATATCGAATCGCTCACCGTCGCGGAAGTCGATGCCAAAAAAGGCTACTCGCGCATTACCGTCGTGACGCGCGGTACCGCAACGAAGATCAAACATATCATCGCGCTACTAGAACGCATGGTGCCGGTGCACAAGGTACACGACCTCACCATCGAAAGCCCCTTCGTCGAGCGTGAACTGGCCTTGGTAAAGGTAACCGGTAGCGGCCATGATCGCAATGAAGCGATGCGCATTGCCGATATTTTCCGCGCCAAGCCGGTCGATACCACGATCGAAAGCTTCGTCTTCGAGATCACGGGGACGACCGAAAAAGTGAATAACTTCATCGAGCTGATGAAGCCACTGGGGCTCATTGAGGTTTGCCGCACCGGTGTTGCCAGCGTGGCGCGGGGGAAGAAGGGTATTTAGCTTAGTCACATCAGCTAAGTTTAGTTTTTCTGCAGTGGTTTAGCTACCAGGAAATCTGAGATATCGCTTGGCAGTCCGAGACTTTTTCGCTAGAAACCCCGCTCCAAACCAACAGGAGCCTCCAATGCCGCAAGTAGCAACTGCCAAACAACCGACCGCTAATGCACCCCTCAATGTCTATTACGACAAGGATTGTGATCTTTCGCTGATCCAAGGCAAAAAAGTGGTCATCGTCGGTTACGGTAGCCAAGGCCATGCGCATGCACTGAACCTCAAGGATTCGGGCGTTAAGGAAGTGCGTATCGCACTGAAGGATGGTTCGAAGACCGCCGAGAAAGCGAAAGCCGCGGGCTTTGATGTGATGAACCCCAAGGATGCGGCGAAATGGGCCGATGTGGTGATGGTGCTTACACCAGATGAATTCCAATCGGAACTCTACGCGCAGGACCTCGCCGACACCATGAAACAAGGCGCGGCGCTGCTGTTCGCGCACGGCCTGAACATCCATTTCGAACTTATCAAACCGCGCAGCGATCTCGATGTGTTCATGGTCGCGCCAAAAGGCCCGGGCCACACAGTGCGCGGCGAATACCAGAAGGGCGGCGGCGTGCCGTGCCTTATCGCCGTGTATCAGGACACATCCGGCAAAGCGAAAAAGCTCGCCCTTAGTTATGCGATGGGTGTCGGCGGTGGCCGTTCGGGCATCATTGAAACCACGTTCAAGGACGAATGCGAGACCGACCTGTTCGGTGAGCAGGCGGTGCTATGCGGCGGCGTCACGGCGCTGGTGAATGCAGGCTTCGAGACGCTAGTCGAAGCCGGCTATCCGGAAGAGATGGCCTATTTCGAATGCATGCATGAGCTGAAACTTATCGTCGACCTGCTGTATGAAGGCGGCCTGAGCAACATGCGTTACAGCATTTCCAACACCGCCGAATATGGCGATTACGTTTCGGGCCCGCGCGTCATCACGGCGGAAACGAAGAAGGAAATGAAACGCATTCTAGCCGATATCCAGTCAGGCAAATTCACCAGGGATTTCATGGGCGACCGTGCCACCCAGGGCGCGCATAACCTCGAGAAATGGCGTGAAGAAACAAGCAAACTGCCGATCGAAAAGACCGGCAAGAAAATGCGCGACATGATGCCGTGGATCGGCAAGAACAAGCTGGTGGATCAAGCGAAGAACTAGTTTGAGGAGTGTGCAATGGCCTATTCCTTCGATACCAGACCCGTCATCGAGACGCTGAATAAAATACTTGAGGCGGAACTCGCTGGCGTGGTGCGTTACATGCATTATTCGCTGATGGTGTTCGGCTACAACCGCATCCCCATCATCGGCTGGCTGCGCGAGCAGGCGACCGAATCGATGGGCCACGCGCAACAGGCTGGCGAGTATATCACCCAGCTCGGCGGCCACCCGTCGCTTGGCATCGGCAAATTGCTTGAGACGCATAACCATGATATCGGCGGCATCCTGCGCGAATCGCTAGCGCATGAACAGGCGACCTCGCTGCTTTACCATGAGCTGCTCCATCTCGTTGAAGGCAAATCCATCATGCTCGAAGAATATGCGCGCAACCTCATCATGCAGGAAGAAACCCATGTTGGGGAAGTCGACAAGATGCTGAGGAAACCCGGAGACATCGATGCCTTCGCCCCACCGGTAAAATCATAGTTTTCATGCAATTGTCATAATTTTCCCCTGCGGCCCACGCTAAATTAAGCCTAGCATAAGGAAATCTATGGCGTGGCTCGATAAGGAAAAATTCCGCGGTAAACGATTGCTCATCATCGATGACAATCCTGCTCAGCTCCAGGAATATGCCGAAGAGATGCGTCGGTTCGGTTTCGAAACGCAGACCTGGCTGATGAACCGGCAGAACGATAACCGGGCCTTCGGCGCTGACCGGATTTTCCACGATGCGAAAGATTTCAGTGGGCTGGTCGACGCGAATATGTTCGATGCATTGTTGACCGATATGCAAATGAGTAAAGATCCGCCGTTCACCGGATTGGATGCTATCGGAATTGTTAAGGCAAAAAAGCCGAGTGTCATCTGTGCCCTGCATAGCGGCCAATACCGTGAACTGAATACGCTAGAACTAGGCTATGGCAATAAAAAGCTGGAACTGGACGATATCGACGTGAAAGCAAAAGGTGGCATCGGTGCGTTCAGCAAGTCGGATTACCCGGCTATCGTCACGGCGTTCGAGACAGCATTCATGGCCCAGCAGCCCACGCGCACAGCTTAGTTTTACTTGCCCTTGAGGGGTGCGGAGACTATAAAACCCGCCTAATCCGAGGGTTTTATGAGCAGCGATCGCATCATCATTTTCGACACCACCTTGCGTGACGGCGAGCAATCGCCCGGCATGAGCATGACGCGCGAAGAAAAACTCCTCGTTGCTGAAGTGCTTGATGGCATGGGCATCGATGTGATCGAGGCCGGCTTCGCGATGGCGAGCGACGGCGATTTCGAATCGGTGAAAGCGATCGCCGAGCGCTCGAAGAACGCCGTCATCTGCTCGCTCGCCCGCGCCAAGGAAGCGGATATTCGTCGCGCTGCCGAAGCGTTGAAAAACTGTAAGCGTCCGCGCATTCATACGTTCATGAGTACGAGTGAGATCCACCTTACGCACCAATTCAAGATCTCGCAGGACGACGCGCTCGAAGTCATCAAAAAAGCGGTGATGCTGGCGCGCACCTTCACCGATAACGTCGAGTGGAGCGCGATGGATGCGACACGTACCGAGCTCGACTATCTCTGCCGGGCTGTAGAGGTCGCGATTGCTGCGGGTGCCACCACCATCAACCTGCCGGATACGGTGGGTTACGGTACGCCTGAGACCATCGGTACCATGTTCAAGCATGTCATGGGCAAGGTAAAAAATGCCGAACACGCCGTGTTCAGTTTCCATGGCCAGAATGATCTCGGCCTCGCCACGGCGAATTCGCTCGCTGCGGTCGCCGCCGGGGTGCGCCAGATCGAATGCACCATCAACGGCATCGGCGAGCGCGCGGGCAATACCTCGCTTGAAGAAGTGGTGATGGCGCTGAAAGTCCGCAAGGATGTTTTCAAAGTAGAATGCGGCGTCGAGAGCAAACACCTGATGCGCGCCAGCCGTCTCGTGACCCAAGTGACCGGTCAGCCGGTACAGGTGAACAAGGCCATCGTCGGTGCCAATGCCTTCGCCCATGAATCGGGCATCCATCAGGATGGCATGTTGAAGAACCGCGACACCTACGAGATCATGACGCCGGAATCGGTCGGGGTCATGAAGACGAACCTTGTCATGGGCAAGCATTCCGGGCGCGCTGCCTTCAAGGACAAACTTTCCGAGTTGGGAATCAGTGTCGGCGAGAACCAGCTCGAAGATGCGTTCGTGCGTTTCAAAACGCTGGCAGACAAAAAGAAGGAAATTTTCGACGAGGATATCCTTGCCCTCATCGATACCGAAAACGCCAACGAACGTTATGCCTTTTCGACCCTCAAGATCGAATGCGGTACGGATGGGCCGCAAATGGCGCGCCTGGGCTTGATGATGGATGGCCATTTGCGCACCACCAAAAAAGAGGGTAACGGCCCGGTCGATGCCATTTTCAAATGCATCCGCTCCATCGCGCTCGATGCGGGCGAGGCGGAGCTGAAACTGTATCAAGTGCACGCAGTGACCGGCGGCACGGATGCCCAGGCCGAAGTGACTGTGCGCCTCGAACAGGATGGCAGGCTGGTGACCGGCCACGGCGCGGATGTCGATACGCTGGTCGCTTCGGCCAAGGCCTATATTGCTGCGATCAACAAGCTCGAAAGCCTTACCGCGCGCCTGATCCTGACCGATCAGGAAGAGAGTGCGGCAGCGAAAAAACCGGTGGCGAAATCGGCGAAGGACGTAGCGTAATTTTTGCTTTAGTCAGACACCCTGTGGACAAGTAAAAAAGACGCCGACGCCAGCAATTCAGCATTGCAGGCAGCGGCTTCGCGTGGCATCCGTAACTGATAAATCCACGGAGACCTGATGTTTGGACTGGCACGATTATTTGGCATGATGTCGGAAGACATGGCGATCGACCTCGGCACCGCGAATACGCTGGTGTATGTGAAGGGGCGTGGGGTGGTGCTGAACGAGCCGTCCGTGGTCGCCCTGCGCGAGGAACGCGGCATGAAAGTACCCTACGCCTTCGGTAACGAAGCGAAGATGATGCTCGGCCGCACCCCGGAAAAAATCGAGGCGATCCGCCCGTTGAAGGACGGGGTGATCGCCGATTTCCGTGCCGCCGAGGAGATGATCAAATACTTCATCCACCGCGTTCACAACCGCAAGAGCTTTACCGGCCCACTCATCGTCATCTGCGTGCCGGCGGGTTCGACGCCGGTGGAACGCCGCGCCATCCAGCAATCCGCCGAAAACGCCGGGGCGCGCGATGTGTATCTTATCGAGGAGCCGATGGCCGCCGCAATCGGTGCCGGCCTGCCGGTGACGGAGCCGACCGGTTCGATGATCGTCGATATCGGCGGCGGTACCACGGAAGTCGCAGTGCTATCGCTCTCCGGCATTGTCTATGCCCGCTCGGCGCGCGTGGGTGGCGACCGTATGGACGAGGCCATCATCCATTATATCCGGCGCTACCACAACTTGCTGATTGGCGAAACGACATCCGAGCGTATCAAGAAAGAGATCGGCGCTGCTTGCCCGCCGCATGATGGGCAAGGCCGCCTGATCGAGATCAAAGGGCGCGACCTGCTCAACGGCGTGCCGAAAGAGATCATCCTGAGCGAAGCGCAGATCGCCGAAGCATTGGCCGAGCCGGTGCACCAGATTATCGAGGCGGTCAAGGTCGCGCTCGAATCGACGCCGCCGGAACTGTCAAGCGATATCGTCGATAAGGGCATCGTCATGTCGGGCGGCGGCTCGCTGCTCACCCATCTTGATCTGGTCGTCAGCCACGCAACCGGCCTCCCGGTCTTCGTCGCGGAGGATGCGCTTTCCTGCGTTGCTGTCGGCACCGGCCGCGTGCTCGAGAACATCGCGACCTACAAACACGTGCTGTTCAAGCAGGATTAGTTTTTTAATGCTCCGCGCCATCGTTTGCCGACGATCGCTTCGCGCAGCTCCGCCGGCTGATGGCTCACTCGCCCTGCTCGTCGGTAAACCAAACGCTTCAGCGTGCGAAGCACCCATAAAAAAACCACGCGCGGCGCTTGCCCGAATCAAAAGCTCCCCTATAGTCCACGCATGCGCCACGAACGGTATTCCTACAGCTACGGCAGCAGCGGCTCGATGAAGTCGCTGAAAGGCCGCGTGCTCGTCGGCGCGCTTATTATCCTCGCCATCATCCTGCTTATCATGTCGCGCGGGCATCGTCCGTTCGCTGAACATTTCCGAAATACGGTCGACGACATCACCGGTCCGGTGGTCGATTTTGTCAGCACGCCCGTGCGCGGTATTCACCATCTCCTCGCGAACAAGCAGCAGCTTTTTGCCGCATATGACGAGAACAAACAACTGCACGAAGAGAACGACACGCTGCGCCACTGGCAGGCGGTGGCGCAATCGTTGAAGGCGGAGAATGAATCGCTACGGGCGCTCACCGGGTACAAGCCGGTCGATACCATCGAGTATGTAACGGCGCATGTTATCGCGCAAAGCCCGGATGCCTACTCGGGGACATTGATGATCGATGCGGGCAAGAATCAGGGATTGGTGGAGCTGATGCCGGTCATTGATGCGTCGGGCCTCATCGGCCGCCTGGTCGATGTGGGCGAGCATACGGCGCGCGTCCAGTTACTATCCGATGGCACTTCGCGTGTGCCGGTCATTAGCGCCAACAGCCGCCAGCATGCGATCCTCGCTGGCACGGGCGATGAATTGCTGCGCCTGACTTTTGTCGGTGGCGACCCGGCTCAGATCCAGCTGGGCGAGCCGGTGATGACGACCAGTGAAGGTGGCTTGATTCCCGACAGCGTCATGGTCGGAACCGTCTTTCGCCGCGATGCGAACGGTCTGCTGGTCAAACCGTCGCGGCCGCTCGGGACGAGCGAGTATGTCCGCATCATGGTAACAAAATAAAATGAGGGGACAACATGTACGAAGCATTAATAGAACGCTTCAAGCAGAACCAAAGTGAGCGCATCAAGGTGCGGTACCTGAGCTATCTTAAGGAAAGTGAATGGCATTCCTCGAGCAAACTGAAGGATGCCTGCGTCGAGAATGAATCTTATTTCAAGACGGGCGTGCCGATGCTCACCGGCTTCTCAGTGCCGCTCATTCTGCGTTATGATCTGCATGACTGTACTACGCCGCTGATGGAACTTGTATTGGTCTATGATATCCGCCGCTCAAATCGCGGCGCAGTGCTGAAAGGCTATTCACCACTCTACGACGAAGTGATCTATTACCGTGAAGAAGATATCACCAGCGTAAGGCAGGGTGCAACGAATGCCCCCATCGCCTCGTTCGATACGGTGATGCAGCTTTATGAGAAATGTGCCGATCCGGGCTATGCGGAATTACGCGCCGAGCTGAATGCATTGCTCTATCTCTCGCTGCGCGATTCGGTGATGCAGCCATGCGAGATAGAAGTAGTAAAAAAATACATCGCCACCAAACAGCTTCCTGCGGAAATGGAAAAAGCATTCCAGTTCTATTTCGAGACAAGTTTCATCACGCCCGATGCTTACGAGGAAACCCTCACTTTCATTCGCACACTGCCGCAAAACGAACGCGAAGCGCTGATTGCCGCCGGCTATGAGGTCATCTCTGCCAGCGGGGGCATCAGTGCATGGGAAAAACAGGCATTCGAAGCATTGCTTGAGGTTGCATGAGGCCGGTCTCCCACCAGATCCTTGCCATCTTCCCCGCCATCCTCGCCCTTCTGCTCATCCTGCTTTCTGCCGCGCCACTGCCGGGCGGCACGCTGACCTACACACCGAACGTCACGTGGCTGATGACGATCGTCATGGTCGCGTTCTATCCGCAATGCTGGCCGCGCGGGCTTGCCTTCCTGTTCGGCCTGCTGCAGGACGTGCTCTTTGGCACCCCGCTCGGTTCGCAAGCATTGCTGACGATGGTGCTGGCGCAGGTGACGGATATCGCCGCGATGCGCAACCAATCCCAGCTTTTCCGCCTGCGTTGGCTGGAGGCGGCGGGCATGTTACTTGTCCTGCATTTGCTGCTTTACGTTCTCATGAATCTGGTCGCGGCAAATACGGGAAGCCTGACGCATTTATTGCGGATGGGTCTCATCAATGCACTCTGGTATCCTATCTTCTATTGGCTAGCGACGCGATGCTTCGCCGCCTTGCCGGATGCCAAGTGATGGCGATACGTCCCCAAGAGTTGCAGAAGCTGATCAAGCGCCGCGCGGTGGTGTTCGGTGGTGTTCAGGCCGCGGCGGGCTTCGCACTGCTCTCGCGGCTCTACGTGCTGCAGTTCGTGCATGGCGATGAGTTCAAGTTACAGGCGGAAGGCAACCGTGTGAAGCTGCAATTGCTAATGCCGCCGCGAGGCCTCATCACCGATCGCTATGGTACCGCGATGGCGATGAACCAAGTAAATTACCGCCTCGTCATCGAGCCGGACAATCGCATCTCGGCGCGCGCGACGCTGAAAGTCCTTGCCGACCTGATGCGGCTCTCGCCGAATGAAGTGAAATTTCTCAATGACGCGATCCGGGTGCGCAAAGTCGGCATTCCGATTCAGGTGCGCGAACACCTGACATGGGAGGAGGTGGCGCGCATCCAGTATCATATGCCGGAACTTACGGCGGCGAGCATCGAGGAAGGCCAGTGGCGGCACTATCCGTTCGCCGATCACTCCAGTCACCTCATCGGCTATGTCGGCAAGGTCTCCGAAGACGAAATGGATGACGACCAGCCGCTGCTGATGCTGCCGGAGATGAAGATCGGCAAAAATGGCATTGAAGCGGTGTATGAGGAAAAACTGCAGGGCAAGGCCGGGGCGAAGCAGATGGAAGTGAATGCCACGGGCTCGCCGGTGCGTGAGTTGAGCCGGAAGCCGCCGCTACCCGGCGACGAAATGCCGCTCACCATCGACAACCGTTTGCAGGAATTCGCCATCGGTGCGCTCGGGGTTGAATCCGGCGCCATCGTGGTGATGGACGTGAACACTGGTGAAGTTCTCGCACTGGTTTCGATGCCGGCCTACGATCCCAACGAATTCAGCAAGGGCATCAAAAGTGGCTACTATGCCGAGTTGCTGAAGAACCAGCGCTCGCCGCTGATGAACAAGGCCATCGCCGGTCAGTACCCGCCGGGCAGCACATTCAAGATGATGACCGGGCTCGCTGGTTTGAAAGCGGGTACATTCCATGCCGAAAGCCGCGTCTTCTGCAACGGCACATTTTATCTTGGCGCGAAGCCCTTCACCTGCTGGAAGGTCGGCGGGCATGGCTCGGTAAACATGGCGGAAGCGCTGGAGCATTCCTGCGACGTGTTCTTCTATACCTGCGCGCATGAGACGGGCATCGAGAACATGGCGGCGATGTCGCATGATTTCGGCCTCGGCCAGAAATCCGGCCTCGGCCTGCGCGGTGAACAGAGTGGTATCGTGCCAAGCCCTGAATGGAAGAAAAAAGCCGGACGCGGCGAATGGAATCCCGGCGAGACCATCAACAGTGCCATCGGCCAGGGCGATACGCTGACGACGCCGATCCAGCTCGCTATCATGATCTCGCGCCTCGTCAATGGCGGCAAGAAAGTCGTGCCGCAATTATTGCTCAATCAACCGCCGAAAATTGTCGGGCAGGTGAGTGTCAGCAATGAGCAGCTCGCCGTCATTCGCGACGGAATGTTCAAGGTCGTTAACGACCCGCAAGGCACGGCCTATGCGGCGCGGATCAAGGATCCTACTTCGCTGTATGGCGGCAAGACGGGGACCAGCCAAGTGAAGAAACTTGCCTTCCACGGGCAGAACCAGAACACCGTGCCGTGGGAACTTCGTCACCATGCGTGGTTCGTTGGCTATGCACCCGTTGAAAAACCGGAGATCTGCGTGTCGGTCATCATCGAGCATGGCGGTGGTGGTGCTTCGACAGCAGCACCCGTCGCGCGGGACGTGTTGCAAAAGGCGCTCGAATTCCGCCGTAACCCGCCGCCGAAAACGGGAGCGAGCGCATGATCCAGTCGCCCATCATAAAACGCGTCATCAAGCGCTGGAAAGGGATGCATCGCGGCGTGCTGCTGCTAACGCTTTTGCTGTCGGTGCTTGGCCTTACCATGCAATATTCCGCCGCTGGTGGGGATGCCATGGTATTCGCCTTGCCGCAGGCCATCAAACTCGCCATGGGCGCCGTGCTGATGCTGACCATCGCCGGCACCTCGCCACTGCAGCTTTACCGTTTCTCCTACCTCATCTACGGGGCTTGCGTCGCCATGCTGGTGATGGTCGCGGTCGTTGGCGCCTTACATCTGGGCGCACAACGCTGGGTCGGGGTCGGCGGCACTAGCCTGCAACCGTCGGAGCTGATGAAGATCGGCATCATCATCGCCCTCGCACGCTATTTCCAAAGTGTACCGATCAGCACCGCCGCGCGGCATTTCATGCTGCTCATCGTGCCCGGCATGCTGACCCTGCTACCCGTTGCCCTCATCCTGAAGCAGCCGAACCTCGGTACGGCGATGATCGTTTCCGTCATCGCCTTCGCAATGTGCTTCATGGCGGGCATCCGCTGGTGGTACTTTGCCGGAGCGCTCGGTGCGGTCGCCGCCGCCGTGCCGGTCGCCTACCACATGCTGCACGATTACCAGAAACAGCGGGTGATGACCTTCCTTGATCCCGGTTCGGATCCGCTCGGCGCCGGCTACAATATTATCCAAAGCAAAATCGCCATCGGTTCTGGGGGGTTCCTCGGCAAAGGCTTGCTGAACGGGTCACAGTCGCAACTCGACTTTCTGCCGGAAAAACAGACGGATTTCATCTTCACTATGCTGGCAGAGGAACTCGGGTTCACCGGTTCGCTCCTGTTACTGATACTCTATGGACTGCTCATCAGCTTTGCCATGGTCCTCGCCGTCCGCTGCCGCAGCACCTATGGCAGGCTACTCGCGGCGGGAGTTGCGGCCATGCTTTTCATCCATGTTTTCATTAACATGGCCATGGTAATGGGCCTGATCCCGGTGGTCGGTGTACCGTTGCCCTTCCTGTCCTATGGCGGGTCGTTCCTGCTCGCCACCTTGATGGCATGCGGCCTGCTGCAGCATGTCTACATCAATCGGGAGCAAAATGGACCACGCCGGGGAATTTCTTAACTAATGAATAGAATATTCCTTAAAAACTAACTATAATGTAATCTATCCGGGAGTGGTTCTTATGGCCTGCAGTACATTGCTTCGCCGTTTTCTAAAAGCTGAGAGCGGGGCGACGCTCATCGAATTCGCCGTCGTATCCGTCGCATTCTTTACGCTGATGTGCGGTATCATCGAGTACGGCCTCATCATGATGACGAAGATCGCGATCGAAAGTGCGACGGAACAGGTCGCGCGTACATCATCGATCAATAGCACGGGCGGTACAGGCTGCGCGACCCGCGCCTGCGTTATCCAGACCCTCATCGCGCAGGATACTCTGGGCATCGTCAATCCGGCGAACGTGCTCATTACCTCGCGGGTCATCAATTCGCCGACGGATTCCCCGCCGGCGATGCCCGATGTCTGCACGGACCACGCGACCGATCCTTACCCACCGACCTGTACGTCGTGGCAGGAGAATAACGGCGTGGATAAGTACCAGCAGAATAATATCGATGCCGGCGCGACCGACCAGCTGGTGCAGATCAGTGTCTTCTATAAATGGAAGGTGATGTTCCCTATCATGCAACCATTCTTTACGGGCGGTGTGGTCAACATGACCGCGACGACCGTCGTTAAAGATGAACCATTCGGACTATAGGTGCTTTAATGCGATCTCCTAAAAAATTCTTGAAAGCGGAGCGCGGCGTTGCGCTAATTGAATTCGCGCTGGTATTCCCGTTTCTGTTCGTCTTGCTGTTCGGCTGTGTCGAAGTCATTCGCCTGATGTATATTCACCAAAAGCAGGAAAAAGCTGGCTATGTGATCGCCGATGTGATGACGCGCTATCTTCCGGCGACGAATCCGGTCGGCGCGAAGCAACTCACCGAAGCGGAAGTGAATACGAACATCTTTCCCATTTTTGGCCGTATCATGGGCGAGCCGTTGCAGGGTGGGTTCAAGGATGCGACGAGACAGGCGATCATCCTGACCTCGGTAACGAAAACGGCTACCAACATGGTCATCAACTGGCAGATCACGAGCCCAAACCCGGCCAGTACCGATAACACGCTCACGACCTGTGATAGCGTGGGTAATTGTCCGAAAAGTATCGTGAACGGTGCAGTCCCCGGCCCTACGAGCGTCGCTGTGAAAGGCACGGCCGCGACCTTTACCAACGATCCCACTAGCGATGCCGCTGGCCAGCTTGCCGCCAACCCGATGAATACGGGTGAGAACATGATCGTCTCGGAAGTATTCTTCATGTACACGCCGCTGCTGCAGAATCTGCTGCAGGGCATGAGTAGCGTGTCACGGATCAATTTTTTCCTGCAGCCGCATTTGTATGTGAAGCGCACTTTTTTCATTCCTCGTAACGGCTCCCAGCTTTACCTGCCACCGACATTCCCCGCTCCCTAGAGGATTTTATGAAACCCAACTTTTTTAAGAAGTTCTTCGGCGCAGAATCAGGTTCGATCTTGATGCTGGTCGGCTTGTCCATCCTGTTTCTGTTCGGTATCGCGGGTGCCGGATATGACCTCGGCCATCAGCAACTGGTGCGCCAGAAGATCCAGCAGGCGTGCGATGCCTCGGCCCTTGCCGCCGCAACCCTGCCGCTCAGTGCGACCACCGCGCAGCGCCAAGCCATGGGTCTGCGTTATTTTGCCCTTAACTACCCCATAAGCTATCTTGGTGTGGCGCGGCCAACGCCGACGGTAACCCCGACGCCGGATAATTCGGTATCGGTCGATGTCGCGACGATAGATATCCCGACTAATTTTGTCAGTAATCTCGGTATCAGCACACTGCCAGCAAAAGGGTATTCCAAAGTTTCGATTGCTGTAAGTGGTGCTTCGGATTTCGACGTGGTGATGGTGGTGGATGAATCGGGTTCGGAATGCCAGGATATCGCCACGGGAAAAGATTTCTATTATTGCCAGTCGCACACCACGGGCTTTCGCGAGCAAGCCCAAAAGGATGCAATTACCATTATGGCCAACAAGATTGTGCCGGTAGGCAACACGAATCAGAACGTGCGGATGGGCTTTGTCGGATTTTCATCATTTATCTCTAACAAATGGGGACTGAGCAATCAAAATGCAGATGCGTTGACTGCCATCAGCAATCTGCGTCCCATTTACCAGAACTTTGACCATGTTGCGTTATTGGCTGCGCAAAAAATGTTGTTAGGCGGCCAAGGCCAGCCTAATGGGCAGATCAACCCTCCGTATCCATATAATCCACAAATGAACATTACGATGCCAAATCCGCGTACTCCGCGTACATCAATCAGCGATGCGAACGGAATTTCACCCACTAAGTATGTTGTTTTTGTTAGCGACGGGGGAATCATGATCGAACCAAAGGATATAAATGCTATTGACCTACCGCCCAATGGAATAGGCGGGAACAATTACGACCTTAGTGGCCTTGTCCATGCTAATTGTCCCAACCGCAAACCTTACTACGCTGGGGCATCTTATATAGGTACTCCGCCAACAGGTTATTATAATCTTCATGAATGTTTTCAAGCGTTTGATGCAGCATGCACACTACTAAGGAACACGGGTGGTACAGATAATGTTCATATGTTTTTCATCAACTTAGCTCAAACCGTCAATCCTTTAGAGCAGCCTTGGTTGACGAAATGTGCGTCATCGACGATTGCCGGAGCGCCTAGTTATCCATTATCAACCCAGCCAGACCCAACAAAAGACTTTTACTTTGCCAACGATGCAACAGCGCTGGCGAACATTCTGAAAAACATTGCAACGACCATCCAGAAACAACGCATCCTGCAATAACCATCGTCGATCGTCAGGCGAGAGCGTTCGCCTGCAAGGACCGTAGCAACGGTGCATGCTCCATGCCGGCAACGGCAATATCCGTTGATGGAACCTCCGCCGCATCGAGCTGCTGGGTCGATCCCTTGGCGATGACACCGTTCTTACCGCTATCTATCACCGGCGACTTACCAACATGCGGCAACGTGGGGAAGCGCGTCGTGATGGCTTCGAGCGGCTGGCCGCTTTTCAGCATGGCTTGCATTTCCTTCACCGCCGGGATGCCATACTGATTTGCGATCTCGATGACCGTAAGCGTCTGCTCAGGCTTATTGACGTCGATCAGGTCATGCCCGAGCAGATAGATGAATTTAGGTAACGCAAGGTCTGCCTGATGGATAGCATGGCCGGTCTGCGGGTCGATGACCGAACTATGTTTGTAGGCATAGGTCAGGTTCATCAGTTCGGTCAGGCGCGTGAAGATGGGCTGGCTCTGCGCCCAGCGCGCGCCCTCGCCAGTGCCGCGCTCAAGCACATTGGTGAAGGCTTTCTCCGGGTGGTATTGCTGCTCGTAATGCTGGTAAAGGTCAAAAATCTCGCCGACGTTGATGGCTTGGCCGAGGCCATTCCTCGGGTTGATCTTATTGTTTACGAACGTAATCAGGTCCTCGAACATGGTGGTCTTGCGTTTCCATGTATCCGAGAAAAGCTGCACGCCTTTGACGCCGAGCGCCGCATCGACCAGCCCTTCCTTGCGCATCAGTGCCGCAGGGAAGAAAAGAAGATCGGTGGCGTAGCGACTCCATTTCTTGTGGGTATAATTTTTGAGTGTCTGCTGCACGATCTTGTTATCGCTGTGGCGGATGTCGGCATCGGTCACTTGATCGAGTGGCTTGCCAAGTTCATCGCCCACGGCTTCGCTGAACAGGTTCTTGATGTCGCGGTAAACGACCCGGCTGTAATTATACGTAAGCGCCATACTGCCAAGCCCGAGCGCTGCGCCGTAATGACCCGCTTCCAGTGGGCCAAGATTATTCTTGATCGCGGCCGTGTCCCGACGCAGATCCCTCCCGTGGAACAGGCTTTCGATGAACTGTCCGGGTGCGCGCAGTTTGCTGGCTATCCTGCCGCGCAGATTATCCGTGATGTCTGACGTGTCGAAGATGGTTTTGAACCCGCCGCGCAATACATAGCGCGACGGCAACGCCGCCAGGAAATAGCGCATGAATTCCGAAGTGGGGGCAAGCGTCGATTGCGTTTTGGTGTGCAACGGCTCGGGATCATTCGCCGAGACGATGGGCATGCCGATGCTCGACACCGCGGGCGCGTCGTTCGGATTCGCCGAATGTTGACCTGTTTCCACACTTCTATTCTAGCGGGAAGGGGCGTGTTAAGCATCTAGCGTTTCGTGAAGATTTGATGACAGGTGCCAGCACTTGCAGTGCTGTTACCCTATAATCGCCTAGTGAAAAGAAAAAACAATTAACGATTATAAATCAAATTCTTATAAAAGCTGGCGTAACCAGAGCCAGCGTTAAAAGTACAGTTGCAGCAAGTATGATGGTCGACGCCCGCAGCAAATGTTTGGCACTGAGGCGTGCCGTACCCTTGCCTACCCATGGTAAATCGCCTTTCGGAGTCGGCCCGCCAAGCGCGACATCGAGCGTATTGGCAATAGCACCGCGCGCGGTCGGCGCGAACGATCCGGCGAACGGTTTGGTCTGCGGCGTAAAGATGCTGGCGAGCGTCAGCAGGATGCGGCTGATGAAGCGTGGCACAATATCCATCAGCAGGAACAAGCTGCGCGCTGCCCAGCCGAATGCCGCGGTGCGATAGGTATCCGCCAATGCGGCCAGCGTAAGATATGCCACCATCAACGACAGCCCACCGAGGAGGTACCAGAAACTTGCCCCCACCACACCGATAGTAAAACCATGGATATGCCGCGCCACCAGGTAGCGGATGACGGCATGACTGTCCGCGAACAAATAATCGAGGCGCGGCAATTCAAGCGGCAGACCATCGACTTTCGCGCGGCGGTAAAGGCAGAGCGTGCGCCATGTTTCAAAGCAATGGCCGAACCAGACGACAAGCAACGCATCCGTGACAAGCTTGAGCTCCGGGATAGGTTTCGACAGTAGCGCCGCGGCCGCCATCGCCGGCATGAGCAGCATGAACACCGCGATCATACCGCGATAGACGAGCGTCGCGATACCGCGGTTGGGTTTATCGAGTTTCTGCAGGCGCACGACCAGCGCATCGCCGGCCTTGAGCAGCAGGCTAAATGGCCCTCGGGCGAAGAATTCACCGATGACATAACCGAGCAGGATGAGCATCGCCAGCATCTGGGCGCGCAGGGCAAGCGACGTCAGTAGCGGTACGGCATCTGCAAAAAAACTATTCAAAGAAAATTTCCACCCGGCGGTTCTTCGGTTCCCTCACGCCATCCGCCGTCGGCACTGCCGGGTCGGTCTCGCCGAACGCGAAATACTTCATGATGGCTTCGGGAACGCCCGCATTTTTAAGTGCCTGCATCACGAATTTCGCGCGGCGCTCCGACAGCTTCATGTTGTAATCGGTGCTGCCCGCACGGTCCGTATGGCCGTTGATATTGACCGTGATATGACTACCCGCCGACTGGATGTAGCGCACCATTTCCGCCATCGCCGCGTTTGCCGAATCGCCCAGACGATCACTGTTCAGTGGGAAATAAAGAATGGTCGATGTGCTCTCCTGCGGCGTGGGTGTCGCAGCAACCGGCACGGCCGTATGGACCTCCGACAATTTACCAAGAATGGCAAAGAACGCATCGCGCTGCTCCTCGATTTGCGCCGCATCCCACTTATTATGCGCAATCTCCACCCATCGGTCATACGCGACGACCCCGCTCGCCGTCATCTCGGGCTGTGTGCTGCGGTTAGTGACGATGGCCTGCATCAGCTTGCCGCGCGCATCGGTGAATTCCGGTAGTTGCGGTTGCGGGATATCCCAATTGGCCGGTTGCTCCGGTTCGACATCACGGCCATACGCGGCCATCAGGCCCTTATTGGCGAAGTAGTTGCTGGTCCACCAGTCATAGCGCGCTTCCTTCATAGCCGCGAAGCCGCGGTAGTCGGCAGCGAGGGCTTTTTGGTACGCATCGCCCGTCGGCTGGGCGGTGCGCAGTTCACGTAAGGGAAGGGTCGAATCGCACGCGGTCAGCATACACAGCAGCACAAGCGCCGCAGCCACGGTTTTGAACATTGCCGATACCCATTTTTTTTCAAGGAAAATCGGACCGTTTTTTGTCGGCCCAGCCTTAACCCTGTTTATATTTGTTGCTAAGTTGCATAGCCGATGGCTTTAACCCTTTCAACCCCCCAGCAAAAAGATAAATGACTTGCGCTCTGATAGCCCATCGCCTATTAGCCCCCGCGAGTTAACATTTAGTAGAGAGATTCCCATGGCCGTGCAACGCACCCTTTCCATCCTGAAACCCGACGCGACCGAGCGCAACCTGACCGGCGCCATCAATGCGATGTTCGAGGAAGCCGGTTTCAAAATCGTCGGCCAACGCCGCGTACGCCTATCCCGTCAACAGGCTGAGCAATTCTACATCGTGCACAAGGAGCGCCCGTTCTATGGTGAACTGGTCGACTACATGGTGAGTGGCCCGGTCGTGGTGCAAGTTCTCGAAGCCGAAGATGCCGTGCAGAAGAACCGTGACCTGATGGGCGCGACCAACCCGGCCAACGCGGCTGAAGGCACCATCCGCAAGAAATTCGCCGAATCCATCGAGCGCAATACCGTCCACGGTTCAGACTCGGCGGACAACGCCAAGATCGAGATCGAGTTCTTCTTCAAGGAACAGGACATCGCGGCGTAGTTGCCGAGGCATGAATCAGGAAAGGGCGTCCGACAGGGCGCCCTTTTTTTATTGCAGCTTAGTCGCTACCTGCTTGAGGGCCGCCGGATAGAGCTGATGCTCGAGTGCATGGACGCGCGCTTTAAGTGAAGCGGCCGTATCGCCGATTTCAATCGGAATTGGCCCTTGCAGAATAATCTCCCCCGAATCAAGCTCCGCCGTTACCCAATGCACGGTCGCGCCATGTTCGGCATCGCCCGCATCGAGCGCACGCTGGTGCGTATCGAGCCCTTTGTATTTCGGCAACAACGACGGATGGATGTTGATGAGCTTGCCCTGCCATTCACCCACGAACCAGTCCGAGAGAATGCGCATGAATCCCGCCATCACCACCAGTTCGATCGCATGGTTCTTCAACGCCGCATCCATCACGCGGTCGAAGCTTTCGCGATCCGGGTAATTTTTGTGCGGGATGATGATGGTCGGTACGTCCGCATTCTCCGCGCGCTTCAGGCCGTACGCATCTTCCTTGTTGCTGATCACAATGTTGATGGTAGCCGGATAATCCGCCGCCTTCGCTGCATCGAGGATAGCCTGCAGGTTGCTGCCGTTGCCGGAGATAAGGACCGCGGTTTTTATGCGGCGCATCGATGACCTCCGCAGCAGGATAAAAGAAGTGACCGAGTCACTCGGCGCATAAGGTTTCGCTGTATTGAATCCGTTCGCCGTCACCCGCTGCAATCAACTCGCCAATGATGCAGACCTTCTCGCCAGCCTTCTCGAGCAATTCACGCACTTCAAATTGTTCATCCGCCCCGACCACGACGATCATACCAAGGCCGCAATTGAAGGTCCGCAACATTTCTTGGCAGGGTATGTCGCCGATAGTTTGCATCCAGTCGAACACCGCTGGCAGATGCCAACTTGTGAGGTCGATCGCGGCACCGAGTTCCTTCGGTAACACCCGCGGCAAATTCTCGGTCAGTCCACCGCCGGTGATGTGCGCGAGGCCCTTGACGAGGCCTTTGTTGAGTACCGGCAGCAACGACTTCACATAGATCTTGGTTGGCTCCAGCAGCGCTTGGCCGAGTGTTGCATGATGGGTAGTGAACGGCGGCGCATCGTCGAGTTTCGCCGTCGCATCCGCGACCAGTTTGCGCACCAGCGAATAACCATTGCTGTGGATGCCGGAGGAGGAAATCCCGAGCAGCACATCCCCCACCTTCATCGTCGGCTTCGGCAGCAGATGATGCCGCGCGACCGCACCTACCGAGAACCCCGCAAGATCATATTCCTCGCCCTGATACATGCCCGGCATCTCCGCTGTTTCGCCGCCAACCAGCGCGCAGCCCGCCTGCTTGCAGCCTTCGGCGATACCCGCGATAACCGCGCTCGCTGTCTCGACATTCAGCTTGCCGGTCGCATAGTAATCGAGGAAATAAAGCGGCGTCGCGCCCTGCACAATCAGATCGTTGACACACATGGCGACGAGGTCGATGCCAATCGTGCGGTGGTCGTTCAGATCCTGCGCCAGTTTCAGCTTGGTGCCGACGCCATCGGTGGTCGAGATGAGCAGCGCATCCTCGAACCCCGCCGCCTTCAGGTCGAAGATCGCCCCGAAACCGCCAAGCCCGCCCAGCACCCCGGCGCGGCTGGTGCCCCTGGCGTGCGGCTTGATGCGCTCCACTAGTGTATTCCCGGCTGCGATATCGACCCCGGCCTCTTTATATCGTGCGTTGATTGGCGCGTTCATTTGCGGTAGCCTGTACTCATGATTTACCGCACCATACGACAAAGAATCGGCCATTGGCAATGGATTGCTGCGGTGGCGTGCATCGGTTTCGAGCTTGGCGCATTTCCTGCCATCGCCGCCATCCAGGAGATCCGCGTGGTCGCGGTCGGCGTCGATAGCAGTTCATTCGAGGCCGAAGCCAAGGCCATCGATTATGCCAAGAAACGCGCCGTTTACCTTGCCGCCAAGAAGCTCGGCGTGAAGGACGTAAGCAAGCAGATGACCAAACTCTCCGTGGCCGATTTCGCCGCCATCATCCGCGGGGCGGATGTGGTGCAGACCAGGCGTGTCGGCGAGACGACGTATGAGGAAGTGAACGTAACTATTGTGGATGAACAGCTGCGTCGGGTGCTCAAGGTGACGGATACTGCTACTGCCACCGCCGACATGAAAGTGCGCGGGGTGCTGCTGATCCCGGTCTATGCCGCCCGTGAACAGGCGTATATGTGGGAGAAAGAGAACCAGTTGCGCGCACCGTTGTATGACGAGATCCGCCGCCAGTCCCATGCCGGGGTGCTCCTGCCGGGTGGGGATTACGACGATCTGCGCCTGATCGACCATGCCAACGCCCTGACTGTGAAACCGGACGAACTGAAACCGATGTTCGACCGCTACGGGGCGGAGGAAATCATCATCGCCGTGATGACCCCGAGCGCGCCGGGCACTATGGATGCGACGACGGTGCTGTTGCGCCGCCTAAATGTCTCGGGCGATGTGCGTACCGAAAGCCTGACCATCGCGCCCGATTCATCGGATGAGTCCTCGCCCATCCGCCTCAGCAAAACGGCAACGGCCGTGGCCGGCGCGGTGACGCAGATCGCGACCTCGACCACCGAGCGTGAACTGGCCATCCGCGCCAAGGCCAAACAGCTCAAAGTGCGTTTCGCCTATGCCATCCCAAAGGACCTCGCGCGCATGGAGGATACGGTGCGTGCCTCGCCGGAAGTCTACTACCTCGACCTGCCAAGCATCGCGCTTGCACAAGTCAACGGCACGATTTATCTAAAGGGCGACGACCAGAAACTGCATGACGATTTGACGAAGCAGGGCCTGATCGTGACGAGCATCAACGATGGCTGGCGGATTTCTGTCAGGTAAGCGCGAAGGAACACGCAATGACCACCGTACGCAAGGCCGCCCCGAAGATCACTATCGTACCCGGCTGGCAGGACCGCTGGTTCCACTTCGCCATGTGGATTGCCATCCTCACCCTGTTCATCTTCTTCCTGCGTGCGGTCGAGCCGATTCTGCTACCCTTCGTCCTCGGCATGTTCGTCGCCTACATGATGGATCCGCTCGCCAATCGCCTGCAACGCCTGAAGCTCAGCCGCAGCGCCTCGACGGGCATCATCGTGCTCGGCCTCATCGCCGTCATTGTGACATTGTTCATCTGGCTTGTGCCGATCCTTTACGACCAGGTGGAAAAGCTGTTCACCCGCGCCCCGGCGATGCTGCATGAAGTGGAGAGCAACCTGCGCATATGGATGGCACCGCTCATTGACAAACTGAACGCGCTCAGTGGCAATAGCGGTGAAGCACCGCCGATCGATACGGCGAATATCCTGCAGCGTGGCACGGCTACGGCGGGTAATTTCGCGACCCGTATCCTCACTTCTGGCGCGGCAATCATCAACCTCGCAGGCCTGCTGCTTATCACGCCGGTCGTCTGCTTCTACCTCATTCGCGACTGGCCATCCGTGGTGCGCAAGATCGATAGCATGCTGCCGCTCGCCTACGCGCCGACCATCCGCGAACAACTGTACCAGATCAATCGTACGCTCGCTTCCTACGTGCGCGGGCAGATCACGGTGATGCTGATAATGTCGGTGTTCTACATCCTCGGCCTGGTCGCTGCCGGTATCAACTTCGGCCTCATCCTCGGGCTACTGGGCGGCTGTATCATCATCATTCCTTACATCGGTTCCATCATCAGCATCACGTTGGGCCTGATCGTCGCCTACGGGCAGTTCGGCACCGGTACACATTTCTGGCTGGTGGTTGGCGTGTATGGCATCGGGCAGATTGTCGAATCGCAATATTTGACGCCCAAGATTATCGGCGATCGCGTCGGCCTGCACCCGCTATGGATGCTCTTTGGCATGCTGGCCGGGGGCGTTATCCTCGGTTTCGCCGGAGTATTACTGGCAGTTCCGCTGACCGCCGTCATCGGCGTGCTGGTAAAATTTGCGGTAAGTCGCTATTTGCAATCGGGCTTGTATCTCGACCAGTAAGCGTGTCTGTTCACATGTGGTTTGCTACCACTTGGCAACCTTAAAAAAACAAGAATTCAGCGAGCGAACATCCATGCAACTCGTCATGCCATTCGGGCCCAGCACGAGCTACGAGCCGGCGGATTTCCTTCGCGGCACGGGCAATGAGGCCGCATTCGACCTTATTGGGCGCTGGCCGGACTGGCCCTATTCCATGGTACTCTTGCACGGCCCAAAAGGCTGCGGCAAGACCCATCTGTCGCATGTGTTTGCTACGCGTGCGCGCGCCACCTTCATCGCGGCAACGCGCGTCGGCACGGCACCCGCCGACCAACTCCTCACAGGCAACCATGCTTGGGTACTCGATGGCGTCGAGGACGTGACCGATGCGCCGGCGCTCGCCCAGCTCATCAACCATGTCCGTGCCCGCGGTGATTACCTGCTGCTGACCGCCTGCCACGCCGCCGCGGACTTACCGTTCTCGCTACCCGACCTGAATTCACGCCTTAAGGCGCTACCCGCCATCGCCCTCGGCGCGCCGGATGATGGGCTGCTGATGGGCCTTCTCGCCAAACAGTTCGCCGACCGCCAGTTGCGCATCGCCCCGGATGTGCTGCACCTCGCCGTCCAGCACATTGAGCGCAGCTACGAAGCGGTGCAGGCCTTCGTGCGCGCGCTCGACCGGATGTCACTGGCGAAAGGCCGGGCCATCACCACGGCGCTGGTGCGCGAGGCCCTGAAGAATCCCGGTTGGCAATCCGGCTAAAGTAATTACAGTGCAGGCCATGGTCAAAAAAGTGAAAGACGTCCCTGTACCGAATAACGATACTGCCCGGCGTGAACGCCTGGCCAAACTCTTCGTGATGGTGGCGGATCGCGATTACCGTACCGCGACGCTGGTGCAGCGCATCCTTTTCTCCTTCGGTTTTCGCAACCTCGATATCACTACTAACGGCGAAAGCGCGCTGGCCCTGCTCCGCAGCCGCCCCTACGACCTGCTCATCACCGAATGGAACATGACACCGGTCGATGGTGTCGCCCTTATCCGGGCCATCCGCACCGCCAAGAGTGACAAACGCATCCCGCGCGACATCCCGATCCTCATGCTCACGGCGCGCACGGATTTCGAAAGTGTCGCCGCCGCGCGTGATGCCGGGGTAACGGAATTCGTGGCCAAGCCTTTTTCGGCAAAGACCATCTCGAACCGCATCATCCAGATCATCGATAATCCGCGACCCTTCGTCGAAAGCCCGGTCTATACGGGCCCGGATCGCCGTCGGCGCGGCGCACCGCCTGAAGGTGTCAAGGAACGTCGCGGGGCCAGGGGTAAACAGGGCACGATTACCCCGGCAAACACGACGCTGAAGCAAGCGCTCGGCAATGCGACGGACATCATCAACGATCTTGCGGTTTCGGAAGCGCAGGCGGAGCTGCTCAAGGCCGAGACGGAATATGTCGTCTGGGCGCATGCGGATATCATGCATCTGCAGCAGGCCTTCGAGAAACTGCAGAAGCAGCCGGACAATGCAACGGCGCTCGGTGAGTTGTCGGATGCTGTATACACCATCCACTCGCAGGCGGGCATCTTTGGGTATCTACTCGGCAGCGAAGTCGCGCAGCTGCTGATCGAGTACTTGCGCAACCACCGCAGTTTCGGTGAAGCCAACCTGCTTGTCATCAGCAAGCATATCGATGCGATCGCCACCATCTTCAAACAGAAGATCAAGGATAGCGGACAGGGCATCGCCATGGATATCGTGCATTCGCTGAAGAAACTGACCCAGAAACTTGGCTAGCACGCGAAAAAATTTGCGGCTGAATCGCTTGCAATCGCGCGTAAATAGCTTTTCATCTTCCACCATATCTAGTATGCAAAATGGAAACCAAAACTATCAATGGTAGATATGGCGCGGCCCGATGCACAATATGCCAACAGTGGATTTTCCTCGCTCGAACAGCGGGCGCACGCCCAGGCCGCCCATTACTGGCGCGTACGGATCAGCACGACACTCGACCGCTTGGAGCGCGAAGCACGGCGCATGTTCCAGCTTGAATCGGACCTGAGCCATTTCGCGAAGGATTATTACGATACGGTCGGCAATGCAGCGGAACGGCTCTATGCCCTCGAACAACATCTCACCGCAGCGCCTGCCGATAGTGACGTGCCCCAGGCGATCACCACCGCATTCGCCCAGCGTGATGCGCACGGCACGCGGCAGGCGGAATTGAAAACCCGCTACCGCAGCCTTGCCAAGGAGATCCATCCGGACCGCGCGATGGTCGTTGAACATGCGGGCCAACAGGCGAACAACATGCACACGCTCAACGCCGCATACCAGCATGGCGATCTTGCCGCCTTGCTGAAACTCGAAGCGCAGATGCATCTCGAACAGATGATGGACAGTGGCATCACCGTCCGGTTCGAGCAAGCGGTGCGCGACGTGGAGCGCGCCGCCGATACCTATGCCGAAGGCTACCGCGCCATGCTCGGTTCACCATTGAATGAACTGATGCTGCGTGCCATGTCCGCCCGCCTCGCCGGTTGGGATTGGGTGCTGGCCGTGCTGCGCAAGGTGGAACGCGCCATCGAAGAGAAGGAACGCGCCGCCATCGAAGCCGGTATCGCGCAGATCAGCGCCTGGCGCGAAAATTCGTTCACGGCGGACGTCGCCTAACCTGAAGGATCAGCATGAACATCACACGCATCGAACCCGGCCCGCGCATGAGCGAAGCGGTCATCCATGGTGGCAAAGTCTACACGGCAGGTATCGTCGCTGGCGATGCGGCCGGCAAATCCGTCAAGGAACAGACTAGGGACATCCTTGCCCAGCTTGACGTTATTCTCAAGGAAGCAGGCAGCGACAAGACAAAGCTGCTCAAGGCCAATATCTGGCTCACCGATATCAGTACCATCACCGAAATGAACAGCGTATGGGATGCATGGGTCGTCGCCGGGCACACGCCCGCCCGCGCCACGGTCGAGAGCAAGCTCGCCGGCACCGACTGGAACGTCGAGATTATGGTCGAAGCGGCGGTTTAAGGCTGTAATATCACGGAATCGTCATAATAGAGTTCGTTTCGTCGACTATACTGAAGCGGTGAAGGATACTCGACAGCTTGGACAGAAAGAACTTGCGGCAGCCGTAGCGCACCTGCAGGCGACACATCCTGAACTGCTGGATTTTCCGCTTCGCGGCGCGCGCCCCGAGTCATTCGAAGTTACCAAGAGTGCCCGTGCAAGGGACACGAATGAAATCGACGTGTTGAATTTTGCCGACCATGAAGGCCTCCTCGATCATGATCGCCTGTCCCAGCGTTTGCAGCAAATACAGGTAGGCGCGCGGGCTTTTCACCATAAATTCATGATTTTGATGAAGGCCCGCAAAACGCCCGTTACACCGCCTATGATGGAAGCTATGTTGCGGCCCCAAGAGGTTACGGACATCGCAAATCAGGCTTATCTGCAATATCACGTTGCGTTCTCCTACAAGCTGACCATGGGTGAAGAATATGGGTTGAAACATCCCGGCGTCAGTATCGAGGAAAATAAGGGATATCAGGCTGGCACAACCTACGTCGATGTTGTGACACGGGACGCGCTTGAACGCTTGAGCACAATCGAAGTCAAGGATCCGAGTACGCCATCTGGCCATCGTGAATTAGGCAATGAAGGTGCCCTCAAAGTACTTGCCATCGTGATCAAGGGCGCATTGCATACACTACGCACGCTGAAACCACGTGATGAAGACCCGCGTATTGTCGATACCAGCATGCAGAAGCTGCTGGCGATTAATCCGCGACTGATACAATTGCCACCGGATGCACGCACACCTGCCAATATCGTCCGCGCTATCGAACTTGGGCCCCGGCTGAGTGGCCGCGCGTGGCGCCCCATCAATCCGGTTACAATGGATAACGTTGCACCATCGTGCTGCCCAGAGGGTACAGCGCCGGGTCGCGAATAACTACGCCGCTGCCGTCTTGGGCAGGCTCGCTTTCTTCGCCGCATCCATCACATACTGTGTCATCTTCTCCAACGCCCGTGCCTCGATCTGGCGCACGCGTTCACGGCTGATGTTGAAGCGCTTCGACAGCTCTTCGAGCGTCTGGTCTTCCTCGTTCAACCGCCGCGCCACGATGATCTCGCGCTCGCGTTCGTTCAGGCTATCGAGTGCCTTCATCATCAGTGCGCGCTTCTGCATGAAATCCTCGTGATCGGCGAGGGTAGTCTCATGGCTTTCCGACGGGTCGGCCAGCATATCCATCCACTCGGTCTCACCATCCGTGCCGACACGCGCGTTGAGGTTCTTGTCCGTCGCCCCCATCCGCTGGTCCATGTCGATCACGTCCTGCTCGTTCACGTCGAGTTCTTCGGCGATGATCCTGATTTCCTGCGGCGTCAGCGTTTTGCCGTCATCGATTGTCTTCAGGCGTTTGCGCATTTTCTTCAGGTTGAAGAATAGGCGTTTCTGCGCCGCGCTAGAGCCCATTTTTACCAGGCTCCAGCTACGCAGCACGAATTCCTGGATGCTCGCGCGGATCCACCACATCGCATAAGTGCTCAGGCGGAAACCCTTTTCCGGCTCGAACTTTTTCACGGCCTGCATCAGGCCGATATTACCCTCCGCGATCAGTTCGGCGATTGGCAAGCCGTAGCCTTTATAGCCCGATGCGATCTTGGCGACGAGGCGCAGGTGGCTCGTCACGAGCGCATGCGCGGCTTCATAGTCACCATATTCCGTCCAGCGCTTAGCGAGCATGTATTCGTCATCCGCGGTAAGGATAGGGAATTTTTGAATTTCCTGCATGTAGCGGCGCAGGCCGCCATCGGGTGAAATGACCGGTAAGGCCCGGGTACGGGAGGGAGTAGCCATGAATGTGGTTTCCTTTAAGCGGCTTTATCTTTGACGAAGACTAGGGCCGGAAGCTTGCATGCGGCGCGATGTGAACGCCTACTTTTTTGTTGAGCCATTTATAGCCGATTAAGCCCGGATTGTCAAGGCATCCAAGGTTACTTCAAGTAACCGAAGATCCGCTGGCAGCGCGCAGGTAAATTCCATGATTTCTTCGGTTTTCGGATGGGTTAGCACCAGCCGCTCGGCATGCAGCGCTTGCCGCTTCAATCCTTCCAGCACTTGAACCGCATCATTTGTTAATTTGTACCCGGCGGCCTTGATGCGTTGCAACCGGGTGGCGGTCGGCATACCGTAGACCGGGTCACCGATCAGCGCCGCCTTGGCATGGGTCATGTGCACGCGGATCTGGTGCGTGCGCCCGGTTTCCAGTTCGCACATCACCTTGGAAGCCAGTGGCGTGATATTGCCGGGGATATGATAGGCGGCGATCGTCTCATAATGCGTCACCGCATGCTTGCCGCTTTCCACCACCGCCATCTGGCGGCGATACCGCGGATTGCGGGCGATCGGCGCCTCGATCGTGCCCGCGCGTGGACTGAGCGCCATCCACACGAACGCAACGTACGTGCGCTTCAGTGCACGCTCCTTCAATTGCGCGGAGAGATGCTGGTGGGCCGCATCGTTCTTCGCGACCGCTAGCAGGCCCGACGTTTCCTTATCGATGCGGTGCACGATGCCCGGGCGCGCCACGCCGCCGATGCCGGAAAGAGAGCTGCCGCAATGGTGGATGAGCGCATGCACCAGCGTATCGCCCTTGGTGCCCGCCGCCGGGTGCACCGTCATGCCCGCCGGTTTGTTGAGGATCAGGATATCGTCATCCTCATACACGATATCGAGCGTGATATCCGTCGCCGGCGCGAGGTCGAGTCCTTTGAGCTCGGGAAGTGTCAGCGCGTAGCTTTCGCCCGGTTTTACTTTGTAGGAAGAGTTTGTGTAAGCCTTGCCATCGCGCGTCATGGCGCCCTCTTCGATGAGTCTCTGCAATCGCGCGCGGCTGATATCGGGCAGGGCGGTGCTTAGGAATTTATCAAGGCGAAGGCCTGCATTCTCATCGTCGACCGTGACTTGATGGGCGGATGTCACGCTGCCAGCTTTTGGCTCAACGCCGCATTATTCACGCTGCCGATTGGGCCGAGCGCTGCCACTGTCGGTGTCGCCGTGCTGAGTGCCAGCTCCGCCATGCGCACCATGTCGTTCTTCGTCACCACATCGATTTCCTTCACCAGCTGTTCCGCCGTGCGATATTCGCCATACACATGCAGATGCCGCGCGATCCACTCAGCGATCGAGCCGCAATTCTCGCGTGTCATCACCGTGCCAGCCTTGAGCTGGTTCTTCGCGCGCAGCAATTCCTCGTCGCTGACGCCATTCTTCATGCTCGCCAACACCTCTTTCAAAGCGCCGGTAAGTTCGGCAAGATGCTCGACCGTCGTGCCTGCATAGATGCCGAGCAAACCGACATCCTGATAGCCTGACGCGAACGCACTCACCGAATACGCCAGCCCGCGCTTTTCGCGAATTTCCTGGAACAGGCGCGATGACATGCCACCACCCAAAATCGTCGCGAACACCTGCAGTGCGTAGTAATCCTTATGCGGCGACGCCAGCCCCGGGAACCCAAGCACCAGTTGCACTTGCTCGAGATCCTTCTCCAGCGTCTTCTCACCGCCCTTGTACTGCGCTTTCTGCTGCACCGGTTTCGCTGCAGCATTTTTGCGCTCACCGAAGAATTCCTTGGTAATAGCGAGCGTCGCTTGATGGTCCACACAGCCCGCACCTGCAAGTACCAGCCGGTTCGGCTGGTAATGTTTCGCCGTATACGAAATCATATCCTCGCGTGTGAATGTCGCGACGCGTTCTGGCTTGCCCAGAATACTTAGCGCCAGCGGTTGCCCCTTGAACGCCATCTCCTGATAAAGGTCGAACACCAGATCATCCGGCGTATCCTGATGCATCGCGATTTCCTGCAGCACCACCTGCCGTTCGCGCTCGAGTTCGTTCGCATCGAATGTCGAGCCCGCCACGATCTCGCACAACAGGCGCAACGCATCGGCGGCATATTCCTTCAGCACCTTCGCATAATATACCGTGTGCTCGTGGCTGGTGTACGCGTTCACATTGCCGCCCATCAGGTCGAACGCTTCGGCAATTTCCTTCGCGTTCATCGTTGCGGTGCCTTTGAACGCCATGTGCTCGAGCATATGCGACAGGCCGCCTTCATTCGCTTCTTCATGGCGTGCACCGACATCGACCGCGATGGCAAATGCTGCGCTGTAGCCGTCAGGATCGCTCTCGGTCGCCACCCGCAAGCCGTTGTCTAGCGTCGTTAGTGTGTAATCGCTCATAGCGCGCTGATATAGGCCTTGAGCGCGCTCAAGTCACGTGCCATGGGCGTGAATAACTCGGTTTTCTCCATCAAACCCACTAAATGCGGTGGTAATTCAGGGGATTGACCAGTTGCTTCTCTCACCGCGTCCGGGAATTTAGCGGGGTGCGCGGTAGCTAAAGTCACCGTAATGCCACCAGGTTTCAGCTGCTCCGTCACCGCGACACCGACTGCTGAATGCGGATCAAGTAAATACTCGGATTGCTCCCACACCTGTTTAATGCACGCCAGCGTGCCCTTGTCATCGATGCTCGCGCCAGCGAACAACGCGGTAAAATCCGCATACTGTGAGGGTGTAAGTGTGAGCGTTTTCGTGCGGCGAAAATCCGCCATCGCTTTGCTCAACGCCGCGCCATCGCGCGCGAACAGATCGAATAACAGCCGCTCAAAATTGCTGCTGATTTCGATGTCCATGCTAGGTGAAAGCGAGGCATTAACACCCGCCATCGTGTATTTACCCGTTTTAATACAGCGTGCAAGAATATCATTGCGGTTACTGGCGATGATAAGTTTTTTGATGGGCAGCCCCATCTGCCGCGCGAGATAGCCCGCATAGATATCGCCGAAATTGCCGGTCGGCACGGTGAAGTTGAGTTCCGCTGCCGGTGCACCCAGACGTAGCGCCGCGTAGAAATAATACACGATCTGTGCCAGCACCCGCGCGAAGTTGATGGAGTTCACCGCCAGCAAATGCGTTGCTTTACGAAACTCCGCATCCGCGAACAGCGTCTTCACCATGTCCTGGCAATCATCGAATGTACCGTCGACCGCGAGCGCATGGATGTTTTTCGCGCCGAGTGTCGTCATCTGCCGCCGCTGTACGTCGGAGGTGCGGCCATGCGGGTAGAGGATGACAATATCAAGGCCCTTGCGACCCATGCAGCCCGCCATCGCGGCACTGCCCGTATCGCCCGAGGTTGCGCCCAGCACCACCGCATGGTCGCCGGAATCTTTCATCGCCGCTTCGAGCATCTGGCCGACGAGCTGCAGCGCGAAATCCTTGAAGGCCAGCGTCGGCCCATGGAATAGTTCAAGTAGGAAGTGATGACTACCCAGCTGCACCAGTGGAGCGATCGCCGCGTGGCGGAAATTGCTATACGCCGTATCGATCATGCGTTTTAGCTCATCGCGTGGAAAACTTTCCGCCACGAAGGGCAACATGATTTCCAAGGCGAGCTCGGCGTAATCCAGCTTCGCCAGCTCGGCGATCTTCTGCGGTGAAAACTGCGGAATGGATTCCGGTACATACAATCCGCCATCGCTCGCGAGCCCGGCCAGCAACGCGCCTTTGAAATCGAGTTTTGGTGCTTGGCCGCGTGTGGAGACGTAGTGCATCAGGCTTTCTTCCGATGATACACCACAAAAATCACCAGGATCCCCAGCGCGATGCCGTACCAGGTGATGATGTAGCTCAGATGATCGTTGCGCACGCGAATCGTGCCGTCGGACGGCACGGGCAAATGCTGCGCGTCCTGCGTGCCGACGAGATCGACCATAACCGACACCACATTCTGCAGTTTCGCATAGTCCGCCATCGCCGAAATATCGCGCCCGAACCACAGGTTTTTTTCCGGCTGATTCGGTGGACTGAAATAACTGCGATCGCTATCCGTGCGGATGAGACCGTTGACGGTGGCATGGCCCTTAACCATCGTCTCCGGGCGCGTTGCCGGTTCTTTCTTCGCCGCCGGCACCCAGCCACGATTGACCAGCAGCGTGCGGCCATCATTCAGCTTGAATGCGGTGACGATGGTATAACCGAACTGGTCGCGCCAATAGCGCGGGGCAAGGTGGAATTCATCATTGCCGATCCATGTGCCACTGAGTTTTACTTTGCGGAACTGCAGGGGATCGAGCGCCGGTTTATCGTTCGGCAGCGTCGTGATCGGATCCTGCGCATTTGCTTCGGCAAGTTCCGCGATAAGGCTTTCCTTCCACTGCAAACGCTGCACCTGCCACGTACCGAGTGCAATGGTGGTGCCAAAGCAAAGCAGGAAGAAAAACCACGCGACAGGCCGCGGGGACGTGAAATGGGAGCAGGTGCTATTCATGCGCCCGGTATAAGGCTGAAATCCCCGAGAGGCAAACACTGAAAAATGAATAGTTGCAGTATCGCCTAGGGACGCTTGGCCGCCCGCAACGCGGCGGAAGCTCAAGGCAAGGCCATCGTCAGGTTAACTACTACTTGGTAGAAGTTAACCAATAAATTCCGATGAACAGGAACAGCCATACTACGTCGACGAAATGCCAGTACCAGGCAGCGAACTCGAACCCGAGATGGCCCTTCTGCGTCAGCGTACCATGCTTGGCGCGCACCAGCATGACGGCAAGGAACGCCGTGCCAATCATCACATGGATACCGTGGAAGCCGGTGGCGAGGAAGAAGGTCGCCGCGTATTTACCGTCCTTCAGGCCGAAGGCGGCATGCGTGTATTCAAATGCTTGGCAAGCCGTGAAGCATAGGCCGAGTGCGACGGTGCAGGCCAGCCCGCGGATCGTATCGCGACGATTGCCCTCAAGCAGTGCATGGTGTGCCCACGTGATGGTAGTGCCCGACAGTAACAGGATGAGCGTGTTCATGAGCGGCAGGTCGAACGCGTTGAACGGTTTGATGTTCGCTGGCGGCCAGACCCCTGCCGCAATGCCCCACACATCCGCGAGCGGCAGTTTTGGGAAGAACGCCGCGCCGAAATACGCCCAGAAGAAGGCGACGAAGAACATGATTTCCGAACAGATAAACAGCGCCATGCCAAGGCGCAGGCCAATGCGCACGCGCTCGGTATGCGCATGCTCGTGCAGGCCTTCGTTGATAACGTCACGCCACCACAGGAAACAGAAACCGACAATGGCGGCGAAGCCCGCGAACACCAGCGGCAGGCCGACCGGCGAATGGTGCAGCGCAAAGGCGCCGCCGAGCACGAACGTCAGAATCGAGAAGGCCATGGACAGCGGCCAGATGCTCGGATTAACGAGATGGTAAGGATGGGTGACTTTTCCGCTCATGATTCCCTCGTTTGATGCTGGCGGCGAACTACGTTGTCGGTTCGGTGCTCAGTCGGTACGTAGCGCTGCTACGCGCCCTCCTTGCGCTCTTACCTCCTAGCATTTCATCCACCATTATTAAACTTGCCGACGGTGGTGCCATCTAGAATTTCGATTTATTAGCCGATTCATAGCTATAAAACGTATAAGATAAAGTGATATTTGTTACCTCGCGCGTTTCCGGGTCGTCGAGAATCGCCGGATCGACATAAAATGACACAGGCAGGGTCGCGTGCTGGTAGGGCCCGAGCTGTTGTTGCTTGAAACAGAAACACTGGATCTTGTTGAAGTATCGCCCCGCCGCGAACGGCGTTACGTTGTAGGTCGCGGTCGCCTTCGTCACGGCATTCGCCTCGTTCTCGGCGCCGTAAGCGACCAGTTTGTTCTCGCCTAGCTTCACTCGCACGTTCTTTTGCAGCGGATAGAATTTCCACGGCAGATGCGGGTCGACATTCGCATCGAAGGTGACCGTCACCGTGCGGTCGAGCATTTTAGTCGAGGGCGGACGCGCATCGCCGCGCTGGGTGGTGCCGCCGAAGCCCGTCACCTGGCAGAACAGCCGGTATAGCGGCACGGAGGCGAACGCGAGCATCAGCATGCCCGCAGCGATGGCCATCAGTTGCAGGGCGGCGGTGCGGTTGGTCTGCATGCGCGCAGGTAATACGCGCTTGCGGTTCTACTGACCACCAGTTTTTAACATACTCAGGTAAAACAACGCCGCGACAAACGCGAGCAGCACCGCGAGTGCAAAATAGTTCTTGGCGCGTTTGCGCTGGTGGGTCTCGCTTAAGGGCATGGCGTCTCTTTAGGAACGATCGCGCTGCATGAAATCGAGCAGGATCAGGATTAGGATGGTGAACAGGCTGCCGACGATGAAGCTTAGGCCCATCAGGTAGACGATGTTCTCGCCGCTGATGACAGCGCTGCCGGCCGGAAGGGTCATGATTTCGGCGGTTTTATGGGCGATCATTACGTAACTCCTCTGTGTATGTTCTTCTCTCGAAGGCAGGTAGCAGTCAACCTAGCGCAAAATCACGTAAGATGAAAGCCTTGCGTGAGGTGGTCGGCGACCAGCAGGGCGAACAGAGCGAACAGATAAAGGATAGAAAAACCGAACATCCGCATGGCATTGCGCGGTTCTTCGGTGGTGAGTACACGGATGGCATGGCGCAGGAAGTTTGCGCCGAGCAATGCTGCACCGAGGCCATAAGCCAAGCCCGCACCGGTATACACAGGGCTCAACGACACTGCAACGAGCAGCACCGTGTAAACGAGGATTTGCCGCTTGGTCGCTGGGATTCCGGCGACTACCGGTAACATCGGCACCTTGGCCTTCGCATAGTCACTGTGGCGATAAAGCGCCAGTGCCCAGAAATGTGGCGGCGTCCAAAAGAACACGATCGCGACCATTAGCCACGGCATCAGCGCCGGGGCCGGCGAGGCGGCGACCCAGCCGATGAGCGCCGGGAACGCTCCGGCCAGCCCGCCGATGACGATATTCTGCGCGGTCGTGCGCTTCAGCACCATCGTATAGATGACGGCATAGAAAAAGATCGCGAAGGCCAGCCACGCCGCCGCCTGAAAACTGATAAGCGCCAGCAAGCCGACGCTAGCGACCGAGAGCATGAGCCCTAACGCCAATGCATCATCTGCGGCGATGCGCCCCGCCGGGATCGGGCGCTTCTGCGTGCGGGTCATGATCGCGTCGATATCGCGATCGTACCACATGTTCAGCGCCGCACCCGCGCCCGAGCCGAGCGCGATGCACAGGATGGTGATGAGCTGGTAGAACGGATGGATATGCACCGGCGCCATCCACAAACCCGCTGCCCCGGTGAACACAACCAGCGACATCACGCCGGGTTTCAGCAGCGTGAGGTAATCCTTGAGGGAGGATTCGGTGAGGAGGTCGGAGGCGGTGATGGTCTGGGTCATAGGCATTCTCTAACCGCTTCACGCGCGAAGCGCAATACTTAGCAAAAACTATGACCCATCGCCGAGCCGCCTCCAGATGTGGCACTTCGATAGTACACTTCAACGTCAAAAACTTTGAAGTGAATGGCTAGTGCTGATGCGGATAAGCGCTAGTCACCTTTGTGAAATCCGGCTGCGTTTCATACGTGTGGAACGGCGGCGGGGAGCTGAGCGTCCACTCGAGCGTCGTCGCGCCTTCGCCCCACGGATTCATCGGGGCCTTACGCTTTTTGATGAACAGCTCGGCCACAACGACCAGGAAGAAGCAGGCTGAACCGAAGCCGATATACGACCCGATCGACGACCAGTAGTTCCAGCCCGCATATGCATCCGGATAATCCGGGATCCGGCGCGGCATGCCGGCAAGGCCGAGGAAATGCTGCGGGAAGAAGGTGAGGTTAGTGCCGATGAAGAACAACCAGAAATGGATCTTGCCCATCGTCTCGTTATACATGTAGCCCGACATTTTCGGGATCCAGTAATAGAACGCGGTGAAAACCCCGAACAGTGCCCCGAGCGACATCGCGTAGTGGAAATGCGCAACGACGTAATACGTGTTGTTGAAGGTGATATCGAGCGCCGAGTTGGCCAGCATCACACCTGTGACACCACCGAGAGTGAACAGGAAAATGAAGCCGAGCGCGAACATCATCGGTGTCTCGAAGGTCAGCGAGCCGCCCCACATCGTGGCGATCCACGAGAAGATCTTGATGCCGGTCGGCACCGCGATCACCATGGTCGCGATCATGAAATACGCTTCCGTATCCGGTGACAGGCCGAGGATGAACATATGGTGCGCCCACACCACGAAACCAAGCACGCCGATGCAGCTCATCGCCGCTACCATGCCGAGATACCCGAAAATGGGTTTGCGCGAGAACGTCGCGATCACTTCCGAGATGATCCCGAACGCTGGCACGATGAGCACGTAAACCTCAGGGTGGCCAAAGAACCAAAACAGGTGATCGAACAATATCGGGTCGCCACCGCCCGCCGGGTTGAAGAAGTTGGTGCCGAGGTTACGGTCGGCCAGCAGCATGGTGATCGCGCCGCCGAGGACGGGTAGCGACAGCAACAGCAGGAAGGCGGTGATGAGGATGGCCCACGGATAGAGCGGCATCTTGAACAACGTCATGCCCGGAGCGCGCATATTGAAGATGGTGACGATGAAGTTGATCGCGCCGAGAATGGAGCTGATGCCCGCCAAGTGCAGCGAGAAAATGGCAAGGTCGACTGCCATACCCTTATGCAGGCCATCGATCACCGAAAGTGGGGTCTGCACCGTCCACCCCAAGCCGACGCCGCGCGCTTCACCCGAACCGACCATCGACGAGGCGATGAGCAGTCCGATCGACGGGATTAGCAGCCAAAAGGAAATATTGTTCATGCGTGGGAACGCCATGTCCGGCGCGCCGATCATCAGCGGTACAAAGTAGTTGCCGAAGCCACCGATCAGCGCGGGCATGATGAGGAAGAACACCATCAGGAACGCGTGCGCCGTCAGCACTACGTTGTACATCTGGTAGTTATCGCCGAACAGCGTGCCGTGCGGATGCTGCAGTTGCATGCGCAGCAGCACCGAGGCACCCGCGCCGAGGAAGCCCGCGAAGCACGCGTAGTAGAGATACAGGATGCCGATATCCTTGTGGTTGGTCGACATCAGCCAGCGGCGCCAGCCTTTCGGCGTCCCATGGTCATGGCTGTGGTCAGTGTGCGAATGATCGTGGGCGGGGTCGTGATCGGCGGGCGAATGGGTGGGGGCGTTGGCCATAATTCTCTCGTTAGTTCAAAGCGGCGAATTGCATCGTGTCGTTGCTGGCGAATTTCAGTTTGGCACCTTTGGTCCAGCGCGCATAATCCTCATCGGAGACCACGATAATCTTGATCGGCATGAAGCCATGCAGCTTGCCACACAGCACGGAGCACTGGCCGTAATAGATGCCTTCTTTCTCGGCCTTGAACCAGGTCTCGTTCAGGCGTCCCGGCACGGCTGCTTTTTTCACGGCAAACGCAGGCATCGACCAGGCATGGATCACATCCGCGCTGGTAATCTGCAGCCGCACGACTTTGTCCACCGGCACGACGATCGGATTATCGACCTCCAGCAAACGCGGCGCGCCTTCGGCCAAGTCCTTCTGTGGGGTGATGTTGGCATCGAAGGCAATCTTCTCATCCGGATATTCGTAACTCCAGTACCACTGGTGGCCAACGACCTTGATGCTCACATCCGGGTTATTGATAATGTTCTCGTTGTTGTAATACTGGTAGTGGATGCGCAAAGACGGAATCGCGATGCCGACGAGGATCACGATCGGCACGACGGTCCAGATGATCTCGATCAGCTTGTTGTGCGTAAAGCTTGCTGGCTTCGGGTTTGCACGCTTGTTGAAGCGGAAGCAGATATACGCCATCAGGCCAAGCACGAACAGGGTGATGAGCGTGATGATGACCAGCACCACGTCATGCAGCGGCTGCAATTGCTTGAACACCGGCGATTCCGCATCCTGGTAATAGATCTGCCATGGTTTGGCCGCGCCGATCACCTTGCTGGCATCGAATTTAGTGATTGCGTCCGCATCCGCGATCGCCGCTTTTTTCTGCGCATCGGTCAGCGGTTTTTCCGGCGCGGCTTGGTCGGCAGCGGTCGGGGCAGTCCCTTTCGTTGTCGGATCTTTGCCCTCATGGGTCTCGTCACGTTTGGCGCCGGGAGTGGCTTTGGCCGCTGCATCCGGATTGGTTGCCTTATGATTGGCGCGGGTGCTGGCTTGGGCGGCATCCTCGCGGCTCGTCGCTTCGGTCGGCTGGCCTTCCTGCGCCTGACTCACCACAGGTACGCTCAGCGTCAGCGCGGCGAGGGCGACAACAATGGCAAGGCGCAAGGAAATAACGATTTTCGAGTTCATATCCGTAACATATCGCTGGGGTGATTTGATGTTCCGCGTAGCCCATCACGGGAAACGATGCAAGTTGATTTCGGTTAACTAACAGCGTCAGCCGCCGTGCGCCGCGCCTTGCGTGACGCATTTACACTTTGACGGGCTTGGCCGTTGGGGCATAGAATGCGTAGATGACAACCATGAATGACCCCTTTTTTTCCTCCGGCGCCCTCGACCGCAAAAACTCCATTCAGGTGCTGGAGGATGCCCTGCACGCTGCCGATGACGGCGAGCTTTACCTCGAGCATCGCGCCAGCGAATCCTATCAATTCGATGACGGGCGGCTGAAACAGGCTAGCGGCGATACTTCGCAAGGCTTTGGCCTGCGCGCCGTGAAGGGCGAGACCACCGCTTACGCTCACAGCGCCGAACTCACCGATGACAGCCTGAAACGCGCTGCCCGCACCGTCAAGGGGGTCGATGCCGGTCAGGCGAATGTGTCAACGAAACTCGAACCCGGCTTCGGTTCCAACAAACACCTCTACGCCAGTGACAATCCACTTGCCGCCATCAGCTTCGAGAAGAAACTCGCCGTCCTGCAGGAGATCGACCAATACCTGCGCGCCAGGGATCCCCGCGTCAAGCAGGTCACCGCCACCCTCGCCGCCAACTGGCAACAGATCCAGATCCTGCGCGCCGATGGCCGCATGGTGACGGATGTGCGCCCGCTGGTGCGCCTAAGCATTCAGGCCATTGTCGGCAGCGGCGATAAAATGGAATCCGGTTCATCGGGTGCCGGTGGACGCTATATGTATGACGCACTTCTCAACGAAGGCGGTTGGAAAAAAGTTGCGGATGAAGCGTTGCGCCAGGCTCTAGTGAATCTCGAAGCCAGGCCTGCGCCAGCCGGTGAACTGCCGGTCGTGCTCGGTGCTGGCTGGTGCGGCGTATTGCTGCATGAAGCGGTCGGCCACGGCCTTGAGGGCGACTTCAACCGTAAAGGCTCCTCGACCTTCTCTGGCCGCATCGGCGAACAGGTCGCCGCCAAAGGCGTCACCGTCGTGGATGACGGTACGTTCGAGGATCGCCGCGGCTCGCTCACCGTCGATGACGAAGGCACGCCGACCCAGCGCAATGTCCTCATCGAGGACGGCATCCTGAAAGGCTATATCCAGGATCGCATGAACTCCCGCCTGATGGATGTTGCCGCCACCGGCAATGGCCGCCGCGAAAGCTATGCTCACGCACCGATGCCGCGCATGACCAACACTTTCATGCTCGGTGGCAACGCGGTGAAGGAGGAGATGATTTCCTCTATCACGCGCGGCATCTACGCGGCCTATCTCGGTGGCGGTCAGGTCGATATCACCAGCGGCAAATTCGTCTTCAATGCAACGGAAGCCTACATGATCGAGGACGGTAGGATCTCCTACCCCATCAAAGGCGCCACTCTCATCGGCTCGGGGCCCGAAATCATGGGCCGCATTACCGCTATCGGTAACGATATGATGCTTGACCCTGGCATCGGTACTTGCGGCAAAGCGGGGCAGAGCGTGCCCGTCGGCGTCGGCCAACCGTCGCTACTTATTTCCGGCATGACCGTCGGCGGTACGGAGCTTTAGGAAAAACTGAACGTTTCATCGGCACTCAACAAGACAATAAATGCTTGATAATCAGCCGAAAAAGGCCATGGGCCGACCTTCGACAGCACAGCTACGCTGCTAAACTAGCGTTGGATCTTTCCGCCGATCAATACCATCGGGTTGTAGTTCGGCGCACCGGGGGTCGGGGCAGGGACAGTAGTCCCTGTTGTGGTAGTCGCCGCCGGGGTGGTCGCCGCTGGCGTTGCGGCAGTTGTCGCTGGTGTCGCCGTTGCGCGCAATTTGGTGCTGTCGCTCATTAGGGATGTGTCATTGCGCAATTTCGGCGCCGCATTTTCCGTTGGCGCTGGCGCTGCTGGCACGGCTGGCGCGGTCGTCGTCTCGTGTGCCATTTCTTTTGACAGGGAAGTGTCCATGGGCGCTTTCGCCGCCATGCCGGGCGCTGCCTGCTTTTCCAGCGCCGCGTTCTTCAGGTAATCGCCGCGACCTTCATAGCCGACCACAAACTTACCGTTGACTATCGTTGGCGTCGCTGCCGGAGCACTGACGCCTGAGGTGGCCGCCGCTTTGACGGGCGCGGTTTGCGCATAGGCGCTACCGGCAAGGCAAATACTGGTGAGCAGGACGATATAAGCGCGCATGGCAGGCTTTCTGAATAGGATTGGAGGGATTATAGCACATACGCGCGTTGTCGCAATCATTAGGCCGCGAAACCTTTAGGTTATAAGCATCTGCTGATGCATCCGTGCAACAGCACGATTTGTGACAGTCGCGTGAAGATTGCTTAGATTTCGGCGGTTTTCGTTGCACCGCCGTGCCAAGCCGGGTAAAGTTAAATCATCGAATAGCGACGTAAACAAATTAACTAAAATGTTTAACAATGTGTCGATAAAAAGTTAAATTGTTAACCTTTTATTAGAACTATTGATCTAAAGTTAAGTTTAAGCGGATACCCGCACGATATAAGATTAAGGGAGCACAGAATGTCGGCACAAGCAGCACTTCAAACACAACATAATCACACGGCAACGGATCTGGCTCTGGCCCACGTTGCTGGTGGTAGTGATGCCGCTAAGAATGCCGCCAACGCTATACTTAGCGCCCACGCATCGGACATGAATCTCAACACCCAACGCGCTGTTGCGGTAAACGACAATATGTCGAAAGATCAGGTAGCGATGTTCTCTTCCCAGTTCGCTCCTGCGGCAGGTCTCAATTTTGCCAACATCACGACCTCGGCAGAAGTAAAAGGCCCGGTTGGCGGCCCCAATGTGGCCGATAAAGGTAGTGCGGTTCAAATTTAACTAATCTGCCACGCTTATCGATAAACAAGCGAAAAACCTTCCCATAACCGGTTTCAAACTATATATTTCGGGCCAATACCCTATACTGGTAGGCCATGAACACTACTTGGAAAACAAGCGCTTTCAGTAAGAATTCAACTCCGGTGGAGCTGGACGAAGCCTTGCTGAATGAAAAAGTGGTGATTCTCCTCCAAGGCAAGAATGTCTACGGCGACGCCATCTTCACCTACCTGCAACTGACCCTGCGCGCGCTGCAATCCCTGCGCGACAAGATGCGCAAGACCCAGGATTTCATGCCCGCCGAATACGGCGAAGTGCTCGCTGCCGGCAAAGGCGAGCCGACAGCCGAGCTGCGTTCCGAAATGGCTATCACCCATAACATGGTGGATGTGCCGCGCCCCAAATCGGTGGCGACCCCAACCTATGCCGTGCCACAACCCAAGCTTTGGGATGATTAGCCGTTAGCCGCAACGCAGCATTGTCGCCTGCTAAACATTAACGAATTCTTTACCGCCCGCGTGCTAATGCTTCTCCAAGACCCTGTTGGAGAACGGCCATGACCTATCCCGGCGATACCCAGATCAAATCGCTCGTCGATGCGCAAGTGTTCGGCGCGCGCGGCGATTGGGAGAAACACGAGATTGCCGGTCAGGCGACCTACATCAAACCGATCACCACGCGGGATGTCGAGATGAAAGCGCGCATCGCGACCCGGTTCGACGAGCTCGGCTTCATCCCGAAATTCTTCCGCGAATCGGGCCGCGAATTCGTCGCGCTCGAAGGCATCAAGCCATCGCGCTACGCCAGCGTCGAAGCTGCCTTCGTCGAGCAGATCCTGACGAAACTTTAAACACAACGCCTGAAGCGCCGACACCCAATCCTGCCGAGCGGAATTCCACATAATATCCGTGACATATCAGTGAATAACGCTCGCAAGCATCGTTTGCTCGTTAGTACTCCCGCAAGCGCTTTAAGGCGTGCTTTGCAGATGGACGCTGACCCGGACAAGTTCATGGGAGCATAAAATTGGTAAGCATCGACGCTATTTTTTAGCGGGTATAGTTTTCTTGGCCGTTACTTCACCACATCCCGCATCGTATAAAAACCATTCGGCTTGGTCATTGCCCATTCGGCGGCGACCAACGCGCCCCGCGCGAAAATATCCCGGCTTTCCGCTTTGTGCGACAGCTCGATGCGTTCGCCTTGGCTGGCGAAGATCACCGTATGGTCGCCGATTACATCGCCGCCGCGCAGACTAGCGAAGCCGATGCTGCCTTCCTTGCGCGGCCCCGTAATGCCATCGCGCACCCGTACGGCGGCCTCAGCGAGGTTCACGTGGCGACCCTGCGCCGCCGCTTCGCCCAGCGCCAGTGCCGTGCCGCTCGGCGCATCGACCTTATGGCGGTGGTGCATCTCGACAATCTCGATATCCGTATCCGGCCCCAGTTTCGCCGCCGTCTGCTCAACGAGTGCCATCAGCAGATTCACCCCTACCGACATATTGGCCGACCAGACGATACGCGTGGATTCTCCGGCGCGAATGAGCGCGGCCTTCTGCGCCGAATTCAGGCCGGTCGTGCCGGAAACAAGAATTTTTTTATGCAACGCCGCCTGTTCGGCCAGCCCTACCGTATTCTCCGGCGCCGTGTAATCGATCACCGCATCGGCTTTCTGGAACAGTTGCGCCGGTTGTTCGCAGGCAAGTTCACTGGCAAAAGCAACGCCCGCTGCCTCGAAATGGCTGCGCGCCAGTGCCATGCCGCCGTCTCGCACGCCGACACAGACCAGTTCGAGGGTCGGGTGCGCGGCGAGCGCCTTGATGAGCGCGATGCCCATCCGGCCGGTCGATCCGGCAATCGCAATCTTCAACATTAGTTTGCCCACATTCAGTGATTTTACCGCATGCTACACAGAGTTGGCGGCGGATGCCAACCGATAGTTTCAGCGGCTATCGTCATCAAACTGACGTAATACTGCGCTACACCGGCTGTCCCCCATCGGTAAGGAATCGGCACCATGACGAAAAAACTCCAGTTCGGCCAAGCGGACGAAATGCGTGTGCAACCCATCGATCTCGCCGCGTGCGGCTATGCGCGGCTGCTATTCGGCGGTGGCCGTGACGCCTGGGAATGGGATGAGGATTCACACTACACGCTGACGCTTAGATCCACGTCACGCCGCTTGTTCACCCAGCAGGACTATAAGGCATGTCTTGAAATCCTGCGGCATGAAGCAGGCTTGAAAATGAATGCCGCGAACAGCAGTTTCAAATCCGGTATCATGCGCTTCACCATTCCGGCCAACGAATTGGACCGCATGACGACCCAGTACGGTTTAGGCGATGATGCCGGTATGCTGGCAACGCCCACGCGTGTGCTGAATCCCGGCAAATCCGTGCATAATAACCCCTTGGCCGTTCTTGAAGGCATGATGCGGGCGCATCTGCTCGCGCCGGAAGCATGGAAGGACTGCTACCAGACGATGCGCGGCACCACGCGCGAAGCGACGCTTTCGTTGCCAGCCGGATTCAGCGAACACGTGCCGTTGATCGCCGCTGTCAGTCCGGAGATCAGCCTGAAATCAAACGCGCATCATGCGTGGAACCAGATGATGCAGCGTATACCGGTGGCTATCACCCTGAAGCAGGAGATGCAGGGTACGACCCTGCGATTTTCGGTAAGGCCGCAGGTCTACGAAAAGCTCAATGCGGCAATAGTGGCTGGCAAGGAACAGCCAGGAAGCAATGTCACCAGCTTTCAGCTGGCGCGCGAACGCCTGAAAATGTGCCCGAGGACGCCGGTCCGCAACTTTTAACGCGTTACTCTTTCAAGTCTTCCCAGAATTCCTTCACCTTGGCGAAAAAGCTCTCCGATTCCGGGCTGGTCGATTTTGCGCCGCCCGCCGTTTCGAATTCCTTCAGCAGATCCTTCTGTTTCTTGCTAAGGTTCACTGGCGTCTCCACCGCGACCTCGATATACATATCGCCGCGTGCGCTGCTTCTCAGCACGCTCATGCCCTTGCCCTTCAGGCGGAACTGGTGGCCCGCCTGCGTGCCTTCGGGCACGGTCACTTTCACCCGGCCACCGTCGATGGTCGGCACTTCGATATGCCCGCCGAGGCTTGCCGTCGAAAGCGGGATCGGCACGCTGCAATAGATGTTCGCGCCGTCGCGCTTGAAGATGCGATGTGGCTTGATCGAGAGGAAAATATACAGATCGCCCGCCGGGCCGCTGCGGAATCCAGCCTCGCCTTCACCGGCGAGGCGGATGCGCGTGCCTTCCTCGACCCCCGCCGGGATGCTGACGCTCAATGATTTTTCCTTGCGCGTGCGCCCGGTGCCCGCGCAGGTCTTGCATGGATTCTTGATGACCTTGCCGGTACCCTGACAGGTCGAACAGGTGCGCTCGACCGTGAAGAACCCCTGCTGGGCGCGAATCGTGCCGCGGCCATTACATGTCGTGCAATTCTCCGGGTGCGAGCCTTTTTCGGCGCCGCTGCCATGGCAGGTGTCGCACGCCGCACTGGTTGTCACCTTGATGGTCTGTTGTTTGCCCTTGAACGCATCCTCAAGTTCGATATCGAGGTTGTAGCGCAGGTCAGAGCCGCGCGCCGCCGAGGCCTGCTGCTGGCTCGCGCCACCCCCGCTACCACGGCGTCCGCCACCGGTGAATTCGCTGAACAAATCTTCGAAGATATCGGAGAAGCTGCCGCCGCTGGAGAAGCCGCTGAAGCCGGCGCCACCGCCGCCGCCCGCTGACCCCATGCCGCCACTTGAAAATGCCTCATGGCCGAAACGGTCATAGGCCGCACGTTTCTGCGGATCCTTCAGTACGTCGTACGCTTCGTTGATGGCCTTGAATTTTTTCTCGGCCTCGGCATTGCCGTGGTTCTTGTCCGGGTGATATTGCATCGCGAGTTTGCGGTACGCCTTTTTCAGGTCGTCCTCGCTTGCGCCCTTGGCGGCGCCTAATATGCTGTAATAATCATCGGCCATGGCGCACTCTTAAAGTCTTAAGGCGGAACTGCAACTAAAACCTATTTCGCCGTTGCATGTTTTTCGCGCCACGCCTGCATGAAGCGAATTTCCTTGTCCTGCGCGGCGATGATGTCCGTGGCTAGCTTCTGCAGTTCAGGATCTTTCCCGTACTGCAGCTCGACCTTGGCCATCGCGACCGCGCCCTCGTGATGCGGGACCATCCCACCGACGAAATCGGCATCCGCATCACCCGAATAAGGAATGTTCATTGCGTGATGCATCCTCTCCATCGCGGCCTTGTATGCCTTGGTGGATGGGGCATCGCTAGCGCTATTCATGCCAGCCATGTCATGGTCGGCAGCGAACGCAGCAGCGGCGAGCACGATGGCCGCCGCGCCACTGAGGAGTGAAAATTTACGCATTACTGGTTCTTGTCGTTTTTGACTTCTTCAAAATGGGCATCGACTACTTCGCCATCCGGTCCGGCGTTTGGTGCCGGGTCCGCGTCGGCCTGCGCCGCGCTTGCGGCGGCCGACTCGCCACTCGATTGCTGTGCTTTGTAGATGGCCTCGCCGAGTTTCATCATCGACTGGCTGAGTGTCTGCGCCTTCGTCTCGATCGACGATTTATCCGATGTCTCGAGCGATTCCCGCACCGCCTTCACATCCGTTTCGATCTGCGACTTGTCGGCATCGCTCACCAGCGACCCATGCTCGCGCAGGTTCTTCTCGGCTTCGTGCGCCATCGCTTCGGCCTTGTTCTTGGCCTCGATCAACGAACGTTTTTCCTTATCCGCACTCGCATTGGCTTCCGCGTCCTTCACCATCTTCTCGATGTCGGCATCGGACAAGCCACCGCTCGCCTGAATTCGAATCTGCTGTTCCTTGCCGGTCGCCTTATCCTTCGCGCCGACATTCACGATCCCGTTGGCATCGATGTCGAACGTCACTTCGATCTGCGGCATGCCGCGCGGAGCCGGGGCGATACCGACCAGATCAAACTGGCCGAGGGTTTTATTGTCCGCCGCGATCTCTCGCTCTCCTTGAAACACACGAATCGTCACCGCCGTCTGGTTGTCATCCGCCGTCGAGAAAGTCTGCGATTTCTTGGTCGGAATCGTCGTGTTGCGGTCGATCAGTCGCGTGAACACGCCACCGAGCGTTTCGATACCGAGCGACAATGGTGTCACGTCGAGCAACAGCACGTCCTTCACTTCGCCTTTCAATACGCCGCCCTGGATGGCCGCACCGATCGCGACCACTTCATCCGGGTTCACGCCGCGATGCGGATCCTTGCCGAAGAAGCTCTTCACCATCTCGATGACTTTCGGCATGCGGGTCATCCCGCCGACGAGCACCACTTCGTCGATATTCGATGCATCGACGCCCGCATCCTTCAGCGCCTTTTTGCACGGTTCCATGGTGCGGGTGATGAGATCCTCAACGAGGCTTTCCAGCTTCGCCCGCGTTAGTTTCACGTTCAAATGTTTCGGCCCGTTCTGGTCGGCGGTGATGAATGGCAGATTTACATCCGTCTGCGCGGTCGACGACAATTCGATTTTCGCTTTCTCCGCCGCTTCCTTCAACCGCTGCAGCGCGAGCTTGTCCTTGCGCAGATCAATGCCGTCGGATTTCTTGAACTCATCCGCGAGGTAATCGAGGATCCGCATATCGAAATCTTCCCCGCCGAGGAACGTATCCCCGTTGGTCGATTTCACTTCGAACACGCCATCGCCGATCTCGAGCACCGATACGTCGAACGTCCCACCGCCCAAATCGTACACCGCAATGGTCTGGCCATCCTTCTTCTCGAAGCCATACGCCAGCGCCGCCGCTGTCGGCTCGTTGATGATGCGCAGCACATTGAGACCGGCGATCTTGCCGGCATCCTTGGTTGCCTGGCGCTGGGCATCGTTGAAATAGGCCGGCACGGTGATCACCGCATCCGACACTTTCTCACCGAGATAATTCTCGGCCGTCTCTTTCATTTTCTGCAGGATAAACGCCGATACTTGCGACGGCGAGAATTTCTCACCCCGCGATTCGACCCAGGCATCGCCGTTATCCGCCCGGGCGATTTTATACGGCACCAGTTTTGCATCTTTCTGCGTGATCGGGTCGTCGAACGTGCGGCCGATGAGGCGCTTGATCGCAAACAAGGTGTTCTCCGGGTTGGTCACGGCCTGGCGTTTCGCCGTCTGGCCGACGAGGCGCTCATTGTCGCCAGTAAAGCCGACGATCGACGGGGTCGTCCGCGCGCCTTCGCTGTTCTCCAGTACTTTCGCCGTGCCGCCTTCCATGATGGCGACGCAGGAGTTGGTCGTGCCAAGATCGATACCGATTACTTTTGCCATATTCATTATCCCTTACTGATGAGTAGCTTGCTATGAGGTTATTGGTTTAGCCATGGTGGCTATGCAAGCTTAAATAAGGCGCGACCCTGAAGATGCAAGGGCAAGGTTACAAAAATGTGAGTGCTGGCCTGGCGTGAAAGTGCGGGCGAACGGTCCGGTGGTAACGCTTCGGCGGATGCGATCGCCGGTCATCCGGTGGTATCCGAAAGTTAATGATAGGCATTATTACAAACACTACCTTGGCCGAGGAAAGACTGGTTCGTGTAACCGGTGTAGCCAAGCCCGGGCAGGGGCTCGAGAAAAGGTACGTCCTTGGATCCACCGTAGGCCGAATTGCCCCAGCAATAGGACTGGTGGTCGCTGCCCATCGCGCAGAAGCTATAGCCATCCGCGGTGAGATGATTGAAGCTGATCACACCTTGGGGCATGGTCACCATGGTTGCCGCAGGTTCAGAAAGCGAGTTGCCCGTCCCCTGGCCGGAACCGGTATTACCGAAAATACCTCCGCCCCAGGTATAGACCTTGCCGTTATTGCCGATCGCGGCTGTCACATGGTAACCATCCTGCGCACTGACATTCACTTCAGTCCAAGAAGTAACCCCGGCCGGGAAGGGTGCTTCTACCGGCGCCGTGTAGGCTGCCGGGGTCGTGGTGCCATCGCCCAGCTGCCGCCAAACGTTATCGCCCCAGCACCATAACGTGCCGTTATTGGCGATCGCGCACCAATCGTTATCGCCGGCGCCCACGCTGACAAAACTGGTGACGCCGGCCGTGGTCATCGCTGGAGTGATCGTAACCTCGTTACCGCCGGGTTCGTAAAGTTTGCCGACCGCATCGAGTAGCGCCGCGCCATTCCAGATATGGCCCCATGCATAGCCTACCCATGGCTGGCCGTTTATGTTGTTGAGGCCAACATCCGTCCAGCTGGTGTAGGCATGGCCGTTCGTGCCGATCCCGAAGGACTCGCCGGGTTTCATGCTTGCTAGCCACGCGAACGTGTTGGTGAGCGGGCTGCCGCCATAGGTTGCCGGGGTAGCAGTAGTCGTGTAGCCGTTGTTAAGGCCCCAGCAATACGCCCGCTTGCTGACATTGCCGATACCGCATTGATTACTGCCGTTACCCAGTGATGAGAAATACGAATCGCCATTGCTGGTCATGGATGACGTAATTTTGACCGCTGTCATATCGGGGCGATCTGTCTGGGTACCATCGCCAAGCCGGCCAATGTCGTTGTTGCCGCGGCAGAAGGTAGTGATCGGGTTGCCTACCAAGCCATAATTCGTGTAACCCGCCGAAAATATAGCGGCCCATTTTTCGCCACCGGAAACTAACGTCGGCACATACTTGTTGGTGGTGGTATTATCCCCAATCGCGCCAGACGAATTCGTCCCCCAGCAATAGGCCTTGCCGGTGTCTGTCAGGCCGCAGGTGGTGGTAATTCCAGGGTAAAGTTGGTTGAATTTGATGCCACCGGCCACTACCACTGGTGTGTTGGATCGGTCGGTTGTCGTACCATCACCGATCTGGCCGTTGATATTGCTCCCCCAGCAATAAGCAGTGTCGGTCATGGATATCCCGCAGAAGGTGGTCGTGTCATTTGATACGTCATATTGATCATTAAATATCTGTTTGAACTTGACCGAGGATATATTGACTGGCGATGCATTGAAAATTCCAGAACCACCGTAGTTTTGAGCACCCCAACAATACACAAAATTATCTATCGTCAACCCGCATGCAGCATTATCAGATACTATGATATCTTGGAACTTTGCGCTCGTTGCCACAGCCGTCGGCGTAGATCTATTACTTGCACTACCATCTCCTGTGGTCCACCCACTCCCCCAGCAATACGCCTTGCCATCAGGGTCAAGTGCACAAGTAGAAACAAATGAAACACTGACCTTAGCATACGTGCCCGAAATGGCATTTGGGAGAGCCCTGTCAGTTGTTGTACCATCTCCAATTTCACCTAAAGTATTCTGGCCCCAACAATACAGATTGCCGGTAGTGTTGATGGCGCAGGTATGATAAAACGGATGTGAGCCGATACTTGCTATATTGGTGCCGCCTACCACAGCGACAGGCACATTTCGATTCGTAGTTGTCCCATCGCCCAACTGACCGGAACCATTTGTACCCCAACACCACACTTGCTTTCCCGTATCAAGACCGCACACGTAGAAAGATCCAACGACAATCTGAGTAAAGACATGCCCGCCAGCCACGGCCACCGGTATGTTACTCGATGTATTCGTTCCGTTACCAAGCTCGCCGTTCCCATTGTTACCCCAGCAATATGCCTTACCCATGGCATCAAGGGCGCATATAGTGGAATGTTGGTTAGGGCTGTAGGCGATTTTCACAAATTTTGAGCTACCGACGATTGACGTTGGCACGGTTCTGTTGATGGTTGTACCATCACCTACTACACCGCCTGAGAAACCGGCACTGTTATCGCCCCACCCATAGATCCCCCCATTCGGCGGCATGATGTGCCGGCCTGCGGTGAGGATGATATCGTCGAAATAATTGGCACCGGCGTCCTTGCCGTCGTTGAACACGCCGTCGGTCACTGCGCCGCCGGTCGGGGTGATGTTGGTGGTAGCGAGGGTCACTGCGCCGGTGTTCCAGGCGGTGGCCAGGGTGGCATTGGCCTTGGTGGCGCCGCGCCCGTCCTCACCGAGGCTGATGATGACATAGGCGGTCTTGGTGTTGATGGTGCTGCCCCCGGCACCGGTCAGCGTGATGACGCCCGCCGCCGACGGATCGAGGTAACCCGTAGTCGTGGTCAGCGGTGTGCTCACCACATACAGGATCTTGTTGCCCCAGCAATCCGCTCCGTAGCTGGGCGAGAGGCCGAGGGCCTGGAACGGCACGGCGCCCCAGTAGGTGGTGGGAGACACTGCCGGGTTGGGCGTATCGCCGTTGACATCCTCATGGCCGTAGGCCGGGTCCTCGACACCGACACCGACACCGCGCAGGGCGGGCAGGGGCAGGCGGTCGTTCTTCTGGCCAAAATTCTCGACGGCGGTGCGGATGGTCTGGATCTGCGTGCGGGTCTCGGCGTAACAATCCTTGGCGTTCGACTGGTTGGCCTGCAGCGCGAAGTTCAGCATCAGCCCGCTGATCGCAATCACCATCGCCATCTCGATCAGCGAGAAAGCGCGGCGGCGGGATACAATCGATGATCGCACAATAGCCTTCCTTAATGGTACGCCGTGGCGCAAATCTTGCCGGCACCGGCCGCCGGGCCGGTATAGCCGGTGAAGCCGCCGCCGATGGGCAGGGGCTCGAGGAAGGGCCGGTCTGCACTAGAGGTACATCCATTCCCACTGTAACTGGCATAGCCCCAGCAATAAAGCTGATGGTTGCTGCCGATGGCACAGTAGCTCAAGCCAGCATAACCATCATTGACCGTCGTGAGTTGGGTAAAACTGATAACGCCCTGCGGCATGATAACGACGGTAGGTGCTGCCTGGTAAGAATCGGCGACGCATAAACCGGTTCCGTTACCAAGCGAGCCCTGCGCGCTGCTACCCCAGCAATAAACCTTACCATCATTGCCGATGGCACAGGTATTGCCGTATTCGTTGCTATGCGACCCATTACCGGCCACATCGGTCCATGCGGTCACCCCGGCGGGGAAAGGTACTTTAACTGAAGTGGTGTAAGGTTGTGAGCTGCCCCCGGAACCGCCATCGCCTAGCTGTTGCTCTGCATCCGAATCCCAACACCAGAGCGTGCCATTATCAGCAAGCGCGCATGTATGCCAAGCTCCGGCGGCTATTTTGGTGAACTTGGTCACCCCGGCGGATACCATGGTTGCAGTGGGCGGTTCAGGATAATAATTGTATCCATCGAAATAGGTAATATGGCCGCTGGCATCAAGCAACGTCTGGCCATACCACACATGGCCCGTTGCAATCTGCACCCACGGGGTGCCCCCATTGTCACCACGATCTTGTGACCACGAGGTGGAGGCGTCCGCCCAGTAGACACTATGCCCATTCGTGGTAACACCGGCCATTGCACAACAACCGACACTAAAGACAGACAGACTTGCGAAAGTGACCGTCGGACCAAACGCGCTGATCCAGAGTGGAGTTTTTTGCGCTGTACCTTGTGAGTAACCCCAACAGTAAGCTTTGCCACTAGAATTACCAATGCCGCAGGCAAACTGACTGCTCGTGAGATTTTTAAAATAGGAGTCCTGGTTCGCTTTCATCTCCGGCGTAATGGTCACCGCTGTCATATCGGCCCGGTCCGTCGTGGTGCCGTCGCCGATCTGGCCGTAATTGTTCGGCCCCCGGCAGAATGATGTGAGCGGGTTGCCGATAAGGCCATACGCATCGTTACCACCCATGTATAGTGCGGCCCACTTCTTGCCGCCGGAAACCAGGGTCGGTACATAACGATCGGTGGTGGTGGTGTCACCGATTTTGCCATTGTAATTATCCCCCCAGCAGTAGGCCTGGCCCGTATCGGTCAGCCCGCACGCGGTATATCCACTAATGTAGAGTTGGCTGAATTTATGGCCACCGGACACCGGCGTCGCACTGAAATAATGATTGGTAGTGGTGCCATCGCCAACAGAGCCAGCATAGTTAGATCCCCAGCAATAGGCATCATTGGTCATGGTTAGACCACAAGCTACGGTATATGGCGCGGAAGGTTGCGCGTACAACTGTTTAAATTTAACTGCCGATACCGCCACCGGTGAGTATTGCCTATTGTAGTAATCATCTTCACCCCAACAATAGGCGATGTTATCGATCGAAAGTGCACATACCTCAGCATATCCCACGACCATGTCCTGGAATTTAACGCTGGTGGCAACAGCGGTCGGAGAAGCCCTATCGCTTGAAGTTCCATCGCCGATCTGACTGTTACCACTACCCCAGCACCAGGCTTTCCCGGTGGTATCGAGCGCACATGTCCCCGTGTTAAGGATGCGCACCAGCGCGTACGTACCACTGACTGCGGTAGGAACGTTTCTATCCGTGGTCGTGCCATCACCTATTTGACCGTTCTGGTTTCTGCCCCAGCAATAAAGCGTACCGGTGGTATTGATGGCACATGCGGGCCAGCCAGCGCTAAGCTCGATGCTGACGATGTTGGTGCCCCCCACCACGGCAGTCGGCACAGTTCGATTCGTCATCGTGCCGTCACCGAGCCGTCCATCAACATTGTAGCCCCAGCACCAAAGCTGTTTGGCTATATCAATGCCGCAGACCGATGCAGCGCCCACACTAAGCTTGGTGAAATTATGACCGCCGGCGACGGCTACGGGGGAATAGCGGTTTGTCGTCGTGCCGTCACCGTTTTCGCCTGCAAATCCGTAACCCCAGCAATAGGCTTTACCCGTGATATCGAGTGCACACGCGTTATTTTGACCGGTGAATACTTTCACAAACGTAGAACTGCCGGTCACGCTGGTCGGCAAGTTTCGCTGCGTCGTCGTACCGTCACCGATCTCACCAAAATAATTTTGACCCCAGCCATATATCCCCGCCGGTGCCATCATATGCCGCCCGCCGGTAATGACGACATCATCGAAATAATTCGCAGCGGCGTCCTTGCCATCGTTGAAGACCGCATCCGCCACCGTCGATGCATTGGCCAGGCAGTTCAGGTATTTCAGCGTTGCGCCGCCGGTGCACCATGCCGCACTGGTGGCGTTCGCTTTCACGCCGCCCATGCCGGTGGCATCCTGCCCATAGCTGATGATGGCATAGGCCGTGTTCGTATTGATCGTCGTCGCGGCCGCGCTGTTGAGCGTGATGACACCGACTGCCGCCGGGTCGAGATAACCGACCGGCGTCGTCAGGGGAATGGAGGTGACATAGACGATCTTGTTGCCCCAGCAATCGGCCCCATAGCTTGGCGACAGGCCGAGCGCCTGGAACGGTACCTGGCCCCAGTAGCTGGTCGGTGTTCCGGTCGGGGCGCTCGTCTGGCTGGCCGCCAGCCCTTCATGGCCGTACAGCGGATCCTCGACCCCAAGCGTCATCAGCGCCGGCAACGGTAAGCGGTCATTCTTCTGGGCGTAAGCTTCGACCGCGCTGCGGATGGTCTGGATCTGCGTGCGGGTCTCGGCGTAACAATCCTTGGCGTTCGACTGGTTGGCCTTAAGCGCGAAGTTCAGCATCAGCCCGCTGATGGCAACAACCATCGCCATCTCGATCAGCGAGAAAGCGCGGCGTTTCCTGTACATGGCTTCTTTTGGTGTCATGAAATGATGTTCATTTTGGATACAGATATACCATTAATTCGCACTTAAACCTACATCGTTTACACTTTGCCGATCATTTTTATTAATAGTAAACATTTGAATAAAATACGTTTAATTACCTCTTACTGATTGTGATACGAGAGGATGTCATCGAAATAGCCGGTGCCAGCGCTTTGCGCGGTGTTGGTCGGTGATTCCATCATCCCCCCCCCCGAGACCGCGCAGTTTTGTTTGTTGTAAGTCCCGGTACCATTGCTGCAGACGTTGGGAATGGTTCCCGGTTTATCGCGCGGGATGGCACCCAGCCCGTCACGCCCGAGACTGACGATAACGAAGTCGGGTTTGGCCAGGTTGCCATTGGTACGGTTCGCCGTGATGGCGAGGTTGTTCGCTGCCGAGCCATTGCCGCCGGTCGTGAGTTGCCGATTGACATGGTACATGATGCGGTTGTTCCACGGATCGAACGCGTCGTTGTAGGTCATGCCATACGTCGCCAGCGTCTGCACCGGCACGACGCCCGTGACCAAATCGGTATCGGCGGCATCGACGATGATGCCGTCGCTGGCATGGTCGGCGGTCGCGCAATCATCGACCGGCGGCACCGCCCCGTTATTGACGCTGCTGCCGAACGCGGCACTGCTCGTCAGCAGCTTCGGCGACGCGGGACAGGGATAAATCAACACGGTGCCGTTCGCATTGTACACGCTATACTCGATAAGCGCATTATTAAGGCGCCGTAGCTGCGCCATCGTGGCGTCGCGCCGAGTGATGAATTGAAGCGCGGTGTTGCGTTCGACGATCGCGGCAGCAATTACGGCGAAGGCAATGAACAGCGCGGCGATCACCACCATGGTGAAACCCTCGTTGCCGCGTGCGCGTTGCCTGTTTAGATGGCTGATGGTCATGGTCCCCGGGTGAAAGGATAGGGCAGGGTAACCGAATTGCCACCCCAGAAGCATACGGCGCTGCAGGTCGTTGAGTTGGTGTTGATGACCTTTTTGTAAAGGTAGGGATTGCTGAGTAGCGTTGTCGGAACGGCTGCTCCGCCACCGGGATAATTGATCGCACAGGTTGCGCACCAGTTCTCGCAAACTCCGATCGGGCAAAGCGTGTAAGGCGAGGTGACGAACGGCATGCCCTGCAAGGCATAACTCCCCCACACGATGTAATCATCGAAATAGAGGCTGGCCTGCGTGCCGTCGTTGTATGCGGTGTCGTAAAAATAAATATCGTTGTTGCAGTTCTCGATGTCGATGCACACGGTGCTGGAGCTGCTGGTACAGGGCAGGGGCGAGCTGTTGGCAGTCGCGCTGTTGTTGCATAACTTGCTGCTGGGAATGGTGCTGGCTTGTAGCGGAAAGGCGCCGCGCCCGTCCGCCCCATGGCTGACAACCACATACGACGCGTTGGCGCCCGGCGTCAGGATTGCAGTTTTGCCCGTGTCCGTGCTGCTGTACGTGCTGCCCACCAGATCGAAACTCGTTCCCGAGGTATTACTGACGGTGTACGAACCCTGGTAGACGTTTCCACTCACCTGGATGATCGTCCCATTTGCATAGGCGGCGGTGGAAGCGAGCTGGGCCAGCCCCCCGTCATTGCTCACGCTGGTGAAGTTGGTCGCGATGCGGCTCATGGTCTGGCTGTAGGCATTCGTCCGGTCGCCGTAATTGACGACGATAGCGCTCGCGGCGGTCTTGATGCTGCTGGCGTTCTGAATCAGGTTGACGCTGACGCTGTAATCGAATTTGCCGCCCCAGGCATCGGCGGCATAATTATCCGGCAGGCCCAGCGTCCGCAAAGGTACCATGCCGGTATAGACGCTGGACGTGCCATCGATGACGACGCCCGGACTTGCAACGGTGCAGGCCGTGAACCCGCCATTGCGGGTCTCGACACCGAACAGCGCGCTCGAGGACAGCAGCGTCCGGTCCGCCGGGCAGGGCAGGTAACCATAGGTCTTGGCAAAACTGTCGACAGCGGCCTTGATGGCATGCAGACGCTCTTGCGTCGTCGTGCGGTCGGCCGCCTTAAGCGCTCCCGCTGCTATCTTGATGCCGGTCCCCGCGATCAGCGAGATGACGACGATCACGATCGACAGCTCGAGTAAGGTGAATCCCCCCCGGGTCACACGCTGGAGTATCATAACTGCGCCTTCGTGCGCCAGATGGCAACATCATCGAAATAGCTGGCAAGGTTGAGTCCGGGATTATAGCGGTTATCGTAGAACACATTGTAGGGAATGGTGGTGACGGTCATTTTGGTTCGCGTGCCATTATTGCCAAAGACGCAGTTTTGCGTATCGGGCCGCGGATCAGTACCGGCTGCCGCCGCCGAGCAGGGCGCGACGCTGGTGCCGAGCGTGTTCACTGCACCGCGTTGATCCGGCCCGGAACTATAGACGAAATACGCGGCACCGGTGCCCATCGGGGCAATGCTCGGATCGGCGACGACATTGCATTTACTGGTGTTGCAGGGCTGTGCCAGTTGGCCGCTGCGCACCTCGATGCCTCCCGCGCCGTTCTGGTTCACCGTCGCGAACCCGGACGAGCCGAAACGCGAAGCGACGGTCGTACTGCCGCCAGCAGCGGTGAGGTTCGCGGTCACCACATAATTGAACTTGTCGGCGAATCCGTCGAGCGAATAGCTCATCGGCAGGTTCAGAACCCGGAACGGCAGGGCGCCGATGTAGATGCCATTCCCCGGCGCCGTTGCGGTGCCGACATTGATCACGACGGAGCCCGCGCAGTTCTCGAGGCCGTAATCGTACGTGGCCCCGCTTTGGTGCATGGGGTCGTAGTTCAGCACCGCCGGGCAGGGCAGGCGGCCATACATCGTGAAGAAATTATCCAGTGCCTCGTCCACCACTTTCAGGCGGGCGCGGCTGACGCTGGTGGAGGAACGGTTGATGAACGAAGCGGCCGTCTCAAGGCCGAGCGTCGCCACGATACTGAGGATGGCGACCACAATCGAAAGCTCCACCAGGCTGAAGCCTCGCGCCGAGCCGAACCTGCCACATCGGGGGGTGGGAACCATGGCTTGAAGTATAACTGAAAATACTTAAGAGGTGATTAATCCGTGCGGCCAGCCCCTTGCCGTGCTTTAATAGTTGAGCAGTGAGGTTTTCTTGCTACAAAGGACAGTATTACGGGGGGTTAGCTCAGTGGTTAGAGCAGGGCGCTCATAACGCCTTGGTCGTGGGTTCAAGTCCCTCACCCCCCACCATCTTGCCTCGCATATCGGCAGAACACCTTGCCCATCCGCATTCGTGAAATGATGATATCACCGTTTGCACCCATTGGCGTTTCCAACAAATTATTGAATTGCCGGGAACGTCAGCGTATAATTAAACCTGATGAAAATGGATGATGCATGCATGGCTTCTCGTTCGCGACGCGCCTTCAGTCTGGTTGAATTAAGCATCGTTCTGGTCATCCTTGGTCTATTGGTCGGGGGCGTTCTTTCGGGCCGATCCCTCATTACCTCGGCGGCCTTACGCGCGCAGATCGCCCAGATCGACCAGTACCGCACTGCCGCGAATACGTTCCGCAGTAAGTATAACTACCTGCCCGGTGATTTGCCGAATCCACTGGCGAATCAGCTGGGGATGGACCAGTACGCGCGGACCTATGGTAGTGGTGTTCCTGGAATTGTGATCGGTTCGTACGCCGACGCTGGCGGCAACGGCGTGATCGACGGCTCCTCCTATGGTCCAACGCATTTACTGGGCGGTGCGCAATATTCCTACGAGCACGAAGTGTTCTGGTTTGATCTGGCCACGGCCGGGTTAATTAATTTCAAGCCGACCGGAGACAGTGTATGCCCGCAAGCCGGTAGCGTGCCACTCAGCCAGCTTCTCCCGGCTGCGAAAATCGGCCAGAATAATCATGTGTATGTGTGGAGCGGGGGTTACCAACTCTGGAGTATCGGCCATAACGGACTTAACTATTTCGGCGTGGCGGCGATCCGCTCGACCGCAGCGCATTGCGATGATGGCACCACCGATACCGGTCTGACGGTTGGTCAGGCGTACAGTCTTGATAAAAAACTTGATGACGGATTACCGCAGACCGGGAAGGTCGTTGCCTTGTATGCGGGCGCTACACAGCTCAGCATCTATGCAGCAGGACCCAACCAAGTATGGGGCCCAAGCGATACCAGCGCCTCCGCCGCCTCGGCAACCAGTTGCATGGATAACGGCAATGTCGCCGGCACGCAGAACTATTCGCTGGCCAACGAGAGCGCGATGAATTGCAACTTGTCGTTCGAGTTTTGATTTCCGAAACGGAGTAATCACATGACTTGATTGCATCGTGATTGAGCTGCATTTCAGTTTGAACGATTACCCTACTAACCCTAATTCCGATCCACGCATTTGCTGAACTTGTCCGCGATCCGTGTTGGCTCAGGCAGTCGGTATCTGCCGAGGCATTTTTTGGCTAGTTCAAGTGCCGACTCCATCGACATGCGGTGCCCCGGCGAGATGAACAGCGGCGCGACGTTCTCGCGGCTGCGCAGCACCATGCCGATACACTCGCCCTTGTCCATCAGCACGGATGTATCGCCTTTTTGCGGCCCCGGCTCCGTGAATCTGCCGGTGAGGCGCGACTTGCCAACCCCAAGACTCGGCATGTCGAGGATCAAACCGAGATGCGCCGCGATCCCCATTCGCTTCGGATGCGCTATGCCATGTCCGTCGACCATCAGTACATCCGGCCGCGTATGTAACTTGGCCATTGCCGCGAGGATCGCCGGGATCTCGCGGAACGCCAGCAAGCCCGGCACATAGGGAAATTCCGCCGGTACATAGGCGCGCACCTGCTCAATCGGTTTCAAGTAGCGTACATCCATCGTCACGATGGAAGCATGCGCCAGGTTACGTACGATATCGTACCCGACATCCACCCCGGCAATGATTTCGAGTTTGTCGAAAGCGTCATGCAGATGCAGTTGCGGCCGCAACGCCTCCTGCAGCATACGCGCTTGCGCTGCCGTCTCGGGCGTCACGAATTCCGGAAGCGCCATCCCGTTCACGCATGGCCCTCGTTACGTTGCTTCGCCGTGGTGCCGGCGTGCTCTTTGGCCGTCGTTTTGGCGCGGTTACGTTTGTTTTTCGCGGCGATGACGCGGCGGCTGGCGCCGGCTTCCGAAAGCGCGATGGCAATGGCCTGCTTGCGGTTTTTTACGTTGCCGCCATGGCCATGCTTGCCGCTTTTCAGTTCACCATGGGCGAATTCATGCATCACGCGTGACATCGTCTTTTTTTGGCGCGCGGATTCCTTGGCCATAGATCCTCCTGTGGTGAACCTCAGTAGGCCTGATAATGCATAAAGATTCGATTCCGCGCTCAGCGCGCGCAGGTAATGCTGACCGTCGCCGCGCGCGCCGCAAGGCTTGCGGCATAGCCGCTGACGAACGCCGTCGGTCGTGCCGCGTTGCGCCGGGTCGGGCTAGGCAATACCGCCGCCAGCAACGTCGCTTCCCGCAGGGAAAGGGTCGCCGCCGAATGGTGGAAATAATGCCGTGATGCCGCTTCGGCCCCAAAAATGCCACGCCCGAATTCCGCGACATTCAGGTAGTTCTCCATGATGCGCCGTTTGCTCCAGAGTCGGTCCAGCAGCAATGCGAACGGCACCTCGATCGGCTTTCGTACATAGCTATACCCCATCCAGAGGAACAGATTTTTTGCCGTCTGCATGGTGATGGTCGAGCCCCCATGCGAGGCATCTTCCTCCCGGATGACATCCTGCGTCACTTCGCGCATCGCTTTCCAGTCGACGCCGTGATTGGCGCAGAACTGGCCGTCCTCCGCCGTGATGACCGCCCGCACGAGGTTCGGTGAAATGCGCTTCAACGGCACGTACTGGCGCTCCACATGCTGCAAGGTCAACACGCGCCACGCCATCAGCATCGAGAACGGCGGTAGCAGCATATCGTAGACGATCAGCGATGCCCACAGCGCGATCGCGAACAGCACCATACGTTTGAGGATGGAAAACATGGCGCAGCGTTTAACGGCGCTGGCCGGTGAATGCAAATAATTCTCTCGTGACACTTCCCGGTGATGCCTCCTTGTGAGACTTTAACCATGTCGGGTGTTCAGGCGTGAGCGCTCAATGTCCCGTTAGAGGACAACTACGAAAACTTGCATGACAGGTCGGTAAGCAGCGGATAGGTGGCGAGCGATCCCCCAAGCAGTCCAACGCGTTCGAACCGACCAAAAGGCCTGGGGTAGCGTAGGCTGGTTGCATGTAAAACCTGATTGCTCACGCTCAACGTCTGACACCCGACACCTTAAACTAACGCACACTAAAAAAATGAATAACTAGTACATTGCCTAGAATTTCCAAAGGAAATCCCGCAAAGCGGCGGGAGCTCGAGGTTAAGCCCCTGTCAGCGCACGAAGTGCTTATAATCACTAAGCGAACTGCATTCGCTTAGTTGAACCATTGCGATTTATCGACCGGGTCGAGCGAGAAGCGGCAATAGGTGAAGCCTTCGTTCCACGCGGAATTATAGAGCGTGTTGTCGAACATCTCCGGGCGTTTCTTGAAACCATACGCCGCTTTGGCCACGGCACCGCCTTGCGCGGAAAGACCCGAATCGCAACCATCTTCCCAGCCGAGCTTGTACTCCGGCGGGCCGCTTGGCTCGACCATATACAGGCTCAACGGCCGGCACGAAGCTGCCGTCAGGGCGAGCGTTAGAATCATGATAGTCCGGGAAATACGCATGAACCCACTATAGCAGAATGGCGCTTTACGTATGTGAAGATTTGGTGACAGTGCCGTTATTGAGCGACCGCAAGGCTATCATAGCTCTGCCGTACCAGGTCGAGCTGGCCGCGCATGGATGTTTCGTCCACGCCGTCACGCTGCATAATGAGACGGATGATCGGTTCCGCCAGAATTTCTTCGAGCGTCGGCTCGCCGTGCAGTTCGTCGTTTCTGTGTGCTTGGCTAATCATGACTTGCCCCCCGTGTTGTGGTTCTTTCCCTAACAAGTGATTTTTCGTCTCATGCGAAAACTTCAGCCTGTGACAACGTTGTACCATAGAAGTGCGGTCTTTTCATGTAAAAAGGTGATAAAAATCACGTTTATTTACGCGTGCAATGCAACATGCCGCCTTGCGAAACTACAGCCGCGCCGACACCCATATTGCAGCGCGGCAAATGCTGCGAATTGCGGCACTTAGGGGGCCATAGACCGGGGTCGATTCCGCATCGTTCGCCAAGCCGATCGCCCGATGTTCCATTTCCTCGTCGCGAAATTTGGCGATGGTGCCATGCAAATCGGAACTGACGGCGCCGCTTTCAAGTTGTTCGGTGTAATGCGCCGTGATCACTTCCTCGACCGCGACCGTGCACGCCATGGCGGCTTTCGACCCCATCGCCGCACTCACCGCGCCCATCAGCCAGCCGCCGATATGCCACAATGGCAATAGCAGTGTCGGGCGCACGCCATGCTCCGGCAGTATCTGCTTGAACGCCGCGAGATGCACCGCTTCCTGCGCCGCCATATGCTTGATTTCCTGTGCACGTACATCGCCTTTCAGCACCGCCAGCTGCCCGGCATAAATCCGTGTCGCGCCGTATTCGCCGGCATGGTCGACGCGCAGCGCTGCCGCGTTTTTATTGCGCACAATGAAATCGCCCGGCAGCGAACGTTTAGGCGGGGCTGAGTTCATGACGCCTCCGGTCGAAACGGAACTGCCCTGCCGCAAAGGCAATGACCAGCAATGCCCACAGCACATTCCACGTTGCCAGCGATAGCCCGAGGAACAGCACCGCCGGCTGGTCGCACGAGACGATCGGGGCGTTTTCGATGGCGGCCTTCAGCGCCGCGAGCGAATGGTCTGCCGGGGCCTGCGCCACGCAGCCGCCGCTATATACCAGCCAATGCTGCTCGATGCCGGTATGGACGACGCCGAGGATGGCCGTCATGAGCAGCGCATAGATGCCGAGCGCAGAGACAAAACGCCACACCAGCGTACCCCGCGGCACCAGCAACGACAACACCCCGCACAGCATCGCCGCTCCGTACGGATAGCGCTCGAGAATGCAGAAATGGCACGGATGCAGCCCGAAACCGAACTGCGCGATGACGACCGCCGCGAGCGGGATCGCCCCACCCAGAATGAGGATGGAAGCCATCGCGACAATCTTGTCGGGGTTGGTGGTGCGACATCTCAGCATGGCGTGAACTTAGCACCACAGGCGCGGTTGACCAAACGATTTCCGTCGCTATAGTGCACCCCGCTGCATGCAGGGCCTTTGATCGCCTCGCACGCAGTGTGTGCCCCTGTGGTGGAATTGGTAGACGCGCTAGATTCAAAATCTTGTATCCGCAAGGGTGTGCCGGTTCGATTCCGGCCGGGGGCACCAAAATCTCTACAGAAAGCCATCCATGCGCATTAAAAAAATCTTGCTGATCGGTATCCCCGCGCTCATCCTCATCGCGCTATGCTTCACCAACGCGCCCTACCAGTGGGCTACCCAGCGTACCATCGACGATGTGCTGGTGAAGGACAAGCAGGTCACCACCCAATCCTACGGCAAACAGGACAAGGTCGGCAGCACCTACCTCATTTTCACCGATCAGGGCGTGTTCCGTAATGATGATGCAGGCTGGTTCCTGAAATATGACAGCTCCGACATCTACGGCAACCTCGATGTCGGCAAGCATTACCGCTTCAAGGTCTATGGCTGGCGCATCCCGATCGTCAGCATGTATCCGAATCTCGTACATGCCGAGGAGCTAAGAACAACGAGTGCTCAACCATGACCGACGACGACATCACCCCGCCCAAAGACAGTAACGGCACCATCCTGCAGGATGGTGATTCGGTGACGCTGATCAAGGATCTGCCCGTGAAGGGCGCGAATGTCACGCTCAAGCGCGGCACGCTCATCAAGAATATCCGCCTCACGTATAATGAGAAGGAAATCGAGTGCAACGCCGACAAAGTCAAAGGCCTTGTATTGAAAACGGAGTTCCTGAAAAAGGCTTAGTATCGAACGGCGCTCAAGTGCCGCGCATGCTTTCGGCCTCAATGGTCGTATCGTTTTAGCGATGTCTACACTCGCCGAACTCCGCTAACGATTACAAAACCATCTCCCAATGCTCGCCATTCTGCATCTGTCCGGCAAACGGGAAGGCTTCCTGGTGCGCGAGGCTCATGCCAAGCTTCTCATAGATGCGGCGGGCCCCGACATTGTTCGAGGTCGTGAACAAGGTTATTTTCCGGTAACCCTTGGCCCGCGCGAACTGGATGGATTTCTCGATCAGTTTGGTGGCCAGCCCCATGCCGCGCGCGGTGGATTCGACATAGAGCAGCCGCAACTGCGCCGTTGATTCGTCCTTGCGGATGAGGAACAGCGAACCGAGGATGTCGCCGTCGCGCTCGACGATCCAGCTGCGTTCCCACGCCGGCTGGTAGTGCTTGATGAAGTCGGCCATGATCTGGGCGCACATCGCTTCGAATTCATGGTTCCAGCCGAATTCCCTGGCGATCGACGCGCCGTGCCGGTGAACGATCCAGCCCGCATCGCCATGCTGCAACTGGCGGTAAATAATGGGCGACGCTGCGTTCTTCAGTACCCGGTGGATGGTCTCCATCGCGCTGACGAGTTGCGCGCGTTTCTCTGCCGGAATCGGCTCAAGCATCCGCGCCACGGCGTCACTCGCTTCCGCCTCGAGCTTCGGCTGCTGTTTGCGGCCAAGCACGGAGAGCGCGATATTATACTGGCGTTTATCGATAGTTGAGCGGCTACGCTTGATAACGCGGCGCTTGGCCAGCCCGCTCAAGGTGCGGCTTAAAAAGCCATGGTCCATAGCGAGCAGGTCGGCCAGCGCTGTCGCGGTAATGCCCTCCTGCTTGCCAAGTTCATGCAGGATGCGCATTTCTGTCAGGCTGTACGGCCCATTCTGATAACGGTCATTTAACACTCCGATCTCACGTGTATAATGGCGATTGAAAGCGCGTATTTTTTGGATCTGCTGTTCTGTTTCCATATGGTTGCCTCAATCAATGAATTAGGTGCTTTCGTCAAGTAATTATTATTTTATAAACGAATCGTATCTTTAGGCAAAGAGCATTAGCTTGAACTAAGAAAGCACCAGATGAGCATGAGACATAAGATTATGAAACAGGCAGTTATCCAACTCGCAATCGCAATTGGCTTTGCGCAGTCGGCCTCGGCACAAACGGCTGTCGTTGATAATCCCGTCAGCAGTATCGAGACAACAATGCCGATCAACAATGGGGTAGATACGTCAGATAAGTCGGACCATTACAATAATCAGTCCAGTATCGTCCCGGATACCGTGCCCGATAAGGTAAGCCACACCGATCATGGACAGATCAAAGCCGACAGGGCAGCGATCGATGCGAAGCAGAAAGACCTGCAAGCCCATGAAATGCACGAGCAACAACAGATGCAGAAGGACATACAGGCCCGGCAGAAGGACGTGTCCAGCACCGGTTCCACCCCGCCCATTGCTACACAATAAAAATCAGGAGTAAGCTTTATGAAACGCCGCGTATTCACTCTTATCGCCGCCACCAGTTTTGTATTACCAGTCTATGCGCAAACCAGTTTCCCGGTCAGCACTACGCATGACGGTGCCATCCATGAGCAACGGAGCGAAGTGCGTAGCGACAAGGACGATCTGCGCACGGATAGCAACAGTATCGCGGACGACCGCACGCAACTTCGCGAAGCGGTGCGGCAACGCCGGGCTGATGTGCGCGATGGCGATGCTAATGCGGTGAGTGTCGACTCGTCGGCCATCCGCGCCGATCAGCAGGAGTTGCTCCAGCATCGGCACGCTCAAGCGACTGATGAATCGGCCTTGCGTGAGGATAAGGAAGATCTGCGCGAGGCCCGCGAGGCGGCTGGTGATAGCTCGACTGGCAATGGCTCATCCGCCCATCATTCGCAGCAGCATCCGTATAATGGGCAAAGCGGCACCGTGCATTACGGGCCCGTCCATAGTGGGCGGTGATTGACGCCGCGACCCGGGTCGTTTAGGTTGCGCGCCATCAGGAGAATTGCATGACCGCCCGCACCGCCCGTGTTGAACGCAGTACCAAAGAAACCAGCATCGCTGTCGAAGTGAATCTTGACGGCGCCGGCACCTATGACATTTCCACCGGCATCGGCTTCCTCGACCATATGCTTGAGCAGCTCTCGCGCCACTCGCTCATTGACCTCAAAGTCAAAGCCAAAGGCGACCTGCATATCGACTTCCACCATACGACGGAAGATACAGGCCTTGCCATCGGTAAAGCCGTCGCCGACGCCCTTGGCGAGCGCACCGGCATTACCCGTTTCGGTTCGGCGCTCTCGCCGATGGATGAGACGCTCACCCGTGTCGCGCTCGATCTTTCCGGCCGTCCGTATTTCGTCTGGAAAGTGGAGTTTACTAAACCCAAACTCGGCGATATGGATACCGAACTGTTCCGCGAATGGTTCCAGGCTTTTGCGTCGCAAGCGGGCACCACGCTGCATATCGAGAATCTCTACGGCATCAACAACCATCACATCGTCGAAAGCTGCTTCAAGGGCCTCGCCCGGGCCCTGCGTGCAGCGATCGAGATCGACCCGCGCAAGGCCGATGCCGTGCCCTCCACCAAAGGCGTGCTGACCAAAAACTAACGGAAGAACCATGTTCAACGGCGAAAAAATCTACAATGTATTCGAGAAACCGGAAGCGCCGGAGCCGACGGACCGCATGGTGTTACTAAAAGAAGGCTTTACGTTCTGGGCCTTTATCTTCGGCCCGTTGTGGCTGTGTGCCAAGCGACAATGGGTGTTGTTTATCGCCTTCATCGCTATCGCAATGCTGGTGCGGGTCACCACCGGTCTGCTCGGTCTGCCGCTGGTCATCGTCACCGTTGCAGCGTTTTTCTTGCATCTTATGCTCGGCTACCATGCGAGCGACCTGCGGGCGTGGACATTGAAACGCCGCGGCTACCGTTTCGCCGGTGTGCTCGCCGCCGAATCACCGATGCATGCCCAGCGCCGCTACTTCGAGTTTGCGGCCTGACCGATGACGTATGTTGCCATCATTGATTGCGGGGCGGGCAACCTCCATTCCGTCCGCAAGGCCTTTGAAAGCCAGCTGCCACCTGGTGCAGAGCTCGCCATCGTGACCGCCGCAACCGCGCTGGATGCGGCAACCCACATCGTGCTGCCCGGCGTCGGTGCTTTCGCCGATTGCATGCGCGGCTTCAACGCACTTCCCGGCATGCGCGCCGCCCTCGAGAAAAAAGTACTGCACGGTACCACCCCGTTCCTTGGTATCTGCGTGGGCATGCAGATGCTGTTCATGCGCGGCCACGAACATGGCGTGCATGATGGGCTCGGCTGGTTCCAAGGGGAGGTGAAACTAGTAGACCCCAATAATCCAATGCTCCGTATCCCGCACATGGGCTGGAACACCCTGCGGGTAAAGCATGCGAATTTCCTAACGCGCAATATCAAGGATGGGGACTTCGCGTATTTCGTGCATTCTTATGCTGCAACGCAGTGCAATCCGCAGGAAATTATCGCCACGGTTGACTACGGGGGCGAGGTTGTGGCACTCATCGGCCGCGATCACATCGTAGGCACCCAATTTCACCCGGAAAAGAGCCAAACTATCGGCCTTGCCATGATAAAGAATTTTTTGGACAGATGACATGACGGCTGCAGAAAAAACGAACCAGCACCAACTCAGCGTCGAGAAAAAAACGACGCTGACAGATAACGACCTGAACGAACTTTGCATCGCGATGGAAGATGCCATCCGCGACGGGATCGGCTTCAACTGGCTTACCCCGCCGATGCGCGAGACCATCGAAAGTTACTGGCGCGGCGTACTAATGGTACCGACGCGCGCGCTGTTCATTGCCCGGCTCGATAATGTGATCTGCGGTGCCATTCAATTGCTGCGGCCGAGTAAATCGAAAGAGACGTCGGCCTTCGCTGCCAACATCGAAGCGCATTTCGTCGCCCCTTGGGCCCGTGGCCACGGCCTCGCGCCACTATTGCTCGATGCGGCGGAACGCGAAGCCGCCAAGGAAGGCTTCGCGGTCGTCAACCTTTCCGTGCGCGAAACGCAGGCTCGCGCGCTCGAGGTCTATCGCAGCCACGGCTATGTCGAATGGGGTACCATGCCCTACTACGAATTCGTCAATGCCAGCATGGTCTCGGGGCATTATTTCTACAAGAAGCTCGAACCGATCAGCAACCTGATATGAGACTGTATCCGGCCATCGACCTCAAGGAAGGCAACTGCGTGCGCCTGTTCAAGGGCGACATGAAAGCCGCAACGATCTACCACGAAGACCCCGCCGCCCAGGCCCGCCGTTTCGAGGCCGCCGGCTTCGAGTATCTTCATGTCGTCGATCTCGATGGCGCCGTCAGCGGTAGCAAAGCGAACCGTGAGGTTGTCGCAAGCATCCTTAAATCCGTCAATATGCCGGTGCAACTTGGCGGCGGTATCCGTGACCGCGCCACCGTTGACAGTTGGTTTGAGGCCGGTGTTGCGCGCGTTATTCTCGGCACCGCAGCCGTAAAAAATCCAGACCTCGTCAAAGAAGTTGCCAAAGCCTATCCCGGCAAGATTGCCGTCGGCATCGATGCGCGCAACGGCATGGTCGCCGTCGAGGGCTGGGTGAAAGCCTCCACCATGAAGGCCATCGACCTCGCGAGGATGTTCGAGGATGCCGGTGTCGCCGCCATCATCTACACCGACATCGCGCGCGACGGCACCCTCGAAGGCCCGAACCTTGAGGAAACCGTCGCCCTGGCCCAAGCGACCGCCATCCCCGTCATCCTCAGTGGTGGCATCGGCAGCATGCAGGATCTGCGTGCGGTGAAAGAGCAGGAGGCCAGCGGCATCGAAGGCATCATCATTGGCCGTGCGTTGTATGAAAACACCATTCAGCCGTACGATGCGCTTGCGTTGATGCAGGCGTGATGCAAAGGTGGCAACACCACGCAGTAAAAAAATTCGCGGTCACCCTATGACATTCCCCGTCCGCATCATTCCCTGTCTCGATGTCACCGGCGGTCGGGTAGTGAAGGGTGTCAATTTCCTCGATCTTGTCGATGCCGGCGACCCCGTTGAACAGGCTATCGCCTACGATGCTCAAGGCGCCGACGAGCTTTGCTTCCTCGACATTACCGCAACGTCGGACAATCGCGGCATCTTGCACGATATGGTCGACCGCGTCGCCCAGCAATGCTTTATGCCCTTTACCGTCGGTGGCGGCGTCCGCGAATTGGGCGATATCCGCTCGTTATTATTGGCAGGGGCGGACAAAGTTTCGATCAATTCCGCCGCCGTGTCACGTCCTGAATTTGTCCGTGAGGCATCGGAGAAATTCGGGGCGCAATGCATCGTCGTTGCCATCGATGCCAAGAACGTCGCCCCCGGAAAATGGGAGATTTTCACCCATGGCGGTCGTAAGGAAACAGGCCTTGATGCCGTTGCCTGGGCGGAGCGGATGGCCAGTTTTGGCGCTGGTGAATTATTGGTGACCTCGATGGATCGCGACGGCACCAAATCCGGTTTCGATACTGCTCTCATCAAACAAATTGCTGCACACACGCGCGTGCCCATCATCGCCTCGGGCGGTGTTGGCACGCTGCAGCATTTTGCGGAGGGTGCGCGTGCCGGAGCGACTGGACTGCTCGCTGCCAGCGTGTTCCATTTCGGCGAGTTCACCATCGCCCAGGTGAAAGACGCTTTATCGCAAGAAAAAATTGCGGTAAGAGAAGTCGCATGAGCGCGTTTGATTATCTCGATACACTCGTTGCAACCATCGCAAGCCGCGTCGGTGGCGACCCTAAACTGTCGCACACCGCCAAGCTGCTCAAGAAAGGTCCGCCACGTATCGCCAAGAAACTGGGTGAAGAAGCGGTTGAAGTCGCTATCGCCGCCGTGTTGCAACAGAAGGAAGAGACTATCGCCGAAAGCGCCGATCTACTGTTCCACCTGCTGGTACTATGGCAATCGATGGGAATCCTGCCAGCAGATGTCATGGCCGAGCTGGCGCGCCGCGAAGCCCAAAGCGGCATCGCAGAAAAAGCCTCGCGCCCACCGGAGTAGTTATGGCCTACGACACAAACAACGTGTTCGCCAAAATTTTGCGTGGCGAGATTCCGAGCAAGAAAGCCTACGAGGACGAGTTCGTCCTTGCTTTCCACGATATCGCCCCGAACGCGCCGACGCATATCCTCGTCATCCCGAAAGGCGAATACGCGAACTTTACTGATTTTACGATCCAAGCGCCGGTGGAACTTCAGCAGGGTTATTTCGCCGCCATCGCCAAAATCGCTGCGCAGGAAAAGTTGAGCGATTTCCGCCTCATCAGTAATAATGGCGAGCGGGCCGGGCAATCCGTGCATCATTTTCACATGCATATCCTTGCCGGCAAACCGATGGGTGCGTTACTTCCCGAGTAGCTGCGCTGTCTCGAACAGCGGCAGGCCCATCACATTGCTATACGAGCCCGCAATATACGGAATGAACATCGCTGCTTTGCCCTGAATCGCATAACCCCCTGCCTTGCCATGCCACTCATTGCTCGCGATGTAATCATCCTCCATGCCTAACGTGATTTGGCAGCAGCGCACGATCGTCGTCACGGTTCTGCTGCGCAGTTTTCCCGTTTCATCGATGCGGCATACACACGTCATTACCCGGTGGCGACGTCCCGATATCAGACGCAGACATGCTCGCGCCGTTGCCTCATCCTCGGCTTTCGGCAGGATGCGACGGCCGAGTGCGACGACAGTATCCGCGCTGAGGATGCGTTCACCGTGATGCTGTTCTGCAATCTTATTCGCTTTGCTTGCCGCCACACGCTGCACATAAAGCAGCGGCAACTCGTACGGCAACGGCGTCTCATCGATATTGGCCGGGATGATCGTATCAGGAATGATACCGAGCTGGGCGAGTAGCTGCACACGGCGCGGCGATGCGGATGCGAGGATTAAAGATGACATGCGCTTTAGACCCTGAGGTTTTAGCCAAGAGAAATTCCCGCAAGCTATACTAAACCCTCATGGTTCCAGCTCGCGGCTATTTCTCACGGAATTTGATGCGGCCTTTACTAAGGTCGTACGGCGTCATTTCGACGATCACCTTGTCACCCGCCAGCACACGGATGCGGTTCTTGCGCATGGAGCCTGATGCATGCGCCAGCATTTCGTGGCCATTTTCCAGCTTCACGCGGAACATGGTGTTGGGCAGCACTTCGGCGACGACGCCCTTGAATTCGAGTAGTTCTTCTTTGGTCATGGCGGCGCTTATAGCACGCTGTGGTTATGATGCAACTACTTGATGTGAAGGACGCAGATCAAGGTAAACAGCCGCCGTGCGGTGGCAAAATCCATGGTGATCTTATCCGCCAACTGGCTTTGCAACATCTCGGAGCCTTCGTTATGCACGCCGCGGCGGGCCATATCGAGCGTCTGCAGGCGGTCGGACGCCGAGTGTTTGATCGCGTCATAATACTGTTCGCACATCAGGAAATAATCCTTGATGATGCCGCGGTACGAGGCAAGCGACAGGGTGATGTCATGCTTTTGCTGGGTGCCATCCGTGAAGGTCAGCGTCAGCCGGTTTTCGCGCACACTAATGAAAAGATCGTACGGCGGCGCCAGTTCCGCCGCTTGCAGCAAGTTCACCTCATTCGTATGCATGAGATCGACCAGCGCAACGCGGCGCTCATGCTCCACTTCCGGCGAACGGCGGATGATGCTCGCATCGTCGAGCGTCACGGTGGTGATGGTGGGGCCCGTGCTCACGTGCGCAAACGCAGCGAGATCGCATGCGCCTGCAGGCCTTCCGCATCGGCCAGCGTCGCGGCCGCCTCGAGCAGTGGGGATTTCTCCGGCGCACCGATGAGGCTCGTGCGGTTCACGAAATCGAACACACTCAGGCCGCTGCTGAAACGCGCCGCGCGCGAGGTCGGCAGCACATGGCTCGGCCCGGCGATGTAATCTCCCACCGCTTCCGGCGTATGGCGGCCAAGGAAGATAGCGCCCGCATTACGCACGTGCGGCGCGAATTTTTCCGGGTCATCGATCGCCAGCATCAGATGCTCCGGCGCGATCGTCGCAATGACCGGCAGCGCTTCCGACAGATGATGGACGACAACGATGCCGCCATGATGTTTCCAGCTCGCCGTCGCAATCGTAGTTTTCGGCAGCACGCTGAGCAACGCATTCACTTCCGCCGCCACAGCATCCGCAAATCCCGCATCCGTCGTGATGAGGATGGATTGCGCCAGTTCGTCATGCTCGGCCTGACTCAGCAGATCGGCGGCGATCCATTGTGGCGGGTTCGTTGCATCCGCGACCACCAGAATTTCCGACGGGCCGGCGATCGTATCGATCCCGACCGTGCCATACACCTGCCGCTTCGCTTCCGCCACATACGCATTGCCCGGGCCGACGATCTTCACCACCGGCTGGATGGTCTCAGTACCATAGGCCATCGCGGCCACGGCCTGCGCGCCGCCGATACGATAAATTTCATGCACACCCGCGAGTTTCGCCGCAACGAGGATGGCCGGATTGATCACGCCATCCGGTGTCGGCACCACCATCACGATGCGTTCGACACCCGCGACGACCGCCGGAATCGCATTCATCAATACGCTTGACGGATAGCTCGCCTTGCCACCCGGCACATAGATGCCGACCGATTCCAGCGGGGCATATTGCCAGCCGAGCGTAACGCCCGCTGCATCGACATATTGATGATTCGCGGGCTTCTGCACTTCATGGTAGGCGCGGATGCGCTCGGCGGCGGTTTGCAGTGCTGCGCGTACATCCGGCGCGCAATCCTTTTCTGCCTTCGCCATATCGGTCGCGCTGATACGTAAATCTGCCAGCTCGATACGGTCGAATTTTTTCGTATAGTTGCGCAATGCAGCGTCACCCTGCGCCCGTATATCCGCGATGATGCTTTTCACCGTGCCGGAAACATCGGCCACTTCGTTGTTGCGCGAATCGAGTAATGCTTTCAGTTGCGCGTAAAAATCCGTATCCGCGATGTTCAAGCGCGCCGTCATGCGAGCGCGCTCCGGAACGCTTCGAGGATCGGCCCGATCTCCGCGTTGCGCGTTTTATAGGCCGCGCGGTTGACGATGAGGCGCGAGGAAATATCCATGATCTTCTCGACTTCGACAAGGCCATTCGCCTTCAGTGTCGCCCCGCTGCTGACGAGGTCAACGATGCGCTCGCTCAAGCCGATCGCCGGGGCTAGCTCCATCGCACCGTTGAGGTGGATGCATTCCGCCTGTACCCCACGCGCAGCGAAATGGCGCTGCGTCAGGTTCGGGTATTTGGTGGCGATGCGCACATGGCTCCAGCGCGTCGGGTCGTCGTTCGCCGCCATGCTCGTTGGTTCGGCAATGGAAAGTCGGCATTTGCCGATGCCAAGATCGAGCGGCGCGTAGAGGTCAGGATAGTTAAATTCCTCGATGACATCGCTGCCAGCCACCCCAAGCTGGGCGGCACCGTACGCGACGAATGTCGCGACATCGAACGAGCGCACGCGGATGATGGAAAGCCCTTCGATGTTCGTCGCGAATTTCAACGCGCGCGAATGCTCATTGAAAAAATCCGCCTCGGGCGCAAGTCCGATCTTCTGCATGACGGGTTCTAACTCGTCGAAGATGCGACCCTTCGGCAAGGCAAGTATCATTGGTGATGTGAGCGTAAAAGCCATGAAACCCTAGCGTATTCTGGTAATTGCTGCACCGCAAGAGCCAAGTTTTTCCTCGAGTCGTTCATAGCCGCGATCCAAATGATAAATGCGGTTCACTGTGCTATCGCCTTGCGCCGCCATCGCCGCGATGATGAGCGAAACACTGGCCCTGAGGTCAGTCGCCATCACTGGCGCGCCCATCAACGGCGTGCGTCCCTGCACCATCGCGCAATGCCCGTCGATGCTGATGGTCGCCCCCATGCGCGCCAATTCCGGCACATGCATGAAGCGGTTCTCGAAAATGGTCTCGCACAATTTTGAACTGCCCTCGGCCTGCGTCAGCACCGTCATCAACTGCGCCTGCATATCGGTCGGGAAGTCGGGATAGGGCGCGGTGGTGATATCAAGCGGCTTCAATGCCGACCCATCATGGCGCACGCGGATGGTGCTTTCCGTTGTATCGATCTGCACGCCAATACTACGTAAGCTGTTGATCACCGCCTCAAGCGTATCGGTGCGTGCATCGATCAGCTCGACATCGCCACCCGTCATCGCTACCGCGCACAGGAACGTGCCGGTCTCGATCCGGTCGGGGATGACCCGATAGGTTGTGCCGGAGAGTGCGCTCACTCCGCGTACGGTGAGCGTGCTGGTGCCGATGCCTTCGATATCCGCGCCCATCGCGATCAATAAATGCCCAAGGTCGCAGACCTCTGGCTCGCGTGCCGCATTGTGGATGGTGGTGGTACCTTTCGCGAGTGTCGCCGCCATCAGAATATTCTCCGTCGCGCCGACGGAGACTTTGTCGAAATGAACGTCGCCACCGATAAGCCCACCCTCCGGCGCTTCGGCCAGCACATAGCCCTCTTCGAGCGTAATGCTGGCCCCAAGGGCTTCCATCGCCTTCAGATGCATATCTACCGGACGCGCGCCGATGGCACAGCCACCAGGCAACGAAACTTTCACTTTGTGCTCACGTGCGAGGATGGGCCCGAGCACGAGGATCGACGCGCGCATGGTGCGCACCAGATCATACGGAGCGACGATGTTGGGAATGGTCTCGCAGGTCAGTGACAGCTCGCGGCTGTAATGTCCTGCCGCCTTCGGGCCGAACAACGTACCGGGCGAGGTGTCGCGCAGTGAAAGATACGCGCCATGCTGCACCAGCAGCTTCGCCATCGTCGTGATGTCGGCCAGGAACGGCACGTTATCGAGCGTCACTTTTTCGCGCGTCAACAGCGCCGCACACATCAGCGGCAACGCTGCATTCTTCGCCCCGCCGATGATGATGCGGCCATGCAGTGGCCGCCCACCTTTGATGTGTAGTTTATCCATTGGCGCCGCTTGTAGCGATTTGTTTTGGGCCGCGCTAGTGGTTTAAGGGCAGGCGCGGCGCAGGCAGCGGCCCAGTTGCCCGAGATAATACGCCACCAGCAGGCAGAATCCGGGCAACAGCGCGAGGTAATAGCGTGGATAGAAATCCAACGTCCAGCGGTAGAGCAGGTAATGCCGGTAACTGTAGAGCAGGTGAATCACGAACGTCGCCAGCCATGCAACGCTGGTCGCGTTCAGGATAGTGGCCAGCGACGTCACCGTGCAAGCCTTCGGGCGCCGCGCGAATCTGGCTAGTTGGATTAGCAACAGCGCGAACACCAGCGCTAGCAGGCCCGCCAGCCACAACGAATCCGGCACGACATGACGTCTAGGAAATTCACGCAGCGCGTACAGGATATAATGCAGGAAATCCGGGATGACGACGAGGCCGCCTGGATGCGAAAGCTTGGCGACCTGCGCCGGGGTATCGGGTGCCGGGCTGCCATACTGCCACCACAGCAGCGCATAAGGTACATAGGCGAGGACTGCACAGGCGATGAACCCGCGCAGCTCCATGAGACGATGCCGCTTCAACGCTAGCGATAGATAGAATGCCGCATAGAAAGAGACCAGTAGCAGACCATTCAATTTCACACTGACCAGTAGGAACCCGCCGATTAACAAAAGACGCCAATGCTTCCCGCCTCTGTCCCACCGCAACCAGCCAAGCATGGTGCAGGCGCCACCAGTCGCGACGATGGAATCCGGCGTGACGATGCCGAACAACACCGGGAACCATAGCACCAGCGGCAGCATGGCATAAAACGCATACCCATAGCCCAGCAACAACTCTGCGCCAAAGCGCATGAACACGACGAAGCCGCTAAAGGCGATGACCAAGCCAATCCCGCGCAGCGCCTGCAGCGAAAGCTGAGGATCAAGCATCAAGGCCACGGCCCACGGGTAATACCCGGTCGGCGGATGGTTAAGGTAGTTGGCTTCACCAGTCGGCTCGTGGGTTTTTTCATCGACCATGTGCAGCGTGGTCAGATCCGGCGGTACGAGATGATTGGCCGCGAGCGCTACCGCGTAAGAAACATGCGCCTGTTCGTCGGCCCCGTTCTGGAATCCTGAGAAACTCAAACTGCCGAAACCGATGGCGATGAATAGCAGGTATGCCACGATCGTCACCAGCGTGCGATCATGCCGCCCGCTCACGCGTTCGCTTTTTCAACCTTCGGCAACGTTACGCCGGTCTGACCCTGGTATTTGCCCTTGCGGTCCTTGTAGCTTGTCTCGCACATCGATTCGCCTTTGAGGAACAGGAACTGGCAGGCGCCTTCGTTGGCATAAATTTTCGCGGGCAGCGGTGTGGTGTTGCTGAACTCCAGCGTGACATGGCCTTCCCACTCGGGCTCGAGCGGCGTGACGTTGACGATGATGCCGCAGCGCGCGTAGGTGCTCTTGCCGAGGCAGATGACCAGTGTGTCGCGCGGGATGCGGAAATATTCCACCGTGCGCGCCAGCACGAACGAGTTTGGCGGGATGATGCAGCAATCCGTCTTGCGGTCGACGAAACTATTGACGGTGAAATTCTTCGGGTCAACCACTGCCGAATCGATATTGGTAAAGATCTTGAACTCATCCGCCACCCGCGCATCATAACCGTACGAGGAGAGGCCATACGAGATCACCCCCTCGCGCGCCAGATTCTCGACGAACGGCTCGATCATCTTATCCTTCACCGCGCGCTCGCGGATCCAGTGGTCGGGTTGAATGGCCATCCGGTGATTTTAGCGGCTGCTGTAAGGAATGCAAGCAACGCTTCACAGACTGGGGATTCTAAATCTTGCGGCTTTTCTGCGTGACGCGCCAAGCAAAATCAAGTTCGGTTTTGGGTAAGGGCAGGCACTCGCCATCTTCGAATTTCAAGGAATCGCCCGGCTGCATGAACTGGTGCTGATCCTTACCGCGTGCGTGGAGAATAACCGCGGGCAGCGCCATACATTCATGCAGGATATCGATGCTGTGCACTTTAGGCTCGCGATGCTGGATACGTGCACCTTCCGGTAACACCGCCAGAATCGCGGCATCGTGCGATGCTGTGGCTTTTTCATATTTTGCGTCGAGGGTCGCCTCGGCAAGGTTGCCGGAAGAACCGGCAGGAATATAAATTTTCAAACGGCCATTATTACCCAGCTTTTTGAGAAACACCGTCTCATTTCCCTGAGCAATGATTGCAGGCCGATCCGAAATACGAATGCTATCTCCCGCTTTCGGGCGCCACACATAGACCGGCTCAATGCGCTGGGCATCCTGAAGGTATTTTCCAATAAACCCTTTATTAGTATAAAATCGCTTGGCATCAAACACCGTATGCAGCGTCCCGTCTTCTGCAGGGATTTGCTGGGGTGTATAGTATTGGTAGATTAATCGCCGTATCTTATCGTTGTCAGAGACACGCATGCATTACTGCTTTCTCATAGTTTAACGCCCGCGTCCGCCGCCGCCCTCAGTGCCAGCGAAGCGGTTCCAGCGCTCGGTCGCCATGCGGTGCCGACCCGTGCTCTTGTTTTTGATCATTTGCAGCTTGGCGCTCCAGACCGGTTCACCGCTGGCTGTCTTCTCGGCGGAGCGTCCGGCCGCAAGCGCTGCTTCGCGGATTTCGTCCTCACGCTCGCGGTCGAGGTCGCGGCTGCGTCCCTGGTCGGCCGTCATCTGGTTGATCTGCTGCTGATGCCGCTGGTGAAGGACCTGTTCGTGCTTCTTGTGCTTCTTGCTGTGCTTGTGGTCGCTCATCGGTCCATCATGCCCCTATTCGCCTCAATTCACCACAGAAATCAGTCCTTGCACCGCACCAACTCTTATGGCAGACAGGCGGCTCGAAAATGGTCGCGCTGCTATAGCTCAGTGGTAGAGCACGTCATTGGTAATGACGGGGTCGGAAGTTCGATTCTTCTTAGCAGCACCATTATTCTGGGGTTTTTACCGCCTTGGGTCAAACATGATCTCTCAAGTTCCTGAAAAAGTACGGTATAGGTACGGGATTAGCAAAACTCATACTTAGATGGGTGAACGCGAGTGTTGTACGACCAGCTCAACTTGGTACTGGTGCGCAACAAACCTTAAGATTGTGATGTTGGTAATTGTAAAGGCTTTACACAAAGATTCTGGATGTTACATTGTGTGGCATATCAACAGTATGGTTTTTATGCAAAAGCTTCTCTTTGCGCTATTGGCTCTATCAGTGTTGACTGATCTGGTGTTTGCCTTTTACTTCTACCCCAAATTGCCCCGTGATATTGATACTTCCCATTATAATTTTCCAGTTCCGGCCATTTTTGCTACCGCCACGATAATTTGCTTCGTACATATCGGTTTAGTACCAAATCTGCTTGCAGCATGCTGTGGCAGAACTAAACAAGCCGCCCTTGGCCTTTGCCTGTCAATACTAACGACCATACCTTGTGTAATCTGTGGCGTGGCCATCAGTACTGTTATTGGCTTGGCTGCAACTCTAGTTTTGTCAGTTATATGCTATCTGGTCGATGTTTTGCTAGCAATCGTTGGGATTGGTGCAGAGATTGTCGCGCAAGCTGTAGTGCCGCTGGCAACGGAAATGGCTTTCTTGGCGGGTGCGGTAAGCAGTCTAGTTCTAGCACGCAAAATACAAGCTGCGGTTTTGCAAAGTGACTTTCTGCCAAGCCAAAGATCGATTATTTTTGGATCAGCACTCGGGGCGCTGCTCAGCGGTATGTTTTTGCAGGTTAGTCCGGTTACCATTCCCTTTAATCTACCGATTGCTGTAGGAACCAGCGGCACCGTGCTGGCGTTATCTTGGGCGCATCAAAAGAGATTTACATTCAAAACACCAATCAGTGATCAAATATAGATATCCAAATATAGATATGATTAAGTTATATAATTTAAAAAAAGGAATTTTTAAATTTTTTGTCGTTTTGATAGCTCTTTGGGCGGTGACTTTTTCACCTCTAATGTTCATCATTTACAGGCCAGTGCAATTCACAGATGCCATTTTATTCTTGATGGGTATTTTAGCGGTACCAACCTTATTGCTAACTGTAACTATAATCTGGAAATTAAATAAAAGACTTCCGCGTCGGATTTTAGTGTGTTTGTCTACATCTGCCCCAATGTTTGTAATCTTTTTTATTATCGCACAAGTGTTTGGCATTAACTATTTATTTGATTGCTCGCAAGGTGAGAAATTTACGGTTTTAATCGAGGGTACTACGATATCTAGATGTGATTCAGGAAGATCCATAAGCCAAAGCCACAAATGCATTAAATTTAAGAATTTAACAAGACCACATCTGCCATTTACGATATTTAAAACTTCGGTTATCAAAATTAGAAGACAGGATTATCAAAAGGTTAAAGCGGGAAAGTCGTACGTTACAATAACCCTTCACCCGGGCTTTCTATCATTTCCGTGGATTTCTGATGATTACGTTCTTACCCCTTAAAGAAAGCGAGCAGGTAGGAAATTGATTTGCTAAATAGACACATCCTACCTTGAGGATTGGAAGCAGTTTTTATTCAACACATTCGCGTCAGCCGCTTTCAATAATGCGCTGGCATCGTCCCTGATGAGATGAATAACACAAACTTAATAGGCTATATCAATGAATAGAAATCTTGTAACAGGTTTAGTGGGCGTATGCACATCCACACTCTTCTTTTTCGGAATATCCCTTGTCATTCGCAGCGCTTACACATCATTGGAACAACATAATCTATCGAGCGGCGTCATTCAGCAGGCGGGCGGCATATGCATCGCAACTGCTGCCTATGTGGCAGTATTCTACCTTGGTCGATACTCCAAGTTGTGATAATTGGATAAGTCAGTTGTTCCGCATGACCTCCTCCCGGTAGGCTGAGTTATTTTTAGGTAGAGTCTGTAACCCGAACGTTCCAGGATATGGAACAAGGATCAGACGATGAAGAAGCGATTTACGTAAGAACGGGTTATTTCGGTGCTGAAGGAGCAGGAGGCTGGATGGAAGAAAGCAGAGGTATGCCGTCGCGACCCGCTGAGGCAAGCGCCGGTCTGCGCCAGACTCTTGCGGTTGCTCCGACCGGCGCTCGCACAGTCTAAACTCCATCATTTTACTATCCTAAGGACTCTACTTCCAGATGACTCAAATATGGGGAGCAGGTCACGCACAGTGACGCAAAAATTTACTCATGCAATGAACGTGTTGTGTTCTCACTTATTGCAAAGCAAGTTATGGCTACCATTCTTATCGGTATGAGTGAGAAAGGGATCTTCCGACTAGTCGTTAAGTCCAAATTCTAAAGTGGCTGATTACAGCGTCGGCAGCCAAAATTCTCAATACGCATGAGTAACTTGCGTGTTCAAACTTCAGGGGACTACGCTGGACTTAATAACCGAAGCGAAGAAATGTTTTTCTAACTCAAACTATAGTGCTTTTTCAGGACGAGCCCAGCTTTCGGAATTATGATACTTTAAGTTATTCGTGTTCATTATCGCCCTTGCTGCATCGCTTATCGATAAAGTGACAACCGGCCATACCATGGGATTATTCTACACTATCGTGGCACTGGCCACATTCCTGCCAAGCCTGTCGGTAGATGTGCGCCGATTACATGACATCGGCAAGAGCGGTTGGTGCTGGTGGATCGTTCTCATCCCGCTCGTCGGTATAATCATCCTTATTGTCTGGTTCTGTCAGAAAGGAACAGTAGGCATCAACCGTTTTGGCCCCGACCCGCTTGGGTCGAAAATGGCCGGCTAAGGTTTGACGCACAAAGAGCTACCCTTTATATCAGCATAGCCCCGGCGATGAACCGGGCCTGTATTATTTTGTAGCGACGGGAGTTCTGCTTTTTTTAGCTAAATGCTTGGACGCTTTTAGTAATTTGATTAATCTGTCTTACGCTGTGGTGACGTGGATTTTATGATCCAGAATGAGATGATTGATAGGCAAATAGGCGGTGGCAAGCTGAGTCATAATTATCTCTGACAGAGGGAATAATTAAAACACAATGACGGATTCTGACTGCTAAAAGCACAGCTGATAACCATTGATAATTATGGTTTTTAATTTGGCTCTCTACCAGATAATGCCATGATGCATTATGAAACAGCACGCTCAGGAGTCGATTAAGCACCTTCTAACGATGGCTAAAGTGTGCGACTGCGCATTAAATAACCCTGCTAAACCAAATAATATTGTGTTATAGTAGTCCATGACCACAGGCGAAGCCGATCCTAAAAAAGACATGCGCAAGAGACTGGAACAACTTCCGGAAATAATGCGTCTCAACGAACTGTCAGGCGATTTAAATTCAAAAGCACAGCAGGCGGGCCGGTTGACACCGACTATGATACTTGGGGCGCTTATTTTTGTAGCAGGATTATCGCTATTTTTGTACTCAGCGCATGTGTCACCTGACTCAAAACCGGCAGAATCCAACAAAGATATATTAACTATAGTTTTAATTAGCGTTGGCTGCTTGATGCTCACATGGAAGCGCATCATTTTTGTGAGTTACAGGACGTACAAAGAATATCAGTTTTTAGGTAATATGGTTAGAATTGGCAAATATGGCTGGATAACTTTAGTATTTGTTATCAGTATGGTAGCAATCATCGTTATGATTGTCACGCATGCTATTGATCGTTAATTGTCCCACCTTCAATTCGATTTAATGATGGTGGTGTATTCCCAGTGAATTGATGAATCAATGCAGCGAGATTGCAAAGACTATTACAAAAACTCTCGAATCGGCACCCGGAATTGATCTAGTTAGACCTGTCTCCGTCGTTAGAGAGGATCAGATTTATCTTTCGGAGTTCAGGGAGATGAAACTAATGTTATTTGATTATCTTTCAGAAAGAGAATCTCCAGGTGGAATTCTTCCATCGATGAACTAAGAATGAATTAATATAGTCGCACCATACAAAACAGTATGATTTAATACGAACCAATACAAACCGACTTATTTTTGTTCTAACGTGGAGGCTTGCTAAAGGGGGTTCAATACCAATCAATCCTAGTCATTACGGAAACGACTAAGATACTTGGTAATGACGGGGTCGGAAGTTCGATTCTTCTTAGCAGCACCATTTCCGATACAAGGTTTCAGAGCCTTCAAGTACGGTCGCGATAAAGTCGTTCGTCCCGGTATCGGCGCTCGAAACATCAGCCCAAGCAATGACTTTCTTCTATACCGGTAGTCAACCGTCGATTGGGCGCTTACGCGAATATGTCATCACCTGTCCGCAGCAAAAAACGCCGGTGGTAAAGATTTAACTTGAAATCCTAATAAATGTTAACTTTTAGAAGCGACCGTTACGCCCCTATTTCACGAATTTTTAACCCGCGTACGTGTAGATTAACCACTAGCAGCACTTAGAACGATAATCCATCTGAACATTCACATAGCTAAATAACCATCATTAAAACTGAAAATCGCGTAAAAAATAAAATCAATCACATAAAAGTCAGCATCTTCCAATTCTGTTTCTTTAAGTTCCGCACTATTCCTATTCCCTATAATCTTAAATTAATCTTAACCCAACTGTCATACTACTTTACCAAGATGCCGCTAAAGTAAGCGCTCGTAACAAACAAAAACTCGTAACAAGCAAAAATATTTCAGGAGCAGTCCCCATGGCCCAACAACCCGCAAGCCTATCGAAAGCACAAATCAAAATTGCCCAGCAAGCGCTCGTGGAAGCCGGATTTTATGGCGATCCCAAGGCAAATGCCGGCCAGACAGATGGTGTGATCGGTCGCGACACTCTTGCGGCGCTTTCAAAAGCGATGACGTCTGATAAGACGAAAACGAACGAAGCATTGAACGATGCTGTTATGATGTTGATTCCCTACAGCAGAGCTGGACATACTATAGCCACTGTTCCTGATCTCGCACCGACTGAGGGGCCCGCCCCCGTAGCGGGTAACACTACCGCCTCGGCACCGACTGCTCCCGCTCCAGGGGTCCGTCCGGCTTCACCAGCTCCGGCTGCCTCGCGTCCTTCGCTCGCCGCCCGTCTGGCCGTTCCGGTAACCATCCCCCCCATACAGTATGATTCTAACAACCCGGATCGCATCATCCCGCGCGGGGATGGAGCAACCTATTGGGACACCAACTCAACGATTAGCGAAGCCTGGTTCAAGGCAAACGCAGGTGCCATCAACTCGGATACCGGTAAGCCGTTCAAAAATTCCATGGAAGTCATGGAATGGACGCGTAGCCATAATGGACTTAAAGATGGTAAAGGCGCTGATTGCGCCGGACATGCCAACGATGCAGTGATTCATGCCGGCAATCCTCTCCTGTTGCCACACGGCAACCACATCACTCAATTGGATGTCGTTCGCGCCATCGATTGCGGCCCGAATCCGAAACCTGGCGTTTCCGTTCCACACTCACCGGCCGTCCATACACCGGTTCCGCAACGACCACGCGCCGCCGCTCCCGTCTCAGCCCGCGCACCAGCCGTTGAAGGTGTGCCCGGGGCAGAAGTGATCGTGAACACGCAAGGCACCGCGCGTGATGCCGCTGCATTCGACCGCGTAGGCTTGTTCGTTGGCCAACCGCCGCGCGATGTCGCTGCCGAGAAACTTGGCGTTGCTGACCCTCTGCCAACCCTTCAACCCAATAATCAGGAAGGTACACTCGTCAACGGCGTCCCGCGTTGGCGTCAAGAAGTTGGCTCGGCCCTGGAGATGGCGACCCTGCCTGCCGGGTTACCATTGGTCGGCAGCGTTTCGCCCACCGATGACACCATCAACACCAGCCGCGCCCGTAAGGAGCTCGAATACCGTCCCGGCCAGCACGTTCTCGTCAACGACCGTGGAGATCCGATCGGCCCGAATTCCCGCGTGAACCAGAAGATCGAGGTCAATCCGCGTCTCGTTCGTGATACGGACGGCAACATGCGTACAGTAAGGGATACGAACGCATTGATTTCGCAGCAGCGCCGTGACAATCCCGACTATGCTGGCATCTTCGGCTTCTTGGGCATCCCGAATCTTGGTATCCGCGAGGCGGATACCGCCCGTAACCGCATCATGGCACTGGGCAATACCGGTGAAGGCAGGACCCTCGTAACCAGCTATGCCGGTTTTGAACGCGCGCACCAGAAGATTGGTGCGTCGTATGCGGCGCGGCCGACGACGGCTGAGGCAGAGAAATTGCTGCAACTAGACGTCCAGGCGGCCTTGCATCCGCTCGTCTGGTCGGTCGATTCCTATGGCGTCCCGGTCAAAACACCGGTCACCTTGCGGGCCGATATGCAGCAGGTCGTCAGCCGGTTACCGGAAGGTGCCGACAAGGCGCGCCTGACCGCGACGTACATTACACCGTACGCGAATTTGCTAGATAAGCCGACTCAACTCAATACGGCGATTCAGGCGAATGGCGGTCGTGCGCAATGGGTCAACCCGATGCAGGACTGGGCCCAGGAACGCCTGGAGACCAACGCCTATATTCGCGGCGTATACAGCGATGTCGACCACCCGGGACGCAGCGCTACTGACGAACTAGCGCGCTTCAGGAATATCGCCGCTAGCCGGACGTGGAACGATTCGATTCGCCCGCCAACACGTAACGAAGTCAGGCTCGGGATGGGTCAGCTGAACAACCCGACCGCACAGAGCGAACCAAACCTCGCGAAGGCGCGTCTCGAGATGCTTAACACGCTTTACCGTGATCCAGTGGCCCGCGCAGCCTGGATCGATCACCAGCTGGCCACGCCTGGTGGCATGCAAAACGTCAGCGATCTGCTGCACTTCACCTCGAACACGGCGATGGGGAACCACAAAATCCTCGCTTATCCAGACGGCGCTTCGGGACGGCAAGGTGCGTGGAGCATCGCGAATGCGCTCGCCGGGGAGCAACAAGGCGAAGCCTTGCTGCACTATACACCGGACTTTGGCCGATCGATCGTCAACGGCGCGGTACGTTTCGGTACGCTCGGGTTCATCACACCGGGCAAGAATGAGAATCAGAACAACGGCATCTTCGGCTTCCAGCAAGCCACCCTCGAACGTTGGCGCAATCCGGCGACGCGCGAGATGGTCGATCGCGGCTTCGACGAAGTCCTGCGCCGCGCGATTGCGGCCCAACAAGCCGGTGGCCCAGCAGGCACGATCGCTTCCACTTCGCTGGCACTGACGCTCGATCCCGATCGTGCCGAGAATGCGCGCACGACTGCGACCTATAACGCGGTTGTTGCTGCACTGCCAGCAAACCAGCGCGAGACGCCGACCAACCAGATGGTCGCCAACCTCGATTACGCTGGCCAGCGCTATGTCACCTCGGCCATCGCCCGGGCGACCCAGGCCGGTGTCCTTGCCGGCGATGAGATCGCAACGGTCGATAACGCGACGGCAACCCGTGCCGCTGCTGGTGGTGCGGTCACCCTGACCGCGGCGCAAGCGGCCCAATTAGGCCGCCAACGTCAAACGCAGCCGACTGGCAACCCACTGACGGCGGGCCTTCCGAGGGGCGAGAACGTGAGCGCCGACGTTCTGAACGCGGCATGGTTGAACAATGCCCGCAATCCGCAGCCGACTCCTGTGCCGGCACCGGAATCGCGTCAGCGCCTGCTTGATGGCACGGTAGGTGTCACGACCTTCAATACTGCGGCCGCCCGTGCGGCCCGTGGTGCGGACGCGCCGACGCAGGCCGCCGTCCTTGCGACGAGTCAGGATCCGAACAAGGTCGATCAGAACCAGCTCAACGCCCACCTGCTGCAACTGATGGCCAAAGGCGATCCGGCCAGCATGGCGACCATGGTTGTTGGTGCAATCCAGGCCGCTGACAAATCCGGCAATCGGGAACTTGCAGCGTCGCTGCGCAGCCACGTGAACGATCTTAATGCTGGCCGTATCGTTGGCAGTAATGGCCTTGCTGAGCTCATCACGCAACAGGTCGCAACCGGCCAGAATGCCGCTTCGACGAAAGCAGCGTTTAGCCAGTACTTCGCTGCTGAGGGCAGCGCGGGCAAGAAACATGCCCTCGAAGCCGCAACGCTTGCCGGTGCCGTTGGTACGGACGCCAGGGCTTCCAGTGCCCTCGTCGCGCCAATGCAGGCCAGCGTCAACGCCCAGCAGCAGCATATTCTTGGTAACTTATCGCAACAGGCCTCACGTGACCTGGTAGCGATCGGTGGTATCCAGAACCCGGCGCAGCAGCAACAGGCGTTCGATAAATTCAGCCAGACCTACGCCGACCAGATCAATACCATCAACGCAACGCATGGTATTTCGCTGGTCGAGACCGCGAAGATGGCCGCCCTGCTTTACGGCATCCTGCATCGTCCGAAAAAACCGCCGGAGAAACCACAGACGCCGCAAAAGCCACCGCAGCAGCCGCCGCAGCAGCCGACGCAACCACCACAGCAGCCGCCGCAACCACCGACGCCGCAGACGCCGACGCCAACCCCGCAAACGCCGACACCAACGCCGCCGCAGACGCCGACGCCGGTGCCGCAGACGCCGACACCAGTGCCGCAAACGCCGACGCCGGTGCCTCAAACACCGACACCAGTGCCCCAAACGCCGACGCCAGTGCCGCCGACGCCGCCAACACCGGTGCCGACACCAACCCCAGTGCCGCAAACGCCGGTACCACCGACACCGCCATACACTTGCCCTGGCTGTACAACGCCGGTTCCGACGCCGGTTCCGACGCCAGTGCCAGTACCGCAAGTGCCAGTACCTGTGCCACAAGTGCCAGTGCCAGTACCGCAAGTGCCGGTTCCTGTACCGCAAGTGCCAGTGCCTGTACCGCAAGTGCCGGTTCCTGTACCGCAAGTGCCAGTGCCTGTACCGCAAGTGCCAGTGCCTGTGCCACAAGTGCCGGTTCCTGTGCCACAAGTGCCGGTTCCTTTGCCTGTCCCAGTACCGACCCCGGTAATTCCGACGCCGCCGCCATACATGTGCAATGGCTGCAGTGCGCACGGTGTTAATCTGGAGAGCCTTGGAATCAAAGGCGTTTCCCTTGCGTCGGTCGATAAGCCGGCAGGTACTGTTGATGATGCCAGAGCAGCGCTGAAAGGCGTTACTCAAGGTGGGTCGCAAACCGCGACTAACGTAGTACCGAACCTTATCGACAAAGGGCCGAAAGGTGTCGCTTAAGTCAGTAGCCTGAAACATCAGAGGCGGGAGAGCGATCTCCCGCCTTTTTTGTTGCACTGAATCATCCAGTATCAGCGGATTCGGCGAGCAGATCAGCCACGAGCTGGCGTACAGGTCGGTTCATAAACGAACCGCGGCAATCATAATCGATGGATGAACGACAGTAGATCACAAATTGATACCTAGCGCCGCGGCCATATGTTGCTTTAGCGTATTGCTGACGAGGTCGCCCAATGCATGCAGCATATCGGTCGCTAATAACTTTTGCACCGCGTTCTTCACCCCTGCGATGCTAGTGCGCGGCCGTTGCCGCTGAATCGAGCCGCGACTGGTAGGCGGCAACCTTGGCGATCGCATCTACTACATCCGGCGCATTGCCGACATGGATCGTCACGCTGGTCGCGTTGCCGGCACTACCAAGCGAGGTCGCGACCGGGAAAAGCACCGCATGCGTCACACTCGGAATCGTTACGGGGATAACCGCCGTCGCCACGCTGCCGAGCTGGAAATTGGCGATACCGAGCTGGTAACGGCCATTCCTGCCTCATCTAATCCAGCGCTGCCTGACTTACCTAAAGGACGTTGGCTTACACGAGCGTCTGTCCGTCAACCTGATACCCTACATCGGTGTACTCGACCATACGTGGGACATGTCTTATCATAAGCATAAGACGAAGGTTGATTCTAGTGCTGCTGCGCGACGCGCTCAGGACGATTGGCAGGAAGTGGCGCTGGCGGTACCGGCGTTAGGCTCGGTGCCGGGGCGTTCGCTGTAGTTTGCGTCGAGCCGCCTAGGACTTTACCCAGTGCGATCAGGATATCGCGGTTTTTTCCATAGGCGAGTGGGCCTTCTAAAGTTACCCAATTGCCGCGTCCCCAGCTACTTTCGAACATTAAGGCGAGACTTTGGATGTGTTCGTTCTGGGCTATCGCATTCGGCAGGCGGCTTGGTGATCCATTCTGATCGATCAGGTATTGTGCGGATCTGGCATCGCTCAGGATCGCGCTGAGGCCGACGCCGTTACCCTTGTCAAAATCCTGACGCAATAGAGCTAGTTCACTCTGCATCCCCGGCGTAGTGCCGACCAAGCCCGTCTTCGGGTCAAGCAAAGATGCAAAAGCGGCACGGTTCTGCGGCACGCTGAAGACGGCGGCGATCTGTGCGCCGCTCAGGCCCTTGAACGCATCCTTCATGGAGGTGCCGGTGGTGACCTTTGCAAGTGCGCGCATGACGGCACCGGTATTGGGCGAATTCGCCGCATTACCGCCATCGAGCGCATCGCCAAATTTAAGGATGGCATCAAGGTTACGTGAGTTAAGCAGCGGATTCTGGTCGGCCACCAGCGCGGCGACATTGGCCGTGCCTGCCTGTTTCAACTGTTTGCGCACGTCGGGATCCAGCAGGGAATCGACCGCATGGTCCATCGAGAACTGGCCATTGACGGTGAAATTCGTCACGAGCGCCACGGGATTCGCAACGCCGGTATTCACGATAGCAGTGGTAGCGGTAATATGAGAAGGTGTCAGGAATTTGTGCAAATTCCTCAGGTCGTTAGCTTGATCGATCGGCAGTTTTTCAGCAAGGCCCGGCAGGGCGTTCAGCAAAGCAACCGCCTGCGGCAATGCCTTGATATTTTCTTTGGTCAACAGTAATTTCACCGCATCCAGCGCGTTATTTTGCGCATTATCACCACTATTGAAAACTGTGAGGAACTTCTGCGCATTTTCGCTACCCATGGCGGTGGCCAGTGCTTCATACGCGGCTCTTGCTTTCGGGTCTCTCTGTACGGTCGTCACGGCATATTTCGCCGCATCATTGGTCAGCTTATTCTCATCGATGAGGTTAACAAGGCCGGCCGAGCCCAAAATGTTATAGGCATCCGCGAGGACGGCATCGTAGTTTTTGCTGGCAGCACTATCGACCGCATCGGTCAGCAGCTTACGTAGCGCCGGGGTCGGCTTGCCATTCGCATCGAGACCTTGCGTGATCAGGTTGCCAAGGCCCGCTTCGCTGATCTGCATATCCGGTGGTAAGGCAGCAGCGAAGACACGAAGTGTATTGGCGCGGTTCGCCGAGTTCAGCAGGACATCGAGCTGTGGGCTGGCGATGATGGACTTTACCGAAGCGCTAATCGCTAGTGTGGTACTGCTGGGCTGGCCTTTATCGTCTCCCTTCATCGCGGCGACAACCAGTGCGCGCGCCATGGCCGGATTTTGCTGCATCAAAGCAGTGATGGTTTCCGGGCTTGTGAAGCCATTCATGGTGACCTTGCCATTGTTCGCATTGCTGACGAGGTTGAGCAGACTGTTAAAAACAGCCGGGTTACCATTGGGGTCGATGATATCGAGCACTTCATTGGAAATGCCCTGCTCGCTGAGTTTCTGGCGGCGGTCATCCTGCGGCATCGCGTTGAGCGCTTTGCCTATGTCCATATCGATGCCGATTTTGTTAAACAGGCCGATGATATTCGTTTGCCATTCCGGGCTAAGATTGCCGATAAGGTCACCGACGAATTTCTGCACAGCCGGTATTTTCATTACAAAAAAAGCGATCGCGGCGAAGATGCCGATTTCGAACAAGCCGCCAAGGCTGAAATCAGGCAGCTGGCGCTGCAGCCAGCCACTTGCCTGGTCGCGCTGTTCCTGCTCGCGCTTCGCCGCATCTTCTACGCGTCGGGCATTATCGGCCTGAAGCTGCAACTGTGCTGCGGTCGGTTGGGGTGTTGTGGGTGCTTCGGCCATGCGTTCTAAAAGGTCTCCTTACTAATGGATAGTACCCGTAAATCGTGACGGTTTGATGACAGAAACCACACTATTTTGCATGATTTTGGGACTAATCCGGCCTAATCCTGGGCCTTTTTTCGAGCTTGCGGATAGTAATCCGGGCGTGGGCGGATGAGACGTTGCCACAGGATAGCAAAACGTTGGAATAGCGTGATAGTTTTGGGATGGATTGGATGCTGCACCGCCGCCATGCAGGCCGGAATAACGGTGTCGAAATAAAACCGGTTGAGTTCTGGCCATGCCTGAGCGACACCCGAATATCCCCATTTATGAACCTGTTGGGGCACGCGCGCCACCGCTTCGATGACCGCGATAGCTTCCTCGACGAGCGGTTCGGGATCACGGTACACTTCTGCCTCCGGCGCGAGGTTGAACGCCATGTCGGACAGGTAGTTTTCGATGGCATCGCCAAGCCGCATAGATGGAAAAACCTTGAAACGTGTCAGCAGCTTGTGAGCCTTGCAGCGGTGGGTGAATGAGCTCCATACAACCAACCGGTATATCTGCCAGTAGAACCATGGCGGGCTTAATCGCAGGCGATGGTGATAGAATGCCACCCCTTTCTCCGCTTTCCGCAACCGCGCTAACCCTGCAAATTTATAGGTTTTGTTCAGCATTGAAACCGTCTGCATATCGCTTAAACGTCCATCCCGCGCCACCGGATTGGCCCGTAACTGCGCGTGATGGATATCTGTTGACCAGCGGCCGATGATACCCCGCGGCGAACGGCGCAAATCCGCGAAATGCCCAAGTTCCTGCCCGGCGATGACGACCATGCGCGCCAGCGATGGAAACCCATCCGTAATGTAGGTGCGTTTTTCACCTTCGAAAAACGGATCCCCACCCGCTGAAACATAGACCGCGGTACCGGACGTTTCCGTCGCTTGCATACCGCTATTCTGGCCGTTCTTTTCCCATTCCGTCATCGCCATGAGATCCGCTACATTGTGCGCGTAGGAGATGAACACTTCAGTACCACTCATGATCAAAAGCTGGATGACGCTCGGATGCGCCGATTGCACCAGTACGCGCGCAACGCGCAATTCTTTTTCTGCCGGGACACCGCGTGCTTTTTTCAGCTCGTTCTTGAGATGCATATAGATATCCGTAATCCCCTGTTCGCCCATCGCGGGTGCAACAAGCCGCGCCACTTTCGCGCGCGTGACGCTGGCAAATATGGGATCCGTCAACTCACGCTGCGTGAAAGTGAGGTCGTTGTTACTGGTTCCGTAGCGTACGAAATTGCGCGATGTATCCGCATTGATGCGCAGCTTGCCGCTTTGCACCAGTTGCTGCGCCAGCGTTTCGAGTTCCGGCAGTATTTCCCACGCCTCGGTTGCCGGCAAGAAGGAGAGCAGATGGTAGAGATTGGATTGCATCGAATGTTTAGTCTCCCTTAGCCAAGGCTTCGGGCAACATTTTTTTCGCCCATAATACGGTTCCGCGCGTCAGGCCCCAAGTGGCCTGCCACCCGAAGCCGCTGGGGCGAAGGGTGGCGCACCCAGCAGGACTCGAACCTGCAACCGTCCGCTTAGAAGGCGGGTGCTCTATCCAGTTGAGCTATGGGTGCGTAAAGGTGAACCTAGAGCAACAGAAAAACGCTGACAACGTCCATCATCATCGTTATCAAAGGACGGCTAACACCTCGGGAGAGCGGCATGAACACAAACATCAAACGCACCGCCATCTTTATTGTCGTGGTCGCTGCCATCGGCGCGGGTAGCGTATGGTACATCGCGGCGGGTGATATCGTCGCGCGCACAAAAAAGCTGATCGATACGACCAATGCCAAACCACATGCGGATGGCACGGCCATCAAGATGACGTATGACAGCCTCGAGCGCACGATGTTCCCGCATATCGGCGCGCGTTTCGTCAATCCGGCGATCGAGGTCAATTCGCCCGGCGCGCCCGCAATGGCATTGAATAATGGGTCGCCGCGACCGATAGAACCGCAGCCATTCCATTTGACATGGCACCATGCCGGCACGATCGATGTCATGACTGATTATCTTACGAAGGAATACCGCCTCGTAAATAATGGCAGTGCCACCGGCAGCCTCGATACGGGCACCGACAAGATGGGCATTACCGCGGCGCCGGCCCATTCGGAATTCTCGCTCAAAGCCAAAACGCAGGAAGCGTTCAGGGCATGGCAATCGCTCGATTTGAGTAACCCGGATGCCGTAAAAGCAGCGCTTTCGCAGATTGGCGGTGCACACGGCAACGCGGGTGCGGTGAAGCTGACGGATACGGCGACCAACGCGATTATCCTGACGCAGGATGAAGTGAAATTCGATCTCACTAACCAGAGCGATGACAAGAAGATCAAATTCGATCTGACATTCGTTTCGAAAGGTGCGCAGGTCACCAAGGAATATTCTGACCTAGTGACACATGCCATGACCATGTTGCATCTGCCGACCGGCATCACAGGGACCTCGATGCCAATGGCGGCTTCCCGGGCTGGCAAGCAGGATATCGATATCGCGATGAATGTCGACCTGCCGCAGGCGGCACAGGCAAATTTGCAGATGCAGCCCATCGGCGATATCCATGTAACGAAATTATCCATCAAGAACGATTTCTATCAACTCAGCGCGCCACTCGATGTGGTCTTGCATGAGGATGCGACGCGTCGCCATGCCACCATCAAACTCGACTGGTCACTCGCTATTTCGCCGGTGGGAGCAAAGGAAATGCAACTGTTGCTCGATGATGGGCTGCCGATGGCAAGTAATTACCTTGGTGCTTCAGCGAGCAATATGGATCAGGCGCTGTTGAAAGAAAAGATCATCGCGGCATTGCCGAACGTGTCCACACTGGGGCCTGTCGCACTAGTGCTTGATGTGGATGCCAGCGTCCCCAAACCTGATGCACCGAAAACAGCCACAGCAGCGGACGGGAAAGCAGAAACGCTCACCTTGCGCCAGTTTCGCTTCGAGCATAAACGCTGGGGTATCGACGCGCATGGCGAAGCTTCCAACAATGCAGCGACACGCGGCGGCACGGTGAACGGAACATTGACCTGCAAGCAATGTACGACCTTGTCCCAAGATATGTATGAGACCGTGCATGCGGTACAGGATGTGCTGGCACTGCTGCAGCCAACGGATCGACCGTATCCGCTTACTGAAGCGATGCTGACGCAGTTGAATACAACGTTGGGTGAGATCGGCCGACCGGGTACGGCATCGGGCGATCTTGACTTTGTAATAACCACGCCCGCGCCGAACGATATGCGCGTGAACGACAAGCCGATCGGACAGATACTGCCGCAGTTGATGATGGTGTTCGCACCGCCGCCGGTAAGTGCACCGCCGTCGGTTGCGCCCCAGCCATCGACTCCGGGAGCACCGGCCATCTAACCAATTGCGTGGCCGGCATGAACCTGTTAAATCCCCGCGAAACGGAGGAATTCATGGCAAATGCACCTTTCACTATCGGCATCATTCAGATGAAGATGGAAGCTGCGCCTCAGGCGAATGTGAAACGCGCCGAAGAATTGCTGCGCGAGGCGAAAAAGAACGGCGTACAGGTGGCCTGCCTGCCGGAACTGTTTGCGAGCTATTATTTCTGCCAGAGCGAAAATCATGAGTATTTCAACCTTGCGGAAAGTATTCCCGGCGGGCCGACCTATTTGAAAATGCAAGCGTTGGCCAAGGAGCTCGGCATGGTCATCGTGGCAAGCCTGTTCGAGCGCCGCACAGCAGGTATGTATCATAATACGGCGGTCGTCTTCGATGCGGACGGCGCAGACCTCGGCATGTACCGCAAGATGCATATCCCGGACGATCCACGTTATTACGAGAAATTCTATTTCACACCGGGCGATACGGGTTTCAAAAATTTCGACACGAAATTCGGTCGCATCGGCGTACTCATCTGCTGGGACCAATGGTTCCCGGAAGCGGCGCGCCTCACGGCTATGCAGGGGGCGAGCGTTATCTTCTACCCGACAGCGATCGGTTGGCACCCGGCCGAGAAAGCCGAGTATGGCGAAGAGCAATGGAACAAATGGCAGACCGTTATGCGCGGCCATGCAGTTGCCAATAACGTGTTCATTGCGGCGCCGAACCGTATCGGTTTCGAGCCGGAGACGGATGGCGGCGGCCTCGAATTCTTCGGCCATAGTTTCATCAGCGATACGTCCGGCCGCTTCATTCAGAATGAGGACGAGCATTTCGAAGGCGTGCTAACCGCCGTGGTCGATCCGTATAAAGTTGAGAAACAGCGACAATATTGGCCCTTCTTCCGCGATCGCCGGATCGATGCATATGGCAAACTCCTCCACCACCCGGATGCGAACTGATGACAATCCAGTACAGAATGCCCGCTGAATGGGCCCCGCAGGAGCGGATTTGGCTTAGCTGGCCACATGCCAAAGCAGACTGGCCGGGTAAGTTCCAACCCGTACCGTGGGTGTTCGCCGAGATGGTACGCATCATCGCCGCGACGCAGCGTGTCGGCCTGTTAGTGAAAGATGCGGCGACCCGCACCGAAGCGCTGGACATGCTCGACCGGGCAGGCGTAAACGTGACGCAAGTCGATTTCCTCGAAGTGAAAACCAACCGCGGCTGGCTGCGCGACTGTGGGCCCATCTGGGTAAAAGATGCCAGCAGCGGCGCACTGTTGGCGCTCAATTTCAAATTCACCGGCTGGGCGAAATACGCGAACCACCAGCTCGATAACAACGTGCCCGCACCGATCACGGATTTTACCAAACATGAATGCATTACGCCGAAGCATAAGCGCAAACCCATCGTACTCGAAGGCGGCGGCATTGAGGTCGATGGCGCGGGTAGCATCATCGTTACCGAGGAATGGCTCTTGTCGGATTCCCAAGTGCGCAACCCAGGATTCACACGCGAGGATTACGAAGAAATCTTCGCGAAGTATCTTGGTGCGCCGAACACGATCTGGCTCGATGCCGGCATCATCGGTGACGACACGCACGGCCATGTCGATGACATCACGCGCTTCGTCGCGCCGGGTTCCGTCGTCACGATGATCGAGCATGATCGTTCGGATGCCAACTACACGCTATTGCAAAATAACCGCATGCGTCTTGGCCGCACCTCGCTTAACGTAACCGAGCTGCCGATGCCGCGTCCGGTGATCTTCGAGAGCCAGCGCTTACCTGCGAGCTATGCAAACTTCCTCATTTGCAATAAGGTCGTGCTGGTGCCGGTCTTCAACGATCACGCCGATGCAAAGGCGCTCGATATCCTGCAGAAATGCTTCCCGACACGGGAAGTGATCGGTGTCTATGCGCGCGATCTGGTCTGGGGTCTCGGCGCGATTCATTGCCTGACGCAACAGCAGCCGGCTTAAACATGGTACATGCTGAAAGTTAAGCTATTGATGGAACATGAATTTATTTTGCGACCATGTAACATTTGTAACATCGGTAACATGACACACGCTGCCCAGTGCCGGATATTCTTACTCTACCAGCTGTAGCACGCTTCGGGAAGTGGTCGAAAAGGCCTAATGTCCTTTAGCCGCAACGAACTTCACGCCTGTATCGCCGAGTGCGGTGTGCATCGCGTGCATGACGCGGGTGAGCGAGGCGGGATCGCTGCCTTCGGCGCGGGCGGACAAGGCTGCCTGCGTATTGCTGGCGCGGATGAGCCACCAGCCATCGGGTGTGGTGACGCGCACGCCATCCAATGCAGCGGCATCCGGGAGATTTTTTTGCAATTGCTTGATGACCTCGAATTTCTTGTCATCCGCACAATCGATGCGGATCTCGGGCGAGGCAAAAATCGCTGGTAATTCGTCGATGAGTTCGCTCAACTTCTTGCCCGATTCAGCAACGATGCGTGCGAGACGCAGCGCCGCGTAGATACCGTCATCGTAGCCATAATATTCATCCGCAAAGAATAAATGGCCGCTGGCTTCCCCAGCAAATTTCGCCCCGACGGCAGCAAGCTTGGTCTTGATATGCGCGTGCCCGGTGAGCCACATGAGCGGAACGCCGCCTTTGGCTTTGACACGGGTGAAGAAATGATCGGACGTTTTCACATCGGCGATGATGGTCGCGCCGGGACTGCGTTTCAGCACATCGTCGGCAAGCAGCATCAGCAGGTGATCGGGCGAAAGATTGCGGCCCTTGTCATCAACGGCGCCCATCCGGTCGCCGTCGCCATCGAAGGCGACGCCGAGCGCGAGCTGGCCCTTGGCCGCAGCAATCGCTTTCTTTAGGTCGTTGAGATTTTCCGGCACGGACGGATCGGGATGATGGTGCGGGAAGCGGCTGTCGCTTTCGAGGTAGAGCGTCACTTGTTCGCGCTTTACATCGGCCAGCAGATGTTCAACGGCGATACCAGCGACACCATTACCGGCATCCCACGCGAGGGAAAGCTGTTCGAGTATCTTGCCGGGCTTTACGACTTTTTTCAGCTCGAAAACATACTCGTCGAGCATATCGATCTCTTCGCGCTTGCCACGAGAGTGCAGGAGATTATTGGTCTCAAGGCGCGTGCGTAAGCTTGCGAGTTCATCACCGTAAAGGCTCTTGCCGTCGCACATGAATTTTGCACCGTTATGCGTCGGCGGATTATGCGAACCCGTGATCATCACGCTGCCATCCGCATCGAGATGGTGGGTCGCGAAATAGCATAATGGCGTGGGGCCGATACCGGCATCGAGCACATGGGCCCCGGCGCGCATCATGCCTTCAATGAAGGCTTCGGCAAGGTTCGGCGAGCTTTCGCGGCCGTCGCGCACGGCGACGATGAGCGGGGTGCGGGTCTGGCACTTGTCGGCGACATGGCTGGCGAAGGCCTGGCCGATGCCGAGGAAATCCGCGGCGCTCAAGGTTTCACCGACGATACCGCGCACATCATAGGCGCGAAACAGCGTACTGTGGGGAAGATGCATTGGTGAATCCTTTGGAAATTAGGCGGCGACGGTGGCGCCGGCAGGTGAAGGCGTGTCGCCTTCGGTGGATAATGGGCTGACAGCAGTAGTGGGCGCGGGTTGTGCAGCAGGAATCTCAGGCTTAGCTTTCGCAGTCGGCGCGATGCGCGGATCGGTCAATACATCGCCTTTCTGGCCGGTGCGCACTTGGGCAATGCGCGCGTCGATCTCCGCGATCTGCAGCGATTTGAGCAGGTCGCGCACTTCCTGCCGGGCGGCGAGGTGCGACATGGAAAGCGTACCCGCCTTGTTGGTCTCGACCACATCGAGCACGGTGAGGCCGAGCAGAAAGAGTTCGCGGAAAATGACGCGCTCCGAGAAGCCCGGGGCAAGGCGGCAGCCGAGGCGTTTGGTTAGATCGTCCATCACCTTGGTGATTTGGCGTTTGTTGCGGGCGTCGATGTTGCTGAGGCGGTTACGCATGACGACCCAATCGACCGTACCGCCATCGCGCTTGGCTCGCTGGAGTTTCTGCTCCCACAGCATTTCGCTATAGATGCTTGGTTTCACGATCTTCATGGTGATGCCATCGACCGAAGCGAGCACATCGAGATCGACGAAGCTGTCGTTCACTGGGGTAATGACCGTATCGGCATAGGAATGAGCGAGGCGGGAGAGATAGGTATCCGAACCCGGCGAATCGATCACGACGAAATCGCAATTGGCGAGTAGGCGGGCCAGCGCCCGGGTGAAGCGTTCGCGTTCATCCGCCTCGGATTCGGCCGTGGTGAGGTAGGGGCTGCGGTTGATGACCACATGCGCCGGCAAGGGCAGGGTGGTATTCTCTGAGGCCATCGTGGATTTGCGGTTCTCGATGTAGCGGCTCAAGCTGCGCTGGCGAGCATCGATATCCATACTGCCGACCTTGAAACCAAGACGCAGCAGGGCGACGATGAGATGCATGCTGGTGGTGGTTTTCCCGGAACCGCCCTTCTCGTTGCCGATCACGAGGATATGGCCGCGTGCGACTGGAGATTCAGGGCTGGTGGGAGCTGGGTGCATGGTGCCGTTCAATCAAGTTTTTTTATTTTGTTTGTGGCAAATTAGCCGATGTAGGATGCACTGACAAGAACTTAAGCGCAAAATTCCTACCGCAGTTGCCAGCTGTAAATAGTGGTGTTAGGGTGATTCCCGGATGGCTGCATATACCAATATTCCCGCTTTGTTGATGATCGCGCTCAGTGTGTGCATGGCATGGGTCGTCATCAGTGATGCCAGGCGCTATATTATCAGCAATGCGCTCAATAGCGTGCTTATCGTCATCTATATCGCGGGCGTGTTCCTGTTGCCCATCCCCGCCTGGCTACCAGCCCTCGGCGCCGCCGCGATCATGCTGGTCATCGGCCTGGGGTTCTTCACCCTCGGCCTCATGGGTGGCGGCGATATCAAGCTACTGGTGGTGTTAAGCCTATGGACCGGTTGGGCGGTGCAGACCGTGCAGTTCATTTTCCTCACCGCAGTATTCGGCGGCGTGCTCGTCGTCGTCGTGCTACTGCTGCGTTGGATTGTCACGCCCATGCTCTTTGAGGCGAGCCCGACCCAAAACCTGCCGCGCCTGCTGACGCCGAAGCAACCCGTGCCTTATGGCATCGCTATCGCCGCAGCATTCACGTGGCTATTGTGGACTGGTAGTATACCGGGGCTGACTGCGTTCTAGTGCACCGTCTCGCCCGCGGGTACTTCTTTTTCGACGATGCGCTTACCCTGCATGACCATCAGCGCGTGGTTGAATTCCGCGCCATAGATGAAGATGATGCCCATGAAATAGAACGAGAGCAGCGTGGCGATGAAGCCGGAAAGCGAGCCATACACCATGGTGACTTGGCTGACATCGTTCAGGTAGAAACCGATCAGCGCGCCAAAGGCGAACAGCAGCACGACGACAAGACCGGCACCCGGCGTGACCGCCCGCCAGCTCTGCTTGATATTGGGCAGTAGGTGATAGAAACTGGCGATGATCCCGAATAGTACCAGTGCCGCAACCGGCCTGAAAAACAGGGTGAAAAAATGCTCCATCCATTCCGGCAGCGCCAGCCCGCTGACATGCGAAAAACCCTTGATAGCAATCGGCACGACGACGAACAGAACCATACAACCGAGGATGAGTAACGTCAGCAGGATGATCTGGCCGATCGAGGTCAGCCTACGGCGCAGATAGGCAGGCGGCTTGTGTACGTGGTAGGCGCGGTTCAGTATGCCGCGGATCGCTTCCACCGCCGAGGAGGATGTCCAGATCGCCCCGAGGATAGAGAAGGTCAGGATATGCGGCGGCGGGCCGCTGAGGATTTCCTCGATGCGCGGGCGGATGGTCGTCACCGTATCCGGCGGCAGATGCTGAAGTAAAGTCGAGATCATCAGGCGCCCGGTCTCTCCCTGGCCGACGGCACCAGCTGCCGCGACCATCAGCAGCAGGTACGGAAATAGCGAAAGCAACGCGAGAAAGGTGAGGTAGCCCGCCATCTCGAAGCCGTAATTGTCGGCCAGACCATGCCCGGCACGGTAGAAAACGAGGCCATAGTGCTTGAGCGTTAATTTCATGGCGTTACGCTAACCAAATCGTAAATTGACATCAAGTCTTGCATTGTAATGCCACGGGTTTAGTTTTGCCGCATCATTGGGAGGATCTATGTCAAGCTCAGCTGCTGCACAGCAACCAAATTCTGTGAAGATTACCGCGCCGGTGTCGAAGGAATGTGAGTTCCTGATTGCACCGGAGGCACTTGCTTTCGTGACGGCACTTGCCGAAAAATTCGGGCCGCGCCGTGACCAATTGCTCGCCAAACGCGCCGCGCGCCAGCAACAGTTCGATACGGGCATATTGCCGGATTTCAAGCCCGAGACGAAACACATCCGCGAGAGTGAATGGAAAGTAGCCGAGGTGCCTGCTGACCTGCTGGATCGCCGGGTGGAGATTACCGGCCCGGCGGAACCGAAGATGATTATCAATGCGCTCAACAGTGGGGCGAAAGTCTTCATGGCGGATCTTGAGGACTCGCTGTCGCCGACCTGGCAAGGTGTCATCGAAGGGCAGAAGGCGCTGTACGATGCGGTGCGCCATCAGCTAACTTTCAAGAGTCCCGAAGGCAAAGAATACAAGATGAACGAGAAGGACCTCGCCGTGCTCATCGTCCGCCCACGCGGCTGGCATCTGCCAGAGCGCCATGTGACGCTGAATGGTGCACCCATCGCAGGCGCAATGTTCGATTTCGGGATGTATTTCTTCCATAATGCGAAAGAGCGAATCGCGCGCGGGACGGGCCCGTATTTCTATATCCCAAAACAGGAAAGCGCCGAAGAAGCGCAGCTCTGGGCGGATGTATTCGCCTTCGCGGAAGAGTATTGCGATGTAAAACATGGCAGCATCAAAGCGACGGTGCTGATCGAAGTCATCACCGCGACCTTTGAAATGCACGAAATCCTGCATGCGTTGAAGGATTATGCGGTTGGGCTCAATTGCGGCCGCTGGGACTACATCTTCTCGGTCATCAAGAAATTTCATGCCCGCCCCGAATTCATGATGCCAGATCGGACACAGATCGGGATGGGGACGCATTTCCTCAAAAGCTATTCGGAACTGTTAATCCAGACCTGCCACAAACGCGGTGCGTTCGCGATGGGTGGCATGTCGGCGTTCATCCCGGTGAAGAATGACGAGGCGGCCAATGAGAAAGCGTTTGCGGCGGTGAAAGCAGATAAGGAACGCGAAGCGGGCAACGGCCATGACGGCACGTGGGTGGCCCATCCGGGCCTGATTCCGGTGGCAAAAGAGGTATTTGACCGCATGATGCCGAAGCCGAACCAGCGCGACAAACTACGTGAGGACGTGAATGTTACCGCGCAAGATTTACTGAGCGTGCCGCAAGGTACTATCACCGAAGCGGGGGTGCGCAACAGCATCAGCGTCGCCATTCAGTATACCGCGCAATGGCTGGCTGGGAATGGTTGCGTGCCGCTGTTCAACCTGATGGAAGATGCGGCGACGGCGGAAATTTCGCGCAGCCAGCTCTGGCAATGGCTGCACCATGGAGCGAGCACGGTGGAGGGTAATCCGATCATCGAAGAACTGCTGGTAGCTTGGGCGGATGAGGAACTGGAAACCATTAAAAAATCGCTCGGCGATAAGCAATTTGCTGCAGCTCCATACGCCAAAGCGAAAGACCTCATACTGACGCTGACCAAGAACCGGAACTATGCCGAGTTCTTGACGCTGCCGGCCTATGAAGCGTTGTAGTAGAGTATTTGCTTTCGTGTTTTTATGCGGCGCGAGCGTAAAGGCTTTTGCTGCAGAAAATGAAAGAGTAACTGCCGTACTACCGGATAATTCAATACAGCTTGAAACGAGTGGCAAAGCGAGCTTTGCAAACATTCGTTATCCGGATGGGAAACTCGCCCAAAACTGGTTAACCGGACATCTGCTGCAGCAAGAAATCAACGTCGATTTGGGTGATACGGATCGCTACGGACGTATAGTCATCACCAGCGACTGCGAAGAAAAAATGCTGCGCGATGGCATCGCGATTTTTTATGCGAGTGACGGGAGCATTCCCGCCAGTTGGTTTGCTGCCGAAGCAGCGGCGCGTCGCCAGAAAGCAGGTGTATGGGTCAAGGAGGATTGGGTCGTGACACCGCAGAATGCTGCGCAACATAAAAATGAATTTCATGTCGTGGAGGGAGCTATAATGCATATTTATAACGCCAAAGCGGCGACCTATCTTAACTTCGGCAAGAATTGGCACAGTGATTTTTCCGTGACTATTCCGGCCAAGCTCCGCCGCAGCATGCACGACAAGCTAACAGGATTCGAAGAGGGTGATATGGTGCGCGTTCGTGGCCGCCTGTATGAAGAGAACGGGCCGATGATCCTGCTCAATCACGCCGATAATCTGGAGCATGATTGATGGTAACGCAACGCAACAACAGCGCGGACATCGCCTACATTACCCGCACGTTCGTCGATGAGCCGAACTATATCGCCATCAGCCGTGCTGCCGGTGAACAGCGGCGCCCTGGTATGCAGATCTCGGCATATGAAGGCCATTTGTTGCAGTGGCTGGTGCGGATCAGCGGCGCGAAGAGCATTCTTGAGATCGGTACGTTTATGGGCACTTCAACTTTGTGGATGGCGGGTGCGTTGCCGGAGAATGGCCTCATCACGACACTGGAGGCAAGCGACGAATATGCAGCACTTGCGCGTCAGCATGTTGCGGCGTCGCCACTGGTCGACCGTATCGAGATTGCCGAAGGCCCGGCGCTCGACTGGTTCAAGACTCGGCCAGCCGTGCCGCAGTTCGACTTGGTGTTCATCGATGCCGATAAAAATAACTATGCGAATTACCTTAAGGAGGTGCTGCCGCGCATGAACAAACGCGGCTGGATCATCGGCGATAACACGTTGCTCTGGGGCGCGATGAGCGGTGAGAAACCTGATGGTGCATCGATAGCAGCGAAAGAAGCGATGGCAAAATTCAACGAAAAACTGGCTGATCCAACACGGTTCGAATCGGTGTTGCTACCCACGGTCGAAGGGATGACGGTCGCTAGGCTGCGCTAGCGTCATGCGACATCTCGATCTTCCAACCGCCACCGGGCAGCTGTTTTACGTATTGCAGCGCATAGCCCTTGGCCTTGTAATGGGCCCATCGTTCGCGCGCGCTTGCGACTTCGGTCTCGTTGGCACCGTCGAACACATCGAGCAGCTTGGTGTACGTCTCAGCGGATGGCGGCAGCGAACCATCGAGCACGCAGAGGATGTCGGCACCGGCTGGATTCTCACTCGTTAAAGTTAGATAGATCGGCTGCTCGCTGGCATGGCCGTCGCGCGCCGTGCCGTGGGGTAGGAAGCTCGCCGGATCGTTACTCCACAGCGCATCGCTTATTGTTTTTAGCGTGGAATCGGAACTAGCGATCATCACGGCCTTGCTACCGCTACCCAGCACTTTTTCCATCAGCTTAGGCACCGCACGTTCGCGCGAGGTGGAGAGCAAGTGGTAGAACTGGATGGTGGTACTCATGAGCCGACAGCCGATAGCCAATAACCGACAGCTAAGATGAGCTTTAAGCCCTTGTTTTTCAGCTGTAAGCTACCCCTCATAATTGTTCGCGATCCAATCGTTAAGCAGGCGTATGCCCCAGCCTACGGCACCTTTCGGGGCGAGCGGGGTAAGGAGCTTGGTCTGCCAGGCGACACCGGCGATATCGAGATGGACCCATGGCACATCGTTGACGAAACGCTGCAGAAATTGCGCGGCGGTGGTAGAACCGGCTTCGCGACCTTCACCCACATTCTGCATATCGGCGATGTCGCAGTTGATCATCTTGTCGTATTCCGGCCCGAGAGGCATGCGCCAGACTTTTTCACCGGTACGCTTGGCGGACTTGGCAATAGCGTCGGCCAGCTTGTCGTTGTTGCTGAACAGGCCCGCCTGATGCGAGCCGAGGGCGACGATGATAGCGCCAGTCAAGGTTGCGAGGTCAACGATGCATTCCGGCGTGAAGCGGCTTTGCGTGTACCACAATGCGTCAGCGAGCACGAGGCGACCTTCGGCATCCGTATTGATGACTTCGATGGTTTGACCGGACATGCTGGTCACCACATCACCGGGTCGCTGGGCGTTACCGTCCGGCATGTTCTCGACAAGCCCGACGACGCCAACCACATTCACCTTGGCTTTGCGTGCGGCAAGTGCACGAAGTGTGCCGATGGTGGTGGCGGAACCGCCCATGTCCCATTTCATTTCTTCCATGCCGTTGGCGGGTTTGATACTGATGCCGCCGGTATCGAAGGTGACGCCCTTGCCGACGATGGCGATGGGTTTCTGACCTTTTTTGCCGCCATTCCATTGCATGACGACCAGTTGCGATTCGCGTTCCGAGCCTTGGCCGACGCCGAGTAGCGCCCCCATGCCGAGTTTTTTCATTGCCGCTTCGCCCAGGATCTCGACTTTTACCCCGAGTTTTTCGAGTTTTTTGCATTCAGCGGCAAGGCTGGCTGGATAGATGATGTTCGCCGGCTCGCTGACGATATCGCGCGTGAACGCGACGGATTCGGCGATGCCCAACAGCGGTGCATAGAGGCTTTTCGCGGTATCGAGCGCGTTGGTGACGATCGTGACCGTGTTCAGTTTCGGCTTGTCTTCCGGGTTGATCTTGGTTTTGTATTTATCGAAACTGTAGCTGCGCAGGCGGGCGCCGTAGGCGAGGTTGGCCGCAACCGCGCCGCTCTCGAATTTCAGCCCTTTGGGCAAGGTGGCAATGATATCCAGCTGTGTTACTTTTGCCGCTAGGGCGGCAGTAACGGCATAGGCACCACATTCCTGTAACGTGAGCGCGGTGACTTCCGCTGCTTTGCCGAGGCCGATGACGAGCAGATGCGAGGGTGACGGCGCTTTGGTGGGGGTGACCAGTGTCAGTGTTTCGCCTTTGCCGGCCTTGAACTGTGCGGATTTGATGGCCTTGGTGACGAAATCGACCCCTTCTTTGGGCATAGTGGGTGATGAAAAAGCCACGCCATCCACCACGAAAACAGCCACAGCACTGAAGATTTCCTTGGTGGTAGCGCGTTGCGCGGCAAGAGAAATGGTAATCATGGAAAACCTCGGAAATAATGTGAAAAAGATTACTCTCAATCGATATAGCAAAGTTGCGCGCGGATGCAAGGCAGCCTATAGGTTTTTACAACAGGATTTACATGCGCCAATACGAACGTTATCTCTTCATGCACCTGCTCTGGCCGACGGTCATCGTTACCGCAAGCCTGACGGGCCTCGTGTGGCTGACGCAGATCCTGAAATTCCTCGATTTCATGCTGAGCCGCGGCTTGTCGATGCGGGATTTCCTGTACCTCACGGGCCTGATGCTGCCAGCGCTGCTAATGATGTTGATCCCGATCTCGCTGTGTATCGCGGTCATCTACACCTACAACAAGCTGATGGTGGAGAGCGAGCTCATCGTGCTCAATGCGGTCGGCATCAGTAAGTGGCAACTGGCCAAGCCCGTGCTGCTGATGGGCGTAGCATGCATGCTGATCTGTTATGCGCTGTCGCTTTACCTAATGCCGGCGAGCAACGAGAAGTTCCAGGATATCCGCACGTTCTTCCGGGACAAATACGCCTCCGTATTGCTTGAGGAGCAAGTGTTCAACAACCCTATTGATGGCGTGACGGTGTTCGTGCGCGCGCGCGATGAGCAGAATAACCTTTCCGGCATCCTGATGCATGACAGCCGTGATGCCAAAAGCGTGGTGACCATGATCGCCGACCATGGGCGCATGGAGCAGACGACAGCCGGCCCGCGCTTTTACCTGCAGCATGGCATGCGGCAGATTTGGCATGACGGCAGGGTGAGCTGGCTGGCCTTCGACAATTATGCGATCGACATCGCGTTCTACGGCCAGGAAGTGGCGCGCAAGCGCGGACCTGACGAGCGCTCGCTAGGTGATCTGTTCGACCCGGCAGGCCTTACCGAAAAACAGGCGGCAGCCTATCGCGCCGAAGGGCATCATCGGCTGACCTGGCCGTTGCTGGCACTCTCGTTGCCGTTGTTCGCGCTGGCGACATTATTCAGCAGCGAGTTCAACCGGCGCGGACAGGTCAAACGCATGCTGGTTGCGACCATCGGCATGGCGGCGATCGTGCTGCTCTATTTCAGTTGCCGCAGCGGCAGTATCAAACATGCATGGATGACGGCCGGATTGTATGTGATCGTGCTTAGCGTCGGTAGCCTCAGCGCGTACCTGCTGGTGAGTGCGCGCATCATCACGCTGCGCTGGCGCACTGCACCCGACCCGCAGTTGCAGGGGGCCGCGTGATCCGGATGCCGCTGACACTTTCGCTCTATATCGGCCGGCATTTCCTGCTGGCGATCCTCGCGACCATCGGCGTGGTGCTTGGCATTGTCAGCTTGATGGAACTGCTCGATCTGATCCGCCGCTCGGCCGACGTGCCGCATGGTGTGCCACTTGGTATCCTGCTGCAAATGGCCTTGCTGAAACTGCCGACCACGGGCGAGAAGGTCTATCCCTTCGCCGTAATGATCGGTAGCATGATTACGCTGGTGCGGCTTACGCGGACCAGCGAACTGGTCGTGACGCGGGCCGCAGGTGTATCGGTATGGCAGTTCCTATTGCCAGGCATTTTCGTCGCATTCGTGCTCGGCGCAGTCATGGTGACAATTATGAATCCGGTAGCGGCGATGACCATCACGCGCTTCGAGCGGATCGAGGATAAATACATCGTCGGCAAACCGAGCCTGTTGTCCGTTACGCAATCCGGCTTGTGGCTGCGCCACACGGAAACGGCGGGCATTCCATTCCGTAAATCGCTGGCGCATGAATACGTCATCCACGCCGTGCGCATGGACCAGACAAGCTACGCACTCGAGACGGTGATGATCCTGCTCTACGATGAACAGCATCATTTCCTCGGGCGGGTGGATGCGCCCGAAGCACGCCTGCTGCCGGGTCAGTGGCTGGTGCCGGACGCAGTGCTGTCGACGCCCGACAGCGTCTCGACCGAGCAAGCGGAATTCCGCATGCCGACCCAGCTCAATATCAAGCAGATCGAGGATAGTTTCTCGGCACCCGAAACATTTTCTTTCTGGCAATTGCCGGGCTTCATCGACGTGCTGGAACAGGCAGGCTTTTCGGCGTTGCAGCACCGGTTGCATTTCCACAGCCTGATGTCGATGCCGCTGCTGTTCGCCGGCATGCTGATGCTAGCAGCGGTATTCTCGTTACGCCCGCCACGCCGCGGCCGCACGGGGATGCTGCTGGTCATTGGCCTGGCCTCGGGTTTCTTCCTCTATTTCATGACGAACATTATTTACGCGCTCGGAGCGACGGGCGACCTGCCCATCGTGCTTGCCGCGTGGGCGCCCAGCCTGATCGTGATGATGGCGGCAAGTGCAGCACTGCTCCACCTCGAGGATGGCTAGCGATGCGTATCCATTCCGGGGTAGCGATACTGATACTGATACTGATACTGCCTGCACTCGCAATGGCAAAGGCAGCGACCCGAGATAGTTCCGGCCGCGAGCTTTATACAACACCGAATGACGCGATCCTCGTCAACAAGTCTAACATTAAGCATGCCGACTCGAACGCACCGGTAACGTTGAGTGCGGATGAGATGGGCGCCGACCAGGACAACGGCATCGTCATCGCGCGGGGCCATGTAGAGGTGATGCAGGGCGAATCCATCCTGAATGCCGACCAAATTACCTATTACCAGAAGCTGAACATGGTGGTCGCCGAAGGCAATGTCAGCATGCTGCAGCCTTCAGGCGATGTTTATTTTTCGAAAAAGGCCGAACTCAAGAACCAGATGAAGCAAGGCGTCATTCACCAGTTCCAGGTGCGGTTCGCCGATAGCTCGGTGCTGGTCGCTAACAACGCGGTGAAGGTGAATTCCGAAGTGACGCGGCTGAACAAGGCATCTTACACGCCGTGCCATATCTGTGCCGATGCGGCCCCGTTCTGGCAGATGAACGGCAATGACGTGACGGTCGATAACGTGGAAGAGCGCGTGATCTACCATGATGCCTCGATGGAAATGCTGGGTGTACCGGTACTATACACGCCTTATCTTTCGCATCCGACACCGAACGCGAGCGCAAAAAGCGGATTGCTGACCCCGAGCTACAGTACCAACCCGTATTTCGGGGCGCTGGTCAAGCTACCGGTCTACTGGCGGATCGATGACGACAAGGATGTGGTGCTGACGCCCTGGATCACCACTGGTGAAGGGCCGCTGCTGCAATGGGATTACCGCCAGCTGCGGGACAAGGGAACCTACCACATCGCCGGCTCCATCACCGATCCGCATGCGCAGGACAGTTTTGGCAACGAGACCGGCGGCCATGATATCCGCGGCCATATCTTTGCGCAAGGGGATGAGGAGATTGCGCAGGACACGCATATCGGCTTTGATGTCCAGCGGGCGAGTGATGATACGTACCTGCGGCGTTACGATTTCGGTGACCAGCAATCGCTGTTCTCGCGCGCCTATCTCGAAGAAGCCAGCGGCCGTAATTTCGGCCTGCTCGAAGGCTTGAGCATTCAAGGCCTGACGGCGGCGGACAGCAGCCGGACAACTCCGCTGGTACTGCCGATCCTGCAGGGTTACTATGAAACGCCGGCCTATGACAACGGCCTGAAACTCCATGTGGCGGGCGACGCCCAGATGCTGACGCGCGACGCTGGTGTCGACCAGCGCCGCGTTTCCGTTTCACCGGGCGCGACGCTGCCATTCGTCACCGAGAACGGGCAGGTCTTCACGGCAACGGTGAATCTGCGGCAGGATGTGTACTACGCGAATAACGTACCAATCAATGCCGGCACGACAACGACCGATAACACGACCGCGCGCACGTTGCCGCAAGCCGCACTCGAATGGGATTACCCGCTCATCAATACGTTCAACCGTGGCTCGTGGCTCGTCGAGCCGGTCGTGCTCGCGGTGGCGCAGGCAAATGGCGGCAACCCGGATACGATCAGCAACGAGGATAGCCGATTGCTCGAACTTACCGACACCAACCTGTTCAGCCTCGACCGCATGCCCGGGCTCGACCTCTATGATAGCGGCTCCCGCCTCGCCTATGGGCTGCGAACGCATTATTACGACACAAGCGGGGTCGGTTTCGAGGGTCTGCTTGGCCAGAATTACGATTTCGGCAGCGACACACCCTATCCCAACTCCACCAAACCGGGTGAGCAATTCTCGGATTATATCGGCCGCGCCAGCTTCAATTACCAACCTGTTTCATTCACCTACCGTTTCGCTGTCGACAAGGAAACAGCAACGTTCAACCGTAACGAAATTGTCTTTGATTTCGCCCGGCCATGGTTGACGTTCGAGACCAGCTATGCATCGATAAAAAACAATACATACCTCCCCGATAGCCGCGAAGGCATCGTAAGCGCCACGCTGCCGCTGAGCGATGAATGGAGCATCTACGGTAGCGCCCGGCGTGACCTTGAACTCGGCCAGATGGTGACGGCGGACGGCGGTATCATTTACAAAAACGAATGTTTCAATATTATGTTCGACACGCTACGTGTATATACGCAGGATCGCGACATCCAGCCAACGACGGAGTTTACGTTCCGGGTTGCGTTCAAGAATCTTGGGGAGTTTGGTGGAAAATAACATGACACGGAAAGTAGCATTTCTGATCGGAGCAATGCTGCTGGCAACATCTGTCGGCGCGACGTCGGTAAATATTGCGGCCGTCGTCAACGATTCCATCATCACCAGTGCGGATGTCGAACAACGCCGCGATATCATCATGGCGACCGCCAACATCCCGATGACGGTCGAAAACCAGCAAAAGATCACGCCGCGTATCGTCCAATCCCTCATCGATGAATCGCTTGAGCTGCAGGACGCCAAGAGCCAGTCAATCACGGTGACGGATGAGGAAGTGACAAAGGCCGTCGAGGGCATGGGCGCCAAGGGCGAGAACAACGAGTCCTTGCGCAACTTTATCACGCGCAACAACCTGTCGATGGTCTCGGTCGAGGGCCAGGTAAAGGCCCAGCTTGCATGGAACAAAGTGGTGCAGAAAAAGCTGCGGCGCAACGTGAATGTCTCGCAGGATGAGGTGGCACGCGCGCAGAAATCGGCGTCGACCGCGCCGGGCGAACAGGACCTGCGTATTGAGGCGATCAGCATTCGCCTCGCGCCGGGTAACGAGGCGGCGGCGAAGAAACTGGCGGAGGAAATCGCCCTGCAGATCAAGAGCGGGACTGACATGGCGACCATCGCGGCGCACTATATCAAGCAGGCGGAAGTGCATTACAATCCCCCGGTCTGGGTGCCGGAAACGACCATGCCAGCCCCATTGCAGCAGGTCGTGCGCAACATGAAACCCGGTGATGTAACGCCGCCGCTGCGCAGTACGCAGACCTTGCAGATATTGCAGTTGATGGATCGCCAGGTTGCACTCAAACAATCGGATAACACCGAATATGCCCTGAAGCAGATCGCGATCGCCGTACCACTGAAAAGCGACAAGCAAGGTATGCAAAAATTCCGTCTGGCAGCCAGCATATTGCGCACCAACCCGGGTGATTGCATGAGCGATACTGTGCCGAAAGTGGACCTACCGACGGAAGTGAAATTCGTACGCACCAAACTTGGGTCGCTGTCGGCGCAGCAACGTTCGGTCGTCAGCCATCTCGATGTCGGGGATGTGAGTGAACCCTTACCGGGTGACGACGCGCTGCGCCTTATCGTCATGTGCGAGAAGATAGAACCTGCGGCGGGGAACCTACCGGCAGCGGAAGGCGTGCGCCAGCAATTGTTCGAAGAAAAGCTTGAGCTCGAAGCGCAGAAGCATCTGCGCAATTTGCGGCGCGATGCGTATATCGACATTAAGGGCGCGCGATAGTGGAGCTCAAGCCGCTGCGCGAGGTCATCGAAACGCATGGCCTGTGGGCGAAGAAATCACTGGGCCAGCATTTCCTGCTCGACACCAATTTGCTGGCAAAGATTGTCCGTTCGGCCGGCGACATCACGGCGGCGTATGTCATCGAAGTCGGTCCTGGCCCGGGAGGTTTGACGCGGGCCATTCTCGAAGCGGGACCGCGCCACCTGACGGCAATCGAGAAGGATGCGCGCTGCCTTGAAGCATTGGCACCGTTGCATGAAAAATATGCAGGCACATTCACCTTGCTCGAGGAAGATGCGCTGAAAACTGATCTTCTCAAAATCGGCTCGACCCCCCGGATCGTGATTGCGAATTTGCCGTACAATGTGGGTACACAGCTTATTATCGACTGGATCCAGCTGGCGGCGGTTCACGGGCCTGCGGCGCTTAACGGATTCACCGTGATGCTGCAAAAAGAAGTAGCGGAGCGGATGGTGGCACAGGTAGGTGACGCGGCCTATGGGCGGCTTTCCATCATCATGCAGCAATATTGCGATGCCGCCATCCTGTTCGAAGTGCCGGCCAGCGCTTTTACCCCACCGCCGAAAGTTACGTCGGCCATCCTGCGGGCACGCATCCTCACCACACCGCGCGAGGATGTGCCGCTGAAAGCGCTGGAGCGCGTCGTCGCCTCCGCGTTCAATAACCGGCGCAAGATGTTGCGTCAGTCGTTGAAAGCGCTCGAGGTGGATGCGATCGCCTTATGCGCCAAGGCTGGAATCGATGAAACCTTGCGCGCCGAACAGTGCGATCTTGCCATGTTCGCGCAGCTGGGCCGCACATTCATGCAGATGGTTTAGCGTAACGTCAGCGCTTGCAGAGTGTATCGACAAAGCCTGCGATGTCGAGCTGGCGCCAGCGCTTAAAGCGTTCCGAGTGCAGGATGCGCTGAATATGCGCCATCGCCTTGTCAAGGTCCTCGTTGACAACAACGTAATCGTATTCTTCCCAGTGCGAGATCTCATCGACCGCGCGGGCCATGCGTTTTTGCACCACGTCTTCGCTGTCCTGTGCGCGGGCGCGCAGGCGGCGCTCGAGTTCGTCGAGCGTCGGCGGCAGCAGGAAGATGCTGACCATTTCTTCGCGGCAGGTCTGCGCCAGTTGGCGGGTGCCTTGCCAGTCGATATCGAACAGCACGTCACGGCCGGACTCGATCGCTTCGATCACTTGTCGGCGTGGGGTGCCATACTTATTATCGAACACGGTCGCATGCTCGAGCAATTCGTTGTTCTGCACCATGGCGTCGTAAGTCGGCATGTCGATGAAATGGTAATCCTTGCCATCGACCTCGCCGGGGCGCGGCGCGCGGGTGGTGACAGAAACGGACATGGCAACGCCTTCCTCGGTCTCAAGCAGGCGGCGGGAAAGGGTGGTCTTGCCGGCACCCGAAGGTGAGGAGAGCACGAACATCAGTCCGCGGCGCTTGGTGATCGGGGGATAGTTCTTCGAAGTCATCGGCAACCGTCGGGATGAATGGGTTGCAGCCCACAGTAGTGCAAAGCTTTCGCGGATGGAAACACTTATTCGCGGGTGCGCCGGGTGACCGTGAAATCAGCTGTTTTCTTGCCTTGTTTTGCAAAGGTGAAGGTGATCGGGAAGCGCTGGCCTGCCGTGAATTCCCGATGCAGGCCGATGAGCATGAGATGCATGGAATCCATGCCGCCATGGTTCTCGACGATGTTGACCGGCGCGTTTGCTTTGACAGCAAGCACGTCCATTTTACGCATCTGCATCGCATCGTTGCTCATATGCATGCTGTGCAACTCCACGGCATCGCAACAGGGCGAGGAAAGGCAGGTGAGCGTGTCATCTTGCGGGCTGGTGAGGATGACGTAGGCGCTGCCAAGCGTGGGCGTAGCCGTGATCGCGGTGGGCTTCTCGAAACTGACATCACCGGAAGCAAAGGCACCTCCCGCAGTCAGCAGGATAAGCGCCGTAAGGATACGTTTAGCGAACATCATGGTTCAATCCTTCTGCCAATTCCTGCTCTGAAACATTTCCCGCGAAATGGTCGACATATTTTCCATCCGGCCCCATCAAGTAAATGAAACTGGAATGATCGACCACGTAGCCAAGCGCGGAACCCGGTTGTGCCACTTTACTGTAATAGACCTTGAAGCTATCGGCAGCATGTTTCACCTGATCGGGCGTGCCGGAAAGTCCGATGAGATTCTTGCTGAAATGGCTGGCATAGAGCGCAGTCGTGGCCGGGCTGTCGCGCTCGGGGTCGATGCTGATGAAGATCGGCTGGATTTTTTTCGCCGCCTCGCCCATGTCGTTGAGGGCATTGCTTATCATCAGCAAGGTGGTCGGGCAAACATCCGGGCAGTGGGTGAAGCCGAAATAAACGAGCATATATTTCCCGTGGAAATCTTCATCGCGCATTGTTTTGCCGTTCGCGCCCTGCAGTGTGAAATCGGCGCTGATGAGTGCCTCGCCGCTTTCGATTGGTTTGCCCTTCGGCACGACGCGGTTGCCCATCCAGGCAAAAAGCAAGACGAGGCCAAGAACGCAGACCAGCCAGGTAATGACGATATTCTTTTTCATGAGCGTCCTGTTAAGCGCCTTTTGTCCCTCTGTAAAATGAACTATTTGTGACAGTGGAATTGTAAATTTATTTTAATATTTCATGGGTTTGCCAGTGCACTGGCTAATGATGGCCAATCATGCTATACTACTACAAAATAAAAGACTTCGAGCTGGATGGTATGACGATAACCCTCACCGGTGTGACCGTAGATACGGGCGTGCCCGCGCAGAATGTGCGCGCGCCGGTGAACCCTGTGATCTCCACCGCCGGCAATGACGTCCAGGCGATTTCACGCCAGCAACTGCAAAGTGCGGTGCCGGCACCGGTGCTGCTCGGTGCGTATTCGACGGGCATTACGCAGCAGAAGCCCGCAGCGAAATCCTTCACCAGCATTCCTTCCAGCGGTTTTGCCGCGCAGTTCATCGCCCAGGGAGATGCGGGCAGCGACGATGACCTCGCTATCTTTGTGCCATTGCAGGTGACATCGCCAGCGGTGCAAGAAACGCCGGCAGATGATTACGTGAATGAGCTGCGCATCGCCCGTGGCGACTTGGGTTCTGCGAAAGCCGCGCCGACGCAGGTGAGCGAACAAATGCAACAACGTGAAGCCGTGCAGAATGCAAAACCGGCAACTACTGCCGCGACGGAATCAAGCATCCGCAGCGGCATTACGCAATTAGCATCCGTGGTCAGCCAGTTCATTCGCCGCCCGAACCTGTTGCAGGCGAAAGGTGTAGGAGCGTATCAAGTAGCGCAGACGCGGACAGCGTTGCTGCGTCCTGACAGGCTGGCGACAACGGCTCCCACAACCGAACCGGTCAATTAGGCAAGATCGGCCGCGCCATCCGGCCAGCGATACTTCCCCTCAAGGATAATGCCGACGCCGGTATCGGCCAGTGAATCCACTACATCATTAACATAGATGGCAAGGCGGTCGAGCGTCTGCACGTCACCTTCTGCCACCGTACCGTAGACATTGCGGGCAAGCGCCCCCCGCAAGGCGGTTTTATCGGCGAGTCCCGCCGCATAGGCCTGCAGGCGGCCGTGATAGGCCTTGCCCATCTTCTTGATGCGGTGGCTGACGCCAGTATCGGCGACCCCGATCTCGCGCAGGGAATTATCCATATCCGCGAAGAATGCTTCGCTCAGGAACTGCGCGAATTGTTCGTTCTCGGGCGTTTTGTCTTTCATCAGCCGATGTTGCAGCATGAACAGATGCAGCACGATAAGGTCGAAGCGGCCATCAAGCGTATCGGGCACCATGAGCGCGGTATAGAAAAAGGGATTTCGTGCCGCGGCAACGAGTGCTATATAGGTTTCGGCCACCGCCTCAGGCGGGCGCGGAATGAACCATCTTTTCAGGGCGCTATACATTCATGACTCCAAAGATTCGCCATTTCCTGCTTTCTATCAGCATTGCCCTGATGCTGGCAAGCTGTTCGCCCATCGTCGACACGCGCGGCCATAATGACGAGGATGTCGATATGAAGCAGATCGTCGTCGGCCAGACGAAGCAGGGCGATGTGATGGCGCTACTCGGCAGCCCGACCAGCAAATCGAATTTTGGCGATGACACCTGGTATTACGTGACGCAGAAACAATCGCATGTCGGTGTGTTCGCGCCGAAAGTGGCGGACCAGCACATCGCAGCGATTACTTTCGACAAGGACCAGGTGGTGAGCGATGTGCGTGAATATAAGAAAGAGGACGGTCAGCAGGTGGAACTGGTAAGGAAGACGACGCCGACCGAAGGCCATAATCTGACGTTCATGGAACAGATGCTCGGCAATCTCGGCCGCTTCAATGCTCCAGGCCATAACGCCGTCAGCGATCGCAACCTCGGGCGTTAGGGATGCTCATAGCCCATATGTCGGATAGGTATTGCAGCGCCTTGTGCGTCGCGTAACCTGAGGCCGCTCCCTTTAACGATGGTGCCGATGTGAGTGAGGGTCAGCTTCAGCTTTTGCGCAATAACTTTAATAGTGGCGCGCTGCGCGACGGATGCGGTAAAACACAGTTCGTAATCATCGCCACCGCTAAGGGCGAATGACCACGCGGATTCATCCTGTTGCATACATTGTTGCAGTTCGGCCGGTAACGGAATGCTGTCGCGCTCGATGCTTGCACCGCAATTACTGGCACTGCAAAGCTGCGCGACATCCGCGAGCAGCCCATCCGAAATATCGATGGCACTGGTCGCAATGCCGCGCAGCATTTGCCCGAGCGCGAGGCGCGGTTCGGGATGATGGTAACGGGCAGCGAGTTCTTCATGCACTGGCTGCTTGTGTTGTAGCAACGACAGCGCATAGGCGGCGCCACCGATGGTGCCGCTAACATAAATATCTTCGCCGATAGCCGCACCGTGACGTCGCAATGCTGCACCGTCGATAAGGCCGAAACAGGTCAGGGTCGTATGGATGGTGTCGCCGGAAGTCGAATCGCCACCGACAAGAACGAGACCGAACCTTTCCTGTTCCATCTGCAAGGTTGCCGCAAATTCGGCGAACCAGGAAGTAGCTAATTGCGTTGGCGTGTGCAGATTCAGCGTGTAGCGCCACGGCATTGCCCCCATCGCTGCGAGATCCGAAAGATTGCGGCGCATGAGCTTGCTGGCGAATTGCTGCGGGGTTGCGCCGGACAGTACATGGATGCCTTCGATGACGCTATCGGTCGTGATGACGAGTTGCTTGCCGGCGGGTGGGCTGAGGATAGCGGCATCATCGGTGAGAGAAAAACTGCCGGCTTCCGTTGCGGCGAGGGGCGCGAAATAACGGGCGATGCGCGCGCGCTCACCCATGGTTACTTGCCGTCCGGGCGCAGATGATCGAGCAACAGGTTAAACGCCTTGTGGGCGTAGCCGAGCTCTTCATCCGTCACCAGCTGGGCGGCGACTTCGGTATACTCGTCGATGAGGGTAGCGCGGCTGCGATTGGGTGCGACCAGCACTTCCGCCGCGAACACCTGTAGCACCGCGAGCAAGGGCAGGCTCATGCGCTGCTTGCTCCAGTTCGGCAGGATATGGTGATCGATCGCGCGTTCGATCGCGGCATGGTGCGTCTGCGCTGCATCGATCAGCGTGTTGAGCAGGGCCGCTTCCGGCTGCGAGCCATGCGGCAGATCATTCGTGTCATTCGTTTTACTATCCGCCCAGGAGGCAAGCAACTGGTTCGCCAGCAAACCCGGCATCGTCTTCTTCTCGATCAGCGCCTCGGAATACATGGCCTGAACGGCCGCCAAGCGCGAGGCGCGCTTACGCATGAGCGATGGGCGGGGAGTGTTCATTATTGTGTTTCCAATCCGAAAATCTGGCGGATATGCAACATCCGCAGGCAGGCCTGCGCCGCTTCACCACCTTTATTGCCACGGGCGCTATTGGCGCGTTCCATCGCCTGTTTCATGTTCTCGACGGTGAGGATGCCGTTGCCGATGGCGAGATGCTCGTGCGTGGCCAGTTCCTGCAATGCGCGAGCTGATTGATTGCTGACGATCTCGTAATGCGTAGTCTCGCCGCGAATGACGCAACCCAACGCGACATAGCCCGCGTAATGGCCATTCTTCGCCGCCATGGCGATCGCGGCCGGAATTTCGAGTGCGCCGGGCACGGTGATCATCTCCGCCGTTTGTTCCGCGCTGTAAATAGCGCTCGTCGCTCCGTTGATCAGCATTTCACTGATGTCCTGATAGTACGGCGCGACGACGAGCAGGATCGGCTTGTTCATGAAACCTCAATAGGACGGTGGCCGCTAATGTGTAGCCCATAGGCATCGAGCCCGACAATCATTTTCGGTGTATTCGTCAGCAGCGTCATGTCCTTGACGCCGAGATCGACGAGGATCTGTGCGCCGATGCCGTAATCGCGCAGGATGGGCGAGGCGGGTTCCTCGCCACGCTTGAGCTTGAGGCCATCCGACGCGGCGGTGCGGCGCGGCTCGCGTAGCAGTACCAGCACACCCGCACCCTCGGCATCGATCATCTGCATCGTTTGGTGCAGCACGCCCGCGCGGCCATGCGAGGTATCGCCCAGCACATCATGCAGCATATCCAGCGCATGCATGCGCACGAGCGTCGGGCGCGTGACCCCGATGTCATTTTTGATAAGGGCCAGATGCTCGGCGTAGCCGGGGCTTTGCTGGTAGGCGATGCAGCGCCAGTTACCGGCGAATTGGGTGGAGATAGTGCTTTCGACTAAACGCGTGACCAGTTTTTCCGAGCGGCGGCGATAGGCGATCAGATCGGCGATAGTGCCGACTTTCAGTTGATGTTCGGCGGCGAATTTCAACAGATCCGGCAGGCGGGCCATCGTACCGTCATCGTTCATGATCTCGCAGATGACCCCGGCGGGCGTGTGCCCGGCAAGGCGGGCAATATCGACCGCGGCTTCGGTATGGCCGGCGCGCACCAGCACGCCGCCTTCGCGCGCTTCGAGCGGGAAGATGTGGCCGGGACTCGCGATATCCTGCGCGACGGCTTGCGGGTTTGCGGCAGCGGCGATGGTACGGGCGCGATCGGCGGCGGAGATGCCAGTGGTGACGCCCTCGCGCGCTTCGATGGAAACGGTGAAGGCGGTGGCATGGCGCGAGGAATTATGGCGGGCCATCGGTGGCAGGCCGAGGCGCTCGACCTGTGTTTTCTCGAGCGCGAGGCAGACGAGCCCGCGCGCATATTTCGCCATGTAGTTTACCGCTTCGGCATCGGCGAACTCAGCCGGGATGACGAGGTCGCCCTCGTTCTCGCGATCCTCGTCATCGACGAGGATGACCATGCGGCCGGCTTTGGCTTCGGCGATAATTTCCTCGGTGGTGGCGAGCTCACTCACGACAGCTTCCGTTCATTCAGGCGGGCGACATAGCGTGCCAGCATGTCGATTTCCATGTTTACCGAATCACCGACTTTCAGCGTGCCAAAACCGGTCGCTTTCGCGGTGTGGGGAATGATGTTTACGCTGAAAACAGTACGTGGATTCGGGTCGCGGATATCCTTCACCTCATTGACGGTCAACGATACACCATCGAGCGTGACCGAACCCTTGGCCGCGATGAAGCGCGCGAGATGCTGCGGCACTTCAAATTCCCAGATGGTCGAATCGCCGCTCTTTTCGGCAGCGACGGCGCGCGCCAGCCCATCGACATGGCCGGAGACGAAATGGCCACCCATTGCGTCTCCTACTGACAGCGACGGCTCGAGATTGATCAACGTCCCGACTGCCCAGTGGCGCGCGCTGGTGCGGTTCATCGTCTCGGCGGAGAGAGAAACCTTGAAGGCGTTATCATCGATCTTGATGACGGTAAGGCAGATGCCGTTGCAGCAGATGGAATCGCCGATCTCGGCCGGGAATGATTCGCCCATCGCGATCGTGACCATGCAATCGCCGCGCTGGTCGACGCGGCGGACAGTGCCCTGAGTTTTGATGAGGCCGGTGAACATTTATGCTAACTCATATCTTTCATAGGTGTCGATGCCGAGCGCGCGCGTTTCGGCGGGCAGTTCCGGCAGGCAGCTATCTAGTACAGGAATCGGCGCTTTACCAGTGTTTTGGAGGGCTCTTGGCGCCGTGTAAAGATGCAGGGTTTCAACGAGCTTGTCGTGCAGGAAAGCGCTCGATAACTGGCTGCCTGCTTCGATCAGTACGCGGGTGATGCCCTCGAACGCTAGCGTTTCAAGCATCAATTTTGGCGGTAATTCCTTGTTCTCGGCGACAAGGAATTTCACCCCGGCCTCGCGCAATTCGGTGGCATGGCTGGCGGCGAGTTCCACGGCTTCGGCGCTGGTGATGACCCAAACGGGCTGTTTTTCAGCCGTTTTTACTAATTTAGAATCTAATGGCAGCCTCAGGCGCCTGTCGGCGACAACGCGGATGAGCAACGGGTTGGGCGCGCTCGAACCGCGCACAGTGAGTTCCGGGTCGTCCATCAGTACGGTGCCGATTCCGGTGAGGATGGCATCGTAATGGCCGCGCAATTCATTGCCGTGGGCGCGGGCGAATTCGCCGGTGATCCATTGGCGCTTGCCGTTGCCGTGTGATAGGAAGTTATCCTGCGAGAGGGCGAGTTTCATGGCGACATGCGGCAAATTCTCGCGCACGCGGCGGAAGAAGCCACGGTTGAGGAGAGCGGCTTCGGGCATTTCGATCTTCTCGACGGTGATGCCGGCGGCGCGCAGCATCGCCGCACCCATCCCGCTGACGCGCGGATCGGGATCCTCGGTAGTGTAGACGACACGGGCGATACCGGCATCGATGAGGGCCTGTGCGCAGGGCGGCGTTTTGCCGTGATGGGCGCAGGGTTCGAGGGTGACATAGGCCGTCGCACCGCGTGCAGCATCTCCGGCGAGGGTAAGAGCAGCGGCTTCCGCGTGTGGGCGACCGGTATCGGCGGTGCGGGCTTCGGCAATGACGGCACCGTCCTTCACCAGCACGCAGCCAACGCTCGGGTTCGGCCAGGTGCGGCCCAAGCCCTGCGCGGCGAGGCGGAGGGCTTGGTGGAGGAATTGGCTGTCGGTCGTTTGGTTCATGTATTGCGCTTATGGGTGACATCGCCGGTTTTCAGGAGCAGGAGCAGCACCAACCCCGTGAGCAGATAGGCGATGACGACGCTAAGTTGCTGGTAATGGCTGAGCTGCCAAATCTGTTTCGATACTTCGATCAGCCCGTGGCCTTTTTCATGCAGGAAATAATGGCCGTTCCGGATCGTCCCGTCAAAATTCGTATCGCCGTGCCAAAAGTAATACAGCGCGAACATCAGCATGCAATCGCACCAGCTGAAGATGAATAACGGATAGAAGATCCACTTGCCCCGCCGGGTTGCTGCGATGACTTGCGCCACGGCTACAATTTATCGACGAACGCTTCGAAATCATCGACGCTGCCGAAATCGCGGTAGACGCTGGCGTAACGGATATAGGCAACGGCATCGAGTTTTTTCAGCTCCTCCATCACCAGCGCGCCGATGCGGCGGGTGGGGATATCGCTCTCGCCTTCCGATTCGAGTTTTTGCACGATGCGGTTGATGGCCATCTCGACATTGTCCGCCTCGACCGGGCGTTTGCGCAGGGCAATGGCCATGGAGCGGGCGATCTTCTCGCGGTCGAACAGTTTGCGCTCGTTGTTGGTCTTCACCACCGTCAGCTCGCGCAGCTGCACACGCTCGAACGTTGTGAACCGCGAATTGCAGGCCGGGCAGAAACGGCGGCGGCGGATGGACGAGCCATCCTCGCTGGGGCGCGAATCCTTCACCTGCGTATCTTCGTGGTTACAGAAGGGACAGCGCATTAGGTATGACCCGCAGTAGGTTGGTTAATAGTTTGTTTAGTAAGATATTGCTTGAACAGAACAGTAGCGGCGGCGAAAGACGCAATAAACATTGATAGATAGAACCAAACCCCCATCGTATCAAACGAGGTCGTGCATTTAAAAAAGGCAAAGAACGGGCTCTGAAAACAACTCGAAAAGATAATGAATAAAACGATACCAACGCCTACAAAGCCACTCATGTAATAAGTTCTCATATTAATCGTCTTCTGCTGTTTTTGGCATATTGCTACATAGATTCCAGTTGCCAGAGCAGGAACAATTCCAAGAATATAGGAGTACATTAAAAATATTTGCGGCACTAAAACCAATCCTAACAAAAGTAACGGGTTAGTAATGGCGGTTATGAAACCACCAATTACGGGCCCGAAAATTGAATATGTAAGGAGTGTTTTCAACATTATCCGTAGATCGGAAATTTATCGGTCAGCGCACGCACCTTCTTGGCGACCGCTTGCTCAACGGCTGCGTTCTCTTCCGGCTTATCCGCTGCAGTTTTCGACAGGCCATCGAGCACATCGCCGATCAAATTACCAATCTCCTCGAATTCCTTCACGCCGAAGCCGCGCGTGGTGCCGGCGGGTGTGCCAAGACGCACGCCGCTGGTGACGAACGGGGAGGCGGGATCGAACGGAATCGCGTTCTTGTTGCAGGTGAGGCCGGCACGCTCGAGCGACGCTTCCGCTGCTTTGCCGGTGACGTTCTTGGGGCGCAGATCGACCAGCACGAGATGGTTATCCGTACCACCGCTGACGATGTTGAGGCCGCGTGCAACCAACACCTTCGCCAGCGCACGGGCGTTATCGACCACGGCTTGCGCGTACTGTTTGAATTCGGGGCGCAGCGCTTCACCGTAAGCAACGGCTTTCCCGGCGATGACATGCATCAGTGGCCCACCCTGGATACCGGGGAAGATGGCGGAGTTAAGTGCCATCTCGAGCGTCTGGTCCTTGCCCATCGGCGTTTTGCCGACGACAAGCTCCGGTACGTTGGAAAGGATCATGCCGCCGCGCGGGCCGCGCAGCGTTTTGTGCGTGGTAGTGGTGACGACATGCGCGTGCGGCAGTGGCGATGGGTAGGAACCACCGGCGACGAGGCCGGCTATATGCGCCATATCGACCATGAAGTAAGCACCGACCTTATCGGCGATGGCGCGGAAGCGAGTCCAATCGACGACGCGCGGATAGGCCGAGAAACCGGCGATGATGAGTTTCGGCTTGCACTCGATGGCCATTTTCTCGATGGCATCGTAATCGAGCAGATGGGTGTCTTCGCGCACGCCGTACTGCACGGCATTGTAAATCTTGCCAGACTGGTTAACGTTGGCGCCATGCGTGAGGTGGCCGCCCGAGGCGAGCGATTGGCCCATGATGGTATCGCCCGGTTTGATGAGGGCGTTGAACACGCCCTGATTGGCCTGACTGCCGCTGTTCGGCTGCACGTTGGCGAAGTTGGTGTTGAAAAGTTTCTTGGCGCGGTCGATGGCGATCTGTTCCACCACATCGACGAATTCGCAGCCGCCATAGTAACGCTTGCCGGGGTAGCCTTCGGCGTATTTATTGGTCAGCACCGAGCCTTGCGCATCGAGCACGGCTTTGCTGCAGATGTTCTCGGACGCGATGAGTTCCACCTGATGCTGCTGGCGGCCGAGTTCGTCCTGCATGGCGGCGAAGACGTCCTTGTCGGCGGTGGAAAGGGGATTGGTGAAATAGCCGTTGCTCATGATTTCCTCGGGTTTACGTGCGGTGTTAGACATGGTTAGTTCTCCTTATCCTAGTTTACTGACACGAGTGGCGTGGCGTCCGCCCTCAAATTTTGCCGTCAAAAAGCGCTTCACGCACTCCTTGGCTTCCGCCTCACCGATGAGGCGGGCGCCGAGGCAAAGGATATTCGCATCGTTGTGCTGGCGCGAGAGTTCGGCAGCAAGACCGGTGCTGCATAGCGCGGCACGGATGCCGGGATGGCGGTTCGCCGCGATGGAAATGCCGATACCGGAACCGCAGATGGCGATACCAAAAATGGCACGACCATCCGTGATGCTTTTGGCGACGAGGGCGCCGTAGTCCGGGTAATCGACGGAGTCGGTACTGTTGGTGCCAAAGTCGAGCGGGGTGAAACCGCACGCGTTCACCTGCTGCATCAGCGTTTGCTTGAGGGCAACACCGGCATGGTCGTTGGCGATGGCGACGATATTCTTCACGTGATCTGAACCGATGCGCTTTTTTTATTTTGCAATGTTCCACTACTATATATAGTGGGTGACAGGGTTTTGCCATGAAGCTGTGGATAACGCAACCCAGAACCGTAAGCGGCTAGGATGTATGAGCGAACTGACGATCCTCTGGCTGGTGGCAGGCTTTTTCGGGGCATCTATTGGTTCGTTCCTGACGCTGGTCACCTACCGCCTGCCGCGCGACGAGAAGATCGGCCTAACCCGCTCGCGCTGCCCGAATTGTTTGAAGGACCTGCGCGTGGTGGATTTAATCCCCGTCCTTTCATGGGTCACCAGTCAGGGGAAATGCCGCCACTGTAAAACCCGCGTCAGCATCCGCTATCCGCTGACGGAGCTGGCGACGGCGCTTGGCACGCTCGGGGCAGTGTACCTGTTCGGCTTCACGCTCGAGGGACTGGCGGTCGCGGGGCTCTGGTGGTCGATCGTCGCCATCATCGTTACCGACCTCGAACATTATATTATCCTCGATGAAGTGCAGGTCGCGATCGTCGTCTTCGGGGTGATGTTCCACTATGCGCTCGGCACGGATTTTACGGATGTCATCGAAAACGCGCTGCTCGGTCTTGGCATCGGCCTTACGTTGAAATACGGTTTCCTTTACCTGCGTAACAAGGACGGGCTCGGCCTGGGTGACGTAAAGCTGCTGTTCGGCGTTGGCATCTGGCTGGCGCACCCGGCGAGTTTCGTGCCGTTCCTGTTCTTCGCCGGCGTGCTCGGTGTGGTGTGCGGCGTACTGTGGCGCATGCTCGGTCGCGGCGCACAATTCCCGTTCGGCCCGGCACTTGCCGTGTCGCTACTGGTGTGCGTGGTATGGCCGCAGGCGGCGCGCGGTTTCTGGCAACTTTACAGCGTGAATGCCGGGTGAGTGCCGCGAAGATTGGTTGCAAAAAAGTTACCCACATCACTCGCATAAATTTCTTGTGATGGTTGTGCGGTGTGTTACACCAAAAATAAGAGTATAAATGCTACGGGGTAGTATGCGTTCCACATCGAGACTTGTATCCTGGGCAGTTGTTGCATCCTGCATGCTGTCCCTTGGCGGATGCACCTTCCTCGATTCCTTCGTGCCGAAAAAAGGCGAGTCGACGGACGTGATCGACCGGCAGCAGAACCTGTCGGTAGATGATTTCAGGAACCTCAATAAAATTGATAAGGAAGCGGACAAGGACGAGCCGAAAGTCAGCGTGCAGCTTGGTGCACCGCCGATCCCGGATGTAGCGCAGGTGCTGGCGGCTCCCCGTCCGCCGAAAGTGGCGAATGCGAAACTGGTGACGCTGGCAGTGACGGATGACGTGCCGTTACGCGATGTGCTGTTCGAGCTTGGTCGCCTGGCCAATGTCGATATCGAAGTCGGCCCCGGCCTCGACACGACAGGGATCAACCTGCGCGCCAGCAATCGCCCGTTCAACGAAGTCATCGAGCGGATCGCAACCCTCGGTCACCTGCGCTACACCGTGAACGGCAGTTCGCTGCGCGTCGAGAAGGATCTGCCCTACATCAAGAACTACTCGCTCGACTTCTTGAACCTCGTACGCTCCAGCACCTCGCAGTACCAGATCACGACCAGCATCCTCGGCAGCAGCTCCGGCGGTTCGAGTGGCGGTTCGAGTGGCGGCAGCAGTTCGAGCAGCAGCAGTAGCGGCGGCAGCGGTGCGTCAACGACAAGCGTAGGCACCACAGGCACGAGCGCGAGCATCAACAGCACGGCGGATAGCGATATCTGGTCGGCCCTTGAAGCATCCCTTAACGAGATCATCGCCTATGATCCGAGTGGCGAAAGCGCCGCGGCCGGGACGACCGGTGGTGCGGCTTCCGCTGGTAAATCTGCCAATGGCGCGGCGGGTGCAACATCAACGACGGCGGCGGGTTCCATCGTGATCAACCGCCAGGCGGGCATCCTGTCGGCAAATGCAACGCAGGCCCAACACGAGATGATCGCGCATTTCCTTGCCATGATGTCGCGCAATTCCTCGGCGCAGGTATTGATCGAGGCAAAGATCGTCGAAGTACAGCTGACCGACCAGTTCGTCTCCGGGGTAAACTGGAACCAGATCCTGGCCGGGGTAAACAACAACTACCTCGCGCTTGGTTCTTATGTGCCGGACCTCATCACCAACGGGCCGACGACGACGGGAACGAGTTCCGTTGCCTTCGGGATCAAATCCAACAGCCTCGACGCCGTGTTGAAGGCCGCGCAGGAATTTGGCACGACGCGTACGCTTTCGAGCCCGCGCCTGTCGGCGACCAACAATCAGCAGGCGGTGCTGACTTTCGCGCGCAACGAAGTGTTCTTCAATTGCCAGACCACGCCCTCGACCACCATCGCCGGCACCCCGCCGGTGGTGACGCCGGGCACCACGACCTGTACGCCCTCCGCGGTGCCGATCGGGATCATCCTCAACATCCTGCCGGCCATCAACCTCGACAAGCAGGAAGTAACGCTGAATGTGCGCCCGACGCTGACCCGCGTGGTCGGCCAGGCGGCGAACCCGGCGCAGGTGGGCAGCGTCTACCCGGTCATCGAAGTACGCGAGCTGGATTCGGTGATGAAAGTATCGAGCGGCGGTATCATGGTCATCGGCGGCTTGATGGAAGATATCACGCGCAATTCGTCGGAAGCCGTTCCGGGACTTGGCGAAGTACCGATCGTCGGCAACCTGTTCAAGAGCCGCTCGGAAGATTCGAGCAAGCGTGAGTTGATCATCTTCATCAAGGCGACCATCGTGAACCCGGATGGCAGTGCCGACCAGATCGACCGCAAGGTGTATAACAAGTTCGTCACCGACCCGCGTCCGCTCTTTGGCCCGCAGAACTAGCCAAGCGAGGCCCTGATGTTCAGCAATATCCGCTATGTCCTGCTCACCGCGACCCGCGACCGCTTGTTCATCGGGTTACTCGTCGGCATCATCATCGCCGCCTATATCTCGAGTATCCTAGGCTCAACTGCCATGCTTGAGACCGAGCAGATGACCATCGCCTTTACGGCGGCTTCGGCGCGCGTCATCATCGCGGTCGGCATCATCGTCTTCATCGGCTTCCATATGCGTAACGCCTTCGACGCGCGTGAGATCGACGTGCTGCTGTCGCGGCCCATTTCGCGCACGACCCTGGTGCTATCCTACTGGGTAGGCTTCGCTGCCGTTGCCGCCTGCCTCGTCATCCCGACCATTATCCTGATGGCCATCCTCGGCACGCTGAACCATACGGGCTTCCTGCTGTGGTCGGTGAGCCTGCTGCTCGAATCCTGGCTGGTCGTTTCGGTGGCGCTGTTTGCCTCGCTGACGGTGAAGAGCGGCGTCGGCACCGTGCTGTCGTCGCTGGCAATCTACGTGCTTTCGCGCATGATGGGCTTCTTCCTCGCCACGACGAATTCGAGCAGCCTGTTCAAGGAACATGAGGTGAACGTGGGGGCGCAATGGCTCATGAAGATCATCGCCATGGTGGTGCCGCGCCTCGATTTTTATGCGAAAAGCCACTGGCTCATCTATGGCGCGAAATCCTATGAAGAGCTCCATCTGTTCCTACTTCAGTCGGCGATCTTCATCCCGCTGTTAATCGCGGCCTCGGTGATCGATTTCAAACGCAAACAATTCTAGCTTGCAAACGGAGGCATCGTTGCGTTTCTTCCGGCGTAAAACCAGCCAGCATTTAAGTTTCCGCGTGGCCTTGCGCGACCCGGCCTTGCGTGTGGCGACCGGTATATTCGCGCTGTTCTTCGCAGGCCAGGGCGCATTCTGGTACCACACCCATGTTATCATGCCGGAGATGGGCATCGTGCCGAGCGTGCCGGGCGAGCGCACCGCGCACGCGCTGGCCTTCGGGGATGATGAGGCGTTTTTCCGCCTGCTGGCGCTTAATATCCAGAACTCGGGTGACACGTTCGGCCGCTTCACCGCGTTGTATAAATATGACTTCAGCAAGCTGTACCAGTGGTTCCACCTGCTCGACACGTTCAACAACCAGTCGAACTACCTACCATCAATGGCGTCGTATTATTTCAGCCAGACCCAGAACCCGAGCGACGTGAAATACCTGGTCGATTACCTCGATGAATATACTGACGGCCGGCCGAAGGAAAAATGGTGGTGGGTGGTGCAGGCGAGCTATCTCGCGACGCATAAACTGAACGACAGCGCGCGAGCGCTGGAGCTCGCCAACAAGCTGCAGAACGTGCGCGGCATCCCGATCTGGGCGCAACAGCTTTCGGCGTTCGTGCATGAGCAGCGCGGTGAATTTGGCGATGCCCTGAGCATTATCGAGAACGTGATGAAACACCCGGAGGACTACAACCAGGGCGAGCTGAACTTCATGAAATATTTCGTCGATGAGCGCCTGCACCGCCTGAACGAGGTGGAAGGCGAACTGAAGCAGATACAGCAGGAAAAAAATGAAATGAAGGCGAAAGGCATCAAGGATCCCGAGCCGATGGGACCGCCGGAGGACGTCGGTGCGCCGCGCGCACCCGGCGCGCCGGATGTGCCGCAATAAGCGCTATTTTGTGGTGCGTTTCGGCTTGGTCGGTGCGGCTTTCACCACGCCATAGCACTGCGCTTCACTCGGGAACTGGCCACCACGGACTTCCTGTGCATATTGCTCCACCGCGCTGGTGATAACGCCGCGCATATCCGCATATTTCTTCACGAAACGTGGACTGCGCTCGAACATGCCGAGCATGTCATCGACCACCAGCACTTGCCCGTCGCAGGCCGGCGAAGCACCGATGCCGATGGTGGGGATGGCAATAGCATGCGTGATCTCCTCGGCGAGAGACTCGACGATGCCTTCGAGCACCACCGCATAAGCACCTGCTTCGGCGACGGCTTTGGCATCCTGCAGGATCATGCGGGCACTAACGGCGTCCTTGCCTTGCGTCTTGAAACCGCCGATGGAATTGGCATGCTGCGGCATCAGGCCGACATGCGCCATTACAGGGATAGCGCGCTCGGTGAGGAAGGTGATAGTCGGTGCAAGTTCGGCGCCGCCTTCCATTTTCACGCTCGCCGCCCCGGTCTCCTTCAGGATGCGGGCGGCGCTGAGGAACGCCTGCTCCGGCGACGCCTGATAACTACCGAACGGCAGATCGACGACGACGCTGGCGCGCTGCGATGCCCGCACGACGGCGGCCCCGTGGGCGATCATCATGTCCAGTGTGACTGGCAAGGTCGAATCCATGCCGTAGACGACCATGCCGAGTGAATCGCCGACCATCAACATGTCGCAATGGGCGTCGAGCAGGCTGGCAACGGGCGCGGTATAGGCGGTGAGCAGCACGAGTTTTTTCTCGTCCTTCGCGGCGCGAATATCCGGAATCGTGATGCGGCCGCTAGACGATGCTGGTGGGTTCTGGTGCGACATTGATCTCTTCCTGGCTGGCAAATTCCTTCATGGCGGCGGTACCCCAGCCCGGCGGCTGTTTCGGGATGGCGATGGTAACGGAGGTACCTTTCTTGATCTCGCTTTCGATCGCGAAGTGGCCACCCATCGACTCGACGAATTTCTTCGACAGCGGCAGGCCGAGGCCGGTACCTTCGTACTTGCGGCTGAGCGCGGAATCAACCTGCCCGAACGGCGTCATCACGCGGCTGATATCTTTCGGCGCGATGCCGATACCGGTGTCGCGCACTTCGATATTGAGTGCGCCGGTGACGACATCTGTCCATGCATGGCAGCGCACCTCGCCACCGGCAGGGGTGAATTTCACGGCGTTGCTGAGCAGGTTGAGCAGCACTTGTTTGAGCTTCTTCGCATCAGTGACGATAACGAGATGCTGTGATGGAATATCCTCGACCAGCGTGACCTGGGCGACCTCGGCGCGCGGCAGCACCATGCGCAGTGAATTGCGGATGACCTTGTTCGCATCCGTCTCGGCCCATTCGATCTGCAGTTTGCCGGCTTCGGCCTTGCTGAAATCGAGGATGTCGTTGATGAGGCTGAGCAGGTGCTTGCCGGAGGCGTGGATGTCCTCGAGATAATCCTGATGGATCTTCTGCATCGCCTCCTTCGCTTCGTTACGGATGATGTCCGAGAAGCCGATGATGGCGTTGAGCGGGGTGCGCAATTCATGGCTGACGCTAGCGAGGAACTGCGACTTGTCGCGGCTCTGGGCTTCGGCCTGCGCGGCGGCGGCGATGAGCTCGAGGTTCACTTCGTGCTGCTTGGTGATGATGCCCTCAGCACGGCTTGCGGTGACGAGTAGGATGCCGATGAGCAGGGTGAACACTCCGAAGATGCCGCCGAGGAAGATGTTAAGTGCGCGGCCGAGCTCCTGCCATTTCGCGGTGACGTCGATATAGATCTCGGCCAGTGCATCCGGGGTGGCGTGATCGGCGCGCACCAGCGGCATGATAATCTGCACCATAGTGTGCTTGACGTTCGGGGCAGGCCCGCCGGTGATGTGCACGTCCCGCAGGACGCGGCCGACCTGCACGCCGGTAAGCGCCTTGCTGACATCAAACAAGGCGACTCGCGTGGTGCCGTCGGTGGTGATGTAATCACTCCCCGAGCCGTAATAGAGATGCGTGACATCCGGCGAGAATACGGTGAGCTTGGCGATAGGTTGATTTTTGAAGTAGTTCTGCGTCTCCTGCTGGAAGCTTGGCAGATACTGGGAATCCGGGGTCTTGCTCAGTTCGTCGCCGTAGCGCTCCCAGATGGTGGTAACATAGCTGCTGATCGTCGCTTTGGTCTGGGCCGTGGAGCCGGCAAGGAGGTCTTTCGCCTTGTAATCGCTCGCATACATGACAATAAATACAGCCCCGATGGCCATAATGATGAAGCTGAGTGCGGCCAGATAGCGTAGATGCGAGAACATGTGCCTTATACTACCGGGAATGCTATAAACTTCAACGCCAAAGCGCATGTGCTTTTTTTGAGCACTTCGTGCGCTGACGAGGGTCTTACCCTTGAGCTCCCACCGGCCCGCAGGGTTGGCCGGGTCGGCCTTTGGCCTCCCTGTGCACTATTCGGCTATTCATTAGTAAGTGCTGGCGTAAGGTACTATTCCAGCCCTTACCAGAGGCTATTCGGTGGCGCTTGACATAGCGGGATGGTAGCCCTATAAACCCCCTTCTTAAAAATCACCACCACTCAAGGAGAGTGACCCATGGCAATGAAACGCACCTACCAGCCGAGCAAGATCGTCCGCGCCCGCCGCCATGGCTTCCGCGCCCGCATGGCCACCGTCGGCGGCCGCAAGGTGATCGCGAACCGCCGCGCCAAAGGCCGCAAGGTTTTGAGCGCGTAATCAGCGTCAGGCTAAGTCGCCTTCCAAGCTAATACCGTAGACGCGCCGCGATGCATCCCGAAACATATTCGGGATGACGCATAGAATAGATACACACGCAGTCATGCCGTCGCATGACGGTATCTCGCATTGAAAAAAATATAGTTATTGGCGCAGACCCCGGCATGAAACCGGAGTGACAGCAGTTTAATGGATAGTTTAGTGATTGTTTTTCTTGCGTAATTCGTAGAGGTGCCGGGTGCCAGACGTTAAGCGTAAGCAATCAGTTTTTGTCATGAAAACAGCCTACGCTACCCCAGGCCTTTTGGCCAACTCGAACGCTTCGGACTGCCCGGAGGATTGCTTATCCACCTATCCTTGGCTCGTTGGCCTGTCATGCAAGTTTTCGTAGTATGTCCCGAAGGAACAGAGCGCTTACGCTAGCACCCGGCATTGAGGACTATCTCATGGGCCGGGGAGACCGGGAAGGGCTATCCATTCTTTTTTTACTGCGCTAAACCATCGGCATGACGCTACCTATCACCACCCTCAAAACCCGCGCGGATTTCCTGCGCTTGCGCCATGGACGCAAGTATACGGCGCCGTGGTTCATTTTGCGGATGGGGCCATCGAACGTGCCGACACAAACGGGCGCGCGCGTAGGCTATACCGTGACGACCAAATGCGGCAATGCCGTGGTACGCAACCGCATCAAGCGGCGCTTGCGTGCCTTGGTACGCGAGATTTTCGCGGAAAGTGCGAAGGCGGGGCAGGATTATATTATCATCGCCCGGCATGAGGCCAAGCGGGGTGCGGCGGACGTGCCCATTGCCGAATTGCGGGCAGCGCTGCAGGCGGCCATTGCCGCAGTGCATCGCTGATGCGTCACATCGTCCGCTTCCTTCTATTGAGCGTGATCCGCGCCTACCAATTGCTGGTCTCGCCGTTCAGCCCCCCCGCGTGCCGTTTCACCCCGACCTGCTCGCAGTATGCGGCCGAGGCGATTTCGCGTTATGGGGCTTGCGCAGGGGGGTGGCTTGCCGTAAAACGCCTTGCGCGCTGCCACCCGTGGGGTGGTCATGGCGATGATCCTGTACCGTAACGCAATTTTGTAACTTCGAGTAAAGTTGAATCCATGACGAATCCTGCCGCTCCCGACCATGAGATCAAGAACCTGAAACTGGTCATCGTCCTTTCCGCCGCGATTTTCTTTGGCTGGAAATTTTTCTACGAGATGCCGCGCGAACAGGCATTCCGGGCGCAGCAAGCAACGATCGAGGCGGCGAAGGCCAAGGATGCCCCGGCACCCAAAGCCGCCCCGACAGCGGATGTGGCGGCAATTGAAACCCCGGCAATCAATGCGGCGCGCATCCGCATCAACACGCCGTCGCTGCATGGCTCGATCTCCACAGCCGGTGGCCGCTTCGATGATTTGACGCTGGCGCAGTACCACGAAGAAATAAACAGCGATTCGCCAGAAGTGAAACTACTCAACCGTACGGGCACAGCGGAGGCGTATTATATCGAGCTTGGCATGCTGGCGCAGGATGCGTCGCAGAAAATGCCGGACGGCGCGACGCGCTGGCAGACGAGTGACACGGAGCTCACTGTCGACCACCCGGTGACGCTGACCTGGAACAACGGTTCGGGGCTGAAATTCACGCGCACCATCGCGGTCGACGAACACAGCATGTTCACCGTAACGACCAACGTGAAGAACGATGCGGCGACGCCGGTGACGCTCTATCCGTATGGCCTCATCAGCCGCAATTACACGGAAGCGCAGCATAACTTCATGCATGAGGGGCCGCTCGGCGTCTCCGGTGGCATGCTTGAGGATTACACCTACAAGAAGCTACGCGAGGACGGGACGATCAAACCTGAAGGCGCGGGCAACTGGGTCGGCATTGCCGATAAGTACTGGCTAACGGCGCTGATCCCCGATAACGGCGCGGAAAAATTCGAGACCGAGTTCAAGCATTTCACGCGTAACGATGCGGATGCGTACCAGGCGGATATGCGGGGCAGTCCGCTGCAAATCGCCGCCGGTGACAGCGCGAAGGTGACGACGCATGTTTTCGCCGGTGCCAAAGTGATGAAGCAGCTCGACGCCTATGCGCAAGCCTTCAACATCCCGCTGTTCGACCGCGCGGTCGATTTCGGTTCGCTCTATTTCATCATGAAGCCGATCTTCACGATGCTGAGCTGGTTCTACAGCATCGTCGGTAATTTCGGCGTGGCGATCATCCTGCTCACCATCTGCATCAAGGCGTGCCTGTTCCCGCTCGCCAGCAAATCGATGACCTCGATGAGCAAGATGAAAGTCCTGCAGCCGAAGATGACCGAGCTGAAGGAGCGCCACAAAGGCGACAAGATGAAGCTCAACCAGGAGATCATGGCGCTGTACAAGCGCGAGAAAGTGAACCCCGTGAGCGGCTGCCTGCCGATCCTCATCCAGATCCCGATCTTCCTGTCGCTCTACCGTGTATTGTCGGCGACGATCGAGATGCGGCATGCGCCGTTCTTCGGCTGGATCCATGACCTGTCGGTCTCCGACCAGACGAATATCTTCACCGGCTTCGGCCTGCTGCCGTGGGATACGCATATCGCGAGCTACAACCTGCATCTCGGGATCCTGCCGATGGTGATGTGCGCGACGATGATCATCCAGCAGCGCCTTAACCCGAAACCGGCCGACCCGGTACAGGCGGCGATGATGAACTACATGCCGTTCGTGTTCCTCGTGATGTTCGCGAGCTTCCCGGCGGGCGTCGTCATCTACTGGATCTGCAACAATACGCTGTCGATTCTGCAGCAGCTTTACATCAACCAGCGGCTGGCGAAGCAGGGGCTGAAGTAGTGACGCCAGCGGCCGCAGAACCACTGACGCGGGCGCTGTTCAAAAAACCCATCCGCTTCGTCGCGGGCGTTGCGACCATGGAGCAGTTCCCGGAGATGAACCTGCCAGAGGTGGCGTTCATCGGCCGCAGTAATGTCGGCAAGTCGAGCTTGTTGAATGCGCTAGTCGGCCAGAACTATCTCGCGCGCACCTCGGGTACGCCGGGGGCGACGCGGCAGTTGAACTTTTTCAATTTGAACGAAGTGATGCATTTGGTCGATGTGCCGGGTTACGGCTACGCGAAAGCGGCAAAACAGGATGTCAAGAAATGGCAGGAACTGCTGTTCGAATACCTGCGCGGACGCCGTCAGCTGGCGCGCGCCTTCGTGCTGATCGATAGCCGCCACGGCGTGAAGGAAGCGGACGAGGATATGCTTAAACGCCTCGACGATGCGGCGGTCGGCTACCAGTTTGTGCTGACAAAAACGGATAAGGCGGAGGACCTCGAAGCGGTGGAGACGCGCACGCTGGCGGTCGCCCGCAAGCACCCGGCCGCGCTGCAGACGCTGGTCAGCACCAGTGCTGAAAAGAAGCTGGGGATTGACGCCTTGCAGGATGCTGTTATTGAGGCGTTAGAGGGCAAGCGCTGACATGGAAATCAAGACCATCAAAACGAAGGAACTGCTGCTGCGCACCGCCAAGACGGTGAGCGAAGCCCTGCCCTTCATCCAGCGGTTCGCCGGTCATACATTCGTTATCAAATACGGCGGCAACGCGATGGGCAACGAGCGCACGGCGGAGACTTTCGCGCGCGATATCGTGGTGCTGAAAACCGTCGGCATCAATCCCGTGGTGGTGCATGGCGGCGGGCCGCAGATCGGCGCGATGCTGGAGCGCTTGAAAATTCACTCCGAGTTCATCGACGGGTTGCGCGTGACGGATCAGCATGCGGTCGAGATCGTCGAGATGGTACTTTCGGGCAGCATCAACAAGCAGCTCGTCACGGCGCTTAACCAGGCGGGTGGTACGGCCATTGGTATCTCGGGCAAAGACGGCAACCTCATCGAAGCGCAGCAATTGAAGCGCACGAAGAAGGACCCGGACAGCAATATCGAGCGGGTACTGGATCTGGGATTCGTCGGTGAACCGACCAAAATCAATCCGAAGGCCATCACCAATATCATCGCCAGTGGCATGATCCCGGTCATCGCGCCGATCGGTATGGGCCCGAATGGCGAAACGTACAACATCAATGCCGATACGGCGGCAGGGGCGATCGCGTCCGCGCTCAAGGCAACGAAGTTGATGATGCTGACCGATGTGGCGGGCATACTCACCAAGGACAAGCAGCTCATCAGCGCCATCGATGCCAAGGAAATCGACGAGCTGATGAAGGACGGTACCATCACCGGCGGCATGATCCCAAAGGTCGAGACCTGTGTCAGCGCGCTGCGCAATGGTGTGAGCCAAGCGCATATCCTCGATGGCCGCATCCCGCATGTGCTGCTGATCGAGACCTTTACGGAGCATGGTGCGAGTACCATGATCCGTGCATAACGCTAGTGCCTTTGACGCTGTTTGAGTGTTTCACCCATGACGGCGCGGTCTAACCCATGATGCGCTTCCCGATGATGATTCGCGCAGAGTGCGACAACATTTTCTAATGAGTCTGCACCACCTTGGGAAAGAGGCAGGATGTGGTGTGTTTCAAGATACAGCTCGCCGTTCGCCATGGCAAAGCCCGGCGCACCGCACCATTCGCAATTGCCGTTTGAGCGGTCGAGTGCTTGTGCGCGAATCCTTCCGTCGCGCATGAACACACTGCCGGAGACATCCTTTTTCTCAGGCGCTTTACAGGTCTCGCGCGCGGCGAGAGCGAACTGATCCACCATGCGTAGATATTTGGCGCCGCGGGTGAGAACGCAATCGCCTGTGACTGCATTATAGGCAGTGACGGCCCAGGCAAGGGGATCCAGTAATCGGCAGTTGATAGAGGAAGCTTTATCATCACCGAACTCGCGCTTGCGACCTTCGACGACGATCACACGAATCGGCAGTTTGTTTTGTATCGCAAGTTGAATTGCCTTATCTCTGCGGGTATCGCGACTTCGCCAGATTTCCTTTATTGAATTCTGAGCGCGAGCGCGGAAATTGAGCCGGTGAGTGATAATGCCGCCGGATTCTTCCATATCCTCATGCCAGAGATTAAGTGCGATAACTTTAGTCTCATCGACGAAAACCCATTCGTAACAATATTTGGGATTGCTAGCGGCACGGCGAGGGTTATGGCCGTTTTTAAAGTTCGCCCAGTCACTGACATCAATGCCAGCCTGTTCAACGAGATCCATGATGCGTGTTTCCTGTGTTGGCTTCAGGCTTTCGAGCATGGGATTTCCTCAAACCGCCAAGGCCAGATGGCCGAATTCATCGACAAGGCTTTGGTACAGCGCGCGTTTGAACGGCACGATGACAGCAGGGAGTTGCTGCGCGGGAACCCACTTCCATTCGGAGAATTCGGGATGCTCCTGCGCGATATCGATGTCGGAATCGCTGCCCAGAAATCGCATGACGAACCATTTCTGCCGCTGGCCGCGATACTGGCCTTTCCAGATGATGGGGACGAGTGAGTCCGGCAGGTCATAAGCATAATAGTCGGCGGATTCGGCAAGGATGGTGGCGTTGGTTACGCCGGTTTCTTCCTGTAATTCGCGCATCGCGGCGGCACGTGGCTGCTCGCCGTCATCGATGCCGCCTTGGGGCATCTGCCAGGCTTCCACCAGCTGGTCGAGGCGTTTGGCGACGAAAACCTTGCCATCCATGTTCAGCAGCATGATGCCGACCCCAAGGCGATACGGCAGATGCTCGAACTGGCCCATTATTTCGCTTCGGGTTTTTTATCGGTGGCTTTTGACTCGTATTGGTCCTGCGGCAGGGCTTTAGGCTTGGGTTTCGCGGCGGGTTTCGGCTTCTTGGCTTCGCCGCCGCCCGCATTCGCCGGGGGGGCGACCACGGTGGCTTCCTTCGGTTCGTAGATCGCCGAGAGTGGGGCGAGGACGAACGGAGCCTCGAGCTTCGTTTCCTGCAGCCAGTCGCTTAGGATCTGCAGGCTTTGCGGCCGCGAGGAAAGCACGACGACCAGCTCGCCCTTGTCCTTTGCGGCGTCAAGCAAGCCGGCGAGGCGGCTTTTGATCTGCGATTCGTTCGGGGTCGGGTCGAGGATGATATCGGCGCGGCGGATGATGGCGGCAAGCTCCGTCTTGGTCGTGATCTGGTCGATCGTGTGGTTCGGGTTCGCCGCCATCAACAGCATGCCGCGCGTGCTTATCTCGTTGAGTGCGGCGGCCATGGTATCTTTCTGCTGGACGATGATCTCGTCCGGCGGCAGCACGAGGCCGACGGCGCCCGGGATAGAGCCCATGGCCTCGCGCACGCGGCGCGCGGTCTCTTCCGGCGGCATCTTGCCGATGATGCCCATGGGTCCCGGATCGTCGCTCGGGTAATGTTCGCCCATCGCAGGCAGCATGGTCCAGACCTCGTGGCCGAGGGCGCGTACGTTCTCGCTGTAGGCCATGCCGGGCTTGGTGTAGGGCGAATAGGCGACGGAGACTTCCGGCGGCAGCGCCATGGCGAGGCCGATCGATTGCGGGTCGAGCCCGGTATTGAGGATGACGAAGCTGATGAGCACCTGGTCGGCCTCGCGCTTGAACGGGTGCGCGTAGAGCGCGCTGGCGACGATGTCGTGATCGCCACGCTTGGGCACTTTCACGCCGTCGACGGTCTCGGTGATCTCGGGCGCGGGGGCGGGGGTGAGGCTTTCCTTAGTGCGCGGCTGGTCGGTCAGCGCGTCGGTCAGGGGTTCGGTGCGCAGCGCGGGCGTGCCTTTCGGCAGGGCAGGATCAGCGGCGGTGGCGGCAGGTGCCGCGGCGGTTTTTTCGCCAGGTGATGGCGCTGCCGGTGCCGGGGTTGCCGCTTTTTCGGGTGTAGCCGGCGGCGTTGCCGCAGATGTGGTTGGTGCCGGCATGACCGGTTTTTCTTCCGGCTTCATCGTCGCGGTAACCTCCGCCGGAGCGGCGGGTGGAGTTTCAACGGCCGGCTCAGGCATCGGCTCCGGCGCAGGTGCAGCCTCCGTCGCAGCCAGTTCCGCCGGTTTCATTTCGGCGGTAGTTTTAGTATCGCCGAGTTTGACTTCGCCGCTCACCGCATCGATGACGAACGCCTGCTTCTGCTTGCTGGCGCGCATGGCCTGCTCGCGTGGCAGCGTCGAAAAATCGAGCAAGGTCGTGACTACACCGAGCGCCATCAGCCCCGTGATCGTACCCCACAGCACGATCGGCGGTAAATGCGGCACACGAAATTTTCGTCCGCCCGCCATGGCTCACCTATTTTTTGTTAGTAGGTACAGGGGTCACCGTCGGCGTCGCCGCCGGCACTGGCGTGTTCGGCGTCGGCGTGATGGTATCCGTCGTGTCGGTCGACTTCTGGTAGATCGACAAAGCACGAATCAGATCGAGTGCGCGGCTGAGCTGGTAATCATCCGCCGCGTCCTTACCATCCTTCACCGGCTTGCCGTCCTTGTCCTTCTTCACGGATTTCGGATCGACCGGCAGGTTCGGTATTTTTACCGCGTCCTTCTCCTTCGGCGTCGTCGAATCGTCGTCCTTGTCGGTATTGATCAGGTGACCCGGAAGATTCTCCTCCGAGAAGTTGTCGTTGGCTTTCAGCGCCTCGAGCTTTGCCTGCTGCACCATGATATCAGGCGTAATACCTTTGGCCTGAATGCTGACACCCGACGGGGTGTAGTACCGTGCCGTAGTCAGACGGATCGCGCCATGGCCTTCGATCGGGATCACGGTCTGCACCGAGCCCTTACCGAAGGATTTGACGCCGAGGATGACGGCGCGTTTATGGTCCTTCAGTGCCCCGGCAACGATTTCCGACGCACTCGCCGAACCTTCGTTGATAAGTACGACCATCGGCAGGCCGGCCGCGATATCGCCCGGTTTCGCCGAGAAGCGTCGCGAATCTTCCGACTTGCGCGAACGGGTCGACACGATCTCGCCATGGTCGAGGAACGCATCGGACACTTCGACGGCCTGGTCGAGTAGCCCGCCCGGGTTGTTGCGCAGGTCGAGCACGACGCCCTTCAGCTTCGGCCCGATCGCTTTTTTCTCTTTCTCGTAGGCGGCTTTCATCACGTCCGCCGTGTTCTCGGAGAAGGAGGTGATGCGCAGATAGATGACATCATCTTCCGTATGCGATTTGATGGACTGGATCTTGATGAGGTCGCGCTTGATGGTAATGGGCAGCGGCTCTTTCAGGCCTTCACGCAGGATGGTGATCTTCACCGGGCTGCCGATGGCGCCGCGCATTTTATCGACGGCTTCCTGCAGGGTGAGGCCCATCACTGCGACGTTATCGATCTCACTGATGAAATCGCCCGGTTTCACGCCGGCCTTGCTGGCCGGGGTATCGTCGATCGGCGAGACGACCTTGACGAGGCCGTTCTCCATGGTGACTTCGATGCCGAGGCCGCCGAATTCCCCTTTGGTCTGGATGCGCATGTCGCTGAACTGCTTCTCGTTCATGTAGTTGCTGTGCGGATCGAGCGAGGTGAGCATGCCGTTGAGCGCGCTCTCGATGAGCTTGTCATCCGCCACCGGCTCGACGTAATCGCTGCGCACGCGGTCGAACACTTCACCGAACAGGTTAAGCAACTCGTAGGTCGAGGTATCGCTCGATTTCGCTGCAGGCGCGGCGGCCGGGGTGGCCGCGTAGCAAAGGTTCGTGGTGATGAGCAGGGCAGCGAGGAAACGGGAAGTGTGGCGCATTGGACATCCGTGAGAAGAGTGAAGTTTTTATCAAGCGCCGTACGGACGCTTAGTTGGCGGTGACATTAGCGAACCAATCGCCGGGGTCAATAGGCTTGGCATCGCTATCGCGCAATTCTACATAGGTTTCCCCGGTGCCGGAATCGGGCATGGTGCCGATGGGTTCACCGCGGATAGCCGCCTGATTCAGCGTAGCGTTGACTTTTCCTAAGCCAGCAATGAGTGAGATATAGCCGTTCTTGTGCTTGATGAGCACCATGTTGCCGTAATCGCGGAAGGGGCCGGTGAAGACGATCTCGCCATCATAGGGCGAAACGACGGTGGCGCCCGGGCGGGCCTTGAAAACGATGCCATGGTAGGTGGCGTTGGCATTTTGCTTGTCGCCGAAACGGTGGATAACCTGACCCGCCACCGGCGCACGGGCGCTGCCTTTGCTGGCGGTGAAGTCACGCAGTTTCGGTTTCGGTGCGGTGGGTTCCTTGATCTGCTGTTTCTCGTTCTCGTTCAGTTTGCCGATGAGATCCTGCAGGGACGAGGCATTATGCGATAGCTCGGCGACTTTGATCTCGGCGCGGCTGTGATCGGCATTTAGTTTCGCTTGCAGCGTCTGCCGGGCGGTAAGCTCACGCGCGAGGTTTTCCTGATCGATGCGCAAGGCGGCTTTTTCCGTGTGGGTCGCGTCCTCGCGGGCTTTCGCATCGGCCTGTAGGTGCTTGAGTTCGGCGATGTCGCCGCGCAGGCGGGTCGCTTTCTCGGCAACGGCCTGATTCGTTTTTTCAAGCACGCTGGCCGTCTGCAGCATTTTTTCGGTGCCTTCGCCGCTTGAGAACATCGCCGTCGGCGGCAGGCGATGCATGCGGATGAGGCTCATCACGGTTTTGATGTAATCGGCCTTACGGTTCTCGAATTCGCGCTTCTTCGTCGCCACATCGGCATTCACCTGCGCGAGGGTTTCCTCACTCGTCGTCAGCCTCCGCTCGCTGATCTGCAGGCGTTCCGCGATACCGGCACTGCGCGCCCGCATCGCCGCCATCTCTTTCTCGGTCGCTTCCATTTTTTTCTTGAGCTGGGTCTCAGTCTCCTTGCTGCGGGCAAGGTCCTGCAGCGTCATATCGAGCTGCTGTTGCTGCTGCTGGTGTTGCAATTGCCCGCTGGTGGCGGCATTGCTGCTACTCGCCCATACAATTATGACGAGTGCGATTTGTTTACGCATGATCGAGCAGATTGCGGCCGGTCATCTCGGGCGGCGGGGTGAGACCGAGCATAGCGCAGATGGTCGGGGCGATGTCGGCGAGGACGCCGTGGCCCAGTTGTTTTTTCGTGTTCACGTAATCCTGCCCAACGATAATGCAGGGCACGAGGTTGAGCGTATGCGCGGTGTGCGCCTGGCCGGAATCGTCATCGTGCAAACATTCAGCGTTGCCGTGGTCAGCGGTGACGAGCATCGCACCAGCGGTTTTATCGATGGCGGCGACAAGACGGCCGAGCGCGGTATCAACCGCCTCGACGGCTTTTTTCGCCGCATCAATATTGCCCGAATGGCCGACCATATCCGTGTTGGCGTAATTGACGACGATGAGGTTGTATTTTCCCGACTCGATGGCGCCGACCAGCTTATCCGTGACTTCGCTGGCCGACATTTCCGGCTGCAAATCATAGGTCGCGACCTTGGGCGAAGGCACAAGGATACGATCCTCGCCCATATACGGTTCTTCGCGCCCGCCATTGAAGAAGAAGGTGACATGCGCGTATTTTTCCGTCTCGGCGATGCGCAATTGTTTGAGTGAATGTGCTGCAGCAAGCTCACCGAGATTGTTGCGCAAGATCTGTGGCGGGAACATCGCGGGGATGAACGGATTGAGCGCATCGCTATATTCGACGAGGCCGAGGGTGGCCGCGAACTTCACGGTTTTGCTGCGGGCGAATCTATCGAACGCCGGATCGAGCAACGCATGCAGCAACTGGCGCGCGCGGTCGGCGCGGAAATTGGCCATCAGGATGCCGTCGCCGTCCTTCATGCAGACGGATTCGCCGATAATTTGTGGCTCGATGAATTCGTCTGTCTGTTTGCGAAGTTCATAGCCAAGAGTAACTGCTTCTTCTGGTGTCGCCGCATAGGATGCATCGGCATCCATCATTGCATAGCAGGCTTTGCTGACGCGCTCCCAGCGCTTGTCGCGGTCCATGGCGAAATAGCGGCCTATAACGGTAGCAAAGGTAATTTTATCTTCCCGGCCGCGAATTCCTTCGCGGAACTTGGCGATATAGCCCAGTGCACTTTTCGGCGGTGTGTCGCGCCCATCGAGGAATGCATGGACGGAGACCGGCACGCCAGCATCGGCAACAATATTGGCGAGTGCTACCATGTGATTCAGATGCGAATGCACGCCGCCGTCGGATAACAAACCTAAAAGATGGCACCGGCCACCGGATTTTTTCAGTGCAGCAATATAGTTTTTCAGTGCAGCATTTTCGGCGAGTGACCCATCGGCGATCGCGGCATCGATGCGGGGCAGATCCTGCATCACGACGCGGCCTGCACCGATATTCATATGGCCGACTTCGGAATTGCCCATCTGCCCTGCCGGCAGGCCGACGGCTTTCTGCGAAGCATCGAGCAGGCCGAACGGGTACGTCGCTTTCAGCCGGTCGTAATTCGGCGTGTGTGCCTGAGCGATGGCATTATGCTCGCGTACATCGCTCTCGCCCCAGCCGTCGAGGATGCAAAGAATGACCGGTTTGGATGTGTTCATGCGAGAGTTTTAGCAGTGGAGACGGTGGAAGCCAACAGGAAGCTGCGACCGGCCCACATCGTCATTCCCACCTGCGCAGGAATAACGTGCCTAATGGCCCAAATGATACGGATGGCCGATAGTAATGGTGTAAGCACGGTAGAGCTGCTCCATCAGCATCGCACGCAGCAACTGGTGCGGCCAGGTGGCGGCACCGAAGGCGATGACATGCCTGGCTTGTTGGACGAGCGCCGCATCCAGCCCATCCTGCCCACCAATCGCAAACATTGCATGTTTGATCGCATTTTTTTGGGCGGATTGAATGAGCTTGGCGAGTTCGGGACTTGTCAGCGATTTACCCGTGGAATCCATTGCGACCAGCAGCGTTTGCGGGGTGAGGAGCTTGCGGAATCCATCCGCCTCCTTCGCCCGGCGGGCATCGGCGGAAAGATTCTCCGGTGCGTCGGGGATTTCCTTGATAGCGATGTCCCAGCGCGTGGTTTTCAGGTAATGCGCGATGAGTTCGGCTTCGGGTTTATGCTTCGCTTTGCCGACGGCGGCGACCGTGATCTGCACTAGTAGGTCGCGGCGGGCATCGCCCACATTTTCTCGATATTGTAGAACTGGCGCACTTCCGGGCGGAAGATATGGACGACGATGTCGCCGGCATCGATCAACACCCAGTCACCGCTTTCCTTCCCCTCGATAGAGAGCGGCGGGATGCCCATTTTCTTCAGCATGTCGGCGACGTAATCGGCGAGCGCCGACACATGGCGCGGGGCGCGGCCGGACGCCACGATCATGAAATCGGCGAAGCTGCATTTATCGCGCAGGTTGAGGGTTGTGATCTCCTCGGCCTTGTTGGTATCGAGAATGGTGCTGATCTTTTTGCAGAGTGCTTCCGTGGCGACTTGACCGGGCGTGAGTTTTTTCGCCGGTGCCGCTACGGGTTTCACCGGTGCGGTTTTTTTGGCGGCGGCGATTTTATTCGCCGCTTTCGCGGGCGTGGTCTTGGCCGGGGCTTTTTTTCTCGCGGATTTTACCGCAGGGTTGACCGCGCTTTTCGCAGCTGGTTTTTTTGCAGTGGGCGCTTTGGCTTTCGTCGGCTTCGTGACAGGTTTACGCGGTGAAATGGCGGAGCACTCCTGAAGGTTCAATCGGCCCTACTATGGCGTAAGAAGGCCTTATTTCCAAGCGTTTTTCGCAAATAAGTGGCGCTCAGCGGGTGGCGCGGAATGGTGAGGTAGACCCAGCGCGGCATACGCCCAGCTACCAATTGCGGGGCTTCCGCACTCGCGATGCGGGCCTTGGCATATTGCACCGCAAAACGCGCATGCAGGGCTTTCATGCCATACGGTGCGCGGTCGAGCACGGCGATGGGTACGCGGGCAGCGATCTCGCGCCAGCTTCGCCAGCGGTGGAACCCTGCAAGGTTGTCGGCACCCATCAGCCAGACGAATTGCACATCACGGTAATGCGCTTGCAGGAAGCGGATGGTATCGATGGTGTAATGCAACTGCTGCCGCGCCTCGATATTGGTTACGCGGATGCGCGGGTGGTTGGCAAGCTGCGTCGCATAGGTGAGGCGTGTCGCGTAGCTGGCGAGGTCGCTGGCATCCTTCAGCGGATTTTGCGGTGAGACGAGCCACCAGACTTCGTCGAGGCCGAGGCGCTTCAGCGCTTCGAAGGAAATGTGCCGATGGCCTGCATGCGCCGGGTTGAACGAGCCGCCGAGTAGGCCGATCCTGCGCGCATTGCCCATGTTACCCTTTGCGGATGGCCCCGAACGGCGTGGTGGTCGTCACCTTGTATTTGTAGGTGGTCAGCTCGGCGGCCGCAACGGGCCCGCGCGCGTGGAGGCGACCGGTGGCGATGCCAATCTCGGCGCCGAAACCGAACTCGCCGCCATCGGCAAATTGCGTGCTGGCATTGACGAGCACGATGGCGCTATCGACACGGTTCAAGAATTCCTCGGCGGCCTTCGCATCCTCGGTGATGATGCCATCCGTATGGTGCGAGCCATACTGGTTGATGTGGGTGATGGCTTCGTCGAGCCCGGTGACGGCTTTCACGGCGAGGATGGGCCCGAGGAATTCCGTGCCCCAGTCTTCTTCCGTGGCGGCTTTGATGCGCTTATCGAGTTGCTGGATAGTCGCATCGCCGCGGAGCTCGCAGCCTTTCTCGAGCAGTTCCAGAATGATTTTTGGCGCGTTGGTCGTCAGACAATCCTGATGGAACAGCAACGTCTCGAGCGCGCCACAAATACCGGTGCGGCGGAGCTTGGCGTTGATGACGACACGTTGCGCGGTGGCGTCATCGGCGGCGGTGTCGATGAACAGATGCGTGTTGCCGTCGAGATGCAGCAAGGTGGGTACGCGCGCTTCATTCTTCACGCGCTCGTTGAGCGATTTGCCGCCGCGGGGAATGATGACATCGACATAGTCGCTCATGGTGAGCAAATGCGAAACGGCAGCACGATCCGTGGTGGGCACGAGCTGCGCGACGTCGACGGGCAGATGCTCGGTGCGCAGACCTTCATGTAGTGCGCTGAGGATGGCGCGGGAGGAATGGAAACTCTCCGAGCCGCCGCGCAAAATGACGGCATTGCCGGATTTAATGGCGAGCGCCGCCGCATCCGCCGTAACATTGGGGCGCGATTCGTAGATGATGCCGATGACGCCGAGGGGTACGGCGATTTTCTGGAAGTGCAGGCCATTCTCGGCGACATCCCATTCTTCGAGGATACGACCAACGGGGTCCGGCAGTCTGGCGACCGCATCGACCCCACGCGCCATGGCTTCGACGCGTTCATTGGTGAGGATCAGGCGATCGCGCAACGCGGGCGTGAGGTCCTTCGCATCGGCGAGGTCTTTTTCATTCGCGGCAAGGATGTCGCCGGTATGTTTGCGCAGGGCAGTTGCGGCGGCATGTAGCGCTTTGGTTTTTTGCTCCGCACTCGCCTGGGCGAGTGCGCGTGCGGCGTCACGTGCTTTCGCGCCCAGTTCGTTCATGATGGTTTCGATGCTCATCCGCCGACCTTTCCGATCAACACGCGCGTGTGGCAGAGTTTGTCATGCATGCCGACGCGCTCCTCCGTATAGAGGATAGAAGCGAACCAGACAATATTGAACGACAGCGACATGCCCGGTGCCAAGTTCGCTGGGATAAAACTGAGATAGATCGGAAGGCTCGGCAGGATGAAAGCAAGGAAGCGCTCGAGTGTGTCGCGTGGGCGCAACAAGCGGTTGTCCGTGCGCATGACATACATGTTGAGCAAGCGCTTGCCGGGGGTGGCCTGCCAGCGCGAGGCGGTGAAGAAGGTGTAATAGGCGAGGAAGAACAGAAAGCTCGCGAGCATGGCAATGGGGGCGCCGCCGAGCAGGCCGCTGATGAACATCGAGGGCACAATCACGAGGATGGTGTCGATAAGGTAGGCGAGCAGGCGCTCGAGCCGACCGGCATAAATGTAGCTCGTTCTCATAACATCACCAGGTCGTCGCGGTGGATGAGTGTCGCGCGGTGGGCGTAGCCGAGGATGCTCTCGACGGCGTCGGATTTTTTACCGGCGATGGCGGCGGTCTCTTTTGCGGTATACCCGGCGATGCCTTTGGCGATCATCGTGCCGTCCGGTGCCTTAATGGCGATGGTATCGCCGCGCGCGAACTTGCCGGTGACGGCGGTGACCCCGGCGGGCAGCAGGCTTTTGCTGAGTTCGAGTGCGCGCACGGCCCCGGCATCGACGGTGACGCTGCCGTTGACTTTGACGCTTGCCGAGATCCAGTGTTTGCGGGCGACCTGCGGTTTGATCTGCGCGATGAACCACGTACAGATACCGCCATCGCCAAGCTTTTTCAGCGCGTGTTTGTCGAGGCCTTTGGCAATAACCATGTTGCAGCCGCTTTGCGTTGCCATCTGGGCGGCTTCGAGCTTCGTCACCATGCCGCCATTGCTCAAACCACTCGCGGCGCTGCCGCCCATTTTCAGGATGGCGGGAGTAATGGAATCGACGCGCGCGATATGTTTGGCGTCGGCATATTTCGCGGGGTTTTGGTCATAGAGACCATCGACATCGGAGAAGAGCACGAGCGTATCGGCGCCAAGCATCACGGCGACGCGCGCGGCGAGGCGATCGTTGTCGCCGAACTTCAACTCGGCGGTAGCGACGGTGTCGTTCTCGTTGACGATGGGGATGAGCTTGTGGGCGAGCAGCGTGCTGAACGTGCCGCGCGCGTTGAGGTAGCGGTTGCGTTCTTCCGAATCCTCGAGCGTGAGCAACACTTGCGCGACGTTGATGCCGTGTTTAGTGAACGCTTGCTGCCATGCCTGTATGAGCATGGGTTGGCCCGCCGCCGCGGCAGCCTGTTTTTCTTCAAGGCTCAAGCTCTGGCTGCCGAGACCGACCAAGGGGCGGCCCAGCGCGACCGCGCCGGAGGAGACAAGGATGATCTCTTTGCCTGCTGTATGGAGGCTGGCAATATCTTCGGCCAGCGCTGCCAGCCAGCTCGCACGCAGCTTCGCGGATTCGGCGATGAGGCTCGAACCGATCTTGATGACGATGCGCTTGGCCGAAGCCAATGTTGGGGTGGTGTTCATGAGTGTTATATAGCGAGTTTGGGTGCGGTGCGAAAGGGTAAGGTGGACTTAATTTTCATGCGGGGTGATGGCCCCGGTGAAACGACGCTAAGCGTCATCGTCCGGTCGGCCACCCGCGATATGGCTCGGCAATGCCGGTGGAGTTACCTGGCCGCGATAGCGATCGATGGTCTGCAACATCTCGACGAGCAGGGGTTCCAGCTCCGTGCGCGCCGCAGCGGAAATGGTAAAGACGTCGCCGCCGCTGGCTTTCTCAAGGGCTTTTTTCTTTTTCTTGATCTCGGCAGCGGTGAGGGAATCGCACTTGTTGAGTGCGACCAGCTCGGGCTTCTCGGCGAGTTCGTCATCGTACTTGCTCAGCTCGCCGCGCACGGTTTCGTATGCAGCGACAACATCTTCCGCCGTACCATCGATGATATGGAGCAGTACGCCGCAGCGCTCGACATGGCCGAGGAATTTGATACCAAGACCTTTGCCGGCCGCGGCACCTTCAATGAGCCCGGGAATGTCGGCAAGGACGAATTCCGCATCGCCGACCCTGACGACGCCCAGTTGGGGCTTGAGCGTGGTGAAGGGGTAATCGGCGATCTTGGGTTTGGCAGCTGTCACCGCATCGAGGAAGGTGGACTTCCCGGCATTCGGCAGGCCGAGCAGGCCCGCATCCGACAGCAGTTTCAGCTTGAGCCAAAGTGTGCGTTCTTCGCCTTTGCCGGCGGGCACGGATTGGGTGGGGGCCTGATTGGTGGAGGATTTGAAATGGATATTGCCAAGGCCGCCGCGCCCGCCTTTGGCGAGGGTGATCTCCTGCCCGGCTTCGGTAAGGTCGGCTAGCAAAGTCTCACGATCTTCGTCGTAGATCTGCGTGCCGACGGGTACGAGCAGGACCATGTCCTCGGCGGATTTGCCGTAGCGCTGCTTGCCCATGCCATGGGTCCCTTTGGCACCTTTGAAATGCTGCTGGAAACGGTAGTCGATGAGGGTGTTGAGGCCGGTCACCGTCCGCATGATGATGCTGGCACCACGGCCGCCATCGCCGCCATCCGGCCCGCCCTCGGGGATGAACTTCTCACGGCGGAAGGAGACGCAGCCTTCGCCGCCGTCGCCGGATTTGACGTAGATCTTGGTTTCGTCGATGAAGTTCATTTTCGGGTCATTCGTAGGTGGAGGGGGCCTTCTAGCGCATTGCAGGATAAAGGCAAAGGGCCAAGTTCAGGGGGATTAACGAAATAGTAACGTTTTAGCGGTAGGCTGGAAGTTGAATTAAAAGAATGGGAACATCCATGACGCACAAACATACCTCCGGCATCCTGACCTTCCATGCGGAAGAGGGGCGTCAACTGCTCGATATCCAAGCCGCGATGCTGACCGACAGCGACACGATCAGCGCCCGCGAAGGCTATTCGGTGCAGGAGACGCAGTTCCTGAAATACCTCGCCAGCAAAGGCCATATTGGCGGCACAGCATAGAAATGTAGCGGGTTCTCCGCGCCAAAAGGAAAGGGCCGCTTAAAACGCGGCCCTTTTTTATTGGGTAACGTGTGAAGCGAGACTACGCAGCAACGGATTTCTTGGCCGGGGCTTTCTTCGTTTTTGGTGCTTCGAGCGTAGCGGCTGCGGCAACGACCGAAACGACATTCTTGTCGCCGGCTTTCTTGCTGAACTTCACCTGACCGTCGCTAAGGGCGAAGAGCGTGTAATCACGGCCCATGCCGACATTGAGGCCCGGATGGTACGTGGTGCCGCGTTGGCGGATGAGAATGTTGCCGGCTACCACGGCTTCGTCACCGAATTTTTTTACGCCGAGACGCTGGCCACGTGAATCGCGACCGTTGCGGGATGAACCACCAGCTTTCTTATGTGCCATGACTGACTCCTAATCCTTGAACTATTTCGCTGCTTTTTTGGCAGCGGGTTTCTTTGCAGCAACAGGTTTTTTTGCCGCCGGTTTGACACCAGCTTTTGCTTTCGGCGCCGATGCTTTCGTCGAAGTTTTAGCAACGACAGCGCCTTCCTTCTGCGGCGTGGTGGCGCGTGGTTTCGGCGTACGCTTTTCAGCCGTGACCAAGCTCGTGCCATTCAGGCCGATGCTGAGGATATGCAGCGCGGTGAAGCGCTGGCGGTGGCCGTTCTTGCGGCGGTAATTATGGCGGCGCTTTTTCTTGAAGATAAGCACTTTATCCGCTTTGCCCTGCTCGAGGATCTGCGCTTCGACGAGCGCGCCCGAGATCAGCGGCGAACCGAGGATGTTCTTGTCGCCCGATAGGCCGAGGACCTGGTCGATTTTCACGATGTCGCCGACATTGCCTTCGAGTTTTTCAACTTCGATAATGCTGCCGGCGGTAACCCGGTATTGCTTGCCACCGGTGACGATAATTGCGTGCATAGCGCGCTCTCTTATTCTTGTAGGTTAAAAGGAGGCGGGAATATACTCGCGGCACGTCCAGTGTCAACAGCAAACATGGCGGCCGCTAAGCGCCCGTTTTCCTTGCTATTTACCCATGCTTAAGCAAGGATACAACCATGAAAAAGAGCTATGTATCCTTCAACACGCTGTTGAAGTCCATCCTGGTCGTCACCAGCCCTGCATTGGTGGTGACAGGGCTCGACGCTTTCCTCGGAGTATTGAACCTGCCGCAGATGATGTATGCGTACGGGATTATCTTCCTCGCCACGGGGTTGCTGATTTATCCTTTTCTTTCCAATGTTTCCAGCCTCACGCATTACGTGAACGAGATTGCGCAGGATAAGCGCGTCGCGGCCCCCGACCTGAGCTTCCTCGGCAGCGCGGCGGAGCTATCGGAAGCATTGAAAAAGCTGCAATCCAGCTGGGACGTGAAAAAGAAGCAGATGGAGACCATCATCACCGAGCGCGAGATATTGGTCGATACGCTGCCGGACATCCTGATCATGGTGAATGACGAGAAGAAGATCGTGCGCACCAACCGGGCAGCACGCGCCATCTTCGGCCAGAACCTCGCGGGCAAGCAATTAAAGGATGTGATCCCAAGCCGCTACCTCATCGATGCCATTGCCAACGTGATTCAGGATCTGAAGGGCCGCGAGATCGAATTCCGCATCGAAGACCCGGTCGTGCGCGACTTCCTCGCCATCATCGAGCGCTTCCCGGTGCCGACGACGGGCGGGATTTCGACCGTCATCACGATGAACGATATCACGGAGTTGAAAAGCGTCGAGCAGATGCGCGCCGACTTCGTGGCGAATGCGAGCCATGAACTGCGCACGCCGCTGGCGAGCATTAAGGGCTTCGTCGAGACGCTGCTCGGACCGGCGCGGGACGATGAACCTGCGCGCATCGAGTTCCTGAAGATCATGTTGGAGCAATCCGACCGCATGCAGCAACTCATCGGCGATCTGCTGTCGCTGAGCAAGATCGAGATGAACGTGCATTCCGTACCGACCGAGCCGATGGATCTGGCGGCGGTACTGCGCAAGGAGGCCGACAACTTCAAGCGCATGGCGGCCGCGAAAAACGTGCGCATCGTGCTCAACGTGCATGACAACCTGCCGCGCGTGAAAGGCGAGGCCAACGAACTGAGCCAGGTGGTGCATAACCTCATCAGCAATGCGATCAAATACGGTTTCGCGGATTCCGACGTGACGGTGAGCGCGAAGGTGACGAGCGAGCTGCCGCAGGACATCAATATGCGCAACCTCACGCGCGTCGTGGCGCTCAGCGTGCGCGACCAGGGCGAGGGCATTCCGAAACAGCATCTGCCGCGGCTGATGGAACGTTTCTACCGGGTCGATAGTGCACGCACGCGGTTGGTCGGCGGCACGGGCCTTGGCCTCGCCATCGTGAAGGGGATCGTGCAGCGGCACCGGGGAGCGATCGTCATCGATTCCGTGGTGGGCGAGGGCACGACGTTCACAATTTATCTGCCGATTTTTGAGAGTTGAGGATGACGGCACGCTGCCAGCGCATCGCTCGGTTCTTCGCGTTCTATGCTTGCACGCTGGTCGCCCAGATCGGCGGCGGTTACTTCACGCAGATGAGTGTGACGAGCTGGTATGTCGCGCTGCATAAATCCCCGCTATCGCCGCCCGGTGTGGCGTTCGGGATTGTCTGGACCATTCTTTACGTGCTGATGGCGGTGGCGGCGGAGCGCATCGATCACCGGGTCGGCAGGGTGCGGTGCCGCGCCTTGCGCTGGTGGGCGATCCAGTTGCTGCTCGGGCTCGACTGGTGCCTTGTTTTCTTCGGCGAACGTGATATCGGCCTGGGGCTTGCCGTCATCACGGCGAATTGGCTGGCGACCGTGCTGACGGTCTATTTTTTCGCCCGGGTCGACAAGGTGGCGGCGTGGCTGATGGTGCCGTTGCTCGGCTGGCTCAGTTTCGCCAGCTACCTCAATTTTTTTATCTGGCAGCACAATGGTTGATACATGGCAACGCACCTATGGCACGAAAATGCCGTTGTGGCGAATAGCAGTGGCCGCTCTATGAACGCGGAAAATCCAGAGCCCGAAGGCAAGCCGCCGCCGTCCGCGAATTATCTGCATGGTTCGGCCGGGCCCGCTGGGATGATCGTTCTGGCGATCTTCGTCGTCATTATTGCTATCTGGGTATTTACGTACTGCAGTCCGCCAGCACCATTCACCTCGCATTTCCTGAACGTGGATATACGCAGGCGACGACGGCTTATGCGCCACCGGAAGCCTACGGCAGCGATGTGGCGCTGTATCGGGCCGGCAATGCCGCGTTGTATGGCAAGGGCACGAAGCAGGACGATGCGCGGGCATTTGCCCTGTATCAACGCGGCGCGGCGCACGGCGATGCGGATTGCGAATATAGCCTTGCCTATATGTATTCGGAGGGGCGCGGTACCTCACGCGATCTCGCACTGGCATTTGACTGGATGTTGCGTGCGGCGCAGCAAGGGCATGCGCTGGCGCAGGATAATCTAGGGGTGGCCTATGGAGACGGACGTGGCGTGGCGCCGGACTGGGTGCAGAGTTATTTGTGGATCGACCTCGCGGCCAAACAGGGCAACGCGCAGGCGATCAAGGATTTGGAGTACGCCCGCGCGCGCATGACACCGGCGCAGGTTTCGCAGGCCAAGGCCTTGAGCGATGCCTGGCAGCCGACACGGAATAGTACTGTTACGCCAGACCGTCAATTCTAGAGCGCTTTGACCCCATACGCTAGCGCACCGCCGAGCACGAAGGTCACTGGCAGGGTGAGTAGCCACGCCCAGACGATCTGGATCACAACCGGCCAGCGCACGGCCGACAGGCGTTTTGTCGCGCCGACGCCCATGATGGTCGAGGTGATGACTTGGGTGGTGCTCAGAGGAATGCCGAATTGCGATGCTCCCATGATGAGGACGGCGGAGGTGGTCTCGGCGGCGAAGCCATGGATGGGGCGCAGGGTGAGCATCTTGTTGCCAAGCGTGCGGATGATACGCCAGCCGCCGATCATGGTGCCGAACGCCATGGCGAGTGCGCACGAAACGATTACCCACAGCGGCACGGTGAAGGCCTCGCTCGGATGATACACCACCAGCGCGAGGGCGATGATCCCCATCGATTTCTGTGCATCGTTATGGCCGTGGCTCAGCGCCATTACCCCGGCCGACACGATCTGCAGCTTGCCGAAGACACGGTTGATGCGCGAAACCGGAATGCGATAAACCAGCCAGGTCAACCCGAACATAAGGATGAAGGCGACGACGAAGCCGATCACCGGTGAGAAGAACATCGGGGCGACGACTTTGGCGATGAAATTATGCCACTGCACGGAACTGTTGCCGCTACTGATGAACGCCGCGCCGAGCAACGCGCCGATCAGCGCATGCGAGGAACTGCTGGGAAGCCCCTTGTACCACGTGAACAGGTTCCAGCCGATCGCCGCGGCCAGCGCGCAGATTACCGTATGCATTGTCACCGCCGTTTCGTTGACCATGCCTTTGCCGATGGTGGCCGCGACTTCGGTGCCGAGCAGCGCGCCGCCGAAATTGAGCACAGCACTGCCGACCAGCGCCACGCCCGGCGACAGCGCACGGGTGGCGACGACAGTGGCGATTGCATTGGCAGCATCATGGAAACCGTTGACGAAATCGAAGATCAGCGCGAGGCCGACTACGGCGACAAGCAGGATGAACGGGTCGCCCAGCATCATGCGTTACGAATGTTTTAAGGAGATGCGCAGCGCGAGGTCGCCAGCATCGCGGAAGGCATCCGTCATTTTTTCGAGCAGATCGAAGATGTTCTTCATCAGGATGAAATCCTTGATATCGATATCCTTGTCGGTAAGCGCGGTGAGGTGCTTGGCTAACAGATCGTCACTCTTGTCCTCGAGCTCATGGATGCGTTGGCCCATCACCTGCACGCGCTGTGAGCGGTGCTGGTTAAAATCCTTGATCATCTCCTCGAGCGCGACGGACTGCTCGATCGCCAGGTCCATGAAAGTGATAAGATTCGTGCTGTGCTTGCTGGCATCATATGCCAGCAGGCGGGCTTTGATCTTGTTGGCGCGCTTCGGGATCTTGTAGAGCGTAGTCGCCAGCTCCTGCATGTCCTCGCGGTCGTAGGGGGTGATGAAACTCTGGGCCAGGGCTTTCGTCATCACTTCGAACGTGGCCTTGCAGGCGTTCTTGGCGGCGAGGATCGCCACCGAATGTTTCTCGATCTCGGGCATCTCCTTCGCCAGGAACATGGCTTTCAGCGCCTGGCAAGCCTGTTGGGCGATCTGCGCCATTTTGAACAGGCTGTCATTGAAGACCTTGTCTTGCGGCAGCAGTTTTTGAAGAAGCATGGACCAACTCCGTGGCGGCGATTTTGGGGCCTCCTCAATAGCATATTACGTGCTGCGTGCTATCTATTTATCGCGCCATGTATCCGGGTCTCGCGCGGCAGCAGGGCCGCGTCCAACGCGCATAGCTCGTCATCACTACCGACTAGTTAGTAGCTGATTATCAATGAAAACCATAAAATACCGGCGAATACACTGCGCTGAAAATGTACCGTCGGCAGGCAAAATCGTCTCCTCGCTGGCGATCCGCCGTTTTTTCGTTTAAGCTAAGGCTGCTTTTCGCCAGAAGGAATGAATGACCCCGACCGCTGAAACCGATATCTACCCATACGGCGAGCGCCGCCTTAGCTTGCGCCTGCTGCGCTACTGGCAGGAAAAGCGGGGCCTGCGTGCGATGGCGATCGAGAACGATATCGACCCCGAGGAGCTGGGTGCAGACTGGGAATATTGTTTCCTGCTGCAGGCGCGCGATGTGGCGAACGTCCAGGATTACAATTTTACCTATCTCGGCGGCAAGATCATGAATGCCTATTTTGACAAGGCGATCGACGAGCATAACCAGTTCATGGTAGGGCCGAACGCCTACCGCCTGTCCGGCCATTTCAGCAAGGTACTCGACAGCAAAGCGCCGGTGCTGGATGAAGGCGAGTTCGTGACCTTGCAGGGCCGGCGCGTGCTGTACCGGCAGGTGCTATTGCCGCTCGGCAATTCCGAGCCGGGCGCCGAAGTGAGCGCGGATTACGTCGAGTCCATTTTCGGCGCGATGAATTACAAGATCGCGGAGTAGTTGTTGAATGTTCCGGTTTGGTCTGCTGACCAAACCTTCACGCCGCTTTGCGGGCTGATGGCTCGCTCGCCCGGCTCGCTAGACAATACTGCTAATTCTCGCCGCGCAACTGCGCATTATATTCATGCACGTGCTTTACATAATTATCCGCCGAAACAGGAATGAATGCGGTTTCCTCCGGCTTTAGCTCGCGCATGTATTTTGCCGGGTTGCCACCCCACATCTGGCCCTGCGGAATGCGCTTGTTGGGGGTGACGACTGCGCCGGCCGCGACAAAGCCACCGGACTCCACCACTGCGAAATCGATGATGGTCGCGCCCATGCCGACGAAGCAATCATCCTCGAGCGTGCAGGCATGCAGCAGCGCCTTGTGGCCGATGGTGACGCCGTTGCCGATGGTCGTCGGGCCTGTGCGGCGAGTAACGTGGATGGCGGTGCCGTCCTGGATGTTCGTACGGCTGCCGATGCGAATTGTATTTACGTCGCCGCGGATGACGACGCCGAACCAAATCCCGCTTTCCGCACCGATATGCACATCCCCGATGACCACCGCGCCGGGAGCGATGAACGCATCCGGATGGATGGTCGGGAGTGTGCCGTTATAGGGCAAAATGATGGCGCCGGGATGATTCATACCACTATCTTTATCACCCCTTTGCTGCAATGCAACATTGATTTATAAGCTTTTTTCTTTCTGGGTCGGCATAACTATGCTATGCAGGCTCTTATGAAGACATACTACATTGTATGCGTTCTACTAGCGGTAAGTGGTTGTGGACACACGACGACGGCGCAAGCGACACCCCAACAACAGCAAGCCTATTCCGGCGGTACCGATTATTCGTACATCTATACGGAGATGGCGACGTCGGTTTCCTGCCGCACGAATATGTCGGCCGGGGGTGGTCTCTCGTCGAAATGCCAGTAGTGCGTTAAGGAAAGACAGCCGTTCGCTCAAGGTTGGTCGTTTCCGGTAAACCGAACATCAGGTTCGCGTTCTGCAACGCCTGCCCCGACGCGCCCTTCACCAGATTATCGATGACGCTGATGACGATGAGTTCGCCCGGCATTCGCCCCGCATGCGCGCTGATAAAGCACTGGTTGGTACCGCGCACCTGATGTGTGCTGGGGGAACCGGCTTCAAGGATATGGACAAACGGCTCTTCGGCGTAACGCTGTTGAAGATGCGCGCGTGCGTGCTCAACGGTGACGCCGGGATTCAACGCGGCATGGATGGTCGACAGCATGCCACGCGTGATGGGCACGAGGTGTGGCGTGAAAGAAATGACCAAATCCTCGATGTCGGAGACGATACGCAGTTCCTGCTCGATCTCGGCCATGTGGCGATGCTTGCCAATGCCATAGGCGGAGATACCGCCATCGAGTTCGCTGAATAGCAGCTCTTGCTTCACACTGCGGCCCGCACCAGAAACCCCTGAAAGCGAATCCGCGCCGATGGAGTGCGGATTGATGAGTTTGGCTTCGACCAAGGGCTGCATAGGCAAAAGAATAGACGTTGGATAGCAGCCGGGATTGGCGACTAAGCGTGCAATTTTGATTTTTTCGCGATGGAATTCGGTAAGGCCGTAGACCGCTTCTTTCTGCAGGTCGAGCGCCCGATGGGCGTGGCCATACCATTCGGCGTAATCATCGCCACTTTGCAAGCGGAAATCAGCCGATAGATCGATGATGCGGACATGCTTCGGCAGGCCAGCGATGATCTCCTGCGTGGTGCCGTGGGGCAGGCAGCAGAAGACCAACTGCACATCGGTGAAATCGACTTGGGTATGTTTGACGAGGGCGGGGAGACGGCGCGTGCGTAAATGCGGATACACGTCTTCAATTTTTTTACCCGCCTGCGAGTCACCGGTCAGCGCGACGATTTTAAAGGACGGATGATTCTCCAGCAGGCGCAGCAACTCCGCACCGGTGTAGCCGGAAGCGCCGAGGATAACGGTGTTCACGCTGGTGGGATTAGCCATAACTTGTCATTCCTGCGAAAGCAGAAATCTCCTTACACAAATTGATTTATCTTTTCGTACAATCTTCCCATTCTGGGTTCGCTTTTTCGATTAGTTCAATCTTCCAATCCCGCTTCCATCGCTTCAATAGTTTCTCTCGCGCATGAGCATGCTCGATATACTGGAACTCTTCGACATAGACCAGCCGGTTGACATCATACTTCTTGGTGAAACCGTCGGCCATTCGCTTTTTGTGCTCATCAATACATAGATTTTTCCCTAAGTGGATTCTTGCTTTCGCATGAATGACAAGTGGGCCAAGAAAAACCCCGGAGCCGCATTGCGATTCCGGGGTTTGGTATACCGAAAAACGAAGGCGCTTAGCGTTTCGAGAATTGGAACGAACGGCGGGCTTTCGCGCGGCCGTACTTCTTACGCTCGACCACGCGGCTGTCGCGGGTCATGAAGCCGGACTTGCGCAGCACGGGACGGAAGCTCGGATCGTACTGGTCGAGCGCGCGGCTGATGCCGTGGCGCACCGCACCGGCCTGGCCGGAGAGACCACCGCCTTTGACGGTCACGGTCACATCGAACTTGCCGAGGCTGTCGAGCACGGTGAACGGTTGGTTGATGACCATGCGCAGTACCGGACGGGCGAAATATTGCTCGAGGGTCTTGCCGTTAACGGTGTATTTGCCCGAACCACGCTTCACCCAGACGCGCGCAGTGGCGTCCTTACGACGGCCAGTGCCGTAGGCGCGGCCCTGCTTGTCGATATTGGGTTTGCGGGCGTCGTTGATTGCGGTTTCTTCTGCCGTTGCCATGTTGCGTTTCCTTAGCGTGCGTTTTTGACGTTCATTGCCGCGAAGTCGATCGTCTTCGGCGACTGGCCGGCATGCGGATGCTCGCTGCCGTTGTAGATATGCAGGTTCTTCACTTGTTTGCGCGCCAAGGGGCTGTCCTTCGGCATCATGCGCTCGATGGCTTTTTCCATCACGCGGTGCGGGTGCTCACCCGAAAGGATCCATTCCGCCGAGCGTTCCTTGATACCGCCTGCATAGCCGGTGTGGTAGTAGTACACCTTCTTGCCGCGCTTGCGACCGGTGAGTTTCACCTTGTCGGCGTTGATGATGATGACGTTATCGCCGCAATCGGCGTTTGGGGTGTAGATCGGCTTATGCTTGCCGCGCAAAACCTTTGCGATATGGCTGGCCAGACGGCCCAGGACGATGCCTTCGGCATCGAACATAACCCATTCTTTTTTAAACTCTTTCGGCATTGCCGAGTACGTGGACATAACGTGCTCTTTTTGTTGTTAGTTTGCTTGGTAAGGATGGGGTTTCTAGTGGTTGGGGTAGGGGTTGTCAACCACTAGTTTTAAGCGCTTTGTATGGCATGGTGTCAACTTTCGAACGCCGTCAACTGCGCGGGTTGTCGGCTTACCTGCGGGAATATTCAAATGGTTGATATTTAGGCTTAACGCAACATGTCCCGATGGGCAAGAAACCCGATTCTTTATTCTCATTGTGTTTCGTGAGTACCTACCTATGCTTAATGTGAATTAAAGATAGGAGATTACCAGTGAAACGTATTACCGCACTGATCGCATGCTTATGTGTGCTTAACGCCTGTCAGCAACGCCCGGGCCAAAATGATTACAGTGAGAGCGAAGCCGGGATCAGCCGTTCGGTGCAGTTTGGTACCGTGTTGAATACCCGTGAGATCACACTCCATGATAAAGCCAGTGGTGGAGGTGCCTTGATCGGTGGTGCGACAGGTGCGGGGGTCGGGAGTGCGTTCGGTAATGGCTCTGGTCAGGGCTGGGCTATCCTTGCCGGCGCCATTATCGGGGCGGTCGCGGGCAACGTTGTCGAAGAGGAGAACTCAGATCATCAAGGTCTGGAATATGTCGTGCAGTTGCAAAGCGGCGATGTGAAAACAATCGTGCAGGAAGTAAATGAGGGCGACATCGTTTTCAAAGCGGGCGATAAGGTGATGTTGCAATACTGCGATGGCGGCGACAAATCCCATAAGTGTGCGGATAAGCAATATCAACGCCTGCTGCCGGTAAAAAAGCTTCCGCCATACGTGAGGAAAAAGAAAATGCAAACGACGCATGAGGTGCCAGCACCGGAGATCGAGTAACGCCGCAGGGCAGCACTAACAGTTGCTTCCTTTGCTGCACTGGACGGATGCGATAGATTCGTAGCGACGCCCGGCTAACTAACGTAGATCAGGAAATTAGCGTTCAGGAACAGAAGGCGGCGTGACAATGACTGTGGGCTTGGTGGGCTGGTTCAACTGACCACTTTCCTTGGTCACTATGTGCGCGGTGGGGAAGCGTCCGGGAGCAGCGCTTGTCGTCCAGCATTCGCCGTTGTGCATTTGACGGGCAAATTGCGGCCGTACTTGCGGTGCTTGCACCCCATCATCCGGGGGGGGCAGAGAATCCATCGATCGCCGGCTGGTTACAACCCAAGGGGAGGGGTACCGGTACGGTCATTGTCGCGACGGTCGCCGGGACGGTGGCATGGCGTGCATTGCCGTACTCACCGCGCCATGGTTCGCTATCGCCGAAATTCTTGCGCATGAATTCGTCCGCGTAGCGTACCGCGTTATGCTCGACGACCAACGCGCCCTTGCTATCGAACATTCCGGTCTCGTACAGGGCCTGGCGCATCTCACCCATGGGATGCGCTGCGAACATATCCGCCAGATCACCGAAATTCGCCTCCCGCAGTAATTTCTGCGTCTCTGCTGCGCTCAGGTTTTTCACCCATGCTTTCTGGATAACGCTAGCGCTGTCGGCGCTGATATCCCGCTCGATCTGGTCCATTTGCTTCTCGCTAAACCCAAACTTTTGGTACATAGCCTTGAGCCCATCGTTAATCCCGAAAGTACGGTTTTCCATCGTGTCCTTGTCGGCCACGTGGTAGATTTCATGGACGAGTACGCCGGTAAGACTGACCGCCCGCGGACGTCCGTCCTGCATATATTGCTGGCTGAGTATCTGCTGCATATCAAGGTGCAATGTACCGGTGCCGGCGGTCGTCCGTGAATCAGGCCAGCTCGGGGCAATGGTGAAATGGCCATGGCTCAGTTTGGCCGCCTTGCTCAGTAACTCGATGCCTTCGCCGTCGCGGGCATTAGCAATCTGATCGAGCGACTGCGCGATACGCGCATGCACGTCCGGTGGGAAACCCGGATCGATGGTGATGATCTGCCGCCAGTCAAATGTCATGCGACAAGCATAACGCGGAAGTGTTAATGGTCTATTAACTGGCAGGTTACGACAAATAAAGCCTATTTAAAATGTGTTGTGGTGCCTATGCTTTCACCTTCGCGTACCGTCCCGGTGCGGCCTCGATCGTCTTGTAGCGCTGATTTCCCGGGCGCTTCCGGGCTTTCACCTTCTCTCCGGCGAACTGTTTCTGCCAAATATGCCAGTTATCCCACCACGAACCTGGATGCTGGGTCGCGCTTTCAAGCCAGTCCTCAGCATTGGGTGGCAGGGCATCGTTCGTCCAGTAGCAGTATTTCTTTTTCTTCGGCGGGTTGACGACCCCGGCGACATGGCCGGAATCGGCGAGGGTGAAGGTGACATCGCCGTCATAGGTCTGCGTCGCGATATAAGTGGAGGTCCATGGCGCGATATGGTCTTCCCGCGTGGCGAGAACGTAGCTCGGCGTGGTGATCTTGGCGAGATCGATCGGGGTGCCGAGTAGGCTGATGCCGCCCGGTTTGATCAGTTGGTTCTTCTGATACATATTGCGCAAATAGAAGGCATGCATGGTGGCGGGCATACGTGTCGAATCAGCATTCCAATAAAGCAGGTCAAACGGGAACGGCTGTTTGCCGAGCAGGTAATTGTTGATGACGAAGCTCCAGATGAGGTCGTTCGCCCGCAGCATGTTGAACGTGGTCGCCATCTCGCTGGCATCGAGGTAGCCGCGCTCGCTCATGCGGCTTTCGAGTGCCTCGAGCTGTGAATCATCGATGAAGACGCTGATCTCACCCGCATCGGCGAAATCGACCAGTGTGGTGAGGTAAGTGACGGAGGCGACCCGGTGGTCTTCCTTGATCGACTTCAGATAAGATAAGGCGATGGAACTGAGCGTGCCACCAAGGCAATAACCGATGATGGACGTTTGCGCCGAGCCTGTAATATCCTCGATGACATCCAACGCTGCGAGCGGTCCTTCCTTCAGGTAATCCTCGAAATTCTTACGGCCGAGTTTCTCGTCCGGGTTCACCCATGAGACGACGAAGACGGTGTAGCCCTTCTGCGTCAGCCAATGGATAAAGCTGCGCTCGCCGGTGAGGTCGAAGATATAGTATTTATTGATCCATGCCGGAATGAGCAACAGCGGGATTTGGTACACCTGTTCCTTGATCGGCACGTACTGGATAAGCTGCATCAGGTCGTTCTCGTAAATGACCTTCCCCGGCGTGGTCGCGATATTGCGGCCCATCTCGAACTTGCTTTCGTCCGTCATGCTGATGCGGAAATTACCGTCATTACGGGTAACGTCGCCCAACAGGTTGGTGAGGCCAGTGACGATGCTTTCACCGTTCGTGTCGATCATGGTGCGCATGACTTCCGGGTTGGTCAGCGCGAAATTACTCGGCGAAATGGCATCGACGAACTGGCGGGTGAAGAAGCCGAGCTTCTGGCGCTCATGGTCGGTGATGCCGTCGATCTTGCCGACCATGTCCTGCATCCAGCGCGCGTTGACGAGGTAATACTGCTTGATGAAATCATAGACGAGGCTGCTGCTCCAGGTCGGGTCGGCGAAACGCTTGTCACGTAAACCGGCTTCGACCAGCGGCGCTTCCTCGCGACCGAGCAGTTTGCCTGTCCACCATTGCCAGAGCTTGAGATGGTCGTTGACGAGGCCGAGCTGTGCTTGCACCAGTTGGTCCGGGTCGATGCTGATGTTGCGCGCGAGATGCATCGCCGTTTCCATCATACTCGCCGGGTCGGTATGGCCTATGCTGGTAGGATGATTCAGCTGGTTGCTCATCATTGCCTGCGCGATGCGTTGCCAGATGTCGCTCGCTTTTGCCATGTTATCGGCAAAGGCCTGCGCGTCGATCGTGGGTTCGACGGGGGGAGTCGTGGTTTTTTTGGCAGGTTTCATGCTGGGTCGCTTCGTAACGGATAATCGCTGTGGTTGCAACGAAACACTCTTCGAGGCAGATGCATGAGCCATCCGTCCACAACGCCAACAACGGTGACGTGCCATGAGATAGACTGAGCTCACCAGCGTATATAATTGGCCAGTAGTCCACCACGCAACCGCCCCACTTGTGGATTAATTTTCCTGTCTGGACAAATGGGAATGGCGACGTTAGCTTCACCCGAAATAATTCGACAAAAACAACCTACCCTATCAGGAAGCATATGAAATTCTCCCGTTTATTCGTCTCTTTTTGTGCGCTTACCGTGGTCGGTGGCTGTGCCTATATCATTCCACCTGAGCAGAACTCGCCACGCAATAATATCGTCGTCGGGGCACCGCATCGTCCGGAACTGAACAACAGCAGCATGAGCGGCAATGGCGAGCCGCACAGCGCGCTTGTCCCGCATAGCGGCGTCCCGCATGAGGTTGCCTATAACGCGCCTTCGGTTACTCTGCCGGCACCAGTGCCGGAACAGGCCATGACCGCACCGATGCTGCCCCCCGTGGATGCGGCAACACAGGCCCAGGCCGAACAGGAAATGGCCCGGCAGGCGTCACCCGTTATGGCTGGCGCACCGATGGTCACTTCCGTAGCGCAAGGCCGCCATGTACCGATCGAGAACGCGCCGTTCGAAATCAGCGCGAATGACGATTATCCACCGCTGACGAATGTACCGGAACGCCCCATCATGGCTGGGCCGGACAGTACCAGAGAATATCTGACGGCCGTGCACGGCGACCTGGTGCATGAACGCGACAATTCGGCGAACGCAGCAGCAGCATTGGCGCGCGATGCGGCGGCAGAACCTTCGATGCTCGCGCCGATGCCACAGACAAATGCCGCGCAAATGAATGCGCCGCGCATGAGCGCCGTCGTGCCAACGGTCGACCAGATCGTATCGCAGCCGATCATGCCGGCACCCGATGCCAGCGTGACCATACCGCATCGCGAGGATGTGCGTACGGTACCAGCCGAGCAACCCGGCGCTTCGGCTGCCCCGGTGCCGCTGCGACCATTGCCGCAGCAGACAGCGGATATACGGTTCAACGCTGCACCAGCGCCAAACTTTGCCCCGCCACCAACGATGAACGCGGTGACGCCAGTACCCTCGACGAACGCCGTAGTTACGCCAGCGCCATCGATGAACGCGGTAATGCCCGCACCGTTAATGAACGTTGTGGCGACGCCAGCCCCGGTTGTTTATTCTCCGGCACCCATCGTGTTGACGCGCCCGGTCGATAACGAACCGGTGTTCGTCACGCAAAACCTGCCACCGGTCATGGCCCCGGCCCCGACGATGACCGCAAGCACTGCTCGCCCGACCGTGAGACACGGCGATTTCGACCCGCTGGCTGCTGCGGATAACGCACCGATCGCTTCCGCCGCGTCGACGACTATGTCCGCCAACGCGCCGACGACTTATGCCAGCGACGGTTATCTTGCGGCCTCGCGCTATGCGGGCCGCCGCTACTAGAACCGCGGCCTGCCTACATTTGCCTCTATACGAACATTGACGACGGCGCACGCCGCTCCTAGAGTGCGGCGCTAGCCGAGAAAGCATCGTTATCATGGAAGAATTCTATCGCATCAACCGTTTGCCGCCTTATGTGTTCGCGCAGGTGAACAAGATCAAGGCTGCGCACCGCGCCTCCGGCCGCGATATCATCGATCTCGGCATGGGCAACCCGGATGCGCCGACGCCGAAACACATCGTCGAGAAACTACGCGAGGTAGCGCTTGATGATACGGCACATGGCTATTCCGTCAGCCGCGGCATCCATGGCCTGCGCAAGGCGTTAGCCGGATATTACAAGCGCCGCTTCAACGTCACGCTCGATCCGGATACGGAAGTCATCAGCACCATCGGCAGCAAAGAGGGGCTCGCCAACTTAATTCAGGCCATCACTGCGCCGGGCGATGTCATCGTGACGCCGAACCCGTGCTATCCGATCCACGCCTATGGCCCCGTCATTTCCGGCGCTTCCATCCGCCATGTCGATACCAGCACCGGCGGTGATTTCGTCGAACTACTCGAACGCGCCATCAAGAACATGACGCCCAAACCCATCGCGGTGATCGTCAACTATCCGGGCAACCCGACGGCCGAGACTGTGGACCTTGCTTTCTACGAGCGCCTTGTCGCGCTGTGCAAGGAACATGGCGTGTTCATCATTTCGGACCTCGCGTATTGCGAGGTCTATTTCGATGGCAACCCGCCGCCCTCCATCCTGCAGGTGGAAGGTGCAAAAGACATCGCCATCGAATTCACTACCCTGTCGAAAACCTACTCGATGGCAGGCTGGCGTGTCGGCTTTGCTGCGGGCTCGCCGCGCTTGATCCATGCACTGACGCGAATTAAATCTTACCTTGACTACGGTACCTTTACGCCGATTCAGGTCGCCGCCACTGCTGCCTTGAATGGCCCACAGGAATGCGTTGCGGAAATGCGCAAACGCTATCACGAGCGCCGCGACATTCTCGTGAAAGGCCTGCACGAGGCAGGCTGGATGGTGCCGGAACCGAAAGCGTCGATGTTCATCTGGGCACCGTTGCCGGAACCCTACAAAGAACTTGGTTCGTTCGAGTTCAGCAAGTTGTTACTCGATCAGGCGGAGGTCGCAGTCGCGCCCGGTATTGGTTTCGGTGAATATGGCGACGGGCATGTGCGTATCGCGCTGGTCGAGAACAAGCAGCGACTGCGACAGGCCGTGCGCAACATCAAGGAGTTCCTGAAGAAGGATCCGCAGCCGCTCATCGCCCACCTGCGCGAGGCGGCATGAGCGAACCTTTACGCATCGGCATTGCCGGACTCGGCACCGTAGGGGCCGGCACAATTAGAATTTTGCAGGAAAATGCTGCGGCGATCGCTGCACGCGCCGGCCGCAGCATTTCGGTAGTTGCAATAAGCATGCGTGACACAAAAAAGCAGCGAGATGTAAAGTTCGATGGTATCCGCATTGAGAGCGATGCGCGCGCCCTTGCCGGAGCAGTGGATGTGGACGTTGTCGTCGAACTGATCGGTGGCGATGAAGGCATCGCCAAGGAGTTGGTGACTGCAGCGCTTGAAAATAAAAAACACGTCGTCACCGCGAACAAGGCACTCATTGCCAAACACGGGTTCGCGCTGTCGCAACTTGCCGAGAGGAATAATGTCGTACTCGCCTTCGAAGCAGCGGTGGCAGGCGGTATCCCAATTATCGGCGCGCTGCGTAGCGGCCTGAGCGCGAACAAAATCCTGCGGATCGCGGGCATTCTGAACGGCACGTGCAACTACATCCTGACGACGATGGAAAAAGAGCAGCTCGACTTCAGCGCAGTGCTCGCCGATGCGCAGAAACTCGGCTACGCGGAAGCCGATCCGAGCTTCGATGTCGATGGCGTCGATACCGCACATAAAGTAGCAATCCTGGCGAGCCTTGCTTTCGGCACAAAACCGGATTTCGCTGCAGTCCATATCGAAGGCATCCGTCGCATCACGCTGGCCGACATCGACTACGCGGCAAGCTTCGGCTACCGCATCAAACTGCTCGGCATCGCGACGATGGAAGACGGTAAATTGCTGCAGCGGGTGCACCCGTGCCTGGTGCCGGTACATTCGCCGCTCGGTGTCATCGATGGCCCGTTCAACGCGGTACAGGTCGAAGGCGATGCGGTGGGCCGCGTCGTGTTCGAAGGGCGCGGAGCTGGGGGTGGTCCGACCGGTTCGGCGGTGGTTGCCGATATCATGGCCATCGCACGTGGTGATACGTTCCCGGCCTTTACGGTCGCTACCAAAAATCTCATGCACGTGCCGCAGGCACCACTCGACGCGCATCAGGGTTGCTATTACCTGCGCCTGTCGCTTAAGGACGAGCCGGGCGTACTGGCGGAATTTACCCGCGCTTTCGCGGCGGAATCCATCTCGGTGCATTCCATAACCCAGCGCGCGATTGCGCAGGATCATTCGGCGCAGGTTATCGTCATCACCCACACTACCAATGAAGCGGCGGTGGCACGCGCCGCAAAACGCATCGCCGAATTACCCATTGCCGTCGCCGCACCGGTAGTGCTGCGCATCGAATCCTAAAGGAGTTATCATGGAAGCCGCCTACAATACCGACGCCCCTAGCAAAAGCTGGATCATGGATCGCAACTTCGCGCTCGAGGCCGTGCGCGTCACGGAAGCCGCTGCACTGGCGAGCAGCCATTGGACGGGCCGCGGCGAAGAGAAGGATGCCGACCAGGCCGCGGTGAATGCGATGCGCGAAGCGCTTAACGGCTTGACCATTGATGGCACGGTCGTCATCGGCGAAGGCGAGCGCGACAAGGCACCGATGCTCTATATCGGCGAGAAGGTTGGCACCGGCGATGGTCCGCGTATTGACATCGCGCTTGACCCCCTCGAAGGGACAACGCTCTGTGCGACCGCCGGGCCGAATTCGCTCGCTGTTGTGGCGATGGGAGAACATGGCAGCTTCCTTCATGCGCCGGACGTGTACATGGACAAAATCGCGGTGGGCGGCGGCTTGCCGGCGGACGTGGTCGATATCGATGCGAGCGTGGCGGAGAATCTGAAGAATCTCGCGAAAGCAAAAAAGAAAGCAATTGGCGACCTGACCGTGGTGGTGCTGAAGCGCGACCGCCACGCGGAGAAAATTGCCAAGCTGCGCGAAGCGGGGTGCCGTGTGCAGTTGATCCCCGATGGCGATGTGGCAGGCGTAATCGCCACCGCAACGGAAATGACGGGTATCGATATGTATTTCGGGATTGGTGGAGCGCCGGAAGGTGTATTGGCCGCGGCGGCATTGCGCTGCATCGGCGGGCAGATGCAAGGGCGTTTGCTGTTTGACGGTGAGGACGAGCAGAAGGACCGCGCGAAGCGCATGGGCATCAATGACTTCACGCGCAAATATACGCTGCATGAACTGGCTAAAGGCGATGTCATGTTCGCGGCGACGGGCGTGACGGATGGCAGCATGCTCAAGGGCGTCAAGCGCTGGCAGGGTGGGGCGAGCACACATAGCATCGTCATGCGCTCGGCCACCGGCACCGTGCGCTGGATCGAAGCGCAGCATAATTTCGGGCTGAAGACAGAAATTTAGCGGTAACTTGCTTCGCATTGGTCGACTGACCAATGGTGCACCGCCATGCGGGCAGAGCATCCTTACGCAGTTCGTTTCGCGTGGCGCTTGTGTGGGTGGGCTTGCTACGCCATATAGATGGTATGCAATTCGACCCTGCCAAAACCGCGTCCGGCCTGCCGTGGAAATTGCGCCATGACGATGCGCGCCTGGCAACCGCGATCGCTCAACAGCACGGGGTGAGTGAGCTGGTGGCAGGCATCGTCGCCGGGCGCAACATCGCACTCGATGACGTGCCAAAATTCCTTACCCCTACCTTGCGCGATTATCTGCCAGACCCATTCCACCTGCTCGACATGGACAAGGCGGTGGCGCGCTTGATGCTGGCCATCGAGCGCCAGGAGCATGTCGCCGTATTCGGCGATTATGATGTAGATGGCGCGACCTCGACGACCTTGCTTGCCCAATTCTTCAGCACTATTGGCCTGCCACTGACGCCCTATATTCCGAACCGCATGACGGAAGGGTATGGGCCGTCTGTTGCAGCATTTGAAAAATTAATAGATCAAGGTGCTAAACTCCTTGTCACGGTCGATTGCGGTACGCTGTCGCACGAGCCGATCGACTATGCGAACAGCCGTGGTGTCGATGTCATCGTTCTCGACCACCATCTCAGCAGCGGCGCGCTGCCCGCAGCCCATGCCATCGTGAACCCGAACCGCGTAGACGAAACCTCCGAGCATCGCAACCTCGCGGCGGTCGGCGTCACGTTCCTGACACTCGTAGCGCTGAACCAGAAATTGCGCGATGGCGGATTTTACACGACCCATCCCGCGCCGAATCTGCTGGCGCTGCTCGATCTTGTCGCGCTCGGCACGGTATGCGATGTGATGACGCTGACTGGCCTCAACCGGGCGTTCGTCGCGCAGGGGCTGAAGGTTATGGCACAGCGCCGCAGCCTTGGGCTGTCGATACTTTCTGACATCGCGCGGATGGATGAGGCGCCGAACGTCTACCATCTCGGTTTCCTGCTCGGGCCGCGCATCAATGCCGGCGGACGGGTCGGCCGATCAAGCCTCGGGGTGGAACTGCTGACGACGAGCGATGAAGCAACGGCAAATAACATTGCGCGCCAGCTCGACCTGCACAACCTTGAACGACAGGCTATCGAGGCGGGTGTGTTGGAGCAGGCGATGGCGCTGGCTGAGCAGCAGCAAAACATGCCGGTGATCCTGATCGCGGGCGAGGGCTGGCATGCTGGCGTGATCGGCATCATCGCCGGCCGGCTGAAGGAGCGTTATGGTCGCCCGGCCATCGTACTCTCGGTGGAGAACGGGATTGCGAAAGCTTCCGCGCGCTCGGTCGCGGGGGTGGATATGGGCGCGGCGATCCACGCGGCGATTGCAGAAGGATTGATTGCCACTGGGGGTGGCCATGCGGCAGCAGCGGGGTTTACCGCCTATGCGGAACGCTTGCCCGCGTTGCATTCCTTCCTCAATGCCCGTTTGGAAGCGGATATCAACGCGTATCAGGAAGGCCGGGTGGTGAACTATGACGGGTTGCTTTCGGCCAGTGGGGCGAATCTTGAAACGCTGGAGGACATTGGTCGCGCCGGGCCATACGGCGTCGGCAACCCGGGGCCGCGTTTTGTAGTGGCCAACGCGCAGATTTTCCACGTGGCGGTGATGAAGGATAAGCATCTGCGCGTGACCATCGGCGACGAATCGGGCTCGACGCGACTTAGCGCAGTTGCGTTCGGTGCGGTGGGCACGGTATTGGGCGAATGGCTGCAGACCGCCAAAACCCTGCATATCCTCGGTGAACTCAAGCGCAATAGCTGGCAAGGCTCGGATTCCGCGCAATTCATGATCGATGACGTGGCAAAAGCCAGTTAAGTGCGGCGTGCGCAGGCATGTTCATATCCGTGGTGCTGTCGCTACGACGCAGCGACACATGCGGATTCATTGTGAAACCTTAGTTCGCACTGCGGATTTACAATCCGCTTGACTTGCCGCCCCTCGCATGGTGTATCTGCCCGCCTGTTTTAGGGGTATTCCCCGTAACGATGGCCCCTTCGTCTAGTGGTTAGGACGCCTCCCTTTCACGGAGGTAGCACGAGTTCGAATCTCGTAGGGGTCACCAATTTTGTCATAATCTTGATGATCACACAAAGCTGCGCTGTTTCAGTCAGTTATGGCTAATAACATGACTAGAACCCACAGGTGGAAAGAGGATCTTCTCGCGCCGAGCTTGCGATAGTTCTTGTGATACCTGGTCTTCTAGTGGGTGGTGTCCTTTCTGGTCAATACCTCATTCATGCCAGTGAGTTGCACAATGTTTCGGCTGACTTACAGTGGTATCAGCACCTATTAGCAGCTTTCGGGACAAGTACTTCGCAAGACTCGCTAATTTCAGTATTCGATAGTGATGTAAATTGTATTAACAGAAATTTAGGAATTTTCAGCTAGTGTGGGGATTCAACCTTGTGGAGATAACTATGGCTGGAGCTAATTCACCATCCGCCGCCTTGAGCCGGACCAAATTGGAAGAGACGTTCGGCAAATACGGCGACGTTGTGCCGCAAAAAGATGGCAGTTTTTTCGTCATGCTGCCCCATGGCAGTCCGCTTGCCGAGAAGCTATTGCCATTTTCAGCAGCTGCGGACGGTAAATCGCCTATGACAGCTACCCAAGAAGATTTTAACGATCTCGGGGCAGCAACGGGTGGCGAGTCAACGCCAGGGCTCATCGCCTTTAAAAATCCTAAGACAGGCGATGTTTACCTGAAATTTGACGAGGCCGACGTTGCGAAGTTCCCTAAGTATGATCTCCAACGTTGTCTGGACGGCATGCTAAAGTATCTCCGTGTTGCGCCACGCACTACCGAGCTTGACCGTAGTAAAAGCGCCCAACTTGCCTCGACAGGTGATCTGCAGCCAGTAAACGTTACCAATCGTCCGGAAATTGCGCCGCAAACTCCTGTAATAGCTGCTACGGCTAATTCAAGGGTAGTGACCTAAAGCGAGCTGTCTACGCAATTCTGTTCCGACAACATGCCGCGTGAGCACTGAAATGGGGAGTGAGCCAGTCACTACCCATAAATTTATCCGTTGGGCCAATCAACTCATGGTTGACTATATGTAATTATATATATCATAATGGTTGTATGCAACCATCGCAAAAAACATTAGATTTCAAATGGGCGGCGACGGAGGAACAACGCACCACCTTCAATTACGCGCGGTCGTTGCGTCCGGTAAGGCCAGCACTGACCTTATTGCTGGTCGAGGACCAGCGCTTTTTCCAGCAGGTCTTTCGTTCGGCCTTCAATATCACCCAGCATATCCTGATCGCCAATAACGCCGAGGAAGGCTGGCAGATGTACCTCGAACATGTGCCGGATATCGCCTTTCTCGACATCATGATGGATGGTATGGACGGGCTCGAGCTGTGCTGGGGCCTCCATCAGCTCGACCGCGCTGGCTTTTTGGTCATGCTCAGTGGCGCGAACGACGTCGAGACCATGGCGCTGGCACGGGAAAACGGCGCGAGTGACTTCATCACCAAGCCGTATAGCCAGGGGAAACTGCTCGATTGCCTCGGTCGTTATAAAAAAGAGTTCGGTAAATTGATCGACTGAGCGCGTGGAACGGTTGCCACCATGCCAGCATTTCGCTATCAGGGCAGAATGCGTGAGCAATTAACAGGTTATTACAGCAAATGCACCACGTGGCTGCGCCGCGAGGAAAACCGGGCGAAAGCGCGTGAGCTGCGGGCAGAAGTGCGCAAGGCGTTCGTCGAGCATCCGGAGGAGACGGGAGAGACGTACCTCCAGCATCTCTGGTTCACCGCGAAAATGGCCAGCCGCTTGCTGTATGCGATGACCGTACTGCTCATCCACGGCATCTTTCCGTTCCTGCTGATGCGCGCGGCCAGCCAGCAGATCGAGCTTATCTACGGTATCATCAAGCAACGCATTCCAAAATCACGCCGTGAAGCGATCGACGCGGATTATCAGGTCTGATGCGTATCGCGATCATCGGTTTCGGCTTCTCCGGACTGATGTCGGCGGCGAACCTCATCCGCAATGCAGCAGGCGACCTCACGCTTTACATCATCGACGCGAAAATGGATGGGCGCGGCACGGCGTACAGCACGACGAATCCCGAACATCTGCTGAACGTCGCGGCAAGCAACATGAGCGCTTTCGCGGAATCGCCGGACCACCTCGTGACGTGGCTAGCAACGCCGGATGCTGCTGCCGCAAAAGCCGGGTTAAAGCTGACGAAAGACTACGGGCCGGGCAATTTCATCCCCCGTGCGCTGTATGGCGCTTACCTCGCATCCATCTGGCGGGAGACACAGGAACTGGCCTCGGCGAAAAAGCTTGCGATCAAACTGGTGCCGACCAATGCGGTAGCGGTAACGAAAAACGAGGAAATCGCTGTGCTGACCGCGCGCGGCGATGCCATCGCGGTGGATCGGATCATCCTTGCCGTGGGGCATGAGCCGAAAGCGATCTTCCCGCATATCAGAAGCAGCGCCATCGTGCAGGATATCTGGGCACAAGGTGCGCTTGCTGGCGCAGCGAATTGGGCATCACCCGTACTGATGCTGGGTACGGGGCTGACGTCGATCGATATGCTGCTGTCATTGCGCCGTGCGGGGTACGCAGGGCAGATCATCATGACATCCCGTCGCGGCTTGCTGCCACAAGCCCATGCGCCGAAAACTAGTATCTTCAGTTTCAACGAGGCAGAAATCGCCGCGCTGAAAACCTTGCCGCAGATGATGCGCGTGCTGCGCCGCTCGATCAGGCAACATGGCGACTGGCGCGCCGTATTCGATGCATTACGGCCCCACACGCAAACCTTGTGGAAAAAACTTACACCACGTGAGCACGCGCTTTTCTTTTCGCGCGTGCTGCCGCAGTTCAGTGTGCATCGCCACCGCATGGCCCCGGAAATTGCTGCGGTGGTCACCGCCGAAATCACTGCAGCGAAAACGCGTATTCTGGCAAGCCGGAATCTGTCGGTGGCGATAAAGGATGACAGGCTGCAGGTCAATCTGAACGGTGAGTCCTTCACGCCATCGCATATCCTGAATTGCGCCGGCCTCGAACTGAATCTCGCGCGCAGCAGCAATTGCCTGCTGAAACAATTATTGGCCGATGGCATGGTGGAAGCGCATGTCAGCGGGCTGGGCGTAGCGGCGGACCAGAAACATCGCGCCTGGGGTGTGCTCTACCCGGATCTCACTATCATCGGTTCCTTGCTTACCGGCCAGCTGCTCGAATCGACCGCAGTGCCCGAACTGCGTGTCCAGGCGGCGCGTGCTAGTGGTGATGGTAGAACGGGTATTCGACCGGATTGTTAAAATCGGTTGGTTTTTTCGCCGGCGGCTGTCGCTTCACGCGATGCGTCGGCAACGTGCTGCTAACCGGCTTTCTCGCGGGTGCGAGGACTTTTCCTTCCACTTCATCCATTTCGTCGCCGTTATTCTTGGTGGCCATCGTTTCATTTGTATGTTCGGCGATGGCGCGTTCTTTCGCCTCGCCATGCGATTCTTGCACGCTGTATGGCGATTCTGCTGCTTCATTCGTGATCGGCGGCGGCACAGAACCATCGGACTCGTAATGACCCGGCGTCAGGTGCCATTTCTTGCCGCGTTGCGACCACGAGTCATTGACCCAGAGATCGCCATCCTTATCGGCCACCCATTTTCCGGGCGACCACATATAATTATCGCCGGTCCATTCCCAATGACCCACGACGCGCGTGTAGCCGGGCCGTTCGCCGGGATCGACCTCATAGACCGGTTCGTGCGGCGGCGCTTTCGGGGCATCGAGGGAACGTGCCTGCACCGACAGCGGCACGGCCAGCATCAGCACCAGGGCAGGCAACATTAGCGTGCGGGTCAAGGCCATGCGAGGCTCCTTCACGGGATGAATCGACGCTACCCTAGCGGGGGCAACGGCAAAAATCAACCGCACCGGCGGCGATCGGATGATGTGGGTATAACTTTGCGCGCCATAGGCCGCGCACCATTGTCAGCCGGTATAGGTGAAGCGCTTGGTTTCTACGCCATCGACCATCAATGTCCCCTCGAACATCGCCCGCGGCCGCACCCAGAATTTGCCGTCAGGATTGTCATAAAGGCATTCGTAATGCACAAGTTCCTCAAGCGTTTCGCTGTGGCGCACGATACCCAGCACCCGGTAAGGCTTGTTTTTATAATGCCTGTAGAGACCGCCGATGACGAGCGTCATAGCCTACGCGCTCTTCGCCTTTTCGAAACGCTTGCGGCTGTTCGGATCGAGATGACGCTTGCGCAGACGGATATTCTTCGGTGTCACTTCCATCAGCTCATCTTCCTCGATGTAGGCGATCGCTTGCTCCAGCGTCGGAATCTTCGGCGGGGTGAGTTTCACCGCTTCATCTTTCGACGTCGTGCGGATGTTGGTCAGCTGCTTTGCTTTCAGCGCGTTCACCTCGAGGTCGTTATCGCGGCTGTGTTGGCCGATGATCATCCCTTCATAAATGCGCACGCCATGCGGGATGATAAGGAAGCCGCGTTCTTCGAGGCCCCAGAGGGCGTATTCGACGGCAACTCCAGTGCCGTTCGAAATTAGCACGCCGTTGCGGCGGCCGGCGATATCGCCCTTGTACGGCTCATAGCCCGCAAAGATACGGCTGAGCACGCCTGAGCCGCGCGTATCGGTCATGAACTCGCCTTGATAGCCTATCATACCGCGTGCCGGCATGGTAAATTTCATGCGCAGCTTGCCGCCGGAGGAGGGTTTCATTTCCGTCATCTGGCCTTTGCGCATCGACAGTTTTTCCACGACAACGCCGGAATAGGCTTCATCAACATCGACCTGCACTTCTTCCATCGGTTCCATTTTCTTGCCGGACTCGTCGGTCTGGAACAGTACGCGTGGGCGCGAAACGGAAAGCTCGTAACCTTCGCGGCGCATGGTTTCGATGAGGACACCGAGTTGCAACTCGCCGCGCCCACCGACCTCGAAGGCATCGGCGGTCTCGGTTTCTTTCACGCGGATGGCGACGTTGCTTTCCGCTTCCTTGAACAGGCGATCGCGGATCATGCGGCTGGTGACTTTCGTGCCTTCCGTACCGGCGAGCGGTGAATCATTGACGGCTATGGTGATCGCCATCGTTGGTGGATCGATCGGGATCGCTTTCAGCGCGGATTGCAGTTCGATGGCGCCCACGGTATCGGCGACGGTGGTATTGGTCAGACCGGCGATGGAAACGATATTGCCCGCTTCCGCTTTATCGACCGGGTTACGCTCGATACCGTCGAAGCTCAATAGCTTGGTGATACGGCCCTGCTCGACCACGCTGCCATCGAGATGGATACCCTTTACCGGCATGCCGACACGCGCCGTACCGGACTCGATCTTACCGGTGAGGATGCGGCCGAGGAAGTTGTCGGACTCGATGAGGGTGACGAGGAAGGCGAAGGTCGCTTCCGGATCGACATCCGGTGCTTCGACATAGCTCACCACTTCGTCCATGATGCAGTGAAGATTTTCACGCGGATCTTTCAAATCTTTCACCGCCCAGCCGTTACGGCCCGAGGCGTAGATGACCGGGAAATCGAGCTGGGCATCGTTCGCATCCAGCGCGACGAACAAGTCGAATACTTCGTTGAGCACCTCATCGACGCGTGCATCCGGGCGATCGACCTTGTTGATGACGACGATGGGACGCAGGCCCTGGGCGAGGGCTTTCATCAACACGAATTTGGTCTGCGGCATCGGGCCTTCGGCGGCGTCGACGAGGACAAGGACGCCATCGACCATGCCGAGGATGCGTTCTACTTCACCGCCGAAATCGGCGTGGCCGGGGGTATCGATGATATTGATGCGGGTGTTCTTCCACTGGATGCTGGTGCATTTCGCGAGGATGGTGATGCCGCGCTCTTTCTCGAGGTCGTTGCTGTCCATCACGCGTTCTTCGACTCGCTGGTTGTCGCGGAAGGTGCCGGCCTGGCGCAACATCACGTCGATGAGGGTGGTCTTGCCGTGATCCACGTGGGCGATGATGGCGATGTTACGAAGCTCGGTCATAATAAAATCAATCGGTTATGGGTGTTTCAAGGGCACAGCATGCCCCTTGGTGCGCCGCAATAGGCGATATTAGGCCGTTTGGCTAGCGTTTTTTCGTGGATTTTTGCGGTTTTAGGTCGAGCCCGCTCAGGCGCAACAGCGCATGTTCCATATCCTTACCGACACACGTGAGGCTATTGGACAGGCGCGCCTGCATCATGGCCCCAAGGGTAAAGGCATGCATCGCCCGCGCGGTGCGGGCGCGGCCGGTGGCAGAAATGAGTTTCTGCTTGATCGCCGTCGTGAGGATGCGCTCGTAATACCCACGAAAACTTTCCGACATTTTTTCCGAAAGCTCGAACAGGTCATCATGGTCGCCGCTCATCTCGGAAGCGAGTGTGGCATACGGGCAACCGCAGACCGCACCGGTCTCCGCCAGCCCGCTTTTTTGCTTGGCGAGGATCTCAGTACACACGGCATGCAACTGCGCATGCGCCGTGCGATGGGTAACAAAAATTTCATCGAATACCTGGCAGCCATTCTGCCATTTATCCGCAAGGGCTGCCGCCGCGAGATCGGCCTTGCCCGGAAAAAAATGATAGAAACTACCCTTCTGCACGCCCGCTTCACGGCAAATGTCCTCGACACTGACCTGTGCATAACTATTGGCCCAGATGAGCGCGTGTGCGGCTTCGATCAGCTTGCGCTTGGTATTGCTTGTGATTGGGGCTACGGTGACTGCGCGGGCTGCTTTCATGGGAGGACAGTGTACTTGACCGCCCGGTCAAGTCAACCCGAATGAGCACTTGACTGGTTGGTCAACTCGTCCTAAGTTGCAGCGCAATATAAAAGAAACCACAGTAGATGGATCTTTCCGATGGTGACGTCCTTCCCCGAGAAAAAACGCAAACCCCGCATCCTGCGCTGGGTGGTAATTATCATTGTGATCATCGCTGCGATCCATTACGGGCCGCGCCTATGGCATCATGATGCTGGCGGTGCGCCAGGTGCCGGAGCAGGCGCGCCCGGCGGTGCTGGGCAGGCAGTGCCGGTGAGTGTGGCGACCGTGATCAACAAACCGGTCATTCACTGGAATGAATTCTCCGGGATATTGCAGGCGGTGCACGCAGCGGAGATTCGCCCGCGCATTTCCGGACAGATCACCCAGGTGCTGTTCACGGACGGTTCGTTCGTGAAGAAGGGCCAGCCGCTTTTCACCATCGACCCGCGCCCCTACGAGGCGGCGGTAGTAAGCGCCAAGGGTGCGTTGACGCAGGCGCAAGCCTCGTTCGGACGCTCGAAGAAACTAATCGCGACCAAAGCCATCTCGAAGGCCGAATTCGAAACCGCGCAGAGCGGTTATGAAAAAGCGCTCGGCGATTACAATGCGGCAGCGGTGAATCTTGAATATACGCATATCACGGCACCGATCGCCGGTAAGATCAGTCGGGCGGAATTGACCGAAGGTAACCAGGTGGATGCAGGTAGCGGTGCCCCGTTGATGGCCAGCATCGTCGCGTTGTCGCCGATCTATGCAAGCTTCGATGTGGACGAGTCTACCTTCATCAAAACAATCCAGGGCGTACCAGCGGCAAAGCTGAAGAACGTGCCGGTGGAAGTCAGCATGGGTAATGGCCGCAGCGACGCGATCAAAGCAAGCATCCATTCCTTCGACAACCAGATCACGCCGGGCAGCGGTTCCATCCGCGTGCGCGCGTTGTTGGCGAACAAGGAAGCGACGCTGATCCCGGGCCTTTATGCCAAGGTGCGCCTCGGTTCGGCGGATGCCGCCGATGCGGTGCTTATCAACCCGACCGCGGTGCAAACCGACCAGAGCAAGAAATTCGTCATGGTGGTGGATACGGATAGCAAAGCGCAATACCGCGAAGTGGTGCTCGGTGAGACGGTGGATGCTTTGCAGGTCATCGATAGCGGACTGAAGCCGGGCGAGAAGATCGTAGTAAACGGCCTGCAGCGCGTGCGTCCGGGGGTGCCGGTGCAGGGCACGGATGTCGATATGGTAACGTTGAAAGATCCGAACGCGCCGGCCGATGCTGCAGCGCCTGCCGCGGATAAGCCGGCCGATAGTAAAGCGGATGCACTGCCCACCGGCGATGCGCCATCCCCGGCGACCGATAAAAAACCTGACACGACGGAAGCGAAGTAAATGGCTGGCCTCGATATTTCGCACCGTTTCATCGACCGCCCGATCCTGGCGGGGGTGATCTCGTTCTTCATCTTCATCGCCGGTTCGATCTCGATGTTCCTGCTGCCGATTTCGGAGTATCCCGAGGTCGTGCCGCCGTCCGTCATCGTTACCGCGAACTATCCCGGTGCGAACCCGAAAGTAATCGCCGAGACCGTGGCCGCACCGCTCGAGGAGCAGATCAACGGCGTCGAGAACATGCTCTATATGAGCTCGCAGGCGACTACCGATGGCGCGATGAGCATCACCGTTACCTTCAAGCTCGGCACCAACCCGGACCTTGCGCAGGAACTGGTGCAGAACCGTGTGGCGCAGGCGACGCCGCGCTTGCCTGACGTGGTGCGCTCGCTCGGCGTGACGACGGTGAAAAGCTCGTCGGACTTCATCATGGTGGTGCATCTGAAATCACCGAACGAACGCTATGACATCAACTACCTGCATAATTACGGCCTTATCAACGTGAAGGACCAACTGGCGCGCTTGCAGGGTATCGGCCAGGTGCAGGTGTTCGGCGGTGGCGATTACGCGATGCGCGTCTGGCTCGACCCGCACAAGATGGCCTCACGTAATTTGAGCGCCTCGGATGTAACGAACGCGATTCGTGAACAGAACATCCAGATCGCTGCCGGTACTATCGGAGCGCAACCGAGCGGGGCGGAAATTCCATTCGAGTTGCCGGTGAACGTGCAGGGGCGCCTGAAATCGATCGACGAGTTCCAGGATATCATCATCAAAGCAGATACGAAAACCGGCGCAGTAACGCATCTACGGGATGTCGGACGCGTCGAGCTGGGATCGAGCACCTACGCGCTGCGCTCGCTCCTCGACAACACACCGGCGGTCGGTTTCGGTATCTTCCAATCACCGGGCAGCAACGCCTTGGAGTTGGCGAAAAAAGTTCGCAGCACTATGGAGGAGATCAAGAAAAGTTTCCCTGAGGGTGTTGCCTACGACATCGTGTACGACCCGACACGCTTCGTGCAACAATCCATCGATGCGGTGGTCGAGACCTTGTTCGAGGCCATCCTGCTTGTGGTACTCGTCGTCATCATCTTCCTGCAGACGTGGCGGGCATCGATCATCCCGTTGCTCGCCGTGCCGATCTCCATCGTCGGCACTTTCGCCATCATGCATCTGATCGGTTTCTCCATCAACGCGCTGTCGCTGTTCGGCCTCGTGCTCGCTATCGGGATCGTGGTGGATGATGCTATCGTCGTCGTCGAGAATGTCGAGCGCAACATTGAAGAAGGGCGCAGTCCGCGCGAAGCGACCTATCAGGCAATGCGCGAAGTCTCGGGTCCTATTATTGCCATCGCGCTCGTGTTGTGCGCCGTGTTCGTGCCGATCGCCTTCATCAGCGGCCTGACCGGGCAGTTCTACCGCCAGTTCGCGCTGACCATCGCCATCTCCACCGTCATCTCCGCTTTCAACTCGCTGACACTCTCACCGGCACTGGCCGCGATGCTCTTGCGTGGCCATGATGCGCCGAAAGACCGCCTGTCGCGCGGGATGGATAAACTATTCGGGGGCTTCTTCCGTCGCTTTAATAATTTTTTCAAATCCGCCTCGCACCGTTACGGGCGGGTAGTGCGCTGGTCGTTCGACCGCAAGAAACTTCTGGGCGTCGTTTATATTGTTCTGCTCGGCCTGACTATTTTCGGCTTCACGCGTGTGCCGGGTGGCTATGTGCCCGCGCAGGATAAGCAGTACCTTGTCGCCTTCGCGCAATTGCCGCCGGGCAGCTCGCTGGAGCGCACGGATGCGGTAATCCGCCGGATGTCCGACCTCGCGCTGAAACATCCGGGCGTCGCGCATTCCGTGGCGTTCCCCGGTCTTTCCATTGCCGGTTTCAGCAACAGCAGCAGCGCGGGGATTGTTTTCGCGACGCTCGATCCGTTCGAGAATCGCACGACCGCAGACCTTTCGGCGGGTGCCATTGCCGGAGCGCTGAACAAGGAATTCTCCAGCATCCAGGGCGCTTATGTCGCGATCTTCCCGCCACCGCCGGTGATGGGTCTTGGTACCATCGGCGGCTTCAAACTGGAAATTCAGGATCGCACCGATATGGGGTATGATGCCATTGCCGGCATCGTCGGGCAGATCCAAGGCAAGGCGTTCCAGACACCGGGCCTCGCCAGTGTGTTCTCCACCTTCCAGAACAACGTGCCGCAGCTTGATGTCGACATCAACCGTACGCGCGCCAAGCAGCAGAATATTGCATTATCAGACTTGTTCGACACGCTGCAGATCTATCTCGGCAATTACTACGTGAATGACTTCAACCTCTTCGGCCGCACCTACCAAGTCTATGCCGGTGCGGATGCGCCGTTCCGCTCGCATAAAGAAGATATCGCGCAACTGAAAGTGCGCAGCCGCGATGGCGTGATGGTACCGCTCGGTGCGCTGGTCGATGTCAAGGAAGCATTTGGGCCGGATCGCGCCACCCGTTATAACGCCTTCCGTGCCGCCGACTTGAACGGCGATGCCGCACCGGGCTATTCTTCGGGCCAGGCGAAAGAGGCGATGACGAAAATCCTCAACGACGTGCTGCCCAAAGGCATGAGCTACGAATGGACGGAGTTGACCTACCAGCAGATCCTCGCGGGAGACACCGCGTTCTATGTCTTCCCGCTCTGCGTGCTGTTCGTATTCCTCGTGCTCGCGGCGCAATATGAGAGCCTGAGCCTGCCGCTTGCGGTGATCCTGATCGTGCCGCTCTGCCTGTTCGGTTCCATCTTCGGGGTATGGCTCATGGGGCGCGAGAACAACATCTTCACCCAGATCGGCTTCATCGTGCTGGTGGGGCTGGCGTGCAAAAACGCGATCCTCATCGTTGAGTTCGCGCGCGAGCTGGAACATCAGGGCCGCAGCATCCGCGATGCGGCGTGGGAGGCGAGCCATCTGCGCTTACGTCCCATTCTCATGACGTCCTTCGCCTTCATTATGGGCGTGATTCCGCTCGCGACTGCCTCGGGCGCCGGGTCCGAGATGCGCCGCGATATGGGCGTCGCCGTATTCTCCGGCATGATTGGCGTAACCTTCTTCGGCCTGCTGATGACGCCGATGTTCTATGTCATCGTACGCACGTTCACGGTGAAATTGTTCCCGCCGAAACAGCCGCCATTGCCACCTACCCAAGAGGCGCATCATGCGTAAATCAACGTTGCTTGCTTTCACTGTGCTATCGCTTTCGGCCTGTGATCTTTCACCTGATCTTCTGATGCCCAATGTCGAAACGCCTGCTGCCTTCAAGGAAGCCTCGCCGCCGGATGCCAATGCAGCACCCGTCGCCCCAGCGCAGGACGGCAAATGGAAGCGTTTCGACGACAAGGCACAGATCGATGAATTCGCCTGGTGGCGCATGTTCAACATTCCCGAACTCGATACATTGATGGAACAGGCGATGAAGGACAACCCGTCGCTCGATGTGGCGGCGGAGCGCGTGAACACGGCGCGCGCCTTGACGGACAGCGAATACGCGCGGCTCTACCCCACCGTTGGTGTCGGCTTCGGGCCGCAGCGCCAGTTGACCTCGCCGGCGTCCATCAAACCGAATCTGCCGCCTGGTTTCAACGTCACCACCAAGCCGTACACGCTCTACACGGCGAATGCGACGATCAGCTGGGATACGGATCTGTTCGGCCAGCAACGCGCCACCGCGCGTGCCGCCGCGAAGGATGCCGATGCGGAACAGAACAATTATCGCGCCGCACGCTTGGGTCTGCAGACGGACCTCGCCGAGACCTATTTCCGCCTGGCCGCGTTGCGTCAGGAAAATGCTATCCTTCAGCAGACGCTGAAAACGCGGGAACAGACACTGAAATACACCAAGCAGAAATACGATGCGGGTGCGATCGATTCGCTCGACCTGTCGAAGGATCAAGCGGATATTGCTGCCGTTCAGAGCGATCAGGCGGGCATTCAGCAGCAGGTGGAGGTGGCGGAACACGCGCTTGCCATCCTCATCGGTAAACCGCCGACGGAATTGAATGTGAAGATCGCCGAACTTAAAGGTGTGCCACCGGCGATCCCGGCGGGCATTCCGTCGACCCTGCTCGAGCGGCGACCGGACGTTAAACAGGCGGCAGACCAGATTGCAGCAGCGAACGAGCGCATCGGTGTCGCGCGTAGCGGTTACTTCCCGGATATTTCACTTTCGGCCGTTGGCAGTTTTGTCTCGGGTGATCTTGGCCATCTGTTCCAATGGTCAAACCGTTCGTGGCTCATTGGCCCGTTGGCCGGAACCATCCTGACGCAACCGATCTTCGAAGGCGGCCAGCTCGCGGCGCAACGGGCGCAGGCGGATGCCGGCTATCAGAGCGCGGTCGCGAGCTACCGTGTGAGCGTATTGCAGGCCTTCCAGGAAGTGGAAGATAACCTCAGCGGCGTGCGCAATGCAGCCAATCAGGTGAAAGCGGACGATAGCGGCATCGCCGCGGCGCAGCGCGCCTATGAGGTGGCAAAGCAGCGTTACGATGTCGGCTATTCAAGCCATTTTGAATTCCTCGATGCGGAGCGCACCTTGCTCGCCGCACAACGCACCCGGGCCGAAGTGGTGGGCAACCAGTTCATCACCACCGTGCAATTGGTGAAGGCGCTTGGCGGTAGCTGGGTAACGCCGCCGATGAGTAATGCCGCATCGCCCGCACTAACACCGCAGACGAAAACGCCAGAGACCCCTGCCGCGCTCGATGACAACGTGAAGCCGGGCAAACCGTCCATGATCGAGCGCTGGTGGGGCGATGTCAGCGACCGCGTGAGCGATACCTTCTAAAATCGATCAATCTTAAGCTGGATCTTCCTTTTTATCCGCATGCACCACGGTGGTGCGCAGTTCGCGTCCCGCCACGGCGGTGATGCTGACGATCAGCAACGTCATGCAACCCCCGAAGATGATGGACGGCACGAGGCCGAGCACGGTTGCCGCCGTGCCAGATTCGAATGCACCGATCTCGTTGCTCGAGATGATGAACATGCTGTTGAGGGCGGAGACGCGACCGCGCATCGTATCGGGGATGAGCAGCTGCATCAGCGTGCCGCGAATGACCATGCTGACGCTATCGAACGCGCCGCTCAAGGCAAGGAAGAAAGCAGCCGGGATGAAGGCGGTGCTGAGACCGAAGCCGAGCATGCAGAACCCAAAGCCGGTAACGACGACCAGCAGCATGGACCCGCGGATTCTTTTCATCGGCTTCACGGCACAGTACAGTGCGGTGATGATGGAACCAATGGCTGGCGCGGCGCGCAACAGGCCAAGGCCTTGGGGCCCCAGATGCAATACCTGATCGGCGAAGACCGGCAGCACGGCGACCGCGCCACCGAACAATACCGCGAACATATCGAGCGTCATGACGGGTAGCAGCACGCGGTTATGGATGACGAAACGCCAACCCGCAGCGATGGATTGCAGCACGGGCTCGCGCGTGTTCGCATTCTGGAATGTGCGGTGTTCCTTGTGCTGTGTGCTGATGGCGAAGACTGCGCCGATCAGCACGGCGAACGGTACGAACCAGGCGACGCTGCTGCCATAGCCACCATAGATGAGCCCGGCGAGCGCCGGGCCGGTAATGGCGGCGAGTTGGAAACCACTGGTCATCCATGAGGTCGCGGCGGGAATGTCCTCGCGCGACACGACGCGTGAGAGCAGCGTGAAAGAAGATGGCATGATGAAACTGCGCACTAGCCCGGAGAAGAAGATGCCGATGAAGAGCGCACCGATCATCACGCGTTCGCTTGCCCCCACATGCCCACCCGCGACGATCAGTAACGTCAGCGAAATGAATGTGAGGGCGATGAGGCAGTTGCGCAGGATGAAATGCGGCCGGCTTTTATCGACGATGTGGCCGGCGAACATCGCAAAAGTAATGGCGGGAATGGCTTCGGTGAGGCCGACCAGGCCGAGATAGAACGCACTCTTGGTAAGGCTGTAGATCTGCCAGTTGATGATGACGTCCTGGAACTGCAGTGCGAAGATAGCGAGCACGCGGGTAACCATCAAGTGGCGGAAGTTCTGGTTTTTCAGGACGGAGTAGGAGAGGGCCATGGAGTTGGTATAATCTTCGAATAGGAAAAAGATAGGGGGAAGGCGGGTTCGAGGGCGCCAGGATTTTCTCGGCCGAAGGAGCCTCGTGTCGTTTCCTAAATTCGCTGCGCTCACCAAGTAAATGATCGAATATGCACTGCACCAAGATATGGCGCTCAGCCCAACAAAAAGCCACCTGTTACGGGTGGCTTTTTGTTGGCTGGGGCGCCAGGATTCGAACCTGGGATGCCGGTACCAAAAACCGGAGCCTTACCACTTGGCGACGCCCCAACACCAACAAAGTGCAGGCTTGATAGCAAAGCGTGCCACTTAGGTCAATCATGCTCTAACGAATGGTTTGCTTGGCCGCTGGCGGCCGTAACCCAGGCGGCGAAAGCAGAGTTGGCGTCCGCCGCGAAACTGAGGATGGCCGGAGTGGTATACGGGTGGTGCAATGCCAATGTTTCCTTGGCTTTCTCGAGATTTCCGGCGGTCGTTTTGGCGATGAGGATGACCTCTTCGACGGTCGTATATTGCCCTTCCCAGAGATAATGCGATTCGCCTGCAGGCAAAAGATTGCAGCACGCGACCAGTCGTTGGCAAATCAATTCACGGCTTGCTGCACGTGCCGTGGCGAGGGATGGAAAGGGGCTATAAAGCAGATGAACGATCATAGCCGCCAGAATAATCCTGAAATGATGAAGCCGCAATGTGCGAAGACAAGCACGAAAAAGCCGCAAGGTTTTCACCCTGCGGCCTGATTCGGTAAGTGTTGCGGAACTAGAAGGAAGTGCGCAATTGCAGCATGCACACGACGTTCGACAGCGCGCCGGTCGCAGCCGATGATACGTTGTAAACCGACGGGGTTGCGTTGGTCGCGCAGACCGTAGTCGCTGGTGCAGCGCCTGCGTTTGCCGTCGTCAGGTTGGTCATGTTGAGCACCACTCCGGTCGTTGGGAAACCGTCGTCGATCTTCTCATCGATACCTTTGGCCTCCTGCGGGGTCACAGCAGCAGTCGGGGTAATGACGCCTGCAGTATCGGCGGCGATCGAGCCGATATAGAACCAGTTACGGCCTGCGGTCGAGTAGGTGTAGTAATTCGCCGTATCACGCAGCTTGGCATGCGGCATGTACGAATTGGCGTTGGCCGTAGTGACTGCCACGGCGGGGAACACGACAGTACCGATGCCCGGGTACGTGCCGGCGATCAGGCCCGCTTTACCCAGATCCTGCCAGAACAATGCCGTTTCGCCACCGAGGTTCGTATTGCCGGCTGCGCCGCCTTCCAGCACGCCGTTACCATCGCGTAAGCCCGCTGTCCCAGCGGAGTTCGCATCTGCGGCTGCCGACAGGTTGAATTCGACGGCACGGGCAGCGGTGAGGTCACCCGGCAGGCCGTTATATTTTCCCCGGAAGGTGGTCGCGCCTGCGTTGAATTTCTCAATGTCCGACACGGTCGAGCGGATGGTCGCCGCTTTAATGAGATCCTGGCCGACCAGCACCCCACCAATGATAAGACCGATAATGACGAGTACGATCGCCAACTCCACGAGAGTAAAGCCCGATGTTTTTGTAGGTGTTTTCATGGCGAATGCCCCTTACGATTAAAAAGTGAACAGTGATTGAAGCGAATTACGTAACAAAATAAAAGCCACAGGGTCAGGTCCCTGTGGCTTTCGTTTCTTGTGAGTACACCAATTTTAGAAGGAAGTACGTAGTTGCATCATGCACACGACGTTCGATAACGCGCCGGTCGCTGCTGATGATACGTTGTAAACTGGTGGTGTGGCGTTGGTGGCGCAGACCGTGGTCGCCGCCGCCGCACCCGGGTCAGCCGTTGTCAGGTTGCTCATGCTGAGTACAACACCGGTGGTCGGGAAGCCGTCATCGATCTTCTCATCGATACCTTTGGCTTCCTGCGGTGTTACTGCCGCTGTCGGCGTTACTGCACCCGTAGTGATGGCAGCAGCGATCGACCCGATATAGAACCAGTTACGGCCTAAGGTCGAATAGGTGTAATAATTCGCTGTGTCGCGCAGCTTGGCATGCGGCATATAGGAGTTGGCGTTGGCCGTAGTGACTGCAGCCGCCGGCCCGATAGCCGCACCGATGCCCGGATAGGTTCCGGCGATCAGGCCCGATTTGCCCAGATCCTGCCAGAAGAGTGCGGTTTCACCGGCAAGGTTGGTCGCCCCGGCTGCGCCGCCTTCCAGCACGCCATTGCCATCGCGTAAGCCCGCCGTCCCGGCAGAGTTCGCATCCGCGCCTGCCGACAGGTTGAATTCGACGGCACGGGCAGCGGTGAGGTCACCCGGCAGGCCGTTATATTTACCGCGGAAGGTGGTCGCCCCGGCGTTGAATTTCTCGATATCCGACACGGTCGAGCGGATGGTCGCTGCTTTGATCAGATCCTGACCGACCAGAACCCCGCCGATGATAAGACCGATGATGACGAGTACGATCGCCAACTCCACGAGGGTGAAGCCCGATGTTTTAGCTGATGTCTTCATGGCGGATGCCCCTTTAAAAGATGAATACCAACCAGTGACCATAGGCCCAAAGGTCCGTCAACCCTTTTAGACTCGACTCGAGTAGGTTGTGAGTAGTAACAGCCTATTGCTGCATTATTAACACAGCATTACGGTGTGACAGGCCTAGGGCAGTGTCGCAGATAATGGTTAATAATAGGTTAAGTAGAAAGGCTTTTGCCGTAAGCGGTTTCATGCACTCATTTTTTTGATGATGTTGGTAGTGCTGTACCCGTCTTTCAAGGACAGCAATTCCACCGAACCGCCGTAGGATTCGACGAGTTCCCATCCTACCACTTGCTCCTTGGCGTAATCAGCGCCTTTCATCAAGCGGTCCGGCTGCAGGAGTTTCAGCAGCGCAAGCGGCGTTTCCTCATCGAACAGCACCACCGCATCGACATTCGCAAGTGCGGCGAGCACCTGCGCGCGGTCCATTTCGGCATTCACAGGACGGGTGGGCCCTTTGAGTCCTCGCACGGACGCATCAGTGTTGAGCGCAACGATGAGCTTATCGCAGCGCGCCCGCGCATCGCTAAGCAACTGGATATGACCGGCATGCATGATGTCGAAGCAGCCATTGGTGAAACCGATGGTCAGGCCGTCCCGTCGCCAATTCTGCACGGTCGCGAGCGCGGTCTCGCGCGGCAGGATCTTTTGCTGCAGCACCATCGCGCGATGGGTGTAAAGCGCGGCACTGAGGTCCGTTTGGTGCACGACGGCAGTGCCGAGGCGGCCGACGACGATCCCCCCGGCAAGGTTCGCCAGTTCCGTCGCCAGCGGCATCGGTGCACCAGCAGCGTAGGTGGCCGCGAGTGTCGCGATGACAGTATCGCCGGCGCCCGAGACATCGAACACTTCGCTTGCCGTTGCTGCAAGATGGACGACCAGCCCCTGCGCATCGACCAGCGTCATGCCGTGCGCGCCGCGAGTCGTCAGCACATACTGGAATTTATGGCGGACGGCGAGTTCACGCGCGGCGGTGATGATGTCGGTCTCGTTCTCGAAATGATCGACCCCGGCCGCAAGGGCGAGTTCCTTGAGGTTGGGCGAGAGGACGGTGGCGCCTGCATAGATGGAGACATCACGCTGTTTAGGGTCGACGAAGACAGGCACCTGATGGGTGCGGGCATGCGCGATCAAGGTACGGCATATCTCGGGCGTGAGCACGCCTTTACCATAATCGGAGAGAATGACTGCCTGGTGGTGTTCGATCTCGGGCAGGATGAGGTCGAGAATCTTGGTCGCCGTATCGCCATTCACCAATGTTTTGGTCTCGCTATCGCTGCGCAACAATTGCTGCGAGTTCGCGACATAGCGGGTTTTCTTGGTGCTGAGGCGTCCGCGCTCAGTGATGAGATATGGGACAAGCTGTGCTTCCGCGCCCACCAGTTGCGTCAATTGCGTACCGACCGCATCATCGCCGATGACCGCTGCGAACGAGGCCGCGGCACCGAGCGCGAGCAGGTTGCGCACGACGTTGCCGGCACCGCCAAGCATGCGTTCCTCACGCGTCGCGGTGAAAATGGGGATCGGTGCTTCCGGTGAAATGCGTTCGACATTACCGTAGATGAACCGGTCGAGCATCACATCGCCGATGCAGAGCACATGCACCGAACGTAAACGGTCGAGGACGCGGTTCAGTTCAGCCGGGGTGCTCATGGCGTGCGTGCTATGCAGCGTCGCTGTCGGAATCGTCCGCTGCGACAACCGGCGTACCCGCCGGACGGAATTTCGTGGCCACCGCATCGAGGCTCGTCTGCATGCACAGGCCGAGCAGGACCGGGTCCTTCGGCTTGATGTTGCTGATGTTCCAGTGCGTGCGTTCCTTGATGGATTCGATGGTCTTTTTCGTCGTGCCGATCAGCTTGATGATCTGCGAATCCGGGATGTACGGATGGTTCTTGAGGATGAAGGCGATGGCTTCCGGCTTATCCTGACGACGCGCTACGGGCGTGTAACGTGCGCCTTTTTTCTTCGCCCCGGCCATTTTCATATGGGCGAGGGCGTGGGCCGCCATGACCATGTGGTAATCCTCATCCTTCTCGGCCTTATCGATTTCTTCTTGCGCCAGCTCGCCTGCTTCAATGGGGTTCTGGCCCATGATGCCCATGGCGACTTCACCATCCGCGATGCCCTGGATCTCGAGCGGGTGCATACCGCAGAAATCAGCGACCTGTTCAAAGGTCAACGTGGTGTTCTCAACCAGCCAGACGGCGGTGGCTTTGGGCATGAGTGGATGTGCCATGGTAGTTACTCCGTAAATTTAGGGTCTTGGGTTTAGGGCCAGGGTGGTAGGCGTTTTTACTCAACCCTAGCCCGCTATTCGGCCTGCACTTCTAATAGAATCTTGCCCATATGCAAGCGTTCTTGCATGCGATCGAGCGCTTTTTGGGCGTCTTGCAGCGCAAAAACGCTGTCGATACGGGGGGTGATGGCGTGCGACGCAATATGTGGCCAGACATGGTCACGCAACTGCGCCATGATGGCAGCCTTTTTGGCCGCGGTTTTGCTGCGTAAGGTAGTTCCACTCCAGGTAAGGTGGTTCATCAGCAGGCGGGTCATTTTCATCGGTGGGAGACTGCTGCCTTCAAGCATGGCTAATGTCACGAGGCGGCCGCCTTTGCGCAAGCAGCGCAGGTGGGTCTCGACCATCGGCCCGCCGAGCGTGTCGATGATGAGGTCGACGCCCTCGTTATTCGTTAAGGCCCTCAATTGCTCAGCAAAGGGCGCTCTCGTATGGTCGATAGGCGTTATTCCATCTTCCTTCAATAGCTTGGCTTTTTCTGCGCCGCCCACCACGCCGAACACCTCGGCTTTCCAGCATTTTGCGATCTGGCTCATGATAATACCGACGCCCGACGTTGCTCCGTGGATGAGGACGCGCTCACCGGCCTGTAGCTTGCCTTCATCGCGTAGCGCCATGACGCTGGTCGCCGCGGCTTCGGGCAAACTGGCCGCTTCCTTGAGATGGATGCCGGACGGCAATGGCAACACCTGCGCCGCTGGGGCAATGGCATACTGCGCATAGCCGCCACTCTCAAGCAGCGCGCATACCGCTTGACCGAGACTGAAGCCCCGCACTTCCGCACCGAGGGCGACGATACGGCCCGAGACCTCGAGCCCCGGCAGTGGCGAGGCATCTTTCGGCGGGGCGTAATCGCCGGCGATCTGCAGCATATCCGCGCGGTTGATGCCGGCATACGCCACGGCAATGAGCACCTCATTCGGTGCAGGCTGGGGTACCGGCAACGTGGCAAGGTGCAATGCGCCATCGCGGATTTCCATGCCGTGCATAGTGGTGGGAAGATGATCTGACATACCGCTTGATTTTTCGGCGCAGCTTGCGGCAAAGTCAATCAGGACAATGTGAAGGAATCCTCCTATGTTCATCGATGACGATCTGCCTAAACACAAGCAACCGCAACCTTTCCCCCGGAAACTCGACGGTATGTCCGTCACGCACATGAAGGACTACAAGGTGGAGTTGCTTGTCGAGATTGCGAAAATCGATAAGGAAATCGAGGAGCGTGGTGGCGTGAAGAACGCGGCCGAGGATTTATTCAAGAAATAGGAAGGGCGGCACGATGGCCGCCCTTGATTATTCTTCGAGGAAGCAAGGAACTACGCTTCTTTCTTCTCGTCCTTTTTCTCTTCTTTCTTCTCGCCGCCCGGTGTTTTATTGATGGCAGCGATGCCGCCAAAGCGGTTATTGAAGCTTTCAAGACGGCCAGTTTTACGCAGGTTCACGCCGCCGACCCAGGCCGGGTGGGTTTTCGGATCCACGTCGAGGGTGAGAGTGTCGCCTTCCTTGCCGTAGCACGAGCGCGTTTCGTAGCGCGAGCCATCGGTCATCACGACGGTGATGGTATGGTAATCCGGGTGGATGCCTTGCTTAGCCATGTTCTTCTCCATGATGTCCCACCGATTTTGCAGTGAAACGTTGATTAGGGGCGGGTGAATAGCCGCTATTTCAAGCCTTGGCAAGCTAAAATATGGGCATTTCAGTGGCCAAGCGGGCCATTTCCCTGGCCAAAACCCGGAGCGCGGCCAATGGCTTGCTGGACATAGGCATGGGCGCGCCGCACTGCTTCCTGAAGGCTTAATTGTTGGGCGAGGCCGGTAGCGATCGCTGAAGCCATTGCGCACCCCGTGCCATGGGTATGGCGGGTGGCAATACGCTGGGTACTGAACTTCGTCACCGTGCCATCCTTTTCGACCAATACATCCGTCAGCGTTTCGCCGCTGCCATGGCCACCCTTGAGCAACACCGCATCACAACCAAGGTCCAGCAACTCCCGCGCCGCATGTTCCATCTGCGCTTCATCGATGCTGTGGCCAAGCAGTAATTCCGCTTCTGGCAAATTGGGTGTGATAAGTGTACCGCGGGGAATGAGTTTTGATTTAAGCGTTTCGAGTGCCGCTTTTTCCAGCAACGGCGCACCGCCTTTCGCTACCATCACCGGATCGACAACGAGGGGGATACTCTTTGGCACAGTAGCCACCACCGCTTCGATGACACCCGCCGAATGCAGCATGCCGGTTTTCACTACGTCGGCACCAATGTCGGAAAGACACAAGATGATCTGCTGCGCGATAAAGTCTTCGGGCACGGGATGAATTCCGAACACGCCGAGCGTGTTCTGGGCGGTGAGAGCGGTAATGGCCGTCATCGCATATCCGCCAAGGGCTGAAACCGTCTTGATATCGCCTTGGATGCCAGCCCCACCACTGGAATCCGATCCAGCGATAATCAGGACCTTACCAAAAATTTTAGGGAGACGCGTCATGGTTAGCGGTGTTTTAAGGGTTTTACGGTTGAATAGCAGCATGGCCCAGTTGGATAAACCAAGCGATACGGCACAAAAGCCAGCGGCGCAAGCGGGCGATCATTATCGCCTGTCGCCGGAACTCGTCACGAAACTGCGCGCCGCGCTCGATGCGCAAGCGGAAAGCACCCACTTTAAAAATTAGCAAAGCCCTTGCGTTTATGCCACCGCTTTTTGGGTAATAGTCGCCGCAAGTTCGTCGGCCATTTTGGTAATAGCGGATTTGTCCTCACCCTCGATCATGATGCGTAGTAGCGGCTCGGTGCCGGAGGGACGCACGACAATGCGCCCGGTCTTGCCGAGCGTTTCTTCAAGCTTGGCGATATGGGCTTTTACTTCGGCATTGGCAAGGGGGTCACCCTGCGCGTAACGCACGTTCTTCAAGATCTGCGGCACGGGATCGAACATATGCAGTGCCTGGCTCGCCGGGCGACCGTCTTCCATCAGCGCGGCGAGGATTTGCAGGGCGGCGATCAGTGCATCGCCGGTCGTCGAATGATCGCCGAGGATAAGATGACCGGATTGCTCGCCGCCGATGTTGAGCCCTTGCGCTTTCATGGTTTCCATCACGTAGCGATCACCGACCTTGGTACGATGCATCTGGATATTACGCGCGCGCAGGAAACGCTCGAGGCCGAGATTGCTCATCAGCGTCGCCGCGATGCCGCCGCCTTTCAAGGTGCCATGGCGATTCGCATAATCGGCGATCATGGCCATCAGCTGATCACCATCCTTCACTTCGCATTTTTCATCGACGATGGTCAGGCGATCCGCATCCCCATCGAGCGCGATGCCGATATGCGCGCCTTCTCGCAACACTGCTTCTCGCAGCGATTGCGGATGGGTGGAACCGCAATCCTTGTTGATGTTGAGGCCGTTCGGCGAGATATGGATTGGCACGACATCCGCCCCGAGTTCCCACAGAATGATAGGCCCGACCTGATAGCCTGCCCCGTTCGCGCAATCGATGACGACTTTCAAACCATCAAGGCGCAGATTCTTCGGGAAGGTGGATTTGACGAATTCGATGTAGCGGCCCGGCGCATCGTCGAGGCGTTTGGCGCGGCCGACTTTTTCCGGCTCGGCGAATTTGCTCGTCAGATCGTCATCCATCTGTTCTTCGATGCCGAGTTCTACTTCGTCGCTGAGTTTAAAGCCATCGGGCCCGAAAAGTTTCAGCCCGTTATCCTCGAACAGATTATGCGACGCGGAGATCATCACGCCCAGGTCGGCGCGCATGGCGCGGGTGAGGAAAGCGACCGCCGGTGTCGGCATCGGGCCGACCAGCAGCACATCCACCCCCATGGCGAGGAAACCCGAGGTCAGCGCGTTCTCGATCATGTAGCCTGAGAGCCGGGTATCCTTTGCAATGACAACACGGTGCCGGTGGTCACCCCGGTTGAAATAATGCGCAGTGGCCATCCCGAGGCGCTGGGCGATGTCGGCGGTCATCGGGAAGCGGTTCGCGGTGCCCCTGATTCCATCGGTTCCAAAATATTTGCGAGCGTTCATGGCATCGTGTGTAGCATAGAAAACGACTGCCACAATAAAATGAATCGAAAGATTTCGTTATCAGTGTAGCGTGCTGTCACCGCCGCCCGCTGGGTGATCGGCATCCTTGATGCCTTCGGGGGTGAGGTCGATGCCCTTACGGCTACTCGGCAGCTTGCTCTTGACGATCTTCGGCGCGAGCGCATCCGAATCCGGCCGGTCGAGTTTTTCGCCACGCATGATCTGGTTGATTTCCTCGCCGGTCAACGTCTCGAACTCGATGAGCGCCTTCGCTACCGTTTCGAGCTGCTCGCGGTTCTCGGTGAGGAGGCGTGTCGCTTCCGCATGCGCATCATTGACGATGCGCTTGATCTCGGCATCGACCTTGGCGATCGCCGCCGAGGAACGGATCATCGCCTTGCCAGTATCCTCGTTCGCGGCAAACAAAATCGGGCCCAGCTCATCGCTCATGCCCCACTGCGTTACCATCGCATTGGCGAGACGGGTCGCATATTGGATATCCGAACTCGCGCCGCTCGATACTTTCGCATGGCCGAAGATGATTTCTTCCGCCGCGCGGCCACCCATCGAGACGGCCAGATCGGCCAGCATTTTATCACGCAGATAAGAAATTTTATCAGCTTCCGGCAGGCGCATCACCATGCCGAGTGCGCGGCCGCGTGGAATGATCGTGGCCTTGTGAATGGGGTCCGACGCGGGGCAATGCACGGAAACCACCGCGTGACCGGCTTCGTGATAGGCCGTCATTTTCTTTTCTTCCTCGCTCATCACCATCGATTTGCGCTCGACGCCCATCATCACTTTATCCTTGGCGGATTCCAATTCGCGCATGGTCACGACCTTGCGGTCATGGCGCGCGGCGAGCAGTGCCGCCTCGTTGACGAGGTTCGCTAAGTCAGCGCCCGAGAAGCCCGGCGTACCGCGGGCGATGATACGCGCATCCACGTCCGGCGCCATCGGTACTTTCTTGAGATGCACGGAAAGAATTTTCGTGCGGCCTTCGATATCCGGGTTCGGCACGGTGATCTGCCGATCGAAACGGCCCGGACGCAGCAGCGCGGAATCGAGCACATCCGGCCGGTTGGTGGCAGCAATCAGGATGACGGATTGATTTGCCTCGAAGCCGTCCATCTCGACCAGCAACTGGTTCAACGTCTGTTCGCGCTCGTCGTTCCCGCCGCCGATGCCGGCGCCGCGATGGCGACCGACCGCATCGATCTCATCGATGAAAATAATGCACGGGGAATTCTTTTTGCCTTGCTCGAACATATCGCGCACCCGGCTGGCGCCGACGCCGACGAACATCTCGACGAAATCGGAACCGGAAATACTGAAGAACGGCACACCTGCTTCCCCCGCGATCGCCCGTGCCAGCAGCGTTTTACCGGTACCCGGCGGGCCGACGAGCAGGCAGCCGCGCGGGATTTTGCCGCCAAGCTTCTGGTACTTGCCCGGGTTTTTCAGGAACTCGACGATCTCCTGCAATTCATCCTTCGCCTCATCGATACCGGCGACATCGTCGAAGGTTTTTCTCTCGTGGTTTTCGTTTAGCAGTTTTGCGCGGCTTTTACCGAAGCCCATCGCCCCGCCGCTACCGCCGCCCTTGCCGGACTGCATCTGCCGCATGAACCAGATATAGACGACGATCATTAGCAGGAGCGGCCACGAGGAAAGCAGGGCGCTGACGAAGACATCGCTGCCGGAACTAGCCGGTTCGCCGGAGAATTTGACATTGTTGCGGCGTAAGGTCTCGACCAGTTTCGGATCGTTGACGCCCTGCGTCTGGAACGTATCGCCATTGCCGAACTGGCCCTGCACGCGAGTGCCGGATTCCGAGTTCTCGCGGATGACAACCTTCTTCACATCACCGGCCTCCACCTTGTTCAGGAAGTCCGAATAGGCGAGATGCTGCGCGGCGTTACCGCCGGACTCCCCCATGCTGCCCTGTGACAGGTTAAAGAGGATGAAGATGGCGGCGAAGATGCCAAGCCAGATCAGGATCATTTTCGTCGATAGTTGCATAAGGCTGCTTTCGCTGATTTTTCTGACTCAATCACCAAAACGGCGCAGCGGCAAGCGGTTTTGGCGGGGCGAACCCGATGCGGACCTGCTGTGCGGCGGCGTGTGGCAGTTCTATATGGGGCAGGAACATCAGTTCATCAAGATGCCATAACGCCGGTGAGCTTGGCGGCATGTCGGCTTTCGTGCCCCATTGCTTTTTCGCCATACGTCGGCCGGTGATGCCGAGAGCGGCGAGCGTGTAAGCTGTGCCAGCGGGCAAATCATAACGGATGTTGAAACGCCCGTCCCATCGAGCTTCGCCGCTGCCACGAAGGAGGATGGGCGCAGGGACGCGCGAAAGTTCGCGGGCGATGCGCAAATGGTTGCCCTGTATGTTCAGGTTACATTGTTGTAGGGTGCGGGTGGTAAAGGATACTTCACGTAAAGCACTAACCAGCCGTTGGGTATCGCCAGCCCGTGGGCGGCTGGTCGCACCGCTGATAGTGGTAAGGCAATCGGCTAGTAACTGGCTGGCTAGCGCGCCATCCACTGTGCGCCAGCACGTAAGATCAATATCGGCGAAGCCTAGCGGATGTACAGTAACGCAGCGCATGGCCGCATCAGCGTGCGCTTGGTCGCGGGCAGTGCGTGCCGTACGCTGTTCGTCGATCGTCGTATCAAGCGCGGCTTCTTTCGCGGCGTTATGCTGCAGCATCTGTCGGGTACGCACGCGGGCAAATTTTTGGTTCGTGTTCGAGGGGTCGTCGATCCAATCGATATTCCTGCTACGCAAATACTCTTCCAGTTCGCCCCGTTCGATATCTAGCAGCGGCCGCAGAAAGCGCACACCGTGAAGGTTGTGCACCGCCCGCATGCCCGAGGCCCCATCGGCAGTATGCCCGCGTGCCATGTTGTGGTGCACGGTCTCGCGGTTATCGCCAGCCTGATGCGCGACCAGGCAATGCAGGATGCCATGGGTAAGGCAGTAATCGCTTAGTGCCGCATAGCGCCATGCGCGCGCGGTTTCCTGCAGGTTGTTCGAAACATCTGCGTGTGTGGGCGTAAGAATATGGTGATCAATGCCGCATGCGCGCATCTGCTGCGCGACGGCTAACGCTTCCTCGGTGGATTCCGGACGCAGGCGATGATCGACCGTGAGCGCGGTGAGGTGACTGCCATGCCGCGCCACATAATCCTGCATCAATAACGTAAGGGCGAGACTATCCGCGCCGCCGGAAAGAGCGACCGCAAAATGTGTTGAACGCAGGAATGGACCGAGCGGTTGCAGCAACGCTGCGAAGCGCTCGCGGTGCATTACCTGCACTGCATGCTGGTCATGGCCGTTTGCGCTTTGCTGGCCGTGCGTGGCGCGGTCTCTTGATATTTGGTAACGACCTGATTCAGCACGACGCAGGATTCGGTCTTGCGCTTGATCTCGGCGAGCGACATGGCGAGCTTGTAGAGATTGTCCGGCGCTTTCTGCCCATCCGGATTCGTCTCGAACCCTTTCCTAAAACTCTCCGCCGCGCGCGTGTAATCGTTGCGTGCGTACTGGCTTTCACCTAGCCAGTAGTAGGCGTTCGCGGCAAGAGGGTCGGTCGGGTATTTCTTCACGAACGCATCGAAGCTCGCCCCCGCTTCAGCGTATTTTTTTTCGTTCTGTTGTTTCAGCGCGTAGGTGTAGAGCGAATTTGCATCGGGGAAATTGCCGGTCGCGGCGATGGCTGCCGCGGTCGATGGGGCCGTTGCCGGTTGGGAAGCCGAGGCGGCAGGTTCCGGTTCTGCCGCCGCTTGTGCTGCAAAAGCCGGCGCCGCGACCGCCGCTTCCGATTGTTTCTGCTCGAGCGCGTGCAGCCGGTAATCGACATCATCGGAGAATTTTTTTAAGCTATCGGCGGTCTGCTTGTTCTGGAATTGCGCCTGCTCGACGAGGCCGCGGATCTGGCGCATCTCTTCATCAATTTGTGTGAAGCGCACCTGCAATTGGCCGGCATTCGCCGGGACGGCGTTGCCGCTGGCGTCTGTCGCGCTGCCGCCGCCATTGCGGTAAACCTGCTTCTGCACGAAGTTCACGTCACGCTCGAGGCGGTCGAGGCGCTCCCCCAAGGCGGAGTTAGTATTATCCTCCTGCGCCTGCGCCATGCCGGCGAACAACGTGAGGGCAACGAATGGGATGACAAGGCGGCGCATGGAATACTCCTTCAGTGTGCGCTATCGCTACCAAGTTTTTGCACGGCATTCAAGGGCCCTAGCCAACAAAAAAGCCCGCTGGTTTCCCAGCGGGCTTGATTTGTTTCGTAAAGGAGGTGCCTAGTTAGCAACAACCGTTACAGCGCGGCGGTTCTGGCTCCAGGCGCTTTCGTCGTTACCGGTAACTGCCGGGCGCTCTTTACCATACGAGATGGTGCTGATGCGGCCAGCCGAAACGCCTTGGCTGACGAGGAAGTTCTTGGCAGCCGTGGCCCGACGCTCGCCGAGGGCGATGTTGAACTCACGGGTACCGCGCTCATCCGCATGGCCTTCGACGGTCACGTTCACGCTGGTATTCTCTTTCAGGTAGGTTGCCTGATTCGCGAGGACCGACTGGCCTTCCGAATCAACGACCGAGCTATCGGTTGCGAAGAAGACGCGATCCGTCACTTGCGTGCCGCTGCGGGTGGTGCCGAGGATCGAGCTACGGCCATCCGCGCTCATGCCGCCAGCGCCATTCGCCGCGCCGTTACCAGTGCTGTCCGACGAGTCGCACGCCGCGAGAAGAAGGAGGGAAGCCGCCAGTGCCAATGCAGTTTTTTTCATGTTTAATCTCCTGAAGGATAATTGTTTTTTCTACCCGTTACCGAGCAGTTTGCGCAGGCACCTATTACATAGTCGTTGTCAATAGACAAGGCGGCTCACCGCGGTGGTAGAGCCGAATCAGCGAAAACTAGCCATCTGTTGCAATATTGTAACAGATGGCGGAATTGCAAGGCGGCCGCCGCAGTGCGCCCATATACATGCTAGTGCTTGTTGTATAAACCCTTTCTTTAATTTTTCTATGGGTTTACCTTTATTGCAGCATCGGGCCGTCACCCAATTCTCGTGCCTCGGTGCGGAGTGCCCGGACACGTGCTGCGCCGGGTGGGACATGCCGATCGATGCCGTGCAACTAGCCCTCTACCGTGCCGAGGCCCCGGAATTACTCGCAACGGTAGACCTTGGTGAAGGCATCATGAAAAAAGATGCACCGGGCGGCCAATGCAACCAGCTTTGCGCGGGGCTGTGCGCCATCCAGAATACGCGCGGTTCCGACTTTCTCGGCGATAGCTGTCACTTCTATCCACGTGTCGTTCATGCCATCGGCGGCCGGCAGTTAATGGTCGGCAGTACTTCCTGCCCGGAAATGCTGCGGTTGATCCTCGACGAAGCTGCACCGTTCAGGCGCGAGGAAGTGGTGCTGCCGCGCATGCCGGGAGTGCGGCGTGATATTTTGCCGGCAGGCGTTACGCCGGATACCATGCTACTGGCAATGGATAGCTACATGCAGCTTGCGGAAAATGCGACGCAATCGCCGGAAGCCATCATGGAAAGTATCATCGACACAGCATGCGATGGTATGGAAGCGGGAACCGCAAAACCGAGCAGCGCGCCTGTCATCTATTATGCGCTAGCATTGACGGAAGCATTCTCAACGGCGCCACGCCGCGGTCCGCTCGCTATGGTGATGCACGTGATGGAGCAACAGCTCGGCTGCCAATTTGATCGCGCCGATCGCACGTTGCAGTTTGCACCGGATGCGGCAAATCGTTTAACGCAGCTTCAGGCGCGGGTGGTGGATGGCGCGATCCTGCGCTGCTGGATTCAGGCGCAACTGGCAATGACGGCATTCCCGTTCGGCGGACTTTCGGGCCTGAGCCTGTTCGAACGCACGGCATTGTTGGTGCAGCGTTTTGTGACGATGCGGCTAGCGTTACTCTGCCATGCCGAAACCGGATTGGATAAGGCAGCCGCCATCCGTGTCATCCAAGTGCTTTCGCGCTTCATGGATCATCTCGCCGATGCCAAACTCACGCAGATGATTTTTCGCGATCTCGGTTGGACGAGCCCCGCGCAGCTGCATCAGTTAGTTGGGGTTTAAGAAAATTGGCCGCATGCAGTAGCCGTTATCCCCGCCAAGACGGGGGATCCATGTCAGGCCTTGCACAGATTTTTTGGTTTAGCTCCCCCCTTGCGCGGGGCGACAACCAGTGCATAGCTACCGTTACTACATTGGCAGTAGCGGCGACCAAGCGGGGTCAGATGCATCGCTCGGCGTCGGCACTTCGCGCACGTTGTAACCGGTCACGTCTACCGAATAGAGTTTCGAACTGTTACCATTAGCACCGCCCGGCGCTTCGCGGCCAAAGACGATGACACGCCCGTTCGGCGCCCAGCTTGGGCCTTCATCAAGCCAGCTATGGGTCAGCAGTTTTTCTCCCGAACCATCCGGATGCATCACGCCGATATAGAACTGGCCACCCGATTGCTTGGTGAAGGCGATGAGGTCGCCGCGCGGGCTCCACACCGGCGTATCGTACTGCCCGCTGCCGAAGCTGATGCGCTGGACGTTACCACCGTTCGGATCCATCGTGTAGAGCTGCTGGCTACCGCCACGGTCGGAGTTGAAGACAATAGCATGCCCATCGGGCGCGTAAGAGGGGGAGGTATCGATTGCCGCTCCCGATTGGGTGAGACGACGTAGCGAACGGCTATGCAGATCCATCTCGTAGATGCTCGTCACCCCGCCATTGGCGATCGACATCAGCATGCGCGAGCCGTCATGATTAAAGCGCGGCGCGAAGCTCATGCCGTTGAACTTGCCGAGCGATTCCTCACGGCCGGTCTGCAGGTCACGCAGGAATACGCGCGGCTGGTTGCCCGAATAGGACATATAGAGGATATCCTGCGTGTTCGGCGAGAAGCGCGGCGTCAGCACCAGTGCTTGCCCGTCGGTAAGGTATTTATGGTTCGCGCCGTCCTGATCCATGATGGCGAGACGCTTGGTGCGGTGCTTGGCCGAACCCGATTCCGAAACATAGACAATGCGCGTATCGAAATAACCCTGCTCGCCGGTGAGGCGTTTATAGATCTCGTCCGAAATAAGATGCGACACCCGGCGCCAGTTGCGCGCGAACGTATTATATTCCTTGCCCGCGATCTGCTGCTGGCCCAGCGCATCCCACAAGCGGAAGCTGATGCGCACCTTGTCGCCGCCCGTCGACGTGATGGTGCCGGTGACGATGGCATTGGCATTGATCTGGCGCCAGTCGGCGTAACGCGGCACGGCATCGCCATTGCTCACGGTCTCGATAAAGGCCTGCGGGCTGATGGGTTTGAACAGGCCCGAGCGTTCGAGGTCGCCGGCGATGACGCCAGTAATATCGCTGCCGCCCGCGGCACCCGAACCGCCACCCGTGAAATTCGTCACCGCGATGGGCATCGGCTCGTGGTTGCCTTGCGTTACGTCGATATGCAGTGGATCCGCCTGGGCCGCAGCGGCGAAAATAACGGTAGCAAGCAAGGCGAGCAGCGGAGAATGGCGCATAGATTCTTTCCAGGTCAAAATGAAGTCCGCGCATGCATAGCGCGGTCGCTACAAATATTCCATACCGAAATTAATCTTACGACAGGTCTTTTGGATTGAAGCCGACTTCCATGTCTTTCCACGAATTATATTTATCGGCGGGCAAATTTTTCAGCGGGCTGCACTTATACACCGCACGAACAGCAGCATCCGCCGCGGCGCGGAAGAACGTGTCGCTGTTGTAATGCGACAGCTGGTTACTGGCGACCGTTGCCGTGATCACCGTGCCATCCGGCTGCAGTTGCACCCGCACATTGACGATGAGCTTGTTCGCATCCTTCGACCCGGCCGGCATCGTCCAGCACGGAATGAACTGGCTGGCGATCGCATCTTTCTCGCTTTGCGACACCGGCGCCGAGTCATCGTACGGCTTATCGGATTTCGTTTTATTCTCGGGCACCGTCGTCTTGTCGGTACCGGGAGTCGCCGCGGGCGGTGTTTTCGGCTGTTTGTCCGCCTTCAATTTCATGTCGGCGAGCAGCTTGTTGAAATCCTCAGTCTGTTTCTGGTCGATGGTCGGCTTCGGCGGATCCGGCTTTTTTTCGACCGGCTTTATTTTGTCCTTCACCGGCGCACCTTCATCGGGGTCGAAGGTCTTTGGCGGTGGTGGTGGAGTCGGTGCGGGCTGCGGCGGCGTCGGCTGCACTTTCGGCGGTGCTGGCGGGGTCGGTGTCACTTTCGCCGGGGCATTCTGCGCTTTTTGGATTGGCTGGTCGGAGGGCTTCACGTTGCTGATCTCGCTCACCGGCAGCAGGTCGATGCTCATTACCATCGGTTCCGGATCCGGCGTTTTCGGCAACAGCGCCGGCAGGCCGAACGCCGCGATGAGCAGCACCAGCGCATGCGCCACGATGGACCAGCTAACATTGCGCGTTTCAACCATCTGCACGCGAAAGATCCTTATAGTTTGCGCGGGGTCAGGCCGGACATATCGGTCTGCAGCGCGATCTTGCTGAACCCTGCGCCGTTGATTTCGCCGATGACCTTCATCACCTGGCCGTAATCGATGCCGCTATCGCCGCGCACGATGATGCGCGTATCGGTCTTCTCATGCGCCACGGCTTTGAGCTTGATGCCGAGCAGGTTGAGCGGCGTCATCGTATTCTGCACATACACACTGCCGTCGTTCTTGATGCTGACGCTCACCGGCTCGTCATTCCCCGGAATGGGCGAGGCCTGCGTCTTTGGCAGGTTCACCGTCACCCCCGTCGTCATCATCGGCGCGGCGACCATGAAGATAATGAGCAGCACCAGCATCACATCCACGAACGGGGTAATGTTAATGTCGTTGAAGCCGCCGCTATTGCTGGTCGAGCGTCCCCGCCCGCGGCCGCTACCACCCCTGTTCATCGATGCGCCCATTCTAGCGCCCGTTATCGAGCTGGCGGGAGAGCAACATCTGGAACTCCGTGCTGAAATCCTCGAGCTTACCCGCGAGGCGGTTCAGCTCACCGTTGAACTTGTTAAACGACATCACCGCCGGAATGGCCACGAACAGGCCGATGGCCGTCGCGAACAGTGCCTCCGCGATCCCCGGCGCCACCACCGCCAGCGACGTATTCTGTGAACCGGCGATATTGCGGAACGAATTGATGATGCCCAAACACGTTCCAAGCAACCCAATGAACGGTGCCGACGAACCGGCAGTGGCGAGGAAGCCCATGCCGCGCTCAAGGCGCTCCATCTCCCGGTTACGCACCAGCGCCATCTGCTGGATGATGCGATCCTTCACGCTGATCGTAAGGTCAGATGAACCGCGCCCAATGCCACTCGATGGCACCAGACGTTCCTGGCCCTTGCTGCGGAACCATTCTTCCATCGCCGAGGAAAACATCAGCGACAACGGATGCTTGGCTTTGCGCTTCTTCACCTTCTCGTAATATTTATCGAGCGCATCGGTTGACCAGAACTCGTTCTCGAACTGGCTGGTCTTGTCGTTCACCGTGCGCAGCACTGCCCATTTCTCGATAATGATGGCCCAGCAGGCGACCGACATGCCCATTAGCAGCAGCATGATGATGAGCACCAGCGGCTCGGCATGCAGGATCAGGCCGATCAGCGACAGGTCGTGCCCGGTAGTCGCGCCCGCAACCGTGCCGGCGACATCCGCGCCATTGACACTCGTGACCGGGGCAGCGGTGGAAAAAGCCATAGATTACTCCATACATAGCTATGAGCGGTGAGCTTCGAGGTTTTAGCTCTTATAGCGTCTGCGATTGAATTGCCAATAGGTCACTTGATCTGGCACACAAATAAACGCAACCATCCGCGATGCGCTAAACTTCATGGGTCGAAGCTTACGGCTTCTTCGGTTCGTCCATCACCGGTGCGGCGGGCAGCAACGTGCACAGCTCCTTGGGCAGCAGCGTCGGCGTGAAATCCTTTACGGACACTGCTACCACCTCAATATTGACGGTCGCAAGCGTGGTTTCGTCGCGGGTGATGGTCTGCGTCAAGCTCATCCGCACTTTGCCCATGCCTGATAAACGCGTCTCCACCATCAGCAAATCATCGAGCTTCGCCGGCCGGCGCCATTCGATGGTAGCCCGCCTCACCACGAACATCAGGCCGAACTCGTTCTGCAACCGCTCGCGCCCCACCGTCAGCTGGCGCAACCATTCCGTACGCGCCCGCTCGCAGAAATTGAGGAAGTTGCTATGGTAGACCACCCCGCCCGCATCCGTATCTTCATAGAACACGCGGATGGGATAGTAGAAGGCGTCGTCACGGGCGTAGGGGTTCATCATAGTCGACAGCCTACAGCTAACAGCCAAGAGCTTAAAGGCTGAAGGATCTTGGCTTTCGGCTCTAAGCTATTCCTCATCCAATAACCCTAACTGCGCCGTCGGTATCGTTTTGGGCTTCAACCCGAGATGCTTGAACGCCGTCGCCGTCAGCACGCGGCCGCGCGGGGTGCGTTGGATGAAGCCGAGCTGGAGCAGGAACGGTTCGATGGTCTCTTCGATGGTGTCGCGGGCTTCCGACAAGGCGGCGGCGATGGTCTCGACCCCGACCGGTCCGCCATCGTAATGCTCGGCGATGAATTTTAAATACCGATGGTCGGAGGAATCGAGCCCGAGCCCGTCGACTTCGAGGCGTTTCAACGTCGCATCCGCCATCGCGGCGCTGATGCTATCCTTGCCCGCCGCATGGGCGAAATCCCGCACGCGCTTGAGCAACCGTACGGCGATGCGTGGGGTACCACGGGCGCGGTTGGCGATCTCATGCGCGCCATCGGGCGATATCTCGACCTTCAATAAACTGCTGGCACGGGTGACGACCTTGCGCAGCTCGCTCACATCGTAAAAATTGAGTTTGAGCGGAATGCCGAACCGATCCCGCAACGGCCCGGTCAACAGGCCGATGCGCGTCGTCGCCCCGATCAGTGTGAATGGCGGCAAATCAATACGCACCGTGCGTGCGCTCGGGCCTTCGCCGATAATCAAATCCAGCTTGAAATCTTCCATCGCCGGGTACAGCACTTCCTCGACTGCCGCATTCAACCGATGGATCTCATCGATGAACAGCACGTCATTCGCTTGGCAGTTGGTGAGGATAGCGGCGAGGTCGCCCGCCTTGGTCAACAACGGGCCGGAAGTGCTACGGAAATTCACGCCCATTTCTTTGCTGACAATGTTGGCCAGCGTCGTCTTGCCCAAGCCCGGCGGGCCGTAAAGCAGCACATGGTCGAGCGCCTCGCCGCGTTTTTTCGCCGCCCGGATGAACACGTCGAGATTCTCAATGACCTGCGGCTGGCCAGTGAAATCGTTCAACGCCTGCGGGCGGATGGACTGCTCAATGCCGTCGCCGTCAAGTTTTTCCGCAGTCGTCAGCGCGGCGCTCATGCCGCCAACTCCCGCAAACTATCACGAATCAGCACATCGAGCTTCGCCTCGGGCTTTTCCTGCTGCAACCGCATGACAACACTGAAGGCCTCGCTGCGGCCATACCCGAGATGGACGAGGGCGGAAAGCGCATCCTCGACCATACTCGGCGCGTTGGGTTTTGCTGCGTTTTTCCCCTTGCCAGCCGGTTCGCCCACATGGCTTGCAGCAATGCTGAACCCAGCCGCACCCAGTTTCACCGCCTGCGATTTCAGTTCGATGACCAGTCGCTCGGCCAGTTTCGGGCCAACCCCGCTGACGATGGTCAGCGCCTTTTTATCCTGCGCCGCAATAGCGGTAAGGATCTGCTCCGGCGTAAGCGTGCTCAGGATCGCCATCGCCATTTTTACACCGACGCCCTGTACGGTGGTGAGCGTGTTGAACCATAGCTTCTCCGTCGCGCTGGCAAAACCGTACAGGTGGATATGGTCCTCGCGCACATGCGTTTCGGTAAGCAAGGTGGCGCTGGAACCGGGCGCCAGCTGCCCGAGCGTTTTGCCGCTGGCGAACACGTAATAGCCAACGCCGTTCACATCGAGGATAAGGTGATCCTCGGCAAGGCTATCGACGCGTCCGGTAAGTTTTCCGATCATGGGGTGGTTATACAGGGCTTGGTGCCTGGTGCCTAGTGCCTAGTTAGGGCGTAAACAAACCAGGCACTAAGCACTAGGCACTAAACACTTCTATGATGCGCATGCGTGATCGCAATGGCTAGCGCATCTGCCGCATCATGCTTGCAGGCGGCGAGCGCCACGCGGCTTGCCGGCATCAGCACGCCGACCATCTGGCTCACCTGATTCTTATCCGCCGCCCCCGTGCCGACCAGCGCTTTTTTTACTGAGCGCGTGGCGTATTCGGCGACGGGTAAGCCCTTCGCGGCCAGCGTAACGATAAGCGCACCGCGTGCTTGGCCAAGTTTCAGGGTGGAGGAACCGTTGGCGGTGACGAAGGTTTCCTCTATGGCGGCAGTAATGGGCTTGTAGAGTTCAATGATGCGCGTGAGATCGGTATGCAATACATGCAGGCGTTCGGATAACGGAAGTTTGCTGTTTGGCGAAATGGTGCCGCAATCAATAAAAATGAGGGACGACCCCTTGCTCTCGATGATGCCCCACCCGGTGGAGACAAGGCCGGGGTCGATACCGATGATGCGGGTGGTGGTCATAAACGCTACTATAGCAATTTGTCATTGCCGCGAAAGCGGGAATCTCCTGTTAATTGTTTAAAATAGGTTCAAGCCCTCGCGGGAATGACAACTGAGCTAGGCAGAGAATTTAGCCGCATCCGCGTCGCTTATTTCCGCATTCGTGAACACTTCCTGCACATCGTCATTGTCCTCAAGCGCTTCGACGAGTTCCATCAACGTTTCGAGATCCGCCCCGCCGATAGGCGCACCCACCTTTACGGTGAAAGTAAGCTTGCAAGTCACTGGGTCGCCGAATTTCGCCACGAGTGCATCACGCACGGCGCCGAGTGTTTCCATCGTCGTCGTGATGGCATGCACACGCGTACTAGCCCCATCCGCGCCCGCATGTTCTGCCGTTTCGCAATTCTCCGCCCCGGCATCGATGGCGGCTTCGAGCATTGCATCCTCAAGGATTTTTTCCGCCGGATATTCGATCAGCCCGATGCGCTCGAACATGAAGGCGACGGAGCCGGACTCGCCCATGTTCCCCGTATTCTTGGTAAAGATGCTGCGCAGGTCGGATGCCGTGCGGTTGCGGTTATCCGTCAGCGCATCGACGAGGATAGCAACACCGCCCGCACCATATCCTTCATAACGCACGCTCTCGTAATTCTCTGACGCACCCGTGCCCGAACCTTTGGCGATGGCGCCATCGATCCGGTCCTTCGGCATGCCCGCCTGGCGCGCCTTGATGACGACCGTGCGCAGCTTGGCGTTGAAATTGATGTCTGGCCCGCTCTTCGCGGCGACCATGATCTCACGGCCGATCTTGGTGAAGATCTTGCCGCGCTTGATATCCTGCGCGCCTTTGCGGCGGGCGATGTTCGCTGCGTGGGAATGACCGGCCATAAAATGCTCTGTCGTAATAAGGTTTGCCCCTCATTAAATCGTCCAGAGGCAGGGAGCAAATGGCTTTTTCGCCCCAGTTGTCCTATGCCATGCTGTGAATCCGCTGGTGGCGCATTTGAAACCACAGTGTTTTTTCAGCGGCGTTTTAATCAAATTTGTCGCGTATTTTATCCATTAATAAGTGTTGTATATCATATATTTATAGGTAAAATAAAGCTCAAGTGCCGTGGAGTGCCGTGACATAAAAAACAGTACAAAGAAGCTCGAACAGGGAAGAAGAAATGCGCGTATTATGTGTCGAAGATGAAGCTGGCCTGCGTGAGGATATCGCGGAATTTCTGCGTATGAAAGCCTATCAGGTGGATGAAGCAGGCTCGGGTATGGAGGCCATGCTCCAGCTGCGCAAACAGCATTATGACCTTGTACTGTGCGACATCAAGATGCCGAATATGGATGGCTACCAGTTGCTGCGCGAAATGCGCAGCAAGGATACGCTGATGAACACGCCATTCCTGTTCCTGACCGCCCTGACCGAGCGCGACGATGTGGTGAAGGCGCACGATATCGGCTGCGATGCGTATCTTACCAAACCCATCGATTTCTCCGTGCTCGATGCGACGGTGCGCTCGCATATCGAGCGCCAGCAACTGCGCGATATCATCAATGCCAGCACCATCCAGGTCGCCCAGCGCCACATGATGGCAGCGATCGACGATGCATTGACCGGGCCGATCGCGGAAGCCGGCGTCAGTATCCAACAATTACGCGAAAGCGCGCATGTATTGCCGCCCGCAGAGCTCGACCGGCAATTGATTGCGCTGCAGGCAACGATCAATACGCATATCCTCGACCTGCATCAGTTTAACTACGCGCTTGAGCTGCAATCGGCGATCCCTGAACCGCGGCACGATGCGGTGCTGGCCGAGGACCTGATCCAGCTGGCTATGGCGGAATGCGTCTATCATTGCCCGTCCATGCCGGTACGCTATAAGGCAATGGCGTCGCATGGCGTGATGATCCACGGCGATCGCCGCATGCTGCAGCGGATGTTGGCGGGGCTGATTGCCGAGATTCCGGGCACACATGAAACGAAGGATATCATCGCCTATGCGGCGGACCGCAACGAGGCCATCCTCACCCTCGCCGATGACCCCGCGATGCTGCATGACGATGACTACATGCTGATCGATGCGACGACCAACCTTGTGCAGCTTTCGGAAGTCACGCGCCAGCGCGTGGTGGCGCTCGCTTACGCGGTGCAGGTGGCTCGCGCGCATCAGGGGCAGTTTAGCATTATGCTGTGGCCGGATAACAAACTGGCCGTTCGCCTTGCGCTGCCGCAGGTAAAGAAGCAGTAACCAGCCTCTTATTGCATAGCAGCAATTTGATTGAACCGCACGCGCGTTTGCGCTTATATGGTTGGCTAACGCTTTGACAGATGCTGGCCATGCTGGAATTCACGACGACCGAGCAAGCCTACCCCGAGACCCGAGCGCCGGAAACGCGACGGCTGGATTTCAACGAGATCAGCCGGCCGTATGACCCCGTGAAGGCCGAGGAGCAGGCGTCGCGCTGTTCGCAATGCGGCGTTCCGTTCTGCCAGATCCATTGCCCGCTCGCCAACAACATTCCGGATTGGTTGAAGCTCGCCGCCGAAGACCGCCTCGAGGAAGCCTACGCCGTGTCGAGCGCGACCAACACGTTCCCGGAAATCTGCGGCCGCATCTGCCCGCAGGATAAGCTTTGTGAAGGCAATTGTGTCATCGAGAAGGGCTTCGGCTCCGTCACTATCGGCGCGGTGGAAAAATTCATCACCGAAACTGCCTTCGAAAAAGGCTGGGTGAAGCCGATTCAGGTCACGCACGAAACCGGTCATTCCATCGGCATCATCGGGGCTGGCCCGGCCGGGCTAGCGGCCGCGGATATGCTGCGTCGGCAAGGCCATAGCGTCGTGGTGTATGACCGCTATGACCGTACCGGCGGGTTACTTATCTATGGCATCCCGAACTTTAAGCTCGACAAGAAAGTCGTCGCCCGCCGCGACCAGTTGCTGCGCGATGGTGGCATCCAGTTCCAGCTCAATACGGCGATAGGGAACGATGTTACCCTCGCCGAATTGCGCGCGCGCCATCGCGCCGTTCTGATCGCGACCGGCGTTTACAAAGCGCGCGAGCTGGGCCTCGCCGGTGATGCGCTCGGCAACATCGTGCCCGCCATGGCCTACCTCACCGCCAGCAACCGCAAAGGCCTCGGTGAGACCGTCCCCACGTTCGAATCCGGCGCACTGAATGCTGCAGGCAAGAAAGTCGTCGTCATCGGCGGCGGTGATACGGCGATGGATTGCGTACGCACGGCGATCCGCCAAGGCGCTACCAGCGTCACTTGCCTCTACCGCCGCGACCGTGACAACATGCCCGGCAGCGCGCGTGAAGTCGCGAATGCCGAAAGTGAAGGCGTGAAATTCGAGTGGCTCTCCAGCCCGCAGATGTTCTCGGGCGATACCGCCGTGCGTAGCGTCACCGTGCAACGCATGGCCTTAAGCACACCGGATGAATCCGGTCGCCAGGGCGTCGCGCCGATTTTGGGCGATACCCATGAGATCGAGACCGATTTCGTCATCAAGGCCTTGGGCTACGATGCGGAAGATTTGCCCACGCTGTTCGACGAACCACTGCTTACTGTCGGCAATGGCGGTACGCTAACCGTTGATCGGAACCTGATGACCGCTTTGCCTGGAGTCTATGCCGCGGGCGACATCGTACGCGGTGCCTCGCTGGTCGTCTGGGCCATCCGCGACGGGCGCGACGCGGCGGTGGCGATGCACGCACACTTGCTGCAGCAGGAAGTGACCCGCCATGTGGCATAAGGATTTCGACGACCGCGCCGCAACGCTTGCCGAGAATGGGCTCTATTCCCCGCGTGACGAACATGATGCTTGTGGTGTCGGCATGATCGCCGCTATCGACGGTGTACCGCGTCGCGCCATCGTCGAAAAGGGCATCGAAGGTCTGCGCAGCCTCTGGCATCGCGGTGCCGTCGATGCCGATGGCAAAACCGGCGATGGTGCGGGCATCCATATCCAGCTGCCGCAGGCATTCTTTGCCGATTATATCGCCCGCATCGGCAAGCAGCCGGATGCCCGTATCGCGGTCGGCATGGTGTTCCTGCCGAAGAAGAATTTCGCCAATCAGGAACTCTGCCGCGCCATCATCGAGACGGAAATATTGCGCCTCGGCTATACCATCCATGGCTGGCGGCAGGTGCCCGTGGTGGCGGATGTCATCGGCGACATCGCCAGCGAATCGCGGCCCGAGATCGAACAGGTAATCATTGCCAGCCGCCCGGAATTCGACGAAGCGAAAACCGAGCGTGACCTCTACCTCATCCGCCGCCGCATCGAGAATGCCGTGCGCGCCAAAGCCATTCAGGATTTCTACATCTGCTCGCTCTCTTCGCGCTCCATTATTTACAAGGGCCTGTTCAAAGCGGAGCAACTGACCTCGTTCTATCCGGACCTGCTCGATGAACGTTTCATCAGCAACTTCGCGGTTTTCCACCAGCGCTTCTCCACCAACACCGCCCCGGCATGGCACCTCGCGCAGCCCTTCCGCGTGCTGGCGCATAATGGTGAGATCAACACACTGCGCGGTAACGTCAACTTCATGCGCAGCCACGAAGCGACCTTCACATGCGAAGCATTCAAAGGGGTGGAAGACGACCTCGTACCGGTAATTCCCGACAATACGTCGGACACCGGTGCGCTCGATGCCGTGATGGAAATCCTCACCCGGGCAGGCCGCGCACTGCCACTCGCAAAACTCATCCTCATTCCGCCCGCCTGGAGCCGCAACAAGGAACTCCCCGCGCACCATCGCCACCTGTTCGCCTCCTGCAATGCCGTCTCCGAGCAATGGGACGGCCCGGCCGCGATCGCCGCGACCGATGGTGAATGGGTTGTCGCCGGCATGGACCGTCACGGCCTGCGTCCCATGCGCTACACGGTAACGCGCGATGGGCTGCTCATCTGCGCCTCCGAAAGCGGCATGGTGCAAGTCGAGGAAGCCGACGTTATGGAGCGCGGACGCCTCGGGCCCGGTGAAATGATCGGCGTTAATCTGCTCAAGCAAACGCTCTACCATGATTACGAGCTGAAGGATTATCTTGCGGCAGAAAAACCCTACGGCGCCTGGGTGGGCAAGACGGTTTTGCTGCGTGACGTGCTGCAGCAATCGCGCAGCAAAAAACCACTCGAACTGGACCCAGTTGCAATGCTGCGCCGCCAGCTGGCGACCAGCCTCACCATGGAAGTGGTTGAAGGTATCATCCACCCCATGGCGGTTACGGGCAAGGAAGCGTTGGGCAGCATGGGCGACGATACGCCGATCGCTATTCTTTCGGATGAAGTGCGCCCATTCCATTATTATTTCCGCCAGAATTTTTCGCAGGTCACCAACCCGCCGATCGACTCTTTACGTGAACAGCGCGTGATGAGTTTAAAGACCCGCTTCGGTAATGACGGCAACTTCCTCGCGCTCGACGATACGCACAGCGAGATCGTCCTCGCCGATACACCGGTATTGCTTGGCGGCGAACTTGAAGCATTGGTGCAGCATTTCAACAAACGCGTGACGCGGATCGATACGACTTTCGAGCTGGATACCAGCGGCAACGCCTTGCAACAGGGCCTCGAGCGCATCGTGCGCGAAGCGGAAGCCGCCGCCATCGCCGGGCGTTCCTATTTGCTGCTCACCGATGAAGCGGCAGACGCAACGCATGCCGCGATTCCGATGATCCTCGCTATCTCGGCCGTGCACAGTCACCTCGTGAAGAAAAAACTACGCAAGCGCTCCTCCATCCTCGTGCGCACGGATGAATGCAACGACGTCCATGCGCTCGCCGTGATGATCGGTTCCGGCGCAACGGTAATCCATCCCGCATTGGCGGAAGACATCATCATCCAACGCCATGCCCGCGGCCTGCTCGGCAAACTCACGCGCGAACAGGCACTCGAAAATCTGCGCGAAGCACTGGCGCAAGGTTTGCTCAAAATCATGGCGAAAATGGGCATCTCGGTGGTGAGCGCCTATCGTGGCGGCCTGAATTTCGAAGCGTTGGGCCTGAGCCGGGCGTTGGCGGCGGAGTTCTTCCCTAATTTGCCTTCGCGTATTTCCGGTATCGGCTTGAGCGGCATCGAAGCCAACGTGCGCGAGGCTCATACCCGCGCCTATACGAATGGTTGTAATGTGCTGCCAGTCGGTGGCTATTACCGCCTGCGCGTCGGCGGCGAATCGCATGCTTGGTCGGGCGAGAACATCCATGCGCTGCAGATGGCGGTGACGAAAGGTTCCTACTCGCTTTACAAAAAATATGCCGCCAGCGTGTATGAACGTCCGCCCATCGCGTTGCGCGACCTGTTCGATTTTGCGCCGGTCGCTGCCGCCATTCCGCTTGATGAAGTGGAACCGGTTGTTGCTGTCCGCAAGCGCTTCATCGCCCCCGCCATGTCGCTCGGCGCGCTTTCGCCCGAAGCACATGAAGTGCTGGCGATCGCCATGAACCTCATCGGTGCGTCGAGCAATTCCGGGGAAGGTGGTGAAGGGCCGGAGCGCTACACACCGCGCGCGAATGGTGACAATGCGAACTCGGCGATCAAACAGATCGCATCGGGCCGCTTCGGCGTCACCGCGGAATATCTCAACAGCGCGCGCGAACTGCAGATCAAGGTCGCGCAAGGCGCTAAGCCGGGCGAGGGCGGCCAGTTGCCGGGCTTCAAGGTCACCGTCGAGATTGCCCGCCTGCGTCATGCGACCGAGGGTGTGTCGCTAATCTCGCCGCCGCCGCACCATGATATTTACTCCATCGAGGATCTTGCCCAGCTTATTTATGATCTGAAGCAGATCAACCCGACGGCGATCGTTTCGGTGAAGCTGGTCGCACAGGCGGGCATCGGAACTATCGCGGCGGGCGTTGCGAAAGCGATGGCGGATAAAATCGTGATTTCAGGCCATTCCGGCGGTACAGGGGCGAGTGCGTGGAGCAGCGTGAAGCATGCGGGTATTCCATGGGAAATGGGCCTTGCCGAAGCTAATCAGGTGCTGACGCTGAACCGCCTGCGCCATCGCGTCATGTTGCAAACGGATGGGGGATTGAAGACCGGCCGTGACATCGTCATTGCAGCCATATTAGGAGCGGAAGAATATGCGCTTGGCACCGCAGCGCTGGTGGCCATGGGCTGCCTGATGGTGCGCCAATGCCATAGTAATACCTGTCCCGTTGGCATCACCACGCAGGATAAAATGCTGCGCAGCAAATTCGAAGGCACGGTCGAAAAAGTCGTGAACCTGATGGGGTTTGTCGCGGAAGAAATTCGTGAGATTCTCGCTTCGCTTGGCGCGAAGACACTGAACGAAATTATCGGCCGCACGGAATTGCTGCAACAGGTCAATCGTGGTGGCGAAGACGTTGTCGATCTTGATCTCAACACTCTGCTGACCCAAGCCGACGCCGGCCCGCATTCCCGCCATTGCACCGCGACCGGGCGCAATGAAGTGCCGGATACGCTTGATGCCGAAATGCTCGAAGCTGTGCAGGAAGCGCTCACCAAGGGCCAGAAAACGCAGCTTGCCTACACCGTCAAAAACACGATGCGCACCATCGGCACCCGGCTTTCTTCATTGATCGTCCAGCATGGTGGCGCGGCGTATCCGGATCAGATCACTCTGCAACTGCGCGGTTCAGCGGGGCAATCGCTCGGTGCGTTCCTCGCGCGCGGCATCCGCATCGAACTGCTGGGTGAAGCGAATGATTATGTGGGCAAGGGGCTTTCCGGCGGTAGCATCATCGTGCGGCCGCGCCCGTCGAGTACGCTGGTGGCGCACGAGAACACCATCATCGGTAACACGGTGCTGTATGGCGCAACAAGCGGCACGCTGTATGCGTGCGGCCAGGCAGGCGAGCGCTTCGCCGTGCGCAACTCCGGCGCTAACGCGGTGATCGAGGGTTGCGGCAGCAACGGCTGCGAGTACATGACGGGCGGCAGCGTCGCTATCCTTGGCGATGTCGGACAGAATTTCGGCGCCGGGATGACGGGCGGCATGGCGTATATTTATGACCCACGTAGTATTTTCAGCCAACGGTTGAATGGCGAATCGGTAATTGCCGGGCGCCTTGCCTCGCTGCATTGGGAGAGCGAATTGCGCACCCTGGTTGAAACGCATAACCGCGAAACCGGTTCGGTGTTAGCGGCTGAAATTTTAGCTGATTGGGCGGCGCACAAAGAGCATTTCTGGCAGGTCTGCCCCAAGGAAATGCTGGAACGCCTTGCCCACCCTTTGAAGGATAATTCTCAGGTACAATCGTTGAAGCTTCAGGCATAAGCATGCGCGGGCGCAGCATACTCATCAGCATTGTCGTAATCCTGTTCCTGCTCGCCTCAGCAATAATGGTGCTGCCATGGCAAGGTGTGGTCCAGCACAAGCTGATTCGCATGCTGGAGGAAAAAGGCTTTGCGTCGCCAGTCCTGACCATTGACCACATAGGGCTGCATGGGCTGGTGCTGAAGGACGTCACGGTGGGCAGTCCTCCACTTACGCTCACTACGTTGACGGTATCGTATAACCTGCGCGCCCTTGCAAACGGCCGGATCGAGGATATCGAGATCAGCGGGCTTAATCTCGCGGCGATGCAGACCGATACTGGCTGGCAGATAGAGGGGATGGATCATGGACTGAGTGCCGGATCCTCAAGTAAATCGACTGCCATTCCTGTCACACTGGCGGAACTGCGTCGGCTACCCTTCCGCAGCGTCATCATCCATGATGCGATCGTTAATCTGTATGGTAAAGGCTGGAAAGCCCAACTGCCGCTTGCGGGAAAACTACAGCAGGGCAGCGACGCCACGGTTCATCTGGAAAGCAAAGGTGCAGCGACAGCGTTTGGGGCCAACAGCCTTGCCGGCGATACAATGCGCCTCGATCTCACGCTCGACGATGCGAGGCAACAATGGCACGGCGAATGGGCAATCGACCACGTCGTCGTCACCTCGGAAGCGCTGACAATACCCCCCGTGAATGCTAAAGGAGAATTATCGCTGACCGGCAACACAGTAAAACTTTCTGGTGCCGTCGCCAGTCACGATGCGTCATACAGCACGAACTTCGCGCTGATGATTGTCACCGACCATACTACTGCATCGCTGATGAACGTGATCGACGCGCGCATTCCGCTCAGTGGCGGTAATATCACCGTGCACAATGTCCGCGTACCGTTGCAGGGCTCCGCGCCGATTGCGGTCACGCTCGAGGTCAATAAAATCGCGATCGATAGCATGATGCAGACGCTGACCGGAAGCCGCGCCACAGCAACCGGTAAAGTATCCGGTAAGATACCGTTGAGGATCAGTCGTGATGGCAAAGTAGTATTCGGCAAAAGTGCATTAACGGCGGATGAGCCAGGTGTCATTGCACTCGCACCGGATGCGATCCCAGGCGACAACCAGCAAGTGGCGCTGGTGCGCGAAATATTGAAGAACCTGCATTACACGTTGCTGGCGGTTAATCTCGACACCTCGCCAGAAGGTAATCTCGATGCGATGCTTGCTGTCGAAGGCAGGAATCCCGATGTTGAAAACGGACGTGCGATAAAATTACAGGTGCATTTGAGCGGTGACCTGCTAAACTTGATTGCACAGAATCTGAAACTGATCACCGATCCGAAACAATTTATCAAACAGGGCATCCATGAAACACCTTAGCAGCGTGATTGCACTGGTCCTTATGGTCGCCGCCTGCACACCAACCGTGCAGCTGCAGGCGCCAGACAAGCCCATTGAGATCAACCTGAATGTCAAGATCGAACAGCATGTGCGCGTATCGATCGAGAAGGACGTCAGCAAATCGATCGCCCAACATAAGGATATTTTCTAATGAGGATGGATATGACCAAGCACCGTTTCATCGCCGCTATCGCAACCCTGATGGTTGCACTGCCCGCCTTAGCAATGGACCTGCATGCGGCACGAGATGCTGGGCAAGTTCAGGAACTGCCCAGTGGCTATATCAGCGCATTGAAACCGACTCCCGAAGTAAACGCACTGGTCGCCGAGGTGAATGCGAAACGTAAGGCGGAGTATACCCGCATCAGCAAGCAGAATGGCCAGAGCGTCGACGTGGTAGGCAAGCTCGCCGCACCGCAGATTGCCAAAAGCATTGCCGAGGGTAATTAGCGTCTAAGCGCAAATGTGCTTGAGGTCGGCGTAGTTTGGCGGTACTGAGCGGGCATATCCATCCTGTTCAAGGTACGCACCATGACGACCCTCTTCCATGAATTCACCGTGCGCGATGAAATGCGCGATTCACCCACCATGTCGGCGGCGGCGATGGCCGATGCGGCAAAAGCGCGCGGCAAGAAGGTCGAGATCGTCACCGTGGGCGACCTGTTCCCGAAACCGCCGCAAGCGGAAGTCGAAGGCTGGGTGCATGCTTTGATGGCGGATGCCAAACGCGCCGATAACAGTTCGGATGAGAAGTTCAAGTCCATCCGCGATGCCGCCAAGATCTATGCATACTCGGAAACGCTCGGCCTGCCATCGCTACGCGCCGCCGCGGCGGAATGCTTCACGCAGGATACCGGCATTCCGGTCGTGACAGCGGACATTTGCATCGGCACCGGCGGCAAAGGCGCCTTGAACGGTGCGCTCGCCGTGTTCAAGCCCGGCGATATCGTCTTCCTCGCCGCACCGGGCTGGCCGACCAATTACGACATGTTCCCGGCCGGCGTGAAGCTGGTGGAACTGGCCACGAAGGATGGCATCATCCGCGCGGACGTGCTGAAAGCCGCACTGGCCAAGCACCGCGAACCGGCGGCGATCCTGATCAACGCACCCTGCAACCCGACCGGCGCGAATTACACCGCCGCCGAGCGCGAGGAATTTTTTACCACCGTCGCTAACCTGACAAGCAACACCATCGTGCTTAATGACGATCCGTACGGCAAGCTCGTTTTCGATCGCGAGCCGTACACTATCCATGAAGTGTTGCAACGCGGTCCGGCAGAAAAAGCATTGTTCGAAATCGGGCGCGTCGCAACCTTCCGTACGGTCTCGAAAGAATATGGCCTTGCGGGCCTGCGTGTCGGCTTCATCATCAGCAAGAACAAGAAGCTTGTCGCCAGCCTCAAAAAATGGAACGAGAGCAAGGGCGGCGGCATGGGCGTCGAGGACCAGATCAAGGCGCAGGCGGCGCTAATGTATGGCGACGAATTTATCGTGCGCACCGTCGCGGCGCTGAAAGAAAAGCGCCAGCTACTGATCGATGGCATCGAATTGCTGCACTATGCGCAGGTCGAAGCGCCGCGCGGCACCATCTACGGCTGGGTCGATTTCGCGGGACTTAAAGGCTGCGCAGTGCCGGCGGATGCCTCGGAAACGGGCGAGGTCTACGCCATCGATTCCGCGGCGGGCATGATGCGCTATCTGGTGAACGTCGCCGGCGTCTGTGGCGTCCCGGGTGCGCCATTCTATTCGCCGGATTCACCGAGCGCGCTGACCGACTGGCACGTGCGGATTTCTTTTTGCTGCGAGGTTGAACAGTTGAAAACCGCGCTCGCCAACCTCAAGGCAGCTGAACAGAAGCTGACGGCAGCGGTACAGGCGGCGTAGTTGCCTCCAGCATCGCCATTTGAGCGAAAGCTGGAATGCGCCTGCATCAGTACAAATTGATTGCAGCTTTAGCTGGATAACGCCACATGGGTTCATCAGCCCTGGTTTTAGCTACTGGCACATGGTCTGCAGTTCGCCCGGCTGCGGATGCATGCAATCGACCGGGAGATTCCCGCGGTAAGCCGGGGTAGCGGGAACAACATTGTTGAATGCGGGCACCGGATTGTTCATCGGGTCGACGACGACAAGCGGCTGGACAATCACCGCAGTTGCCGCGTTAACTTCGGCCTGTGCGGCGGCGAATTCTGCTTTATATTTCGCATTCGTGCGCATTTTGTCGAAGATGAAGGCGGCATAACGTCTGCCCGCGTCGACATCGCTTGCATAATGCGCCCCACCTGCGACGCGGTGCATGCCGATTGCCTGCGCCCGCACCATGAGCGCATCCTGCCTATCCGGGAAGAGGTCGGTCAGCACATGGGCCCAAACGAAGTTGGTGGTGCTATGTCCGCTCGGATAGCTCGGGCGCGTGATTGGACTGACCAGCAATTGCACACGCTCATCCACCGTCCACGGGCGTGGGCGGTTCCAGTAATCCTCAGCATAGTCAGAATCGCGCCAGGCATCGGACGCAGCGTGGCGCAGGAGCGTGTACATCGCCGGGAATCTGGCCTCGGTGAAATCCGGCCCGATCACCGCCAATACGATCATGGTCGGCGTAATGTGATCCTCGGCCTTGATTGCCGCCTTGTCCGTAGCGGACAGATGATTCTGCGTGGCGATGATACTGTCGATCTCTTTTTTGTATTCACTGGAATCCTGTGCCGGCGGGATCGGCAGCAAACGCGGCGGCACCTCAGAAGGGCTGACGAATTGCACGTCAAACGGATAATGGGTCGCTTGCGGCGATTCGCACGCACCGACGAGCAGCAGCAATGGGACTAAAAGCCAGTTTGTGCGGTGCATGCGCATAGGATTCTCCATCGTTTAATGGGCACACCTTGCCACTTCACCGGGCATTTGGCAACCGCGAAGCAGCACTCCAAAAAACGATTAAACTTTCACCGCCATCAGTTCCGAGCGGCGCAAGTTCAGATACACCAGTACCGTCGCCGAGACATAGATCGACGAATAGGTGCCGACGATGACGCCAAAGATCATCGCTGCCGAGAAGCCGAACAGCACATCGCCGCCGAAGATGACGAGGCCAAGCAATGCCATCAGCACCGTGCCGCCGGTGAGGAAGGTGCGCGCCAGCGTCTCGTTGCATGCGAGGTTGATGACATCCGGCACCGGCTTCACCTTGAACTTGCGTAGGTCCTCGCGGATGCGATCATAGATCACCACCGAATCGTTGATGGAGTAGCCGATAACGGTAAGGATCGCCGCAACCGAAGTGAGATTGAACTCGATGCCCGTCACCGAATAGAAACCAACAACGAGGATGGCATCATGTAGCAGCGCGAGAATGCCGCCGAAACCGTACTGCCATTCGAAGCGGAACCAGAGATAGATCGCCATCGCGGCCATCGCCAGCGACAACGCCTCGAACGAACCGGTGATGAGTTCGCCACCCACTTGCGGCCCGACATAATCGACGCGCAGATACTCGACCTTCGTGCCATACCCGGCATCAAGCTCGCTATGCACGGCCTGGCTGACCTGTGCCTGATTTTCGCTACCCGTCGGCTTCAGGCGGATCATCACCTGCTTGCCGTCATTGCCGACCGATTGCAGCATGGCGTTCTTGGTCTCGGCATTCGCATCGAGGATGCTGCGCATTTTATTGATATCGGCCGCGGCTTCCGTGCGCACTTCCATCACCACGCCACCGGAAAAATCGATGCCGAAATTCAGGCCATTTACCGCCAGCGATATAAAGGTTGCCAGCACGCCGACGAGGGTAATGGCGAAACCAACCTTGCGGTAGCCGATGAAATTATAGTTCGGAACGGTCTTCCAAAGATGCAGTGGGAATGTCATACGGATGCCTTACTGTAATAGACTTCTTTATTGTGCGTATTTTCGCTGCTGTCGATGATCAGCGTAATCGCGCAGTCGCCGGTAATGTTGATCATCGTGCGCACCATGTCGAGGATGCGGTCGACGCCGAGGATAAGGCCGATGCCCTCGATCGGCAGCCCCACGGAATTAAGCACCATGCCCATGAAGATGATCGAGCCGGATGGGATACCCGCCGCGCCGATGGAACCGAGCGTGCACGTGACAAGCAGCATCGCGTAATCCGCATTATGCAATTCGATGCCGAAGAACTGCGCGAAGAACAACGCACAGATGGCAAGATAGATCGCCGTGCCGCTCATGTTCACCGCCGCCCCGAGCGGCAGGATGAACTGGGTGATCTGTGCGCTGACGCCAAGCTTGTTCTCGGTCTCGCGCATCGCCGTCGTCAGCGTTGCCTTCGACGAACTGGTCGAGAACGCCATCACCTGCGTGGTGACCAGCTTTTTGTAGAACGGGAAGGGCGACAGCCGCGCGAACACCGCGATGAAGACGCCCAGCAGGATATATTGCAGCACGCAGGCGGCCAGCACGGCAGCGACCATGGTGGCGAGCACCTGCAGGATCTCGAGCCCCTGCGTGCCGACCGTCCACGCCATGTACCCGAATACGGCCAGCGGCGCGAGGCGCACGATGTATTCGATCATCTTGAAGATCACGAGGGCGAAATCATGGATGAGTTCGCGCACTCGCGCGCTCTTGCCGCCCATGCTGTTCACCGTCAATCCGAACATGATGGAGAAAACGACCACTTGTAGCAGGTTCGCCTCGGTGAAGGATTTGAAGATGTTCGGCGAGATGAGGTTGAGGATGAAATCCTGCACGTTCATCGGCGGCACGCTGGGCGCGGCGCTACCCCCGGAGCTGGCGAATTCGTTGATGTTCACCTGGATACCCGTACCCGGGTGGAACAGGATGCCTGCGCCAATGCCAATGATAACCGCGACCAGTGCAGTGAGCAAATAGGCCGCGATGCCCTTCAAGCCGACGCGCTTGAAGTTCGAGCTGCCGGCCATGCTGGTGATGCCAGAGGCGAGCGCGAGGAAGATGAGCGGCACGACCACCATCTTGATAAGGTCGATGAAAATGGTACCCAAAATCTTGAGCGGCGCGGCCTTGTCCTGCAGCACCAGGCCCGTGATAATGCCAAGGATGAGGCAGATCAACACCTGCTGCCACATCTTCAGCCCGAATACGGTGAATTCCTTGACGTCGGCACCGGCCATGAAATGCTTACCTAGCTGAAGGGGTTAGGGCTGCTGCAAAATGGCGGCCACCCTAGCAGCGCCAGTGCGCTTTGCCAGTGATTTTTACAGGTGGGTGTGCGGTGCAATATCCGCATGGAGCCCTTGGACTTCAGTCATCTGGAACTTACGCGAACATCTTCGCGAACGCACGCTTGCTGCGATTCTTCCAGTGCCCACGATGGTAGGCATCCGAGCACATCAGCGGCATCACACTGCCGGCTTCGGCGAACACCATCTGCTCGAGCGCGGTATCGACCTTGCCCCAGCTGCAGGCTTCCTTCAGCGTTGAGGAGCTGCACGCCCCGTCACGCACATCGGCGATCGTTACTTGCACGGCGTATTTATGCATCGCGACATCCTCATGGCCGAGGATCTCCGCACACACCACTGTGTCCTGCGTGAAGTTCTTCGGCACGCCGCCACCGACCATGACAAGGCCGGTATCGCCCGCTTTGATCTTGATCTCGGTGAGCTCGCGGAAATCCGCGATGGCGTCGAGCATCATATGCTTTTTGGGATTGTCGATCTGGTGCTTCACAAGGCCGAACCCGGCCGAGCTATCGACGAACGCTGGGCAGAAGATCGGCACATCGTTCTCGTACGCCAGCTGCACCAGCGAATCTTTTTTCTTGGCATTGCCGTTGGCGAGCCACTTGCCCATCTCGCGGATGAATTCGCGGCTGCTATACCCCCGCGGCTCTAGCGAGTTAGCGATTTCGAGGATCGTATGGTCGCACGCCTGCAGTTCTTCTTCATCGATATACGTATCGTAAATGCGGTCAATATAGAGATCGCGCAGGTATTTATCATCCTGCCCCGACGCCGAACCCTGGTAATGCTTGAAGCCGAGCGCCTCGAAGAAATCCATATCGACGATGCTGGCACCTGTCGCAACGATGGCATCCACCATGTTGTAGCGAATGAGGTCGGCATACAGCTTCATGCAGCCGCCCGCACTGGTCGAACCGGCGAGCGTCAGGATGATGGAGCAGTTCTTGTCCGCGAGCATCTGGTTATAGATGCTGGTGGCGCGGCCGAGGTCGCGGCTGGTGAAGGACATGTTCGTCATGCCGTCGATGATCGGCCGCGCATCGAAACTGGTGAAGTCGATATGCTCGACGGTCTTGCCGAGCAGTTCGGCCTTGGCGTTCGATTTTTTTGCGGCTGCGGTCATGGCGTTCTCCAGAGATTCTCTTTGAGCGGGCGAGATAGCAAAAGAAACCGCCGCTGTCACATGAAAATGTGGCAAACGGCGGCTTTATTATGGGTGGGTTGGCTTAAGCGCGGGCTGCCATCGCGATGCGGCGTTCGACCGGTTGGCCATACATTGTCATCAGCGGCTCATCACGCACGATGACGGGCATGTTGGCCAGCGCAAATCCGTTGAAGCGGGTCGCCATGGTGCGGCCGTAGGCACCGAGCTGACCGATTTCGAGATAATCGCCTTCCATGACATCCGCTGGCAGCATAAAGGGCCCCTTCATGAAGTCGAGCGTATCGCAGGTGGGCCCGTAGAAGCTGAAGCCTTTTTCTTCTTCACTGCCGCTGCGGTTGAGCAGGCGAGCCGGGAAGATGAATTTCGGCGTACCGGCATCGAACAGCGAGCCATACGTGCCATCGTTGAGGTAGAGGAAATCACCCTTGCGCGCTTCCACTCGTACCAGCACGGAACCCGATTCCGCAACCAGCGCCCGGCCCGGTTCAGCGAGCAGTTTGCAGCCATGCGCCTTCACGATATCGCGCGTCGCGTCATGGATGGCGCTGAAATACTGCGTCAGATCCGGCGGCGTCATGCCCGGGTAGACGGAAGGGAATCCGCCGCCGACATCGAACGAGTCGATGCGAACGCCTGCCTGCTTCACCACCTGCTTGGCCAGCTTGATGGCGAGCTTGTAAGCATCCGGATGCATACATTGCGAGCCGACATGGAAGCACACACCCGCATACCGCGCGACAGTACGCACGTTCTGCAACAGCTTCGGCGCGGCATCGAGGTTCGCGCCGAATTTATCGGTCAGCGCGAGCTCCGCGTATGTGTTCGGAATAGCGATGCGCACATGCAGGCCAAGGTCGTCAGCATACTTGGTCTCGACGAGGATCTTCGCTAGCTCCTCCGAGGAATCGAGCGAGAAGTTGCGCACACCATACGTAAAATATGCCTCACGGATCGCGTGACGCGATTTGATGGTGTGCATGAAGTACAGCTCAGCGTCCGGGAAGAGGCCGCGCACCATCGCCACCTCGTGCAAGGACGCGACGTCGAATTTGCGGATGCCGTTGGCCCAGAGGTCACGTAGCACATGCTCATCCGGATTCGTCTTGACGGCAAAAAGCACGTCGCCACGGAATTTGGACAAAAACAGGTCGACAGCACGTTTCAGCGCATTGGGACGATAGATAATAACGGCTTGCTCAGGCTGTAAATGTTTTACAGCGGAATCGGGCGATGTGTAGCTTCGCATTGCATAAATCCTCGTTAGTACGTTAAACAAAAACGCACCAACCGAACCTTGCGACGGATTTATGACAGCAGTGCCAAGGTCACCTTGCTGGATCGGCGGTCAGTCCGACATAACTCGGACTTGGCCTACCCCTCTAGGGATCTCTACACGCCATGGGATTCAGCGGTCAAACCAATTAATACGCATGCGGAGCCCTATGTAAAGTAAAAATATTATGCTGGATACCAGCGGATCGGCTTTTTTGCCACGCAGGGCAGCATTTCCGCCACATTTGGCATTTCAAGGGCTGTGAAAATTTTTTTGTCCGACCCCTTCCCGGCCTTCCCACCCCATGTGATTATAATGAGGTCGGGTGTTCAGGCGTGAGCGCTCCAGGTCCCATCAAGAGGACCACTACGAAAACTTGCATGACAGGCAGGGAGCTAAGGACAGGTGGCGAGCAACGTCCGAACAGTCCAAAGCGTTTAATCTGCCAAAAGGCCTGGGGAAGCGTAGGCTGTTTCCATGTAGAACCGATTGCTCACGCTCAACGTCTGACACCCGACACCCTACCGATTACGCAAGAAGACAGCAAAAATATAAAGAAAACAAGCCTTGATACGACGGATGCTAAAACCAGTTCAGCATGACGGAGTAGGTGGCACCAACAATGCCTATGCGTCATTCCGAACTCGTTTCGGACTCGGAGCAAAGCTAGAAAGGCGATCTCGAAGCGATACTGAGCCAATCCATCTTCTTTTTTAAACAACAACTACTGTTATTAGCGTCGAACGTGCTCCGCGCTAAGTGGAGACCTATGTCCGCACTGCAAAATCAACGATTATGAAATGAATTCCTAGGCCTTGCCGATATCGAGGATATCTGTCCGGTCGACACCCATGTTGAAGATACCCTCATGTTCCTCGTAATCCGCGCTTGTATGCATCTTCGGCACCTTCACCGAGTTGTTGTTACTGATAAATGCATGGTAGGGCAGCTTCCTGACATGCGCGAGCAGGATAGCCGCAGCAAGGAAGAACGTCAGGGCCGAGGCGAGGAAGAAGCCGTAGCCGTAGAACGCGTAGCCCATCTGCATGAATATCAGCGTCAAAATGGTGTTGGCGGCGAGGTAGAACACGAAGATCCACATATTGCTACGGCGGCAATCAAAGTAGCTGAGGATGATCGTCGCGAACAGGATCAGCACTTGGAAAAAGCTGCCAAGTACGCCGAGGCGGAAGATGCCGAGCTGCACGAAGAACATGCGTAAGTGCTCGAAAATTTGCGGCGCCATGATGATGAACAGGAACGCGACCACGCCCTGGATGACGACGATGCTGCGCGCACCTTCGATGATCGCATCCATGATTTTTGCATGGAACTGGCGGATCCGGCGCATCGACGCATGGGCAAGGATGTTACCATAAAAGCGACGATAATGATGGAAGAAGTTGGTCTCGATGCTGAACACGAACAGCGCGATCGACGGCAGGATGGTCATCGCCGCGAGGAACATCGCCGAATCGTAATCCGGGAAGAAACGCAGTTTGGAATCAAGCTGCACGGCTTCCGGCGCATACCACATCAGCCATTTATCGACCCAGAGCGCGGAATTGTAGCAGAAACCACCGACCGCGAGTTCCCAGTATTTACTCCAGAACGGCTTGATCGCGAACTCGGTGGTGAGGTGATAGGGATATTCCGAGAAGATACGGCCCGCCAGCATGAAGACGATGATGGAGAGGCCGATGTCGTAACCCGCGACCATGCCCGCCGCGCCGTATTTCATGAAGTAATCCGCCGCCAGCACGGCGACGACCATGCCGATGATAAACGTCCATGTCACGGCCGAGAAATCCTTCAGCGCAGTGAGGTAGACAGCAAGCAGCCACACGCCCGAAATGAGGAACATGTTGGCGAACCCGGCAAGGCGCAGCGCGAGGCTCATGTTGAAATAGAAGCCGTAGAAAAAGACAGCGAGCGCCATGTTGAAAAGGAACACCATGATCATGCTTTCGAGCATCACGGTCGGTGTACTGGTCACGTTCTTCACATGGATCTGGTCGGCGAGATAGCGCGTCATGATGAAGTAGACCGGGGCCGAAAGTGCCAGCGAGAAGGAGAAGTTATAGACGATGACGCCACGGAAATTGAGCAACTCGATATTGTCGCTGCCCGCATACAGATACGTGGTGAAGGCCAGCGCGACGACGGTGAACAGCCACGGCCCCGCGATCGCGAACGCCGAATGCAGGTAGGCACCGCCGATGCCCATCAGGTCATCGCGCCGCGCCATTTTGTTCAGTTCGAAACCAATACCAGCCATGTTGGTTATGCCCTTTTCAAATATTCCGCATACAGATTGCGGTATGCCTGTTGTTGAATGTTCTCGTTGTAATACTGCGCCACGCGCTCGCGAATGACGTTGCTCGCCGTCTCATACAGCGCGCTGTCGGAAAGCAGCGTATAGATCGCATCCGCAGTCGAGGCCGGGCTTGCCAGTGGCGTAACGATGCCGCCATGACCGAGCGACGGCGTTTCGTCCGGCGTCCCTTCGATCAGTTCGCGGCAGGAGCCGACATCGGTCGCAACGATCGGGATTCCGGCCGCACCCGCCTCAAGCATCACCAACGGCTGCGCTTCCGAGATGCTGGTCAGTACCAGCACGTCGAGCAGCGGCAGGTAGTCATCCACCTTTGCATGGCCGGTGAAGGTGATGTTGCGCTCGAGCCCGAGCAGCTGGATCAAGTTGATGCACTCGGCGTAATATTCCTTGTCCTCATCTGTCGGCCCGACGATGAAGGCTTTCATTTCCGGCGCAGTCTGGCGCAGCAGGCCGCAGGCGCGGATGAACGTCTTGATGTCCTTGATCGGCACTACGCGGCCAATGAGGCCGATAGTCGGTGTCGCCGCGCGGCGATGGGCGAGGGCCGAGAAGCGGTGCACATCCACTCCGTTCGGAATGATCTGCATCTTCTCCGGGTTCGCCCCATCTTCGAGCTGCGGCTTCTGGTTGCCGACGAACAATGTAATGATGCGGTCGCTCGCTTCATAGCAGACGCGGCTGAAATTATTGATGGAGTCGATCCACATATCGCGAAGGTCGCGACGCGGCTTGTCGATGGTGAGCGCCTTGCTCGATGTCGCCTCGAGCCAGTCGGCGCTCGTCACTTCAATCCGGCGTTCGTTGGTGTAAATACCATGCTCGGTGACGAAAACCGGCTTGCCGGTCTCCACTTTCGCCCGCGCCGCCATCAGGCCCGCATAACCAGTCGACATGGCATGGTAGATATCTGCTGACGGCAACGGTGCCAGCAGCGTCGAGTACACGCCGCCCGCGATGGCGCGGTACGACCAGAAATAATCGAGGAACGAGTGATCCGGGAAGGCGGCTTCATACAGTTCTACCAGCTGCTTCCATGCCTCTTCGCGGTCGAGCAGTGCTTCCGTGCCGAGCGTCGCGCGCGCATCGCGCAGCACATCCATTATCTTCTTCAGGTCATCGAGCTTCATTTCCTTGTCGCTCGTCAGTTTCGCTAGCGGCGCGCGCAGCGTTTTATGCATGCGGCCGGCGAGGCCCGTATTGATTTTCGCGCCCGGCGGCAGGTCGTTCAGGCGTACGGTGGTCAGGCCGATAACATTGCTCGGCAGGTCGTATTTCAATGTCAACAACCCGTCACGCGGCATGATGGCAACGAGGTGGAATGTCAGGTGCGATTGCTCCTTGATGAGGCCGTGCGCCCAGCCGGAGACGCCACCCGTGACATACGGATACGAGCCCTCGAGGATGAGGCAGACATCGGCTTTCTGGTTGGTCATACGCATAGGTTACTCGTGTCTCGCAATGTTCATGTTACGCCACCTGCATCCACAAAGTGACGGCATCGCGCACATCGCGCGGGAGTTCTTCCTGGCCGGTGATACCGCGGCCATATTCGAGGATGGCGCGGCGCAGTTCCTTGTGCTGGCCAAGGCGGAACAGGCACTCGAAATACCACAGCACCATATGGTCCATTTTCCAGCCGCGGTCGAGCGCCGCACGGAACCAGTCGGCCGCCGCGTTCCATTGCTGGTCGCGGTAGAGCAGGCGGCCGACGGCGATCCAGGCTTCCTGCGAATTCGGGTCCTGCTGCAGGTAGGATTTATACGCATTGATCGCCCGCGCGCGGTTGAGTTTTTCCAGCTCGCCATCCAGCACGCCGGTGAACGCATAATCGTCGTAGAATTTTGCCATCGCGAGCGTCAGCAACGGATCGTTCGGGTGCATGGCGCGCGCCTGTTCGATCCGGTCGAGTTTGGCGGCAAACTCACGTTCCACTTTCGCGATGGCGGTCGCTGCCTGCACGCGGATCGTGTTGTTGGCGTCGCTCAGTGCGCTTTTAAACGCCAGGGCGAAACGTGGCGAGAAGCGCGAGGTCATCTTTGCCAGCGCCCGGCGCTTCTGGTTCTCGGAGCCAAGCTTCATCACATCCGTGAACGGCATGACACTATAACTGCTCGGATTCTCGTCGAGGCCTTCGATGATACTGTCGTAGATGGTCTGCGGCTCGCTCGGCGTATCCGTCGGGAAGATGAGCGCGTACCATTCGCGGAAATTATGCGAGCGCGTGCGGAAAATAAGGGTGAATATGAATCCGAACAGCGAGCCCACCGCCCCGAAAATTCCGGTGACGGACGAAACGATGGCGAGGAGCGCGAGATGCTGCACGTCCACACCCGCTTTGTATTGCGCGTAGGCGACAAGCGAGACCACCGTTGAGATGGCGAGATGGATGAGCACCGGAATCACCGGCCAGATTGTGGTGCCGAGGAACAGATAGAGGTTGAACGCATGCAGCACGATGAGCACGAGTGCAATGAGGATGTACAGGCCGTTCGCTGCCGTGGCGGGCGTGACGACGTTCGCCTCGTGCACATCCTCGGGGTTGAGGATGTCCTCGACGTACTGGTAGTAGTTCATCACTGTGGCATTACTTGGCTTCATGGAGAGCCTGTACGATGTAGTTGAAGCTGATGCCTGCTTTACCGCGCAGTTGCTTGTCCATGTCCTTGGCGATTTTGTCACGCACGACGGACGCGCCCGCTTGCGCAGTAGCCGGCAGAAGGATGGAATATTCCTCACCATCCGTCTGGTAATCGAATGCGAGATCGACTGAACGGAGCACGCTCTTCACCGATTCGCTGATCTGGCGGGCAACAGTGATGCGGTCGGCATCCGACAGGCCCTTGGCATCATTGAGTTTAATGACAAGCATCGACAGGTCGAAGCCGACTCGTTTGGCCAGTGTCCGCATATACTCGCTTTGGCGTTTGAAATAGCTGTGGCTGAGCAAATTGCGTTCCGGGTTCACGATCGCATCTGCCTTCACGCTCTGGTAATTACGGGCGTTGATGAGGGCGGTGCCGATCCATTCCGACAGGGCGCGGAAGGTTTCGACGGTGTTGAGCGAGAGTGAGGTGAAATCCATCTGCTCAACTTTCAGCATACCAATGACGCGGTTGCTGTCCGGGTCCGTCACGGGCCCGGCCATGATGCCTTGGCCATCGAGAGCGATCTCGTGCTGTTCGTTGGCGACCACCAGCAGTTCGCGCTGGCCGACTACGGCTTGGTAAAGCGGGCTGAACGAATCGATCTCCTGCGAATATTTATCGCCCGGGGCCCAGCCATGGATGATGGTGGCCGAGAGCTTGTTCTCATGGAAAAGATACAGCGAGAATTTCTGCGGCCCAAGCACGGATTTCACCAAACGTTCGACGCCTTGCATCACCGATTTAGGATCGAGCGTCTCGACGGCTTTTGCTGCACGGTAGGCATCGATGGATGAAAGCAACTGGCCCGAGACCTGCACCTCGAGCGCTTCTTTGCGCCCTTTGACGAAATTGTAGGAATTGCTGATGAGGTTCTCGCGCTGTTGCGATTCTTCGATCTCGCGCCAGAGCAGGTTGCGCTCGCGCATGTGGCGCTGGCGCAGTTCACCGAGAATCCAGCCGCCGACGAGCCAGAGGATCGGGTTGATGGCGAGGTTGAACAGCCAGTCGTAATGGCTCTGGCCATCCGCTTGCAGCGGCATGTTGCCGACCAGCAGGAACACGGTGGCAAGGATGGCGGCCAGCAGGCCTTCACCGGTGCCGTATTGCGCGGCGATGAGCAGCACCACGATCCAGTACGGATGCGGGTTCACATCCCAGAAGCGGTCGCCCTTGAAGAAGAAATAATCGATCGCGGTGAGGATCACGAGCCCGAGCAGCATCTCGATCAGCGCCGTGGTGCGGATGCCGAGGATGCGGGTCGGTTCTTTGGGCGGTGTGTAATTCATGACGTACCTTGCTTGCTTAGAATTTGTAGAGAAGATCGGCGCCCACGTTGAGTTCGTGGTTATCGGTATTGTTGGTTTCCTGCGCGTAGCGGGCGCGGCCGCCGATCTGCCACTGGTCGGTGATGTCGTGGTCGAGATGCGCTTCGGCGAGTGGGCTCGTGCCACCATTGATGCGGTCATATGCCACCCCGCCGATGAACAGCACATGGTCACGCGGTGTCCAGTCATCCTGATAGATGCCGGTCAGCGCGTGCACTTCGCGGGTGTAGACCGGCAATGGGTAATAATCGCTGCCGAAGGCATCGACGCGGCGATCCGGTTTCTGCGTGCGATATTCACCATCGAAGCCGTAGCCCACGCCGAGATACGGCTGGGTCGCCGTCATCGGCTGGATCTGCTGGATCAGGTTGGCGCGGGCGAGCACGGTCTGCGCCACATCCGTATCGTCCTTGATATTGTAGCGGTTGAACGAGCCTTCGAGGCCGAGCGACAGGGTCGGGGTCAGCATTGCGAAATGCTTGGCGCCGACGCGGTCGCGCGTCGCATGGTCATAGACCGCTTCGATGAAGTCCCAGTAGGGGCGACGGTATTCCGCGAGTAATTGCGTATGGCCAATCGGGTTGGTAAAATCGAAATACCCACCGCCACCGAGCGTATCGTTGTTGGCGAACAAGGAACCCTGGATATTCTGGCCATTGCCGATATTCGTCCCGGCATAAAGCTCGCCACGCTGGCGGGTCGTGTCGTAATCGCCGATCCGGCCGTCGCGCGGCCGGCGGATGTTCTTGGTGTTCGCGAAATCGTTCTGCACGTTGAAGCCGAGTTCGACACCATTCGTTGTGTGCACGCTGCTCGACAGCGTGGTGATCTGCTCCTCATTCTTGCCGAGTTCGCGCCATTCATGGTCAAGCTTCACATAGTTCGGGCTGTATTGGGCCGACGGTGAATTTTCCGCCTGTAGCGTCAGTTGGCGCTGCTGTTGCAAATCCTCGTTCTCCGGCGCCGCGGCTTGCGCCTGCGCGATCAGCTGGTTGGCATGGTCATAATTGCCATCCGCGCTGGCGAGCGAGGCCTGGTAGCTCAGTAACTGTGGATCGTTTGGATAATACTGGCGGAGTGCGGCGAGGCGCGCATTAGCTTTGTCCGTCTGGCCCGATTGCTGCTCGATCCGTGCATAGAGCAGTTGCAACCGCAAATCCTGCTGGCGTTGCGATTCGACGGCTGGCGAATATTCCGGCTCCGCTTCCGCCACCACCGCGAACTGCTCGTTTGCTGTTGGCACGTAGCGCACCACATAGCCCGGTTTCGCCGAAATGGTCACGCTGTCGTAATCCGCCTGTGCGTTCTCGAGCCAGTTGAGTTTCTGCGCACTTTTCATGTCGAGCGGGTTCGCTCCATCGAGCGGCTGGTTGAAGGTAATCTTCATCTCGCGGCCGTGGCTTAAACGCTGGATGCCAGCCGTATGCGCCGAGCGCCCGACCAGTTCCGCGCCCTTGCGATAATACGGCGAATTCTTGTCATACTGGTTGGCGACGCGCGTCGCATCGTCGAGATACTTATACTCAATTAGCACGCTCATGTAATCGGCGAGTACGCCCTTGTTATCCGGGTTCTGCTCGAGCAGCTGCTCGAACCCGGCCTTCGCTTCCGCCGCATGGCCAAGATGCATCTGGGCGGTATAGAGGCGCGACAGCGCATCCGGCGTCGTCGCCCCCGATTGTGCGGTAAGGTTCACGACCTGCTGGTATTCCGCCATTGAGCCTGCTTTATTGCCCTCGCGTTTCAGCAGTTCAGCCTTATAGAAATGCGCCTGCGACGGGTTGGTGCTGGCATCCGGCATCTGCTGTTCGACCGCGAGATACTGGTTCAGGTTTTGGCTGGCCGAGGTATATTTTCCTTTGCCGAAATCGAGTTCGGCCATCTGTTCCAGCGCTTTCGCATTGTTGGGGTCGAGCGCCAGCACGCGACTGTAACCATTGATCGCCGCCTCGCGGTAACCGGCACCCTGGGCGACATTCGCATAATCAAGCAATGCCGGCACATCGGTGGTGTTGGCGACCCAGTTGCGCATCGCGTTATCGTAATTCTTGCGGCTGCCGGTGTGGGCGATGATACCGAAATATTTCTTGCGCAATGCCGGGCTATACAATGCTTCCGGCGTCGCGCTGACATAGGCCAGCAGGCTGGTGTCATCGGCGGCGTTATTCACCATCTCAGACCATTTCTGCTTGTCATACGCATTCGCTGTTGCGGCGCGATGCTGCACCCAGGCGAGCTGCTCCGCATTCAGTTTGCCGCCCCAGAGATACATGAGGTCTTTCACTTCCTGCGAATCCGGGCCCTTATTTTCGGCGAGTTGCTTGAAGATATTGATTGCGTCGTCGCGATAACCGTCATGCAGCAACTGGTAAGCGGCCTGGCGCTTGGTGGCGCTACTCGCACTGCGGCTCTGGCCCATGGCGACCAGCTGTTCATGCGAGAGATGTACCGGCTTCGCCGCCGTGCCGTAGACAGGTTTGCGGGTGAGCCCATCATACATCTTTTTCCACTCGCCGCCCTTGGCCGCCGCATTGGCTTTGGCGATCGGGATCACGGCATCCTTCCGGCCGTTATTGATCATGATATAGGCATAGTTCAGTTGCTGGCGATCATCGCCCTTATTAGCGGTGAGGGCCGCCTGTGCGTAATCGGCCAGTTCCTTGCGTGCTGCTGTATCCGTGCGGGCAAGCTTGCTCAGGGTCGAGAGGTAAAGGCCGTCATTTGCACCCGGCTCTTTCATCTGTTCGCGCACCAGCGGCATCGCCTTGTCGAATTTATTCTGGCCGATATAGCCGAGCGCCAGCATATCGCGGTTCATCGGCGACGGATCGCGCGCATAGAGCCTTTGCGCGATATCGCTCGATACATCGTAATGGTGGCGGTCATTGGCGAGGTAGAATTCCTCGGCCAGATCCGCTTCCGGCGCGGTGTTGGCATTTTGCTGCAACCACGGGTTCATTACATCTTCACGGCCCGCCGCCGAAGCAAGGCGATGGTAGGCATGCTGCACGATGGCCGACGGATGCTCCACCTGCGCCAGCCTGCCGACCGGGTTGACCAACTCGGCCTGACGCTCGGCGATGATGAACAATTGTGAATATTCATAGACTTGCGCCGGTGCCATCTGCTCAAGCGGCGGATATTGTTTCACGATCGCTTCGAAGCACGCAGTTTTTTTCGCCCGCGCGCAGCTTTCGGCCAGCGCCAGTTTCTGCGAACCGGTGAGGACCGGATCATGATTCAGCGCCGCCTGGATGTAAGCATCCTGCTGCTTGTCATTGGTGAGAATCGCGATGACGGCGGCGAGCACCGGCTTATCCGATAGGATTTTGGCATCGTTGAACCGCGTCGTCAGGATAGCGAGCACTTTCGGCGCGCTATCCGCCCGCGCGACTTCGATGATCTGCAGCGCCAGTTCTTCGGTGAAGTTCTGCACGTCGATCTTGTTGGCGATGCCTTCGGCCGAGGCTTCGTCCTCGCGCTTGATGGTAAGGTCGAGATACGGCGGATAAAGTGCGGCGATCATCTTACCCGCATCATCGATTTTCTTCAGCACTTCATACGCGTGGTCGCTGCGACCGGCCGTGATGTTCGCGTTCACATAAGCGAGCACAAGGATCGGCTCGCGGTCGAGCATTTCCGGATGCAGGTCAACCAGCGCCACGGCCTTATCGGCATGGCCGCTATAGTGCAAAATATTGCAAAGGTCCGCGAGCTCTTTCGGGTGCGGATCGGCATCGCCCGCTGTCGCAGAAAGTCCGGTGCCGACTTGGGGCGCGATGGATTTGTTCAAGCCGTCACCTTGCGGTGCACTGGGATCGGTTTTTGCCTCGGCGTTTGCACGCTGGCCATTGGGTGATGGCACCGGCGCGCCGGGCTTGTCCATCCATTCTTTCGCCGCCGCGAAGGCGTCATCTACCTGGCCTTTTCCCGAGAGTACGCTGACCATGATGCGCGTCATTGCGTAGTTCGAATAATCCGGGTGTTTATTTTTCAGTTCCTGCACCGTTTTCAGCGCGCCGTCGTTATCACCGGTAACCACCTGCATCGTCGCGAGATCGACGAACACGATCGGCTTATCGCCCTTCGTTACCTCAAGCAGTTTTTTGAGCACTTCCGTCTGCTTCACATATTCTTTGTTCGCGTTATAGATATCCGCGAGCGTGCGCAGGTTCTCTTCCGTCGGCGCAAGGTTGGCGATGGTCTCGAGTTCTTTGTTGTAACCCTCCATATTGCCGGTGGCCTGATACAGCTCGCCCAGTTTCTTGAGTCCGCTCACGTCGTTCGGGTTCGCCGCGACATACTCTTCCATCACTTTCACCGCACCGGCCTTATCGCCTGCCCCGAAGCGCTTATCGGCCAGGCCCGCGACGATCGGATAGGAACGCCGGCCCTGATTATATTCGTTCTCGACATCGACCTTGCCAAGATCGACCTGCTGGATATCCGACGTCTTCATCGACACCACTTCGCTCGCGCTCGGGATGATGTAGATGGAAACAGCGACACCGATGACCAGAAGTACCAGAGCGATGATGATATACTTACGCATGCGTAGTTCCCCTTAAGTGATGCGGGCCGTTAACGTTTATAGATATGCGGTGAAGATGGTTCGGGAGTATACGTGTTAAGCGCAGGCGTGTTGACGTACGGAATGAATCCGTTCGCCCGCTGCTCGGCGTAAATAGTTTCCAAACCCTTAACGTCATCCTGTTTCCAGTAATCAAGTGTAAAGACTTGTAGCTGCGGTGCGAGCGCGACTACTGTGTGTAGCTGTGCCGCTACTTGCTGGTAGACCTCTGGCGGATTCAGGTAAAATTGTCCAGTAGAAACATTGGTGTTAGTGAGAATGCTCTCGGCCAGTACGTAGTCGATGTCGTTGGCGACGAGCGGCAGGACATCAAAGCCCCGATTTACCATAATCTTCATATCTGGTCGGTACTTACGGATCGCATGGATCAGGTCTGCCGCCGCCTGGCGCATCGCTGGCAGCCGGGCCGGTTCCTTGGTCGCTGCCCAGTAAAGCGGGCTCTCAATGGTGTCGAGCATCACCCCGTCAAAGCCCTTGCGCGCCGCGTCATCCACTTGGTCGAGCACCATTTTCTGCCATTCGAGCGCTGTCAGGTCGACCGCATGGCTCTTCCAGCGCTCGTTCTGGAAGAGAATCAGATTCTTCTGCTGCAGAAGCTTACGCTCGGGCACGTCGTCATACACTTCGCCGGCGGAAACATAAGCCAGAACGATGGTTTTACCCTTCAGCGCATCGAATTTCGGGTAATAACGCCGGTCGAACACTACCAGATCGACGTTTTTGAAGGTTTTCGCCGGCAATTGATGGTCATAATAGATCGCCCACGTGCGAATCGGGGTAATACCGGCCATTTTTTGCACCGAAACACACCCCGTCAGGCATAAAAGTGCAGTAATTCCATTCTTTAGGTATCTACGCATGACTCTCCAAGGTCGCCTTCAATCCTACGGCGAGCGGTATACACGTCCCCGCTCCCAATGAGGGAACTCCCAGTGAATGACGGATATCCCCCACGCGAGCATCCTGGTAATCAATCGTGATATCGGGTCGGCCACTGCACTCGCCGATGATCCGCGCCAGTTGTTTCAGATTGGTCGGCGTGCCGGTACAGACATTATGAACGCTCGCACGTTGCGCCGAGTTGGCTGCACCGATAAGCGCCAGCACCACATCGCCGACATAGATGAAGTCGCGCGTCTGCTCGCCGTCGCCGAAGATGGTGAGGTCGCGGCCCGCGCGCGCGCCATCGACGAATTTACTAATGACACCGGAGTAGGGGGAAGAGGGATCCTGCCGCGGCCCGTATACATTGAAAAAACGCAAGCCCACGCTGGCTACGCCGCGCTCGGCAGCCCGGGCAGCGATGCGTTCGTTCTCGAGTTTCTGTTCGCCATAATTATTGATAGGCGCCGGCGTGGCGGATGTCGCGAGCGGTATGTTTGGATTATCGCCATAGATCGCCGCCGACGAAGCATAGATGATGGGAATCACGCGCCCGGATTTCCGCTGCACCTGCGCGACCGTATCGAAGATAACCTGTGTGCCGGTGACATTCGTCCGTTTGGCTTTTTCCGGCTCCTGTTCGCAGATCACTACGGAAGCAATGGCTGCGAGGTGAAAAACCACGCTCGCTTGTTCGATGAGCCCAGCAATGGTTGCCGCATCCGCAATATTGCCAACCGTGAGATCAACTAGCTCGGGGTGAACAAGATTCGCTTCAGCGCCGCTGCTTAAATCATCGACCACCATTACCCGCTCGCCCCGTGCGGTGAAGGATTCGACCAGGTGCGAGCCGATGAAGCCGCAGCCGCCTGTGATAAGAGGGTGCATCCATCAGTGCTATGCGTCGGGCGCAGGCATGGCAAGGTGAAGCCGGATTCTGGCCAAGAATCGTCGCGCATTTTTTGCCCTTGATGCAGGCGCGACAAAACCTATATCATCGCTGCATGACATCGCCCCTTACACCGCTACTCACCCGCCGCTCCGTTTCGGTTAAGGATCTTGCGGCGCCAGCACCGGATGACGCCCAGCTCAAGGAAATCCTGCGGGTTGCCACCCGCGTGCCAGACCACGGTAAGCTGACGCCATGGCGCATCATCATCCTGCGTGGCAAAGGCGCGCTGAAGCTTGGCGATATCGCTGCCGAGCGCTTCGCCAAACAATACCCGGACGATGCCAAGGAAAAGCATCTCGATGCCGAGCGGAAGCGTTTCTCGCGCGCGCCGCTGTGCCTTGCCGTGCTGTCAACACCGGTCGAAGGCAGCAAACCACCATGGGAGCAGAAACTTTCCGCCGGGGCCGTCTGCATGAACATCCTGCATGCCGCGCACGCGCTGGGCTTTGGTGCTAACTGGCTGAGCGAATGGGTGGCGTTCGATGCGAAAATCCTTAAAGCCCTCGGCGGCAAGGATGGCGACAAGATCGCCGGGTTCATCTATATCGGTACCAAAACCAAAGAACCGGAAGATCGTCCCCGACCGAGATTAGCGGATGTGGTAAGCGAGTACTAGGGATTCGGCGCCAGTGTGACTTCCAGCCCCTCAAGTTCCGGCGAAAGGATGATCTGGCAACTCAGCCGAGAATTGTTCTCTACCGCCATCGCGTCGTCCAGCATCATCGTTTCCTCGGAATTGGCGGGGACGAGTTTATTGAACCATTCGGGCTTCACATACACATGGCAGGTCGCGCAGGCGCATGCCCCACCGCATTCGGCCTTGATGGGCAGGTCATGGTCGCGAATGACTTCCATCAACCGCCAGCCGGCGAGGCCTTCGAGGCGATGCGCCGTGCCTTCGTAGTCGATGACGATAACGTGGACGCTTTCCATGGCTGCTCGCTATTACTGGCGCATTTTATGCATCTGCGTGCGGACTTTTCCAACAATATTCTCACGCGGTTTCATGACGGCAAGGTAACGCTTGATGAACCGCGTATAGGGTTTCACCAGCGCATGCGCCTTGGCGCGCCAGATGAGGCAATGCTCGTACGTCCAGCGCACCCAGCGAACCTGCAGGATCTTCGGTTTGCAGACGGTGAAAAGGAACGATGTCGCGCCGAAGCTGGCGAGCTTGGCGAAAATAATGGTCGCGATACCGCTGAAGATGGAACCTTGCGACAGCATATACAGCGCGACGAATTTAAGCGGGAAAAGGATGGCGAGCGGGATGACGAAAATACCGAGCGTCTGCACGGGGTTCAGCGGTTCCATTCGGGCGTGGAACGCAGCGGTAAGCCGCTCGATCGGCAGGGTGCGGATGAGCCAGCGCACGGCGCGGCCCGTGACATCCCATAACCATGATTCAAAGAGGAAGATAAGCGCGAGCGCAAGCAGGAGCGGGCGCCGGTATTTCTTTTTCATGGGTTGAATGTAATACAGTCGCGCCGAACTTACAATGCTAAGCGACGCCGAGCTTCTTGTGCAGATCGCTGCTGCTAGTCGTATATTGGAAGCGCAGTTTCTGCTCCGGGAAGCAGATGCGGAAGGCCTGCTGGGCCATCAGTGCGCCCTCGTGGAAACCGCTGAGGATCAGCTTCAATTTGCCCGGATAATGGTTGATATCACCGATGGCAAACACCCCCGGCGTGCTGGTTTCGAAATTTTCGGTGTTCACGGGAATCAGGTTCTCATGCAAATTCAAACCGAAATTTGCAACGGGGCCCAGCTTCATCGTGAGGCCGAAAAAGGGTAGGAGAGTGTCGCAGGCAACAATCTCTTTGTTCTTGTTGGCATCGGTGACTTCGATGGTTTCAAGCTGGCCGTTCGTGCCATTCAACGCGCTGACCTGACCGAACCGCAGATCGATCTTGCCATGCGCTGCCAGTTCACGCATCGCTGCGACGGATGCCGGTGCCGCCCGGAATTCATCGCGGCGGTGGACCAGTGTAAGGTGCTTGGCCAGTGGCTGCAGGTTCAACGTCCAGTCGAGCGCCGAGTCGCCACCACCGACGATGACGAGGCGCTTGTCGCGAAATTGCTCCATCCGACGTACGGCATAAAACACGCTGGAGTTCTCGTAGGCATCAACTCCGGCAATCGGCGGCTTCTTCGGCATGAAGCTTCCACCACCCGCCGCGACGACAATGACTTTTGCCGTGAGGGTTGTCCCGCAATCGGTCGTCACCTGCCAGCCACTTTCGACTTTGGTAAGCGTTTCGACCATCTGGCTGAAATGGAATTCCGGCTTGAATGGCTTGATCTGTTCGAGCAGCGCCTCCGTCAACCCCTGGCCGGTGACGATGGGCAATGCCGGGATGTCGTAGATCGGTTTTTCCGGATACAGCTCGGCGCACTGGCCGCCCGGGCGGTTCAAAATATCGATCAGTTGGGCTTTGATGTTAAGTAGCCCGAGCTCGAACACGGCGAAGAGACCGACCGGGCCGGCCCCGATGATGGCGACATCCGTGGTATGTTGACCGCCGGGGATGTGAGTGATGAGGTTTTCGTTCATGCGCGGCTGATTAGCTGACAAAACCGGGGGCTGGCAAGGATATAATAATGCACTATATAGCCCTTGCATCCGCCGTATCCTGCGGCGTGGATTTAGAGACGACTATGCTAGATATCCAACGTTACGACCAACTCGGTCATGCCGACCATGGCTGGCTCAATGCCCATTTTCATTTCTCTTTCGCCGATTACCATAACCCCAAACGCATGGGTTTCGGGCCTCTGCGCGTCATCAATGATGATATTGTGCAACCCGGTGGCGGCTTTGCGCCACACCCACACCGCGACATGGAAATCATCACCTATGTGCGTAGCGGCGCCATCACGCATGAGGATTCATTAGGTAATCGTGGTAAAACGGCGGCGGGCGACATTCAGGTGATGAGTGCCGGTTCCGGCATCACCCATAGCGAATGGAACGAGGAAAAGGTTGCGACCAACCTGTACCAGATCTGGATTCACTCGCGAAACAAAGGCACCCAGCCACGCTGGGAAGCCCGCCAGTTCCCAAAGGAAGAGGGTGCCCTGCATTTGCTGGTGAGTGGCCGCGACACGGATCAGGCGCAAAAACCATTATGGATCGATTCGCATGCAGCCATCTGGGGCGGCGTGTTGAAAGCTGGCCAGCAATGGGAACAGCCTACGAGCGGGAACTGCTATATCTTGGTTTCGACTGGTGAGATCATGCTCAATGGTGAAACGCTGAAGAAAGGGGATGGTGCCGCGATCCGCGCGACGGATACGCTAAAGATCACGGCAAACTCGGCGTCTGAGCTTGTGCTGATCGATTTGCCGAAAGTCTAAAACCACATCATTTCTTGATAGCATCGGTGACGGAAGCGATTATAGTATCTACTCAATTAAAGGAGAGAACCATGTCGAATAAACCTGTCACCGATGCGCTCAAGAAAGCGCTTGCCGACACCTACCTGCTGCTCATCAAGACTCATAATTACCATTGGAATGTGGAAGGCCCGAACTTCCGTGGTCTGCATCTACTATTCGAAGAACAATATAACGAGTTGTTCCTAGCCACCGACCTGATCGCCGAGCGTATCCGCGCACTAGGCGAAAAGGCACCGTCCTCGCCGTCGGAATTCACCAAACTCAGCAAAATCAAAGAAGGCGACAACGAGCTCGACGCCGATGCGATGTTGAACGACCTCTATGCCAGCAATATACAGGCGGTCGAGACGTTGAAAAAGCTCTTCGATGCGACCGACAAAGCTGGTGATGGCGCGAGCAATGATCTTTCCAACCAGCGCCGCGCTGCGCATGAAAAAGCAGCATGGATGATTAAATCCTGCATGCCCAAGCAGGCGCGTTTAAAACAAGCCGTCTAGTTTCCATGACTTGACCATCGGTGCGGGACACTCTATGTGAGTGCCCGCACCTGGGAATGGCCGAGTAGCAAAGTGGTAATGCGCGGGACTGCAAATCCCGCATGCCCCAGTTCGATTCTGGGCTCGGCCTCCATGTTTTTCCATTACTTAGCTAACATTCCCCCATGGCGTGTACGGGCTTGCTAAACCGCTTGTCTTTGCGGTATAGCTAAAGCAATTCATAGGGATGGGTATGGCAAAGACAGTACGAGCATTACTACTCTCGGTTGCAATCTGCGCGTTCGCCGCGCCTGCCGCCTTTGCCAGTAGTTTTGAGGATGCGCTGACCAGCGCCTATGAGAATAACCCCCGCATTAAGGCCGAGCGCCAGCGCCAGGAAGGCACCGACGAGCAGGTTTCGCAGGCTGTCTCTGGATTCAGGCCGACGATTGGTGCGGATTACGATGCCGGCCGCCAACGCACTTCTTTTGCGGGCGCGAAATACGATAGCGGGACGGAGACGACCAAGGCGCTGAATATCGACCAGCCCCTTTTCCGCGGCGGCGGAACCTGGTCAGCCTATCAGGCGGCGCTGCAGCGGGTGAAGTCCGGGCAATACACGCTGGGTGCCACCGAACAACAGGTGATGCTCGATAGTGTGACTGCATATATGAATGTCGTTCAGGCGAGTGCCATTCTCGACCTGTCGCGCAAGAATATGGACGTGCTGGGCGAGCAGCTGAAAGCCGCTAACACGAAATTCCAGGTGGGCGAAGTGACGCGCACCGATGTGGCACAATCCGAGTCGCGCCTGTCCGATGCGAAATCGCGGGTCATCGGCGCAGAAGGGGATTTGCTGAGTGCCATGGCGGTGTATGAGCGTACCATCGGCGTGAAACCGGAAGGTACGCTGACCGTGCCGGACAAACTACCGGAATTGCCGATTTCGCTGGACGATGCGCTTGAACGGGCGCGTGGTGCCAACCCGCAATTACTCGCAGCGGTGCATGGCGCGAAAGCCGCGGGCTATGACGTGCGCACGAGCGAAGCCGCCTTGCTGCCGAAGGTCGATCTCGTCGGCAGCCTGAATCGCCAGACAGGTACCGGCACCAACGGCCAGGACGATTTCGACCAGGATCGCGCCGAGATCCAGGTGACGATCCCCATCTATCAGTCCGGGGCGGAATATTCGCGCGTGCGACAATCGGAAGCGACGGCACGCCAACGCGATCACCAAAGCATCGACCAGCGCATGACGATCGACCAGCAGGTGACGCAGGCATGGGAGCAACTCGAAAGTGCGATCGCGACCATTTCCTCACGTAACGACCAGATCAAAGCGGCAACCACCGCGCTTGATGGCGTGAAACAGGAGCAGCAATACGGAACGCGTACCGTGCTCGATATCCTCGATGCCGAACAGGAACTGTATGTAGCGCGCACCAACCTTGTGCGGGCGCAGCGTGACCGCATCGTTTCAGCCTATACACTTGCCTTCAATCTCGGCCAGCTGACGCCGAACAATCTCGGCCTTGAGGTTGCGCAATACGATCCGCAAGTGCATGCGGATAAGGTCGGCTGGAAAACGATCGGCTTTTAGTCGTTTCGCTTAAGATTTCTGCTTGTTTTCGCTGGCGCATAAATTCTCGAGCGAAACGACTAGTAACTTTCTGCACATGCAAAAATTTTTACGTCCCTCACCACAAACGCAACAAATAGGCAACTGTGTGGCGTCGTTATCGCATTCACGTGGACGCTCATCGAAAAATCCTTGCGTATCAGAATCTGCGTAGCGTAACCTGACTCAAGTTAGGAGTTGAGATGGCCGAGCCTTCCAAAGACACCGATCAATCGATGGAGGATATCCTTCAATCGATCAAGCGCATCATTGCCGATGAAGGGGAGCCAACACCCGCGATGCCGGGCTCCGATGTATTGGAACTAACCGAACTTCTTGCCGAAGATGCCGCCCCGCCAGCGATGCCCGAACCAGCACCGGCAGAGGCTCCCATGGCGAAGACCAATACAGCGCAGGATGATATCGATGCCCTGTTCGCTGCCGCCCCCGAACCCGAGCCGGAACCTGTCCCAGCCCCTGTGCCGGAGCCCATAGTTGAAGCGCGTCCGGAACCGGCGCCGACCCCGGCCCCGACGCCGGTCATGACCCAGCCGCCAGCGGCCGCAGCAGCTCCGCAGGCACGGCCGGGCGACCAGTTGATGTCCGAGACGACACTCGCGGCCTCGGTCGCCGCACTTGGTGCTCTTGCCAATCGTCCGGAACGGCATCATCCGCTCGATACACCGGTTTTCCGTTCCGGCTCGACGGTCGAAGATTTGGTGATCGAAGCGCTGAAGCCGATGCTGAAGGAATGGCTCGATGGCAACTTGCCCTCGCTCGTGCGGACGATGGTCGAGCGTGAAATCCGCCGCGTCAGCGGTCACTAGTTTTTCCTAATTCATAAATATTTTCAGATCATGGGCTAACGCGCATGGTAATAATTGAGCTGTATTCACCTGCAAAATGTTTTAATGGGTGACTGAGTATCTGTGCCGTAAATTTTGATCAAAACGGCGACGAACAGTTCGATTTTTACGCATCGGCGGAGATAGCCCTGTCGAATGAATCAATTGTGTCCTCTAGCCCACAGCATCACATTTTTTAATTCATTCTGAACGCTTTGGGATTGCTTTCTAATGCACCGCGCAAAGAAGAAGCGTATTCAATTGGTCTATGAAATCATTACTACAAGATTCTGGAATACAATTAAAACAGTTTGGTTTAGTGACGCTTTTCATTGGGGGTCTGTGTGCGGGTGCTCTGGCCCAGACCCCATCTTCTTCCGTGCCATCATTGCCGCTCCTTCCGGAAAGCACGACCGCGAGCTCTGGTAACGGAGCTTCCCTGCCCGGGGTTAATATTCCCACGCAGCCTTCGGTTCCAGTGCCGAGCACGACATCAATGTCGACCTTCAATCTGCCGCGGGTGCCAGACCCATCCTCGACCGTGCCGACGTTACCGAGCCCGACGGTGGATGGCACAGCGAATCCGCTGGGGACGAACAAACCGACGGGCGTGACGACAACCGGTGGGACCACCACAACGAACACGGCTGTCGAGATTCCACCACCGGCGAATCCGGGAACGGACAAGACTGTCGATCCGGAAGCGGCAATGGCTAACAGTGTGTCGTCGTCCCTTGGCGCGGCGGGTTCACGACCACCCCTGGGTATGCCGGATTTGCCCTCGCCGACCACGCCTGCCTATCAGGCACCGACCATGCCGGATATTGCGATCATCCCTCCCGCTCTGCCGACGAACGTTCTGGCGGCAGCACCATTGCCCGAGATCAGCGTCACGCGCGTCAAACCGAAGGTGCAGACCTGGATGACCAAGCTCGCGCCCGCGATCATCCCACCCCGTACCAACTTTATTTACCGCCGCGTGCTGCTGCCGGAAGAAATCTACGCAACGCGTTATGAGAATAAGGAAAACCGGCATCTGCCGTTCCGCGAAACCCGTGAGGATTACGAAGCATTGCTTTTCAGCGCGGTGCAGAATAACGATATCGACGCTACCCGGGCGCTGTTGAATGTCGGAACGGGACTTGAAATCACGAATGGCTTCGGTGAAACGCCACTGATGGTCGCCAAACGCAGCGGGGCGATGGACGTGGCCCAGCTACTGGTCGCCCGCGGCGCCAATTAGCAAAAGTGCCTAGTGCCTTGTGCCTTGTGCTTAATGCTTAGTAAGACTAACTAGGCACTAGCACTAATAACAAGGCACTTTCTATGACCAAGACCTATGGCAAATCCAAACTCGTTTCCCGCCACGTAACGGAAGGTATCGCGCGGGCACCGCACCGTAGTTATCTGTATGCGATGGGCGTCGGCGAGAAGCAGATCCACCAGCCGCTGGTCGGGGTGGCGACCACCTGGAATGAAGCCGCGCCGTGCAACATTACGCTGGCGCGACAGGCGCAGGTTGTAAAAAAAGGAGTAGCAGCCGCTGGCGGTACGCCGCGCGAGTTCACGACCATCACGGTGACGGACGGCATCGCCATGGGCCATCAGGGTATGAAGTCGTCGCTGGTCAGCCGCGAGATCATTGCCGATTCGGTCGAGCTGACGATGCGCGGGCATTGTTATGATGCGCTGGTCGGCCTCGCTGGCTGTGATAAGTCGCTTCCCGGCCTGATGATGTCGATGGTGCGTCTCAATGTGCCGAGCGTGTTTATTTATGGCGGCAGCATTCTACCGGGCAAATACAAAGGTCGCGACCTGACGGTGGTCGACCTGTTCGAAGGCGTCGGGCAGGTGGAAGCCGGCAAAATGAGTGTCGAGGAATTGACGAAGATGGAACAGGCCGCCTGCCCGAGCGGCGGCAGCTGCGGGGGCCAGTTCACCGCGAACACCATGGCCTGCGTGAGTGAAGCGATTGGTCTGGCCTTGCCGGGTTCGGCGGGCGCACCGGCGCCATACGAATCGCGCGACCGCTTCTGTTTCGATTCTGGTGAAGCGGTGATGCTGCTGCTGAAGAACAAGATACGTCCGCGCGATATCGTGACGCGTAAATCGCTCGAGAATGCTGCGGCAGTGGTCGCGGCGACGGGTGGCTCGACCAACGCGGCGCTGCATCTTCCAGCCATAGCGCATGAGGCGGGCATCGATTTCGATATGCATGCGGTGGGGAAAATTTTCAAACGCACGCCGTACCTCGCCGACCTCAAGCCGGGCGGGAAATATGTCGCGCTCGACCTGTTCCATGTTGGCGGTATCGAAGTCGTAATGCGTACGCTGCTCGATGGTGGCTTCCTGCATGGCGACTGCATGACCGTGACAGGCAGAACGGTGAAGGAAAACCTGAATCCTATCGCGTTCCCGCAGGATCAGGACGTGGTCTACCATTACAGCAAACCCATCCGCCAAGAAGGCGGCGTGGTGACGCTGAAAGGCAACCTTGCACCCGAGGGCGCCATCGTAAAAGTGGCGGGCATGAAGAACCTGAAATTCGCCGGGCCGGCGCGCTGTTTCGATTCCGAAGAGGAATGCTTCGCGGCGGTGGAGAAGAAGAAATACAAGAAAGGCGAGGTGCTGGTCATCCGTTACGAAGGGCCTAAAGGCGGCCCTGGCATGCGCGAGATGCTGAGCACGACGGCGGCGCTGTACGGGCAGGGCGCGGGCGAATCTGTCGCACTGATCACGGATGGGCGCTTCAGTGGCGGCACGCGCGGCTTCTGCATCGGTCATGTCGGGCCGGAGGCTGCGGTCGGCGGGCCTATTGGGCTGTTGAAAGACGGCGACAGCATCACCATCGATGCGGTGAAGGGCACCATCAGCGTTGAACTCTCCGACAAGGAACTTGCTCGACGCCGTGCGTCGTGGAAGCCACGTGGGACCGATTACAATTCCGGGGCATTGTGGAAATACGCGCAAATCGTCGGCTCAGCGGAGAACGGCGCGGTGACGCATCCCGGTGCGGCGGCTGAAACGCATATGTTTGCGGATATTTAGTCGAGTGAATGCCGGAAAATAAAGCTGCAGGCCTTGGCTTTCTGGGTAAGCACATAAGTCACTGTCGCATAATCCATGGTGCCGGCGCTGGCACAGCCGTAGTAGGTCATATAAAGCGCAACAACTGTCCCGGTACCCGGTTTCCCATCGTCCATCTTGGTATCGATATTCCATGCGTCTTCAGGTATAAGCGCTGGGCCGCCCGTATATATATACGCTAAACCATCCTTAGCACCATAGATCAGATAGTTTCCATAGGGGGACATGGTGCTATCGGTTCCCCAGCCGGTATTAGGAACGCGTGACGCGGGGGAGTTTGTGCCGATGATGGCTTCGGTGCCGATGACGGGTCCCGACACGCCGCTATAGGAACCTTCAATCAGCCCGGCCTTGGCCAAATGCTGCCAGAACAGAAACATCTCGGTATAAACCGATGGCATCACATCGTTGCCGGTAAGCTGACCGTCGCCATTGCCATCGCAAACGCCGGTAGCGGCGTTGGCAACGCCCGAATTGTTAATGCAAGAAGCGGTGCCACTACTCAAATGTCCCCAGAAACGCGTCGCGTCGCGGAAATCGCCAGGGAGGGCAAAATATTTGTCCCTGAACGAATTCTTTGCCGCTGCATAACGCGCAAATTCTGTAGGTACCGAACGCAGTTCTGCGGCATGAATGAGCGATTGCCCCGACAGACACCGCCGACAAGAAGCCCGAGAATGACCAGGACGATCGACAGTTCGACCAGTGAGAATCCACGCCCTCTTTTCATGCTGCTACTATACGGCAATCGAGGTAAAAAACCAACAAAACGGGCATGAAAGATGGTGGCGGACGCAACGAGTTGGTATATGGTGCAGTTATGACATTTACACATGACTCAGGATCAGCAAACTTACTCCCCGAAGCACTGGCCAGAGGCTATGGCAAGTTCCGTCAGTTCAAGTACGCGCGGCATGCACAACGCTATATGCGTTTGTCGGTCGAAAGCCAGAAACCGCATACGATGGTGATCGCCTGCTGCGATTCTCGCGCCGCGCCCGAGACCATCTTCGATGCCAGCGCTGGCGAGCTATTTGTGGTTCGCAACGTCGCGAACATCGTGCCACCCTATGCGCCGGATGGCGAACGGCATTCAACCTCGGCGGCGCTCGAGTTTGCAGTGCATTCGATCGGCGTGAAGAATATCGTCGTCATGGGCCACGGCAAATGTGGCGGCATTGCGGCGGTGGTGCAGGATATGAATCCACTATCCAAAGGCGATTTCATTGGCAAATGGATGGCTGAAGTGAAAGAGGTGGTCGACACCGTAGCGCTGCCGCAGAATTGCACGGAGCATGAGAAACACACCATTATCGAGCGTGTTTCGGTGGAGCATTCGCTGGCAAACCTGCTTGGTTTCCCTTGGGTCGCGCGGCTGGTGGACGAGAATGAACTCTCTGTCATCGGCGCATGGTTCGATATTGCGCTCGGTGAGTTGTATATTTATGACCGCGACCGACAATCGTGGGAGAAGGTGCCAGGGGAGGCATAGGGACTAATGCGGGCAAGGCTCGCCTGTACAATTCAAATCGTCTTCCAAAATATGAATTCGTTGTTGCGTTAGTTCCGCACGACAATTATAAGTATATTTGGATAAATGCTTTCTTCTTTGAAAAGCGCGGATTCATAATCGCATGCAAGGTCGCGATACTTTAGCCATGAACGCTGCGTCGCTCTGAAACGATTTATATTTCAGGCTCTTTCAAAGCAGCAAGTTGTTTGGTGTACAATCGATTAAGTGTTGCATCATCTTTCATGAATCTTGAAGCCGCACATGCGTTCAATTCCGTTTGTGTACCATCTTGCTCGTGCATGGAATCTGTACAAACTACAGCTGTATCAGCAAACGCATTGGAAATGGCGCAAAAGAAAAAGCCAGCGAGGATGAGAGTCTTCGCTGGCTTTCTTTTATTCATTCGGAGGTTCCTCTCAGGCGGCGTTCTTCTCGTCATTGCCGATACCGAGCATCTTCAGTTTGCGGTGAAGCGCCGAACGCTCCATGCCAACGAAGTTGCTGGTTTTCGAGATGTTGCCACCGAAGCGGTTGATCTGCGCAGCGAGATATTGTTTCTCGAACGTTTCGCGGGCTTCACGCAGCGGCATCGACATGATGTCGTTGGAAAGCTCCGGACGCAGCACGGTGATGTTGCTGTCGATCAGTTCCGGCGGCAGCGCGTCGGCAGTGATTTCGCCGTTCGCACCGACCTGCGCCATGATAATCAACCATTCCATCACGTTGCGTAATTGGCGCACGTTGCCGGGCCAGTTGTAGCTTTGCAGTACGGTCAGCGCATCTTCGCCGAGGGCGCGGGTGGCGAGGCCCATCGCATCCGCCGCACGCTTGAGGAAGTGCGTTGACAGGGCGGCGATATCATCACGGCGCTCGCGCAGATTCGGCATGCGCAACGGCACGACGTTCAGGCGGTAATAGAGATCCTCGCGGAAACGGCCGGAAGTAATCTCTTCCTGCAAATCCTTGTTCGTCGCGGCGATGACGCGCACATCGACGGTCACGCGCTTGGTGCCGCGCACGCGCTCGAAGCTTTGCTCCTGCAGGGCACGTAGTAGGCGGCCTTGCGTTTCGAGCGGCATGTCGGCCACTTCGTCAATGAACAACGTCCCACCATGAGCCCGCTCAAGCAGGCCGAGTTTCTCAGCGCCGCCATTCGGGTTGGTATCCTCGGTGCCGAACAGTTCCGCTTCCATGCGGCTCGGCGTCAGCGAGGCGGCATTCAACACCACGAAGGCGGCATGGCCGCGCATCGAGCGTGAATGGATAAGGCGGGCGATGAGTTCCTTACCCGTGCCCGGCGCACCGGTGATAAGGATACGGCTGTTGGTCGGCGCAACTTTCTCAACCGTTTGGCGGACGGTGTTGATCGCCGCCGAGGTACCGATTAGTTCCGATTCGTTCGAGCCGCGCTTTCTCAGTTCGGTGTTTTCGCTGCGCAGTTTCGCTGCTTCAAGAGCACGTTTCACGATGATGACCATGCGCTCGGCCGAGAAAGGTTTTTCGATGTAATCGTAAGCGCCCATGCGGATGGCGGTGACAGCAGTTTCGATATTGCCATGGCCGGATATCATAACAACCGGTACATGCGGGTATTTTTTCTGCACGATTTCGAGGATGCCGAGCCCATCGAGTTCGGAACCCTGCAGCCAGATATCGAGGATGATAGCGGACGGTACGCGCTCGGCCAGTGCCTTCAGGGCACGGTCGGAATTGTTGGCAGTGCGTACGTTATATTTTTCGTCGGTGAGAATATCCGAGATGAGCGAGGAAATATCGGACTCGTCATCGATTACGAGGATGTCTGCGGCCATGGAAGCAACCTTCTAGCGTTGTTTTAAGGAACTTTTTTACTTGCCGAAGCGCGCTATGTTTTTGCTGTTGCTCAAAAGTTACTATGTAGGGCGAATTTGTAAAGCATTAATTATTGTGCGGTGTGTGATTTCTTTGAACCACTCCATTTAGTTGGGTCCTTGAAGTAAGCGGCCTGTGAATACTTGCGCGGATCATTGCGCATGAGAGGTAGTGATGTGTTGCCGGATCACCAGGATCAGCGACGCTGCGATGATTAGCGGGGCAAGGGTGATGCGATGGTCGTTAAGCGCGGCCACGGCCATCGGCAAGGTCCAAAGCGCGTAGAGAGTAATACGGGCAGATATGCCTGGCAGATTCATCAGCAAGGCGACAGCGATTCCGGCACCGACCATATCGTAAGCTTGCGCGTAAGGCGTTGCCAGCAGGGTAAGCAACAGGGTGACGGCGATCCGGTGCGATTGCGGCAGGATTTCGCGCCGCCACAGGTACCACGTGCTGCCAGCACACATTATGGTAATGACCCCTTGCACGGCCATGGCGCTGGAGACTTGGACACCAAGATCGCGTAGCATGTAGAACGGGGTAATGGCGAGCATGGTGCCATGCAATGTGTACGATTCATCCATCAGGTTGACCATGTAGGGCAGGGTGTCATTATACCAGAGTTGCCAGACCTCGATACCCCACAGCCATGTGGTCAATGCGACCATGCTACTCGCCGTGACTAGTACCGCGAGCACGGCCCTCCAATTACCCATGGCGAGCAAAGCGATCCCTGCCATCAGGCAGAATTGCGGTTTCACGCTCAAGATGCCAAGCAGGGCGCCGGCAAGGACCGGCCGTGAACGCGCCAAGGACAAACAACCGAATAACAGGAAGCCCGTGAGGCAACCGTTCTGGCCGATGAAAATGCTATAAAACACTCCCGGGGAAAACGCCGCGGTCGCAAATTGCGGCCAATCGAACTCCTGCCTGCGAAGTAACACGGCCAGCAAGCCCCAGGTGCCGACCGTCCAGAGCAGATAGGCGTTCAGCAAGGATAGATGTGCCAGCGGCAGACCAAGCAGTAGCAAATGTGGCGGGTAGCTCCATTCCATATGCGACAAGGTGGCGTGGAAGTAACCGCTCATGAAGTGGCGATACTGTGGCACGTCGAACAACGTCGTCAGGTGGCCGGCGCGCGCCAGCATGCCGCCTGCCCAGAGATTGGTGAAATCCCATTCCGGCAATTTATGGTTCAGCGTGGAAATGCCGGAGCTATCGAGCGTCCACAGATCGACGAAAGCTTTCAGCGCGTAATAATAGAGCCAGAGTGTCGCGCCGATCAGCACCGGTTTATTGATGGGTTTTTCTGAATTCTCCGGCTGCATCAATTCAGCGGGAAGGCAATGGTAATGCGCGCGCCGCCCTGCGCGTTATTACTTAAAGCGAGCGTGCCTTTATGCTCTTCAACGCTGCGTTTTACGATGGCGAGGCCAAGGCCCGTGCCCTTGGCACGGGTGGTGACATAGGGTTCGGTGAGGGTCTTGATCTTGTCGAGTGGAAAACCCGGGCCGCTATCGTCGATGATAAGGGTGGCATGGTTGTCGTTCGTCGTGAGGGTGATAACGATTTGCTTTTTCGGTGAGGATTCGAGTGCCTCGGCCGCGTTCTTCAGCAGGTTGAGTAGCATCTGGCCGATTTGTGCTTCGTCGCACAGTATCTCGACAGCATGGTCGGGTAGCAACTGCGTGTAGTTAATATTGGGCGTTGCAGTTTGTGCCGAGAAAACGGATTTTTTGATAATGCCGACGAGATTCTCCGGGCGGAACACGCTCGACGGCATACGTGCATAGGCAGTGAATTCTTCGACCATGCGGCCGATATCGCGCACATGGCGGGTGATGGTCTCGATGTATTTGTCGAAGCTTTCGCGCTCTTCGCTGCCCTGAGGTGGACTGAACTTTTTCTTGATGCGTTCGGTGCACAAGGTAATGGGCGTCAATGGATTCTTGATCTCATGCGCGATACGGCGCGCCACATCTGCCCAAGCTGCAGAGCGTTGTGCCGAGACAAGCTCGGTAATGTCATCGAACGTGACGATGTAGCCTTCGATGGCACTTCCAAGGCGCTCGGCGGTAACCTGTACATGCAGGATCACGCGGTTGTCACTGTGCTGCACAATGATCTCGCCACTGGCGATCTTATCCGGTTTTGCAATGACCTGTTTAATGAGGTTCTTCGCATCCGGCAGGACGACTTCGATGGGCTCGCCGACGGTAAGCGAGTCGCGACCGAGTAGTTCAAGCGCGGTGCGATTATGGAGTGTGATTCGTTGCTCGCCATTGAGCGCAATGATACCAGCGGAGACGCCGAGTAGTACGGCCTCGGTGAAGCGTCGCCGCTCATCCACCATGCGATTGGCATCAATCAGGTCGCGGCGTTGCGAATCGAGCTGGCCGATCATGCGGTTGAACGTGCGCCCAAGATTGGCGATTTCATCGTCGGTACGGCCTTCGGGCACACGGATCGCGTAGTCACCGCCACGCACATGTTCGGTCGCAGCCATCAGCGCGCGCAAGGGTTCGATCAGGCGCACGGCGAGCAGGATACCGGCCCAGAGCGCAACCAGCATGATGATCATGGCGATGAGGACGAAGACAAGGAAGAACTGTTTCTGCAGCGCTTGTAGGTCACTTTGCAGCTGATGATACTCATTCACGGTTTCGCGTGCGGCGCCCATCTGTTGCAATACTTTGGGGTCTACGGTACGGGCGACCATCAAGTAAAGATCCGGTGTGCTACTGATCTTTGCCACGGCCTGGATCTTGTTCTGGTCGTCGCCGAAGATGGCGACCTGTCCATTGTCAGCGCGGCTTACGACCTGCTCGGGGAAACGCTCGAAGGTGAGGGAGAAACTGAACTCTGTGCGGGCCAGTACGCGTTGCTGACGATCGAAGACGATGGCCTCGGACAGGTTGCGCTGCGTCGCCTGCGCCGAGAGAAACGCGCGAAACGCCGCTGGACTGCTTAATGACACCGGTCCTTGGGCCTGGATGGCATCGCTCAGGCCCAGCACATCGCTGCGGATGGCGTCCTTATGCTCTTCGATATACGCGGTGGCGACGACGACGGAATCCTCGAGCGTGTTGCTCACCTGGTTATCGAACCAGCTCTTGATGCCGACATTGAAGAAGAGAATGGAGAACGTGGCGACGATCAGCGTCGGCACAATAGCGATGCCGGAGAACATGAGGATGATGCGCGATTGCAGACGGGTGCCGAGTACGCCGTCATGGGCGCGGGTCCAGAGCAGGCGAGCGCGGTGTTGCACCACGTAAACCATGATGAGCAGCATGATGGCGAGATCGATGAGCACGAGCGTCACGGTGCGCTGTGGCGAAACATCGCCGAAATAGGTGCTGTTAGCCTTGAGGATGAGGACGACAAGAAGAATAAGCAAGAGCAGCAAAATGAAGGCAAGCAGCTTGCCGCCACGCATGCGGTAATGCGCACGTGGACCCTTCATGTAAGAAGTGCCGACTGGCAGCGTATCGCTCATGCTCACGCCGCATCCTTCAGCATCAGGGACTTGGCGTCGATGTTCAGTTCGCGCATTTTCTTGCGCAGTGTGTTGCGGTTGAGCCCGAGGATTTCCGCTGCTTTAATTTGGTTGCCGCCAGTGGCCCGCAATGTCGCCGTAATGAGCGGTTTCTCGAGGCGGGCAAGCAGACGATCATAAAGGCCGGGCGCCGGAAGTTCTTCGCCATGCGCCGCGAATAATGTGCTGATATGGGTTTCGAGCAGTGCTTCGATGGTGTTCGGGATCGAATCGCGTGTGTTGCTGCTGACGAGCTTCGGGCGCAATTTGCTTTCCAGCATACCGGGCGCTTTGATCGTGCCGCTCAGCATCGGCGCAATATCGCTGCTAGTGATGATGTTGCGTTGGGTAAGTGCGCAAAGGCGGTAGATGAGATGCTCCAGCTCGCGTACATTGCCGGGCCAGTCATGCTGCATAAGGATGGTCATTGCCGACGCATCGAGCGTTTTGGCGCGCAGCCCGCGATGGATGGCGAGGCGCATGAAATGCTCGGCAAGCAGGGGGATATCCTCCACATGCTCGCGCAGCGCCGGTAAGGCGAGCGGCACGACATGGAGACGGAAATACAAGTCCTCGCGGAACTGACCGCTGGCAACGAGCGCCGATAAGTCGCGGTGTGTCGCCGCGATCACGCGCACATTGGTAGTGATGGTTTTGGTGGCCCCGATCGGGGTGACCTCCTGCTCCTGCAACACACGCAATAAGCGCGTCTGCGCTTCCATCGGCATGTCACCGATCTCGTCGAGGAACAATGTTCCACTAGTTGACTGTTCAAACGCACCGAGCTGTTTCTGGTGCGCACCGGTGAAGGCGCCTTTCTCGTGGCCGAACAGCGCGGACTCGATGAGTTCCCGTGGGATGGCGGCCATATTGAGCGCAACGAACGGCTTCGCTTGGCGGCGCGAGAGTTCGTGCAAGGCGCGCGCGATGCGCTCCTTGCCGGTGCCGGATTCGCCGGTGATAAGGACGGTGAGATCGTTACCGATAAGCCTGGCGAGGGTCGCAAACACCCCCCTCATCGCGGACGATTTGCCAACAAGCACGAGATCGTCACTGATGCGCACGATGCCTTCGTCCGGCTCATGCGTGAGGCGGGTGACATGGCTGGTCGCATCGGTAAGTGCTTCCATGAGATCGTTGAGGTCGAAGGGTTTCGGCAGGAACGTGACCGCGCCGAGATCGCGCGCTTTCGCGGCATTCAGCAATGTGTTGTGGGCGCTCATGACGATGACCGGCAGGTCGGGACGTTTGGCCTGCCAACGGGCGAGCCCTTCAAGCCCATTGCCGCGCGGCATGGTGACGTCGGTGACGATGACATCGCCGAGGCCTTGGGCGACCCAGGCATCAACATCGGAGATGTTTGCCGAGGCCATAACCTCATAGCCTTGGGCCTTGATGGCGCGGGTGAGAACGGTGAGAATACTCGCATCGTCGTCGGCGAGTAGGACGGTCTTGGTCGGTTTTGTGGTCATATGCTGCCTGCAGGTTATTATTTTATGCCTAATTTTTAGGCAGTTTTATCCCTGCGAACGGTTAATGGCAAGCGCCAACTATGCCGGTTCAAGCTAATGGCAGATAAATAGAAAATCGCGCACCGCCCTCTACCGGCACATCATAGGCGATGAGGCCGCCATGTTCCTCGACAATTTTAGCGACAATGGCAAGGCCGAGACCCTTACCTCCCGGCTTGGTGCTGTTGAACGGCGTAAACAAACGCGGCACTACATCCACCGCAACGCCCGGCCCGTTATCGCTGACGCTGACTTGCAGGTGGAGTTTTCCGCCATCCGGCCGTTGCATATGCTCGCCGAGCAGGTAACGCGTGGTGAGGATGATATGCGGTGCGCGGATGCCGCCAGTCGCTTCGACCGCGTTCTTCATGAGGTTGATGAGTGCCTGGATAAGCGCATCGCGCGCGCCGCGTATATCGGGCAGCGACGGATCGTAATGGGTGCTGAAGGCAACTTCGCTGGCAAAGCTGCTGGCAGCACGGCGGGCATATTCAGTCACTTCATGGATGTTGAGCGCATCCATCGTCTGTGACGGGTCGGGCGTCAGCGGGTCCAGCGTAGCGATGAGTTTCTCGATGCGCTGGGCCTCGGTGATGATGAGCATGGCCAGCGTTTTGTCGTCCTTGTTTACCACCTGTTCGAGCAATTGCGCGGCACCTTTGATGGCGAGCAGCGGATTGCGGATTTCGTGGGCCAGCGAGGCGGCAAGTGAGGCGGAAAGCGAGGTCCATTCCGGCGCGGGGAAGTGGGGCTGCGCCTTGGCAGGTGAATCGTTGATAGCGTATTTTTTTGGCTTACTCACCATCCGTCACCGCGATATGGGCGCGTTTGGTGATGCCGCGCTGGAGCAGGCCATCGTAGAATTGCGTAATGGCTTCGCGAACGTGTTCGGGCTCCAGCATGCGGTTGACGCCATGACGGAACTGCGCGCCATCCGGCAGGCCGGAGGAATACCAGCCGATATGCTTGCGGGCAACGCGCAGGCCATTGTTGACGCCGTAGAGGGTGAGCATTTCATCGTAATGGTTGAGCAGGATGTCGCGTTGTTGATCGAGCAGCGGCTCCTCGGTGCGGATGCCTTTCAAATGCGCGCAGGCCTGCGCCACGAACCAGGGGCGGCCATAGGAACCGCGGCCGATCATCACGCCGTCGGCGCCGGACTCGTCAAGGGCGCGGTCGACATCGGCGAGCGTTGTGATGTCGCCATTGGCGATGACGGGGAGCTTGATCGCGTCTTTCACGGTGCGGATGAACGACCAGTCCGCTGAGCCTTTATACATCTGGCAGCGCGTGCGGCCATGGATGGTGATCATTTTGATGCCGACATCCTCGGCGATCTTCGCGAGCTTCGCGGCGTTGAGCGACTGGTGGTCCCAGCCCATGCGCATTTTCAGGGTGACGGGAATTTTCACGGCCTTCACGGTGGCTTCGAGGATTCGGGCGGCGAGGCCTTCCTCGCGCATCAGCGCGCTGCCTGCCATGCCGTTCACCACCTTTTTTACCGGGCAGCCGAAATTGATGTCGATGATGTCCGCGCCGCGATCTTCGTTGAGCTTTGCCGCTTCGGCCATGATCTCGGGGTCGCAGCCGGCGAGCTGCACGGAGAAGGGGCGCTCGGTCGGCACGCTGCGCGACATGCGCTCGGCGTTGCGCGTTTCGAGCACGACGGATTTGCTGGCGATCATCTCGGAGACGACCAGCCCCGCGCCGAAGGATTTGACGAGCGTGCGGAACGGCAGGTCGCTCACCCCCGTCATCGGCGCGAGGATAGCGTTATCGGTGAGGGTGATATCCCCGATGCGGATCGGCGGCAGATCGCGGGCTGTGGCGGGCTTTTGCATAGGCGCGGGGATATACAGGAGGATGGGGGTGTGGGCAAGGAATGATGGCTTCAGAAAATCAAAACTGCCAGTTTTCTTTCTCCATAAACTCCTCAAGATTTATGCAAGGGACTTTTAAAGCATCGCAAACATTAGGGATTTTTGCTGCTTGTAGCTTAAATTTTTCCTGAGTGACCACTGTAGATCCAGATACTTCGGCGCGCGCTATAACAAAAGGATCGGCCTCGTGTCCACCTTTGAGCAAGGTAGACTGTTTTATAAGATTTTGAAATTGTTTGTTTTGAAATATTTGGGTTACCACAGCTGCTTCAGCTGCAGTTGCAGGCAAGAAAACGCCTTTGTTTTTATTACTCCAATCTTGAAGACGTGACTTTTGTCCGCGTAAAATTTCATGATGAACTTCCCGAACAGAATTAATTCTACCCTCATTGAAAATAAGCTCAAATTTCTTCCAAAGAGTAGGGAAGCGACTTTCTGGGTAACGGAACAATTCTTGAAATGAGCAAGTATCGAAGATGTAATTCATACAGAATCCTTTCTCTGTAAGAACGTATCTTGTATTCTATTAAAAGCTTTTGGAGGTATGTCCAAATAGTTCGAAGCGTCTTCTATTCCTATAGAACCACTTAAATACTTTTTTAATACTAGAGATAAATAGGCATCACCGAGATATGACATCTTAGTATTATCATAGCTGCCTCCAGATTTTTTATCCGCATTTTGTTTTTCAAGTTCTTTAGCTCTTTTGGCGGCAGCAGTTGCATCCGCCCATTCACTAACTTTAGTTTGATAAAAATTAGCGCTCACTATTTTTTTATCTAAGTAGCGCCGCAATATTACTTCGCTACTAACGTGGTAATTATTTGCGATTGATCTAAGCATGGCATTTGTTAGCGAAGCTTCCTTTACATTCAGAAACTCACTAACAAAATGTGAATCAGGTACTAGAAATTGTGAGGCGAAAAGGTTACACCTTATTTCTAGATTTGAAGTATCCAACATTGAGCTCGGCCACAAGCGATTGCTAGTTATATCTAGATAGCTATCTTGGAATATAATATGCGCCAATTCATGAAATAGCGTGAAAATCTGGCGGCTTGCAGATTGATCTGTATTGTTAAGGCATACTACTGGATAAATTGGATCATATATACAAAAGCCAGCAATCCTAATTGTTTTAAATGCTTCTTTAAACGCATAAACGCCATTAGCAGCTAAAGCATTCCTCCAATTTTTAAGTGCTGTTTCGCTGCTTTCCCAAACAAACTGCTCCTCAAGTGGTATTCCTAATTTGGTACGTACTATCTCCGCGAGTTTTGTGACATCTGTTACAGATGATAAACCAGACAACCAAGAAATTTTGCTTTTTTGCTCGTCACTATCTTGTAATTCCCTTAGGCCGATTTGAAAGGCTTTTGCTTTACGGAAAATATGCCTAACCGTTGCCGAAAGATTTTGAACATCATTTTCAGAAAGCGATCGAAGTGATTTTTCAATCGATTCTTCTTTTGGAGGGGCAGGAAAAAAGAATACAGCGATCGGTCTATGATACTTGCTAGCTAGTTGCTCAAGCTGGTTATAAGTGGGAAAAATTTTACCTTGTTCCCAAAAGGCCAATTTGGGGAAATTATCGACCAATTCTTCCAAGGTTAGCCCTTGAGCTTTTCTCGCCCAAATTAACACCTCAGGATTTATTGGTAACTTTTCTGACATAGTGCTTTTCAGGCTAACACTTTAAATAACTGAATAAAGAATAATCGCAAAGCTGAAATTCAGTGTTTTATAGCGTAGTGACAGCAGTACACTACCGCACAACCTTCGGATCCATCCCATCGACCTGCGCGTGCAGGGTCTCGATATCGTTGGCCAATGCAGCACGGAAGCTGTTGACCTGCTTGGCTTCGCGGATGCCGTAGACCGCGCCGATGGCGGTGCAAATACCCGTGACTGCGGTAGCGGCGATGTGGACTTTATCCCGCGGGATACCTTTCGTTTTTACGTCGTGCGTATGCTTCCAGATATTGTGCGCGACCAGGGCGCTGCCGCCGATCATCGCGCCATTGCCCGCGCCGTTGAACAGACTCATCCAATAGGATTGCGGTCGCTCGACGAAGCGGACGGCAGGGGTATCGGCATTGGTGACGGGCTTTTCCATGGTTCCACCCTACCATGGGTTTATGACAATCGTGTGACGGTGCGGCAAAGAAATGATGGCGTTGATGGCGCGGGTGATTATAGTGCCGCCCATGCAGGCTCACCCACGCATTTACGCGCTCATCGTCGCGGCCGGTACCGGCACGCGGGCGGGGGGTGCCGTGCCGAAGCAATACCAGCCGCTAGGCGGCAAGGCGCTGCTGCGCTATTCGCTCGAGGCCTTCGCGGATCATCCGGCGATCAGCGGCGTGCAGGTCGTCATCCACGCGAACCATACGGCGGACTATGCCATCGCGGCCTATGGGTTGGAGTTGTTGCCGCCGGTGCAGGGCGGGGCGGAGCGCTCGGATTCCGTGCGCTCCGGCCTTAAGGCACTGATGCCCTATCAGCCAGATTATGTACTCATTCATGACGCGGCGCGACCGTTCCTGTCGGCGGCGATGATCACGGGGATTATCGGGTATCTCACGCCGCACCAGGCGGTGATTCCGGCGCTGGCGGTGGTTGATACGTTGCGCCGGTTCGATGGCGAAAAATGGCATGAGGTGCCGCGCGACGGGGTGGTGCGCGTGCAGACGCCGCAGGCATTTCCGTTCGGCAAACTGCTCGCGGTGTTCAACGAGGCACCGGCGGCGACGGCGACCGACGATGCGGCCCTATGGCTTGCTGCGGGCGGTGCCTTGCGCTATGTGGTGGGGGATGAGGAGCTGCACAAAGTGACCACACCTGCCGATATCGACCGCGCTCAAAAGCACATTGCCCCGACGCGCCGCGTCGCGATCGGCATGGGCTATGACGTGCATGCGCTGATGCCGGCGGGCGAGAAACAGAGTATCCGGCTGGGCGGGATCGACATCCCCAATGCGCATGCGCTGCACGGCCATTCGGATGCGGACGTGGTGCTGCATGCCATCGTCGATGCGTTGCTGGGTAGCGTGGCGGAGGGCGATATCGGCAGCCATTTCCCACCGAGTGATGAACGCTGGAAGGGTGCGGATTCAGCGGTGTTCATCGAGCAGGCGCGGGCGCGCGTTGCGGCGCATGGCGGGGTTATCCAGCATCTCGATATCACCATCATCGGCGAGCAGCCGAAAGTGTCGCCGTACCGGGATGCCATGCGCCAGACTATTGCGACGCTGCTGCAACTGCCACTCAGCCATGTGAGCGTGAAGGCGACGACCACGGAGAAACTCGGCTTCACCGGGCGCGAGGAAGGCATTGCCTGCCACGCAGTCGCAACCGTCGCCTTGCCACAGGAGAATGCCGCATGAAGCGCGCCTGCCTATCCACCATGTACGGCGTTGGGCTGGTACGCATCGGCCCCGGCACTGCGGGTTCGTTCGTCGCCATGCTGATCGCCTACCCCATTTTACTGTTGCCGAACGGCTATGTGTGGCTAACGCTCGGTGCAGTTTTTTTCACGCTGCTCGGTACAGTGAATGCCAACCAGTTCATGCGGGCGCGCAACACCACGCATGATCCGCAGGAAATCGTCATCGATGAGTTGATTGGCCAGTGGCTGACCTATTCTGTGTGGCTCGGCTGGCTTTATGCGATCGCCGGCAATGCCGATACGGCAAGACATTTGCTGGCGGATGTCTCTACCTCGCCGCTCTATCTCGGTCTTGGCTTCGTGCTGTTCCGCTTCTTCGATATCCTGAAGCCATGGCCTATCAGCTGGTGCGATCGCCATATCAAAGGCGGTTTCGGGGTGATGTTCGACGATATCGCGGCGGCGATCCCCGCAGGGACGGTGCTCTATCTGTGTTATCTGTTCTCGCCGATGCTGACGGGCGCCCCGCTCGAGGTTAATCCGTGAATTGGTTTGGTCAGAGTTGGTCTCACGACCAACTCTGACCGCAGCTTCGCCGGCTGCTGGCTCACTTGCCCGGCTTGCCTACACTAAGGAGGCTACGTATGTTTTCAGCGGAATTGCTGCATCAGGCCGAAATTGTGCTGCAGGGTTTACGGGCACGAAATTTGACCCTCACCACAGCGGAATCCTGCACTGGCGGCTTGCTTTCGGCCCTTATCACCGAAATTCCCGGTAGCTCGGATGTGTTCACACACGGCCATATCACCTACGCGAATGCAGCGAAGATGGGCATGCTCAGTGTGGGCGATGCGCTGTTACAGGACTATGGCGCGGTAAGTAAGGAAACGGCTACGGCGATGGCAGAAGGCGCGTTGAAAGCTTCCGGCGCATCCGTTTGCGTAGCTATCACCGGCATCGCCGGACCGGGCGGGGCGACGGCGGACAAGCCAGTGGGTTTGGTGCATATCGCCAGCAGCCGTCGTGGGTTTTCAACACTTCATGCTGCGCGGCAATTTTCGGGGGATCGGGCGACGGTGCGCTTGCAGGCCGTTGTCGCTGCACTTGAATTGGTGCAGCAGCAACTAGGCCGCTAAGCTTTTTTCTTCGCGAGCTTCTCGGCGGATTTTTTTGCACGGAAAGCAGTGGCGCCATCAGGCTTTTCTGTTTTCTCAATGCGGCTCATCGCCAGAGCATTGGCGGCGACATCACTGGTGATGGTCGAGCCTGCGCCGACCATCGCACCATCGCCGATGGAAACGGGCGCCACTAGGGCGGAATTGGAACCGATAAAAACGCCTTTGCCGATGGTGGTTTTGTATTTCAGGTAGCCATCGTAATTGCACGTAATGGTACCCGCGCCGATGTTCGCTTCTTCGCCGACCGAGGCATCGCCGACATAGCTGAGATGCGAGATCTTTGCGCCACGCGCTACTTCCGCCGCCTTGAGTTCGACAAAATTGCCGATGCGTACTTCTTCACCCAGTTGTGTGCCCGGGCGCAAACGCGCGAAGGGGCCGACCAAACTCCTCACCCCGATGGCAGCACCCTCGATATGCGAGAAAGCCTTGATATGAGCGCCCTTGGCAATCGAAACGCCGGGACCGAAGAACACGTTCGGCTCAATGAGGACATCACTCTCGATAGTGGTGTCCGCTGCGAAGAATACTGAATCGGGATCGATCAGCGTGACACCCGCAGCCATGAATTCCTTGCGCCTGCGGAACTGGAAGATGGCTTCGGCCATGGCAAGTTCATCGCGCGCGTTGACACCGAGCACTTCATCCGCATCGCCTTCGACGGCAAGTGCCGTGTAGCCGTGGGCACGAGCGAGGGCAACGATATCAGTGAGATAGTATTCCTTTTTCGTATTATCATTTTTTACTTTTCCCAAAAGTTTCCAGGCGAGATCGCCGCGGATGGCCATGACGCCGGAATTGCACAATTCGATGGCGAGTTCTTCCTCGGTTGCTTCTTTCGCTTCGACGATCTTCTCGAGCGTGCCGTCATCATTGAGCACGAGGCGGCCATAAGCGCCCGGTTCATCCGGCAGGAAGCCGAGCACAGCGACGGCGCATCTATCATCCGCACCGAGCGCCTCGATGACGGCGGTGAGCGTTTCAGTGGTGATCAGCGGCGTGTCGCCATAAAGCACCAGCAACGCACCCTCGAGTTCGCCGAGTACTGATTTGGCAGCAAGTACCGCATGCGCAGTACCGTGTTGTTCCTTTTGGATGGCGACATCCACCTCCCCGGCGAGGTCGCGCCCCAGTTCGATAATGCCTTTCTGTTCCGGCGCGACCACGAGCGCAATCGGGGCAGCACCCACTTCGAGCGCGCGCATGACGACATGGCCGACCATCGGCAACCCGGCGACCTTGTGCAGCACTTTCGGAAGCGCTGATTTCATGCGCGTACCCTTGCCGGCGGCAAGAATTACCGCAGTGATTTGCGTAGGTTGTTTGGCCATGGAAAACCTCGTGAATTTCCAAGGGAGAGTGCTATGGTAGGTGTGCATAGTCAAGGCTTAGGAGAAATAAGATGAACGCGGTGTTACCAATTATTACGTTACTGATCGGCGGATGCATCGGCTATTTCATTGCGCTGAAGTTCCTGCACGTACAGCAGACGGTGCCTCAGGGCGATAACGGGCTGGCCGAAGCGCGCACAAAAATGAAAGAACTGGAGCAGGAAATCCGTAGTTATGCAGCGAAAATAGAGGCTAATGCGGCAGAAAAGGCAACGCTTATAGCAGAAAAAACAGCCATTAGTGACCGTTTAAAAGATCAACAGACCTATGTCGAGCAGGTGCAGAACCAGTTCCAGCTGAAATTCGAGAACCTCGCCGATAAGATCTTCCATGATAAGAACGAGCAATCGAAGAAGAACCTGACGGAGTTACTCAGCCCGCTGAAGGATGAACTGGGCGGGTTTAAGAAACATATAACTGAATCCTTCGGCAACCATGCGAAGGAGCAATTCGCGCTGAAACGCGAGATCGAGAACATCGTCAAGGTCAGCGGCGACATGAAATCGCAGACGGAGAATCTGACCAAGGCGCTGAAAGGCGACGTCAAGGTGCAGGGCAACTGGGGCGAGATGATCGTTGAGCGTATCCTCGAAGCCTCGGGTCTGCGCAAGGGAACGCATTACGTGGCACAAGCCATCGGTATGAGCTTGAAGCACCCCGAAAGCGGAACGCTGCAAAAACCGGATTTCATCATCAAACTGCCCGAAGGAAAGCAGGCGATCATCGATTCCAAAGTATCACTAACGGCCTACGAGCGGTTCTGCAGCGAGACCGATGAAGTGGCGAAAGCGACGCATCTTAACCAGTTCCTGCAATCCGTGCGCGCGCATGTCAAAGGGCTTGAGGGGCGGCGCTACCAGGATACGGCAGGGCTGAACACGCCGGAATTCGTGCTGATGTTCGTGCCCATCGAAGGCGCCTATGCGCTCGCCATGCAGCAGGACGGCGATTTGCACTCGCATGCGTGGGGGCGAAAGATCATCATCGTCTGCCCGAATACGTTGTTCGCCATTCTCAAGATGATGGATTCGATGTGGAAGCTCGACGATCAGAACCGCAACGTGACGGAGACCTTCCGCCGCGGCGGGCTGCTCTATGACAAGTTCGTTGGGTTCGTGACGGATATGGAGGCCATCGGCACCTCGCTCGGCCGGGCGCAGGGGGCGTATAACGATGCGTTCGACAAGCTTTCCAAAGGCACGGGCAATCTCCTAAATCAGGCGACCGATCTCGTGAAGTTGGGAGCCAAGGCTCAGAAAAAACTACCAAAAAGCTATGCTGTCCACGTGGAGGACAGCGCCGATGTAATCGCAATAACGGGCAAAGTAGAAGCGGCTTAGTAGTTCACTCGCGCACTCAATGCCGCGCTCAGTGTGCCGTCATCCATGTAATCCAGTTCGCCGCCCATCGGGATGCCTTGGGCAAGGCGCGTGATGGTGGGGGCTGCAGTGGCGGTGCTACTTCCATTATGGTTTGTATTTTCTGTTGAAGCAGCGGCGATGCGTTCCGCGACATAATGCGCGGTGGTCTGCCCGGCGACGGTGGCGGAGAGCGCGAGAATGACTTCTTTCACATGGTCATTCGCCAGGCGTGCGATGAGCGGTTCGATGCGCAAAGCATCCGGCCCACGGCCATCGATGGCAGATAGCGTGCCGTTCAGCACATGGTAGGTGCCACGGAAGGAGCGCGAGCGCTCCATGGCCCAGACATCGGCGACATCCTCGACGACACAGATGAGACCGTGGTCGCGCGAATCATTGCTGCAGATGAGGCAGGGGTCGCATTCGTCGATCGCGCCGCAGATGCCGCAGGTGCGCACCTGTTCCAGTGCCGCGTTGAGCGATTGCACGAGGGACGGAATGCGCTGCTCGCGCTGACGCAATAAATTGAGTGCGAGGCGGCGAGCCGAACGCGGTCCTACACCGGGAAGTTTTGCCAGTTCGCCAATGAGGCGTTCGATGGTGGAGGTTGGTTTCATAGCTAAAAGCTTACAGCCTGCAGACCAAAGCAACAACTACTCTTACGCTGTTGGCTCTTGGCTGTCAGCTAAAACGGCAGTTTCAGGCCAGCCGGCAGATTCATGCCACCGGCGATCCCACTCATGGCCTCGTTAAGTGCGGCGTCGCCTTTATCCTTCGCGTCGCGGTGCGCGGCCATGATGAGGTCTTCGAGCATGTCTTTTTCATCCGCGTTGATAAGCGATGCATCGAGGCTGATCTTCGTCATCTGCCCCTTGCCCGTAAGAGTGATCTTGACCGCGCCGCCGCCGGCAGTCCCGTCGAATTCCTTGGTCTCCATCTCAGATTGCATCTGGCCGAGTTTAGCCTGCATTTCCTGCGCCTGTTTCATCATTTTCTGGATATTCATTGGTAGACTCCTTTAATTCTTAGCATTGGCTGCTAACAAATTTTTACCCTTCAACAGACTTTTTATTTTAGCTGTAAATACGTCAGCTGTAGGTTTCGGATTGTTTGCAGAACAGTATGGTTGGATTTCACTTACCTTAATTGATAATACTCGACCATCATCTTTTGTTTCAATGATAGCGTTATATTCGGCCACGTTGTCCAGTCCTCCGATTTCCATGTAACCGTAATGTATATCTAATTTCTTTTCTGTAACATCGTTATACCACGAGCCACCTCCCACACGCTCATTTCTCATCTGATCTGAGGCAATAGCTACAGTGTTAAAAACTGTAGTTAAGTCTGCTTGTGCGGTAAGATTGATGTTTTCAGAATAGGTATTCGGAAACATGCAGTTCACGCAACCAGAGCAAATTAGCAAAGATAACAAAGCAATATAATTCAGCACGCGCACGAAGCTAACTTTTATTGGGCGTATAGTCGACGACAATCGCGCCCGGGAACATCTCCAGCACCGCCTGCACTTTCGGGTGGGCAATGGCATATTCGCGCGCCTGACGTTGCACGAGGTTGCGCTGTTCACGGATGGTCTCGTCACCGGGCGCATTCTCATTATAGATGAGGTTCCATTTCGCCCCTGTCCATTCCATCAGGCGGCGATTGACGCGCGCGGGTACATCCGGGTTCATATGGCCGGTGGGCTTCACTTCGATGCGGCCCGGTGCGAATGTTACCAGTCGCATATCGCTGATCAGGTGATTCGCAAGCAAGGCCTCACGGTGGTTCTCGAAGAGCTTGATGACATCCGCGAACGAGTGGACTTCGGCTAAGGCTACTGGCTCGATTTTTACTGCAGTAGCGGTTGCAACACTTCCTGCCAACATGACAGGCGTGCCTTGCGGAGCGCTGGCGGAGGTGGAAAATTCACTGCGAGCCGCACTGCTAATAGGTGCAACATGCGCGGATGATGTTGCAGTTCGGGGTGCAGCATTTTGCAGTGTCGCCGGAGGATTATCCCGGAGTGATCTGACGAGCTCCGCCGGGGTCGGTAACTGGCTCGCATAGCCGAGGCGCACCAGCACCATTTCAAGGATGGAAGCGGTATGGTCCGCGTGCCGCATTTCTTCCGCGCCCTTTGTGAGGATCTGCCAGGCGCGGGTGAGGGCGGGGAGGTTAAGGGAAGCGGCCATTTCCTGCGCGAGAGTCTGCTCATTGGGCGAATAATGCAGGTTGTCGACCAGCGCCGGGGCAACGACGATGCGGGTGAGGTAATGCGTGATATCGAGCAGGTCGGAGAGCAGCATCACCGGGTCGGCACCTTGGTGATGGAGCTTTTGGGCAGCGTTTAGCGCTTCGTCCGTTTTGCCACTGAACAGGAGTTTCAGTAATGTGAAGCTCTGCGATTTATCGGCAAGGCCGAGCATGTCGCGGACGGACTCGCTGCTGATGGACACATTGCCCTGCGCATCGGTATGCATGGCAATGGCCTGATCGAGCAGCGAGAGGGAATCGCGCACGGAGCCTTCGGCGGCGGCGGCAATGAGGGAAGCGCAGTCCGGGGGCAGGGCAATGTTCTCTTTGGTCGCAACGGTGATGAGATGCTGCGTCAGCTCGCCCATCTCGACGCGCTTCAGATCGAACTTCTGGCAGCGGCTGATGATGGTGACGGGGATCTTGCGGATCTCGGTTGTGGCGAAGATGAACTTCACATGCGGTGGTGGTTCCTCAAGGGTTTTGAGGATGGCATTGAATGCCGACTTGCTCAGCATGTGCACCTCATCGATGATGTACACTTTATAGCGAGCGCTGACAGGCGCGTATTGCACGGAATCGATAAGGTCGCGCATGTTATCGACGCCGGTATTGCTCGCAGCATCCATCTCGATCACATCGACATGGCGGTCCTCGGCGATGGCAATGCAGTTGGCGCAGACGCCGCAGGGCGTCGTGGTCGGCTCGCCGTTGCCGTCGGGCCCGATGCAGTTGAGGCCGCGTGCGATAATGCGCGCCGTCGTGGTCTTGCCGATGCCGCGGATGCCGGTGAGGATGAAGGCATGGGCGATGCGCCCGCTGGCGAACGCGTTGGTGAGGGTGCGCACGAGCACTTCCTGGCCGATCAAATCGGCGAAGGTCTGTGGGCGGTATTTACGGGCGAGAACGCGGTAATTTGCTTGGGTCATGCGATGAAAGTAGAGGGTGCGAAAGAGTGAGTCGAGCAACGTTTAAGGGTTATTCACCCTTAAACTGCATAGCTTTTAAGTGCTTGATACTTGGTGGCTGGCGGACGACCCGGTATGTAATCGATACGGTTGCTGCCTCTCGGCCCTGGCCGGGTTTTCAAAGGATACCGCCCGCCGCCAGCCAAGAGGTACGTAGGGCAGTGGCATTGGGATTGCAAGGATTTTAGCGCTTAGAAGCCACTGATGCAGGCCCGCCACAAGCGACTGAAAACAGCGCATATGGCCCAAAATCGACTGTTGTGAGGGTGCGGCATGGAGTACAATCGGCCTTCACAAGATCGGGCATGAGCCCGGCATGACCATCGGCAATGCGTAAGTGAATAGAACGGCGGATTGAACTGCGCAGTTGCGTTTTTCCACTTCGTCATTGCGAGGTTTTAAGGCCGAAGCAATCCAGGCCTTTTGTGGTTAAAAAGGCTATTGAGCACTCAAGACTCGGGGCGCTGGATTGATTCGCTTTGCTCGCAATGACGATGGGGTGGCGACAGGTGCCCAAACAATCGATGCGCCGTAACCGATGGAGTAGTCAATGCTAGCCCGTTTAGTGCCCAATGTGCAGGTGCCGAATTTCGTGCGTCGGCGCACCAGCGAGATCACAGCGGTGTGCCTCGCCGTGGTCGGCTTCGTGCTGCTGGCGTCGCTTTCGACGTACCATGCGAATGACCCATCGCTGAATCATCTGAGCGACAGTGCGCCGGACAACATGCTCGGCTTTTTCGGCGCGACGGTGGCGGACATGCTAAAACAGACCATCGGCTGGATGAGCGTGTTGCTGATGTTCGCGTGCCTTGGCTGGGCATGGCGGATCATCCTGAAGGACGACGCGATGCGCATGGCGTGGCGGATCGTCGCGCTGGTCGTCGCCATTCTTGCGGGCGATACGCTGTTGGCGCTGGTCGCGGCAAGCAGCAATGCGCCGTGGATGTTCCAGGCGGGCGGCGCGGTCGGCAAGCTCATCGCCTACCATCTCATCCACCCGTTGAGCGTGCTCGGCACCGGGGTGCTGATGGGCGCGCTGTTCCTGCTGACACTGCCGATCGCGCTCGGCCTCAAGTTCGAGGAGTGGCAGGCGATCGCTTATGTCATGCGCTTCATTGGCGTGACGACGGGCCATATCGTGCAAAGCTTCGTCGGGCTGTTCCGCCGCCATCCATCGGACGATGCATGGGACGAGCACGATGCGGAAGAGGACGCGCTTGACGAGGATGAGGAAGAGGACGACGACGCGGACGAAGAGGAAGTACGTCAGAAGGGGCCGCGCATCGAGGCAAAACCGAAGAAGCGCATCGAGCAGAAAAAGGCCAAGAAAGTCAGCAATCAGGACACGCTCGACCTGCGGACGCGCAAGGGCGATTACACGATGCCGTCGCTGGCGATGATGCAGAAGACGCCGGCGAAGGGGGTGAAGCAACTCAGCGAAGCGGCGCTCGACCAGAATGCGCGGTTGCTCGAAAGCGTACTCAGCGATTACGGCGTGAAAGGCGAAGTGACGCGCGTGCGGCCGGGCCCGGTGGTGACGCTGTATGAATTCGAACCGGCGGCGGGCGTGAAGTCGAGCCGCGTGATTGGCTTAAGCGATGATGTGGCGCGTAGCATGAGTGCGATCTCGGCGCGGATTTCGGTGATTCCAGGGCAGAACGCGCTCGGCATCGAATTGCCGAATGCCCATCGCGAAACGATCTATATGCGCGAGCTTTGCGAAGATGCAGCGTACAAGAATACCGAAGCGAAATTGCCGCTGGTGCTGGGCAAGGATATTTCGGGCGAACCGATTATCGCCGACCTCGCGAAGATGCCGCACGTGCTGGTGGCGGGAACGACGGGCTCGGGGAAATCGGTGGCCATCAATACCATGATCATGTCGCTGATCTACCATCACACGCCGGAGCAATGTAAGTTCATCATGATCGATCCGAAGATGCTGGAATTATCGGTGTACGATAACATTCCGCATCTACTCGCGCCGGTGGTGACGGAACCGGGCAAGGCCGTCGTAGCGCTGAAATGGGCGGTGAAGGAGATGGAGAATCGCTACCGGTTGATGTCGGCGCTTGGCGTTCGCAACATCGATAATTACAATAAACGGCTTGAGGAAGCGAAAAAGAAAGGCGAGGAGCTGACGCGGAGTGTCCAGACCGGCTTCGATGCGGAGACGGGCAAACCCATCATGGAAAAGCAGCCGCTCGACATGACGGCGTTGCCGTTCATCGTCGTCATCGTCGATGAGATGGCGGATCTGATGCTGGTGGCGGGCAAGGAGATCGAAGGCTCGATCCAGCGCCTCGCGCAGATGGCGCGGGCAGCGGGCATCCATATCATCATGGCGACGCAGCGGCCGAGCGTGGACATCATCACGGGCGTCATCAAGGCGAACTTCCCGACGCGGATTTCGTTCCAGGTAACGTCGAAGATCGATTCCCGCACCATCCTGCAGGAGCAAGGTGCCGAGCAATTGCTGGGCCAAGGTGATATGCTGTATATGGCGGGCGGCGGACGCATCACGCGCGTGCACGGGCCGTTCATTTCCGATAAGGAAGTGGAAGAGATCGTGGCCTATGTGCGCACGCAGGGTTCGCCGGTCTATGATGCCGCCGTGACGTATGATGAAGAGGAAGAGAGCGGCACGGGCGACATGTTCGATGAAGATGAATCGGACGCCGACCGCGCGCTCTACGAACAGGCGAAGGAATTCGTGATCCGCGACAACAAGGCCTCGACCAGTTACGTGCAGCGGCGGTTGAAGATCGGCTATAACCGGGCGGCGCGGATCATCGAAAAGATGGAATCCGAAGGCATTGTTGGAGCGGCGAATCATGTCGGCAAACGGGAAGTGCTGGTGCGCGAATAACCGCGAACTGAATTTTGCAAATTTCGCGGGATCGCTTGTTGGCGATCGCTCCACGCGGTTGGCTTGCGTCTCTAACATCGTTGCGAGTCGCGGGGCGATGGCTCGGCTGGCTTGCCCATCATCTCCGGTTCAGCTTGCTATGGAAGGATGACTCCAGTAGAGGTCACCTATGCGTATTCCATCGTTCGTTGCCGCACTCCTTCTCACCAGCTTTGCAGGTGCCGCCTGCGCCATGACGCAAGGGCCGCTCGATAGCGCGAACAAGCCGGACCTTAGCAAAGGCGCCGCCGATAAGCAGGTGAGCGAGGTGAAAACGGACGCCGATCGGGCGATGGATATCGCCTCCATCGAAGCGTATCTCTCGGGTATCAATTCCATCGTCGCCAACTTCACGCAGACCAGCGCGGATGGCAGCAAGGGCACGGGCAAGTTCTTCCTCAAGCGCCCCGGCAAGATGCGCTGGCAGTATGCGCCGCCGACGCCGATCCTGCTGGTGAGCGATGGCAAGGTGGTGACCTATTACGATGCGGGCCTCGACCAGGTGACGTATATCGGCGTGGACAATACGCTGGCGGGGTTCCTCGCGCGTAAAGACATCACGCTCGACAGCGACTCGACGCGGGTGACGAAATTCTCGCATCATAATGGCGTCATCAGCGTCACCATCGTGCAGACGAAAAAACCAGCGGATGGCAGCCTGACCCTTGAGTTTGATGATAAGCCATTGTTAATCAAGGACATGATTGCTACCGATGCGACCGGCAATGCGACCACGGTGAAACTCGCCGACGCTCAGTTCGGCCCCGTGCTGGACGATAAACTTTTCGTATTCGAGGACCCGCGCGGGGTGAACCACCGGCGGGACAAACGCAGCAATTAGCGTCGTTTCATAGAAGATGGGCCCTGAACGGATTCAGGGTGACGCACAGGAAATGGCGATAAAAAAATACGCTGTCATACCGTTTTTTAAGACGGCATCCACGCCTTTTTCAAGAATGTAGGTTCAGGCGCGGACCCCGTAATGCAACGGGGTGACAGCGTTTTGTTGAGTCGGTAGTAATGCTTTAATTGGTTGTTTTTAAATTGTTTTAGCGATGTGTCGGGTGTCAGACGTTCACGTGAGCAATCGGTTTTACATGCAACGAGCCTACGCTTCCTTAAGGCCTTCCGGTCAGCTCGAACGCGTTGGACTGTTCGGAAGATCGCTCATCCACCTGTCCGCGGCTCGCTGCCTGGCATGCAAGTTTTCGTAGTGGGTCTCGTAAGAGACTTGAGCGCTCACGTCGAACACCCGACACATGAGTATAGTCCCATGGGTGGGGAGTACCGGGAAGAGGGGCGGCAACATTTTTAGTTTGTCATTCCCGCCTTCGCGGGAATGACAAAGCTGCGAAGCATCGACAAGGCAACGTGCTGATGGATTATGACAGTTGCGTGACATATCCCGCAGCGCAACTTCATCGAACTGTCACACACCTGCGACAGGCGATGGGGTATGTTAGTTTAACGGATAACAACGGAGCCCTTATGCAACTGGAACATGCCAAACTCGAAGACCTGATGATGGCAATGGTCGGCCTCGAAACGATGGCCTACATCAAACCGGTGCGCGATGGGCTGATCCTGAATTACGCGGTATTCGCCGCCGATGGCACGCAGCTCGCATTGTTCGAGACCGAGGAAAAGGCGTTCTACACGGCCGTCAAACACAACCTCGCCCCGGTAAGCATTCACTAACCTAAACCTTGGACCACTTGACCGCCCACGGTTGGCAAACCACGTCAGACAGCCCTCTTAGAAGGAAACGATGATGTTAGTAGTAGAATTCAGCGCCGTGATGAGTATCGCCTGGCTAGTCGCCCTGCATGCCAAGCTACGCCCGGTGCAGGTTCGCATCGGCGCCCGGGTCGGGAAATAGGCGCATGTCATTCAGTGCGGAACCAAACAAACCGCTGCACGATAATTCAAGCGTACAAGAATGCGGCTGGAGGTTGGATGACATGGTGCAACGCATGTATGGCATCCACTACTGTGGAGCGGGTGTATCGAACAATATGCACGGGGTGAATGTCAGCTTCTCGCGCGGGACGAATCCTGCTGCCATCGAGCAATTCATGAAAAGGTTTCAAGCTTTCGGCGGGACGCTGACCGAAGATCGACCACCGACGCTCCATTTCAGCACTATGACGACCTTCATTGACGCCGTGAATCGGGTGGAAATATGTGCGCGGCCCGATCGCGGGTTGCGCGTGGTTTCCTCATCTGGACGCCAATAATTACCGCACTGTCGCGGCGCTGGTCGTATCGATCGCTGACACACCAGCCCGCGTCAGTACCACTCTTGAGTGATACACGCCGGGTGCCAGATTCCCGGACGCATTCTTCTTACCAGTGTAGGTGAAATAGGCCGCCATGTTCTTTGGCAGGGTTGTGCTGTGCTCAGCAACGGTACTGCCATCCGGTGCGGTGAGAGAGAGTGTCAGTATATCGCCCGCTTTGACATTCATCAGTTCCACCCAGTAGAGCATGGCCGGAGCATTCACTGGCAGGGAAGTTTTCGCTTCGGGCGTATCGAGCATCGCTTTGCGGTCGGGGACATGGTCGGTCACGCCGTCATTGAGCAGATTGGTTGGCTGGTAGGCGATGGGAGGTGACCAGAGTTGCGGCGCGGTGCCGGGGAGGGTGGCAGCACACGCGGCGGCGGCAGGGGCGCTGGTGAAGGGATCGATGTGCGCACCGTCTTTCATCACATTGATGTGCAGGTGCGGGAATTCGGTTTCGCCGGACAGGCCGACCAGCCCGAGCAGGTCGCCGATTTTGACCGATTGGCCGGTGCGCACGCGCACGCTGCCTTTCTGCAGGTGGCAATACTGGATGTTGTAGCCGTCACCTGTTTTCATGTTGACGCCGTTGCCGCATTCACGGCCCTTGACGCTCACTTCGCCGCCATCGCGGATGCTGATATCGTCTACGCTATCGCGCGTGCCGATGATGGTGCCGTCGGCCGCGGCCTTGACGGTGACGCCCGCGCGCATGGCGGCAAGGGAGCGGATGCGGATATCCGTGCCGGTGAGGCCGTGGAAGGTTGCGCCGTCGCAGGCGAAATCGACAGCGGGAGTGGCGGTGCCATGTTCGACGAAATTCTGAATGAAACAGGTTTTGCCGAGTTCGCAATCGATGGGCCAGGCGAGGGTGAGGGCGTCGGCGGTGAATGGGAACAGCAGCGCGGTAATGAAGGCAAACTTTTTCACGCGGCGAGCTCGATCAGCACCGGCACATGATCCGACGGCGTTTCGAAATTGCGCGCCTCGCGGACAATGCTGCCGGATTTGAGCGACGATTTCAGCTCCGGCGTCAGCCAGATATGGTCGAGGCGGCGGCCGCGGTCGGATTTCGCCCAGTCCTTGTTGCGGTAGCTCCACCAGCTATAGAGCTTCTGCTCGTGCGGGGTGAGGGCGCGCAGGGCATCCGTCCAGCCGCCACTTAACGCCAGCAACTCATGCAAGGACTCGCGCTCGACGGCGGTATGGCTGACCACGTCGCGCAGTTGTTTGCTCGACCACACATCATGCTCGAGCGGCGCGATGTTGAAATCACCAACGATAACGGTCTTGTGGTGCTGCTTGATCTCCTGTTTCGACCAGTCCTTCATCGCGTCGACGAAACGGAGTTTCTCGTCGAACTTTGCATTCTGCGCAGGGTCCGGGATATCGCCCCCGGCGGGGACGTAGAAATTATGGATCTGCACGCCGTTCTCGAACTCGGCGCCAATGTGGCGCTTCTGGCCGTTGCCGATCATGTCGAAACGGGCAATCTCCTTCAGCGGGAGTTTGCTCAGGATGGCGACGCCGTTGTAACTTTTCTCACCGGCGAAGACGCAATGCTTGAAGCCGAGCGTGCGAATGATGCCATGCGGGAACATCGGGTCATCGACCTTGGTCTCCTGCAAGCACAGTACATCGGGCTTGTGCGTGGTGACGAACTTCGCGAGCATTTTTTCGCGAATCCGAATTGAGTTCACATTCCAGGTAGCGATTTTCATTGGCATTTCTCAAAGCGGCGTTTTGTTTATCATACGGATAAGTCAGGCAGTGTCATCCTCGGGCTTGTCCGAAAGGATCCACCATGGCGAAAAGAACACTCGCAATGCCTGCGAGGATGACGCCTGCGTAAAGCCAATACTTAAAAAAACCACCGCCACGGGTTTGGAGCGTGGCGGTGGAGGAGCGAAGTTATGCGTAATTTAAGCGGCGACCTTGTAGGTCACGTTCTCGTCGGCGAGCGCCTTCTGATAGGCTGGGCGGGCGATGATTTTGCTGAACAGCGCTTTGGCTTTCGGCCCGAGCGTGATCGGTTTTTTCGCAGCGGGACTCCAGTTCGCGATGACGGTCACCAGAATATCGGCAATGGTGCATTGCTCGCCGGCGAGGTAAGGGCTGGTGCTTAGGCGCTTCTCGATGTCGTCCCACCATTTCTGGATCTTGGCGATGGCGGCATCGTAGAGCGGACTTTCCGCAGCTCTGTCCCCGAGCGCGGCGTTGAGGCCGAACATGGCACCGTAGGCCGGGTGCAGCGTGGCATTGGCAAAGGCGAGCCATTCGAGCGCGGTGGCGCGCGCATTGCCGGAAGCGGGCAGCAGCGGGCTTTTGTGCTCATCGAGTAGCGTCGTGAGAATGGCGGCGCCTTCGCGCTGAATAAAGCCGTCATGATCGAGCACTGGGACACTGCCGCGCGGATTGACTTTGAGGAATTCCGGCGTGGCTTTACCATCGGCCCCGTGCGCGGCGACAAGCTGGTATTTGGCACCGACTTCCTCGAGCGCGACATGAACGGCCAGTGAGCAGGCGCCCGCTTTGTAATAAAGTGTGTACATCTTAGTTCTCCTCGATATTGGTTTGATCCGCAGCGGCATGGCAGCAGCGATAAAAGCCCTTGTAAAATAACCTCCCAGTTACTAAATACAAGTAGGTACTTATAAGTAACTAACAATGTTCAGGAACCCATGGGCCCGCAAACAAAAAAAAATATCGAAATGCGCTGTCCGATGTATCGGCTGGTGGAACTCATCTCCGGCACCTGGACGACATATCTGCTATGGTTGTTGCATGAGCACGGGCCGATGCGCTTCGGCCAGTTCCGCAAGCAGATGCCGACGATCTCGGCCAAGGTGCTGACCGACCGCCTGCGCATGCTGGAGGTAGAGGGCATCGTGAAACGCGAGCAGGAGAACAGCATTCCGCCGAAGGTGACGTATAGTTTCACCAAACGCGGCAAGCAGCTCAACAAGATGCTGGATGAGATTAACAAGCTCGCGAAGAAGTGGGAAAACGCGTAGGCTCCTTGCAATGACGGACCTAGTGGAAATGCTAAAGCCACACACTCCGTGATGCTGAACGTGTTTCAGCATCCATCGGCGACACATTAACTTTCATCAACGCCCGACATGCGCCAGGAATGGCAACACCACATCTTTGAGCTGCTGCAGTTTCTTTTCGTCTTTGAGTTTGCCAGCGCTGTCGAAGGCGTTATACGCGTCGTTCAGCCCCATCATGCTCGGATAGACATGCACGCCGAGTTGCTCGAACGGTTTGCGGGTGTGCCACAGCGCGCGCGTGCCGCCAAGCGCACCGGGCGATGCGGCGAGCAGGAGCAGGTGCTTGTCCTTGAGCGTTACAGGCTTATCGCGCGACAGCCAATCGATGACGTTCTTCAACGCGCCGGGAATACCGGCATTGTATTCGGGTGTGGCGAGGATGATGCCGTGCGCCTCGGCGATTTTGGTGCTGAGGGCCTTGGTGCGTTCCGGGATGCCGCTCGTTGCCTCGATATCGCCATCATAGACCGGCATCGGGAAATCCTTGAGGTCGAGGAATTCCGCATCGTGGTCCGCTTCCTTGGCGAGGCGTGCGGCCTCGCGGGCGAACTTCTTGTTGCAGGAATCGGCACGCAGGCTACCGGCAAAGACGAGAATTTTCATGGTTAAGCTCCGTTGGTTGGTGCCAGTGGTAGACCCGTGCGTCTACGCTGTAAAGTGTAATAGGGGCTGGAAATTACGGACGGGCGTACCAATATAACGGCACATGACTGTGCACCTCATCAAACTTTCTGTCGGCCCCGAAAGCCTGACGCAGCTGGCCGAGTGGCAGAAACAGCGGCTGAAGGAAAAAAAGCGCGCGCGGCAGAAGCCGGAGCTCATCCACATCACACGGCACAAGCCCAAGCGCGAAGTGGAAGTGCTGGATGGCGGCTCGATCTACTGGGTCATCAAAGGCTGGCTGGTGGCGCGGCAAAAGCTACTGGAGTTGCGCCCGATGGAACGTGACGGGGTGATGCATTGTGGGTTGGTCTACGATCCTGAGATCATCACTGTGCGGGCCCGGCGGAAGAAAGCATTTCAGGGCTGGCGCTATTTCGATGTGAAGGATGTGCCAAAGGATGTTGGCTTATGGAAGGGCGGTGACACCTTGCCGGACGCGCTGCAGCACGAACTGGAGACACTTGGACTGTTATAGTTGTCTACCAACGCTCAGTTTGTTGTGCGAAAGCCAGAATCCACTTAATTTATTTCAGGAAATTCCGGTTTCGCAGGAATGACACGTTTGCACTAACTTGCAACTTTCCATTCCGGCCGGATATAATGGCACGTGTAGCCGTGAGGATTTCGCTGCAAGTAATCCTGATGCTCTTTCTCCGCACTCCAGAATTCATTCGCTTTTACCACTTCCGTGACGATGGGCGCGGGATAGATTTTCGCGGCCTTGAGTTTGGCGATGACGTCTTCGGCCGTTGTCTTTTGCGATTCATCAAGGTAAAAAATCGCCGAACGGTAGGATGAGCCCACATCGTTGCCCTGGCGATTTTTCGTCGTCGGATTATGGATGGTAAAAAAGAAATCGAGCAGTTGCCGGAAGCTGGTCTTGGCTGGATCGAAATCGATCGCGATGGCTTCGGCATGGCCGTCATGGTTGCGATAGGTCGCGTTTTTCACGGTACCGCCCGTGTAGCCGACTTCAGTATTGAGCACGCCGGGCTGGGCGCGGATAAGTTCTTCCATGCCCCAGAAACAGCCACCGGCGAGAATCGCGCGTTCGCTCATGTCAGTTCCCCGCGAAAAGTTTCAGGTAATCGGCGTAGCCTTCCGCCGCAAGATTTTCCTGCGGGATGAATCGCAGACTCGCCGAATTGATGCAGTAGCGCAGGCCCGTCTCTTTCGGCCCGTCGGGAAACACATGGCCGAGATGGGAATCGGCGTGTTTTGATTTCACCTCGGTGCGGCGCATGAAGTGACTGGTATCGGTATGTTCGACGATGTGCGCGGCATCGAGGGGTCGGGAAAAACTCGGCCAGCCGGTACCGGAATCGAATTTATCCGTGCTGGAAAAGAGCGGCTCGCCCGAGACGATATCGACATAGATGCCGGGGCGTTTTTCGTCCCAGAAGGCGTTCTTGAACGGTGGCTCGGTACCGCAGCTTTGGGTGACGTGTTGCTCCATCTCGCTGAGTTGCGCCACGCGGGCCGGGTCTTTTTTATAGGCGGGTGCGGACATGGTGACTCCTTTGGCGGCAAATGGTTGGTGCTTTAGTTCAATCTGGGCAGAACGGATTTCGCTTATCACCCGCTGTGGGTTACCGATGCTATATAGTGCAGCCGTGGCAAATAAAAACACCGGCAGGAAATAAATCCTGCCGGTGCCCGTATCAGTAATCAGTAACGAACTACTTCGTTGCTGCGCCTTTCAGTTTGGCGAGAGGACGGATCTTCACGCGTACCGATGCCGGTTTCGCTGAAGCTTTCACCATTTCACCGGTCGCCGGGTTGCGGATCATGGTGCCAGCTTTACGAGCCGGAACCTTGCGCAGGACCACTTTGAACAGGCCCGGGAACATGAATTCGCCGTGGCCCGACGGATGGACCGAACCGAGCATGAGGCCTTCGAGTTCAGCCAGTACGCTGTTGACTTGGCCGCGTGACAGTTCAGTCCGCTCGGCGAGCAGGCTCAACATCGCGGATTTGGTGAGACGATCTTTTTGCGGGCGGATCGCTGCCGGTGCTTTTTTAGCTGCAGGTTTTGCAGATGCTTTTTTTGCGGGTTTTTTAGCCATTGTGAAATCTCCTAGGGTTTGGTTGTGGCGGAGCCAAAGGCCCATCCGAGACGCACACTAGGATTGCGAAACGTCAATGGCAACAAAGAAAATCCATGGTTTTAGGGTTTTTTAGCTCGGGTCATGTTGTCCACACCCTGCTATTTATGGCACTTGCGGTGATTAGGGCGTTCAAAACTATACGCAAACATCGTAATTCGTGGGGTTTTAGCTGCGTGTCGTCACGCCGGAATAATCGTATCAATGCTGGAGTGCAGCATAACCTTGCCACGCGATATAGCACCCAAGGCAGGTAATCAGCGCGCTAGATACATAAGGCGCGCGGCGGGCGAACGTGCCGAAGCCCGAGAAATGTTTGCTGGCATGGCGCACGCTGATGGCGGCGATGGTACCGCTTGCCACCATGGTGATGGCAAGGCCGATACTGAAGCAAAGCACGAGGCCGACGCCGAGCGAGAATTGCTTGAGCTGCAGGCACAATAACAGGATGGTAATGGCGGCAGGGCAGGGGATCAATCCTCCGGTGAGGCCGAACAGGATGATCTGCCGGGTGGTGACGCGGCGGTCGGCGAAGCGCTGCTCGATGTCATTCGCGTGGGCGCGCTGGTGCGCATCCTGATACTCAGTATCGGTAGCATGCAGTGCAGCGTCATGATGATGGTCATGGTCGTGGTCGTGCGCGTGATGATCGTGGTCATGATGCTGGTGCTTCTTGTGATGGTGCTTTTCAGCAATGCATTCGCGGCGAGTACGCCATAGCATCCACAGCGCGATGGTGATGATGAGCGCCCCTGATGCCATCTGCAGGTAGGGCTCGCTGCTTTCGGCTGTGAAGCGCGAACCGTAATGCAGCCCGAGCAGGGCCAATGCCCAGACGATAAGCGTGTGCGAGAAGGTCGCGGCCACACCCAGCAGCACGGCTTGTTTCACCGTGCCGCGAACGGCGATGATGAAGGCCGCCATCATGGTCTTGGAATGCCCCGGCTCAAGCCCGTGCAGCGCGCCGAGCAGCAATGCTGTCGGGATGAACAGCCAGATATTGGTGCTGCCGTGCCGGATGAGTGTGGTGAGTGATTCCATCGCTTCGTGTTAGCAGTCGCGCGCCTACTTGGCATCCGGTTTATTTTGCCCTATCTTATGAGTATGCAGAGCAACCGTACAGCAATCGCGTTGATGGTCATGATGGTGATGCTTCTCTTCGCGAGTGGCATGATCGGCGCGCATGCCGCGGAGGATACGAACCCGCAGACGACGTATCATGAGGACAAGGCGGATCTTACCGCGCATGATACTATCAGTGCACCGGCCAGAGGTACGGGCTTCGTGCCGTATCAGGGTGATGCGATTGAGGATGCGAATGCGGATGACCCGGTAAAGCTGTATTCAACGCCCGGGGTAGGTTTCGCCTACAAACCGCAAGCGACGACCAGTACCGAATTCAAACTCGACCTCCATGGTGCGTCGACCTATGACGACCCGGACGCGCGCACAGATTTATTGCACACGCCAGGCAACATCGAAGCGGGAGCGAATTTCCATTTTTAGGGATGGATGGAAAGCTGACTGCGGTAAAGTTTCACCAGAAATTCACCGTCCCTCTTGTTGCTGCGTTTCTTCGTCACTGCTTTTGCTTACCACGATAATTGCCAGTAATGCGGCGAAAGCAAAAATGCCGCCGAGGATAAGCCATGCCTCGTTGAAGGACATCACCAGCGCAGCTTTTTTCACCAGCGGCGCAAAGAGGTCCTTGGCATCCTGATCGACCGGGCCGAGCGGCATCCCGTGGAAATGCGACAGCGGCAGCCCGACCATGCTGGCCGTTGTGCGATCGCCTGCTTGAAGTTGGGTTTCGATATGCTCGGCATGGATCGGCGTGCGTTGCTCCAGCAGCGTATCGATCACAGCGATGGCGATGGCCCCGCCTAGATTGCGCATCAGGTTAAACAGGCCGCTCGCATTGGCCAGATGGGTTGCCGTCTGCTGTTCGAGCGCCAGCGCCGTGGTCGGCAACAGGCAGAACAGGACGGCGGCGCCGCGCAGGATCTGCGGCCAGAAAAGCTCGTGGAAATCGCTGCGTGGGGTGAGGAAGCCATTTATGATTAGACCGCCAGCGAACAGGCTGTAGCCAAAAACGACCAGCCATTTTGCCGGCACGCGTTTCTCGGCTAAGGCGGCGAACGGCGCGACGACTAATTGCGTTGCGCCCATGACGACCATGATCTTGCCGATCTCGAAGGCGCTATGCTCGCGCACGAAGCCAAGATACAGCGGCATCAAATATACCGAACCGAACAGCCCCATACCGAGGACAAAACTGTAGAGGCACCCAATGACGAATTGTCGATCTGCAAAACGTCGCACATCCAGCACCGGTTCACTTCGGCTGAGGCAACGTCGCACCGCGACCGCACCCGTCAGCGGACACACGAGCAGCAGAAGCAGGATGTAACTACCGTACCAGTGATGGGAAGGGCCTTCCTTGAGCAGGATTTCCAAGCTAGCGAGGCAGAGCACGATCAGCAAGAGTGATAGCGCGTCGAGCTGTCGCCACAATGACCATTCGGGCTTGCCGGTGCTTAGGCAAAAGCTTGCCACGATCACGACGATGATGCCTGAGGGAACGTTGATCAGGAAAAGCCAGTGCCACGAGTAGGATTCGGTGATGTAGCCGCCAAGCACCGGCCCGATCGTCGGCGCCAGCATGGCAAACAGCCCCCCAATGGTGGTAGCCATGATATGCAGCCGCTTGGGGAAAAGTACGAACACCGAAGTAAACACGACGGGTATCAACGCCCCGCCGCAAAACCCTTGCAGCACACGAAATACCAGTAGCATCTCGAAATGATTGCTGGCTGCACAGCCGATACTGGCCGCGGTGAAGCCGGTGACGGCGGCGATGAACAGCCAGCGCAGTGAGAGCAGTCGCGTGAGCCAGCCAGTAAGCGGGATCGCGACGATCTCGGCGATGAGGTAGGCAGTCTGGATCCAGCTGAGATCCGTTGGTTTTATGTGCAGTGCTTCGCGCAAGGTCGGTAGAGAGCTGGCGACGATCTGGATGTCGAGGATTGCCATGAACATGCCGAGGCATAGCGCGAGATAGCCGAGCCACGTTGCCGCGGACACCGTGCCGGGTTTCACGCAGACGCCTTTTGGAAGAGCATCATTTCGGCGGTTAATCCGGGCCCGAACGCGAGGGCGCAGCCGAGCCCCGGCTCGGCCTGCGCGCGCAGGGTCTCGTTGAGGACGAACATCAGTGTGGCGGAGGACATGTTGCCATAATCGCGCAAGATACCGCGTGACGCGGCCAGTTGCCCCGGTGCGAGCTGCAGCCCTTCCTGTACGGCATCGAGAATGGCCCGCCCGCCGGGATGAACTGCCCAACAAGTGATTTCGTCTTTGCTATGCGCACCGGGCATGGAGTGTAGGAATTCCTCGATACCGGTCGCGATGGTAACCGGTACTTCACGTGCCAACATCATGTCAAAGCCGGTATCCCCGATGTGCCAGGTGATGAATTCCTTGCTCTCCGGCATGATGCCGGAATGAAAGCCCAGTATTTCGAGTCCGGTAGGCTCGGCAGAAACGACGCTGGCCGCGCAGCCATCCGCAAAGATGAGGAAAGACATCACCTGATCGATATCGTCGGCGTCCTGCATATGCAGCGTGCAGAGTTCGATATTGACGATCAGCACCTGCGCGGCGGGTTGCGAGCGCACGATATGGTAGGCGATCTTCATGGCATTGACGGCAGCCTGACAGCCCATGAAACCGACGATGGTGCGTTCGACCGATGGCTGCAAGCCGTAATGCCGAATGATGTCCTGATCGATCCCCGGCGCGTAGAATCCAGTGCAGGAGGTGATGACGACATGCGTTATTTTTTCGCGGCGGTCATCCATATCCAGCTGATCCAATGCCTGCCGGGCTAGCGGAAATGCGGTTTGCTTGTAGAGTGCCATGCGCTGCTTCGTACTCGGGAAATCAGCGGGCAGGTAAAAATCATCCGCATCGAAACGGGCAGTAGTGGGAGCGGGGCGTAGCACGGAATAGCGATGTTCGATCTGCGCGCGCCTGGTAAGGATGCGGAATTTCTTCTTGTCCTTTTCGTCGCTCAGCAGGTTCGGTGCATGGCCGACGAAGGCCTGATGGATATCATTGGGCGGTACAGCCGTAGCGATCTGGTTTAGGAATACGCGGATCATGGTGTGACATTTTTCTGCACGACGAGCGTTTCGGTAATCCCGAGGAAATGCAATTTCGAGAAGGTGATAGCGAAGCCCTGATCGCGGAACATCTGCTGCAAGGTGATTCTATCTGGGAAGCTGTTGAGGCTTTCCGCGATATAGCTATACACCTCGTGATTGCGATGCAGAATCAGGCCCCACAAGCCGGTCCAGCCTTTCAGGACAAAGTATTCAAGTTTTTGCGTCCACCCCGCTGCCGGTTTCGAGAAATCAAGAAACGCCGCCGTACCGCCTGCCTTCAACACGCGATGGATTTCGGCAATGGCCTGTTTGAGGTCGGGCGCATTGCGCAGGGCATACCCGCCGGTCACGATGTCGATGCTGTTCGCCTCCATTACCAGTTGGCACATGTCGCCTTGAACGAACCGGACATTTCCATGCTGGTTTACTTTTCGGGCGAGCACGAGCATCTCTTCGGTGAGATCAAGACCGGTGATGTCGCCCAACGGATATTTCTTGGCTAGCAGGAATGCGATATCGCCGGTGCCGCACGCCAGATCGAGGCATTGCGGCTCGGGCTTTACAGGCAGCGCGGCGATGAGGCCGAGTTTCCATTTCGCGTCCTGCCAGAAGGAGAACAGCCGGGTGATGAAATCATACTGCGGTGCAATGATGCCGAACATCTCCTCATTGAGATGTTTCTTATCCGGCGCATTGTTCAAATAGTCGCCGATTTTAAGGGTCAGTTTTCGCTTCATGCATTGTTTCTAAATCGCGGCAGGTAAAGTTGCTATAACTATATGTGCGTCCGTCCATTCGCACTCTGCCGGGTAAAAACATACGTAAACGTGCGGGTCATTCCCCTTTAGAACACTGATTTAGTTGAGGTAAATGCCAAGCATGAGCTCACGCATCATGCGTTGCCTGGGAGATTTACGACATCACTTAACGTTGAAATGCACCGTATCCGCCGACACTACCTTGGCCGAGCTTGCGTCAATTTCTTGCGCGAGTAGCGTATGGTGACCGCGGATGACAGGCCATAACAGGCGGCCGGTGGTGCTTTCGCCGATCTTTTTCCCGTCAAGGATCCATTCCGCTGTTGATCCGCTCGCGCCGTCCGCCACGAATTCGAATGCCTGAACATTGGCCGGGATGCGTGGATCGTACGCGATCTGCAGCCCTTCGGTGGGGCGCACCAGGGCGATGCCGGACGCGGGCTCATGGGGTGGTGCGTCTTTTGGCTCCGTGCCGGGAATGAAATATTCCGTGCGGGGGAAACAGGTATCGTTGGCCGTGCCGGTGCCACCGATGGTACAAATTTCCTGGGCGTGCAGCCGGGGGCTGAGGTAAAGCGAGCGAGCGGTGGTGTGGTCGGCCAAGGCGGCGAATACGCCGCGCAGCACCAGCGCCGGACCGGTGGAGCCCGTCACGCCATCCATCGGCGTCTGGTCGAGGTTGCCGAGCCACACGCCTACCGTATAATGCGAATCGAAGCCCAGCACCCATGCATCGCGGTAATCGGTCGAGGTGCCGGTTTTTACCGCCGTCTGCACGGGCAAATTAAGCACACTGCCCGCGCCGAATTCACGCCGCCGCGCGTACGGATCGGAGAGGATATTGGCGATAAGGGAGGTCGCTTCCGGCGTGTAAATGCGTTTGGCTTGACGCGTGTAAGGCGTTTCCAGCAACGGCGTGAGTGGGCGGTGGAGGCCGCGATTGGCCAGCGTGCTGTAAGCCTGCACCATTTCGAACAACGTCACCTCGCCGGTACCGAGCGCCAGGCCCTCCTTGTAAAACTGGACAGGCTGGGTAAGGCTTTCGAAACCCAGCGCGTGCAAGGTATCGAGATAGCGGGCGGGGGTAACGAAGCCGATGGTCTCGAGCGCCGGAATATTGAGTGAATTACCGAGCGCCTCGCGCAGTGAAATTTTACCGTAGAAGGTGTGGCTGTAATTGTGGAAATCATGCAGCCCGGAACCGATGGCTTCAGCCATGGGTGCATCGTAGAGGACCGTGGCGGGTGACCAGCCGGAATCGAGCGCCAGCGTATAGAGGAACGGCTTTAATGCCGAACCCGGCTGGCGCGGTGTGCGGACGGTATCGATGGTCTGGCCGGGCGTTGCGGTATCGCTTGCGCCGGCTACGGCCCACGCCAGTATTTCACCGGTCGTGTGATCGACCACGAGTACGGCGCCGTTACGCACCTGTTTGCGCATGAGCCCTTTGATGCGTTCATCGAGCATGCCCTGCACCCGTCGTTGCAGACCGCCATCGATAGTGGTGCGCAAGACGCCATGGTCGCTCAGGCGATAGGGCACCGTTTCGCGGATGTAGTTGACGAAATGCGCGGTGGCCAGTTCCGGCGCTGCCGGTTCAAGCGAGATCGCTTCACTGAAAATTTGCCTATGCTGATCCGGCGTTATCTCGTGGCGCGCTTCCATCGCCGTCGCCAGTCGATCGATGGAGGATGCGATCGCCTCGGGATTTCTATAGAGATCGAGCGCGGATGGCGCGCGTGGCAGGATGGCAAGGGCAAGCATCTCTTTGCGGGTAAGGGTATCGAGATCGCGGTTGAAGTAATAATGCGCTGCTTGCGCGACGCCCCGGCGGTTGGCGGCGTAGGGCACTTGATTGAGGTAAAATTCGAGAATCTCGCCCTTGCTGGCATGAACTTCGAGCAGCATCGCTTCGAACCCCTCCACCCAGCGCGACCACAGATTACGTGGGCGGGGATGGGCAATCCGCACCACCTGCTCGGTGATCGTGCTCGCGCCACGCACTTTCTTACCAGCATGCAGATTCTGCCAGATGGCACTCAGCCGGGCGTCCCAATCGACCCCATGATGCGCGAAGAATTTTCGATCTTCCGACGTCACCACTGCTTGTCGCAGCAATTCCGGCATATCATGCAGGGCCAGCACATCGGCGGTATTGAAACGGTTCTGGTACGAAATGCTGAGGGGTTTACCGCTGCGATCCAGCACCTGGAAGCGCCCGCCATCGGCGCCCACTTCATGCAAGGAAAGGCTGGGTGTACTGACGGACCAGACGGTCGCGATCAGAAATGCGATCACGCCAACGAGCAACGAACGCACCAGTGTTCTGCCGATGCGTTTGGCCTTGGACATACGCCTTAAGGTTTCGCGGGCGCGGGGATTGCCGCTTCGTTGACCTTCAGGGTCAGGCCTTCCGTCTTGCCGTATACATCGGGGTCGTACATTTCCTGCGCCATGGCCGGCAAGGCGCTGAAGCTGCCGGTAGCGATGGCTTGGGCGGCGTAGGAAAGATGATAGTTCCCGGCGGGCAGATAATCCGAATAGAAACGCACCGAATCATGGCGGATCTCCTGATGGTAGAAGCTCCAGCGGCTGATGCCAAAATCGATCCAGTCGGAGAATTTAAACCAGAAAGAATCGTTGGCGGCTTTGAAATCACCTTTGCGCGCATCGACTTCCGAGCTGGTGGCCAGATCGCGATTCACCGGTTCCAGCCCACCCGGGACGGCATCATCGAGCACGACGAAATTGCGCGCAGCGGGGACGGAAAGATAAAGGTCGACCCGGACCAGTTCGCCGCGATTCACGGGTGCGGCCGCAGTCAGCAGGATCCATTTGCCATCGCGCTCGACGCTGTATTCGCGGTGAACCTCGATCCCGGCATTGGCGGGTTTAGTAAGCTCAGCCGGCAGCGCATAGGCCAGACGCGTGGCATAATAAAGCCGTCCGGCGCCCTGACGCGCAATGGTGACCGGCGTGGTGCGGCCAGCGTCGCCTTGCTTGACAGGGCGTTCGAGGCTGGCGGCCGGATCGCGCACATCCTTAAATGACGCTTCACCGAATTGGGCACCGTCCATCGCGGCGGTGACCTTCATGTCCGGCTTGTCTTTTTCATAGACACGCGCGAAATCGACCAGCGCGTTCATGCAGAACAGATTCTCTTGAGTGTTTTCCCAATGGTCGCGGTTCTTGCGATCCTGGGTAATGGCGCGCACCAGCTTGAAAGGCACATCGCCAACCAGCTTACCGCCCTCGGCTTTTTCGCCGTAAGCGGTGAAGGCATCAAGCACCGCGCAATTCTCGCGGATGGGTGAGGCAAGAATGCGCGTGTAACTATCGTCCCATGTTTCGTTGAACACGAACTTGCCGCCGGTTTCATTCGAACTCGCGAGGATCATTTTGGTGACTTCCGGTGCGTATTTTTCACCGCCCTTGATAGCGAGTGCCGCCTGCAGGAAATAGCTTTTACCGAACAGCGCCATCTTCTTCACATGCGGTTCATACCGCTCTAGATCGGCCAGATCTGCCTTGCCGCGCTCGGCCAATGCTGCGAGCGCTACGGCCCGGACGGTCGAGGTCATGCCCTCGGAATAAAAATCGGGCACGTCATCATTTTTCAATAGATTGCTGAGATAGGTCTGCAGGCGCGTTTCGACCTGTTCGGGAATCTTGTAACCATCCTTGCGGAGCCAGTTAAAAGCGATCGCGGTGTAGGCGCTCAAGTACGGATCGACATACTGATCCTGCGCCTTGAAATAGGCCATCCCGCCGTTCGGGGCCTGGAAACTGGCCGCCTGATCGAGCGTTTCCTGCGCCAATGTATCGCTGCCTTTCCACTCGAGCGAATGGGGCAGATAGGCTTTCAAGTTTTTGTAATGGGCAGCCATCACCCCTTTGCTGAGCTTCTGCTCCCAGCAGATATACGGATAATCGCGCATGTAGGTAAACGCACCGGCCACATTGCCAATCACCGTTGGTGAAGCAATGACGCTGACACTACCCACGTCGGGCAGGATGCCTTTGGGGAACTGGATGGATTCACTGACCGAATCCGCGGTCGTGGTGCCGTAATTGGCGGCGACATCGAGGCTGCGGCGCTTATGCACCGGCACGTGGGTCTGTAGTCCATCACGGTCGAGCGCATCGCCCGCGGTAACGCTGAACGTCAAGTCACCGGCGGCGACGTCCCGCTTTTGCGGGAGGGCGGCGGCTTTGATCGGCATGAACACCGTGGTGCGTTTGTAGGGGGCGAGGGTCACCGTTTTTTTCAGGGCAGCTGGTGTAGTGCTGTCGAGATTGCCCTCAGCGGTGACCGATACGTCGACAGTGCGCGGTTTGTCGGTGCGGTTCATGACGCTGAAACCGGCATTGAATGTATCGCCCTCCATCACCTGGTTGGGCATCACAGGGCGAATTTCGGTGGGGCGATTTACTTTGAAATTCGCATCGCCCAAGCCGAAGCGATCCGTCGGCGTAGTCGCGATGGCAAGGATACGCCAACCGGTCAGGTTATCCGGTGCTTCGAACATCGCGGTGGCATTGCCGTCCTTGTCGGTTTTCAGTTCGGCATTCCAGTAACTGACGAATTTGAATAGCGAGCGCATGCTTAGATCCGCCCCGCCATCCCCACCCGGGTTGGCACCTTTCTTCTCGAATTTCTGGCGACCGACAAGCCGGGTCAACAAGCTGTAATTACGCAGGTCGAGGCTCTCTAATTTATAGAAGCCGGTGTAGGGATCGAAATAACTTTTGCCACCGGCGATGAGGTCGAACACCGATTCGTCGAGCACGGCAATGGTGAATTCTATCGGCTCTTTTTTATCTTTCATGCGCGGCTCGGCATGGAGCTTTACCGTGACTTTATCGCGCGGCTTGTACACGGTCTGATCCGTTTTGGCGGTGATCAGCATTTCCTTGTACGGATCGTTCACCGGCACGGTGACATACCCCATGCGATAGGTCGGCTTACCCAGATCGACCTGGCCTTCACCCAATGGTTTATCCACGCGCGGCGATTCGATGACCACGGAGAGATAGAAGCCCGGCAGATAGTCAGGCTTGATGGGGAATTCGATCACCGGCGTCGAGCTGTCGAACGTTTGCACGAAATGATCGATCACCCCGTAGCGCTCGATCGTGATCAGTGCTTTCGCGCCCGGGTATGGGTTCTTGACCAGGTAGCGGGCGGTATTGCCCACCTTATAGTTAGTGCTTTCGGGAACGATGGTCAGCCCCGTATCGCTGGCATCATCCCACATCACGAAATCATTGCCGACGGCATAGGTGCTCACCGTCGTCGCATGGTCATGCCCTTTGGTGTCCTTGATTTTCGCCGTCGCCCGGTACGTTCCGGCTTTGGCTGGAATGAATTCGCAAGCGAGTGGCGCATCGTCGGACGTGCCTTGGCAGCTGCCAGCTGCTTCCCATTCGGTATGGTATTCCATCAGGTAGGCATTACCGGCGCCCTTGACCCGGGCCGCCTTGGTAATCTCATGCTCGATTGCGATGGCGACGGCGGTGCCTTTCGCCGGGTTGCCATGATCGTCGACCACGACGTAATTCACCGTTGCCGGTTTGCCGACATGGTAAAGCCACTCGGTGGCGTGCAGGCCGACCAGACGATCGACCCCAACGTAATCGGCCCGTGACTGGCCGGTAACGTATTTGCCCCGATCATCGGCGACGGCACTTTCCACCATCAATTTCCCGTAGACCACCTTGGGGCTGCCCGTTGTGAAATCAAGCGCGAGTTCACCCTTGTCGCCGACCTTGTCGATCTTCTGGTAAAGTTGCTGGGACGGGGTTTCGTCCTGGTAGCTATCGAATTCAAAATTTTTCACCAGCGGATTTTTCGAAGTGAATGGCGCACTATCGAGCATCGCCGTGATGCGTGCCGCTGCATCCGTATAGGCCCCGCCCGAATGAAGTTCCGCATGCGTGGTGACCTCGATTTTTTGATCCGCATGGAACAGGTCACCGTTCATCTGGTTGCTGACATGGAACGAAGCAGGGGTAAAATCGCTGACCAGTACGCGCATCGGCACCCATGATTGCTTATTGGCGCTGTCGCTATCAGCGCTTTCTTCGTTGTTCCTGGCATCCGCTGAACCGTCGCTCTCTTCATCCGTGGCATCTTCTTCACTGGCATTTTCCTCATCGCCGGATTTGGTCGCGAAGTCGGCAATCAGCTTGAATTGATACCAGCCTACGGCACCTTCTTTGGGCACCGTAAATTGACCGTTGACGCCGCCGAAGGCCGACAAGGCCGCATGCTTCACATCCTCCACGACCTTACCCATCGGGTCGATAATCTTCAGTCGATAGCCTTTCAATGGCGGCGGCACGAAGCCATTATTATCCTGGTTGCGCACGAAGATCTTGTATTGGATCGTATCGCCGGCACGGTAGATTCCCTGCGCGGTTGTACCCCACGCCCGTACGTGGCCATAGCGTTCTTTGTTCGACGGGTAGACCGATTCGCTACCCGAGGTCCGCCACGAATCGATCATGAACGATTGCGTGACCGGCAGCAGCGCCATGTCGTCGCCCTTTTGCACCCGCAGGAAGTAATGCGTGTCCTCATCCTTGTAGCTGCGCGCGGTGATTGCAAGGTCAGGATCGAGCGTGTCGGTTCCCGGTAGCAATGCCACGCCCATGGTATCGGTTGTGACCTGAGCGCTTACCTTTTTCGGATTCTGCAGCGTGGTGAACGCACCCTGATACAGGCTCACTTTTGCAGTGGCAACGGGCGCCCCGGTCGCCATGTCGGTGACCCAGGCAACGCTGGTAAAATGACCCAGCTTCAGATGCACCTGATAGGGTGTCACTTGCGCGAACAGGCGATCGGGCTGATATTTATTCACCACCGGCTCGGTCGCTAAATAGCCGAAGATCGCCCCAACTTTGCCACCCAGCATTTCCCGTACACCGAGCGGCTCCGCAAACTGGACATCGCGTACATTCGGCACGTTGTTACTGAATGCTAGTTTCTCGTCGCTTTTATCCGCCGTAACACGGCGATATTCGAAGCGGTAACGGTCAAGGTTATTCACGTAGAACGGCACGTCGCTATCGACATTTTTTTCGAGCACGGCGTCGGTGTAGTCCAGCACGTAATTTGGATTACGATGATCGGTAGTGAAGCTGGCGGACACCGGCGTAGTCAGTTTCCGACCAAAAATATCCGTCACGTTAATCGGCTCGACTCGCTGATAGCGCGCACGCAGCCAGTGTTTGAGCCGCGCATACAGCGTCATCGTTTGGTAATGCGATTGCGCCGTGTAACTCTGGGCTGCTTTCAAACCGGATGGTAGCCACAACTCATAGGTTTTGTCCTTTTCATGCGGGCGGCGGTATTGGGCGCCGACCTGGCCACCATCGTCACCTTCTTCGGCATCGGGCGCGTCATCGGACGCATCGGCCGATTTCTTCCAGCCGCCAATCGGTGGGTCGAATTTCACCATGTCGCCGAGCTTTTCGCGGTCTACCGGGGCGCTGAAAGAAAGCTCGATCGGCTGCTGCGGGTTGCATTTACCCGCGACCGTCTGCCCGGCCGGTATGACCAATGGCTGGTTATCATTTGTGGTACAATGCACACCTAGGAATGCAAATTCCGGATAGGTATCGAATTGGACGATCTCATCCATATCGGTGCTGGGCTCCGGCCCTAAGGCCGAAATCAAACCGGGTTCACTCTTCACGGTAATATGAGTATCGAGTGGCAGTTCACGGGCCGGTTCTACCAGCCAGATGCGTCGCGCTTCTTTGCCCGAGGTGCGATGCAGATCATCATCGCTTTTCTGCGCCGGCGATTTCTTGAACAGCAACGCATAGCTCTCGCCCGGGACGGGGATGAATTGCGGGGCGGTGCGATCTTCCGGATCCGCGCGGACCTTGAGCGATGTGCGCCGGTTGTTCGGCCCGACATTGAAAAAGATATGGTGTGCGACCGATTCCTTATCGACCGGCTGGTTAAAGACCAACCGCACTACGGTTAGTCCCGGCGATTTCCATTGATCAAATTGCTTGTAAACGATGCTGGGCCGCTTGGTGATGAAATTGTGGTGGAAAGTTTCAGCAATCGTTACGCCGTCCTCGGTTTTGATTCCCGGCTTGATCTCGACAGTGTAATGCGTTGATTCTTTCAGCGGTTCCTTATCCGCCAGATTGCAGGCCAGGGCGGAGGTATTGATCCAGCGCCATTCGCAGGCAAGGGCCGGGCTGATGATCACCGGAATGTCCGCTGCTGCCCGCTCCATTTTGCCGATCGGCACGACGGGGCGGTTGAATTGAATCACCAGTTGCTTACCCGCCGGCGCGTCCTCGCCATCTGGCGTAACACGGATGATTTCCAGATTTTTTTGCGCAGCGGCATCGGCCGAATCAAAGGCTGCGTGTGCCATCAGCGGCACCGACATGCACGCTACTATGCCAGAGATCGTCTTTATAAAACCAAGCGCGCCCATACACCCACTACCACCAACCCCTGCACCATAGAGCATTTATTCTTAATTGCTATGGACGAATGCAGAGTGCGGTAATGAAGTGCGAAAGATTTTAATCGCAGATAAAATTGTGACGTTGGTCTGATGCTGGCATTGGCCCATCCCCAGGTTTTTGCTGGCCATTATTTGTAGGGCTGTTGAATGCTGCGGTTTGGCGGAAAGGGTGAGATTCGAACTCACGGAGGCTTGCACCTCGGCAGTTTTCAAGACTGCTGCCTTAAACCACTCGGCCACCTTTCCACGCCATGCTGCATAGGATAGATGCGGGCTGACGGCAATCACTGTTTTGCAGGGAAAAATGGCTATTTCAGGTTCGGGTTCAGCGCGTAGGTGCCGACCACTTCTCCTTTGGCCACGAGGTGCGGGCTGTGAATCAAGCGATCATAAGCCAGCTTGGCGGTATCCTTCGGCATGGTCGTACCGGCATCGGCTACTGCATCAAGCGCGAGGACCATGAAGTGGTAGTGATGCAGGCGCTCGTCGTTCCATGGCGGGCAGGGACCGCCGAATTGTTCAGGGGAAGCGACATAGTGATTGGTGCCGATATCATTGGACAGTTGCGTGCCCACCGCAGGTTTCACCTCGGCCGCTCCGCCAAGGAAGCTGGTCGTCTCCGCCGGAATGTTGACAACCGCGTAATGGAAAAAGTCGCGGCGTTTGACGTCGGCGGCAATGACCTTGCCCTCTTTGCCCGCAGCGCTGAAATCGGCGGGTACATCAGGATCCATCACGAAAATGGCGAAGGATTTTGCGGTGGCCGGTGCACCGGACCAATCAATGGTTGGGCGCAGGTTCTTGCCGGTCTTGTCACTTTTACCTTCCGGGGTAGCCAGGCAGACGACGTTGATATCCGGGATGCGTTTGCCGTTCTCGATCCCTTCGACGGCGACGTTGAGATGGCTTGGATCCGCGGCGAAAGCACTGCTGCTGGCGGCGAAATATAGCAGCGAAAGCAGGGAAAAACGGGTAAGGCTAATCATGGTCCGGCTCCATCGAAAGAATTGATTCTTCGGGTTTATACTGCTGTTGAAATAAAAAATCCAAGCATTCATGCAGCATTTTACGCCTTGCCAAGCGGCCATGCATGGGTTAGAAGCCAACTCCCCGGCCATTTGCCGCCGGGTTCGATGGTGACGCGGGGTGGAGCAGCCCGGTAGCTCGTTAGGCTCATAACCCCATCGGTTCGCAGACCAAAAAACGGCCTAAGCCGCACAAATCCTAGCTTCTCAGCATACCCTCTTTCAAGAACTTCGCTCCGTCTCCGTCCTGTGTCCGTACGGTGCATGAATAGACGTACCACCTTTTTATAGGAATGTGTGAACCAAATAGGGTGATAGTTGCTCAGAGAGCGCTTGGCCGGAATAGGTTTTTGGTACTATTTCAATCCATGCTTGATTTGCATTTACAATGCCATTTATCTCAAGATGTTCTCACCAATATGCGACTCATCATGAGCACGTAGTTTTGCTTCGTGCGTCCCCGGTTTCACAATCTGGGGATTCAACTTACCATCCGCCAGCTCTTTAACTGCCTCGATCTGTTCCGTTAGAACCGCGCGATCCTTTTCTGTTGAGCACTCAAATTGCTTTTCGAGATTCTGTTTGTAAACATCTAAGAACAAATCAAAGCGTGTTAGGGCATCGCGAGTTATGTTTTTAGTGTAGCGGTCAAAAACAGGCGCGTAATCATCGTAATTAGCCGCATCCTTTAACCTGCCTCGTATACCCTTCAAATTATCATTCTCTTGATGCTCTTGACCCAATTTCGCAAAAAAATCGATAAAGGATTGGGCAATCACATTGTCGAGTCTTTCACCAATTTTTGCACGGTAATCGTCTATATCTGTAAAACTCAACCTACGGACAAAATCACTTATCACACCATTCACCATCGGATAAGCACTTGGTGACTCAGGGTTATCCGTAAAGATATTATCTTTACCACCTGTTTGAATGGCTTGGGGCAAGAAGTATTCGTATGCACAAATGCGCATAAACATATCGCCCACTTTAGGAAATGTTTTGCGTCCGCTTGAAACTGATCGCTTTGCCATATCAACAAATCGGTCGATAGAAGCTTCTGGCATATAGCTCACACGCTTGTCCGGATACTCATCACTCATTTCACCATCGCGGATTTTCTCATCATAAAGACGGCGGTCACCATGCCGATGCAACCAGAAATCGAACATGCCACGAACGTCTTCGCGTCCCACAACGGACATGCCAAACTCATTGGCAAGCAACACACTTACTGCGCGTGCAGTTTCTAGCTGCATTTCTGCTTCAAAATGTAGTTCATTTCCAAAACCTGTCAGGTGATGATGCGTAATCACGTCCATCTTGCTAGCTTTGGAATAGTAGGAGGCAACGTTGGGCTTAACCATATCCTCGACATAATCTTTTAGCGCCTGGTCATGTGGTGAAAGATCGCCACGAAGACAGTCTGCTTCTGCTAAAATAATGCTCAAGTCATTTGAATTGGCAATACCATGACATTGTTTCTTGAGAGCTAATCCCAACCGCGTTCCTTTGTAATGATCCAAGAAATCATCGATAGAAACCACGCCGCATTGCTGACAAGTTTCTTCAATTTCTAAAGAATTATTGTACCCATTTCGAATAATTGAACGAAGCAATAACGTTTCTGCGACTTGGCTACGTTTGGCTTCATCATGAATCAATGCCTGAAACGCTTCTGATTCTTGTGTCGCTCGAATAGCAGTCTGCACGTTGGTGATCTCACTTTGCAGAGCAACTACATCTGTTTTCTGCAACTGCAAACTGAACATATAATCATCAAGTGCGCTATTTTCGACATGCGTGCTAACAAATTGTCCGCCTGTATAAGATAGAGAGTGCATTGAATCTTTCGTGGCTTTTGCAGCATGAGGTTTTATGAAGTGGAGCAGCTTCTTAATACCATGTTCTGATGTGTCCGTAGCGGCTACTGTAGTAGTAACCGCGCCCATTCCACCCATCATATCCAAAGCAATGGCGCCACCATAAGCTAAGGCTGAACGCGCATACCCGCCCCATTTGGCAGCTTTCTGTTTTGCATCGTTTCGGGAAGTCGTCTCATGAATGCGTGAATCGATTTGCTTATTCGACTTTTCTCCTTCATTGATCTCTAGCGATAATTTAGATGCCCCGTCACCCAACTCAGCTTTCGATTGCGCTAACTTCGCCATCGCTTCTTCAACTCCTGAAAAGATGTCAGCGTATTGCTCAATTTCAGCCTCGTTAGCTTGAGCAAGCGCTTTCATTTTTTTGAGATGAGGCTGATCTGATTCCTGCATCAAATGATAGACTGCATCACCCACAACCCTTTCCCGCACCGCAACTTTTGCATCTTTGCGCAACAGGTCTTTTTTCTCTTTTGCAGCTCGTGCTTCATCGGTAAGTGCCCCTTCGGTGCTTACTAGACGACCAGACATAGTGAGGGACTTATCATTTAAAATTTCAAGCGGTGGAAAGGTCGATAAATCCTGACTACGAATATCGTCCGCATAGCTTGCGGCAATATCAAAGTATGTTTTATTGGGAATCACTACATGGTTGATGAATTGCTTCAATGTACGTATCTCGGGCGTAACAACATTTTGATTTTGCAGATCACCGCTAATTGCAATTAGCCTATCAACATCCGAGGCTTTAGGTTGACCTTTTAGTACGCGGTCTAAAATGTCATGCAGCTCGCTATCCTTAATGGCAAAAACATCATCGACAGAGATACCATTGAATTGAGCATATTGGTTTAATTGGCGCGCAACCTTAATGCCATTAGTCAATAGTAACTCTACAACAATACCTTCATAAAGCTTGCGCTGTTCAGTCGTTTGTATTTCTTGAGCATAGCGCTCTTGATCAGCTTTTACGCCTTCGATAAGGTTTGTTCGTATATCTCTATCAGCGCCATGTTTTCCTTCAACAATCGCAAATTTCTCTTCAATCAGTTTGTTTCTTAGTTTTGTTTCTTCACTATCATTGGCAGAGCCGCCAACTCCGGCACCCAGTACTGTACCCGAGAGTAGTAAAGGAGCCAACACACCTCCAGATGCAATAGTGGCCAAAAGTGCAAGTCCAAAACCAGCACCTGCACCAACTATAGCATTCTCTTTATCGGCATCAGAAAAGTGGTTTGAAGCTATCTTACTGGCTTCTGCCCTAGCTCCATCACGGGCGTCTTCAATCACTTTGAGCGCACGTTCGTAATCTCTATGAAGCGCAACAAGCTTAACAGCCGCCTCAGTACTGAGGCTTGTCGTACTCGTGATAGATGAGGTCATTTCATCTATTTTGTCCGTAACACCCTTTCTAGCCTCCAGTAATTGCTGAATGATCTCAGAACCTTCATCAATCTCGTGAACATCTTTTGAAAACATGCCGATCTCCCTTGTTGTCACATTTATAACTAATGAATGTGACAGTTTTGTGACGACCTTATGTGAATTTTTTATGACAGCGTGGATTGCTCTGCATCAATGGGCTACAGTAGTCGTGAGGATAAAATGAGATTCAACCGTCAAGATTTATCGCTAACCGCTCGGCCTGACCCACTTTGGTTACACAAGGTGGGTACGTCACTCATTTATGATGAGGCTTCAAAACGTGCACGTGAATCAGGTCAAACTATTGGACATGAAACAGCCGTCATTTTAGCAGAGATCAAAAACTGTATCGAGCATCCTGATCAAATTAGCCATACTCAAACAGCCCTTGAACCACTCATCGACAAGGTGGCAGGAGAAGCATTAGCCCTCAATCGAATCTTTGATTTCTTTTTTCATCATGACCAGATGCTGCCTCGTGATGCGGCAAAATCCGTAGGTTACCTAAAAGATAGGATCGCCAAAGAAATCCTTAGTATTTACTCCAATACTTCAGCACTTGTGCATTTAGAACACACTTCCCAAATAAGTGAAGAGGAACTCCAGATAGGAGCGGCACTTGAAGTTCAAAAACTGAACCGGTATGGCACAAATGGACTTACCGCTCTCTCACATGTATGGCCGAATCGCGACCTTCTGACTGAATTGCAGCAAAGTACCAAGAAGTTTGTCCCTTCTTGGTTGGGAAATTACTTTAATACATCCAAAGAATCTATTTCACGCAAAGACTATCTCGAAAAAGAACTAGAAAAGGCAAAGCCAGCCTCTGAAGAAGCCAAAGCTAAATTCCTTGAGGAAATGACACCAACGTTGCTTGGCCACGAATACAAAGCTGCTTGGGAAGCCAAAGAGAGCTTCTTATTAAGTCATATTAAATCGGGCATACGTAAAGTTGATCCGTTCTGGATAAAAATATTAGCCTTGCATCGTGATTATGAGCGTGCACAAAAGCATGCAGTTACTTACGAAACAACACCTGCATTTGAATATTTTTCGCCAGCTCTGGCTCTTGAGGAGAAATGGTTTAAAGAGCGATCTGCTGCCTCTCGTCCGGATTCTTTCTTTCAGACGCTCGATACAACATTCAGCAGACTTCATCCCGATCAAAGTAAAATAGCTAACGATCTACGTGCTGCCATTGCGGAATTGAAAGGACAGCAAACACTGCCCATTGAAAGTCCGCTTGAGCAATCAGCGCATCAATCAGAAGCAGAAATAGCAAGTTCGGAAGTACATGAAGCTACAACGGGCGCTTCTGAAGCAAAGCGGCTTTTGGGCCATGAACATGTTGCTAATGACATGGAAAGCTTAGCCTCAACGGTTCATTCGAAAAATGCTCTAGCCATAAAAGGTGGCGTGGCGCTTTTGGGTGGCATCGTTATCGCTGACCAATTCAGGCGCACTCATAAAAAGGATGCAGATCAATCCAACGAGCAAAAGGTTTCGAAAATCACGAATTATATCATTGCTACAGCAGCAGCTGTAGGTACTGGCTTAGTGATTTTTACGAAGCCGGAAAAATTGATTCGATTTGCTGACAATGTTTTTGAGTTTTTGGGTAAGTCGACCAGTCGGGGCTAGCCCCTATGGTTCGCCCACATTACGCCAACGTCCTTCTGTGCCACGGGTGACAGGTTGGGAACATGCACGCGCTGATACTCGTCTGACAGATCACGCACCGTCCATGCTTCGCGCTTCTCGGTGCGTTCAGCCAGCGGATCGATGCCATTGTCGATCATCAGCCGTAACTTGCTGGCCTGTTCTCGTGCTTGGCTCACGCTCCACACAGGATATTGGCCAATGGTGATGCGACGTTCACGCCCATTGATCCGATAATTCAGGATAAACGAGGCTGAATCAGTGCTTGCTATGCGAAATCCAAAGCCTTTCACTTCGTTATCGTAGGTTATCTTGCTCCCGCGCAAAGGTTTTGCTAGACTTCTGATCGTCTTGTCTGTAATTCGACCGCTCATTTCGTGTCCGTCCTGTGTCCGTAGAATGTTCAATTTATACGGACAAAAGACAGAAAACGTGGTGAACGAAGTCCTCAATAGAGGCAACTTAGCATACTGATCTTGCTAAGATTTTCTTGGTGACGCGGGGTGGAGCAGCCCGGTAGCTCGTTAGGCTCATAACCTAAAGGTCGTCAGTTCAAATCTGGCCCCCGCAACCACCACACTTTCCCGACCGTTTCGCGGTCTTCCGTCGACCTCCAGTTTATTCAGTTAATACGGCGCGTTAGTGCTGCGTATCCACTCGTCGTGCTCCGCCGTCTTCCAAATCGCTATAGGGTATAGTATTAGGTACAAAACATTCTGTACCCTAACCGGGAGATCGTATGCTACGCCGAACCTGAAGCTAACTGATGCCGAAATCAAAGGCGCAAAGCCAAAGCTCTCCGCCTACAAGATTTATGACAACGAAGGCCTGCGCCTACTGGTGAGGCCTACCGGTACCAAAGTTTGGCAATATCCCTACAAGATGCACGGTAAGTGGAACATTTTTACTATCGGCAAGTATCCCGACATCGGTGTCGCTCAGGCTAGAAAGCAACGTGACGATGCAAAAGAACTAATCAGGACGGGAATCGCGCCGGTAGAAAGCAAGCCAACCTATCGCCTTCGCGCATGGTGGGCGACGCGCTAGCAAGTCAAACAGACCGACCCATTTTCACCTGAGGGAGCAATGATCTAAGTGATGCGAATGCCATCCGCAAACAATACTTTGCAGCATTAAAAGCTGCCGATGCTCATGATATAACGTTACTTTTGGAGTTAGCCCGTTCGTAGAATTTCTTGCAGCCGGGCTTCCGAAACTTCTTTCACTGGTTAATCACTGAACATTTTAGCCTACCTGAAATTGACCTCATTCCGAAGATCCACAGCCGCAATTGCTAAAGTGCCGAGGTGGGTCACTTTCGTTTCCATATGCTTTGCCAATTGGCGGTGTATTGGGTGGACTTGGCTTAGCTATTTTGTCGCCACTCACGAAATCGTTCTCGAAAAAAATCCAACCACCTCGAGCAGCGTTTCGCCAGCGCGGGCAGCAACATTCGCTAAAAATTCCCCTGCGCGATCTTTTCGGTAATGAAGCTGCGAAAAACATTGATGCGTTTCGAATTCTTCAGCTCCATGGGATAGACATACCATGCCTGTGTCAGCGGACCGGGATGGGATTCGAGCACGCGGCTCAGATGGCGGGTACGATGGACAAGGTAATCAGGAAGAGCCGCGATTCCCATGCCTTGCTTAACCATCGTTCGCAGAGCGAGCAGGGAATTGGCGCGGAGATAGGGGACGATTGGTTTGCTACCAAGTTCGAAGAGCCAGTTCACTTGCGGAACGAGGTTTGCGTTACTGAAGTTATCGAACTCTAGCAGTCGATGATTTGCGAGATCTTCGATCGCCCGAGGAATGCCGTGCTGACGCAGGTAATCGTTAGATGCGTAGAGCGAGTTGCGCAGTTGCATCATTGGTATTTGAACGAGATCAGGCTGTTTCGTGGGCTGAAAACGGATAGCAGCGTCGGCTTGACGGGTAGTAAGATCAAGTTCGCGATCTTCGCATAAGAGTGTCATCTGTATGTCGGGATAGAGATCACAATATTCCTTCATCTGGGCGGCAAGCCAAAGTGTGCCGAAGGCGACTGGTACGGTAAGTTTGAACGGGCCTTTGGGCTTTAGGGTCGCTTCGGCGAGGGAGATTTCGGTCGCTTCAAGTTTAGTGACCATCTCGGAAACTGTGCGTAATAATATTTCACCGTGCTCGGTGAGGGTAAGGCCACGTGCATGGCGGTGGAAGAGGGGAATACCCATCCGTTCTTCAAGCGAGGAAATTTGACGGCTGACAGCTGACTGACTGAGGTTCAACGACTCAGCAGCTCCAGTGAGGCTTTTATGGAGACCGACCGTGTGAAATACCCTAAGTTTATCCCAATCCATGCATCTCCTTAGCTAACATAATATCGTATGGCAAACAAGGCAAAGGCGCTCGCTATTCAGCGCATCATAATAAGGAAGGCATTGTCGCGCTGGACAACTGAGGTAGGTGCAGTGATTTCATCCCAATTGATAGCCGCCATCTGACGTTCAGCCTCAGTTTCTGCAGTTGCGCTTGTGAACGATGCGCTTTGGTGGGCACATCCAGTCATGAAAAGGGCAGTGTATATGAATAATACCTTGATTATCCATTGTTGATTACATGACATATCGATCTCCTTAAGTATAAGCTCGTGTAGTGGATTGATGAGAAGGAACTTATCCGCAACGTACGCAAGTTGACTAACGGCGGTTCTGCAAACGAACCATGCATTCAGCGCAAGGGTCCAAGACGCAATGTTTGGATAGTCTGCAATCGATAGTCTTTAGCAAATCATGGCGATATTCGGCGATCGTCGTTACTCACTGCAAACAAGCCGCGAAAAAGCTGCTGAAGCGTTGAGGCGATGAAAGCAAAGGGGGAGATTAAAGCAAAGCGGGAAAGGTATGGTACGATGAGATACCTCGTAAGGAATTCTCTTCTCCATCAAGCAAAGTACACCAGTATTATCGATCCAACGGGTTCGTCAGTCGAGTATCACGTGTAATTATGATGCCATTTTTACTTCACGCTTATTCTTCATTTTTAGGTGATCCTTGAGCTTATCATCGACGTATTCAAGGAGCAATTCCGCAAGATCTACTTTACAGCGTTCGGGGTTGATCGTATTCAAATGAGGAATGCTTTCCATGAGGTCGTGAACTTTTCTATAGCATCGGGCGACATGCCAACTTCGGGAGGAGAGAGCGCGATTTGCTGCCGGTAATCTCGATAGGTGAGATTACACTGGCTTAAAAAAAGGAATACATTTTTCGCTGCTTCACGCAGTTTGCCGGAACAATTGTCGCCTTACCCAGTCCGACACATCGCCAATGGTTACAGTGCCACGAAGTGGATCATAGGCACCTAGATTCATTAGTACGCTTGCGTAAACATTTGCTGATCGTGCCGTTGTGTAATCAGTTATTTTTTCAACATGGGCTGGAGTGTTAACGGTTGAATCCGGCTTCATTGATTATCTCCAGCCCAGATAATGAACGGTTTGTCCGTGATGATTTGCAAGCACGCCATCCATTTGAATGAGCAATAATACACCTTTAGCTCGACCGGCATCCGCGGCTGCTTCCAATGCTTCATCGTGGCCGATCAGCTGACAAAAATCGTCGACTGCACGGTGAATCGTTTGCATATTTTGTTCCGCTTTTGAGAAACGCCAGCCAACATAGCGTCCCGTAAACGTACGGTTCGCGGGCAGTACATTCGCCTGAGTGCGTTTTATATAATCGGCAACCGTCATTTCAGCATTAAAAAGCCCAGTCGCTATAGTTTCTGCTAATGCCTGGGCCTGTTCAGCGATGCCGCTTGCTTGCGCGTAGTCGCTAAACCTCATTTCCCCGCCTTGGCCATCGGCGATGAGAGTATTATTCATGGCTTCAAGCGCAGCAATCACTGTAAGCCGTTTTTCGTCGGGCCGTTGGATAATCGAAGAATGCGACATATAGCTCTTCCTTTTATGCAACAATAATTAAATGGATTTTAGGGTGAGGAAGTCTTGTTATATTCGCATGGATGTATTGCAATAATGACAACAGTGCATATACGACGAAATCTACGATTAAGCGTTATTCGCCGATTATAGTCGTTGTGATCGCGCCGCATCCGACTGCGCAATATCGTGACATACCGTGTACCAGGATCTGACAAGCGTTTCGGCGGTGAAGTCATAAACTAAGGCCAATACGTTGAAAGAGCAGCAGAGTCATCGCGGTGGTGCCAGCCTGATTTCCGGATACATGGGACCGGCAGGGTGAACAAATCCTGTGCCGTAATCATGCTCACCCGCTGCCCCGCGGTTTCAAGCGTCTGTCGCATGGATGCTGAAGGGACCAAAACGGCCGACGATCCCTATCCACGAGTTTGCGCGCATCCACGACGCGTAAACGCCATTACGCTGAGGATACCATGCATCCGTGACAATGGCAGTATGGTTTTCCTGCGGACGGTGAAGGTCTGCAACCCAGTGTTTATGCATGGGCAGCATAGTCATGGTTTTTAATAAAACAATAGGGGCTGAAGTAGCTAAGGGTTGGTGGTTGGTACGTTTATACCAGTATTTAAGCTGCTTTAATAGCTGTTGGTGGTTGCCTCCGTTGAAGCGCCACTCACATTCCTTGAGGAACCAGTAAATTCTCCTGTTTGATGCCATTAAACTTGCGCATTTGGCGCTTGGCCTGATTCCAGAATTCTCGATGCCGTTAATGTGGGTTTTGCCTGTGGCAAACAGCTTGCTATGGTTGACGCTCTAGTGATGAAATGCTGAAACATCCAGCGCATTATAGCTGCGGAAATAATCGGTATAGACGATCCTGTCGGGCATAACTTTCTCGGCAATGATAGGCAACAATGTCTCGATTTTAGCATTCGGAATGATCGCCGTGTAGACCTTGCCGCCTCGCTTCAACAGGCCGAATACCGCCACTTCCCCGGCAGCACCACGGCCACGCTTGCCCTTGCACACGCCGCCAAAATAACTCTCATCCGCTTCCACTTCACCCGACAACTCATAGCTCGGAAGGTTGCTTGCAATCAGCTGTCGAAGCCGCATGAAAAACGAATTGCGCTGTTCGCCTGAATGCCCACCAGCTCCGATGCCGCGCGCGCCTCTTCATCCCGCCGACAAAATACTCGATCAGGCGGTATTGCTTTTGCGTCGTTAATCGGCTCTTGCGGACATACATCGTAGCCATGACTTAGACCCTTCGATAGGTCTTGGCTACTTCAACCCCAAACAATACATTTGGTAACGATTGGCGCTTGGCAAGAAAGAATTTGTTAACTATTGATAATGCTCGATCTAGCCGGAGTGACCGCGTGATAGATACCGATGCGCACAAAATCCTGGTCATTTCCGACACCCATATCGGTGGCCGAAAATCCAACTTTGCTGCGTATCGTGAACATATTATCGAGCGGATGACGAGCGGCGAGTACCAACATGTGGTGCTGCTCGGTGATATCTGGGAACTTTTTTATGTCGATCGCGACCATGTCAATGCGTTGAGCGGCGCGCTGGATGTGCTGCATCCGTACCCGGAAAAAGAAAATTACTGGCGCAAGCAGTTTAAAACGCCGGAGACGAAAAGAGATGGCGTAGAAAACGTCATTCACGGCGCGGAACTCTTTGTCCGGCAGTTTCTGGCGGATTATCCTAGTATTTATCTTCATGTTGTCGGTGGTAATCACGAGAACATCAATCGTTTCCGTAACGTGTTCAGGAAAATCCAGAGTGATCATCCCGATCATTTCGAATGGAGCCCGGAGGCCATCCGTATTGGCGACGGGCTGATGACCCATGGCCATTTGCCGCTTGGCGGCATGACGGATGAGGAATATCCCCGTGTGCGCCTGCGGCACGTAAACGACAAACAGCGCTGGAATCCTTACGCCACAGCGGAGATAAAGCAGTTTTTTGGTCCTGTAGTCGGTGCATTTGCCAATATGGAGCACGAATGGCTGAAATGGCGCCGCACGGCAGAGAAGACGTCGGACAAAACGATCTATTGGATGCATCGATGGGAACACGGTAGCAAATTTCATGTCAGCCACAATGGCGTGGTAGCGCCGCTCCGGATGTATTGGGTGAAGCATATTATTTTCGGACATACGCACGTGAAATTCGATAATTACCGCATCGCGGGACAGGGGCCCACTCTCCATAATAGTGGCGCGGTGGTGGAATCGACATCGCAGAAATCGGAAGATCTGGGTATTCTTGAAGCGACACTCCATGCGGATGGGACCATCACGGATGTGCAGCCAGTGCCTATCGCCAAAGATAAAGTCGCCAGCCGCGTCCGCGGCTGGCGCGCGCCGGATTCCCTCGCCCGTTAGAATTTGATGACTTAGGCACGCCGCCGCGGGGCGCCCTGTCGCTGGCGCACATTCTCCCTCCACGATCCTGCTTTGGATGGGGTGGCAGGCGGCAGTTCGGTTACGGGGGGAGACGGGGGGGGTGCGTCATCGTCCAGGTTCTTATCCAGACGGACCATCGCCCGGCGGGCAGGCTGATGCCAGGTCATTTTTTTTGCCGGTTCGATGGTGATGAAATGAATGCGATTATCATCGCGGCCGGTTTCAAGCTCCTGGTCGGTGAAAAGCTTCGTCAGCGTCGACCGCATATCCTTCAGGCCGGCATAGCCGTAATGCAGGGCATCGCGATGGGTAAAACTTTCCCTCTGCATCAGCCTGCGCAGCGACGGAAGGCTGCTTATCTCCAGCTTTTTGAGCGTGGGATTCGCTCTTACATCGGCTTCGGTGATGCTGTCGGTGGAGAGGATGGAGCGCAACGTATCGATCGAATCCGCCTCAAGTGCGCCCGCGGCCTTGCCCTGCCTTTGGCCGGTTTCGATACGCTCCTGTGCTTGTTTCAATGTCAGCGTCCGCACCTGCGTGATGGTGGTCGGAACTTCTTCGCCGCTTTCGGTCTGGCCGGGTTTGTGATCGTTCTGAACCATGCCCTGCAGACGGGCCGGGCCGGAAGAAAATGCTACGCCCTCATCCTTGATGGCAAGACCGGTCAGTTTCGTGTCGCGATAACCAAGCGCCTGGCTGACAGTCGCCATAAAATGTTCCCAGCGCGGAACTTTGATCGGCTGCGCCGCCGGATCGACCCGGGCGGGAACCCGTTCCAGCGATTCCACAGCGAGCGGAATGAACTGCTCGGGATTGGGCGGAGTAACGCCGCTGTCCCCATAGCGGGTCGCCGCGGCGGCATAGACCTCCTGGAAATACGGGCTCGGCGCAATTTCGTTCGGCGAAAGCACCACCGCTTTGGCGGCGTAGTACAGGCGCCCCGTTTGCTCGCCGCGCAGGAACAAATGCGTACCTGGGCGCGCTTCCTCCAACGCCCGGCGCTGGGCAGCACCGGGATTGAGCATGAGGATATTGCTCGCCACATCGGGGTGGCGAAGAGGCGATTCGAGCATGCGGTCGGGCACGTCGATCGCAAGCGTCATCGCCTCCGCAGGAATGGTATAGGGCGCGTGCTCGATAGGCAGGCCCGTCTGCGGATCGTACCCGAGGAGGTGCAGATGCTCGTCCGTCAACGGATTTTGCCTCAATTGCTGCGGGAAGAGCTTTTTGCATTCATTCAGAATGGGCCCTGCCATCGCGCTGTTACGCATGTAAATATCGTGCTGGCCCCATTCGTCCTCATCGGCGCGGATATCGTCGCTGCGCAGATTATGCTCGATGCGTGCAACTTCTTTCAGACCCTTGATTGGCGTCATCCATCGCTTCTGGTCGGGATCTTCGTGCGGAGCGCCGTGAAAGCTGAGGGCGCGTTTGGCAGTAAAATATTTCTCCCACGTTTCCCATTGACGCACTTCCTCATCACGCCCCTGCGCGGCGAAATAATGTTTGACCCATGCGACACGACCCGCGTCGCGGAACATTTTGGCAATAAGCTCGGCGCTCCAATCGAGTTCTTCCGGCACGATATTATATTCACCGGTGCGCAAGCAGTCGGCAAGATCGCCCTGTTTCATGCGGTTGAGGCGTGGGAAGGGGATAGTATGCCCGTGCCGGTCCTGCACGGTGAAACGGGTGCTGTTGTCATGGAATTCATACATCAATTCCGCGCGTAGCTTCCAAAGATACTCAATGGCATTGGCTGTGAACTCGGTGCATTCTTCCCGCGTCAGCACATGCCGCACCCGGAGAGATTTCCCCTCCTTCTCAGGATTCGGAATATAATCCCATTTGGGTGGGGTGAAAGACCGGTCCGGTGGCGGCAACACTTTGTAAGGGTTTGTCCCTGACGCACTTGCCGCGTGAGCGTCATCGGCATCGTCCGGGGATAGAGAAGGATCGTAGGTATGCAGCGCCGTATGGCTAGTACCGAGAAATTTCAGCAAGTGATTGTCCACCGTTTTCATCCGCTCAATAAAAGCTTCAAGCGAATCTTCGCGGACTTCCAGCTCGACAGTTTGTGGCTTGATTGCGCGGCACAGTACGGCATCGATGTTGCGGTTGCGGCGCAGCACTTTTACCCATTCGGCATGGACGGTTTCGTTCAACAGAACTTTTTTGCCGTCTATGTCGAATTCATAGCGCTTGGGCGCAGCGAGCCTAGTGTAGAGATGCTCCTCCGCCTGGGGGTTGCGGATCGTCGTCCAGTCGGGCATCGACGGCATGGCCATGCTATGGGCCTTTTGCAGTTTTTCGCGGAACGCTTCATGCGCGAGGACGAAACGGCGATTGGCCTCGTGCCGTTCGGGATCGCCGCAGATGCCGCGATGGAATGCCATGTTCGCAAGCACCACCGGCGGGTTCTTGCGTAAGTCTATCACTTCGCACAGCGCATCCGCCTTGCCGCGCTGGCCTTTTAGCATCGCGGCAAGTTCTTCGACAGACATGTCGAGCAGTTTCTTCCGTTCGCCGTTGATATCGTAGGTATAATCCTCGAGCATCTGGTCGGTATCGGTGCGGATTATCACTGCCTGCCGCCGTTCCTCGATCTCCTCGTTGCTATTCACGCACACGCCCAGATGTAAGCTCGCCTTATCCGGATGGATGCTACGCGCGAACGCACGGATGGGGTGCATCTCAAAGCCTTCGCCCCCCATCAGGAAGCGCTTGATCTGGTAGAAATCGGAATTCTCCTCCACCATGCGTACGACTGCAGGCGCGCGTTTGCGTACGTAAGCTTTGAGTGCCATCGTCGCATCGACATCGTAGGCAGCATCGGCATGGGCGCGGCGGCGATCGTATTTCGAACCGTCGGGCATGCGCACCCCGGCATCGATCCCGCGTTCAGGTACGGCGTCGCGCGTGTTGGCTTCCATTAGGCTCGAAAGCGTAAAGGAACGGTACGGCCTCCCGGTCGCCGCGTCGATTTTGATGCCGGGTTTGAACCCGTTCTCGCTGCCATCGTCGAGCAGGGAAACGAGCTTGGCCAGATCGAGCGTATCGACGCGAAAGCGCTGGAATTTTCGTGTGTGGGTCAGGAAAATCTCATCGCTCATCGTGCGATGCAGCGTTGCCCATAATATCCGGTCGTCGAAGCGCCGGATATTGTGCCCTTCGGTGAATGCCGGGGCGGCTACCCGTTTCCAGCGCGCCCCGTCCATGTCGCGGTAGGTGACGGCGCCGTCGGGCAGCCGCTCCTCTTCAGGATAACGGAAGGAAACGAACCGCCCACCTTTATGCAACCGGATTTCCGCTTTCTTCGTCCCGTCGGGGCTTGCGATGGTGTAAACCCGGACTTCTTCTTCCCGACCTTTGGCATTCGTGATCATAATCGATTGGTCGGCCAGCAAATCCCAAAGCTTGCGATAGGGATTACGAAAAAAAAGCATGATTTTTCCTGCCGCGATATGCGGGGGAATCCGGCCTTGCGGACTATAAAGCGCCTTCGGGCTACTTTGTGTCACGATTGCCGCCTGAGGGGAGATCGCGACATCCTCGGGCACCTGGATATCAAGCTTGATCTTATCGACGATCCGCCCGTCAAGCGTGACGATTTTGCCGCTGAACTGGGTCAGCGCGGCGAACATGGGGTTGAGGTCCGTCGTTTCGGTGTCGTAGACTAAATCCAGAATCTGGCCGGTCTTAATCCGGTGCTCGATATCCTCCCATCTGAATTGCGTGCGCAGCCAGCGGTCTTCCGCCGGGTTCCCCAACTGGGGAGTGAGATCATAAACGCGGGCGTCGCCGGCATCGGCCACAATGAACTTAGGGCGTGCGATGACATCATCCATGATCTACCCTCGTGCCAATACGGCGGGTTGGCGTGGCGTCTGTTGCGGGAAAAGCCGGTGGCGGAATCCCGTGCTCGGGAGAATGGGCCCGCGATCAAGCCGCTCGGGCGGTGGTGCCATGCGATTTTCGGCGACGGGTTCCGGGCGGCTGGTTGTGCGTGAAGAAAGGCCCCGCGCACTTTCTTCTGCATCGATGGTGGCAAAGGCGGTTTCATACACGCCACCCACACGCGCGCTGGCGCGCAGGCCGTCAGAGCGAAATCCGCCTTGCGTATCGTGGCGGACAATCCGGGTGGCTTTGATATGACCACTATGGTATTTGCGCTGTTGGCGCACCGTTTCAATTTTGATGAGTGACGCCAATGTCCGGCCAATGGACGTAGCTTGGCTCGCTTCCGGGCTCTCCCCCGCCCGGATCGCAATGCCCTCGAAATTGGGCACGATCCGGCCCATGCTGCGTTGGCCTTCTGCCTTGCAGAGTTCGATCTGGCGTTTAACCCCTTGAGGATCGGAACTGTGCTGCGGCGCGGTAATATCGGCGCCCACCAGTTTGACCCAGGCGCGACAATCCTTCTCTTGGCCATGGCCCCCAGCATGAGTGGGCATACCGCTTATCGTCAGCGCGCCGTCCTCCCCCACAGTATACTGCTTGCCGAGCTTTTTCAGCGCGGCAGTAATATTCTCGCGGCGCGCTTCATCGATATGGTGGATTTTAAACCCGTCATGGATCGACTGCACCACGCAAAAATCGCGTGCGACGAGCTTGCGCACGAGCTCGTCCTGCTTGCGGTCATTCCCGGGAATGGCGGACTGGGAAATCACCACCACATTGTTTTTCGGCTCGATCGGGCGCGCCGTATGGCTGCTCTTGGGATTGCCGTCGAGCACCGGATGGCGGCCTTCCGCCAGCGCGCTCAACGCAGCATCGACCTCGACGTTCGTGCCTTGGGTGCCGGTCAAAAGTCCAAGCCGCCTTCCATCCGGACCCGGCGTAATTTCCGTACCCTCCATACTCATGATTCCGCGCGATGTCTTGGAGGTGCGGCCGACGCGCAAGGCGCCCAGCGTCAATTGATCTTCATCCAGGGAACCAAGCGTCACTTGCCTGCCAAAACGCCGCTCCAGATCCGCTTCCATGGCATCGCGCGCCTGATAGCGCTCGAACGCATTGGGCATGGCTTTGAGCAACTGAAACGCCTCGAGCCGCGCTTCATGCCGTTCGATTTTTTTCGTGAGTGACCGTTTGGTTCTTTCGCTTGTGGTCTGTTCCCAGTTGGCTTTGTGTTTTCCAATTTTTTTCTGCAGCCGCTGTTCGAAATGCTGATCGAGATAGGGCTGGGTATTGTTGCGCGGTTCAGGTGCGTGGCGCAGATCGTTTACGCCAAGCACATTCATCGTCGTCGCAGTTTTTTGCAGATTGGTGCCGAATTCGGTCACATCGCGGTGGACCCGTGTGGCCACCCGCAGCGCTGTTTCATAGCGGTTGTCGTTGGTTGAAATCATGGCGAGCAGCATGCCCTTGTCCTTGAACCAGTCGGACAGTTCGGACAGATTATCCTCCACCTCATGCTCCGTCGGCGCCCAGCCTTTGCGCAGGATCGAGGTGATATCCATGTCGAAATAGGTTGGGCCTTGGTCGGCGATGTCCGCATCAAAGCGCGCCGCGACGGGCGGGTCGATGCGCTCCATTTCCTTCAGAAACCGGCGATTGCTTTCGGTGAAAAATTTCCTGTCCAGATGATCCGCATCCACTGGCGGTCCGTCATAATCGTCGGCATTATGGCGGCCATACCGCGCATCGCCGGGGTTGAGATAGGAGCCAAGCCATTTCCCCTCGTAATGGCCATGCACGAAAAACGGGGTCGCGCGCGCCGAATGCGGGGTGGCGTTGCGGGAGTAATTCACCGAAAGCCGGGTTCTGCCTTGCGCATCTTGGATATGCAACCAACCTTCGCCTCGCAGCGGTGAGAAGGTCGGCAGATCGTCCTGATGGATGCTCGGATAGGTGCGCAGCTTGTCGCGAATCGACCGGATCACCTCGGGCGTGGCATGGATCGTTTTGCCCCGCAGGTAGCCAAACTGAATATAGGGGAAAATTCCATCAACATGGTCGAGATGTCGGTGGGTGAGCAGAATATGGTCACAATATTTTAGTGGTTCGATAATATCGGCTGTGGCCGAAACATTCGCCTCATCCTTCGGGCTTAGATGCAGACCAAGATCGATAATAACACCGATACGATTCAGCTTACCGTCCTTATCGAGCCCTTCATGCACAATCACTTTGGAGTTGCCGCCGATGGTTTCGCCGAAACCTTCGGCGATTTCCTCCATGTTGTTGCCGCCGAGAGAAATCATACTCAGCCTGCCGCCTTCGGCCAGTGGTGTCGGCGGTGTCAATTCATGGATCCGGTCATGCAGATCATATTCCACCAGATGATCCATCGCGAACGGATATTCCCGATTGCGCAGATCGTGCAGGATGCGGTTATTGACGCCCAATGCGCGCATCCGCGTCAAGTGGCTTTCGCCTTTTACATCCTCACCCAGGAGAGTGAGCGCATTGAGCGTCGCCCGATGCTCACCGTCGCTTTTCCAGGCGACATGGGTTAGACTGGGAATGCCTGGAATGGGTTTATCCGGCGAAAAGGAATCGGTCGCTGCTGGAAGAGACGTAGGCGTGATGGCAATGGATATGTTTGGATCGGTGACATCATGGGCCTGCACTTCCGTCCTGAAAACCGCGCCGGTGCGCGGATCGCCTCCCTGCCTTGGCTCCGCATGCAGCTTCTGGTGCGCATCGAGCGAGTTGACGCCAAAGCCCGTCAGCGCCCGCGCCACCACTTCCGGCACAGCAAGCGGAACATCGATCTTTAGTTGATGCGCATCGACGGCGTCGAAATCGAACCCGCCTTTGGGCGACTGGCCCGTCACCGTCAGCCGATGGCCGGCGGCATCATGCACCGCGCATTCATTCAGAATTTTGGCGACCGGAGGGAGTTTCCCCTGGCGCAGTTGGCGATTGACTTCACCGACCGCCATCATCACCCGCGAGAGGTTGCCAATGGCGCCCTGGGCCGTTGCGCGACTACTCTCTTCCTGCCCCAGATCACTTTCATCGCCCGCCTCATAGACCGGGTTGCCAAGTACCCAGACCGCACGCGAGATCAGTGTTGGAACCTGGACCGGACTACCATCGGCCGCGAGCGCGGTGGACGCTTCCTGCTCGAGCTCGATATCGAACAGGTCCTGCACCACCTGTTTGCCGGAGGGCAGCATATACCAATACCGCGTTTTGATATGCGTGGTGCCGTCGCGACCGGTGAGCAGGGCATTGGTCCATACCGCAACCGCGCCGCCAGTGCGCGGATCGATGCCGGCTTCGGCGAGTTCCACAGAGCGCGCCGCATCATTGGCGCTGCCCGGAAGATCGAGCCCGAGAAAATTATAAAAACCGCGCAGCGGCCAGCCGAGATCGCTCATGCCGCATTCCTTTTCGCCAGCGCGCGCATCCATAGGATTTGCGCAGGCCAGGATAGTAAGGGCAGCAAAAACTTATCGTCCGGGCGTTGCTTGTCCTTCAGCGCCGCCGCAATTGGGGTAAGCCGCGTCATTATTTGGGGAAGCTGTGCCATGTTCGCGCTGGCGCTGCTGCTGAAGGATTCTACCGGGCACAACCCATCGCTGCCACATGGGCCAAGCGTGAGTGACAGGACATTGAAAAACCGCCGTGCAAAACCCGGGCCCTGGCGATGCAATTCGCATGTCAATACCGCGTCGCCCGCAGGCGTTGCCGCCATACCGAGAAAATACACACGGTAATCGCCTGTGACGGGATCGAAGGCGACCGTCTCGGTATACATATTGATCGCTAGATGAAGCGTGGCCGTAAGCGCCGTGAGGTTGATCCGCATGGCCGTTGTCGCACTCATCGCCGCGCTCCCGTCGATGCGACATGCACCGTGTCCGAGGCGGTCCGTTGCTTGGCCAGTTGCTGTTTACCACACAGACTGTCCTGCGCGTGGATGTATTCTTCCATACGACTGTTCTGAACCGCTTTGAGTGCTGCTCGGTCCACATCGTCGCTGGCGTCGGGTTCCACATAAAGCCGCTCACGCGGGATCAACCGCCCATCCTTTTCGTTCCCGTCCTTGCCCTGCACGAACAAGGCCCTGGTCGTGAGCAGCCGCTTGGCTTCCTGCGTGATGGCTTTCGCTTCCGCCTGGTCATAGCTGCCGAGCGAATCGGGGGCGGTCAGGGTGTTGATGGGATCCCGCGTCTGCCCATCGCCCATTCTGCGCAGCGAGGGATCGACGGAAAGTTCATGCAGCGTCACCAGGCGCGCCAGCGCTAAAGCCTGCTCGGGCGCGCGCACATTTGCAAAGCTCGCGCGCCGCACTTCTTGGGTAAGCAGCGTGATATCATGCAGAAGTGTTTCGGGCATGGCCGGATCGGCCGCGCTGGTAACGGTCAGCGTCGATTGCGCGCCGGCGGGGCGCTCGATCATCCCCGCCTGAATCAACCGGGCGCGCACGCGCAGCTGCACCAGGTCGTTGGAGCGTTCCCAGCCTTCTTGGAACACCGCGCGATCGACATTGCGGTCAAGATATTTCATCTGCAGCGTCAGGCGCATTTGCGGACTGGTTTCGCTTGCGCCCGGTGCGGCGACGAAGCGCCCGGCGTAATGCACGTTGCGGAAGCATTCGATCGCATCGGCGATGCGCAAAAAGCTCAACGTATTGACCACGATCGTGCCGGGATTTTCCGCCTTGAGCTTTGCCTTGAGCGCTTCGGCCTCCCGCGCATTTTCCGAGGTGACCTCCCCGATGCCACGCCCCAGCACGCCGGCGACTTCCTGCATATTTTCCGCACCAGAAGCCTGCGCGCGCGTAAAACCCGCCTTACCGCGCTTGAGGTCGGTGAAAATGGCCGTCGCCATCGGATGGGCGTTCGGGTAGAGTCCGATTTCAGTCCCGCCAATGGCGAAGGGCAGCGCCAGCCGCTCCCATTCCGGCAGCTTGCGGTAGAGATGGTCCTCGAACATTTTCGCGCATGATCGTTTTTCGAAAAAATGCTCGTAGCTATCGAACAGACGCTTTGGCAGCGCTTGGATTCTGGCCTGCTCGGCGCGCAATTCACCCGAAGGCTCGACCGACAGAATTTTATCCATGCGATCGGATATACCGTCGGCAATATGCCGGAAAATTCCTCGCAGTTTTTCCGGTAACTTTCGTGATTTTGCGGTAGCGGCTTGGTATTCCTCCGGCAGATCGTCAAGACGCATAAACTTGGCACAATGGGCGAGGAGAAGGGGTTTGAATTTAGCTTTCAGCCTGTCCATCGCCATCAGTTCTTCGCGCGGCCGATCCTTCAGCATCGGATGCAGACTGCGTCCCTCGGCCGGAATGTGGCCGGCGCGGATATCGTCGTCGAGCGTGAAAATCTGGGCAAGCGCGGTCGCCGCCTCACGCGGTTCAAAGCCCTTACCGAGCTGGTATTCCAGCATCTCAGCCATTTTCTCGGCACGCACTAGCATGCTCACCTGATGGCCCTCAAGATCGACTACCTCCATATCCGCCCCCGGCCGCGACGAGACCTGCCCGGCCTGGATCAGCATTCCCCGCATCATCTCCCAGATCGAGTTGCGCGAGAAATTCCAATCGCCGTCGAGCACCATCATTTTGCAGCGGTCGATGACCGGGTACCAGAGGGCCATGAAATCTTCTTCCTCGTAGCGCTGCCCGCCGGAGAAAGCATAATTCTTGAGCGCTCGCACAGCCGCTTCACGCATCACCGGCGCGACCACCATTTTGTCCGGATACATGCGACTGACAATCGCCGCCCGGCGCAGATTATCGTCTTTGTTTTGATGCATCGCCTGGCCGTGGACGGTACCTGCGAGATGCTCCTCAGCCTTGTAGGTCGACACGGCCAGATCTTTGCTGCCTTTCGGCTGGGAACGATTCTTCTTGTCAAGCAGCTCATGCACGCGGAGGCCGGAAGAAATGCCGCAGGGGACGTAGATCATTTCCGCGTCCTGCACGATCTCGTTGAACGCGACTGCTTCGATTGACACACAGCCACGGGTGCGCGCCGATTCAGGGTGAATACGCGGATCGAAATAATCGTTGCTATGATCGTTGCTGCGCCCGAAACCATCAAACCGATCGGGGTAATGGTGCTTGGCGAAATAACTATCGATCAACGCGAGTTCAGGATTTTTAGCAACTGGCGACACCGCAGTACTACCCGTCAATTCCGCCCCTACTGTACTGCCGGATGCATGGAGCATCGTGTGAGGGCGGAGGGCCATAGATTCAAACCGAAAGCATGTGGTTAAGCACCGCATCGGCAGCTGCCATGGCAGCAAATCGATGCTTCGACATTCTTCCACCACTCACGGTTTTGAACATGCCTTAACTCCATCTTGAGCAGAAACCGTAGAAGGGTTTGGCAAAAAGAAGCCGTGCTATTTTTGCAGCACATTGTTGCAAAAATAACATGCGCATTGTCACAAAATTTACACGATTCAATAGGAGGCAAAATCCTTTTGCATCGGGCGGCCATAAAAATTCTGCATTCGAATAAGAAAGAGAGAGAATGACGCATGACAAAGAAAAGAAGCCGTCCGTCTGGGTCATTAATACCCATTCTATTGGTGAATTGAGGGCGCGCGAAGGCATCGCGCAGGCCATTAATCCCGATTATAAAACGGTGCATCTGCAAACACTGGATAAAGAAGAAATCAGAAACTTCTGCATTAAGACACTGGGTACAAAACAATTGAAGTCGAGTGTCAACTGGCCCGACTTTGTCATTACTTCCGGTAAACGGTCTGTAGATGCGGCATGTGCGTTGAAACAGCTTTCCGGCGGCAAGGTTTTTATTATTCAGAGCCAAAGTCCCAAAGCGCATTTTGAGGATTTCGGTCTTATTGCCATCCCAGGCAACCTGACCAAGAACAAAGAAAGAGACATGCCCAATCTTTTTGAAACGATCGGTGTACCCCATGCCGTGACGCAAGCCAAAATAGACGAAGGTGTTGCTAGCTGGGAAGAGCAGTTCTCTAAACTGCCGCATCCCCGAATAGCAGTGCTTTTAGGGGGCAAAGTCAAACGCCAAAAAGATGATGGTGATGAAGTGGAGGAATTCGACTTCAGTGCCAAACTGGCAAAGAAAATGGCGGCGGAGCTGAATGAAAAGGTGAAGGCGCTTAAGGGGGCGTTGATTGTGACCACCTCACCACGCACGGGCCAGGATGTTGCCGAGGCCTTTTCCACCGAGCTGACGGTGTCTACTTTTTTTCATGACTGGACGCATACGGCCGCACGCGGCAATCCCTATTTCGGCATTTTAGGATTGGCGGATGCTATTGTCGTGACGGGGGATTCGATGACCATGTGCTGCGAAGCGAATGTTTCACGAAAACCTGTCTTCATTTATTCTCCCGAAAACAAGGACGGAGAAATGCATTTTCGCAAAGGGCATGTGAAACTTCATGCGGCTTTATATCAGGCAAAAGTTGCTAGGCCGTTCTCCGATTTACTAACGTATGGCATCGACCCATGGGACTATACTCCTTTACAAACCAATCACGACATTGCGGCCGAGGCGATGAAGCGTTTAAAGGAACGCGATAGGGGAAGGGCGCGATGAGCGATTAGTAAGTCGAAGCATAACCGCCACTAGAACCATCCATTGGTGTGCATGCCACCTTATTATGCACGCTTACGAAGCAAGCTTTATCCCAAGTGCGGTTTTAGTTTTCAAGTGATTCTTCAGTATGTCGTCGACGGATGCAAGTAACAATTCGGCCAGATCAACTTTACCCTGTTCAGGGTTATCCCGTCGGTGAACTCGCGCGAAAGCACGAAGGACAAGATCAAAGAGGTCGAGGAGATCATGGAATATCTTGGGGACTGGAAAGGCGCAGATCCCGTCACCGGCTTCCATCTGATAGAGTTGCCTGATGGGCGTATCATCAAGATCGCTGATCTTGTGGACGACAGCGACCAGCTAAAGCGCGGTAAAGTGCTCACCGCTTTGAAAGACCCGGCCCATCGTAGTGACCGCGACCATGTCGATATCATCATCGCCCTCGGCATGGCGAAGGAAGGGTTTGACTGGATTTGGTGCGAGCACGCGCTGACTGTCGGCTATCGCTCCAGCCTCACCGAAATCATTCAAATCATCGGGCGCGCCACTCGCGATGCTCCTGGTAAGGAGGTCGCTAGCTTCACCAATTTGATCGCCGAACCAGATGCGTCCGAATCCGCCGTTGTCGACGCGATCAATGACACCCTTAAAGCGATCGCGGCCAGCCTGTTGATGGAACAGGTGCTCGCGCCGCGTTTTAATTTCACACCCAAAGACAGCGGCCCGATGGAAGGCTTCGACTATGGCGATGGCGGCTATCAGAAAGAGCGTACCAACGTCGGCTTCAACGAAGAGAGCGGGCAGTTTCACTTCGAGATCAAAGGACTTGTCGAACCCAAGAGCCTCGAGGCTAGCCGCATCTGCAAGGAAGATCTGAATGAGGTTATTACCGCCTTCGTCCAAGATAAGTCCGCCTTGGAGCGTGGTCTTTTTGACGGGCCGCACAACAGCGGCGAAACACTGGCAGAAGAGCTAACGCAGATAAAAATGGGCAAAATCGTCCGCGACCGCTACCCTGAACTGAGTGATGAAGATCAGGAAGCGGTGCGCCAACATGCCATCGCCGCCTTGAATCTCACTCAGAAGGCAAAGGCGCTGGCAGCCGGGGTTGGCTTACGGTAACCCCCGAATCTGTTCGGTATGCTGCACGTGTTTACAAAGCTGAGGGCAACACAAAAATTAGAATTCCGGAACACGTCGCATTTGATAAAAACATGGTGCAAACAATTAATGCTCACAACAATGAGCGTATTTTCTTTGCAGACACGGTTGTGATGGTTGAAGGCCCGAGCGATGAGCTTTTCTGGCGCCAACTGATAGCGCAAACACAGGGCAGTAAGGCACTATTTCCAATAATTGAAATCATTTCCGTGAATGGAAAACATAATTTTTTAGCCTACCGACAGTTGGATATTTTACGGTACGCCAACGAAGAAAGGCGAAAGCGTACTGATCCATCCATGAGGGATATTCATGAAATCTCGCAGTAAAAAGCTTGTTGAGGGACTTCGACCACTCGAAGCACTGAACTTTTTCATGGCAGATATGCCGGCCGGTATTGGCCCATTCCTTGGCGTCTTTCTTTTGGCGCATGGTTGGAAAAGCGGCCTCATCGGTTCGGTGATGACAATCGGCGGAATTGCCGGAATGATTATGACGATACCCGCAGGCGCTTTAATTGACGCGACCAAACAGTGCAAGGAATAGGCGCAGCGCTTAGTCCTGCTATCGGCGGATGGATCGCCGAAGCGATTAGCTATGGCCCGACGAGTTTAATCCTCGGTAGTTTCGCATTAGGTTCTATCGCCTTGTGGGTCGGTTTTGCAAGCATTGTACGGCCAGCATGTCGTGCCGGGCAAAGCGAAGGCCCGTGTGCCGCCGCCATGAAAGGTTAAGTTTGTGCCGACGACACCTATCGGAATTTAGATAATTGCTACGTTGACCACGCTTTTCATTTTAGTGCGTCCATTTCGCTGGAACGAGGCAGTATGGGCAGTAAGCGGTGCTGCGTTACTGGTGGTGATAGGGTTGGTATCAGCACACACGGCGCTCACAGGTATTATTAAAGGAAGCGACGTCTATTTATTTCTCATCGTCATGATGCTGCTCGCTGAGATAGCTCGTGCGAAGGGATTGTTCGATTGGCTTGCCGCAGTAGCTACACGAAACGCGCGAGGTTCTGCCGCTCGACTTTTTACGATGATCTATTTGGTCGGAATTGCAGTAACGGTATTTCTTTCCAACGACGCTACGGCAGTTGTGTTGACACCTGCCGTTGCATCCGCCGTGGCAGCGGCACGCGTAAAATCACCGCTCCCCTATCTATTGATCTGTGCATTCGTTGCCAATGCTGCATCGTTCGTACTACCCATTTCTAATCCTGCCAACCTTGTACTGTACGGTGACCACGTACCATCCCTTGTGCAGTGGTTGCCGCAATATGCCTTACCTTCATTGCTTGCGATCGGCGCTACATATGTTTTGTTGCGATGGACACAACAGGCAGCGTTGAAACAAGAAGTTGTTGCCGATGTTGCGATTCCAGTACTTTCTACTTCGGCAAAAACCACGGCGTTAGGTATTGGGTTCACCGCTGTCGTCCTACTCGCTTCATCCGCTGCTGGTATTGCGTTAGGGTTGCCGACAGCATTGGCAGGCATAGCGACGGTCTCGGTCGTTTGCCTACGCGAACGTTGTGCGCCATGGCGCGTATTGAAAGGGGTGGCCTGGAGTGTGTTGCCGCTTGTGGCGGGACTGTTTGTGTTGGTCGAGGCGCTCAATACTACAGGTGCCATTGAGTCACTAACAAAACTATTGCAGACAACCATAGCTCACTCCTCGCAATGGGCCGCGGTGAAAGCGGGACTTGCGATTGCTGTTGGTAGTAACGTCATCAATAATTTGCCCGCCGGACTGATTGCTGCAAACGTGTTGCAGAGTGCAGCGCCGCCTGACTCGGTAACGCGTGCAGTATTGGTTGGTGTTGACCTTGGCCCGAATTTATCCGTTACCGGCTCACTGGCAACCATACTATGGCTTGGCGCATTACGGCGCGAAGGCCATTACATTAGCGCATTGAAGTTTTTAAAACTTGGTTTTATGGTAATGCCACTAGCATTGCTACTGGCGCTTGGTTCCATCTCGATGACATCCCAGCCAATACAGTAATCGCTTCGGCGCTTCCCATAGTTTCTCTATGCAATAGTGCATTTTATCAAAAGCGCTCTTCACACTAATCTTAGAAAGACTTTTCATGATGCCGCAGGAAAAATCGCCTCTGCATAAGGCAGCACCGGCTAGCGGCCCATAATAATAACTCTTCAGCTGTTTTTAGCATCAGGACAACCTGTCACTGCTGCATGTTCACCGTTAACGGCTAGCCCCCATTTTTACACTTTCGCTACATGCGCCTTGCTACGCTTGGCTTACACATGGAGTGAATCAATGGATCTGGCTTATCTGGTACTAGGCTTAGGGTTTTTCGCGTTAACGCGCTGGATGATGCACGCGTTCAGCAAGCTGGGCGGGGAATGATATGGACCCGCTCCTCATACTCAGCGTCATCAGCGCACTCATTCTTTTCATTTACCTTTTCATCGCCCTGTTGAAACCGGAGCTATTCCCATGACCATCGACAACGGAACATTGCAAATCCTGCTCTATCTCGGGGTGCTGTTGCTAACGGTAAAACCGCTGGGCAGCTACATGGCGCGTGTCTATTCGGGCAACATGCGGTGGCTCGGGTGGGTGGAGCGCATGTTTTACCGTGCAGCGGGTATCGGCCCGAACCGGGAAATGAATTGGAAAGAATATACGACCGCCGTGCTGGCGTTCAGTTTCGGCGGCTTGGTATTGCTTTACTGCCTGCTGCGCTGGCAGTCGCATTTGCCGTGGAACCCGATGGCATTGCCGGATTTGACGCCGCACCTGGCCTTCAACACGGCAGTCAGCTTCATCACGAACACCAACTGGCAGTCATATGGCGGTGAATCAACCCTGAGCTATTTCAGCCAGTATTTCGGCCTGACGATGCAGAACTTCGCATCGGCAGCGGCGGGTATGGCGGTACTGGTCGCGCTCATCCGTGGCCTTGCACGTAAGAATACGGCGCTGCTGGGCAATTTCTGGATCGATATGCTGCGCACGAATCTCTACATCCTCCTGCCGCTCGCCTTGCTCTGGACGGTGTTGCTCGCGGGTCAAGGTGTGGTGCAAACATTCGCGCCATCCATCACGGTGCCGATGATGGAAACCCAGCACGTCGCCGAAGTGAAGGATGCAACAACCGGCGCCGTAACGACACCTGCCCAGGCGGTGACCGAGCAAACGATTGCCGTAGGCCCGGTCGCTTCGCAGGAAGCGATAAAGCAACTGGGGACGAACGGCGGCGGCTTCTTCAATGTCAACTCGGCACACCCGTTCGAGAACCCAACGCCATTTGCCAATTTCCTTGAGATGCTCGCCATCCTCCTCATCCCGGCCGCATTATGCTATACATTTGGCGTGATGATCGGTGACACGCGCCAAGGCTGGGCAGTACTTGCAGCCATGAGCATCATCTTCATACCGCTGATGTTTTACGGTGTCGCCGCCGAGCAGCATGGCAACCCTAAAATCGAGGCGCTTGGGGTAACCCATGGCGGAAACATGGAGGGCAAGGAAACGCGCTTTGGCATCGCCAACTCCGCTTTATGGGCAGCGGCGACCACAGCGGCCAGTAATGGCTCCGTAAATTCCATGCATGATTCCTTTACGCCGCTTGGCGGGTTGGTTCCGCTCGTGCTCATCCAGTTCGGCGAAGTCATTTACGGCGGCGTTGGCTCCGGCCTTTATGGCATGCTGGTTTTCGTTATCATTACCGTATTCATTGCGGGACTGATGGTCGGGCGCACGCCGGAATATCTCGGCAAGAAAATCGGTGCCTTCGAGATTAAAATGGCGTCTCTTGCCATTCTCGTCATGCCCGTCACCGTGCTATTCGGCACGTCGTTAGCGGTGCTGACCACGGCGGGGCAGGCAGGCATCCTGAACCCCGGGGCGCAAGGCTTCTCGGAAATATTGTATGCAGTCAGTTCGGCAGGCAATAACAACGGCAGCGCCTTTGCAGGCCTTACCGCCAATACCGAGTTCTATAACAGCTTGCTGGCGATTGCGATGCTGATCGGGCGCTTCTGGATCATCGTTCCCGTGCTGGCGATCGCCGGCTCGATGGCGACGAAAACGCCTACACCGCCCAGTGCCGGCACGTTGCCAAGCCACACACCCTTGTTCATTGCCTTCCTCGTTGGCTCCATCATCCTGGTCGGTGTCCTGACCTTCGTGCCGGCGCTTGCACTAGGGCCGGTTGCCGAACATTTCACCCTTATTTCGGGGAAGTAACATGACGACCGAAACCAAAACATTCTCCCCGACCGACCCGGCGGTTATCAAAACAGCTGTCCTTGCGGCCTTCGGCAAACTCGGGCCAAAAACACAGCTGCGCAATCCGGTGATGTTCGTGGTCTATATCGGCAGTATTATCACGACGGTTTTCTGGCTGCAAAGCTGGTTCAAGGCCAGTAGCGACCCGAGCTGGTTCATCCTCGCCATTACCGCATGGCTATGGTTCACCGTGCTATTCGCCAACTTTGCCGAGAGCATGGCCGAAGGACGCGGCAAGGCGCAGGCCGAGCATCTCAAAGCCTCGCGCCGCGACACGATGGCCAAGAAGCTGGCGAAAGCTACTGACCGCACCCAGTACAAAAATATCGCCAGCACGGAGTTACGCATGGGCGACATGATCCTGATCGAAGCCGGTGAGTTCATTCCTGGCGACGGGCAGGTGGTGGATGGCATCGCCTCGGTCGATGAAAGTGCTATCACGGGTGAATCGGCGCCGGTGATCCGTGAATCCGGTGGCGACCGCGATTCGGTGACGGGGGGTACCCGGTTGTTGTCGGATTGGCTGGTCATCAAAATTACTGCGAACCCAGGCGAGATGTTCATCGATAAGATGATCAACCTTGTCGAGGGAGCGAAGCGCCAGAAGACACCGAATGAAATCGCCCTGTCCATTTTGCTCGCGGCCCTGACGCTTATCTTCCTCATCGTCACGGCATCACTGCTGCCATTCTCGATGTTTGGCGTGCATCAATCCGGTCAGGGGGGCGTCGTGACTATCACGGTGCTGGTCGCACTGCTGGTATGTCTTGCGCCGACGACGATCGGCGGATTGCTGTCCGCCATCGGTATCGCGGGCATGAGCCGCCTGATGAAAGCGAATGTCATTGCGATGTCCGGCCGGGCGGTCGAGGCTGCAGGTGATGTGAACGTGCTGTTGCTTGATAAAACGGGCACTATCACGTTCGGCAACCGCCAGGCCGTCGCTTTTATTCCTGCCCCTGGGGTGACCCTGATGGAATTGGCGCTTGCGGCCGAGCAGTCATCCCTGGCGGATGAAACTCCTGAGGGGCGCAGTATTGTCAACCTGGCGCATGATGCGCACAAGATTCCGGCAAGTGACCCGGAAAAGCTGCAGGCAACGATCATTCCTTTTACTGCGGAAACGCGTGTGAGCGGCATTAAACAGGCGAACCGGCACGTGTTGAAAGGAGCGCTCGATGCCATCGCCAAACAGCTAAAAACACTTGGTGCGGAGATGGATTCCCATGTGAAAGCGGAAGCGGAAAAGATTGCGCGCTCTGGTGGAACGCCCTTGATCGTGGCCGAGAATGACCGCACGTTGGGGGTGATTCATTTGAAGGACGTCGTGAAGCCGGGTATCAAACTACGCCTCGCGGCGCTGCGTCGCATGGGGATCAAAAGCATCATGATCACGGGCGATAACCCGCTGACCGCCGCCGCTATCGCGGCAGAAGCAGGGGTCGATGACTTCCTTGCCGAAGCCACACCCGAGGATAAGTTGAAACTTATTCGCGAGAAGCAAAAGAACGGCGAGATGGTCGCCATGGTGGGTGACGGGACGAACGATGCACCGGCACTGGCGCAGTCCGATGTCGCCGTGGTCATGAATTCCGGTACGCAGGCCGCGAAGGAAGCCGGGAACATGGTGGATCTCGATTCTGACCCCACCAAGCTGATCGAAATTGTCGAAATCGGCAAGCAACTGCTGATGACCCGCGGCGCCCTCACCACCTTCTCGATTGCCAACGACATCGCCAAGTATTTCGCCATAGTGCCTTTCGCGTTTGCCAGCACCTATCCGGCATTGGCCCGCCTCGATATCATGCATTTGGGCAATGCCCATAATGCCATTCTCTCTGCCGTTATTTTCAACGCGCTGGTCATTGTTGCGCTCATTCCGCTGGCCCTGAAAGGCGTGAAATACCGTGCGGTCGGTGCTCAGGAAGCATTGCGTCACCACGCACTCGTCTACGGGCTCGGTGGGATCATCGTTCCCTTCATCGGCATCAAAGCCATCGCCATGGTGCTGACCCTTACTGGTATTGCATAGAGGTTTTTATGGCACTTGTTCGTCCTACTTTTGTCTTTCTTCTGTTACTGAGCTTGCTGTGTGGCGGAGCATACCCGTTCATCACCACTGGTCTAGTCAATGCGGCGTTCCCGTACCAGACACAAGGCAGCATGCTGCAGGGAAAAGACGGCAAGCCGCTCGGCTCTGCACTGATCGGCCAGAATTTCTCGACACCGAACTACTTCTGGGGGCGGCTATCGGCGACCTCGCCCTACGGCTATAACGCGGCGAGTTCGAGCGGAAGCAATTTCGGCGTGAACAATCCCGCGTTACTGGATGCGGTGAAGGGACGCATTGCCGCATTGCGAGCCGCCGACCCAAGCAACAAAGGACTTATCCCGGTCGATCTGGTGACGGCTTCCGGCAGTGGGCTGGACCCCGAGATCAGCCCCGAAGCGGCGGACTATCAGTTGAACCGGGTAGCGCGGGCGCGCAACATGCAACCGGCAAAACTTCATGAGTTGGTCGATAAATACACGCAAAACAGGCAATTCAACATCCTCGGTGAACCAAGGGTGAATGTAATGAAACTTAATCTGGCACTGGATGGGAAGTTGTAATTTCCGCTCGACAGGTCGATAGAGAGGGTAATGACAGACAAGCGACCAAACCCGGATGCGTTACTCCAAGCGGTGCAAGTCAATGCGCCGCGCAAGAAAGGCCGACTCAAAATCTTCTTCGGGGCCTGTGCGGGCGTCGGCAAAACTTATGCGATGTTATTGGCGGCACACGAAAAACTTGAAGATGGTATCAATGTGCTGGTCGGGCTGGTCGAAACGCATGGCCGTAGCGAAACGTACGAACTCACCCAGAATCTGGCACAATTAGCACGCATCAATGTCGATCACCGCGGTGTGGCAGTGCACGAGTTCGACCTCGATGCTGCACTCAATGCTGCGCCTGATTTGATACTGGTCGATGAGTTGGCGCATACCAATGCACCGGGTTCGCGCCATCCCAAACGCTGGATGGATATCAGCGAATTGCTGCATGCCGGTATCGACGTGTATACCACGTTGAATGTGCAGCATGTTGAAAGCCTCAATGATGTGGTGATGCGGATTACCGGCATCCGCGTGCGCGAAACCGTGCCGGATAACGTGTTCGACGGGGCGGACGAAATATCACTGGTGGATCTGCCTTCGGACGATCTGCTGGAACGCCTGCGTGAAGGCAAGGTCTACACGACGGATGTCGGCCGCAAGCGCGCCGCTGAAAACTTTTTCAAGCGCGAGAATTTGCTGGCATTACGCGAACTAGCCATGCGCCGTGTAGCTGAACGACTGGATGCGCAAGGGCTGGAGAACGGCAATACGCGGCGGGCCAAGGAGCGGCTTGCTGTCTGTGTCGGACCCGGCGACCTGACGCCGAAATTGTTGCGCACCACCAAGCGTATGGCCGATGCCTTACGTACGTCATGGGTCGCGCTTTACGTTGAGAACAACCGCCATTACCGGCTTGGCCATGCTGCGCAGCTAAAACTGGAACGCAATCTTCGGCTGGCCGAGGAAATGGGCGGCAAGACAGAATTGCTGCAAGGCGACGATGCTGCAACGGCCATCGCCAACTACTGCCATTTGAAAGGCATCACCAAGATCATCTCGGGCAAACCGCCGACCTCGATCTGGCGCGAATTATTCCAAGGGTCGCTGGCCAGTCAGTTGATGCGCATCAGTGACCGGATCGACGTCTATGTCATCGCGGGGGCAGAGCATGCCGAGCCGCTGTCGTACCAGGAAATCAAACCGCCGATGCGGCAATGGCGTGGGTACATCATCGGCCTGTTGCTCGCGGCGTTGGCGACAGGCTGCGGTCTGCTCATCCGACAATCATTCAATCCTGAAAATGTCGTCATGTTATACTTGCTGGCCATCATCGTGCTGGCGGCGCGCTATGGCTGGGCCGTGTCGATGGCGACCAGCTTTCTTGCCTTCATCTGTTTCAACTTCTTCTTTGTGCAGCCGTATTATTCACTGACCGTCAACAGCTACAATGACGTGGTCACCTTGGCGTTATTGCTGGGTGTAGGATTCTTTGCCAGCCTGCAAACATCGAGCCTGCAAGCACAGACACGCTTTTTCCGGCGCAAAGAACGCAACACGTCGGCGCTTTATTCCATGTCACAGGAATTGGCGAATGTGCGCCTGGTGGAAGAATTATGCGGGGTGATCAAACGCCGCCTGGAACAGGCATTGGACGGCACTGCTTTGCTGTTCTTCCCGGATGAGCATGGCGACCTGGAATCGGCCATCGAAAGCGATGTGCATGCCGGTGTGAAGGAAGAAGTGGCCGTGCGCTGGGTTTATCAACAGCAGCAGCCAGCCGGTCTTGGCACTACCACCATGCCAAGTGCCAAAGGGTATTTTGTGCCACTCAATGGCAGCTCCGGCACGTTCGGTGTATTAGGCCTCATACCGCGCACCACCGGCCATATTCTCAGCCCCGAAGAAAAGGATATGGTAGATACGTTCGGGTCGCTGGCCGCATCGGCACTTGAACGCGTGCGTGTGTCGCAGACGTCGGAATTACGCAAGGTGGAGGCAGAAAGTGAGAAGTTGCGCAATGCGTTATTGAGTTCGGTTTCGCATGATCTGCGCACGCCGCTTGCATCCATCAAGGGCGTCATCAGCAGCCTGCTGCTCGATGACGATACGACAGATGCCAGCACGCGCCGTGAACTGCTCGGTTCGGCCCATGATGAAGTAGCGAGGCTTGAACGCGTCGTGGGCAACCTGCTCGATGTCACGCGTCTCGAAGCAGGCGAAGTGAAGCTCAAACTGGATTATTATTTCGCACCGGAACTTATTGGTAATGCCATCAAGCAAACCGGGACTTTATTGCAAGAGCATCACCTCAGAACAGCGATCGAAGAACCCTTGCCGGCAGTGTGGGTTGATGGGCTGCTCATCGAGCAATTACTAATCAATCTTTTAGAAAATGCTGCCAAATATACGCCTGCGGGCAGCTTAGTATTGATTAGCGCCAAGCGCATTACTGCAGCATGGCTCGAAATTGCCATTGAAGATAATGGGCCGGGCATACCGGAAAATCAGGAACAACAGATTTTCAATAAGTTCACAACATTCGCGACGCAACAGAACACGTATGGCGCAGGACTTGGCCTCACCATCTGCCGCGCCATCGTTGACGTGCATGGCGGGTCGATCGCGGCTCGCAACCGTGAAGTCGGCGGCGCCCGCTTCAGCTTCAGCATGCCGATTGCCCAGAACCCCGAGCCGGAGCCATCCCATGTCGGCTAGCAAAGCGCATGTTCTTATCATTGACGATGAGCCGCAGATACGCCGCTTCTTGAAAGCGACCCTCGAAAGGCATGGCTATGAAGTAAGTGAAGCAGCAACGGCGACGGCCGGGGCCAAGCTGCTTGGTGTACATCCGCCCGAGCTGCTAATCCTCGACCTTGGCCTGCCGGATAAAGACGGCCTTGATGTATTGAAAGAACTACGCGCTTGGAACGCACTTCCCGTCATTGTGCTTTCAGCCCGCGGTTTCGAACAGGCGAAGGTCGATGCGCTGGAAGCGGGAGCCGATGACTACCTGACCAAACCTTTCGGCGCTGCCGAATTGCTGGCACGGATTAAAGTTGCGTTGCGTCATGCGCGTCAGCTCGGCACTGCGCCGTCCGAGGTTTTTAAAAGCGGCGGTCTTTCGGTTGACCTTGAAAAACGCGTCGTTACCGTAGCCGATGCCGAGGTGCGCCTGACGCCAACCGAATACAAATTGCTTGTCGCCCTCATCCAAAGCGCTGGCAAGGTCGTCACCCATGGCCAACTCCTGCGCGAGGTATGGGGCAAGCGCAGCAGCGAGCAGGGGCATTATCTACGGGTCTATATGCAGCATTTACGGCAAAAGTTGGGTGATGATGCCTTGAACCCGCGTTTTATCATCACAGAGACCGGGATTGGTTACCGGTTGCGTGAGGATGCGACCAAATGAGGCGGCTTTAGGTGGCAGCCTCGTTGGAAAAATTATTTATATGGGTCCAGTTCGGATGTATAATCAGCGATATAGATCTTAGCGACGCGATGCGCGTCGCATCCAGCAGCAACAGTTAAGGGATGAAGATTGTTGAAGTAAAATTGCTTTTTCTGAACTAATTAAGTCTTATATTCCATAAACTTGAGCACATCGTCGTTAAAATGATTCTTCAAATCTATGCGTAAATGCTAATTAATAATTAACTTTTCTCTAATAAAGTTATTTAAATAAAGCATGTTTTGAGGATCGAATCCATGACCCAGGGTCATTCCGCTTCCGCTCACAGTACTGTACCGCATGCGCCTGCACGGGCAGCTGGTGCCGGTATGCGGGAAAACGAAGCCCCCGTAGGCTCATCGGTGCTTAACCAAGGAGCTGACGCAGTCAATAGCGGTGCTACAGTTGTTGCCCAAATGGGCGCCGCAGCGGATCTAGCCGCACCCGGATCGCGGGTGGCTTCGACCCTCGGTCGCCTGAATGGGAACAGGGCCACTGCTGTACTTGCCGCCGGCAATGTCGCGGTGCATCTGGCCCAAGGGGATGTGCGTGGCGCGGCAAGCAGTGCGACCGATGCCGCCATCGGTTACGGACAAGGCTATGTGGCCGGGCTCGCTTTCGGGCCGGCAGGTGCTGCCGTGGTCATCGCCGCCCCGATCGTCGTCGGCATGGTGGAAAGTAAAATCGAGGATAACAAGCGACGCCTGGCGAACGGTGAAATTCCGATGGCGGAATACCAGGCTGCATTGCGCGATCCCAAAAGCCCGATCCGTCAGGAAGCCAACCGGCAATTCGGTGAGGAATTCGATCGACTGAATCAGGATTTGAAGCAATCCATGCCGCCCGAACAGTACGCACAGATGGTGGACTATGATCGTCGCGATTTCGTCAGGAATCGCATGGCGCAGGAGCAGGTAGCCAATATCGACACGACGAATGCCCCAAACGACATGCATATCACGTATGAGCAAGTCGGCATGAGACCGCCTAACGCCGCGCCTGGCACTGCACCTGCACAACCGGCGCAGCCTGCACCCAGTGCGCCCCTCATCGCGCAGCCAGCACCGGCTGCACCGGGTACAACGCAAGAAGCTGCCAAAGAACTTGCAGTCGCTGGCCAACCTTCAGCCAGTGCACCTGGCCCGAATGCTGCACCAACCGCGGCGGCTGCCGAGAGAGCAGAAGCGCCCCATCCGTTTGCCGCCATGATCGATCCGAATATTATTGCCATGCTTGGCAAATCAGGTTGCGGCCAGCAAGCTGAACCGGCTTCGGCGAAAGATGCCAAGCTTGCTCAGGCGACTCCTGCTGAAGCCCATCAGGCCGCCCAAGACCGTTCCCAGTCAGCAAGCGCGCGCGTCTGATCCATCTTCATTTCGCACTAGTCGTAACGACGAGTTCTCCTCGCTGCAGCTAATGATGGCCGGCATTGCGCTGGCGCGTCAGTGCTGCATCTGCATCAGCTTATCCATCGGCATCATGGCATGGTTCAGGTGGTTCATGATCCAGAGCGAACCGAAGATGAGAAGGCAAGCGATGAGGATGCCGAAAGCCAGCGCCAGCACATTGTTGGTATTGTCCGGATCGGTCGTGATGTGCAGGAAGAAGACGAGATGCACGCCCATTTGCGCCAACGCCAGCGCGACCAGCGCGAACGGAATACCCGGGCCATAGACAAGATGCGTATGCACCGCCCAGAAAGCGGCAAGGGTAAGGGCGGTGGCCAGCACCAGCCCCACACCGTACCCAAGGATCGCACGTGGAATGCTGGTCGCTAGCGAGCCGCCTTCACCGGGTGCGCTATCGCCTTTCTGCGTGTGCTTATGCGCGGTCATGGTAATACTCCCATCAGGTAAACGAGAGTGAAGATGGCGACCCAGATGATATCGAGAGCGTGCCAGAACAGGCTGAAACACAAAAAGCGGTGACGGGTATCCTCGCGGAAACCTTTGGCATAGAATTGCGCCATCATGGTGCCAAGCCAGAGCAGGCCGACGGTGATATGTGCACCATGGCAGCCGATCAGCGTAAAGAAGGCGGAGAGGAACGCGCTGCGCGTCGGCCCGGCATGCTCGGCGATGAGTCCCGCGAATTCATGCAGCTCGAGTAGCAGGAATGCAAAACCCAGGAAACCCGTCATCAGCAACGTGAGTTGCGTCCAGAGCTGGTTGCGCTGGGCAACAGCGATGCTGGCCATGCCGCACATGAAGCTGGAGGCGAGCAGGCATGCAGTTTCGATGGCGACGGTATCGAGATCGAACAGTTGCTGCGAGGTCGGTCCATTCGCCGTCGCGCTGGAAAGCACGGCGTAGGCGGCGAAGAACGCGGAGAACATGATGATATCCGACAGCAGGAAGATCCAGAACCCGTAGCCGATGATAATACGCTTCGAGGCCGGGCCGCCCTCGCCGTGGCCGGGTGCGTCGCTGTGGCGTGCAATGTCGAGATGATGCGGATCGGCGTGTGCGCGGCTCATAACCATGCCTCATGCGAGCGATGGTTTCTGCGTGCCACGATGTTGAGCTGGTCGAGCCGCTCAAGTTCCTTGGCCGAGATTCTATCCTCGCGGCGATTGCGCCAGGCGAAGACGACGAAGGTCGTATAGGCACCGACGAACCCGCAACCGACCATCCACCAGATATGCCAGATGAGGGCGAAGCCCATGATGGTTGCAAAAAATGCGGTGACAACACCAGTAGCGCTTTGGCGCGGCACATGGATGGCTTTGTACTTGCGCGGCGTATCTTCGCGTGCCGTCTGTTTCATGTGCCAGTACGCTTCTGCATCTTCCACGTTGGGCAGGATGGCGAAATTATATTCGGGTGGCGGGGATGACGTCGCCCATTCGAGGGTACGGCCGTTCCACGGATCACCGCTGATGTCGCGACGCCGATCCCGTGTGCGGATGGAAACAACAAGTTGGGCAATCTGGAAACCGATGCCGCTGGCAATCAGCAGCGCGCCCGCACCCGCGACCAGCAACCATGGGTGCCAACCGGGTTCATCGTAATGCTGCATACGGCGTGTCATGCCTTCGAGGCCGAGAATATAAAGCGGCATGAAAGCGACGTAGAAACCCACGATCCAGCACCAGAAGGCGTATGTGCCGAGGCGTTCATCAAGGCGGAAACCGAAAGCTTTTGGGAACCAGTAGCTGTAGCCCGCGAAGGCGCCGAACAGCACGCCGCCGATGAGCACGTTATGAAAATGCGCAACAAGGAACAGACTGTTGTGGAGGACAAAGTCGGCGGGAGGAATGGCGGTCAACACGCCGGTCATGCCGCCGATGATGAAGGTGACCATGAAGCCGATGGACCAGAGCATTGGGGTAGTGAAACGGATGCGACCGCCGAACATGGTGAAAAGCCAGTTGAAAACTTTCACGCCGGTCGGCACAGCGATGATCATCGTCATAACGCCGAAGAAACCGTTCACGTCCGCGCCAGCGCCCATGGTAAAGAAATGGTGCAGCCAGACCATGAAGGAGAGCAGGCAGATGGCCATGGTGGCAAGAATCATCGAACGGTAGCCGAACAGAGGTTTGCTAGAGAACGTGGAAATGACTTCTGAAAAAATACCGAAGGCGGGCAGGATGAGGATATAGACTTCCGGGTGGCCCCATGCCCAGACGAGGTTCATGAACATCATCGGGTTGCCGCCGAGTTCGTTGGTGAAAAAGTGGAAACCGAGATAGCGGTCGAGGATCAGCATGGCGAGCACCGCGGTAAGGATAGGGAACGCGGCGACGATGAGCAGGTTCGAAGCGAGGGACGTCCAGCAGAAGATGGGCATGCGCGTGTAGCTCATGCCGGGTGCACGCATCTTGAGGATGGTCGTAACTAGGTTGATACCCGCGATGAGCGTGCCCGCGCCGGAAATCTCGATGGCCCAGAGATAGTAATCTACCCCGACGCCGGGCGAGTACGTGAGCTCGGAAAGTGGCGGATAGGGAATCCATCCCGTGCGGGCGAACTCGCCGATGACAAGGGATAGATTGATGAGCAACGCACCCGCAGCGGTAAGCCAGAAGCTGACGGAGTTGAGCGTGGGGAACACCACGTCGCGTACACCTAGCTGGAGTGGCACGACAAAATTCATCAGGCCAATCATGAAAGGCATGGCGACGAAGAAAATCATGATGGTGCCGTGGGCGGAGAAGACCTGGTCGTAATGTTCCGGCGGCAGGAAGCCAGGTGCGTGGAAGGCCATGGCTTGTTGTGCCCGCATCATCAGCGCATCGATGAAGCCACGCAGCAGCATGACGAGCGCGAGTGCACAATACATGATGCCGATGCGTTTGTGATCGACACTGGTGATCCATTCGCGCCAGAGATAGGGCAGATGCCCTTTAGCAGCAAGCCATATCAGTGCAGCAAGCATGGACACCACAATCAGTGTAGCAGCGATGAGCGGAATCGGCTGGTCGAGCGGAATCGCCGTGAGGGTGAGTTTGCCCAGCATTAGTTGCTCCCCAGTTGCGAGCCGTCGCCGGGTGGAAGGGTCTGCGCAACGATGGCATCGAACAAGCCGGGTTCGACGCTATGGTAGGTTACCGTAGCTGTATCGTGACTTTGTTTCAATAGGGTGCGGTAGTTTGCTGCATCCAATGCTGCACCATGGCCTGCAGCATTTTTTTGCCAGTTAGCAAATTTTGCAGGCGTTACCGCATCAACATCGAAGTGCATATCGGAAAATCCATCGCCGCTGTAATGCGCCGAGATACCGTGATAAGTGCCGGGTTTGTCGACTTGAAGGTTCAACTGGGTCGCCATGCCGTTCATGGTATAGATCTCGCTCGCGACCCGCGGAATGAAGAATACGTTCATGACCGTCGCTGAGGTCAGGCGCAGATGCACCGGTTGGCCTAGCGGCAGCACCAGATGATTGATGCTGGCGATATGCTGTTGCGGGTAAATGAACAGCCAGCGCCAATCTAAGGAGACAACTTCGACCTCCAGCGGTGGAAGCGTCGAGGCAAGCGGTTTGGCGGGGTCGAGTTCATGCGAACCGATCCAGGCAATGCCGCCAAGAAACATGACGACAAGGGCAGGCACGGACCAGACCATCAGTTCCAGTTGCCCGGAATAGGCCCAGCGCGGCAGGTACTTTGCCTTGGTATTACCAGCGCGGAACCACCAGGCGAAGGCGCCAATGGCCAGCATCGTCGGGATAATGACGGCCAGCATGATGGCGACGGAATCGAGCAGGATGATTCGCTCACCTTCGGCTACGGGGCCGGCCGTATCGAAGATCGTGGCGCTCCATCCAGTCATCGGCAGCAGCATCGCCGGTAATGCAACTAACTGCAACCCTGATAGTGCAGCATTACGCAGCACGGTTTACTTTTTTCCGGGGGCTTTCCTGCTTCACTTTGCCCTTGGCGCTGTTTTTCCGGCACAAGTCGAACACGGCGATGCCTTCCTTGTTGGTAGGTTGCTTCAGCACCGCCGGGTGTTCGAGCGTCCGCACCGTGTCTTCATACCCTGCCTGCCAGTGTGCTTCCATGCTCAGGCGCGAAAATTCAAAATCCTTGGTGAAACCCTCGTAATCCTTGTTGTGATAAATCAGGTGCGCAATGTTGTAGACCTTGCTATCGGCATTGCTCTGCAACGTTTTCATTTCCGGGCGGCTTTTAACACTCTCGGGCAGATGTTCGAGCATGTCGGCGATGGCGTGGCGCAACGTATGCATTTCGCGGAAGCGATCCGTATTCGCACGAGTGCGGCTGGAATACTGGATGTCTTTGCAGCGCGTCATCATCTCGGCCATATTTTTAGGCATCGTGCCGTCTGCGCTCCACAGATCGACCTGGAAAATGAGCGAATCCTGATACTCATCATTGCGAAACACCCACTGAATCGGCGTGTTCGAAACAAGTCCGCCATCCCAGTAATATTCGCCGTCGATCTCTACCGGGGGAAAGCCGGGCGGTAATGCGCCGCTTGCCATGATGTGTTCCGTGCGAATGCGCGTTTGCTTATTATCGAAATCGACAAAATCACCACTGCCGACCTCAACAGCGCCCAGCTTGAAATAGGTTTCGCCGGAATTAATACGGTCGAAATCGATCAGTTTTTCAAGTGTGGATTTTAACGGCGCGGTATCGCAGAAACTGATCGCCTCGGTGGACGGTTGCGCTGGCGACCATGGTATGTGATGCGGCGCAAAAAATCCTTGTACCCCGAATACCATGCTGCGCCACGCGCTCATCTGGCTGAGCCATTGCCGCTCCGTCTCTCCTTGTGAAAACAGCGATTTCAGCAAAGGTGGAGTATATTGGAAATCGTCGGCGGTAATCATCTCCCAGAACTCACGCAACTTGTTGACGCGTTCTTCGGGCGCATTGCCAGCGATAATGGCGCCATTGATAGCGCCGATGGAAATGCCGGCAACCCAATTCGGAACAACCTCTGCTTCATGCAACGCCTGATAGACGCCACCCTGATACGCACCCAATGCACCGCCACCTTGTAATAGCAAGGCAACGCGTTCGAAGGGCAAGTCCAAACCGGGCGCGATTTTTTTGCTGGAGTCGTGGCGGTGTTTCATAGCGTGCAGGATGATAGGGCGTTTCATAAAAATTCAATTAGCCGACAATAGGGTGATCATGCCGACGGTAGGATTATCATATGGTTATACCAAAGCATTTAAGTTGCTGATGTTTGAGTTTATTGCGATCATGGGGTTTTTCACGTATGTTTACCAACATTACATATCAATTCTTTACCTATTCATCTGGCAACTTCCCGCCAAATGGCTGACGACGATAAGAAACAACAATATCCACATTTGCATCGTCGGCTTAGCGATGACCAAGTGGTGGAAACCCATGTCTATGATGCGGACGGCAAGCCGATTCCACTAGTGGAACACTACGTGCCACCACACCTGCATCGCCGCGCGGCGGACGCGCAGAAAAAACCCGACGAGAATACTGAAGCAAACGATGCTGCAGACAAAGACAAGCACAAGAGTAATGAAGAAAAGCCTAAAAAAATGTCGAAGCGTAAAAAGCGTTTCCTCATCATCATCGCAATTGTTGTCGCATTAGTCATCATCTTCGGCGCAGTGCTCTATTATTTGCATGCCCGCCATTTCGTAAGTACGGATGACGCGTTCGTTGATGGCCACATCGCGCAAGTGTCACCGCAAGTGGCAGGCCGCATCCTCACCGTGGACATTATCGATAATCAGATGGTCGAGGCCGGACAAACACTCGCCGTGATCGACCCGCGCGATTTCGAGGTGCGGCTGGAACAGGGCAAGGCACAGCGCGCGCAGGCGAAGGCCCAGGTGCAGTTGCATCAGGCGACATTGCGCCAGAACATGGCGAATGTGGACGTTGCACACGTAGAGGTCGAGCGGGCGCATCTCGATCTCGCGCGGTTCAAGACCGTCAACCCCAAAGCGGTTACCCGGCAGCAATATGATCAGGCTGTCGCTACCGCCAAAACCGCGGATGGTAAACTGGCGGCAGCGCAGCACATTGTCGGTGAAAGCCGGGCGCAAATCGAGGCGGATAAGGCGTCGGTCGCGCAATCGCAGACGGATATCGATAATGCCGCGCTGCAGCTTTCCTACACGACGATCGTGGCGCCTTTTGCGGGGCGCGTCACCAAGCGTACGGTGGAGCCCGGTACTATCGTCAGCGTAGGCCAGCCCTTACTAGCCATCGTGTCCCTCGATCTCTGGGTGACCGCGAACTTCAAGGAAACGCAGTTGACCTACATGCGTATTGGCCAACCGGTTAGCATAAGGGTCGACACCTATCCCGATGCGAAATTCCACGGCCATGTCGATAGTTTCCAGAGTGGTTCGGGCGCGGCTTTCAGTGCGCTGCCGGCGGAGAATGCCACGGGCAATTACGTCAAGGTCGTGCAGCGCGTGCCAGTGAAGATCCTGTTCGATGATGCCGACCAGCGCGACAATTACCGGCTGGCACCGGGGCTTTCCGTCACCCCACGCGTGACGGTGCGGTGAGCGTGGCGCACAATTCCGCACTTCCGCGTTCGGCGGCTGGCAATCATAGCCCGTGGCTCATCGCCGTCATCGTCTCGCTGGCGACCTTCATGGAAGTGCTTGATACGACTATTGCTAATGTCGCACTGCGCCACATTGCGGGTAGTCTGGCCGCCGGTGAGGACGAGGCAACCTACATTCTCACTTCGTATCTCGTTAGTAACGCCATCGTGCTGACCATCAGTGGCTGGCTGGCGAATGTCATCGGCCGCAAACGCTACTATATGTTCAGCGTCGCATTATTCACCGTCAGTTCCGTACTCTGCGCCTTCTCGACCGAGCTGTGGATGATCCTGCTCTTCCGTGTGATGCAGGGCATTGGCGGGGGCGGACTGGCACCGGTCGAGCAATCCATTTTCGCCGATAGTTTCACGCCGCAGAAACGCGCGCTGGCATTCTCGCTCTATGGCTTCACGGTCGTCACCGCGCCAGCGATCGGCCCGGCGCTCGGCGGCTGGCTGACGGATACCTATTCGTGGCATTGGGTGTTCCTGATCAATCTGCCGATCGGCCTGCTTTCGCTGGCGCTGACGGCGATCTTCGTTGTCGATTCGCCGGCCTTAAAACGCGACCGTGAGCAGCGCCTCGCGAAAGGGCTCAAGATAGATTATGTCGGGTTCGCGCTAGTTGCACTGGGTTTTGGCTGCCTGCAGATCGTGCTCGATCGCTTTAGCCGCGACGATGGGTTTTCCTCGAATTTCATTCTGATGCTTTCCTTGATTTCCGGCATGAGTCTTGTTGCGCTGATGTTCTGGGAATGGTTCACGCCGCAACCGGTGATGAACCTGCGCTTGCTCAAAAGCCGGGCCTTCGCCATCAGCAATGTCGTGATGTTCCTGTTCGGCTTCATCATCATCTCGACGACACAGCTATTGCCACAACTGACCCAGGAACTACTGCATTACGATGCGACCAATGCTGGCCTGACGCTCAGCCTGGGCGGCATCGTCACCGTAATCGGCATGCCGATCGCCGGGCTGATCAGCAACCGTGTCATTCCCGCAAAATATCTTATTGCTATGGCGATGTTTGGCGTCGGGGTGGCGATGATTGCCGCCGGCACGCTGGATCTCAATGCCAGTTTCATGGATTTTTCCAAGATGCGCGCGAGCCAGGCCATGTGGATGCCGTTCATTTTCATTCCGCTTTCTTCGGTCCAGTTCACTGGTGTACCGCCGGATAAAAGCAATGACGCCTCGGCACTCGTCAACCTGATGCGCAATCTCGGCGGCAGTGTCGGCGTTTCCATCGTGACGGCGCAATTACAATGGCAATCGCAGCGGCATCAGACCTATCTGGTGAGCCACGTAACGCCCTATAACGGATACGGCTATGGCCATTCGCTAAAGGGTATTGCGGCGCTGGTGCAGCAACAGGCAAGCATTCTGGCGTATCTCGATGTATTCGTCATCCTTGGCGTGTGCGCCTTATGTATCGTGCCGCTGGCATTCTTCCTGCCGAAAGTCGACAAAGGAGCGCCCGCTGGCCATTGATCCGCGCATTGCATCGCTTGCTTGTTTGCTGATAACGGCATGTACGCTGGGGCCGGATTTCGTGCCGCCCAAGAATGACGCGCCAGCTAACTGGGCGCACGGGGTGCATGATACTGCGCCATTCGCTGATGAATGGTGGAAGAGTTTCAGCGACCCGACGCTGACGAAATTGATAATGCAGTTGCAGTCGCAGAATTTGGATCTTCAGAACCTGGTGATTCGTCTCGAGCAAAGCCGCGCCGCTCGCAGTTACGTGGCGTCGCGACTGTTGCCGAGCGTCGATGCGCAGGCTTCCTACACGCGCGAAAAGCAAAGCGATAAAGGTATTGTTTCGCTCTTCAACGCGGGTGGAAGTTCAGGCACCGGCACAACAACCAATGGTCTGCCTAGCAATAGCACATCGCCCGCCTTCAACCTGTACCAATACGGTTTCGATGCAACATGGGAGCTTGATCTGTTCGGCAAGACGCGGCGCAGCGTCGAAGCGGCCGATGCCACGATCGAGTCGAGCAAGGATCAAGTGCAGTCACTGCTGGTCAGCCTTGAAGCGGAACTGGCGCGTGACTACCTGCAATTGCGCAGCCTGCAGTCTCAGGTCACAAGCGCTACGGGCAATGTGAAAGCAGCGCGTGAATTCGCTGCATTGACGCATGAACGCCAACACAACGGTTTCGCGAATGACCTTGAAGTGACCAGTGCCGAAGCTGAGCTGGCCAGTGCCGAGGCACAGCTACCGCCACTGAACCAGCAGGCGAGTGCCCTCATCAATGCTATCACGCTGTTGCTCGCCGAGCAGCCCGGCTCCCTCGATGCGACTTTGACACCAGCAAAGTCTGTGCCTGCACATGCAATGCAGGTTCCCATCGGCATTCCCGCGGACCTGGCGCAGCGTCGGCCGGATGTTCGTGCCGCGGAAGCTCAGTTGCATGCGGCAACCGCACAGGTCGGCGTGGCGAAGGCTAATTTCTTTCCGCAGATAACACTGATGGGCAATGGTGCGTTGCAGGCACTGCAATTCAGCGATCTCGATCAATGGGCCGCCCGCACGTATGGTTTTGGGCCGCAGACCACCATTCCCATTTTTGAAGGTGGCAAACTTACGGCGCAGCTTGAGCTGGCGAATGAACAGCAAAAAGCCGCCGCACTCAGTTATCGCAAAGCACTGCTCGGCGCTTTACATGACGTTGATAACGCGCTCACGGCACTGCATGCCGATCAGGCGCGCAATGAAGCGCTGGCGAAAGCCGCAAGTCAGGATCGTGAAGGGCTTTTGCTCGCCCGCGAGCGATACAACAAAGGCCTGAGCGACTGCCTTGAAGTGCTGACTGCGCAGCGAAGCTTGTTCCAGGCGCAGATGCAATACGAAGCGAGTGCAGGCGATGAACAAACAGCCTTTGTGCAGCTTTACAAAGCACTGGGCGGCGGTTGGCAGACGACCGATATCGTAGCGCATAAAGAAAGCAAATCGCCGTAGACATTTTCATCACGTGTGAGTGAAAACATATCGAGTGTGATTCACCCGTAATCGATAAAACTTTATGAATGCTTGAATCGCAGATCAAGCGTGTGCGGAAACTCCGCATTCTGTTCCATGGCGGGCAATGTCAGTTTGCCGGAAGTATGACCCATCGCTTCGAAACGGGATAATTTCCTGCCTTCCGCCTCGTTTTCATTGACGGGGAAAGTATCGTAACTGCGTCCACCGGGGTGGATGACATGGTAGGTGCAGCCGCCGAGGGAACGGTTCTGCAGCGTATCGACCAAGTCGAATACCAGCGGCGCATCAATCGGCAGTTTCGGGTGCAAGCTGGACGATTGTGCCCATGCTTTGAAGCGGACACCAGCCACGTGTTGATCTGCTACACCCGTCGCATGTAATGGGACGATATGCCCATTACAGGTTACGACATGGCGTTCGTCCATTGGGCCTGCCACCGTTACCTGAAGGCGTTCCACTGTCGCGTCCACCGAGCGGCTAACGCCACCGCCTGCAGGTTCTTCACCCATCACCGGCCATGGTTCCAACGCCTGGTGCAACGTTAGTGTGACATCTCCCAATTGCACCTTGCCGGACTGGGAGAAGCGGAAAGCAAAGAATGGAGTGAACCATTCCGGCGCAAAGGCATAGCCACCTGTTTTCAGCACATGCAATACTTCTGCAAAATCCTGCTCAAGATAGTAGGGTAGCATGAATTTATCATGCAGCTGGGTGCCCCAGCGTTTCAGTGGATTAGTGTAGGGCGTTTTCCAGAAATGCGCAATGCAGGCGCGGATCAGCAAACTTTGCAACAAATTCATTTGCGGATGCGGTGTCATCTCGAAACCACGCATTTCGAGCAGGCCCAGCCGCCCGCGTTCACTATCAGGGCTATAGAGTTTATCGATGCAGAATTCCGCACGGTGGGTGTTGCCGGTAAGGTCGACTAACAGGTTGCGTAGGAGGCGATCGACCAGCCACGGTGGTACATCGCCGCTCTCGGGGATCTGCTGGAACGCGATTTCCAGTTCATACATCGCGTCGTGCCGCGCTTCATCGATGCGCGGTGACTGGCTGGTCGGGCCGATATACATTCCAGCGAACAGGTACGAAAGCGATGGGTGGTTCTGCCAGAAACTCACCAGCGAGCGTAACAGATCCGGCCGGCGCAGGAACGGGCTATCCGCGGGAATTGCCGCGCCCATTACGATATGGTTGCCGCCACCCGTGCCGACGCGCCTGCCATCCAGCATGAATTTTTCAGCCGATAATCGCGCCAGTCGCGCCTGGGCATAGACTGTATCCGTAATGGTTTTAAGTTCTTTCCACGTCGCGGCGGGCTGGATGTTGACCTCGATCACGCCCGGATCGGGCGTTACGGAGAAATTCGCGATCCGCGCGTCAACCACGGGTGTGTAGCCTTCAAGTACGACCGGAATTTTCAAAGCGCTCGCGACCGATTCGATAGCCGTGATCAACTCCAAGAAATGCTCTGCCCACGCTACCGGCGGCAGGAACAGATGCAGTACGCCGCCGCGCACTTCAGCGCAGAGTGCGGAGCGGATGAGACCGTTACTGTCCTTGGCAAATACTTTATCATCCGCTTTGCTAGGCGCTGAAAATGCTTTTGTTAGCGTTGCATGACTTGGCAGTTTTTCTGGAACATCAAAAGCGCTGCGCTCCGGCACTATCTCTTTTTTTGCTTCCTTGGGCGAGGGCAGGCTGGCCAGTGGCAGGCGCAAGCCGATGGGTGAATCACCTGTCAGTAGCACGAGATACGGGCTTTTGAATTTCCATGCATTGCTGATCCAGCGCTGGCGTGTCGGCGAATAATGCAAGGGTAGCACATAGCCCACCGGTGCATTGAGATCCTTTTCCATCAGGGCCTGCAACCGTTCGCGCTCGGTTTTCTCGTAGACATCCGCCTTCATCATTTCATCGCTTAGGGGCAGCTTGTGTTCTTTCCACAAATAATATGGAGTATCCTCGCGAGCGGGCTGCACATAGGAACCGGGAATGCCCAAGGTTGTCGCTAGCGTAGTAATAAACTTCTCTGCGGTTGCCAGCGTGTGTTTGAGCGAGCCGTCGGGATCTGCCAATAAGGCGATATCGCGCCAGATTATTTCACCGTCCGTGCGCCAGAAACACGGCATTGCCCAGCGTGGCAGGATCTCGCCGGGATACCATTTGCCTTGCGTGAACATCGGCAATCCGCCGGGGGCGAATTGATCGCGTAACCGTGCGGACAGATTTTTCCCGAGCGCTTTTTTCTCGCCGCCCAGTGCAGAGTAATGCCATGCGTCATGCTCGCGGTCATCAAGGGATACGAATGTCGGCTCGCCGCCCATGGTGAGCCGTACATCCTGCGTTGCAAGGCTTTTATCTACCTTGGTGCCCAATGCGTCGATCGCTTTCCATTGCGCATCCGTATAAGGTTTGGTCACGCGGGGTGCTTCGACGATGCGGGTGATGGTCATCTGGTGGTCGAGGGTCGCGGTCACCCCTTCTTCCAGCGTGCCGGTAACGGGAGCAGCACTCGACGGATTCGGCGTGCAGCAGAGCGGAATATGGCCTTCGCCCGTGAACAAACCCGAAGTAGGGTCCAGCCCGATCCAGCCGGCGCCGGGCAAATAAATTTCTGTCCAGGCGTGCAGGTCGGTGAAATCGACATCCGTGCCGGAAGGCCCGTCCAGTGATTTTACATCCGCCGCGAGCTGGATGAGGTAACCAGAAGCAAAGCGCGTCGCCAAACCCAGATGCCGGATTGCCTGACACAGGAACCATGCCATGTCGCGACAGGAAGCGCTGCCGCGTTCCAGCGTTTCCTCACAGGTCTGTACCCCGGGTTCGAGGCGCACGACATAGGTGAGGCTCTGGTTTAGTTGCTGATTGATGGAAACGAGGAAATCGATGATGCCTTGTTCCTTGCGATCGATTTTTTTGAGCCATGCAGCGAGGCCTGAACCTTTTTCCTTAATCTCGAGATACGGTGCCAGTTCATCCTTGAGCTCCTGCGTGTAAGCGAAGGGAAAACTCTTGGCGTAATCCTCTAGAAAGAAGTCGAACGGGTTATACGCGCGAATCTCCGTCAATAGGTCCACCTCGATCCGGAAATCTTTCACCTTGTTCGGAAACACGACCTTGGCCAGAAAATTCCCGAATGGATCCTGCTGCCAGTTGATGAAGTGCTCTTTCGGCTCGATCTTGAGGGCGTACGATTGAATGATGCCGCGCGTGTGTGGGGCCGGGCGCAAGCGGATGGTCTGCATCCCGAGCGCGGTCGGCCGGTCGTACCGGTAATGGGTCAGGTGGTGTAATGCGGCGGTGATACTCATGGTTTTTTATATCCGACTATGAAATACTTGCATAGGCACAGTAAACTACTAGGCTTCGTAAGACATCAATATAATCTTTTGCCGTGTCGGAGTACTATTTGTTCACGATTCCCCCGCTGACGAGCGATATTCTGGTGTTGAGCCTTGATGGCGAAAGCTCGCCTTCGATCAACATCAATTTGTCGCAGAACTACCTTGGTAGCCATTCCCAGGGCTGGGGTTTCGGCTGGTATCCGGGTGACGAACAATCCGCGATGGTTACCAAGGATCCTGCCGCACGCAATACACAAGTGCTGATGGATGCGCTGACCGATTGGGCGCATTTCCGTTCGACCGTGTTCTTCTGCAAGGTGCGGGGCGCTAGCAAAGGCTACAGCCTCAAAGAAACACAGCCTTTTTCCCGCAGTTTCGCCGGCCGTGACTGGTTGTTCATGCATAATGGCGATGTCGACAAGGTCGAACTTGAAAAGCTGCATGGTAAAAAGAACCGTGTCTTTGAGCCCATCGGTAACACGGATTCGGAACTCGCGTTCTGTAATTTCCTCTCGCTGTTACAGGAGGGTGATACACGCAAACTTTCCGATGTCGCACCCGAGATGTTGCATGCGTGGTGGAAGCGCCTCGATATGCTCGGCAGTGCCGATATGACGCTTTCGGATGGCGATAGCGTGGTCTGCTTCCATGGCACCCAATCGCCGAAGGCCATGTACTATATGCGAATCCAGCCACCAGATAATCAGGAATTGTACATTGCCGATGCCGCGCAGATCAGCCTCAGCAACCCACGCGATACCTACCGTACTGCGCTGATGGTGACGTCCATGCCCTTCGCTTCGGGTAACTGGTTCGAAATGCTGCCGGGGCAAATGATCATTGCGCGTCGCGGCACGATCGTCTGGGACAGTGCGCATGGGCATGCAAAACAGGTTACACTGGCAATTCCGCATGCCGTGCAACCGCAGGCACAGCAACCTGTAGTGCTGCAACCCAACTTCATGGCGCAGGCGCAGGCCGAGCAGTCGCAGGAGCATGTGCTCAACGCACGGGCGATGTCGCAGACACCGGAAGGTGCACCGCTGGCGTATCGCGTATTCGAAGTGAAACATACAACGCATTATGAATACAGCGAACCGGTGGAGCACAGTACGCATGTGTTCCGCCTGCAGCCGACGGACGATCCAATCCAAGAAGTCGTTTCGTCGAAACTGGCGATTTCGTCCGTTTCCGAGGAGATTTTGTTCGAGGATGTATTCGGCAACCAGGCGATTCACTGTATCATTGATAAGTCCTATACCCAGCTGACGGTGGAGGCTACCAGCCGGGTCAAGATTTTCGCCGCGCCACCGGATGATCATAGTCTGTCACGCCGCCGTACCTCGATTCCACTCGCCTGGATGCCATGGCAACGCCAGATGATGATGCCGTATCTGCTACCGGCGGAGTTGCCCGAATCGCAACTCACGGAACTGACCGAGTATGCGATGAGTTTCGTCAAGCGAAACGATTACAATCTGCTCAAGACGCTCGAGGACATGAATGTCAGCATTTATCGCGATTATAAATACGTGTCGGGCAGTACTTCCATTAATACGACCCCCTTTGAGGTCTACACGTCACGTAACGGCGTGTGTCAGGATTTTGCCAACCTTCTGATCTGCCTTACCCGACTTCTAAGTATTCCGGCGCGTTACCGCATGGGTTACATCTACACTGGCGCCAGCTATTCTAATAAAATCCAGTCAGATGCTTCGCATGCATGGGCGGAAGTCTATTTGCCGTATGTCGGCTGGCGCGGTTTTGATCCGACCAATGGCTGCATGGTGACGCAGGATCATATCCGTGTCGCATGCGGCCGTAATTATGGCGATGCGACACCGACCTCTGGGACTATTTATAAAGGCGGCGGTACAGAAACATTGACAGTTGATGTGAAAATGACGGAAATCGTGGATGCATTGACATAAAAAGAGGTTTCCTGCCATGCATTTTAAAGGCTACGACTGCGATGGGTTCTATGACGAACTGATCATGCCGGATGGTTCGCCACGGCCCGAGGCCTTGCCGCTCATCGAACATGTTAATGCGCTTTCACTCAAGGGTCTACACCGGCGGCAGAAAGCATCCGAACATGCACTTTACCAGCAAGGCATCACGTTCAACGTCTACGGTGACAAGAAGGGTACCGAAAAAATCTTCCCGTTCGATATCCTGCCCCGCATCATTCCTGCCCATGAATGGGAGCTGCTGGAACGCGGCATGAAACAACGCATCAAGGCGCTCAACCTGTTCATCAACGATATTTACAATGAGCAAAAAATTCTGAAGGACAAGATCATCCCGCGTGCCCTCGTGCTTTCATCCGAATGTTACCTCAAGCAGTGCAAAGGCCTCACTCCACCTCAGGGCATCTGGATCCATGTTACCGGCACCGACCTCGTACGTGATAGCAGCGGCCAATTCTATGTGCTCGAGGATAATCTGCGCTGCCCGTCCGGTATTTCGTATGTACTGCAGAATCGCTCTATCCAGAAGCGCATCATGCCGAGGGCGTTCCAAGCCATGCTCACGCGTCCGGTTTCCGACTATGGCGACCATCTGTATGAAACGCTGCGCCATATCGCACCCAAAGGTGTCGATAATCCGAATGTCATTGTGCTGACACCTGGTATTTATAACGCTGCCTATTATGAGCACAGCTTCCTTGCCCAGCAGATGGGTGTGCCGTTGGCACAGGGGTCCGACCTGACCATTATCGATGACCATGTCATGCTGCGAACAACCCGCGGCTTCGAGAAGGTCGATGTGATCTACCGCCGCATCGACGATGCGTTCCTCGATCCCAAAGTTTTCAACAAGGATTCATTGCTTGGCGTACCCGGCATCATGGAATGCTATCGCAAAGGGAATGTCGCATTGGCCAATGCACCGGGTACCGGCATTGCCGATGACAAGGCGATCTATGCATATGTGCCGAAGATCATCAAATATTACCTCGGTGAGGATCCGCTCATCGAAAATGTGCCGACCTATATCTGCAATGATGAAAAGGATCGGAGCTACGTACTTGCCAACCTCAAATCGCTCGTTGTGAAAGCGGTCAATCTTTCCGGGGGTTATGGTATGCTGATCGGTCCGAAATCCACCGCCAAGGAGCGTGAGGAGTTCGCCCAACGCATCAAGGCCAATCCGCGCGATTACATCGCGCAGCCAACGCTCGCCCTGTCGCGCACGCCGACCATCATCGACGATACCATCGAAGGTCGCCATATCGATTTCCGCCCCTATATCCTTTACGGTAAATCCATCTTCGTGCTACCCGGCGGCCTTACGCGCGTCGCACTAAAAAAAGGTTCGCTTGTCGTTAATTCTTCGCAAGGCGGCGGTAGCAAGGATACCTGGGTACTGGGCACGGATGAGCGCAGCATGGAGGAAATTCTCAATGCTTAGCCGCGTTGCCAGTTCGATCTATTGGATGAGCCGCTACCTGGAGCGCGCCGATAATGTTGCACGCTTCATCGATGTCAACGCGACATTGATCCTCGACATGGGTTGGGAAAAAGACGAAGCGCAATGGGCGCCCATGGTCCAGGCCTCCGGCGACGAAACGGATTTCGATAAACGCTATAAACATTACACCGAGAAAAACGTCGTTCGCTTCCTCACGTTTGACAATAAAAACTACAATTCCATCCTGAATTGCGTGCAGAGCGCCCGCGAGAATGCGCGGACGGTACGCGAGATCATTTCTTCCGAAATGTGGGAGACCATCAACGAACTCTACCATCTCGTGGAAAAACATAACCGCAAACGCGAAATTGGTGATCTGCAGCCTTTCTTCAGAGCGGTACATCGTGCAAACCATCATTTCATCGGTCTCGTTGAGAATGTCATGTCGCATGGTGAAGGCTGGCACTGGGCGCGCATTGGCCGCCTGCTTGAGCGCGCTGATAAGACTGCACGCATGCTGGACGTAAAATATTTCCTCCTGCTGCCAAAGGGCGAACATGTTGATTCTCCGTATGATGCCGTCGAATGGGGTGCGGTACTGAAATCCGTTAGTGGTTTTGAGATGTATCGCAAACAATTTCATCGCGCCAATTACCACGATGTCGTTCAGTTTCTGGTGCTCGATCCAAACTTCCCGCGGGCCATCCGCCATTGCATCCGCACCGCAGCGGATTCGCTGGCGACGATCAGTGCTATGCTGGAAGTCGCCGTGCCCGCTACGGAAGAAATGCAAAAACTAAAGGCTTCGCTTGATGATTGTGACACCAGCGGTATCCTGACCACTGGTCTGCATGAGTTCATCGACATCTTCCAGTTCAACCTGAACATTGTCGATCGTTCATTGTACCACTCATTTTTTGCTGTGGAGCAAACTGGCAGTTAATTTCCGGCATTAGCATAACTTCAAGCAAGAATTAAACGCGCTGTAATTACCTTAGCAATTTAACCGTTGCGACCAATAACAAGCGTTACCCGTATCGCTATACATCTGTTAGCGCGTGCGAAATTGGCATGTAAATAATCTTCGCGTAAAAGCTATATATCAAAGATTGTGCGCAAGGCGCTGGCTACTCGCTTGATATCTGCCTCTTTCAGACATAAGGCGCTAGGCAAATTGATCGCCTTTTTCGAGAGCAGATACGACACGGGTGCGCGTTTGGCGGATTGCGGAGTGTGCATATGATCATACGCCGCAAGTGCGCTGAGCGGCTCGAAAAAGGGGCGTGAGGCAATGCCATGCTCGCCAAGCGCGGCAATAAGCGCAGTCTTTTCCATACGATGTGGTTTGTCCCACACTAGCGTGCTCATCCAGTAGCTATTCTCGACATCTTTATGAGCGGGGTTAAGACTGAAGCCGGTGATGCCGGCTAAGTGTTTTTCGTACCAGGCGAAGATCTGGCGCTTCTTTTTCACCAGCATATCGATACGTTCCAGTTGTGCCAGCCCCAGTGCCGCCTGCAACGCCGACATTTTGTACTTATGCGCAACTTCAAGATTGCGGAAAAGGATGTCACCCGGGGCGCGGCCATGATCGCGCAGTTGCAGGCAGCGCTGGTAGATTTTCGGATCGTCCGTCGCCAGCATGCCGCCTTCACCGGTGGTAAGTGTTTTGCTACCGTGGAAACTGAAGCAACTGGTGATGCCGAAGGAGCCCGCAAGCTTGCCTTTATAGCGCGAGCCGATGGCCTCGGCCGCATCTTCGATGACGGCGATGCTGTAGGCTTTAGCGAGCTTCAGGATAGGTGCCCATTCTGGCATGTGGCCATAAAGATCGACCACGATGATGGCCTTGGTTTTTTTCGTAATGCGTGCTTCGATGGTCGCGGCAGAGAGGCACCATGTTGCGGCATCGATATCCGCGAATACAGGCGCTGCGCCGACATAGCTGATGGGGGCAGAACTGGCGATCCAGGTCGCATCAGGAACGATCACTTCATCACCCGCGCCGATACCGAGCGCCATGAGGCTGAGATGCAGCGCCGAGGTGCAGGAAGGTAAGGAGATGGCGTATTTGCGACCGGTGAATTTGGCGAACGCCGCCTCGAATCGCGCCGGGTAATCATTGGCGTGATCGTACCATCCGTTCTTCGCGGCATCGGTAACGTAAGCCACTTCCTTCGCAGTGATGGACGGCCCGGCTACGGGCAAGCGCTTTACTTCAGGCATTCGAGATATCCATCACGCGCGACGGTAAAGACGAGCTTGTCGTGGATCGCTTGATCGATACGGAAGCGATCGGTGTTTTTCAGAAATGCATGGACGGCCGTTTTCGGGTTATCGCCGGGCCCCCAGGGGCGGTCGGGGAATGCATCATCCGGCATATCATCGATGCTAGTATCCATCACGACAAGGTAACAGCCCGCGCTAACGAGCGGTGCATAGAGTTGAAGCTCTGCGGCGACATGTTCGTGGGTGTGGTTGGAGTCGAGAATGACCATGACACTACTATCTCGCGGGATCAGCGCAATAACTTCCTTAAGCGTCGACGCTTCAGTAGACGAGCCTTCTACCAGCGCGATGCGGTGGGCCAACGGATGCGCCTCGATCGCAGCACGGTTGTGCGCCCGGATATCGATATCGACCCCGATGACCTTGCCGGGTTTGTTCAGCAATTGAAGAATCGAGGCGCTGAGTACGAGTGAACCGCCGCGTGCAACACCAGTCTCAATAATGACATCAGGCTTGGTGCGCCAGATAGTCTCCTGCATGGCGACGATATCCTGCGGTAGTTGGATGATCGGCAGGCCGAGCCAGTCGAAATGGTAGGTATAGCGCGCGATACCCGCTTCCTTCATGAATTCGCGGTTGATTGTATCGAGCGCGGGTCTCTGCTGCCCACCCATCCTTGTGATTTCCGCGGCACGCTCGCGCTCGAATTGTTCAATATCGCTCATGGAAGGCCCTCCAGGGGATAGTCGGTGAGATGAGGTAGTAGTTAGCATGCGCCGTGCCGACGCTTGCCAGCAAGGTTAAGACAGTCACATAGGGATTGAAAGCGCCAAATTTCTGCGGGTATTCTGGCAGCGCGTAATCGATATACTCGGTGGCGATACCATGACGCTCGAGCAGTTCATGATCGAGGTAGTTCTTCGCGCCATGGCCGGTGATGTAGATGGTGCCGCCGATCGCGGAAACGACCTGCTGCACTTTCTCGCTCGCTTGCGCCGTGATGCCCATACCGCTGGAACGCACGAAACGCGGGGTGAAGCCCATCAGGTGCGCTAGTTGCTCGAACAGAGCAATGTTGAGTGCGGCGAGGGAATCGTAAGATGCGAGGATGGTAGGCGTGATAGCCGTGAGGACTGCATCTATGTGCGGCAGGCTGGCAAGCGTCTGTTTTAGAGCGGCGAGATGCTTTTCTTGCCAGCGTTTCGTCATATCGAATTTGGTTTGCAGCATGGTCTCGCCCGAGCGATGGATGGCGGGCACCGTGAGCCAGCTGAAACCTTCGGGCGTTTTTATCTGCACACGGTTGAGGAATCCGCCCTTGGTGAATTGCGCATCGTCGTAATGCACGAAGACATCGGCGTGCCGCAACTGGTCGAACAGCCCTTGCCACGGCAGGTACATTGGCTGTGAGAAGACGACCCGCACGCGCGGTTACCAGTTGAAGAATTCGTCGGCACCGCGCGACGATTTGGGGGTCTGCTCAGTAACGAAGGCATCGCCGGGCGCAGTATCGCGCTTGATGTAGGAATGGGCGCCGACCAGCGTGCGCTCGGCGAGTTCCACCCCATCCATGATGGTGGCGTTGCTACCGATAAAGCAGCGCTCGCCCACCACATTGTGCCCGCACAGCACGGCGTGGTTGGCGATGAAGACATGGTCATGGATTACCGAATCATGCCCGATGCTGTTGCCACGGCTGAGAATGACGCCGTTACCAATGGCGACGTTGGGCTGCAGGCAGTTGTCGTCGAACACAAACACGTTCTTGCCGATACGAAGATCCTTCCAGCGACTGGTATTGGAACAGATGTGGCTGATGAGCGTATAGCCTTTGGTTTCTGCACTAGTAACGAAATCCTGTCGCATGGCATTCATATCGGCGTAACCCATGGCAACGAACATAGCGAAATCCTGTGGCGGGTAGGCCGTCGTGACATTTTCGAAGGAGACGATAGGCCTGCCGTTGAACTCGCTTACATTGTTGGTGTCGAGCCAATGCTGACTGGCGGCGTAGACAGCGACTTGATGGTCGCTGTCGTTGGTGAGGTAGAAATCCACCATGCGTCCCATATCCGACGTGCCGAAGATGATCACTGGTTTGCTAGTCATTCGAACCCATAACTGAAGGTGAGGGGAAGGGCTTTCCATGCATCGATCTGTGAAATGATGTGGCGGCCCGTGCGCGGGTTGAGGGCGACGAGGATATAGCGCACATCGGATGGGAGATCGGCAGGGGCGATGACCGGGAGTTTCATGTGCATGGTGCCTTGCAGGAATTTATTCTGGTCGATGAAGCAACGCACGTTGATGGATGGATCGAGATGTAATTTAGCGTAGGTGCCGTAGAAGCCTGCGCCATAAATGGCAACATCATCGCTGACGCTGAGCTTTTTAAGCCGCTGTGTGATGCGGCTCCAGTAAGTGGCGATATCCTTGCTTTCACGCGTGGTCGCGGCGACTTCAGTCGGGGTGGGCAAGACGCTTCCATTCTTCGCGTTTTTAGTGGCGCTGACGAACCACCAGCCGGGCTGCGTCGTGTTATCGAGCGCAATGTCGATGAAGCCGGTGCTGGCGAGTGACTGGCGTAAAGAGCATGCGGTGAAATGGTTGATATGGTCGAATACCAGCAGGTCCGCGACGTTAGTGTGGAAATTGGGCACGATGAAAAAGAGAGTGCCGCCATTTTTCAACAGGCGATGTTGCGCAGCAAAGGCTTCCATTGGCGCTGCCACATGTTCAAGGCAAAAGAAGGAACTGACGACATCCATCGTACCGCTCCACGCAGCGGGAAGAGTATGAAGCGATTGGTTCTCTGATGGAATAACGCCTTGCCAGAAAGGCTGGTAATTCGCGCTGACATCGAAAGTGAAGGGGGTAATGGCGGCACGCTTGATAAGTTTCTTCAACGTCTGCGCTTTGGCGCAGCCGTAATCCAGCAGGCGCATGCCGGGCTTAAGTGGAATGCGTTTTGTGAGCATGTCGGCTTGAAAGTCGGAACGGAAGATCTTTTCGCCCTTGACGATCTTCAATAACTGATCCTCGTCCTCGCTACTGGTGAGGATATTGTAACGCTTATCATAGAAATCCGCGACATTGGCGAAAGGCGCGGTGAGCGTGTGTCCGCAGGTGAGACAACTGGCAATTTCCGTCTCTTCGCCTTGCGGTATACCGAGCGAATTGATGGCGCGCGCATCGAGTTTGTAGATGATGTCGAGATCCGTCGAAGCGCAGATGTTGCAAGCCATGTCCATTATTTCTTCACCACTTTATCGGGGAAGAATTTCTCCGGGCGGTTGCCTTGGCCAAGATTAACCGGCCAACCGAGCGCGCGTGCTTCGTTGTTCTCGAAATTGAAATAGCGCAATTGCATCGTCCAGCGCGCACGGCTGGAATGGTTGAAACCGGAGCGGTGGAGCGTCAGGAAATCAAGCACCAGCAAGTCTCCCGCATTGCAGAGCAGGGCTTGCGGTGAATAGCGGTTGATGACTGCAGCTTCATCGGCAAGGCGCATAGTGTAGGCGGTAGGTTTCTCAGGGTCGGTCTCATAGGCGATGGGCACGAAGCCTTCCTTGTGCGATCCGGGGCAGACTTCGAGTGGGCCGATATCGGCGGTGATAGTGACGAGCGGCGACCAGAATACCAGACCATCGATACTGCCGAGCTGTGTCGGGTATTCCTGGTGCCATGGCGACATGAATTTTTTCTCGGACGGGTAGTCGATACGTATACCGTCGCCGCCGCGATTGATGCCGATGGAGGCAGTATTGCGCAAAGCCTGCGCCAATTCGACATTCTTCATGCCGGAGGTAATGCGCATGAATTCGGGGATCTGTTTCACCGCGTCGTAGACGATGCTGCCGAGCTTACGGTCATGCTTGACCATGGCCATGTAGGATGTTTGAAAAATGTCACTGTCGAAGTCGTGGCTAGGAAGTGACTCGCCGAGATGGTGCTCGTGGAGGCTGCCGACGATGGCGACAATATGCACTTTCAGGGGGGCCAGTTCTGCCGCACTGTAGAAACCGGCAAAGCGCGTAAATCCTTGCGTTTCCAATTCCGCTTTGTGTGTGCCGAGTGCCGGTGCCATGCGAATACACTTTACCTTGTTGCGTGAAGGGAACTATATCAAATAACACCATAAGTGAAAGCAGCTTATGCATTTTAGGCCTTTATCGCTGGGCGGCGCCTGGCACATCGAGCTGACGCCTGTGCAGGATGCAAGGGGTAGCTTCACGCGCGTGTTTGATGCGGCAAAGTTCGCTGAACGCAAGCTGGTGACGCATTTCCCGCAGCAATCCGTCTCAACGAACACCAAGCAAGGCACCTTACGCGGTATGCATTACCAGATAGCGCCGCACGGCGAGGTAAAGCTGGTGCGTTGCAGCCATGGCGCAATCCAGGATGTGCTGGTCGACTTGCGTGAAGGCTCGCCGAGCTATTTGCAGCATGTGAGTGTGGTGTTAAGCGCGAAAACGCCGTCGATGTTATATGTGCCGGAGGGCATCGCGCATGGGTTCATGACGTTAGAAGATGATACTGTAGTCGAGTACCATATCAGCACGGATTACGTGGCTGAAACCCAGCGCGGTCTGCGGTGGAATGACCCGAAGCTGCGTATTTATTGGCAAGGCGAGGTGAAAGTGATTTCCGAGCGTGATGCCGGATTCGCAATGCTAGGCTAAGTGAACATTCGGCACGGCAATGAGGAATTGACCGTCCCACTCACGAATCTCCACCATTTGCTGCATCACTTCTGGCGCAATATTCCATGGCAGGATGAACACGACGTCGGGCTTATCCAGCAGGAGGAACGCGGGATCATAGATAGGCAGGTGGCTCCCGGGCAACAGGCAGCCTTGCTTTTGTGGGTTGCGATCGACCGTGTAGGAAATGATATTGGGCGTGATGCCGCAATAATTGAGCAGGGTGTTGCCCTTCGCTGGCGCACCGTAGGCGACGATTTTTTTGCCCGCGGCACGAAGTTTTTCAAGCTGGGCGAGAAGTTCGGTTTTTAACTGACACACGCTCGCCCCGAAAGCCTGATAGGGCGCGAGCGTTTTGAGGCCGAAATCCGTTTCCAGCTTCAGCATGGCAGCAACGCCGGGTGTCGCTTGATGGCCCGCATGCTGCAGGAATACGCGCAGCGAACCGCCATGGGTTGGCAGGGTCTCGACATCGACCATCGCAAGCCCATGCCTGGTAAAAAGCGGCTCAAGCGCGGTGAGGGACAGGTAGGAGAAATGCTCGTGATAGATCGTGTCGAACTGCATATGTTGCAGCATTTTTACGAGGTGCGGAAACTCGAAGGTGATGGTGCCCTCGGGCTTGAGCAGGACTTTGAAGCCGCCAATGAAATCATGGATATCCGGCACATGGGCGAGCACGTTATTGGCGGCGATGAGGTCCGCTTGGATACCTTCGCTGACGAGGTTCTGTGCGGTTTCGACCCCGAAAAATAACGCGCGGGTGGGGATGCCGGCAGCATTGGCCAGCGCGGTGATATTCTGCGCCGGTTCGATGCCGAGCACCGGCACACCGGCCTTTTGGAAGGGGATGAGCAGCGTGCCGTCATTGCTGGCGATCTCGACCACGAGCGAGTCTTTTCCTAAGTGAAAGCGCTCGACCATGGATCTGGCATAGGCATTGCAGTGTGTTTTCCATGTATCAGAAAAGGAGGAGAGATAGGCGTAGTTGCTGAAGATGTTCTCAGGCGTTTCGACAGGCGGAACCTGTACTAGCCAGCACGAAGTGCACACATAGGCATGCAGTGGGTAGCGCTCTTCGCGCAGTATGTCATCGGTGGATTTTAGGTAGCTGTTGGCGAGCGGCTGCTGGCCAAGGTCGACAACGCTTTGCGTCAGCGCTTGGTTGCAGGCGGCGCAGGATAAAGCGGGTTTGCCAGTCATCGTGCCACCAGAAAATGTTTCCTAAACGGGTAATTAGAGCTATACGAAGAGCAACAGTAACAGGCCAGCAAAAAGAGGATCTATGGTCACGGAAGCGGTCATTTTATGCGGCGGACTCGGTACGCGATTGCGCGAAGAGACGGAATTCCGCCCCAAACCGATGGTCAATATCGGCGGTAAGCCAATCCTGTGGCATATCATGCGGCGCTATTCGGCGTTCGGGGTAAAACGCTTCATCCTGTGTCTTGGTTACAAAGGCGATTACATCCGCGATTACTTCCTGAATTACCGTTATCACCATGCCGATTTCACCGTGCGCCTCGCCAGTGGTGAGGTGTTTCTCGACCGCCGCACGGAGATGGAGGACTGGGAAGTGGTGTTGGCCGAAACGGGCGAGAACACGCTCACCGGTTCACGCATCGCCCGCGCCTTGCCGCATGTGCAAGGCAAAAGTTTCTACGCGACCTATGGCGACGGCGTGGCGGATGTCGATATTGCTGCATTGCTGAAGCATCATGAAAAGAACGGTAAGGTAGCAACGCTGACCGCAGTACTGCCACCTTCGCGTTTTGGTGAAATCGCAACAACGGACGGTGTGGTTGAATTCTTTGCCGAAAAGCCGCAAGTGGCGAGTGGTGCCATCAATGGCGGCTTCATGGTGCTCGAAAAAGCGGCGATGCAATCCTATCTGCCAGCGGACCCCATTGCCCATAGTGATTGCTCGCTTGAGGGTGACGTGATGATGAAGCTTGCCGCGGATAAACAACTCGCAGCTTACGAACATCCCGGCTTCTGGCAGTGCATGGATACGCACCGCGAAATGGAGCTGCTCAACGGAATCTACCAGCAAGGAAATGCGCCATGGCTGATGCAGAACGGGATCTATCTTTCTGGCGCGGCAAACGTGTCCTCGTCACCGGCCAAAGCGGGTTCATAGGTAGCTGGTTAAGCCTATGGTTGGCGCGCCTTGGAGCCGAAGTGGCAGGATATGCGCTCGCACCGCATACGACGCCGTCGCTATATGCGGATGCAGGTATCGCGGAAAAAATCAGCGCTACGACGGCTGACATTTGCGACCGTGATACGTTGAAGAAAACTATTGCTGTGCACGGGCCGGAGATTGTCATCCATCTCGCAGCGCAGGCCATCGTCGGCCGCGCACATGCGGATGCATTCGAGACATGGCGCGCCAATGCGCTGGGCACTGTTGCGTTGCTTGAAGCATTGCGCGGCCAACATCTCAAGGCGCTGAGCATTTTTACTACCGACAAAGTCTATGATAACCATGGAACGGGTCACCCGCATCGCGAGGATGATCCAATCGGTGGGTTTGGCATCTATGATGCTAGCAAGGGCGCGACGGAACTGGCGGTGCGTGCGTTCATGCATGGTAATGCGGTTACTCCAGGCACTGCCATCATTCGTGCGGGTAATGTTGTCGGCGGCGGTGACTGGAACGAGGCGCGCCTATTGCCGGATTGTGCACGGGCCTTCGCAGAGAAACAACCTGTTAAGCTGCGCCACCCGCAAAGCGTACGCCCGTGGCAGCATGTGCTGGATGTGTGCTATGCGACGCTACGATTGACGCAAGCGCTATACGATACGCCGCAGCAATTCCGTGGTGCATGGAACATCGGCCCCGACCCGGAGAACATCCTGAGCGCCAGCGCAGTCGCTGAGCGAATGGGGGCGCATTGGCAGCAGCATCCGGCGTGGGTGCCGACAGCGGATGCGGCACAGTATCCGGAAGCGAATGTGCTGCTGCTCGATTCAGCCAAGTTGATGCAGGCTCTGAACTGGAAACCTATACTCGGCATCGAGGAAACATTGCAGTGGACGGCGCAATGGTATCGTGACTTTGATGCGCAGCCGGGTGAGGCGCTCGCCATTACCGCCGCCCAGATCGATGCATTTGAACAAAAGGCCATTATATGACCACCCCGTTACTTAGTATCTGTATTCCGACCTATAATCGCTCGAAACTACTGGCCTATTGCATCGACAATCTGCGGGCGCTCGATACGTACGGAATTGCTTATGAGATCGTTGTCGTCGATCATGCCTCGCCGGACGATACACCAGAGGTGATGGAGGAGATTGCGGCCAAGTATGCTAACATTCGTTATTACCGCCAGACGCAGCAAGTCGGTATCGAACGCCAGCTGGCGAGCGCCCTGCGCATGGCGCGTGGCACATTCTGTGTTTACGTTGCGGACGATGACAAGATCATCCCTGAAAAGCTGGTCGAGTATGTGCGCTATCTGGAAGCGCATTCTGAGGTCAGTGCGATCTACGCACCGTGGTGGGCCTATGACGATGCTGAAGAAAAAATCATCCATGGATATTTTGAAGTGCCGGAGCGCACAACTTTCAAAATTGCCGATCCGTTAGCAATGATCGATTTTATGACGTCGCGGCTGGTCTGGCCGGAAAGCGTGATCTACCGCCGCGAGGCGTTACATAATATCATGGTCTCGCGTAATGATGGGCCATATCAGGCTTTCCCGATGGCCTATGCGTTGCTGAAGAAGGGTAATGTGGTGTTCGAGAAGGAGCCGTTCTACCTCGAAGTGGCGAACCCCAAGCCTCAATTCGCGGTAGGGCGCCGCATGAATGTCGCGATCAATCTTACGTATCTCGATAATATTCGCGGCGCGCTTGAAATGACCATCGAGCGTATCCTGCTCGATTCAGGTACTCCACAATTACCAAATGAATTGCGCCTGAATGTGCACGAGGCGTTGCTGAATTATGCCCATCATCGGTTGGGGGTTGCCTTTCGTCGTGCATTGCATGCGAAGCAGTTCATCCAGGCGAGCGAGCTGGCACAGCGCTTGCTGCTGTGGCGTGGCAATACGTTCGAGCCGAACCTGATCGGCATTGCCAATGAGATTTACGGGCTGACCGGCCTGCAAGCTGTCGTGCAACTGGCGCAGGGTAGTAGCTGGATGAAACGTCTTTATATTTATGGTTTCAAACAGCCCGCTGATATTATCGAGGCGTTCAAAAATCCAGAGAACGACCTGAAACTGAAGATTACTGAGGCCAGCCTCAAGACTATAATCGCCGATACGGAGCCGGATTATTGTCTTGTCCTCGTGAAAGATACAGCGGATCGTGCGGCATTCGCTGAAAGTAAACTGCCGCCGGGCAATATCATCGTTCTCAAGGAAATGGCAGATTATTACCAGATCTTCCCGGCCATACGTGACTTCAATACGTTGTAGCACGCTCTGGGTTTAACCATTTCAGCGCGGACAGCATATTCATCTGGCTTGCAAATAGTTGATGATGCCACTGGCCGCCGCAACGCCTGTGCTGAAGCACGCCTGCAGCAAATAGCCGCCGGTAGGCGCTTCCCAGTCCAACATTTCGCCCGCAGCGAACACGCCGGGTAGAGCTTTCAGCATGTACGTATCATCCATTGCCTGACGTGTAATTCCACCGGCAGTGGAGATGGCACGAGCAATTCCACTGGTGTTGACCAGTGTCAGCGGTAATTGCTTAATGGCGAATGCAAGGTCGGCAACCATGCCGATATTAGGAATGGTCTCATGCATCAGGGCAATCGCAAGCGGTGAAAAGCTAGCACTTTTTAAATAAGCGCTGAGCGATTTATTGCCGCGCGCCGGAAGTTTGGCACGCAGTGCTTCAAGCGTCATTTGAGGCCTCAGATCGAGCGTGATAGTGGTCTGTCCATCGCATGCAATGGCATCGCGGATGGCGGCGGAAAGCGCATATATGATGCCACCTTCCAACCCTTGCGCGGTGATCATTGCTTCACCTTGGCGGGTAATGCCTGCATGCGTGATAGTGAGTGGCTTGAGTGGCTGACCCGCGAACCGCTCACGAAAGTACTCCGACCAGGTTACGCGAAAACCGCAATTTGCAGGCTGCAGGGGCGCAGCCTTCACACCGTGCGCCTCGAGAATCGTCACCCAGCTGCCATCCGATCCCAGACGTGGCCATGAAGCGCCGCCCAAGGCAAGCAGGGTTGCACCACTGGTGACATTGATCTGTCCCAGTGGTGTGGCAAAACGCAGCGCATTACCTTTCCAGCCGAGCCAAGTATGACGCGGATGATACTGCACGCCGAGCTGCTCCAGCCGCCGCAGCCAAGCGCGTAATAATGTCACTGCTTTCATGCTGCGCGGAAAAACGCGGCCGCTGCTACCGACGAATGTTTCTTCGCCGAGTTCCTCGCACCAAGCACGCAATGCTGATGGTGGAAACGCCTCGATCGCCGGTGTCAGCCATTCGGCTGCGCGACCATAACGAGTTAAAAAAGTGTCGAGTCGTTCGTTATGTGTGAGGTTCAGCCCACCGCGACCCGCAATCAGGAATTTGCGTGCCGGGCTGGGCATATGGTCATAGACGTTGACGCGATATCCGGCCGCCGCCAGAACCTGTGCAGCCATCAACGCAGCCGGGCCAGCGCCAATAATGGAAATCGTTGAAATATCCTTCATAAACAATCTTATACTGGGCTTGACTCTGCCTGGATTTTAGATGATTTTAAGTGATAATTCATAATGCGTTGACTTACAAACAGTTACTAGCTATACAGACCGCCGAATATTCTTTGTTCTTTTTACTTATGCGGCTGCATCTTCTCTTACTCGCAGCGTATCGAATGATACATACCGATCGTTAGATCCTGACAGCGTTTGATCTAGAATTACCGGGTTCCCGGATGGAAAATTCTCATCAGCGTGGTTCATTCCGAACTGCGTTATTAAACGCCTTACTGTCTAGGAGACAACAATGGCTAACGGCACTGTAAAATGGTTCAACCCAACCAAAGGCTTCGGCTTCATCCAACCTGATCAAGGTGGTGCGGATGTGTTTGTACACATCAGCGCGCTTGAAAAAGCTGGTATGCGCTCGCTCGATGAAGGTCAGAAAGTGAGCTACGAGCTCGTGACCGATAAGGGCAAGACCTCGGCTGGCAACCTGAAACTGGCTGCTTAATTCTCGCCGATTACGGCTTAGAATACGAAACCGCCCCATCGTAAGGTGGGGCGGTTTTTCTAGCCTCAATTTTAAAGACAATCCTGAACGTGATCCGGCTCCATGCCGCATTATGAGTCTGCCGTCACGGCAACTTCTTCGGGTGAGTCTTGTTCAAACAGACTCATTCAAAGAAAGACTAAAACATGGAAAATTTCAAATCCTTCGGCTTGCCTGAAATCCTGATGCAAGCCCTCGACTACATGAAGTTCGCGACGCCGACCCCGGTGCAGGCGGCAGCGATTCCGCTGGCAATGGAAGGCCGAGATATACTTGGTTCCGCCCAGACTGGCACGGGTAAAACGGGCGCATTCGGTATTCCGTTAATCGCAAAACTCTTGACCAGCAACCAAGGTTCCGCGCTGGTGATGACGCCGACACGCGAACTGGCCGTACAAGTGATGGACATGCTCGAGCAACTGCTCGGCAGCGACAGCGGTATCCATACTGCGCTGTTGATCGGTGGTGAACCGATGGGCAAACAATTCTCGCAGCTGCGCATGCGCCCGCGCCTGATCGTCGGCACGCCGGGCCGCATCAATGACCATCTCGAACGCAAGACGCTCAAGCTCAATGATGCAGCATTCCTCGTGCTCGATGAGACGGATCGCATGCTCGATATGGGCTTTGGCATTCAGATCGATGCGGTGGTGAAACATATGCCGGCGCAACGCCAGACACTCATGTTCTCGGCGACGTTCCCGAGCAACATCGTCAAGATGTCGGAAAAGTATATGTCGAATCCTGAACGTATAGAAGTCGGCAGCAACAATACGCCGATGGCGAGCATCAAGCAGGAAATCATCCAGGTATCGGATACTGATAAATACGGCCAGTTGCTGGTGCAATTGCAGAATCGCGAAGGCTCGATTATCGTCTTCTGCCAGACCAAATTCGGTGCCGAGAAAATGGCCAAGAAACTGACCGCGACAGCGAATCAGAAGGCCGATGCGATCCACGGTAACCTTAACCAGCGCCAGCGTGACCGCGTAATCAGCGATTTCCGTGCGCAAAAAATCCGTATCCTCGTAGCGACCGATATCGCCGCACGTGGTCTCGATATCCCGCATATTGAACACGTCATCAATTACGACCTGCCGCAATGCCCGGAAGATTACATCCACCGCATCGGCCGCACCGGCCGTAACGGTAAGGAAGGTGCGGCGGTCAATCTGCTGACCCCGCGCGATCGCGGTAAATGGAAAGCGATCGAGCGCCTACTGAATCCGGGTGACGTGCCGGAAGCGAACTTCAGCGGCGGTAACGGTGGCAATAAGAACCGTTCCTATGCTAACGCGCGCGCCAAGAAATTCGGTAACAAGAATTTCCGTGGTGGCACCCGTCCGCAACGTCCGCATCAGGAAAGAAAAGCAGCGTAAATAGCGCTGCGCTTTTAGCTTGCAAGTGTACGCGTCATCCCACTCGGTATACGCTACTACGTGATGATCTCGCGGCTAGGGGCATTCCTTGATGCTTTGCGGCGTGCGCTTGCCTTTGCGCCTGCCAAGGAAGTAGGGTAGAGCGTCGTCTAACCATCAGGATGCATGAACGAGGACAGCGACAGTCTTATCGGCAAGGCAAAGCAAGGCGACCGCGTTGCTTTCGAGCAATTACTGCGAGCGAATTATGGATTGATCCACCGCGTGGCGTATCGTTTCACCGGCAATCGGAGCGATGCCGAGGACGTAACGCAGGGGGTATGCATGGCGCTGGTCGATAAGTTGAAACAGTATAATTCACGCAGTAGTTTCAGCACGTGGCTGTACCGCGTCATCGTCAACCATTGCCATGATTGCCGTAAGAAGCGCGGACGCGATCTCACGCGCGATACGCAGTATGTGGAACTCGAAGCAATGGAGACGGCGGACGCTGCGGAGGCCAACCGCAAGGCAGCGTGGTTGTACCGCGCTATTGCGGCATTGAAACCGCCGCTGCCAGAGACGGCGTTGCTGGTGCTGGCAGAAGAATGCAGCCATGCGGAAGCGGGGAAGATCCTCGGGTGTGCGGAATCGACCGTCTCGTGGCGAATGCACGAGATACGCAAACAACTTACATCCCAGATGGAGGGCGGCCATGACTGACCCAATCGATGAATTCAAAGAAATATTGAAAAAAACCCAGCCGCCGGCAGTTAATAAAATCGTCGAAAATCAGTCGATTGAAACTGCCATGAAGAAATTCGATCAAAAAAATGTGCATGTCCGCCAAGGAAGTGGATGGTGGGGTCGTCTTACAGGTACAGCACGCTCGGTGCTGCACCTTAACGACGGAGTATCTATGAAAACGGCTTATAAAATCGGCGGTGGCCTGTGTGCAGCTACCTTCGCTATCGCTTTGTTGAATTCGAGTGCATTGAATAATGAGTTCCATCAATTCACCCAAACGCAAGGTATCAAGGATAGTCAGGATGCAAACTCTAAAGGCAGTCTTTCACCGAATGTGAAGCAGCAAGCAGCAACATTGATGCAATCGCCAGCGTTGCCAACGGCTACGCCAGCTCCGGTGGCATTAAACATGCTGCCTGCCACAGCAATTGGTGCACCGCCGCCACCATCGGCCGTTGTGTTACCGGACATGGCCAGCATTCCGTCAGCGGCGCCCCGCAGCGATGTAGCCAAGGTAAAAATCGCGCCAGGATCTGAAAATGCATTCGCTGAAGCACGCAGTGGTTCGCCTGCTGGCGCAGGCGCTGATGGCATGGCCAGAGTTCGCGTGCCGGCAGAGGCATCACGTGCATCCATGAAGGGCGTGTCCTCACAGCAGGATATGCCACAGAATTATTACCACGACGAAGGCCACGACAAATTCGAGCATGCGCAGGACAATCCGGTGAAACTTGTGACGCAAGAACCGGTTTCTACCTTCTCGATCGATGTCGACTCGTCATCCTATTCCTTTATCAGGGCAACGTTGAACCAAAATGCGCTGCCACAGAAGGACGCGGTGCGCATTGAGGAGATGGTCAATTATTTCCCTTATGATTACGCGGCACCGAAAGATCGCACCGAACCATTCAGTACCAGTGTGAATGTGATGCCGACGCCATGGAACAAGGATACGAAGCTGATTCATATCGGCATCAAAGGTTACGATATCCCGCGCGATGCGAAGCCGCACAGTAATCTCGTCTTCCTGATCGATACGTCAGGCTCGATGGACGAACCGAACAAAATGCCGCTACTGAAGAATTCGCTGAAGCTGCTGCTCGACAGCCTGAAGCCAGAGGATACGGTGGCCATCGTAACATATGCGGGCAATGCCGGCGTGGCGCTGGAGCCGACACCGGTGCGTGACAAATCGCGTATCCTGAGCACCATCGAGAACTTCAACGCGGGTGGCTCGACGGCCGGGGCCGAAGGCATCCGCAAGGCATACGAACTGGCGAAACAGAACTTCGACAAGCATGGCGTCAATCGTGTCATCCTCGCAACGGACGGCGATTTCAACGTGGGCATCACTGACCAGAATGAGTTGAAGAGCTATATCACGCATGAGCGTGAATCCGGCGTGTTCCTCTCGGTGCTGGGCTTCGGCATGAGTAATTACAACGATGCGATGATGCAGACGTTGGCGCAGAACGGCAACGGCAATGCGGCCTATATCGATAACCTCAACGAAGCGCGCAAAGTACTGGTCGAGGAGGCAGGCAGTACATTGTTCACAATCGCTAAGGATGTGAAGATCCAGGTCGAATTCAACCCGGCGAAGGTCTCGGAATACCGCCTGATCGGGTACGAGACACGCATGCTGAACCGTGAGGATTTCAACAATGACAAGATCGATGCCGGCGAGATCGGCTCGGGTCATACCGTGACGGCGATTTATGAGATAACGCCTGCAGGCAATACCGGTTCGGTCGATCCGCTACGTTATGCCAGCGAAACGAAGGAACAAACAAAACGCGCAAGCAACGAATATGCCTTCCTTAAAATCCGCTACAAATTGCCGAAAGAGGAGACTAGCAAGCTGATCACCACGACGATCGATGCGCATCAGGAAGTCAGCAGTATCGATAAAGCTTCAACGGATGCACGTTTCGCAACGTCGGTCGCAGCGTTTGGCCAGTTGCTGCGTGACGAAGGTAAAACGAAGGATTTCAGCTACAACGATATTATTACCATGGCCCAATCGGCGAAGGGCCCGGATAATTTTGGTTATCGGGCAGAGTTCATCAACCTCGTGCGGCTGGCCAAGGCAGCTGCATTGCGGTCGATGCCTGCAGAGCAACAATCTCCACGTCTGCCGGACTAAGTCAGCTTACAAGTTGGCTGGAGCCTCGGTGTATACCGGGGCTCCAGTTGTTTTTTCCAGAGATGTGCTGTCGCGATAGTGGGTAAGGACGCGATGTCGCCCGACAACGATGCGGTGGTAACGAGTTGAGTCCCGACGGCTTTGGCGAGGTTCATGACCTCAGCGCGTGGTTCTGTTCCGAGAAACTCTTTGCCATTGGCGGTCACGACTGGATGGTATAATGTGCGCCAGAACCATTTTATGCAACGGATGCCATGCGTCGCTACCTCATAACCGTATTGTTGTTCACCTGCCTGCCTGTATTTGCCGACGCGAAATCTGGCACATCGATCTATGTGTGCGCACATCCGGATGATTGCATCCTGTTCATGAACCCCAACCTTTATGATGATGTGACGCACGATGCCGACAAGGTAGTGACGGTGTTTCTGACCTCGGGCGATGCGGGGTTACCGTTCAGCCAGGAAGGCACGACTGCGTCATACCCGTATGTGCGTGAGCAGGCTTCGGTGGATGCGATGGAATGGATGGTGGATGCAGGCAAAAGCAAGACTACCGCACAATTAGATACCGAGATGACGGAAGTTGCGGGGCACATTATCGAGCGCGTGAGTTACGGCAATACGGTGACGTATTTCCTGCGGCTGCCGGATGGAAATTTCGATGGTAATGGCTTTCCACTCTATAACCACGAATCCTTAAGAAAGTTAAAAGCGGGTGAGATCGACACGATGACGCCGGTGGATGGCGAAGCGGCGTATAGTTGGAAAGATATGGTGAGCGTGCTGTCGGGTATTGTAACGCGCGAGGCAGGGGATGACAAGCAGTTGACCCTGCATATTCAGGAGCCGGATACGAGCGTGAACACGGATGATCATTCCGACCACACGACCACGGCGCGCGGCATGTTGGAGGCGCTGGTGGGAGACAGTACCGGGCGCTGCAACACTGTTTATAAGCATATCGATTATTCGATCGCTACAAAGCCGTTGAACCTCGAGGGCACGGCGCTACAGGACAAATCAGCAAGCTTCGCGGTGCTAACAGCAACGGAGCGCCATTTCCTTGACCATGCAGACTGGAACGAAGGTCACACGGCGTATCTGACGCGCAATTACTTCACGACAATGACCTTGCCGCAAGGTTGCGATAAAGCTAAACCTCACTAAAGTTTTTCACGTCGACCAACGCAGGTGCCGGTTCCATCACTGGCAATTTTGGCTCCATTTCAGCAAACAGGCGAAGCACCGGCGCACTTACATCCTCAATCAGCGCACGGATGCCGATGAAGCGTACCAATGCATAGAAAAGGGCAGCGCAGTTGACACCGACAAAGATGGCCTGCGTAAGCTGCTGGTTCTCGATCGCACTGATCAAGCGACTGATGCCATAGCCGATCATGCCAAGTTCTACCAGATAGTAAATGGCAGGTGCGCCGGTGCGACCGAGTACTTTCGGCGTGCGGCCGAATGGAATTTTCTTGCCGGTGAAAATCTGTTCCATTTGTTTCAGCACACCGGCGGCAATGACCGGCAACAGCATGAGGTTGAAAGCGGTTACTCGCAATGCATCCGAATAACGGTAGCCACAGATGCGCAGATCACGTGAGAAAAGTAACAGGTAAGGAATATTCGCATAGATAACGAGTGATGAAGCGAGGCGCGGGCTGAATGTATAGAAGCTGAAGACAGTGAGCATGGCAACGGACAACGATGTCATGGCAAGGTAATTGAAGCGCATGAGAAACTCGCGCATCAAGCGCAGGTTCTTCGGGGCGCGAATGGCATAATGCAGCAATTTCGGCAGGATGATGAGGCCACCATTCGCCCAGCGACGGCGCTGGATGAGCAATGAACCGAAATCAGCCGGGCTGGCACTAAAGGTCATCCGCTTGGGATAGTTATAGAGCTTCCAGCCTTTGTGCACGAGGTCGATACTAGACTCCGTATCCTCGATGAGGGTGCGGTCTTGGATGTAAACGGTGACAATCTTGCCGTCGACATGCTGGATCTCTTTGATCGCTTCGAGCGCGGTGGTGCGCAGCATGGCGTTGGCGCCGACCCAGAAACTTGAATCCCAGTAGGTGTAGCCCTGGTGGGTGTGGAACTGTACGTCGATCTGGGCGCTGGCGATACGTTCGATAGCGGAGCGATAGCCCGGGGTGGCCGAGCACGGCGATTGCGCAACGGCGATACGCGTATTCTCGGGCTTTTCCATGAGATGAACGAGGCGCGCGATGTAGTCGTATGTCATCAGGCTGTCGGCATCGATGGTGTTGACGTAATCGGCGGCGGTTATGGTGAAGCTCGCGTCATGCGGCTGGCACTCGTGCAGTTCGAGGCCATTCGATGTCTCGACTTCTTTCCACGATTTACCAATAAGCGCCATATAACTGTTAAGGTTCATGGCTTTGTTCGCGTCGTGCGAAAGGTTCAGATAACGTTTGCGTTCGAAGCTGCTGAACCGCACGGTGAAGAGACCAGCCAAGCGGTTATAGTGGCGGGTGATTTCAAGCGCGTTAGGGATGGTGCCATAACGCAACATGGTCGCCTGTTCGCGATGCTGGGCGGCAGGTTGCAGGATAATGGTTTCGATGAAAAACCGCACGTCGCCCGCTAGAGTGGTAAGCGGTTCGCCGTTGGCCAGATGCAGGGCTTCGTTCTCCAGCCAGTCAGCAGCGTTTTTATAGAGACTGGCGAGCGTTTCAATTTCCTCGGCAATATCACTGCCATGGGCGTTGCGGCGAATGACATAAGCATCACGCGCGTCATGAAATATCGTGGCCTGCTGATTGAAGCGTGCTTGTAATTCGTGTGGCAATGCGCGCGCCTGAGCGAGCAGCGTTTGTTCGCTGTGCGTTTTTGGGTGTTGCGGGTTGTCGATCAGAAGCACGACATTCTTGTTCGGATATTCCGAAAGGGCGGCCGATAGCATGGTTTGCAACATGATCTGGCGTTCTTCCTTAAACGAGGGAATCAGCACAGTAACATCTGGTGTCGCGCCATCATAGATTGTGCTTACCGCGTCGAACGACGGCATCTGTTCGCGCATCGGGCGTCTGTAGTGACCGATAAGGCAAACATGATAATGTACAATGGAATAGAAGACGATGGTAAGCGCCGCGAGATAGACAAGACCGCCGATAAATGGGCCGCTATGCGGGAAAAAATAGCTGTCGTATACCTTATGTACGAACGAATTCGCCAGCATGATATAGAGGCCCAGAGTGATGAGCAGAGAAAGCGTTGCTACACGTTCTTCACGGCGAAAATTGACAGTCGTCATTTAAAAGCCATTCATTTAAAAATGTTACTACTTATCTTCAAAAAAAGAGCGCGCATAATAAGCAAATTTTTTGCCGTTGCAACATTGCTATTATACTGAATTCTTGAGGATTCTATAGAGACTTTAACGCAGATAGCTGAAGTGAAGCTGATGGCGGCAAAATATTTGCATAATAAAGATTCAAGGTGGATAACTTAAATCTATGCAACTAGTAGTTGGGTATCACCGACTTAATGCGAATACGGGGGAGAAAATTGCGGTTAAGGCATTATTAAGAGTCCCCATTACGCGAGTGGAGAAGCTGCTCGTCCGCGAATTATGCCGCCGCCCGGCTACCTGACGAATGGGGATTGCCTAAAGAGTAAAAGCTTCCTACTGTCCAATCATGCGTTGGTTTGGTAAACTTTATGTTCAGGTTTTGATCGGCATTACGCTCGGCGTAGTACTTGCCGTATACGATCCTGATCTCGGCGTGGCAGTGAGGCCGCTGGGTGACGGATTTATCAAAATTATCAAGATGATTATCGCGCCGGTTATCTTTTGCACCGTTGTTACCGGTATCGCGCATGTGGGCGACATCAAACGCGCAGGCAAGCTCGGGCTTAAAGCTGTTCTTTATTTCGAAGTGATGACAACGCTCGCGCTGATCATCGGCCTGCTGATAGGTAATCTTACATCACTCGGCTCAGGGATGCATATCAATCCCAAGACATTGGATGTTGCGTCATTAGGCGACCATCCGCAGGTAGTCCAGAGTACCGCAGATTTTTTGATGAATCTTATTCCGCAAAGCTTTTTCAGCGGTGTGGTAATGGGCGACATATTACAAACGCTGACCGCCGCAATTTTATTCGCTTGGGCGTTGACGGGCTTAAAACCTCAGCATCGCGATCCATTGCTCAACACAGTAGAATCGGCGGCTCAGCTTTTCTTCCGCCTCGTTGAAATTATCATGCATCTCGCACCTGTAGGCGCATTTGGCGCTATAGCCTATACTGTCGGTAAATTAGGGTTTTCCAGTCTCGGTGAACTTGCGCAACTGGTGGCGACCTATTTTGCGGCATGCCTCGGATTCATCGTGTTGGTGCTGGCACCTATCCTGCGTCTATTGACGGGTCTGAACGCATTCAAACTCATCCGCTACATCCGCGATGAATTGCTCATCGTGCTTGGTACTTCATCTTCGGAAACCGTGCTGCCGCGATTGTTGACGAAACTCGAGGCGCTCGGTTGTAAACGGCAAGTCGTGGGTATGGTGCTGCCGACGGGGTATGCGTTCAACCTTGATGGCACCTCCCTCTACTTCACGTTAGCCCTGGTTTTCCTCGCGAATGCGACGGGGACATCACTCAGCCTTGATGATCAGATCGGCCTGCTGCTAGTGCTGCTTATCACCTCGAAGGGCTCGGCGGGGGTTACCGGTTCGGGATTTATCGTCCTAGTGGCGACACTGGCTTCGACGAACAGTATTCCTGTCGCCAGCGCAGCGATTATCCTCGGCATCGATCGCTTCCTTTCCACCGGCCGGGCGCTGACGAACGTGGTTGGCAACTGCATCGCGACGCTGGTGATCGCCCGCTGGGAAAAGGAACTGAATATTCCTCAGGCACGTAAGTTGCTCGCACAATAAAAAGAGGGCTCCTTTACGGAACCCTCTTTCAGATTAGGTTTGTATTCGCTCGTTAGAACGCGATGTTCATACCGAGCTCAAGATTGCTGGCATGCGGATCATGGTCATCCGTGCCGAAGTAACGGTAACCCAGGCGATAGGTGGTATGCGGCATCGATGCGGTGGCAAAATTCACGCCGACCATGCCGTTCCACGCAAATTCACTATCACCATCGATTTCGGCATCACCTAGGCCAAGACCGACATACGGGGAGATTTTATAACTCGACATCGTCCACATATTGTTGAAATCATAATACGCGTTACCCATGTAGCTCCAGTAGTCGTTGGCGTCACCGCCGCCTGAGGCATCATGGTAACCGACTTCGCCTTCAACGCGGACATTGTTGAAACGGTAGCCGAGATCGACGTTACCGCCGCCGCCGGTATCCGAATCGCCCATCCAGGTAAGGTCGCCGCTAATGCCGGCATACCATGCTTGGCTTGGGGAGGTTACGGCAAAGCTGGGTGTTGCAACCAGCGCCGCCGCAAGACCGGCACCGGTAGCAATGGATTTAAGAATTCTTTTCATTGGATTAGCCTTTCGTTAATTAGGTGGGCGGAAACTAGAAATACGGCTATAAAAAATACATGAGGATGTAAACTCCGTCATCATGCATCCGCTTTAACAGCAGGGTCAGGTGTCATATTTAGTCCGCGACTGACATTATCGCCATCCCCCGGTCTAAGTGTTGCAAAAATTGCTGCGGAAAGAATCGTCATAGCGCCCAAAGCAAGGAAGGCATGGTGCAGCGCACTGACGATGGCTGCTTGGTCGGATTGAGGCAGGTCACCCAGGAACCAGGCGGCGACGATGGATCCAAAAGCAAGTCCGAAGCTGAGTGAAAGCTGCTGGAAGGCGCTGGCGATCGTGCTGGCCATACTGGAATCCTTCTGCTCCGTATTCGCATAGGCCATGCTATTCATACTGGAGAATTGCAGGGAATTGAAGAAACCCTGGGCAAGACCGAGCATAACGATGCAGATAAGCGGGGTGCTGGAATCGATGCATGCAAACAGGCTGATCGTCAGGCCAATCATTAACGTATTGAGCATCAGTACCTTACGATAGCCTAATGTACGCAGGATGCGCACCGAAAAGAATTTCATGAACATGGCGGCAAGCGCGGCGGGCATCATCAACATGCCGGATTTCCATGCGGGCAGGCCAAGGCCAAGTTGGTAAAGTAGCGGGAGCAGAAACGGCATACCGCCGACACCAAGACGCGTGATAAAACCACCCACGACTGAGACGCGGAAAGTGCGGATCCTGAATAACTGAAGACGCAGCAATGGGTATTTTACCCGTTTCGCATGGACGACATACCCAGCCAGTAGGGCCAGCGAGAGAATGAGAAGTGCCGTGAAATGCCACGTTGAAATCTCATGCTCGCCGAAAATTTCGAGGAGCCACGAAAGTAGCCCCATACCGACGCCGAAGAGCAGGAGACCCATTATATCTAGCGGGTGTGAAGCATCGCCGCGATAATCCGGCATATGCTTGTAGATAAGGAATTGCGCAAGGATACCGACCGGAACATTGACAAAAAAGATTTCGCGCCATGAAAGGAAATGCACGATAAGGCCACCGATCGTTGGTCCTAGTAGAGGGCCAATAAGCGCAGGTATGATAACGAAATTCATGGCGGTGAGTAATTCGCTTTTGCTAAAGGTGCGGATGATAGCGAGGCGCCCGACGGGCATCATCATGGCCGCGCCGACCCCTTGGAGCACGCGTGCACAAATCAGCATCGGTACGTTGACGGACAGGCCGCACAGGATGGAGGCAAGCGTGAATACAGCGACGGCAATCGAAAACACGCGGCGCGTGCCGAAGCGGTCCGCCATCCACCCGCTAATGGGGATGCACACGGCAAGACTGAGGATGTAACTAGCAACGACACCTTTAAGGCTCAGTGGCGTAACGCCGAGGCTGACCGCCATCGAGGGGACAGCCGTGTTGACGATTGTGGAATCGAGTTGTTCCATGAACAGCGCGGTGGCAACGACCCAGGGCAGGTAGCGTTTGAGCGTAATAGTGTCCATCATAGTCTCAGTTGTGGTGGGATGTGCTTAAGCGGTGATTGTTTTACAAAAATGACGTAAACATAAGGAACCGATGTGGATGTTCATAAAAACCATTTTATTGCAGAATTTGCCGTACATTCGGCCATAGTAACGTCATGTAAACGTCATACAAGTCGGTTAGGTTTGTCCACTAAGAGGCAAGCCCATTTTAGGTGCGGTGTAAATTATGCAAGGGACCATGAATAGGAAACGTTCAAAGCGCTGGATTATCTGGTTGCTGGTGCTGCTTATGGTCGCTGCTGTGGCGTATTATTTCTTTACCAAACCCAAGGACGACAAGGGAAATAAAAAACCGCAGGCACCCGTCGTGTTGGCGCCGACCGTACGCAAGGATGTTCCAGTCTATCTCAATGGTCTCGGCACCGTACAGGCTTATAACACCGTTACCGTACACTCACAGGTGGATGGTCAGCTGATGGTGATCAAATTCCGCGAAGGACAGAACGTCAAAGCCGGGGAAGTACTGGCGCAGATCGACCCTCGCACGTACAAGGCGGCATTGGATCAGGCAGTGGCGACTAAGGCCAAGGATACAGCTAACCTTGCTAATGCTCAGGTGGACGTCAAACGCTACCAGAAACTCGGTGATAGCGTGCCGCGCCAGACGCTCGATACACAGGTGGCGACGGTGCGACAGTTGACCGCGCAGGTGGCGGCGGATCAGGCAGCGATCGACAGTGCCGCAACGCAACTGAGCTACACAACGATTGTTGCCCCGATCTCGGGCCGCACCGGATTGCGCCAAGTGGATGTCGGCAATGTGATTCATAGCGGTGATACGAATGGTCTCGTCGTCATTACACAAGTACAGCCGGTGGCGGTGCTATTCAGCCTGCCGCAACAGAATCTCGGTGCCATCAATCAACAGACGAATGAAGGAAAAACGCTGCAGGTGGATGCGCTGGCCTCGGACAATTCGACGCTCATTGATCATGGCAAATTGCTGCTAGTGGATAACGAAATCGACCAGACGACCGGAACGATCAAATTGAAGGCTGCATTCCCGAATGTGCAGAATCAGCTCTGGCCGGGCGGGTTCGCCAATACGCGCCTGCTATTGACGACCCAGCAAAATGTGCTGACCGTGCCGAGCGTTGCGGTCCAACAGGGGCCCAAAGGCGCCTATGTTTTCCTGTACCAAGCCGCGGATAGTACGGTTGCGATGAAACCGGTGACCATCAGTGCGACACAAAGCACGGACTCCGTGGTAACGGATGGTCTGACCGATGGGGATCAGGTCATCGTTGACGGCATGGCGAAGCTGCAGGATAAGAGCAAGGTGACGGTCGGCGGTGACAAAAACGCTGCAGCCACGAATAGTGGCAAGAAAGACAATGCGAGTAAGGATGCCGCAGCAACCGATGCTGGCGGTACGCCATCGGATGCCGACAAGACCGGTGGCGGCACTGAAAAGAAACACCACCATAAGCGCGAGAACTAGGCGTGAACGTCTCGTCTCCGTTCATCGCCCGCCCGGTCGCCACCACGCTGCTGGCCGTAGCGGTGCTACTGGGGGGTATGTTCGGCTATCACAAGCTGCCGGTCGCCGCGCTACCGCAAGTAGATTTTCCGACACTCCAAGTGAATACGCAGTTACCGGGGGCCTCGGCCGAAACGACATCTTCGCTCATCACTGCACCGCTCGAGCGCCAGTTCGGGTTGATTGCAGGGCTGACCTCGATGCTTTCGACAAGTTCGGAAGGAACCAGTTCCATCACCCTGCAATTTGACCTGTCGAAGGACCTCGATGTCGCGGCGGAGGATGTGCAGGCGGCGATCAATGCGGCAGGCGGTGTGCTGCCGAAGAATTTGCCGTACCCGCCGAGCTATTCGAAGGTGAACCCGGCCGATCCGCCGATCCTTACATTGGCGCTGACTTCGGACACGCTGCCAATGACGGAGGTGAACAACATCGCGGATACGCTCCTGGCGCAGAAATTATCGCAGGTGACAGGGGTCGGCCGCGTCATCACCGAGGGCGGCCAGCGCCCGGCCTTTCGCATCCAGATCGATCCGGGTCGACTGTCGCAATACGGCATTGGCCTCGAGGATGTGCGTGCCAGCCTTGCTGCTGCCAATGTAAACCTGCCCAAAGGCAGCTTCAACGGGCCATTACAAGCCTTGGCACTGGATGTGAACGACCAGATCGAGGACATCGCCACCTACCGCAACATCATCCTTGGCGTGAATAACGGCAATGTGGTGCATGTGCGTGATGTGGGCGATGTAGTGCAAGGCGTCGAGAATGCACGCGTGGCCGGCTGGGTGAATGGCAAGCCGGCCGTCATCGTCGATATTCAGCGCCAGCCTGGCGCAAACATTGTGCAAACCGTGCAGAATTTGCAGAAAATGCTGCCACAGTTAAAGAGTTCGATTCCTGCTGGCATCACAGTGAGTATCCTTGCCGACCGTACGCAAACCATTCGCGCCAGCGTGAAGGACGTGCAGTTCACACTGATGCTCACCATCGGCCTCGTTATTTTCGTCATTTATCTCTTTCTGCGCTCTGCCCGGGCGACGATTATCCCCGGGATAGCGTTGCCACTGTCGTTAATCGCGACCTTCGGGGTCATGTCTGTGTGCGGTTTCAGTCTGGACAATCTGTCGCTGATGGCGCTGACCATCTCCGCCGGTTTCGTGGTGGATGACGCCATCGTGATGATCGAGAACATCGTGCGCTATATCGAGCAGGGTGAAAAACCACTCGATGCGGCGTTCAAGGGGGCGGCGGAGATCGGCTTTACCGTCATCTCGCTCACCGTATCGCTGATCGCTGTGTTCATTCCGCTGCTGTTCATGAGTGGTATCGTTGGTAGGTTGTTTCGTGAATTCGCGCTGACCCTTACCATTGCTGTCATCGTTTCGGCGATCATTTCACTGACGCTGACGCCGATGATGTGCGGACGCATGCTGAAACAGGGTTCGATCGTCGAGAGCGAAGAGGGCTTCTTTCATCGCATCCAGTTGCGCTACGCCTCGAGTCTGCAGTGGGTGTTGCGTCATCAGCGCATGACCTTGCTGATTGCGCTGGCAAGCCTGATCGCGACCATCGGCCTCTATATCATCATGCCGAAAGGTTTCCTGCCCGCCGAGGATACGGGGCAGATCGTAGCGACGACGGATGCAGCACAGACGGTGAGCTTTACTGAAATGGTGCGCCTCCAAGGCAACGCTGCAGAATTGGCGAAAGCCGATCCGGATGTGGAATCGGTGGCGTCATTCCTCGGCGTCGGTACCACAAACGCAACCGGCAATACAGGTCACCTGACGATCGTACTGAAGCCGATTGCTGACCGCGGCGGCTCGGCGCAAGACGTTGTTGACCGGCTGAATAAAAAGATGCAGGGACTGACCGGTCTCACCGTGAACATGCAAGCTTCCCAAGATATCCAGATCGGGGCGCGGGTGAGCCGCACCCAATACCAATACACGCTGACAGACCTTGATGAGAACGAACTGCATGACTGGTCGAACCGACTTCTTGAGAAGTTGAAGGAAGAGAATGCGCTGGCCGACTTGACGAGCGATGCTTCGGCCGGTGGCTTGAAAGCAGATTTGACGATGGATCGCGACCAGGCATCGCGTCTTGGCATTCAGCCCGATGTGGTGGACAACACCTTGTACGATGCATTCGGCCAGCGGCAGGTCTCGACAGTTTACAGCCAAGTGAACCAGTATCACGTCATCCTCGAAGTGGCGCCGCAATACCAGATGGATCCTAAAATTCTAGAAACGCTTTACATCAAATCGACCAATGGCGGGATGGTGCCGCTCGGGGCGTTCAGCACGTTGCGCATTGTGCCCGCACCACTTGCCATCTCACATCAGGGACAGTTCCCGGCAGTAACGCTGAGTTTCAACCTTGCCCATTGTGCATCGCTCGACAAGGCAGTGCGGGCCATTGGTCGGGTGGAGAAAAAACTTGGCATGCCGGATACCATCATCGGCAGTTTCAGTGGTGATGCGGCTGAGTTCCAGTCCTCGCTGGCCAATGAACCGGCGCTTATTCTTACCGCAATCATCGTCATCTACATCGTGCTCGGTGTATTGTACGAAAGTACTATTCATCCAGTGACGATCCTCTCGACGCTGCCATCCGCCGGCGTCGGCGCATTGCTGGCGTTGCTGATAACGGGTCAGGATCTTTCCATCGTTGCACTGATCGGCATCATACTGCTGATGGGGATCGTGAAGAAGAATGCGATTATGATGATCGATTTCGCGTTGGTCGCTGAGCGCGACAAGGGAATGAACGCGACCGATGCCATTTATCAAGCATGCCTATTGCGTTTCCGCCCGATCATGATGACGACGATGGCCGCGCTGCTCGGGGCTATTCCACTCGCCATCGATTCCGGGATGGGTGCGGAATTACGGCGCCCACTCGGTATATCGATCGTCGGGGGGCTGCTGCTCTCACAATTGCTGACATTGTATACCACACCGGTGATCTATCTCGGGATGGAACGGCTCAAAGTCCGCATGAAAGGCGGCAGCAATTCAGGGCGCGACGAGGTGCAGCATGGGGCTTAGCGAAATGTTCATTCGCCGGCCTGTTGCTACTTTCCTGTTGGCGGCCGGCCTCTTCATGGCGGGTGTCGTTGCGTTCCTGACGTTGCCGATTGCACCACTACCGCGCGTGGATTTCCCGACCATCTCCGTTTCGGCCAAACTGCCGGGCGCCAGCCCCGAGACGATGGCAGCGACCGCTGCCGCACCGCTCGAACGCCGCCTCGGCGAGATCGCGGGCGTGACGGAATTGACTTCGACCAGCAACCAAGGTTCGACGAACATTACCGCGCAGTTCGACCTTGATCGCGATATCGACGGTGCAGCCCGCGACGTGCAGGCCGCGATCAACGCATCGGGCAGCGACCTGCCGGTGGATCTGCCAAATCCGCCGACTTACCGTAAGGTCAACCCTGCGGATACACCAATCCTTATCCTTGCTGTGACCTCGACCAAGATAGATCAGACCCATCTCTACGATGCATGCGATTCCATCCTGTCGCAAAAAATCTCGCAGATTCCGGGAGTGGCGCAGGTTACGGTTTCGGGCGCCGATAAGCCTGCCGTACGTATACAAGTGGATGCGAATGCGCTGGCGGCAACGGGCCTTAGTCTTGAGGACGTGCGCAGCCGTATCGCCGCAGCGAACCAGAATAATCCAAAAGGAAGTCTTAACGGCGCGCTGCGTTCGATGGCCATCAGCAGCAATAGCCAGATCACCCGGGCAAAAGATTACGCCCCCATTTTACTGCAGACCAGCGGCGCGAGCAATTTGCGTTTGAAGGATATTGCGACCGTAATGGATGACGTGGAAAACAACCGTCAGGCCGGCTGGTTCAACCTCGACAAGGGCATCATCATCATCATCCAGAAACAGCCGGATGCAAACGTGATCGAGGTTGTGGACGGCATTAAGAAGATCTTGCCGCAACTCGAGCGCTGGATGCCGAGCGGTACCAAGATCGATGTGCTGGCCGACCGTACGACCACTATCCGCGCGAGTGTGAACGATGTGGAACTAACGCTGCTGATCTCGAGCGTGCTGGTGGTACTGGTGGTGCTGTTCTCCTTAGGACGTTTCACGCCGACCATCGCGGCGAGCATTACTGTGCCGTTATCGCTCGCAGGCACCTTTGCAGCGATGCATCTTCTCGGCTATTCGCTGAATAACATCTCGTTGCTGGCGCTGACCATCTCTGTCGGCTTCGTCATCGATGATGCCATCGTAATGATCGAGAATATCACCCACCATGTAGAAGCGGGGGAAAGTCCACTCGATGCGGCGATCATGGGCGCGAAGGAGATCACGTTCACGGTGATTTCCATCAGCCTCTCACTGATCGCGGTGTTCATCCCGCTACTGTTCATGGGCGGCATCATCGGCCGCCTGTTCCGTGAATTCGCGGTGACACTTAGCGTTGCGGTGGCGATTTCCGTGGTGATCTCGCTCACCGTAACGCCGACGGTTTATGCGGCGCTGATGGTGTGGCGGAAAAAACGCGGCAAGCACCCCCAGCCAATTCCGCGGGCGGGCGAATATTTTTATGACTGGTTGTTACGCCATTACTTGAATGGGCTGGACTGGGTACTGCGTCACCGAACCTTCATGCTGTTGGTGATGGTCGGCACCATCGCGCTTACTGTCTATATGTATGTTGTGGCGCCGAAAGGTTTCTTCCCGCAACAGGATACAGGGCTTATTCAAGGCACATCGGAAGGGCGTACTGATATTTCCATCGCAGCCATGGCGACGAAACAATACGAAGTGAATAAAGTTATTCTGAGTGACCCAGCCGTTGCGGGCCTCGGCAGTGCTGTAGGCAGCAATGGGGGCGGCAACGCGAACCAGGGCCGGTTATTTATTAGTTTGAAGCCACTCAAGGAGCGCGGCATCGGTGCGGATGCAGTAATCAATCGATTGCGCCCAAAGCTGGCCAAGATTGATGGTGTGACCACGACCCTGCAGGCGTCGCAGGATATCCGTGTGGGTGGCCGCCAGAGTAAAGCGCAATACCAATTCGTACTTTCGGATGAATCGCTCGAGGAATTACGCGAATGGACGCCAAAACTGATCGAGGCGCTGAAAGCGGAGCCTGGCATTACCGATCTAACAAGCGATCAGGACAAGGCGACCAGTCAGGTGAATATCGTGGTCGACCGCGACCGACTGGCGCAACTTGGTATCACCATGAGTGGCTTCGATCAGGTGCTGCAGGATGCATTCGCGCAGCGGCAGGTCTCGACCATGTACGGCATCCGCAACCAATACCATGTGGTTATGGAACTGCTGCCGAAGGACCAACTCGATGCCACTTCGCTCGACTATATCTATATTAAATCGAACACTGGTGCGCAGGTAAAATTTTCCGAAGTTGCCCATGTCGTCCTGGGCTTTGCGCCGGTTTCGGTGCAGCATCAGGGCCAATTCCCGGCCTCGACGCTGAGCTTCAACCTGCCGCCGGGTTCGTCGCTGGGCGATGCATCGGATCGTATCCAGCAGGTAACGCGCACTATCGGTATGCCGCCGAGTGTCCACAGCGCTTTCGCCGGCAGTGCTGCTGCATTCGCCGATTCGCTGAAGGATGAGCCTTTGCTTATTGCCGCAGCATTCATCGCCATCTACCTCGTACTCGGCATCCTTTACGAGAATGTCTGGCACCCGCTCACTATTATTTCGACGCTGTTCTCAGCGGGCCTTGGTGCATTGCTGGCACTGCGCGTCTGGGGGCTTGACCTGTCGCTCATCAGCATTATCGGCGTCATCATGCTGATGGGCATCGTGAAGAAAAATGGTATTATGCTGGTTGATTACGCCATCAATGCCGAGCGGATGGGCCAGACTCAGGAAGAGGCTATCCGGGAAGCCTGCGCCCGGCGTTTCCGTCCTATCGTGATGACGACAATGGCCGCAGTATTCGGCGCACTGCCGTTGGTGCTCACAGGGGGAAATGGCTCAGAGCTGCGTGAACCACTGGGCGTTGCCATCGTCGGTGGCCTGTTGGTCTCGCAACTCCTGACGCTATACACGACACCCGTCGTGTATCTGGCGCTCGACCGCTTTAACCGAGGCCGCCAGGCCGGGGAAAGGAACCATTATGCGCTTACGTAACTTAGGCTTTGTTTCCATGCTGGCATTGCTGGCCGGGTGCGACCTGTTTAATCCGTATGAGAAACCGGAGACGGCAAAGCCGGAAACGTTCGTTGAGCAGCCGCCGGCCGAACTAGTGAAACCGGGCTGGCCGGATGATAAATGGTGGACGAGTTTCAATTCACCGGAATTGAACGTGCTGGAAGAACAGGCTCAGAAGAATAACTTCGATATCGGTGCGGCGGAAGCACGCGTGCGCGAGGCGGATGCGCAGGTGCGCATCGCTGGTTCGGCTTTGTTACCGTCACTGGAGGCGGATGCAGGCGCAACCCGTACGCGTGGGAAAAGTGGTGCCAGTACGGGCACAAGTGCCACGACCGGCAGTCGCACAAGTACAAGTTACAGCGCGAGCCTGCAGGCAGCGTATGAAATTGATTTCTGGGGCAAGAACCGCTCCGCATTGAAAGCGGCACAGGCCAGCCGCGATGCGCAGAAATTCGATGCACAGGTCATTGCCATTTCTATCAATGGTTCCGTCGCAACGGTTTATTTCGACATGCTAGCGACGCGGGAACGCATTGCCGTGGCGCAGGATAATGTTGCCAACGCAGACAAAACGCTCGACTCGCTCGACAAGCGCTTCAAAGCGGGGGTTATCAGCCGGCTCGATGTGGCGCAACAGCAGACGGTAGTGGCGGAACAGACGGCGGCGCTGTCACCCTTGCAGCTGAAGCTATCGCAGGATCGTGATGCACTGGCGATTCTACTTGGCCAGTTACCGGAGAAACTTGAGGTGCCAACGAGGGCGAAACTGGGTGATGTCGCGCTGCCGGTTGTACCGTCTGGCGCGCCATCTGAGTTGCTCGAGCGCCGGCCCGATGTGGCGGAAGCGGAAGCACAACTCATCGCGGCGCATGCGAACATCAATGCGGCTCGCGCCGCGTTTTTTCCGAGTATTGGTTTGACGGGCGCATTGGGTTACCAGAGCACTGCGCTAGGCTCGCTGTTCAATGCCGGCGGCCAGTTGGTAAGTTTTGGCGCAAACCTGGTGCAGCCGATCTTCGAGGGTGGTCTGCTAACGGGCGAACTGGAACTGGCCCATGCGCAGCAGGAAGAACTGGCGCAGAATTACTTCAAGATTGTGGTAAGCGCCTTCAGTGATACCGAAGATGCGCTGGCCGGCCTGCAGCGCCTGAGCGAGCAGGAGAAAGCGCAAACGCAGGTAATGCGCACTTCGAAGGATGCGTATGAATTATCGCAACGTCAGTTCGCGGGAGGAATCGTTGATATTACGACAGTGCTAAATACCCAGCGTGCTCTATTCTCGGCGCAGGATAATTACCTGCAGGCGCGCCAGCAACAACTGGCGGCAATGGTTGCGCTTTATCAAGCTCTGGGCGGTGGTGTAACGATGTCAGCAACACTGACGTCAGATAAAATTATGTGAATTCAGTCTTTGATTAAAAGTTATGCGCTACACCGCAATCCTGTAATCTTTAAATGATTCCGACAATGTCTTCCCCAGCGCCGGTGATGGTATGACAGGCGCTGAGCATAAGCAGCGTTACGATAATGAAATATTTCATGAAGCGATCTTCTCCCGAGCGGATGCGGGTTTGGCCTGCAGTTGCGATGCACCAAAAAACTCTGCAGTAAGCGCAGCGACCTTGTGGCGCTCCTGATCGATGTGGATCATATGGTAACTGTCGTCAAGCCACGCAATCTCACACGGGCCGCCATGGAGACTTTGTAGAAGGGTCGCGTTGCGTGGATGGCAGACATCATCTTCTTTCGCGTGAATCAAACACGTAGGAATATGGATGGAAGGCAAGCGTTTCTTCATTGCCTTGTTGAGGCGGAAATTCTGGTACAATGCGCGAAGCGGAAAACGTGGCAGGGTACCCGGTATGGCATCCGCGCCCGCACCCATGATAGCGGCGCGCACACGATCGGACTTGATGCCGTAGGGCGGGGCTTCGCCGAACGCCATATTACGTAAGTATGGCAGGTGCGCGACGAAGGGAATGGCAGAGGACAGCCGGTAATGCCATGGTGTGTTCCAGCCATCGTAATTAAATAGTGGCGAGAAGATGGTGACACCTTTCACGGCATTGCCCTCTTCACTAGCTGCCATCAGGCCGAGCATGCCGCCGACGCAAATGCCGGCAAGGTACAGCTCGTCGACATCCTGGCCGAACTCGCGGATGGCGGTGCGAATACTGGCGACCCAGTCTTCATAAGTGGTTGCGAGCAGGGCCGCTTCATCCGCACAATGGCCGGCAAGCGTGGGCGCGTAGACGTGAAAGCCATTTCGGTTAAGCCCTTTACCGACAAAGCGCATTTCCGCCGGGCTGCCGGTAAGCCCATGGATGAGAAGCACGCCTTTACGACTAGTGCCCTCCATGCGGAAATCGAATTGGCTCATTCCTAGCGCTTTTCGGCGCGGGAGAAAAGCTCGTCGAGCATGCGTAGCGCGAGGTCAATCTCGGCATGCGAAATCGTCAGGGCCGGGGCGAGGGTGATGACATTCTTGTGATAACCGCCCACGTCGAGGATGAGGCCGTACTTTTTACCATCGATCAAGAGGTCGCCTTTCATGCCTTCGTCGGCGATCCAGTCCATCGCTGCCTTGTCCGGCGTGAAGCTGTCTTCGGCTTTACAAATCTCGATGCGCAAGGCGAGGCCAAGGCCGTCCACATCGCCGATAATCTTGTGCTTCTTTTTGAGGTCCTGAATGCCTGCAAGGAAAATTTTGCCTTTTTCAGTAACGTGTTTCTCGAAGCTCTCTTCTTCCATCATCTTAAACGCTTCGAGCGCAACGGCAGTACCCATCGGGTTGCTGGCAAAGGTCGAATGCGTCGACCCCGGCGGGAAGATGGTCGGGTTAATCATATCCTCGCGCGCCCAGAGGCCGGAAAGCGGGTTCAAGCCGTTGGTGATGGCCTTGGCAAACACCAGTACATCCGGGGTAACGCCGAAATGCTCGATGCTCCAGAGCTTGCCGGTGCGGTAGACGCCCATCTGAATCTCATCGACCACCAGTAACACGCCATGGTCGTCGAGTACCTTTTTGATCCCTTTGAAAAAATTCATCGGCGGGATGACATAGCCGCCAGTGCCCTGAATAGGTTCGACATAGAACGCCGCATACTCGCATTTGCCGGTCTTCGGATCCCAGACCCCGTTATATTCGCTGTCGAATAGGCGAGAGAACTTGGCGACACATTGCTCACCGTATTCTTCCTTGCTCATGCCTTTCGGCCCGCGGAAATGATAAGGGAACTCGATGAACTGCGCGCGGTCGCCGAAGTGACCATAGCGGCGGCGATAGCGGTACGATGAAGTAATTGCCGAGGCGCCGAGCGTGCGGCCATGGTAGCCACCCTCGAAGGCGAACATCAGGCTTTTGCCGTTGCAGTAGTTACGCACGATCTTGAGGGAATCCTCGATGGCCTGAGCGCCACCAACGTTGAAATGCACCCGGCCTTTTACGGCGAATTTCTTTTCCATGTCCATGGCGATCTTGCTGGCAAGTTCGACTTTCTCACGGTGGAGGTACTGCGAGGCGACCTGCGGCAGCGTATCGAGCTGCTGATGCGCGGCGGCATTTAGGCGTGGATTCTTGTATCCGAAATTGACGGCCGAGTACCACATCTGCAGGTCGAGGAACGGGGTGCCCTCGGGCCCGAACATGTACGATCCTTCGCAGTTGGTGAAGAAGGGGGGATGGTCGGTGTAATGCACCGTATCGCCATAGGAGCAGTATTGCGCCTCAAGTTTGCGTAAATGCGCTTCCGGAAATGTTTCAGCGGGCATTGGGTTGGTCTTGACGGCCTTTAACATAATGTCTCTTGGTTCGTGGTGATTTTATGAGAATGCAGGAACATGATCGGGCAGATGCTGTGCCGGAGCGGGCAGCAGGCGTTTGAGCGCATTTACCACGTCGGCGAAATTGGTGTAATCAACATACGGAATTGCGTGCTGGGCGCAATAGGTGGCAAGCGAACTTTTGGCAAAAACGATTTCCGGCTTATTGGCGACGCAGAAATCTGAGCGGCCATCACCGATGTAGATGCGTGGGTTTTCGGCTTTCGTCACCACGTTGCATTTGCAGACACCGGCTGCCGAAACGCAATCCTTGCGGGCGAATGGCGATTCAAGCGTAAAGCCACGTTCGTCGACATCGAGCTTGTTGGCGATGATGGGCAAATGCGACAGTCCGACGCGCGCGAGAATGCGGCGAATAAAGTAATCGACCCCGTCACTGACGATGGTGACGTCGATCCTGTTCAGGCGGCAGAAGGCGATAAACGAGACAAAATGGGTATCGATGGAAATCTCGTCGAGCGTTGCATCGAGCGTCTCGACATCCGCACGGATGAGGCGGATCTGCTGGCGCATGCATTCGCCGGAGCCGATAAGTCCGTTCTTCCAGTCGCGTTCGATCGCTTCCCATGCCGGATCCGCCAGGCGGCTCAGTACATAGTCGGTCGCATCCTCGCCGGTGATAGTGCCATCGAAATCACAGTATAGTTGCATGCGTAAAATCCTCCGCTGGCTAGGATCTACCTGCCATTGGTGACGTGTATATGAATTCAAAATGACGGGAAAATGAATTATTGCAGTTTCGGGTAATAATAACAAAGACACCAAGCAGACAGTATTTCACTTAAAAAGCAATAATTTGCGATTTACATTTCCGGCGTAAACCACGAATACTACTCATTACAGTAAGAAAAACGGTAATTACGCGGCCTTGACCAAGCGTAGGATGACGGTCAGACCCTGGCCGTTTGCGCCATCCTGCAGAGTAATGGTGCCCTTGAAGCGCGCAACGCAATCCGCGACGATGGCCAGACCAAGACCGGTGCCTTCGACATCTGATAAGGCGGCGCGGTAAAAGCGCTGGAAGACGAGCTTGCGTTCATGCTCGGCAATACCCGGGCCGGTATCGGTGATGGTAAGGATGCACTCGGCCGCGTCGGATCGGATGGTAACGTCAATATGTCCGTTTGCCTGCGTGTATTTAATGGCGTTTTCGACGATATTAGTGATGACGAGAGTGAGCAGGATTTCATCGGCGATGATTTGGGTGTCCTGTTCGCCCTCAAGGATGAATGTGAGCGACTTTGCACTGGCGAGCGGTGCCATTTCGGCCAAAATCCGTGCGGTGATGGGGTAAAGCGGGATAGGCGAAAGCGTCACCGGCTGATAGCTGACGCGGGCGGCGATAAGCAAACGGTTGACGAGTTCCGTTGCTTGGTTGTTGCTGGCTTCGAGATCCGCGAGCAGCGGCGCGCGTTCTGCATCACTGTCGGCATCCTTCAGCATCTGGATAAGCAGGCGGCTACCCGCAAGCGGCGTGCGTAATTGGTGCGCGGCATGATCGGCGAATCGGCGTTCGGCGCTGATCGATTGGGCGAGCTTGCCGAAGAGGCGGTTGATGGAATTGCTCAAGGGCGCGAAGTCGCGTGGCAGGGCCGTGGCGCTGACGGTCGAGAGGTCGTCCGCGCTGCGTTCGTGGAGCTGACGCACCAAAGTTTGCATCACGCGCAGGCCGTTGCGCAGGCCGATCCATAATCCGAGTGTCAGAAGCGGCACAACAAGCAATAATGGGATAAACAGATCGAACAGGATGTTCCACGAGAGAGCGTTGCGCAAGAGACGCCGCTCGCCGATCTCGATCGAAACTTTGCCAGAGTCGACTTCCAGAGTGTAAATGCGCCAGTGATGGTTCTTGTAAACAAGGTCGGTAAAGCCCTCAGGCAACTTGGGCGTGTCTTTCGTGAATGCCGTATCCGAGGCCATGACGATCCGGTTGCCCTGCCAAACACGGAACATGCGCGCACTGCCGTAATCGTCCGCATGGTCGTTCCAGATAGTCAGCACATTGGCGTTACGGCCCCCGGCTATATGCTTCGCATATCGACCATTCTCCAGCAGTTCATCGGCAATGAGCCCCCAAAGCACTTGCGCGTCGTTGGTCATTTCCATGTCATACACGTAATTGATCTCGCGCCGGCAGCTGTAAAACGCAAGGATGCCGATCAGGAGCAAGAGCACCAGCATCGTCGGCAATGTACGCAAGAAAAGCTGGCTTGTGAGGGTGCGCTTCATGAATGGACGATGTAGCCGATGCCGCGTAGCGACTTGATGAAATGCGGCCCGAGCTTCTTGCGCAGGTTGTAGATCGTGACTTCGATGGTATTACTCTCCGCCATCGATTCCGCATCGTAGAGCGCATATTCGATGTCATTCTTGGTGATGTATTTGTCGGCGCGTTCCATCAGTAATTTCAGTAATCGGAATTCGCGCGCGGTGACGATGACCGTGACACCGTTATTCTTCACGGTACTTGCAGCAGGGTCAAGCTCCACAGTGCCGCAGGTGATGGTGGTAGCGATAGCGCGGTTGCCCGCACGGCGCAGCAAGGCGCGGATACGGGCGATAAGCTCCTCAAGATCGAACGGTTTGACGAGGTAGTCGTCGGCACCGTTATCGAGTCCTTCGACGCGTTGCGCCGGTGTATCGCGCGCGGTGAGGATCATGACGGGTGTTTCATTTTTCGCCGTCCGTAGACGCTTTAACAATTCAAGTCCAGAAAGTTTGGGCAGGTTAATATCGAAGATGAAGAGATTGTATTCCGCGTTCTTGAGCGCAAGGGCAGCGGATTCTCCATCCTGCAGCCAATCGATACCATAGCCACGCTTTTCAATAGCGCGTTGGAGCGACGCGCCCAAGATCCGATCATCCTCGACAAGTAGAATACGCATGGCGCGAGCCTTACAACGGCTACGACCAGATTACCAGCGGCGGGTTAACCTAGTAGCTTGGTGTAGGCCGCACGCGTGCGTTCAAGCAGGCTCTTGAGGTCATCCACCTGGGGGATGAGATAGGTCACGGAGCCCTGTGCGCCGAGTGCCTTGCGCGATTCGGTCTCAAGATACATGGCCACATCGGCGAGTTTTACCGCACCCATCTGCCGGGCAGAGGATTTCAGGGTATGGGCGGGCGGCACCATCGACTGCGCATCACCCATGCGCAGGCTGTCCTCGATCTTGCTGATATAGCCTTCCGCATCCTCGAGAAAGAAGGAGACGAGGCGCGGGAATTTGTCGAGCATCATGCTGCGTGCTTCGGCGACGGCGCTTTCGTCGAGCATGTCTTTCATGTCCTCTGTCGTCATATTGGTTCTCCTTGGTGGTAGGCGGTTAGCAGGGATTCGTAGGCGTCACGCGTCGCATTCCACATGAAGCGCATTTCCTCGAAGATAGGCCAGAGCTTGGTTGCATCGCCGTGGCTGTTCGAGGCGCGCGTAGCAACTTTCTCGAGGTCTTCGAACAATTGCGTCATGCGGAAAGCGCCCATGTAACCACAGGATGACCTGAGCGCATGCGCGGTGAGATAGACCGTGTAGGGATCGCGCTGCTCGCGGATATTGCGCTCGATGACCTCAAGCTGGAATTCGGTGTTGTTGATGAACAAAGCGATGACGTTGTTGATCTCGTTGCCCATGATGGATCGTGCTTCCTCCACGATATCCTGGTCGATCAGGCGCGTGATACTATGGCGGTTACGACGGGTATCGTATTGCAGGCGGCGCTCTTCAGGGATCCATTTCAACAGCATGGTCTTGAGCTGCTCGGATTGCACGGGTTTGCTAAGATAATCATCCATCCCTGCCTTGAGGCACATGTCGCGGTCGCCAGCCATGGCATTCGCAGTGAGCGCAATGATAGGGCGTACGGGAACCTGGCCTTTGGCTTGGAGGTCACGAATCTGTCGGGTCGCTTCGAGGCCATCTATTTCCGGCATCTGCACATCCATCAGGATGATATCGTACGGCTGGTCGCGCTTGGCTTCTATCACGACCTCGAGACCGTTCTTTGCAGTGATGATCTTGCAGCCGAATTTCTCAAGGATCTCGATCGTGAATTCGAGATTGATCCGGTTGTCTTCGGCCATCAGGACGACGGTATCCGCAAGGGTATCATTCTGCTGTTGCAGCGTTTCGATCCGCTGGTCAGGCAGCCATTTCTGCAGAAGCCGCGCGAGCTGCTCACGGCGCAGGGGCTTGGTGACGTAATCAATCATGCCAGCCTGCAGGCAGCGCTCGCGGTCGCCCTTCAGGATATTCGCAGTGAGGGCAATGATGGGCACATTCGAGATCTTTCCATCACGTTTCATTTCCGTGATGGCGCGGCTCGCTTCGAACCCATCCATCTCTGGCATCTGGCAATCCATCAGGATGATGTCATACACGTTTTCGCTGGCCTTCAGTACCACTTCACGCCCGGTCGCTGCGATGTCGAGGTTGCAGCCAAGGGCGGTCAGGATCTCGCTGGCGAATTCCTGGTTCACGCGGTTATCCTCGGCAAGTAACACATTGGTGCCTGGGAACTGCACCTGACCAGTCTTCTTGCGATTGCGCCGGACGAACGAGTCATCGACAATAAGGCCGAATGTATGGCCATTCTTGTACGCTTCCCACACGGTCGCAACCGTCTCGACCATCGGCTGCACCCGCACCGGTTTGGCGAGCAGGGACGAAAAGCCAGTCTTGGCGAAACGTTCGATAAAGCCACGACCGCCGGTGCAGGTAAGCATGATAATGGCCGTATCGTGGATAATAGGATCGGCTTTGACCTTGCGGGCCAGTTCCTCACCGTTGATATCAGGCATCAGGTAATCGGTGATCATCAGCTGGTAAGGTTGACCCTTTGCTTCGGCCTGATGCAGCATCAGCAATGCTTCAGAAGCGCTTTTGCAGCTATCGACCTGCATGCCGACCTGGATAAGCTGTTCGGCCAGGATAATGTTGTTGATCGCGATGTCATCGACCAACAAAGTCCGCACACCATTTAGGATGGTTGGCGATGCACCGAAATCGAGCGACTGGTCGATCTCTTCGCCACTGGTCGGCAAGGACATGGTGAACCAGAACTTCGAGCCTTTGCCCTGCTCGCTTTCAACGCCGATTTCCCCACCCATTAAACCGGCAAGCTGCCGGGTGATGGAAAGACCCAAGCCGGTACCGCCGAATTTGCGGGTGGTCGAGGTGTCGGCCTGGGTGAATTTCTCGAAGATTTTTTGCTTGGCATCTTCGGGGATGCCGACTCCGGTATCACTGACCGAGATCATCAGGCAGTGATTTTCGGCCGAACCGTTAACAGGACAGAGATTGTTTTCGACATTCAGTAAAATATGCCCGCGGTCAGTGAATTTGATGGCGTTACTGAGCAGGTTGCAGATGATCTGGCGGATGCGCATCGGATCACCGATTAGGTGCCGTGGTGTGCCGGGCGCATAACGCACGATCAGTTCAAGCGCTTTTTCGCGGGCCTGGACGGCAAGCAGTTCCGCGGCGCCCTCGACCACGTGCAGCAGATTAAAGGGCACGTTCTCCATCTCGATCTTGCCGGCCTCGATTTTGCTGAAATCGAGGATGTCGTTAATGATGTTGAGCAGCGATTCGGCCGAATGCATCACGGTCGAGGCATAATGCGTCTGTTTCTTGGTGAGATCAGTCTCCATGAGCAGCTCCGTCATCCCGAGGATGCCGTTCATCGGGGTGCGGATCTCATGGCTCATCGTGGCGAGGAAGTCGGATTTCATGCGGTTGGCGCGTTCGGCTTCAAGTTGCGATTTGCGCAGTTTCGCTTCAGCAAGTTTTCGATCGGTGATGATCGTGTTAAAGCCAGCCATGCGGTAAGGATTGCCATATTCATCCCGGTTTGCCGTGCCGCGCGCCTCGAACCAGACATAGTGCCCATCTTTATGCCGCATGCGGAATTCAACGTTGTAAAGCGTGCGCTTGGCAAGATGAGCGTCGACTGCTTCCCATACGCGTGATGCGTCTTCAGGGTGGAGATAGTTGCGGAACGAATCGACATGGCCCGGAAATTCTTCTGGTGTATAGCCGAGGGCGAGGATGAAGCTCGGACTATAGAAGCATTCGTCGGTCAGCAGGTTTAGGTCCCAGATCGAATCATTGCTGCCACTGACGGCGAGCGTCAGACGTTCCTGGCTGAGTTGCAACGCATCGCGCGCGTTGCGTAATGTGTCCTCGGCATCCTTGCGTTCGGTGATGATGGAAGTGAACCCGGTCATGCGGTAGGGCGTACCTTGTTCGTTCCAGCTGGCGGTACCGCGGCCTTCGCACCAAACGTAATGTCCGTCCTTGTGGCGCAGGCGATATTCGATACGGTACGGCATCTGCTTGGTAAAATGCGCTTCATGCGCTGCCCAGACGCTTGCGGTATCTTCCGGATGCATGAGGTGCTTGAAGGTGTCGATATGGTCGGCAAGCTCGCCAATTTTATAGCCCAGTGCGGTCATGAAACGTGCACCGTAATAAACATCGCCAGTGATGACGTTCCAGTCCCACAGCCCGTCGTTACTGCCGCTTGAAGCAAGGTTCAGGCGCTCCTCGCTGATCTTCAGGGCATCGAGTACATGCTTTTGAGTCGTAATGTCCATGGCAACGGCGAGGACGCCCTGAACATTACCGTTCTGGTCGTAATGCGGGGTCTTATCGGTCGATAGCCAGATCGTCTCACCGCCGGGTTTCGTAAAGGGTTCGATAATACCGAGCTTCGGTTTTTTCGTCTGGATGACCTCAAGATCATCGCGGTGATAGCGTTCGGCATTGGCGCCATACAGTATTTCACCCGGCACGCCCACATACTTCGTGATATCGCCGCCGAGCATCTCGGCGGCTTTTTTGTTCATGCGTAGGGTAACGTTGTTCGTATTCTTGTACCAGATGGATGTTGGCACGGTATCGAACAGCAACTGCAGGTCGTCGCGCTGTGCGGTAATTTCACGTTGGAGGTGATGGTTGCTGGCGACGAGGCGGCGGTGGCGGCGGGACTGATAATAAAACAACACTGCCGCGGCAATCGCGAGAATAACGATGTCGATGTCGGGCAGGGTTATCATGGCGATACGATCGTACGACACGCGGATTCAGGCGTATGGTAATGGCGGTGACGTATGATGGTTACCTGCAAATAAGGTTGTAGTGCGCAAACGAAATCTGCAACCCAGAGATAGATTATTATTTACAGTATTGCAATCAAAGGTTGAGAGAATAAGTTTGATTCGCCGTCATAAGCATCCTCTACCGGTACAAAGAATAAGCTGAATTATATTGATATTGAGGATCTTGAACAAAAAAAAGACCGGCAAGCGGGGAACTTGCCGGTCTTCTAAGTCGATCCGTCGCAGACTACCGCGCGGTGCTGGCGCCCGGCTCAGCTTTTTGATCTTTGATATGTTCGCTATTGCGATTGAGCTGACGGTTCATGTGGCGCTGTTCTTTCTTAGTCAGGTGGCCATTATGCTTGGCTTCATCCGCTGATTCCTCCTGCGAGACTTTAGCGTCACGGGCCTGGTCGCGCTCTTCCTGTTTTGCGGTGATCGTACCGCTATTGACACCGGCATCGGTGCGGGTTTCCTGATTTTCCAGACGCTGATTCACTTCGTTAACGCGCGGATGCCCCGCAACGGTAGCCTGCGCGAAAGCGCTGGTGGCGGTGAGGGAGGCGAGGCTTGCAGCGACAAACATTACAGTACGGATTGCCATGGGTAACTCCTTTGCTGGTTAAGTTGGTGAGACCATCTATGCGCCTTGAAACTGATGTCTACCTGACGCTGGAATAAGAGGACGATTAAGAAATATTTCGTGTAAAAAATAATGAAACGCACCCGTTGCGTTCCATTATTCGTGATGCTATATGTCACTGCATGGCAACCGACCAAAGATTGCTCAAACCTTGGAGAACATCATGAAACATAAACTCGTCACAATGCTTGCGCTGTCGACCATGATGGCGGCCACCCCGCTCACCGATGCCTCGGCGCATGGCTGGGGCGGCCACCGCGGTCATGGCGGTCGCGACTTCGGTCTCTTCGCATTTGGCGCAGCTGTTGTCGGCGCAACGGCGGTCGTGTTGAGCGCACCGTTCAATGCGATTGCGGAAGCGGGATCTGCACCGCCTCAACCGTACTATCCACCCCAACAGGCATACCAGCAAGCCCCGCAGCCTTATTATTATGCGCCCGCACCACAAGCATACTATGCACCGCCGCCGGTTTACTATGCGCCTCAACCGTATTATGCCCCGCGCTATTATCGGTACTAGATAGCTATGTCGGCAATAAAATCCGCTACCCGGAAAAAGCCCGCCCGCAAGGGTGGGCGCCCGAGTGCTAGCCAATCGGAAATGATTGGCGATCATATCCTCAATGTGGCAAGCGGGATCTTCCTCGAACAGGGTTATGGGGCGACGAGCATCGAAGCCATTGCGCAATCGGCAGGCATCTCGAAGCGCACGTTCTATTCCCGGTTCAAGGATAAGGAAGACGTATTCGCTGCGGTTGTGCATCAACTGGTGACGAAATTGCGCCCGCCACAGGATGCCAAATTGTTCACTGGCAAAAGCCGCGAAGTGCTATTGTTGCACCTTGCGAAGGTGATTCTTGATGCTGCATTGCAGCCGCAGGCGCTAGCGCTCCACCGAATCATGGTCGTCGAGTCGGCGCGTTTTCCAGAGCTGGCAAAGGTGATGGACACTCAAGGTGCGCGCGGAGAAGCGGTGCATCGGATCGCCCAACTGCTGCAACATACTTCACCGCAGCGGAAGCTCGCGCACAAAGACGCAGAGTTCGCGGCCGAACAATTCCTCGATGTCGTCATCACGACGCCGCAACGCCGTGCGATTGGACTTGGCACGCCGATGGCGAAGGTAGAAGTCGAGCGCTGGGGCAGGCAGGCAGTCGCCCTTTTCCTGCATGGCTGCGACGGATTCAACGCTACATAAGTAAATCACATTGCGCCGATTCTAATTTTCATTAAGGTCGCGCCATGCGCCCAGACACTTACGTTGCTGCGACCCGCTTTGGCCTTGGCCCGCGCCCGGATGAGGCAGGCCGTATCGAGTCCTCGCCCAAAGACTGGCTGCGGGCGCAGACAAGCCACCCTGAGGATCCCTCTACCGATTTTTCAAGCCTTGCTACCGCGCAGCAGAATGCAGCTTCATTCATGGAAGCCCGTCGAGCCGTGAAAGAAAGCGGCAAGGAAAAAGACTCGGAGATGGTGCATAAACTGGGTAAGGAAATGCACCAGATCTACGTGGCTGAAATGTCGGCGAAAGCGACGCATGCAGTGAATACGACGACACCCTTCTACGAACGGCTGGTTGATTTCTGGAGCAACCATTTCAGTGTCTCGATTCAGAAGCATGAAACGATCGGAATTGCAGGGGCATTCGAGCGTGAGGTCATCCGCTCGCGCGTGACGGGAAATTTCCGTGACCTGCTGCTCGCGGCGGAAAAGCATCCGGCGATGCTTATCTATCTTGATAACTTCCAATCCGTCGGCCCCAATTCACGGGCGGGCGAGCGCATGAAAAAAGGCCTCAACGAAAATCTTGCGCGGGAGATCATGGAACTGCATACGCTCGGGGTCGATGCAGGCTATACGCAGACGGATGTGACCAGTTTCGCGAAAGTGCTCACCGGCTGGGGAATCGGCAACGGTCAACAGGGCGAGATGGGGGCGTATACGTTCAACCCCAACCGGCACGAGCCGGGCGACCAGATCGTCTTCGGCAAAAATTACCCGGACCGGGGCATGGAACAGGGGCGCGATGTGCTCATCGATTTCGCCAACCATCCGAAGACGGCGCATCACATCAGCTTCAAGCTGGCGCGGCATTTCATTGCGGATGAACCGCCGGAAGCGGCGGTGATGGCCTTGACGCAGACCTTCATGCAGACGGGCGGCGAACTCGCCGCGGTGTATCGCACGCTGATCGCGCGCCCGGAGGCATGGTCGCTGCAGGTGCCTAAAATGAAGAATAGTTACGACCTCGTCATCTCCGCGGCGCGCCTGTGCGGCGGTGTTGTCGAGCCGCTCTGGTATCTGCAGTCGTTGCGGTTCCTCGGCGATGTGCCGCTGAATGCGAATTCCCCCGCCGGCTACCCGGATACAGTGAAGCAGATCGCCGGGCCGGAAGCCGTGCTGCGGCGGATCGAGTGGGCGAAGGGGGCGGCGAATAAACTGCTGCCGCATACGGATATCATGGCGTTGGCGGAAATGGCGATCGGGCCGATCATGGGTAATGCGACGCGCACGGCATTGACGCAAACGACCGAGCCTAAAGAACAACTGGCAGTGCTACTCGGCTCGCCGGAATTCCAGCGGAGGTGACCCGATGAAAATGACTCGCCGTACCTTCATGAAGTCCGCCGGCGCTGCGGCCGCACTCAGTCTGTTACCGCGCCTGGCATTTGCGAATCTGCCAACGGAAAATCGCTTCGTGCTTGTCATCCTGCGTGGGGCGCTTGACGGACTGGCGGCCGTGCCACCGTACGGCGACCCGAGCTATAAATCCGCGCGCGGCGATCTTGCGTTCAATGCGCCGGGGATGGAGGATGGGGTGCTCGATCTCGATGGATTCTACGGCTTCAACCCCGCCTTGCAGCCATTGCTGGCATTGTACCAGCAGAAACAGTTGATGGTGATCCATGCAGTGGCCTCCCCCTATCGCGAGCGCTCGCATTTCGACGCGCAGAATGTGCTGGAGAACGGCACCATCAACCCCAGCGGCAGTGTGGGCTGGCTGAACAAGGCGCTGGTCGCGCTCAATGCCCAGCCAACGTCGGCCATTGCCATCAACCAGCAGGTGCCGCTGGTGCTGCAGGGCAACCTGCAGGTGGAAAGCTGGGCACCCAAGGGTCGGGAGCTGGATGCGAAGAGCGATTACATGACCAAGATGTCGGCGCTATACCAGCAGGACGCGCTGCTGAAGGACCCGTTCAACGAAGCGATGCAGACGCAGACACTCGCGCAGCAAGCGCTGCCGACGGATGATGCAAATGCCAGCAACAAGGCGAAGAACCCGGACCAGCTTTATGCAGCGGCGCGCGCGGCGGGCCAGTTCCTCGCCAAGGATGACGGCCCGCGCATCGCGGTGCTGGAAGCCGGGGGTTGGGATACGCATTTCCGGCAGGGTACGAGCAACGGCATCCTGTTCAATCGCCTTGGCGACCTTGCAAAAGGGCTGGCCGAACTGCCCACGGCAATGGGTGGTAGCTGGAAGAAAACCGTGGTGGTGGTGGTCACCGAGTTTGGCCGTACGGTGGCGGAGAACGGCACGGGTGGCACTGATCATGGCACGGGTGGGATGGCGCTGGTGATGGGCGGTGCTATCGATGGCGGCAAGGTGATGGCGCAGTGGCCTGGGCTGGCGCCGGAAAAACTGTACCAGAACCGCGACCTGCTGCCGACGACGGATCTGCGCAGTGTTTTCAAGACCGTGCTGGCGGGTCACCTGAACGTTCCGGCGACGGCGCTGGAAAATGATATATTTCCGGGCAGCAGCGGTGCACCGATGCTGAAAGGTATCCTCGTATAACTTTCGTGACGGCAAAGGCGCTTAAAAGGAATTCGGCTCGCCTTACCCGTAAAAAAGAGCTATATATCTCCATGCAGCAGCGCTGGTTAAATCTATTGACTATTATGGTATTGACGGTAGTGGCCACGCTGGCGCTACTCGGCATGGCCGGCTGGTTCACGCATTCCCTGCTGCTGGTACAGGTTCAGCCCGGATATCCGATCTTCCAGTTCAATACCGCTTTTTGCTTCCTGCTCGATGTGCTTGGTTTTCATGCGTTGCTAGAGCAGCGGCGCAGCGCGGCTTTCGTGGCGCTCAGTATCGTTTTCGTGATGGCGCTGTTGACCCTGATCGAGCATCTCAGCGGCGTGGATTTTGGCGTCGACACGCTTTTCATGGAACCGTTCACGACCGTCTACTCCAAAGCGCCGGGGCGAATCAATTTCAATACGGATGTTGGATTGCTAATGCTCAGTGGTGGAATGCTGCTGTGTATTCGCCGTCATGTATCGCAGCGCTGGGCCGTGATTACGGCAATCTGCGCCTGTCTGGCATTCGCCGTGGCTGCCGTACCGCTGCTGGGCTATGCGGGTGGATTGCAGGAAGCCTACCGCGCCGGGACGTTCACCCGCATGTCGTTACCCGCCTCGATCTGCCTGATCCTGTTCAGTGCCTTGCTGATGGCGTATGTGGCGCTGCGCTCGCCACTCGTTTACCGTTGGCTGCCGTTGCCCATGTTCCTTGGTCTTGTAATGGTTTCTTTTGCAGCGGCGACGGCGGTACGCATGCATGAAGAGCTGCAAATCACGCAATCCATTCAAGACGCAGCGAATGAGCAGGCAACCTATTACAGCGACCGGTTGAAGAATACCTACGATGCATTGAATCGGATCGGCATGCGCTGGGAAGCCGCAGGCGGTACACCGGAGAAGCTCTGGCAAGCGGACGCGGAATCCTACATTCATGATCTGCCGTTCCTGAACGGTATCTCGTGGGTCGATGAACAGAGCCGCTTGCGCTGGATCGCCCCGCTGAAGGGCCGAGAGTTCTTGATCGGCCGGGTATTGTCAGATGATCCGGTGCGTGGTGCAGCGTTGAAAGCTGCCCGTGAAACGCAACACGCGCAGGTGACGCCGCCATTAATATTCCTCGATGGTACCGGCATCGGTTTCGTCTATATCCGCCCGTTGAAATTAACTGGGGAGCATGGCGGGACAATCACCTCCGGCATCCGCCTGCATGATTTTTTTGCCGATCTCCTCAAACCTATTTCGGAAACTGGCTTCCAATACACGTTGCGTCACGGTTCCGACATTATTTTTACCACGCGTCCATCGACGCCGCAGAACGACGACGACATTCGGCAGGCAAATGCGACTATCGACAACGTGAACGACAGTTACCTGCTGACGTTGTATCCGATGCCGGCGTATATTGCGAGCCGGCATACTTCCGTGCCCGCGGTGGTATTTGCCGGGGGCAGCCTTATGGCAGCATTGGCCGCGCTTGCTGCGCTGCTTTTGCTGCGTGAACGCCAGCAAGCATGGCTGTTGCGCGAAAGCGAACAATCCTTCCGCCTGGCCATGGAATATTCGCCGATCGGCATGGCGCTGGTCTCACCCGAGGGTAGGTGGCTGCGAGTGAACCAGGCTCTGTGCGAAATCGTTGGCTATGCGTCCGTTGAGCTTCTGGCGATTGATTTCCAGACCATCACCCATCCCGACGACCTTGTAAGCGACCTTGACTATGTACAGAAGGTCATCGCCGGCGAAATCAAAAGCTATGCGATGGAAAAACGCTATTTGCACAAGGATGGACATGTTATCCCGATCCTGCTCAGCGTCTCGCTCATCCGCAATGCCGATGGTTCACCGAAATATTTCATCTCGATGATTCAGGACATCAGCGAACGTGAACGTTTCGTCGAGCAGCTGCAGCAGACGAATGCGGAGCTGGAGCAGTTCGCTTACGTTGCCAGCCATGATTTGCAGGAACCCTTGCGTATGGTGACAAGCTTCGTCGGCCTGCTGGGCAAGACCTACGGCAACAAGCTCGACCTGCAGGCCCAGGAATACATCACCATCGCGGTCGACGCATCGAAACGCATGCAGTTGCTGATCAGCGACCTGTTGGAATATGCGCGCCTTGGCAAGGACAGCCAGTTGCGCGTGCGGATCGATTGCAACGTCGAAATGCAGCATGTCGTCCATAACCTGAATGCGGCAATCAAAGGCGCTCAGGCTTTGGTGAGTGTGGATGAACTACCGGAAATCATGGGCAACCCGGTAGAATTCCTGCGGCTCATGCAGAACCTGATGGGGAATGGCATCAAGTTCCGCCGGGAAGGCGTGACACCGGTCATCCGGGTACGCGCAGTACGCGAGGACGATTTCTGGGTCTTCACCGTGCGGGATAACGGTATCGGAATGAAGCCCGAATACTATGAGCGCGTGTTCCAGCCCTTCAAACGCCTGCATACGCAGCAGGAGTACCAAGGCAGCGGGATTGGCCTTGCGGTGTGCCGTAAGATAGTGGAGAATTTCGGCGGCAGGATCAGCGTCGAATCCATCATGGGCGAAGGCTCGACCATGCGGTTCACCGTACCGGTCATACCAGAGGAGTAAGCAATGGCAGTGATGGCAATGAAGGACAGGAATCGACCCGTGCGTTTTCTGCTCGTGGAGGATAATTACGGCGATGTGCTGTTGACCCAGCACGCGTTCGCCAAGGCGACGATGGCCAACGAGATCACAGTCGCGCGCGATGGCGAGATCGCGATGGCGATGCTGCGGCGCGAAGGTGAGTATGCCGCCGTGCCGCTGCCGGATCTCGTGCTGCTCGACCTCAATTTACCGAAGATGGACGGCAAAGAAGTGCTGGCAGCCATCAAGGGTGACAGCGCATTGCGGCAGTTGCCGGTCATCATCCTGAGCAGTTCGCGCGCTGAGCAGGATGTGGCTAAAAGCTACGACCTCAATGCCAACAGCTACCTTATCAAGCCGATCGACCTCACGGAATTCTATACGGTGGTGCAGGCGATCGAGAGTTTCTGGATGAATCTTGTCATCCTGTCCGGTGAGGAAACGCGATGAGCGAGAACGACCCGTTCGCCACGATGCGCGAATTCGTCTATCTCGTTTCGCACGATTTGCGCGCACCATTACGGGCCGCTGGCAGCATCAGCAAGATTGTGCTCGAGACCTATGGCGGCACGCTGGATGCGCAGGGCAACGAATATCTTTCGATCATCGCCAACGAAGCCAAGCGGGCGCAAGAAATGCTGCAGGGGCTGCTTGAATATTCGCGCCTCGATACGATGGCGAAATCCATCACCACGCGGATCGAGGTGGCGCGGATATTCGAGCATTGCACGGTGATCCTGGCGGATGAAATCAAGCAGGGCAACGTGACACTGACGGCAGGCACCTTACCGGTCATCCAGGCCGATGCCGAACAGTTCATGCAATTGCTACTCTACCTTTTCGAGAACGCTTTAAAGTTTCACCGGGCGGAGGTACCGGCTGTGGTGTGCTTTGATAGTAGCGAAGACGAGACGCATTGGCACTTCAGCGTTACCGATAATGGGATCGGCATCGACATGCTCTACCGCGAAAAGGCATTTACGCTTTTCCGCCAGCTCAATGTACAGGGTACCTATCCCGGCATCGGCGTGGGGCTGACGCTGGCGCGCAAAATCGTCGAGCGCCATGGCGGAATGATCTGGATCGAAGATAACCCAAAAAATGCTGGAACATCAGTACATTTCACCTTAGCCAAACCCTGAGCATATTAAGGGAATTTTAAAGATTTCCGACCTATACTGGGTGAAAAGGTAAAATGCCATGCAGGCTGTTCTGGAGAAAAACATCAACATCCTCATGATCGAGGATTGCAAAACCGATGTGCTGCTGTTCCGGCATTTGCTTGGCGATGTGCAGAAACGCTGCACGATCACTGATGTCCCGCGCATGATCGACGCCTTCAAACAGATCGACAACATGTTTTACGATGTCATTTTGCTCGACCTTAACCTGCTCGACCTCGACGGGGTGGCGAACATCGCCGCAATCAAGGCCGAATGCCCGTTCACGCCGGTGGTCATCTACTCCGGCCGCAACGATGCGAAACTGCAGAAAGAAGCGCAAATGGTCGGCGCGGCGGGATACATTGTCAAGGGCGAGACCAATGCCGTTGAAGTGCAGGCGACCATCAGCCGTGCGCTTCAGCACGTGGTCGCCTAGCGTCGGCGCAATCTATAAACCCATCCGCTGATCGCGCTTGCCAGCGCACCGCTACCTAGTAATGGTAACCACCAACCTTCCATATGCGGAATGCTGAAGGCATGCATCAACCCATCGATGCTGAGCGCCGTCATCACCAGCAAGGCGGAAACCGCGCGGTGCAGTTCCTCCATCAACCAGCTGAAACGCTTCACAAGGCGGCGATAGAAGACAAGCAACAACAGTGCGGCAGCGAGCAGCACATAACCCTCGTACAATATTTCCGGCCGTGCCAGCTGATAGATGGGTGGCAGAAAGATGAGATGCAGACCCCACCAAATCAGTGCAACAATGAGTAAGGCAAAAGCCAGGGAGGCGCAAAGGTACGGCGTATTCATGGTGTCCTCACCGTTGGCGGGCCCTGTTCGACGCGTTCGACCCACGGCGCTGGCGCCGGATTCGCGCCAAACGCCTGCATCGCGGCGCCGGTTACCGGGGCGATAATGCTGCGGCTGTTCATTGCATCCCATTGCTGCGCGATGCCCGGCGCGAGCGCGCGGCTGCCGAGCAGCAGCGTGTTGCTGATGATGGCGCCGATGGATTTGTTGCGGATGATACGCGCGTAGCTGCTGTCATGCCCGCTGAGTTTCTGCGTCACGACGCCGATGGGGAAGGCATACAGGTTCCACATCACGGCCTGCGGCAAATGCTGCATCTCACGATCATACATGGCGTGCGCTTTCTCGATGACTTCCGGCGCATCACTGCCAAAACCATGCCGCTTGCCCCAGTGAGCGGCGGCGGCATTCGCACCGGTGCAGAAAAATGGGGCAGTGATCGGCTCAATGACGCGGCGAAGGCCCTCCATCAGCGAGGGGAACAGACGCTGCGTGGCAATGGTAAGCGGCACGGCGGCGGCATCGCCAATGATCTCGCCTTTTAGGTAATGCAGCGCTTCGCTGCGATACGTCTTCCAGTCGATAGTGTTCCAGTTGAGGTTTTTCCAGCTGAACTTCCGAGGGGCATGGATGTGCGGTTCGCCATGGGTATGGTTATGTGGTTCAGGCGGAACATCGGCCACGAATTTCGCTTTGCGTGGCGTGGGTTTCTTGCCAGCCCCGGTAGGGAACGGCGATGGGAAAACCGGATGGTTATGGCCTTCATGCCCGTGATGATCATGACCATGATGATCGTGCCCATGATGGCCGTTATCGTGCGTACCGTGATGGTGCGATGGATCGCTGCAGCCAACCTGCACACCGAACAAAGCGGCAATGGAAGGCGCGATGATCATATCGTTCAGCCCGCAGGAAAGTGCGTGGTTGATAGTATAGGCAATATCCTCCGCACGCTGGGCGGAATTTTTATCCGCTTCGCGTGCGGCAGGCGGTTTTAACATGACATTCACTGGTTCGCGCATCGTTTCCACGTTTGTTACAGTATAACAATTTTGTTCTTTACATCGCGCAGGCTGCGCAGTAAAGCATTTAGTTATAGTGTAACAAATAACTGCTTCTGCGAGGTCTTTATGGCGCGCCCATCTTCATTATCTGCCCCGGCAAGCGAGCTGGTGCTGAAGCTGCTGCGTAAGGCCCGCGACCCGCTTACGGCCTACGAATTGCTCGAGAAACTCAAGCGTTCCGGTATCAAAAGCGCGCCGATCATCTACCGTGCGCTCGATGTGTTGATAAAGGAAGGCAGCGCGCACAAAATCAAGGAATTGGGCGCCTATGTGGCCTGCGACTGCGCGCACACCCACGATCATGCGCTTTCGGTACTCACGGTGTGCGGCGACTGCCATGAAGTAGAAGAGTTGCACAATCATTCGGTTATCCACCAGCTCGAGAATCTGCGCAAGGCTGGTGTGCGTTTGCAAAAGCATGCGGTAATCGAACTTCCTATCACTTGCAACGCCTGCGCCTGAGGATTTTTTATGCTGCATATCACGAACCTCGAAGCAGGCTACGATGGCAAAAGCGGTCGTGACGCTACCGGAGCTTTCACTCAAATCCGGCGAACATTGCCTGATCCTCGGTCAGTCCGGTTCGGGGAAGACGACCTTGCTGTATGCCATTGGCGGGCTGCTTAAGCCCTTAAAAGGTTCCATCATCCTCGGCAACACCAATATTGCTGCACTGAATGCTGCATCCCAGGATGCGTTCCGCGGAAGCATATCGGCATTATTTATCAGGCGCTCCACATGGCCACAGCAGTCTCGGTGCGCGATAATATCCTGCTCGCACAGTACGCAGCAGGGGTGCAGCAAAATCCTGCTAAGGCGGATGCGCTACTGGCCCAACTCGGACTTTCCGCGCATGCCGACAAGAAGCCGCATACCTTGAGCCACGGCCAGCAGCAGCGTGTGGCCATCGCCCGCGCGGCAATCAACGGCCCACAGTTGATTCTCGGGGATGAGCCGACCTCGGCACTCGATGATGTCTCTTGCGGCGCGGTCATGGAACTCCTTTTATCAACGGCGCAGGCCGCAGGCTCCAGTCTGGTCATTGCAACACACGATGCGCGCATCCGGAAGTACTTCACACAAACAATTACGCTGGGGAGCGCTGCATGAACACCTTATCCCTGAGCATTGCCTACCTGCGCCACAAGCTGCTGGGCACCTTCCTAAGCTTGCTGACGTTTGCCTCGGGCATTGCGGTCATTGTGGCGCTGCTGCTGGTCAATGCACAGCTGAACAACGAGTTCACGAAGAACCTGCACGGCATCGATCTCGTGGTCGGCGGCAAGGGCAGCCCGCTGCAGCTGATCCTTTCAAGCGTGTTCCATCTCGATATACCTACCGGAAATATCCCGCTTGAGGAAGCGCAGAAGCTGGAACAGCATCCGTTGGTGAAAAGTGTGATTCCGGTGGCTTTAGGCGATAATTACAATGGCTTCCGCATTGTCGGCACTAATGCGGATTATATTGCGCATTACGAAGGCCAGTTCGTACAGGGCCATGTGTTCAACCAGCCGATGGAAGCGGTGCTTGGTAACGATGTGGCGGCGCAGTACCAGAACAAGATCGGCGACAAAATTGTTGGTGCGCATGAGCTGGTGAACAGCGACGACCTGCATAGCGATTTTCCGTATACCATCGTCGGCATCCTCGCACCAACCAACACGGTGCTCGACCGGCTGGTGCTGACGCCGGTGGAAAGCGTGTGGCATGTGCATGAGCACCCGGATGCGGATGACCCGGAAGAAGTGGCGTATAAAAAAGCGCATCCGGGCAAGGAAGTCACCGCATTGCTCATCAGCTACAAATCGCCGATGGCGGCGGCGACGATGCCGCGCGAAGTGAATAAATCGACGTCGATGCAGTCGGCAAGCCCGGCTTTCGAAGTAGCGCGCTTGGTCAGCTTCATGGGCGTGGGGGCGGATACGCTGGCAACCTTCGGCTGGTATCTTATCGGGCTGGCAGGGTTCGGTATTTTCGTGGCGCTGTATAATGCGATGAATGAGCGCCGCTATGACCTGGCCCTGCTGCGTTCGTTCGGGGCGAGCCGGGGAAAACTTTTCGGGCTGGTAATCAGTGAGAGCCTCATCCTTGCAATTACAGGGGCGATTGCGGGCATTCTGCTTGGTCATCTGCTCGTGGCATTGGCGGCGAACTGGTTGGCGGCGGAGAAACACATCCACGTCACGGGCAAATTGTTCCTGCCGGAAGAAGGTTGGTTGCTGGTAGCAAGCGTCGTGATCGGACTGGTGGCAGCAGTGGTGCCGGCCCTGCGCGTCTACCGTATCGATATTTTAAAAACATTGGTACAGGGCTGATGAATTCACGCCGTGACGCGTTCTTTTACGGGCTATTCATACTACTGACGCTGGTCAGCGTGGTGCCGCTGGTGGTGCGTAACCAGCAACCGCTGATCCATACCAAAAGTGACGTCTGGCCGAAGCTGACGGCGAGCAAGACTAGTTGCAGCATTGATACCAAACGCCTTAAGATGCGTTGTAGTATTGCTTACACATCGGAAGTAAAAGCGCTGAATGGCAAGCAAGTGGGCCTCGACGGTTTCATGCTGCCGTTGGAATCAACCGAGCGCTTTTCGCATTTTATGCTGTCGCTGCGCTCGCCGAGTTGCCCGTATTGCCCACCGGGCGGAGCGAATGAGATCGTCGAGGTCTTCACGAGATCACCGATGGCTTGGAGCGACCAGCTCACAAGCATACGCGGTACGCTGGTGTTAGCGGATAGCCAAAATGACAGCGGCGTTTTTTACCAGCTGAAAAATGCGGAGCCGGAAACAGGGGAAGTAACAAATGCTGCCCCTGTGCAGAAAATTGCTGCAGCAGTTAAACCTGTGAACGAATACCATTTCAGTATGCTCGATGGCAGTGAAACAACCCTTGCCCCATGGCTGGGCAAGCAGGCGCTGGCGGTATTCTGGCGTTCCGACTGTGCGCCATGCCTGAAGGAACTGGAATTATTGCCGGTGCTCGCCCAACGAAATCCGGATTTGCCTATTTTGCTGATTACCTTGCAGGATGTGCAATCGACAAAAACGCACCTGCCGCATTTGCCAACCAACGTCCATATTCTTATTGCAAAAGAGGATGGCCGGAAAGTGCTGACTGCTTTCGGCAATGACAGGATTCTCGCGTTGCCGTATAGCGTGATGCTCGATGCCAAGGCGAAACCTTGTGGTAAGCAGTACGGCATCCTTTCGGCGGAGACTATCGAACAATGGCGCAAGCAATGCAGATAAAACCTTTCACTCGTGCGGCAGTGATGGTCGTAGCATTGCTGATGCTAAGCGCGTTCTCGGAACAGAAGAACGCGGCGGCGCTAGGCCAACCAACGGACGAGCGCAAGGCGCAGGACGCTTTGCCGCAAGCGAATGACCCGATGTGGACATTACTAACTGCGAGCAAGGTGCACTACAATGACAAGACGCATAAATACAGCATCACCTACACACCGGATGTAAAAGCGATGGAGGGCCAGCAGGAGACGATGACCGGTTTCATGATGCCTCTGGAGCCTACGGAAAAATTCAATCATTTCCTGCTCAGCAAGCGCACGCCGACCTGCCCGTTCTGCCCGCCGGGGGAACCGAATGAGATCGTCGAGATTTTCACCAAGAAGCCGATGAAATACACCGAAGGCATGCTGGTGCTGACGGGCAAGATGCAGTTCACTACTAACCCGGATCTTGGGCTGTTCTATCAGCTGAAGGACGCCGACAGCCTTGACATGAAGCCGGTGAAAATGCCGCATAAGACGCCCATCGTTTAGTTCTTTATCCGGTTATTCCTGCGAAAGCAGGAGTCTGCTAGTTTCAGAAGATCCCTGCTTACGCAGAGATGACAAGCCGCGCGAGAGGCTATATAGGGTGCAACATGCTGCGCCTTACCGAAATCAAACTGCCGCTCGACCATCCACCCGAAGCTATTGCGAAAGCGGCGGTGGCGAAGCTGGGTATCAAACAATCCGAACTAGTAAATTGCACGGTATTCAAGCGTGGCAACGACGCGCGCAAAAAGCAGGCGATTGTTCTGGTGTATGCGCTTGATGTCGAGGTGAAGGATGAGGCAGGCATCCTGAAGCGTTTTACGAATGACAATGGTGTAAAACCGACGCCAGACATGGAATACAAATTCGTGGCGAAGGCGCCCGCGAACCTGCAGCATCGGCCCGTTGTGATCGGCGCCGGCCCATGCGGAATATTTGCGGCACTCATCCTAGCGCAGATGGGTTTCCAGCCGATCATCCTCGACCGCGGGAAAATGGTGCGCGAACGTACAAAGGATACGTGGGATCTTTGGCGTAAATCGAAGCTCGATACAGAATCGAACGTGCAATATGGCGAAGGTGGGGCGGGCACGTTCTCGGACGGCAAACTCTACAGCCAGATCAAGGACCCGCGCTATTTGGGGCGCAAAGTGCTCACCGAATTCGTCAAGGCGGAAGCGCCAGCGGAGATACTGACGGAGGCGCACCCGCATATCGGCACGTTCCGGTTAGTAAAAATGGTGGAGAACATGCGCGCGACCATTGAAGCGCTGGGCGGGGAGTATCGCTGGCAAGCCAAAGTGACCGATCTTGACATCGAAATTGCTGCAGATGGCTCGCGCCGCATTTCCGGCGTGGCACTCGAAAGCGGCGAGCGCATCGCAGCGGATCATGTGGTGCTCGCCATCGGCCATAGCTCGCGCGATACCTTCCAGATGTTGTACGAGCGCGGGGTGTATGTGGAGGCAAAGCCGTTCAGCATCGGTGTGCGGATCGAGCATCCGCAATCGATCATCGATGTGGCGCGCTTCGGCCCCTTCGCGGGTAACGAAATTCTCGGCGCGGCGGATTACAAACTGGTGCACCATGCAAAAAATGGCCGCGATGTGTACAGCTTCTGCATGTGCCCTGGCGGTACGGTGGTGGCAGCAACGAGCGAAGAGAACCGCGTGGTGACGAACGGGATGAGCCAGTATTCGCGCAATGAGCGCAATGCGAATTCGGGCATTGTGGTGGGTATCACGCCAGAGGTGGATTATCCGGGTCATCCGCTGGCGGGTATCGATTTCCAGCGCCAATGGGAGAGTGCGGCTTTTGTTGCAGGCGGCAGCAGCTATGCCGCACCGGCACAGCGCGTGGGCGATTTCATTGCGGGTAGAGCATCGACATCGCTGGGCAAGGTGGTTCCTTCGTATAAGCCGGGGGTGACGCCGACGGATCTGACGCAATGCCTGCCGGATTTCGCGGTGGTGGCAATCCGTGAGGCGCTGGTGGCATTTGGGCAAAAGATCAAAGGGTTCGACATGGCGGATGCGGTGTTGACGGGGGTGGAGACGCGCACGTCATCGCCGATCCGCATCAAGCGGGATAACGACACGTTGCAGAGTTTGAATACCAAAGGCCTGTTCCCGGCGGGTGAGGGCGCGGGCTATGCGGGTGGAATTCTATCGGCGGGGGTGGATGGCATCCGGGTTGCGGAAGCAGTGGCGTTAAGTATTGTTTCGATGCATGCTGAAACACGTTCAGCATGACGAGTGTGTGGCATCTATTGAGCCTTATAACTAGTTCTTCAGGATGCCGCGGAAGAAAGCATCGGTCAGCTGCGGCGAGAGCTTGGCGAGCTTGAAGCCTTTCGGCTCGCGCAGGTAATCCCACCAGATGCCGGAGAAGAACGAGTGCAGCGCGATGGCGGCGAATTCCGGCGTGACGCCCTCGACCAGCATGTGTTTCTTTTCCGCCCAGAGAAAGACTTTGGTGAAGCGGGTGAGGGCGAGCTGCCGCTTGGCGCTGATATCCCTCGCATAGGCGTCATTGCTGCAATTGAGCTGCTCACAGCGCAGGCGAATGATGGTGAACACATTGCGCATATGCGTATCTTTTTCGATCGTGCGCAGCGTTTCGAGGCAGAGATGTTTGAGGCCTGCGACCATATCGGCGTTGTCCGGCGCGAAAAGTTCTTCGTACATTAACTCGATGGGCTGGCGAACACGGGCGACCATGGCCTGGAAAAGCGCCATTTTATTGTCGAAATGCCAGTAGACGGCGCCGCGGGTGAGGCCGGCCTCGCGGGCGATCTCCTCCAGTGTTGTAGCGGAAACACCTTGGTGCAGGAACAGTAATTCCGCTGCATCCAGCAGTGATTCCCTTGTTTTCTCTGCATCTTCCTTGGTTCGGCGGGCCATACTGTTAACCAAATATTCATGTTGCTGTGCAATATTGTCTTGTATCCATACACGCGTGTATGTATAAAGTCATCAACTATTGCGTTTCGGTATACTGTATGGCGTATCAAAAGAAAACCCCGTGGCTGCGAAATCTCGTCGTGATGCTTGTGGTCATTACTCTGGTGTATGTGGGTTATGAGCAATTTTTCAAAAAGCCCGAACCATTGAAAGCGCCACCCCCGCCGAGCGTAACGATACAGCAAGTGCAGATCGCCGACATCCCTCTGTTTTACGACTATGCGGGCCGCCTAGCCGGTTCCCGCGAGGTCGAGATCCGCCCGCGCGTTGGCGGCATCATTCTCCAGCGCCTTTACACCGAGGGCCAGTTTGTGAAACAGGGCGCGGTGCTGTTCCAGATCGATCCGGCGCCGTATCAGGCGGCGCTGGCGCAGGCACAGGCGACCTACGACCAGGCGGCGAAAGATTACAAACGCTCGATGGGCCTCAGGAAAGAAAAAGCCCTGAGCCCGAAAGAGTTCGAGGCGGCGGAAGGTCAGTACGGTCAGTCCAAAGCAGCGCTCGACACCGCGAAGATCAACCTTGCGTGGACAAGTGTACGTGCCCCCATTACCGGTTATACCAGCGAAGAAGGCTTCTCGGAAGGGTCCCTCGTCACCGCGGACACCAGTTTGTTGACCCGCCTGACCCAGCTCGACCCGATGTATGTGGAATTCGCCTACCCGGACACGGAAGCGACGGCGCAGCGTATTGCAGTGGCGAATGGTACCATGACGTTGCCGAAAAGTAAGCTACTCAGCGCGGAAGTGCATATGGAGGATGGCAGCATCTACCCGGTCGAGGGCAAGATCAACTTTACGGATAGCATCATCGACCAGCAGACGGGCACGGTGAAAGCGCGGGCGACCCTGCCGAATGCGCATATGGCGATATTGCCGGGCCAGTTCGTGCGCGTAGTGGTGAAGGGGCTGACGCTGAAAAATGCGGTGGCGGTGCCGGAGCAGGCCATCCTGCAGGGACCGAAGGGGACGTTCGTGTATGTGGTGGATACGGATAGTAACGCGAAAGTAACGCCGGTGAAATTGGGCTTGCTGAACCGGCATCTGCAACTCATCACGGATGGGCTGAAGCCGGGCGATAGAATTATCACTGCAGGCATGATCAAGGTGAAAGCGGACAAGCCGGTGACCATCGACTCGGGCGAGCAGGTAGCGCCAGCAGACGATATGAAGCCGGATGCCAGCAAGAAGGACGACAGCAAAGCCGACGATAAAAAGCCGGACGCGAAGACGGACGATAGCAAGAAAGACGATTCGGCGTTACCCGTTGCCGATAAAAAAGATGGGCCGACGGCGGACACGAAAGATAATCCGCGCGTTGAGCAGCCGACGGCAATCACCCCCGCGCCGCAAAAGGCCAACTGATGTTCTCGAAGTTCTTCATCGAGCGCCCGGTCTTTGCTTCGGTGATCTCGATCATCTTCCTGCTTGCCGGGATCGCAGGGGCGCATGCGCTGCCGGTGGCGCAATACCCGAACATCATTCCGCCGGATGTGGTGGTGACCGCGAACTATCCCGGGGCGACGGCACAGACGCTGGCCGATACGGTAGCGGCACCGCTCGAACAGCAGATCAACGGCGTACCGAACATGATCTATATGCGCTCGAGCAACGCCAACTCCGGCGTGATGACGTTGACCGCGACCTTCGCCATCGGCACCGACCCGGATCAGGCAACTATCGACGTCAACAACCGGGTGCAGGCGGCAACGGCGCGTTTGCCGGAAGAAGTGCGCCGCCAAGGGGTGACGGTGCAGAAGAAGGCGTCCGCCATCCTTGAAGCGGTAGTGATGTATTCCCCCAATGGCCGTTACGACATGATCTATGTCAGCAATTATGCGCTGATCAACGTGATCGATGAGTTGAAACGCATCGATGGGGTGGGCGACGCGGCGCTGTTCAGTACCAAGGATTACTCGATGCGCGTGTGGCTGCGCCCGGACAAACTCGCGCAATACAAGCTGACGCCGACGGATGTGAGCAACGCCATCAATGAGCAGAACTCGCAGTTCGCCGCCGGCCAGTTCGGGCAGGAGCCGATGGCGAATTCGCCCGCGTTCACCTATACGGCGACGACGCAAGGGCGGCTGGTGGAGCCCAAGGAATTCGAGAATATCATCCTGCGCAGTAACGAGCATGCGGCGACGCTGCGACTGAAAGATGTAGCGCGGGTGGAACTCGGTTCGCAGGATTACAGCTTCAGCGGTCTGTATAACGGCAAACCGGCGACCATTATCCGCGTAACGCTGCAACCGGGGGCGAACGCGCTGCAGGTAACGCGCGACGTTAACGCGAAAATGGCGGAAATTGCCCAACGCTTCCCGGATGGCATAGCCTATGGACTGCCGTTCGATACGACGCGTTTTGTGAAAGTATCGATCCATGAGGTGATCAAAACGTTCATCGAGGCGATCCTGCTGGTGGTGCTGGTGGTGTTCCTCTTCCTGCAGAGTGCGCGGGCAACGCTGATTCCGCTGCTTGCCGTACCGGTCTCGCTCATCGGCACCTTCGGCGGCATGTACGTGCTCGGGTTCTCCATCAACCTGCTGACGCTGTTCGGCCTCGTGCTCGCCATTGGCATCGTGGTGGATGATGCCATCGTCGTTCTCGAGAACGTGGAACGGCTAATGCGCACGGAGAAACTTTCGGCGAAGGATGCCGCCATCAAAGCGATGGAAGAGGTGACGGGGCCGATCGTCGCCATCGTGCTCGTGCTCTGCGCGGTGTTCGTGCCGGTGGGCTTCATGGGCGGGTTGACGGGGCAGATGTACAAGCAGTTCGCGATCACCATAGCGATCTCGGTCATCATCTCGGGCATCGTGGCGCTGACGCTGTCGCCGGCGCTGTGTGCGTTGATTTTGAAGGAGCATAAGGAACCGCTGAAATTCTTCCGCGTGTTCAACGAATTCTTCGACAAGGTGACGCATAAATATACGGCCGGCGTGACGTTCTTCGTGCGACGCGGCATGCTGGCGCTGGTGCTGTTCGCTGGCTTGCTCGCTATTACCATCGGGCTGTACCTGCATCTGCCGACCGGCCTCGTGCCCGAGGAAGACCAGGGCTACGTGGTGGTGACGCCGACGCTACTGCCGGGTTCGTCGTTGCACCGCACCGAGCAGACGGTGAAGCAGCTCTACGAGGATATCCATACGCTCGACGAGCCGGAACATATCATGCTGTTTTCGGGTTTCGATATTCTGGCGGGGGCGCAACGCACCAACTCGGCGGCGGGGTTCATCATCCTGCATGACTGGGGCGAGCGTTCGGGCGACGAACACAGCGCGCGCAGTGTAACGAAAAAGATCATGGCCTTCGGGCCGCAACTGAAAGATGCGAACCTCGTTTCGTTCAGCCCGCCGCCGATCACCGGCATCAGCATCACCGGCGGCTTCGAGGCCTACCTGCAAAGCCGCGGCGGCGACACGACCGCGACCATCACCGCCATGGCGCAGAAGTTCGTCGAAGCGGCCAGCAAGCGCCCCGAACTGGCAGGCGTGCAGACGACGATCGCCAATAACATCCCGCAATATTATATCGATGTGGACCGCGAGAAAGCGAAGTCGCTCGGTATCCCGGTGACGACCATTTTCCAAACGATGCAGAGCACCTTCGGCAGTTATTACGTCAATGATTTCACCTATCAGGGCCGGGTGTGGAAAGTGAGTCTGTCGTCGGAATCGAACTTCCGCGAGAAGCCGGAGGATCTGAGTCAGACCTTTGTTCGCACGGATGCCGGGGCGATGATCCCGCTCAGCACGCTGGTCACGGTGAAGCGCATCCTCGGGCCTGATCTGATCGACCGGTTCAATGTGTACCCGGCGGCGAAACTATTGGGTGCGCCTGCCCCCGGTTACAGTTCCGGTCAAGCGCTGAAAGCGATGGAGGAAGTGGCGGCGCAGGTGTTGCCTACGAATTATTCGCTGTCATGGTCGGGCACGTATTACCAGGAGAAGATCGCCGGCGGCGCGGGCGCGACCGCGTTCCTGTTCGGCATCATCATGGTTTTCCTCATCCTCTCGGCACAGTACGAGCGCTGGACGCTGCCCATCGCGGTGCTGACTGCAGTGCCGTTCGCGGTGTTCGGCGCGGTGCTGGCGACGTGGCTGCGCGGACTCAATAACGACGTGTATTTCCAGGTGGGGTTGCTGACGCTGATCGGGCTCGGCGCGAAGAACGCAATCCTCATCGTCGAATTCGCGGTGCTGGGTCGCAAGGAAGGCAAGTCCATCCGCGAGGCGGCGATTGAAGCGGCGCATTTACGCTTCCGCCCCATCGTCATGACGTCACTGGCGTTCATCCTCGGGTGTGTGCCGCTTGCCATCAGTAGCGGCGCAGGAGCGGCAAGCCGGCACGATATCGGCACTGGCGTCATCGGCGGCATGCTGGGGGCGACGCTGATCGCCATCTTCTTCATCCCAACGATGTACCTGATGATCACCAACCTCGCCGAGCGTGGCAAAAACAGGCGCAAGGCAGTGGCGACACCTTCGCAATCAAGCCACCCCACCATGCCTGCACCGGGCGTGCCACCAGTGGAGCCCCCCCATGCGTAAACTGCTCGCATTCGCGCTGCTGGGGCTGGCTGCATGTGAAGTGGGCCCGGATTACGTGGCACCGACCGTAGACCTGCCCGGCCATTGGGGCAGCCCCTCCATCGAGGCGGCGGGCGAGGCGACCATCATCCCGCGCGACTGGTGGAAACTGTTCAATGACCCGACGCTGGTGGCGCTCGAGGATGAGGGCCTGAAAGCGAACAGCAACCTGCTGATCGCCGCGGCAAGGGTGGCGGAAGCGCGGGCGGAACTGCATCTCGCAACGGCGGATCTCTATCCGGAAGTCGATGTGCAGGGCGGGGCGACCCGCACGAAAATCAGCCAAGAATCGGCGCAAGGGTCATTCTCGCAATTAGCCGGGAAACCCTACAATGATTTCAGTGTCGCAGCCGTGCTGAATTACGAGGTCGACCTCTGGGGCAAGCTGCGCCGGGCGAAAGAAGCAGCGCGCGCGCAGTTGCTGAGTGTGCAGGCGAACCGGGATGCCATCCGCATCGCGGTGGCGAGCGATATTGCCAGCGGCTATTTCAATCTGCTGGCGCTCGATGCGCAGGTGGCGGTGACGAACCAGACCATTCAGTCGCGCAGTGAGAGCTTCACGTATGAGAACAAGCAATACAAGGCCGGGGCGATCAACGCGCTTGAGTGGCGGCAGTCGGAAGCGGAGCTGGCCTCGGCGCAGGCAGAACTGCCGGTATTGATCCAGGCACGTACGGAACAGCAGAATGCGTTGGCGATCTTGCTCGGCCGCACACCGAAGGAACTGCTGGAGAAACCGATCACGCGCGGCAAGGAGCTAAGCAGCATTCCGATGCCGCCGAATATGCCGGTCGACCTGCCATCAACGCTGCTGCAGCGCCGCCCGGATATCGCGAGTGCGGAGCAATCGCTGGTGGCAGCGAATGCGCAGATAGGGGTGGCAACGGCGGATTATTTCCCGACGATCTCGCTAAGCGCGCTGATCGGGCTCGATGCCGGGCAGACGAATCATCTGCTGCAGGGTTCGGCGAAGAACTGGGCCGTCGGCGCGAATTTCATGGGCCCGCTGCTCGATTTCGGCCGCACTACGGCCAACGTGGATGTGGCGAAAGCGCAAACGTCGGAAACGCTGGCAAGCTATCAGCAGACCATGCGCAGCGCCTTCGCCGAAACGCTCAACAGCATGAACCGGGTGGAGACCGCAGATGAGCGTGTGAAGGCAGAGACGGCGCAGGTTATGTCGCGCGCCGAGGCGAACCGGGTAGCCGCGAAGCGCTTCGATGCGGGCTACACGAACCAGCTCGAATTCCTCGATACGGAACGTAACCTGTATGTCGCGCAGCTCGATGCTATTACCGCCATGCGCGACCGGCTAACGGCGGCAGTAACGTTATATAAAGCGCTCGGCGGCGGTTGGGCACCACACGGAACGATGCCAGCAATGGTGGAAAAACCTAAACCCTAGAAATGCAGTGCATACTCCAGCTCGAGACGTGCCGCGCTGTCTGGTGAAGCGTTGGTGACAACGAACAGGAAGGCCGCCTGATATTTGATTTCGCCGTATTCCGTACCGCTGAGCAATTTTTCGTATACCGCCGGGCCGATGAAACGTTGCTGCTCATTAAAACTTTCGCGGCTGTTGGTCTGGCCGAAATCGCTCTGCCATTCTAAGCCGGGGCTGGAAATGTTTATTAAGGCGGTAGCGTGTGTTCCAGTTCAATGCATGCGATGCGCTGAGCAGCGCGGTGAGTGCGGGTAATGCGGCTTTCCAGCAATGTTTCATGAATCTCACTGATTTTTTGACGGCATAGCGCAGCGCTATTGAAAGCACTAGCAAGCTTTGCTTTAATAGGACTTTATGGAGGAACCATGCCCTACGAAGACCCGATCGAAGCCGCGCTTCGCGCCCTGACTGAGGTGGAATGGACGAAGCGCCAGGACCGCTTTGAGGCGCGCATCAACCATACGCATCTCGCGGGCATTACGCAGATGCTGGGCGACCACAAGATTGAGGTAAAGGGCGAAGTGAGTGCGCAACGCAGCGGGCGCTATATCGCGAAGGTGGCGGCGACCGAAATACCCAAGATATTAAAAGCTATGATGGTGACGAGAGCGGAGATCAAACCCCATCGACGGAAGCGGAATACATGAGCCAGTTAACGGCAGGCGAGGTGGTCACGTTCACGGTAGATGGCGTCAGTATCACTGCGAAGATCGAGGATGCGTCGAAAGGCGATGTGTTTAGCGCCAAGGTGCAGACGACGACGCCACCGAGCGAGGTTTATCGCGTCGATGGCGTTTACGAATTCAACCGGAACATCCTTTAGGCGATCAGGCTTTTCCCGCTGCCGCCCTTGCTGGCCCAAATGAGCAACAGGCCCCAGCCGATGATCGTCCAGCCCATCAACAGGTTGATGATGAGGATTAGCAGGCGCTGCGGATGATCGCGCGAATAAGCAATGAAGCTGGGCACGAAGTTGATGATGCCGATGACGATCAGCGCGATGAGGAAGACGATGGGGTCGTTATCGTAATAGTTTTGCATGATGAACTCCCTTGATGTTCAAGCCAAAACTACCAAATGCTACGTAAAAATCCGATAAGGTTGACTTCGCAGGATGTTAGAGGCATGTAAGCGCCATGCTCGAACTTGTGATCGCACCCGACCCGATTTACAGAACCATTTGCACGCCAGTGGGCGCGGTGGATGCCCGCGTGCGCGGGTTGCTTGATGGCATGATGCAGACGCTGCAGTATTTCGAGGCGCTCGGAATCGGCGCGCCGATGGTGGGATTGACGGAACGCCTGGTCGTCATCGCGCTTGAGGATGAAGCCGGCAAGATGCACCATTACAAAATGGTGAACCCGGTCATCACTGAGTGTTCGACGACGACGGTGACGACAGAGGAAGCGTCGATCACCTTCCTTGGTGTGAGCGCGCCGGTAACGCGTTCAGCGGCGATCACGGTGGAATATCTGGATGAAAACGCAGCGCAGCAAACCGTGAGGCTGAGCGGCATCGTTGCAGTCTGCGTGCAGCACGAGATCGATTATCTCGACGGCAAGACCATCCTCGACCATGTGTCAGCGACCAAGCGTGACATGATGAAACGCAAAATGGAAAAGCAGAAGAAATTCGGGCCGGTGCCGCATGTGCATGGTGCGCATTGCAGCCATTAGTTAGCGGCCATTTACCAGATACACATGCTCCTGCGGAAAAGGGCAGGCGCGGACGTCGTGCACGATCTTTTTTTGGCGAGCGAAGGCCGCGAGTTCGCATTTGCCCTGGGTGAACAGCCGGTCGAGCTGTTTGGCGGTGAGCTCGCTGCGTTCGACGATCGTCTCTTTAATCTTGGTCTCCTCGGTCATCGTGCATGTGAGTTTTTCTTTGGCAGCGTCCTTGTCCGCATGATCACCGGCGATGCGGCGCATGAGGAAGGTGGCGTTGTCCGTGCAATAGCGCCTGGCGCCGGCAAGGAAGACGACCACGCCGATGGAATCGACACTGCCGATATTGTGCATGACGATGGTGTAGGGCAGCGAACGCAGGAAATTATAGATGACGAACCCCGCGCTGACTGAACCGCCGGAGTTGGAGAAGAGGATGTAAAGCGTTTTGGTATCGGCCGGAATCTTGTTACAGACCGTGTCGATGAAACGCTCAGCCGTGCCGCTCTCGATGCCTGAGAACAGGCCGAGATATGCCATATCGCTGACGGATTTGGGGTGCCGGATCATGATGGTTCCAGCACAACCTGTCCAGCATAAGATTTCGATAATATAATGGATTACGTAATGGTTGTCAGGTGTCAGACGTTGAACGTGAGCAATCGGTTTTGCATGGAACCAGCCTACGCTACCCCAGGCCTTTTGGCGGATCAAAGCTTTGGACTGCTCGGAGGTTACTCGCCACCTGTCCTTAGCTCCCTGCCTGTCATGCAAGTTTTCGTAGTTGTCCTCTTAACGGGACTTGAGCGCTCACGTCTGAACACCTGACGTCATTATAGTCGCATGGGTGGGGAGGGCCGGGAAGGGGTCAAAAAATATTTTTTGATGGATGCTGAAACACGTTGAGGATGACGGAGTTTTGAGCAACACCGTGCCCCATCGTCACCGTGAACTCGTTTCAAGGTCTATTAGTAAGGCTAATCCTGCACGTATTTATAGAAGGCCGCGTTCTGGAAAAGGATGGAGTTGGGGAAGGCGACAGTCTTGCCGGTGTATTCCAGCTTGCCGGTCTTGTCGTCCCGCGTGAGTTCGCGCATGTAAAAACGCACGATGCCGATCTGCAGGATGTCGCCGGTGACGCCCGCGACATTCACGCGGTCACCCGAGCGCACGCCGTAACGACCATAGAAGAAGAAATGCGCGACCAGCGAAAGCAGCACGCTTTGCAGTGCAACGGCGAGGCCAGCGGTCATGAAGCCGGCGAAGGTTGCGAACGAGCTGAAGTCGCTGATGAAGTTGAAGAGCAGGATAAAGAGGATGACGACGGCGACGATAATGCGGCGGGCCATGTTGGCTTGCCGCTGGCGTTTCGGGTCACGGATGTATTTCTTGATGGCGCGGCGCACGGCCTCGCCGATGACGAGCGGAATCGCGATGGTAACGGCGAGAACGGCGAGTTTGATGAGGAACAAGCGGAAGGTGGCGCGCAGGCGCTGGTCGAGCAGATTCTGCCATTCGTTGACGGTGGCTTTGCTGTTGGTGATGCTGAAGGTGGCATCGCCCAGCGGGATGAGCACGCTGCCGACGCGGTTGAAGGTGGCGACCTGATCGTTGACGCTTTGTGTAGTGCCAGTGGCGCTGATGTCATCGAGCGAGGAGCGCAAGGGTTTGATCAGGGCACGGCTGCTTGTCTCCATGTGTTGCGTGTCGTCGGCAAAATTATGCAATACGCGCTGCTGGCGCAGCGTGGTGAACATGTCCCCGGCGAGGGTGAAGACGCTGGTGACCGGACGCGGTGCAGGGGCAGTAGTGCTGGCTGCAGCGGCAGCGGCACTGGCGGCGGTGCTTGCCGCCGCGGCTTTCGCGTTCGCCTGTTTTACGGAGTCCTCATTCAGTTCGGGTACGGTCAGCTCCAGTTTCTCGAGTTGGCCGGTGAAGCCGTTGCTGCTGTTCGTCGCGCTCATATTCGCGAGCACGCTCTGGTAAAGTTCCTGCCTGGCGAGGGCAAGCTTCAGGCGGTTGGTGAGTTGTTCGCGGGCAGCGCCTTTGGCGGTACCGATCTGCTGCTGCAGCTGGAGCACCTGCTTGTCGTTCTCATCGGCATGCTGGCGCATTTTCTGGGCGGGGGTGAGTTCCGGCTGTGGCGCATCGGCATCGTCATTTGCAGGGGCGGAATCCGCGGGGGCATATTTGCTTTCGAGCTTGGCGAACTTGAAGCCGCTACGCAGGACTTTCAGCGCATTCTGCTGCAGGTTATCCTGTAACAAGATCTCGCGCGTTGTCGCGGTCGTCGCTTCGATGGCGGTGGCATCCTTCTGCCAGCGCATGAGCTCCTCGATATAGGCGAGCACGTCTTCCTGCCGCAGATTTTTGAATGGATTCGTGGCAGCTGGTGCCGCAGCGGCGGTAGGCTTCGTTGCGGCCGGTGCCGGGTCGGCGGCGAGGGCGCTTGCAGGCAGTAAAAGTGAAGCAACGATCGCAGTGACGAAGAAATGACGACGCATATTATCCTATCCTAAAAGCAAAGGCTTGCATTAGGCGCGCAGCAATAAAAAAGCGATTACGGCGCGCTTACCCAGCCTGTACGCGCATCTTGCTGCCCAAGGAAGGACAATCCCGCACGTAATTGCGCAATTTCTCCTTGGAAAAAGGCTTGGCAAGGAAACCGACGGCGCCGTTGGAATAGGTCTGCAGCACGTTATCGTGCGAGCTGAGGCCGCTGATCATGACGACATAGGCGTCGCCATCGAGCTCGATCAGGCGCTTCAGGGTCGCATGGCCGTCGAGGCCCGGCATGTTGATATCGAGCAGCACGATGTCGGGCGCGTAATAGGCGTAGCCGAGGATGCCGCCCTTGGCATCCGGCCGTGTGATGACGCGGTGATGTTCCTTCAGCATGTTGACCAGCAGGTCGCGCACGAGCGGGTCGTCTTCGATGACCAGCACGGTGCTGGTCTTGCGCGCGCGGCGCTTTTTGCGGATATGCTCGCTGAGCTCATGCGAGGGCTTGACCCATTCGAGCAGGCGATCGGCCATGACAAGCAGTTTCTCGTGCATCTGGTAGTCCTTGGCGGTGTCCGCCTTGTTACGGATGTAGCGCGCCACGTCCTGGCGGCAGGTCGCGACAGGCTCGATGGTGATGAACTGGATGAGGTGATTGTCCTGGCGCAAGGCGTGCATCATCGCATCTTCGAGGGTCGGTTCTTTTTCGTAGAAGGCGAGCAGGTCGCCATCCTGAAAGGCGAAGAGTTTGCCGTTGAAGCCGTCAAGTCCCATGCTGTAGAGGTTTTCCGACAATTGCGCGCCGATGCGGCTCAGCTTGGCCATGGTCTCACGCGACAGGCCTTCATGCTCGACCAGCTCACGGTGCTGCGCAGCGAGTTGAACCGTCATTACCATCCATGCATTCGGCTTCTGAAGGGTGACAGCATACATTTCAAGGGCGAGCTTTTCGCTCTGCGCGGTAACGATCTCCATGGCTCCTCAACCATTACGGGTGGAACAGGGACAGGCGCTCACTCGTGATTATACAGCGCATGCTTGCAGATATTTTTAGAGGTAATTACTACAGGTTGCAAGTCAATTCAATTTCAGGTTGTATTGAAAGGTTGAGTTGTGGTAATGATCGTTGCGAATAACAGACTGAAATGGAGTGGTTATGACGCAATTACGCCTGCTTTCCATCGAGGATGATAAGAAAGTTGCCGACCTTATCTGCCGGGTGGCGCGCGACGTCGGTTTCGATGCGCAGACTGTTTTCGGCAATGCCATCGAGCACGCCTATCAGGAATACCAGCCGGATGTGATCGTCCTCGACATCCTGATGCCCGAGATGGATGGGATCGAGGTGCTGCAGTTCCTGAAGGAGCAATATTGCCGCGCCCATGTCATCATCCTCAGCGGCAGCGATGGCCTGTCGCGGCGCATCATCGAGAAGATGGGCAACTCGCTGGGGTTTACCATTGTCGGCAACGTGACGAAGCCGTTCCGGGTGCCGATGTTACGTAGCTTGTTCGAAGAGACTAGACAGAAAGTGCTCGACGGCCGCGAGCACACGTTGGCGCAAGGGGTGGGCTAGATGCTGGCTCGCAAGCGTCACGCGCCCGCCGCTTACCCGGCGCAGAGCCTGCTCGCCGCCATTGTTGAATCGAGCAACGATGCCATCCTGAGCCGTGCCCTCGACGGGACGATCAATTCCTGGAACAAAGGCGCAGAAAAGCTGTTCGGCTACACCGCAGCAGAAGCCATCGGCCAGCCGTTCAATTTCCTGGTACCGCCGGACGGAGAGTCAAGCGAGCTGCAACGCCTCGACGCCATCCGCGAAGGCCGGCCGGTGCCGCTGACCGAGACCACACGCGTCACCAAAGCTGGCAAGCGCATCCCAATCGTGCTGCATGTCTCGCCCATCTACGATGACGACGGTACGGTCATCGGCTCCTCGCGCATCATCAACGACATCAGCGACCAGCTGGCGGCGGACCATGCCAATGCGCTGCTCGTCGCTATCGTCGAATCCTCGCAGGATGCCATCATCAGCAAGACGCTCGATGGAGTCATTACGACGTGGAACACGGGGGCGGAACACTTGTTCGGCTGGACGGCGGCCGAAGCGATCGGCCGACCGATTTACATGCTCATCCCTGAAGCGAACCACGCGCAGGAGGATGAATTGCTGGCGCGGCTCACGCGTGGCGAACGCATCGAAATGAGCGAGAGCATCCGCCTGCATAAAAGCGGCAAGGAAATTGGTGTCTCGATCGCATTATCACCCATCCGTGACCGGCACGGCACGATCATCGGCGCCTCAAAAGTCGCGCGCGATATCAGCGAGCGGCAGGAAATGGCCAAGGCGCAGGAGCAGTTGCGCCAGTCGCAGAAGATGGAATCTATTGGCCAGCTGACTGGCGGCATCGCGCATGATTTCAACAACCTGCTGGCGGTGGTGCTCGGCAACCTCGATTTCATGATGGAGCGCACGACGCAAGACGATCCGTTGCGCGAATTCATCCGCCCCAGCATTGAGGCGGCGGAGCACGGCGCGGAACTGACGCAGCAACTGCTGTCGTTCGGCCGCAAGCAGGCGCTACAGCCCAAAATCGTCAACATCAACGAATTGCTGCATTACTTCACCATGCTGGTGCGCCATACATTGGGCGAACGGATCCAGACTATCCTGTCGCTCTCGCGCGATGTCTGGAACGTCAATATCGATGCCACGCAGTTACAGAACGCGCTGCTGAACCTCGCGGTGAATGCGCGCGACGCGATGGCGGATGGTGGCAAGCTCATTATCGAGACAAAGAATATCCTCATCGACCAGCATTATGTGGATGCGAATGCAGAGATCGTCGCCGGGGATTATGTGATGATCGCGGTGACGGATTCCGGCGAAGGCATGATGCCGGATGTGCTGGAGAAAGTGTTCGAGCCCTTCTTCACCACCAAGGAGGTGGGCAAGGGCAGCGGCCTGGGCTTAAGTATGGTCTACGGTTTCGTGAAACAGAGCGCGGGATATATCAAGATTTCGAGTGATTACGGGCACGGGACGACAGTGAAGATTTACCTGCCTCGAGCGCCGGGCGAATCCGATTTGCTGGTGAAACATGAAACAAATGGTATTCGCCTGAGCGAAAAAAAAGCGCTGATCCTCGTGGTCGAAGACAACAAGGAAGTGCTGAAGCTGACCTCGACGATGGTCGAGAGCCTCGGTTACACTATCCTCACCGCGCCGACGGGCGATATTGCGCTGAACCTGTTGAAACAGCACCCGGACATTGCCCTGCTGTTGACGGATGTGATGCTGCCCGGCGCACTAAATGGGCCGGGGCTGGCCAAGCACGCACTGCTGCTCAATTCGCGGCTGAAGGTAATTTACAATTCCGGGTATGCGGAACATGTCATCCAGCAACGCGGCATCCTCGAGCCCGGGGTGAACCTGATCGCCAAGCCCTTCCGCAAACAGCAGCTCGCGGCAAAGATCGCCGAAGTATTGCAGGGACCGTGAACCCTGTGATGGCACGCACCCGATTCATCCGAGCATAACGCAGAAAGACCTAACGCCATGGACTATACGCATGTCAACACCGGTAACCGTAGCGAAGTGCTGATGCGCGGGCAGTTCACGTTCTTCGACACGACGATCTTCACCAAGATCCGGGACCTGTTCAACCTGCCGGATACGAAGGAAGTGGTGCTGAATTTCAAGGAGGTGGATTTCATCGATTCCGCGGCGCTCGGCATGCTGCTGCTGGCGCGCGAGGAAACGGAAGAAAAAGGGGTGCGGCTGGTGCTGGCACAGGCGAGCCGGGCGGTGGCCAAGGCGTTCAAGATCTCGGCCTTCGAAACATTGTTCGTCATCGAGCCGTGAGCCTCCACCCGCCCACTTTGCGGTCGCCGGATGACCTGCATGGCGCGTTACGCCAGTCGCGGATCCTCATCGTCGATGATGCAGTGATTAACCTGCTATTCCTGCGCAATATCCTGATGCGTGGTGGCTTCAACGACATCCGCACCGCCGAGAATGGCGAGGAAGCGCTGGCGCTATGCGACAGCTTCATGCCCGATATCATCATTCTCGACCTTATCATGGAAGGGCTGGACGGCTTCGAATGTTGCCGCCGCATCCGCGCGCGGGCCGAGGGCGGCGATGTGCCTATCCTGATTCAAACGGCGCTGACGGACCAGGACGAGAAGATCCGTACGTTCAAGGAAGGCGCGACGGACTTCATCAGCAAGCCCATCTTCCCGGATGAACTGTACGCGCGCGTCATCGTGCATCTCGAGAAGCAACTGGCGCTGAAGAAACTGCGGAGCTACAAGCAGCGCGTCGGGCAGGAGCTCGAGACCGCGCGGGAATTGCAGACGGCAATATTGCCCAAGGCGCTTGAAATCGAGCGGATATGCGCGGCGGCGAATCTCGACATCGCGTCGCATTTCCGACCCTCATCCGAACTCGGTGGCGATTTCTGGGGCATCAAGCAGCTCGAGGCACATTCGATAGCATTCTGGATTGTCGATTTCTCCGGCCATGGTGTCGCGGCGGCGCTGAATGTTTTCCGCCTGCATACCTGTTTGCACGAGCTATCGCCGTTAGCACATGAGCCGGGCGAGTACCTCGCCGAAATGAACGAGCGCCTGTTACAGCTGTTGCCGCGCGGCCAGTTCGCGACGATGTTCTACGGCATTATCAATACGAAAAGGGACGAACTGCGCTATGCGAGCGCGGGCGCGCCGCATCCGATCATCCTGCGCAATGGTGGCAAGCAATCGGCGACGATCGACGGCAGCGGGCAGCCGCTCGGGATCCAGGCGCACCGTTACGTGACACGCAGTACGCCGTTAATGGCAGGAGATTGCGTGTGCTTCTACAGCGACGCGCTGACCGAGACGGCGGATGCGGCTGGCGATTATATCGATGAAATGCAAGTGGCGGAACTGCTGGCCCAGAATATCTGGACGGCGGAAACGGCGCTGCGACAACTGCTCGATTATTACGATACGCGGACCGTTGCGAAAAACCGGCGCGACGACCTCACCATCGGTCTCATTTGCCGCAATGTCATGTCAGCCGGGAGGATACCGTGATGCCTGTTCTCACCTATCAGGTACGTTGCCTCGCAGAGATCTATGTGCTCTCGGTCGAACTTGCGCAGTATTTCCCGGACCCGGCCAGTGTGCAGATCGGCATCCATGAATTGCTGCTCAATGCATTAGAGCACGGCAACCTCGAAATCAACGAGCAGCTTAAGATGGAACTGGTGCGCGAGTTCCGCTGGCAACAAGAGGTGGAGCATCGCCTGCAATTGCCGCAGCATCAGGATAAAAAAGTAGAGGTGGAGCTTCATGTGGATGATGAAAAATGCTGCATCACCATTACCGATCAGGGCAACGGGTTCGACTGGCGGCATTACATGACGGGTGCGAACCGCAGCGCCGGTTCGTTATCCGGTCTCGGCCTGTTGATGGTGCGTCATGCCGGATTCGATACGGTAGAGTTCAACGAACAAGGCAATAAGGTGCGCTGCGATGTACGCAAGCAGGCGGCCTAGATCGCGACCTGCGTAGTGGCCTGTGTCTGGTTATCTTGTTTTACCTTGGCGCCCCATTTGCCTTTCGGTGCATCAGACCCCGCCATATCGGCTTGTGCGTCGACTGTATCCATCGTCTTCTGATCGATTCCGAAGACACTACCGACCGCATGCGAGATGGGGCGGATGATGTGTTTACTGTTCATGCGGTCGAATTTTTCCGCTTTGTCCGGAATAAGCGCGCGGCCACCGATGAGCAGCACATTGCTGATGACCGTGCCGAGCAGTTTGTTGCGGGCGATGTGCTTCCAGCCGCCTTCGGCACCCATCATGCTCTGGCCGACGACGCTCAACGGATAGGAGATCAGGTTCCACATCAGTGCCTGCGGAAAATGCTGGATTTCGTGATCGTAGATATGCTGGGCACGATCGACGACCTCGTTATCGTTGGCGGCGAGCCCGTGTTTGCGGCCCCAGCGCACGGCAGCGCTGCGCGCCCCATGATGGAAAAGTGGCTTGGCCAGCGGTTCGGCCAAGTGGCCGAGCATATCCATGAAGCCGGGAAAGAAACGCTGGGTCATGACGGTGAGCGGGACGGCAGCTAGATCGCCGACGACTTCGCCGCGCATGTAGCCAAGGGCCTCCTGCACGTAGCTGACGTTCTTGGTCTTGAACCCGGCCGCGATGGTCGGCACGACAAAGATATCGGTCGAAATGCAGGAGAGCGCATGGTTGAGCGTGTAGGCAACATCCTCGGCGCGCTGCTGCGGGGTTTTCTTGCGCTCGCGTACATGTGCTTCCGACGCCAGTTTTTTTACATGCGACGCCTCAATCGAGGTGTTGGACACAGGCGATGGCGTCGTTACAAGACCCGGCGTGGTGGAAGTAACGGTCGTTAACGTTTCGGCACTCATTAGTTTTCTTTCTATTACTGCGGTCTACCACTGTTATTGCGAATAACTCGCAAAAGGTAAAGCGAAGGTTTTGTGACAGTTGTTTGAACGCAGGAAATACAAAAACTTAGTTAGTGTATTTCGGCCGCAGCAGGCGCGGTCTGCTTGGCACCGGGCTTAGGCATTTTGTTGGCCGGCAATAGCAGGGTGAGGAACGCCGCCCCTCCAAGCATAAAGGCCATGAACTTGAACGTATCCGCATACGCAAGGATGGCCGATTGATGCAGCAGCTCGCGATACATGCTGCCCATCGCGGTGTGCGCGGCATCGACTGCGCTGACGCCGTGGGCAATCAACGCATGCGTCAATTCGCTGACGCGATTTTCATAGACGGGATTACCGGCGCTGAGATGGCTGCCAATATTCACCTGCTCGCGTTGCTCGCTGCGGGCGAGATAGCTGGTGGCGATGGCGATGCCGATACTGCCGCCAAGGTTACGCCCTAGCGCAAACAATGCAGAGGCCTTGCTGCTTTTCTCCCGCGCGATGTTGCTGAAGGCGAGTGTGCTGACGGGTATGAAGAGGAACGGCAGGCCGAGCACCTGCAGGAAGCGCATGAAGACAAAGGTATGGTAATCCGTCTGTGGCGTGACGTTGGTAGTGTAATACATACCGATTGCCATAAGGGTAAGGCCGACCGCGATGAGATAACGAGCCTGCACTTTCGCGACGAGCTTGCCGGAGATGGGCATGAGCACCAGCAGAACTAATGCACCGGGCGAGAGGACGAGGCCGGCGAGCGTCGCATCGTAGCCGAATTGGGTTTGTACCATGATGGGGAACAATGCGCTCGATCCGTAGAGGGCAAAGCCGGTGAAAAAGATGAGCACCATGCCGAGGCCGAAGGCGCGATTCTTCAGCAGACGCACATCGACGATGGGGTCATCCTGATTAAGCAACCAGATGAACGCACTGATGAGCGTGGTGCCACTGAGGACTGACATGGCGCAGATGAAGTTGCTGTCGAACCAGTCATCCTGCTGGCCCTTATCCATGACGATCTGCAATGACCCTAGACCGATGGCGATAAGGCCAAGGCCGATGCCATCGATTTTTTGCAAGCCCTTGGCGATGGCGTGAAGTGGATCGCTGACGAGTCGGCCGACCATGAAGAATGCGAACGCCCCAACGGGAATATTGATAAAAAAGATCCAGCGCCAACTGTAATTATCGGTGATCAGGCCACCGAGTAGCGGCCCGAGCACAGGGGCGACGATCATCGTGATGCCGGTGATGCCGAACACGGCGCCGCGTTTTTCTGGTGGGAAGGTATCGAGGATGATGGATTGCTGCATGGGCTGCAGGCCACCGCCCGCGAGGCCCTGGATGAGGCGGAAGACGATGAGCTCGCCGAGCGAGGTAGCAAGGCCGCACATCAGCGAGGCAATGGTGAAGGCGGCGATGCACATCATGAAAAAGCGCTTGCGCCCGAACACGCCGGCGAGCCAGCCAGAGAGTGGCAGCACGATGCCGTTGGCGACGAGGTAGGAAGTGATGATCCAGGTGGACTCGTCCTGCGTGGCTGAAAGTTCGCCGGCGATGTGGGTGAGCGAGACGTTGGTAATGGTGGTATCAAGCACCTCCATGAAGGTGGCGAGCGAAACGACGACCGCGACCAGCCACGGATTTACCGGCGACCCATCTGCGGCAACGGCGTTCATTTTGTGTACACCACGGGTGAAACGGACATGCCAGGGCCAACAGGCAGCGCTCTATCAGGCTTGTCATCGAACACCAGCTTCACCGGCACGCGTTGCACGATCTTGACGAAGTTACCGGTCGCGTTCTCCGGCGGGAAGACGGAAAAACGCGCGCCGGTGCCGCGCTGGATACTATCGACATGGCCTTGGTAGGTAATGGCCGGATAGGCATCGATGGTGATGGCGACCTGCTGGCCCGGCTTCATGGTGGTGAGTTGCGTTTCCTTGTAGTTGGCGATGATCCAGTAATCCTCGGAGACCAGCGACAGCATCTGCTGGCCTTCCTGCAAGTACATGCCGAGTTCGACATTACGCTTGCTGACGCGGCCGGAAATGGGGGCAACGATCTTGGTGTCGTCGAGGTTTTTCTGCGCCAGTGCAACGACGGCGCGCTGCATCATCACCGCGGCCTGCACATCCTTGACCGATGAGGCAGCGCTAGCCACGGTGTTCGGTGCGGTCTGGGCGGACTTCAACTTGGCGGCGGCGTCGAGGTAATTCGAATGCGCGGCTTTTTCCGTGGCGACGGCCGTCTCGAGTTCCACACGGCTGATGGCCGCTTTGCTCAGTTTGGTGAGCCGGGCAAGTTCCTGTTTGGTGCGTACCCAATCCGCATTGGCCGAATCGACCTTAGCCTGCGCGGAAGTAATATCGAGCGGCGCGGTGACCTGCGTGCTGGCGTAATTCTTCTGGGAACTGGCAGCACGCGCCTGCGCAGAAGCAAGTTCGGCATTCGCCTTGTCGAGTGCGACCTGGTAATCGCGTGGGTCGATCTCGGCGATCACATCCCCGGCACTCACTTCCGAGTTATCGGTGACGTTGAGCTTGACGACATAGCCCGGGACTTTCGGCGCGATGGGCACGACCTGCGCTTCGATCGCAGCGTCATCCGTCGTCAGTTCGTGACGGTGGAGGTACCAGTAGACGAACACGGCAATTACGATGACGCCGACGACAGCGAAAATGCGCGTTTTCTTCTTCGAGCGTTTCACCAGGACCGTTTTGGCGGGGGCGGGTTTTGCCGCAGGAGGTGTAAGGGGATCTGCTTCCATAACATATACTTTAAATAATGTTGGTCTTGCTAAACTAAACGGTTTAGTTTAAAAATGGGTTAACGCGCCTTTAAAGTCAACGGAAAAATATGCCTAGACCCAGCAAACGCGACGAGATCCTGAAGGTAGCCGGCGACCTGTTCATGGCGCATGGATACCGCCGCGTCAGCATCGACCAGATCGTCGAGGCGGTGCCCATCAGCAAACCCACGCTCTACGCGCATTTCGAGGATAAGTCAGAGTTGTTCGTCGCCATCATCCAGCGCCGCTGCGCGCGGTTGATGGAACATATGCAGTCCGCTATCGAAGCCGGAGAATCCGTGGATGAGACGCTTTACGGCATCGGCTACCAGTTCCTTGAGATGGTGATGAGCAAACAATCGATCCAGATGCACCGGATGCTGACGTCGGAGATTGACGAATTCCCGGCGGTGGCCAAGCTTTTCTTCAATTCCGGGCCGAACCAGATGCATTTGATGCTGGCGAATTACCTCACCGAACAGCAACAGAAAAAAAAGCTGCGAGTGAAGAATGCCGAGCTTTCCGCCGATATGTTCCTTAGCATGATAAAGGGCTATGCGCACTTGAAACGCCTGCTCGGTATCAGCGCCCCGCTGGGCAAGAAACACATGCAGGCCCGGGTGCGGTATGCGGTCGATTTGTTCCTCGCCGCGCATGTTTATACCAAGCCCTAACGAATCTTGAAGCATAGCCCTTAGGTAGCGCCGCAGGGGCACGATTCGCTATTTCATAAGTGCGATCAATGACGAGTTTTAATGCTCGCGCACGGAACTGGTGACAACGCCCCAGATCGTGACGCCAGTTTCCGGATTCACTGGAATAGGCGAGTATTCCGGATTCGCCGGCATCAGGTAGGTTCGACCCTGCTTCATGATGAGGAATTTCACAGTAAGGCCACCATCGACCGCAGCGATCACGATTTTGCCGTGCTTAGGGGTCGCTCCACGATCGACCACGAGCAGGTCGCCGTCGCGGATGTTGGCATCGACCATTGAATCTCCGGCGGCACGCACGAGGAATGTTTCCTCGGGCTTGCGCACGAGATGGGCGTTGAGATCCATCCGGCTATCGACCTGTTCATCGGCGAAGGCGGGCGAGCCTGCTTGCACGGTGCCGCTGTAGAGCGGCAGCTTGAACGCCTTTGATTCGACGAAACGGATGACATCGCTGACGAGGGATGCTGGCACGCGGACGCGTTCGGTGATCTCGCCAAAGCGGCCGCTGCCTTTCGGTCGACCGGCACCCTGGCGTTTACCGCCATGGATAGGGGTGACCTTGTCGGCTTTAATTTTTGTTTTCTTCGCTTGCATAACGGCTCCATTCTTGTCCCGCAAATCAAGATGCAGAAAGCGAGGGCTATCGTCAAGCGGCTAAAATATCACAAGGGTTTTTAAGACATCAGATACGTACTATCCACAAGACGCGCAATGATTAGCATCTTGATTTTAACGACAGGTGAATACCTGATCCCTCAGGATGCATGAAATATCGATACAAAAATGGATGATGGCCAGCCGGGCACCGGTACCCTGCACAGTAACAAGGGTGTCAGTGCCAGCGATAACTGTACCGCTACCGCAGGAGTGATGAGCGATTCGCCGGGCGCCTATAACCTCGTCGCAACCAGCCCCTTCTGCGTTTTAACGTTCCGAATATAATTTAGCCGGGATGTTTGGTATGGCCTAAGACTTAGCGGCAAGTTCTTGGTAAAAAGGCCCTACAAAACAAAAGGCGGAGAAATGAATCTCCGCCTTTTTTACTTCATCCAGCAGGAACGCTGCGGGACTTAGCGTTTGATCTGGGAAATCTTCGTGCCTTCGAGGCTGACGCCTGCCATGAGGCCTTGCTGGCCGAAGATAAAGGCATAGGCATCATCCTTGAGCGAGGTCGAGGAAAGGTTCTTGGCGACACCTTCGTTCACGAGTACCACTGTCGGGCCAACACCGATTTCCCAACCTTTGGTCTCGTGAATGTATTTCACGGCCTTGTCGGTCATCAGGAATACGACGTAACCGTACGATTGCGCACCGGCTTGCAGGCCCCACGAACCGGTAACGGTATTGTAGTAATTCTCAACCGAACCGTTCATCAGCAATTCGCCTTCGCCGTAACTGCCACCGAAGATAAGGCCAGCTTTAACGATGTTCGGAAAGATAAGAATGGCCTTTGCCTGTTGCGAGACCGATTTCGCTGTCGGGTTCTTAGCATAGAGGTCGGTTAATGCCTGGTTCGAATCCTTATCCAGATCCGCTGCGGTAGCGGCAGCGGCTTGGTTGGCCATGCCCAGTACCATGACGGGGGCAAGGGTCGCCGCAATGATAAGAAGAAGTGTACGTAGTTTTTTCATGGAATTCTCCTAGAATATAAAAAGTGAATTTCAGTGAGGTGATGCACTAACCGCCAAACACGATGTAGCTACCCGATGGGGCGTGATCTATCAGACCATTGCAGGATTGCGGTTGTGGCTGATCGTATGTCGTGCGATGTGGGAACCAGACAAGGCAGGTACCGCTCGCAGGTACGAGTGAACTTGGCACGCCATAGCTCGCCGCGGTCCCGAGATAATCGCCGTCGAGATTATAGACGCCCGGGCGTTCATAGAGATAATACGTATCCGTATCCGTGGTCACGACACGGGTGTTGTGCATGTTGCGGCGCGGATAGTAGTTGTCATGGTCGACCGCAAGGTCGTTGTTGTAACGGTTACTGTCATTATAGTAACCGATCGGCTTGCCCGGCCACGTGGCGTTGTTCTGGTTGCGCTGGGCGCCGTTGTTTACATTTTCCGACGAAACATAATTGCCGTTCGCATCGTAATACCCGTTATCGTAATGCGGATCGCAGGCAGTGAGCAGTGCGAGAGCGCTGGCGCAGGCAAGAAGGGTATTCTTCATAAAAACTCCTAAAATCAGATGTGGTAGTATGTGATGCAACGACATTTCCACGTCGACAATAAGTATGCGATGAGGGTAATGACGTAATTCATTAATTCGTCGTAAATATAATAGGAAACGCCACGGTTTGATTTATTGTGACACCATGATTAGCTGTATTGCAAACCCTTGAATTTAGAACCGGTACGAAACCGATAGCGAACCGTATTGGTCAGGGCGAGTCTCCGTGGTGTACTGCTTGGTCAGGAAAACCTGCGTGTAGGAAACGCGCCAATCCTCATAGGTGAGGGCAGCACCGACCTGCAGGCTACCGACAAAGATTTCTTTGTCGACGCTCGGGCTGTCCTCGAACGTATTCCCATCAAGGAAGATGTTGCGGCCAACAGCGCGACCTTCGACGGTGGTGAAGAGGTAATAGCTGAGTTGCTTTTCGGGGATGAAGAAATCCGAGCCCAACAGGCTTGGACGAATGCGCGGCGGGCCGTAATCGGCGGGCAGGTCATACCCAAGGCGGAAGGTGGTGCCGATGGCGGCGCTGGTATCGATGTTGCCGAGGTTCGCGCCGATGTGCGGAATGACATCCGCGCCAAGGCCGAAGGCGGACGCCTGATAAAGATCGCGCCAGCTGCGCTCGTAGGTAAGAATAACGCCGGGTTCGTTATGCAACTGCGAATCCCAACCTTTGGGTTGTTGGTCGTTGATAAGATGGTGCACGGCTTTCTGGGTACCCTCGGCGCCGGAAGCAGGGCCGACCATGCCGACAGTAAGCTGGACGTTATCGAGCGTTTTGCCGGTATCCGACAATAAGCCGACGGAGCCGTAGAGCCAGCCCGCATAGGGTTGATCGCGCGGATCCGGCGGATTGCGTTGCAAATTTTGCGGCGTGTAAATGTCTTGCCCGATCGCGACGCTGACGCGCTTGTTGCCGCTATCATCGAGCAGCGGCATCCAGTCGGCGGCATCATTCAGCCAGTCGGGATTGTTCTTCTCGGAGGAAAGCCAGTTGGCACGGAAGCCATTGGTGTAACCGCGGTCCGTATTATCGACAATGTCGTTCTCGAAGACGAAGCTGAAGACACCTTTGTCGTCCGCCTCTGCCTGCGTGCGGCGTGGCTCGGCGTTCTTCGGAACGATGGCCGTGGGATCGGGCAGCGGTGGTGGTTCATGATACACGGGTTGCACAGCGGAACTCGCAGACTGAGGCGCTGCCGCCTGAGGGTAATAGGGCTGCAGAGGTTGCGTCGGCTGGTAATAAGCTTGGGCAAATGCGGTAGTGCCGCACAGGGAGCAAAAACCGAGGCAAAGGATTCGCAGCGCAGGTGGATTCACTGGGGCTTGCTCCATCAGGGGCGTGAGAGTTGAGTTATAAAGTAAGGTCGTTCGCTGGGTTGAGCAGCGAACGACCTTTGGGGGGGGTATTTGTATAGTCGTATTATGCGGCGCGCGTACCGGAAGCTGCAGCATCCTTTTTTAATTGCTCAAGTTTCTTTTCAGCGACTTCACGCTCATCGCCATGCATTTCTTTGACACGGCCAAAGAATTTATCGAGTTGACCATCCGCAAGCATCACATCATCATCCGTGAGTTTACCCCAGGTTTTCTTGATGGTGCCCTTGACTTGGTCCAGCTTACCTTCGGTTTGTTGCTTGTTCATGATGGTCTCCTTTTTTGTAAATGCTTGCCGAGCGCAGGCAATTCGAACGTGGCACAGGACGCATCAAGGTACGATAAGACAAGCGGGCAGCTTGATAAGGAAGGCATAAAGACTTAAACTGGGAATATGACCATGTGCGACACAGGAGAACCTGCCGACGATTTCTACGCGCAAGTGATGGCATTGATCGGGGCGGGGGAAGGCGATGACGCGCTCAGGCGCATCGGTGAGGAAATTTTGACGCCAGAACTGGCGGAGTGGCTGGGCGAAAGTATCGTGCCGGTAATACCTAATGGGCACAAACTGGCGTTGATGCTGGCGTACCGGGCGCATCTGCATGGTGATTTCGCCAAGGTGCAGTGCTATGCGCAACAGGCGCTGCGACTCAACCCCGGCGATCCCTATGCGCAACAGGTGCTGTGCCAGTTGCTGCTGTGGGAGACGCGGTTCAAGCAAGGGCTCGAGTATTATGACGTACGCTTCGCGGCGAAAGGCGAATTCGATGCATGCGACTGGCGCGACTTTCCGGCACCGCGCTGGGTTGGGGAATCGCTCACCGGCAAGCATCTCTATCTGTGGACGGAGCAGGGGGTGGGCGACATCGTTCAGTTCTGTGCGTTCCTGCCGTGGCTGGCGGCGCAGCGACCAGCGAGTGTGACATTTGGCACGCATGCGAAATTGCTGCCATTGCTGCAACGTTCATTCCCGTTGATGCGCTTCGAGCCTGAGACCATGGCGTTCGAGCGGGCGATGGGCGCGATGTTGCATGGAAACGGTATCGTGCAGCAAATGCTGCAGCAGATCGGCGAGCCGAGCGATGGCATGAGATTCGATGTCGCGGCACCGCTGGGTGACTTGATGGTATATGGGCTGCCGCAGTGGATTCCGGCTGAGCGACAACATACGTATCTGATGGCAGATGTGGCACGTGTCGCGCAACTCAGGCAAACTTTAACTATCACGTCGGGCGTCAGGCATATCGGGATTTCCTGGCATACGACGAATGTGCAGAACGGCATCATCCGCAGCATTCCGTTGCCGCTTTGGAAGATGATGCTGGCGCTGCCGAACTGCCGATTCTACTCGCTGCAGCATGATATCGATGCTGCGGTGCTTGATGAGTTTTGTGCAGCGAATAGATGCAGCATTTTGCGTCCCGGCTTCGATGGGAAGCAGGACATCGACGGGTTGGCGGCGTTGATCGTCTGCATGGATGAGGTGATCACGATCGATAACTCGAATGCCCATCTGGCTGGCGCGCTCGGTGTGCCGACTATGTTGTTGTTACCGGTCGGTTGCAATTATCGCTGGCCTATCCTTGAGGATGGGGCCACGTTGTGGTACAAAAATGTGCGCGTGCTAAGGCAGACACAGCCGTTCGATTGGGTAAGCGTCATGAGTCGCGCGGCGTATGACCTTGGAGCGAAACTTTGATGATAGGATTTTTTCGCAAACCTGCGGCACCGGAACCGGCAGTATTGGCGCCGCGCACGTTTAGTGTACCAGCGAATACACGAGTCTATGCGGTGGGTGACATCCACGGCAAGGATGGACTGCTGAAAAAAATGCTGTCGGCGATTGCGGCAGATGCAGTGAAGTATCCGAATACTAAAATCATCGAGATATTTTTAGGCGATTATGTCGATCGCGGCATGGGCAGCCGGCAAGTCATCGACCTGTTGCTCGAGACACCTGTAAACGGCCATGAACGCATTTTCCTGAAAGGCAACCATGAAGAGGCGATGTTAAAATTCCTCGACGAGCCAATGGTGCTGCGCGAATGGGCGAGCTTCGGCGGGTATGCAACGCTTGCATCGTATGGTATTCAAATTCCACAATCAATGCAGCCAGCGGCGGTTGCGGAAATGCGCGATCGCCTGCTGAAGAACCTGCCACCAACACACCTGAACTTCTTAAGAAATTTACGATTAATGTACCCTATCGGAGATTACCTTTTCGTCCATGCGGGAATCGATCCGAAGGTGCCGCTGGAGGAACAACATGCCGATAAGCTTCTGTGGATTCGCCAGCCGTTCCTGCAACATTCGGACTATTTTGAGCAGTATGTGGTGCATGGACATACGCCGGTCGCAGTACCGGAGATTCGTAACAATCGGGCGAACCTAGATGTTAGCGCCGCGGTAAAAAACAGTCTCTGCGCCCTCGTTGTTAACGAAGATGAACGCCACACGCTATTAGTAACTGATTGAGACGTATTGACCTTTGCCTCGCAAAATGAGAAAGTTGGTGTGGGGTTTAAGGGTATGGTCGTCATTCGTACACAGTGTGATTTTTTTGTAACGGCCATGCGGCGACATATGCCCGCTGCGTTGCTCTATACTGCGCTCTTCGCCACCGTCATTTCAACCTTGCCGCAGACAAGCCGCGCCGAAAAGGTAGCGGGTGTTCCGGCCATCATCGTTAGCAAACCAACCGAGATTGAAAATGCCACGAACATCAAGGCACAGCCGCTGGCGCTGCTCGCGAAATTCCCGGAGGCCGGCCCGGAGATGGCGCGTTACGTTGCGCAGCAACTGACACAGAACCCGAACAGCATCGATGCGATGCTTTCCATCATCAGCGACACGAGCCCGGCGCAGGCATCCGCCATCGGCGCGGGAATGGTGCGCGCGGTGCGGTCGCTATCGGCCAAGCAACCGGCATGGGCACGTACCACGACCGAAAAAGTCATGCGTTCGGATAATAAATATTTGACGACGACCTACGCATCCCTCGGGCCGCTGTACCGACCGAACGTGCCATTCTCGGCATTCACGGCCCTGCCGCCGCATAACGTCGCCTCGGGCGAAGTCGGGTTCAGCATGGGTGCCGCGTGGCGTGTCGGCCCGGCCGAGAACGAGAATTTCACTGAGCGCAATAACGGCCAGAATAACCCAGGGTTTTACGAAAATTGTCCCGTTGATTCCTACGGTAATCGCAATCTGAATTGCCGTGGCATGATCGTTGCAATGATGAAGTCCGATGCCAGCCATAATGGTGCGGTATCCACCAGCCCTACGATATAGATGGGGCAAGAACATGAGACGAACACCCAACGCACGAGCTAGATAATGGAAGTCGCACTGATCAAGGATGCACCACTTGTCACGAAACCGGCAGGATTCGAACCGGACGAGCTGCTATCGTTCCGCGAGATCATCGCCATCTTCCAGCGCCACCGCAAGCTAATCCTCTTCAGCGTCGCCGGCGGGCTGATGCTAGGCGCGATCTACATCATGTTCTCCGCCCCGAAATACACGACGACGGCGTCGCTGCTTGTCGACCCGCGGCAAAGCAACGCGATGCCGACGATGGCGGATAGCGGCGTGGCGTCGTTCCAGGAGAACCTGATCATCGACAGCCAGATCGAGGTCATCAAATCGACGCACCTGATGGATAAGGTGGCGAAGAAACTCGGCCTCTACGATTCGATCGAGAAAGTGCAGCAAGGGCCGCTGACGCGCCTGAAGGAAATGATCGTCGGTGCGCCAGACGCGACGAAGGCGACGGAGAATGAAGTGCTCGCCAAACAGCGCAAACTGAATGCGTTCATGAGTGGACTCAATGTGAGCCGCGTGCGCAACACCTATGTGATCGCCATCGACTACACGGCGGGTAACCCGCAGCAGGCCGCGAAAATTGCCAACACCATTGCTGATGTGTATCTGGATGATGAGCTTGAAGCGCAATACGAAGCGTCACAACGCGCCAATGAATGGCTCAAGGTCCGCCTCGGCGTGCTGCAGAAGGAGTTGAGCGCGACGGAAGGCGATGTCGAGACCTACAAAAGCGACAATGGCATCATCCAGACACAGAACAACCACAGCCTGCTGACCGACCAGCAATTGTCCGAGCTCGACAGCAACCTCATCGTCGCTAAAGCGGAGACGGCCCAGGCCAAGGCGCGGTATGACAACATCAAGGACATCATCGATAGCGGCAACCCGGATACGGCGACGAGCGATATTCTGAACAACAAGGTCATCCTCGATCTGCGCGGGAAATACCTCGAGCTATCGCGCATGGCCACGGAGATCTTGCGCAAACAGGGCAAGGATCACCTTATCTACCGCAACCTCATCCAGCAAATGGCCGACATCCAGAAACAGATCTGGAGTGAGTATAACCGCATCGCGGAAAGCTATAAGAGTGAGTACGAAATTTCACAAAGCAAGCAGGACTCGTTGCAGAAAGCAGTCGACGAAGCGAAAGGTATGACGACGACGACCGGCAAAAGCCAGATCGGCCTGCGCGCGCTGGAACGCAAGGCGGATTCGACGCGTAGCCTGTATACGAAAATGCTTGATCGCAGTAATGAAGAATCCGAGCGCCAGTCACTGCCGGCTGTGCATGCGCGCGTCATCAGCAATGCGGCGGCGCCGCTGGTGCCGAGCTGGCCGAACAAGAAACTAGTGCTGATGGCATCGCTGTTCGCGGGCGGTGTGGTTGGCATTGGTCTCGCTTTCATCCGCGAGCAGTTCGAGAAATTCATCTGGAAGGCGGAGGACCTTGAATCCGCGGCGCAACGCACCTGTCTTGGCATGCTGCCTAAGATCGCCTTTGACCGCGAAAAGGTGGTGCATTTCACCAAGCGCTGGTCGACAAAAGAGATCGCCGTCACCGAACTGCCGAGCCGTGAATTCAACCAGTCCGGTTTTGCCGAAGTGACACAACTGCTTGAGAAGCAAACGGGAATCATTACCGAGATCATGCGTAACGTGCAGCTCGCGACCAATTTCAGCAAGGATCATAACCGAGCGAGCGATGCCAAAGTTATCTCCTTCGTGTCGGCGCGGCCGGGCGAAGGCAAATCGATCACGTCCTGTTTCCTCGCCAAGCATTTGGCGAAAACAGGGGCACGGGTGGCGCTGGTGGATTGCGATTTCCGCCGCCCGTCGCTCTCGCACTGGTTCCTGCCTGGCGCACCGACCGGGTTCTATGAGCTGGCGTCGCGCATCGGTCATGAAGACCAGAAGGCCATCGCGATGGATATGTCCGTGATCTGCCACAAGACGGGGCAGGAAAATCTCTTCTTCATACCGGCAAAAGGCGCAAACACCTCGATTCAGAATCTCAACCTCGTCAGCTCCGGCCAGATGCATGTGCTCATCACCTACCTGAAGCAGATCTTCGACGTGGTGCTGATCGATCTGCCGCCGATCATGAACATCGTGGATGCGCGGGTGATCGCGAACTCGATCGACAGTTTCATCCTGCTCGCGCACTGGGGCAAGACGGACCGTGGCGTGGTCAGCAAATCGCTGCATCGTGCACCGGAAGTGCACGCAAAAACCGTGGGGGCGCTGCTGACGCTGGTGGATACCGAGAAAGCCAGCCGTTACGGATATTACAACTACAACTACTACTATTATTATCACCACCAGCCGTCATGAGTCCGCGGCGCCTAGTTTTCTTCCTAAGCGTTGCCGGGCTTTCAGTGCTCTGGTCCGTGGTGGCGGTACTGGTGAGCGGCACACGGTTTGAATACCGCAACGTGATTGAGAGCATTCGCGCGGGGGGTGAACCACCGAATGCGCAAGTATTGCATGATGCAATCGATGCCTATCAATCCGCACTCAGTATGTCACCCTGCGATGCCGACCTGCATAAGGACATGGGATTGTTGCTCGGCCAGCATACGGATGTGGGCATGGCGGCGGATGCAGACGCGGATGCTGGACTGAAAGATGTGCAGAATGAAGTAGCGGCGCGCCTTTCCTGTACCCCGGCAGATGGCAAGGCATGGCTCGATTTCGCGACGATCGACATTTACCGCGAAGGGTTCACTAAGCGGGCGCTCGGGGCGTATGTTATGTCAGCACAGGTCGCGCCGGGCGAATCGTGGCTCGCTGAGAAGCGCCTGTTGTTTGCGCTCCAGTTCCGGCCGCTACTTGATGATAGAGCGTTGGTAGTGGCAAAGAACGATCTCGCTGTACTGAAACGGGCCCATCCGAATCGCATGAATGAAGTCATCAAGCTGGCCGGGCTGCCAGATGAGCATGCTTTCTATGCGGTGTTTGCCACACCTCACGCTGCACAATAGCGCCACCGACATCAAAACCACCTCAGGCTTTTGAAAATCCCTGCAACGATGGCATGATGGTACCATGCGGAAATACCTTTATTTAGTCCATGACCTGATTTGTATCGCCATGGCGTTACTGGTCGCGCTGTACTTGCGCCATGGCTTTCCACTCATTCAAGATTACAGCGGGCCGCATGATCTGCGCCTACTGATGGCCATGACCATTATCTCGTCGCTCATCGTATTGCCGTTGATGCGAACGCATGCGAATATCTGGCGTTTCACCTCGGCTTCGGAACTTGTCGACGTCATGATCGCCGTTGCGCTCGTGGTGCTGGCGACGGATGCCAGCCTGTTCCTCATCAGCCGCCTGACCATGGTGCCGCGCTCGGTGCCGCCGATGCAGTGGGCGCTGGCTGTGTTTGCGATGAGTGCCGATCGGCTCATTGTGCGGCGCCTGCTGCGGCCGGCCGGTGGCAAGAAGCGCTACGACACAGCGGTGAAGCAGCATGTTATCGTTATCGGCGCAGGGCATACGGCGGAGTTGTACCTGCAGTTCATCAAACGTATCGTGCAGCATCCGGTTATGGTGGAAGGACTCGTCGACAATGACCCGGAACTGACCGACCGGCTGTTCCAAAAACATCGTATCCTCGGCACGCCGCAGCAACTGCCGCAGATCATCGAGCAGTTCCTGGTACATGGGATTGTCATCAAACAGGTGGTGTTGGCGCAGCTCATCGAGGAATTGCCCGTAGAGGATCGTCGGTTGCTACAGCAGATGAAAGGTGCCGGAATTATCGATCTCGTGCATTTCGCCCAGCATATGGGTCCGCAGGCGCAACCGGAGACGCAGCCGGATGCAACGGATTATTACCAGCATGCGACGGCCCTGACGCCGGAGATGTTCGAGAAACCAAAGGGCCTCTATCCGTACCTGAAGCGGGCGTTCGATTTCATTGCAGGTATCATATTCATTGTCGTGTTTTCGCCGCTGATCGTGCTGAGTTGCGTTATTGTCGCGGCCGATGTCGGGCTACCGGTGATCTTCTGGCAGCAGCGCCCCGGGCGGTTCGGCAAACCGTTTCGTCTCTATAAATTCCGTACGATGCGGCATGCAGGCCGCAGAGCGGGGGAGAACCGGCTGACCCATAAATCCGGTGACCGCCTGCGCACCTCATCGATCGGCAAAGTGCTGCGCGGCTTGCGGTTCGATGAATTGCCCCAATTGTTCCATATCGTGGCGGGGACGATGAGCTTTGTCGGCCCGCGGCCGCTATTGCCGGAGGACCAACCGACCGGTGGCGAAGTGCGCCTTTCCGTGCGCCCGGGCGTGACGGGCTGGGCGCAGATCCATGGCGGCGATGCGTTAAGCCCGGAGGACAAGCTGATTCTCGACGTCTGGTACATCCGCAACCTGTCGCTCTGGCTTGATGTGTGTATTCTTTTACGCACCTTGCTTGTGGTATTGAAAGCGGATATGCGGAAAGCACATGTGATCGAGCAAACGCGTGAAACGATCAGGAAGGGTGCGAGCGGACGATGACCAGTACCTATAACCAGATGCTGTTCAACGGCGGGTTCCGTGGTCGCCTGCACCAGATGCGGTTCGAATGGCTGAAAAAGCACCTGGTCGCGCGGGCGGATGAATACACATTATTCGAACTCGGTTGCTTTGACTGCCGCTCATTGGATTATTTACCGAAGCCCAAGCAGTATCTCGGGGCAGATGCGGGCTGGGAAGGCGGTATCAACGATGCGCAGATGAGCCTGAGTAACAAACCGTGGATGCAATTGCTGGTCGCGCATTCGGCACATGATCTCGGCACGGAGGCGCACCGGCGCTTTGATTATTCCATCGCGCTCGAAACGCTTGAGCATATCCCGACATCGGTGCTGGAAGGCTACATCGAATTCCTCGCGCAGGTGACGAAGAAGAAGCTGCTCATCACCGTGCCGGTGGAAGTGGGGCCGGTGTTCCTCTTCAAGCACCTCGCCAAACGCCTTTTCAGTGGGTTGCATAATGGCGAAACAGATACCTACACCCTCAAGGAGATTTACTGGGCGACGCGCGGGCGCACGGACAAGGTGGTGCGTTACGAGCATAAGGGTTTTGATTACCGCGAGCTTATCCGGCAATTGTCACAGTATTTCGTGATCACGAAGGTGGAAGGCATCCCGTTCAAACGCTTTCCGTATTACAGTTTTCAGGTTGGGATCATCGCGGAACCAATCCGCAAGCCCGAGCAGCATGTCATCGAGCCCGGCAGATGAAAATCCTCGTTACCGGCAATGCGGGCTTCATCGGCTTGCATGTTGTGCAGGCATTGCTGAGGCGCGGTGACTCGGTAGTCGGCCTCGATTCGGTGAATGCGTATTACGACGTGAGCTTGAAAGAAGCGCGGCTGGCGCTGCTCGCCGAAGACGCTTTTGCAGGAAATTACCATTTTATACGAGCTGACTTAGTGGATAAGGCCGCGATGGATGCGTGCTTTGCCGCGCACAAATTCGACCGCGTAATCCATCTCGCAGCGCAAGCGGGTGTGCGCCACAGCATCGAGCACCCGGAAGATTATGTGCAGTCGAACATCGTAGGATTCCTGAATATCCTCGAAAGCTGCCGCTACCATCATGTGCCGCATCTGACGTATGCCTCGAGTAGTAGCGTGTATGGTGCGAACGAGAAAATGCCGTTTTCGGAGCATGACGGGGTGGATCATCCGCTGCATATGTACGCGGCGACGAAGCGCGCCAATGAATTGATGGCGCATGCCTACAGCAACCTGTTCAAACTGCCGACGACGGGCTTACGTTTCTTTACGGTGTACGGACCATGGGGCCGGCCCGATATGGCGCTGTTCCTTTTTACAAAGAAAATTCTCGCCGGCGAACCGATCCAGCTTTTCAACCACGGCAATCATCAGCGCGACTTCACGTTTATTGATGACATTGTCGAAGGAGTGATCCGTGCAAGCGACCGGATTGCTGCACCGCACCCTGAGTGGAAAGCAAAAAATCCTGATCCGGCATCCAGTTTCGCGCCTTTCCAAATCTTTAACATTGGCAATAGTTCGCCCGTCAACTTAAGCGTTTACATCGATACGCTGGAAGAATGCTTAGGTAAAAAAGCGGTCCGCGAATTGCTACCACTGCAACCCGGTGATATCCCAAACACCTTTGCAGACGTTACGTTATTGCATGAAGCAACGGGATACAAACCATCGACCAGCGTGACACACGGCATCTCGCGATTCGTCGATTGGTACCGCGCTTACTATCGTTAACCCAAGTTAAGCAGCAGTTAACGCAATAATTGGTTGTGCACAATTATTTGCGACAATTGAATTTCTTCTCTACAATGCAATATACAATTATGTCACACCGGTAAAAAAATTTACAACAGGTGGCCATAAAAAGTCGTTGAAACAATAATCAATTCGCACAGGGTTATGCATCAGGTAATGTTACGTTCCAAAGTCGCTGGGTTCGGTCAGGTCATGGCTATGCTCGGGTGCCTGCTCACGTTTGCTGCGTGCGATGAATTGCCAAGTGCTGGCCCGCGCCCGGGAACCTTCACCGATAATGCCCACTGGCAATATATGAGCGAGCCTGCAGTGGATGGTAAGGACGCATTTCCGTTCGTGCTTGTGAACGTGGACCGCAAAGTGATCGAGACGCTAAGCACGACGGAAGATGCTACTTACTTCAAGGGTGCCTTTACCGACCGCACACCACCGCAGGATACTGTGCTTGGTGTCGGCGATACTGTGCGCATCACCATTTTCGAAGCAGGCCCGGGTGGCCTGTTCGTGCCAGCGGGTGGCAATTCGAGCGGGGGAAATTACGTGACTCTGCCCGATCAGGAAGTGGATCAGGCGGGTCGTATCAGTGTGCCCTATGCTGGCAAGAATGGTGATAGCGGCTTCGTTAAAGCGCAAGGCCGCCGCCTTTCGGAAGTGCAGGACGATATCCTGAAACGTCTTTCCAACAAGGCGATTGAGCCGCAAGTCATCGTCACGATGGTGAAGCGTACCAGCAATATGTTCTCGGTGATGGGCGATGTGAACCAGCCGGGCCGCTTCAATGTGGACCAAGGTGGCGTGCATGTTCTCGATGCGCTGAGCATTGCGGGTGGGCCGAAGGATAATGATTATAACACGCTGGTAACGCTGCAGCGCGGGACGACCTCAGCAACGGCACGGTTGAGCACGATCCTGACGCAGAATGAGAATAATATCTTCATCCAGCCGGGCGATCTGGTAGCAGTGAAGAAGGATGAGCGCTACTACAACGTGCTGGGCGCAACGCATACCAACAATCGCCTTGCGTTCGAGGCCGAAAAAGTGACTGTGGCCGATGCACTCAGCAAATCCGGCGGGCTTGATGGGGACAAGGCCGAGCCGCAGACAGTGGTCGTCTTCCGCCGCGAAACGCTGGCGACACTGGAAAGCATGGGTGTTACGCTTGACGGGAATACCGAAACAGGGCCGCTGCCGACTGTCTATCGCTTCGATTTCTCCGCACCTTCTGGCATGTTCCTGGCGCAACGTATGGAGCTGCATAACGGCGATGTGGTTTATGTTTCGACGCATCCATTCGCCGATGCGCTTAAACTGCTCGATGCGCTGCGCGATGTGTTCCTCATCGACCTGATCCACAACAACTGATGACTGCGCCAAGCAGTTTCTCGCAACGGTTGCAATCACTGAGCCGGCTGGATGTCGTTGCCATTTTGTTCGCAACGCTGCTGTCGTTGCTCTGCCTCATCAAAGGCGCAGTATACGATTTTGTGATCGCGATGGCGTTGCTCAGTGCCATGCCGCTACTGTGGATGGCCGAATCCGGCGCGCGTTCGGTGCATACCAAGCTCGAGCGGGCAGGGTTGATGCTGCTTGGCGGCATGACGTTCATACTGCTGCTGCAAGTTATCCTGCCCGCGAGTGGGCAGAATGATCTGTGGGCGTCGGTGAAGGCGCTGACAGGGCACGCGGTGAACGAAACAGCGTTGCTGGATAAAGCGGGATGGCTACAGGGCGTCGGGCGCTTCCTGTTTTTTATTGCGAGCTTCACCATCGCGCTGTTCATCGGCGCATCGGAGTCGAGCACACGGATTTTCTTCTTCAGCCTGATGGCCAGCGGCGCGCTCTGCATCGCGATCACCTTCTTCACGGTGACCAATGGTGGCGTGCCGGCCAGCACCTACTATTCGTACCATCATGGATTCGTGAACCCTAATAATGCGGCGGCGTATCTGGGCATCATGTTGCTGGTTGCGCTGGCGCAGGCGGTGCGGTTTTTCCGCAGCCCGGCGACAAGCCTGAACAAATCCATCATAGGCATGATCGATAGGCTGACTTTCGGCAAGATCGTGAAAGGCTGCTTCATCCTGTTCGCGCTGTTGATTGCGCTGGCCGGGCTGTTCATGACCGGGTCGCGCGGCGGCATATTGCTGACGATGGTGACGAGCACGCTCTTTCTCATCATGATGGCGTGCAAGACCAGCCTGCAGCCCCATATGCGTAACCTCATCATTGCCTGCACAGTGGTGATTGCGGTGGGACTGTTCATCTGGAGCTTCGCCAATTACGGGCAGGTCATTACCAACAAGATCGAGACGAACGGCACGAGCGCCAATTCGCGCTTCGATATTTTCCATGCGGTGTTGCCGATGATCGCCGACCACCCGCTACTGGGTACCGGGCTTGGTAGCTTCGCGAGCCAGTTCCAGCATTACCGACCGACAAACGTGTCATCCGATGGCATCATCGACAAGGCGCATAACAGCTACCTCGAATTCGCTGCCGAAATGGGGCTCCCAGCGCTTATCCTGCTGATGCTGGCACTCGGTTGGTTGGGGTTGATGCTGATGCGCGGTTTTAAAGAACGCAAGGAGCGGTACGTAATGCCGGGGTTGGGTGTGGCGGTGTGGTGGTTCATCGGCTTCTATTCACTGATCGATTTTCCGTTGCAGATCCCGGCCATCGCTGCATTGTTCATTGCGATCACGACGGTATGCGCGTCGCAGACGGACCGGCGTTTTTCCGAACCGCAGCAGCGCACGAGCTCTATAGTGGAGAAGAAACGCGTGCGCATCAGGAAGCGCCGCAGTTCACACAAGCCTATCGTCTAACGACGGAAGCGATCTTTTCAAGATAGGCATCGAATACCTGCTTTTCATCGAATTCACGTTCCGCTTTCGCTCGACTGGCGACGCCCATCGCGGCGCGAGCCTGTGGGATGAGGGCGATGAACTGCAGCATGGCAGCGGCAAGGCTTGGCGCATCCTGCACGTTGCAGAGCAGGCCGTTAACGCCGTTCTCAACGATTTCAGTACAGCCGGGCACGTCCGTGGCGATGAGCGGTTTGCCCATGGCGGCGCCTTCGAGCAGCACGCGCGACAGGCCCTCACGGTAGGAGGGCAGCACGATACAATCCTGTTGCGCGATGATGCTGCGGATGTCATCCGTCTCGCCGAGGTAATCGACGACGCCTTCGGCGGCCCATTCGGCAAGCGTTGAAGCCGGGATAGCGGTTTTATTTTTCACACCTTGGGCGCCGACGAGAAAGAACTGCACGTCAGGATGCTGCGCTTTGACAAGGCGGGCCGCGGCGACATAGTCGCCTATGCCTTTATCCCATAGCATCCGGGCGATAAGAGCGAAACGCAGCGGGCCGTCATAAACGGCATTGTGTGAGGGATGGAAATAATCGAGGTCGATACCTGAACCCGGCAGTAGTGCTGTCTTGCCTGGCGCGACGAGTTTCAGCGCGACGAACAGGTCTCGGTCGCTCGCGTTTTGGAAGAACACGCAGGCCACGTTGCGAAAGGCGATGCGGTAGAGCCTCTTGACAACGCTGGTCAGCCAGTTGCGGCGGATGAAAGTGGTTCCGAGCCCCGAAACATTGGCAATGACGGGAATACGGCACATGGAAGCGGCGACAGCACCATAGATATTGGGTTTGATGGTGTAGGTGAGAAGCACATCCGGCCTCACGCCACGCAGCAAACGCAGGTAACGGCCGAACAGCGCCGAATCGCGGTGCGGCGAGGTGCCGTCATTTTCCATCGGCAGAGCATAGTAGGCATCGACTATGGCGGCAAGGCGACTGGTGTGCGCATCGCGCGGGGCGGCGGCAATCACGCGGTACCCTGATTTGCGCAGGGTGTGAATAAGGCCGGAGCGAAAATTGACGATGTTCCACGAGGTATTGATCGAGATGAGTACCGTTTGGGTCATTGGTACGGGTCGAGCAGGATATTCTTGTAATCATTATACGCGAAGGCGTGGTTGCCGAGCTTGAACCAGGCGAGCAGGATAAGCATATGGAAAATAACAACGGCGAAGATGCTTGCCATCTGCCGTTTGCCGTAGGTGGCGACGAGGGCGGGGTAGACCATCATCGGGATGAAATAGAGATAGACGGTGAGGCGGCTGGCGACCGTTGAAGAGAGGAAATTCAGTACGAAGATAATGCCGGAGGCATAAAGGCCGAAATTCATCAGCGAGTAGCTATGGATGTAAGGATCAAGCTTGCGGCGGTAGACGAAGCCGATGAGCGCTGGCACGGCGATCATCGCGATGTGATAAATCGAGCCGAAGGACTGGTCCATCACGTCGCTGTTGTCGATATAGCGCTGCTGGTATTGCACGACGTTATCGGAATATACGGAGACGCCGAAGCCGAGATAGACCGTGGCGAGCGCGATCAGCAAGCCGAGTGCGAGTTTATAACGCATCGCGATGTTAAGCTTGATGACAAGGAATACGTTATTAACGAGGGCGCTGGTATGGAACATCGCGGCGATGAGGATGTAAATGCCACGCTTGATGAAGCTGTATTTTTCCCACCGCGAGAAGAGGAACAGGATAATTCCCGCTGCCATGGTCTGCCGCACGCCCGACATACCCATGACGATGATGAAATAGGGGGTGGCGGCAACAACGGCGAGCCAGGGATTCATCGTGCGGCGGGCGAAGGCGAATACACCAGTAAGCATGATGATGGCGGCGACGAGATTACTGAGATAAATATGATAGCCAATTCGCTCCGATGTCCAGAATAGCAGGTACGAAAGCGGCTCCGGCTGGGTGATGACCTCCCAGAAACTCTGGTAGGCAAGCGTGGTGTGGATGTAACCGTATTGTACCCAATCCGGCCCGACCTCGAACCGCAACCCCACGAATAGTACGAAGATGATGAGTGTTCCATACCAGAGGAACAGCGAAAGGCGGCGGGTGTTCAGCAGCGCAAAGGTCGAGGGAATCATCAGCAATAGGAAATAGGGAATCATGAAACGCTATTCTCTCGGTTTGCTCTGTGCTAATGCGGACTATAACGGGCATGCAACATTAGGACAATGCAATGTGTGGTATCGCAGGTATTTTTTTAGTTAACGCGACGATGGGCGCCGGCCCGTTGCAGAATATCGCCCAAGCCATGGGCGATGCGCTCGCGACCCGCGGACCGGATGATCATGGCGTATGGGTGGACGCACCCAATGGCCTCGCGCTGGCGCATCGCCGCCTATCGATTATCGACCTGTCACCGGAAGGGCATCAGCCGATGGAATCCGCCTCGGGCCGGTATGTCATCAGTTTCAACGGTGAGATCTATAATTATCAGGAATTGCGGCACCAGTTGCCTTACCCGTATCGCGGGCAGTCAGATACCGAAGTGATGCTGGCGGCGATCGAAGCGTGGGGCGTGGAACGTGCGGTCGCGTCGTTCAACGGGATGTTCGCCTTCGCAATTTGGGATAAGCAAGAAAAACAACTGACACTGGCCCGCGACCGCATGGGCGAGAAGCCGCTCTATTATGGCTGGGTCAACGACCAGTTCGTGTTCGCGTCCGAACTCAAGGCGTTCCGCGACCTACCGGGCTGGCCGCCGGAGATCAACCGCGACGCGCTGACGCTTTACATGCGATATAGCTATATCCCGTCGCCGCATTGCATCTATCGCGGTATCCACAAATTACGCCCGGGACAGTTCCTCCAAATCGATGCCGGTTCACGCTACGCGTTGCCGAAGCCCTACTGGTCGTTCGAAGCGATGGTGGAAAAAAGCCTGAAGTCGCGCATCACCTGCTCGATGGAGGAAGCGGTCGCCGGGCTCGACTTACGGCTGAAATCGGCGGTCGGGGCGCGGATGATGGCGGATGTGCCGCTCGGCGTGTTCCTTTCGGGCGGGGTCGATTCCTCGACCATCGCGGCGCTGATGCAGGCGCAATCGAGCCGACCGGTGCGCACGTTCACCATCGGTTTCACCGAGGAAGGCTTCGACGAAGCACCGTACGCGAAAGCAGTAGCGCAGCATCTTGCTACGCAGCATACGGAAATTTATATTTCCAGCAACGAAGCGGCCGAAGTCATCCCGATGCTGCCGACGATTTACGATGAACCATTTGCCGATTCTTCGCAGATACCGACCTACCTTGTATCGAAATTCGCGCGCCAGCACGTGACTGTCGCGCTTTCCGGCGATGGCGGCGATGAACTGTTTGGCGGGTACAACCGCTACATCCGCGGCCCGGCCCTCTGGAATGCCATCTCCGCGGTACCGCTCGGTGTACGGGTCGCTGCGGCAAAACTGCTGCTTGCCGCGCATGATTCACTGGTCCACAAGTTTGCGCCGGAAGGGTCGTCACCCACCGCGCGGCTGGTGCGCAAGCTCGGCAATTATTATGAAAAGGCAGGCACGCGCACGGCGGAGGAATTCTACCGCAAGCTCTGTTCCATTCATGATCACCCGGAGCAGATCGTGCTCGGCGGAAATGAGCCGCCGATTTTACAGAGCCAGAAATTGCTGACGCTGAATTACGGCGAATGGATGATGATGCAGGATGCGCTGACCTATTTCCCCGGTGATATCCTGACCAAGGTCGACCGGGCCTCGATGGCGGTCAGCCTTGAAACGCGCACGCCGTTCACGGACCCCGAACTGATGGGGTATGCGTGGCAGATGCCGTTAGAGTTAAAAATGCATGGTGGCGAAGGCAAACTGCTATTGCGGCAGTTGCTGTATCGTTATGTACCAAAGCATCTTATCGAGAGGCCAAAAGCCGGATTCGCCGCCCCCATCGGCGCCTGGTTGCGCGGGCCGTTGCAAAGCTGGGCGGCGGATCTGCTGACACCTGCAGCGATCAAGGCGCAGGGATTTTTCAATCCGCGGGAAGTTCAGCATATGTGGGAGACACACCAGTCCGGACAGCGCGACATGGAGCAACCGTTATGGAACCTGCTGATGTTCCAAAGCTGGCTGAAACGCAATAATCCGGTACACAGCACATGACGATGAACACCGCCGCCAACAGACCGCTCAAAGTCGCGTTGATCGTGGATGCGGTGATCGTATCGAACTACACGTACGAATTGGCGCAATGGGCAAAAACCTGTCCCGATATCGCTCTGACGCATATCATCGTGCAAGAATTGCCAGCGCCACCGGCAGGATCAAAAGTAAAGCGTGCAGCCCGCGTCCTCTATCGGGATGGAATTACCACATTCGCGACGAGGATCAGCTGGGCGTTGCTGGCACGGCTTGAGCAATTGCGCTTGCGTCAGCGCACACAGACGCATTTCGCCCGCAGGGATGTCAGCGACTGTGTGCCCGGACGGATTCATGTGAAGCCGGAAATTTCAAAAAGCGGATTTGTCTATCGCTACAACGCGGTGGATATTGCTGCCATTCACGCCGAAGAGTTCGACGTACTGCTGCGCTGCGGTTCGGGCATCCTGCGCGGGGATATCCTGACGGCGGCGCGGTTTGGCATTCTATCATTCCACCATGGGGATAATCGCGTGAACCGTGGTGGCCCGCCGGGATTCTGGGAAGTGCTTTACCAGCAGCCGACGACCGGGTTCGTCATCCAGCAACTCACTGATGAACTGGACGGCGGTCATGTGTTTTTTCGCGGCAACTTCCCCACGCAACGCTACTGGCTGGCAAATCAGGCACATCTGTACGAGCGCAGCAATTTCTACATGAAGCAGATGCTGGCGAAGCTTGCGATAACGCGCGTGTTACCGGCGGCAGAAGCGCCACTGCCGTATTGCGAGCCGCTACTCAAAGCGCCGACCTTGGCGGTACAATTGAGGTATCTACGGCAGTTCGTGACCGCGAAAGTGCGGCATATCTGGACCTACAGATTACTGCGGCGGCACGAGCGCTGGGGCGTGGCGTATGTATGTTCTAACTGGAAAAACCTGGTGATGTGGCGGGGTAAGCGTATTCCGAATCCGCCAGGGCGTTTTTTGGCCGACCCGTTCCTTATCGCCCGCGGTGGCAAGGATTACTGCTTCGTTGAAGATTACAACTATAGTACGAAACAAGGAATTATTTCCGTTTACGAACTTAGTGACGAAGCGAAGCCGCTGGGCACCGCCCTGCGCGAAGATTTCCACTTATCCTTCCCCTATCTGTTCGAGTATGACGACACACTCTACATGGTGCCTGAAAGCTCAAAAAATAAGGATATCAGGCTTTATGAATGCGTTTCCTTCCCCCTCCAGTGGAAGCTGAAGCGGATTATCATGAAGGATCTGTCGGCCGTGGATAGTATGATTTTTGCCCATGCAGGAACGTGGTGGATGCTTAGCAACATCAACCCGCTGGGCGGCGGCGAACATTGCTCGGAGCTTTACGCATTCCACACGGATGATCCCGTTCATGGCGAATGGCTGCCGCACCACGCGAACCCGGTCATCATCGACCCGACATGCGCGCGCAATGGTGGCTTAGTGTTCGATCAGGGAGCGATCTACCGTGTGGCCCAGCGTCAGGGTTTTGTGCAGTACGGTGCTGGCACGTCTATCCGCCGGATCGAAACCTTGACGCCCGATACATTCGAGGAACGCTCCATTGCGGCGATCGAGCCGAATTTCTTCAATGGGCTACATGGTACGCACCACTTGCACAGCAATGGCCGCTTCACTGTATTCGACTTTGTCGAGAAATCACAGTTGGTGTAAAGTCTCCACAATGCTATGTGCGACACGCGGGCCGTGAACCTGGATGGAGTAACGCGCCTCGACAATTTGACGACCCGCTTCCCCCATGCGCAAACGCAGCGGCTCATCGCGCAGCAGATGCTCGATCGCGGCGCGCCATTCGGCCTCGGTGGACGCGAGAAAACCGTTTACGCCGTGCTGCACGATATCCTTGTTTACGCCCACCGGCGACGCAATGACGGGGATGCCGCACGCCATGTACTGGATGAGTTTGTAGCCACATTTGCCGCGCGCCCATGGCGCATCGGGAATCGGCATGATGCCAATATCCATCCGTTGGATATCTGCCACTTCGTTGCTCTCCACCCAATCCGCGAAATCGAAATTGATACGCGGTTGTGCCTTATGCCCGGCGCCGACGATGAGCGTGGAAAGCAATGCTTCCTCGGCATATTTGCCAAGCATCGGTAATAGAGGCTGGCAGTAATCCCATGTCGAGGGCGAGCCGATCCAGCCCAGCACGGGTGGATAGCTGGCGACCTTATCGGCAAGGGGTTTGAAGGCATCCGTATCGACGACGGTCGGTACGATCGCGGTGCGCTTGCAGTGCTGCGCGACGTAATGCTCAAGGTAGGCATTGCCGCAAAAGGCAAGATCGACCCGGCGCAGTAGTGGTACGAGTTTTTTACCGAGCAGCGCACGGATGAAGGGATTTCGATGCGTGTCGTACTGATGGAAGATCGCATCGTCGATATCGTAGAAAACAGGCTTTTTGGTGAAGTTGAGCAATGTTTCGAAGGCGCCGGGCAGATAGGGAAAGAGTTCGTACTGCACAAAAATAAAATCATAATCGCGGCAGCGCCACAAGGATTTGGCGCGCCGCAAATACGCCTTGAGAATCGCGATCCGGTTGCGCTGGCCTTTGGTGAACAACAGCGCGAGGTACGCATTATCGAACAACGGGACGATATCGAGCGTGATGTTCTGTTCAGCCAGATAAGGTATGGCCTGCACGAAACGCTGGCGCGTACTGGCCGCAAGATCGCCGTATTTGGCGAATACCAGACCGCGTTTGGCTGTAGTTTCTTGCATAATAGAGTTGCCCGAAAGGTGGAATCACTACATAAGATAATGTATCGCCGGGGTAATGCAAACAGAGATGGAAATGGCCGCAAAACACGCATGGTTGCTGCATGTCAAAAGTTTCCTTGCCTCACCATGTGATTATCTGGCGGCACGGCGCCAACTCGCGGCCATGGGCACTCAGGTCTCGCGCTGGTCGGACCTTTCGAACCATAATCCGGCATGGGACGAGCGCACGAAACTGATGGCGGCAATGGTGGACGCGAGTAGCTCCGTGCTTGAATTCGGTTCGGGACGGGAGATGATGGAGTCCTTCCTGCCCAAGGGGTGCAGCTATCAACCTTCGGACCTTACGCCACGTAGCCCGCGCACGCTGGTCTGCGATTTGAACACAGGTTTCCCGGAACTGAAACAGCGTTACGACGTCATCGTTTTTTCTGGCGTCATCGAATACATCCATGATCTCGATAGTTTGATGCAGCATGTGCGCCAGCACTGCACGCATTGCATCGTTTCCTATGCGACGACGGATGATCTCGACAGCATCACCACGCGCGCCAGCAATGGATGGGTGCATCATTACTCGGATACGCATTTGAGTGACCTGTTCCGCCGCGCCGGTTTTCATATCGCTGAGCGTAAAGCGTGGGAGCGGCAGACCATCTACCGGCTTCAGTAACCGATGAAGAACGCCCCGTTCCCGCAATTTTTCGCTAACATCACGAAAACGGTGAGCGCGAGCGGTATTCAGTTCCTCATCATGCTCTGCACTACTCCGATCATGACACGGCTTTATCAGCCAGCGGCTTATGCCGCGTTCGGGATTGTGAACACGATGGCGGTGACGATCGTCGGGATCGGCCTGCTGTCGCTGCCGAATGCCTATGTGGCAGAAAAACTGGCAGCAGTGCGCTATGAAATCATTGCGAGTATGCTGGTGCTGTTAGGTGGTCTGGTTTTGCTGGCGGCGGTGATCGCGAGTGTGCTTGGCGTCATTGGGTTGCATCGTAACGGTATCGACATCCCGAAGCTTTCGCTCATCCTGCTACCGATACTGGTGTTGACCTACGGCGCCCGCCAGATCATCGTGAATATGGCGATCCAGCGCGCAAGTTTCAGTCGCCTATCGCTGAGTCAGGTGATCGAGCCGGTTTGCGCACGCGGCGGATCCATCACGCTCGGCTGGTTGTTCTGGGGCAACCCTGCATTCATTCTCGCCTCCGTTGTACTCGGGCAGGTGAGTACAATGCTGGTGCTATTCACCCTGTCGCCGAAGACGCTACGTGGCCATTGGCGAAAAGTCGCAAGCCATCTGCCGAATCTGCTCTCGAGCCTGAAGCGTTACGGCGATTTTGTTTTCTTTGGCACCATGTCACAACAGGCGCTGAATGTGCTGATGCTGGGGCTGCAGGTTTCCATCGCCAGCTATTTCACAAGCGATCTTGCCGGGCAATATATCCTTGCTACGTCGATACTGACCCTGCCGGTGACGCTCATCTCGCTGGCGACTGCGCCGGTCGTTTACCACCATTTCATCGAAACCGAAACGAACACGCCTGCGCGCCTGCCAAGACATTTCTTGCTGGCAGGTGGCCTGTACTTGCTGGTGGGACTCATCCTCATGCTGCCGATCTTCTTTTTCGGCGCGGAAATTTTCAAGATCGCCTTCGGCCCTATCTGGCTACATGCCGGGCGTATTGCGAGCGTCCTGAGCGTGGCCTATATCAGCACCTTCGCGGTGACGGGTGTACAATCTATTTTCATGGTGACGCGGCGGCTGAAACTGCAATTCTTGCTTGAGATCAGTACCTGTCTCGTAACGCTGCTGGCCTGCGTCCTATGCTTCAAGACCATGGATTTCGACCAGGCGATTTTTTATCTCTCTCTCTTATGGATTTTGCGTAATATTATGCTACTCTTGGCGGCATTCACAACGGCATTCCAAGCATCCGCAGCCCACTCATGAATGACATGCTCAACATTCTCGTCATCGCCCCGCATGCCCCGCCAAAAAATACGGCGGAAGCTATTCAGGTCTGGCGTATTCTGAAGGAATTGGACAAACGCGCGACCGGCCGGCTCGTCAAGATCACCCCGAATTCCGGCAGTTCGTGGGAGCAATACGATGCATCGCTCGAACTGGATCTGCAACATTTTGATACGCAGCTGCTGGCGCTGCCGATACATCAGGTCACGAATGCCATCCTTGGCTCACACCACATGGCGCGCTTCCATGTTCCCGACTCGGCGTTGTGGATCAAATGGATGACGAACCATGTGGTGAAAAGGCTGAAAACAAAGCCGGATATCATTTATTCGCGATCGAGTCCGATGAGTGCGGCGCTGCTATCCACGCGCTTGAAAGAAAAGCTCAACGTGCCGTGGGTAATGCATTTGAGCGACCCGTGGGCGGATAGCCTCTATAAAAATTTTCATCCACGCGATGCGGCTTACGAGGCGGATTGTTTCAAGCAAGCGGATCTCACGGCGCTGACCACCGAGGGACAGGCAGAATATTATCGCAACAAATACCCGGATTGCGCGCACAAGATTTTCGTATCGCCCAACGTGATGCCCGAACGCATTCAGCGTGCACCGGCCCTTGCGCTTGATGGTAAATTGCACATCGTATTCGCGGGTCGGCTATACGGTAGCCGCTCGCCAAGACCGCTGATTGACGCGCTTGATATCTTGCGCCGTGAACGGCCGGAGATCCTTGCGAGACTGCGCATCGATGTGTACGGCAATGCGCAGGCAGAAGCCCTCGAATTACTGCACCGCGCGCCGGATGTGTTGCATTACCACGGCCATGTCACCTTCGTCGAAGCGAATGCCGCTCAGCATGCGGCAGACCTAGTACTTGCCATTGAGCCCGATAGCCAGCATCCGCTTATTAAAGGCATATTGCTCTCGAAGATCACTGATTGCATGGCGCAAGGACAGCGCCTGTTAGCCATCACGCCCGAAGGCAGCGAAACAGAACGCTTGTGCAATGAAGGCTATGGCTGGGCGGTGCCGCCCTCCCAGCCCAGATTGCTCAGCGAGCGCCTGATCGAGTTGGCCTCAAGTGTATACAATTTACGTTATGCAATGCCAAAAGAGCCTGAACAATTTTATGCGGTAATGCCGGTGGTTGAAGATTTGCTGCGGCATATGCGTGATCTTGTTACGAAGGTGCATGCGGCATGAAGGCGCCTAAGATTCTGCTTGTCGGCTATTACGGCAAAGGGAATTTCGGCGACGATGTGCTATTAAAAACGACCCACGCGTTACTAAAGGAAGCGCTGCCCGATGCCGTGTTCAGCGTCGTTATCGGTGGTGATGCGGGTGGGTATGTGCCCAAACTGCTTGGCAAAATTACCACCCTGAAACCTGGCAGGCACGGGCATTTCGACCTGATCGTGCATGGCGGCGGCGGTGTGCATTTCGACTTCACGAAGCATGGCTGGTACGATCGGCTCAAAGAAACCATGATGCGCGGCATTGGCCTACCTGCATATCTGGCGCTGGAGAACTCTGCGCGAACGATTACCGGTAAAAAGCGTACGTCCGCGGCGCTGCGGGTGGGTCTTGGCATAGGTGTAGGCACGTACACATTCGGTTCGCCACGCTTGCGCGACCATATCGCGACCGTAGCGGATTACGATGCGCTGTGGGTGCGCGATGCGGAAAGTGTCGAAAATTTGAAGCGGTTCAATTCAATTCTCACGGGTGAAATTATCCTGGGCTCGGATCTTGCTTTTCTTGCGCATTATTGGCTCAAAGTGCCGGCCGTTCGTGCAGCGTCTTCGCGCCCGCGGCTGGGTATTGTCCTACGTGACTGGGTGGAGGCGCTTGGTGGCCTGCCGGAGTTAAAACTGCAGGAGACCATCGCTAATCTTGCAACAACCTATGACATCACTGGCATCATTCTCGATCAGCATGCTGACCCGGTAATGCAGCGAATCCTTGCGCCATATCCCTCATGCATCTGGCGACCGGAAACGATGGATATCGATGATTTCATGCGGGTGCTTTCCCAACAGAATGTGCTGTTGACCAGCCGCGCCCATGGGGCCATCTGTGGTGCATGTGTCGGCGTACCGAGCGTTATTGTCGCTATAGAACCTAAACTGCAGCAGGTCGCTGGCATGCTGCCGAATGCAAGCGTTGCAGTGTCGACACAACATCCGGAATCATGGCCCGATGCTGTTGCTAAGGCATGCGCCATCACACCGCAGGTCATTGTGGCGGACATAGAGACGAACCGCGCAATATCGGCTGCGGCGTGGGAAAAAATCCGGCGCGTGATGCTATGAGCGATCGCAAACACGTTCTGATGCTGACGACGCAACTGGGCTATGGCGGTGCGGAGACATCGTTCATCCGGCTGGCCAATTACCTTGCGCAAAGCATGGATGTCACCGTCGCGCTGTTCACCAGTGACTACGGGATGGATACCTATGCGAAAGGCCATGAACCTCTGAATGCAAAGATTGTGCTGCTTGATGAACCGGGCAAGGGGCGTGTACAACGCTGGCACCATCGGATTATCAGGCTGCGCAATTTGAAACGCGATGCGGATGCAACAATCAGCTTCCTCTCTGGTCCCAATCTGGTGAATGTGCTGGCAGGTGGCAACACGCGCAGCATTGTATCGCTACGTGGCTCGCGCATTTATGATCCGGTTGCACCCAAGCGGCAACGCCTGCTTTTTCACTATGTACTGGATCCGATAATATTCCGTCTGGCGGCGCGAATCGTGCCTGTATCAAGCGGTTTGAGCAATGAACTTGAGAAAGCGGTGCGCCAAAAAAGCTATCCGATCCCGCCTTTCGTCGAGCTTTCCGTCTTACAACAAAAATTGAACGAGCCCGCACTGGTCACCTATACACCACTGAAAGGCCAGCCCGTCATCATCGGCGTGGGGCGACTTTCCATCGAGAAAGGTTTCCAGCATCTCATTCGCGTATTCGGACAGCTGGCAAAACAGCAGCCCGGCGTTAAATTATTGCTGGTGGGCGATGGACCGATGCTTCCTGTCTTGCGAGTGCAATGTGAGGAACTTGGCATAGTGATGGATGATGCAACACCGGGTGTCAGTTCAGCGCTGTTTGCAGGATATCAGCCGAACGTGCTGCCGTTGATGGCACTGGCGCGCGTATTCGCGCTGACTTCCGCAACGGAAGGTTTCCCGAGCGTGTTGCTTGAAGCGATGCTGGCGGATGTGCCGGTCATTGCGGCGGATACGCCATGGGGCGCCCGCAGTGTTCTTGGTGGCGAATCGACCATGCAGCCTTATCCCACGACCCAGCCGACGCCAACGTCTTATGGGACGCTTATGCCGCGCATCGATGCCCCGGAATACCAAGCGCAATGGGTGAACGTATTAGCAGCATGCGTACAGGGAAATCAGCCCAAAGCACAAAAAGCTGCAATGCGTCCGGCGGAGTTTGATGTCGCCCATATCGGTGCGCAATGGCTGCAATTGATTGTCGGATTGGAACAGATCAAATCTAAAAAACCCAGCGCAGAAACGCTGCATCCATCAGACGCGTCAGGGGTCGAAGTTCCGTTGTTGCTGCGGCGCATCATCAATCGCCTTGCGCGGCCACTGGGCATCAATCCATTCCCGCGCGCCTTCGAGTATGCGCTTTCCGCCGAGCAGAATGCCAGTACATTCGATACGATTTATGAAGAGAATCGCTGGGGCTCGGACAACAGCCGCAGTGGCGTCGGCAGCGAGCTTGCCACGACGAAACGCTATCGGGCGGAGCTTGCTAGGCTGATTCAGCGGCGCGGATTTGAGTCGATGTTCGATGCACCATGCGGTGATCTCAACTGGATGCCGAGTTTGCTTGCCGTCGCGCCGATTCGGTACGTGGGGGGCGATATTTCTGCAGCGGTAGTCGCCGGGCTGCAGCAGCGTTATCCGCAGATGCACATTCGCCAGTTCGATATCTGCCGCGACGCTTTTCCACAAGCGGATGTGTGGCACTGCCGAGACTGTTTATTCCATTTGCCGTTGACGGATATACGCCGGGCGCTTGAAAATTTTGTAAAGTCGGATATACCGTATGCTCTACTCACGACCCATCATGCACGTTTCCAGCACAAAAACCTTGACTTGAACGGCATCGGCTTCCGTTTTCTGGATCTGGAATGGGGGCCGATATCACTGCCAACTCCGCTCATCTATCTGCCGGACTATAAAATCGGCAGCGATTTCCCGCGTTATGTCGGGCTGTGGACGCGCGAAATGATCGCTGCAGCTTTGCAAAGGACTACGGATGGCTAAGGAACTGCCCATTCTCACCATCGTCGATGCGTCCATCGCAGTAACGGGCGCTTTTATCGCGGCGCGCAATACGGCACGGCTGCTGAAGGATGTAGCGCGCGTAATCCTAGTGTTGCCGGAAGGAAGCTCGATTCCTGCAGGAGAGCTGCAGGATTTCTGGAAAGTAGTACAGATTCCGATGGTGAGTCTTTCGAAGAATTTACACAGTGTGTTGAATTATTTGCCGGCATTGATTGCTGGCGCGTGGCAACTGGAAAAATTGATGTGGCGGGACCACTGTGCGCGGCTGCAATTCAATGATTTTTATCTCATGCACGGTCTACTCATGCGCGCGCTGGGATTTCGTGGCACGATCGCCAGCTGGGTGCGCTGCCACCCGACACGGTTTGCAGGGCCGTTGGCCAAACCTATGCTATGGCTGGGAAGGCAAAGCGCGAATCATGTCGTCGCAGTCTCGAATGCGATACGCGCGCTACTGCCCGAACACGCCGATACAGCAGTTCTCTATGATGGCTATGATGGAAAGGTTCGGGTGCAAAGACTATGGCAGACAACGGATGAAAAGCTGTTCGTCTATGTCGGTAATTATATTCGGGGTAAAGGGCAGGATATTGCCATCGAAGCGTTCGCGCGTATTGCAGGCAAAGATGCGACGCTGAAACTTGCTTTCCATGGCGGTGATATGGGGTTGAGCAAGAACAAGGACTATCGTGCAACGTTGGAGCAGGCAGTGGCCCGGCATGGGTTGCAGGCGCGCGTAGTTTTCTATGGCTTCGCGGCCGATACATTCGCCGTGCTGGAGAATGCTTACGCGGCGTTGAATTTTTCGCACGCAGAATCCTTTTCGATGACGGTGCTCGAAGCATCTGGCGCGGGCGTAGCGGTCATTGCAACGGCTTCTGGCGGTCCACAGGAGATTATCAAGGACGGGATCAGTGGTTATGTCATTCCGGTCGGCGATGTTGCGGTTGCAGCAGAACGCATGCTGCTACTGGCGCGCCAGCCGGAAAAAACGCTGGCGATGGGTGAAGCGGGGGCCAGACACGTGGGTGCGCATTTTTCGATGGAAAAACTATGCGCACAATTGCAACAGCTTTGGAAACTTAACTAGGCGACCGCACATTCTGGATGATGTGTGGCGCTAGTGCTGACCGGTGCCGGCAGCATGAATGAGAAGCACGAGCCTTTGCCGAGTTCAGAAACGACGCCAATGTTACCGTTATGCTGTTTGACAATGCCACTGCAGATTGCAAGGCCGAGGCCGATGCCGGGATATTCATCAGCGGAATGCAGGCGACGGAAAATAGCGAAGATATGGTCATGCTGGTGCTGGGCGATGCCGATACCGTTATCGGTGACGTTAATGCTCCATTGCGTACCGAGGTTTGAGGCGCTGACGTGCACGTGCGGCTCGGTAGTGCAATATTTAACGGCGTTGGTGATGAGATTCTGGAAGAGTTGCGAGAGTAGTAGCGGGTCGCCCTTAACCTTTGGTAGTGGGTCGCAGGTCACCGTGGCGTTGCGTTCGGTAAGTAATACGGAGAGGTCGCGCAGCGTTGCCTGCAGGACGGAATCGAGCGCGACCTGCGTGAAAGCCGGTTCCGTAAAACCGATGCGGGCATATTCGTAAACGGCATCGATCAGCATGCGCATGCGTTCGGAACCTTCAACGGCGAACGTGATGGAACGTTTTGATTTTTCATCGAGCGCCTCCGACTGGCGCTTGACGACGAGGCCGAGATGCTGCGTAACGGCGCGTAACGGGGATTTCAGGTCATGCGCGATGATATTGGCGAATTGCTCCAGATCGTGGTTGCTACGTTCAAGCTCGGCGCGGTATTTTTCAAGCCGGATGGTCATCTCCGTACGCTCTATGGCACGCACCACAGCACGCTTGAGGCCGCTCGAATTCAATGCATTCTTCGGGATATAATCCTGTGAACCCAGCTTCATGGCGGTCACGGCAACATGTTCATCGCCATCGCCGGTTAGCATGACGACCGGCACGATCTTGCCACTATCGGTGAGCTGTGTCAGCAATTCGAGTCCATCTTGATCGGGCATACGGTAATCGAGCAGAATGCAGTCAATGGACTCTGCTTGATAGATACAAAGGCCATCTGCGGCGTTGTAAGCGTGGTGAAAAATATAACTGCCACCGCTGCTTTCGAGGCACGCCATGGCAATTTCGTGATCCGACTGCGTATCATCGATGATAAGGATGTTCATGATATCAATGGTGGACTGGAAATTGGGGTAGCATGACGGATCCATTCCAGAAATCCTCAATGGATTTAGCTAACTCACCGAGTTTCGCCAGGTTGTAAGGTTTGACGACGTAGGCGTTAGCCAGCAGCTTGTAGCTCTCGTTGATATCGCGCTGTGATTTGCTGCTGGTGAAAATGATCACTGGGATGCTTTGCAACCCAAGATCCTGCTTGATCTCGGTCAGGACTTCAGTACCGCTTTTTCGCGGCATATTGATATCGAGCAAGATGATATCCGGGCGGGCGTCACCTTCATGCTTAACCCCACGGCGATGCAGATAGTCGAGCGCTTCATCCCCATCATGGGCAAAATGAATATTCTTCGGTGTTTCAGAGCGAATGAATGCTTCATAGATAAGTTCGGCATCGCCCTGATTATCCTCCACTACCAGAATATTCATTGGGCTACGTTTTGCAGAATTCATACTCTGTACTCCCTTAAAAATTATGCGACATCACTTAAATTTGCGGCAGTTACTGGCAACGTGAAGTAAAAGGTACTGCCTTTGCCTTCGTCGGAGGTAACCCAGATATTTCCACCATATTTCTGAACCAGTTTGCGGCAGAGGGCGAGACCGATGCCGCTGCCGGGATAATCGTCGCGCCGATTGAGACGCTGGAAAATGGTGAAAATCTTTTCCTGATAGACGGGTGCGATGCCTATACCATTATCGCGGATGCTGAACTGCCAGAAATTGCCGTCGCGCACGACAGCGATGTGAATCTGCGGAGTATCCTCGTTGAACTTGAGTGCGTTGCTGATGAGGTTCTGCATCAGCTGGCGGAAATGGGTGGGCTCGACCTTGAGCCACGGCATCTGGTCGTGCGTGACGCGCGCGGCCGTCTCGTTCACGCGGTCACCAAGGTCGCGCAGAACATTCCAAAGAATGTCCTCGCCGCTGACGCTTTCAGCAGATTTGCTGTCCTGGTCGAGGCGGGCGAAGTCAAGAACATCGCGTATAAGTTTGCGTGCATGGCTGGCGCCGTCCTTGATGTAGAGCATGTAGTGGCGACCCTGGTCATCGAGAACCTTGCCCAAATGGATTTCGAGCCGCTGGGTGTAGTTGTTGATGGCGCGTATGGGCTCCTGCAGGTCATGTGAGCAGACATAGGCAAAGCGCTCGAGCTCGGAGTTGGATTCCATCAGGCGCGCGATCAGTTCTTCCTGATGTTGCTTGATCGATTCGAGTTCCGCGATGTGGCGAGCAACTTGCTCCGTCTGGTGGCGGATGCGAGAGTCCTTTTCGACAATATCGCGGCGCAGGCGACGTTGGTTCACGGCGGATTGGATGGTGTAATGCAGACGTTCCGTGTTCACCGCAGACTTGTTCAGGTAATCATGCGCGCCTTTTTTGATGGCTTCGACGGCGATGGCCTCGTTGCCCTGACCGGTGAGGAGGATGACGGGGACGAAATTATCGTGCATGCGAATCTCGCGCAGCACATCGATGCCGTTCATGCCGGGTAGCGAGTAGTCGAGCAGGACGCAATCGTATTCTTTTGCCTTAAGTGCGGCGATGCCAGTTTTACCATCCGTTGTTTCAAGGTAATAATAAGTGGCACCGGGCATCTTTTTCAATGCGCGGACATACGTTTCACGGTCATCCGCATTATCGTCGATGATGAGAACGCTCATTTCCTGAGTCATTGCACTACTCCTGATGGGTAAAGTTCGGGCAGCAAAGCGATGGTAAACCTGTATTTTTCAAGGTTCGAAATGCTTCAGTCAGCCCATCAAAGTTCACCGGTTTCCGGATGTAGGTGGTACCGATTTTGTAGCAGCGTTCGGAAGTTGCCCGTAGTTCGTCATCCTGCTTGATGCGTTCCGAGAATTGCCTACGATCGATTCCGGGCGTATTAAGGTTGAGCACAATCAAATTCGGCAGAATGTCATTTTGTTCCCGATAATTTTTTGATCGATGCAGATAGTCTAGTGTATTTTGACCGTCTTTGCACCAATGAACAAAATTCGAGAATTCACTTTCTTTCAAGGTGTGTGCGGCCATTTTATAACTATCTGCATTATCTTCGACGAGTAAGATATTGGCGATTATTTGCATATTCATCTCCCTTTTAACTCATGAAGGGTGAAAAAGAACGTCGTGCCAGTGCCCACTAGAGATTCGATCCAGATACGTCCATGGTGACGTTCGATAATCTTTTTAACGAAGGTAAGGCCGACGCCCGTGCCCTTAATGCTATCATCCTCATCGTTGAGACGCTTGAAGATACGAAACACGTCACTGTAAAAGTCGGTAGGGATACCGATGCCGTTATCTCTGACGTAGAATATACGTTCACCCACACAGACCTCACTGCCGATTTCTACCGTCCGCACAGTCTTGTCATTGTATTTAATAGAATTTGTTATAAGATTTCGATACACTTCCGTGATGCGCGGCAGGTCGCACGTAATGGTCGGTAACCTATCGATAATACGGATGGTTGCGTTTGCCTCCTGCAGGGAGGATTCCATCATAGATTCGATGTCCTGGATGACCTCGTTAAGGTCCGTGCGCTGGACGGCGAGCTCTTGTCTGCCGAGGCGCGAGAAATAGAGCAGGTCGTTCACCAGACGTTCCATGCGTTCGCATAATTAGGTCATACGGCCGATGCGATGATGCGCAGATTCATCGAGCCTATCACCATAGTCTTCTTTCAGAAAAAGGGCATTGTTACTGAGGCCGCGTAAAGGTTCTTTCAAGTCATGCGAGGCGATGTAGGCAAAATCGTCAAGCTCCTGATTGCTGCGCTTAAGAGCCGTGAGGTATTGCTGGATCTCACGCTCGGATTCCTGACGTTGCGGGATGTCGCGAATGGTGGCGACAAAGGTGCGGCTGCCATCGACCTGCATGGCATTGATGCCGACTTCCATCGGGAAAATGGTGCCATTCTTGCGCTGGCCGAATAATTCGCTCTCGCTACCGAGCGTTTTGGCTTCAGCTGTATCATTATAGTATTTCAGATAGTTCAGAACTTCCTGATGATAAGGCTCAGGCAGCAGCATCGCTATACTGTGGCCGATGATTTCAGTCGGCTAGTAGCTGAAAATGCGCACAGCGGCGAGGTTAAAGGATTGGATGGTGCCCATGCTATCGATGGTAATAAGCCCATCAAGCACGGTGTTAACGACAGCCTTCAGGTAGGAGTCGGAACTCGCCTGACGCTGGGTGTAATGCAGCTCAAGTTCCTTGGTCGCGCCAATCAATTTTTCATTCACTGCAGCAAGCTGACTCGGGCTTGGTATTGCAAGGATGCGAGGGATGAGAGTGATACCGATGAAAAGTGTAGAAATCGACGCAAAAGCGGTGAGAGCTTTCAGGACACCTTCTATAGCGTAATCCGGATGCCAGAGCACCCATATGCTCATTACATGCGTGGCGCCGCAGAAAAGAATGAAAGCGGCAAAGCATAGAAAAATAGTTTCGAACGGCATGTCCTTGCGTTTATGCAACAAGTATAGAAGCATGAACGGAATGGCGAAGTAGGCGGCGGCAATGGTTGCATCGGAAATAACATGTAGCCAGAAGATATTATTCTGCCACAAGGAAGCAGTGGCCGTGGGGCATGAGGCGGCTGGAATCAAAAAAATCGATGATCGTTTGGATCATCTGAAGAGTTGATTAGAACATATGTGCATGGCAATCTCCCGCGATGCTAAATTCACTAATAGAAAGGATAGAATAACAATCTGTGGTTGAACTCAAGATAAATGTATGTATACTGCAACGATTAATGCAGAATTAGGAAATTATCTGGCAATTCAATTATTAAGAACGAAAGATAAAAAAACAATCTAGGGTTTTTTCTGCTGGATTTTTAATGGAACGGCTGCCCATACTTAACGACTCCACAACTGGGAAAGAACGTGGTGGAATGACGAAACTAACCAGTATTGCGCGTACACTGCCCCGTAATGCCGCTACCCATGGCGTGTGTATTCTGCTGGTCGAGGATTGTAAAAGTGACGTCTTTCTCGTTGAACGTTTACTGGAGGAAGCAAGCATCAACTGCTTGTATGAGATCGTCGATGTCCCGCGTCTGACAGATGCATTCAAAAAAATAGAGAATGAGGTTTTCGACCTGGTCATGCTCGACCTCAACCTGATGGATATCGACGGTGTTGCATCCGTGGCCGCACTGCATGCCGAACGACCGGACCTGCCTATCGTTGTCTATAGTGGTCTCGACGATGCCAAAGTGCGCGAGAAAGCATTAATGTGCGGAGCTACCGATTGTCTCGTAAAAGGTGAAGCAACAAGTCATAAGCTTAAAGAGATCATAGAATCCGTCGCTGTGCCAGCCTAAGCCATCCGCCAAGCGCCATCATTTCCGCGGTCTATAGCTTGCGGCGCTTACAAGCTGTAAGTGCATTGTAGCTATGTTCGTTTACTGACGTAGCATACAACCAATCCACCTAAATCCCTCATAAAATTTTTTTTGCCTATAACGAAGGCGTCGTTTTTTTATGGCGCATCAGCGATTGCTCACGCGTTCCATTTCTTTTGAGGAGTACTTATGTGCGTGAAACAACTATTACTAACTGCCACCATTCTTGGTAGCATGACCTTTGCTGTCGCGGCAAATGCGACGCCTTCAAGCAAAGAGTTCGTAAAAAAAGTGTCTATCTCCAACCAGTTCGAAATTCAATCGAGCCAGCTTGCGCTTGATAAATCGCATGATGACGCGATCGAGAAGTTCGCGCAACGCATGGTCGATGATCATACCGAAGCTGCCGCTAACCTTGCCAATACGCTTGATACCAGCAAAGTAAAAACGTCGCCGGAAGACGATGTCGACGGCGCGCATGCGAAGATGTTGGCGAAACTTGACAAGGAATCAGGTGCAGCTTTCAATCGCGATTATATTATGATGCAGACCAAGGCGCATCATGAAGCTGTTGCGCTCTTTGCGGATTACTCGGAACATGGTGGCGACCCGGCATTGAAGGGTTTCGCGAAACAAACGCTGCCGACGTTAAAGTCTCATCTTAAGCATGTCGAACAGCTTGCAGCAAAAAAATAGGTATCTGCTTTACGCTTGAAGGCGCCCGCAGGATGCCGCACACCGCATCCTGCGGGTTTTCTCAATCGTATCGTTATTTTACGTGGCTACCTTTTATCATGATGTAAATATAGAAATATGAATGAGGAGATACCGATGGCGCAGGCAAAACAGAAATCAGCATCAGCAATAAAACAAAGCGCGAAATCCACAACGCTTGAAGATGCCAGCGCGGCAGATTATTCCAACAATATGTTCCGCGACGGTAATAATCGCGTTGCAACTATCAAAAATGCACGTGCGTATGATGATGCAGCCAACAATGCAGATTCACGCGAAGCCGATACTTACAGCACTACAGACAAAGAAGCGACGCTGCTCGATACCAGCCTTGATATGGCGAATAACACAACGCCGGAAAGATTGCTTGCCATGAAGCAGGATACATCACGCAGCCGCGATGGCACGGATGCCTCAGGCAGTCTTGATGAGTCCGGCGGTTTTCTTGGTGGCACCACCGAAGAAGTGGATGATCTTGAGACAACGGCGATGCCTGTCGACAAAATCCCTCACATGAAAGACTGATGGATAATGCCACTCGTCGAATCCACAGCTGATAATTTTATGAATAAGCCGTTGTCGCCTCAACCTGTAACAGTGGAACCAACGCCGACAAGCAATATGGAACCCACAAAAAATTCCCAATCTGACACTGCCGTCAAGCCTGTGCCAGCTACAGCGATGGATGTGCCAGCACTTGAACAGATCGCTGCCCAGCTTGTACGGATAAGTGCCATGATGCAGGACCACTGGCATCTGCGCGATCCGGAAGATGAAAGCCACTACGATAGCCAGCAACTTGATCAGTTGCTTGCTGCTAGTCCCATCGCGCAGTTGCTGAACGACGAATCCATCAACGATATTCTCATCAATGGCCCCACCGAAATCTATGTGACGCGGCAAGATCACATGGAAAAAACATCTGTCAGTTTTCCCGATAAACGCTCACTTCGCAAGTTGGCAAACGCGATAGCGGAATCCGTGAATCGCAGTATCGAACCCACTCGTCCCTTAGTCGATGCGCGGTTGAAAGATGGCAGCCGCGTGAACATCATCGCCCCGCCGATGGCAGTGAATGGCCTTACAATGTCCATCCGCAAATTCGCCAAGCACGACATCACCTTGCAGAAGTTGGTGGAGAAAGGCGAAATGACGCAGCAGATGGCGCGTTTCTTTGAGCTGTGTGCGCAATGTCGAGTCAGCATGCTCATCAGCGGCGGCACCGGTACGGGCAAGACGACGCTGCTGAATGCTATCTCGCATTACATTCCGGAAAACGAACGCATCATTACCATCGAGGATACAGCGGAATTGCGCCTGCAACAAACGCATGTGGTGCAACTTGAGATCAAGGAGCCGCGCATCATCGGCGCACGGCATGAGGAAGTAAACGCCTCCGATCTCGTGCGCAACGCACTGCGGATGCGCCCGGATCGCATCATCATTGGAGAAATTCGCGGCGAAGAAGCATTCGATATGATCCAGGCGATGAATACGGGACATGATGGTTCTTTCGCTACCATCCATTCCAACGCTCCCCGTGATGCTCTAGCGCGCATGGAGACGCTTATCAGCCCACGCATGCCGAACGTGCCGGTCACCAGCATTCGCACCCAGATAACATCAGCGCTGAACATCATTGTGCAATTGGTCTACCACCCGGACAATGGCAAGCGCTTCGTTTCGAGTGTTACGGAAGTCGTGGGTATGGAAGGCGAAATTCCTACCATGCAGGAGCTGTTCAGTTTAAAGCCGATGGGACCGGGCGTAGCGGGTATAGCTAATGCACAGCAGGCATGGACGAATATCATGCCACGTAACGTGCGACTGGCAGATGCGATACGCAAGGATTCGATGTTCATGCATCAGTAAAAAAACATGCTTGTTTCGCTTTTAAAACGAATTCGCATAAGCGTAGATATCAGTGCTTAGTATCCAGGCGTTTCTTGAGAAATGCCAGCACAAGGATTTCTTCATCCGTTAAACTATCATAACGCTCTTTTAGCGTCGTATCGATCTCGTGAGTAATCTGCTTGATGAGCGTGCCATCCATATACGCATTCACAATTTCAGGATGAATGTAGCTTTTACGGCAGATAGCGGGTGTGTTGCCAAGTGCCTTCGCTACGCGATCAACCGCATTGACGACGTTACGTTTCGCTTCTGCTTCTGAATCGTAATGCGCATATTCCTGCAACGCTATAGCGGCAAGTACCGTGCCCGACCACGTACGAAAATCTTTCGCGGTAAAGTTCTCCCCGGTAATCTCTTTTAGGTAATGGTTTACATCCGTCGACGTCACATGGTGGATGGCACCGTTCTCGGCCTCGTACTTGAACAGCAACTGGCCGGGAATCTCTTCACATTGGGCAAGAGTTCGCGCGATACGCCGATCGCTGAGTGCGAGGCTCCATTCCTTGCCGGATTTGCCGATGAACCGAAAGCGAATTTCATCGTCGTGGATAACAACATGCTTCTCACGCAGCGTAGTGAGACCGTAGGATTTATTGGATTTCGCATATTCGGTATTGCCGACACGGATCATTGTTTTTTCGAGGAGACTGACGATGGTAGCGAGTACTTTCTCACGTGTCAGTCCGTTTTTGCGTAAATGCCCAGAGGTAACTTTGCGGATAGCCGGAAGTGCTTCCCCGAAGGCGAGGATATGTTGAAATTTGGAGGCATCACGCACGCTGCGCCAGTCCGCATGATAGCGATATTGTTTGCGGCCACGCGAATCTTTACCAGTTGCCTGAATGTGGCTATTGGCGTGCGTTGAAATCCAGACATGCGTATAGGCGGGTGGAATTGCGAGCTTGCGTATACGCTGAAGAACTTTTTCGTCGGTAATCCGTTCTCCGTTAAGATCGTAATAATCAAATTTGCGACCACTACGCTTGCGTGTGTACCCCTTTTCCTTACCGGTGACATAGTGAAGACCTTCAGCCTTGGCAAAGCAGGCTGGATCGGTAATGTCGCAAAAAATAGATGCTGCCTTCATGCAAATCATTCAAGCGAAATGCAGGGAAGATTGAAATAATGGATAAACAGCAACTTATTAAAACTTCGTAAAATTAACGCAGTATAAAGCGCGTCGCGAGCCAGCCAAGCGTTGCGGAAGTGCTGGTATTGAAAATGCCCCAGACGATATCGACGAGGCTCATTTGTAGCGACCAGTTACGCAAGGTAGCAAGATTGGTCAGGTCATAGGTAGCGAACGCAAGCAGGCCCAGCAGTGCGCCATACATGGCAACTTCTTTCCAATCTGCGGGTGTGCCGCCACTGACGAACAATAGAACCCCACCAACATACATAAGATAGAACAAAACGGCCGGAACATGATTGAAGACAAACTGGGCGCCGATGCGGCTTTGATAAAAATCCTTGGCGACAAGTCCGAGCCACAGAGCATCGAAAATCCCCATTACCAGTAAAGTCATAATATAAAGGGTGAGGTGGTATTTCATATATTTACCTAAAGGTTCAGTTGCGTAATGGTTGCAATTGATAGAGCCCATGCTCTAATAATCTGCCATCAAAACTGCGCTGCTGTTGACGATGGCAGACAGGTAGATCAATCCAGTGAACGGTCGGGTTCAAATGATGCGTTTCATGGTAATTACCATGGAGCAGCAGCAGTGATAATGTGTCGTTGATCGCGAGTTCCTTACTGGCTTTGCTGTTATCTCGCGGCGTATCGAAATGATAAATATTGTCCATAAAGGAAAGTACGAAAGCCCGAATCCCGAGAAAGCCCAGCAGCCATACCCAGTGATTGCTGTAGGCGTAAAACGCGCTGGCATAAAGCACAAACGTGAGGATCGTATCGACCCGTACATGGCGGATATTACCGCGAACATAGAAGAAACGCTCACCGGAAAGAACGACATTTTCGTAGCCTTTAAGGAAAATCGTGCGCGAAGAATCCATACAGGAATGCCGGGGGAGTAGTGTCAGTATCCAGCCATAGGCGATTTCGTAGGCGTATACGCCGATAGTAAGATTAAGGTAATACATAACGGCATCCTTGATGCCACCGACCTGAACCTCAGGGTGCAGCTTGCGATTAACCTGGTGATGCATTAAATGGCCGAAACGCAAGGCATGAAAAGATGTGCCCATCAGAACCGCAATTGCTCGGCTGACCCACTCGTTAGCCTTGAGGTTACTAAAAAGAATTTTATGGATACCTTCATGGAGCAATGCCCACTGAATGAGCGTGAGCCAAATAGTGCCCACAAGCAGCAAACCCCATGCCGGATTGACAGCAAGCAAATATGGCATGGCAAATAAAATCACTAGATTGCCGAAGATGACAAGCGCGCTCACCATACTGTTGATTCGGTCTGTCTTGGAAAAATGCATGTCGTGATACAAAAGTAACCACTGTAAGGATTCAGGCAGAGTAACAAGGCAACGTTATAAAAAATCAAGAAAAACCCGTTGCTTCGCAGCAACGGGTTTGATCGTAGTAATGAGTGCAATCTTATGCGGCCACGGGTTTACGCACTTGCTTACCTTTCAATGTGTCGATCACACCGCAAAGATGACGTGGCAAATCACCGGGTACGCGTGCTGTGATGAACTGGCCGTCGATCGCAAGCGCTTCGTCAGCATACACGCCGCCAGCGGATTCGACTTCCGCGCGCACTTCCGGATAAGCACTGATCTTTTTGCCACGGATGAGATTGGCTTCGACCAGCACTTGCGGCCCATGACAAATAGCAGCGATAGGCCTGCCAGTAGCTGCGAATTTCTTAATGAACCCGATGACTTCGGCGTTTTTGCGCAGTTCAGACGGGGCTTTTCCACCCGGAATATAAACGAGGGCATAGTCGGCTGCATTGACGTCTTTCATGGCTCGGGTTTCTTTTAGTCCCATGCCCATTTTACCTTTAAAAGCGCCACCTTTGGGGGTAGCGACATCCACCGCGTAACCTTCTTCATTAAGGCGGTAGTAGGGGTAGAAGAACTCAAGGTCCTGCGTGTCATCGGCCGTGATGATTAACACAGTTTCCGGTTTCTTCAGGCGGTCAGGTGTCGGTGCCGCTTTGAATGTATCATTTTCAGCTTTGTCTTCTTTGAACGGATTAAGGTTCATAATGGTCTCCTGTCATAGGTTGTTGGGGAGTACGCATTGCATGCTGAAGAATATAAAAAATCCATCACAAGTAAACTTGCCAAGGTAAGCATCGTTTGTTTATGAATTGCCCCGCACAATAAATAAATGGATATCGATTTAACTATGCCCGCACCGGACAAGCGCCAACCAATACTGACGGCGGAACGAAACAGGAAAATGGCGCGTTCGTCCCATCGTTATGTGCGCGGCAGCACGCAGAAATTTTATGAATGGCTGGAATCGGCGGAAGTCAAAAAATCCATTCCGGCCGGCCCGCCAATATGGATATGTGGCGATTGTCACATCGGCAATCTTGGTCCAATTGCTGATGCAAAGGGACGCACCGCTATCCAGATACGCGATCTCGACCAGACAGTCATCGGCAACCCAGCGCATGACTTGATCCGTTTGGGCTTATCGCTGGCAAGTGCAGCGCGGGGCTGTGACCTACCAGGCGTGACGACAGCGCGCATGCTAGAGGAAATGATGGAAGGCTACGAGCAGGCCTTCGAGGAACTGACCGAGAATCCGGAGGAGACGATTGACCATCCGCATGCGGTGCGCATGGCGATGAAGCAGGCAATTAAGCGCTCGTGGCGTCAACTCGCGCAGGAACGTATCGAGGATGCAACGCCGAGCATTCCGCTCGGCAAACGGTTCTGGCCGCTTTCTGCTGATGAGAAAAAGCAAATCAAAAAACTTTTCGAGCAGGAGAAAGTGCGCAAGCTTGTGACCGCGCTGCATTCGCGCGATGACGATGCTAAGGTCAAATTGCTCGATGCGGCATACTGGATGAAAGGGTGTAGCTCGCTCGGAAATTTGCGGTATGCGGTAATTCTTGGTGTCGGCAAGGCACCATATGGTCCGAAAGATCTTTGTTTGATGGACATCAAGGAGGCTGTGAAGGCCGCTGTGCCCCGTAGTTCGAAAAAAACAATGCCTCGTGACAATGCCGAACGTGTCGTGACGGGCGCCCATCATTTATCGCCCTATCTGGGCAAGCGGATGCTGGCTGCGCGGTTTATGGATAAACCCGTGGTGGTGCGGGAATTGATGCCGCAGGATTTGAAACTGGAATTGGAAGATATGGACCCAACCGAAGCAATAAAGGCTGCACGGTTTTTCGCGATGGTTGTGGGCAAAGCGCATGCCCGCCAAATGGACCAGACAACGCGTCAAGGCTGGCTCGATAAGTTGAAAGAGAATCGCGTCAGTAAGCTCGACGCGCCTAATTGGTTATGGACGAGTATCGTCGAGTTGTTGATGAGCCATGAAGCTATGTATCTCGAGCATTGCCGCAAATACGCGCTCGAACTCGAAAAGCAATCATAAGATTAAAAATAGCAAATGCTAAGCAAGACCACGAGATTACCTGAGATGATTTCAAGTGCTGAGCGTTGTCTCAGACGATGAACGAGTTTGGTGGCGTAGCTTTTTTGCAGTGCATCGGGTTCAAGCATGATCATAAATTCTCCTGTTGTTGAATTCATTCAACAGGAAGTCGCATAAATAGTCACAATGCCAAGGAAGTAAATAGGGTTAAATTGCAGTAAGTGAGGGGAATTAAATCCCCACCGGACGAACCGGCGGGGATTAAATCTACAACACTATTTGGTGCCGTATTTTTTAGCGTGTTCTTGTTTTGCACCACGCATTGCGTCTTTACCATCTTCTTGATGACCTGCAGCAGTTTGCGCGTAATGTGCGCCTTTTTCATGATTGCCGCCTTTGTATTCTTTAGCGGCTTTATCATGGTTATCTGCTGCTTGTTTAAGTGATTTCGACGCTTGTTCGTGTTTCTCTGCAGGCATGGTATAATCTCCATTAAGTGAATTGCCGATGAAGAATTTCACCGGTGTTGTAGAGATAGATTTCACTACATAAATATACCATGCGTCGCAACTCATCTCATATAAAAACGACGTCGAAATATCATAAGCACACTAGGGATGCAGACTAAGAATTACATCCTGGTAATGACGGAGCACTTCGAGCGCACCATCTTTTGTGAAATGCGAATAGTCGGAATAGAATATCATGGAATCCGTGATGGCATAACACATGCCATCATGGCACATAGCAAGACGTGGATTGAGGAATGTGGCATCCGGATGAAGTCCGGCATACGAAGTCGCCGCGATATTGAATTCCTGCCCATTCTGGCGTTCCTCTTCCTTGCCGGCTGCGCCTGCAGCGCAATGTGTGTGGATGATGGTAGGCGCAGCGAAGCACGCGGCGATGGATTTATGTTCCTGAATGCCCGGCGCGATGCCGACGAAGAGATATGTGTGGCCGACCAGCCCGGCTCGCATCTGCTCGATGCCTTGCATGATGTACTGGTAGTAATCGGCGTTATTCGCGATGCTGAAACTGAGGGGTGAGCCATTGTTGAGCACACCTTCCTTGTAGCTGCTCCAGCTTTGCGCCTGAATGACCGGCAGATGATTACCATCAAGCAGTTTCCTGAATTTGCCGAGCGCGTCACTGCATTCCGTCGTTTGCTTGCCTTGCATATGCACGGTCGTGTTCATGGTGAACAAGCAGCCGTTGACGTAGTAGAGATAGGCGGAGCGATGGTGCTGGCTCAGGAATTCATCAAGGGCGGAAGCATATTGCCCGGCAAAACTATCACCGAGAACAAGGAATTGCGGAGGAACTGATTTGTCCCCCAGCGTCCATAGTGTGTTCTCGTGATAGGCGATACCGCCATATTGCGTGGCTTGGAATTTCGCGGGATCGGTAACAAACAGGCGTGCATCGGGCGAGAGGCGCCATGCCCAGCCGTGGCTTGCCGTCATGGAAACGACAAGGGCGCATAACGTTGCGAAGAATGCCGTACAGGCGATGAGGAAGCGGTGACGTTGGGCGCTGTTTTTCTGGAAGCCGTAACGTAACGGGCAGCTGATGAAATGATAGGTCAGCATCGAAAGAGTAAAGGTAATCACGGCGATAGCGACCATATCGATCGGGCCGGCGGCATTGGGGGTGGCCATGTGGTAGAAGACAATAACGATCCAGTGGAAAAGATAGAGTTCGTAGCTGATGCGCCCCAAATAGGCCATGACCGGATTGGCCAGCAGTAGGCGTACGGAGGAAGTACGCGCGCCGTAGATCACCATCGCCGCGCCAACGCATGGCAGCAAGGCGTAGAAGCTCGGGAAGGGCGTTTGCACGTTATAGACAAACGCGGCAAGGCCGATCATCGCTAGGCCGCCGAGTACACAACCATCGGCGATGCCTTGCTGCGATTCTTCATCCTTGAATAGTACAGGAGGCAGCCAGACGATCGCGGCACCGAGCAGGAATTCGATCAGGCGCGCCGGGAGCAGGTAGAAGCCGGCATTGGCATTGCCGGAAGCAAGCCAGATGGAGATGCCAAGACTGGCGGCAGCAAATATGCCGATGACCATTAAGGTGGTAACCTTCGGCAGCCGCTTGAGCAGGAAGAGCAGGATGATGGGCCAGAGGAGATAGAACTGCCCCTCGACACCGAGTGACCATAAATGCACCAGAGGTTTACTGCTGATGTCGGAATCGAAATAACCGCTATGTTTGAAGAAAAAGATATTGGCGACGAAAAGCAGCGAGGCGCCCATCGAGTTACTAAATTGTGTAAGGTCGCCCATCGATAGAAATAAGGTGGCAGCGGTGGTGGCGAGTATGAGTAAGGCGAACAGGCTTGGCATGATGCGACGCAGCCGGTGTTCGTAGAAATCCTGGAAGTTGAACATGCCTTTTGCATGGCCGCGGACGATGATCCCGGTCATCAGGAAGCCGGAGATGACAAAGAATACATCGACCCCGACATAGCCACCGGTGATGAGGGGAATGCCGAGGTGATAAAGTATCACCAGGGCTATGGCGACCGTTCGCAGGCCGTCAATATCGGCGCGGTAGCCGGGGCGGGCGAAGCGGGCGTCCGGCTTGAAGAGTGTTTTCATGTTCATGACTGCACTATAGTCGTTTCAGCGTATTGTTTTCTATAGGCGATAATGCGTTTGATTACGGCGATACAACCTGTTATCCCGCAATATCTATTTAAGTCAATAGCTTGATACCGCTAAAATTTTATTAGGTCGTATGCGGTTGCATCGGTTGCAAATGCATAGCTTAGTTGTAATCAGCGTGTCCAGTGATCCTCCTTGATCACTTAACCGCACGTGTTACCGCTATCGGGAAGGCGTCTGCGGATTTTTACGCAATGGAAACGGTTTTTGCATTCATGAATTCCAGGATGCCAAGGTGGCTGAGCTCACGCCCGTAACCGCTGCTTTTGGTACCGCCGAAGGGCAATGCGGGCGTGGAGGCGACGAAACTATTGACGAAGGTCTGTCCGGCATCGATGGCGGTGCGGGCGAGCTCCTCGGCGCGATGGGCATCGCCGGTGAAGATCGCCGAGCCGAGACCGAATTCCGAAAGATTGGCGAGTGCGAAGGCATGCGCTTCATCGTCCGCTTCGATGAAGGCGGCGACAGGACCGAACAGTTCCTCGTCGAACGCGACCATGCCGGGCTTAACCTCCGCCAGAATAGTCGGTGGATAGAACGCGCCTTTTTCATCCGGTACGCTGCCGCCAAGGAGCAGGGATGCGCCTTGCGCGATGGATTTTTTCACCTGCGCATGTAATTGGTCGCGCAGGTCGGCGCGGGCCATGGGGCCGATGCCAGTGGTTGCATCGCATGGATCGCCGACCCGGATGGTTTTGAAATACGCAATAAAATGTTCCTGGAATTCCGCCATCACATCCTTCACCACGATAAAGCGCTTGGCGGCGATGCAGCTTTGCCCGGCATTGAGCAGGCGGCTTTTCGCACAGATAACCGCAGCAGTTTTAATATTCGCATCGGCGAGCACCACGTAGGGATCGCTGCCGCCGAGTTCGAGCAGGGTCTTTTTCAACAGGGCACCGGCCTGAGCAGCGACGGCCCTGCCGGCGGCAGCGCTGCCCGTAAGGGTCACGGCGCGGATGTGGGGATTTTCAATGAGGGTTGTGGTTTGATCGCCCGGGACAAGTAGGGTGCTGAAGCAGCCTTCGGGAAAACCTGCATCACGGAAGATTTCTTCGATGGCGAGGGCACAGCCGGAAACATTGCTGGCATGTTTAAGTATCCCGACATTGCCGGCCATCAGGTTCGGCACGGCGAAACGGAAGACCTGCCAGAATGGGAAGTTCCACGGCATGACAGCAAGCACAATGCCAATCGGCTGATAGGTAACGAAGCTTTTCTGCGCCGCAGTCTTGATCGGCACATCTGCAAGGTATGTTTCGGCATTTTCGGCGTAGTATTCACACACGCTGGCGCATTTCTCGATCTCGCCATCGCCTTCCTTGAGCAGTTTGCCCATTTCTGCGGCCATTAACTGCGAGAGTTCGGCGCGGCGCTCGCGCAAGATCGCCGCAGCGTTCATCATCAGCTTGGCTCGGCTGGCTAGAGAGACGTTCTTCCATTCCCCGAAGCAGGCATAGGCGTTGTCGATGCGCTCGGCAATTTCCTGTGGTGTGTGTGGCGCATACTCCTTTAAGAGTTCGCCGGTGGAAGGATTGATGCTTTTCATCGTCACGACTTTCCAGGCAATGCGATAAAGAATCGATAGCATCACGGCTGCTAGGCGCACCGAACTTCTTTATTGCGAATGATTCTCTTTGCGGTTGCGAACCATTCGCGTTTGCGCTATAGGGAATCGTCACAAGCTGAGAAAACCATGCTCTTTCCCCTTCACGCGCTCAATGCATCGATCACCGGGCTATGCGAGGACGAAAGGATGATGCAGCTCGCCGATTACGCTAGCAGCAACGCCGGATTGAGCGCGACGGAGTTGCGCATGCGTGTTACCGAGGCACGCGAGTTTCACCAACGTTTTCTGCACGAAACCATGTGTAATGGACAAGGATTGCACGTACTACATGCACCGGAATGGTGTGAGAAATTTATCCGCCGGAACAGGACGATCGCACAGGCGTTCGTCGTGAAACTAGGTTCCAACCTTGTTGCCAAACGTCGTCCGGATATAACACAGCCTTTCCATGATTACATTGCGCAATGTTTGGCGGCCGAATGCGCGGTGACGCTACGCGTCGTCGTCGGTCCGGTCAAGAATGTGCAGCGCTACGGCGAGTATCAATCAGCGGACATGGCGGAATATCTCATGCTGATTCAACTAGCGCGGGCAGTGCAGCATATCGCGGCGATTTATCCCTATGGCGTGCGTGCTGCCATGGTGCCGGATGATCTGCGTGGCGGCGCGGCGAATGCCTGGCCAGCCGCTTACAGCAAACGCTATGTCGGTAGCCTGCAACGCATGGTGAAACAATTGGAGTTCGATGCCTGGCTTAACGTGGAGGATGGACAGGCGCGCTTGTACGAAACGCACGACGTTGAGAACTATATGCATGCCGCAACAGTTGAGGTCATGGCAGATGCTAAGTTCGAGAACAAGTTCGCCCGGGCCTGCGATCATGCACGGGAGAATTTATATTCGCAGCACGGCACGATTGGGGAAGACGAGGTGCGGCAATCCGCCATGCGCTACCTAATTATGCACAGTGCGGAGATCCTGAGCGGCATGTGGTCGCCCGTCGATGCGTTACCGCTGATGTACGCCAACCATCCGGGAAATTATCAGTTGTTCACCATGGGACGCGGTCTGACCAAGCTGCCATGGCAGATACAGTTACCATTCGCTCAATTCTGTGAGAGTCCAATCGGCGCCATGATGTAGCAAATCGACGTGCATTACAGGCCTTGAAATTATTGAAATCCTTAGTAAATTCTTAATACCATATTCATTTTTTATTTAACTAATGGCTCATTGCATACTGGGCTGTGTGCAGATACGTGTCCTTAAGATATTAAAAAAATAGGGGCATCGATGACTGACACGGCTGCAGTTTCTATCCGCGCGGAACGCTCGAGAACAGAATTCACCATCGCCTTTGGCCTTCTTGCCGTCGTCACATTCTTCTTGGCGACAGGCGGTACTGCATTCCTTAACATGAAAACTCTCAACCGCGAGACCGAACTCGTGACGCATACGCATGCGGTCATCCTCGACATCAATAAACTCGTTTCCTACATGAAAGATGCCGAGACCGGGCAGCGCGGTTTTGTGATGACAGGAAAGGATAGCTACCTTCAACCTTACACCGAGGCGCGTGCTAACATCGATGCGGCACTTGAACGCATTCGGCAGATGACGATCGATAATCCCGAACAACAGCAGCGCCTGCCAACGTTAAAGGCGCATATCGACGCGAAGCTCGCCGAACTGGCCGAGACCATCGACTTGCGCCGCAACCAAGGCTTCGATACGGCCATCGCCGTGGTACTTACGGACCGCGGCAAGAAAGAGATGGATTTGTTCCGTGATGAAGCGATGCAAATGCAGAAAACGGAAAATGACCTTCGTCAGCAGCGTCTTGAGGAGAGAACTAGGGCATATCGGAATGCCCTATTTAGTGGTATTTTCAGTGGCGGGCTTGGTATTGTGCTGGCGATCGCTGGGGCGTATTTTATCCGCCGGGCCGCACTTGAGCGCGAAAAACAAGTATGGTTACAGACCGGACAGGTCGGGCTGGCCAATGCGGTGTTCGGTGAACAATCCACCGAAGCGCTCGGCAGCAGCATCCTTGCCTTCCTCGCAAACTATTTCGATGCGCATGCGGGCGTGTTCTTCGTGCGGGCCGGCAATGGATACCGCCGTGTCGCAATGTATGGCGTGCCAACCGACAGCAATATGCCGACGCAATTCAAGCCGGGCGACGGGTTGTTGGGGCAGGCGGTGAAGGACAGGCGTATCACCGTGGTGAACGATGTGCCGGACGGGTACGTGACGATGGGCAGCGCGCTTGTGAAGGGCAATCCGCGCCACCTCATGATTGCGCCGATGGGTACGGAAGGTCAGATACAGGCGGTGATCGAGCTTGGTTTCATCCATCCGGTAAAACCGCTCAGCACTGAATTGCTGGAACGCATTGCGGACTCCGTCGGCATCGCCATCAAAAGTGCGAATTACCGCACGGACCTGCAGAACCTGCTGGAGGAGACCCAACGCCAGGCGGAGGAGCTGCAGGCGCAAGGCGAAGAATTGCGGGTCAACAATGAAGAACTTGAAGAACAGAGCCGCGCGTTGAAGGAATCGCAGACGCATCTTGAACAGCAACAAGCGGAACTTGAACAGACCAATGCGCAGTTGGAGGAGCAGGCGCAGATCCTCGAGAACCAGCGCGACGACATCGCCCGGGCGAAAGCAAGTGTGCAAGTGAAGGCACAGGAACTAGAGCAGGCGAGCAAATACAAATCAGACTTTCTCGCCAATATGAGTCACGAGTTGCGCACGCCGCTCAATTCATCGTTGATCCTGGCAAAATTACTGGCTGATAATCCAAAAAAGAACCTCAGTGATGAACAGGTGAAATTCGCGCAGACCATCCAGTCATCCGGTAATGACCTGCTGGCGCTCATCAACGATATCCTCGATCTTTCGAAAATCGAAGCAGGCCATATGGAAGTGCAGCCCGAGCGCGTGCTCGTTACACGGATCGTAAAGGATCTCGAGCCCGTATTCCAACCCCTCGCCAAACAGAAGGGCCTCACTTTCGAGATCCGCGTCCAGCCGGGTTGCGTCGAAGCCATCGAGACCGATCGCCAGCGTATCGAACAGGTGCTGCGGAACCTGCTTTCCAATGCCATTAAGTTCACGCAGAAGGGCAGCATTACCTTGACTATCAGCTCGACATTGGATCGGCAAATCGCTTTTGCCGTGACGGATACCGGTATTGGCATTCCGGAAGAACAGCAACGGGCAATTTTCGACGCGTTCCGGCAGGCGGATGGCACGATCAGCCGCAAGTATGGCGGGACGGGGCTTGGTCTTTCCATTAGCCGCGAACTGACACGCCTGCTGGGTGGCGCGATCGATCTCAAGAGCACGCACGAGATGGGTAGCACGTTCGTCGTGACGTTACCGGAGCAGTTCGATCCATCCGCGATGAATGCACGCACGACGAGCGCAAACACGTTCGCGGCGGAAGAGGTATTACAAGCCCCGACTAAAATGAAAGACGCCAAGAAAAAGGCACCGGCGGCAGCGCTGGTCGCCGCACCATTACCAGGTAGTTACGGGTTTGAGGATGACCGCGAAAAACTCATCGCCAACGGCCGGACCATCCTTGTGGTCGAGGATGACGTGTCTTTCGCCAAGATCCTGTACCAGCTCGCGCATGAACTTGATTTCCAGTGCATTGTCGCCGGTACGGCGGAAGAAGCGCTCATCATGACACGGCAATATTTGCCAAGTGCCGTGGTGCTCGATGTCGGGCTTCCCGACCATTCGGGTCTATCTGTTCTCGACCGCATGAAACGTGATCCGCAGACGCGCCATATTCCGGTTCATGTCGTTTCGGCGAATGATTATGCGCAGACTGCCATGGCGCTTGGTGCTATCGGCTATATGATGAAGCCGGTGAAACGCGACGAACTGGTCGACGCGCTGAAAAAACTCGAAACCAAGCTCGATCAGCATATGCGCCGCGTGCTGATCGTGGAGGATGACAAGGTACAGCGTGAGAGTATGGCACACTTGCTTGGCTCGCACGATGTCGAGACGGTTGCCGTCGGCACCGCAGCGGAGTGCCTCGATCTGCTGAAAGAATCGACCTATGATTGCATGGTGCTCGACCTTTCGCTGCCGGATGCGACCGGTTATACGTTGCTCGAGACGCTGAGCAGCGAGGATACGTACGCGTTCCCGCCGGTGATCGTCTACACGGGGCGTGATCTATCGCTGGCGGACGAGGAGCGCCTGCGGAAATATTCCAAATCTATCATTATCAAAGGCGCTAAGAGCCCTGAGCGCCTGCTCGACGAAGTAACCTTGTTCCTGCATCAGGTTGTTGCGGAGTTACCCGCCGAGCAGCAACGCATGCTGGAACAGGCCCGCAATCGCGATGCGGTGCTCGAAGGGCGCCGCATCCTAGTGGTCGAAGACGATGTACGTAACGTTTATGCCATCACCAGCATTTTCGAGCCACTCGGCGCCATCGTTAGCATCGCCCGTAACGGCAAAGAAGCGTTGACGGCGCTGGAACTGGGTAAAGCGGATGCCGGCAAAACACCCGACCTTGTGTTGATGGATGTGATGATGCCCGAGATGGACGGCCTGACCGCGACGCGCCTCATCCGCAAGAATGCGAGCTGGAAGAAACTGCCGATCATTATGCTGACGGCAAAGGCGATGAAGGACGATCAGGAACGCTGCCTGGATGCAGGGGCGAACGATTATATGGCGAAACCGCTCGATGTGGAGAAGCTGCTATCGCTGGTACGTGTCTGGATGCCACGGTGATGCGTCATGCCCGATAAAACTGAGGATATCGAAATCAGGTTATTGCTGGAAGCGCTGTATAGCCGTTACCATTACGATTTTCGCGGCTATTCAATGGCCTCGGTGAAGCGGCGGATCAAACTGGCCAAAGAGAAACTCAATTGCAAATCATTTTCGCAACTGCAGGACATGGTGCTGCACGATGAGACAAAACTGGCGGGGCTGCTGGCGTTTCTTACTGTGCAGGTGAGCGAAATGTTTCGCGATCCCCTGTATTTCAAGGCTATCCGTGAACAGGTGGTGCCACACCTCAAGACTTATCCATCGCTGAAAATCTGGATTGCGGGCTGCTCCGCAGGCGAGGAACTGTACTCGTTCGCTATCCTATTTCGCGAGGAAGGACTTGAGGAGCGCACGATGTTCTATGCAACGGACATCAACCAGGACGCATTAAAAAAAGCAGAGACTGGCGTGTATGATCTCGACCGACTTCAGATCTTTACCGAGAACCACCAAAAATCCGGCGGCAAATCGTCCCTCGCTGATTACTATACGGCGGCATACGGGGCGGCAACGTTTGATAAATCGTTACTGAAGAAAGTCGTATTTTCTGACCACAGTCTCGCGAGCGATGCCGTGTTCACCGAAGCCCAGTTCGTATCGTGCCGTAACGTGTTAATCTATTTCGACCGGGAATTGCAGGACCGGGCTATTGGCCTGTTCAACGATTCATTGATCCGCAAAGGCTTCCTCGGACTCGGCGCGAAAGAGAGTTTGCGTTTCTCGCTGCACTCGGATGATTTCATCGATTTCGCCCGTAATGAGCGGATTTACCAAAAACGGAGTGCGGCATGAGCAGCGCGCTCGAAGCGGTGGTGATGGGCGCTTCGGCCGGAGCGGTGGACGCATTGCTGCAGTTGTTGCCGGCATTACCGGCGGCGTATCCGTTGCCCATCGTCATCGTGGTGCATTTGCCGCCCGATAAACAAAGCGTATTAGCGGAACTATTCCAGGCGAAATGCAGCGTTACGGTTCGCGAGGTGGAGGATAAGGAACCGCTGGAGGGCGGGACCGTTTACATTGCGCCGCCGAATTATCATGTGCTGGTCGAGCAGAACCGGACCCTGTCGCTTTCGAACGAGGAAGCGGTACATTATTCGCGCCCCTCCATCGACGTTCTGTTCGAAAGCGCGGCAGATGCGTATGGTGCAGGTATGTTGGGGATACTGCTTACCGGCGCGAACGATGACGGCGCTAGCGGGTTGAAGGTCATTGCGCTGGCCGGTGGGACAGTTGCGGTGCAGCGCCCGGACACCGCGGCACACCCGACGATGCCACAGGCCGGTCTGAAGAAATGTCCGAACGCGTTGGCACTGAGCCTGAGCGAACTCGCAGCGATGCTGCAGAAAGTTGCATATGCAGAATTTGCCGAATGAAAAAATTTATTTCCTTCTGGTCGATGACCTTGAGGAAAACCTCCTTTCGTTAGACGCGTTGCTGCGCCGTGACGGGCTGGTGCTGCTGAAAGCGCGTACTGGACCCGAAGCACTGGAACTGTTGCTGCAACACGAAGTAGCGTTGGCGCTATTGGATGTGCAGATGCCCGGCATGGATGGTTTCGAGCTGGCTGAACTGATGCGCGGAACGGAGCGCACTCGGCATATCCCGATCATTTTTCTCACGGCCGGAGCAGCGGATTACCAGCGCCGTTTCCGTGGCTATGAAACGGGGGCGGTTGATTTCATCCAAAAACCGATCGAGGCAGATATATTGCGCAGCAAAGCGCAAGTGTTCTTTGACCTGTATTATCAGCAACTCCTTCTTATCCGCCAGCGTGACGAGCTACGCAAAAGCGCAGAGGCGTTACTTGAAGCCGACCGTCGCAAGGACGAATTCCTCGCGACCCTCGCGCATGAACTGCGCAACCCGCTCGCTCCCATCCGCAATGGATTGCAAGTGCTGCGCATGAACCCAGATGGCGATAAGGCCGACGAAGTGCGCACCATGATGGAACGGCAGCTGACCCATCTCGTCCGATTGATCGATGACCTGCTCGATGTCGCGCGGGTGAGCAAGGGCAAGATCGACCTGCATCGAGAACGCATTAGCCTGCAATCCGTTCTGCAGGCGGCGATCGAAGTCAGCCGCTCACTGATTGATGATAAAAAGCATTCCTTTGCCGTATCGATTCCCACGGTCGATCTATGGCTTGACGCCGACGGCACGCGACTCGCGCAGGTGATTGGCAATCTTCTCAATAACGCCGCAAAGTATACGCCGAACGGCGGCCAGATCACGCTCGGGGTTAAAACGGACGGCAATGACGTGTCCATCACCGTCGGCGATGACGGAGTAGGCATCAGTAACGACATGCTGCCGAAAGTCTTCGAACTGTTCACCCAGGTGGACAATGACCTTACGCGTACACAAGGTGGCCTTGGCATCGGGCTGGCGCTCGTCAGCCGCTTGGTCGAGATGCATCAAGGCACGATCACGGCAGAAAGCAAAGGTCTAGGCCAGGGGAGCACTTTCACGGTGCGCTTACCGATGGCGCCGACGCTGGTGGAGGAAAAATCCTTGGAGACGATCCCGTCTGCAGAATCGTCAGTCAACCAATTGCGCGTATTGGTCGTAGATGACAATGTTCCTTCTGCCAAGACGACAGGCTGGATGTTGGAACTCATCGGCCATGAATTCAAACTCGCGCATGACGGTCTTGAAGCGTTGGAAATGGCGAAAGCATGGCAACCAGATGTTATACTGCTCGATATTGGGCTACCGGGAATGAATGGCTACGAGGTATGCAAGACATTGCGGGAGGATTACCGGTTCAAAAATACCATCATTATTGCACAGACAGGGTGGGGACAGGAACGCGACCGGCAACTAGCGATGGAGGCAGGCTTCACCCACCATCTTGTCAAGCCCATCGACCTCGATAAGCTTACGACACAACTGGCCGAAGTAAAACCGGCGGCACCACGCGCCGCGTAATCAGCATTGCTCAGTGTGTCGGATAGACACCCTTCAGCACTTCGTCAAAATGCTTGCGGACAAGGTCGTTACAATTGCAAGCCATTTTCTCGAGGTCGTTTTTTTTGTGAACGCGTAGCTTGCCGCGTGCGGTCTCGAGCGTGCCTTGCGCTTTCATGATGCTTAGTACGCGTGCAACGTAACTGCGTCCTACGCCGAGCATACCGGCAAGTTGATCCTGCGTCAGCGGTATTGTGAGGTTGTCGGTACGATCAAGCGCCGAAAGAAGCCATTTCGATGTACGCTGCTCGATAGTATGGGTCGCATTACAGGCGACGGCTTGGAACACTTGCGCGAGCAAAGCATCCGAATAGCGCGAAAAAAATAGCCGTAGACTAACGGAACTGGACTTGGCGCGCTCCAGCATCGTAGATTCGATCCGAAGCATTTCCCCCGGGAACTGCACAACGGCGCGACAGTAGGCCGGTAAATGGCCTTCACTGACAATGCCGCCAACGGCACCTTCACGACCGATGAGCGCGGTCTCTACGGCACGGGCATCGGCGAGAGGTACTACAAAAGAAGCGAGGGTAGAACCACAAGGAAAATATGCATAATTAACAATATCACCCGGTTCATAGAGTATTTGTCCGGCATCAACATGTATGGGACGTAGATGGGGTTTCAAGAGCTCAAGATCCTGTGACCGTAGTGCCTGCAACAGGTTGTTCTCTGACGCATTGATCATTCTGATAGTTCGGGTGGCATTCATGCCTCACGCTTAAGAAATTAAAATCTGTTTGTATGTATACTAGTGGACATACAAACACAAAATAATTTGTATAGAAGATAGCGGAGCTAAGGTTGTGATTAGCTGATGCTAATTACTCTAGAAACCTCATTGATAGAATAGGATAGCATGAGCAAACCGCGTGCTGAGATGAATGAGAACGAACTGCGTGACGCGCTCGAGCGCTGCGAGATGGAACTTGCTGGCGCGTTGAAAGCAACGGTGGCGAAGACAGAGTTCCTTGCCAACATGAGCCACGAGATCCGCACACCCATGAATGCGGTCATCGGCATTGCGCACATTCTAAGCGCCAGTAAACCGCTCACCGACCGCCAACGCGAATGCGTTGATACGCTTAAAACCAGTGCCGACGGGCTAATGGCTCTTATCAACGACCTACTCGACATCGCGAAGATCGAGAATAGCGTGCTCGAGATCGAGGCGATTCCGTTCGACCTTGGTAAGCTGCTCACTGAAATCATCAGCATGATGGCGCCGAAAGCGCAGGAAAAAGCACTACTGCTCAATTTGGACGAGTCAACTATCGGGAAACGTATGCTCATCGGCGATCCGAGCCGCATTCGCCAGATCATCCTCAACCTTGTCAGTAATGCGCTCAAGTTCACGGAAAAAGGGCGTATCGATTTCATCGTGGAATGCAGTGCTGCCGATTCGCTCGATAGCAAACATATTGTTATCCGGGTGCGCGATACGGGAATCGGCATAGCGCCGGATAAAATCGGCAGCATCTTTCAACAGTTCTCCCAAGGTGATACAACCATTAACCGAAGATATGGCGGTACAGGCCTCGGCCTTGCCATTACCAAAAAGCTGACGGAAGCGATGGGTGGTAAGATCACGGTGACGAGTGAGGTTGGCAAGGGCTCGGAATTCGTCGTGTTGCTGCCATTGCAGGTCGAGAATGCGGTAAAGCAGATGTAATGCACTGTGACGCGCAATTTGTAATGCCTCACAGCTTAGATTACATGCATTCCATGGCGGATGAGTACGCTGTTTGAACTAGCAACCGTAGCACTAATCTGCGCGAGCGACCTTACGCGGTGAGGTGTATACAGCCACTTGCCTCTAGTATTTACTAATGCCTTATATGTGAAGGAATCGCCAACGCTACGAACTTACGCCAGCCCGTTTAATGATGATGAAATTAAACAACCATTTTGGAGATACCGATGAAAAACCTTATGAAACTTACAATGATAGCTGCGCTTGCGCTAATGACACCGACTTTGGCTTTTGCTCAGGCAACGGCGGGAGCACGCAGTGGTGCGAACGCCAGCGCCGGCGGCAACCTCGCAACGGGCGATGCCAATTATTCGGCAGATGAAAACAGTAAAGCTGCCGCTGATAAGCAACCCGCTGCCGTTAGCACCAGTAGCGCGACCCATCACCAGCGTAGCCACGCCCTGAAAAGTGGGGACAATGCGATGCCGGATAATTCATCAAAGCTCAGCTACGAATAGCAACATGGGTACAAGTGGTTCGTCGCGCTAGCGGTGAATAACTTGTAAGTTTTTGCGATCAGTTGCATATTGAAACCTGATACCGGTGCAACGAATGGTGCGCAATTCGCTGCATCTGGCATAGCTGCTCAAAAGTGCCAATTCCGGGCGAAGAATCATCATCACTTAATGTGCGGTGACTGATCGAAATTATAGACCGGAAATTTGCCGACCGGAGCTTTGCCTTTATTTTCGACGAATGCTTTGAAACGGTCCGTCCAGCCATCGAACTGCGCGTAGATGTCGGCCGGAATATCTTCCACCTGGTTGTCGCTGTAGTGTTTGTTCTTACCCATGGTTTCATACTCCCAAAGTTCTTCCGGGGCTTCAATGCCGCCGTAGCGGCACTGCCAAACGAGTGGGGCGTAGGCTTGGCGCATATCCTCGAAGGGTTCGGCCGCACCGTCAAAGTAGTGTTTATGTTCGGGCCGAATGATTTTAGGAACATTATTCTTGTCCATTTCGTCGCCACCATCATCGCCGTGGCAGAAGAACGCCGCGGTACGTCCTTCAAGGTGATTGACGCTCAGTTCCTTCCATTGCGCGGTGTGCTCAAGCTGCATGGCTTTCTTGTGATCCTTGTTATCGATCAGCTCTTCTTTCGGGTTGCCGCCATTCATGCAGACGAGCCGGTCAAACAGGGTTTTCAGATTCGTCGTCGGTGCATACCAGTTAACGGGACCAATGATGGCCCAGGCATCTGCCAGGTCAAGACGCGCATAGAGGTCGAGATCCCACAGCAGATCGGGGCGATAAATGTCGTTCTTGACGTAGCAATTGCACGGCCAGACGCACAAGGCCATCGAGGTCGAGACGCACGCGTTACAAGGCTGAATCCGTGATTTATGCTTAACGTTTCCGAGGTCTTCGACATCGATCACCCAATCCTGCGGCAGACGCTCTGCCATGCGTTGCATGAAGCTGCGGGATTTGGAATCACGGCCCGGACAATCTTTCTCACGGCGTTGGGAGCCGGAGAGGATGAGAACGCGTAGAGCTGCGTCACGGGTAGTGCGCATACGATGACCTTGGGTTGGAAAAATTAACTTTAGTTGGCAGGCATATAAAAATTCAACGTTGGGGTGATGGGCCATGGTCGACAAGCTTGTCGTAAAGCAACTGCGCAGGCACATTGCCGGCAATGCCGCCAACCGACTGAATGGCGTTGCTTATGAAAAGTTCGACAAAACGATCACTTTTAGCATTGTTGCCCATCAGGCTGGACAGGGCCTGTTCACTGCGGTTCATTGCCTGTGGGCCGAGTGTTTTAGCAATCGCCACCATGCCGATCGCGGTGGCAGTGCCAGCGACGCGCCCTGTTATAACACGACCGAAATCGGATTTTACGGTAGAGCGTTCCTTCGGATCAAAACCTTTGCGGTGCAGAGCGAATTGGCCACCCATATTGGCCAAACCGCCGATATTCATCACGGTAACATCGGTAATTTGGCGCGCGAGGATTTGCTGGGCGACCGGACTTGTGCCACGCCATTCGCCCAGCTTCACAGCTAGCTTACCGATAAAATCGTTACTCTGTTTCGGAAAAACATGATGGGCCATATACACCGCGCCAATGCTAACGGCGCAGCCAATCATCTCCCCTAAGACAGAATATTTGATCTGAGTAGTGACACTCGTCGGTGGTGGCTTCGTCTCTATGGGTTTGGCGTCATCACTCATACTACGCATTCTAAAGCGCTTGTGTGACGGTTGTGTGACGAACCAATCAGTTTTCAGTGTTTTTAAGTGCTAGGGCCCGGGTGGCGGCTTGTTCCACGGTGAGCTGCTTGGCGTCAACATCGGCGTTAAGTTTCTGCATCTGTTGGTTGGTTACGGTTCCAGATAAGGCCAGCAATGCCGCTTTTAACTCGGGGTGGGTAGTAAGCGTTGCCGCGCGTACCACGATTGCGGCTTCATACGGTGGGAAGAAATGGGCGTCATCCGTCAATGTGCGAATGCCAGGGGTGGCGAGACGGCCATCCGTGGCGTAGGCAGAGATGACGTCAGTATTGCTGGCCCTGAGCGCGGGATACAGCAAGTCCGGGTGCATGTCAGCGACGTGCTGGAAATGCAGGCCATAGGTATGGGCAAGACCCTTGTACCCATCGTCACGTTCCGCGAACTCAAAATCGAAGGCGGCGCTCAATTGTGGTGCGATGGGCGTGAGCTGGCTAATAGTTGTAATGTGGGTTAGGCGCGTATCGTTGCTGCGTACGGCGAGGCGGTAGCTGTTGTCAAAACCAAGAGGTGGCAGCCAGACCAGCTTAAATTGTTTCTGGTAGGCCTCACGCACGGTCGGCAGAACGCTGGCTGGATCATGCGGCACCGGCAGATGGAGGATGGAGGCGAGCGCAGTGCCAGTGTATTCCACACCGAGATCGATAGTGCCGTCGTTCAATGCCTGCTGCATCACCTGGCTGCCACCGAGGCTGAAGCGGCGGTTGACCTTCAACTGGGTAGTCCGTTCGAGCTGTTGTGCGACCATTTCGGCGACGATGAGTTGTTCGGTAAAATTTTTCGACCCGATAGTGATAGAGCTGTTGCTATTGCTGCTGCTACCAAGCTTTGCTAACTCAACCAATGTAAAGATTGTGAGGACGGCAAGAATGGCCATCGCGCAGCACGCGTTAAGGCGACGTTTTTTACGGGGTATGCCGGGTGTCACCGCTTTTGTAAGCAAGCCAAGAATCGCGTAAATCATCAAGGCCATCAGTGCCGCCGGAACAGCACCGAGCAGGATGAGCCGTGTATCCGACAGGAACAGCCCACGATTGATGAACTGGCCGAGACCACCGCCCCCGACGAACGCGGCCAGCGTCGCCAGCCCTACCGTCTGCACGGCAGACGTGCGTAGACCTGCCATCATCATCGGCATTGCCAGTGGAAGACGCACATAGCGTAAGCGGTGCCATTTACTGAGGCCAAGGCCGCGTGCCGCCTCCGACAGAGTTGGGGAAAGGGACGTAAGGCCGACCAAGGTGTTCTGCACGATCGGCAGGAGCGCGTACAACAAAAGCGCCGCAAGAGCCGGCACGGTGCCGATGCGCTGGAACACGGCCATTGCCATCACCAGTAGCGCAATACCGGGAATCGTTTGCAACATGCCCACGATAACCAGTAACGGTGTGCGCAGAGCAGGCTTGCGGAAGGCAAAGATGGCCAACGTGACGCCAATAATAAATGCGCCGAGAATAGTCACGCCGGTCAGCAGCAAATGCTCGGCCAGGCGCTGACCGAGCGCTTCGCGATGCTCGGCGAGAAACTGCATGTTGGTTTCCGCGCTCATTGCAGGCTGTCTTTCACGAACGTTTCAAGCTCTTCAAGCGGCGTGGTGACGAGTTTTCGGACGATGTCGTTTCGCGGATGTTCCATCACATCGCGAATGGTGCCTTGTTGCAGGATACGGCCCTGATCCATCACGGCAATGCTGTCGCCGAGGCTGACGGCTTCCATGATATCATGCGTGACGAACAGGATGGTGATATCGAGCCGTCGACGCAGGATCTTCAATTCCTCCTGCAGGTTGCGCCGGGTGATAGCATCGAGGGCACCAAAGGGCTCGTCCATCAGCAAATATCGTGGCCGCGTGGCGAGGGCGCGGGCAACACCCACGCGTTGCTGTTCGCCACCGGAAAGATGAGCGGGGTAGCGATCAGCATAGAGTTCGGGGGCAAGGCTGACGAGATGAAGCAGCTCGTGGACGCGTTCTTTTACCGCATTTTTTTTCTCGCCGGCGAGGCGCAGGGTCAGGCCGATATTTTCGGCGACGGTCAGATGGGGGAAAAGGGCGATGCCCTGAAACACCATACCGATGCGGCGGCGAATGGCGAGGTTGTCGAACGTTCGTGTATCAGTACCGTCGATCGACACCGTGCCGGATTCGACAGGAATAAGGCGCAAAATCGCTTTAAAGATCGTTGATTTTCCTGCACCGGACCCGCCCAATAACACGACAGTCTTTCGCGGCGGCACACATAGGCTCACATCGTTCAGCACGAGACGCGAGCCTTCGCCGGGGTAGCGAACGGTAATATTACGGAGTTCGATCATGCGCGTAACCTAGCAGGTTAGAAAGCACCGTCTAGATACGTTCGCGGCAGCGCCGAATGACCGTTGCATATCCATACTCACGATAGACCCAGAGAGCCCGGTGCGGTTGCAGGTTTACTCGCAATAGTCGAAGCCCAGTCCAGTTTCTTGTGGCCATTACTGGCATTGTTCATGGCTATCGCGACATCCAGCCCCCCACTGAGGCCAGCCTTAAAGCGCGGATAAAGTCGCATAAGCTGAATACTGCTAGTGAGGATGGTCGTGGCGCTAAGTACAGCCATAGCGGGCCGGGAAATGCTTTTCTCGGTCGTGAGTTTGATGCCGATAGCCCCTGCGATCGATAATACTGTCTGCGCGACGGTCCAGCGCAAGGGCTCATAGATATCAAGTTCCTTGCCCGTCTCCGCCCGGCGCTTGAGCTCAAGTTCAATGTGGCCAGCCAGTTGTTTGTCAACGATGCCATCATGAGTCGCGTATTGATCAATATACTGTTGCGTGCGCTCTTGGGTTACGCGCGCTAAAAATGAATCAAAAGGATGAAAGCGTTGTCGTTCCATTTTTCAGTTCTATCACATCAACGAACGAAAAATATGAAGATTGTGTGTCAATTAAGCCAAGCCAGCTAGAACTTTATCCAACGTAATCGGATAGTTGCGGACGCGTACGCCACAAGCATTATAAACGGCGTTTGCGACGGCAGCTCCGGCTCCGCAAATGCCTAACTCACCGACACCTTTGATTTTCAGCGGGCCGGTCTTGTCGTCGACTTCAGGCAGATACACGACCTCAATCGGGCCGATATCTGCATGGCTCGCAATATGGTATTCCGCGAGATCGTGATTGACGAATTGACCGTAACGCGCATCCGTGACCGCATCTTCAAATAGCGCCGACCCGAGGCCCCACAACATACCACCAAGTGCTTGGCTTTTGGCCGTTTTTTCATTCAGGATACGTCCGGCGGCGAAGACGCCGAGCATGCGGCGCAGGCGCACTTCACCGGTGATAGGATCGACGCCGACTTCCACGAAATGCGCACCGAAACCGGCTTGGGCGAATTTTTTATAGCCATCCGGTTTTTCGACCTTGCCCTGGAGCGTGATTTTTTTTTCGGGATCGCGCGCGACGATCTTCGCGTAGGTTTCGGATTTGCTATCGATGCTGATTTTTTCTAACGCAAAGGTAGCGTCCTTTGGATCTAGTTGGAACAGCGGCGACTCTTTGGTTTTGACAGCGCGATTCACCAATTCCTGACGCAAATCCATACAGGTCTCGAACAGGCCGCTACCGGCACTGTTGGCACCCCATGAGCCACCGGAACCGGGTGTTTGCGGGTAATCGCTATCGCCGATTAGTACGGTGACCGCGTCGAGCGGTAGCTGCATCGTCTCCGCGGCAATCTGGGTGAGAATGGTGTAGCTGCCCGTACCGATATCCGTCATGGCAAGCTTTGCCGTAAGATGACCTTTTTCATCGAGGCTCACTTCAGCCTCGGAATCGTTCATCAGGTTACTGCGGAAGGCGCTGGCCATGCCGTATCCGATGAGCCACGGACCGTCACGTAAGCTGCCTGGTTTGGTCGGTCGCTTATCCCAGCCAAAACGCTTCGCCCCTTCGGCAAAACATTCGGGGAGGGCGCGCGTTGAAAATGGCAGTTTCTTTTCGGGATCGGTCTTGGTTTCATTTTTGAGCCGTAGTGCGATCGGATCCATATCAAGCGCATAAGCAAGTTCGTCCATCGCCTGCTCTAGCGCGAGCATGCCGACCGCCTCGCCGGGTGCCCGCATGGCGCCACCGGGCGGTAAATCGAGGGCGACGATGCGATGGCTGGTCTTGCGGTCATCGGCAGCGTAAAGCGAACGGGTCTGCATGGCGAAGCTTTCCGCAAATTCATCAAACGTCGCGGTCTGCGAAAAACCTTCATGCCCGATGGCCGTGAGGGTGCCGTCGCGTTTGCTACCGAGACGCACACGCTGCAGGGTTTCAGGACGATGCGCGCCGGTCGCGAATAATTGCTGGCGGGTCTGTGCGGTTTTCACGGGGCGTTTCAACTCGCGCGCTGCTAACGCGCTAAGGACAATTTCTGCTTCGGTTGGTAGTTTGCCACCGAAACCACCGCCGATAAAGTGATTGATCACGTGGATGTCCGCGAGCTTCATGTCGAAGGTCGCCGCCAGCGATTTCTGCAGGGAGTTGGTAAGCTGGTGTGCCGCGTAAATCGTTAGTTTTTTGCCTTTCCAGACGGCCATGGCGGCATGCGGTTCGATAGCGTTATGCACCTGATGGGGCGTGGTATATGTCGCATCGATCTTGACGTCGGCCGAGTCGAAGGCGCTGTCAAAATCACCTACAGCGCTGTCAGGCTTGGCACCGTTGATGGATTTGGGACTGTAAGCATCCTGCTGGTTCGCGGCCAGATCGGTTTTGATGGAACGATCGGTGCGATAATTGATCTTGAGGCGATAGGCAGCATCGCGAGCCACTTCGAAACTTTCAGCGACGATAAAGGCGACCGGTTCACCGAAATAGCGAATATTCTTGCTGTCGAGGAAGGGTTTCGGCCGTTCCAGCGGCTGCTTGGCCACCGGAGGGCCATAGGACGCCTGCTTGGGTGCATTGTCGGTCGTCATGATCATGAGGACGCCCGGTATGGCCTTCGCTTCAAGGGTAGCGATGCTGAGCACAGTACCTTTGGCAATGCTGGCCGGCACGATATACCCATAGGCTACCGGCGCGTCAGGCTGGAATTCATAAGCATAGGTGGCACGCCCGCTTACTTTCAACGGCCCATCCACGCGATCGACCGGTTTACCGATCAACCCTTGGCGGTTCTCGTCGATCGGATTGGTGGCCGGTTGTGGGTTTGCTTTTGCCATTTTACGCCTCGAGCGCTTCTCGCAACACGGCAGCCATCGTGCGGCGGACGAGCGGAAGTTTGAAATCGTTACTACTGTAGGTTTTGGCATCCGCCAAAATCACATCAGCCACGGGTGAGAAATCAGTGGTGCTGCCCGCCCCGACCAGCATGGCTTCAGCCTGCTCGACCCGCCATGGTTTATGCGCCAGTCCGCCAAAGGCGAGTTTGGCGGACTTAATTTTACCACCTGCGGAATCAACGATGGCGGCGACCGAGACGAGCGCAAAGGCATAGGAGGCGCGATCCCGCACCTTGCGGTAAAGCTGAACGCCGGCGACAGGTTTAGGCAGCACGACGGCGGTAATTATTTCGCCCTGTTCTAGGTTTGTCTCGATGTGGGGAGTATTGCCGGGCAGGCGGTGGAAATCGGCGATAGGAATGCTTCGCGTGGTACCATCTGGCCTCTGAGTTTCGACCACTGCATCGAGGACACGCATAGCGATGGCCATATCGGAGGGGTGAACCGCGATGCAGGACGTACTGGCACCGACGACCGCATGGATACGGTTATAGCCTTCGATCGCCGCGCAGCCGGAATTGGGTTCGCGCTTGTTGCACGGCATGGCAGTATCATAAAAATAATAACAGCGCGTGCGTTGCAGGAGATTGCCGCCGGTAGTCGCCATGTTGCGTAACTGCCCGGAAGCGCCGGCCAGCAGCGCCCGGCTTAATACAGGATAATCACGTCGTACCCGTGCATCCGCTGCGAGTTCTGCATTACGTACTAGCGCGCCGATGCGCAAGCCACCATGGCCCGTGGGTTCGATTTTATCCAGTGGCAAGCGGGTGATGTCGACCAAGCGCACTGGCTTTTCGATTTGAAGTTTCATCAGGTCCAGTAGATTGGTACCGCCAGCAATGAATTTGGTACCGCTCATGGTAGCAGCGCTCACTGCGGCATCGAGCGAATCAGCCCGTTGGTATGCGAATGGGATCATGCGGCTTCTCCCGCGACTTCTTTGATGGCGGCAAGAATGTTTGGATAAGCGGCGCAGCGGCAAAGATTGCCACTCATCCGCTCACGAATTTCAGCATCACTAAGCCTTAGTTTTTCGGTAAGTGAACCACTGACATGACTGGGTGACCCATGTTTCGCTTCCTCCAGCATCGCCACGGCCGAGCAGATTTGCCCTGGAGTACAATAGCCGCACTGGAAGCCATCATGCGCCACGAACGCGGCTTGCATGGCGTGCAATTTCTCCGGCGAACCCAAACCCTCGATGGTTGTGATCTTCGCACCGTCATGCATTGCGGCAAGGGTCAAGCAGGAATTGATCCGACGACCATCGACTATGACCGTGCAGGCACCGCATTGACCATGGTCACAGCCTTTTTTGCTTCCGGTGAGATGCAGATGCTCACGCAACGTATCCAGTAATGTAACGCGGCTGTCGAGTTCCAGTGTATGCGATTCCCCATTAATCGTCAGACGGGTGGTAACGGTGCTGGGATCAGGAATGGGTAAAGGCTGGTTCATTTCTGCTGCCTGCGCTTTGGTTGGAAGTAGGAATAGCCTTGCCACGGCCAATGCTGCAAGCGCCGATGCAGAACCAGCCAACAAGCCCCGGCGTGTAGTTACATAGTTGAGAAAGTAATTCATCACGTCTCCCGCGGCACAAGATCAATCAAGCGAAAGTTTTGTAAAAAAACGATTAGCAAATCATGATGATAGTAATGCCCACCATTGGCGCAGCGCAATAACCATAAGGATGGTGCCCGTAGCAAGGGCGATACGCTGCAGAGAAAGGATGCGTAGCGTGAGCTGGCAGCCGATGGCCCCACCGATGAATACCGCCACCGGCAGTGGCCAGTACGTGGTCAGGGCATCCAGCGCGAAGGTTTTGTGCAAATGCCCGGCGATACCCGCCAAGGAATTAACGAAAATGAACAGCGAGCTGGTCGCCGCGATCTCTTTCGGCGTACCAGCCCGCAAGCTGTAGAGTAATGGCGATAGAAAAATGCCGCCGCCGATGCCGATCACGCCGGAAACTAATCCGAGGGCAGCTCCTGCTGGCAAGGCGATGAAAAGTGGCGGCGGTTGGTACGGCAGGTTCGTATCGTAGCGCCGATGGTGCAGTAACAGGTAAAGCGCTGCCACGAAAAGGCAGGTGGCCGTGACCCACATCAGCTCCGTTTTGCCTATCTCCATTCGTCCGCCGATATAAGCCATGGGAATGGCCAAGGCCATATGCGGGATGAGCAGGCGCGGGCGGGCCAGACCGGCCGCGACGTAACGTGCACTCGCTATGGAGGATACGATCGCATTGCAGGTAAGGGCGATAATTGGTGAGACGAGGGTCGGCACGCCGAACCATACTAGCAACGCCAGATAGGTCGAACCGCCAGCAAATCCGGCGAGAGAGTAAATGAATGCGGTAAGCGCAAAAGCAGCTGCCAGCGCGACCATCATGCAGGATGTGAATGGTTGCAGTTAACCCATTGTGTCGTGCCGTCCGCATACCATTCTTTTTTCCATACGGGCAGACGGTGTTTGACGGTATGGATAATGAAATCCACACCCTCGAACGCGGCGCGCCGATGCATGGAGCTCGCGTGCACCCAGATCGCTGTCTCGCCCAAGGCCAGCGCACCGTGGCGATGGATTGCATAAGCATGATACAAATTGTATTTTGCGATGGCTTCGTCCAGTATGGCATTGCCTTCATGCAGCGCCAAGGCGGTATAAACTTCGTAATCGAGCTTAATGACGGTACGGCCCTCGTTGAGTGAGCGCACGCGTCCTTCGAAACTCACGACACCCCCGGCGCGTGAATCCGGCGTTTCGATAGCGCATACCGCAATAGGCTTATCGGTGAGTGCGAACATCGCTTAGCCACCGGCGATGGGTGGGATGAATACGACGCAATCATTCTCCTGCAAGGGCGCATGCTGGCGGGCCAAGCGCTCATTGACCGCTATCATTATTTGCTCCGGCAACAGCGAAAAATGATAGCGCTCGCGTAACTCATCGTAGAGATCGAGTGGTAGGGATGCTCGTGTATCGACCAATTCTTCATCGCAGCCGGACAGTTCACGCAATGGCCCGAAATACTGAACACGGATGCGGGTCATAACGCGACCTGCAGCGTAGCATATTCCTCGGGTGTGTTGATGTTCTCAAGGATAGAGTCAGGCACGCCAGCGCTGATGACATGAGCGCCGAGCTCCTGCAGAATCGTGCGCGGACATGTATGGCTGTCCGTTGCGCGCAAGCGGGTGTCCAGTTCACGAAAAGCATGCGCTTCCCAGATCGCGAATAAGGGATCGGGGCCACCCTTGATGGGGCTTTCGAAACATGTGGCAGCTTTGCTCGCATCACGATGCGACAACAGCGTTTCGATGGCGGATGCGTCGATATGCGGCATATCAACGGCTATAACCAGAAAACTGGCGCCCAGCATGTCACGCATGGCGGAAACGATGCCATTGAGCGGCGATGCAATCGCGTAATGATCGAAAACGGGGCTAAGGCCGGCCAGATGCGTTGCATCTTTTTGCTGCTCACGGATCGAGACGAAACATTGCGATGTATAGGGCGCAACTAGTTGCGCTAGATGATATGTTTGCGCTGAGCCATGATAGGCAATTGCGCTCTTGTCGCGCCCCATGCGCCGGGAATGCCCACCGGCCAGGATGAGTCCGTGCAGCATGCTCATAGAATTGTCCCCACATCGCGTTTGCCGCCGCGTTTGCCGACCAGCGCGACGCGCTCGATGACTATCTGATGGCTCAATGCTTTGGTCATGTCGTAAAATGTCAGCGCCGCGATGCTGGCGCCGGTCAGTGCTTCCATCTCTACGCCGGTCTTGCCGGTGATCGCCACTTCGCACTGCACGATGATGCGGTTGCCATCGCGCGTCAGGGTGAGGCGGCAATGCTCGATCGGCAACGGGTGGCAGAAGGGAATCAATTCCGCCGTTTTCTTGGCTGCCTGGGTCCCGGCGATGATCGCCGTGTGGAACACCGGGCCTTTGGCCGTAATAAGTTCCCCATCTTTGAATGCGTCCACTACGATCGCCGGCAGGCGGATGATCGCTTCTGCCACGGCGACGCGCCGCGTTGCTTCTTTGCCGGAAACATCGACCATTGCGGGGGAATGGTTGACGATATGGTTGAGTTTTGCCATCTAGCCCCCAATCTGATACATGGCCTGAGCAACATGAGCGATGCGGCCGATCGGTTTCATCTCGAGCAATGACGCGAGCGCCGCCGGATAATATTCCGCAGCAAGTCCGCGCATGTCAATGCCCTTTTCCGTGAACAGACACGGCCGCAAATGGCCCTGCGCGGTCAGCCTAAGGCGCGAGCAATCTCCACAGAAGGGTTGTGATTCAGACGCAATGAAACCGACATCCGCGTAATTATCGGCAAGGTAGCGAAACGCCGTGGCATCGGCCTTGTCCAGTTGCGCGGCCAACTGATAGTGCGCGCGGATCGTGGTCAGCATTTCTGCTGCTGGCACAAGACGCGCCTGAAAATGCGGTTGCATGACACCGATATTCATCGCTTCGAGGAACCGCACCGGGATGCCTTCACGGCCGGACCAATTGACAAAGTCGAGTAGTTCATGATCATTCAAACCGCGTAATATCACCGCATTGATTTTGACCTTGAAGCCAAGATCGCGCGCCAGCAAAATCGTGCGCATTACGGTAGCATGTGCATCGCGGCGGGTGATGCGGGCAAAGTTTTCTGCATCCAGACTGTCAAGGCTGATGTTGAGATGCTGGCACTGCGTTTGCTGCAATGCGCCGAGATGTTTTTCGAGTAATAATCCGTTACTGGTCATGCCGAGTTTATGCAAGGGCAAGTCCGACAGGCCTTCGATAATTTCCATGAGATCGGGGCGTAGCGTCGGTTCCCCACCGGTCAAACGAATCTCTTCCAAGCCTAAGGTCACCAATTCGCGGGAGATATGAAGGATCTCGTCGGCGCTGGCCCATTGTTCGCGCGCGAGGAACTGGGGGTCTTCCGGCATGCAATAGACACAGCGCATATTGCAGGCGTCAAGCAACGAAACGCGCAGTTTGCGCATGGTGCGGCCATGACGATCACGCAAGGCAGGATGTGTCATGGCATACTCCATGCATAGTAAGGCACTGTGCTTCCAGCCGCATAATTTGTGACGCCGGGTGCCAGCTCGATGATACCGTCGCTGGGCGCCACGGAAACGAAATCGCCGGAGGTGTTAGTGCACATCGGTATGGCTTCCCCCGCTGGCCCGATGGTTACCGGTACAAAACATGTCAGGTCAACATGGGCGGTTACTTTTGCCCCGAGTACACGCTTCGCAATCGCCACGGCAGGCTGCCCGGCCATCCGACGCAGTGCCGGTAAGACGTAGCGTGTGAGGCAAACCAGCGAGGATGTTGGATTGCCGGGAAGGCCAAAGACGAGCGTGCTGTGTTGCTTACCGAACCAGAGCGGTTTGCCCGGCCGTTGCGCTACCCGATGAAATCCGGTTTCGACGCCGAGTTCATCCAGCACCTGCGGAACGAAATCGCGTTTGCCGCGCGAAATACCACCAATGATAACGATCGCATCCATAGTGCTAAGCCAGCCAGCAAGGCGCGCTTTGATGGCCGTTAGGTCATCCGGCTCCCAAGCGAGTTCAACGTACTGGAAACCATTATGGTGCAAAGAGGCAGCTAATACTGCATCATTACTGCGTCGGATCTGGTGATCGCCCAGCGGTTCATTAGGCGCCACCAGTTCACTGCCGGTCGAGAGAATACCGATGCGCGGTTTTTGATAGACTGGAACGGGTGAAATTCCATTCCCAGCAAGCAGTGCGATCTGCGGGATCGTGATCGTTTGTCGTGCTGTCAGCACTTCTGTGCCCGCCGTTACATCGCTCGCCCGGGGGTGGATCGATTGACCGACGGCAGGGTGGATGTGGTCGCTTAACGTGGCGAATCCGGAATTGAGCGTGATGTGCTCGTATGGGATGATGGTATCGCAACCGATCGGCAGGGACGCGCCCGTACCGATCTCCACGGCATGATCGTGCGCCGACAGTCGATGCGCGGGATCACCGGCGGCGGCATAGTCTTGCAATGCGAATTGCCGGATACCCTGCTTCAAGGCCGCGCTGGCGATGGCGATTCCATCATGCGTCGCGCGATCGAAGGCAGGATGATCGCGCTCCGCGACAACGCTATTCGCCAGGACATAGCCGACTGCTACTTCAAGGCGCACCATGCCCAAACGCGGGGCTGGGATAAAGCGTGCGATGGTCGCCGCGGCCTCGTCCACCGTTTGTAGAGGATGCATTAAAGGAACCTCGCTATTCATTGCATTAGTTATTGCACGGCCTTATCAAAAAGCCATAGTAAACGGGTATGAAAGACATCGCCGACATTGTCAAAGCCTCGGTAGAGGCGAAGCGTCACGGCATCGCGGTCGCGTTGGCGACGGTAGTGGCGCTGGAAGGCTCATCCTACCGTCAACCGGGCGCACGGATGCTGGTGCATGAGGATGGTAGCCTCGTCGGTGCCATCAGTGGGGGGTGCCTTGAAGGTGACGCGCGCCGCAAGGCATTATTCGCCATCCAACAAACCCGCCCGGTGCTAGCTACCTACGATTCTATGGACGAAGAAGGCGAACGATTGGGTATCCAGCTAGGGTGCATGGGCAAAGTCACCATTCTGTTCGAACCAGTCGACTGGTCTGTCGAGAACCACCCGCTGCTCTTACTGGCGCTGGCACATACCGCGAATGCGCCTGTATGCCTGGTGACAGCATTCGATCCGGCACCCGATGGGCAGCATCGCGGGACGGGTCTATTGCGCAGCGCGGACAGAACCAACGCATCTTGTGCGTTCCATGCGGACGAGTTCGCGGCCCACATCGGCTACGCCATGCAAACTAACGAAACGCAGGTTATCAGCGCAAGGCCCGAGCGCATTTTGCTGCATGTCTTACCGGCACCCGTATCACTGGTGATTGCCGGGGCGGGTAATGACGCCGTGCCGCTGGCCGCCCAAGCGCATGCGCTGGGCTGGCATGTCACGGTGATCGACGGACGGGCGACCCATGCGACAACGACGCGTTTTCCAATGGTCAATGCGGTGTGCGTTACCAAACCGGGCGAGCCGTTGCCCGCAGCTACGGCTTACATGCTTATGAGCCATAATTACCCCTATGACCTCGCAGTGCTGAAGCAGCTAGCCAGCACGCCGCCACGCTATATCGGATTGCTTGGGCCGCGCCATCGCCGCGAACGCCTGCTCGCTGAACTCGCAGAACTGGATACGCCTGCTTTGCGCAATGGACTGCACGGCCCGGCGGGTCTCGATATTGGAGCCGAAGGCGCCGAAGAGATTGCTTTGGCTGTGCTGGCGGAGATTAAAGCGTTCCTGAGCCGGGCATCCTCTGGTTCATTGCGGGATAAGTCTGACCCCATTCATCAGCGGCCTGCTGCGTGAGTGCCCGGTTCGGTTTCGTGCTGCTCGCTGCCGGGCAATCGGCCAGACTCGGTCAGCCGAAAGCATTATTACCCTATCGTGGTACAACGTTAGTCGGCCACATTCTTGCACAGATGCATCCTTTGAATTGCCCTATCATCGCTGTCACCGGTGCACATGTTGAAAGCATTGCACCTGCAGTGTCGCTGCAGGGCGTCACGCTCGCTTATAACATGGCATGGGAAGAGGGAATGGGCAGCTCCATTCGTTGCGGTATCGACGCACTTGGCCAGATGCCCATGCTGAATGGTGCACTGATCGTGACATGCGACCAGCCAGCCGTTTCCAGCAACTTATTCCGGAAACTGGATTATGTGAAAAACGCGACGGGATCGGACATTGCTGCATGCAGTTATGCCGGTACTTACGGCATCCCTGCATTGTTCGATCGTAAAGTATTTCCTGAATTGCTGGCCTTGCGCGGACATTCCGGCTCCAAGCCGATTCTCATGAGCGCTAACTACCGGATGGCAACGGTCGATTTCCCGGATGGTGCGTTCGATGTGGACACGCCGCATGATGCTTTGGCGCTCGGTATGCTTCGCTAAATCGCGTTGATATATCGGCACATCGATTGAAATTGTATGCCGCAGCCTAGTGGCAGCGCGCGCGTCAAAACAAACCCCCACTGCGTTACCACAATGGGGGTCATCAATACAACGGCGATAAAACTATCGCGCCATGTTGTCTTTATTCATGTCATCTTTGCCCATGCTGTCATCCGCCATACCGTCTTTTTTCTTCATCATATGATGTTTTTTCATCGAGTTCTTCTTCATCATGCCGTCTTTTTTAGCCATGTCATTTTTTGACATTTCGTCTTGCTTCATGCTGTCGCTTTTGCTCATGGTATCGCTCGACATTTCGTTATTCATCATTGCATCCGCTGCGAATGCACTGGTCGCGCCGGTGAGCAAAATAACTGTAGTCAAAGTTAAAATCTTTTTCATAAATCCTCGAACATAAAGTTGGTGAGCCGGTTGATTCCGGATTCCGTGGTTATTGAGGCATGGCCATAAGTAACCAATTACTATTAAATATTTTGCGGAAATGTATCAGATGGTTTGAGCAACTAACTATACATAAATAAAGCGTATAATACTCACTTTTGAACGTAAGTTACGATCCGCCAAACCAGTTATAGCCTTGATCTTCCCAGTATCCACCGGGATAGGCATTTGTCACAAATATTTCTGTGATATGTTTAGGATTTTTGTAACCGAGCTTGGTCGGCATCCGCAATTTTATGGGATACCCATATTTGGCGGGCAGGGTCTGGCCATCATAGGTGAGGGCGAGGATGGTCTGCTTGTGTAGTGCCGTCGGCATATCGATGCTTTGGTAATACCCGTCGGCGCATTTGAAACCAATATATTTGGCGGTTAGATCGGCGCCGATCCGCTCGAGGAATTCTTTGAACGGAACACCGCCCCATTTGCCAATGGCACTCCACCCTTCCACACAGATATGCCGCGTTACCTGGCTTGTTTGCGTCATCGCCTGCAAATCATGCAAGGTAATGGGCTTTTTCGAGTTAACCAAGCCGCTTACCTTCAGAACATAATGCAATGGATCCACATGCGGCGCTTCGTCCTCGCTGTAAAACGCGTTGAAGGGAAACGGTCGCGTCATCATCGATTCGGGATATTCCGGTGCCAGTTTGCTCGGATCAAACAGCCATGCTTGCGCCTTGTCGTTAAAACGCGAGATGGCCGCTAGCATGGCTTCGATCGAAGCGCCATCCGTTAGCTTGCAGCCGGTGAGCATGACGAGGGCACCAAGACTTAAGGATTGTTTCGTAAAGAGCCGCCGCGACGGATCAATCAGTTTTTCGGCGTCCTTGATTACCAATCGCTTATCGACCTTAAGCGGTGTGCGGAAAACTGAAGGCGTGCTTTTATACCCGGCCACGGATCATCCCCACGAAGGTACGCGGCACGATGGCGACCAGCGCTACATGCACGACAATGAACCCGACGATCACAGCCATACAGCAGAAATGAACGATTCGTGCATTATCGTAGCCACCCATAAGGTCGCGCAGAAACGGGAATTGCACGGATTTCCAGACGACCAGGCCCGAGCAGACGAGCGCCACAAGATCGATCACGGCAACCAGATACGCCAGTTTCTGTACCATGTTGTAGTGGGACAGATCCTTGTGATGCAATTTGAACTGCACCGCCAACCAGAATTCACGCAGCAATTGTTTCAAATGAATGGGAAAGAATTTCATGCGCATCCGGCCGGTGCCTATGGCAAGCGCAAGATATACCAGCCCGTTGATGAACAGGAGCCACATGGCCGCGAAATGCCACTGGATAGCTCCACCGAGCCACCCGCCAAGTGTCATGAAACCCGGGAAGTTGAAGCCGAAAAGCGGAGAGGCATTATAGATCTGCCATCCGCTCGTCACCATGATGATGACCGCGAGCGCATTCAGCCAATGCGTCATACGCAGCCAGAGAGGATAAGCGACCGGCTCGACTGTAACATTTTGCATTGAGTCATCCTTCCAAAGGAAGACGTAACACTTTGATTGAAAGTTGTCTAGTGGAGCACGAATTATCTGTATACTGCATCGTAGACCAATAGTGTGGTTTCATCCTACAGTGCTGTTCTAGTTTTTACCAATGCGCATGTAGGCACAGACAAACGAGGCCGGTGATTCATCGTCGATCTTTTCCAGATGGATGTACCACGATTGTTCCGGTAAAATGCTGTTGATACAAAAGGATTGCTCTGCCTCGAAAATTTCATCCTGATGGAAGGATGTCCAGTGGCGCACGGTCTTTAGCGCCCGCACCTTTGCCTTGGACTGAGTCGGTGCAACGACAAACATGTTTTTGTGCATTTCCGTGAAATGCTCAGGATCATAGCCGCCAAGATTGACATAATAGAGCTTGTCCTCACCGATGTTGGGTTCACGTTTGAGAGTGATGCGGTAACCGTCGGCGCGGGTTAGCTCGGACCAGCAATCCAGATGCAGGGATTTCGGGATGCCCCACCATTGGTTACGCAATTCATCGTACGTGTCCTCGAGCGATTCACCGATCACGAAACGCATGTCATGTACTTCAATGTTGGCACCGGCCGCTTCGCCGCCGATATAGACCGCAAAGAGCTTCATAATGCACCGCGCTGACCGGCAGCAATGGGGTTTTGTCCGGCGGAGAACGATTCGTCCGCAGCAAAATGAGCGATTAGATCCTCGGCCACGGATTTGCCCATTTCGTGGGAACTGGTAATGCCCTGCGCAAAGGGGAATTGGCCTAAAAGGAACGGTAAACTCAAGCAGTAGAGATTCATCGCATAGGGAGAGGTAGACACCGGGTGGAATTCCGTATCGAGCGCAATACCGCCAATCACGATGGCTTCACGCTTTGGCTGCCCTAATTTACTGTAGGTAAGATGCGGCGCTGTGGCATTCGTGATGATACCTTGGGCCCAAAGGCTTGGGAACGGAAACTCGTGGGCGGAAAGTGTGCGCTGTCCGGTGGCTTCGATAAAGGCAGGAAAATGCATGGACGTGCCTTCAGTGCAAATGGTCGCACCGCCTTCGGCAGGACGATCATTTATATCGTAGTTCTCGCCAAGACGTAGAATAGAGAGCTTCCCCGCCGTATTGAGGGCCAGCAGGCGCTCGATGGATTCATGCGGCACCGTTGCATAGTCATCGACAAAGATCTGTTTCAAGTGATTGTTGAAACGCTGATGGTCCTTCGCATCGAAATGGCGGATGATGTCCTTGATCACTTCATGCATGCGCAGAATGGCGTAGCGCCATGATACCGTATATTCGCGGTCTTGATTGGTCTTGGTTTCTTTGAGGTTGCTTCTGGCCCAATCGAACGGGTCGTTCGTTTCGCGTTCCGCAAAATACGCATGCGTAAATTGCTCCAAGCTGAGCGAATCGAGCTGGATTTTCGCGGCATAGGCAGGATCGCTATGCAGGAGTTGCGCTTTGAACAGCGCATACACATCATCCAGCAACTGGGTGCGCGGGTTGCTGGCGATCAAACGGCCGATCGCCGCAGCCGTGAAGATTCCGAGCGGTTCGTAGGGAATGGGGTAGTAGAAATCGGCTTCGGGCAGGAGGCCTTTGCGCGACATCATGGTCAGCCGAAATTTTTCCGTACCTGGCTCCGGGATATACGTGAGGTCGTCCTTTTCGTTGCGGAAGAATTGCCCACGGGCGACAGCAAGCGCGACGGCCGCATCGATACCGCTAAGCGACGTGCCCCGAATACCGACATGGCAATCGGGAATTGCGTTCAAGGCCGAGGCGGGCCAGGGAGAAAGGTAATAGCCCGGACGGATTTGCGACTGTTTAGGCCAGACATGGCCAGTGGCCATGATGGCATAATCGTAATGCTGCTGCGCTTCGTGCGATGGATAGCGGATATCGAGACGGATACCATCGCGGTCGACGGTAATATCTTTCACCATGGTGCTCGTATGAAGGTCAAGCGTGTGACCTCTCGCCACAGCGAGGGTTACTAGTTTCGTTAATTGCGTCTGAAAATACTCACCAAGCGCGATGCGCGGATAAAAAACGCGCTCATCGATGCCGTCCTCCTTGATGATACCAAGCCGCATCAGGCGAAGTTCATCAAGCGAAGAAAGCCAGTCAACAAGTGATTCAGTGACCGGGGGCAGTTCAATGCTGGCAATGTTCGCCAGCATTTGGCTTTCGTTCCAGTCCTGATGGTACGGCGTGCCCTTACCGGCATCCTGTTGCGCTTCGAAGATAGTGATCGAGAGTGGTGTATCACTTTCGAGCAGGTATCTGGCACTATAAATTCCCGTTGGACCGGAGCCAACGATAGCTATTTTTTTCATGGGATAACAATCCGCTTAAAGTTTATCCCAAACATAGGAAAAATGTAGTAAAAAAGAGATATGGCCGAGGATGACTTCTGTCAGATACTTCTGGCGAACGTTCGGAATAATGGCTATTACCCCGGAATATATATCGCTGAGTTTCTCAGTAAATGTCAGTAAGCGTTTCTGTGCTGACCGCCAAGACCACCGCCTGCCGTAGCGACAAATGCGCCAACCAACATGGAGAAGAACAGGTAGAAGGTGAACTTAGCAGCAGCTTTGCGTGCTGCATCTGCGTCTTCTTTAGCCTTTTGCTTAGCCGATTGGAGATCGGAAATTGTCTTGTCAACACGCTGGTGAGCTTCATCCTGGCTTATACCGGCATGGGCAGCTACCAACCGTGAAAGATAGGCTTTGTCTTCTTCTGGGATTGTATCATTCTTCAGATCTGCAGTAAGGATTCGCGTGGTTTCAGCCGCTACATCCTGGTTTGACGTCGCTCTATCCGGAGTGTTCTTACGGTAGAGACCATCGACATAATAGCCGTACGCATCCGTCTCGCTGCTTTTGGCGCTGGCGTGGCTTGCCCCCATCGCTGCGCCGCCGGCGACAACTGTAGTTGCATGCATAGCGCCGCCGATGGCGGAAGCTGCTGTGCCACCCACAAGACCCACGGTGACAACCGTAGCGACTGCCCAAGAAAGGAAGCCGTGCGCAGTGTCGCGGAACAGCACTTCATCGGTATGAACGCCGATCCATTTGGCACGCAGACGGGCGGCAAGATACCCACCGAACGCAGATGATAGCCACTGCATAACGATCAGCCAGATGGCAGCACCTACTGTAAACGTAGTTAGTCCGACGCCGGAATTAGACCATGGTGAAATACTGGTAAGACCTAGCCCCGAACCAAGCATCAGCAGAAGTATCGAAAAAGCAATGGCTGTGGCGGCACCACCGAAAATGGAGGCCCAGCAAATACTATGCCCGGTCGATTCCGATACGATGCCGTCGGTAACGTGAATAGTGCGGGGCTGGTTCATCTGTATTTCCTTTTGTGTCTAGTGGCTGAACAGTGCAATGAGGATGATAATTGGAATAGGAACGCCGATAAGAAGAAGCAAAATACTACGCATACTATTCTCGCTGATGTTGGTGGTGAAATTATTTTACGGATGTTTTGGCACGTTTTATCGTTTTCAAAGTGTTGCTACGTAAAGCGGCACTCCTTATTTTGCCTGCCGACTGAGTTTTTTTGCTGGAAGTGGATTTTTTGCGTGGTTTGACCGAAAGGGCAGGCGAGTCGAAAGCAGTTGCTCCGACCATTGCCATTAAACGTTCCTCGGCTGATGGGGGAATGCCATTCTCTAACAGGTCATTTTTGAGAGCGATCATCTTCTTGCCAAGTGTTACCATATCGATATTGAGCGAACGCACCTGAGGGAACATTGCGCCTTCTTCTTCCTTGATATGATGTTCTATGTTCTCGGCGAGTACGGTGTATTTCGCGTCATAATGTTCTTCGGCACCGGTCATCACGCTTAATTCAGCAATAAGAAGTTTGGCGACATGATGTTCTTCATTCGCCTCATTCATGATATCCTTCTTCATACGCGGACGCACAGCAGGATAAAAGATTTTTTCTTCGATCACGGCATGGATACGTAGTTCTTTCAAGGTATCGGCAACGATTCTCGTTTTGCGCCGGGGCGCATCTTTCGCGTCCTTGAAATCCTTGAACAGGCCTTTCACCTTGTCGTGATCTGCCTTCAGCAGATTGATCGCATCGTCTTTCTCTTTATGCAGCAAGAAATCCAGCATAATAGTCTCCATTGATGAAAATGAAGAATCTCTGAAGACGTGTAAATGAGCAATAATGGGGAGGTGTCTTCGCCATAAAGCCTTCATAGTCAGCTGAGATGAAGCGGCATGTATGGAGTGTCAACCGCATACATGCTGACTGATGCAGCGCCGGCTAGTTGGCGCATGGATCAGCCACGCGATATTTAATGCCTATAAGAGCCTCATCCAGTATGTTAAAATTGGCTTGCACCCAAGGGCCATTGGTGCCAAACACGGGGCGAATAAATGCGCCAGCTCAAGCGCAACCATGCAAGGTTCAGTAACACAGACAGCGTATGATCCACCCAGTCAGAATGATCCGTGAATTGATTGCGGCACGTGGTATCTTGCATCAGTTAGTGCGTCAGCAACTTATACTTCGGTATCGCCGCACTTTGTTCGGCTATTTGTGGACGCTGCTTAACCCGCTATTCATGATGTCGATCACCGCGATCGTTTTTGCCAACCTATTTCATTCCGACCTCAAGACCTTCGCGATTTTCATGTTTGCCGGCATGGTGGCGTGGAATTGCTTTTCAAACATGGTCGTGCTATCAACCAATAGCCTGATCAACAATGAAGGGTTGATTAAAAAAATCTATTTGCCGAAGATACTGTTCCCTTTAAGCGTTTCTCTGGGGGTATTGATCGATAGCGTTCTTTCATTAGGCGCACTGTTTATCATCATTCTTTACATTGGCGGTACTCCCAGCTGGTCGTTGCTGTTCTTGCCGGTCGCTTATGTGCTCCTGTTCTTATTTGCCTTTGGCTTTGCGCTCATCATGTCGATCGCCACAATATTCTACCGCGACCTGCAGCATGTGATCGGCATCGCCATGCAAGCCTTGTTCTTTATGACGCCGATCATTTACGATAAGAACCGCATCACCGGCAAATTCGCTACGTTGCTGGATTTGAACCCCGTTACCTACTTCGTTGACCTGTTTCGCATGCCGATCCGTTATGGAGAGTTGCCATCGATGGATACGCTCAGCATCGCCATTGTACTTGCTTTGGTATCGCTATCATGTGGCGTAACGCTATTTTTGCGCCTGGAAAATAAGATCGTGTACCGATTATGAGTGTATCTGAAATCATTGTCGAGAATGTATCGATAAAGTTTAAGCTGCATCACGGCGTGTCGCTCAAGGAGCGATTTGCGGCGAAATTCAGCACGCAGCCATCTATCGGAGCCAAGGATTTCCTGGCTGTCAGGGATTTGAGCCTGCATATAAAATCCGGTGAACGTGTCGGCATCCTCGGCCACAACGGTGCTGGGAAATCGACTTTACTGAAAACCTTGTGTCGTATTTATGAGCCGACGCAGGGAGCGATTAAAATCACCGGTAACGTTGCGCCATTGCTTGAGATCGGCGCCGGCTTCCACCCGGAGTTTACGGGACGCGAGAATATTTACCTCAACGGTGCAATTCTCGGTAACACGAAGGCGACGTTGCGACGCCTTGAGCCGGAAGTGATCGCTTTTGCTGAACTGGAAGAATTCATCGACACGCCGGTAAAATACTATTCGACCGGCATGTATCTGCGTCTGGCTTTCGCCTTGGCGACAGCGGTTCATCCGGATATTCTCATCCTCGATGAGCTGTTTGCCGGGGGTGACGCATCGTTCGTGGCCAAAGCCAAAGCACGCATGGTTGAAATGATTGACCGGGCCAGCATCATGGTGCTGTGTAGCCATGATACGGATCTGATGCGTACGCTGTGCAATCGGATCCTTTGGCTCGACCATGGGAAACTGGTGGCAGATGGTGCGCCGGATGAAATCATCGATCGTTATCTGGCGGGTGATTACAGCATCGGTAACAAGAAATTGTAAGGCGCGAGCGCGCGTTCGGCGTGCCGGTTCGTACGGACGCCAATTAGATCCTTTTCAGGACTGCAGCGGTTATCAGACCGATATTGCCGAGCCAGGTCTGCCGATAAACCCCTGCGGCATGTAAAGAGCGCAGGCGAGTGATGAGGCTTTGCGCGCGGGCGCGGCAAAAAAGGTCAAGCCGGCGCTGATTGTCATGGGTCAGCAACATACGGTTTGCCTGTAATGCAGCACACTGCACATCGTTCCAGTGGGTAAACTGGCCAACCATCAAGCGCCGCAGGCGATTCATGCTATTCTGGATGCCACGATTGCTCCCCGCAATATTGCCGCGATGCTGGCGATATTCGACCATTGGTGCCGCATCATAACACACGACTCCGCCGGCGCCGGTAATGAGCTGGTAGGCCCACCAGTCATGGCTGATGATGGTGACATCCTGCGTCTGTTGCAGCAACTGGTGCGCGGGACGACTGAGCGCCATCGTGTTGCCACCAGCAATACATTGCACCAGTGCGTTGGCAAAGGTGGGGGACTTGGTGAAGCGCGTGGAATTGCCAAGGAAATGGTTTTCCTCATCGATGTAACTTGCCATACTGCAGTAAAGCACCGGCGTTCCTGGCGATTGGCGTTCACATGCCGCTACCGAACGAGCTAATTTTTCCGGCATCCAGATATCATCCTGATCGCAGAAGCAGATCACATCCGCATCGATAGAAGGATTCTTGTAGAGGCTGATAAAATTGACAGCGAAGCCTAAGCGTGGGCCTTCGAGCACGGTCACGGGATGCGTTTTGGCGAACTCAGCGATAATGGCAAGCGTCTCATCCGACGAACCGTCATCACTGACCCATACATGCCAATCCGCATGCGTTTGCTGCGCAAAGGATTTTAGCTGCAGTGGCAGGAAACGCGCGCCGTTGTAAGTCGTAAGGAGTATCGCAACATGCATGGGGGGCTGACGATCCAGTAAAAAATGATGTATTTAATTAACGAGCAGCCTGCTGCGGGACAAGGTAAATTTCTCTTTTCAACGTCGTTTATGGGGTAGGTAAAGGTTATGGGAGATGAACTGCAGCGACGTGAATAATTGATTGATATGGTGAAACGAATTGAGTAGAAAAACCATTGCAAATTCAGCAGAAAGCAATCTCCATGCCTCTTCCCTCTACCAATGTCGGGCTCAATACCGATACAGTTAATAAGATCGTCACGCAGGACGAACTGGCCATCCAGGTCGCGGCGTTGAAGCAGCAAGGCAAACGCGTCATTCAGGCGCATGGTACTTTCGATCTGCTCCACCTCGGGCACGTCAAGCATCTCGAAACGGCACGCAAAAAAGCGGATTGCCTGATCGTCACGCTGACGGCGGACAAATACGTCAATAAAGGCCCTAATCGTCCGGTATTTAACGAACAGTTGCGGGCGGAGATGCTGGCGTCATTGGAAGTAGTGGATTGGGTTAGTATCAATCCGCATCCGGATGCGGTGCCAGCCATTCTGAAGATCAAACCGGACTATTACGCGAAGGGGCAGGACTACATCAATCCCGAAGGTGACATAACCGGCAAAATTGTTGATGAGCGCAACGCCATCGAATCGGTCGGCGGTGAGATCATGTTCACGGAAGAAATCACGTTCAGTTCGACTCAATTGATTAATGAACACATGAACGTCTATGAACCGGATGTGCGGGCCCACATCGCACGCATCAAGGAAGATGACGGTTGTGACAAGCTTTGCAGCATCATCGATAAAATGGCGGATCTGAAAGTATTAGTCGTCGGTGATGCCATCATCGACGAATACCATTACGTGGTGCCGATGGCGAAATCGGCGAAAGAGAACATGATTGCCACGCGGTATCAAGACGAGGAGCAATTTGCCGGGGGCGTCTTCGCCACGGCTAATCACTTGGCCAGCTTCTGCAACCAGGTTGATGTCGTGACCTGCCTCGGGGCGCGCGACAGTCAGGAAACATTCATCCGCGAAAAGCTGAAGCCGAATGTTAGGCTTTACCCGGTATATCGCGAAGAAGGGCCGACCACGACAAAACGCCGCTTTGTGGACCCGAACTACATGCGCAAACTGTTCGAAGTTTATTTCATGAACGACGAGCCACTGCTGCGGGATGTCGAGGATAAGCTCAACGGTATGCTCAACACGATGATCGGCGATTACGATGTCGTGATCGCAAACGATTTTGGCCATGGTATGATCGGCCGTTCGACGGTGAAATTGCTGACGGAAAAATCAAAGTTCCTTGCGGTTAATACGCAAAGCAACAGCGCTAATATGGGCTATAACCTCATCCATAAATATCCGCGCGCTGATTTCGTCTGTATCGATGCGCCGGAAGCGCGTCTTGCGGTGACGGATAAGATGAGCCCTATTGAAGAAATCATCAAAGTGCTGCTGCCGGAGCGGATCGATTGCAGCAAATTTATCGTGACGCATGGGCGCCATGGATGCATCACGCACGAAGATGGCGATGTGACGCATACCATCCCCGCCCTTACCAAAGTGATCGTCGACACAGTCGGCGCGGGCGATGCGTTCCTCGCAATCGCATCGGCCCTGGCCGCACTCGGCCTGCCACTGAGCCAGGTCGGCTTCGTCGGCAACGTCGTCGGCGCGCTGAAAGTTGGTATCGTGGGCCACCAGCGCTCGGTCGAAAAGGTGAATGTCATGAAGGCGATTCAGGGTATGCTGAAATAAGTTAGGTGAGCCATGCCGACATTTTGTGCCCTTATGGCGAATTATAACGACGCGGCGACCATTGAAGCAGCACTCACACCGCTGATCAATCAAACCGTCCCGTTCGATCGCATTCTCGTCATTAATGACGGATCGACGGACAACAGTATGGATGTGTTGGCGCGTATCAAAGCGAAAGCGCCACAGCTTGAAATCATCGACAATGAACGTAATATCGGTGCCATCGCGTCGGTGCGCCGGGGGCTTGAACGGATCACCGAGGAGTATGTTTTTCCTGTCTCGGCCAATGATGTTTTCAGCCGTCTTGTCGTGGAGCATGCCACGGCGGCATTAAAAATCATGCCCAATGCCAGCATGATCGCGGGCAAACTCGGTTACAAAACAATGGATGGCAGCGAACAGGTCGCCAGCCTGCCATTTCCGGAAGGCAATATTACGGTGTGCGACGCAGCGCGTTACAAGGAAATGGCGCGTACCCATCCGTTCTCGGCCAATGGTGCGGCGACGATCTTGAATCGACAGAGGATGCTTGAGTATGGTAGTTACCGTGAGGAAATGAAATGGATGAGCGATTGGTTCCTTTATCTGATGCTGTCGACTCGGTATGGGTTCGTCTATGTTCCGGAGCAATTCGGCACGATGATCACCGGCCCGAATCAGTATTCGCGCGCTGTGCGCGACTGGAGCAAACAGAAACCTGTCGTCAAAAGTTTTTTCACGATCATGCAGGACGAATATCCCAATGATCTCGAGGACTTTCGCGCTATGGCCGTGTTGCCAAGTTATGACTGGCAAATACTTCCGATGCTCCTTAAGGATCGCACATTGCGCTCCTACCTTACGCCGCTGTTGCTATGGCGCTTGAGTGTTACTATACCGGCTCGCAGCATTGCACGGGCCATCCTGCCGCGGTCTGCATTCAATATGTTACGTAAATGGGTGCGCCTGTGACGCCTGGCAAAAACGGGATGGACAAAGGCCATCCCGGTACATCATATACGCGTTACTCAATCCTTTCATTGTTAGTAGTATCATGACGCCAAAAATCCTCGTTGTCGGTAGTAATTCATTTTCGGGTGCATGCTTTGTGGATTATGCGTTGCGCCAAGGGGCGCGGGTGTTCGGCACCAGTCGTTCGGCCCAGCCCAGTAGCGCGATGCTGCCGTATCAATGGAAAGGAAAGGAAGCCAATTTCCTTTTTTATCAGTATGATTTGAACCATCACCTCGATGAGACCATGAAGTTAGTGCAGGATGAAAAGATCGGCACCATCGTTAATTTCGCGGCGCAGAGCATGGTGGGGCAGAGCTGGCAATACCCTGAGCACTGGTACATGACCAATGTGGTATCCGCCGCGAAATTTCATAATGCCCTGCGGCAGATCGATTTTCTCGACCGCTACGTGCATGTGACGACGCCGGAAGTGTATGGCAGCACCGATGGGTTCATTACGGAAGACACACCGTATAACCCCTCCACGCCCTATGCTGTATCGCGCGCGGCGGCGGATATGAACCTGAAATGCTTCTTCGATGCTTACCAGTTCCCGGTAGTGTCGACTCGCGCGGCCAATGTGTATGGGCCGGGCCAGCAGCTGTACCGCATTATTCCACGGGCGATGCTGTTTGCTCGTCTGGGCAAGAAAATGGAATTGCATGGCGGCGGCGTCTCGAAACGCTCGTTCATCCATATGGAGGACGTATCCTCTGCAACGTGGAGCATCATGGAAAAAGGCAAGCTGGGACAGACCTATCATATTTCCACAGACCGTATTGTCACTATCCGCGAGTTGGTCGAGATTATCGCCGCGAAGATGGGTGTTGCATTTGAAGACCTCGCCAATGTAGGCGAGGAGCGCCTTGGCAAGGATGCTGCTTACATGCTGGACAGCACGAAGTTGCGCACGCAGCTTGGCTGGAAAGACCAGATTTCGCTTGAGGAGGGACTTACCGACACCGCTGCATGGATTGACCGCCACCTGACCGAACTTAAGAACCAGAACCCCGACTACGTGCACAAACCATAACCATGCGCATCGGGCTCGATTTCGACAATACCATCGTCAGCTACGACACATTGTTCCATAAAGTGGCGCGCGAGCAGGGGTTTATACCAGACAATCTGCCAGTGAATAAAAATGCCGTGCGCGATCATCTCCGGGCGCAAGGCATCGAGCCGGTCTGGACCGCCATGCAGGGGTATGTGTACGGCGCGCGCATGAATGAAGCCATGGCGTACCCGCATGCGATTGCGACTATTGAAGCGTTGGGCAAAGCGGGACACGAATTGTTCATCATCAGTCATAAAACCCGCACGCCATATGAAGGCCCGCCGTATGACCTGCATGAGGCAGCGCGCGGCTGGATTGCCACGCACCTCAACGATGCGCACGGCAAACCGCTCATTCCACCGGAGCGGGCGTATTTCAATGAAACCAAGCCGGAGAAGATCGCGCGCATCGGCGAGTTGCACTGCGATGCATTTCTTGATGATTTGCCGGAAATCCTGTTGCATGAGGGCTTCCCTGCCAATACGCATCGCTACTTATTTTCCGCCGCGCTGAACCAGAATGGAGCTTGGGATGTCATGCCCGATTGGCAGACGTTTGGCAGGGTATTCATCAAATCCTAGCGGTTTATTTCCACCATGCTATAAGGCAACAAACCCTTTTCGAGCAGAATCATGGCCTATATCGATTTTCTTTCCGCCGTTCATAAAAGCACCACGCGCGATTACCTCGCCCGCGTAAATGAGCCTGAATACCCCAAGGCCAAAGCGGCCGTGCTCGCGAAGAAATGGGATGTTGATTACTGGGATGGTGACCGTCGCATTTGCTATGGCGGGTACCGTTATATGGAAGGGCGCTGGGAAAAAGTGGCGCGCGCTATGGCCGAGCATTATGGCTTGAAAGCCGGCGACAAAGTGCTGGATGTCGGGTGCGGCAAAGGTTTCTTGATGTTCGATTTCACGAAAGTCGTGCCCGGCATCGAAATCTATGGGCTGGATATTTCGCCTTATGCCAAGGAAAATGCCAAAGAGGAAATCAAGGATCGCATCACCATTGGAAATGCGACGGCGCTCCCTTGGAAGGATGGCGAATTCGATTTTGTTTATTCGCTGACGACGTTACACAACCTACATAATTACGATCTCGACAAAGCGTTGCGCGAGATGGAGCGCGTGGGCAAGAAGAAGTATCTTTGCGTTGAGTCATATCGTAATGAGGCGGAGAAGGCGAATCTGCTTTATTGGCAGGTCACCTGTGAGGCATTCTGCACGCCTGAAGAATGGGACTGGTGGTTCAAAACTACCGGTTATACCGGCGATCACTCCCTCATTTATTTCGAGTAGACCATGACTCTTCCTACTACCACCAAAGCCGCTATTCTGGTCGAGCAAAACAAGCCACTTGTGGTCGCTGAGATCGGGCTGCCGAAAAATCTGGAAGTCGGACAGGTACTGGTCCAGGTTTTTTACAGTGGTATTTGCGGCTCACAGATCGGTGAGATCGATGGTGCCAAAGGGCCTGATAAATTCCTGCCGCATTTGCTTGGCCATGAAGGTTCAGGCCGTGTGCTGGCCACCGGTCCCGGCGTAAAATTCGTAAAAGTGGATGATACGGTGGTGCTGCATTGGCGTAAAGGCCTTGGCATCGAATCCGCTGCGCCGAAATATGAGTGGAACGGCAAAGTGGTCAATGCAGGTTGGGTTACGACCTTCAACCAATACGCCATTGTCTCTGAAAACCGCCTGACGCCGGTAGCTGCCACTACGGACCTCACGATTGCCCCTCTGTTCGGCTGCGCCGTCACTACTGGCTTTGGCGTTGCCATGAACGATGCAAAAATACAGATAGGCGAAGCGGTCGTTGTGGCCGGCGCTGGCGGACTTGGCTTGAATATGATTCAGGCCGCGGCAATGTCGTCGGCGCACCCGGTGATTGCCATTGACCGCATCGCCAACAAAAAAGAACTCGCTATGAAAATGGGTGCCACTCATTTTATCGATGCGAGCAAGGAAGATACGGCGGCGCGCATTCAGGAGATTCTGGGTACGCAGCCCCTTGACGTATTCATCGACAACACGGGCGCTCCAGCAGTGATTCAGATGGGTTACCAGCTCACGGCGCAGAAAGGCCGTGCCATTCTTGTCGGTGTGCCGCGCAAGGGCAACGACATTACCATTTATTCGCTGGCACTGCATTTCGGTAAAACGCTTAAAGGTTCCGAAGGTGGCGATGCCGTACCGCAGACGGATATCCCACGCTACCTGCGCATGTTCGAAAGCGGCAAACTTGCCTTGCGCGACCTGATCACGGACACGTTCCCGCTTGATGAGATTAATACGGCGATCGACCGGGTGCGCCAAGGCGATATCAAAGGTCGCTGTGTCGTAAAAATGGCTTAAGCCGCTTTGCTTTCCAACGCTAATATTCCAAGCGAATCTTCTGTTTCCAGAAACGACAATGCCGGGGTGGCTGCGCCAAACATGTAAGGTTCATGAGCAATTTCGCGAGCATAGCGCTGCATGAGCGGATGTGTACTATCGATGCGCGAGCGCTTTCCTTCCAACATGTCCAGCTTGTAACGCATCGCTGCGCTTATTTCTTCCGGTGTGTTTGCGTGCGGTTCGTAGCCTTGACTTTCTATCAAATGGCTTTGAATTAAAGTGCCGTGCAAGGGCTGGCGGAACGTTTCACCAATCGAAAGATAACGTTCCTGGGATCGGCTCCAGAGGCGTTTCAGCAAGAAATCCGTTTCGTGGTGCCAGAATTGCCAGTCACTTGAGATGCAATTGATTAGCAGCATAGGTGTACCGAATGCCTGGGCCATCGAGGTTAGGCCGGAGGTGGTGCCAATAATGAAGCGTGAGGTGGCAAGCAGGAAGATGTCCATCTGCTCGGACTTCGAGGAAGTATGAGGATAGTCAACCACGCGTTCCATCGGCGGTAATGTTTGCATACTGGAATCACCAAGGCGAATAACATAACCGCCGCGCGCTGTAATCTCCCGGATGCCGGCGAAAAAATCTTCGATGTTCGCGTTGCGGTACTCGTTTGTGGTGCCCTTGGATTCTTTGTAAAAACCACCTTCACGGACATGCAATCCAACATACCAAGCGCCATCCGGCACACCCAGCTTTCTAAGTTCGCCGCGGCCGAGCGCTTGGGCTTCTCCGTTTATTTTTAACAGCGTTGGACGTTGCTCGCGATTCCATTGTATCTGCGCACGTGCCGCAGCGCGTGTCCAATCTTCCGGCCCTTGCGATCCGCGGGTTACGCGGAAGCATTCCCCGAAATAACGCTGGTAAGGGAAGAGTTGGTTGACCAGTTTATCCTCGCGGACAACAATCATCAAATCATCGAAACACGCCAAGGCCGCCTGGTTGCAAACTTTCCTCTTCGGCGCGAGCAAAACATGATTAGCGCGTGGCATTTCGCCAAGGATGGCCCGTTTGAGATAGGCATCAAGCGAACCGAAATGCCCGATTTGGGTGACCCATTCATAGGGAAGGATGTAGGTAGGAAGCGCTGGATCGAAGCGCGGAGACAAAGCCTCAAGATTCTTTTGTAAGTCGTCTGGCAATGATTTGCCTTTGGTGATTTTGTCCTGATAGGCAAGCCACTGTACATAGACGGCAAAGCCTTCCTGGAATTTCCCCTGCATAATGGCTAATTCTTCGGCGTGCTGGCAAAGCGTATCGTAGATAAGTAATTCGCCCGCTTTATCCAATTCCCATTCTTGAGGCTTATAGGCATCCTCGTGATAACGTGCGGCGTAATTCTGGTGCGCCATAACAGAAGACTTGTTCAGAGCGACCGATTGCTCAAAGCAGCGTTTTGCCAACGTCTCGTCGCCACGCACTGCAGCACATCGCCCTAATAGACGGAGTGTGTGCCAATCAATGGGATTCTGTTGTTGAGCGATTGCCAGGTAATGTTCTGCCTGGGCTATCCGGCTGGATGATAACAGCCCGCGACCTATGAGTTTGTTTACCCCACTATTGAGCAAAGGTTCTTCCAGACTGATCTCGCGGACGAGGCGCTCCAGTTTATTACAGCGCAGCAATGCATGTAAGTAGGCGCGGGTTGTCGCGGGTTCGCGCAGCAGCACCAGTGGGCGAAACAATAGGTTGAGTATTCTGGCCGTGTGAAAAGAGCGCTCATCCTCGCGTGCAATCATGTGCAGCATAACGGCTATCTGCAACGTCTTACGAATCAAAAAAGCCACACCAGGCAACGCCAGTAGGGTTGGCATGGAAAAGCAACGAAGGACAAGAGGCGATCGCTGCACACGCCAAAGCAATCCGGAACCGGCTCGGAAAAGTACAAAGAACCTAGTGCGGTGCCGGTAGATCCACCGAGTGATACGGTTGCTTAACGACCCTGGATTGCGCAAACGCCAAACTTCAGGAAGTTTTTTTTGTAGACGTCGTGAAACCCAGTGACGGTATGAAGCGACTAAGCCAGGAGTTCGGGCCGCAGTCCTCATTTACCCGGCCATCGCCTGTGCAGGTTGGCCTGCATGCGCATCACCGTATGCCAAATCGGGGAGTGCGCGGTAGAAACGACCACCGCGTGCGATGTATTCACTTTGCTTGGCAGCAATGTTCTCGAGATAGCGCCAGCTGAGAACCAAAACATCCGACGGTTGTTCGTTGATAAGCTGTAGACCGGCTAGCACAGGAATATCCGCTTCCTGCGTGCGAATGACGTTCGTCAGTGGTGTATCATCGAATACGGCATCGATCAGGGTACCAAGTTTGAAATAGCGGATCATTGCATCACAGCCGACAGAGCTGCCGAAGGCCAAAGCACGCCCGGTTTTTGTCCGGGCCTGAATCAGTCGTTGACGAATCGCTGCACCGGTTTCTTCCACCCGCTTGGCGAATGCTGCGTAAGCAGGCTGGGCATAGAGGCCGAAAGCTTTTTCTTCTGCAATGCGCTTTTCGACATTGGGGCAGACTTGCCGGCCACCGTTTTTATGCTGGATGTAGAAACGAATCGATCCACCTTTGGGTGCAATCCGTTCGGCATCGACTAGTTCCATGTCGCGTTTTTCGAGATATGATTTAAGCGGCGCGACCGCGAAGTATGAGACATGTTCGAGATAAACTACATCAAGCAGGAATTTTTCGATGACATCGAGGGCATACTGGGTTTCCAGGACGAAAACACCCTTCGTTGAAAGCAGTGCCGCGATACCGTCGAAGAAATCGTCCAGATCGTCGAGATTGGCGACCACATTGTTGGCGATCATCAAGTCAGCCTTGCCATGCTCGGCGGCAATCTGAGTAGCTTTCGCGCCAGTAAAGAAATCACCGATCGTGGGAATGCCTGCTTCGGTTGCGGCCTTGGCAATTGCTTTTGCCGGGTCGACACCGAGCACTTTCGCGCCTAACGCTTTGCCGTGGGTGAGTAGCGAGCCGTCATTGCTGCCGATTTCGACAATCGATGTGCCGTTTTTGATCTCGCCTAGTTTGGCAAGATGGTCGATGAGTTCCTTGAAATGTTCGCGTAAACCTACCGATATGCCCGTGACATAACGATAATTAGTATATTGCATCTCGGGGTTGACGATGGTGGGGATCTGCAGGAAGCCACATGACGGGCAACGACAGATATCCGTCGAGGCGGTTTCTGCAATTTTTTGTACCCGCCCGACATTCGGCGAAATGACCGAAAGTGGTGGAAGTGCGACAGCGGTTTTTACTTCGGTTTTACAAAGCCGGCAGGCGGTCCGCGAAAAAAACATTTCTTTGGTCACTGATTCCATGCCACGCGCTTCCATAGTGATTCGATTAAAGACAGGTCAGATAGCACGTCTTTTGCTGGACAGTCAAGGCTGTTGGCCCCTTTGCAGGCCTTGGCGAAATGTTCGGCCTGAGCGGCAAATGCCCAAGCTCCCGTGCCCTCTAGAGGTATGCGTACCGGCACATTCCCGGCACGGGTCATTTCAATTGCGGCGGTGCCATGACGGTCCATTGGCGAAGGAAGAACAAGGCGCAGCCGGCCTTTACGGAATAACACCTCGATTTCCTGATCCCAACTTCCCTTATCGGAAAGTCCTGCCGCGAGCGATGCGTCAAAATCTGGGGCGGAAAGCTGCGCTAGTTGCATGCGCTTGGAACGTACGGCCAAGTGTTCAGCGCTGAAGATGGTACCAAAAAGATAATGCAGGAGGTTAATGTCATGCGAGATGACATTGAGCGTGTAATCATAATCTGCCGTGTATTCGTTAGGCAGACCTTCCGGCCCCGCTGGGCTAAGTTCGTAGCGATACAGTGAAGGGAAAAACGGCTTGGTATGCGGAGGTGGCGCAATATCGTTGCTTGGGCAAAAATCACGCGATTGCACGTGCAGGATATCCCCTAATTCACCCGATGCCATGACGGCATGCAAGACCTGGCGAAACTGGCGTACACCGGCATCGTAGCGTTTCATGTAGCCTACGGCATAGGGCAGATTCCTTGATTCGGCGAGGGCGACATTCTTCGCTGCTTCTGAATGCGAGTAGGCCAGCGGCTTCTCCGAGAAGACAGCTTTACCGGCAGCCAGCGCCAACGCCGCTAACGGCGCCTGGCAGCGGCGATAAACGGAGATGACTACTGCATCGATCGTTGGGTCGGCGAGCACTATATCATGGTGCGACACGGCGTGCGTAGCGAATTGCTTGGCAACTGCATCGCGTAGTTCTAGTCGTGGATCAGCAATCGCGGCGATGGTCACGCCCGGCACCGCTGCAAACGACGGCAAATGCGCCACCTGCGCGATAAAACTTGCGCCGATAACGCCAATGCGTAGAGAAGATGGCATTTGTTTTCCCATGGCTTACTAACGTTCAAAATTTAGTTTTTCAAAAACTTTTCTGCACATGGCGATTGTTGCATCAGTTTTATCATTTCTTCGGAACCATATACGGATAAATGATGTCGGTCGCGAATCAGGAAGCGTCCGCTTGAATCCTTGAAGTTCATGTAGCCGTTTGTGAAGAGCAGCGGCGACTGATGGAATACACAGACATCGCTACGTCCGAGGTAGTGTTTGTCGAGCAGATCGATCTGAGGATGGCGATTAGGTACATCCGCTTCCGCGACGCTGCATTTTTTTGCCGTTCCTAACCAGTGTGAAAATGGCCTACCCATGCATTCACGGGCGTCGATGGATGAAAGAGGGGTATCGTAGGTAAGGATAACTTTTTTGCCAGCAGCGTTCAGCGCCTTGATGTCCGCATCGAGCATCGTCATTAATCGATTCATCCGGATTTCAATCGGGGCGTTATCCGGCAAATCCTTAACTCGTAATGCTCCTAGATCGTTGGTAAAGAATGCAAGGATAACCGTGCTGATGTTTTTATCCTCTAAAATGAGACGGTACGAGTCCTCCACGACTTCCGGGCAGGGCGGGTTTTTAATGGACGGCAATAAACCGCGGATAGGCGCGCAGGAACCGTAACCAATATTAATAATGCCCTCGTCGCGTGCGTTGGTGTGAGCGGCCAGTCCGGGCACTAAGCTGTTAGCCGTGGAATCCCCCAGAATGCCTACTGTGATACGCTGGGGGTTACCAAGCTGGATACAAAACATCGGCTTGGTTTTCGCTTTGCCGAGGCATTCTGCGTTCGTTTGATAATTCCAAGCGAATTGGTCCATGCTATCGTTGGCCTGTTCTGGCCGTAGAAGACTGAAGCCATTGGTTTTATAGCTAACCAAGCCAATTGCGGTGACGAGCAACATTGCGATGGCAAGGAAAACGGTGCTGCGCTGTACGCGGGAAATCTTCATTCCAATGCCTGCAAAATGCGCTCCGACAAGCCATGCTCAACCACATAGCGCGATCCGGCTTCGGTCAGATGACCATAATCCCAGACGACCACGTCGGTACGCCAATGTGCACCGACGCGAGTAAGACAGCCATCAGGATTGCATAACAGCTTTTGTGCGGAGAAATATTGCGTCTTCTCCGGCCATTTTATCGCTTGAAGCATTGCCTCCATTTGTAGGGAGGCGGGTTCGATCGCGACTAGCGTTCTTTCGGGAATGGGGCGGTGCTTTTTCACAAACTTTGTTAGAAGAAGCGTTGGTAAATTGCCTTGCCAGGTGGGAACCTGACCCATGACGATAACTTTTTTGACGCCGAGATCGGCGGCAATTTCCTTTATGGCAAGCTGGATCTGCTTCGACCATGCATCCATATTCGGATAACCGGACAATGTTTCAGGATGCGACCAGAACATGTCCAGTACCAGTACATCCGGTTTGGTTGCGGCTAGTGTCTTCATCACGACATGTGCGTACTCGGCCGTGCATGCTTTCATGTTCGCTCGCGTTTTCTGGTTAATGCAGAACAGCCTCGGATCAAGAAACCCGGATGCCTGCAGAAAATCGATATTTTGTGTTTTGGCCCATTGGCGTAGGCCAACACCAAGGCTTGCTGAATGGGAATCGCCCATCAGTAGGACGGCAGGTCTCCCGGCATGACGCTGCAGGCACCCGTGCTTAACATAAAAATCTGGATCGGGAACAACGAATGGCTCCGGCAACTGGAAGCATTGCGTGGTGAGATCGGGATTTTGCCATTTGGTGGATTCATCTTGATACAGCGCGCTGAGATCCTCAATGGTGGCAGCCGTTTCGTTAAAACGCCATGTGCCGAAGCCGTTGGTTTGGTCGGCAGCAAGTCCGATGGCGGCGACGAAAATCATCGTGGCACCAAGCGCCAATACGGTGCGCTTGGCCGTGTTCACGCGGTGATCGCTTGAGATTGGTTATGTGGTCGTTTGCCAAAACGGATCGGCTTTTCGATCAGGCGGTAGGTCAGCCACGAGAGAACGATGGCCAAGCTTAAAATACCCGCGCGCATGAGATAGCTGGGTTTGTCATCCTCCGTCACCATCCGCATGTAAACCAGTAACGGCCAATGCCATAGATACAATGGGTAGCTGATTTTGCCGAACCACACGGCGACGCGATTGCTTAATAGCCATTTGTTGACGAACGCCTGCGGGCCGGACCAGATGAGAAGTACAGCACCCGCAGTCGGCAGTAACGCCAGCTTGCCAGGGAAAGCCATGGTTTTATTGATCAGACACAGGCCGATAATAATCAGCGTAATACCCAGCCACGATTTGAAATTTGCCAGTACGGTGCCCGGTTCCAGCGCCGCATCCCGCCGGTAGATCACGCGCGCAGCCCAATGCTCAAGCCACGCATGAATCTTTTTCATACTACCTGTGCGATCCATCACGCATAGTGCCAGCATCGAACCCGTCATCAGTTCCCAGAAACGGTACTGCGGTTGATAGAAGGTGCCGATGGGATCATGCCGAATGTGTATAAGGCTGAAGGTGAAGGAGAGAATTCCGGTCAGCGCCACTAATGATGTCAGATTCAACCTGGCGCGCCATGCAAACCAGATGAGGAGCGGGAAAATGATGTAGAACTGTTCCTCAATCCCCAGCGACCATAAATGCAGCAACGGTTTGCTTTCCGCCGCGGCGTCGAAGTACCCGCTCTCGCGCCATAATAACAAATTCGAAACGAAGAGCGCGCCGCCCACCATATGTTTGCCAAGCTGCTTGTATTCATCGGGAAACAAAACGAACCAGCCAATTGCGAATGTCGCCAGCATGACGGTGATCAGGGCCGGGAAAATGCGCCGAATGCGGCGTGCGTAGAAATCGATGAAACTGAATTCGTTGCGTTCAAAACTCTCGAAAATGATCGTCGAAATCAAGAATCCTGAAATAACGAAGAAAATGTCGACGCCGATGAAGCCGCCATGCAGCTGTTTGGGGAAGGCGTGAAAAAGTAACACGGAGAGAACTGCCACGGCGCGCAGCCCATCGATATCCGGCCGGTATTTCGGGTGCATTAATGACATGACGCTTCCATTTTCTGGGTGATTTCACGCAAGTAAGCATCGGCCTTCTCGGTATCTGCATCATCGGGCGCGAAGTGGGCCTGTATCGTTTGCTCGCGGATGAAAGGCCCGTTGGTTACTTCATGCATGACCAGCACGTCCGAGGTGACCACCAGCATGTGGAACTGATCGTCCGAAAGGCGATAAAACGGCGATTTGCCCGTGCCCGGCGCACCAAGAGCGATCACGCGGGTGATGTCGCCATGGTCATCCATCAACGCGACATGCGCTTGACCCTCGATAACATGGAACGATTCCGATTTCCCAACATGCTTGTGCGGCCGCAGGTAACTGCCTTTGGCGATGGCGATAATCATTTCATGCAGCATATCCGTGCTATCGCGATGAGCACAGATGCGCGCTCGTTTGCGTGGGCTCGCCAGTGCCTGCGCTTTGAGGAAATCGATATCGGCTTCGGACACGCTGACCACCGCCGACTCAGCGACGAATACTTCCGGACTTTTCTGGGCAAATGGGATCATGGGGCCGTTATGACAGTAGGGTGCTGATGGCGTCAAGCGCCACTGCCATGATGCAGTGCGCGCGTGAAGTATCTGCGCAGCGGCGTATCGACCCCATGGAACGCCACCACTGCCGCAGCCAGCGCGATGGTAACCTGAACGATACCCGTGTTATATTCCGGGTGCGTCTTCAGCAAAGTGCTGGTCATGATAAACAGCACCGGATAGTGCAGAATGTAAAGAGGGAAACTTATTTCACCCAGATAGTTAAGGAATGCCGCCGGTTTGCCTGTAATGCGCCCCGCGCGGAAGAATACAATGAGCAGCACAGCTAGCCACGGCACCACATTGCCCGCCGCCGAGGCGACATCCACGATGGCATAGTACTTGGCCTGCGTAATTAGACTCAGGACACCGCCAAGTATCGCGAGCACCAGATACCAACGGTGACGCGGGTACTGATAAGCCACCCAGCCCATGAGCCATGTCCACACCAGCCCGATGGCGGCGAAGGGGTAGGAGTACCCACCGGCAATATACGTATTACGCAAATACGGCCAGACGATGAAGAACAGGCAGGATGCGACGATGATGCCATTAAGATAATAGGCGCGGCAGCGCTGCAACCACGGTGCGCAGGCATAATACAGCGCTTCTATCGACAAGGACCAGGCGGGGAAAAAGAACGGCACCATTACCGGCAAGGCGACTTCGAGGAACAGCAAGCAGCCGAGGAAATGGAGGAAGGAGGGCGCGACCTGTGGGGTGCCGTAGCCGCCTGTGATACCGAACACCGACCATGCTAGCCAGCCGATAGCGACCATCAATGCATTCATGGGGAAGATGCGCCAGAAGCGGCGGTGGTAATAGCCATGTGGCTTGCTGGCGAGCGAATGGTGGATGCTGAAGCCCGAGATAACAAAGAAGCACATGACGGCCATCTGCCCGCTTTTGGTGAGCACAGGAATGGCTTTTTCCGCCTGCCCGAAATTATACGTATGGTCGAACAGCACCCACAACGCGAGCAGGAAGCGGCACCCGGCAAGGACGGGCCAGAAATGCGGGGAAATGTCTGACTTCTGGTCGATAATGCCCCGAGCGTGAATAAGGTAAACGTTACGCCACTTTAGCGCTGCGCTTGACAGCACGCTGCTGCATCCATTTCAGGTTATGGAAGCGCTCTTCATCCTTCAACTTACCTTCGTGATACAGCGCGACAATCTCATCGATGGCGTTAGCCACGCCTTTTTTTGGTTTGAAACCGGTCGCTATCAACCGGTCGGAGTTGAGGCGGTAGGAACGCGGGTCGTTCGACTCGGTCACGATGAGTTTGGTCTGCACCTTGCTGCGCACCATCTCGGCAATATCGAGAATCGAGATATTTTCGAACCCGGCATTGAAAATGCCCAGTGCTTCCGGATGGTCGAGCAAGTGCAGGTATACGTTCGTGATGTCATCCATATGAATATTCGGGCGCACCTGCTTGCCGCCGAACACCGTAATCTCGCCGCGAGTGAGCGCCTGCATCGTCAGCATGTTGACCGAAACATCGAGGCGCATGCGTGGGGAATAACCGCATACGGTCGCCGGGCGCACGATCTGTACTTTCATCTGGTCGGCATAAGAAAGGAGCACGCGCTCGGCCACCATTTTGGTTTTGTTATATTCTGAGATCGGCGTCAGGGTCAGGTCTTCCGTGACCTGTTCCTCTTCCTTGACGCCGTATACGCTACCGGAGGATGCGTAGATGAAGTGTTTGATGCCTGCGCGTACGGCTTTGTCCATCAACTGCATGGTGGCAAGGCAGGAGATTTCCCAGGTCAGCAGCGGATCGAGATCGCTGCAGGGATCGTTGGCCACAGAAGCGAGGTGAATCACCGCGTCATGGCCGGTCAGGTCGTAGCTGTCGGCATTGCGCAGTTCGCCTTCGATGACGGTAAGGTTTGGATTGGGTTGGAGTTGATTACCGAACCACATGATGTCGAACGCGGTAACCTGATAGCCGCGTGCCAGCAGTTTGCCGGTAAGAACGGTTCCTTTATAGCCACAGGCGCCGGTAACAAAAATACGCATAGTTTAACCCCAACATTGAAATGATAGCGAGTTTATGCTGGAAAATGCTGTGCTTTTCAACGAAATTATTGCCGACAACTAAGCAATGCCTGTGCGGTCGACGATCATATCGGCAAAGGCGAACGCGCTTGTGAATGCGGGCGAAATTGTGTTCAGCACGTGCAGCGAATCGGGGGTGGATTCAAAGATGTAATCCATTTCGAGCTTGCCGGTGGTTCGATTGACCAGTTGTGGCCGTATTCCGGCCTTGTTGGTCGGCACCATATCGGCCAGCGTTAGGGATGGCATAAGTTTCTGCGCCGTGCGGAAAAAACGGTGTTTGCTGTATTTGCCAAGCTCGTTATGGCTCAGGCGGCGGAAGCTGTTCTCGTTACGCCAGTACATTTTGCCCAGCATGCCGAGGATACGTGTGCTTTCGACTGCATTAATGCCGTCGATTCCGTGATAGTTCTCGCGCCCCAAGGCGGGAATGGCGGTGGGACCAACATAGACATCGCCCGAGATGACACGGGTGAGATGCACGCCGAGGAAAGGCAACGCGGGATCGGGCACGGGGTAGATGTTCGCTCGGACCTTTGGGTTCGCCTCCGAGCTGAGTTTCCAGTAAATGCCTTTGAACGGCACGAGTATATAGTCTTGCGCCAAACCGAATTGCCGCGCCAGCCGATCAGCGAAGGCACCGGCGCAATTGATGACGTAACCATAGCTGATCGAATCGCGCGAGGTGTGCAGTGTTTTTGTGGCAACATCGACGCGTGAGACGCGTGTATCGTAAAAGAGCGTTACTTCAGCGGCCTTTAGCTGCGCGGCCAAGGTAACGACCACGGCAGCACTGTCGATCACTGCGGTGTCCGGACAGTAGATAGCCGCAGCGCCACGGGCCGCGTGCGGTTCGATTTTTACGGCTTCTTCAGGCGTTATTTTTTCGGCGCGAATGCCGTTATCGGCTGAATTTTTCAGCAAACGATCGACCATCGGTAGCTGCTTTTCATCCGTTGCCAGTACCAGTTTTCCGCTTTGGCTGTAAGGGATATTATTTGCGGTAGCGAACTCGCCCATGCGCCGTGCGCCTTCGGCACAGACTTTCGCTTTCAACGTGTCGGCACCGTAATAGATGCCGCAATGCATTACGCCACTATTGCGGCCGCTGGCATGAACACCAGGACGAGCCTCTTTCTCAAGAACCGCGATGGTTAATGCAGGATTACGCCGGCGTACTTCCTGTGCGGTGCTTAGGCCGACGATACCGGCACCGACAATGACGACATCGAAACGTTGGGTCATTGAAATTAAGCCGCTTTTACAGAGATATTAGCGGCTTCAAGCTTGGCTTTCACAGTCGCCGCGATCTGGTCACCCATGATGCCGTAGGTGCGCATCAGATCATCCTGACTGCCGTAATGCTTGGCGAACTGATCGTTGATGCCAAGGCGCACGAGCGGTGCGTGTCGCAGGTCGTTATCGGCGAAAATCTCGCCGATAAGGCTACCGAGGCCACCCATCAGCACATGCTCTTCAACCGTGCAGACCAGTTTTGCCTGCGTCGCATAATGCAGCACGGCATCCACATCTGCTGGTTTGATAGTATGCATGTGCAGTACACGTGACGCGATGCCCTGCGACTCGAGCTGCTCGGCCGCGATGAGGCATTGGTTGGAGCTGATGCCGGTGGAAATCAGCAGCACGGGTGCTTGCGGCGCATCCTTCAGCAGAATCGCTTTGCCGATGGCGAAACCATGTTCTTCGTTGCTTACTACCTTGTCGCCACCTTTGCCGAGTCGGATATAGATCGGCTCTGGCCAATCGAGCGTTTCGAGCATGAAGCGTTGCATTTCCTCCGCATCCGAGGCGCAGAATACGGCCATGTTCGGCAAGGCGCGCATAATGGCGATGTCCTCGATGGCCAGGTGTGTCGGCCCGAGGGGTGCATAGACCAACCCGCCGCCATTGGCTATCAGGCGGAGCGGCAGTTTATGCATGCAGGCATCGACTGCCAGTTGTTCGTAGCAGCGGCGGGTAAGAAACGTCGCGATAGTGTTGACGTACGGAATGAAGCCGCGCAAGGCGAGACCGGCAGCCATGCCGATGATGTTTTGCTCGGCGATGCCTTCCATGAAGTAACGTTCGGGGAATTCCTTTTGCATGCCCGAAAGCAGACCGGGGCTGAGATCGGAACCTACAAAGACGACGCGCTCGTCTTTCTTCGCCAGTTCATGCACCATATCTATACAGCGTTTACGCATCGTGGATCCTTATGCCGCAGGAGGAAATGCTTCGTCCATCTGGGCGAAGATCTCAGGTTTGATATTGGATTGATGGTGCCATTTCGGATCATTCTCCGCGAAATCGAGTCCTTTGCCCTTGACTGTGTGGCAAATGAGGCAGAGTGGTTTCGTCGCATTCTTACGCGGGGCAAGGGCGGCGCGCAACGCATCGCAATCATGGCCGTCCACTTCAACAACATCAAAGCCAAAGGCACGCCATTTATCGGTCAGCGGTTCGAGATCCATGATGTCGCGCGTGAAGCCAGCGGATTGTACTTTATTGTAATCCACCATTGCGACAAGGTTGGTGACCTTGTGTTTGCTGGCGGACATCGCCGCTTCCCAGATGGAACCTTCGTTGATCTCGCCGTCACCCATCACCACGAACACGCGGGTGCCGAGTTTTTTGATTCGAGCGGCGAGCGCCATGCCCAGCCCGATGGACAAGCCATGCCCAAGTGCGCCGGTCGAAGCTTCGACACCGGGAACTTTATTCGCATCCGGATGGCCGCCAAGGATACCTTTGGTGCTGCAGAAAATATCCAGCTCTTCCATGGAGAAGTAGCCCTTATCAGCAAGGATGGCGAATTGCGCGATGCAACCATGGCCCTTACTAAGCACGCAGACATCGCGTCCAATCCAATCCGGATTTTTGGGATCATGTTTCATGATATCATCGTACAACACGCGCATGATCTCGATCAGCGACAAGGTGGAGCCGATATGGCCGCGATTGCCGCCTTTGAGCATGCGCACCATGAGGCTGCGCAACGCACGCGAACGTGCATCGAGCGGGGGAGTGTTGTAGGGCGGATGGAGATCAGGAACAGCAGGCATAAAATTCTTTCAAGCAGCGTGACGCGGTGTTGCAGCGAGTGCCGGGTGAGTCAGCATGGCTTGTGCCTTTATAAGCTGCACCTCTTTCCGGCGGGTCCATTCTGCTCCATCGCCTGTGGCGATATCGGCGGCAAAGGCCCTGTTAACCCGCTTTTCTATAAGGAATTCATTACAAAGTATCAGCGCCCACCGCAATGAAAATAACGGCATGAGCACATCGAAACGCATTATAAAGGTTGGATCGTTAGAGAAAACTTTTAGCATGCGAACATGCATGTGTTGCAATACTTCAGGCATAAGGTGATAGCCGGGATGCAACAAGGTATCGGCGACCAGCTTCACCGGGTCATCCCAGCCGAAATATTCAAAGTCGATGAACGTCAATGCGCCATCTTTGGCTTTCAAGACATTATGAAAACCGTAATCACCGGGTACTAGGCATTGCTCCGTTCGCGGCAGTTCGCGCGTCAGTGCCCAGCCTTGCGCAACCCATGCCGCTTCGGCGTGTGCGGTATATTGCGCGTGGTAGGCAGCGAAAGGGCCTTCGAGGAAAACGTGCAGTGCCGATTCCTGGGCGGCCACTTCACGCAAACGTGCAACACGGCGGTTGATCTGCGTCTGTAATTCACCCAGTGATAAACATGCTTCCGCCGCGAGGCCGAAAGGCGCGGCATCCGGCATTAGGCTCAGCTTGGGAAAACGCATGAGGAAATCGACCGTTTTATCGGCATCTGCCAGTGAAATACAGGAAGGACTGCTGCCTTCCATCCAGTCAACGAGAGCAACGCGGTCTTCGCTGCCATGAAACTTTGGGACGCAGGGCATATGATGCCGAGCGAAGAATTGCAGCGCGGCGACTTCGCACATCAGGCGATTGCGCGTGCCGGGGATAGTAGCTGCATAATACTTTAACGCATAGGTTTTACTGGCAGTTTCAGCCCGGTAAATCCGGCTGTTGCCGCCATTGGCCGCGAGGGTGAGATGCATTATGGGAGTGCCCGCCAAACCGCTCGCGATAGAAACCAGGGCTTCCGTCGAAAGCGTGTCCACGGCTAGAAGGTGACCGAAGGGATCTGTTCCGGGGCCATATGCTTCATGCGCAGATAATGAGCTAGCATATGCATGATGGCATGGTGCGCATCCTCGACCAGACCGTAATTATGCGCGTCTATATGCAATGAAATATCGGCATTGCGGCCTGCGCGACCGCCAGCGAAACCATCGAGTGAAATGGTCACCACTCCGTTCGCCTTTGCCCAATCGATGGCGCGCACAACGTTCTCGGAATTGCCGGAGGAAGAAATACTAAGCAACACGTCGTCTTTTTTTGCCAGGGCCTGCAGCGGATAAACGAACACTTCGGCGAAATCCATATCATTGGCGATGGCAAAGCTCAGTTCGGTGTTCGCAGCCAGTGAGATGATCTTCGGCATAATGTCCGTATGGGTGCGTAGACCTTTCATGAAGTCACACACCCAATGATTGGCAATGGCTGTCGAGCCGCCATTGCCGCAGACATATACGGTTTTGTTGCTGCTTATCGCGCTGTCCAGCGCATCTGCCGCGTGTTGCAGGGCGTCCCGATCCAGCGTATTCAGTGCCTGCTGAAGCATTGACTGATAGTCGGTAAAATAATCACGGATCGTCGCGTATGGCTTGTGCGGAAAATGGCTCGTAGCCAACTGCAGGTCAACCTTTTTAGCTGGACTTGATGAGACGCTCATAAGGTTCCTTTAGCGTTATTGTCGGCTTTTACACCGGGTTAACTACCACTGAGCAGCAAAAAAGTCTTCAAAAATGATACCGTGGGAATTCATAGCATTAGGCAGGATACGTCGTGACGGGGCCGACATAACCAAGTGTCGGGAAACGTTGTGAGCAGTGCGGTTCAGTAATTTAGAAAAGTTGCTAAAAAGAGTTTAACATTGCATCTGAGCAGTTTAGAACTGCTCAGATGCAATGTTAAAAAGAGTTCATAATGTCTAAGCGTATACTTATTGTTTTTGGAACCCGTCCTGAAGCCATAAAAATGGCGCCGTTAATAAAGACGCTGCATAAGCATGGAACATTTGAAGTCAAAGTTTGCGTCACGGCACAACATCGCCAAATGCTCGATCAAGTCCTACAATTATTTAACATTACGCCAGATTTTGATCTTGATGTCATGAAACCGAATCAGGATTTATCAGATATAACGACAACGGTAATCCTGGGCTTGCGATCAGTTTTTGCCGAATGGCGACCTGATATCATTCTCGTCCATGGCGATACGACCACCTCCTTTGCTGCAAGTCTTGCAGCATTTTACGCTGGAATACAGGTCGGTCATGTTGAAGCAGGAATGCGCACGCATGATCGGCATTCACCATGGCCAGAGGAAATCAATCGTACCCTGACCGGTGTACTCGCACAACTACATTTCGCTGCCACTCAGAATGCATGTGAAAATCTGCGACGTGAAGGTATCGCAAATGAAGCGATCCATTTAACAGGCAATACGGTTATCGATGCATTACTCTCTGTCTCAGAAGAAGTAAAAGATGACGAAATTTTATCACAGCAATTTAGCATGCTCGATCCAGCAAAAAAATGTATTCTGGTTACTGGACATCGACGTGAAAATTTTGGTAAAGGATTTGAGCAGATTTGCGCTGCTTTATTAAAAATTGCGGAACGTGACGATGTTGAAATCATCTATCCCGTACATCTTAATCCAAACGTACAGCAGCCAATCAATCGGTTGCTGCACCATAATCCGCGGATTCATCTTATCCAGCCGCAGGAATACCGTGCTTTTGTGGCACTGATGAATCGTTCTTATCTTATACTCACTGATTCGGGAGGTATTCAAGAAGAGGCGCCTTCTCTTGGGATTCCCGTACTTTTGATGCGTGATGTGACGGAAAGGCCGGAAGTGGTGGAGACTGGCGCGGTAAAACTTGTAGGTGTCGACGTAACCACGATTGTTGATGCGGTAAATCAGCTTCTGGACGATAGCGAATTTTATAAAAAAATGTCCGGCGCGCGCAATCCCTACGGCGATGGCCAGGCGTCAGAACGCATAGTAAAAGTACTTGAAGCTACACTCGTTTAAACTCTTTATTTTGTGGAAAAATCAATGCTTCTACCGGTAATTATTTCAGGTGGTTCTGGGGAGCGACTCTGGCCTGCTTCACGCGAATTCTTTCCAAAACCTTTTATCATCATGGCAGATGGGCAAACGCTTATCGCCAAAGCTTTCCAGCGAGCCCTGAATCAAAATGCGGTTTCAGAAGTGCTGACGGTTACCAATAAAGAGCACTATTTTAAAACCAAGAGTGAATATTCAGCGCTTGGCCCATTACCTGTCAAAATGTCGTACATTCTTGAACCGATGGGTCGCAATACAGCGCCCGCTATTGCAATGGCAGCACTGTATGCCGCATCGATGTATGGTGAAGATACCACATTACTTATACTGCCTGCTGATCAGCTAATCGCAGACGAAAAGGCATTTTACGAAGCTGTTGTTGCGGCGCAATCGGTAGCTGACCAAGGTAAATTAGTTACTTTCGGTATCACGCCGGTACGCGCGGAGACCGGTTATGGCTATATACAACATGCCAATATAGCCTTGGAAAACACTATGGTTGCTTATCCTGTCGAACGTTTCGTGGAGAAGCCCGACAAAGAAACTGCAGAAAGATATCTCAGCGACGGAAAGCATTTATGGAATGCAGGTATCTTTTGCTTTCAGGCAGGTGCTTTCCTTAGTGAACTAAGAAAGTACCAGCCTGAAATATTTGCCGCTTGCCTCGCGGCGGCGCCGGCGGATTGGAGTAGCGCGCAGACAAGTTACGTTGAACTTGGAGATATAAATTTTGCAGCCATTCCCAGTATTTCGATTGATTACGCTGTTATGGAGAAATCCGAGAATGTGGTTGTGGTGGCGTGCAATGTAGGCTGGAACGATGTTGGTAGCTGGGCGGCCATGAGTAGCCTGATTCAGCCGGATCAGAACGGCAATCGCATCATCGGTGACGTGCTGACACATGCGGCGAATGATTGCTATATCCGCGCTAATGGCGACCGTCTGATCGGAGCGCTTGGTGTGACGGATCTAATCGTCATCGATACACCGGATGCGTTGTTGCTGGCGGGACGGGAATCGGCGCATCAGGTGAAGCAGATTGTCAGTCAGTTGAAACAGCGCAGGGACGAAACATCAAAACAGCATCGGACGGTCTTTCGGCCATGGGGCACGTATTCGGTGGTGCAGGAAAATCCCGGGTACAAGATCAAGCGTATCGAAGTATCGCCGGGTCAGAAATTATCGCTACAGCGTCACAAGAGCCGGAGTGAGCACTGGGTAGTTATTTCGGGCCGTGCGAAGGTGCACAATAATGACCAGGTGATCGAACTTGGACCGTCTGAATCAACTTATATTTCCGCTGGACACAAACACCGGTTAGAAAACATCGGCGAGGAAATACTGGTGCTGGTAGAAGTGCAATGTGGCGACTACTTGGGAGAGGATGATATCGAGCGGTTCGACGATAGCTATGGTCGCCCGGTTAATGCTCCCTAAACGATCGTCAATTCTGGCTTATGCAAGCAACGACAACGTATGCATTATGTACCCAATAATAGAGTAATGATGCCAAACGTGCAGAGATTTCAATACTTGCTTATTAAACAGAAACTGCCATCGTCATTCCAAATAGGGGGAGGTGACGTCCGATGAAGCGACAGATCAGGGCATGTTTGAGAAAATTTGCAGACAGAACGTTGGTACCATCGGTACGCTACCTGAAATTCAATGGCCAGCTGGGCAATAATAATGTGCAGCTTGTAGCGCATAACCGGGCGATCGCCGATTCTGCTGATTATGCTGAAAAGCATATGCCTGCTGCTTTGATGTTCGCACATCGCGTGCCGCTATGGGATTATGCCTGGTCAAAAGTAACGCTGAACGGGCTGATCGCAGAATTCGGTGTGTTCAAAGGTGCTTCCATCAATCATTTCGCCAAAAAAACGCCGGCGATGCTTTATGGTTTTGATTCGTTCGAAGGCCTGCAGGAGGACTGGCGCGGGCATAACCTACCCAAGGGATTCTTCAATCTTGGCGGGCAATTGCCTAGGGTGGAAAAAAACGTCACGCTTGTTAAAGGGTGGTTCAATGACACGCTGCCACCGTTTCTTGCCAACCATCCCGAGCCGCTGGCATTCTTGCACATCGATAGCGATACGTATGAAGCGGCGAAATACTTGTTGACTGCGCTTGAGTCGCGTCTGGTGAAAGGCACGGTCATTCTGTTTGATGAATATTTTGGCTACCGCGGTTGGCGTATTGGCGAGTGGCAGGCATGGCAGGAATTCCTGGAGCGCACAGGCATAAACTACCGCTATCTTGGCTTTGCCGACGAGCAAGTTGCGATAGTTCTCGAATAAATCAGTAATGAGGTAAAGCATGCAGCCATTCACCAACGTACTTATCACGGGCGGGGCAGGGTTTATTGGACATCGGCTGGTGAGCAAATTCGTCGCTGCAGGCGCGATAGTAACTATCGTCGACAATCTGTTCTCTGGCATGACCATGCCAGCGGCGAGCGCATACGTGAAGCCGTACAACGAAGACATCCGCAACGTGGCCGCGATGGATAGGATCATTGCTGAAGCGGCGCCACAACTCATCGTGCATCTCGCGGCAGTGCATCACATTCCTACTTGTGAGCGCGACTCGCATCTGGCGATGGAGGTGAACGTGCTGGGTACGCAAGTGGTGCTGAATACAGCTGAGAAATACGGGGTAAAACGCCTTCTTGCCGCCTCGTCTTCCGCCGTGTATGACTGGTGGGAGACCGCGTTGATCGAAGACAAGACGCCAATCTTGGCGAGTGATGTGTACTCGACTACCAAGATCACCAACGAACATCAGGTGAAGATATGGACGGAACGCACCGGCGGGCGTGCCAGTCTTGCACGTATCTTTAATGTTATTGGCCATGATGACCCCAACGGGCATATCATTCCGGATATAGTAAAACAGCTCAACCAACCCGGCAAACAGAAGACCGTGCGCCTCGGAAACACGGCGCCCAAGCGCGATTACACCCATGCGGATGATACGGCTGCGGGTTTGTTCGCTATGAGCCAGAATATGGAGAAGGGTAGTGTGCTCGAGGCTTACAATATTTCGCGCGGCGAGGAATTCTCGGTAGCGGATTTGGTAAATGCCATCGGTGACCATTACGGCTACCAGATTACCATCGAACATGACCCGAGCCGCGTGCGGCGCGTGGACCGCATGCACCTGCTGGGCGATTCGACCAAGACGAAACAGATGCTCGGGTGGCAGGCAGCGATTCCGTTTACAAGTGCGCTGGAACGCATCCTCACGCAGCTTTCAACGCGCGCCGCGGCGTAACCATGTGCGGCTTGGTCGTTCTCATGGATGCTGCAGGAAAGGCAGATCGTACGCGCGTTGCCGCAGCGTTGCACTCTATCCGCCATCGCGGGCCGGATAGTGAGGACATTATCAGCATTGACGGCGATAGCAATCAGGCGCGCATTACCATGGGGTTCTGCCGCCTTTCCATTCTCGACCTGAGCCATGCTGCCGGCCAGCCGATGTGTGCCGGTAACGGAAATATCATCGTCTTCAACGGCGAGATTTACAATTTCCTCGAACTACGCGTGGAACTGGAAACGCTCGGCCATAGTTTTCGTACAGCCGGGGATACGGAAGTCATCCTCGCCGCTTATGAACAATGGGGCATCGAATGTTTCGCCCGCCTCAACGGCATGTGGGCTATTATGTTATACGATGCCGCGACGGGCGAGGTTATTGCCTGCCGTGACCGTATGGGCGTAAAACCGCTTTATTATGCATCGACCGGTGCGCAACAGGCATTTGCCAGCGAGTTACGCGCGGTCATGAAGGTGCTCAACCTCGTGCCAGCTATCAATGATGCGATTGTATTCGATTTTCTTGCCGGCATCGAGCTTGAGCATACGGAGATGAACATGTTCGAGGGTATCGTCAGTGTGCCTGCAGGCGGGTTGTGGCGTATCCATCCCAATGGCATGGTCACGCGGGGACGCTACCATGTGTGGGATACAACTACGGTAAGCGCGGCGACGGAAACGCAATCCGCTGAGACCTTGCGCGCCTTGTTAACGGATAGCGTGCGCCTGCGGTTGCGCTCGGACGCACCGACGGTGAGCCTGCTCTCAGGCGGGCTGGATTCTTCGCTCATTACCTGGCTTGCGGCGACGGTGGGGCAGCATGATGCGCACACGAAATTCCATGGCGCATTTACCTATGGGTACGCCGATGCAAAATATAGCGAACATGATGAGATCGATCGTGCGCGGCTACTTGTCGCCTCGCTGCCGGAGAGGATTGAGCACAGGATAGTAACGCTTGATCCCGTGCCGACGCTGGATGAATTGCTGGCTATGACGGCGACGCAGGAGCAGCCATGCGTCACCCCTTCCATCATCGCCTCGTGGCGGTTATACCAGCGCATTCGCGCCGAAGGCATCAAAGTGGTGGTGAGCGGCGAGGGGGCGGATGAATTGTTCGCCGGCTACACAAGGCGTTATTTGCCGATGCTGCTGCGCGATGCATTGCTGCACGGCCAGTTACTACGCGCGTTTGCATTGTTGCGTTCGCCGTATGTATCGCCGGGCGGCCTGCTTAAAATTCTCAGCTGGCATTTGCCCGAATGGTTATTGGTACCACTGCTGAAACATTTCCGGCCGAACATCGCAACGATTCGTGGATCGTTCTGGCAGGCGCGGGCATCGCGGTTTCGTGCCTTGTTGCCGCATCACCGCCTGCCATTGAAGCAGCGACTGGCCGATGGTATCACCCATATCGAAATGCCGCAGATACTGCGCTACAGCGACCGCAACAGCATGCGTGCAAGTGTCGAGGCGCGGTTGCCTTTCATGGATTACCGCATCGTGCAGTTTGCCTTATCGCTAAATCTTACTGAAAAGATTTCAAGGGCAGGCGGCAAGCAAGTGCTGCGCAATGCGTTCGCGAACATTCTGCCAGCCAGCGTGCTGCAACAACCCAAGACCCACGGATTTGGTAATGCAGAGCAGCATCTGGTACTGTCAATGCCGTTGGTAGAACTGCTCGCGCGTGCACCTGAACAGGCATGGGAGTACATCGACAAAGTAAAACTGCAGCGCGAGCTGGCGCGTCCTCATACGCATCCGATGCTGTGGCTTCCGATCTCGTTCCTTTTATGGATAACGGCATGGCATGAACAGAAAATTTGAACTGGAAGCCCCATCCTATGCCTGCCGTTGCTGCGGCGCGACTGTGGATCAGCACGACGAAGGGCGGGAGCGTTTCCTCGATGCGGGCCAGCACCTGATGCGCTGCGGGCAATGCGGCGTGGGCTATCTCGCGCCCGATTTTACCGATGCGGCGCTCAATAATTTCTATGCAAATCATTACCGCCATCTCTTTTTGTTCGATGCGACGGCGCAGCATGATGACTTCTTTTTCAAACACACATTGCATCGCGAATCGGCGGCAGCGCGTGCCGTACTGGTTGCACAGCAATTACCACCGCAGGCGAAGGTGCTGGAAATCGGTTCTGGTTTCGGCAGCTTCATCGGCCAATTGTACCATGTGCGGCCGGACGTGAAATTTTATGCTATCGAGGGTGATGTTCGGCACCGCAACCTGTTGCTGGATGGTGCGGAGGTTACATTCCTGAAACGCGAAGAGATACAGGCCCACGCACCATTTGATGCCATTGCCGCCTTCCATGTAGTAGAGCATATGAAAGATCCGGTGCAGGATGTCGCCTATTTTGCGAAAGCGCTGACGGCAGATGGGTTGATGGCAATCGAAGTACCGGATTCGCTAGCGGATTGGAATAGCTGGTTCTTCGTACAGCCGGCGCATGTGAGCTATTTCACACCGGCGGCATTGCGGCGTATGCTGCAGCGTGCCGGCGTGCGCATTGCAACGCTGGGGCAGCATCCGGGAGGAGCGCCATTCACGGCGATGATCTGGGCAACCATTGGCAAAGGACAAGGTGAGCTGGCAGCATTCTCGCCAGCTACGGTAGAGGAAAATGCGCATTTTGAGCAGCATATCGCACAATATCGCTATGGGCCGAAGCAGGCACTGCGTAAAACTCTCAAGGTGCTGGCAGTCAGGTTGTTCGGCGCGCATTTCATCGGCGCGCGCCAGCGGCACAAGGTATACCGTGCCCAGCGCATACTTTACATTGTGCCGACTAATCGCTGGTAAGTGCGCACGCCGTAGATGACCATGCACATCGTAATGATGAGGCCTGCGGACATTAGCAGCACGTAATGCTGTTCACCAATATGCGCGACGCCGATCAGCACCAGAATGCACATCGTCACCGTTGCCGCTTTCGAGATGCGGATGCCAGTGGCGCGGTGCGACAGGCCAATCTGCAGCATGCTTGCCGTAATGCGAATAGCCATGACGACCAGCAAGGAATGCCACAGCATTGTGGCGGCCAGTTGCAGCGCCATGCCGACGATGTAGCTGCTGATGGTGAGCGTGAAGATAAAATTCTCGCGGTGTTGCGCCAATAGGGCCGTAATGAGGAAGCTGCCGATGATGGCCATGATCCATTCCACGCCAAGCAGGAAAAAATAAATGCTATCGCCGGCTAGCGCTGCGTTGGGGTGCAGGAGGCGCACGGCGAAAAACAGTGTCAGCGCCCCGGTGATGCTGGCCGAAACCAGCAGCGCGAAAAGCGAGAAGATGGTACTATTGAGCGAGCTATTAGTGCCATCACCACGTCTCGGCGCACCGAGGAAAATGGGCAACAACAGGCGTTGCAGCTGCATGTTCATGCCGCTGATGCCTTGTAATATCTGCATGCCGATGAGAAAATACGGCAGCATTTCAATCTGCGTCGATTCGACAATGAGCGGTAGCAACAGACTGTAGAGCGTGCCAATGACGGCGGGAAACCAGATGATGGAAGATTGCCGCACCATGTGGCGCACGGCAACGCGGTCAGGCATGGTGGGGGCGGTGTCCCACGTCACCTGCAAGCGCAGGTAAATGTATTGTGCCGCATAGCCTAGTGACAGGCAGCTGCCCAGCCAGTAACTGCTATCCGCCGGTGCGACAAAATGCAGCACAATTACGGAGCTTACGCCGCAGACCACCCATAAGCACAGCAGACCAACGGCCGGGGACTGATTTTTATGCTGTGCGATGAGGATGGGGGTGGGATTGCACGCGGCCAGCAGTATGCCCGGAATGGCGGCGAGCACATAGTGCACGCCGAATGATTGACCGGGATAATGGAAATGTAGGAACAGCAACAGGCAAGCGGTGCTACCGACCGCAACCGTACGGCGAAAACGACAGGCGAGTTGCCATAACTTGCCCCACGAAGGATTGCCGTGGATATGTCGGATGAAATAGCTCGGCATGCCGAACTCGGCGATGAAGATGAGCGAGACGACACAGAGCTGTGCGATGCCCAACTGGCCGAACATGGCATGGCCTAGCATACGTAGAAACCAGAGCTGAAGCAGGAAATTGATACCTTGTGCCACCGCATAGCTGGCAGCGTTCAGGGCCGAGTGCCGCAGCAACGTGGCGACGATATGGCGTTTCGGTGGGGTGGTCGACATGTGCCATCCATAGCAGTGGAACGTAGCGCGAGGTAAGAACTATATTTCGCGAACGAGGAGGCCCTTGACGTTCTTGATCATCTCGAATGGTTGCAGCGTATGTTTGGTATATTCTGCACTGCTGCCGTATTTCACGATAAAGATGACAGATCCGGCCATCGTACAGACTTCGCCAAAATCGCTACGCGAAACGATGGCTGGATAATTCAAGATCACACGATCATACGTCTGCGAAAGCATTATAAGCGTCTTCAGTAATCCCGGATTTTCGAGCAGGCGCTGGCCGTAGCTGGTGGATTCGCCGCAGGGCAGATACCACAGATTCGGCGTATTCAGTTTCTGCACAGTGGCATCGAGCTCGGTGGCCTGCGTGATGATTTCGGACAAGCCGGGATCAACCCTGCCGGAATGATGCGGGTTCGCGGAATCGCGCGCCATGTTGCAATCGACCAGAATGGTCTTTTGCTTTTTGGCGTACAGCGAGGCGATGATCGAACTGATGCCGCTGGTCTCGGCTTGATACGGTCCACAGGTGAAGAGCATAATGTTGTTCGCATCGCCGAATGAGGCCGCGTCGAGGTTTCGCTTCAACTGGTCGTACTCGTTACCCCAGGACGCTTGGTTGGTGCTAACGCTGAACTGGTCAGGTGACGCGTGGGCGCGGCGGCGCTGCTTACGGGTAAGATGAATGATACCAAGGATCGGCAGGCGGCTCATCTGGCGTAGCTGATCATAGGTGCGGATGCGCGTGAATGGGGAGTAATAGAGAATATGTACGACAATGATGCCAAAAGCACAGCCGCCCATGAAGCTTATGAGCATCAATTTCAGCACCGCAGCCACCCGTGCTGATTTCAGCACTTCCGGCACATCGGTGATTTGGGCGAAGCCCATGATGCTGGCGACTTCGTTGCGCAACTGGGCGATCTTCTCGTTCGTCATCGTGTAATTGAGCTTGGCCGTATCCGCATTGCGCATAAGTTTGAGAAGTTGGCGCTGCAGTTCCGGCCGATCCACGAACCACGTTTGCAACTGGCCCATCTGCTTGTTGATGTAACCGATCTGGCGGCTGGTGGCGATCGTCGTCGCATGGCGGTCAGTGTAGTAAACGTCATCTTCCTCTTTTTTTGTTTCGAGGTGGTCCAGCTGGTTCTGCAGTGTCGACATTTGCTGCAGGTTGAGTGTCGTCTCAAGCGTGAGATCGGCGATACCATGCTGCTGCTGGAATTCGGTCAGCGCAGTCTCGGCCTGCTGCAAGGTTACGTCCTCGATCTTGCTGGTATCTTCCAGCTTTGAAAGGGCTTGCACTTTACTGGCAGAATCACGATCATACGCTTGTTTTTTATACAAATTGATCAGCACTTCGACAAAGGCCTTACCGAAAGCAGGGTCTCGCGTAATGAGACTGACCTGCACCAAGCCGGAACGCTCTCGATGGCCTACCGAATCTACGCTCAGATTCTTTTGCAGGGTGTAAATCATGTTCTCTCTAGCGGCAGCGGGGGGCACGGAATGCTGGAACGGGCCGATGCCTGCGGTAGAATAATTGCCAAGCGCTTCGGCTAGCAGCGGCGCACGGGTCTTACTCAATATATCAAGTGCGGCGCGCAGCATCGAACGCGAACGGATAAAGCTGACCTCCGATTCAATGTTAACATCGGCGATGTGGGAGGCGCTAGCGACGAGTGGAATACCTGGATCAATCCGCAGGGTAGCTTCAATGGAATAAGGTTTCGGGTCCATCACACTGTAGATAAGAGTGAAAAGTGCAAAAAGCGCACCGATCATCATCACATCGAACCGGCGTAACCAGATGCGCCCAACGAACTCATAGAGACTATGCGCTTCGTTCATCGCCGCACTGTCGTTCGTTACGGACATTTCACCTGTTGAGTTGTGATGAAGTGGAATATGAGAAGGCGCTTGGAATCAACTGGCCGATGAAACGATTCCATTGTGTAATCGGTGAGGCAGCGACAAAAACGATATCGCGCGGCTGCAGAACAAATGCATCGGCCAGAGCGTAGTTTGAAGGGTTATCGACATCGAGCTGGTAGACGGTGCGCGTTGTCGTATCCGTATTAAGCGGTACGGGATCAAGCCCGGCATCGTTCGCGGCAAGCGCCTCGCGCGAGATGGCGTTGCGAATTACATAGATACGGCGGTCGTCGGAGGTGACGACGTTTGCGCCACCCGCTTCACTAAGTGCTTCAGTGAGGGTAAGGCTGCCCGCACCAAGATATTGCGAACCTGGGTGTTGTACTTCACCTAATACGAATATTTTATTGCGATGGTTATCCGGCACCAGCAGGGTATCGCCGTCATGCAGCAGGCGCTCGCGGCCGAGATCGGCATGATAGATCAGCTCCAGCAAATTTATGTTCTCGCGGTGGCCATCGGCGCGGATAATTTGCGCCTGCTCGATATCACCGCCCGAAGATGGCCCCCCCGCGACCTCGATAGCCTTGCGCACGGTCAGCGGTTCGTAAGTGAGATATTGTGTGCCAGGTTTGCTGACCGCACCGCTCACCGTTACTTTCTGGCTATGGAATTCCTGTACCTGAATATCAAACTGCGGATCTCGGAAATAGGTCTTGAGCCCGATACCAACATCCTGACGCAGTTGCGCCATGGTCTTCCCTGCGACTTGCAAGCGGCCGACGCGGGCAAAGGAGCCTGTGCCATCACTCTCGACATGCACAATCAGGCTGGTCGCTAGCGCGGTAAGGGGGTTCGAGCTTTCATCCTGCCCGACTTCCCACAATTTGAATGTCAGCACATCCCCGGCACCGAAGGTGTAATTATAGGTTGCACCGGGATTGGCAGGACCAATGATGGCCGAGACAGGAGGTGTCATTTCTGCGGCTGGCGGTTTTAATGACGAAACCACAACCGAAGTGATGGGAATGACGGTTACGTTGGCATCCGTGCCAGTCTCAAGCGATGCGTTATCGCACGCAGCTAAGGGTAAAAGAAACAGCATGCTCACCAGCACGGCATAATGTTTCGCCATGGTCAACGCACGCGAGCGCCCCTTGAACTGTGCAGCCTTAAAAATATTCGACCCCGTTAAATCGGTTTCTTGTTTATCTTCTGTGCGTCATTTGCGTAACTATCGGTATGATCTTAAAAATAATAAGTTCACTTCAAACCATTTGATTACTTATGTCTATTAGCATTCTCGAAGTCAAATAGGCAAATGTGGCGCAAAAGTTCTTTGTTGCATTTTTGTGCCATCGATCAAGGCGATTGTTACCGTTCAGCACCAACTAACGAAGCGTATGCAGATACGACAAATTCAAGCACTTAAAACGCCTCATCTGCTTGACGCATACTGGAGCAATGCGCATAGATGAATTTATATTAATAAATGTAGCGTTTTAGCATGACTACCCAGAAGAACCGCGGATTCGTCGGCGACATGCAAATCATTTCAGATTTCATGCGCATCTTCGATATGGGCGCAATGTTCATGATCGGATATGTTGCCTTCTATGTGCGGACGACAGAAGTGCCATCGATGGATATCAACCTCGTCACGCTCGTGTTGGGCGTGCTGTTATTTTCGTTCTGTGCAAATACATCGCACCTGTATGATTCCGCGCGTCTGCTAAGCTTTAAACGCCAGGTAGTGCCACTGCTTTTTTCGCTTGGCTTGACATTATTCGGCGTGATTGCACTCCTGTTCTTTGCCCATCTTGCGGCAGGGTTTTCACGGCTATGGCTAGGCATGTGGTTCTTGGGTGCTTTCGCGGGAATGCTGCTGCTGCGCGTGTTTGCAGTGCGCCGGACAAGTCATCGTTACCAGCGCGGGTATTACGCACGGCGCGTCGTGCTGCTAGGGAGTGCCGACAAGATTATCAAGACCATTGCACACTTGCACAGCGATCCCAATAGCATTCATGTTGTAGCAGCTTGCGTGCTCGGGGATCTGGTGTCAAGTGAGGTGACCGCTGAATTGACCGTGCCAGTCATCGGCGACATCCACCAGTTGCATACGTATTGTCGCGAAGCGGAAATCGAGGAAGTGCTGATTACTTCCGACTTCGAGGCGCACCCCGACATGGATGCGATCCTCTCAGTTGTCGCCGAGCTGCCGTACAGTGTAAAATACTGCATCCCTGGCCAATTCTTCGGTCGTCCTGTCGCCGATGCAGGATTGTTCCATCATATACCGGTCGTCACAATTTTCCGGGCCCCGTTGAATAGCCGCCAACGCCTGATGAAGCGGGCAATGGATATCAGCGTAGGTCTCGTCGCATTGATCATCGCTGCTCCAGTTTTCGTCCTCATCGCCTGTATTGTCGCGCTCGATGGCCAAGGGCATATTTTTTATCGGCAGGCACGTCACGGCTTTGCAAGCGGCGAGTTCTCCATTTTCAAATTCCGCAGCATGAAGTTCGTCAAAACGCCGGAAACGGAAGTGAAGCAAGCGGCGCGTGGTGATCGGCGATTGACCTTTATCGGCGCCTTCATCCGCCGCACCAGCATCGATGAATTGCCACAGTTAATCAATGTGCTCAAAGGTAACATGTCGCTAGTGGGGCCGCGCCCGCATGCGCTCAGCCACAACCAGCATTACCAGCAGATGATCAAAAGCTATGCGATGCGCCATCGCATCAAGCCGGGCATCACTGGGCTGGCGCAAGTGCGCGGCTGGCGTGGGGAGACGAATACCATCGAGAAGATGCAGAAGCGTGTCGAGTGCGACCTGTATTACATCGAGCACTGGTCGTTGTGGCTTGATATCAAAATACTCGTGCAAACAATATTCGCCGTCTTCGCAGGTAAAAATGCCTATTGATCCGCATCGAAACGGGTTGAGGATCCTGCATGTGTTCAAGAATTACGCGCTGTTCAGCAATGGCGGCGGAGTTGAACGTTACATCCACCATGTGGCGACGCGTTCGGCCCAAGCAGGCTGCACAGTAACGGTATTCGCGCAGGTAGCGGATCCTGTGCCGGAGAATCTCGGCTACCGTATCCAACAAGGCAGCTATGCTCAGCTATGGCTAGCCGTGGGACAGGCGGATGTGGTACATATCCATGGGCCGCGCGAACGTCTATCGGCGGTGGCAGGCATCATTGCCTTGGTAAGGCGACGGGCGCTATTTTATACCATCCATTGTTTCTACCGTGGAAAAACCAGGCTGCAATCGGTGCAGAAATTCCTGTGGGATCGCGTCATAGAACGCTGCCTGTTCCGCTATGCCTCCAACGTTGTTTTCCTTTCCGGTTATTGGTACGATTACAGTGCGCAACTAGGGCTGAAGCCACGCCATTTTACATTGTTGCCGAATGGAATCGACCTCGCCGCCCTGCACGCCGAGTCGGTAAAGGCGATGGAGCTTGCGGGTAACCCCGCCATTCTGTCGGTCAGCCGCCTCGACCCTATTAAACGTATCGACGACATCATCACTGCGCTCAAGCAACCGTCGATGTCTGAGGCACATCTGCATATTGTGGGCCGCGGGCCGGACGGGGTACGACTCAAAGTATTTGTAGAGGCGCAGGCACTGCAAGCACGCGTGACATTCCATGATTTCAAGAGCGACGACGAAGTAGCTACCATGGCGCGTGCGTCGCAGGTCTTCGTGATCGCTTCGGCGGAAGAAGGCATGCCGACGACGATATTGGAAATGCTGGCACGCAGGCTGCCGGTGGTCGCTTCGGAGATTCCGGGCAATCTGTCCATCATGCGGCGCCTAAAAAATACGGCTACGTATCCTTTGGGGGACAGTGCAGCGATGGCACAACGGATAGTGCAAATAGCACGCCAACCGCTGCCAGAAAGCATGCAGGAGATCCTGCGCGACTATTTCGACTGGGACGCGATCGTGAGTGCGTTACTGGTGCGTTATAGCCAGGTAACAGGAAGCAGACCGTTAAGTACCATGTTTATTGCTTGCCCTTTGGATCTGCTCACGCCGCAGGCGATACTACAGCGTGCGCGCACGGCGATGACGGAGAAAAAGCTGCTGGTCATCGAAGGTTTGAACGTAGCGAAACTGGTGCAATCGCGGCGCGACCCGCTACTGATGCAGGCGCTGGATGAGGCGGATATTGTACATATCGACGGTGCCGGGATCGCGCTAGGCGGCAAGTTCCTGGGATATGCTTTCCCACCGCGCCGCGCGGGCATCGACCTGATGATGGACCTGCTGCAATGCTGTGCCGACTTGGATAAAAGCGTGTTTCTGCTGGGCGCGAAGGAATCATCGGTGGGGGCGGCAGCCGGGGGGATGAAAATGGCGGTGCCTAACCTACGGATCGCGGGGTATCGCAATGGCTATTTCACAGATGACGATGAGCCTGCTATCATTGCGCAGATACGCGCGAGTGGGGCGGCGCTGTTGCTGCTGGGCATGAGCTCACCAAAAAAGGAAATTTTCCTGCATCGCTATAAAAATGAGATGGGCATTCAGGTGGCCATGGGTGTTGGCGGTTCGTTCGACGTTGTGGCCGGGCTGGTGAAACGCGCGCCGCGCTGGATGCAGGTCAGTGGTCTCGAATGGTTCTTTCGCCTGATGCAGGAACCTCGACGCCTGTTGTGGCGTTATCTCGATACGAATGCGACCTATGCATGGTTGCTGATGAAAAATCGTCTGCTGGGGATGCGCCATGCGAGACACTGATCTCGCATGGCCGGATTACCTCGTTGCACTGGAAAATGATTTTGGCAGCGAAGCGCTCGCCGTGCGGCATGAAATTTATTTCCTCACCCAGCAGCCGCATCATGCTCTGAAAGCAGTAGCGGCCTTGCTGCGTGATGCATGGCGGCTGATGCGGCTGCCAGCATGCGCGCATATTCCAGAGAATATTCGGGTGTTCTTGGTTGTGACATTGCAAGGTCCATCCGGCTGGCAGACGCTGTTACGTGCCCAAAAATATCTGTCGGAGAAAGGTATCCAGCATGTGGCGATCGCCCATTTGCGGCTGCGCTTCGAAGACGCGACATCCTGCGCCATGGCACGCCCGTCCTACACGCAGCTACTGCGCGCGGTGTGCCATGGAATGCAGTTTCTGCGCGGGCGCAGTGGAAAGATCAATTCGTTGATAGTGGCCTGTTGCCTAACGCGCCATGCGCTATGGCAGGCCACGTGGCAACAAACGATGCGGGCGATCGCGCAGCCTGCACCGGTATTCCTGCTGCATAACGATTTTGATATGATGAGCCGTGCGTTGGTTGCTGTCGCGGCCGATCAGGCCACCATTGCCTGCGTGCAGCATGGCATCCCAACGGATGAATTCTTCCCGGCAAGCGCACCGACACAGATTGTCTGGGGCAGATCGAGTGAGAAAGTCTATCGGCAATCCGGCTACGGCGGCGTGCTGATAATGGATGCGCTCGGGCGCGGCGGGGCGGTGGCGTACCATGACACTGTGCCACAGAACATACTACTGCTTTCCCAGAGCCATACGCCCATCTATGGCATCGACCTGCCGCCGTTATTCGTGGAGCTGGCAAGTGAGCTGGTGCACGCATTGCCGACGACGCACATCCTGCTGCACCCGGAAGAAATACGTGGAAAATCGCCCTACCCGCCGAGCCTTGCTACACAATTACAAACCCCACCGCATAAACAACTAATGCGTGGGGAAACGCCCTGCCTGGTCGTGGGTTATTCTTCGACCGCGATGCTGGAAGCTGCGCTGGCTGGACATTATGTGGTGGCCATGTATTGGCCAGCGGCTGCGAGCCGCGAAGCATTCCACCTTACCCGTCCACCGATAATTTGCCACAGTACTGCCGACATCATCGCCTATTTTCATGAACTGTGGCAAAGTTCCGATAGCCGCCGTCGCCATCACCAGTTACAACAGGAATGGGTGGATGCGACCTATGCATCGACCGGCGCATTTGCCACATGGGTGGAGCAATCGTTATGTTAATGCGGATCGCATTTTTCCTGGTGATCATCCTGTTCCCTATCGCCGATCTCAGCATGGCGTATCTCTATAATAGCACGGGGTCACCACAGGTGATCTTCCTGCGCTATTACCGCGATGCGGCGACGGCGATACTTGCCTGCATCGGCTTTCAAAGCATCTACATGCCCTACCGTATGCGATTGGCCTGCTTACTGTATGCCGCGCTGCTGATACTCTACAGCGTCATCAGCCTGGTGACGAATATTGTGCCGCCGCTGGTTCTTGTCACGTCGATCGGTACGCTCATCATTCCGTTCACACTGACATTAGCAGGGTTCGCGGCCATTCGCACGGAACATCAAATGCATCTACTGCTGCGTATCCTTATCCTGTATGCGGTCGCCACGACGCTGTTCGGATTCTGGGAGATAAAGAATACGCCGTTCTGGATCTATGTGGTGAATATGGGCCAGTATCTGTGGGATGTGAAAGGTATCACCACTGGCTTCCAGAAGCAGGATTTCCTGCCATGGAATTTCGTCGGTATCGATAACGAGCGGCGTGCAGCGGGCCTATTGGCGGCGCCGTTGGCCCAAGGCTTCTTCCTTGCTGTGATGGGGCTGGTGGCGTTCGCATTTTTGCGTGGGCGTTCGCTCGTTATGGCGACGCTGGTGACACTGTTTTGTGTGTATGGCGTATATATGAGCGCGACACGCGGCGCGTTGCTGGCCTATGCCATCGGCGCATTTGTCTACTTCACCTTGCCGTCGCGTAGCAATCGTTACGGCGTGAACCTGCTGATCTTAGTAGTAACCATCGGCCTGATGGGGACGTTGGCCTACAAACTGATCTATTATAGTGTGACACTCCAGGATCATTCGACCATCGGCCACTTGAATGCGCTGGTAAAGAATCTGCGTTCACTTTCAAATGTTGCAGTTGTCGGCGGCGGCATCGGCAGTGCAGGGGGACAGGCATCGTCCGTGGGACTTGATATCGAAGGCGGCGGGGAGGGCGCGCTGTTTTCCATCGCTTACCAGATAGGCATTCCCGGTGCGCTAGTTTTCCTGTGGTATTACTGGCGCATGTTTATGCAGGTATTCGCGCTGCGGCAGGCCGCTGGCATCACCGGCGAACTGGCACGCTGCCTGATAGGCTTGTTCCTTGGAGTAGTACCTACCATGTTTAGCTCGGAACATATCCTTACCTATTCTGGCATGGGTGCATTCTGGTTCACTGTCGGCGGATTCCTCGGCTATACTACGCGCATGAAACCGCTTGCTGAACAATCCGCGCCGATTGATCTGCCGGATGCCATGTTCGTGCCGGTTGGAGCTGAATAATGTTTTCACTGTTGCGGCAGGCGTATTATTACGGCGTGGCGATGCGCCGATTGCCGTATGACGCTGTAGCCTGCCCGCATTGTGGCACGTTTGATGAGTCACCGTTCCTGAAAATGGATCGCTATTTACTGCCGGTGCATGTGGCGATGTGCCGGGAGTGCGGATTGATCTACACTTCGCGTAATTTTTCGGGTGAGGCGCTGCACGCATTCTACCGCGACCATTACCGGCGCTTTTATGAAAACGCGACGGTCATCGGCAACAATTATCTATTCACACACAAGCCAAAGCTGATCGCCGCGTATCGCCTCGAGCGCATTCGCGAAGTGGTAGAAAATTTCAGCCATGTCCTCGAAATCGGCAGCGGCCTCGGTTTCTTCCTTGATGCCTGTCGCGCCGCAGGTGCGAAGGTCCGCGGGTTCGAACTGGGCGACCATTTCCGCGCCTATTCGCACCAGCAGCTTGGCCTTCACGACCAGGTAACGGATACGCGATTCGAAACGCTCGACACAGTAACGCCAGCGACGGATCTAATGGTATTGTTTCACGTGTTCGAGCACCTCGAAGACCCGGTGGGCTTTCTGCGCTGGGCCGTCAAACAATTGGCGCCAAACGGTAAGCTGGTGATCGAAGTGCCGGATATAACGGGCGACTGGGCGGCGATCGGTCTCGGCCAGTTCCACACGGCGCACCGCACTTATTTCACACCGACGACGTTGAGCAACATGCTGGCGACCAATGGCTTCGCGCCTTATTTCATCACGCGTGACAGCGGCGACGGCATTTACCCGGGCAATATGCGAATCTTTGCGCGGGTAGGCGACGCGGGCGCGAGCTATCCGCTAAAGCCTGATGCGCGTGCGCCGATGCTGGCGCTAATCCGTTCGCGCCTGCGGCGCAAAGATTATCTACGCGCGGCGCGGCGGTTGCTGATGCAGGCATGGCGTGGACGCAAACGTTAGCGAGCAAGCGGATTACGGATGGATTCGATTAGCGCATTATAAGCAATATCCGGAAAATAAAGCGGATTAAAGTAGGCGCGCTCGAGATGGAACTGGTAGTTGGTCAAACGCTTCTGTATTCGCCTATCATTGTTGTAGCTCAGGTTCGAGAAATAGTAGGGAATATCGACCCACACTAAGGTGGCGCTCAGCGTCAGCGGGCAGATGGTATGGCCAGCGCGGCGGGCGCGCTTGGACGGGAAATACGCGCTAAGATCGAGTTTCTTGATGACATGTTCATCGTAGTAATTGACGAGACGGATATTGCGAAAATTCGCCGCGTTGTACAGGATCGGGTTGTTAGAGCCAGCGGTTACCAGCGTTACCTGATCGAGGACGTGCGCGATCTGCTCAGTGCTAAAGGCTGGCGCGAGGTAGGCCACCAAGCAATTGCGCACCATATGCAGGAATTCGCCACCATAGCTATAGGCGGTGAAGGTAAGGCGAAATTGCGGCAATAGCTCATCAAACGCGCGATACTGCGTAATGTTCAACAGGCCGTTCGCGTTACGCGTCTTCATGGTTGTTACGGCGAATTTTTCCAGCAAGGCCGTCTCGGTGAAGCGTCTGGCGGCCGCGTCAAAATAAGTCTCAGGCTGGTGGTATAGCCGAATGGCAGTGTGGCGGGACACGGTAAACGGTTCGCCAATTTTCGAATAGCCGTAAACGAAGATGCGGTCGACACCCAGTTGGTTCAGGTGATCGCGCTTAAAGTTATGGGTGATGAAATTCGGGTCATTGACATGGTCGCGCAGTAACACATCGGAAATCAGTTTTACCGGGGCGCCGATGCGGCGATCGATCTGCGTTTCATTGGGGATATCGGTGCGATGACTTTTTAGAGGGCTTGAGAAATGGATGATCGTATCGTTGCGGAAAGCGGTCGTTTTAAGCGGTGTTTCCGTTATCGCCGGAACATACTGGCCACGGTAATTGACTAGGAATAGCGGTGATACTGCACCGGTTTCTGGCAGTACAGGGATGATTTTGGTACGTTTCTGAAACACAAAAGCGAATAGCGCGAACATAAAACGATGTGGCAGCGCCATGTAAATGCGTGATTTGAGGATTGCCAGATAGCGCTTCATAGTACAGTGACCCGGTAAATGTGGTACGCATCGCAGATGTAAATGGACTTGAGGAAATCCGCCGCGGCAAAAGGTTTTGGTACGAAAGGATAGTGATAGATGACCCAAAGGTCGCGCACATGCCCAGCCAGTGAGCGGCGAATGGCCGCGAGCACACTCTCGATGACAGGCTCGCCGAACGGATTATGCATGAAGACAACTGCGGGCAACAGCGGTAGTTCGTAGTCCGCTGCATCCATACAATGGAGTTCGAATGGCGCGCCCATTTGCTGTATTTGCTGGTAATGCACAATGTTGCGTTGCGCTATCAGATGCAGTTCGAGCGCGTATTCGATGCCAATGATCCGCGAGAAATGATACTCGGCCGCCAGTAGCAGGGCGCGCCCTTTGCCGCTGCCGTAATCGACAAAAATATAATCGCCATGGTTGATAGGGATGTGCGCCATCGCCGCGCGGAATTCATCGGCGGGCACGGCAAGATAGAAATTACCGTAGAAACGGTTTTCGCCCAGCGCCTGGCTCAGTTCAGGATAAAGTTTGCCGCTGGTATCGAACCCATGTGCTGCATCGAACGCCATGTCCTGCGTGTGGTGCGCCGCATGCCATTGCTTGAACCCCGGGGTAAAACGCACCACACGTTGCTGAAGCTTGAGCAGCGGATAATATGCCATGAAAGCCAGCGTACCCAGCCGCCCGCGATGCACGAAGGAGCGGGCGAATGAAGCGCGGAGGCGCAAGAGGAAAGGAAAGGCCATAGCACCATGCTACATCAGCGCAACTTGCTTGCAACGCCTTAGGTGTAGTGTGGCACTCGCGGCCGGTGGAAGATGGATAATGTTTACATTGATCGGTGATAAGTTATTATGGAAACTAAGGGAGAAATCGAATGGAAAGCGCCAAGGATTGGGTCGATGAGGCACGCTATGCGGTCGAACATGCATGTTATAAAATAGCGAATGCCGAGTTGAGGCTGTACCCGACGCCGCATTTCTATATTCCTGAAATTTTTCCGCCGGATTTTTATAAAAAGATAGTCGAATACTTCCCACTGCCGGATGCATTGAACCCGATGCAGAATTCGGAACATGGCAGCAGCATGATCAGCGAAAAGCGCTATTATCTTTCCTATCTGGATGGGGATAGCCGCCATATCCCGCAGGATCATGCCGAGTTCTGGGATGCCTTTTTTACCCAGCTTTCAACGAAACGATTTGCCGATATCGCCGGCAAGAAATTTGCCAATCACCTTGATATCATCCGTCGCACTCTGCGCGGTCATCACCATGAAATCCTGCTTATAAGCGATCGCACAGGCTACGATATCGGACCGCATACGGATACCGGCCCCAAACAGTTCTCTTTATTATTTTATTGCCCATCGAGCGACCAATACCCGCAAATCGGCACCACGTTTTTTCGCCCCAAAGGAACCGCGTCGCGCCGGGTGAAACGCACGGATTCATGGCTGCGTATGGGCGATGATCCCTCGCTCGATTTCAACGATTTCGACATGGTCTACACCGCGCCGTATTTACCGAACGCCTTATTTGGTTTTGTGCGTACACGCTACTCCTACCACGGGGTAGAGGCGACGAATGCACCGATCGCCCGGCAACTAATCATCTATGAAAGCTTTTCCACGAAAACTTCGCGCCAGCTACGTGCTAAACGCCAGCACTCGTAGTAGGTTTTCCCTATCACCGTTCGCGATCGCGTATCTCGATGGTGCCCGTGCTGTTGCCGCGCTGCTAGTGCTGGTCGGCCATCTAAACACGCTTTTTTTTGTTGCAACGCCCACGTCGCATACACTGCTTTCTAAAGTGTTTTATTCCATCGCCGCGCGTAGCCATGATGCAGTGCTGGTGTTTTTCGTATTGAGCGGATTGCTGGTCGGCATGAGCGCGCACAAGGCTTACGCGCTGGGCAGTCCGGGCTGGCGACATTATACAGCCTCGCGCCTAAGCCGTTTGTTGACCGTATTGGTGCCGGCATTGCTACTGGGCGCCCTGTGGGATCACATCGGACTGGACAGGTTCGGGCCTGATTATGGCACGGCCGATATTCCCGTGCAGGCCCATGAAACTTTTTCAGATTTTTTCGGTAATCTTTTTTTTCTACAGGGCGTGATCGTGGATCCTTTCGGCTCGAACAAGCCGTTATGGAGTCTATCATACGAAGCATGGTATTATTTCCTGTTCCCGCTGCTGCTTGTGCTTGCAGGGCAGAAAACTAGCCCGCGAACTCGCTGTATCAACGCGATGTTGTTTGGTGCATCCCTTGCCTTTGTCGGTTGGAAAATTTCTGAATATTTTACCATCTGGCTGATGGGCGCGGCGCTTTATGTGGCAGCAGCCAGATATCCTCTGAAGTTCAAGCCGAGGCTTGTGCTCGCAGTATCCGGTATCCTCATTATCGTAGTCATTTTCATTATGCGCAAGAAACTATTCGCCGATGACGAAGCAGGCTTCACGCCGGATTTCGTCGTCTCCGGCTTCATCATGTTGCATTTTCTAGTTGCCACGTGCATTACACAAGAGGTCAGCCCTATCATGCGCGCAGTAACGAAGTTTTTTGCCGATTTCTCATTTACACTCTATGTCGTACATTTTCCGGCATTGCTATTCGTATCGTGTGTCATTGCCAAGGAGAAATGGGCCCCGGATATTCTTCACATGCTCTATGGCATCGGCATTATTTCCGCCGCGATTGCCTATGCAAAAATTGTTGCCTATGTGACGGAACGTCATACGCCAAAGATCCAGAGAATCATGGAGCACGGATTACGATCAACGGGCACGGCCTTACGCTGACGCATGACAAGCAAATTTATACAGTTGTCATCCGGTTAGTTTGTGTGGGGGAATGATGGAATGCTTAGTCTAAAGCGAACCTGTGGCTGTTACCTGTTACTTAGTGGAAATGTAGGGCATTACTCACATCTGCGAATGCTGTTAGCGTGGACTCGCGTAGATGATGAAAGAAACGGTCTTTATGCGACATCCTCCTTTGTGGGAGTTGCGAGTTCTGTTGCCATCCGCTTGGTGGCGCGCAGGTCGCGCTTGCCAGTGGCGAGGGTCGGCAATTCACTGACAATGAAAATGCACTCGCGCGCGGGAAGCCACAGATTTGGCAGGCCAGATTGCTTCAGGCGTGCATAGATGTCGGATGCAGCGAGTGTAGTTTCGGTCGTTAGCAGGCAAAGCTTTTCACCTTTGCTCGCATCGGGGATGGCAACCACTGCGACCGATTGATCCTTTCCGATAATGGCCTGCGCCGCATCCTCGACTTTGCCATGCGGGACCATCTCACCACCAATTTTACTAAAGCGGGCGAGGCGGTCGGTAATAATGAGGAAGCCGTTCTTATCGAGCATGCCAATATCGCCGGTAAAGTACCAGCCATCGGCGGTGACTTCGCGGGTGAGGGTCTCGTCGCCATAATATCCTTTCATCAAGCTGGGGCTTTTGATGAGGATAAGACCTTCGATGCCTGGGGCGAGTTCACTGCCGTTATCGCGGTCGGCGATGCGGATAGTGACGCCGGGGATGGCTTTGCCGACACTGCCCTTTGCTTGACCGCGGTGCAGCAGGCCGTTATGCTGAATATCCGGCACGTTGATGGCGACGACGGGTCCCAGTTCAGTACAGCCATAGCCTTGCAGAATATGTGCATTGGGCAGGGCAGCGGAAAGCTCCGCATTAACGGTATCGGTAAGCTTTTCACCGCCGAGGATCATCAGCTGTATGCTATCCAGTACGTGTTCTTTCGCGGTGCTGGTGTAGTGACGGGCGAAGGTGGGCGTGGTGATGAGCACATGGCATTGCTCTTTAACAATCATCGCGTTCACCGTTTTCGCTTCAAGCGGATTGCTGTGATAAGCGATACGGCGGCCGGTGATGGCGGGTAGCCATAAACAGGCGGTGAGGCCGAACGAGTGGAAGAATGGCAGGATACCTGCGAGTTTGTAGGGTTGCGCTTCATGGCTCTCCGCATGTTGCAGCAAACTGTTCATGCTATCGATATTGGCGATGATTGCGGCGTGACTCAGCATGACCGCTTTGGGTGTCGCCGTACTGCCGCTGGAAAAGAGGATGGTCGCAGTGGCATCGCTGTGCTGGTTGCCAGTGAGCCAGCGGCGGCAGAGGAGTGTGTGGGGAAGCAATAGTGCTTGTAACAGAGTGTGCAGTTTCTGCAGAGGGCAAAGCGCATTTACGGCATCATCAATAAACAGCATGCGCGTGTCTTCCGTAAGGCCTAGTTTTTTGATGATTTTATGCGTGGTTATGATGTGGCCGATTTCCGCTTTCGACATTGCCTGTTCGAGAGCTGCCGCACCGAGTGAGAAGTTGACGTTCACACTGATTTTGCCCAGCATGGCAAGTGCGATGTTGGTGAGAGCGCCGCCCGCCGAGGCGGGAATAAGCACTGCAACATTGGATGTTTGAGCCACGTACGGTTTCAGCCATTGGGCGATCAGGCGGGCGCCGACGAGGGATTTGATGCCATTGAGTTTTTGCCCACTCGTGTCGCTCATGCGTGCGGTGAAGAGATGGCGCTTGCCTTGCGTAATAAAACGTCGACCCAGTGTACCATTCTTCGCGTAGCGGTAGTTCACCGCGTCGGTACCAAGTTCACTAATAATGTGGTTAAGCTGCCATGCCGGGGTAGTGGCGGCAACGGGTTTGCCGATGGCAACGGTGACGGGATACGGAAGCTTACGTGGCAATTTCGTGATGAAACGCTGACCGGAAAAGCTAAAAATGCTCCCCCACAGGCGCTCAAGGTAGATAGGAACAATTTGTGCATCAGTGCCTTCGAGCAATTTTTCGATGCCGCGTTTGAACGGGTGCAGGTGGCCGGTACGCGTCAGTACACCTTCAGGAAAGATACAGATATGTTCGCCGCGTGCCAGCGCGTTACGTGCAGCCTCGAGGCCGTGCCGAGTTTCATTGATGTTGCCCGTACCAAAGGGAATAGCGCCCATGGCGTTGAGTAGAAAGCGGGTGAAAGGCTTTTTCCAGAAAGTTGAGAGCACCATGTAGTGGATGGGTTTGGGCGAGTGCATGCTGAGGAACAGTCCATCGAGAAAGGTGACGTGGTTGGCGATGAAGACGGTGGGCGTGGTGGGTTGCGGGAAGCGGCCATTCTCAAGGCCATCACCAACGAGGCGAACGCGATAGATACGGCGGCCGATGAAATAAATGGCGGATTCGAGCGCTTCGTGCAGCAGTTTCGGTGCGAGGTGAATCGCGATGATAAGGCCGCCGAGGCTGAGTATGCCCGCTGCCAGAATAATCATTGCAGAGGAGAGGCCAGCTTGCGTGCCAAGTACCCAGAAAATGCCGGAAGCGAGCAGCACGCCGACCATATCGAAGAAGCCGGCGGTGGCAAGCACTTGCCCGCGTAAGGCTTCAGGCGAATGTTTCTGCAGCATGGTAACGACGGGCACGATGAACAGGCCGCCGCCGATGCCGACGAGACTCATCAGGATGGCGGTATGGATGTAATCCGTCGCGTAGAAGCCAGTAAGTATGCAACCAATGCCGAGGATGAGCGCACCCCAGACGCTGAGCGTGCGGCGCACCGTTTTGCCGACGAGGTGCCCGGCGACGACGCTGCCGACCGCGATACCTGAAGCGAGGAATGCGAACAACGAACCGGAAGCACTTTCACTCAGACCCAGTTGCGTTTTGCCGAGCAAGATAAGCGAGAGATAGATTAATCCGCCGAGCATCCAGAATGTAGCGCTGCCAAACATGCAGGCGGCGAGGAGTGGTTTGTCGCGGGCGATGGCGACACCGCGGGCGATTTCGCTAAAAGGGTTGAGCTTAAAAATTTTATCCGGATTACCGTGCAGACTGCGTGGCACGAACAGGCACAGGAACGTGCCGAACAATGCAATACCGGTAAGAATCACACCAATGATTTCGGGTTGGTGCTTGAACATGCCCCACAAGGTTGCGCCGCTGAGTGAACCGAGAATGATGGCTACGAAGGTGAGCATATTGAGATAGCCGTTGGCTTTTGGTAGATCAGCGGGGCTGAGGATTTCAGGCAGGATACCGTATTTGCTCGGGCTGAAGAATGCGGAATGCACGGCGAGCAGAAAGAGGGTTATGAGCAGATGGGTGATGCTCTGGCCAGTTATGAAAATGATGAGAGCGGCGCACATCGGCAGGATCTCGACAGCCTTGCTTACCCGCAGCACATTGCTTTTGGCGAAGCGATCCGCGAGGTAACCCGCATAGCCTGAGAACAGGATGAAAGGCAGGATGGCAAGCGCGCTGGTCATGGCGAGATAGCTTTGCTGCTTGCCCGGATCGACGATGAGGGTAAGGGACGCCATCGAGACGACGAGCTTAAGCGCATTATCGTTGAAGGCGCCGAGAAACGTAGCGCCGAGGAAGCTAATGAAACGCCAGTTAGTGAGTGATACTTTATCCATTACGGTCTCCATCCCTGACGCGCGAGAAGATAGCCCTGCAATGCGCCTATGGCGAGTAGTGCTGTAGGAAAAAGCACGTTCTGTAACCGATAAACTAATTTTAGCATAATCGCCTCCGTGGTGGCACGCAATTCGCTTGCGTAATACTAGATATATACTATTATTAAACACTGTTCAATACTTGTTTTGAACAGTGTTTATTATTCTGAGGTAGGCATGGCTCGGCGCAGCGATAACACACGGAAAGAGCTAAAAGAAATGGCCATTGAGGCGGCGATAATGCTGCTTGAAGAATCTGGTGTCGAGCAGCTGAGCGCGCGTAAGATTGCTGCGCGGATCGGTTACACAGTGGGTACGCTCTATAATGTGTTCACGGATTATGAAGATATCATCCTGCATGTGAATTCCAGAACGATTCATGACATGCGAGCACAGCTTGAACCATTAGCTTACGCGAAGAAAAAATCCCAGCAGCGTATACAGGCATTCGCGCATTGTTACGGCGATTATGCAATGGCACACCCAGCACGCTGGAACCTGCTACATAACTCACCACGCAGCACTCCCTTGCCAGGTTGGTTCCGCAATGAGATCCATGCTGTATTCTCACTTGTCGAGGAACCGCTGGTAGAACTGTGCGTCCATCGACCTGAAGAGGCAGCCAATGCCGCAAAAGTATTATGGGCGGGTTTACACGGCATCTGTTCGCTCTCTATCAGCCAGAAACTCGATGCGGTGAAAGCAGGACCGATGCAGGAATTGATGGATAATTTTATACGTAATTACCTAAATGGTTTAAGCAATTAAGACATTAGATGCAGTCAGAGAATTTGCAAAACCTGACTGTTATTTCTGTATCGATCAGAATATGACGCAGCGCGTATCTCAATAATGATCGGGGCGGCTATGCCATTAAAAAGGCGAGGAACTATAAGATGCTTAGTTTGTTAGTAGATGTATTCCTTTTTTACTCGTACTACGCTTTAATGAAAATACATTCTAACTAAGAGGCGTTATGCAACCTTCAAACGACAATAAGACAGCAAGTACGATCGACAGCAAAGCCGACACGGCGAATCAGCCCCCGTTTCGTGATGGTCATGAAAACGAAACAATCACTGAGCATCTGAGCGATGTTGGTTCCGATCATCAGGATGGTTTCGGCAATGCACAATGGGATACGCGCGCAAAAAAGAATGAAAGCATCGAAACAACGATCGAAGAAAAAATTCCGCCTGCTTTTTAAGCTTGTTATATACCTGCTTTTTAAGCTTGTTATATATTAGCCACGAAATACGTTGAATATTCATCTCACTAATCAACGTTTCTTCGGTTTTTTCGATGGCACCGATCCCAATGTAATCCATGTCGGCGCATGGTCGCTGGTTTTCTCCCAACCGCGGACATCACTATCTACACCAGCAGCAATCAGCCGTTTTGCTACGTCTGGCGAAAGCAGTAAATGATCGATACGCAGCCCGGCATTCCGAACATAGGCGTTACGCAAATAATCCCAGAATGTATAAATACGTTGATCGGGATTCAGGTGGCGTAGAGCATCGGTCCAACCCTGCGCCACAAGTTTTTTGTAGGCACTGCGTACTTCCGGTCGGAACAAGGCATCATCCAGCCAACGCTCGGGTTTGTAGACATCAAGCTCCGTTGGCATGACATTGTAATCGCCAGCAAGAATAACCGGAGTATCTAGCTTAAATAGGCTTGCCGCATGCTCGGTAAACCGACTGAACCATTTGAGCTTATAATCAAATTATGGGCTAGGCGCCGGATTGCCATTAGGGAGATAAATACAACCGATCAAAATACCCTCGATCGCCGCTTCAATATAACGACTATGCGTGTCATCCGGATCACCGGGAAGGCCGATACGGGTTTGTATCGGAGTCGTGCCGCGTGCCAAGATGGCGACGCCATTCCAGCTTTTCTGCCCGTGCCAAATGGCACCATAACCAGCTTTCTCAATGGCGACTAAAGGGAATTTTTCGTCGGGTGCTTTAAGTTCCTGCAGGCAAACAATGTCGGGCTTGGCTTTCTTCAACCATTTCAGCAATACGGGCAGGCGACCATTGATTCCATTCACGTTGTAGGTTGCGATTTTCACATGACGTCTCCGCTAAGGTAGAGATACATTCAAGCAATATGCTGCGTAAAAATTCAGCGCCATTAAATATAGGAGCATAGAATGACCCGCTTTTACGTCGGCACGGCTGGCTGGAGTTACCTGCAATGGGATAAAGAATTTTATCCGAAAGTCACCAAGTCGAATGATAAGCTAAACTACTACGCCCGCCAATTTAATGCAGTGGAATTGAACAACAGTTTCTACCGGATGCCGGAAGCCGAACAGTTCCTCGCGTGGGAAGCGCAGGTGTCGCAGCATTTCCGTTTTGCGGTGAAGGCATCGCGCTTCATTACCCATATTAAACGGCTTAAAGAGCCTCAAAATACGCTGCCGCCTTTTTCTGCCGCGTTAGCATTGCAGCAGCAAGCTGGTCCCGTCTTTTTTCAGTTGCCGCCTGTAATGCCACTCGATCTTGAGCGATTGCACAACTTCCTGCATAAATTGCCGCCTTGTCGGCGCTACGCCATGGAACTGCGCGATCCCCGTTGGCATACGCAGGAAGTCTATCAATTGCTGAAGCGGTTCAAGGTCGCTTTCTGCCTATTCGATGTGCCGGAAGGAATTTCACCGCGCGTCCTGACCACAGATTATGCGTATCGTCCGTGCAACCGAACTCGTTAATAAACTGCTGATTGCCGCCCGCATCAGCCATCAGCCGATAACTTTACTATCCGTGCCACTCTATGGTGTCGTTGCCCGCATCATGGCAGAAATGGACAGTATTGTGTCACAAAAGTCCCTGAAAATATCGTTGACGGGCATTAAAGACGCTGCCGTTCTCGCAGATGAAACGTTGCTGGCATTGATGGTGACGAACATCATCGAAAACGCCGTCAAATATAATAACGCTCACGGGTCTATCGATGTGTGCATTAGCGATGCTGATACTCATTGGCTTTTAGCGGTGAGCGATTCGGGACCTGGCATAGCGGCAAATGAGCGAGCGTTTGTATTCCAACGTTTCTACCGTTCGGAGATTCCGCAAGGCGACGGCACGGGGCTCGGCCTTGCAATCGTAGCGGATATCCTTGAACGGATGAATGGGTCTGTGGCACTTTCAACCCCTGCGGAACATCCTGGCCTAATTGTGGAAATTCTTTTGATTAAGGCGTAAATCACCGCCTTCATTTTGGGTGATGCTGCTGTCAGGTTCTATAGAATAATCAGTTTGATTGTCATAAGATATAGCTCCTGTTGAGCCACAGAATAAATGTTGCATGCTGGTGCTCAAGACTACCCTCACACTGACTCATTATTAAATCCTTAAGATTTACGCTCAACGACATTTTTGAATATTAATGTGATAAATTACCTAGTGTGCCAACTAGAGCAATCTAGAACGAACCGCCTCCATTGCGCGCTCGCGACTGGAGGCTGATATGTCCACCTGGCCAGATGGTGTAGCTATTATCTGGATCGGCGGGGATTGTGCTACGCTCATTGCCAATGATGCCAGAAAGCATTCCATCCGAATGCAAAACTGTATCATTAGCTGGTGAGACCGTAGCTTTTTTTCTTGCGTAGCCCTTGTTCGAAGTTGCAGCAGACTGTTCAACCAGCAGCGATATCTTCCCGCCGGTGGAACCGGTAAAATACTCAGTATCGTTTGGCTGAATAATCTGTCGCTGTGGCGCACCATTGCCTGTAATTTCTAAGGTATGCGCGATTTTATCGAGATTCGTGACTCGCATGGCAGCTAATACCGGGCTTGCGGCGAAGAGTAGTGAAAGTGCCGTGACATGAATGAGTTTCATAAAAATGATCCTGAAGTGAGAGGCGATGTATTTGAAATAATGAAGTTATGAACCGTGAAAGCCCAAATAGGGTTCTAATGACTCAAAGGTGCGATTCATTGCCATGGCCCCATTAAATTGTAGTGGCAAATGACCATAAATTGGCCAAAGTTGCATTTCTGATTGCCACTCCCCTTTGTGTGCAATGCCAGCAAGGTAAAGTGCTGATGCGAGCCCTGTACGATCGGCACCTGCCTTGCAATGTATTAGTAATGGCTTGGGAGATTGTTTCATAATGGCTATCAGTTGCGTCGCTTCAGTGAAGTTCAGTTCATGTTTCGCAGACATACGAAAATCAACATGGTGTATACCTAGAGCCTTAGTCTCATGCAGCTCCTCGTCATACCAACCATCGCCAATATTCTCGCCCCGTAGGTTTAACACAGTATGAATGCCGTACTGACGGATTTTGGAATCAAATTCTGCACCGTTCAACTGTGCTGATCGGTACAACTCATTTGGCAACACTTCATGGAAGTTACCGGTAAGCTGTAAGCCCCACAAATATAAGGAACACAGTATTAATGGTATGGGTGGGAGGCAGAATGATTGCCATTTTTTTATGCGTGCGGCCCGTTTTGACGTTAGCAGAATTCCTACGATAACGATGACCGCAAGAATGGCTGAAGCCAAGGGACGGCTTATATCAAGCCCACCCTTATCAAGTGGTTTATCAAGGAAATCGCCCACAGTTGCCCCCAGTGGGCGGGTAAGTATGAAGGCCGCCCAGAAAAGTATAACGCGCGAAATGCTTGTGTAAAAATAAGCAACAGCGACAAGCGCCAGCAATGCACCAAATACAAGTGCGCCACCCTTGTAACCGAGCCCAGAATCGGCTATCCAATCGCCGAGCGCGGTACCCAGTGTCTGGGAGAACGTAATGGTTGCCCAGTAGAATGCTTCAACTTTGGGTGTATTTATGGTCTGGACAGAAACCGTTCCTTGTGAACGGTACCAAATAGCCAGTGAGGCCATAACACACAGGAACAGCAGAATCGAGCCGCCCGCGTAACCTATTCCAAGTGAGCGGTCTGCAAAGTCCGCCATCGTCGTACCTGCTGTAGTCGAGGCAACGATGGTCGCCCAATAAAGAAACGGATGAAGTCCTTTTGCGTGTATTTGCAGGATAACAAGTATAACGAGCGCAGTTAGGAATATCCCGGTGCCAACCAAATACCCAAGATTCATGGTCATGGAAACGGTGTCGCCGCCCGTTTCACCGAGTGTGGTTGCGAAGATTTTGATAATCCAGAACACCAACGTAACTTGGGGAACTTTGCTCAAGCTGGTTTCAAGAATCCTGTTCATATCGTTTTTCTAACCACGCAAACTTAAGTAAGACTTAAGGTCGGCGCTTTTCACGTATATAAGCATTAGGTGATTAAATTAAAAAGACTTAAGTCTGGCTTAAGTATCGTCATTTATCAAAGAGCTAAATTTGTATCAGGGCAATCTTTCAAGCGGCTTAGGCTATGAAAATATTATTAATAGAAGACGATCCTATGATTGGGGAAAGCCTGCTTAAAGCCCTTAAGCAAAGTGGCCACGCTGTCAATTGGGTGCAAGATGGTGAAATGGCCGCAGTAGCCCTGAAGTCGATGTCGTATGCGGTCATCCTATTGGATTTGGGAATTCCGCACCGCTCGGGAATAACTATTTTGACCGAACTGCGCAAAAAGGAAAATCCCGTTCCCGTACTTATTATTACCGCACGCGATGCACCCGAAGATATTGCGTTAGGGCTAGATAGTGGTGCTGACGATTACCTCATTAAACCTTTTACGCTAATTGAGCTTGAGGCGCGTATACGCGCAATTGTTCGCCGAAAAGCAGGTAATAGCGAACCTCTTATGACGTATGGTGAGCTATCCCTCAACCCTGCGAATTATCAAATAGAATACAAAGATAAGACAGCAAAGCTCTCTGCTCGTGAATTCTCATTGATGCGTGCGCTACTGGAAAAACCATCTACGATTCTTTCTCGGGCACAGCTTGAGGAACATCTTTATGGCTGGAATGAGGAAGTGGAAAGTAATGCGGTAGAAGTCCATATTCATAACCTTCGACGTAAACTAGGGCACGAGATCATCCGTAATGTACGTGGTCTTGGTTATATGGTTAGCGTATGAAATCGATTCGCAAACGCCTACTCTTATGGCTTACCTCTGCACTTTTAATTGCGTCGCTTGTGCTGGGGTTAGTAACCTACCAAATCACTAAAAGTGAAATTGATGAAATGTTTGATGCCAACCTTCAGCAAGTCGCCATTGCTTTACGTACCCAGTTTCCGCTTCCTGCCGTAGAACAACAAGCCCCTGAAACAGGGAAGAAGGTTGCCAATGAAGATGATTATGTAATTCAATTATGGGATACAAAAGACAAATTAGCTTATGCTTCTCATCCCAATATCTCCTTACCACTGTTAAAGCATAAAGGGTTGCACTCAGTTTCGTTTCAGGGTGATGATTGGCGCGTCTACAGTTCTCCCGTGGGCAATGGTTACATTCAGGTCGCCCAATCTTTGGATGATCGGCTAAGTACTGTTAAAGAAGTAGTAAGTGCGATTATCGTTCCGGGGTTTATTTTTGTACCGCTCTTCGGGCTTTTGATTTGGCTAGCAGTAGGGCGTGGATTAAGGCCACTTATAAACCTTTCTGACGATGTTGAAGCCCTGGGCCCTCAGGCTATGACGCCTCTGGTGCAAGATAATGTTCCTCAGGAGATTAAACCACTCACGAGTGCTTTGAACAATTTACTTGAGCGGCTTAAAGCCGCCATGGAATTGCAGCGTCAGTTTACGGCGGATGCCGCCCATGAGTTGCGCAGCCCCCTTACAGCCATTAACCTACAACTTGAAATCTTAGAGAGGGCTTCGACTGTTGAAGAACGAAATTCAGCGCTGCATACATTAAAGCAAGGTATTCAACGATCCATCCATTTGGTGCAGCAATTATTGATGCTTGCCCGCTTGGAGCCAAATGTATCGGCGAAACCATTTATCTCGATTGATTTTCTAGAATTAGCGCGGCTTTCGGTTGCCCAATTTATTTTGATTGCAGAAGAAAAAAAGATCGATCTTGGCCTCGATAATAGAGGATGTGTTTTATTGACTGGCGATCATGAATCCTTGCGTATTTTGCTGAATAATTTGATTGATAATGCAATACAACATACCCCTTCCGGGGGTAAAATCGACATAAGCGCGAGGCAAACATCTCATTCTATTGCCGTTGAAGTATCTGATAGTGGTCCGGGTATACCTCTGAGTGAGCGTGAGCGTGTTCTGGATCGTTTTTATCGCGCTGCCACTAAAACACAGGGAACAGGCCTCGGCCTTTCTATCGTTAGAGCGATTGCCGATAACCACAATGCACAACTCAAATTGTTGGATTCATACCTAGGTGGCCTTTCGGTGCGGGTCATCTTTCCTGTCGTTTCAGATGTAGGGAATGATTATGTTGCGTAGATTTCAAAAAGGAATTCCATGGTTGCTTCTATCATGGGTTTCGGCTGCCTACGCAGTTGATTTACCTGCGCCAGGCGCAACTGCAATTGGAAATACAATCGAAGCTGGATTGCCAGATGATGACGATCTAAACATTGCTATACCGACGGTTGATGCAACACCTGTAAACGATCCATGGGAAGGTTTAAATCGACCAGTATTTGGATTCAATCAAGCTGCGGACACTTACGTGTTGAAGCCCGTTGCCGAAGGCTACAATTGGGCATTACCGGAAACAGTACGCGATGGATTTGGCAATTTCTTCGAGAATCTGGGAGAGCCAGTCAACTGCATCAATGGTATCTTGCAATTGGACCCACAAAAAAGTTTCTCTGCTTTTTGGCGCTTTGCACTTAATTCCACCTTTGGCGTTTTGGGGTTTTATGACTTTGCTGGCAATGTAGGTCATCTACCACAGAAAAAAAACTCCTTTGGTGATACGCTTGAAACTTACGGTGTTGGTACTGGCCCTTACCTTGTCGTACCATTGCTCGGTCCATCCAATCCACGCGATGCAGTAGGTGATGTCATCGATTTCGCCATGGATCCGTTCACCTACATTACACTTACCCCGATTGATAATGAACTTACTGTTCTCGATGTCGTAGATCAGCGCGACCAAAATGCTGTGCTGCTTGATGAAATTTATGGAAATTCCGTGGAGCCTTACATCGCCATGCGTAGCGCCTATTTGCAGAATAAAACGTTTACTTCACGAAATGGAACCATCAAGAAACTCGACGAATAACTTTACTTTTTTTAAGGAGAATACGCATGAAACTTTTAAAATCCGCTTCGGCCATTACATTGTCTGTATTATTACAACTACCTGCAAACTATTGCCTTGCAGCGGATGCACCTGTTGCAGTCACCAATCCCGCAACGGCACCTGCCAATGCTAAGGAGGCGTTTATTCAAGGTATGGGGTCGCGTGTATTGGCTGTTCTTAAAGATAATAAAAAAAGCTTTGCGCAGCGGCAAACAACACTGCGCAACTTATTTGTAGAAGTTGTTGATACTGACTGGATTGCCAAATTTGTACTTGGTACGTCTTGGCGTAACGCAACGCCTGAGCAAAAAGCCAAATATACGGAACTTTACCGCACCTATTTAACGGAAACCTATATTTCTAAATTCGATGAGGATTCTGAAACTAAGGTTAAAGACATTACAATCAAAGGCATTAAAGAGGGTACTGACAATACTTTTACAGCCCAGACTGAGATCGTGCAAAGCGGTAATCAGCCTGCAGTTAAGGTTGACTATCTGCTGCGCCAAAAAGACGACCAGTTCAAGGTGATCGATATCAACATAGAAGGGGTCAGCCTGCTAGCTACGCACCGCCAAGAGTTCAATGCGCTGGCAGCGCAGAACGGCATCGATGGCGTGATTCAGAAACTCACACAGCTTACAACGCATGGGCAGTAATGGAAGCAGTCAATCACAAAATTAGTAACTGACTGCTTCGCTGCATAACGTTGTCTAAGGGGGGGGCGGAGGTGATGCGAAACATCGTTATTATAATAATCGCTACGTTTACCTCTATCAATGCTTGCGCAGCAGTTTCTGGGCAGCCTCCACTGCCATCTTCGGAGCATACTACAGAACTTGATGCTTTCAGTAATTCCCATATATCGGAAGTCGCTTCCGGCACGCTCGGCTACGCATTGCTGCATGGTACGCCAACGTTTGATGCACGCTATCGCTTCGAGCATGTTGACCAGACGCCATTCACCCATGATGCCGATGCCTCGACCTTACGCACACGGTTAGGGTATACGACGGGCTTATTCAATGGCTTCGATGCACGCGCGGAGTGGCAGAATATCACGGTAATCGGTGCGGATAATTACAACAGTGGCGTGAATGGCAACACACAGTTCCCTACCGTGACCGACCCTCAAAGTAATCGCCTCAACGAGCTATATCTCGGTTATCATGATCCGTCGGTCACCAAATCAGATGTTATTTTGGGAAGGCAGGTCATTAGTCTGGATAACCAGCGCTTTATCAGTGAATCGGATTGGCGGCAAAGCAACCAAACCTTTGATGCTCTGAGCATCACCAACCATTATTTTGATCATACAAAATTATTGTATGCCTACATTACCCAAGTAAATCGCTCCGCGACCAATCAAACGCCCGTTGGAACCTATGAAAGCGATTCGCATTTAATCCATGGCACTTATGATTTTGATTCCGCTTTCAAGGTCACCGCATATTCGTATTTGCTCGATTTTGGGAATGACGCACCCGCTTCGTCCAATGCCACCGTTGGCAGCCGTATTACTGGCACCTATCCTGCATCCGATGTAATAACACTCGCCTACGCTGCCGAAGCTTCTCACCAAACCGATTATGGCTCCAACATTGCTAATATCAGTGAAAATTACTACTTAGTTGAGCCATCTATAAGTGCCTATGGATTCACTGTAAAGCCCGGCCATGAAGTCTTACAAGGCAATGGAACCACAGCATTTCAAACGCCGCTTTCAACCTCTCATACATTTGGTGGATGGACAGATAAATTTTTCCCAACACCAGCCAACGGCTTGAAGAACGATTATATCAATGTCAGCTATAAAATGCCCTTTGGGGATGAATATTTCAAGGGAACTCAGCTTACGGCGGTTTATCATGATTGGAGGCCCGAACAGAGTAGTGGTGGGCGATATGGTTCAGAGTGGGACGCTATGATTTCGCAAACATTTTTTAAGCACTACGAACTAGGTATTGAAGCAGCGGATTACGAATCCTCTAACTTCGCTACCGATACACAAAAGTTGTTTGGCTGGCTAAGGATCAAATATTAGATTGCAGGTAAGGGTTTATTTGCTTTGTGAACTATGGTTTCAGCTATTGTTGGATTTCTTTTTACAATTGCATGCCATGAACATGAATGCCGTTGCCATTAGCGGCGTCCAAGCAGACGCTAATGCCGTCGTAGTATCAAATTCAAGGCCATTTGCTAGAGTCTGTTCGATCAAGTCATAAATCTCATACTGCTGTTCTAGAATATTCAGCGTTACAGCATCGCCACTTTCCTCAACAGTTTGGTAAAAGATTTTTTTACGGTCCGTCAGAAAGCGAAGGTTGGATAGTGCGAATGCCTAAGCATGAAGAACGCAGCCTTGCCGAGCAATTGGCAAGGCTGCCCAACCTTGATCGCGAGCAACTGGGCGATTTATGGCGAAAAACATATCAGACGGAGCCACCACATAAGATTGGAGCAGATTTTTTGCGCCGTTCAATCGCTTATCGATTACATGAGCGTGAGCATGGTGGGCTCAAACCAGCAACCCATCGTTACCTGATGAAAGTGGCAGATGAGGCTGCAGCGGGTAAGCAGAATGTCACCCCGCCACTGCTCATCAAGCCTGGCACACGTCTCATACGTGAATGGCACGGAGTGACTTATGAGGTGATCATAATTCCGGATGGCGTTCTCTTAAATGGGGAGCGTTTGAATTCGCTGACCGAATTTATAGTTCCCGAGTAATTCGATGACCATCAACCCATTTTTATCTTTAGACCCATTTCCAAAGATAGCTTATCGGGCGACTAGCTTACACGGGTTTATCGGTACAATGGGTATACCACGCTAAATGAAAAGGGCCGGCACACGTGCCGACCCTCGTTCAAACAAATCCCAGGACTTGTTCTTCTTATCGCTAGAGGCACGCCTCCGGCGATCTGCAAGAATGAAGCCCTAGGCTTCGCATGTAACTAGACATCAGATCACCTCCTTTCAGTAATTGCACGAATATGAAAAGTGGGAAGCACCAAATGTTATTTCAAGTGATACACCAAATTTTTTATCAGGCCCCTGTAGGACTCGAAAGGACGTGGTTCAATCTATGTCCCACAATAGGTGCGATACGGCACATCTGACTCGTCCGGCTGAGAAAATATTCCAGTATCTGCGTTTGTATCGAACGGATTCTTAAGAGCCGCCATCAGCCGATGAAACGGCGCGTAATCTCCGCCTTGACTTGCGGCCAACGCTTCTTCAACGCGATGGTTGCGTGGAATGACGGCAGGATTCACCTGACGCATGAGCGCTGCCGACCCCGTCAGCGATTCCGGCTGGCGCTGGCGCCGGGTTAACCAGCGACTTTGCCAGGTAATGAAGTCGGGATCAGAAGAGATCGCCGATTCGGTTTCGCACAGCGCACGGAAGCCGTTTGTAAAATCAAATTGCTGCCGATGCATCCATGCAAGGAAATCCTCTGATAGCTTTTGATCGTCCGGCTCATCTGTCGTTAGTCCAAGCTTGCGGCGTAAGCCCGACAACCGGTAATGCTCGAACCGCGTACAAAACTTTTCGACCGCCGCTTCGGCCATCGCTACGGCTTCAGGAAGATTGGGATGAAGCAGTGACAGTAAACATTCCGCAAAGCGTGCCAGGTTCCACTGGGCAATCGGCGGCTGGTTGCTATATGCATAGCGTCCATAGCGATCGATAGAGCTGAAAACCGTCGCCGGATCGTAACGACTCATGAACGCGCACGGGCCGTAGTCGATGGTTTCGCCCGAGATAGCCATATTATCCGTATTCATGACGCCATGGACGAAGCCTACATTCATCCATTGAGCTATCAGCAAAGCCTGACGGTCAATCACGGCTTCAAGCAGTGCTAAATAACGATTTGACTGGTGTTCGACGTCTGGATAGTGGCGGTGGATGGCGTAATCAGCCAAACTGCGCAACGCCTTAGGGCTTTCAAGGCGTGCGGCGTATTCAAACGTACCCACACGCAGGTGGCTTGCTGCAACGCGGGTAAGTACGGCGCCCGTCAACAGGGTTTCGCGTTGTACCAATTCGCCTGTAGTCACAACCGCGAGGCTGCGCGTGGTTGCTATGCCGAGCGCCGCCATGGCCTCGCTGATCATGTATTCGCGTAGCATTGGCCCCAATGCAGCTCGCCCGTCGCCGCCGCGAGAAAAAGCTGTTGGTCCGGAACCTTTCAATTGGATATCCACAAGTTGTCCATTGGCGGTAACATGTTCGCCGAGCAATAGCGCACGACCGTCGCCTAGTATTGTAAAGTGGCCGAACTGATGGCCCGCATACGCCTGCGCAATCGGGTCTGCGCCAGCAGGGACCAGATTGCCGCAGAACACCCGCACACCTTCGCCATCGCACAGCCGCGAAGTGTCTAGTCCAAGTGCATAGGCTACTTCGGCATTGAAGATCACAAGCTTGGGATCGGTGGTTTGTTTCGGCTGCTGCCGTATGAAAAGCTCAGTGGGAAGCTGCGTGTAAGTATTATCGAACCGAAACAGAGAAGTCATAAAGTACCTATTCGTTCTCAGACTCAACGCGGTTTAAGGCTATTGTTGGTCAATATCTTAGGATTATTTTGTGCAACCAAAAATTCACATGGAGTCTTCGTTTTATTTGATATTTTTCGGGAAGGCCGCAGATAGCGCGGTTCAGCGGGCATCGCTTACAAATGTTTGGGAATCGAAAGGAAAATGGTGGTATGCGCAGTCGCATGCAAACCAGCCTCTGCATCAAATTTCTTATTTAACCTATTTATCAACGTCACCTGAGAGCAACGTCACATATAGGTTGCACTGCTAGCCGACTATCGGCTACATAATAGACTTATCAGTATGATTTGTTCGTCAAAAGGAAGTGGATGCCTGGACGTATGCTTTGGTTAATTGCAGGAATAGCGGTGATGGGAGAGCCGTGGTGGCGGGGCCGATAATGAGCGATGTGGAACAGGCGAACTACACGGTAATCCATACGCAGGGCGAGAATGAAATCCGGGATTACGCACCTGCAATCGTTGCCGAAACGACGGTCAGCGGTGAACGTGAAGAAACAATCAAACAAGGGTTTAGTGTTATTGCTGATTATATTTTCGGCAATAATATCTCCCGTAAGAAAGTGGCGATGACAGCACCCGTCATCCAACAATCCAGCGAGAAAATTGCAATGACAGCGCCCGTATTCCAGCAGCCAAAAGACAACCAATGGACGGTGCGTTTTGTCATGCCTGCCAGCTACAGTATGGTGAGCCTTCCGAAGCCGAACAATCCCGAAGTAACACTTAAGCAAATTCCTCGCACGCGTTTCGTCGTAGAACGTTTTTCGGGTACGGCAAATGAGGATAGCCTTACGGAACACACGCAAGCGCTGATGGCATTCATGCAGCAGGAAAACCTGCATGCCTTATCTCGACCCATCTTTGCATTTTACAATCCTCCCTGGACGCTGCCGTACTTGCGCCGCAACGAGGTAATGGTTGAGATCGCGCCGTAAATCAAAATGATCATCGCAAACGGGTTTTATTTTTAAAGGATGTTTTATGGCTCATTTTCTTATTATCGCGGCCAGTAGCGGTATCGGACAAGCGACAACGGAATTGCTTACCACGGCAGGGCATAGCGTATTCACCACCGCACGCGACCAGAGCAAAATCGTACCCGATGCGATCCTCGATGCCACGGATTTTGACGCGGTGGAGGAAGTGTTTGCCAAGGCAGGTGCCATCGATGGAGTGGTGAATTGCAGTGGCTCGCTGCTACTCAAATCCGCCTCACTGACCAGCCGCGAGCAATATCAGGCAGTGATAGACGCCTCGCTGACCACGGCCTTTGCAACCGTTCGTGCGGCGGGTAAGCATATGACGCAGGGCGGTTCGGTCGTCCTTATTTCCTCGGCTGCCGCGATGGCGGGTTTGGCGAACCATGAAGCGATCGCCGCTGCAAAGGCTGGTATCCTAGGCCTTACATTATCGGCTGCGGCAACCTATGCCTCCGTTAACCTGCGTATCAACGCGGTGGCGCCGGGCCTGACGGAAACGCCGCTGACCGCCGCGCTCACCGGCAAAGAAACTGCACGAAAATTCTCCGAAGCCATGCATGCGCTCGGCCGTCTCGGTAAACCAGAGGATATTGCGCGCGCCATTGTTTTCCTGCTCGATCCGGCGAATAGCTGGATTACGGGACAGGTGCTCGGTGTGGATGGTGGCCTCTCGCGCATACGTCCCAAAGTGAAAGCATGAACGTGAAGAAGTCCGAATTGCCTCAAAAATGCTGCAAGGCTTGTAACCGCCCATTCACCTGGCGGAAGAAATGGGAAAAAATGTGGGACGAGGTCCGCTATTGTTCGCAACGTTGTAAGCAAGCGAGGGATAAGCATCATGATCCCCAATGATCGAACATTTACAATATGCCTGATCTATTGCGGCACGTTGCCGCTGATCAGCGCAGCTACTTCAGCAGTGGTTGGGTATACAGCATGGATCGAGCCAGAACATGCTGCCGTGACGTATAGCGCTATTATCCTTAGTTTTCTCGCAGGAATTCATTGGGCGATGTTTTTATTACTGCCTGATCGCGCCCCGCGCTATTTGTTGCTGACCAGTAATATCATCGCTTTGATCGCATGGCTCAGCCTCTATAGCGATCAGCATCTGGCTTTATACGTTGCGATGCTCGGTTTTCTTATAATGCTGGCACTCGATGGAATGCTCGCAAAAATAAAAATCTTGCCAGGCTGGTTTTTCGCACTGAGACGCAATGCAACATTGATCGTGTGCATTTGCCTTGGTTTGGTGGGTCTCTACGCATGAAAAAGCGTGTAGCCATTATCGGTGCCGGTATCACCGGGTTAACATTAGCTGACGCCTTGAGCAAAGAGGCCGAAGTGACGGTCTTTGAAAAAGCCCGCGGTGTGGGCGGACGCATGAGCACCCGCAATGCCGAGCCTTTTTACTTTGATCACGGCACCCAATTCTTTACGGCGCGTGATCCATCCTTTCAACGGTATGTCGCCGGATTGCTCGAACAGGGACTGATCGAACCATGGACCGGTAAGGTCATTACGCTGGATGCGGATCGAAAGCCGACCGATCGCCTTTGGTTTGAGCCCCACTATGTTGCCGTACCAACGATGAATAGCGTATGCAAATCGCTGGCGAACAAGCTTACAGTGCGCACCAGTACCGAAGTCGCGCCATTGGCGGAGAAAGCAGATGACGGCTGGCACCTAAGCGATACGAACACGTCGCCACTTGGGGTGTTTGACTGGGTCGTCTCGACCGCGCCGCCGGCACAAACGATAAAATTATATGGACCGTACATTCCGGTGGATCACGCATTGCACGGCGCCCGATTGTTAGGCTGCTACACACTCATGATCGGGTTCAATCGGCCGTGGAAGCAATCATGGATCGGGGCGAAGATACAGCATAGCCCATTGGAATGGGTCGCCATCAACTCAAGCAAGCCCGGCAGGAATACGAATGTTACAAGTATCGTTGTCCATACAAGCAATGCCTGGGCGGAAGAGCATATCGACGATGACATGAAAACTGCGGAAGCATTCTTGCTCCAGGAGTTCGAACGCGTGACAAAGATCGATTTCCGCGAGGCCGATTACGTTTCCTGCCACCGCTGGCGCTATGCGATCGTGGAGCCCCCGCAGCTACGCGATTCCTTTATCGATGGCTCGCTGGGTCTCGCCAGCGCGGGGGACTGGTGCAGCGCATCGCGCATCGAGGAGGCATGGCTGAATGCAACGCGCCTCGCAACACGGATCAAGGCTATGATCAAAATAGACTGAAGAGTCTATTTAAGTAGACTTTATGGCGCAATGTCTGTAACGAGGGCCTGGCACATTCATCCTTCATCCTTTCGGACGCATCAACGCATGACCGAACATTTGACGCACAAAGCTCTGGCTCGCTATGCCCTATTCGGTCTTCCGCTGGGCTTTATAGGCCTACCCCTTTATGTTCACCTGCCAAAATACTACGCTGATACGTTGCCATCATCCCTTGCAATGGTTGGCGCCATCATGTTCTTCGGGCGTATCCTTGATTGCTTTGCCGACCCGTGGATCGGTTATCTGGCGGACCGCTGGTCGCATCGCCGGAAATCCTTGATGGCGGCGGCCTGCGTGATATTGGCCATCGGTGTGTGTGGGCTGTTCCAGCTTCCGTACCTTGCATCGGCCAGCGCGCAATGGATATGGCTGACAGTGCTGCTTTCGCTGACCTATCTTTCCTACAGCGTGCTGATGATCTATTTCTATGCATCTGGCATCAGCCTGGCAAAGAACGGTACAGAAACTACCCTCGTGTCAGCCTGGAGGGAAGGGGCCATCGTTATCGGGGTGCTGGTTGCTTCAGCACTGCCACCACTTCTGATGACATGGGTGAGTGAAGTGGAGGCATATCAGCTGTTCTCCGTGCTTTTTGTTGTCGTCCTGGCAGGTGCTGCGATCCTCACGTTGCGCCGCCTACCGCAGGCAGGCATGAACCCTCCGGCACCGGCACCGTGGCGCGCATTATTCGCGAATGCGCATTTGCGCTGGATCTTTGCACTTTTCTTTGTAAACGCGATCCCGCCCTCCATCACGGCGACGCTATTCCTATTCTTTGTCTCCGATATTTTGCAGATGCCTGCATGGAGCGGCGCATTTCTGGTGCTGTATTTCTTGAGTGCAGTGCTTTCCATGCCGGGATGGACATTGGCCAGCTCGCGGATAGGCAAGCGGCGTGCGCTGATGATTGCCATGGGTATGGCAATTTCCTCCTTTGTTTGGGCTTATACGCTGGAGGCGAATGACGCGCTGCCCTTTGCCCTCATCTGCATGGTTTCTGGCATGGCGCTAGGCGGTGATTTGAGTATTCTTCCTTCGTTCCTTGCCGATGCGGTGAGTGGGCAGCGCGCGGCGGGTGGGCTGGAATTCGGCATCTGGAATTTCATCAGTAAGTTCAGCCTCGCGCTTGCGGCGGGAATTGGCCTGCCGCTATTGTATTACCTTGGCTACTCGCCTAGCGCGTCGAGCAGCGCTGGCCTTGGAGCCTTATCCTTCAGCTATGCATTACTGCCGTGCGCCTTCAAATGCGTCGCACTAGCGCTTCTTAAGATCAGTCCCATCTCTCAACCAAGGATCCAGCCATGAAAAAACTATGTAATGCACTAAGCGCCATGGCTTTCCTGCTTGGCGGGTGCAGCAGCATCACAACGCAAGATTATGCGGCGAATACCCCTAAGCTCGACATCCGCCATTACCTTGATGGCCCCCTCGAAGCTTGGGGTATCCTCTATGACATGCATGGCAAAGCCGACCTGCAATTCCACGTCACCATGCGCGGTTCATGGAAGGGTAACACGGGGACACTCGACGAGCATTTCGTTTACAGTGACGGCCGCAAAGATGAACGCGTCTGGACCCTACAGTTCAGTGACGATAACTATTTCACCGCCACTGCGCACGATGTGATCGGGGTCGCCGAAGGCAGCCAGAACGGCAATACCGTCAACATGAAATACACGCTCAATACAAAGCGAGCGAGTGGCGATACCGTTATCCTGTCGATGGATGACTGGATGTACCTGCTCGACAGCAAAACCCTTATTAATCGCACGCAGATGCGTAAATTCGGGCTGACAGTCGGTGAACTAGTCATTACCTTCCGTAAATCATGATGCTGAAGGGAAAATATATCTGGCTCGTCGGGGCGAGCGAAGGCATTGGGGCGGCACTTGCGCAAAAACTTGCTGCTGCTGGTGCGCATGTGGCCGTGTCTGCGCGCAACGAGCAAGCCTTGCAGGCGCTCGCCGGTATGCTTGCGGTGCCCCCTCTAGTACTACCATTGGATGTGACGGATCAAACCAGCGTTGCTGCCGCCTGGGTTCGCCTGAATGCAGAGTGGCCGGTCATCGATATGGTGATCTACAATGCCGGTACGTATGAACCGCTGGATGCACATCATTTCGACCTTACGAAGATCGAGCGCATGGTGGATGTCAATTTCCATGGCGCACTGCGCGTTCTTTCATTTACCGTGCCTCATTTCCTTTCCCGCAATGCCGGTCATATTGCTCTGGTCGGTAGTGTTGCGGGCTACCGAGGACTGCCTGCTGCCTTGGGTTACGGTGCAAGCAAAGCCGCAATCATCCACCTTGCCGAGAACCTGAAAGCGGATCTTGGTGCTACCGGTATCGCTGTGCAGATTATCAACCCGGGCTTCGTTAAAACAGGGCTGACTGATAAAAATGATTTTTCGATGCCCTGCATCATCACCGCAGAAAGGGCTGCAGAGTATATCATGAAGGGTCTGCAATCCGACCGGTTCGAAATTCATTTTCCGAAACGCTTTTCATGGATATTGAAGTTCCTGTCACTGCTTCCCGCACCGCTTTATTTTGCGCTGCTTAAAAAAACTAAACTGTAGCAATTTTGGGAAAATAAGTGAGCGATCAAAAGGAATCGATTTAGATACTTAGCCAAGCCGGGATGTATAATTGGATCCAGCGCAGCATTGATACGCCTGATGGCAGTGATAGTGACATGCTCTGAGTTTCTGCGTGTCGAAACTCATTGCTTCGATCCATTCTCGCTACGTGCCACAGAACGTTTTGTAGGGCAACGAATCGCTTAGAGCAGGGGAACGGTACCGGGCACTCGCGCTGTTCTCAGCGAAGGGCTCACTCAAAACACGCAGTAGATGAAACATAGGTGACAGATCGTCATGGTCGACGGCCGCTTCAAGCGCTTCTTCCACACGATGGTTGCGGGCGATCACAGCAGGGTTGGCGGCCTTCATAAGCGTGTCCGCCTCACCCCGCGTCTGGGATTGCTGTTCTAAACGCGATTGCCAGTGTGAATACCATTCAGCGAGTGCAAGATACTTCGCCGGAAACATTTCATCGGTACTGAGTGCACGGAATGTGTTTGTGTAGTCGAGACGTTGCTCATGCATCAACTGTAGTAATGCGCTGATGAGAATTTCGTCCTGCGGCTCCGCATTGAACAATCCCAGTTTAGCACGGATGCAGTTCATGTAGTAACGCTTGAATGTTTCTGGGAACCGATCAATTGCTTCTTCGGCGATACCGATCGCCTGGTCTTGATCGGAATGCAGTAACGATAATATCGCTTCTGCAAACCGGGCGATATTCCATTGAGCGATCTGTGGTTGATTGGCGTAGGCATAACGCCCATGGCGATCGATCGAGCTGAACACAGTCATCGGATCATAATGATCCATAAATGCACACGGACCGTAATCAATTGTTTCACCCGAGATCGCCATATTGTCGGTATTCATCACGCCGTGAACGAAACCAACGGCCTGCCATTGTGCAAGCAGCGCAGCCTGACGTTCCATCATCGCCTTCAGAAATTCCGCATACATGCTGTCACATTGCGCGAGATCAGAGTAATGGCGGGCTATCGTGTAATCGGTGAGTTCCTGAAGTAGCGGAATGTTCTGCTGTGCGGCGACGTACTCGAAGGTGCCAACACGGATATGACTTGATGCCACGCGTGTCAGGACAGCTCCGGGGAGTAGTGTTTCACGCATGACCGGTTCCCCTGTCGCAACGACTGCAAGGCTACGCGTGGTAGGGATACCCAGCCCGTGCATTGCCTCGCTGATGATATATTCGCGCAGCATCGGACCTAAGGCCGCTCGCCCATCACCTCGCCGGGAAAATGGCGTTCGACCCGAGCCTTTAAGCTGAATATCGAAGCGTTTGCCACCGGGCGTGATCTGTTCTCCCAGAAGCACGGCGCGGCCATCCCCCAGGATATTGAACCCGCCAAACTGATGCCCCGCATAGGCTTGGGCAATAGGCTCGGCCCCATGCGGAATACTAGTGCCGGCAAGCTCCTTCACACTTTCTTGACCACACAGCCTCGAAGGATCCAGCCCGAGTGACTCCGCCAACAACTCGTTCAGTACCAGCAGTTTTGGTGCGCGCACAGGCTGGGGTAACTGCGAGACGAAGAGCAGATTCGACAGCTTTGCGTAGCTGTTATCAAAGTGCCAACCACAATGTTCAGATATCATGCACAAACTCTATAGGGCTGAAAGGTGCCAGTCCAATGATACTCTCGCGCATCGAGGAATGCGTGGCTGCAGGCAGGCCGGCTCGCACAGCATCTTCACCCTCTGCTTGCCGGCGTTACTTCCTGAGTGGTGTGTTTTGCACGCTGGGAATGGACATCGGCGTATGGGGATAGCGGACGCAACGCGGATGCATCGTGGACATGAGCGGATGCTGCATCGATTTCAGTCGAAGGTTTGTCGCGCATCACAATGGGCGGTCGCTCGATGGCTGTTGGCTCGATATCGGTCGTTAATTTCAATGAGGGCTGGGGCTTTAGGATCTTGATCTGATGGTAGCGCTCGAGTTCCAGTGCAAGCGATGCATAAATCGAACCGAACGCATGGGGTTGGTCGGGGAATTGCGCCTTGATGGCCATGGCGCTGTCTGCCACCAGCTGGGGCAGTTTATCCGAGGGCACCTGTGCCAATGCCGCTGCCATATGGGCGGTCAGTTCCTTCATGTCTACTACGCGCGTGCCGAAGGGTGCCGAGAAGCGGATCGTTAATCCACCGGTAAACAAAGCACCGCCCGCAGCACCGAACCAATCGCGAGTGATGAACTTCTGATGCTTCATTGCTTCTGGAATCCAATAATCACGATTGCGCGTGAACAGGCGCGCACCTTCTGGATTTTGTGGCGTCGCCTTTCCCGCCTTCAAGCCATTCACTGCCAGTGTGGCGGCGGCCGTCGTTTCAATTGCCGTGCTTACCTTGAACAGCATTTTCTCGCGCACCGTATCTAGCATTGTATGCGGCTTCGTATCGTAGGGATCGGGAATCTTCGAGCCAAGAGCGATGGTTTTGCCCACTATGTACGCAATGCCTGAATAGAAGATCAACGATTCCTTGTTATGAAAATTGTGCTTTGCTGCCTTAGCTCCGGCCTCCAGCTTGCTAAGCAGCGGACCTTCGGTTGCGCGGAAGGCCGCATGGCCCCTGCCTACCCAATGTGCAATCGGGAATGCCAGGTTGAACGCACCTAGGTTAGCGTAAGCCTATTTCACCGAATACGACGGAATTACGCTTCAGGAAGCCTTGCACGGAATCGCCGATCGCTTGGCTTTTTTTCTGCGTACGCTCGCTGGTGAGCACGGCATCCGGATCAGGCAGTTGCATGCCTTCCTTCACGTACGGTGCGATCTGCTCGTTAAATTCCGCGTTCAAACGGCACAGCCGGTTCGTATCGGGTTTGCGTTCGGCGCCGAATGCCATGTTGATGATGTTGGCCGCGATGTTGAACACCGCAAACCCCAGCACCGAATGATCGAAGCCGTTCTTGTTTTTGAGTCCTGCAGAAACGAGTTGCAAACTTTGCCCCGCGTTGCTCATTATGCCACGCCACTTCCAGGCATCGAATTTTTTGTCCTTTGGCGCTTTAGCAAAATCAAGATGTGCTGCATGCAATTGCTTCAGAATATCCGGTGCGGCTTCGTTGCGGCGCAGGATGAGTACCGGCAATCCCGCAACGAGCGATTCACCGACGAGTTTTTGATGGGGTAACGAGCTTGCCAGCAACTTTTTCGCAGCATCGAGACGTGTGGCGTCAGTGAGGTAGCAGAACGTCATCATCGCGCGCGATCGCTTAGCGTCTGGCTGGATGCATTCAAGCGTGCCGATCGGAAATTCTATCTGCTGACTATGGTATAATGTCACAAGCTTAATTCTCAGTACGCGGTTGGGAGGGTGGAAGATTCCATGCTTTACTATAAACCCTGAATGTGACGGTTTGATTGCAGTTCCACCGATTGTTATGCTGCACCTGCACATAATCCAGAAGACGTGTTAGTCGTGGACGACAGCTTTTCACTCAATAAGCCGAAGGTAATAGATGCGAAGCAATGTTATATTATTGATGAATAACAGTTGATTATATGTTGAGTTGGATCCGTGGGCTGTGTGTTTAGGTTTATCAGCATTGGCGTGGGTGTAACGCTTTCCGCGTTTGATACTTAGTAGGCTGTAAAGTTGATTTACGATGAACGCTTAGAACAGGACTCTTGAATAGCAAAGATAAGGGTTTATATCGCTTCTCCAATAGCATAGAAAAACGGCAAATTAGGATTCGACGCATGCAATACGCACCTGCCATCGCCATTACTGGGCTGAACAAGATTTATGACACGGGTTTTAAAGCTCTTGATGACATTCACTTGGAAATTAAGCGCGGTGAAATCTTTGCCTTACTCGGTCCAAACGGCGCAGGGAAAACAACCCTGATAAACGCGGTATGTGGCATCGTACGGCCAACCAGCGGTAGTATTACTGTGGCCGGTTACGACATCGTGACGCACTACCGTGAGGCGCGTTCGACTCTTGGCCTGGTGCCGCAGGAGCTAACGACGGATGCGTTTGAATCCGTATGGAATACCGTGACGTTCAGCCGCGGCCTCTTCGGCAAGCCGCGCAACCCCGCCTACATAGAAGATGTACTGAAGCGTATGTCACTATGGGATAAGAAGGATGAGCAGATACGCCGTCTATCGGGTGGTATGAAGCGGCGGGTGATGATTGCAAAGGCACTCTCGCACGAACCGGATATTCTCTTTCTCGACGAACCTTCCGCGGGTGTGGATGTCGAATTGCGCAAATCGATGTGGGCACAAGTGCGCGCCTTGAGCGAAACGGGTGTCACGATCATTCTTACGACGCATTACATCGAAGAAGCGCAGGAGATGGCGAACCGTATCGGCGTCATCAACAAAGGGAAGCTGATCCTTACCGAAGACAAAAGCACGCTGATGAAAAAAATGGGCAAACGTGAAATGATTTTTGTGCTGCGCAACGCGGTGGCGGCCATACCTGCAGAGCTATCCGCATTTCCGCTATCCCTGGAAGAAGGCGGCAATAAGCTGGTGCTTGCCTATGATGCGCAGGATGACAGTGACATATCGGAAGTGCTGGATCACTTGAAAACGAGCGGTATTCGCCCACGCGATATCTACAGCCGTCAAAGCAGCCTTGAGGATATTTTCATACAACTGGTGGAGGCTTAGATGAATTACCGTGGCATCCGCGCAATCTATACCTTCGAAATGGGGCGCACACTCCGTACCCTTGGGCAGAGCATCGCGTCACCCGTGATTTCGACCGTGCTGTATTTCATCGTATTCGGTTCGGCGATTGGCTCGCGTATGCAGGCTATCGATGGTGTGCCTTACGGCGCGTTCATCGTACCCGGACTGATCATGCTCACCGTGCTGGGGCAAAGTGTTTCCAACGCATCCTTTGGAATTTATTTCCCGCGCTTCACCGGCACAATCTATGAAATCCTTTCAGCACCGCTTTCGTTTATCGAGATCGTGTTTGGTTATGTTGGCGCTGCGGCCACCAAATCGGTCATCATTGGTGCGATTGTATTAGCCACTGCCGGATTCTTTGTGCCGCTGCATATCGCCCACCCCATCTGGATGGTATTTTTCCTAGTGATGACCTGCATCACATTCAGCCTGCTAGGATTCATCATCGGAATCTGGGCGGATGGGTTCGAAAAATTGCAGTTGATCCCCTTGCTGGTCATCACGCCGCTGACATTCCTTGGGGGTAGTTTTTATTCGATCACGATGCTGCCCCCGTTCTGGCATCAGGTCTCGCTGCTCAATCCGGTCGTTTATCTCGTGAGTGGGTTCCGCTGGAGCTTCTTTGAGAAGGGCGATGTAAGCCTCGAAACCAGCGTGATCATGCTACTGGCGTTCAACGTCGTGGCGCTCGCCATCATCGGCTGGATTTTCCGGACTGGGTATCGCTTGCGTAAATAATGATGCGTGTTTCCCAGGTACGGAGTTTCGGTGGGCGGTGATGCCATGTGCAGGTAAGGTGCCAGATCAAGTATCTGACGAAATCGGCCGACCCGTTCAACTGTTGCTACATCGACGAAAGTAGCGGTACGAGCGTCGCATCAACCTGCGGCGTCTGTTGGAGATGTTTTTCTGAAACTGGTGGGAAAATGCGAATCACAACGGGCAGGCACGTCACAGCATTCGCCATCTGAGCTTTTTCGAAAAGCTTCTGATCTTGCAACTTTTGCTGCAATTCTTAATTTTTCCATGTGATTGATTATTCATCATCCTTCACCCCAGCACCTGCATATGATGCTTTAGTTTTTTTTGGTCATTCGCAGGAATCTCTTTATCCAGCTGCGCGTGGGTTGATTTCCATTTGGGGTATGCCAGTGCCAGTAATTGATGCCCCGCTTCCGTGAGGATGAGCAGCCTATTTCTACGATCAGAATCGGCCGTAGCGGATTTAATCAGTTTGCGTCTCTCTAGAGGTTTCAATTTTGCCGTGAGGCTTGTTCTGTCCATCCCCAACAAGTCAGCGACACTGGATAGAGTCGTGGGATTGGGTCGGTTAAGTGACATGAGTAGCGAAAACTGACCGTGTGTTAAATCCATGTCCCGAAACGCAGCGTCGAATTTCCGGGCGATTGTCCGGGCGCCCCGCTGAATATGCATGCATAAACAGTTGTCACGTACTTCTATGGTTTGAGCGTAGCCAACTTTAGAAAGTTTTTTCATGAGTAATTATGTTGACATCAAAACATAAAAGTCAATACATACCTAGAATACGTTGATATCAACCTACTAACTGCGTCGAAGGAGATTGTTATGAAACTTTATGGATTTGGCCCGGGGCGTTCACTGCGTGCCATGTGGGGACTCAAAGAGCTGGGGTTGGATTTTGAATTTGTTTTGGTTGATCTGCGCAAAGGCGAGCATCACAATCCCGATTTTCTGGAATTAAACCCCGCAGCGAAAATTCCGGTGCTGGTGGATGGTGATTTTGTCGTAACCGAATCGGCGGCTATTATACTTTACCTCGCCGAAAAATTCCCGGAAAAGAAGCTTCTTCCGACCAGTCTCAAGGAGAGGGCTGAAGTATATAAGTGGATTATGTTCGCTGTTACTGAGCTTGAGCAGCCCTTATGGCGCATTACCCGCAATACGTTCCTCTACACTGAAGATAAGCGCCAGCCGATGGATATCGAGATTGCACGAAGCGAGTTCGCTGCGATGGGGAAGGTGCTGGATACCTACATGCAGGGTCGCGAGTTTATTTGCGGCAATGGCTTCTCCGCCGCCGATTGCGTTACCGCTTACCTAGTCGACTGGGCGAACGAGAATGGCTTGCTTGATAATCTGCCAAACCTGCAGGCCTACCTGACGCGCATGTATGCACGCCAAAGCGCTCCATTGCGAATCAGCGAAGCACGGGCAGCGGTTGCGTAAGTAACATGCTATGCTCCTCTTCGTTTAAAAGTTGAGATTGGCGGGTCATAAGTTTTACGGCTAGAAGTGGTCTGAATTTCACCTCTTGTTGGATTGCTTTTTTAGCCCCACCAGCGATAGTCTTCAGTCATTCTGACAATGACCCCCACGCCCAAGGCGCGGCTTAGGCGTGGTTGGCTAAAATATGGCTGGGCATAGGGGTGTGTGTAGTCTGGTGCAAAAGATGCTCAGCTGAGGGTATGTTACACGTAGAAATAGGCGGCATCCTTACTTAGCAAGCAATGATTTTCCTGCTGATGTTAATCGCTCCTGATCGGCTTTCGATGTAAGTGCCAGCATTGCACGCTCATGAATCAGTATGGCGTGACATCTGGCTACTTGTTTTGCTTCTGTATTACCCATGGCGGCAAGCGACACCATGGCTTTTTGCAGATGAATGCCGACTTCAACCATCGCGGCGCCGTCGCGGCCAATAGCCGTGTAAATATCATCGAACAGCTCACCGGTGCAGAGCGCTGGTACATGGACATGCGGGTACGAAACTTCGATATCCTCATGGTTACTCATCAACCAGGGGGCAAGAGTGCGCACGCTGGTGCCGATGATGTCGATGGCGGTCCCCGGATCGTTTACCGCAGGCGACAGTGCGCGTGAGGCGATCTCGCTCAGGACGATGATGCCGTAGCGAGGGTCCTGTTCGAACGAGCGATCATTAGCGATGATAAAGGCGTTCTGGATGATCTGCATATCCTCGCCAGACAAGGGTTTGGTGCTGTAGGCGATGGGGTTGCAAGCGTCGTTAAAACTGCCCGATAGTTGGTTGATGTAAAGACTTAACTCAAAGCGTTCAGTCGCTTTTGACAGAGCGGTCATATCAATATTCTGGATATAGCCGATGCGCGGGTGAAGAATCGCGTGGTGATTGGCCTCGGGTACATAATCGACGAGCAATGTACCGCCAAGATACGGATGCTTCAAACGATCCGAAAAGGCAGCACTGGCCGCACGTTCGACCATGGCGATGGTATGACCGACACGGCCAAGCTGGGAAAGATAATGGATCCAGCGCAGTAGAACAGTAATGATAAGCCCAATGACAGCGATGGTGACAACGAACAGCACCAGCCGACCGCTTTCGCCATAGATGCCCATGCTGAGTGCGATGATGCCGACAAGACTGAACAGGAATGCGCCGATGAACGTAGAGAGCGCATTCTGCGCAGTATTATCTTCAAGCAGCAGTTTTGTTGAATGGGGAGTGACGTTACTACTAGCCGCAGCGTAAGCGGCGACCATGGTGCTGAGGGAGAAGGTGGTGACGACCAGCATACTGCTGGCAATGATTTCGAGTAGTTTGTCGACCGCATCCGCACCGATTTTCTGCGACATGGTTTCAGGAATGAAATCTTTTATTACCAGAGCGAATAAAGCACTGAGAATTCCGGCAAAGCAAAACAGACTTGAACGCAGCCACAGTTTTTTATTGAGCTGATGCAACAGCCATTGCCATTGGGTCATTGGCCGGTCGCCGTAACGCGCCAGATGCGATTACCGACATCATCGGCAACGAGCAGGGCTCCTTGCTGATCGACAACGACACCTACAGGGCGGCCAAGTGCTTTTTCATCGGCATCGAGGAAGCCGGTCAGAAAATCCTCCGGCTTATCGGCCGCGGGCTTACCGTGATCGAACGGGACGAACACAACTTTATAGCCATTCTTCGGTTTACGGTTCCACGAGCCATGCTGACCGATGAAAACTCCGTTGCGGTAATGTTTGGGGAAGGCGCTCGCCGTGTAGAACTTAAGGCCTAACGAGGCGGTGTGGTTGCCCAGTGCGTAGTCAGGCGCAATCGCATTGGCGACCATATCAGGATTCTGTGGTTTCACACGTTCATCGACATGTTGGCCGTAATAACTGTAGGGCCAGCCGAAGAAATCACCCTGACGCACGGAGGTCATGTAATCGGGTACAAGGTTATCTCCCAATTCGTCACGCTCATTGACGGCGACCCATAGCGCGTGGCTCTGTGGCTGCCAATCCATGCCATTCGGATTGCGCAAACCCGAGGCGAATACGGAGGATTTGCCGGTGGCGGGATCGATAGCAAGAATGGCGGCGCGGTTTGTCTCAGCTTCGATGCCGTTCTCCGCGACATTGCTGTTGGAGCCGACAGTGACATAAAGCGTTTTACCATCGGGGCTTGCGATGACGTTTTTGGTCCAGTGATGGTTGATGGTGCCTGCAGGAAGGTCGGCAACTTTTACTGCGGGTTCGGTAATGTGTGTATCGCCTGAATGATAGGGAAACTTCAGCAACGCATCACTATCGGCGACGTAAAAATCATTGCCGACCAGCGCCATTCCGTAGGGAGAATTCAGGTTAGAGAGGAAGATGGTCTTTTCTTGTGCCACACCGTTGGCATCGATACCGCGTAGCAGGGTGATACGGTTGGCGCTTTTTGGGCCTGCTCCAGCGCGTTTCATGGTCAGCTTCATAAAGAAGCCGGTAATACCTTTGGCATCATCCGGTTTTGCGGGCGAATTGGTTTCGGCGACGAGCACATCGCCATTGGGTAAGACGTAGAGCCAGCGGGGATGATCGAGGTCAGCAGCATAGGCGGTAACATTGAACCCGGCAGGCGCCGTGGGTTTTCCGCCATCCTTCCAGCCAACGGCCTTCGCGGTGTTCACCGTTGGGATGGTATCGTGCGTTTCGGCTGGCAGAATAGGATGGGGGCCATAGCCTGTATCGACGAGCGTTTTATCCGCGCTGCAGGCGGCGCTCGCCAGCAACAGGATGCAGGAAGTGGTAAGTAGGGTGATGCGCTTCACGGAGTACCTCATTTTTCTAATCGATAAGCCAATACAGAATCGCCACTTTTGCTTTGCAGGGCACCGTGTCCACCGGCAGCGATGGCAACATACTGGTTACCATCCGCCCCGGTATACGTCATCGGTGTCGCGTTGCCGCCAGCGGGCAAATGGCCTTCCCATAATAGCTTCCCGGTTTTTTCATCGAAGGCTCTTAGCTCGTTATCGGTCGTACCAGCGATGAATACAAGGCCGCTTGCAGTCATGATACTGCCACCCATACTGAAAATACCGGTTGGCAATGGCACCATCGCGTAGGTGTGGAACAGACCCATGCCGCCGGTGGTGCCGAGCGGGCGCTGCCAGGCGACTTTACGAGCGTTGAGGTCGATGGCGGTGAGTGTACCCCAAGGCGGAGCAGTGCAGGGCACATCGAGTGCATTCAGCCACGGGCCGATGACGATGGTGTACGGCATGCCGTATTGCGGGTTGTTGGCGACGCTGATGAGCTTGGGGTAGGGATCTCCGCTAGCCCAGCCTTTCCATGGTGCATCGATACCTTTATCGAGCGCTTTCTGGATCGGCATGAGATGCATGCGCATGGGGATGTAGCTGGTATTGCTGACGAGCAGCCCACGCGTTGGGTCGATGGAGGCGCCATACCAGTCGGAAACACCATCGAACGCCGGGTAGCCGAAGTAATAGCCGAGCTGCGGTGGGGTAAACTGGCCATCATAATGCGTCTCGTGGAACTGGATGCGGCAGATGAGTTGGTCGATTGGTGTTGCGCCCCAAGTATCCGTTTCTTTCAAGTCAGCAGGGGTCAGCGACGGGAAATCCGGATAGGGTTGTGTCGGTGAAAGGACATTGCCTTGTGCCACCGTCTGCGGAGTAGGTTTTTCCATGATAGTGGTGAGGCTTTTGCCGGTGCGACGATCGAGCATGAAGTAGTCGCCACGTTTGGTGGTCTGCACGAGGGCTGGAATGACACCGCGGTCGGTTTTGAGATCGACAAGGGAGGGGCCTATGGGAAGATCAAAGTCCCATAAATCGTTATGCACGGTCTGGAAATGCCAGCGCTCCACGCCAGTCGCGATATCGAGCGCGACAACTGAGCTTGCGTATGTGTTATCGAATGGGCGGCGCTTGCCGTTGAAATAATCCGGCGTGGCATTGCCCATTGGCAGATAGACGAGCCCGAGTTTCGGATCGGCGGTGTAAGTACCCCACGCATTCGGCGTTCCACGCGTGTATTCCTCACCGGCCTTGAGCGGTGCGGTCTGGTTGGCGCGGCCGAGATTCCACGCCCAGGCCAGCTTGCCGGTATCGGGGTCATAGGCGCGCACGACGCCGGAAGGTTCACCAACGGTTTGGTTATCGTAAACCCAGCCACCGAGGATGACGCGGTTGCCGACGACCAGCGGTTGCGAAGTGATGAAGTGGAAGCCCGGCGGCACATCGCCCATTTTATCCGTGAGACTGACATAGCCGTGATCACCGAAATTCTCGCACGGCTTACCGGTATCCGCATCGAGCGCGACCATTCTCGCGGTGCCGGTAGTGGTGATGATGCGATGCGGGCAGGCGCTGCCTTTTGGCGCATCATAATAGGCCACGCCACGGCAGGTCATGAAAATGTTGGAACTTTGGTCGGTATGTGGGTCGTATTTCCAATTAGTCTTGCCGGTAGTGGCATTAATGGAAAGCACCATACGGTGCGGGGTGCAGACGTAAAGATTGTCGCCTACTTTGGTGGGCGTGTTCTCGAAGCTGAATTCACGGCCTTTTTCGCTATCGGCCGGTGCAGGCAGGTCACCCGTATGGGCTTCCCATGCCAGTTTCAATTTGGAAACGTTATCCGGGGTAATCTGGGCCAAGGGGGAGAAGCGATCACCGTTCGGCGTGCGGCCGTAATAGCGCCAGTCACCATCGGCGACGAGTGGGTCGGAAACGGGTGGGCTAGCCGAATCGGCGACTTCGCTCAGCTTCTTGTAGCGAAGTTCAGAAGTGCGGAACCCCAGCGCGATGACGGCGATGGCAAGTATAAGGCAAACACCGGCGGCGTACAAACCGAGGCGACGGATCATGTCCCGCTCGATGGGAATATCGCTCATGCGGCCAGCGACCCATGGCATGCATAGCCAGATACCGAGGATGGCAGGGGTGAAGAGGCGTGGCATCAGCTTCCAGCCATCGAGGCCAACTTCGGAAATGGCCCAGAATAGAGTGCCGACGAGCACCAGGCCGTAAAGCCAGAGGCCTTGGCGACGGCGAGCAATAATGAGGTAACCGCTCACTACTAATGCAAGGCCGGTGATGACATAATAGGCGCTGCCACCGAGTGCCACGAGCTTAGCCCCCAGTAGGGTGAGGGTAAAACCGATAAGGAAAACGAGGATACCGCTGATGGCATGTATGGAAAAAAGATTCCGTGTGCTGAAAACAGGAGCAGCGACGAAGTCCTTTTTCATGATGCCATGCCTTAAAATACTGTTACATCAGCTCCACTAAACATAACAGAGTGACCATGCGTTACTGCCGCCATCTCCGTAAAGTATCAGTAAGGAAAATGATGGTTTCCGGGCATACGGTAATTGCTGCGCTGTTAATGAGTCTCTTTACAGTGACGATAGCGTACGCGGAAACACAGATCACTGTCACCAAAGGCACGTTCGCGCCTGTCATCGACAATGAACTGCAGGCGCTCGAGCGGCTGGGCGATGTACCCGGTGGCACTACGCTGGCCGACCAGAAAGAATGGACCGCACAGCGCGCCGCAACAGTGAAGGACATCACCCAATATATCCCGGGCGTGATGGATCAGCCACGCAACGGCGCGGAGTCGGACCGGTTATCTATCCGTGGTTCGGGGCTGGCGAATACATTCCAAGGACGCGGGCTGATGCTGTTGCAGGACGGCGTGCCGATCACCATGGCGGATGGCGAATTCGAGTTCCCGGTCATCGACCCATGGCTCATCTCCTATGCTGAAGTTTACCCCGGGGCGAATGCTCTGGAGTTCGGTGCAAGCACATTCGGCGGCGCGATCAACTTCATCACTCCCAACGGCACAACAGCTCCAGGCTACCAGTTGCGGATGGAAGGGGGAAGTTTTGGCACCATCCATGCGCAGGCATCTGTGGGCGAGACATGGCATGAGGGGGATGTGAAGGGCGATATCTTCGCCGCCGCTTCCGGATTCTCACAGGATGGTTTCCGCGATCATAACGAGCAGGAAACGTCGCGCTTCAACGGCAATATTGGCTGGCAGGCGAATGAGAATTTCAGCAACCGCATCTATATTAACCACACGCATTCGGATGCGCAGATCCCAGGGGCCATTACGAAGGCGCAGATCGATGCGGACCCGACGGCGGCGAATCCACTGAACCTCTCGAATGATTACCAGCGCAATCTCGACCTCACCCGCATCGCCTATAAAAGCGCGTGGGCGGACGGCAGTAATCGTGTCGATTCCACCATCTATTATAGCTACCGCAAACTGGATAATCCTGTAACGACCTACGAATTCCAGCACGGCAATGATTTAGGTATTCGCGAAAAATTCACCCATACGATGGGAAAGGACCAGTGGCTAGCGGGGGTGAATATCGCATATGGGAATACGGTCGAGTCACGTTTCCAGAACCTCAACGCCACGCCCGGCGCGCCGATCCTGACCCGCGATCTCTATGCGACGACCAGTGAAGTGTATGGCGAATATACGAAGCACCTGGTTGGAAAGCTCTTCGGTATCGTCGGTACTCAGGCGTCCTACGCGACGCGCGATATCGACCAGCATACGCCGACGGATGCATCGCAGGATAAGGAGTATGTCGGGTTCAGCCCACGCATCGGTTTACGTTATGATGTCGCACTCGAAACGCAAGTATTTGCCAATCTCAGCCGCAGTTATGAACCGCCGACATTCAGCGAGCTATCGGGTGGCAATCAACCCGGCTTCCGCCAGCTTGCGGCACAGGAGGCGACCACGGCAGAGATCGGCGCGCGTGGATTTAGTCGCGGTATCCATTGGCAGGCAGCGTATTACCATGGGTGGTTGAACGATGAGTTTGTCGGGTATAAATTTCCGAACGGCGACACGGCGACCACCAACGTACCGCACAGCAAACGCGATGGCATCGAACTCGGGGCGAATGGCGATATTGCGCATGATATGTGGAATACGGAGGATTCCATTTGCTTCCGCGCGGCCTATACTTACAGCCATTTCACGCTCGATGGCGACCCGCTCTATGGCAACAACACACTGCCCGGCGTGCCGGAACATTTGTTGCGCGCGGAAAGCCTTTACCATCATCCGTCCGGCATTTCTTTTGGCCCGAATATCGAGTGGTCGCCGGAAGCATCGCCGATTGATCTCACCAATTCGGAATATACGGATAGTTATGCCATTGTCGGCGCGCGTGCCTATTGGGAAAGTGCGGATAAGGAATTGAATTTCTATGTCGAGGGCCGCAACCTGTTGGATGCGAGCTACATCGCCACCAGCAATGTTGTACCTGATGCGTCCGGCACCGATGGCCGTTATTTCTACCCGGGTGAAGGCCGCGCGATCTACGCGGGGTTAAGCTGGAAACTTTAAGAGGCGCGCGTACTAAGTTTCATTCGGAGTCTCCAGACAAACTGGCTACGTTAAAGCGAGTGCGCCGCTCACGGGGCGTCTCTCGAAAAAGTTTGGGAACTGGCGGGAAAGTGGTGGTGGACGCAGTCACCAGTGAACGCGTCTCAGCTTAATTTCCCTGCTTTGCAGGGAAATTACAGGGAATTTTTTGGATTTAGTAGCTTATGTAAGAAATCTTGTCTCAAAAATCGGCACTCATCCTATGTATTCACAACAAATTCCCTGCTCATAGGAACAGGGAATTTTGGTACTGCATCAGGGTACAAAAACCATCGGGCAGGGAACAAGTGTCTAAATATCAGCCCCTCTCTTTTAGCCTCAATTTGTCCAATCTGCTGAGTTTCTTTATTTCTATTTCGCGTTTGAGTGCCGCACTTTTTGTCGGATAGTTCTCTATTAAGACTACTTCATACGGACCCCGACCTCGGGTATATTTTGCCCCAGTGCCGTTGGCATGTTTTGCTAAACGAGCATCCAAGTCGGTTGTAATGCCGGTATACAAACTCATGTCTGCGCATTTCAGTATGTAGACAATCCAGAGTCCCTCACTTTCAGATATCACATTCGAACACATAGCTTACGTTCCGCAGTAGGTCTTATAGTGCGCCATATCATTGGGGGCAGGGGCATCGTAGTACGAGCGCTCGATATTATCCTCATAGGGCTTTTTAAGTGCATCTAAAAGCCGGTGCATGACTGATAGATCATCACGCTCTACGGCGGCCTCGAGCGCTTCTTCCACACGATGGTTACGCGGTATGACAGCAGGGTTATGTTCACGTATCAATTGATATGCTTCATGCTGTTGTATTTCTTGGCGTTTGAGGCGGGACTGCCAAGATGCATACCATTCAGTGAACGCGACATCATTAGGTGGCGCTTCAGCTTCGATGCTAAGGTTACGAAACGTAGTGGTATAGTCTGCCCGATGATCATGCATCCATGTCAGGAGCTCATCAATCAGTGCCCCATCGCCGGCCTCTTCGTTGAACAATCCCAATTTAGTACGCATGCCTGCGAGCCAACGGTGCTTGAACATTTCGGGGAACCGGTTGATTGTTTCCTCGGCGATGGTAATAGCCTGTTCTTGTTCGGGATGAAGCAGTGGAAGAAGGGCCTCGGCAAAACGTGCGATATTCCATTGCGCCATCTGCGGCTGATTGCCATAGGCATAGCGCCCATGTCTATCGATCGAGCTAAATACAGTTGCCGGATTATAACGATCCATGAAGGCACAGGGGCCATAATCGATGGTTTCACCCGAGATGCCCATATTATCGGTATTCATCACTCCGTGAATAAAGCCCACACTCTGCCATTGCGCAATCAGCGCCGCTTGCCGTTCCATCATCGCGTTGAGGAAGGTCAGATACATACCTTCACCCTTGAGAATCTCTGGGTAATGGCGGGCAATGGTGTAATCGGCTAATGCCTTCAGTACCGTAATATCGCCAGATGCCGCGACATATTCGAACGTACCAACACGAATATGACTCGCTGCAGTACGTGTCAGAATAGCGCCAGGCAGCAGCGTCTCACGCATGACGGGTTCGCCAGTGGTAACGACCGCAAGACTGCGCGTAGTGGGAATGCCAAGTGCATACATTGCTTCGCTGATGATATATTCGCGCAGCATCGGCCCCAGTACGGCGCGGCCATCACCTCGTCGTGAGAATGGTGTTTGGCCAGAACCTTTGAGCTGAATATCAACGCGCGTATCCTCTGGTGTCAGATGTTCGCCGAGCAAAATGGCGCGGCCATCACCAAGCATGTTAAATCCGCCAAATTGGTGCCCTGCATACGCCTGTGCAATCGGTTCTGCTCCTTCGGGGATCAGGTTACCAGCTAGGGTAGACGCACCATCCCCATCTATGAGCGCAGAAATATTCAGTCCCAGTAGTTTTGCGACTGGCTCGTTTAGTATTACAATGCGTGGCGCGCGGACTGGAATAGGGTTCTGCCGCTTAAAGAGCGTTTCTGGTAGATGCACATAGCTATTATCGAACCGCCATCCTGCGGAGTTTGTAGTGCGAGCTGTATTAGAAATCTTCATGAGAGCGGCTTTGTATTACTATTTAATGAAACTGGGTGCCTCGAGTATTTCTCGCTGTTTCGTATAATGTAAGCAAACCTGCAGAAAAATAGTATTTTTATAGTGACCCAAAGTTATAAGTGCAGATAAGAAAGACGAGCCAATGAGCGTCAATACATTGATTATTATATGAATTTACAGAATAGATTTGCCAGCTTATCTGCTGTAATTATAACGGGCTTCTTCCGAGTAGTTATATTCCATCAAAGGTTTGATTAGTATGCATACGAACCCGCTTAATTTTATCGTCACAATGATCTTTCAGTATCAGTGGGCGGGTATTGCGATATCGGTTGGTTTGTGGTTTTGGTGCATTCTTATTATACGAGGAAATAAACGCAAATACTACCTGCCGTTCCGTAATGCACTGCTTGTACGCAATGAAAAACTATCGTTCCTCGATGAGGCCACCTCCGCTGAAGAAGCACAGCTAGCATTCGCTTCGCGCTTTGCCGAGATCGATGAATCCATGGTGCAAGGCGGACATAGCGCCATTACAATCCGGCAAGCATGGCGCGAGTATCGCGAAACCATTATCGATGAAACGGAAATACCACTGCGAGTTGCCGCGCGGCCGGAAGGCTATTTTCTACATCTCGGGGATGCGACACGCGTACTTGCATGGTGGTCCAATATCTTCGTAGCCATCGGCCTTACTTGCACATTTCTCGGTATAGTTGCTGCGCTAACTGTAACCGTGCAAACACTTACCGCTAGCAGCAACGGCGGCAATATGACATCCGCATTGGTCAGTTTGCTGGAAATTACTTCCGTTAAATTCTGGACGTCGATCGCGGGCGTTAGTTCCTCTATTATCTTCCGAATTTTCGATCGTCGCTGGCATGCGCGCACATTGCGCGAACTCGACCGTTTGTGCGATTATCTCGAGCGTGGTACGCTGTTTGTTCCTGGGCAGCGCATTGCAGTAGAGCAACTGAAGGAACTCAAAAAGCAATCTACGGCTTTGACCGAATTCACCACTCAGCTTGCCATCGGTATCGGTGATGCGCTGGAAAAAAGCGTCCAGCCGATGGTTTCCGTCCTCAACGGTATCCAGACCAGTATCGATGATTTCCGCAGTGCCGGAGCAATGGAGATAGGCGAAGCGCTTAGCCGTAACGCCGGTACCGAGATGCAGCAACTCGCTGGCGCCTTGAGTGGCATGACCAGCAACCTCGCCTCAATGCATGAAAAAATCGCTGGCAGCGGCGATATCGCAAACGAGCAGATCGCTAAGGCCGCACGGGATTTTGCCAATGCTTCAGAATCCATGCAAACCGCGTTCGGTACTCTTAATGGACGTATCGATGCAATGGGCTCCAGGCTAACGGAACAGGCGGAAGCATCGCAGGCGCGCGCCAGCGAACGGTTCGAGAACCAGCAGGCACAGGCACAAGCTCTCAATCAACAACAAACCACCTTGCTGAATTCTGCCGCAAGCGTGCTGGAAAATGCTACCCAGCGCGCTTCTGAAGGGCTCAGCAAAGCAGTCGATGCGTCCATGGCTAGCGCTGCTGAACAGAGCGGCAAGGCACTGGATGCCGCATTCCAAGCCTTCGGCGAGCGCTTCAATGAAAGTAGTAGTAGTCTCGTGGGGCGTGTCGAAGCCGCAGCGGTACAGATGGAACGCATCGCCACAAACATTGATCGTAGCGTTCAATACTCCGATGCACATGCGGACAAATTACTCGAAGCCAATCGCGCTGCGGGCGAAGTGGCGACGGCATTAGGTGCAGCCTCCGGTGAATTCGCGAAAGCTGCAAATCCGGTGCGCGAAGCAGCGAGTGCCACCAGCAACGCCGCTAAACAGATCAGCGAAGCATTGCAGCTACAGACGCGTTCTAGCGAGGATATTACCCAACGCCTAGCAGAGACTACCAGCGCTGCAACCCGTGCCTGGAACGAGTATCGCAACCGCTTTGAGGATGTCGATAAATCCCTTGCCCAAGCGCTAGATCGTATCCGTGACAATGCGCAACAACACGCGCAGGACCTCAATGAGCAAACCGCTCGTATTGATACAGCACTAGCAACCGCCATTGGTCGCCTACAGCCTGCACTCGATCCACTCGGTGAACTTGCTGAAAATATTGAAGATCTGATGGGCCAACTGCAAGCCAAGGCATCGTAGATGGACAGTCGTGGAGTGCGCAGCAAACGCCATAACGAGGAAGAAGAAAGCTACTTCATCTCGATGGCAGACATGATGGTGGGGTTACTATTCATCTTCATCATCTTGCTCCTCTATTTCGCGATGGAATTCCGCCACACCACGGATGCCCTCTCCGGCGCTAATGGCACACGTAGTAAAATGCTGGTGCAACTGAAAAAGGAACTGGCCGCGCACGGCATAACCAAAGTCGAGATTGACACGGAGAACGGAGTCTTAAGCTTGCACGACGATATCCTGTTCGATACAGCACAATACGAACTTACGCCCGTCGGCAAGGAACGTGTCAAAACGGTCGCGAATGTGCTGATGCAGGTCCTTCCGTGCTACGCGGATTTTGAGGATGCTTCACAAAAGCCTGAAAATTGTGAACCGGAGATCCACAAGATCGATGCTGTATTTATAGAGGGGCACACAGATTCGGTACCGCTTGGCCAGCATGGAGTAATTGCGGATAACCTTGATCTTTCTGCACTACGGGCAACCCATACATTCCGCACGTTGGTGGCCGATGAGCCAAAACTTGATACACTAGTGAATCTTTCCGGCGAGCGGGCAGTACCTATTTTCAGCGTCAGCGGTTATGGTGACCAGCGGCCAACGCTTGATGCTACAGGTACTCCGGACGAGATCAATAAACGCAATCGCCGTATCGATTTGCGCTTCCTGATGATTACTCCTCGTTCCGAAACAGGGGAGGCTATCAACCGCCAGATAGAAGCTGTGCATGACTGAACTGCGAAACATGTGCAATCGTGTTGTGGCTGCTTCGCCATGGAAAATGCCACCACGCCGATTCGCGCTGGAGCGCTTGAATGATACTACGAACGGTACGTCACGCGCTTCTAATGGCGAATCGTGGGAAATATTTGTGCAGCGCGTAGACCTGCAACATCCAGAAAATCTGCGCTCTAAGTATATGAGGCGATTTTTGTCGGAGGTCTGGCTTCATCAAGGCCATCATCAGGAATTAGCGCTTGCACTAAGTATTGCGGCAAAAAAGCGCAAGCCCAGCTACCTGCGCGCCATCATTATTAGCTACTTCCGTTATTTTTCCGCGCAAGACCCCCTAATGGTTGAGCTCGCGAAATTCTGTTCGCATATGGCAAAACATTTACGCGATGATATATGGGCAAAGCGTGGAGAGCTATGGCAATTATGGGATGTTCAGCGCGGCCCCATTAATTTCGCCAAAAGTCTCTTGGCCACAGACGAACCCGCACGGTTCCTACGCGATAGTGGTTTCGAAGGTGAACTGGGCGACAGTCTTTTCCTCCAAGCAGTCCTGCGTGCGGCATGTATTGCCAGTGCTACTGTAAAAGTCGAAGAAGCTGAAACCACGGGAAACCAGTTGCAATCCTTATTCGCCGCGCTTCCTGGAGCAGGGGAGGTGAACGGGCTGTTAGCCTATGCACTGCTAGCCCCATGGTTAGAAACTAAACCCCCCGAAACTTACCAGCGCGCGTTGATCGCGTTCCTCGTCGGGCGCCTGAGTGACCCACGCCTGCAATCCGCACCTTGGGTAACCGCAATCACCGAGGTCCGTCAATTCCTGCCTAACGCACATGCAGAGGAAGCATTCGTGGTGCTGCGTCGTTGGCTGGTACAATCCACCGTGCGTCAGTTCTTTAGTATTGTGGCGAAAACCACTGGTAACGAGCAACAATGGAAAGATCGCACCGCATTCTGGCTCAGTTATCTCGATGCCGGGTTGATTCAGGATGCATGGTTCGCTTTTGGCCCGCAAGCAGAGCAGGTCGCGCGGCGTTTTGCGCAGGAAGCGAATGTTGCTTATGGTCGCATCGAACGTGGTGGCGGTGCCACGCCACAGTCTTCTTCGCTAGTGCTCAGCATAGGCGACATACGCATTGCGGAATGGAGCCATGATGGCGCATGTCGTTTCTGGCCTGCCCGCAATGAGGACGCGCCAGCTCTATATAAACGCAATTACGATCCGGATCAACTCCGAGCCATGCACGGAAAAACGGGTTTTGACCGCTTGTCCCATGCTGGTGGATGGCAAGCAAAATTCGCGGGAAAAATTTATAAGCTCACGGGCCTGCGTCACCCTAAATATGAGATGGGGCAAGCATGAGCCAATTCATCGCGATACCTACTTTCTTGGGTGAACGCATCCAGCTTATGGATGGACCACTCGCTATCCCCTTCGATGATTGGAGTCTCGCCGCACCCTTATCCGCAGTGCCTGCCGTCGCCCGGATAATGCAAAGCTGGTCTGATAATGAAACGACAAGCGATGGAACTTTACTAGTTAATCCTGAAGGTGATGCACTTTTGCTAAATCCAGCGTTTGCCGCTAGCCTAAGTGATCCGGAAGCGATCTCCCTTGGATTACCACCTACTGCAAAATTATCCCTCGCCCTGGAATCCGAAGGATTGCTGCATCGTATCGATTTTCGTATCAAGAGCCGATGGCTGCGGCCGAATGGTTTACCCGCTTTGGTGAAAGTCGAAGGTGTACGTGTACGTTACGACCAACAAGATTGGCGGATTCCAGAACCGCTCTGGTCAGTTTATCAAGCTACTCAAGATCTCGGGCATGAATTAGCTGAGCCGGATCGTTTTGCTGGTATTGCGCAATTGCGGGCATTGCTAGGTGAAGAGTTGGGTGATCGGCTACGTCCCGATGGGTATCTCGAACAACTGCGCCTGCATTATGCAGCAGGTTTCTCCTTGGATTTACGACCAGCCGCGCAAGGCATTGATTTTGACCCTGTGCTTTTCAGTAAAGGTCGACTGCGCGAGGCACATGGTGGTGCCGTGCTGGATCAGGAATCCGATATGCTACTACCTCCAGTCGTGCAGAATGATTTCGCACAGCGTTTCCGCAATAGCGATGGCAACCGCCGCGCTTATGCTTTGCAGGATGGATCAATCTTGTTCCTTGATCCAGCCCTAAAATCTACATTGAACGTCGTACATACCGCGCAACGCAAAAGCCCGGCCGAGCGTCAGAAATTTGCCAGTAATCCTGTGCGCGTCATTTCCGACGCCCTGCAATCCACGATCAATGCGGACGCATTGTTTGTCGAGACGCAGCAATTTTCCCAACGTGTACTGCATATTGATGTATGGCGCATGCCCGTCATGCCGTGGATCAAGCCTAAGCCGAATAGTTGGTTGCCGGAGAAATTCGGCCTGCGAATCGGTGAAGGGGAACAAGAGCGTATCGTCGAAGTGAAGCTGGAAGAACTGCCACACTTGATCAATATGGTCAGCATGGCGATGGAGGAACCCCAAGCCCCTCCTTATGTACATGAAGGTCAAGAAATTCCCGCAACACCACAGACACTTCAGGCGTTAAAGGATCTCGCCGCGCTGAACGTAGCCGCTGAGGCGCCCGATGCGGCAGACCAAGCACCACCGCCCGAACTGCGCCAACGCTACTTCCTACAAGTACGCGATAATCTGGAAGCCATCACCTACGCGCCACTGGCACCAACGGCTATTGCATCCCTGAAGCCAGTGCCTTTTCCTAGCGGCATGCGCCATATGCCAAAAGACCATCAGGTGGTTGGGTTTTCCTGGCTAGCCGCCTGCTGGCAAGCGGGCGTACCTGGTGCACTCCTGGCGGATGATATGGGCCTTGGCAAAACATTCCAAGCCATCAGCCTCCTGCATTGGTTGCGCACTAAAGAGCCGACCCTCGCACCGGCATTGATTGTTGCACCAACAGGCCTCTTGGCCAACTGGCGCAATGAGATCGCAGCGCATATCGGTGACGGTGGCATAGGTCGCCTCGTCAATGCCTATGGCTCAGACCTTGCTTCCATGCGTGATGGCCAAGGCCGCGATATTGATCATGGCACCTCGCACATACGCCCCGAGCTCTGGCAAAACGCGGGTGTCGTCCTCACGACCTATGAGACTATGCGCGATTACCATGTAAGTTTTGCGCGGCAGCCTTTCAGTGTCATCATCTATGACGAAGCGCAGAAGATGAAAAACCCTGCCAGCCAAACAACACGTGCCGCCAAAACATTGAATGGCCGCTTCCACCTCGCGATGACTGGAACGCCTGTAGAGAATCGCTTGCAGGATCTCTGGTCGGTAATGGATGTCATCCATCCAGGACTGCTTGGCTCAAGCAAGTATTTTGAGAGCAGCTACCCTTCCGAGAATGGTACCAAATTGAAGCAGTTGCATGATTTTCTTGCTCTGCCGCAAGCGGAGCGTCCCCCCTTGATGCTGCGGCGCATGAAGGATGATTGCCTACCCGGTCTGCCGCAGAAACGCGTCGTGCGCTTGCCAAACGATATGCCCGCCACTCAGGCACACGCCTATGGCAACGTCATCGTGCAGGCGATGGCAGCACGGGATGATAGCAAGCGCGGTTACATGCTCGAGATATTGCACAAACTGCGAGGCGTTTCGTTGCATCCACTCGACCCTGAGCAGGGCAGCAGCGACCCGCAGTATTTCGAGAAATCAGCTCGCTTGAAAGCGATGCTAACATTGTTAACGGAGATTCACACAAAAGGAGAAAAAGTTCTCATTTTCTGTGAAAGCCTAGCTTTACAGGCGCTTCTGGCAGTGGAATTGCAACGGCGCTTTGGTCTTGCGCATTCCATCCTGCGGATCCATGGTGGTATCACAGGCGAGGCACGGCAAAAAGCAGTGGATACATTCCAGCAGCGCGGACCGGGTTTTGATATCATGCTGCTTTCACCAAAGGCCGGTGGCGTTGGCATTACTCTCACCGCTGCTAACCACGTGATTCATCTTTCGCGCTGGTGGAACCCAGCCGTTGAGGATCAGGCTACCGATCGGGTCTTCCGCATTGGGCAGCAAAAAGATGTGACGGTTTATCTGCCGCAAGCAGTGCATCCCGATCCTAATGTCAAACCGTTCAGCTTCGACCTGAAGCTCGATGCCTTGATGGAACGAAAGCGTGCTCTCAGTCGAGGCCTATTGGTCGCCGCCGAGGATGAAAGTGATACCAAGGCACTGTTTGATGGCGTGCTCGGCGAAATCATGCCTGTTGATGATTCGTACGTAACAGCAGCCCCTATCGATGCAGCACCACTCGCAGATATTGTGGCAGTACCTAACCCGATAAGAAACACAGCGCCACGTTCCGCCTATGTGCTGCGTTATGGACCTAATGAACGTCGCGATTACGAAATTTTCGCCGAGCCCATACGCAAGGAGCATCTGCTAAGCATAGAGATCCGCGACCCATATAGTTGTGCAAACAGCTATAGTCGCGGCCATCTCATCGATTTCCTGCAGCTGCTTATCAAGAGCGCCAGTAAGATCGATCGCGTCATGATTGTCTGTTTCGATGCAGAAAGCGTCGAGGCACGGAATGAAACAGATAAGCAGCAACGTGCCGACCTGCTGGCGCGCTGGGAAAAGCAACTCCCTAATCAGCCGCGCCCATCCATTCAGCTGCGTTCGAAACGGACTGATCGTTATTTCCACGATCGCTATGTTACCATACACAGCGCTTCAGGAAGAAAGTTTGAATGGATGCTTGGTAGCGGGATTGATGGGTTCATGGGCCTTCGCAAGGAATGCGGCATTGCGTTTGTTTGCGAAGATGTCGGCTAGGTTTTTATAGATTAAACACTTATGAGGTTTTTAAATGGTTAGAAAATTTATCTGCAAATCTTGCGGAGAAAAATCTGGCGTAACCATTATTTACGGAATGCCAGACATCACTTTAGCAGAACAAGCTGACCGTGGAGAGATTGCGCTTGGTGGTTGTATAATAGAAGAAATTCAACCCGAAAGGCGCTGTTTAGCATGTGGCGAAGAATGGCAAATCAAGCGAAAACCAGACACATCTGGCCATCTTCATAACGAGTAGCACACGTAAACTACTTAGATTGCCGAAGTTTTTGGATAAAAGTTTTAAAGGAATTTTTTGACTAGGAAATGATAGCAGGCAACTATCTCGTCATCCTTCTCTCTTTCCATTCCCTTAATCATATAATCAGAAACACGCCCGAGAGTTTTGCCGCTACCTAGTGATGAACCATCGCGCACTGCGTCGCCTTTTATATTACCCAGTGCACTGCCGCTGCCTACACTTGAACCATCTCGGATGATGCCGTCCTTAACATTACCCAGCGCACGTCCACTACCAGGGCTTGAGCCATCACGAATAATACCGCTCTTAATATTTCCCAATGCTTGGCCGCTACCGATTGATGATCCGTCGCGGATGATTCCATCTTTATAATTTGTCATAAAAAATCCTTATATAATTTTTTGCTTCGGTAGTCTTAGTCATAATAAGCTTTGGGATTAAGCTGCTTCTGCCTCTGTTTTTATAGTTGCAATGCTCCAATGTTTGCACAAGATATTAAGTAATCGCTTCTGTCGTTTTTCTAAATGATCTGGCTTCCACTCTGCGGCATCTCTTACTTCGTTCGTAAGTATAAAGGGCGAGCTAGTATCTTTTTTCCTAAAATAGACATCTTTCTTGTAATCAAATTCATAATTATTTGCTGCAGAATTCTTTCTCCCTTGCAAGGGAACAAGATTAGCCAAACGCTGTGTCCAAGATTCACGTTTCTCTTCATCTGGGAACCACTCTATCCATTGCGAATCTTCTGATGGTGTTTGTGGTAAAACATGCTCGATAGACACGTCTTTATATTCTTGCTTCTTGCTACCATCGCTGAGTAGGGATTCCACTCGAAGTAAAAGGGCCAAGCGCGCTTTTGGGAGGCGTTTATAGATGTCGCCATCTAGCGCATCAATAAAGTCTCTTTGTTCTACCGTAGAAAGTTCAAGTGTTTTTAGATTTGAAATTGCTCCATCATAGCCCGCAGTCTCAATTTCTTTTGTCAGATTGGCATAGGATTCTATGCGCTCATTGATACCAACCCTGGTGACGAGTTGGAAATACGCGAGACGTTCTAGTGATTTAAAGAAATCTGCTAATAAATCCGGCTTATGCTGAAAGAGTTTGCAATAAGCTAAAGCTGGCGGAACCCAATCCTTAAATTCAATGCGATTAATCCACGCGAGGTACTCGTTGACGGCTTCAGCATTTTCAGTCGCCTTGAAATCAGCATCACGAATGAAATCCCAAACATCCGAATAGGGCTTAATAATATTGTCCATCAAATCAATGGGATTTGAATATTCTGTGACATGCTCTTTAAACTCTTTTACTAGAATCGCGTGCTGCTTGCGTTTGGCATAAATGGTGCGTATGTGGCTGAATAGCTCGTTAAAAGAGTCACGCCCGAGTGCCGTTTCAATCTCACTCCACTTTTTTGCATATAACTTACCTATGTCCTCACCCTGAGCTCGTCGTATTGCACCAAGAATATCTGCTTTAAGAATATCAATTGGCGCTAGATCAAGGCCGCGATTATTTAAAATTGAGAAAATTCGGTATGCAGCATTAAAGTCGTTACTTGAAATCACTACTAGAGAGCACTCTTTTGCTAGAAACTGCCACAGTGCAAGACGGTCATCTTCCGAAATTGCGCACACTCTCTGAAGCAATAAACTGGCATTTTCTTTGTAACGCAGGCGACTATCAGTAAGCCTATTTTTACTATTAACTAGGCGTATAATGCCACCAGTTTCTTGTATGTATTCGCGAAAGAAATCGGCATCTTCCTCGCGCGCGGTCAAGCGATACTCATTCGTTTCTCCAAGATGTGGGTCGCCTTCATTATATATGAATTTGGTAATTCCCTTTTCGGCAACAGGCATTGCTTCGCGTAACGCTGCGAATAACATGGTGAGAGTAGTAAGACGTTGCTGGCCATCAACAACCAACGATTTGGGGTTACGATCATCCTTAATGAGAACAATGCTTCCCAGAAAATATTGGCTTTCTACCGACTTGGTTTGAGCATCACGCAGGGCAGAAATAAGATCATCAAAAAGTTCGCCAGCCTGCTCAGTAGTCCAAGCGTATGGCCTTTGGTAATCAGGTATTTCAAAATGGAAGTCGCCCTTGAAAATATCCTGAATTCGCTTGTCGTGAGCTTCTAACGTTTTTGCCATAAATCACCTCAGATTATCTCACCCGAATAAAGCAAACTTTTATATAAGTAGCGAGAAAAAACTAATCAGCTCCCTATCTGATAACGGCACTTACGCCCAGCACGCACAGCACGTATGAGTTCCGCCTCTATAAGGCCCGCTATGTCACGTTTTGCAGTACGGCGATGAACACCCCAAGTTTCAACTAGATCATCGACATGCATGGAATGTCCCTGTTGCATCTGACCAAGAAACCATAATTGCCGCTGATTCATTTGGCCAACATAGTGCCGGTCAACGCGCACACGAATGGTGACAGATCTGTCACCAATTGCTTCCGGCTTTTTCCATCCCTCCCAGTGTTTCTCAAGATGACTTTGCATTGCCTTAACTGCATGGGCATCAATACCATTCTTTGAAGCGATCTCAGGGCTCATGATTTCACATACAGCATAAAGCACTTGAGGGTAATACACTGCCAACATTAGCAAATGCCTTGATTTTGGCGCATAGACACCATCGTACCAGTGGCGTGCGGTCAAGGCGTTAATACCCGTAATACGCTCAATTTGTTTTACGGCGCCGTGGATATTTTCGTGCTCATAGCGCAGTGCTTCCGATACTCGTTTTGCGATCATCGCATCGGTGATTTTTGGCAATAAGTAGCGGTCGTTTCGTACAGGGGACATTAATGCTCTCCGTCGTTAAGGTGGACGGAGAACAAATAACTAACCCAGTATTGAAGCTGGGATTCAAGCATCAGGCAAAGCATGAAAAACGTAAAAACAGCTAATGGACAATCAATTGCCAGACGTGCAGCGATGTATGTACGCATGTCGACCGATCACCAGAAATACTCGACGGAGAATCAGGCCGATGCCATCCGCGAATATGCAACCCGGCACCAGATTGAGATTATCGATACCTATACGGATTCCGGTAAGAGCGGCCTGTCGCTCGATGGCCGGGATGCATTGAAACGGCTTATTGATGACGTGCAGGAAAACCGTGCGCGATTCAATATGATCCTAGTGCTGGATGTAACGCGCTGGGGGCGGTTCCAAGATGCAGACGAGAGTGCCTATTACGAATATATCTGCCGCCGCGCCGGAATCGATGTGCAATACGTTGCTGAGCAGTTTGAGAATGATGGCAGCCCTGTGTCGACTATCGTCAAAGGCGTCAAACGTGCCATGGCCGGTGAATATAGCCGCGAGCTGTCAGCCAAGGTATTCGCGGGCCAGTGCCGCTTGATCGAGCTAGGTTACCGTCAAGGCGGTCCAGCAGGATACGGATTGCGGCGGGTACTGATTGATGAGCATGGCGAGCAAAAGGCGGTACTCAAGCGTGGTGAGCATAAGAGCCTGCAGACCGATCGGGTCATATTGGTGCCGGGACCAGCAGAAGAGGTGGAAACGGTCCGCTGGATTTACCACGCTTTTACGGAAGAAGGCATGCATGAGCGGCAAATCATGGTCGCTCTCAATGAACGCGGCATCCTTACGGACCTGGGTCGCCCATGGACCCGCAATACCGTGCATGAGGTGCTGACTAATGAAAAATACATCGGCAACAACGTTTTTAACCGCACTTCTTTCAAACTGAAGAAGCGCCACGTTGAGAACGCGCCGGATATGTGGGTTCGCGCCAACGGCGTATTTGAAGCTATCGTTGAACCACAACATTATTACACTGCTCAAGGCATCATCCGTGAGCGCGGACGTAAGTTTAGCAATGAAGAGATGCTCGATAAGCTGCGTCGCTTACATGAACAGTACGGCTGGCTATCCGGCCTCATCATCAATGAAACGGACGGCATGCCATCCAGCAGTATGTACTCCCATAGATTTGGTAGTCTGGTGCGTGCTTATGAAATGGTGGGGTATACTCCTGACCGCGATTACAGCTATATTGAGACCAACCGCTATTTAAGGCGGCTGCATGCGGATGTTGTCGAGGACACGATTCGCAAGATTGAGGATCTCGGTGGCCGTGTCCGCAAAGACTCCCGCACCGATATGCTGGTGATTAACGAGGAATTACGCGCCTCATTAGTTATCTGCCGTCACTACCAGACGGATGCAGGATCGCACCGCTGGAAGATACAGCTCGATACGGGCTTACTGCCGGATATTACGATTGCCGTACGCATGGGGGCTAATAACGAAAGCCCACTCGATTACTATCTGCTTCCGGCACTCGATATAGAGAATCCTAGCATCCGATTGGCCGAGAATAACGGCATTGCACTCGACACTTACCGGTTTGATGATCTCGAGCCATTCTTCATGCTTACGGAGCGCGTTGCCATATGGGAGGCGGCATGAGCAAGCAACCACCTATTCAAATGGTGCCGATCGGCCAGATCCATATTCTGAATCCCCGTGTACGCAATCCCAAGCTATTTGAGGGTGTGGTCCAGAACATCGCCAAAGTCGGCTTAAAAAGACCCATTACGGTGACCAGACGTAAGTCTAAGGCAGATGGGAAGCTGTATGATCTCGTTTGCGGCCAAGGTAGGCTCGAAGCGTTCATGGCCTGCGGACAATCCAACATTCCGGCCATCATTATCGATACCAGCGAAGAGCAGGCGCTGATTATGAGCCTGGTCGAGAATGTTGCTCGTCGTAAGCATAAGCCTATCGACCTGCTTCAGGGTGTCGAGCTATTGCGCGGGCAGGGCTATGACGCAAAGGCTATTGCGGACAAGACAGGCCATGGCATTGATTACATCCAAGGAGTGCTGTCACTTCTCGAACATGGTGAGGAGCGGTTAGTATCTGCTGTCGAAACCGGACAAATACCGATCACCTTGGCGATTAATATCGTCCAGTCCCCCCAGAAAGAACAACAGGCACTGCGCGAGGCATACGAAACCGGCGAACTCAGCGGCCATAAATTTATGGCCGCAAAGAAGCTGCTCGAAACGCGTCAGCGCAGCGGCAAAACATTTCGTAACGCGAGTAAGAATAGCTCGGAAAAACGAGAGCCCGGATACTCTGCCCGCGAAATCGTTAAAACATACAAACGTGAGGTCGAGCGCAAGCGTTTGATCACGCGCAGGGCGGAAGCCGTTAATAGCCAGCTGCTCTTTCTGGTCGAGGCACTGCATTGCCTGAAGCAAGAGGCGCATTTCACGACATTATTGCGTGCGGAAGGGCTGGATACCATGCCCAAACAACTTGCCAATCTATTAGCCGAGCGAGGTTAGGGATGGCCCGCCAGCAGAAGACAAAATTATTTTATGATATTAAGCTGGGATTCGACATCGACACCGTGCGCTTGCGCGTTGATCAGATCACGCCCTTGAAAATAGTAACGCCGATCTTGCGCGATAGTGCGAAGTACAAACAGATTGCTGCCTCTATACGCGAGGTTGGCATTATTGAGCCTCTCGTTGTTGCTCCACAGAGGAAGGGGAGTTACCTGCTGCTTGATGGCCATCTGCGACTGGACGCGTTGAAGCTGGCCGGTGAAGGAGAGGTGACATGTCTCGTATCCAAAGATGACGAGGCCTTCACCTACAACAAATACATCAGCCGCCTATCAACGATCCAGGAACACCGGATGATATTGCAGGCCATCAAGCGGGGTGTTTCAGAAGAAAAGATCGCTCGTGCCCTCAATCTTCATGTCGATAACATTATACGCCGCCGTGACTTGCTTAAGGGCATCTGTCCCGAGGTTGCCGAACTCTTCAAAGATAAGATGATCCCGCGCAACGTCTTTAAAGAGCTGAAGCGTATGAAACCTGTGCGCCAGATCGAGGCCGCCATGCTGATGAATGACGCAAATAATCATACCTATGCGTATGTGCATGCGCTCGTGATTGCCAGCCCCAAGGCAGAACTGGTTGATCCGGCAAGGGTTAAAAAGGTGAAGGGATTAGACGAAGAGCAAATGGCACGAATGGAGGCGGAGATGGGCAGCCTGCAAGGTGAGTACCGCCTGATTGAGGAGAGCTTCGGTCCGAATGTGCTCAACCTTACCGTTGCCAAAGCCTACCTTGCAACATTGCTCGGCAATGCTCGCATCATCAAATATCTAGCCCTGCATCATCCGGAGTTCCTAACCCAGTTTCAAAAGATCGTGGATATGAGCTCCCTAAGTAGCGCGGATGGCGCGGCATAAGGAATTGCAGCTCGGCCCGAGGCAGCCTTGAGCGCATGGAGTTGGAGACCGGGATCCATACAAGCGCCGGGACCGCAAGAGAAGCTGCACGAGATGCAGATCAATCGCGGGGTGGGGATGGCGGCGAACCCGTTCGGAGCCCATCACTAAGAACTTAGAGAAGAATGCGATTATCTAGGGATTGCACCAACCGCAATGCATTTGCGGGGCCACTTCCATTCCATCGGATCGTGGTAGGATTTCAGTGTGATCACATAGGACGCAGCCATAGATTTCATGGGCGATCATTTCGGTAGCTTGGTCGCAATACTCGCAATGCAAGCCTTTCTCGGCGAGTATCCTTCCCCAGCCGGGAGCACTGCATTGTGGGCATGGCGTAGCAAGTCGTAGCGCCATTTTTTCCGCCAGTTCGCCAATGGCTGTCATGCGAGATGGATTGAACTGCGCCCGCATATCGGTTTCTACCCAAATCTTACCATCAGTGGAGGCCTTAAGCGATTCCTTGAAGGCTTCCTCAAGTGCAGCTGTGGTATCAATACCCTTAAAAATGATATTTTTCGGGTCCCGACTATTAGGGCGAACGATGAGAGCGTGAGATGGAAACTGCGCCTGCTCAGAAAATTGCATTAATTCTTCAAGGGAGCTAAGCGCCTGCATCTGGTAATTGGTCTTCTCGGTCAGATGCGCCATGTGCAAATGGAACCCACGTTTGCGGTCAATGAAGTACAAAATCTCCTGATCGCAGGGCAGAAACGGGATGTAGGGATGCGGCCCGAAACTGCCCTCGCTGGCAAGGCCATATTCAGCTTTGTCTCCTAGAATATTTAGACCCATTTGGCATTTGCGGCGTACACATTCTAGCGCATTTCCATCACGCTCAACCTCACCGGAGAACGTACCTAAAAGATCGGTATCAAGCGGATATTCGAGCATTGACATGCCGAGCCGTTCCCAGAATGGCGGAGCAATTCCTATCGACTTCGCGTGCTTGGTTGTCAGAATCGCGCAGCATCCGCTGTAAGGGGATGGCTTATTCAGTGTGCTATTTGCCATGTTCCATCGCGCCCCAGCAAGTAGCTGCACTCGTCTTGCGGATCGATCACCGTAAGCGTCACCCAGCCATGATAGAATAGTTTTTGTAATACCGGATTTGTTTCAACCAGCGCGGTGACACGCGATCGGGGCGCATAGACCACGGTTAGTAAACGAAGCGGTTCGTGGTATGGAGTATCGTCGGCAGAGAACACGGATTGCATTGGCAAACCGTGCATTAAATCGCTGGCATTGCCTTGCATGACACCGATTTTTCCAGTGATATTCTTTGTGACTTTGCTGCCGCTGCCATAGGCAACATTATCGAGTGTTGAGAAAAGATACTGATTATTAATCCACTGCCCAACCACCATCGGCGCGGTGAGGATGGTTTGAAGGAACTTGCCGTCATGGTCATTTTCCCAGTCGTAGGAGTGCAGAAAGCAACGGCCTTCCAGATTCATATTTTGCGTAATTTTCCTTGGCCCCACGATAAAGGCAGCGTTACGGGCAAGCCCCCATTCTGGCCTTGGCTGTGCCCAATCCCTAGCTCGTCGCACGGTTGCTTCGACTGGCCTCGACTCCATAGGCAAGCCGAAGGTTTGGCAGCGTACGGCCGCATGGGTAGCGCGGGCTTTCTTAAGATCGGCTTGCAGCGCGGCTATGGTATCCTGGTGAATGGTTTCGGTGCCATACAATTCAACATGATCCGTGGTGGTATCATGCTCCGCGGCAAGGAAAAAAGTGTCTTTGGGTATCGTAAGGCCGCGCGCCGCAAGCATAGATCGTACATCGTCTTTATTCAGTATTGTGGCGAGAATACGCGCATTGCCACCACCATGATTGCCGCCACATGCACCACAATCAAGGGCTGAGGCATAGGCGTTATTATTGGTGCTGCTGCCATGCCCGCAGAACACTACCAGCGGTGCGATGTTTTCGGTGAGTCCCATCATGCGTAATGCGCCTTCCGCATAATCCGCTTGTTGGGTGATGCTGATGCTATCAAGTAAGGGCTCCGTGGTAATCTCGGGCATGATGGTTTTCGAGGCCGATTCCTTCATGCGCGACACAAGTGCTGGTGTGAAGGTGCGCGCGAGCATGCGAAGACCCATCCATGGCCCCAGCGTTTCCACCAGTGCGAATGGGGTGGCAAAAGTATATTTCAACGATTGGTAGAAGGTCTTGGGAAGGTTAAGCAGTAACCGCCCCTGATTGTGACGCGCCACTACACCCTCGTGCAGTCCAGCCGGATGTTCGCACACCTCATGGCAGGGCTTAAGTAGGACCGGACAAGAATCGTGTGCTTTATCGTCATCATACGCTTTCACCCGCACAGGAAGGCCGAAGAACCCGGCGAAGCCAAGTGTTTCATACTGGCCTTGCGCCTCGATGCTACGGCGGAACGGCTCGGAGCGCACATCGATACAGAATACAAGTTGCGCTTGGGGACGCGTTTTTGATTGGGATGTGATTTTCTGTACTTCAGGTAGTAGCTCTCCCAAAAGCCTATGGCGATAGGCTTTTTCTGCCTTAGGTAATGTATCGAGATAGGCAGGAGCTGCTAACGGCTCGCTTTCATAGACCTGTGCCTCAGGCCAGAGAATGCAGGTAAGGATCAGGCGTACGGCGACATAATCGACCAGTGTTATTGGATTAGCCATTCCATCGGTTTTATTCTGCCACTGATCACGCCATTTCACGTAACCGGACCAGCCCGCAAGTGCGGCAAGCGACTGGCGGATAAATTCTTCCCGATCCTTTTGGGCGAGCTTTAGGCGATTCAAGGATGCTTCAATTGCCGATTCTGCGGTATTTGGTAACGCTGCAAGCAATGAAGAGGCAGGTTTATGTTTAAGATTTCCATCGAAACGGGCTAGATCTACGAATGCATGATAAAACCCTTTACCACGATTGGGCATAGTAATCGTTGCCTGGCCCTCATCGAGGAAGGCAGAAAGCCATTTAATGGTCTCACGGTTCACGGCCTCACGTGCAGGAATCGCCTGCTTACCGATACGCTGATAGCGCGCTGCTTTAGTCACCGCCTTTTCAAACGGCAGGTCTTCAAACCCTTGTAGCGGGTTGCAGGCGATGAAGGTTGCAAGGGGCCAGACCGGGGAAGCAACATCGGCTGCACATGCCACCATATCACGTATAAGATCTGCGTTGACCACTGAATTTATTTCTTCTGGTTGCATCTTGAGTGCGAGGCTCATTTTTCCTCCTCTGTTAAAATTGATAGGTGCTGCGGGTCGCAGTGACGGTTGCAGGGTGCGGCTGACTGCCATTGAGTGCGGCGATATAGAGCCGTTTCCATAATGCACTCTGCTGCAGGCGGGTCGCGGCGTTCATGTTCATTGCCAGCCAAATCAGCGAGATGATTGTAAAGCCCACGATATAGACGCTATCCAGCGGCTGCGGTTGCCATAAATTCATGGGTGCCATGAGGATCTCAATGAAGCAGATGCTTGCGCCATAGAGTGCGCCGCCAGCCAAGCTTGCTAAGAAAGCAGCGAGTGATTTCGCTAGCGATATTCTTTCCAGTAGCGTGAGGGAAAGCTGCGTCGAAGCCATGAAGGCAAGTCCGATCATGATACAGCCTGTATCGGTAACACGCAGCGGAATGGATGCCACTGTTGCAAATGCAATCGCGCCGCCTGCGCCAAAGATGCATGCAAGCACAAAAGAGGCAGGAGTTAGTGAATTGAAGGAGGATTTGCGCCGCTTTTCCTGCAATGCGGAACCAGTGCCCAAGAACAGATAGGCCTTGAATAAGCCGTGCCAGACCAGATGCGAAACCGCAGGCGCGAACAGACCCATCCCGCATTGTGCGACCATGAATCCCATCTGTCCCATCGTTGAACAGGCCAGCATGCGTTTGTTGTCCGTTTGCAGCAGCTTCCAGAATGTGCCGGTAATAGCCGTCACCATACCAATGATAAATAGCGCTTTAAGAAGCATCGGTTGGGTAAGCAAAAGTGGTGCGAAACGTACGAGCATGAAGCCGCCGCCATTGACGAGACCCGCATGCATCAGCGCCGACACAGGCGTTGGAGAATTCAGTGATGAGGTAAGCCAGCGATGAAAGGGCCATATACCGGATTGCGTCATCGCCGCCCCAGCAATGAGCAGGATACTGAGGCTCACGGTGCTATGAGGCAAATTCTCGGCCTGAGCGAGTATCGCATAAATGTAGGGAGTGCCAGCGGCCTCGGCGAGAAAATAAGCAGCAGCTGCAAGCATCAGGAACCCTAGCCCGAATGTTTTATACGCCAGCATTCCTGAATTGCGCGCTGCCTGCCACTCGCGCTTATGCACCATAAGACGAACCAGGAAGAAATTACTGATTCCCCATCCCGCAAGCAGTGCCAGAAGGTGATTGGCGAAGACCATCACCACCACACCGAGTCCTAGTACAAAAATATCCCCGGCATGACGGCGATAATAGCGGTCGCCTGCCATGTAGCGTCTTGAAAATCCTGACACGGTGATAATGACTAAAGCGATGAGCGCTGCCATGATCCATGAGAGGCGATCTGCCTGGAACATGGATTGATCCCCTGAGAATAGTACCATAACTGCCCTTTACATTTGCGTTCTAAGGGCAGCCTAGGCCAGAATAAATTATATTGAAAATTGATAGTATTAATATAACTTATGAGGATAGCTCATAGGTATAACGATGCCATTTACACTCGATACATTACAACTCAAGAGCTTTATCGCCATTGCAGAAACAGGCACGTTCAGTCGTGGGGCGGAAGTTGTTGGGCGCACGCAGTCTGCGCTTAGCTTGCAGATCAAAAAGCTGGAAGAGGGCTTAGGTTGCCAACTGTTTGACCGTTCCGGGCGCAAGGTGAAGCTCACCGATCAGGGGGAGATTTTTCTAGGGTATGCCAAGCGCATCATCCAACTGCAATGGGAAGCCTACAGCCGACTAAAAGAACCCGATATCGAGGGCGAGATTCGTTTGGGCACACCCGAGGATTTTGCAACCCATTATTTGCCAGAGGTGCTTGCGCTCTTTCGTAAGCATCACCCGCGCATTCAGCTCAATGTTTCCTGCGACCTAACCTTGAATCTTGTCGATGGCTTTAATCGTGGTGAGTTTGATATTATCCTGGTGAAGCGTGATCCAAAGGCAACGAGGGGCGGGACCAAAGTATGGCGTGAGCCGCTTGTCTGGGCAGCAGCGGATCACTGGCAGCCTGAAAAGCCACTATCCCTTGTTCTGTCGCCACAGCCTTGCATTTACCGAGCACGGGCACTTGCTGCGTTAGATAGAGCCAAGAAGCCTTGGCATATCAGCTATACCAGCCCTAGCCTAGCCGGAACCATCGCTGCCGTGAAAGCGGGTCTTGGCATCACAGTATTGCCTGAAAATATGCTGCCAACAGGAGTGCACGCGATTCGTGGGGAGCTAAAGCTTCCTGAACTTGCCGATGCCGAGATAGCGCTGATGAAGCGAGATGATTTACCCAAGGCAGGCGATATGCTGGCCGAGCATATTATTCATAGCCTTGAATGAGTCTTTGAAGTTCTCACAATATCTTCGAGCTAAGCTGCCAGTTTTTACTAATAGTCAAAGCGATGTACCCACGTGCCCAGCGCGAGGCAGGAAGCGTGTAAAAGCGTATAATTGACAAAAGCTTTGAAATTCAAAGGTTGGAAAATGTTGTCATAAGAGACTTGACTAATGTGCTTGTGAAGGCGCATTTTGATTTCCGGGACAATAATAAGAATCGGAGGCAAACATGGGCGCTGAGTTGACGCTGATAGGGCATACTGAACTGTTTTCTATGCCTATTGTAGGGGGGGTGCTCGCAGGCACTACAGGCTTTCAAAGCCCAGCAGATGACTACCTTGAAGACCGTATTGACCTTGCCCGTGAACTTATCACGACCAAGGCTAGTACCTTCTGCTGGCGAGTGGCTGGGGACTCCTTCCGAGATTCGGGAATTTTTGACGGTAGCATTGTGGTGATTGACTATAGTCGTTCTCCCAAAGTAGGGGACATCGTACTGGCAAAGCTTGGTGATAGTGTAGTGTTGAAGCGCCTACGCATGGTTCACGGACAGACCTGCCTCACTTCCGACACGCGGGGTTACCCGGTTTTCCCTATCGATGCTAACGAGGGTGTTCAGATTTTTGGTGTGCTCAAGCACAGCGTCCTGAGCTTCTAGCCATGTTGGCATTAGCAGATTGCAATACCTTCTACGCCAGCTGCGAAAAGGCTTTCAAGCCGGAGCTGCTCTCACGCCCTGTAGTGGTCTTATCGAATAATGACGGCTGCGTGATCGCTCTTTGCAAGCTTGCCAAGCAGTTAGGTATCACTATGGGTGTGCCGCACTTTCAAGTGAAGGAACTGTGCCGAGTTCACGGAGTCGTGGCCTGTTCATCGAATTACGAATTGTATGGCGACATGTCGGCGAGGGTAATGGAAACATTGGTCGAATTTGCTCCGTCGGTGGAAGTGTATTCGATTGATGAAGCATTCGTTGATCTTGATAACCTCGCGGTCAGCGATCCGAGAGATTTCGCACGGGAGCTGCGAGAAACTGTTACCCGCAATGTCGGCATCCCCGTTTCTATAGGTCTTGCCCAAACCAAAACATTAGCCAAGGCAGCGAACCGTTATGCGAAGCGCAACACGCCTGACTTTAACTGGGCTTTGCATGATGAAACTGAACGGGAACGCCTTTTACGTAGCATGGACATGAACGATATTTGGGGTATCGGCAGAAGGCTAACCAAACGCCTTGCTGCGATGGGGATGTACAGCGCATGGGATTTGGCCATCGCAGATACACGCATGATCCGTAAAGCATTCACCGTCAAAGGCCAGCGTGTACAATGGGAATTACTAGGAAGGCGCTGCTACGGCCTTGAGAAAGAGAAGCCTAAAAAGGAAATCCTCTGCACTCGCGCTTTTGGTAGGGTGATTTATTACAAATGGGAACTCGAACAGGCATTCGCCAAATACATAGCTGGTGCGGCAGAAAAACTGAGGCGCCAGCATGGATACGCGCTTGGCATCAGTGTTTTTATGGAAGGCTCGAATCGTTTCAAAAATAATGAACCCTGGCAATATGGAACGTTTGTTAGCCTTGTGCGCCCCAGTGCCAATACAGGTGAAATGATCACGGCATGTGCAGGAGCAATTGACAGGATATGGCAGGCGTTACCACAAATGCCGAACCCAAGAGACAAAACATCAGGAATCCGCAAAGCAGGTGTGATGCTGTCCGATATTTGCCGGGGCAATGAAATACAGCTCGATATGTTTGCTGAACAGGCAACGCCGAAAAGCGACAAGGCAATGGCAGTGATGGATTCCATCAATCAGCGGTATGGCAAAGGAACAATGACGGTTGCCGCGCAAGGAATCGAAGTGAGCTGGAAGATGCGGCGAGAAATGAAGTCGCCGAATTACACGACCAAACTGTCCGACATACCGGTGGTGCGCACATGACTGAGAACCCAGAGATTCCCTACTACATGAAAGACTTTCTGCATGTGCTCGAAACGGTCGAGATGCAGTATGGGGCCGACTTCACCGAGAGCGAGCAGCAGTTCGTGGCGAAGCTCAGGGCGCTTACACTGAGTGCGCGATGCCTGTATGTGCGACTGGTGAATCGTTCCAAGCAATACTTCAGCGTCACCAAGATCAATTATCCGGAGTGCGATCCGCTCGTGAACGCGCTTGAGGAACTATTAGCAAATGAATTGATCGTGCTCGTTTTACCGCAAGCGCCCGATATCTGCGAGATCATGGCCGATTGTTACACCGTCGCAGAATTGAAGCAGCTCAAAAGCCGTACCCAGCCAAAGCTGAAGACGAAAGCGGATTATATCGTACGCCTTCAAGAGGCAGATGACCGTGCGTGGTGGATCGAGCAACTACTCGCATGCAACCCAATTGTTTCGCCGGTATGCGAGCCTTGGCAGTTCTTCGCCTATCTCTACTTCGGGCAGATCACACCAAACTTGTCAGCCTTTGTCGTGAAGGAGCTTGGCCACCTTACGCCCGAAACGATTGAGTCGGCCAAGTATGAACGTGCGTTCGTCTCGCGGCTACATGCGGAAATCAAGTGCCGGCATGATCGCTGCTATGAACAGTTCCGCGATCTGCGCACGCGCATGACGGCACTCGAACTATACCAATGGTGGAAGGATCAGCGCTTACCAGCACCGATCGACAGCACCACGTCGCAAACGCACGACCACATGATCGAGAGGATGGGTGGGGTGCTCGCCAAGAGCGAGTGCTACGATCTTGCTATCACTACTTATCGCCAGTGCATCAGTGATACGTGCGCCCTACCGCTCGCGAAGCTGCTGAGGAAACGCGGCTTCAAGGAAGAAGCCCTGACGGTGTGCAAGGAGCGGCTATTGGATTCACCTGATCCCGAAATAGCGCAGCAGGGAAGTATTCTGATGCAACGGCTGGCGGGTAAGCGGGCGCGGTCACAAGCGCATGAGGCACTGGCTGACAAACCTATCGAAATCATCGCGAGCGCAAGTTGCGTTGAATATGCCGCACTTAAGCATCTCCAGCACGAAGGCTGGTCAGGCATCCACAGCGAGAACTGGCTATGGTGCGCCTTCTTCGGTGCCGCTCTGTGGCCAGTAATCTACGATCCTACACACGGAGGGTTTACGAACAGCTTGCAACTGGCACCTTCCGATCTGTGGCGGCCTGAATTTTACGCGAAGCGGGCCGAAGCAATTGATACACGCATCAGTTCTTTCACATCGAAGGCTATATTGCTGCGAGAGATAGGCGATATGCTTGATGCCAAGAAGGATGTAACGAACCCGTTTTTCCGTTGGCAACCAGATTTGGGAACGCACATGGCGCGTTTATGTACCCGTTTACCGCTCGCTGGATTGAAAGCTGTTCTACGCCGCATGGCGACTGATCCGGGCCAATTTCTTCGTGGCTTCCCTGATTTATTTGTCTGGCGAGACGAAGGGGAGTATAGCTTCATTGAGGTGAAGTCGGAGAATGACAAACTATCGGCACATCAGCTGGCATGGATCAATTCCTTCAATGCCTTCGGTATCACAACACGGATTTTACGAGTAAAGCATGTGCGGACGGTTCGTATACGACAAGGTGCGCGGGAAGTGGGTGCGCTTCAATCCGAAGCTTGATCTGCCACCGAATCACAATGTAGCGCCGGGATGCAACGTGCCGGTGATCGTCAGCGATGCAACGACCGGCGAACAGTCGGTCGAGCTAATGAAGTGGGGTCTGGTGCCGCACTGGGCAAAGGAAGAGAAGATCGGCTACAAAATGATCAACGCCCGATCCGAAACAATACAGGAGAAACCAGCATTCCGTGAATCCTTCAAAAAGCGGCGATGTGTGGTGATGGTGGATGGTTTTTACGAATGGGAGCCGACGACCAAACAGCCACATTACTACAGCCCGACCGCGAGCGATCACTTCAACTTTGCGGGGATATGGTCATCATGGAAGAAGCCCGACGGTACTGATCTTCACAGCTTCAGCATCATCACAACGCAGGCAAATGAGACGCTCGCGCCGGTGCACAATCGGATGCCAGCAATCCTTGGAGACAACGAGACGGGTGAGTGGCTGTCGAATACGCAGGATCGGGATGGACTAGCTGGATTGATTCGGCCATATTCGGCGGGACTGATGCAGGAATGGATAGTTTCGCGTGAAGTGAACAATACCCGAAGCTGTGGGAATCACCTCAACATGCCATTGAACTCAGCGTAAAATAAGTGGCCCCTTAATGCCATGACTAACGGAGTATACTTGAATTGCAGGACTAACTTCGGAGTACGATTCCGTCGCCTATAAACCACTGCCGGGTAAGAGGCGCATTCGTGACCCCCGTTACCAAGTTCAATCCGCATCGAGTTTATCATTTTATTATATAAAAAGTGTGAACGCATGTGGTTTCATGATGAGCATATACCTAACTCTCATAAACCGTTGGAAATTAATCTAACGGAACTTATGGAGATTGTTATGCCTAAAGAACAATATGAGAAAGCAGCCAAATCCTCGGAAGAAGCGGCTAAAAACTTCAAAAAAGCGTCGGATCACTACGGCAAAGACGAGCATGAAAAAGGTGCTCACTACGCTCAAACTGGTCGCGCGCACAAAGAAGATGCGATGGACGCTGCTAAACAAGGCGGCAAAGAGCACGCAAAAAAATACGGCACGAAATAAATCATTTTTGTACTGTAAATGCGTTTTAAGAAAAGCCCTTACCAACTGGTAAGGGCTTTTTCTTTGTCATTATGGTTTTAACCTTATTCGGATAGCTGCTCCAAAATCGATCTTATGCTACGCAGACAGATTTTCGTTTTAAATTCAGATGTCGAAATAATAGCTGAATTTGGCGATTCTCGATACTGACATCATAGGCATTTAAATTGATCGCAGCGAGATTAGATCGCTGTCCCGATATTGCCCACGAAATGACACAAGTATTTAATAACTATCCGCCCAATCCGGCGTAGCCATCTTAATGTAAGATTTAATACTTCCATTGCGTATGCGATAACGGCTCTTCATTGAGCTGTTGCCGTATGAGTCGCCAGTTAAACATATGCTTGTCCATTAATCGCACAAAGTTGTCGCCGTGTGTTGGCTCAAAAAAGTGCATAATCTCATGCAAGAGAATATATTCGAGGCAAGCTTCTGGCTTCTTTGCCAGCTCAAGATTGAGCCTGATGTTTCTTTTTGTCGGATTGCAACTTCCCCATTGGGTTTTCATGCGCTGAATGAAAACCTGATTAATCTCAACCCCAATAATTTTTTGCCATTTGATTTGTAGAGCTTCCGCCGCTTTACGAAGCTCTTTTCGATAAAAATCATCAATAAGCGCAGCAAGGTCACCATGAGAGCTATCAACTGTAGTGCCAACACGAATTGTCTTATGTGCCAGCTCTACATAAGGCTTATGCGCACTGAGGCTAATATCGAGAAGAAGGCGTCGCCCCCATAAATAATGGCTCTCTCGATCTAAATACTCCCTCGGCGTCTCGCGCTCCTGATTGCCCAGCTTGACTTGATGTTGTCGAATCCAAGCCAATTTCGAGATTAGAAAAGCTCTGATAGTCTCAATTTTCATGCGCGAAGGAGCAGAAACTCGCACCCGCCCTGTAGGTGGATATACGCTCAGATGCAGGTTTTTGATGTCTTTGAACACCAAATCTACTGCGACATCCCCAAGCTGTATTGCTGCGACCATTAATATTCCTTTTGGGCTTTTATGAGCTGGAAGATACGCTCCACTTCATCAACATTGCCTAGCACCTCATATAAGGCTTTTTTAACTACCTGCTCTTTTGCAATAATGCCTCGCCACCCATCAGGACGCGCGGTTTTAACGGCCTCATCAATTCTTAGGGCTAAATCTTCGTCGTGATCCAAGTTATTAAACAGGGCACGCTTTCCGGGACTATCGAGGGTTTTAGGTGTGTCCTCGTTTTTCCCTTCAGCAACAAGGCGGGCAAGTTCATTAATCTTCTTGAGGTAGTCCTCGTACTCAATCGCTTTGGCTTTACGGGCTGAAATAATTTCATCTAGCAACGACGACATGCGGCTAAAGAACTCTGGGTCAGTCAGCTGGTCTTTAACGATCTTGCTGCGAACATTATTTTCAATAGTCTCGGCAATAGCAGTCTTATCCCCTCGCAACCCACCAAGCTGCGCGGCGATAGCAGCGGCGATTCCCGTCTTCACAATCAATTCTAACAAGCTGACATTATCGAAGGGCGATATTTTACGTGGCTCATCGGCTTCGATATAGGTGTCTATGAGGTGGCGCATATCCGCCTCGTAAGCCTTCAAATCCAGCGTTTCACCGCTAGCCTTGCGGACTACTTCACGAACGATGATATATCGCTCTATGAGGCCTTTAATGCGGGTTATGTCGGATGGTGTATACTTGGCCGCTTCTAAATCATCCGCTATGTTAGCGTAGGCACGAGTAAGCGTTGCAATAGCCTTATACAAAGCTGCCCTTGCAGGCTCGCGATCCTTAAGTTCAGTGGCAATTTCCGTGTTGCCACAAAAGTAATGGATGAATTGCAGCTCCCCCTTAGGCGCTTCAATTGGCTCGCAAAGCATCTCTATGCCTTCGATAGCTTGGTCTAGTTTCTCGCGGCATTTCGTGAGGCGATCATGCATCATTACCTGCGGGCTTGTGCCATCGTCGCTAGTATCAAGCTCCGACGAATAGACGGAGATAGCTTTCTCGACCTTTTTAAACAGGTCTTTGTAATCGACGATATAGCCGAAATCTTTGTCTTCCCCATCTAAGCGGTTGGTGCGGCAAATGGCTTGGAAAAGCCCGTGATCCTGCATGGATTTGTCGATGTAGAGGTAAGAGCATGGCGGCGCATCAAAGCCTGTCAGTAGCTTATCGACCACCACCAGAAGCTTCATATTTGCAGGTTCTTTGGCGAATAAAGACTTAGAGTTTTCCTCATATGTCTCGGTCTTCGACATATTTGGCTTGGCCTCAACATCCTTCAATAGTTCGGTATAAGTGTTGAAGATGATTTGCTTATCCGTCTCCGTGTGTGCGCCAGTTTCCTCAAGCGTTACGTCCTTGTTTTGTGGGTTATAGGATGTAACAATCGCGCAGCGCCCCTTGAAGGGTGTCTTTTGAAAGAGCGTGTAATACTTGCAGGCTTCAAAGATGCTGGAGGCAACAAGGATAGCGTTGCCTCGTTCGCTCGAAAGGCGAGGCTTAACGCTAAAATCGAAAACAATATCGCTAACCACCCGATCCATACGCGAGCGCGAACTAAGCACACTTTGCATGGTTCCCCATTTTTTCTTCAGCTCGTCCTTCTGCCAATCATTCAGCCCTTTGGTTTTGGCCTCGAACCATTGGTCAATCTTATCTTCCGAGCCAAGCCGCTGGTCGATGTCTCGCGCCTCATACACAAGGTCGAGCACCACTTCATCCTCAACGGCTTCACTGAATTTATAGGTATGGATATAGGTGCCAAACACCTCGCTGCTGGTGGCCTTATCCTTCTTCAATAGTGGCGTGCCCGTAAAGCCTACAAAGATAGCGTTAGGCATCATCGCCTTCATTACCCGATGCAGCTTGCCGCTTTGTGTACGGTGGCACTCATCGACAAAAACATACACCTCGCCAACCGTTTTGCTTGGTTGCGCTTCCAGCTCTTTAATGAATGCATCAAAATCTTCAACGTCATTGCGCCCAAACTTATGGACGAGCGAGCATAGCAAGCGCGGCGTAGGCTGCCCTAGCTGCGCCATCAAGTCACGACCGCTGCCAGTGCGCTTAATTGGCTCCCCCGCATCCTTAAACACGCGCTCGATCTGTTTATCCAGCTCGTCGCGGTCAGTGACGAGAACAACACGAGCATCTGGCTTATTCTCTAAAATCCATTTGGCGAGCAGCACCATGACGATGCTTTTGCCGCTGCCTTGGGTGTGCCAGATAATTCCGCCTTCGCGCTTACGTAGCTTCTCTTGTGCTTTCTTGATGCCAACATATTGGTGAACGCGGGGCAGCTTTTTAACACCACCATCGAACAGCACAAAATCGTGCATCAGCTCAATCAGGCGGTTCTTCTCGCACATCTTGAGCAGGTATTTATCTACCTTGAAGCGGCTATTATCCTCTTCGTCTTCTTTCCATTTCAGGAAAAACTTCTCCGCCGTGCCGATAGCGCCATATTGCAAGCCTTCGGAATCATTACCCGCAAATACGATTTGGTTGGTGGTGAAGAACCACTCGTTGAACTCAGGGAGCTGGTTAGAAAGGCTCTGGCGGATGCCGTCGCCAATGCTAACGCGGCTGTTTTTCAACTCAATCACGCCAATAGCGATACCGTTGACATACAGCACCAAGTCAGGGCGTCGCTCGGCCTTGCCCTTCAGCGTTACTTCTTCGGCAATTGCGAAGTCGTTTAGCTCTGGGTGTTCCCAATCAATCAGGTGCACGCTTTCGGTGGGCAACGCGACATCCGTTTTCACCTGAGCGCCGTAGCGTAATAGGCTATAGACCTCTCGGTTATTGGTATAAAGGCTGCGGCTGTGGTTGTCGGCCTCGGTGCGAAGCTTATAGATGGCGCTGCTAATTTGCGCGGCGCTGTAACCACGGCTCGTCAGGTGATCGCTGAGGATAGCCTCTTCGATGTTGCTATTGCCCTCCCGATCCGACCAATCGCCTAAGTAACGATACTCAAGCTCATCGCGGAAGAGCTGGACAATGCGGTTTTGCGTGGCGCGTTCTGATTTTCCAATGTCGCTCATATCAGTCGCACCTTTCCCGTCAGCAAGTCTTGCATCATGCCTTGTTTTAATTGTTTTGCTTTTTCTAGCTTTAATTCAAGAGATTCTAGTTCTGCATCTATGGCAGAAAGTATTGCAACTACGTTAAGTTGCTCCTCGTATGAAGGAAGATTTGCAATCTCAAAACCTAAGAAAGTAGGCAGCCGCAAGGAATCCACCGTAGCCTTAACAGTATTTTTCATCGCATAAGCACCGAAGTTTTGCGCCATGTAATAATATATAAACCTAGCACACACTCCCTCAGCGAAGTCTCTGATGGCATAAACCCTTTGATGCACATCAAATTTGCCAGAGACGTAATGGAAGATACTTCCAATATTACCTTCTCCTGGAACTAAAATTGCCTCGCAGTCGTAGGAATAATCATTGATGCGTTCCACGTTCTGAGAGCGCACAAAAAATTGGTATTTCCCGTCTTCAACTTTATCTTCGTTGTTTCTGCTGCCCGTCTTAATTTTGGTTATATCGCCTAAATAAACTTGGTTGCTAATCGCGGGAGCAATCTCGCTAGAGAGAAGATTATACATTGCGCCTTGTTTAATTTGCCTCTTTTTTGCGATGAGTTGTTCGAGCGATTCTATCAACGCATCCGCATCGCTCAACACTTCGGCTATGGCTTCTTGTTCGGCCTTGCTTGGAGGAAGTGCCAGAATAAAAGAATGAGCATCATTCCTATTTAGCGTCGGCACACCTGAGCCAGAGGAGAATCTGGAGAAATCTATGTAACTATACAGGTAGTAAATAAACTTAGGTGTACAGTCATTAAACTTAGTCACCCATAAACTAGTGTTATGAGGCCAGAAATCTTCTTCGATGTAGTGAATTTTTCCAATAGTCCCAGACCTGCCAGTCACGACTCCTGGGCCTTTTACCATTGCAATTTCGTGATGGTTCATTACCCCATTAGAATAGACAACTGGGTTTTTGCCGATCTTAAGCTTTGAGTTCGGCAGATCAAAACCTCTTTGTAGAGGGGCAATCCTACCAATGGATTTTATTTCCCAGTCTGCAGGAATCAACCCAAGCTCAGTTTGCTTAAAAGCATCATGATTTGCATCATCAGGGGAATTATTATGGGCAATAGCTTTTGTGGTGAGCATTGTGTGTATCCTGCTATGAATTTTTTAGACGCTCGAATTGCTTCGCCCATGAAGCAGGAGGCTTAACGCATATCCTATCGTTGCGCACAAATGCACAAATTTTGGGCTGTGAATGCCGAGCGCATATGTCTGGGTTTGTCGCTCGACAGCCCTCTGTTTGGGTAGGGGAATCGTTCGGCTTTAGCGGCTGATGAAATATGCCAAGTTGTTTTTGTCTCACCACGCATACCCCATTTTCTTAAGATGGGTGGTGACTTTGGCTTCAAGCTCGTGCGTGCTCTCAACAAGCTGTAGCATTGTTCTTTCGTAGCGTTCCGCCAACGTCCGCACGCGCTGCGTTAGGCCTTGGCTAATACGATCCATCTCGCTGTGGATGGCGGCGTCGAGCGTGCCTAGCCATTTATCATCCACCACGAGGGTTTTAATCTCCGCCTCAGTGAGTGTGGGGTATTTAGCATAGGCGGCTGCATCCAGCCCAGTATCCGCTTCTTTCAGCTTCGCTTTAAGGGCGGTTTCTTTATCCGACAATGCTTCCCACGCAGTTAAGATAGCAGCTTCGTCCTTTGCGTCTTTCTCTTTTTTCAGTTCTTTCAGCCTTGCTTTCACGCAGACTTTGTTGATTTTCTCAAGGTCGGAGAGATGGCCTTCATCGCCGCCATGCTCTTCCTCGAACTCAGCTAGCTCGGCAGTGGTGGCTTCTAAGTCAGCGGTTAGGCGGTCAATCTCTGCCTGCTGGTCAGCAAAGAACCTTGCGACGATTAACGGCTTGGGAATGAGATCACACGTCCAGCCCTTATCCTTCTCCTTGCCCTTCTTATCCTTAACGATGATGCGGTAGGTTTGTGCCTTCCAGCCATCGGCGGCGATGAGGTAGCAATCATCCTGCATCACATCTGCCCAATAGTTCATAATATGCTGGTACACGACGTATTTGCTGACCAGCGGCTTATCGGCATAGTGTGCAAGCAAACCTTCCGACAGCTTGAAAATCTCGTCCTTCGGGTGGCAGCCCGCTTTGAGTGCTTTCAATGTTGGCGATACTTTGTCGCGCCACTTCTTAAAGTGGGCGTTCATGCTGGTGATGAAGGTCGAGAATTCTGGGTGGTCGTAGATGCTTGCTTTAATGGCCGCTTTATCGACCTTCAAATCAAAGTAGTTACTGCGGCTCTCGTAGAAAAGGGATGCTTTGAGGCTTGGGCAAATGTCCCAATAGGCCTGCAGCGCATCAATATCCGCTTTCGGGATGCCGCCGCGCAAATGGCCTTCAATGTCTTGCTTATCTTCGACCTTTTGGCTTTCGATATAGCGAGGCAAGTTCAGGTTGTAGTCGTTTTTCTCAATCAGCTCATTCGGCACGATTTTCGAGAAGCCAGCAATTTCCACCTGATTGGTGAAGGCATCGACGATTTTATGGATGTCCTGCGAGCGCAGGCGGTTCTTCGGTCCATCCTTCATATAGCCCTGTGAAGCATCAATCATAAAGATGCCCTTGCGTGCTTGAGCCTCCTGCTTGTCGATGACGATGATGCAGGCGGGAATGCCCGTGCCATAGAACAGGTTCGCAGGCAGGCCGATGATGCCCTTGATGTAGCCCTTCTTAATCAGGTTGCGGCGTATATCGGCTTCAGCATTGCCACGGAACAAAACCCCATGTGGCAAAATACATGCACCTTTCCCAGTGCTTTTCATCGAACGAATAATGTGGAGCAAATAGGCATAATCACCCTGTTTGCTTGGCGGTGTGCCGAAAGACTTGAAGCGCTCGAATGGGTCATTCTCAGGGGTAACGCCGTTGCTCCAACGCTTATCACTGAAAGGCGGGTTAGCTACGACATAATCGAACGTCTTGAGGGCCGTGCCCTCCTTGAACTTAGGATCGGCAAGGGTATTGCCCTGAGCAATCTCCGCCGTTGGGTTATCGTGCAGGAACATGTTCATTCGCGCCAAAGCGCTGGTTGCGGCGTCTTTTTCTTGCCCGTAAAGCGTTACCTTTGTTTTTGCTTCATCGCCTACCTTCAAAAGCAACGAGCCTGAGCCGCAAGTTGGGTCATATACCGTTGTATCGTTGCTAGTGGCAGCCTGTTTGATGCCCAAAATCTGCGCCATGATGCGGCTGACTTCGGCAGGGGTGTAGAACTGGCCTTTGCTTTTGCCGCTTTCGGTGGCGAAGTGGCGCATGAGATATTCATAGGCATCGCCCATGATGTCGTCGCCATCGGCACGGTTCTTAGAAAAATCCAGCTCAGGCTTTTCAAAAATAGCAATAAGGCTGGTGAGACGATCCTTCATCTCTTGGCCGCTGCCTAGTTTGGCAGAATCATTAAAATCGGGGAAGTCCGATAACTTGTTGGCGTTGGCTATTGGGGCTATAATTTTTTTGTTAATCTGGTCGCCGATATCAGGCTTACCCTTTAGCAAAACCATATCAGCAAAGGATGCACCTTCGGGGATAGTAATTGGGGCGAAGGGCTGCCCTGCATATTTGTCGCTGACGTATTTGATAAACAGGAGAACGAGGACGTAATCTTTGTATTGGCTGGCATCCATGCCGCCGCGCAACTCATCGCAGCTTGACCATAGTGAACTGTATAATTCAGATTTTTTGATAGCCATTTCTTTACCCCTGTTCCGCGAACATCCGTCCAGCGGACTGACATTAGACGATTTTTATGGCAATTCCAGTTATGAATCATGAGCGCGGCACCTAAATTGCTCGACGTTATAAAGTAGTTTGCGACAACCAGATTTAGTTTGAACTTTAAATCTCAGTTTTTAGTGTCTTAGATTATAAAATAGGCCGCGGGGACCTGATTTAGGTTGAACTTTAAACGGCACTCATGAGGAGCTCCTATGCCAGTAATACGCCGCCCACCAAGTCTTCGCGATATTTTAGAAGCCTTAGAAACTGACATTTGTGAAGGCCTCATAGAGCTAAGAGAGCGCGGATATTCAGTGCGGTATGCTGAGATAATGGATGCTTTAAAACGCGCCAAGCTCTCGAAAGATAGAGCTCTCGCATTTGCCGCACATATGCTGCTTCGATTTGATGACGCACGCCGTATGATTGATAATGTCACACGCTTTGAACCGATTATTAAGCACAAGTTAAATATCGACCGAAAGAATCGTCAAAGTGCGCACAAAACCAGGGCACGCAAGGGTAAGGATTTACGCCAAGAGATTAAAGATATCATGCGCCGTGAGAAAAGACGCGGCGTTGCTTTTGCTGATTTCTTAGCTAACGGAATGGGGGGCCATATCGAAGGGCTCACCATCAAGAAAATGCGCACCGAAAAATATAAAATATTCACCGAAAATGTTGCGCAGACGGAGGCGCTATTTCTTAAGGAAACAAGCCTTCGGCGGATGTTTTACTCAAGCAAAAAATAATGTGCGGTTAGCACTGCTAATTGCCTCACTCGTTTTATGATCGCTCTACCCATTAAGGGAGAGGAGATCATATGACGCAGACAACTTTAACCATCGACCACCGCCCCATCAGCACACTACACTTCGATCCACGTAATGCACGAGTGCACAGTAAGCCGCAGATCAAACAGATTGCGCGCAGCATCGAGAGCTTTGGGTTCAATGTGCCCGTGTTGATTGATGAGGCTGGTAAAATCATTGCCGGTCACGGACGCATGATGGCAGCACAGCTGTTAGGGTGGCAGGAAGTGCCCACCATTTCGCTCGCGCATTTGACGCCTGCACAAGCCCGCGCCTTTGCGATTGCGGATAACAAGCTGACGGACAACTCAACCTGGGATGAGCGCCTATTGGCGGAGAGCCTGCAGGAACTGACATCGTTGGAGCTGGATTTCAGCATTGAGGCGACAGGCTTTACCATGGCCGAGATTGATATACGCATTGAGGGGTTGGGCGATGCATTGCCAGAGGCAGACGCCATCGACAACATACAGTCCGATGGTGGCCCCGCCATTACAGTGATGGGTGATGTGTGGCTGCTCGATAAGCACCGTGTCTATTGCGGGGATGCGCTACAGGCTAATTCCTATACGTTACTTATGGATGATGCCACCGCTGATATGGTCTTCAGCGATCCACCTTATAATACACCCATTCACGGCCATTGCACGGGGCTTGGTGTTAATAAGCACCGTGAGTTCGCCATGGCCGCAGGAGAAATGTCTTCCTCGGAGTTTACAGACTTTCTGACGCGTGCCTGCCAGTTGATGGCCCAGCATAGTGCCGATGGGACATTGCATTATTTATGTATGGACTGGCGGCATGCGGGAGAATTACTCGCGGCAGGCGGTAATGCCTACCGCGAACTCAAGAACCTGTGCGTGTGGGTGAAGGATAATGGCGGGATGGGTAGTTTATATCGCAGCCAGCATGAGCTGGTGTTTGTGTTCAAACATGGCACCGCACCCCACCGAAACAACGTAGAACTGGGCAAGCATGGTCGTTACCGCACCAATGTCTGGCGTTACCCTGGAGCCAACAGCTTGAGTCGCACAGGGGATGACGCCAACCCACTGACGATGCACCCAACGGTGAAGCCCGTGGCACTGATTGCTGATGCGATACTGGATTGCTCGGCACGCGGTGATATCGTGCTCGACCCCTTCCTCGGCTCTGGCAGTACGTTGCTCGCCGCTGAGCGCGTAGGGCGACGATGTTATGGCATGGAACTTGATCCGCTCTATGTCGACCTCGCCATACGCCGTTGGCAGAAGCTGACGGGGCTGCAGGCAGTGCATGCCGTATCGGGCCAGTTGTTTGAAGCCATGGAGGTACGCCATGACGGACGATAATAATGATGATGATGACGTGGGCTATAAAAAACCACCCAAGCATACACGGTTTAAGACAGGACAATCGGGCAACCCGAATGGTCGTCCTCGTGGCGCTAAGAACTTCGATACAGCGCTATCGAAGGAACTATCCTCGCAAGTGGAGATTCATGAGCATGGTCGCCGCCGCAAAATCAGCAAACGCGAGGCCATCGCTAAACAGCTGGTAACCAAAGCCGCTGCGGGTGACCACAAATTTATGAACACTGCCCTTGCAGAGGCACGACGCATGGAAGAAAAGCAGGAGAATGGGACTGGCTTGGCCATCACTATGAGTCCGGAGGATAACCTCGTTGCCGATTCAATCATCGAGCGTTTGAAGGCGCGTCTGGCGAAGGGAGAAACTGATGAAAATGACTCCTGAAGAATACCAAGGCATTTTGCGCGCGGACTTCGTTAGTTTTATTGAGCGGTCGTTCTATGAGATCAACCCGCAGACCAAACTACTGATGACCGATTATATCGAGCTGCTGGCCGCCAAGCTTGAAGACTGTCGCCTTGGAAAATGCCGCAGGCTCATTATCAACATCCCGCCGCGTTATCTGAAGTCGCACTGCGCCTCGATTGCCTTTGCCGCTTGGATGCTTGGACACGATCCTGCGGCACAGATTATATGTGCGAGTTACGGGCAAGATCTAGCCGATAAGCTGGCAAGGGACTGCCGCAGCATCATGCAAACACCATGGTATAAAGCCCTCTTCCGAACACGTTTAATGCAAGATAAGAAGGCGGTTAGTGACTTCATGACGACGGATATGGGCTCTCGCATGTCGACCTCGGTGGGCGGTGTCCTCACGGGGCGTGGGGCAGATATGATCATCATTGATGATCCACTCAAGCCGGATGAAGCGCTCTCTGAATCCCAGCGCAAACGCGTCAACGATTGGTACGACAATACGCTGGTTAGCCGCCTTAATAATAAGAACACGGGCTGCATCATCATTATCATGCAACGCCTGCATCAGGATGATCTGGTTGGCCATGTGCTCGAGCAAGAGGCATGGGAGGTGGTTAATTTTCCTGCCATTGCCGAGGAAGAATTTAGCTGCGTTATTGATACTCCTTTGGGAAAGAAACGCTACCTGCGCGCCACGGGAACAGCACTGCACTCTGAGCGTGAATCACTCGTCATGCTGGCAGATATTCGTCAGCGCATGGGGGAATACAACTTCCTTAGCCAATACCAACAAACGCCCATACCAGTCGGTGGAGCAATGGTTAAGGTCGCGTGGCTCCAATACTACAGTCCCGGGGATCTTCCTGTTACATTTGATTACATTATACAAAGTTGGGATACCGCCAATAAAGTTACGGAACTCAGCGACTACAGCGTATGCACCACGTGGGGGAAGAAAGGAAAATATTACTATCTTCTGAACGTTTTTCGCCGGAGGCTAGAATACCCAGACCTAAAAAGGGCGGTTATCGAGCAAAAGAAACTACACAATGCGACCATTATTCTTATTGAAGAAAAGGCCTCCGGCATTCAATTGATTCAGGAATTAAAGCGCGAAGGGGTGTCCGTGACGGCGTATGATCCACTTGGTAACGACAAGCTAATGCGCCTGGTGGCACAAACCGCCGTGATCGAAAACGGACAAGTTTTTCTGCCGAAAGACGCTCCTTGGCTGACCGATTATATTCAAGAGCTGATTAGTTTTCCTGGCGGAAAATACGACGACCAGGTCGATTCCACCACCCAAGCTCTCGAATGGATGCAAAACCGAAAACTCGGCTTTTTCGACATTGATTGGTAGTAGCGTGGGGGTTTATTGGCAACCGCTAAAAGCGGAAGCTACCGTATGATATGCCACCTTTTGCCTGACATGCTGCGCGCTTGGTTCCGCAAAAGGCATTTTTTTGAGCACGGCAATCCATCACGATGTAGGCCATGAGGCCGCGCCACACCGGGCGAACGTAGCGAATGACCCTGTACCAGCTCAAAGCGCAGCATACGGCAGGTAATAGACATTAATCACTTACCGTTTGCTAAAAAGAACCCGTTATCCTAATCTCGCCGTAAGCGCAGGAACTGCGCTCGGGGCTTTCAAATCCTCCCATATTCACGGCTTCATTGTGTGCAGCCGTAATCCGCACACCTCGACATTAAACGTCGGGGTGGCACTGGTTATGTCCAAGGCGCGAGCCCAAAGGCCAGTGCGGACCTTTGAATATGGGTCATTTGAAACACCCCGATTTTTATGATCGTCGGGGTGGAAAATAATGCGTCGGGAAAAATTATTTAGATTTTTGGCAACATTCGTTGTCACGCTTATCAATGCTTCAAACATAAGTTATGCTCAAAGCGTATGTGTCGTCGCGACGTATGAAAACGGTTCCCCGCTTAAGGCTTGTCGCGATGAGACTGGCCGCTACAAAATGTATGACATCAATGATAAATCGATTGTCGTACCAAAAGAACAGACCGATTCGCTAAAACGTAAAGATAAGGCAAGAATGGCTTATGATAATTGCGTCTGGACGATGGTCGGGAAGAACGTCGAGGATCGCATTGGCTTTCAAAACTGTATGTCTACTGGAATCGCATATTGCAATGTAATGGGGAACCGCACGTCGCAGGATTTCAAAGTTTCACCTTATTCAGGTCGAGTGACAGTAGATAACGGAATATGTAGTGCTGATCTAGAGGCTACCTATGAAGGTGATAAGCAAGCGTTCATGATGGAATATTCAACTTTTCTTGCTGAAGAAAGTGAGGGCTATCACCCTGTCGGCTTTGATATTCGTAAATACCTTGTGCACTAAGTGTCTTTTGGTAGAAGTTCCATTTTTTCAGCGGTAGCCGTCCAGTATAAATCATAAAATTATCGGCTTTGTGCATGGAAGTTACTTTAGTCCAATACGTTTTCCAAAGCATGCATTAAGGTTTTTAGGCAGTTCATCCAGTCTTTCATTGCCACCAATCTGCTTTTCTATCTTTTAGCTTTATATAATGCTCGTAAAGAAAGTCTCCCTTTCTATGATCGTTAACTTCCAGCTGCTTCAAAATGGTTGCAATTCGATAATGTTGCAGCTGGCGCTGGCCTGCCATTACTCGAATACTTGACCCCATCATTACGAATTAATCGAGCGCTGATTTCAAATCTGATCTCATATTAGCCCTGGACTTCCTTTGAATAGGAAGCATTGCTGTTGTTACGGGCTCGCCTCTTGAGCCCTCATATGGCTCGGATACGATTCCGGGCTTGTGTCAGTGGAAGCACCGGAATTGTTCTGGTGCCTGCACTACAGGAGGCCATTATGGCAAAATCTCGAATCAAAAAGACCGACGCTACTTCGGACACAGTTCCTGACAGCGTAAAAAAACCCAAACCAAAATCATCTAAAAAACCAGCGCCGACTACGTTGCCATATTCCTCGGAAGCATCGAAGCAGGAACGGATGATCGCGCTACTCAAACGCGATGATGGCGCTACCATCGACGAACTGATCGGTGCAACCAACTGGCAAAAACACAGTGTCCGTGGGTTCCTCTCAGCAACTGTAAGAAAGAAGCTCTCCTTACCCTTGATGACGGAACTGCGTAGCACTGGTGAACGGGTCTATCGCATCGCGGATGCGGCGCATGCGTAATGGTAAAGCTGCGGCCAGTGTGGAGGAAGCACTGGCCGCGTTGCCGCAGATGGATATCGCCCAGCTGCGGCGGCGCTTTCTGGTGCTCTATAGGAAAGACGCTCCCGCCAGTTTCAGCAGGCAGATGCTGACCTATGCAGTGGCCTATCAGCTCCAGGCAGTTGCGTTCGGTGGGCTTAAATCTGCTGTACGTCGCCAGTTGCTAGCTATGGCTGCGCAAAAATCGGGCGAAACAAAAGTGAGCGCATCGCCGCAGCTCACGGTAGGCACACGTCTGGTGCGCGAATGGCATGGGGTAGTGCATGAGGTGCAGATACTGGAAGATGGGGTGCTGTGGAATGGTCAACACCATCGCTCCCTGTCTGTAGTGGCGCGGGCCATTACCAACACCCATTGTTCGGGGCCGAGATTCTTTGGATTGCATCGTAAGATGGGAGTTGCCGCATGAAACGCCTGCGATGCGCCATCTATACCCGCAAATCTTCTGAGGAAGGGTTGGAACAGGAGTTCAACTCGCTGCACGCACAGCGAGAAGCCTGTGAGGCATTCATCCGAAGCCAAAAGCATGAAGGATGGGGCCTGATTGCTACCCCATATGACGATGGGGGCATCTCCGGCGGCACCATGGTGCGGCCTGCATTACAGCAATTGTTAAAGGATATCGAGGCCCACAAGATCGATGTGATTGTCGTCTACAAGGTGGATCGCCTGACGCGATCACTTGCGGATTTTGCACGGATGGTGGAATTGTTCGACAAGCATAGCGTATCGTTTGTATCGGTCACCCAGCAGTTCAATACTACCAGCTCAATGGGAAGGCTCACGCTGAATGTGCTGCTCTCATTCGCGCAGTTTGAGCGCGAGGTCACCGGTGAACGCATCCGAGATAAAATCAAGGCCTCGAAACAGAAGGGGATGTGGATGGGGGGTGTAGTGCCGCTGGGGTATAAGGTAGAAGATAGGTCGCTGCTACCGAATCCAACCGAGATGCCATTGGCACAGCATTTGTTTGCACGCTACCTTGTACTCGGCTCTGTGCTGTCACTGCAGGATGAACTCAATAGCGAGAGAAAAACTACCCGCAATGCCCATCACTTCTCGCGCGGCATGCTGTACAATCTACTAAGCAATCCAATCTATATCGGCAAAATCCGCCATAAAGACATCGTGCATGATGGGCTGCATGAGGGAATTATCAATGTGGAGTTATGGGATGCAGTGCAGGCGAAGTTAGCTGAGAACCGTGCCGCACCCTACGCGCGACGTGAAGAAACCAGCAGCTACCCACTCCTCGGTAAACTTTATGATGCAGCTGGTGTGGCGCTCGCCACCAACCATGCCAAGAAGGGCGGCAAGCGTTATTGCTACTACATCTCACGCAACCTGAAAGATAGCAAAGGTGAACAAGGCTGGCGTATCCCGGCTGCTGCAATAGAATCTACCGTCAGCCATGTGGTGGCACAGATGTTGTCGGACACATCTGCCATCCAGCGTGCCTGTGAAGATGCGCAAGTACCACATGCGCAGTGGGAAGCCATCATCCGTGCAGAAAAAGTGGCAGTGCAGAAAATGGCAGATGGTAAGTCTGCATCGTCAGCCTCCACATTGTTTGCATCATTGCTGAAGCGTGCCGTATTGTATCCCGACGGCATTACCATTACCCTGTCATTGAATCATCTCGCGCCCACGCATTCCACTAACATTCCCCTGACACGGCGTGTCCCGATGCAGATGAAACGACGTGGTGTGGAGATGCGCCTTATCATCCCCAATGCCAACAGCTCTCCAGCAAATCACGACCACGCACTCATCCGATCCGTTGCACAGGCGCATCGGTGGTTCGAGGAACTACTTGCGGGCGATGCGGTGAACATCCAGTCCATCGCACAGCGCGAAGGAATGGATAAGGGCGCTGTTAGTAGAACGATGCGGCTGGTGTTTCTAGCGCCGGATATCATCGAACGGATTCTGGCTGGAACACAACCAGCTGATCTGAATCGTTACAAAATGTTGCGTTTGCAAACCCTGCCTGAATCCTGGCAACAGCAACGAGCAATACCCGGCTTTGCGTGAGCCACATAATCTGCTGATTAATAATCATACCTCTTAGTGTCGTGATGCACCACCCACCATCGTTTGACCGCGCAAGGGCCTCACTGAGACAACGCAAGGAAAACACTGGAAGATGCTATGCATCCCCATTTCTCACGACAACGCGAACGCAGCAGCCCCGCACACTGCGCGGCAGAGGCTGAAGATTCACTTAAGTTATTGAAATATAAGGGAGAATGGTGGAGGATACAGGAATCGAACCTGCGACATTCTGCTTGCAAAGCAGACGCTCTACCAACTGAGCTAATCCCCCACACGAAAACAGGAAGTTCGTTTAGGCGAAACCTTGAAGGTCGTCAAGCCCTCGCGCAGTTTTTTTATACCACAGGATGTTCGGGCAGGGCAAGGGAGCGCAAAGCACATAACAAAAAAAGCGGTGGGAACTAAAAATCGACGCATTTACCGTTAAGTTCCCAGTCGCCGTAGCGGGTGGGTTCGAGGCGCAGTTTCTCCGGTGCGGGCTGAGGGCCGGGCTCCTCAACGGGCGGCTTTTCCTCCGGAGTGAGGGGTGGTTTTTCGCTCGGTGCAGGCTGTTTCGGATCGTCCATTAGGTACATATAGCGAAGCGCGCGGCGGTTGCAAGTGGGTGGAGTTGCTGGCATGAGGGCGGGGATGAACCCGAAAAACCCCCATTCCGCGCGTTATCAGGCCCACATGCTGCTCAATGCGGTGCTGGGGGAAAAGCTGACGCTCGACGAGGCAGTGGCGAAATACAAGCTCGTAGGAGCCGAGGCGGACCAGCGCTTCGCGATGCTGCTGGCGTTGACGGTGTTGCAGCATCTGGGCCAGGTGGATGCAGTGCTTGTGAAGTTCCTCGAGAAGCCTCTGCCGGCAAAACGTTTGAACATCACGAATGCGTTACGGCTGGGCGTGGTGCAGTTGCTTCTGCTCGACACCCCAGCGCATGCGGCGGTGAATGAGACCGTGGCAGTGGTGAAGACAGGCAAGGACGCAGGGCTCGCAGGGCTAGTGAATGCAGTGCTGCAGAAGATCGGGCGGGAGAAGCCGGCCCATGGCGCGCCGATCGAGAATGTGCCTGCATGGCTGCGGTCGCGCTGGGAAAGCACGTATGGTAAGGATGCAGTGGAAATGATGGCGCAGGTCGCCGCGCAGCGCGCGCCGCTGGATGTGAATAGCGAAAGCGATATGGAGAATGCATTACGCTTGGATAGTATCATGCAACGCTACCAATTGAGCCATGTGCCGGTGGAGCAGTTGGCGGGCTATAACGATGGCGCATTCTTCGTGCAGGATGTGGCGGCGAGCTACCCGGTGCGGCTGCTGGGCGAAGTAAAGCAGCATCAGGTGCTGGACGTTTGCGCGGCGCCGGGTGGCAAGGCAATGCAGCTGATTCGCAATGGCGCGTTCGTGACGGCGCTCGACCGCTCGGCGGGGCGGATGAAGCGGGTGAAGGAGAACCTCAAACGTATGGGGATGCAAGCGAATACCATTGTGGCCGATGCGCTGGAATGGACACCGAACCGTGCCTACGATGCGGTGCTGCTCGATGCGCCCTGCACGGCGACGGGCACCTGGCGGCGGCATGCGGAGGTGGTCCAGCAAGTAAGCGAAGCCGAGATCGCGGAGCTGGTGAAGCTGCAGCGGGCATTGCTGCTGCGCACGTGGGAATGGGTGAAGCCGGGCGGCAGGCTGGTCTATTGCGTGTGCTCGCTGGAGCCGGAAGAGGGCGAGGCACAGGCACAGTGGTTCGCCGCGCAAGCGAACGATGCGACGGTCACGGCGATTCCACCCGACAGTGAGATACCGGCGGAGTGTATCGAGGGGAATTACCTCCGCACGTTGCCGTGCCACCGCGCCGATCAGGGCGGGATGGACGGGTTCTTCGCGGTATGTTTTACCAAGGCGACGGGCCCTCAACATGTTCAGGGTGACGCATAGGCGATGGATTTCGGCTCAAGGCCGGAAACGATGCGAGCCAGAATGGTGCAGCAAACGCTGTCATGCCATTGAATAACGGCATCCACGCCTTACAAAAATAGCGTTTCAGGCGCGGACCCCGGCATTTGCCGGGGTGACAGCGGTTTAGTGGGTAGGCAAGGCATATTCGGTAGGCTTAAGTGGGTGTCAGGTGCGTCAGGCGGAACGTGAGTGGCAATGGTTCTGCATGGAACTGGCACATCTGCCGCGTGGGCAGGATTGCTTTTCAGTGGTGTAATCGTCTTGACGCATAGGACTGCTCGGAGCATTGCCGCTACCTGTCCGCTGCTACCACATACCATGGATGTTAGGCTTGGTGCTCACGCTTGAGCACCTGACTCCATGATAGTCGCATGGGTGAAGATGACCGGGAAGGGGCGAAGTGAAGAAATGTCGTGCCGAGATTTGAGAGAGCAGAGAGCGGAAGACGGACTCCCGTACGTAATCGGAGTGACAGGTTGGAGTGAAACGCAGATGGCGCACAAAGCGTCATTCCTGTGAAAACGGGAATCGCAAGCAGCATTTTCTGATAGGGGTTGGTGGCTTTGGCCAGTGATTCCCGCCTGCGCGGGAATGACGGCGTGCGGTAAGTCGCGTTCCCTGCATCAGCAGAGCGAGCTATCTCAAAAAGTAATATTAGCGAACGGCCTCTCTCCAGTGCGCCGCCGTTTAATACTAGTTGAAGCACCGCGCGACGGCTGGTATGGCAAAAGCATGCCCAAGAAACTACTGATCGCACCGTCTATTCTTTCCGCTGATTTCGCCAAGCTAGGTGAGGAGGTGCGCGCGATCGACAAGGCAGGTGCCGACCTCGTGCATGTGGATGTGATGGACGGGCATTTTGTGCCAAACCTCACCATCGGGCCGGATGTGGTGCGCTGCATTCGCCCGCACACGAAATTGCCGCTCGATGTGCATCTCATGGTGACGAACCCGGATCTGCTGATCGCGCTCTATGCCAAGGCGGGGGCGGATATCATTACCGTGCATGCGGAAGCGGGGCCGCATCTCGACCGCTCGCTGGCACTCATCAAATCGCTCGGCAAGAAAGCGGGGGCGACGCTCTGCCCCGCAACGAATGAAAGTGCGCTCGACTATGTGATGGATAAAGTGGATCTGATTTTGCTGATGACGGTGAACCCGGGCTTCGGCGGACAAAGCTTTATCCCGAGCCAGTTGGAGAAGATCCGTCGGGTGAAAAAGATGATCCAGAAAACGGGCCGGCCGATCATGTTGCAAGTGGATGGCGGCATCAACCCCGGTACGGCGCGCGAAGTGGCGGCGGCGGGGGCGGATGTGCTGGTCGCCGGTTCGGCGGTGTTCAAGGGTAAGGTGAGTGACTACGCGAAGAACATCAAGGCGCTGCGCGGATGAATTCAGCGCTGAAAAAAATCGGTGAGGAACACGCCAAAGCGGTGGACGGGTTCCTGAAACAATCCGGCGAGGAGATCGTCGCGCTCGCGAAAACCTGTGCGGATTCAATCGCGAAGAATCACAAGCTCATGTTCTGCGGCAACGGTGGTAGCGCCTGCGACGCGATGCATATCGCGGGGGAATTCATCGGGCGCTATGTGGATGACCGGCGCTCGCTGCCGGCGCTGGCGTTGAGTGCGGATACGGGAATCATTACGGCCATCGCAAACGACTACAACTACGATTACGTGTTCGCGCGGCAGGTCGAGGGGCTTGGCAATGCCGGCGATGTACTGCTGTGTATGTCGACCAGCGGCCGTAGCCCGAATGTGGTGAAAGCGCTTGAGGCGGCAAAACAAAAAGGCATCACGACCGTGTTGTTCACCGGTGAGAAATATATGACGGGCAAGCCGGTAAAAGCCGATTTTGTCCTAACTGTCCCGAGCCTTATCACGGCGCATGTGCAGGAGGCCCATATGGTGGCGATGCATGGCCTCGCGACACTGATCGAGGCCCAATTATTTCCTAACACTTTAGCGACTTAACCATTTGTTTAGAGTTGAAGAGTAGTCTTGGGCTTAGATGTTGCTATACTGATGCCGCAAACCGGCACGAATGGAGCTAGAAGCATGAGCCACGATACCAAGCTGGCCGAGATGATTGCGACCCGCCTGTGCCATGACCTCACAGGGCCGATCGGCGCGGTCAATAACGGCGCGGAATTCCTCGACGAGGAAGGCTTCGATATGCAGAACGAGGCTGTTCAATTGATCCTGTCGAGCGCGCATGAAGCGGTGAACCGCTTGCAATTCTATCGGCAGGCCTATGGCCGCGTCGGCGATATGGGCGAGTCGTCGCTGTCGGATAAAAAGAAGATCACGACAGATTTCTTTTCGGGCACCAAGGTGAAGTTGGACTGGCCGGATGCGCATACGGATGCGGCGAACATGGGTATCAGCCAGAAAATGGGCCGGCTGGTGCTGAACCTGATGCTGATCGCGGGTACGGCGGCATTGCGTGGCGGGACGTTGAGCGTGCGCGTCGGTAAGGATAATAACACAAAATTCTTCGACATCGCGATCACAGGTGAAACCATCAAGTTGGATACCGATACGGCATCGATACTGAACCGCCAGGGCGATGATGTGGTGCTGACCCCGAAAAGCTCGCAACCGTTCCTGACGATGCAGCTGGCGGATGAGTCGCACGCGAGCGTAGCGTATACGGTGGATGCGACGCATTTCGCCATTCGCCTGACGCAACCGGCTTTGGCAATGGCCAGCGCTTCTTAACATTTTAGTGATAAAATTAACCATTACGAAAAGGCGTAAGCCTCTTGATTGATGACGCTTTTCTTTTGCCCGCCCGCGTGTAATAGTGGTCGATAATAAAAGCAAAAAGCGGCTGGCATCACTCTCGCACAGGGAATTGCTGATATGGATGATCTGATTGGTGAGTTTATCACCGAGACCTCGGAATCGCTGGCGGTGCTCGATCTCGAGCTGGTGAAGCTCGAGCAGAATCCGAATGACCAGGCCATTTTGGGCAACATCTTCCGCCTCGTGCATACGATCAAGGGTACGTGCGGATTCCTTGGCCTGCCGCGCCTCGAATCCGTAGCGCATGCGGGCGAGAACGTGCTCGGCAAAATTCGTGACGGCGCGATCATTGTTACACAGGATGCGATCTCCATCGTGCTCGAAGCGCTCGACCGCATCAAATCGTTGATCGATCATCTCGCCAATAATGGGAATGAGCCGAGCGGCGAGGACAAGGACCTCATCAAACGCTTGAATGCCTTCGCTGACAGTAACGGCGCAAGTGGGTCGGGAGTGGCAGCGGAATCATCGGCAGCGGTGCCGGTCGAGAAATTCGAGGAACCACGGCTTGATGGAATGTTCTCGCCGGATGAGATGAAGATCGTGTCCTCCACCAGTTCGGCGGAGATGGATGCGCTGGAAGCGGCGTTCGCCAGCGCCAGTTCGACGCTCGAAGGTGGGATGGATTTCACCAAGGCGCCGGATACGTATCTGATTCCGGATGCCGCGCCGGTCATCGAAACGCCGACGGCGCCGGTGGTGGGCAAGCCCGCGATCTCGGATCAGGCAAAGGAAAAGGCCATCAAGCAGGGCCTCGATACGGACGCGAAAGAAGGCGGTGGCGCCAACACGGCGAACCAGAGCATCCGGGTCAGCCTCGATGTGCTGGAGAATCTGATGCAGATGGTGGGCGAGCTGGTGCTGACGCGCAACCAGCTGCTGCAGGTGACGCGCCACCGCGAGAACGAGCTGGAGCTGAAAGGCCCGCTGCAGCAACTGACCCAGATCACCGCCGAGCTGCAGGAAAGCGTGATGAAGACGCGCATGCAGCCGATCGGCAATGCGTGGAGCAAGTTCCCGCGCCTGATCCGCGACCTGTCGCAGGAACTGAAGAAGAAGATCGACCTCAAGATGATCGGCGAGGCGACGGAACTGGATCGCCAGCTGCTCGAGATGATTAAGGATCCGTTGACGCATATGGTGCGCAATAGCTGCGATCATGGCCTCGAAGTGCCGGCGGACCGCGCGGCGATGGGTAAACCCGAGACCGGCACGGTAACATTGAGTGCGTTCCATGAAGGCGGGCATATCATCATCGAGATCAAGGATGACGGACGCGGCCTGAACCTCGACCGCATCAAGCAGAAAATTCTTGAGAAAGACCTCGCGACCGAGCCGGAACTCGAGCGCATGTCCGACGAACAGATCATGCAGTACATCTTCGCGGCAGGCTTCAGCACGGCGGAGAAGGTGACGAGCGTGTCGGGCCGTGGCGTCGGCATGGATGTGGTACGCACCAACATCGAGAAGATCGGCGGCACGGTCTCGCTGACCTCGGCGGCGAACAAGGGCTCGACGTTCCATATCAAGATCCCGCTGACGCTCGCCATCGTCTCGGTGCTGCTGGTCGAGACCTCCGGCCATCGCTTCGCGGTGCCGCAGCTTAATGTGCTTGAACTGGTGCGGGTGGGGGTGAAATCGGAGCACAGGATTGAGACCATCAACCAGTCTTCGGTGCTGCGCCTGCGTGACAAGTTACTGCCGCTGATCAATTTGCGCGACATACTGAAACTTGCCGAGCCGGAAATGAAAAGCGACACACCGCTCAACGGCTATGTCGCGGTCTTGCGCATCGGCGCGACGGATTTCGGCCTCATCCTCGACCGCATTTACGATACGGAAGAGATCGTCGTGAAGCCGGTAAATGCCGTGCTCGGCGGTATCGAAGTCTATTCGGGCAATACCATCCTGGGCGATGGCTCTGTCATCATGATCCTCGACCCGAATGGCCTGAGCAAATCACTCAGCGGGCGTGATAGTGCACCGACGGATGAAGCGGTCGAGCGGCTTAATGCGCCAAAGGAAAAAGAGGCGAGCTTCCTTGTCTTCAAGGCCGGCCAAGGCGCGCCGAAAGCAGTGCCGCTGGAATTGGTGTCGCGCCTCGAGGTCATCAATGCGACGCGGATCGAATTATCGGGCAAGGATACGGTGGTGCAGTACCGCGGCGACCTGATGCGCCTGAAAACGCTACCGGGCATGGATATCCCGCAATCCGGTGAAATCAATGTGGTGGTGTTCACCTATGATAACCGCACGATCGGCCTGGTCGTTGATTCCATCACCGATATTGTCGAAGCACCGCTGGCCATCAAGCTTACGGCGAGCGAGGAACATTGTCTGGGCAGTATTGTCATTCTCGGCAAAACGACGGACGTGGTGGATGTCGGGTACCTGCTGAAGGATCTCGCCGATGATCTCACCCATATCGGCAACAGCGCCCCACGCGTGCAAGGCATCAAGGTGCTAATGGTAGAAGACAGTCTATTCTTTAGAAAACTCATCGTACCATTCCTTTCGGACATGGGTTACGTAGTCTTCGAGGCGGGCGGGCCGCAGGAGGCGCTGGAACTCGTGCAGAGCCGGAACGGCGATTTCGACCTGGTCATCACCGATATCGAGATGCCGGAAATGGACGGTTTCGAGCTGACCACGCGCTTCCGGGCCGACCCGCGCATGGCCCGCATGCCGATCATCGCCTTCACCTCGACAGCGAACGATATCTTTAAGCAGCGCGGCATGAACGTGGGGATGGATGCAATCATTCTTAAAACCGACCGCGAAGCATTGTTGATCGAGATAAGCGCCCAACTCCAAGCGAAACGGGAGGCTGCGTAATGGCCGGTGCACTGACCACGCTAAACGCGGCGCTGCCGTCGCAGACCACCAATGTGGCGACGCAGGAATTCGTGACCATGCGCGTCGGCAGCCAGCTCTTCGGCATCTCGGTACTCGCGGTGCAGGACGTGATGCGCTACCAGCAGATCGCCAAGATTCCGCTGGCGAATGAGGTCATTGCCGGCTCGCTGAATGTGCGCGGGCGGATCGTGACGGCGTATGACATGCGCTGCCGGCTAGGCCTCGGGGCGTTCCCTGACCCAAAATCCGTCATGATGGTCGTCGTCAATTTCCAACATGAACTGTTCGCGTTGATGATCGACGCAGTGGGTGACGTGCTGTCGCTGCCAATGAATCGTTTCGAGAAAGTGCCAGCGAATATGGACCCCGCCTGGCGCGCGTTGGCGGCGGGCGTATTCAAACTAGAGAAAGAATTATTGGTGATCCTCGACGTCGCGAACGTCATTAATCTGGGTAGTAAGGAATCTGCTGCATGAGCAAGACATGTCTGATCGTCGATGATTCAAAGATCGTGCGCAAGGTCATCCACCGTATCGTCGAAGGCTTTAATTTTACCATCCTCGAGGCGGAAAATGGTCAGGAGGCGGTTGATCAGGTGCGCAAGAATAAAATCGATGTCATCATCCTCGACTGGAACATGCCGGTGATGGACGGGATGGAGGCGATGAAGATCATCCGGGCGGATGCAGGCATCGTCGTGCAGCCGAAAATCATTTTCTGCACCACGGAGAACGAATTCGAAAAGATTCAGCAGGCCATCCTGAACGGAGCGGATGAATATGTGATGAAGCCGTTCGATGAAGCCATCATCAAAGGCAAAATGATCCAGCTTGGGATCATTGAAGACGACGGAAGCCAATAAATCTATGACAAAGATTCGGGTCATGCTGGTCGATGATTCGGCGGTCGTGCGCGGCCTGTTCGACCGTGCGCTCACAGCCGACCCGGCGCTCGAAGTGGTCGCCAGCGCGGGCAGCGCCGAGATCGCGCTGACGCTGCTGAAGAAGGTGCCAGAGGTGGATGTGATATTGCTCGATGTCGAGATGCCGGGCATGAGCGGCATCGAGGTGCTGCCGGAATTGCTGAAGATCTCGCCGAAAAGCCGCGTCATCATGAGTTCGAGCCTGACCAAGCAGAATGCCGAGGTGAGCATCAAGGCGATGGAACGCGGGGCGGCGGACGTGATCGCCAAGCCCAGCACGCGCGACACCGGTGAAGTGGGGGATTTCTATCGCAGCCTGATCCAAAAAATAAAAGCGCTGGCACCGCATCGGCTGACCGCGTTGCCGATGCGCGTACCGGCGGAAGCGAAGCCCGGCATGCCAGGAAGTGCGCCAGCTGCGAGGCCGCCGTCCGGCTACCTCGACAATCCCATCCATGTGCCGACCACAGCGCTGCGTGCGGTGAACAGTCTCGTGCACATGCAGGCGCTGGCCATCGCGTGTTCGACCGGCGGGCCGCAGGCGTTGCTGAACATTTTCCGCGAGTTCAAGGGCACGAAGCTGCAGGTGCCGATCTTCATCACGCAGCATATGCCACCGAATTTCACAACGATCCTTGCTGACCATATCAGCAAGGCTTCGGGGTTCGATTGCCATGAGGCAGTGGAGGGTGAGGTAGTCAAGACAGGCATGATTTACATCGCGCCGGGCGATTACCACATGATTGCGGCGAAAGAAGGCGGGCAGGTGACGCTGAAGCTCAATCAGGATCCGCCGGAGAATTTCTGCCGTCCTTCGGCCGACCCGATGCTGCGCAGCCTCGCGAAAATCTACCGCGACAAACTGCTGACGCTGGTGCTCACCGGTATCGGTTCGGATGGGGCGCGCGGCGCAGGCGAGGTGATCGCGGCCGGGGGTGGCGTGGTGGCGCAGGACGAGGCGTCGAGCGTGGTCTACGGCATGCCCAAGGCGGTGGCGGATGCGAAGATGACGAGTTCAGTGATGCCGCTCGCGGCCATCGCGAGCTTTCTGCAAAGGGCACTCGCATGACAGCTCAGGCGCTCAGCAGTGACGAGTTCGATTTCATCAGCGGACTACTCAAAACCCGCTCGGGCCTCGCGCTGACGCCGGACAAGGGCTACCTCATCGACACACGACTCGGGCCCATCGCCAAGGCGAACGGGATGGCGGATGTGCGCGAACTGATCGGCAAGCTGAAGAGCAACCCGAACGCACCGATCGTTTATCAGGTTGTCGAATCGATGACGACGAACGAGTCGATGTTCTTCCGCGATACCAAGCCATTCGACCAGATGAAGCAGACAATCCTGCCAGCGATGAAAGCGGCCGGGAAAACGCGCTTGCGTATCTGGAGCGCAGCCTGCTCGACGGGGCAGGAAGCCTATTCGCTGGCGATGATCCTCAAGGAAGAAACCGCGAAATATCCGGGGCTGCAGGTCGAGATTTACGCGACCGACCTCGCCGAGAAAGTGGTCAACCGCGCACGCGACGGCATCTATAGCCAGTTCGAAATCCAGCGTGGACTGCCCATCAACCTTTTGATGAAGTATTTCGTGCAACGGGCGAATAACAATTGGGAAATCAATGATGCGCTGAAAAGCATGGTGAAGTTCACCACCGGTAATCTGTTGCAGCCGTATGGGATGCTCGGCAAGTTCGACATCGTCTTCTGCCGCAACGTGCTGATCTATTTTGATGAGAAGACGAAGAGCGATGTGCTTGATCGCATGGCGGCCATCATGAACCCGCCAGGCTATCTATTCCTCGGTGGCTCAGAATCAACGCATGGGCTGACCACGAAGTTCAGGATCGTGCCGGAGCATCGCGGGATGTTCGCGCTGGCTAATTAGCCAGCACACCGGTTCGCTATTTCGGCGGCACCAGTACGATGAGGGTGTGGCCGCTTTCCGCTGGTTGGTCATGGGTTTGACCATACAAGGTGATGCCGCGGTCGGTAAGCGAAAGAATCGGCACTGCCTCGACGTTGACTTCCATAAAGGCCCTAAAGGTGAACTCTTCGCTCACGCGCACCGTCTTGATCTTCCATCCGGCCCGGATCTTGGTAAGCAGATCATCATGCAGCAGCCCTTTCAGCAAAGGCTGAACGCGCAAGGTGGCTGTTGATGCCTTATTGTCATCCGGCGATGGTGCGTTCACGGCGATCCGATACAGGTTCTCGGTGCCGATGATGTGCGCGAAATGCGCCGCTACCAAGGCATTGTATGCAGGATTTTCACTGGCGACTAATAATGTGCCGAAGCGCTCGATCTCCAGTTTCAGGCTGGCATCCTCCGACAAAACCTCGCCGTAATGCAACGGGACGCCCGCTTGCCGTGCGAGACGGAGTTGATGCCAGTCACTGTCGGCAAGGAGAACGGGTATGTTGAGCTCTTGCAGGCGCTGCGCCAATTCTACGGTAAAAGGATTACAGCCAACCATCAGCAAGCCCGAAATGCGATGGTATACCAACCCCAGTTTCCGGCCCCACGGTCGCAAGGTAAAGCCGTGACCGATGACGGTGGCGAAGACGATGGCAAACGCCAAGGGAATCATCACATCCGCATCGGCATAGCCATGGGCGATTAATTGGGGCCCGAACAGTCCACTGACCGCGGCACAGACGATACCGCGCGGTGCGATCCACCCCACGAACAGAAGTTCTTCGCGGGTCATTCCGGAGTTCACCGTGCTCAACATGACGGTCAATGGCCGTAAAATCAGTAGCAGGACCGCGATGAACACGCCCGCCCGCCAGTCGAGCAGCGCCACATCCGTCCAGCGCAGCGTCGCGGTTATCAGGATGAATACCAGCGAGACGAGGAGCAGCGAGAGATATTCCTTGAAGCGGCGCATTTCATCGAGATTGCGCAGATCGCTGTTCGCCAGCGTGATACCGAGAACCGTAACCGCGATGAGCCCACCCTCATCCTGCAGCAGGTTGGCCATGGAGTAAGTGAGGAGCACCAGGACCAACACGGCGGGTTGCTTGAGGAATTCCGGAATATGGCCACGATGGAAAACCCACATGACCGAACGACCCGTCAGGTAACTGAGTGCTGCGATGACGACAATGCGCAGGATCAGTACGGTGAAACCGACAACCGGCTCGTTCTGCAACGTCGGCGATGTAAAATATTCGAACGCGACGACCGCGAACAGCGCACCCAGCGGATCGTTCACAATGCCTTCCCATTTAAGGACAGCAGCAGCACGTGGTTGAAGACGCGCCTGGCGTAACAACGGCAGGATGACCGTCGGCCCGGTTACGACCAGGATGCCGCCAAAAACAATCGAAACAGGCAAAGAAATGCCGGCAATATAATGGCAGGCGCTAGCAGTGAGCACCCAGCCCAGTGGTGCGCCGATCAGCACCATCTGCAACACCGCGCGCCGCATTTCCTTCAATTCTTTGAAACGCAGTCCTAACCCGCCTTCGAAAAGTATGATGGCAACGGCGATGGAAATAATCGTGCGCAAGCTTGGGCCAAACGTGCTGACCGGATCGAGCAGATGGAGCACTGGGCCGAGGATCAATCCGACAATGCTCAGCAGAACGATTGCAGGTAGCTTAAAGCGCCACGCCAGCCATTGGCAACCGATGCAGATGGTACAAACGAGTGATACGGCTAACAAGGGAGTCATCGAAGAGCCTTCCATTAGCAAGCACACGTCATGTGGTCACCGTTTGAGCAGGTGAAACATATGCACCGATACCATGTAAGATTCTAATAGGTATGCATTGGCTCAGCCATAAAACTATAAGGGAGGCCGAAGAACTCCGGCCTCCCCTTAACGATATAAGCCGTAGGATAAGCTGCTTACGCTTCCGCTTCCACCTTACGGCGTTTCGCTTCCTTTGGTGAAGCCTCCAGCGGTGCATCGGCTTCCTTGAGCACGTAGCCACGGCCCCAGACGGTCTCGATGTAGTTGTCGCCGCCCGATGCGTCCTGCAGTTTCTTGCGCAGTTTGCAGACGAAGACGTCGATGATCTTGAGTTCCGGCTCGTCAATGCCACCATAGAGGTGGTTCAGGAACATTTCCTTGGTGAGGGTAGAGCCCTTGCGCAGGGAAAGCAGCTCCACGATGCCGTATTCCTTGCTGGTAAGGTGCAACGGCTTGCTGTCTACTTCCACCGCACGCGTGTCGAGGTTGACGGTGAGTTTACCGGTGCGGATGATCGACTCGCTGTGACCTTTGCTGCGACGCACGATGGCCTGAATGCGGGCGATCAGCTCGCCTTTGTTGAACGGCTTGGTGAGGTAATCGTCAGCACCGTAGCCGAGGCCTTTGATCTTCTGGTCCGGGCCACTGAGGCCGGAAAGAATAAGGATCGGGGTATTGATCTTGGCGGCGCGGAAGCGGCGGAGCACTTCGTACCCATCGATATCCGGCAGCATCAGGTCGAGGATGATGATGTCGTAATCGTACATCTTGCCGATCTCGAGGCCTTCTTCGCCGAGTTCGGTGGTATCGCAGATGATGCCTTCGGAGGCAAGGGAGAGCTCAATGGCTTTGGCGGTGGATGGATCGTCTTCAACGAGTAGTACGCGCATGGTAGGCTCCCTGGATTGACGTGGTTGTTTTTAGTTTTTTAGGTGTCGTGTTATTAATTTCGGGACAGGTCTAATTAACAAAATACCCACTAAGAACCTGATATTGAGCAAAATTAGTTAACTTCCTAAGTGTTAATATACTATTAAGCATCTCCCAACTCAACTACAATTTTAACTATTAAGTGATTTTTAAGGGATTTGGTTGCAAAGCGTGGCGGTTTTGTTGTCATCGAAGTGTCATGCGGCTGACATGATTCTGTCATCATTGCTACCTAGTATCGTCCGCTAAAAAGGGGTTCCGATGAATAAACTGACCGATGAACAACGTACCGAGGCTGTATATAAACTCGAAAGGAGCCTTACGAATAAGAGAAATGAGGTACCTTATTTCGAGTACAATATCGCACACGAAATGGAAACCAATCAAGAGCATTTGCTTGGTGCTGGCGTCACCTTCGATTTTCTGGATGCGTGGTCGCAGGAGCGTTTCAGAACGCTGGCCAGGGAATTGTTCGCCAAAAGTTCCGGTCAGCACCGGAGTGACGGAGGGCAGGGTGAAGTGCAACCGGACTACGAATTCGCCATCAAACGCTTACCATACCAAATCAATGCTGCGGAAATCAAAGTGTATCCGTTGTATGTGTCCGACGCCGCGCTCGAAGTGCTGGCGCGCCCCGAGAATTTAAAAAAAATCGCCGATATTTACAGAAAGGTAGATGAACCGAACATGCTTTCTGGCAGAAAGCAGCCCACATTGCATTAATATCGCCCGCCTCTGATGCGCAACATTGATAGCATGCTGACTTACCATTCCCGCCAAACTAGCCTCGCTTACAGAAATCTGCTATCCTCCCCCCCATGACCCTGACGCGCCAGCATTTGTTGCAAGAGATTGACCGGATGCCCGGTATCGTCGCGACGGGCAAAGTGGTGGCGGTTAAGGGTCTGCTCATCGAATGTGCAGGGATCGAGGAATTGCTGAGTGTCGGCGCGCGCTGCGCGGTGCAGGGCGCGTTGAGCGCCGGGCATGAAGTTTTATGCGAGGTGGTCGGCTTCCGCGAGAGGGTGGCGCTGCTGATGCCGTTCGGCTCGGTCGAGGGTGTCGGCCTGGGCGCCAAAGTGACGGTGGTGAGCAAGGCGAGCGCGGTGGAACCGTGTGAGGCGTGGCTCGGCCGCATTGTCGATGCAATGGGCGACCCGATCGACGGCAAGGGCCCGCTGATGCGTGGAGGTGTGCCGTATCTGTTGCGGGCGAATCCGCTGGCGGCATCGCAACGGGCGCGGGTCGGTGGCAAAATGGATATGGGCGTGCGGGCAATCAACACGTTCCTCACGACCTGTGTGGGGCAGAGGCTTGGTATTTTCGCAGGGAGCGGCGTGGGGAAATCGATTTTGATGTCGATGCTGGCGCGTAATTCACAAGCGGATATCAATATCATCGGCCTGGTCGGGGAACGCGGACGCGAGGTGCAGGAATTCATCGAGGACGATTTGGGCAAGGAAGGGCTGAAGCGCTCGATCCTCGTAGTGGCGACCTCGTCGGACTCGGCGCTGTTGCGGCGGCAGGCGGCCTATACAACGATGGCCATCGCCGAATATTTCCGCGACCAGAACAAGAAGGTGCTCTGCCTGATGGATTCGGTGACGCGCTTTGCGATGGCGCAGCGTGAGATCGGCCTCAGCGCGGGCGAGCCGCCCACGACCAAAGGCTATACGCCGACCGTGTTCGCGGAGCTGCCGCGTTTGCTGGAGCGCGCCGGGCCGGGGCTTCAGGGCAGTGGCAGCATCACCGGCATGTTTACCGTACTGGTCGAGGGGGACGACACGAACGAGCCCATCGCCGATGCGGTGCGCGGGATTCTCGATGGCCATATCGTGCTCGATCGCGAGATCGCCCAGCGCGGACGTTACCCGGCCATTAATATCCTGAAGTCGGTATCGCGGATGCTGCCGGATGCGAACAACGAATTCGAGAATACGCTGCTCACCGTGGCCCGGCGTTTCATGGCGACGTACGAGAACATGGCGGAATTGATCCGGCTCGGCGCGTATCGCCGGGGAACGGATCCTGAAGTGGATCGTGCGATGCAGTTCTATCCGCAGCTTGAAACGTTCATCTCGCAGCGTGAGAAAGAAGCGAGCACGCTGGCGGAAGGGTATGACCAGCTGGCGAAAGTGCTCGGCGTAACCGAAGAGAAAGCGGCAGCGGCAGCTAACGTAAAGGCTAACGCATGAAATCCATGACCACATTGCTGCGCGTGAAACAGCGCGAGATGGATGCGCTGAAACGTCAGCAGGGCGTGCTTGAGGCCCAGCGCGAAGAGGTGAGCAACATCATGAAGGGTCTCGAGAACCAGCTGGCCAGCGAGCGCAAGGCAGCGGAGCAGATGCCGGACATGGCGCATTTTTTCGGCGATTACTCCGCTAGCATCAAAAAGCAGCAATTGATGATGATGACGCATCTGCGGCAGGTCGATCACCAGCTCGAGCAATTGAGCGTACAGTTGCGCGAACGCTTCAGCGAGATGAAGAAGTATGAGTTGGCGCTAGCCAACTTTACCAAGCGTAATGCTGCGAAAGCGGCGGCACAGGCTCAACAGGAAATGGACGAAATCGGTATACGAGGATATGTGAGGAAAGATGCGCATTAAAATTTACATACTCCTATTACCGTTACTGCTCGGCGGCTGCCTGGCGCAGAGCAAGATTCAGGGCAAATACATGGAAAGCCAGGAGGATTGCCGCAACGAGACGGCGCGTAACGTGAACGGCGGGGAAACTGCGCGGCCAGTGAGCGAAAGCCAGTCATCGCCGATCGCGCAGCGCTTCGCGGGCTGCATGACGAAAGAGGGTTGGCACCTCACAACACCGAAACCCGTTGCCGTTGCAACGAATCCGCCAACCGGCAGCCCGAGCACCAACCCATCCGCGTCACTTGCAACGGGCAGCTTCCCGCGCACGGTGAATGGTACGCCGGCGAATGCCTACCCACAAGACAGTAGCTATCCGCCGAATACGAACACGACCTATTATAACACGCGCACGAACAATTACACGCAGCCGGCGGCAACAGCGGCGCCGCAGAGTTCGTACCCCAACACCACCTATTATGCCCAGCCACGTAGCGCACCTATGGCAGCGACCGCACCGGTTGCTGCGACCGCCCCGGTGGCGGCTGGCGCGGCAGTGGCACCGGTCGCTGCGGGCGCGACAGCTACGACCGGTTACCGAACGCCAACGGGTGTGCTGCCGTCGCAAACCAATATTCCAACCAGTCCGGATGTTTCGAGCTTCCAGCCGGGCCGCCCATCCGGAGAGACAGTACCGTATTACGGTACGGGGCCGGGCCGACAGTGGTAATATCGACTCGCTGCGCGCAGCTTGCTGGCTGATGGCTCACTCGCCAACTGGCTTCTTTTCCAACTGATAATGTAGCGCGACGCCTACGGATACAACAGTGTATGCTGCCATAGTGCAGTCGGCGAACTACGCGTGTAAAAATCGCGCTCATGCAAGCGGAACTCGATCTGGTGCCAGAGCTCGATGGCGCTTGGGGTGAGGCGGAAGCCCGTCCAGTGTGGCGGACGCGGTACGACCTTGCCTTCGAATTTTTGGCTGTATTCTTCGATGCGGTCGAGCAGTTCACCGCGGCTTTTCAGCAGCTTGGTCTGGTGCGAAGCCCAGGCGCCGATCTGCGAGTTGCGGTGGCGGCTGGCGAAATACACGTCGGCCTCGGCATCGCTGACTTGCTGCACGCTGCCTTCGACGCGCACCTGCTTATCGAGCGGTGCCCAATAGAAGTTCAGCGCGGCATGCGGGTTCGCTTTCAGTTCACGAAATTTGCGGCTGCCAAGGTTGCCGTAAAAGACGAATCCCTGTGGCCCATGCTCCTTGAGCAGCACCACGCGGGCGGCAGGTATGCCGCGATCCGTCGCGGTGGCAAGCACCATAGCGCTTGCATCGACGATGGCTTTACAGGCCTGCGCTTCGGCGAACCATTTGCTGAAGTTACCGATGGGGTCATGCTGCATGGTGCCTCATTTATCGTTGTTATTGCGGCAATCCAGTGCTTCACTATCGGTGAGTATTCAGCGCTGAAGGCTCAGCGCGCTGGATTGCTTCGGCTAAAGTCTCGCAATAACGAGGATAGGTTGTCATTCATTAAACAGGGCTTATACTTAGCCTATGCGCCCGGACATCGTCAATCTTCGCCAATTCTATTCGTCGCGCCTTGGCAGCAAGGTGAAACGGCGGTTGCGGCGCTTTGTGCGCGATTACTGGCCGGAGACGGACGGGCTGCATACGGTTGGCATCGGCTATGCGAACCAGTTGCTGCCGTTGCCGCATGCCGACCGCCCGGCGTGCCGCATTGTGTCGCTGATGCCGGTGGCGCAGGGGGCGATCTACTGGCCGGTCAGCGGCATGAACCATAGCGTGCTGGGCGATGAGATGCGCCCGCCGTTCATGCCATCTTCGCTGCATCGCGTGCTAATGGTACATGGCTTCGAGCATGCGGGTGCTCCCGATGAATTATTACGGGTGTGGTATCAGTTGCTGGCACCCGGCGGGCGGTTGACGCTGATGGTGCCGAATCGCCGTGGCCTATGGGCGCGCTTCGGCAACACGCCGTTTGCGACGGGGACGCCCTACACGCTCGCGAGCATTAAATCGCTGCTCGATGCGGCGGGATTCACCGTACGTGACATGCATTCGACGTTGTTCACGCCGCCTTCGACGCATCCGTTCTGGCTGCGGATGTTCAACGTCATCGAATGGATCGGCGCGGCAAGTTTCCCACGCATCGGTGGGGTATTCATCATTGAGGCGGAGAAACAGATCTATGCCGGCGTGCGGGAAAATGTCATCGGCGCGAAGCTGGCGGCGAACTGGAAACCGGCGGTGGCGCTGAGTTCACCGCGGAGCAGCAATGTAAAATAGAATCATGGTCGATGCGCAAACAAGTTCAGCATAACGCAGATATGCAGCTTGTGCCACAAGCTTCGTCATGCCCGCGCAGGCGGGAAGCCATGCCACGAAGATATGCTGCATAATATGGATCCCCGCCTGCGCGGGGATGACAAATGGTGGAGAGGCTAGTTCCTGTTTTTCGCTAATACTTTACGAAGCATCCGTACGACTGCGTCTGCTTAACGGCGACGGGCGTGCCACCTTTCAGTGATTTTAGTGCTTCAGTGACGTAGTTGGTCGCTTTAGGGATATCGTTCACGTCGGGCGAGGGGATGGAATCGATTGCGCCCTGATACGAAATGGTGCCGTTTTTATCGATGACGACCATGGTCGGCGTGGATTTCGCACCATACAAATGACCGATGGTGCCGGATGGATCGCGCAGGAAGAAGCTTTCATTGCCTTTGTGCTCGAGCACAGCGGCTTTCGCGGTGGCGTCATCCTTCAGGTAGCCTTCTTTTCCTTCGGCGTTGGAGTTGATGGCGACCCAGATTACGCCATCCTGCACGGCGGCTTTCTGCAGGGTTTGCATCGTGTTGGAGTCGTAGAATTTATGCACGAACGGGCACTCGAAATTATTCCATTCGAGGACGACGATCTTGCCCTTCATCTGTTCGCTGGTGATGGGTTTGCCGGTGAGCGCATCCGTGCCGGTGAAGGCAGGGGCGGGTTGGCCGGTGGGTACGGCGGCGAAGCTGGCTGTAGCGAACAGTGCGGTGGCAATGAAGGCAAGGGGGCGGAACATAAGAACTCCTAGTGGGCAGCGTTGATCGCGTCGCGCACGACGGATGGGGTGAGGACTTGCGGTAATACGACAGGCTCGGCGTGTGGCGGATAATAAACGTAGAGTGGTACGCCGTTGCGGCCGAAGCTGGCAAGTAAGGATGTGATGCTAGGATCGCTCGAGGTCCAGTCCGCGACCATGATGACGACGTGTTTTTCGTGGAAGAATTGCTGCATGGCATCGGGCTTGAGCGCGACGCGCTCGTTCACTTTGCAGGTGAGACACCAAGCGGCAGTGGCATCGAGCAGGACGGGGGTGCCGTCATTGCGGAGTTGTTCGAGTTTTGTGGGCGTGAACATCTCATGGCCGCCGGTGGTTTCCATCGTCATCGGCTGCAGGAGTTGCACGAGCACGAAGATGAGCCAGGCTGCGGTTGCCAGCATCGGGATGGCCAGGATATGCTTGAAAGTATTCATCCATGCACCGGGCTTGGGCAATAGGCGACGGGCGGCGGGCCAGAAGCTGATAAGCAGGAACGGTGCGGCCATGCCAAGGCCGAGCACGGCGAAGACGAGAAGTGCTTCGGGCGCGGGGAAACTTAGCGTCGCGCCGATGGCGGTGGCCATGAAGGGGGCGGAGCATGGGGTCGCGACCAGCACAGCGAGCACGCCGGTGAGGAAGCTGCCGCGCAGTTTGGTGTCATCGACGCCGGTGGCGCGCTCACCAAAAAGCACCGGCAACTCGAACAGGCCGAGCAGATTGGCGGAGACGAGGAGCATCACAAGGGCGAGGAAGCCGACGAAGGCGGGGTTCTGCAACTGGAAGCCCCAGCCGATAGCCGCACCACCAGCTTTCAGCGCGAGCATAACGCTGGCAATGAGCAGGAAACTGCTGACGACGCCGGCGGTATAGGCGAGACCCTGACGGATCGCGGCAGTGCGTTCGGCCCCGGATTTCTTGGCGAGGGCGAGGGCCTTCAGCGCGAGGATCGGCAGTACACACGGCATGATATTGAGGATGAGGCCACCGACGAAAGCAAGGCCCAGCGCAATGAGGAAGGAGGGGGGCACGGGTGTTACAGGATTACCCCCCATTGAAACCCCAGCAGGTTTCGACTCCCCCTCAAGGGGGAAGTGGGAGTTCGGGGTAGCTGTCGTGGAAACGGGCGCGCTATTGTTCGCGGTGACATCGTAGGCGAATTGTTTGCCGTCCAGTTTATAATAGACCACGCCGTGCCAGTCATTAAGCAGATCCGCGATGCCACGTGGGGCGGTAAGGATGAGTTCGTTGCCGACGGTCTTGAAGGTGGCGGCGGGATCGTTCGCCATCAGCCCGTCTTCGACGGGGAAGAAGCCGACGTCACTGACGGCACCCCACGGGTTTTCGCGTTTGAAGATGAGAGTGACATACTTGGTGTCGGCGGTGAATTTCGCGGTGCCGGTGAAGGGCTGCGGCACCATCAAGCGGGCGGCGGCGACGGTTTCGATGCCCTTACTGTTGGCAGTAAGAGGTGCGCTGAGGTCGGCGGATTCGGGGATGCAGATATCGCGGCAGACGAGCCAGCTGGCTTTGACTTTGACGTCGCCGTTGACGTTATCCTGCGCAGGGATCAACGGCATGGGCAATGTTACTGCGTTACTGTAACCATAATTGACGAGACCCTGCGTTTCGATGCGTTCTGGCAACGGCCACTGAATATCGGAGGCGGCGAGGCCGGTGGGTAGTGTCCATTCGAGTTTGGTGGCAATGCCGGAATCACCCGGGTTGCGCCAGTAGATGTGCCAGTGCGGTGGCATAGTGAAGGTGACACCCGCTTGAATCGGCACGCCATGGGTGACGTGCGGCGCATCGATGATGAGTTGCGCATGGACGATGGGCGATGCAGGGACGCCATCCTCGGCATTGGCAAGCGGCGCGGCGAGGAGGAGGAAGAGAATGGACAGCAGATGACGCATATCAGTTCTTTGTGACGCGGATGAAATCGGTGACGCACGATTTCAGGAAATCGGCGTCCTTGTCGTTGGTAAGCGCAGTATCACCGATGCTGCCCGCCGCGTCGCCGATGGCAATAAGGTGCGGATAAACATGAACGCCGAGATGCGCCAGCGGCAGGCTGAGCTGGTTGAGGCCTAGGATACCGCCGCGCACGGATGGGCTGGCACACATCAGCAACGCACTGCGGCCTTTGAGGGGTGCGGATGGATCGACGGAGAGCCAGTCGATCAGGTTCTTGAGTGCGCCAGGAATGGACCAGTTATATTCGGGGCTGGCGAGCAGGATGCCGTCATGCGCTTTCAGCAGCATGCCGAGTTCGCGGACACTGCGTGGCAATTCGGGAGCATCCTCGCCTTGGTAGATCGGCGCATCGAAAGCGGCGTAATTATACGTTGTAATGTTCGCTCCGGTGGCGCTGGCATGGTTGACGGCGATGTTCAACAGGCGCTTATTGTGCGAAACCGGGCGCGTCGAGGCGGCGATGGCGAGGAGTTTTATACTCATGCGCTTGCCTCTGCACAATTTTGTGTTTGTTTCACGCGCATGCGGCGCGCTCCTTAGAAAGGTAGGTCTTCAGGGCGGAAAAGGCCTTGGCGCGGTGGCTCATGGCGTTTTTTATTGTGGGGTCGAGCTCGGCGAAGGTTTCGGTATAGCCGCTTGGGATGAAGATGGGGTCGTAGCCGAAGCCTTTGCTGCCACGGGCGGGGAACGAAAGCGTGCCATGTGCTTCGCCGCGTAACGTGCGCATGCTGCCATCCGGATAGGCCAGCGAGAGGACGCAGACGAAATAGGCTGCGGCGCCGGTGGGCTCGATGTTTTTGGCGTGCAATTCGCCGGCGACGCGGTTCATGGCCAGCGCGAAATCTTTTTCCGCGCCGGCCCAGCGGGCGGAATAGATGCCCGGTGCACCATCGAGCGCGGGTACGGCAAGGCCAGAATCGTCAGCAAGGCATAGATGGCCACAGGCTTGGGACGCCGCGCGGGCTTTGAGTTCGGCATTCGCTTCGAAAGTGGTGCCGGTTTCTTCCGGTTCGTCAAGGTTGAGTTCTCGCGCGGATTTCACCTCGAAGCCAAAGGGGGCGAGAAGCTCGCGAAATTCCTTCACTTTACCTTCGTTGTGGGATGCGACGACGAGGATGGTCATGCTTAGAGCCCGAGTGCTTTGCGCTGCAATTCAACCAGCGCCTTGATGCCCGATTTGCCGAGGGTGAGCAATTGCGCGAGCTCGGCTTCGCTGAAGGTTGCTTCCTCGCCGGACATTTGCAGTTCGACGATTTCGCCCTTCGCGGTCATGATGATGTTGGCATCGACTTCGGCGGTGGAATCCTCAGAGTAGTCGAGGTCGAGCAGCGGCACGCCTTTAACGACGCCGCAGGAAATGGCGGCGACAGGATCGAGCAGTGGGTTTGTTTTGAGTTCACCTTTTTTTTGCAGTGACTGGATGGCCCGTGCCAAAGCGACGAAGCCGCCGGTGATGGAGGCGGTGCGGGTGCCGCCATCCGCTTCGATGACGTCACAATCGATGATAATCTGGCGCTCGCCGAGTTTTTCAAGATCGATGGCGGTGCGGAGTGAACGGCCGATGAGGCGCTGGATTTCCTGCGTGCGGCCACTCTGTTTGCCTTTAGCGGCTTCGCGCGGGTTGCGGCTGTTGGTAGCGCGCGGGAGCATGCCGTATTCCGCTGTGACCCAGCCACTGCCGGTGTTGCGCAGAAAGTGGGGCACGCCGGTTTCGATGCTCGCCGTGCACAGCACTTTCGTGTGACCGAATTCGACAAGGCAGGAGCCTTCCGCGTGGCGCGAAATATCGGGGGTAAGGGTAACGGGGCGAAGGTCGGCAGCGGCGCGGTTGAAGGAACGGGTCATTCTATCTCCTTAAGGTTTGGCGGCAACCTAAGCCGAACATGGGCTACTAGCAACCCCTTCCGGCATCACGAGACTTGAAATAAGAAGAAAACCTCTACATATACAACGCGAAGAGGAGTTTTTATGGACGAAGAACAGGAACCGATGCCGGAATTCGGCGCGGATGAACAGCAGCCAGGCCCGGAAGCCATTGCCCGCGCGTTGCAGGCGGTGATCGAGGAAAAGGACGAGCAGATCGCCGTACTGAAGGATCAGGGTCTGCGGGCACTGGCCGAGACGGAGAATACGCGCCGCCGTAGCGAGCGCGAGTTGCAGGATATGAGCAAGTACGCGGTGACGGGTTTTGCGCGCGATCTCGTGAACGTACTGGAAAATCTGCAGCGTGCCATCGATGCGGTGCCAGCAGAGTTGAAAGAGACGCAGCCGGCGGTCAAGAATCTCGCGGTGGGTGTCGAGATGACGCTTAGCGAACTGCTCGGTGTGTTCAACCGTAATGGCATCCAGCGCATCGACCCAATGGGACAGAAATTCGACCATAATTTCCATCAGGCCGTCGCGCAGATCGCTACGCCGGATGCGGAAGCGGGCACGGTGGTGCAAGTGCTGCAGGCAGGGTATGTGATCCATGACCGGTTGCTGCGCCCGGCGATGGTGGGCGTGGCGGCGGGCGGTGCGCAGAACAAGGTGAGCACGAGCGCGTAAGCAGCATACGCGGGTGTCACCAGCCATGTGCTGAGGCCTGTGCCAAAAAATATTATTCACAGTTGCGCATGGATCCTCGCCTGCGCGGGATGACAGCGCTTGTATGGGCTGTGTGCCACTTTACTTCGCACTCACTTCGCGTATGCTTGATGCATGAACACCTTCCGTCAGCTGATTTCATCCGATATTCCCTTTGCGCGGGATGACGCGCATAAACTGCTACCGTGGATGATTGCATGCCTGACGGGCTTTGCCGCGATGCTGTTAGCAGTGGCGATGTGCCTCACGAGCGCGCTCAGCAGCCAGTCGCACGATGTGATCGGCAGCTTGCAAGTAGAGGTGCCACGTGCGAAAGCGACCGACAGCGCCTACATGGACAGCGTGACGAATGCGCTGAAGAAAACGCCGGGTGTGGAAAACGTCGATGTGCTGACGCAGAACCAGATGGAAGGGCTGCTGAAACCGTGGCTGGGCGATGATTTCTCGTTGGCCGACCTGCCCGTGCCTGAAATCCTCGATGTCAAAACACAGGTGAAGGATAATGCAACGACCGTGAATCTGCCGGAACTGCGCAAAACACTTTCGGCGATCGATAGCAATATCCATGTGGATGATCGTGGGCCGTGGGTGGGGCATATGGTAAAGGCGGTGTCGTTGCTGCAAGGGCTGGTGCTACTGGTGGCTATTTTGTTGATACTCTGCGTGCTCGGGATGATCATTCTGGTCAGCCGTACCAACCTGCGCCTGCATTTCAAGACGGTGAGCCTGCTGCATATGTTCGGCGCGACAGATGAATATATATTGCGCCAGTTCCAATGGAACAATGCATGGCTGGCGGCGCGTGGGGCGTTCTCTGGTGTGCTGGGCGCACTGCTGGTGTTCATCACGGCGGTCATCATCTCGGCGAAATGGGATAGCCCAGTGATTCCGCATATCAGTTTTGGAATGGGGCATGTGGTGATGTTCGTGCTGCTGCCGCTATTCACTGCGGCGATTGCTTTGGTAGCGACGCGGTTGACGGTGAAATCCATGCTGGAGCATATGCACTAGATGTTAGTCCTGCTCGATCGTGATGGTGTTATCAATGAGGATGACCCGGTGGGGGTGGTGAGGTTCGCGCAGTTCACGTTCCTGCCGCGTGCCATCGAGGGTATCGTAAAGCTGACGCAGGCAGGTTTCAATATCGTAGTATGCACCAATCAGGCGAATATCGGCCGCGGGTTGACGACGCACAGCATCGTCAATCAGGTACATGAGTATATGCGTGCGGAAATTACCAAAGCCGGCGGAAAGATCGACGAAGTCTATTATGCCTCGGCGGCGGACGATCTGCCGAGCATCTGGCGTAAACCGGCGCCAGGGATGCTACTCGAGGCCATGCAGAATTTCAGCGCCGACCCGGCGAGAACCCCATTCGTGGGCGATGCGGAGCGTGATATGCAGGCGGCGCTGACAGCCGGGTGTCCGCGCATCCTGACGCGCACGGGCAAGGGCGCGAAACTGGAAGCGGGCGGTGTGCCGGCGCATCTCGCACCAGTAACAGTGGTCGACGACCTGAACGCCGCGGCCGACCTGATTATCCACACCTACCGCTAGGTTCTGGTGGCTCTTCGCATCGCATCCGCCTAATAGTTTTACATGCGATTTCTTCTTACCGTTGTGATGCTGGCTGCCCTGGCGTGGTCGAGCGCGCTCGCATGGTTCGTGATGACGATCCCTGGCGTCGCGGCGCCGGTGACGGAAAAAGCGCAAGCGCTGGTGGTGTTGACCGGGGGCATGGACCGCATCGAGCACGCGCTCGACATGCTGGCGCAGAAGGAAGCGCCGCTGTTGTATATCAGCGGGGTGGATGAGCGCGCTACGGCGGAACAGATCATTGTCGAAAACACGGATGCCAAACTGCGCGAGCGGGTCTATCAATCGGGTGGGGAGATTGTTATCGATCGTTTGGCGCGCAGCACGGTGAGCAATGCGGAACAGACGGCAGCATTCCTCAAGAAACGGCATATTACGAGCATCCGGCTGATCACCGCCAACTACCATATGCGACGGGCGTTGCATGAATTCCACAACGCGATGCCTGATGTCAGGATCATCCCCGAGCCGGTGGCGCCACGGGAATTCCATCAGGATACGTGGTGGACGAACGACATCGCGCGGCGGGTCATCTTTGGCGAGTTCTATAAATACTGCGCGGTACTGGTGCGGGATTGGGTGAGACCAGTGCACGCGGCGAGGGCGTAAACGTTGGTGATGACGCACGAAGTTTCTTTTGAGGGAATTACATTGAAGGTGGATTTCGTTAGCACAGCTGGATTCCGCGATCGTTCTTCGCGATTCTAGGGGAATCCGACTTTCTTATCCGGTTGGTTAATTCAGGAGTGCAATGGGTACTTAGGCGAATGTCATATCCATGATCGACAAAACTAGCGCCGCGTCCGCGTCAGCTGGCCTTCGCGTAAATAAATCGTCGGGTACTCGAACGCTTCCATCAGTGAGGCATCGTGCGTAGCGAGGACGATTGTAGTGCCGACCTTGTTCAGCGAGCGGAAGAGATACATCAACTTCATGCTGAGTTCATGGTCGAGGTTGCCGGTCGGTTCATCCGCTAGGATGAGCAGCGGTTTGTTGATGACGGCGCGGGCAATGGCGACGCGTTGTTTCTGGCCGCCGGAAAGCAGGGACGGCCGCACATCGCCAAAACCCTCGAGGCCGATCCAGCCGATGAGTTCTTTAACCTTGGTATGGATCTCGTCGCGCGATTCGCCCATGATCTTGAGCGGCAAAGCGACATTCTCGGCGACGGTGAGATGGTTCAGTAGCTGGTAGTCCTGGAACACGGTGCCGATCTTGCGGCGGATCGGAGGTAATTCCACTCGCGTCAGGTTCGTCACGTCGTTGCCGAAAAGTTGCATGGAGCCGGAAGTCGGCTGTAACGACAGCGCCATCATCGATAACAGCGAGGATTTCCCCGCCCCGGACGCCCCGGACACGAACGTGAACGATCCCGCTTCTAGATGCAGGTTGACGTGCTTGAGCACTGGTTTGCCAGCCACGTACTCGAGCGATATGTTATTCATGCGGATCATACACACAGTCCATTCAGGCGGCGATCTACGTTGTCATGTCCGTCCTTAAAAATCCTCATGTAGCGCTGCTACGTTCCGATTTTGCAGGCGGCCATTTCCAGCATCACATCCACCTTGGATGGACCGAGATACACTGTTTGTATAAACGGCTGGAAGCATTGCGCCAAATGGTTTATGGTGCGTGCGTATGATTCTTCAATGTCCAGCCTGCCATGCACGGTTCAAGGTGCCCGATGGTGCGATCCCGGCGGAGGGACGCACCGTGCGTTGCAGCAAATGCGCGCAGGAGTGGCATGCGGATGCATTATCCGTCGTTGACCATGCAGCCCCGCAACCGAATGCACGGGAAGAAGCGCTGCGCGCCATTGCTGCCGCGCGGGCTGCCTCGCCAAGCATACCCACGGAAAGCATGCCTACGGAAAGCATCATCGAGGTCGTTCCGGTCGAGGAGGTACATTCTGCCGAAGCACGGATCGATAGCGATGATTTCCTGAAGCAGCTCGAAGCGGCGATTGGTGCCTCGGAAGCCAACATGGAAGCACCGAGGCAGCGCCCCGCAGGGAAAGAAAAAGGCTTCGTGCGGCCCATCGTCGCCGCGCCGAAGAAGCCGATCAATGTGAAGCCGTTCAAGCTAGCGGTGCCGGTGCTGGCGGCGCTTTGGCTCATCCTTGCTTTCATCACGTATTTCCCGTCATGGATGAATACACCGGTGCTTGGCGGCATTTACAGCATGTTCGGTATCGCGCCGACGGAGGGGCTGGTGTTCGCGGATGTGACGATGGAACGCGAGCATGAAGAAGGCGGCAAAACGAAATTCATCCTCGCCGGCAGCATCAAGAACAATAGCAATGCGACCCGGGCGGTGCCGACAGTGCGGGTGAATTTGCGCGACGCCCAGGGCAAAAACATCTGGGGCCGCAGCTATCTCGATCCTAAAGCCGTGGATTTGAACGCGGGCGAGGTCTACCCCTTCAAGATCAACAACGTGGAGACTGTATTCGCCAGCAACGTCAAGGTAATCACGGTTGATATGGGCAACACGCTACAGCTGATGATGCGCTGATGGCGGAAAAACGTTCCATTCCGGTGCTGTTCACCGCCGCCGAAATCAAGGAGCGTGTCGAAGCGTTGGCAGGCGAGATCGGCGCCAAGATCAGTGGCGATTTCCTCATCGTCTCGTTGCTCCGCGGTTCGTTCATGTTCACGGCCGATCTTGTGCGCGAGCTATGTGCCATTAGCGTGCACCCACAGATCGATTTCATGACCCTGAGCAGTTATGGCGCGGGTGCAAGTAGTTCCGGAGCGGTGAATATCGGGCGCGATGTGGCGGACGAAGTGAAGGGGCGGCAGGTGCTGATCGTCGACGATATTCTCGAAACCGGCCGCACGCTGCGTTTCGCGCATGACCTGATGATCGAGCGCGGCGCGGCGGATGTGAAGATCGCAGTGTTGCTGGAAAAACCCGGTAAGCTGGAAGTGGCGTCCAAGGCGGATTTCGTGGGTTTCAGTATCCCGGATAAATTCGTCGTCGGTTACGGCCTCGATTACGCGAACCATTACCGGGAACTGCCGTTCATCGGCTATCTCGACGTGCACTAGCATGGGTATTTACGAACAGTTGACCGATGTCGACCAGCGTGCGGTATCGCAGCTGGCGAAGTATCTCATCGGGACACAGGGCAACCGCTTTTACGAACAGCCCTTGATTGCCGTGCGCAACCATATCGCCGGCAACGATGCGCTGGTAGAAGAAGCGCGCAAGTTCCAGAAAAAAATGGCCGAGATGATGGCGCAACAGGCACAGGCGCTGGCAAGTATCAGTAAGCAGGTAGAGATTGCGGCAAGCAATCCGGTCAAGGAAATGATCAAGCGTTATGAAGACCCGGCGACACAGAAAGCGTTCATGGACAAAGTAGAAAGCTTGCTAAAGCAACGCGGCAAGAAAAAGGGATTTCTCGCGCTGCTTAAACCCAATCGGGGATGATCTCCGCCGCGAGCATTTCCTCGTAACTTGGGCGTGGGCGGATGACGGAAAACTGGTCGCCCTTTACCATCACTTCCGGTATCAGCAGACGCGAATTGTAGGTGTTGCTTAAACTGGCACCATACGCACCAGCCGTGCGGAAAGCGACGAGGTCGCCCTCACTCGGCAGGCTCATCGCGACATCCTTCAGGAAGATATCCGTCGATTCGCAGACCGGGCCGACGACCGAGGCTTTGGCGTGCTCACCGCCAACACGTTCGGCTACAGGAATGATAGTGTGGACGGCATCATACAGCGCCGGGCGCATGAGGTCGTTCATTCCGGCATCGACGATGACATACGTCTGCGTCGCCTGCTTGACGTAAAGCACTTGCGTGACAAGGATGCCAGCATTGCCGCTGATAAGCCGACCCGGCTCGAAGACGAAATCCGCACCGAAGCCGCTGAACATTTCGCTGACCAGTTTGCCGTAGGCTTCGGGTGATGGTGGGCTATCGCTCGGTGCATACGGCACACCAAGACCGCCGCCCAGATCGATGCTGCGAATGCTGATGCCGGCCTTGCGTAGTTGTTCGACGAGAGCGCGCACGCGCTCATACGCGGCGCGGAAGGGGGCGAGATCGGTAAGCTGGGAGCCGATATGGACGGAGATGCCCTGGATATCGATGTTGGGCAATTCCTTGGCCAGAGCGTACACTTTCGGCGCATCATTGATGTCGATGCCGAACTTGTTCTCTTTTTTGCCGGTGGAAATTTTGGCGTGGGTCTTGGCGTCGACATCCGGGTTCACCCGTAGGGCGATGGGTGCTTTTTTGCCCGCGTTGCCGGCGACTTCGTTCAGTGCCATCAGCTCGCGGTCGGACTCGACGTTGAACTGGTAGATACCGGAGGCAAGCGCAAAATCCATTTCCTCACGCGTTTTGCCAACGCCGGAGAATAGGATTTTTGTGGCGGGGATGCCGGCAGCAAGCGCACGGCGCAATTCACCTTGGGAGACAACATCCGCCCCCATACCCTGCGCGGCAAGCGTTTTCAGCACGGCGAGATTGCTGTTGGATTTGACGGCAAAACAAACCAGCGGTTTGAGCGCCGCCAGCGAATCCATGAACACGCGCGCGTGACGGGTGAGAGTTGCGTGGCTGTAGCAATAGAACGGCGTGCCGACGTCTTCGGCTATGCGGCTCAGCGCGACATCCTCCGCATACAGTTCACCGCGTTTATAGGTAAAATGGTCCATTATTGTGCATCCTCAATGGCTTTTGCGCCCGCGACATCAGCAGCATCCTGTTGTTGCTGCGCTTGCATTTCGCGAGCAATTTTCTCGCGTTTCGCACGTTTTGCAGCCTCGAACGCGGGGATGTCGGCCGGCTTAATGAGCGGCCGCTGAACGCCACAAGCCGCCACAGCAAATACTAGCAGGATGGAAGCAAGCCGCATCACATGCAGGCCTTTATGGCCATCGCAAGCGCTTCGCGCACCCGCGTGGGCGCGGTGCCGCCATAGCTCATGCGGCGGGCGACACAGGCATCGAGCGCGATGGCATCGAACACGCTCGGCGTGATTTTTTCATGAATAGTTTGCATATCGGCCAATGATAAATCTTCAAGTCCGCATCGGCGGTCCTCGGCGAGTTTGACCAACTGGCCGGTAAAGTAATGTGCATCGCGGAAGGCAACACCTGCATGCTGCACCAGCCAGTCGGCCAGGTCGGTGGCGTTGAGGTAACCACGGCTGCAGGCGGCGCGCATGACATCTTTTTGTGCGGTCATATCCGCGATCATGCCGGTCATGGCTTTCAGCGACAGCAGCACTTCATCGCCGGCGAAGAAGAACGGACGTTTGTCCTCCTGCATATCCTTATTGTAGGCAAGCGGCAGGGCTTTCAGGGTGGTGAGCATGGCGACGAGCGCGCCGATGACCCCGCCGGTCTTGCCGCGCACGAGTTCCGCTGCATCCGGGTTGCGTTTCTGCGGCATGATGGAGGAACCGCTGGTGAAGCTTTCAGAAAGTTTGATGAACCCGATGAGTGGCGAGGACCAGAACACAAGTTCTTCCGCCAAGCGCGACAGGTGGGTGGCGATAATAGCAAAGGCCGCTAACAGTTCGAGCACGTAATCGCGGTCGCTGACGGCATCGAGCGAGTTGCGCATTGGGTGGTCGAAGCCGAGCGTTTCGGCAGTCATTAGGCGATCGATCGGGTAGGTTGTACCGGCGAGCGCGGCGGAACCGAGCGGCGATTCGTTGAGGCGGTCGCTCGCATCGCTGATGCGGCCACGGTCACGGCTGAACATTTCGACATAGGCTAGTAGATGATGCGCGAAGCTGACGGGTTGGGCGGGTTGCAGATGTGTGAGGCCGGGCATGATGGTTTCGATATGCTGTTCGGCTTGCAACAATAGCGCCTGCTGGAGCATCTTCAGTGTTTCTTCGAGCTGGCTACACAGATTGCGGGCGTAAAGGCGCAGGTCGGTCGCGACTTGATCGTTGCGCGAGCGCGCGGTGTGGAGTTTGCTGGCGGGCGCGCCGATGAGGTCCTTAAGGCGCGATTCGATATTCATGTGGATGTCTTCGAGCGCATCGCTGAATTGCAATGTGCCGGATTCTATCTCGGCTTTTACTTGCGAAAGGCCGCGAGCGATGGCTTCGTGCTCGTCCCGCGTCAAGATGCCGGTTTTTTCAAGCATGGCGGCATGGGCAAGCGAACCCTGGATATCCTCGGCGTAGAGGCGCTGGTCGATAGCGATGGAAGGGTTGATGGCAGCGAATGCATCCGCAGGGCCCTTCGCGTAATGCCCGCCCCACATGCTGTTCGCTGATTTTTTCTCGGCCATGAGGGAGTTATAGCGGATTGCGATGCAGGCGCAACAAACTCCTCGTTATTGCAAGCTCTTCGCGAAGCAATCCCGCTTGATACCACAAGAAGTTGGATTGCCGCGGCCTAAAGTCCACGCGAGGACGATTGCCTAGAGGGTAAACCCACTCAGCACATAGGTCGGTTCTACCTTCGCGATGCCGCAGATTTCGCGGGCTTCGGGTTCACCGATAGTGTCGCCGTAACGCACTTTCAGGACGCCACCGGTGATGAGGAGGCTATCGAGCTGGGCGTCGTTGGCACCCTTGATATCGGTGGCGGGATTATCGCCGACAGCGAGCGTGCGGGAATTGCCGAGCAGGAGCTTGCAGACTTGATACACTTCCGGGAAGGGCTTGCCGATATAAGCGACTTTGCCGCCGAGCTGGGTGAATTCGGTGGCGACTGCGCCAGCGCAAAGGAATTGCGTGCCGTCCTGCTTGACGACTTCCATATCCGGGTTGATGCAGAGCATGGGCAGATGGAGCAGCTGGATGAGCAGGGGAACGATCTCCTCATGCGGCTGGCCGTCGAACTCGTAGCCGGTGCAGAGGATGAAGTTGGCGTGGCCCGGCTCATCCGTGCGGGTGCAGTTAGGAAGGTCGTGGAGCACGTCCTCATCCTTGCCGGGGCCGACATAGAAGTAGTGCTTCGGGTTGGGGTCGCGGGCGAGGAGATCGTGCGCGACCTGGCCGGAGGTCACGATATCAAGGTAATGAGCGCGGGGGATATGCAGACGGTCGAGGTTGTCTCTTGCTTTGGCGGAAACGCGCGGGGCGTTGGAAAGGAACAGCACGGGCTTATGCAGCTCATGCAGCAACGTCAGCGTTTCGGCCACGTTGGGGTAGAGGTTCGAGCCATCATGGATGACGCCCCAGAGATCGACAATCAGGGCATCATAATTGGCGATAATTTCTTCGAGTTTCTGTGACATAGTGGATTTCATCAAAGTGTCATAATGGGCGGGGTGGCGCTGGTGTAAAGTAGACTCAACGAAAAGCAACAAAATACGGCGACCACGATCATGCATCCATTCGTTCAAAAACGCGACGATATGAAGCGCACGTTGGAAATGACGCTTTCCACCGGCACGCATCATACAACATGCACGCCGCTCGGTGCGCATGTCGCAGAGTTGGAACATGCGGTAAAAAAGCTGCCGGATGGATTCATCCTGAACTCAGTAACGACGGGCTTTCGGCCGCAACAAGTGGATTCGTTCGTAATGGCGAAAACATTGCGTGTAGCGTTCGAGGCAGCGGGAATTCCGAAGCCGGACATCAAAAACACGCGCGAGGGCGTTTGGGTGAATGCGGGTACGGTCGAGCGAATTTATGATGCGCATATCACGGCGCAATCGAAGGGCACACCCGACCCGGTCACGCGGATGCATGAACAGTTCGTCCGTGAAATCGCGTGGACGTCGAGCCGTTAGTTGGCTTTTTTGAGGATAACGGTACGTTTTTGTGTTTCATCCGCCAAGCAGCCCAAGTAGAGCATCGGCCACATCGAACCACCTTCGGCTTCGTCATTCGCGGCTTTTTTGCAGTGCGGTTTTAGCGTGCTGAGCCAATGACGCTGCTCGGTAAGCAGTTTTTGCTGAGCGGGCGCATCCAGCGCAGCCATTTTTTCTTTATAGGCAACATTCAGTTTTTTGTCGTTGGCGTCATACCGGTCTTCCTGGCACTTGTTTAACTCTTGCTGATTGCCATCGGGCTTGCAGGTAAATCCCTCCGTTTGCGCATGTGCTGAGTAAGCTAGCGACATGAATATTATTAGTGCAAAAACACGCATTTACGCCGCCGCTTTCTGCTGTAACGCGGCGTCGATGAGGCCAACGGTCTCCTTCGCGCCGAAGAGGGCGATGAAGCTGCCCATGCGGGGGCCTTGGGCCGAGCCCAGCAGTGTTTCGTACATAGCCTTGAACCACTCGCGCATGGTTTCCTTGCTGTAGTATTTCAGGCCGAAATCGTAGACTTTGGTCATGATGTCGTCTGCCTTCACTGAAGCTTCGGGCGACAGGTCGGCCAAATAGGCTCGTAAATCCAGCAGTGCGGTGCGTTCATGCTCGGTGGGGGTGCGGAACTGCTTCGTCGGCTTGACGAAATCATGGTAATAGCGCACGGCATAACCGCAAAGCTTATCGAGCATAGGGGAATTGGTGGGCGTTGCATTTGGCAGATCGCGCTTGAGAAACCCCCAGAGGACGGATTTGTCTTCAGCATTCGCAGCGCTGACGAGGTTCAGCAGCAAGCTGAATTTTATAGTGCTCTCGGGTGCAGGAACGTTGCCGCTATGAATGTGCCAGGCGGGGTTCTCAAGCTTCTGCGCGGCATCGGCCGCAGGGTATTTCTCGACATAGGTGAGATAGTCATCGACCTGTTGGGGGATGACGTCGAAGTATAGTTTTTTCGCGGTGCGCGGCTTGGTGAACATGTAAAGGGCGAGCGATTCCTCGGGCGCGTAGGTGAGCCATTGGTCGATGGTGATGCCGTTGCCTTTGGACTTGGAGATCTTTTGGCCGTTCTCATCGAGGAAGAGCTCGAACATCATCTGTTGCGGCGGGGTGCCGCCGGCGATTTTGCAGATGCTGTCGTAGAGCGGGGCGCTGGCGAGATGGTCCTTGCCGTACATTTCGTAATCGACGCCGAGGGCGGCCCAGCGCATGCCCATATCGGGTTTCCATTGCAATTTGCAGTGGCCGCCAGTGACGGGGGTCTCAACTTCGCTGCCGTCTTCCTCGAGGTAAATGATGGTGCCTTTGGCGGCATCGGTTTTGACGACTTTGGCGAGCAATACTTTGCCGGAGATTTTGGAGACGGGCAGGAACGGCGAATAGGTTTCGGCGCGTTCTTCACCGAGAGTCGGCAGCATGACCTTCATCACTTTGTCGTAATCGGCGAGAAGTGTAAGGAGAGTTTTGTCGAACTCGCCGTTTTTGTAGGTTTCGGTAGAGGACTTGAACTCGTACCGGAATCCAAATGTATCGAGGAATGCCTTGAGACGGGCGTTCATATGGTCGCCAAAACTCGCGTGGGTGCCGAACGGATCGGGCACGGAGGTAAGTGGCTTGCCAAGATTAGCGGCAATCATTTCTTGCTGGGGGAGGTTATCCGGCACTTTGCGCAGGCCGTCCATATCATCCGAGAAGCAGATAAGGCGGGTCGGCAAGTCACTGATCTGTTTGAAGGCATGCATGACCATCGTCGTGCGCGCGACCTCGCCGAAGGTGCCGATATGGGGTAGGCCGGACGGGCCGTAACCTGTTTCAAACATGACGGTGCCCGGATGATTCTTCATTTTCTGGACGCGGGCAAGCAGGGCGCGTGCCTCTTCAAAGGGCCAGGCTTTGGCAGCAAGGGCAGGATGGGTCATAGGGACCTTATGTAGTTGTAATTGGTGCGTACTTGTAACCGCCCCAGTGCGAAAAGTAAAATACATAACAGGTGATTAAGCATGCGGGCAAAAAGCGCTTGCGCCCCTGAAATGATTCCCTTAGACACATTGTTGTAAAAGAACAACATATGCCGTTTGAACTGAGGATTTTGTGAAACAGACCCGCCTTGTGCTCGCTCTCATCGTAACTTCTTTGGCGGCGACTCCGGTGCTGGCCGCATCGCTGACGATGCTGCAGTTCGGCTCGTTCGAAACGCGCGATGAAGCGGAAAAGAAACTCAGCGATGTGACCAGTAAATACAAAGAATCGCTTGCCGGCCTGCCGACCAGCATCCGCGAAGTGAAACTGCCGCCGGACAACCTCACGGTGTTCCGCACCCAAGCGGGCCCGGTGGCCGACAAATCCACGGCGCAGACGATCTGTAATAAATTGTCCGGCTCAGGTGATGAATGCTACATCGTGCAGACGGCGATGATCAATGGTGTGGCACCCGCCGTGACCGTAGCAGCAAACCCGATGCCAGCAATGATGCAACAGCCGTCGATCGATGCGCGCGATCCGAATAACCGCGCCGCGCTCGCCAGCGTCAGCACACCCTTCGCCGATAGGGTTCCCACGCCGAGCAGCAACATTGGGTTCGCCGCCGGAGCAGACCAGTCAGCGGACATGCGCGCGGCGCTCGACCAAGCCGTGAACGACCAGCCGACCATTGCGGCGGACGTGAATAATTCGACCCATGCCGCCGAGACCAGTCAGCGTACGGGCTTCTGGTCGCACCTGAACCCGTTCAGCACGACGACGCCGACTCCGGCACCTGTCATCGCGACGAGTACGCCGGATAGCGCCGCACCGTTCGAACCGGTGGTGACCACGTCGCTCGCGGCGCCGGAAGTGACGGTTGTGCCTGACATCGTAACGCCGCCGCCACCGGTTACGATTCCGGTCGCACGTCCTTCCGTCACAGCATACACCGCGCCGGTAGCGCAAGCGGCGGACATGAATCCGCTGCCAAGGCCGGGCTTTGACAGTACGCCGGTGATCACCACGCCGCCGGTCATGCAATTGCCGCCGCCACCAGCACCGCTCAGGGCGCAGGACCGCAACCAACTTGCCTCAAGCAGGCCACCGCTCGCCGCGCCGGAACCAGTCGCTGCGCCGATCCACGTGATGCCGCTGCCGCCGGGAACACCGGTCGGTGCACCGAGCATGATGGCGGGCGCCGGTACCGTACAGGTCGAAGAAGCGCGTCGCGTACCAGTGACAAGTGCTTTTGTTGCACCGATGCGTCAGCCAGCGGGTGCGGTACCAGTCGCGACGCCGTTCAACCAAGCGCCGGTCTCGCTGCTGCCGAATTCGACGGAAGGACTTAAGACCATCTGGGCCCAGATCGGGCCGTTCGCGAGTAACGATGAGGCGCTTTCCTATTGGGCAACGTATCGGCAGAACCATCCGGATTTCCCGGTGGTGCGCGTGCGCGTGACGAGTTCCTACCAGGCGCTGCTCCATGGCACGAACACGTATAACCTGCGGGTCGGGCCAATGGCGCAGAAAGCCTTCGTCAGTAGCCTGTGCGCGAGCCTGAATCCACCGGCTGGCAGCGACCAGCCGCAAATTCCCGTGAAGCAATGCGGCATGGTGAGCGACCTGGGTGTCAGCTCATCGCTTGGCGCACCGAATTCCGGCATGCTGTCACCGTCGCGCTATATGAACCGCCACTAGGTTCGTTCGCGAGACGGCAATTAGTTGTGGATAGGTCCCCCGCCCCACGGATATTTTTTTACGCGTCAGTTTGGCGTCATCTTCTATTGGTAGGTTTGGCTCACGTAACCACTACGTGCTAGCCACGTAATCTACGTGCCTAGTATCAACCACTACTCTTAAGGATATGACCATGAAAAAGACTCTTGTTCTCGCTGTTAGCGCGCTTGCTTTCGTTTCGTCGTCGGCTTTCGCTGCTGATGCAATGACCAACACCAATGCGGATGCTTCGACCACGACCTCGGCAGACGCTTCGGCTAAACCGATGCACAAAAAAATGCATCACACCAAAAAAGTACACAAAGCGCACGTTGCTAAAAAAGGCGACGCTTCGCCGGAAGAATCGTCGACCCGCTAGTCGCGAATCCTTCCTCGGTTACATGCTTGTAACTGACGAAACAGAAAAGCCCGCTCGCAAGAGCGGGCTTTTTTTCTGAAATGGTTTGGAGTAAAGGTTAGCCATGCGCTTATTACTGGTAGAAGACGATGACATGCTTGGTGAATCGCTCAAGAAGGCACTGGAGCGGCACGCGTATGGGGTCGACTGGGTGCAAGACGGCGAATCGGCGATCGACACGTTGCGGGATTCGCCCTTTGCGGCAGTGGTGCTCGACATTAACCTGCCCAAACGCAGCGGCCTTGAAGTGCTGCAGGACATGCGTAAACGCAAAAACATGACGCCGGTGCTGCTACTGACCGCGCGTGACCTGCCACAGCAGAAGGTGGATGGCCTCGATACCGGGGCGGACGATTACCTGGTGAAACCCTTCGACCTCGATGAATTGCTCGCGCGGTTACGCGCGCTGGTGCGCCGCAGTGCCGGACGCGCGGAGACGACGCTGAAATGCGGCGAGGTGGAACTCGAGCCTGCTTCCTCCATCGTGCGCAAGGGCGACAAGCAGGTAACGATGACAGCGAAGGAATTCCGCACGCTGAAACTGCTGATGGAACGCAGCGGTAAGTTCGTGACCAAATCGGACATCGAATATGTGCTCTACAGCGCCGAGGATGCGGCCGAGAGCAACACGGTGGAAGTAACGGTCTATAATCTACGCAAGAAGCTCGGCAGCACCTTCATCCAGACCGTGCGTGGCGTGGGCTACCGCGTCAATGCCGGTTAGGAAACGCCGCATGGACCCGATGCGTACTAACACATTGACGCGTTCGTTGTTCCTGCGGATCGCCCCGACCATCCTCATCGTTATTTGCGTCATCGGTATCCTGGCCTTCAAGGGCGCAACGCGGCAGATCGATCATGTGTACGATGCCCAGCTCATCAGCAGCGCCAACCTGATCTGGCTGGTGGTCGAGGACGAAATGAATGCACAGGCCGGCCCGTTCCGGCGCATCCGCAAGATTGATCTCGCGGTGAGCAACCAGAAAGCGTTGAACGAATTCGCCGATGCGTACGCCAGCAGCCGCATGTTCCGTGTGTGGAAGGGCAACAAGCTAGCGATGATCTCGGACAAGGCGCCGGTCGTCGGCATCCCGCAACAGGATCAGGGGTTGTCGGATGTCGAGGATGACGATGGCAATACCTGGCGGGTCTACAGCCTGAATATTCCGCGAACGAATATTACGGTCGAGGCAGGGGAAAAGATCTCGCTGCGCGAATCGCTGGTCGTCAATATCCTGCTGACACTTGCCGCCCCGCTCGCGCTACTGGTACCGCTGGTCGGCTGGCTGCTATGGGCGGGCATCAGCTCGGGTCTTGGCACGGTGCGGGCGCTCATCCAGCAGATACGCTCGCGCTCGCCGGATGATCTCTCCCCGCTGAAGCTCGGTAACGTCCCGCGCGAACTCGCACCGATCGGCAACTCCATCAATAATCTCCTGCAGAAATTAGAGAATTCCTTCAATGTGGAAAAACGTTTCGCCGAACATGCGGCGCACCATTTGCGCACGCCGCTGGCCACACTGAAACTACAGATGCAGATGCTGGAGCAGGCGCGGGATGCCAAGGAACGCAACAGCTTGATGGAAAATCTTAGTGCAGCGATTGAACGTTCATCGCGCCTCGTCAGCCAGCTCCTTACCTCGACACGGGTGAGCCACCAGCCCATCGTGCGCGTGCCGATTGACTTGAAGCGCAGCGTCATCGGCATGATTCAGGAACTGGCACCGCTGGTCGCGACCAAGCGCCTTGAACTTTCGTTCGACGGGGCGGACGGGCTGATGGTGATGGCGGACGAAACGCTGCTCAAGCTGCTCATCGGCAATATCATCGAGAACGCGGTGAAATATACCCCCGATAACGGCAAGGTAAATGTGACCCTGCGCGACGATGCAGAACAGATCGTGTGTGCAGTGAGCGATTCGGGCCCCGGCATCCCCGAAGGCGAGCGCGACCACGTGTTCCAGCGCTTCTACCGGGTGGGGACGCCGCAGGCGCAGGGGACGGGGCTTGGGTTGGCGATCGTCGCGGAGACTGTGGCGCGGCTTTCGGGAAAAATCATTTTGAAAACGGCGGAAAACGGGCAGGGTCTGTTGGTCGAGATCGCCCTGCCGCGGGCGCACGCGGTGGCAGTGTGATTTCAGGCAAGTTGACACATCAGTCATGGATTCCCTACACTCAGCCGACCATGGAGTGCAGTATATGAAAGCGATCATTCTCGCCGGCGGTGCTGGTTCGCGCCTCTATCCACTGACGCTGGTCGCCAGCAAACAGCTGCAGGCGGTATACGATAAGCCGATGATTTATTATCCGCTGACGGTACTCATCGCTTCGGGCATCCGCGAATTCTGTATCATTTCGACACCCGCCGATATTCCGCGTTACCAGCAATTGCTGGGCGATGGCAGCCAGTGGGGCCTGAGCTTCGACTACCGCGAGCAGGCAAAGCCGGAAGGGATCGCGCAGGCATTCCTGATTGCAGAAAGCTTTATCGGCAAGGACGCGGTGACGCTGATGCTCGGCGATAACATCTTCTTTGGCGGTGACGCTTTCCCGCGTGCGATGCAGGAATTCAAGGGCGGCGCAACGATCTTCGCCTATCATGTCAAGGATCCGGAACGTTATGGTGTAGTCGAATTCGATCGTAATAGCATCGCGATTTCCATTGAGGAAAAACCCAAGAAACCGCGCAGTAATTACGCCGTACCCGGTATTTATATCTACGATAACGACGTGGTCGCGATGGCAAAGGCGCTGAAACCTTCGGCACGCGGGGAATTAGAGATCACAGACATCAACCGTACCTACCTTGAACGCAAGACCTTGCGCGTACAACGCTTGAACCGTGGCTTCGCGTGGCTGGATGCGGGAACCTCCACATCGCTGCAGGAAGCATCCGCGTACATTGCAACGGTGGAAAGCCGGCAGGGCCTCAAGATCGGCTGCCCGGAAGAGGCGGCGCTGACACGGGGATTCATGAGCATCGAACAGTTCGATGCGCTGGTAGCGACTATCCCGAATTGCGAATACCGCACCTATCTCGAATTCGTCGGGCAGGAGCGCCGTAGCCTCGAAGCGCGGCATTAGGCAGCAACATCTTGTGTTTGCCGGGCAGCTTCGCTAAATATCGCGCATGCAGGTAAATTCCTCAAAAACGAACATTCGTGGGGGTGATTTGGTACAGCGCCTGGTTCAGTTTCCAGTAAACATGAGATGAGAACTTCGCTTGAGATCACATCCTTCTGGCGGTTCGCGCTGCCTTTCGCGCTGTTCATTGTCTTCCTCGGCGTGTTACCGCACGCGCTGTTCTCGCTGAATGCCGGCGGCGTGCATTACATGAATAACGCATGGAATGAGGACGCTGACACGCTCCATGCGCTTCAACATGCTACCATCATTTACCGCATGTTCAGCGCATGGGTGGTGCGCGGCCTTATCGGCACGTTCGGGCTGGATGGCGGGCTTATTGCAGCGGATGCAATCGGGCCGTTCCTGTCGGCCATCGTCGCGGCGGGCTTAGCGTTCCGCATTGGTTTCAAAACGCGTAGAAGCCTGTTCATGGCAGCCTGCCTAATGCTGTTCGCCCTTGAATTCCTCGCGCTGTGCAACTCCATGACGGTTGGCCCGCTGACCCAGATCCTGCCATTCTCGAGCCCATTCTACCCAGAGTGGTTCCGCATGTTCGTGCCTGATCTATACGAGAATTTCTTCAGTCTCTACAAAACGCCCGAACCGCAATTCACGCTTATCCTATTCTTCGCGTCACTTTATGCATTGCTGCGTCACGCACAGACGCTGCACTGGAAATATGCGTTAGTGCTTGGCGTATTCGCGCTTAGTTTTCCGTTCATCTATGTCAGCACCGGTATCGCACTGATCCTCTGCATCGGATTGTATGCTGTAGCGGGTTTGCTGCTGACGCATCGCCCGACGTTCGTGCTGATGCTGGTGATGGTAACTGCCGCGGTAGCCTATTACCTGCACTGGTTCCTGACGGACAAATCTGTCGTCAATGGGGATAGCTTCGTCTTCGCGTCGCACCTGCCGATCTTTTCCGTTTCGATGCTGTGGGGCGTCGGACTTTTACTGATGTACCTGCGGCACTGGGGCCAGAACCTCTACACGCGCGCCTGGGTGCGCGAATGCCCGCCACCAATTATGCTCGCGCTCGTGTGCTGCATAGTGCCACTTATCACGCTCAACCAGCAGCTAGTTACCGGGTTGATGGTGCAATCGCGCACGTGGGAATACTACACTAACCTGACTTTCATCGCCTTGGCGTTACTGTTACTATGGCCGATGGTAGAAACGCATATCGCGCCGCGCGTGCCGCATTTCCTGAAGCGCCGTGCACCCTATGCCGCAACGGCGTTACTAATAGTGCTAGTGATTGCGCAGATCGCAAATTTCGTGACATATAACCGGGCGAATCTTGATAATCTTATCGTCGCGCAACTACTGGATGAGCAGAAAAAAAACCACCCGGACGGTCTGCCTCCAGTGATGCTGCAATCCACCAGTGAAGACGTGCAGGTAGCGTTGCGGATGAACACGCAGGATGTGCAATTCATCGCCGGTTCCCAGCAGGCACTCAGCCACCCGATCGCGCGGCTTTCAGCGGGAGACGTGACGTACTTGCATTCGCAGGATGGGCGCGAAGCGGCGTTCACGTATTTCGACAGGCTCGGGCAATCGCAGGAAGAGTTCGCTCAAAAACTTGACGCGGAAGGTACGCGTGGCATGGGTGCGGTACAAGTGGCGCGCTTCTTCTCCCCCATGGATTGCTGGAAACCCTTAAGCGATTACCGCGATGCGAATGTCTCGGGCATGAAGGCGAAGATCCCGTCGATCATCGCCGATTACGGGGCATTCCTGAAGAACCCGGAGCGACGCACGGATCTCGGCGAAATCTGGTTCAGCACGCGCAACGCGCATACGATGCGTAATGATGTGCCATGGCAGGAAAGCATCCTGGCGACGCGTACGCTTGGGCTGTTCATGCCAGTGACCGTCACCATTTATAGAATGACACCGCGTTAGCGGGCAAAAATCTGCGCGATGTTATCGGCGTCCAGGAGGCGATATTCTCCGGCGTTGAGATCCTTCGGGAGTGCTAATCCGCCGATAGATTCGCGGTGCAGCGCCTGCACATGGTTACCCACGGCGGCGAACATGCGGCGTACCTGATGGTAGCGCCCCTCATGTAGCGTGACGCGGGCGGTGATGGGCGAAACAATGACGAGTTCGGCGGGAAGCAACGGCTTATCATCGCCTTCGAGCATCAGGCTGCCACTGGCGAATTTTTCGATTTCACCGCCAAGCAGCGGGCGGGAAGTGGTGATGTCATACACTTTCGCGACATGCTGTTTTGGTGAGATGACCCTATGCAAGAGCAGGCCGTCATCGGTGAGCAGGAGCAGGCCGGAGGTGTCCTTATCGAGGCGGCCGATGCTGGAAAGCACGGGGTCGCGCCGTTTCCAGCGTGGGGGTAACAGATCATAGATCAGTGGGCCGGATTCCTTATGCGAACAGGTTGTGCCGAGCGGCTTGTGGAGCATGACGACCATGCCGGGTAAGGGATCGAGTGGTTCGCCATCGACGCTGATGCGCGAGCGCAAACCATCATCGAGTGGTAGGCGCTGGCTGCAATCGAGGATGGGGCCAGCATCAAGCAGGATGCGGTCGGCATATGCGAGCGCTTCCACCTCGCGACGCGAGCCATAGCCCATGCCCGCAAGCAACTGGTCGATACGTGCGGTCTTGCTCATGAGCCCTCATAAATGCATTTGGACTTCAAATCTGCGTGTGAGGGCGCCTCCTTAAAAATGTCGTGTAGTTTAAATCTACCCTCATTTTTCCGGTATCCATGACATCGCGCTTTGTTGTCCAAATGCATTTCTAAGTGGCACATGTCATTTCACCGCCATCATGACTTTGTAGAGCGCCTCCGCAGCGACCACCCCGTTGCTGCTGAAATGCTGTTCTAAGAGGGTCTCATACGGCATGTGACGGTTGGCGATGAGCCAAAGCTGCCCACCGGGTTTCAACATAGCTGCCGCGCGGGTGATGAAGAGCTGGCCCAAGGCGCGGTCTTCCATGCCGTTATCGTGGAAAGGGGGGTTCATCACGATGAAATCGAGGCCACTATCGGCAAGGTCGCGCAGGTCGGCCCAGAGGAATTTCGCACGCCAATCGTCGATGTTCTTTTCAGCCATGGCGATGGCGCGGCGATCGATATCGATGAGCGTGAGGGCGGTGACGTGCGGGGATTGCAGCACCGCGCGGCTGAGGACGCCGATGCCGCTACCAAGATCGGCTCCTGTACCGGTGAGTACCGGCAAATGTTTCAGCAGCAATGCACTGCCGGCATCGAGACGATCCCAACTGAATACTCCGGGATGCGTCCAGAGGCCATGGGATGGATGCTGTTGCGGGTCACCGGCGGTGATGGCTTCATCGATGCCGGTAAGCGTTGCAGGGCATATCGTGGTGACAATACGATGATGGGCACGGGCGGTTTCGACGACGGTGCAGCCAAAGGCTTCCAGCTCCTTGGCAATGCGGCTACCGCCCTTATCGTTGCGAGCGAACGCGGTAAGCGTGCTGTCCGCGGCGAGAATGCTGAGCGCGCGGGCCAGGACATAACGGCGCTCCAGCGTGCCGGGCGGCGCTTGGACAATGAAATCCGCAATACTTCCTTGCGCAAATTGCTTCATCTGGGCGCTGCCGGGTATCAATGGCGAGAATTGCTGCGCATTAGGCGGGATGTCGACGAGGCCGCGCGGCGGTTCGCCATAAATGGCGTGGATGGAAGTAGCGTTCATGGACACTGTGTTAGCCGGTATTTGCCGGAAATCCAAGCCTTGAACGCTTGCCAGCCGCCGCTGGCGGCCGTATGACGGGCCCATGACGAAACAGGCGACACTCAATGATTTCACGAATCGGCTGCTGGATGCGGTAGCAGCAGGGACGCTGGTCAAGCTGACGCTCAGCACGCCGACTTCGGCGGCGGGTGATCTCAAATCCATCGATATTCGTCCGATCATGGTAAAACGGGAGTTGAAGCTGAGCTTCACGCATCACCATCGCACAAACGATGTGGTGAAGAACCATCCGCCGCAGGAGGCGGTCACATTGCTGGTAAAGCATCTTGAAGAGTATTTCCGGGTCGCACAGTTGCAGACGACTCGGGCGGATTTTCAGCTGATGCACGGGCAAGCGGGCTACACAATGAAACAAATGCCACCAAGTACGACGCAGGCAGCTGAATTATCGCATGATCGCGCGAAACAGCGGATGATCGAGACCAAGGGCAAGGCCTACCTGCACGCGCTTGGCATTACGGACGCAAAGGGTGAAGTGTACAAGAATGCGCAAGATAAATTTCGCCAGATCGACAAATACATTGAATTGCTGAATGTGCGCTTACAGGAATTGCCGCTGGGCATGCTGCGGATCGTGGATATGGGCGCGGGCAAGGGGTACCTGACGTTCGCACTGTATGATTATGTGGTGAATAACCTAAAGCGCGAGGTGGAGATCATCGGCGTGGAATATCGCGCGGATCTAGTAGAAAAATGCAACTGCATCGCCCAGGCGGCGGGATTCAAGGGTTTGCGTTTTGTGGAAGGTTCCATCGCGGAGTATGATTGCTGCGGTGCCAATGTGGTAATCGCGCTGCATGCGTGCGATACGGCGACAGATGATGCGATTGCCAAAGCAGTAAAAGCAGGAGCAGCGCTCATTGTCGTGGCGCCATGTTGCCATAAGCAGATCCGCAAGAGCATGGGAAAGATGCCGCATGAGCATGCGCTTGCGCCAATGCTGCAATACGGCACTTATGTCGAGCGCATGGCGGAGATGGTTACCGATGCGTTACGCGCGCAATTATTGGAGCTAAGCGGGTATAAAACGAATCTGTTCGAGTTCATCTCGGATGCGCATACGCCGAAGAACGTGATGATCGTGGCAGTGAAAACAGCCAAGCCTGCAAACGTGAATAAGCTGCGGGCCGCAATTGCACGCATCAAGGCAGAGTTCGGCATTGCGCAGCATTATTTGGAGAGCTTATTGTAGCGGTATGCGCAGCCTCAAGGCCAAAGCAATCCAGCCCCTAAAGCGCAAGCAAGAATAAACTGGATTGCCGCGATGCGCTCGCAATGGCGGACTGCATAAAAAAAGGGGAGGCCAAAGCCTCCCCCAGTCGGTTGCAGGAACAATTTCGTATCAGGCGCGGATGCCTTGGGTGATGTTGCGCTTGGGCAGCGCGAGGCCGCTCAGCAGCATGGCAACGGGCCAGACCATTGCCGAAAGCGCGATGCCGGTAATAAGGGCGAGCGTGAGCCAGCTGATCCCTGCGGCAAGTTGTGCGCTATCGAGGATGCCGGGCAGGAGCAGGCCGAATATGGCAGGCAAAAGCAGGGTGCCGCTGAAATGATGCGGGTCATCGACGCGTAATGAAGCGCTGATGGCTTCCGAGCGGTTGACGCAGAAGCTGGCGACAAGGCCAAGCATGATGGCGATCTGCAAGTTGATGGTAGCGCAGGCGGTGAGAAGGGTGGCGGCGGCGATGGCTTGTCCGGCTTTGGCGAGGCCGTCTTCAACGCGGGTGGTGAGGAGGGTCGCCAGCGCCGCGATGATGACGCTGAGGATGACGAGCACGTAATCCGGTGTGCGGCCCAGCAGGACGGTGAGGGCAAGAAAACTGGAGGCGAGCAGGACCCAGCCGATGAGTAGCCTGCTTTGTGATGTGGCGATGGTGCGCAGCTGGCCCGACGGGCTGTAGCGCGAAGGATGCAGCGGCAGCATGGCACTGCCGACGAGAGCGGTGAAGCTGAGCGCGATAATACCTGACATAAGTGAGATGGTCGAAGCAGCGTTAAAAGCGAATAAGGCGCTGAAAGCGAGGTAGGAAGCGACCGGGGCGATAAGCATAAGGCTGGCCGGGCGGGCGCGATCCGCCAGCGGGGCGATGCTGATACCGGCACCAAGGAGCAACAGGCTGGCGATGGTGGCATCCGCAGTGGTAAAGTGCACAAGCATGTTCCGATGCTCGACCATCAGCATCAGGGCAGCGGTAAGTAGCAAGCTGCCAAATAGCGTAACCGCCCCGGCAAGGCGTGATTGCGGGGCAAGGCTCGCGGGCACCAGCAACATAAGGGCGACCACCGCGATGAGCGGTGTCGCGACGGCAAGCAGGCTGACGAAAAGTGCGTTATCCATGAGGTATGCTTTGCGTGTTTTGTGCCAGATTCCAGCATGCCCTTTTTCAAGGGCTTAGCACAGGTAAGGCAAGTTTTCGGACAGTATGTCCGCCTGTTTTTTTGGCGATGCGCATAAAAATGGTGCAGGTTGGCATCGACGCTTGGGTCTGCTACGAGAAGCGCATGGATACGGAAATCATCATTGCGGGTGGGGGGCTGGTCGGCAATGCGTTGGCCATCGCGCTGGCGCAGGGCGGCATGAAGGTGACGGTCATCGACCCGCTGCCGCGCGCCAGCCAAATTGACGCCGGGTTCGACGGTCGCACGAGCGCGATCTCGAGCGGCACGGTGCGGATTTTGACACATATTAAGGTGTGGCAGCATATCGCGCCGCATGCGCAGCCCATTCATGATATCCGCGTGTGCGATCAGGACAAGCCGGGTTTCGTGCATTACTCAGACAAGGATGTGGGCGAACCGTTCGGTTATATCGTCGAGAATAATATCTTGCGGCGTGGGCTTTACAGGGGCCTTGAAGGCGAGGCGAATATTATTGTCATCGAGGATAAAGTGACGGGGTTCAGCACGGATTCGGCAAGTACGACGGCGATGCTGAAGAAGGGCAAGACGCTGACGGCCCCGCTGCTCATTGCGGCGGATGGTCGGTTTAGCAAGCTGCGTGAGCAGGCAGGGATTCCTGCCAGAGTAATTTCCTATGCGCAGACGGCGATCGTGTGCGTCATCGAGCATGAGCATCCGCATGAGGGACTGGCGCTGGAGAAGTTTTATCCGGCAGGGCCGTTTGCATTGTTGCCGTTAGCACCAATGACTAAAGAAGATGTCAATCCGGTTAAAAAAACACTGGAGACACGAAGTGTCAATCGCAGCGGCGTGGTGTGGACGGAGCATGAGAACGATGCTGGCCACTATGTTGCGCTGGCTGATGACGCATTCAATGCCGAGCTGCAGCGCCGCGTTGGCGAGGCCGCGGACAATTACTGGGGCAAAGTGAAAGTGGTGGGCAAGCGCTTCTCCTATCCGCTGAAGTTGATGCATGCCGAGCAATTTACCGCGCATCGCTTTGCGCTGGTGGGCGATGCGGCGCATGGTATCCATCCGATCGCCGGGCAAGGAGTTAACCTCGGTTATCGCGATGTCGCGGTGCTGGCAGAACTGATCCTCGACCAGCGCAAACTCGGGCTCGATGTCGGCGCGGAAAGCCTGCTGGCGCATTACCAGCGCTGGCGGCGTTTCGATTCGATGAGCATGACGGCGAGCACGGATATCCTGAATCGGTTGTTCAGCAATAACCTGCCGGGATTATCGCTCATCCGTCGGGCGGGCATGGTGGCGGTGAACAATGTGCCACCTTTGAAGCGTTATTTCATGAAGCATGCAATGGGGCTGATCGGCGACCTGCCAGCGATGATGAGGGACGACCGCGCAGCTTAACGACGCGGCGCGAACCCGGCAGAAGCTCCCAGCACATCATTAACCAGGTTTTCGCCATTGACATACGACGGGTTGAAAGTGACATCGAACTTCCCGGAATGCCTGTGATAGTGCACTGAGCTTGCGGTCGCGGTCGCACCGATAAGCGTTTGTAGGGCTTTGCACGTACGATCACACGCCGTTGCTTCATCGGTTGCGTTCACCCGGAACATGATGTCTCGAGGCGACAAAAGATGGCGGTCGCACAGATAACCCAGTGCGGCAGGCTTGGTGCTCAAGTCCAGTGTTGAGGTCGCACCCTCGATGATGGTCGAAGGATTTGCAGTCTGCGATGCTTGTCGTGCGCCTAATTTGCTGATATCATTACCCCTTATCGGCGCGAATAGTAGCAACTCACAGTATGCAAGAATGTTAAGATTCCGTGACAACTTTTAACGCTTGGTGTCCCACGATGGACGTATTACGCTATGCCCTATGGCTGCATCGCTAACCGCTGAACAGATTCTATCGAAACTAGTATCGTTCGATACGACGAGTAGCGATAGCAATCTCGCCCTCATCGAATGGGTTGAGGAGTACCTGAAACCATACGGTGCGTATATGGAGCGGGTAAACGAGACCAACGAACAGGGCGTGAAAAAGGCCGCGTTGCTGGTGCGCATCGGGCCGAAGAAAGAAGGTGGCATTGTACTTTCCGGCCACACCGATGTGGTGCCAGTCAAGGGCCAGCAATGGACCGGCGGCAAGGGGCCGGAAAAGGCCTTCATCCTGAGCGAGCGCGACGGCAAGCTTTATGGGCGCGGCAGTGCGGATATGAAAGGGTTCATCGCCCTCGCGCTGGCGGAGGTGCCGAAATGGAGCACGCAAGAATTGAAGCGCCCGGTATGGCTGGCGCTTTCGTTCGATGAGGAGATCGGCTGCAAATGCGCCGAGCCGCTGGCCAAGGAATTCATCGCGCATACTATCAAGCCGCAACTCATCATCGTCGGTGAGCCGACCATGATGGAGGTAGTGGATGAGCATAAAGGCATCGACGGATTCGAAACGATCATCACGGGTAAAGCAGGGCATTCGAGTGCGCCGCAGGATGGCGTGAATGCAGCCTATGCGATGGCGGAACTGGCGTTGCTGCTGCGAGATATCAACGCCGAAGAAGCGAAGAAGGGCGAGGTGAACAGCCGTTTCGTAACCAACTATTCGACCATCCATTTGGGCGTGGCGCATGCTGGCACAGCGCGCAATATCATCCCCGATACAGCGGACATGCTGTGGGAAGTGCGGCCTATGCCGGGCAAAAATAGTGAGGCGTTCCGGGCCCGCTTCGACGCGAAAGCCGCCGAGCTGATGCAGCGCTACGGCTGCATGATCGAAACGCATCAATTGAGCCATGTGCATGGGTTGAAGCGTGTGGCGAATGCGCCGTACCTTCATCTGGCGAGCTACCTCGCGGGCAGCAATACGCCGACGAGTGCGGTGTCGTACGCGACGGAGGGTGGCGGCTACAGTGAGCAAGGATTCCCGACGGTGATCTGCGGGCCCGGTGATATTGCACAGGCGCATGGGCCGGATGAGTACGTCGCATGCACACAACTGGCGAAAGGGGCTGAAATGATGGCGCGCGTAGGTGAAGTATTGCAAGGCGATGGCTGGCAAGGCCATGCGAAAGGCCAGGGTGTCGCGCCCGCACGGTAATTGGTTTACCCCTTGCAACGCGGGTTGATGGGCGTATATTCCTGACATGTTCACCAAAACGACACGCGACATCAAAGTAACGGCCAGCCCGAATTTTCTGGCTGAGCATTCGGAACCGACAGATGGCCATTACGTTTGGTCGTACACCATCCAGCTCGAGAATTTCGGCGAGGAGCCGGTGCAGCTTATCAATCGCCACTGGAAAATTACGGATGCGTTAGGAATTACGCAGGAAGTACGCGGGGCGGGCGTTATAGGCGAGCAACCGGTGCTGAAACCGGGGGAGGTATTCCAGTATACCTCGGGCACGGCGCTGAACGCCCCTTCCGGCGTGATGCTGGGTGAGTATGAGATGGTAACGACCGCTGGCGAACATTTTGAGGTGGAAGTTCCTGCTTTTTCACTGGATTCGCCGTATCAGATGGGCCGCCCGAACTAGGGTATAACGGCTAAAAAAACCCTTTAATTGTCATACAACTGAAACATTTCCTGTGCTATAGTCTTAGGTAGGAGAAACGATGGCAGACGGCTCAACAGGTCCAGATTTCGGTGCGATGCTTGCCCTTAAGAACTTCTCGTCGCAGACGAGCAGCGGCGGGCGGCCTGTTATCATCGCCGCCCTGTTGCCGGGTGGCGGTTCGGATGTGAATGTTGGTCAGGGACTGAGCCTGCAGGGTAAAGGACTGAATGCCGATGCGACCTTTAAAATAACGGCGCAGCCGCGACCGGGTATGCTAGCCAATTTGATCAAAAGTATGGGCGCTGACCGGCAGAGCATCATGGAAGGACTGAAAAAAGTAGGCGATGCAGGTGCTGTCCGTCAGGCGAGCCAGACGGAATTATTCGGCCAAGGTGGCCCGGCTGGGGGGAGCACCTTCAGTGACGTGGCAGCCCCCCGCAGCAGCGGTGGTATAGACATCTAGATCGAGTGATTTGTTGGTTTATCGTTTGAGGCTTGCCAGCTTTTAAGCGAATTAACTACCATCAAATAGCCTCTTGCAATTTCTTTTTCGCTCGGTATGTTGGCGCTCCTCAACGGATAGTGAGCGGGCGTAGCTCAGTGGTAGAGTGTCACCTTGCCAAGGTGAATGTCGAGAGTTCGAATCTCTTCGCCCGCTCCATTCGTTCAGTATCTTTTCAAGCCCTCAGGGCTTTCCCATATTGCAACTATGCTTACCATCCATTCCATTGGCCACTCGACGCGCTCGATCGAGGATTTCATCGTTCTGCTGAAAACGCACGGCGTCCGGCAGCTCGCTGATATCCGCTCGATTCCGCGTTCGCGTCGCCATCCGCAATTCTGCGACGATGCGTTGTCCTGCAGCCTTATGGCCGAGAATATCGTCTACCGGCATTTCCCGGATCTTGGCGGCAAGCGCACCGTCCGCGCCGGTTCAGTGAACCATGCCTGTCGCGAAGGTGGCGGCATGCAGGCCTATGCGGACCATATGGCGACGCCTGTATTCACCCGCGCACTCGACCAGTTGATGGAATGGGCGACGATCGCTCCGACCGCTATGATGTGCGCGGAAGCGAAACCGAGCGAGTGTCATCGGCAATTGACGGCGGATGCACTGACGTTCGGCGGGGTCGGGGTGTGGCATATTACGAGCCCTGCAGCGCCCACCCTACATCAACCCAACGACCATGCGATCCTGCGTGATGGAAAGCTGATCTATCCGCCAAAACAGGGTGTGCTTTTCTAGGTTTGACTCACCGTACGTGAGGCATTAAACCACTTGCATGGGTTTACGTTTCCGCAAGAGTATCAGCCTGATTCCCGGGGTTCGCCTCAACCTCAGCAAGAATGGCGCGAGCAGCCTGTCCGTCGGCGGCAAGGGGCTGACCTATAATATCGGCAAAAAAGGCACGCGGGCGACCGGCAGCCTGCCCGGCAGCGGGTTATCCTATTCGCATTACGATAAATTCTCTGACGGTAAGTCTGTGCCGCATGAACAGCCGCCCCATACCATCGACCGCGAGACAGGCGAAATCACGCAAACGTCGCAAACACCGAGTGCGGGCATCAGCACAACGTGGATTAAGCCCTACCTGCCGTGGCTCAAGGTTGGCGGGTTCGCGCTGGTAGCATTCATCGCCCAATATGTAAGGAAACATTGACATGCATACCGGCACACTCGATCCCGCCTTGCTCGAAATCCTCGTCTGCCCTGTCACCAAGGCGCGGCTGACCTATGATGAAGCGGCACAGGAACTGGTTTCGCCAAGTGCCGGGCTCGCGTATCCAATCCGCGATGGGATTCCGATCATGCTGCCGGAAGAGGCGCGGAAGCTCGCGTAATTCTACGGGTAAAAATTCGAAATGCATCTCGACTCTCGCGGGCGCGCGTTCTAATCTGCCATAAAACCATCTAATAAAAACGGCGGCAGACCCATGCTAGATATCATTTTCGTCAAGGGCGGCTTCGTGATGTACGTCATCATCGCGCTGTCGATCTACGTTCTCGGCATCATTATGTTCAAGGCCTACCAGTTCATCACCGGGGGCGTGTTCAACATGGCCTTCATCGACCGGACAATGAGCCTCATCAAGCGTGGCGAGTTGACGGATGCCTCCTACCTGCTGGCGCGGGAGAAGGGGCCGCTGGCCCGCATCATGCGCGTGGCGGTGGACGGGGTGATGAATCGCGAGATCACCATGAAAAGCCGCGAGGCGGAGATCGCGCGCGTGGGTTCGGCGGAATTGCGTTACCTCGAGGCGCATATGCGCGGGCTTGAGATGGCATCGAGCATCGGACCGTTGCTCGGGTTGCTCGGCACCGTGGTCGGGATGATCAAGGCGTTCGCAAAACTCGCCGAATCCGGCTCGCGGGTCGATCCATCGATGCTGGCGGGCGGCATCTGGCAGGCGCTGATCGCGACCGTGGGCGGCCTCGTCGTCGCGGTGCCGGCGATGGGGGCGTACTACCTGATCGACAGCATCATCGAGCGCGTGCGGGCGACGATGCGGGATGTGACGATCCAGACGTTGGCACTCGAAGATGTGTTCATCCGCAATGAAAAAGAGCAGGAGAAACGCGAGATCATGGAGCGTGAGGAGCGCGCGCGTCAGCTAATGGAAGAGCAGGCGAACGTGCTGGCCAACCCGCGCGGCGCACCGCAGAGCAGCAGCACGCTCCATTTGCTGAACCCGAGCTACAACAAGTTCTAGGGGGCGCGTCGCGATGATGGATTTCGATCGCAGGCAACGGCTGATACAGGAGATCAACCTCACGGCGCTGATCGATATCGTGTTTCATTTAATGGTGTTCGTGATGTTGACGACGACTTTCGTGGTGAGCGAGTCGATGGAGTTGTCGTTGCCCGCAGGCAAGGCAACAGCAGGCTCGGCGGCGATGCACATCCTGCGCATCGAGACAGTAAGCGACGGTTCGGTCGTGGTCGATAACCAGCCGATGAACCTCGATGCGATGAACGCGGCGTTGAGTAACCGTATTGCCGAAAATGCGGACGTCAAGATCGCGATCTTCACCACGACGGGCGTCAGCGTCCAGCAGCTCATCACCGTGATGGATGCGGTGTATCTGAACGGTGGCCGCAACGTGCAGGTGGATAAGGCGGGGGCGTAGATGGAATTCAAACGCAGCACCCGCCGGCTTCGCGCCATCAGCATGATCTCGCTGATCGATATCGTCTTCACCATCATCCTGTTCTTTCTGGTCGCCGGGCATCTCGATAAGTTCAGTCCGGTCGCGATCGAGTTGCCTCGCGCGGATTCCGGTCAACGGCTCGATGAAGGCCCTATTGTAGTAGCGCTCGGCAAGTACGGCGAGATCATCATCAACGATGACATGGTCGAGAATGCGGGCGTGACCACGGAGTTGAAAAAGGAATTCGCGGTGAACCCTGAGCGCGTCGTTACCATCAAAGCAGATGCGCATCTCGAGGCGAACAAACTGGTCGATTTCCTTGAGATGGTTCGCGCGGCTGGTGGTAAAAATCTCTCGCTGGTCACGGATTCCGGCCCGCTCGAGGTGCGATCATGAACTGGGGCCTGATGCAAGGGTTAGTAGGGCGCGCGGTGCAGGCGCTGACGCCGAGTCCTGTGTCACTCGGGCCGAATACCTACCTTGCCGAGAAGGATTTCCGCAAGATGCTCGCTATCGCCTTCATCGTGCATATGGTTGCTTTCGGCATCTACGCCATTATTCCGAACCAGAAGGTGACGGATATACCCGTGCGGGCGCTGTCGTTCAAGCTGGGTAGCGAGGACAGAGTCGGGGCTTATGCGCCTACGTCGTTGCCTGCAACACCCGCAGTCGCGCCGCCGGTGATGCAGGCGACTACGGGCGATAGCTGGCGGGCAACGCCGAATATGCCAGCACCCGTTGTGCCATCGCCACTGAAAGCCATGCCACGCATCGCGCCGCCAAAGCCGGTAAAGGCACCGAAAGTGGTGAAGGTGGAGGACCCGGCACCGGCGCAATATACGCCGGTGCAACCGACGATCGCGCCGGTGCCCATGCTAGCGCCATTGCCAGCTCAGGCAGCCGTGGCGCCCCAGCCGCAGCAATATGTGCGTGAGGTAGGTGCGCCGACGCAGCAGATAGTAGCCGCCGCCGTGAAGGCCGCAAGCCCGGATGGGGCGATCAACGGGCAGGGCGCGACAACCAGCATGACAGCACAGACGGCCCAGGAAACGCGCGCGCGCTATACCTTGCAGGTCTCGTCATGGGTTCAGCGCCATATGGAATACCCTGAAGCAGCGGGGGGCCGTGAAGGACGCGTGGTGGTACGGGTGCAGCTCGATCGGTTCGGTAATGTGCGCTACAACGCTATCGAGCAGACGTCGGGCCTGCAGGTGTTCGATACTGCGGCGCTCGACATGATCCGCCGCGCCAACCCAATGCCGGCACCACCGGGGAATTATCCCGATATCGACTCGATCGCATTCACCATTCCCCTCAATTTCAAGGCACCCAAATGACTGAACCCAAAACCATCCTCATCACCGGCGGTGCAGGCTTCATCGGCTCCTCGCTGGTTGCCGAAGCTGTGAAGCGCGGCTATCGCATCATCGTGCTCGACAAGCTGACCTATGCCGGGCACCGCGATAATCTTTCGTGGATCGAGGGCGATCACCAGCTTGTTATCGGCGATGTGGCGGACGCAACGCGCGTGGCGGGCCTGTTCAAGAAATACCCGATCGGTGGCGTTATTCATGCGGCGGCGGAGTCGCACGTCGATAATTCCATCGCCGGTTCAGCGCCGTTCATGCACGCGAACATCATCGGCACGCATGTGCTGCTGGAGGCGGCAAAGGATGCGTTCAAAGGTGATGCGACGAAGCGCTATTTGCAGGTCTCGACGGATGAAGTTTATGGTGCGCTGACGGACGAAGGCGAGTTCACGCTCGAGACGCCGCTAGCGCCGAATTCACCCTATGCGGCAAGCAAAGCCAGCGCCGATATGCTGGTGCGCGCCTGGAACAAAACCTATGGGCTGAACACGCTCATTACGCGCTGTTGCAACAATTACGGGCCGCGCCAGCACCCGGAAAAACTGATCCCGCGCATGATCACCAATGCACTGGGCGGCGAGATGCTGCCGGTTTATGGCAAAGGCCAGCAGCGCCGCGAATGGATCCATGTGGAGGACCACGCGCGTGGAGTAATGGATGCGTTCGAGCGCGGCAAAGCGGGCGGCATCTACCATCTCGGCAGTGGCGAGGAGCGGCGCAATATCACGCTCGTGCAATCGCTGTGCGACCAGCTGGCAAAGAAGAAACCGGGAACGGATTACCAGAAACTCATCACCTATGTGGAGGATCGCCTCGGCCATGATTATCGCTATGCCCTCGATACCAGCAGCGCCAAGGCCATCGGCTTCAGCCCGCAAGTGAGTTTCGCGTTAGGGATGGATGCGACGATCGATTGGTACCTCGCGAACGGTGCATGGATTGAAAAAATGAAGCACTGGCAGGGCATATGAGCGACAGCCAGCGCATTGTCCTGTTCGGTGTGAATGGTCAGGTGGGGCACCGCCTGCTGGAAACTCTGACAGTGGCCGGATATGAAGTGACCGGCATCGACCGGGCGCGCTGCGAGCTGGCAACGGCGACGGCAAAGGATATCGCGACCATCATCCGCGCGGTGGAACCGCAACTCGTTATTAATGCCACGGCTTATACCGGTGTCGATGCAGCGGAAACGGATGCGGCGGTGGCGCGGCGGCTTAACGCGGAAGTACCCGGCCTGATGGCCAGCGCTTGCGAGGACCAACATGTGCCGTTTCTGCATTTCTCGACGGATTATGTGTTCGACGGCCTGCGCGGCGCGCCGTATACCGAGGAAGCGCATGTGCATCCCGGATGTGTGTATGGCGTGACCAAACGCGCCGGTGAGTTGGCGGTGGCCAACCATCAGGGCCATATCTTCCGTCTGCAATGGGTGTTCGACGCGCGAGGGAAGAATTTCTTCCGCACCATGCGAAAATTATTGGCGGCACGTGCGGAAGTGACGGTAGTGGCAGACCAGCTCGGTGCCCCGAGCAACGCGCTGCATATTGCCGAGGCGGTAACGAAAGCTGTGCCGAAGATCATTAAAGGGGCGATTCCGGCGGGCATTTATCACCTCACGGCTGGCGGTAACACGAGCTGGCATGGCTTCGCTTGTGCCATCGCAAAAATGATTGGCAGTAAAGCAACCATCCGGCCATTGGTGTCCGCCGAGTATCCAACACCCGCGGCGCGGCCCAAGGATGCACGACTCGATTGCAGCACACTTGCCAGCCACGGCATCGCCATGCCACATTGGCGCGACGGCCTAACCCAAGCCATGAGCGATTGCCATGAAACTGCATGATACCAGCCTGCCGGAGATCAAGCGCATTTCGCTGGATATTTTCCACGACCAGCGCGGATTCTTCTGTGAGCGTTTTCGTGCGGATAAATTCTCGGCGATGGGGATCAACGAGGATTTCGTGCAGACGAATCATTCGCGCTCAGTGCCCGGTGTCATCCGTGGCCTGCATTTCCAGCATGCGCCGATGCAGGGCAAGCTGATCGGCGTGACCCATGGCGCGGTACTCGATGTCGCCGTAGATGTACGCCCACAATCGCCGAATTTCGGCAAAGCGGTGACGGCGGAGTTGAGCGAGGAGAATGCTGAGTTGCTGTGGATCCCGCCGGGATTCGCCCATGGGTTTTCCGTGATCGGTAACCGCCCGGCGGACGTAGTGTATTACGTGACGGCGCTCTATGATGGGGCGGGGGAAAGCGGCATCCGGCTTGACGATCCGGCGCTTGCCATCGAGTGGTCGATACCGCTCGATCGCGCGATCCTTTCGCAACGCGACCTCGCGATGCCAACGCTGGCCGAAGCGAAACCGAACCTTGAAACGTGGTTCGCATGATACTGCCCAAACCACGCGCAATACTGTTCGATTGGGACAACACACTGGTCGATACCTGGCCGCTAATCCACACGGCGCTGAACATAACGTTGCGGTACATGGAGCACCCGGAATGGACCGCGCAACGCGTGCGCGATGAGGTAAAACAATCGATGCGCGATGCGTTCCCGGCGATGTTCGGCGATCGTTGGAAGGAAGCGGCGGATTACTACCAGAATAGCTATCGCAGTATTCATTTGAACGATCTGCGCCCGCTCGATGGTGCGAAGGACATGATTGAATCCATCGCCCGGCCGCCGGTGTTCCTCGGTATCGTCAGCAACAAAATGGGCCGGACGTTGCGTGAGGAACTGACGCATCTCGGGTGGGATAAATACTTCGACGTCGCCATCGGCGCAAGCGATGCAACGAAGGATAAGCCGCATCCGGAGCCGGTGCTGCTGGCATTGCAGGATAGCGGCATTAGACCGGGGCCGGATGTGTGGTTCATCGGTGATACGGATGTGGATCTGAAAGTGGCGCAGGCGACAGGTTGCACGCCGGTGCTGTTTGGTGATTTCACGACGGATGGCAAAACGCACGACGGTTTGCCGTTCGCGGCGCATGCCAAGGATCAGGCCGCGTTAAAGGCGCTAATTGCGGGCAGCCACTAGCGCGTGCGCATCGTCTACCATCTGGCTGATGGTGGCGTAAAGTTCCGCTTCATCCTCGGCGCCGATAAGCCGCTCCAGCACCCGGAACGCTGGAATGATATTTTCGATGATGCCGGCCATCTGCGTTGCGTGATTGCTCATCATCTCCGTATCGGCTTCCGGCGTAATGGCGGCGGGAGCAACGATATCGCGCATACCGCCCGCACCGAAAGGACGCAAGTTGCTGGCAGATTGCTGCTCGTAGAGTGAGACGCTTGAGATGAGGCTCGAGGCCAGCACGCGTGGCAGCAGCGCTTTGGCGAGGATCGGAACATCGCCAGTGTCGGTTGGTTCGCCCGCACGCAGTTCGGTGGCGAAATGTTCAAGCAGCGTGATGTAGGTGGCGAACACGGGCAGCAGCGCATCACGGTTTTCGAGCGCGACATCCGTCCACATGCGCGGATTGGAACGAGAGATGCGCAGGAATTGCTGGAGCATAACATCCTCGGGCGTGACGATGACACCGAGCGAATGGAAATACCCCGCCGCGACAAAGGCGATGTAATGCGGCAAATGCGAGACGTAGGCATAGATCTGGTCATGCACCTGATGCGGCATGGCGATAACATCGGCGCCAACCATGTTCCATAGTGCTTCAACGGCGCGGAAGGCATCTTCATCCGTTGCCTCATCGGGCGTGAGGATGACGAGGCGGTTACTGAACAGATCGCCGCGTGCCGCGGCGGGGCCGGATTTTTCACTGCCGGCGATCGGGTGAGCGGGCACTAGATGCGCTTTGTTAAGATAAGGCGCAAGGGCGGCCATACTACCTTTGACGGAGCCGAGATCGGTGACGATGCAGCCGTCATCGATGACCGTGCTGATGGCACTGGCGAGCCCGCGGTAGGTGCGCAATGGTGAAGCCAAAAGAACCATATCGGCTTTTTTAATAGCGTCGGCGGGAGTGGTGAATATTTCATCGACCGCACCGCGCTGTTTCAATTCTTCCGCATGGGCGGTGTTAGGATCATAGGCAGTGACGAAAATATCCGCGCCATTTTCACGTAAGCCGAGGATGAACGAACCGCCGAGCTGACCTGCGCCGAGCAAGGCAATGCGAAGCGTATCGCTCACGCGGCATTGGCTTTCGCGAAGTCATTGATAGCTTCGATAAGCAGCGTATTCTCCTCAGTGGTGCCGATGGAGATGCGTAGATATTCCGGCAAGCCATAACCGCCGACCTCGCGCACGATCAGGCCGCGTGAGACGAAATGGGCGTTCATTTTTTTGGCGACTTCGTCGCCAAATTTTACCAGTACGAAATTGGTGGTGCTGGGGACGACTTCGTAGCCTTTCTGCTGCAGGCTTTCGATCAGGCGCGTACGCTCGGTTTCGTTTTTCTGGCGCATGTCATTGACATAGGCTTGATCGTTAATAGCTGCGATGCCAGCAGCGAGCGCTGGCGCGTTGACGTTAAAGGGGCTGCGCACGCGGTTCAGGATATCGATAATGGCGGCAGGCGCAAAGGCCCAGCCGAGGCGCAGGGCAGGAAGGCCGTAAATCTTTGAGAAGGTGTGGAAGACGACAGTGTTGGTGCCCTCGTTGACGAGGCTAATGCCATCCTCGTAATCCTTCGTATCGAGGTATTCGGCATAGGCGGCATCAAGCCCAAGGATGATGTCTTCGCCTAGAGATTTGCGCAGGCGGCGAATTTCGCTGAAGGGAATCACCGTGCCGGTAGGATTGTTCGGGTTGGCGACAAAAACGATTTTGGTGCGCGGGGTGACGGCGGCGAGCAATGCATCGACATCCGTGTGCAGATCCTTCTCCGGTGCAGCGACCGGGGTCGCACCGTTGCTGAGCGTGTAGATTTTATACATCAGGAAGCCGTGCTGGGTGTAGAGCACTTCATCGCCGTGTCCCGCATAGGCGTGGACAAGCATGCCGAGCAGTTCATCCGAACCCGCGCCGCAAATGATCTGTTCTGCGGGGAGTTTTTGCGATGCGCCGATGGCTTCGCGCAGCTGCGCGTGACCACCATCAGGATAGCGATTGATGTGCTCGGCTTCTGCTTTATAGGCGGCGATGGCTTTGGGTGATGGTCCCCATGGATTTTCATTGCTTGAGAGTTTGATGACGCGCGTCGCGCCATCGGCCTTCGATTTGCCGCCGACATAGGGCGAGATATCGCTGATGCCGGGTTTCGGCGTGGGGAATTTCGTCATGTCAAGCTCCGAAATGAATCGCACGCGGATGGGCGCCAAGGAAAATGCCTTCCCCATCCGGGTGGAAGCCGGGGCGCACATGCAACTCTTTTTCGTGCACGTGATAGCTGATGTCGTCCCCAGAATCCTCCGGTGCCAGCTTGGCGAGCGCAACGGCTGGGCGCGCGCCCTGCGGCAAATTATCGGTAACGACGGGAAGCACAGCGAAGATGGACAGCTCGGCAGCGCGGAAACCTTCGGCACCTTTCCACCAGTCGCTGACTTCGGGCGAGGGAAGAATGAGGATGTTACTATCGCCATTGCGGATATAGGCGAGGGCGTCGACCAGGGTTGGGGCCAGCTGTGCGCCAATCTGCACGCCGAAATACTCGCGGGCGAGCCACGCATGCTCGGGATGGGCGACAAGCGTAACCACATTGAGTGGTGATTCGAGATGGGTGCTGGCACCGATGAGCTGACGCCAAATGGCGAGCGCGGCGAGCGGCGGAAAATCCGTGCCGGTGAAGCGGCGGGCGACGGCATGGTGCATCTGCCCTTCGCGGGCTGGGCGGATATGGCAGGCGTTCGGCCAGTGCTCACCTTTAAGTTTAGCGACCTCACGGATGATGTCGATGCGGGAAATGAGCAGTTGCGCCAGTTCTTCGTCCTTGGCGTCGATGCGTTGGCGTAAAAGCGTGAGCTGTTCTTCAGGATTTTCCATGGTGAGGATGTAACGGAAGGTACGTGCCGGTGCAAGTGGCAGAAGCTGTCATCCCCGCGAACGCGGGGATCCATGCCGAGCCAAATGCCGCGTTGCTTGGCATGGGCTCACGCCTTCGCGAGGGTGACGGGTGGTGCGTGGTGCTTGCGCCAATGCTCTCCAGCACGGGATAACGGAGCTTTTGGCGCGGTCTAAGCTTAGTTCAACTTGCGTAAAAGCTTGCTGCCGCGCTAAACATTCACCATGAAAGCCAGCACCCCTTACGAACAGACGCTGACCTTCGGCCCGGAACACCGGCCCGTGAGCGTGGGGCGGTGTATGGATATCACGCCGGATGCGCCGTTTCGATTCGATTGCGGGGCGGAGTTACCAAGTATCACTATGGCGTACCAGACTTATGGAACGTTGAATGCGGACAAGTCGAATGCCATTCTGCTCTGCCACGGGCTGACCGGCGACCAGTACATCAGCGGTACGCACCCGGTGACGGGCAAGGATGGCTGGTGGGAGGACTTGGTGGGCCCGGGCGACGTGTTCGATACGGCAAAGTATTTCCTCATCGTCAGCAATGTGATGGGCGGCTGCCTTGGTTCTTCGGGGCCGAAGTCGTTGAATTCGATCACGGGCAAGGCGTTCGGCATCGATTTTCCGGTTATCACCATCGCCGATATGGTGAAGGCGCAGGTGCTGCTCGTGAAGGCGCTGGGGGTGGAGAAATTGTTCTGCGTCATCGGTGGTAGCATGGGCGGCATGCTGGCGCTGGAATGGGCGGCGCGGTATCCCGAGAAGCTGTTCGCCTGTGCGCCGATTTGTACGGCGTCGCGGCATTCGGCGCAGAATATCGCGTTCCATGAGGTAGGGCGGCAGGCCATCATGACGGATACGGACTGGAACGAAGGGCGCTATCTCGAGCGCGGGACGTTCCCGATAAAGGGCCTCGCGGTGGCGCGGATGACGGCGCATGTGACGTATCTTTCACAGGAGGGTCTGGCGGAGAAATTCGGGCGGCGGCTGCAGAACAAGCACCGCATCGGGTATGGTTTCGATATCGATTTCCAGGTAGAGTCGTATTTGCGGCATCAGGGGCAGAGCTTCACGGAACGGTTCGATCCGAATTCGTACCTCTACATCACGCGGGCGATGGACTATTTCGACCTCGAGGCGGATTACGGCAAACCGCTGGCGGAGATCTACCGCCATACGAAGATACGGTTCTGTGTGGTGAGTTTCAGCAGCGACTGGCTGTTCCCGACGGCGGAAAGCCGCGTCATCGTGCGAGCGCTGAATGCGGCGGCGGCGAACGTCAGTTTTACCGAAGTAGTGACGGATAAGGGGCATGATGCATTCCTGCTCGATGAACCGGCATTTCATGCAACGTTGCGCGGGTTCCTTGCGGGTGCGGCGCAGGCGCGGGGGATTGCATGAATACTCCTTTGCGGCCCGATCTCGCCGTCATCGCCTCGCTCATTGCGCCGCAATCGCGCGTGCTGGATGTGGGTTGTGGCGATGGGTCATTACTGCGCTGGCTGCGCGATGAGAAGCAGGTGGATGGGCGCGGGATCGAGATCGACCAGGTGCAGGTGAATTCAGCGATCAGCGCGGGTATTCCGGTGATCCAGGGCGATGTGGATTCGGACCTGCCGCATTATCCGGAAGGAGCCTATGATTACGTTATCCTGAGCCAGACATTGCAGGCGATGAAGGATCCGCGGGCGGTACTCCTGGACTTGGTGCGTATCGGCCGCAAAGCCGTGGTGTCGGTGCCGAATTTTGCGCATTGGCGCAACCGGCTTTATCTTGGACTGCGTGGGCGCATGCCGGTGACGCAAACATTGAGCTACCAGTGGTACGATACGCCGAACATTCATTTTTGCACGATTGCGGATTTTATCATGCTGGCGGAATCGCTGGGCCTGACGATCGAGGATCGCGAAATGGTGAATGCGAACGGGCACAAGACGAAGTTCACCGGACGCGGGCCGTTTGCGAATCTATTTGGGGAACAGGGCGTGTTTTTGCTCAGCCGCGCTTAGCGCGGGTGTCGGATTATTATCTACATATATGCACATGGACATGGATCCCCGCCTTCGCGGGGATGACGGCCTACGTGTGCAGGCGTCATTGCGAACAACGCGAAGCAATCCACCTTTAGTCTAATGAAGGAAAGATGGATTGCCGCGCCGCTCAATAACGGCTCGCAATAACGGCGGTTGCGTATGATATTTCGTTCTTAATCGTGTATTGAGGTGCCGGGTGCCGGACGTATGCGTGAGGACAATGGTTTCATGGAACTAGCAGGAACGGATTCTACTGCCCTTCGATGGCTCAGACACATTGGACTGTTCGGTGCATTGACACCTGTCCTTTGCTCACCATCTACCATGGAGGTTACGTCCTTTTAAGGGGACGCTGCGATGCTCACCACCAGCACCCGGCTTAGTCAATATCGCATAGGCGGTAGTCACCGGGAAGTACTTCGGGCATAAAAAAACACCTCGGGCCCTCCCGAGGTGTTTCTTTGCACGTTCGGTTAAAAACTAGTTCTTCGGTGCCGCGTTGGTAGCGGGCGTTCTCATGGAATCACCGCCCTGAGCGCGGCGCTGTTCCCATTGGGCGCGCTTCATGTCCTCGAAGGCTTTCATCTCGTCCTGCGAGATCTTGCCGTCATGGTTGGCGTCGAAATCCTTGAACATCTTTTCGCCATGCGCGACCCATTCATCCTTACTGATGGAGCCGTCATGGTTGGCGTCGATATCCTCGAACATATGACGGCCGCCGGGGCCGCCATGATGCTCGCCGCCGGGACCGCCGGGCTGGCCTTGTGGCGCTGGCGGCATATTCGGATTCTGGGAAGTCGGCGGAGTTGGCGGCGCAGCGAATGCGCTGCTGGCGGCCAAGGCGATTACGATGGCTGAAAGAGTCGTCTTTTTCATGAGATTCTCCTGAGATTTCGTCGGCGGGATGCTAACGTCACAGGCTTATATATACGCTTGCAGGCTGAAGGGAAACTGAAGAGTTTTTTAGGTGGCGCCGCCACTTTAAAAACTCTTCGCCGCTGGCAGCACCATGCAGATTTCGCAGGAGGATATGGTGAGCGGTAACACGGTGATACTACCGCCAAGGCGCTCAATGAGCAAATGTGCGAGTTGCACGTTACCGTGGATGCGGATGGTCTCGGCGAACATGTGCGGCGTGAGGTGCTCGAGCTGACGCGCGAGATGGTCGCCGCGTTCGTCTTCCGACATACGGTTCGGGGAAAGTTCGCTGACGACGATGCTGAGGATGGCGTCTGTACCCTCGCGGTTATGCAGGCAACGCAGGCGCAGGGTGCTTTCATCAGCGGCGTAGCGGATCATGCCGAGCAGCATCATCCAGAGGATCTGGGCGAGCGTGCCGGGATCGCCATGAGCGGCGACAGAGAGATCGACTTCCGCGCTAGTGAGTTTCATGCTGCGGCGGTCGAGCGCAGGAGCGAGGGCAAGCATGGTCTGCTGCATCAGCGGGGCGAGCGGGACGTTGCCGAGCTCAGTCCTGATCGGTGTGCTGAGCATGCTGAGTGAGCCAGCGATGAGTTTCAGGTTAAAGCTCGATTCGCAGATATCATCGAGGTCGTAACGCAAGCTTGGATCGAGCTTGTTGTTGACGATCTGGACCTCAAGGTAATTCGCATAACTGAGAACCGAGCGGTGCTGGGTCGCGATCTCGCGGTTGGTGCTGTTGAGGATCGTCTCCTGCTCCATGGCGAAACGCGAGATGACCTGGCGCGATTGCTCCAGCGCGGCGCTGGCTTCCTGATAGCGGCGGTAATAGTCGAGCGCAAACCCGGCGAAGCGGCCGACGTCGCTTGCGATGTGCCACATAGTGAGGACGGAGAAGCCGGGTTCCTCGCCCGCGTCGTTGTAGGTGATACGCACTTGTCGCAAATGCTGGCTGATGCGACCGAGTGGACGGATGAGCCATACGCGCATGCCAAACACCAGCGTAAGTATCAGAAGGTTGAAACCGCCCCACGCAAGGTAGTCATTCGTCGTCAGGGTCGCGTAGCTGACGCTCACCCGTGCGAAAAAATCGTTGGCGATCGCGACATTCGCCCCGGCATTGGTAAAATGAATCGCGAGAATGAGGTTAGGGATGAAAATGCAAAACCCGACCAATGCACAATCCACTACCCACGGTTGTGGACTTGTGGCAGCCTTACTTCGCTCATGACCGGTGTAAAAGTCAGGGTTCATCGTGAGTTACTAGCTTTACGCGGGCTAAGTTAACATTTGGTTAAATTAACGCGATGGCTTAAACTTTATGGGTCAGATGTTTAGCCCATGGAAGAGCACGTTTTTGCTGCATTGCACATAGGGCTGTGCTATAGCAGCGCACTATGAATTCCAACAAACACTTGAATCTGTTCGGCCTATTGGCATGTGTGCTGCTTTTGGCCTGCACGCCCACCGCAAAACGCTATGCGAGTGACGCGCCGGCGACACGCGGTGGCCAGGCGGTGATCGATAACGACAGTTATTATACCCAGCCGGGCAGTTACATCCCGGGAGCGCCCGCGCAGATCCAGTATGGCGGCTGCAACCAGATCAATGACGCACCATCCTGCGGCGGCGGCTAGATTACCTCGCCAGATCCTTACCAATGGCGAGCGGGGTATCGGGCTTCATTCGGTCGCGGTAAATTTCGACATTCTCCAGCACCCGCATGACGTAATTGCGCGTCTCGACAAAGGGAATTCCTTCAATCCAGTCGACCGCGCCATCGACAGTTTTCGGTGGCTCGCCCATGGTTCTGATCCATTTGCGCACCGAGCCGGGACCGGCGTTATAGCTGGCGATGCCGAGGATGTAGGAACCGTCGAAGCCGCCGATGATCTGGCCGAGATAATGGGAGCCGAGGGTGAGGTTCATTGCCGGGTCATTGAGGTCGGAATCGCGGTAGTTCAAGTCCATCTTCTTGGCGACGAGCTTTGCCGTGCCGGGGAGTAGCTGCATCAGCCCCTGGGCATTGGCGGGCGAGCGCGCCTGCGGGTTGAACTGGCTTTCCTGCCGGGTGATGGCGAGGGTCAGCGCCGGCTCGATGCCAAAACCCGACGGCAGTTCGATCACGGGCCAGCCTGCATCCATCAGCACCACATCCTGCTTCAAGGCGAGTTTGGCGACGACCACCTTGCCGGAGGTGCCGTTTACCTCGTGCGCGAGGCCGGCCAGCAGGACGAACGCACCGTCGCTCTTCATGCGCCCGGCGAGGCCGGTGAAGAAGCTGTCGCGCGTTTTCTCGTCCATTTCGCTGACGAACTGGCGCAAGGCGCGTACTGCCTCGTCGCTGTCGAAGGCGTAACGGTCCTCGGCGCTCGGTTCCGGCATGCGCGGCAGCTTCAGTGATGCGCCGGGATGCAGCCAGGCATAGGCCAGCTGGCCGTAGAACACGGTTGGCCGCCTGGCGGCTTTTTCCATCCATTCGAGGGCGATCTCGTGGTTGCCGTTCTTCTCGGCGGCGCGACCTGCCCAATAGGCGGCCCGGGCCTTGCTGACCGGCGTGCTGACGACAGTGTAGAGCTTGAAGAATTCCTTGTAGGCGGCACCCGGGTCACCCTTATGCGAGAGATGCAACCAGCCCGTGGTAAAGAGTGCTTCGGCCAGCGGTTCGGGTTTGATGTCGCCATGGTCAGCGATGAGCGCGAGAGCGAGCGTGTAGTTGCGGTTGCTGATGGCGGTGCGGGCGGCGTTGGCGCGCAGGGGCCACCACAGATCCGGGTAGGGCGCGTTCTTCGGGACCTGTACCAGCAGGTCGGTAATGTCGTCGTCATCCTTTTTCAGGCGGGCGCGAATGCGCTCATAAAGAATGCCGGCATCGCGCTGTTCGGCCGCCGTAAGCTTTTTCAGGAGTTTGGGTGCCTTGCCGGGGCTTTCGATGATGCCGATGCGCACCGCATAGAGGCGGCTCTTGTCGGCAGGTACGCGTGGCAGCATGCGCTTGGCGGCGGGAAGTTTTGCTTCGTAGAGCAGGCGTTCGCTGCGGGCGATGGTATCCGCCATTTTAAGTTGCTGGCCATAGGTTTTGAGGATGCGGTTCTCCTCGTCCTCGTTGAAGTCGCCCTGGATCCAGCCCTGTCGGACCCAGTCGGCCTGTTTTGCGGCGTCGCCGACCCCGGCGCTGCTACAGGCAATCATGCCGCGTCCGCTGATCGGTGGGGCAGCGGTGCACATCTGGGCCATCACGTCCTTTGGCGGATGCTCAGCGAGGGCGGCGGCTTCGGTGCGCAGGCGGATGATCTTTTCCTCCGGCCAGCCGGGATGCTGCTCGAGGAAACTCTTGCCGTTGGCGAAACTGATCGTGGCCGTATCGGGATCGCGCAGGTTCTTCCAGATGGCATAGCTCGCGCTCACATCGTCATCGGCAACGGCGGGCAGGGCCGCACCGAACGCAAGGAGGATGATGAGGAAACGACGCATTGGAAACCTATGAGGATGGCCTATAGTTAGGTGATGAGAAAGCCGATGAAAGTCAAAGAAAATGGCCCGGATTGCTGGCGCATTCCGCCATTGCGAGCAGAGGACAGCAAATATACCCGCGGCCATGTGCTAGTGCTGGGCGGCAGTGAAATGACGGGCGCGGCGCGCCTTGCCGCGCTCGCTGCGCAGCGGGCGGGCGCGGGGCTTGTCACCATCGCGGCGGCGAAAGAGGCATGGCCGATCTATGCCGCATCAATGTTAAGCGTAATTGCGCGCGCCTCCAGCGCGGCGGAGTGGAAGGCACTGGTAAAGGATACGCGCATCGACCCGGTGCTCATTGGGCCGGGTGCGGGGATTAATGCGCGGACGAAAGGAGCGATTCTCGCGGCGGCGAACGCGGGCAAGCAACTTGTGCTGGATGCGGATGCGCTGACGCTGCTGGCGACGGATGCGCCCTTATGCAAGGCGGTAATGCGCGCGCCGACGATACTGACGCCGCATGATGGTGAATATGCGCGACTGGCGAAAGCGCTAAAGCTGGATGGCAGCGCAGAGAAATCGACACGGGCAGCAGCGCTGGCAAAAGCGCTCAATGCGGTGGTGGTGCTGAAGGGGAGTGAAACCTATGTTGCCGATGCCGGAGGCAAGCTGCTGGTAACGCATCCGCCGTCGTGGCTCGCGACAGGGGGGACGGGAGATGTGCTGGCGGGCATTATCGCGGCGCTGGTGGGACAGGGGATGGAACGGTTCGATGCGGCGGCGGCGGGCGTGTGGCTGCATGCTGTGGCAGCCCGCAAGTTCGGGCCGGGAATGATTGCCGAAGATATCATCGGGGCGTTACCAAAAGCGCTTAAAAAGTATTATAATCAATAAACTAAGTTCATTAACTCACCTTTAAGTTTAGTCTGTTATTCTGCATGAATGGCAAGTTATTACGAGCAGTTGGTGAAGAATAATCCGCATGCTGCGTCGTTGGTCGACCATGTCATCGCGCGCCAGTTTGACCTTATATTCCAGAATGAGAAAAGCACGTTGCTGCTGCGCGATGCGTTCCATGCGGTGATGAACGGCACGGCGGTCGCCATTATCAACGGTGATACGCCAAGCCGCCTCGATACGGCGAAGGTGCGGCTGGTGTATGATTTCATCAGTCAACAGCGCGAGCAGCTTGCCATGCCTGCCTCGGTGGGCAAGCTGGAAGCGGATTACAGCAACATGCTCAAGACGCTGCGGCCGGTATATCAGCAAGGCGCGGCGATGCCCCAGCGCGCGACGCTGGCTTCATTACCGATGGCACCGGGCGTGAGCCCGACACAGCATTAAGCGGATTCAGGTTAACAACAAAAAGGCCCTGTAGCGATACAGGGTCTTTTTTTTGAACGTGCCCTTGAAACACGTTCATGGTGATAATGGGCTACGCGTGATGCGCCAGTAACGCCAGCATCAGGATCGCCGTGATGTTCGCGATCTTGATGAGCGGATTGACGGCAGGACCCGCAGTGTCCTTGTAGGGATCACCGACCGTGTCGCCGGTAACCGCCGCCTTGTGGGCCTCGGAACCTTTGCCGCCATGGTTGCCTTCCTCGATATACTTCTTGGCGTTATCCCACGCGCCGCCGCCCGAGGTCATCGAGATGGCGACGAAGATGCCGGTGACAATGATGCCGATCAGCATCGCGCCGACGCTGGCAAAGGCAGAAGCCTGACCAGCGATAGCGTGGATGATGAAGTAGAGGATGACCGGCGTGGCGATCGGTAGCAGCGACGGAATGACCATCTCGCGGATCGCGGCTTTGGTCAGCATATCGACGGCCTTGGAGTAGTCCGGCTTCGCCGTGCGCTCCATAATGCCCGGGATCTCGCGGAACTGACGGCGCACCTCGACGACAACAGCACCGGCTGCACGACCGACCGCCATCATCGCCATGCCACCGAAGAAATACGGGAGCAGGCCGCCGACGAAGAGGCCGACGAGGACGTAGGGATCGGAGAGGGCGAACTGGACGTCGAGATCGGGGAAGTAATGCTTGATGTCCTGTGTGTAGGCGGTGAAGAGCACCAGCGAGGCGAGCGCAGCCGAGCCGATGGCGTAGCCCTTGGTGACGGCTTTGGTGGTGTTGCCGACCGCATCGAGCGCATCCGTGGTGACGCGTACATCGGCAGGCAGGCCGGCCATTTCGGCGATGCCACCCGCGTTATCGGTAACCGGGCCATAGGCATCGAGCGCGACGACGACGCCAGCAAGCGCCAGCATGGTCGTTGCCGCGATGGCGATGCCGAACAGGCCGCAGAACGAGTACGAGACGAGGATGCCGGCGCAGATGACGATGACGGGCATGCCGGTCGCTTCCATCGAAACGGCAAGACCCTGGATGACGTTGGTGCCATGGCCGGTGGTCGAGGCTTGCGCCACGGACTTTACCGGGCGATACACGGTTGAGGTGTAATACTCGGTGATGACGACCAGCGCACCGGTGACGACAAGGCCGACCAGCGAGCAATAAAAGATATCCATGCCGGTGAAGCTGATACCCCCGGTGAAGGAGGCTTCGATCACCTTGTTCTTGACGCTGTGCATCGGCGAGGCGGTGCCACCGACATTATAGACGGTGTCAAACCCGACGAGTTTATCGACCAGTTTGTAAATAAAGCCTGCCGAAAGCACGGCGGAAACGACGAGGCCCTTGTAGAGGGCACGCATGATGTTGCCGGACTTGTCGAGGCGCACGAAGTAGGTGCTGATGACCGAAGCGACGATGCAGACGGCACCGAGCGCAAGCGGGTAGATCATGAAGAGTTGCTGGTTATCGCCGGTGAAATAGATGGCGGCGAGCAGCATGGTGGCGACAATAGTCACGACATAGGTCTCGAACAAATCGGCGGCCATCCCGGCACAGTCGCCCACGTTGTCGCCGACGTTATCGGCGATGACGGCCGGGTTGCGGGCGTCATCCTCGGGTATACCGGCTTCGACCTTGCCGACGAGATCAGCGCCGACATCCGCCCCTTTGGTGAAGATACCGCCGCCCAGACGGGCAAAGATGGAAATGAGCGAAGCCCCGAAGGACAGCGCGACGAGCGATTCAAGGATGGCGCGGTTGGCCTCGACGGAGGTCATCGTTTTCGCGGCGATGAGGTCGGCAGTATAGCCTTGCAGATAGAAGTAGTAACCGGCGGTGCCGAGCAGGCCGAGGCCGACCACGAACATGCCGGTGACGGCACCCGAACGGAAGGCGATGGTGAGCGCTTTCTGCATGCCGGTACGGGCCGCTTCGGCGGTGCGCACGTTAGCGCGGACCGAGATGGTCATGCCGATATAGCCAGCAATACCGGACATGATGGAGCCGATGGCAAAGCCGATGGCGACCAGCATGCCGAGCTGCCAGGCCAGGAATGCGAAGATGACGATGCCCACCCCGGCGATGGTGGTATACTGACGGTTGAGGTAGGCTTTCGCGCCTTGCTGGATAGCGGTCGCTATCTCGACCATGGCAGCGTTGCCTTTGCTGGCGGCCAGGATGGAACGGATTGTAAGCAGGCCGTAAACGATCGCGAGGCCGCCGCAGGCCAGGATGATGGTATGAAGTTCGTGCATTTCCATGGAATAAACCCTTCAGGTGAAATGAATCGCTTTTCGTTTAGGGGGATTTTTCCTGATAATGCAAGCAAATAGATTGTTGCGCTGCAGGATGAGACGTTCCATCCGCAGTCACAAAAGCTTCACACAACATCCGAAATCAAACACGCTATAACAAGGTTGATTGCAACGCGCGGAGGTCAGGCCATGAGCGATAACGATTGTACACAGGCGGCTCTTAAAGGCGCGCAATATGGTGGCCTGAGCGGGGCAGCGGTCGGTGGCCTGGTCGGTGGTCTTGTCGGCACGGGCAGCGGCGTGATTGCATCCCCGCCGATGATCATTGGCGGAGGCGTCATCGGTGGTGGCGTCGCGTATTCCTACGGCAAAAATCCTCTAATGGGTGTGGCGCTCGGTGCCTTGGGCGGCGGAGCCATCAGCGTGGCCGGCGGAGCGACTACCGGCGCCATATCGGGTGCTACCGTCGGCGGTGTCAAGGGCGCGTTGTTGGGTGGTGCTTTTGGTTATGGACTGTGCAAGCTGGGCATCGTCGATTTCGGTGCGGGCGTAGCCTTCGCACCTGACCATACTCGATTGCCGTTACCGAACTTGCCGTATGCACCCGCTGGCATGCGCCAGCGCTAACGCGCGTGCAAGCTACTTCTTCGCGTTCGCAATACCGGCCATGATCAGCTCGCGCGCTTTGGCCCGATCGCCCCAGCCGTGCACCTTGACCCATTTGCCCTTTTCGAGATCCTTGTAGTGCTCGAAGAAATGCTGAATCTGCTCGATGAGGACTTTTGGCAGGTCGGTATATTCCTCGACATCGTCCCAGAACGGGTGGAGGCGGCGGGCGGGCAACGCGAGGATCTTTTCGTCCTGGCCCTTATCATCTTCCATCAGTAGCACGCCAATGGGGCGGGCGGCGACGACGCAGCCGGGCATCAGCGGGCGGCGGCCGACGACAAGCACATCGACCGGGTCGCCATCATCGCTCAGCGTATGCGGGATGAAGCCGTAATTGGCCGGATAGGTCATCGCGGTGTGCAGAAAACGATCCACGAAGACGGCGCCGGAGGCTTTATCGATCTCGTATTTGATGGGCTCACTGCCCATCGGCACTTCGATGATGACGTTCACATCGTCCGGTGCGTCGACACCGATCGCGATCTTATCTATATTCATGGGCACCGCTTTTTTCTTGAGTTTTACGCAGCGCGTTATGCGAAGTTTTATGCTGCGATGCAAGAGGATTATTAAGGGAGGTGGATAGCAGAGATTAGCGATCTTGCAATTGCCAGGCGCAAACAGGAAATATTGCTATCCTTCACGTTCGCGTTCGCTGCCGAAACATTCTTGCACGCTGGCGCGAATCTGCTACGTAACGCGCATTCATTTGAGGGATTCCGCTATGAGCAAAGTGATCAAAAAAGTTGTCCTCGCTTATTCGGGCGGCCTCGATACGTCGATCATCCTCAAATGGCTGAAGCAGGAATATGACTGCGAAGTGGTGACATTCACGGCCGATATCGGCCAGGGTGAGGAGCTGGAACCGGCGCGCGCCAAGGCGGAGCTGATGGGCGTGAAGCAGATCTTCATCGACGATCTGCGTGAGGAGTTCGTGAAGGATTACGTGTTCCCGATGTTCCGCGCCAATGCACTGTATGAGGGCGTGTACCTGCTCGGCACCAGCATCGCACGACCGCTGATCGCCAAGCGGCAGATCGAGATCGCGCGTGAAGTGGGTGCCGATGCGGTGTGCCATGGCGCGACGGGCAAGGGCAACGATCAAGTGCGTTTCGAGCTAAGCTATTATGCGCTGCAGCCGGATATCAAAGTGATTGCGCCGTGGCGGGAGTGGAAGTTGAATTCGCGTACGCAGATGATCGAGTATGCGATGGAGCACCAGATTCCGGTGGCAAAAGACAAGATGGGCGAGGCGCCGTTCAGCATGGATGCGAATCTGCTGCATATTTCCTATGAGGGCAAAGCGCTCGAAGACCCGTGGGTGGAGCCGGACCCGGCGATGTTCCGCCTGACGGTCGACCCGCAAGTGGCGCCGGACGAACCGGAATATATCGAGATCGAGTTCGAGAAGGGTGACGCGGTGGCGGTGAATGGCGAGCAATTGACGCCAGCATCGTTGTTGAAGGAACTGAACCATCGGGGTGGACGCCATGGCATCGGGCGGCTCGACCTAGTTGAGAACCGCTATGTCGGCATGAAATCACGCGGGGTGTATGAAACGCCGGGCGGAACCATCTTGCACGCGGCGCACCGGGGCATCGAAAGCATTACGCTTGACCGCGGCGCGATGCATCTGAAGGAAGAGCTGATGCCGCGCTATGCGGAGCTGGTCTATTTCGGCTACTGGTTCAGCCCGGAGCGCGAAATGTTACAGAGCCTCATCGACAAGTCGCAGGAAAATGTCAGTGGCGTGGTGCGGCTGAAGCTCTACAAGGGCAGCGTTTCGGTGGTGGGTCGCAAATCGCCGACGAGCCTGTATTCCATGCAGCATGTGACATTCGAGGCGGATTCGGTGTATAACCAACGAGACGCGGAAGGTTTCATCAAACTCAATGCGTTACGCTTGCGGTTACGGCATCAAGGCCAGCAATAAAATCCAACATAGTCATTAAACTGTCACATAACTCTGGTAGGGTGACAGGATGGATGAAACTGATAATATACCATCGACTGCGAGCCAAGGGCAAAGCCAGTCGCAGGCTGCGCAATTCATGCAGCCTGTGCAGGATAACGATATGCTGGGCTCGGTCATGAGCGGATTCGTCAGCTTTCTCGCAGGCATTTTCGAGATGTTGGGTGGCGCAGGGCGTATGTTTGCGAGTAATAGTCGGACGGCTAGCCCTGATATGGCACCTACGCAGCGATCCGGAAACACGCAACAGCCCTTGACCAGCGCGCGCGCGCTGGAGCTATTGAGTCAGCAGGATGCCTATCCAACAAGCATGCAGGAAAACTCAAATAGTATTCCATATCAACCAAGTACATTACGCTATCAGCAGATGGCGGCGAGCCGGGGTATGCAGCAATATTAATAAAAAATTTACGTTTATCACTTATTGTTAATAATGAGGTAGCAGATGACGGACGAAGCGAATATTTACGGATACACGTCGGCAGCACCGGAAACGGGACTTCATAATGTCATCGGTACCGATGCGATGGTTCAGTCGCCCACGGGCTTCACGCAGGCCGTGCATATGGGCGAATTACAGCAGGCGCAGCAGAACGGCATGACGACCCTCAACCAGCACGACGTCGAGATGACGATGATGCATGTCGAGGCGACGGTGAAAGCCATGCAAGCCAGCGGCAAAACACGCGAGGAAGTCGTCGCGGCAGTCGGGCATCTTGCTAATGGCAATCCGGAACTGGCGGCGGTGGTCACCGATGCCGCTACGAAGCAATACGATTCCAACAAGAATCCATTTGCGGTGCCAAATGCGGACGGCCAGCAAGCGCAACCGGCGCAGACACTCGGTGCGTTGCTAGGTCTGGCGGCAACAGCGGAAACTGCGGAACAGGTCTCGAAAGATGGGGAGAAATTTACGCTCGCCGGTGGTGTACCGGCAAGATCGGCAGAGAAGCTGGTGCTTGATGATCATGAACGCAGTAAAATGCCGGATGGAAGAATGGCATCGACAGGCGATGTGCTGGCCAACGCTGGCGAGCAGGGTGGTTTTACGCCGGACCCAGTGCCGGGCGCTTCGCGTGACCGCGGAAAAGCCATGGCGCGTGGATAGGACCAGCGCATGAGCGTGATGGTTGCACAGGATCAATCAAGCATCGCTGCCAGTACAGCCGAAGCACGGCGTGCAACGCTCGACCAGTTCGCGCAGTTGCCACCTGAGATGCAGACCGCGTTCCTGCAACGCACTTTCGAGCAGCCGCAACTGCGGGCGAATCCGGAATTGCTGCACGATGCAATGCGCGCGATACTCGAGCGGAATGCGCAACGTCAGCAGCCATCCATCGAACTCGGCGCGTTACTGCAGCTTTCCTCCCAATTGACCCCGGCCGGTAAAGGGCAGGAGGCAGCCCAGCAGGCGGCGCTCGAACAGCATGCGACAGTGACGCAGCTGGCGCAGGTGGAAGTGAAACAGGCGCTCGACCGCGGTGAAAACCCCGACCAAATCAAGGCCAAAGCGGCGAGCACGGATATTGTCGCGCAGGCGGCGGTGACGACGGTAGTGCAGGAGCATAAAGAGAAGGAACACCAGCAAAAAACGGCGGATAATGACGCTGAGCACCGAAAAAACACAGGTCTTGCTGAAGCGGAGCTGCACCCATTGGCCGCAGCACTGGCAAGGAACGCCGGGGCGGCGACGGCGTTTGTCGCAGCACTAGGTGGCCATACCCAGGATCATGCGCAGAACCAGTCCACTCAAGCGGTAGTCAAGGTCGCGCAAGCACAAGATACAGGCCGCGGCGGCGTAGCCTAAATCTCCTGTCGGAAATACCGCTCAATCTGTGGATAACTGCGCCCTTCGGCTGGTTTTACCTGCCTTATCGACTAGAACTATTGGCTAGTCAAAAACCAAGGGCACGACCATGACCACCAACATCGCCGAAATCCTCCCCATTTCCATCGAAGAGGAAATGCGCAAGAGCTATCTTGATTACGCGATGAGCGTCATCGTCAGCCGTGCAATCCCGGATGTGCGGGATGGGTTGAAGCCGGTGCATCGGCGGATTTTATTCGGCATGCTTGAGCTTGGTGTCGAGTACAACAAACCCTATAAAAAATCGGCGCGGATCGTGGGTGACGTAATGGGTAAATACCACCCGCATGGCGATAGCGCAATTTACGATGCATTGGTGCGAATGGCCCAACCGTTCAGCATGAGCCTGATGCTGGTGGATGGCCAAGGTAATTTCGGTTCAATGGATGGCGATAACGCGGCGGCGATGCGTTACACCGAATCGCGCTTGAGCAAGGCAGCGCATTCCCTGCTGAATGATATCGAGTTCGACACAGTGGATTATCAGGAAAACTATGACGGTGCGGAGAATGAGCCGACGGTGCTGCCAGCGCGCTTCCCGAACCTGCTGGTGAACGGCGGCAGCGGCATCGCGGTCGGGATGGCGACGAACATCCCGCCGCATAATCTGGGTGAAGTGATCGATGCGACCTGTATGATGATCGATAAGCCGGATTCGACCATCGAGGAATTGATGGCGGTATGCCCGGCACCGGATTTCCCGACGGGTGGAATCATCCTTGGCCGCTCGGGTTCGCTCTCGGCGATGATGACGGGCCGGGGCTCGGTCATCATGCGCGGTAAATGCGAGATTGAAGTCGATAAGAAAAACCGTGAAGCGATTATCATCCATGAAGTGCCGTACCAGGTGAACAAAGCGCGGCTGGTCGAGCGGATTGCGGAACTGGTGAAGGAAAAGAAGATCGAAGGCATTTCGGACTTGCGTGACGAGTCGGATAAGTCCGGCGTGCGCGTGGTGGTCGAGATCAAGAAGGATGCGATGGGCGAGGTGGTGCTGAACCAGCTTTATAGCTATACACCGTTGCAGACGAGCTTCGGGGTCAACATGCTGGCGCTCAATCAGGGCCGTCCAGAACTGCTCAACCTCAAAAAAGTGATTACGGCATTCATCGCTTTCCGCGAGGAAGTGATCTCGCGCCGGACGCAGTTCAAGCTGAACAAGGCGCGTGACCGGGCGCATGTGTTGATCGGTCTGGCCATCGCAGTGGCCAACATCGACGAGGTGATTGCGGTAATTCGTGGTTCGGCCGATCCGGTCATCGCGAAGGAAGAACTGATGCGCCGCGAATGGCAGGCGGCGGATGTGATCGCTTTGCTTAATCTGGTGGAAGATTCCGGCAACGTGTTGAATGGCGACAAGATTAAGTTCACCGAAGCGCAGGCAAAAGCCATCCTCGAACTGCGCCTGCAACGCCTGACCGGGTTGGAGCGCGAGAAGATTGACGGCGAGCTTGGCGAACTGGCGACCGAGATCAAAGAGTACCTTTCCATCCTCGGCAGCCGCGAAAAACTGTACGCGCTGATGCGTCAGGAACTGGTGGAGGTGCGCGATCAGTTCGCCGTACCGCGGCGGACGGAAATTCAGGAATCGGAAGCGGAAATTGATATCGAAGATCTCATTGCCCGCGAGGAGATGGTGGTGATGGTGACGCAGGGCGGCTATATCAAGCGCGTGCCGCTGGCGACGTATCGCGCGCAGAAACGTGGTGGCAAAGGCCGTAGCGGTATCGATTTGCGCGAAGAGGACGCCACGACAGAATTGTTCGTGACCAGCACTCACACGCCGGTCCTTTTCTTCAGCTCGACGGGCCAAGTGTATAAACTGAAAGTATACCGACTGCCGCTGAGCACGCCGCAGGCGCGTGGCAAGGCGCTGGTGAACATTTTCCCGCTGAAAGCCGGCGAGACGATCGAGACGTTCATGCCGTTGCCGGAGAACGAGGCGGATTGGGACAAGCTCACTATCTTCTTCGCGACAGCGCAGGGCAATGTGCGCCGAAACGATCTATCGGATTTCAAATCGGTGCAATCGAACGGCAAGATCGCCATTCGCCTTGATGAAGGCGATAAGCTGGTCGGCGTGAAGACGTGCAACGAGGAAGACCATGTGTTGCTGGCATCCTACGAGGGCAAGGCGATGCGTTTCCCGGTCGAAGCGGTGCGGGTGTTCAAATCGCGGACGTCGGACGGGGTGCGCGGCATGAGGCTCGCGGAAAAGGATAAGGTGGTTTCAATATCCATCCTGCACGGCATCCGCGCGACGGCGGAAGAGCGGGAGGATTACCGCAAGGTGGCTTCGGCACGTCGCCGGGCATCGGGCCTTGAGGAAGCGGATGAGGGTGAGGCAATTGACCTTACTAGCATCACGCTGAGCGAGGAGAAAATCGCCGAGATGAGTACGGCGGAGGAGATGATCCTTACCGTGACGGAGCTTGGCTACGGCAAGCGCACCAGCGCATTCGAATACCGCGTGACGGGCCGTGGCGGCTCGGGCGTGACGGGTATCGGCATCAGCAAAAAGAACGGCAAGGTGGTAGCGAGCTTCCCGGTGGAAAGCGGCGACCAGATCATGCTGATGACCAACAAAGGCACGCTGATCCGTACCTCGGTCGAAGACATCCGCATCTGTGGGCGGACTTCGCAGGGTGTCATCACCTTCCGTACCGACGGCAAGGAACAGGTGATCTCGGCGGTGCGCATCAAGGGCGAGCTGATGGTCGAGGATGCGAACACGGAAGAATTGGAATTACGGGACGACGAACCACCTGCTTCGGAGTAGGTTACCGTTCGACGCCCGAACAATCCGCTGTAACGTAGAAGCGGGCTCGCCGGGTTTTCACGCAGATGTCATAATTCTGTCATACGACTGAGCGAAAATGACGCTAGTTTGCGACCATGAGCAGAAAACATCAATCGCACGAACCAATTGGCGATCCTGCCGACATGAATAATATCGTGTGTGCCATAGCCGATGCGTTGAGCTATTACCGGCATGACCCGGCGAAAAGTATCGCACAAACACCAGACCTCGAAACGTTGCTGCAGGAAGTGAAGAAAATACATCCTGCGGCGCGTGATAGCTCACTTGGCAATGTCCAGCTTCAAGGTGATGCCATCGATAAATTTACGGATTATATACCGAATTACGCATTCAGCATGCGGTTGACGGTGGAATCGAACAACAGGCAGCGGCTTAATCATTTCCTGAATGACAAGCGCCTTGATGAATCTGCTTTCCCGGCAGGACATTTCGACGCCTGTCGCAAGATGGTCGATTCTTGCCCGGATACGGCGTTGCGGGATCGAACGCGCGATGCACTCAGTTTTTATGAGGCAAAATTGCGTGGTGTAGTTATGGGTTTGGCAGCTTGTCGCGATCCTGAACAGACTACTGTGGAAGATCGTGGGGCATATGGCCAACATCCGCCTACACATTCTGTTTCGACGGCCGAGGCTAGCCTTGTGGGGGCGGCGGTAAAACCAATGGGCGCACAAAAAGACCATTAGCTTTGCTTATCAGCCAAATCATTTGCAATTCCTGTCCTCCACCGTCACCATAGCGCGCATGAGCTCCCGCATCGGCATCTATCCCGGCACATTCGACCCCATCACATTCGGGCATATGGACATCATCCGCCGTGGGTTGCGGGTGGTCGATAAACTTGTCATCGGTGTTGCGCTGGATTCAGCCAAGGAACCACTCTTTGACGTGAAAACACGCGCGGCGATGGTGCAAAAGGATATTGCAAGCCTTGGCAGCGATGCGAAGCGCATCGAGGTGAAACCGTTCTCGGGCCTGCTGGTCAATTTTGCGCGGGAAGAAAAAGCGACTTTGCTTATCCGTGGCCTACGTGCGATATCGGATTTCGAATACGAGTTCCAGATGGCAAGCGTGAATAACAAGATCGCACCGGAGATTGAGACTGTGTTCCTGACCGCCAGCGATGCGACGCATTTCATTTCTAGCCGCTTCGTCAAGCAGATCGCACGGCTGGGGGGGGATGTCAGCAAGTTCGTCTCGGCAGATGTAGTGGAAATGATCAAGCAGGAATATATCCTGCCACGGGGCTAGGCGGCACCAAAACTTAGATACTTGTTTTTTTAGCGGCCCAAGGCTAAACCCCTTGCACGCAACTTTTTACGGAGTCAATCTCATGCGATTCATCACGAAATTCCTCGCCTTTGCCGTTGTGGCGACCGCACTCACCGCCAATGCGCAAGCACCGAGCGCCTCCGCGACGGACCCCGAAAACACCATCATCCTGCAACTGAAGGACGGGCCGGTCGTCATCCAGCTGCGTCCTGACCTAGCGCCCAACCATGTCGCGCGCATAAAGGAACTGACGCGTCAGGGCTTCTATAATGGTGTGGTGTTCCACCGCGTGATCCCGGGCTTTATGGCACAGACGGGTGATCCGACCGGCACCGGCATGGGCGGCAGCAAACTGCCGGACCTCAAGGCCGAGTTCAACAGCGCGAAACATATCACCGGTACGGTTTCGATGGCGCGTGCCGGCAGCCCGGACAGCGCGAACTCGCAGTTCTTCATCTGCTTCGCACCGGCATCGTCGCTCGATGGCCAATATACGGTCTTTGGCCAAGTGGTGAGCGGCATGCAGTACGTGAACAATATCAAGAAGGGTGACGCGGCAGATAACGGCAAGGTCACCGATCCGGACAAGATCGTCAGCATGAAAGTCGCGGCGGATGAGAAGAAAACCGCACCGGCGGCGGCACCGGCAACCCCGGCAACGGCGATGCCTACAACCGGCACCGTGAGGTAGTACTATGGCCAAGAAAGATAAAAAAGAGAAAGCCGAAGCGGTCGATTTCAGTTCGCCAGAGCAGAAGCTGCTCATCGAGTTGAAAGACGGCACGGTTACAATTCAGCTACGCCCGGACTGGGCGCCGAAGCATGTCGCCCGCATCAAGGAACTGGCGCGTGAAGGCTTCTATGACGGCATCGTCTTCCACCGCGTCATCGAAGGTTTCATGGCACAGACGGGCGATCCGACAGGCACCGGCATGAGCGGTTCAGGTACGAAGCTCAAAGCCGAGTTCAACAAGGCCCCGCATGACCGCGGCGTGTGCTCGATGGCACGTGCGGCAAGCCCGGATAGTGCGGATTCGCAGTTCTTCATATGCCTGAAGAACGCGAATTTCCTCGACGGGCAATATACTGCGTGGGGCGTGGTGATCGATGGTATGGCACATGTCGACAAGATCGCTCGTGGCGAGCCGCCGGCCAATCCGGACAAGATGATCAGCGTGAAAGTTGCTGCGGACGTGAAGGCGAACGCCGCGTAAGGCGTAAGCATGCGCGTTGAGCTTTTCGATTTCCAACTGCCCGCGGATCGCATCGCCGAGCGACCCGCCAGCCCACGCGATTCCGCGAAACTGCTGCATGTCAGTGAAACGCTAAACGACCGCATCGTGCGTGATCTGCCGGAACTGCTCAATCCCGGCGATGTGGTGGTATTCAACGATTCGCGGGTGATACCGGCACGGCTCTTCGCGGATGTGCATGGCAAACCCGTCGAGGTGTTGCTACACCAACCATTGCAGGGCACCATGGCATGGCATGCGTTCGCGCGTCCGGCGAAGAAACTGAAAAAGGGCATGGTGTTGAATTTCGGCGAGGGTTTCAGCGCGACGGTGATGGGCCGCTCAGATGATGGGCAAGTCATCCTCCAGTTTCCGTATAATGAAGCGGGGCTCATCAGCCGCTTGCATCAGCATGGGCATATCCCACTACCTCCTTACATCACCCGCGCGGATACGGCGGAGGATCAGACGGATTATCAGACCGTCTATGCGGCAAATGACGGTTCCGTTGCGGCACCGACGGCGGGACTACATTTTACGCCGGGCCTAATGGCTGACCTCGAAACACGCGGCATCAAAATGGCGTATGTGACGCTGCATGTCGGCGCGGGTACCTTTCAGCCGGTGAAGGTGGAAGACACAGACGAGCATGTGATGCATCGCGAGCAGATCGAAATCGGGCAGGCAGCATGCGATACTATCAATGCGGCATGCGCCGCAGGTGGCAAGGTGGTGGCGGTAGGGACGACGAGCCTGCGCATCCTTGAATCCGTCGCGACCTCTGATGGCAGCCTTGCACCATTCAGCGGGGATACGGGTATTTTTATTACGCCGGGTTACCAGTTCAAAGTGGTGGATCGCCTGATGACAAATTTCCATCTGCCGAAATCGAGCCTATACATGCTAGTGAGTGCATTCGCTGGCTTTGAACGTATGCAGGCAGCCTATGCGCATGCGATCGCCAACAATTATCGCTTTTATTCATATGGTGATACGAGCTTGCTGGAACGTGGCGCATGACGCTGACATTCACCATCCACGCCACCGAAGGTAACGCTCGTACCGGTGTGCTGAGCACGATTCATGGCGATATCCGTACACCCGCGTTTATGCCCGTCGGCACGGCGGCGACGGTGAAGGCGATGCATCCGGAAGCGGTGGCGGCGACGGGGGCGGATATCCTGCTAGGCAATACCTATCATTTGATGTTGCGACCGACGGCGGAGCGCATTGCGCGACTGGGCGGGCTACACACATTCATGAACTGGGACAAACCGATATTGACGGATTCCGGTGGGTTTCAGGTGATGTCGCTAAGCCATCTTCGCAAGATGACGGAGAAGGCGGTGACGTTCCAATCGCATATCGATGGTTCATCCCATGAATTGTCGCCGGAGCGCTCGATGGAGATCCAGCATTTGCTGGGCAGTACCATCACCATGGCGCTCGATGAATGCACGCCGTTCCCAGCGGCGGAGGATGTCGCCCGCTCGAGCATGGAAATGTCAATGCGCTGGGCGCAACGAAGCAAGGATGCGTTCGTGAAGCGCCAAGGTTATGGGCTGTTCGGCATTGTGCAGGGTTCGGTGTACAAACCGCTGCGGCAGCGTTCGGCAGAGGCGCTGCAGAGCATGGGGTTCGATGGGTATGCAATTGGCGGGCTAGCGGTAGGCGAAGGGCAGGCGGAGATGTTTCGCGTACTGGATTTCACGATACCGGTGACGCCTGCAAACAAGCCACGCTATCTGATGGGCGTCGGCAAACCGTCGGACCTGCTCGGTGCGGTCGAGCGCGGGGTGGACATGTTCGATTGTGTCATTCCGACGCGTTCAGGGCGTAACGCACGGGCATATACCAGTATGGGCGAGATCAATCTGCGCAATGCACGGCATGCGGATGACCCGCGCCCACTGGACGAAGCGACCAATTCGCCCATCAACCGCTACAGCCGCGCGTACCTGCACCATCTGTTCAAGGCGGATGAGATGCTGGGGCCGATGTTGCTGACCCAGCATAACCTGCACTACTATCAGGAACTGATGGCAGGCATGCGCTCGGCGATTGCGCAAGGCCAGCTTGAGAGCTACGCTGCGCAGCTTCGTGAAGGCTGGAAACGAGGTGATTTGGCGGCATTATAAGAACAGTTAACAAAAACTTACGCGTGCGCTTGACAATCCGTTGATAATCCGTAAGTTCGCCCTTCCTTTTTACCAATGTTTGCCGTGTGAGTCGGTAGCTCAGTTGGTAGAGCACACGACTTTTAATCGTGTTGTCGTGGGTTCGATCCCCACCCGACTCACCACCCTTTACCCTGCGGGCTTCGGCTGGCAAGCCACTCCTACATAGTATGACGCACGGAACCGTATCCTGAGCGAAGGAGTATCGCTCCAAAGCCTTTGCGCAAAGGGACTGGCCAGATTTTACCATCATCCACCAAACTTTTTCACCGTACCCCACTTCCGGGCGGCGGACATGACCGGTATTGCTCCATTCACAACAAAAGGAGTACGATTCATGTCAACCAGTAACTTTTCACCTGTCGTTCAGAATGACCTTGCCGCTGCCATTGCGAGCGGCCAATCCGTTTCCGCCACCATCGACCTTGCCGGCACGGAACTGTGCGGACTTTACATCCCAAGCGCCTTTACCGGCACATCACTGAAGATCCAGGCATCGCCGGATGGGGTCGCGGCGTTCCAGACCGTGCAGTCGGCCGGTGCGGATTATAGCCTCACCGTCGCGCCGTCGAAATATGTGCCGGTCGAAAACCTCGCTGTGTTGGCGGGCGTCCGCTTCGTGCAGCTGGTCTCGGGGTCGGCGGAAGCTGCCGCCCGTAGCATCTCGCTCGCCACCCGCCCGGTATAACCATGCGACATTTACTGAACCTGCTGCGCCCGGTATCCACCGCGGCGGGCCCGGTCCTCATGCCCGCGACGACCGGTACCAAAGCGGCAATTTATGCGGTTAACCTTGCCGTAGCGGGCTACGCGGGGGCCCTGTACCGGCTTGTCCGCGTCTCCGACAGTGCGACGATGGACGTGACGGCTGGGCCAAACGGCTGGCCGAACTATACGGCCATCGACAGCTGGGCAGCTAGCAGCGCGATGACGGTCGATACATGGTATGACCAGTCCGGCAACGGCAACCATGCGACCCAGACGACCGCGACGATGCGGCCGGCCTTCACCGCGCTCACGGCAGTATCAGCGAAACGACCTCTCACCATCATGACGAATGGGGTTCCGGCACCCTCTGTGCAGGTCGGGTTGCGAATGCCAACGACATTGGTCGTCGATCGGCAGAATTTCGGTGTCCATCTAGTCATCCATCCACGCTCGAGCTATGAGAACCGTGGGTATTTCTCGCTGGATAACGGCAGCTCCGGTGATTACATTGATGTAATCCAAGGCGTCGTGAAGTTCGGCACATCGCCATCGACCGTATTCGATACGGGCAACCGGGCCAGAGCGATGCTACAGAAAATAGCGGTTACGAATTCGTCATCAGCCCAGGCGATTTATCAGAACGGCACGAAGACCAGCGGCATGGCACGCGCGTCGCAGTCGATGAATGCGGGTGGCAGAATCGGCGGTACGGTGGCCGACGGGACATACTGGAGCCAGGCTGATTACTGGTCGTTAACAGTATTCAGCACGACACCGACGGATGCGGATATTGCCGCCATGGACGCGTGGACGAACACAGTGTATCCGACGGTCACCTCAGCGGCGACGAAACGGTTGGTCTATGCCGGGTCCAGCCTGATCACGGGCTGGGGTTCGACATTGGGCCAAACACCGCTCTACCAAATGAAGCTGGATAGCACGTGGGAGACGTATGCATTGGGCAAAGGCGGCCAGAGTCTCGCGACGGAATATGCGAACCGCAGCAGTGTAGAATTCGCTTTGTACGACAGCACGAAAACGAAGAACGTCCTCGTAATCGATGCGCCGAGCAATGATATTTCGGGGCAAAGCTTCACCAGCCAAGCGCAGGCGGAAAGCTATGCGGATACGGTTTATAACAGCACTACGCTACCATTTGTTTCCGCAGCGAAAACGGCCGGGTTCGCTGTCGTCGTTCCGACCACGATCGGGCGCCAATCCTTTATCACGACCAATTTCCAGCTCTATGCGCTATTACGCTACAACCTGAATGTAGTAAATGGCGCGGCGGCCAACGGCTATGGTTGCGCCGACCGCTACGGCGATTCGCGGGCGCAGAACGCAGCGGATACGACGTATTTCGCCGGCGATGGGATTCATTTGAGTAACGCTGGCTATGCTATCCTGGCAAGCATCGACAAAGCGGCGATCCTAGCGGCTTAAGGTATCCGCAATAGCCTTGGCGGCTTTAGCGCGGTCGGTATTTTCGGTAATAGGGCGTCCAATGACGAGATAATCCGCGCCACGCTCGAGTGCCTGGCGCGGGGTCATGATACGTTTCTGGTCGTCCGCGCTGCTGCCTTCGGGCCGGATGCCGGGAACGACGAGGGTCAGCTCCGTGCCGCATGCCTTGCGGATGGGAGCGATCTCAAAAGGGGAGCAAACGACGCCATCGAGGCCGGCGGATTGCGCGAGGTCGGCGAGGCGAATAACCTGTTCCTGCACCGTGTGGTTGAAGCCGATGAGGGAGATATCGTCCTGGTCGAGGCTGGTCAGCACAGTGACGCCGATGACAAGCGGACGCTCCTTGCCAGTGACCTGCGCCACGCGATCCGACGCTTCGATGGCGGCGCGCAGCATGTGCTGGCCGCCGGAGGTATGCACGGTCATCATGAACATATTCATGCCGGCCGTGGCGGCGATGGCCTTGGCGACGGTGTTCGGGATGTCGTGGAATTTGAGGTCAAGGAAGACCGGTACGCCGAGGCGGTTGATGGCGCCGACACCGGCCGCGCCATTTGCGGTGAAGAATTCGAGACCGAGTTTCACCGCGCCGACGTGCGGGCGCACCTCTTCGGCAATGCTGGTCGCATCGGCAACCTCCTGCGCATCGATGGCGCAGATGATGGGATTTTCAACCATAAATATACACGGTCTCGCCACCGACAATGGTGCGCAAGGCGCGGCCGCGGGCCTTCATGCCATCGAACGGCGAGTTCTTCGATTTGCTGGAAAGCGCTTCATTGGTAATGGTCCATTGGGCATTGGGGTCGATGAGGGCGAGATCGGCGATGGCGCCTCTTTTCAGGCGGCCCGCATCGGCATGGATGATGTCGGCGGCTTTGTAAGTCATGGTGGCGAGCACGTCGCGCAGTGACATTTTTTTGGCATGTACAAGGTTCAGCGACAGCGCGAGCATGGTTTCCAAACCAACGATACCGAAGCTTGCGGCTTCCATGGTGACGCGTTTGCTTTCGCTATCATGCGGTGCGTGGTCGGTAGCGATGGCATCGATAGTGCCGTCCGCCAAGCCTTCAATGAGGGCGAGGCGGTCTGCCTCAGCCCTTAGCGGCGGGTTCATTTTGCTGAACGTGCGGTATTCCATCACGGCTTCATCCGTAAGGGTGAAGTGGTGCGGCGCGACTTCGGCGGTGACGTTGACGCCGCGCGCTTTACCCCAGCGCACGAGTTCGACCGCTTCTTTGGTCGAGATATGCAGTACGTGGTAATGTGCACCGGTGAGCTCGGCGAGGAGAATGTCGCGGGCGACGATGACGGCTTCGGACACGTTCGGGATGCCTTTGAGGCCGAGTTTAGTGGCGACCCAGCCTTCGTTCATGCAGCCACCGCCGCTTAAGTTATGGTCTTCGGCATGCTGGGCGATGGGCACGCCGAGATCCTTACCGAGGGCGAGGGCCTGGCGCATGACCTGCGCGTTCATGACGGGCAAGCCGTCATCGGTAAAGCCGCAGGCCCCGGCTTCAACGAGCATCGCCATCTCGGTGAGTTCCTCGCCCTTCTGGCCTTTGGTGATGGCGGCATAGGGGCGGATATTGACGTAGCCGGTTTCCATCGCGCGTTTTTGCAGGAAGGCGAGGACGGTGATGTCATCGACCACCGGCCGGGTGTTGGGCATGGTGGCGACGGTAGTTACGCCACCGGCGGCAGCTGCTCTGGAGCCAGTCTCGATAGTTTCCTTGTATTCCTGACCCGGTTCGCGGAAATGGACCTGGATATCGAGCAGGCCGGGGCAAAGCACGTTCCCGCCGCAATCGATGACTTCCACACCGTCGGGCGTTTTTCCGTCATTGAACAGGCGTGAACCAAAATCAGCAATCCTGTTACCTTCAGTCAACAGAGCTCCGTGTTCATCGAGGCCGGATTCGGGGTCGATAAGGCGGGCGTTGGTGTAGGCGACGCGCTCACAATCATTTTTGCGGGTGGGTTTGGTGAATTGGGTCATACGGTCGTGTTTCCTTCATTGCCCGGGAGTGGATCCGGGCCAAAGCGGTTCGGGCCTTTCGTACCTTCGGTGCAACTCCACACGAAAAGCGGGAACACCGCCCCGATTATAGTGAAGGCGATCCAGTACCACCAGCCGCTGCGGTTTACATCATGCAGGCGGCGCACCAACATTGAGACACATGCCGGGATCATCCAAAACAGGACGAACAGTTTGACCAGATTCGCAACGATCAACAAAATAAGCAAGGTGTGGTCATGATGCGCGATCGCCAATTTCTGGTACGGCTCGAACAGGATGCGCGTGGCGTGGAAAAAAACCAGTAATAAGTAATAGAACAGCATGAAATACCAGTATTCCGAACGCGAAGCGCGTCCAGAGAAGGTAATCCATTTGCTGAAGCCGGTTTCCGAGGCATCGATGAAATTCATATCAGGTTCCTTTAACAAGTAACAATTCCAGCACGGCTTGCCGCACGGCGACACCCATCTCGACCTGATCGAGGATGGCGCTGCGGCCGATATCGTCGGCGATGTCCGAATCGATCTCGACACCGCGATTCATCGGGCCGGGATGCATGATGAGCGCATCGGGTTTGGCGTGCGACAGTTTATCGTAGCTTAGGCCGTAGCTGTGAAAATAATCGCGCACGCTAGCGATGCCACGGCCGGACATGCGCTCGTTCTGGATACGCAGCATCATCACAACGTCGGCATCTTTCAGGCCCTTCGCCATATGAGTGGTGTAATCGACACCGAAGCCCGCGACGCCGGTGGGCATCAACGTGGGTGGAGCGACGAGGGTGACATGCGCACCCATGATTTTGAGGAGATGGATATTGGAACGGGCAACGCGCGAATTGGCGATATCGCCGCAGATAGTGACCTTGAGGCCAGTGAGCTTGTTTTTTTTGCGACGGATGGTGAGGGCATCGAGCAGCGCTTGCGTCGGATGCTCATGCGCGCCGTCGCCGGCGTTGATGACATGGGCGGTGACTTTCTCGGCAATCAGCTGCACCGCCCCGGCCTGGGCATGGCGCAGCACGATGGCATCGGCCTGCATGGCGTTGAGCGTCATCGCCGTATCGAGCAGGGTTTCACCTTTGGCAGTGGAGGAGGTGCTGACGCTGATATTGATGACGTCCATGCTCAGGCGCTTGCCCGCGAGTTCGAAGCTCGTGCGCGTACGGGTCGAATTCTCGAAAAAGAGATTGATCAGCGTGCGACCGCCAAGGATCTTGTGCTTCTTGTCGATGGCGCGGTTGCGGGTGACATATTGTTCGGCGGTATCGAGGATGAGTTGAATATCAGCTGCCGCCATGCCTTCGATCTGGATCAAGTGGCGTGGCCAGGAGAGGGAATTGCTCTGGTTGGCATGCGTCATTGCCGAATGCATACCGCCTCCACCGCAAAATGCAAGGGGAGGGCGGCAATATTCGTATTTATTCGTCTGGATAGGCGTGCTATGACTCACCCCCATGAAACATCTCCCAACGATCCTGCTGCTCTCAACCGCGCTCTCACTCTCGGCCTGCGGGCAAATGGGCCAGCAATGGATCGACCCGGATATCACCTTCGCGCAGTTCAGCCAGCCGGACGTGAAAGGCGTGAATGATACGCAAGAGGAGATGGCCAAAGAAGCCATAAAAGCCGGCAATTACCAGCGCGCCGGGGAATATTACCAGCAACTGCTCGATTCCAAAAAAGGCTCGCCCGAACAGATCCTGCGCTACAAGCTCGCGATGGCGGACGTGACGCGCCGCCTCGGCAAGAATGATGCGGCGATGGCGATGTATGATGAGCTATACCATGATTATCCGACTAACGTCGATGTGATGGAAGGCCGCGGCCTGACGCTGATGGCGACGGGTAAGATCTCCGACGCGGGCCGCCAGCTTTCCGACGTGATGGCAAAGGACCCGAAACGCTGGCGCACGCTAAATGCGATTGGGATCATGTTCGTGACAAAAAATATGGTGCCGGAAGCGATGCAGTATTATGCCGAGGCGTTGAACAGTAGCCCGGATAACCCGGCGATCCTCAATAATGTGGGCCTGAGCTATGCCACGGACAAAGAGTATAAGCGAGCAATTGAAGCGCTGCAGCAGGGCTCCCGCCTGAGCAAATCGCCGGGGCAGAAAAAGCAGATCGACCTGAATCTGGCGATGGTCTACGGCGTTTCGGGCGATCTCGATACGGCGCATGATATTGCGGAGAAATACCTCGACGATGCGGCGCTCGATAATAATCTTGGCCTCTATGCGCATCTGGCGAAGGATGACAGCCTCGCGAAATCCTACCTCAACATGGCGCTTTCCAACAGCCCGACTTATTATGAGCGTGCTTGGGACAACCTCGATGTGGTGAACGATAACACGCGCAGCGATGACCCGGATGCGAAGCCTTTACCGGCGCCGAAAGCGGCGAGCGGGCTACCGACGCTTGATGCCATCAAGGCACCGGATAAGAAAAACAAATACAGGAGCGGCAAAAAACCAGCTGCTCCGCAGGTCACGACGGAACCGGCAACTGCCGACGATGTGAAGATCGGTGACAAGCCGGTGGTGACGCCGGGGGAATAATCTGCATAGGCAAGCCTTATACGGCATTCATTCGCCTAAATTCCGGACACTGACGAGTTTCCTTATGATTTTCGATACACGGCAAGTGCCGCAGGGGCCTGCGCCACGGGCATGATCTCAATGCGATTAATATTGACGTGCGAGGGCTGGGCGATGCTCCAGCGGATGGTCTCAGCGATATCATGCGCGGTGAGGGGTGTCGTATTTGCATAGACTTTGGCGGCGCGGTCTTTATCCCCTTTGAAGCGTACTAACGAGAATTCCGTTTCCACCATGCCGGGCTCGATATTGGTGATGCGGATGGGACTGCCGAGCAGATCGGCACGTAGCATCAGCGATAGTTGGGTGACGAAGGCTTTAGTGGCGCCGTAGACGTGCCCGCCGGGATAGTGATAGGTGCCGGCGATAGAGGAAAGGTTGATGATATGGCCGCGTCCGCGCGCTTTCATGCCGGGTAGGATCTCGCGCGTCATGGTCAACAGGCCGAGGACGTTGGTCTCGATCATCACTTGCCAGTCGTCGTAGTTGGCGTCTTCGAATTTGCTAAGGTCAAGGGCAAGGCCAGCATTGTTGATGAGCACGTCGATCGATTGCCATTCCTTTGGCAAGCCACAGATAGCAAAAAGGGTGGTTTCGCGCTCGCGTATATCGAAGGTAAGCAAGTGCGTTTCGCATTCCAGCGATTCGGCGACCTCGCGCAGTTTATCCGCGCGGCGACCGGTGAGGATAAGGCGCGTGCCGGGTTGCTTCGCGAGCAATTCCGCCGTGGCTTTGCCGATGCCGGCGGAGGCACCGGTGATGAGGATGGTGGTTTGATTCATCGTATCACCTATTATGCGTCAATATCCGTAAGTTTTTTAATTTGTTTTTTAATAAAACCAGTAGCTAAATCCTTCAATAAATCTAATGTCCATCCACCAGCCGCTAAAGCTCCAGCTTTTGTTTTTCTCCATATAATCGGGTCACGCACTGCATCTAAGAAATCATGTGCTTGCGGAGTGAGAGCACGAAATCCGAATCCACTCATTCCCATCGGGCTCGAATCTGGATATTCAATATAGCCAGACATAAAAAGTTGTCTCAAATGATATTCAACCTCGGCTCCGGTATAGCCGGTTGATGTGAAAAGCTCATCATCATATGGTATCGAACATATTCCTCCTTGCCTTGTTGGCATGTTTTCTAGTCGAAGCAATAATTCTCTAATCAGATCCATATTCCGTTTCATGTGCGCTCCATCGCCTTCGCCTCATTCCACAGAGCTTCCATCTCATCAAGTGTCGCATCACCTATCTTTTTGCCCTGGGCTTCAATGCCGTCCTCGATATGACCGAAACGGCGGGTAAATTTCTCGTTGGTGCCGCGCAGGGATGTCTCGGCATCATGATTGGTGAAGCGAGCGAGGTTGGTAACGGCGAAGAGCAGGTCGCCCAGTTCGTCGCCGATGGCGTCGTGGTCGTCGGCGAGGAGGGCCTGTTCCACCTCCATCAATTCCTCGCGGATCTTTTCGATGACGCCGGCGACGCTTGGCCAGTCGAAGCCGACACGGGCGGCACGGGCCTGCAATTTCTGCGCACGCATGAGCGCGGGCAGGGCGGCGGGCACATCGTCGAGCACGCGTTCGCGCTGCTTGTCCTTGCGTTCGGCGGCCTTGATATTTTCCCAGTTCTCGACCTGAGCATCGGCGGTCTTCACATCCGCATCCGCGAAGACATGCGGGTGGCGGCGGAGCATTTTCTCGCTGATGGCGGCGACGACATCGGCGAAGTCAAAACTGCCTTCTTCCTCCGCCATTTGTGAGTGGAAGACGACCTGAAAGAGCAGGTCGCCCAGTTCGTCGCGCAGTTCACTGCGGTCACCCTTGGTGATGGCCTCGGCAACTTCGTAGGCTTCCTCGATAGTATAGGGTGCGATGGTGGCGAAGTTCTGCTCGAGATCCCACGGACAGCCGCCGTTGGGATTGCGTAGTTTCGCCATGATGGCGAGCAAGGATTCGATGTTGTGGTTGGTCATGGTTGGCTCCGTCCATTGAGAGTCGTTATTCCCGCGCAGGTGACGGCTAATGGCATAAACTCAGCTTCGGGTCGAGCATGGTACCCTTCGCACCGATGCAAGCGGGGAGGGTGTGGAAGATGGCGTCGTGGCTGGTCGGTATTTTTTGCTTCGCGCGCATGTGGTCAAGCGCGCCGGGGAAGCGCTTTTCGAACTCGGGCGTGGCCCAGACAACGAGTGGCACGTGGCGCTCGATCTGCGCATTCGGGTGGCCGTGGAGGAACAGGCCGTCCTCACCCAGGGACTGGCCGTGGTCGGAGGTGTAGAGCACGAGCGCGGGACGGCCTTTGACCGAATCCATCACCTCATCGAGGATGAAATCAGCGTAGAGGATGGAGTTGTCGTAGGCATTCACGAGTTCCTGCGGTACGCATTGTGACATGTCCTTGGCGAGGTCGACCAGGCTGTTATCCGTGGGATTGCAGACGGGTTGCCATTTACCGAATTTGGCCGGGTAACGCGTGGCGTAGGGCCAGTGGCTGCCGAAGGGGTGGAAGAAGACGAACAGGTTGTCCTTGTGTTCGGCGAGCATTTGCTTGAGGGCGGTGACGCCGGCATCATCGACGTTGTTTTCAGATAGCATACTGCCGTTGAAGGAGATGAGGCGGTTACCGCTGTTGAAGAGCTTGGCGACCGGGCTGCCGAAGACGGATTCCGTCATGCCGTGCATGTCTATGCTGGCGGTGAAGAAACCCATCCGGCGGAAGAGTTGCAGCAGGGAATAGGGGCCCGCCGCGCTGGTGACATAGCTGCCATTGGTGAGGATGCAGGGTACGGCGACACGGGTGAGCGGGTAGCAGGATTTGACATCGGTGAAGTTTATAACGCCGGGGCGTTTGGCGAGCAGCGGGGTGGTCTGGCGTGTGTAGCCGTTCAGGCCCCAGTTGGCGGCGCGGACGGATTCGCCGATGACGAGAATGACGGTGACGGGTTGCTTGGTGTCATAGGTAACATCGATGTTTGCGGTACTGGTGCCGCGAGCGAGGGAGATTTTCTCGGCGACGAAATCCTTCATCGCAAAGAGCAGATTGTAGGGAAAATAGCGTTGAGTGATGGTGCCGACTTCGGTAGTAAAGACGCAGAGCATCAGGATGCCGGTGATGAAAAGCAGGCGGGCGTCCTTGGGGTCGTGCTCTTCGCAGCGGATAGCGCGGCGGGTGAGCCAGATGCCGATGGCGGTGGTGGCAAGCACCCAGATGACAAGGCGGAGGGAGATGAAGGCGAGGGCGGTGTGCGTCTGCACTTCGGTGATGACGGCCAGCTGGTTGTAGGTCATCTCGAATTTGTATTGCCAGATGAAATAGCTGGCGGCGGCGCTCATGAAGAACATCAGCGGGGTGAGGACGGCAAAGAGCGGACGCCAGCAACGGATGGTGAAGAAGAACGCCCACGCGTAGATGAATGCGCCGGCGAGCATGGTGATGAGAGTGATGAAGTTGGCACCGGCGGGTTGGACGCTGATGATGCTGGGCATGAAAAGCGCAGTGTAAACGAAAGCGAGGATGGCGACGAGAACGCGCCGCTCGCGCATGAGATGGGGCTTTAATGGCGTTTCTGGCATTGCAGTTTTCCTCGAAAAGTCTAGAACGCATGGCAACGTAGAATGATTCAAACTGTCATTCCAGCGAAAGCTGGAATGACAGAACCGATGGTAGGTATACATGCATAAATTCGCATCACCCGCGCAATTCGCGCGTATCAGCTCAGTCATGCTACCTGTGGCAGTGGCAGTAGCGGTGCTATGCGGCGCGCTAGGGCTGTATCTGGGCCTGTTCGTCGCGCCGGATGATTACCAGCAGGGCGCGTCGGTGAAGATCATGTATATCCACGTGCCGGCGGCCATCATGGCAAGCCTGATATATGGTTTCATGGCAGCGATGTCGGCGAGCTTTTTGATCTGGCGGCATACGCTGGCGGACGTGCTGGCGCGCGAGGCGGCGCCCATCGGCGCGATCTTTACGCTGGTGTGCCTGATTACCGGCATGCTGTGGGGCAAACCGACCTGGGGCGCTTACTGGGTATGGGATGCGCGGCTGACAAGCATGCTGATCCTGCTGTTGTTGTATGCAGGGTATCTCGGTATCGCAACGAGCGATCATTCGGAAAAGGTGAGGGTGGCGAGCGCGTGGATCGCACTGATCGGAGCGATCAACCTGCCGATCATTAAATATTCGGTGCAGTGGTGGTCGAGCCTGCATCAGGGGCAGAGCTTGAAGCTGATCGGCACGTCGAGCGTCGACCCCAGCATGTTGCATCCACTACAACTGATGATCGTGGCCTTCGCGGCGCTGTTCGTGGGCCTGCTGCTGGTACGGGTGGATACGTCGCTGAAAGCCGTGAAGCTGCGCCGCTTGCAAATCCAGCGGATTGCGCTAAAGAACGCGGCGATTGAAGGATAGAGGAACCTATGACGTTCGTTGTCGTTGATGCCTGCGTTAAATGCAAATATACGGACTGCGTGGAAGTGTGCCCGGTGGACTGCTTCTACGAGGGCGAAAACATGCTCGTCATCAACCCGGATGAATGCATCGATTGCGGCGTGTGCGAGCCGGAATGCCCGGTCGAGGCCATCAAGCCTGAATCGCCGGAGCTGCTGAACTGGGTGGAGATCAACCGCGATTACGCGATGCAGTGGCCGGTTATTACCAAGAAGAAACCGGCGCCCGTCGATGCGGATGATTTCAAGAACGTGGAGAACAAGTTCGAGACGATGTTCAGCGCAAACCCAGGTGCAGGGGATTAGTTGCGGTAAGCGCCTTTCGGCACAACACCCATCCCATCCAACATGCGCTGCATAACTTGCGGCTCGACCAGGATTGCGGCCGGAGGAATTTTCCCCGCACCGAAGGCTGGCAAATACTCGGGTTCGTTCTGCTCGAGGTAGCGTTGAAAGGTAATTTTATCGAGCAATGCGCCGCCATTGTAACGCCTGCCTTGCGTAACGAAAACTTCTTCGTTCGGTAGGCGATAATACGGCTCTGCCGTTTCTTCCAGCGTCAGGAATGACTTCGCAAAAGCCAGAGGATGGATCGGCAATTTTCCCGGATTGCTGACAAAATAACCGGCGCTGTCAGGATCTTTGGTGATGCATTGATTGAAGATGTAGGATTTCAACTTATCGAGGCTATCGCGCATGGCGCGCACCGGCGGTTTTTCCAAGCTTTGCGGGAAATATAGAACAACTTGCTTTCCTTGTTTGTCATAGGTGGTTTCGATTTGAGGATGCACCATTTCGGCAGAAATTTCGATGAGCTGAGCCAGTACATGATCATCCGGGTTAACGGGCAGGCGCAGGCAATATCCGCCGTCCGGCAGTTTCGAATTTTCAGTAAAACCATGGCGTCCGATCGCACACATCAGATGCACCGCCTGATCGAAAAGGTTCGGCTCGGCATTCGTTGATGGTGGTAGAAACTGGGTCATGGGGACGCTTGTACCAAATCGTCAAACGTCTGGAATGACAGTTTCATGACATCTGAACGCCGGCAATAACGCAGCGCACAATTTTTATCTAGCTGATAAATAAGCAAAAAAAGTTTCTTTTTGTTAAATGCAACAAAAATTTCAGCAAATTAACTAAATTTTTACCATATTATTAGGCGGAATTTTATGGTATACCCAGAGTCATCCTTAAGGGAATTCCTCGTAAGACGGAAGCCTTGAGCATCCAAGTGTACTCTGGTCTGGCTCCCGCCAGTTTTCGGTGGGTGTCTTTGTTTTAAACTAGCGAACCGTGATCGGTCAACCCCGAAGCGCTCGCACTGTCAAGGATGTACGAACTATGGCAACCAAGTCGAAAGTAACGTCGAAAAAAGTGACCGTGAAAGCAAAAGCGAAAGCTCCGGCGAAATCCACCAAGAAACCAACCGCGAAAAAAGCCCCGACGAAAAAGGCAGCCGTAAAGAAAGCCGTTGCCAAGAAAACGGCGATGAAGCCCGTAGCGAAAAAGTCTGTGGCGAAAAAAGCAGTGGCGAAAACCGTCGCGAAGAAAGTGGCACCGAAAGCGAAAGTGGTACTGAAGGTCGTGCCGAAGAAAGCGGAAGCGAAAAAGCCGATCGTGATGATCAGCAAACCGGCGGTCGCGCCGAAGGCCGATACGCGCCACACGCTCGACCGTGCGCCAAGCGTGCAGAACAAAGCGCCGCTCAATACGGTGGCGAACCGCCCGCATGGTGGCCGTAACATCTTCGTCGTGCCGCCACAGATCAGCACCCGCAAGAACAACTTCGCGGTGGGCGAATATGTGGTGTACCCGACGCATGGCGTGGGCAAGATCATGGGTCACGAAGTCGAGCGCATTGGTGAGCATGAACTGAAAGTATTCGTGATCGCCTTCGAGAAGGACAAGATGACCCTGCGCGTGCCGGTGGGCCGGGCAGAGGCCGCTGGCCTGCGCTCGATCAGCAGTAACGACCAGATCAGCAAAGCACTGGGTACGCTGAAGGGCCGGGCGAAGATCGCTCGCGGTATGTGGAGCCGTCGCGCCCAGGAGTACGAAGCGAAGATCAATTCGGGCAACCTGGTGGCGATCGCCGAAGTCGTGCGTGACCTGCACAAGAACGTTGATCAAAGCGAACGTTCGTACAGTGAGCGGATGATCTACGAAACGGCGATGCACCGCCTGTGCGGTGAAGTCGCGGCGTCGGAACGCGTCGATATCAAGGATGCGCAGGATCGCTTGCTCAAGGTATTGCGCAAACAAGCTGCAATGGCGGCGTAAGCACGGCCAAGTAGCAAACCACGATTCATCTACGAAGCCCCGCCCTGACCGGCGGGGCTTTTTATTGGCACTTCCAATTCAAGATTGGCAGTAGAAAGTTCGCCTGTATTTTGCGTGGAGCAAGTCCGCCATAGAAGACGTTAGTTTCGCATGGAAGATGGATTCCGGCTCAAAGCCGGAATGACGGATTGCGTTTTCGGCATGGCAACCGCCACCCACGCTGCCATGCCGCCTTGATGACGGCATCCGCGCCTTACAAAAAAAGAATAGGGTTTCAGGCGCGGCCCCCGGCACAAGACCGGGGTGACAGCGTTTCGTTGGTAGATTAGTGCGTTTTGCTCAAGAGGATGGCCCCTGAAACACGTTCAGGGTAACGCTATAGCGATGCTAGTACCACAAGCTCCGTCATGCTGATTTACTTAAGCATCCATCTTTTTCGCAATATCTTGTTTTAATACGTAATTCATCGGGTGTTAGGTGTCAGACGTTGAGCGTGAGCAATCGGTTTTTGTCATGAAAACAGCCTACGCTTCCCCAGGCCTTTTGGTCGGTATGGCGTTGGACTGCCCGGAGGATTGCTCATCCACCTATCCGCGGCTTGCCGACGACAGTAATGTTTCCGCGTCGTCGGCGACCGACCTGTCATGCAAGTTTTCGTAGTATGTCCCAAAGGACGAGCACTCACGCTGAGCACCTAACGTCATCATAGTCCCATGGGTGGGCAGGGCCGGGAAGGGGGTGGCGACAATAAAAAAAGCCCGCCGGTGCGGCGGGCTTTTAGAAAGGGATCGCAGGTGGCTCTAGTAACCCGATTTGAAGACCAATGAACAGGCGGTGCTCGAGGCGTTCGACAGATCGTAATTCGAAGCTGCCATGGCTGAGGTCGAGGTGGAAAGGTTACCGCAGCCGGGGCCAGATGCGTTACCCTGGCTCTCGAGCGTAAAGACGGTGCCGCTGTCGGGCAGGCCATCATCCATTTTCGTATCGATATTCCAGGCTCCTTCCGATTTCATCACGCCGGTCGGTAATTGGGCATTGGTGCCGCCGCCGAACAAGAAGGCATTGCCGTAATTGCCGGTATAGAAGGTGCTGGCCGCTGGCGCTGTGGCGTTGGTGTAGCTTGCGGTACCGGCCGGTACGACGGAACCGAGGCCGATGACGTTCCAGGCAGCGTTGCTCATTTTGGCTTTCGGGTTATTCGTCCCAACGGTCAAGGTGGTGCCGGCGATGGCCGTATACGAACCTTCCACCAGCTGGGCGGCGGCAAGATGCGCCCAGAACAGCGAAATCTCGTTGGTACCGGCAGCGGCGGTCTGGTTGACCTGGCCGTTGCCGTCCCCCTGGCCGAGCGTGCTCCAGAAACTGGTGGCATTCGGCATATCGCCGGGCAAGGCAAAATATTTATCGCGGAAGGTGCTGATCGCCGTGGCGTATTTCTGGTAATCCGTCGTGACGGAGCGCAATTCGGCTGCGCGGATGAGCGATTGACCCGAAAGCACGCCCCCGACCAGCAGGCCGAGAATAACGAGCACGATGGAAAGCTCCACCAACGAGAACGCTGCGGTAGTTTTAAGCGAACGGGACATTGGATACCTCAAAAAAAGAATCACGATAAAAATCACGACACGGGCGTCAAAAGGAATTCTATCTTATGACATTATCCGGTAAAACTGAATAAAGCCTGAAGTTAGCAATGCATTTTAGTAATGTTGTAACAGTGCTATTTTTAGCACTAAAACAGTACCATCTGCCTGTTTCTTCGCGTACAGAGCGAAGTTAAACCTTACGGTGCACCATCAATTTCTTAATCTCTGCAATGGCCTTGGCCGGGTTTAAGCCTTTAGGGCAGGTCTTCGTACAGTTCATGATGGTATGGCAGCGATAGAGCTTGAACGGATCCTCGAGGTTGTCGAGGCGGTCGCCCGTCGCCTCGTCACGGCTATCGATGATCCAGCGATAGGCATGGAGGAGGATCGCCGGGCCAAGATAACGCTCCGGGTTCCACCAGTAGCTCGGGCAACTGGTCGAGCAACAGGCGCAAAGGATGCACTCGTAAAGGCCATCCAGCTTCTCACGATCCTCGGGCGATTGCAGGCGCTCGGCGGAAGCGGGCGCCGCAGAATCGGCCTTGAGCCACGGTTCGATGGATTCGTACTGGGCGTAGAAATGGTTCATGTCCGGCACGAGATCCTTCACGACTTTCATGTGCGGTAGCGGGTAGATGTTGACGTCGCCTCTGACGTCATGAATGGCTTTGGTACAGGCGAGCGTGTTGGTGCCATCGATGTTCATGGCGCAGGAACCGCAGATACCTTCGCGGCAGGAGCGGCGGAAGGTGAGGGTCGGGTCCATCTCATCCTTCATTTTGATGAGGGCGTCGAGCACCATCGGCGCGCATTTGTCCATGTCGATCTCGTAGCGGTCGAGGCGCGGATTCTTGGGTTTGCCGTCGGCGGTCACATCCTCGGGGTCGTAACGATAGACGTTGAAGATTTTGATATTCTTCACGTCGCCTGCGGCAGGGAATTTCCTGCCGTCCTTGCTGACCTTGGAATTTGCGGGAAGGGTGAACTCAGCCATGGGATGCTCCTGAATGCGGTAGGTAGGAAATAGGCGAATAAAATGTCAAGTGATGGAGTGTGCTGCGCAGCGTCATCGGCGGTCTACGCAATCGATATGTTCCTTTTCGTTACGCACCGCGTAATGGCAAAACAGGCTCGGCTTCTCGGCATATTGGATACGGCCATTGACGACCGGGATGGTAAGGCCGTGCGCGGTCTTGTATTCGTTATCCGGCGCTTTGCGGCAGCTACCGTCACGGCAGAGCTGGACGTACTGGTCGCCGGCAGCATCCTTGACGAAATGCAGTTCACCGATGCCGCCCTTGAGGGCGACGGAATCGCTGCGCGGGGTATCGCACGCGGCGAGCGCGAAGAGGGCAGCGAGCAGGACGAGACGGTTTCTAACCATTATATAACCCCAAATAAAGAATGAGCACACAAGCGAGGATGATGAAGGCAGCGTAGGCGGCGCGGCGGAAATTACTTTCGCGGCGGAGCATGTGTCGGGTGGTATCGTCCTGCACGCCGGCGAGGGCAAGGTCGAAGCGGTGGCGAGTGAAGCAAACCTGCAGGATGAGGTAATAGAAGCTGATGAGGACGAACAAGCCGGTGACATAGAGCGCACTGAGGGCATCGAGGTCATCCGGGTTCTTGAGCAGAGCGATGGTGCCACCGAGCGCGGCCGTATAGAACGCCATGGCTTTCGCGCGGCGGCCTATCATCATCAGGCAGCGGATTTCAGCGTAATCGGCGTTCGGGTTCAGGGCCATGAATTCCTCTAGTAGACGCGTTTCTTCGGCGGGATGTAATCGACATCATTGGTCAACGTCTGGGTGTGGACGGGACGATAGTCGATCTTCGCCGCGCCTTTTTCATCCAGCCAGCAGATGCTGTGTTTCATCCATTCCTTATCGTCGCGCTCAGCGAAATCCTCCCGCGCGTGCGCGCCGCGCGATTCCTTGCGGTTCTCGGCGCAGGTGACGGTGACGAGGGCTTGTGCACGGAGGTTATCGAGTTCGCAGGCTTCGACGAGGTCGCTGTTGAAGATAAGGCCGCGATCGGACGTTTTGAGGTCGCTGAATGAATCGTAGACGGCTTTCATCTTCGTAACGCCCTCGGCGAGGGTGGCTTGCGTGCGGAACACGGCGGCATGGGTCTGCATGGTTTTCTGCATGGTGCGGCGGATCGAGGCGGTAGTTTGTGAACCGGCGGCATAGCGGATGGTATCGAAACGCTGCAGGGCTTTTTCGGTGGCGGCTTGCGGAGCCATCGAAACTTTCATGCCCGGCTTGACGATCTCCTTGGCGCGATGGGCGGCGGCACGGCCGAAGACGACCAGATCGAGCAAGGAATTCGAGCCGAGGCGGTTCGCCCCATGGACGGAAACGCAGCCCGCTTCGCCGATGGCCATCAGGCCGGGGATAACGGTATCGGGATTGCCGTTCTTGAGGGTGACAGCCTCACCGTGATAGTTCGTCGGGATGCCGCCCATGTTGTAATGCACGGTCGGGATGACGGGGATGGGTTCTTTCGTGACATCGACGTTCGCGAAGATTTTGGCCGTCTCCGAAATGCCTGGCAGGCGGGCATGCAATACCGAGGCATCGAGATGATCGAGATGCAAGAAGATATGATCCTTCTCCGCGCCGACACCACGGCCTTCGTGGATCTCGACGGTCATCGCGCGACTGACAACATCGCGGCTAGCGAGGTCCTTCGCCGAGGGGGCGTAGCGTTCCATGAAACGTTCGCCTTTGGCGTTGACGAGGTAGCCGCCTTCGCCGCGCGCGCCTTCGGTGATAAGACAGCCGGAGCCGTAGATGCCGGTCGGGTGGAATTGCACGAACTCCATATCTTGCATCGGCACGCCGGCGCGGATGGCCATGCCGCCGCCATCACCCGTGCAGGTATGCGCGGAAGTGGCGGACTGGTAGGCGCGGCCATAACCGCCGGTAGCGAGCAACGTCTGCTGGCCCCAGAAGCGGTGGAGCGAACCGTCATCGAGGTTCCAGGCGAGGACGCCGCGGCACTCGCCGTCGTCGGTCATCAAGAGATCGAGTGCAAAATATTCGACGAAGAATTTGGCTTTGTGACGCAGCGCCTGCGTGTAGAGCGTGTGCAGGATGGCGTGGCCGGTGCGGTCAGCCGCGGCGCAGGTGCGCTGGGCGGCGGGGCCTTCGCCGAATTGCGTGGTCATGCCGCCGAAGGGGCGCTGGTAGATCTTGCCTTCCTTGGTGCGCGAGAACGGCACGCCGTAATGTTCGAGTTCGATGATCGCATCCGGTGCGTTCTTGCACATGTACTCGATAGCATCCTGATCGCCGAGCCAGTCGGCACCTTTGATGGTATCGTAGAAATGCCAGCGCCAGTCATCCGGCCCCATATTGCCAAGGGCGGCGGAGATGCCGCCCTGTGCGGCGACGGTGTGCGAGCGGGTGGGGAATACTTTGGTCAGGCACGCCGTGCTCAAGCCTTGCTCGGCCATGCCGAAGGTGGCGCGCAGGCCGGCACCACCGGCGCCGACGACGATGACGTCGTAGAAATGATCCGTCACCGGATAGGCGCGGCCGTTGACGCTGGGCGCGGATTTATCGAGTTTCTTGAGGTCAGCCATATGAGATCCTAAGGATTAAGCACCGAAGAAATGCAGGTGGGCGATGGCCATCAGCGCTGCTGCGCCGAAGCCGTAAACGAGGATGTTGAGGAAGAGCAGCGTGGCGATCTTCTTGCCTTCGCAATGTACATAGTCCTCGATGATAGTCTGGATACCGAGCTTTGCATGCCAGAACAGCGCGACGATGAGCGCGGCCAGCACGAGCGCGGTGACGGGCTGGCGCAGCCATGCCACGACCGCATCATGATCGCGGCCGACAACGCATGCGACGAGTGAGATGATAAACCAGATGCTGAGCGGGATGAGGGCGAGCGCGGTGAGGCGCTGCACCCAGAAATGATGCGTACCGGCATGGGCGGCGCCAAGGCCGCGGGCGCGTTTTAGCGGCGTGGTGATCGAGGCTTTGCTATGCATGGATCAACCCCGTGGTGTGAGCGACATAGGCCCAGGTGAAGATGGTCAGGCTGAGCGCAAACACGACGACGACCCAGCCGGAAGCGGTCATTTCCGGGATGGAGAAACCGCGGCCGATGTCCCAGTTCAAATGGCGAATGCCGTTGCCGAGATGGTAGTAGAAGGCGAGCGTCCAGCCAAAGAGGAAGAACATGCCAAGCGGGCTCGCGGCGGCAGTGCTTAAGGTATGGAACAGGTCGGTATCATAGGCCGCGCCCCAGAGCCAGAGGCTCAACGGGATGAGGCCGAGGCTCAGGCCGAAGCCGGTGAGACGGTGCAGGATGGAGAGGGTATTGGAGATCTGCCAGCGGTAAATGCCAAGATGCGGCGAGAGCGGGCGCGATTCGTTGAGGTTGCTCATGCGGTTATGCTCGCGGTATGAGGACGGGACGGCCCATCTATGCTCCTTGGCACGAGGTTTGTCAAACAAGCGCGCGAGGATAGGACGAGCCATCCACAAGCCATTCACATCTGTCGTGAATTTGTCACGAAACTGTCACGCGTGCAGTGCGGTAATATCGCTAGGGTAACTACATGAAAACGTCGGTCGCCCGCAGCATCCTCGAAAAACCCGCGAAAGCAGGGGTATTGCTGTACGAGCAGGACCAGGATGGCAATCGCCGATTCCTCGTGCCGTATAACGAAGGCCGCTTTGCCAAGAACGGGCGTTACCTCGTGTTGCCGAAAGGCTCGGTCGATGCCGGAGAATCCGCGATCGTTGGTGGCATCCGCGAGACATCCGAGGAAACCGGATTTCCGCTGGCGGATTTTCTTGGTGAAGCGAACATAACGCAACTTCAGGCCGGCAAGACCTTACGCCACGTCAAACATCAGGCTTTTCCGGGGTTCGAGATCATCGAGGCCAGCCCGAAAGCGTACCCGCATCTGTACCACGCGCGTGGGGGCAGGCAACAGGCGATGGTGCTGTACGCGTTCAAGGTGAAGGGGCTCGATACGTTGGCGCCGTGCCTCAAGAACAGCGAGGGCAAGACGACCAAACGATACCTCGACGAACATCGCGAAATGCCCCGCTTTCCAACCTTCCTCGAATGGATGAAGCAAGGCTATATCCCGGCGACGGGCGAGCTGCCGAAGGTGCCGCTTTTCAGGCCGATATGGTTCAAGCGGGCGATTGACAAATGGTCGCCCGAGGGCATCGAAGTGCCCGGCAACTGGCAACGCACGCGCGAAAATTGGCAGCGTTTCTGTGCGTCGCTCGAAGGGATGGAATATTCGCCGGAGCGCGACCAGTTCCACCAGGCGTTCAGCCTCATCAAGCAGCGCCTCAAGGACGAGGGCTTGATCGGGGGCGACCTTTCGCAACTGAAATTCGACGACAAGGATTGTCCATTATTTTATTACACGGAAGGTGCCGTCATCGAGGATGCAGACAAGATCATCCGCCAGACATTCCGCGATATGAAGGCCAACGCCGATTACGCGCGGGCGTTCGGCGGTATGGGGACGAAAGTAAGGGGACTCAATCCGGTGGACAGCATGCTGCTCGGACAGGTCGCGGCGTACAGCCCCCATGTCAGAGCGAGCCTTTGGCGCCAAGCACTACGCGAGGAGATGGACGCGACCGGAAGACCGGCTGACGACCAGATCGAGCATGCCAAGCGTGTCCGCCGCCATGCGGTCGCTATGCAAGCTCCATCGCCGGCTTCAGGCCGTAGTGCTGGGTAAGCGTCTCGGCGATCTGCACCGCATTCAGGGCGGCACCTTTGCGCAGGTTATCGCTCACGACCCACATATTGATGCAGTTCGGGGCGCTTTCATCGACCCGGACACGGCTGACGAAGGTCGCATCCTCACCGACGCATTCGACTGGCGTGCTGTAGCCACCATTCTCGCGGCGATCGACTACCATCACCCCCGGTGCTTCCTCGAGCAGGTCGTAGATTTGCTCCGGCGTCATCGGGTTGGTGAATTCGATATTGAGCGATTCCGAATGGCCGACGAACACCGGTACGCGCACGCACGTGGCGCTGACCTTAATGGTCGGGTCGAGGATCTTTTTGGTCTCCTCGACCATTTTCCATTCTTCTTTCGTCTTGCCGTCATCCATGAATACGTCGATCTGCGGGATGACGTTGAAAGCGATGCGTTTCTGGAATTTCTTCGCGACCGGATCGCTGTTCATGTAGATGCCTTTGGTCTGATTCCACAATTCGTCCATGCCCTCTTTACCCGCGCCCGAGACGGACTGGTAGGTGCTGACCACCACGCGCTTGATGGGGTTCGCGGCATGCAGCGGCGCGAGAGCGACGACCATCTGGATGGTAGAGCAGTTCGGGTTAGCGACGATATTCGTCTTGCGGAAATCCTTCAGCGCGTCGGCATTCACTTCCGGTACCACGAGAGGCACGTCTTTCTCCATGCGGAAATGCGAGGTGTTGTCGATGACGACGCAGCCGGCAGCAGCCGCTTTCGGCGCAAAGATTTTGCTTACGGCGGAACCGGGCGAGAAGAGGGCGATATCGGTGCCCTTGAAATCGTAATCATCGAGCGCCTGCACGGTGAGGATTTTTTCCTCGCCGAAGCTGACTTCCTTGCCCGCAGAAGTGCGCGAGGCGAGCGCGACCACTTCGCGCACGGGGAAATTGCGCTGGTCGAGGATGGCGAGGATTTCGCGGCCTACGTTGCCTGTAGCGCCAACGACGGCGATTTTGTACGACATGGTTCGTTCCTGTAGTTTTGAAGGGCGCTCATAGTAACGCGCTTTGGCGTGCGTTCAACAAGTTTCTAGCACATTTTTACAGGGAATGCGGCTATTTCTTGCCCTTACGGCAGATATCGCTGTCCTGCATTTCCTGCTTGGCGAGGGCGGGATTCTTCAGCCAGCGGGCGTAATGCTCGGCATCCGCGGCGACTTGCGCGCCGCCCAAGTTCAATACATTGGCTTTCTGTTGCTCATAGCAGCCTAGCGCGGCCTTGGCGACGGGATCGTTCTGGCGGGCCTGCAGGGTGCTGAGCACCGTTGCCTTCGCATCGGCCGCGTCGTTCTGCTTACAATAGGCGCTGACGGTTTTGCCGACGGCCTGCATCTGCTGGTAGAAAGCATCCGTCGCTTCTTTGCCCGCGATTTTCTGGGTGCAGCCCATGATGCTGCCGACGACCATCACCTGGCCGAGCTGCTGGTTGGAATTGCCGCTAGCATTACCGCTGTTGGCGAATTTGCTGACCATCGCATTCAGGTTGAACGGTTGCGAAGGCGCTGCTGTTGGCGCCGTCTGCAGTGTCGTGCTCGCTGGCATGGCCGGGGTGGAGGTAACGCCTGCCGGCGCCATGGTGACGGGGGCAACTGTCGGCGCCATCGGCGCGGCAGGATAGGCATTGACCGGCGCGGTCGTGGACATAGTAGCGGGAGCGGTCATTTCCGCTTCCGGCTGATTCGGGATGACGGCCTGTGCAAAGGCAGAGAACGCAACCATGGTCATTCCGGCAAAAGCAGGAATCCACTTGCCGGACGCTGACAGGAGATTCCTGCTTTTGCCGGAGCCACAAGATGGGGAATAAATTTTTTTCATGTTACGCAACTTTCTGTTTGGCGGAAGCATCGAGCGCGGCAAGGATCGCATCGCCCATTTCACGGGTGCCGACTTTTTGTTTGCCGGGTTGCATGATGTCGCCCGTCCGCAAGCCTTGTTCGAGGACACTGGCGATGGCGGCGTCAATCAGGTCGGCTTGGCAGTTGAGGCCGAAGGAGTAACGCAGCATCATGCTGACGCTAAGGATGGTGGCGATGGGATTGGCAACACCTTTGCCCGCGATATCCGGCGCGGAACCATGCACGGGTTCGTAGAGGGCGGCACGTTTGCCGTTCTTCTCCTCGCCAAGCGAAGCGGAGGGCAACATGCCGAGCGAGCCGGTGAGCATGGCGGCGCAATCACTGAGGATATCGCCGAAGATGTTGCCGGTGACGACGACATCGAATTGTTTCGGCGTGCGCACCAACTGCATGGCGGCGTTATCGACATACATGTGGCTGAGGGCGATATCGGTATAGTCGGCATCGCGCAGCTTTTGCACTTCCTCGCGCCACATTTCGGTGGTCTCGAGCACATTGGCTTTATCGACCGAGCAGAGTTTCCTGCTGCGTTTGCGGGCGAGTTCGAGCGCGACCTTGCCGATGCGCTGCACTTCCCAATCGGCATAAATCATGGTGTTGCGACCGACGCGGTGACCGTTCTCGACGGTGACGCCGCGTGGCTCGCCGAAATAGATATCACCGGTGAGTTCGCGCACGATGAGGATATCGAGGCCGGAGATGATCTCCGGTTTCAGCGACGAGGCATCGGCGAGGGCGGCAAAGCACATGGCAGGGCGCAGGTTAGCGAACAGGTCGAGATCCTTGCGGATGCCGAGCAGGCCGCGCTCCGGGCGCTTGGCATATTCCAGTGATTCCCATTGCGGGCCGCCGACGGCGCCGAGCAGTATGGCATCGGCTTTCCTGGCTTTTTCGAGCGTTTCGGGTGGGTAAGGCGTGCCGACGGCGTCATAAGCGCTGCCGCCGATAAGGGCGGAATCGAAAACGAAGGTCAGCCCTGCGTTGCTGCTGGCCCATTCGAGGATGCGTTTCGCTTCCATCACCACTTCGGGGCCGATGCCGTCGCCGGGGAGGAGGAGGATGTTCTTTGGCGTCATAAGTGTCTCACCTTGTCAAAAACTGGCGCATCTATGCGCCATTTCAGGCCGAAGTGCAATAAGGATGCTGTTATTTTGCAGTTTTATCCGGTATTTTTGTCGTCACACATCACGCGAGGTAATCCGATGGCCAGTCGTTTCACGAAGCGGATGGTTGCCTTGCTGATAGGATCGCTCTGGATTGCGACTCCGGCCTATGCGGATGATAGCTTCGGCGGCCGCGATATTATCCTCACCATGCCAGCGAAACTGCGCCGATGGGAAGCCGCAGCATGCTGGTGGCGTTGCATGGCGGTGGTGGCAATGCGAGCTTCATGGAGAGCCACCTCAACATGGATGGCGTGGCGCAGAAGGACGGCTTCATCGTCGCGTATTTGAGCGGTTCGTCGGCAGCGAACGTGCTGACGGGGCGAATGCTGGCCTGGAACGCGGGAAATGGCTGCTGCGGCAAGCCGGCGGAGGAGAATATCGACGATGTTACCTATATCCGTGATGCGGTGGCGTATTTAGCCAAGAAATATGGAGTCGATCCGAAGCGCATCTACGTCACCGGCCATAGCAAAGGGGCGATGATGGCGCAGTTGATGCTGTGCACGACGGATGTTTTCAGTGCGGGAGTGACGATGAGCGGCCCGCTCAACAATGCGGTAACTTCTTGCCCGGCGGCGCAGGGGAAACGTATCCTCGCCATCCATGGTGAACTGGATGCGAACGTGCCGCTGACGGGCGGCGTGGGCACGAAGGGGCCGCAAAAAGCGAAGAATATCCCTTACCGGCCCGAAGCCTCAGCGAAGATGTTATTCGAGCAATCCGGTGCGAACTACACATTGCAGGTAGTGCCGGAAACGGACCATGCGCTGGAGCATCTCGACGAGGCAATCACCAAGGCGGAAGGCATGAGCATCGCGCAGAAGATCGCAAAGTTCCTGGGGTTGGAGGCGAGCTAGTTATCGACCGGCACGAGCACCGGCGCGATGACCAGCCAGATAATGGCGGTCATGAATGCCATCTGGAAATACAGCACGAGTGTAATAGTGCGTAGTTTTTTTGCCTGTGCGGCTTGTTCCGGGAAATCCACATCCAGCGCATCGCGTTTCTTGTTCAGTTTGTAAAGAACGAAGGTATTGCTCGCGACCATGAGCAGCATCAGGATGTAGGGAATGAAGGTCGGGCTCATGCGCTGGCCTGCATGAAGGGATATTGGGATTGCAGCTTCGTTTCATAGGCGCTGATGGCATCCTTTTTCTCAAGCGTCAAACCGATATCGTCAAGTCCGTTGATAAGGCAATGCTTACGGAATGGGTCGATCGCGAAGGCGAACTCATGGTTGCCTGCTTCGACCGTCTGGTCGGCGAGGTTGACTTTGACGTTGTTGCTGGAGGATTGCGCATGCTGCATCAGCGTGTCGCAGGCGTCGCGCGGCAGCACGACGGGCAGGATGCCGTTCTTGAAGCAGTTATTGTAGAAGATGTCGGCGAAGGATGGCGCGATGACGCAGGTTATGCCGAAATCGGCGAGCGCCCACGGGGCGTGCTCGCGCGAGGAGCCGCAGCCGAAATTCTCCAGTGCGACGAGGATTTTTGCGTTGGTGTAAGGCTCGCGGTGCAGGACGAAATCCTCGATCTTTTTACCCTCCACAGTGAAGCGCATTTCGTAGAACAGGCCCTCTTTCAAGCCCGTGCGCTTGATGGTTTTCAGGAACTGCTTCGGGATGATCATGTCCGTGTCGATGTTCTGGATCGGCAGCGGCGCGGCGACGGCGGAAAGCGTGGTGAATTTCTGCATGGCGGATCCTAACGTTTCGGCCCATCCTGATAGAGGGATTCATCGATTCTGGCAAGCAGCCTTTGCCAGCCCTGCAGGGTATTCCTGCGCGCGCTTGGAGTCGGAAATTTGATTTCCGGCATGCTCAAAGCGGCGATTCTGGCTTTAACTACAGTTCTGGCGGCAGTGGCAAATGCACTATCATGGAGAAATAGCGCGAATTTAGGCGAGGTAGGTATTACCCGCATCGAACTGATATGCTGGCAAGTACGCAGGTCGGCGAGGGCATCCTCTTTTGTCAATGGCTCGGTCATCATGCCTTCTGCCGCATGATGACGCGCGTGTTGCAGAGCATGTCGTGCGGGGCGAGCTTCTCGTGGCTCCAAAAAATGGTGATACAGGGCACGAGCCAGAACACGGCGGAAAAGCCGGTGGCGGCGTGGCGCAGGGCGGATTGTAGCAAAGTAAGGCGACTGCCGTCGGCATTCACAACCTTGCATTTGAGCCAGTATTTGCCGGGCGTTGCCAACAGGTCGCTATGGACGAAGAAGATGTTGTAGATGGCGGAGACGACGATCATCATCTTGGTATCCGCGCCGAGGACGGAGCCGCCGAGCATGGAGCCCATAAGGTTCTGCTTGATGCTGGCCATCAACGCGGGCGAGACTTGCCCGGTCTGGGCGGCGGCGAGGGCGTCCTGCAGTTGCTGCATATCATCCGGCGAGGTTTGCGCGTGGGCGTCGCCACCGGCGAGCAGCTGGATGATGACGACGAACAGCCAGACAAAAGTGGCATCGATGCCGTAGGCGTTGAAGCGGCGCCAGAAGCCAGCATACTCGATGCCGGTGGCACGCGCGGTGGGGATGGCGGAATCGGGCGTCAGGTCGTCCATAGTGGCAAGTATACAGGAACTGCAGTCAACAAAAAGCAAGGAAGATGGACCCCGGTGTAAAACCGGGGTGACAATCCTGGGGGTGTTGCGGCGATGCTGTCAGTGCCGATAGGCTATCACCCCGGCCTTGTGCCGGGGTTCATCTGAAAATTAGTCGCGCGGCTTGCGGTAGGGCTTGTCGCCGCGAGGTTTGCTGCCGTACGATTTCTTATCGCCGTAAGGCTTTTTGTCGCCGTAGGCTTTTTTCTCGTACGGTTTCTTGTCGCCGTAAGGTTTCTTGTCACCATACGGTTTGCGTTCGCTGCGGTCGCTACGTTCTTCACGCGGTTTATACTGGCGTGGGGCATCGCCACCATCGCGTGGTTTGAATTCGCGGCGCGGACGGTCTTCGCCGCCATCGCGCGGTTTGAACTCGCGGCGCGGGCGGTCTTCACCCCCGTCACGTGGCTTGAATTCACGACGGGCCGGGCGCTCGCTACGCTCCGGGCGGTCACCACGTTCCGCGGCAAGGGCTTCGCGTTCCGTCCGTTCGGCGCGCTCAGCATCCTTGGCGGCGACCTTGAGGCCATGCTTCAGGGCAACCAGCAGGCGGCTCACTTCCTCGATCAGTTCAACGGTCTTTTGGGCGACGACGCTGTCGATGTAATCCAGACGCGTGGCGAGGATGGCCTGGGTGGAAAGTTCAGCGGTAGCGCTTTGCGCCTTGCTGTAGCTGTCCGTCATGCCGAATTCATTGTTGCGACCCGAGGCGGCAGCAATGCTGGCAGCGATGGCCAGCGCCGTGGTGCGCATGCTGGCGGCGAGGCCCGTATGCTCGCGGATGGGGAAATGTTCACTGAGCGAAAAGACATGCTCGGCAAGCGCGATAGCTTTCTGCCATGCGGGGAGTTGCTGGTAGTCGCGCGCGGCGGAAACGCCAGTGGTGCGCAGGGTCTGGTTTGTGCTCATATTATAACTTTCTAACGTCGGTTAAAGTGCCTTTGATAGCTGCAGCGGCAGCCATAGCGGGGGACATCAAGTGGGTTCGGCCGCCGCGTCCCTGACGGCCTTCGAAATTGCGGTTGCTGGTGCTGGCGCAGCGCTCGCCGGGTGAGAGGCGGTCGTTATTCATGGCGAGGCACATGGAGCAGCCCGCCTCGCGCCACTCGAACCCGGCGGCGGTGAAGATTTTATCGAGACCTTCTTTTTCGGCCTGTTCTTTGACGAGGCCGGAGCCGGGGACGATCATGGCGAGTTTGATCGTCGGCGACACGTGATGGCCTTTGACGGTGGCAGCAACGGCGCGGAGATCTTCGATGCGGCCGTTGGTGCAGGAACCGATGAAAACTTTATCGACCGGTACTTCGCTAAGTGGCGTACCGGGGGTGAGGCCCATGTAATCGAGCGAGCGGGCGACGGTTTCGCGCTGGCCTTCGGGGAAGTCCGTTAGCGCGGGGACGTTGCCGGTGATGGGCAGCACATCCTGCGGGCTGGTACCCCAGGTGACTTGCGGGGCGACATCGGCGGCGTTGAGGTGGATCTCGACATCGAAATGCGCCCCGGCATCCGTGGGCAGCGTTTTCCAGTAGGCGACGGCAGCATCCCAGTCTGCGCCTTGCGGAGCCATCGGGCGACCTTTGAGGTAGGTGAAGGTGGTGTCATCCATCGCGATGAGGCCCGCGCGAGCGCCGGCTTCGATGCTCATGTTGCAGACAGTCATGCGGCCTTCCATCGAGAGGTTCCGGATGGTGGAGCCGGCATATTCCATCACGTAACCGGTGCCGCCAGCGGTGCCGAGCTTGCCGATAATGGCGAGGGTGATGTCCTTGGCGGTGACGCCGTTCGGGAGTTCACCCTCGACAGTAATGCGCATGTTCTTGGCGCGTTTCTGGATGAGGGTCTGGGTGGCGAGCACATGCTCGACTTCGCTGGTGCCGATGCCGAAGGCGAGCGATCCGAAAGCTCCGTGCGTGCTGGTGTGCGAATCACCGCAGACGATGGTCGCGCCGGGGAGAGTGAAGCCCTGCTCCGGGCCGACAATGTGAACGATGCCCTGACGATGATCGTCCATGCGCAGGTACTGAACGCCGAATTCCTTGCAGTTGTCCTCAAGCGTTTGCACCTGAATACGCGAGGTTTCGTCTTTGATGCCCTGCAGGCGATCGATGGTGGTCGGGATGTTGTGGTCGGCAACGGCGAGCGTCGCTTCCGGATGGCGAACCTTGCGGCCCGCAGTGCGCAGTCCCTCGAAGGCTTGCGGCGAGGTGACTTCATGCACGAGATGGCGGTCGATATACAGCAGACAAGTGCCGTCCTGCGCCTCGTGGACGAGGTGGGCGTCGAAGATCTTGTCGAAGAGGGTGCGTGGCTGGGTCATCGTCATCAAATTGTCATGGTATTGTGTTGTTTTAAGGTGAAGCAACATAGAGGTTTTTATGGCAGATGCAACGGCGTTAGCGAACATTCTGCAAGAAAACGGCGGCTTCAGGATCTTCTGGGCGGGCCCGGGAATGGCGGGTGGCAATGATCATGAGGCGCTGGTCATCTTTCCGGCCTGCGGTTCGGGCGCGGAGCTTGCTGAAATGTTCCAGAAAATTACCGGAACGACGCAAACACATCAGCCGCAAACCATACCATCGATCAATCCGCAAGTGCAGGGGGATATGAGGTTACGCGGTGGACCGTTCACGAACAATGGTAAATTCTATGACCCGCCCCATTCCGTCCTTATCACCCCGAGCATTGTCGACGAGCAACCCAGCATTACGGACAGTGAGGGCTATCGCTCTTTCAGCCCGGAACAGCAACGGATGATTCAGCAGGCACTGGGATTGAACGGTGAGCCCGCGCCGCAACTTAGCGAAGACTATCAAGGTCCGCCAGCCTGTAATCTATCCGCGCGACAACTACACCAAGGGCGGACGATGGGCTAGCATCATGCCTGCTTTTCAGCGGCGGCATTCTTATCAGCCGCCGCATTGGCAGCTTTTGCGCCAGCGATTGCCGTGAGATCCATTTTCTCTTTAATACGAGCCGATTTACCGGTACGGCCGCGCAGGTAGTAAAGTTTGGCGCGGCGCACTTCACCCTGACGCACGCGGGTAACGCCAGCGATGCGGGCCGAATAGAGCGGGAAGATACGCTCGACGCCTTCGCCGTGGCTGAGTTTGCGCACGGTGAATGCCGAGTTGATGCCCGCGTTCTTCTTGGCAATAACGAGGCCTTCAAAGGCCTGGATACGCTCGTTGCTGCCCTCGATAATCTTTACGTCAACCCGCACGACATCACCCGGCTTGAAATCATCGATCTTCTGGTTGGCGCTGACTTTCGCGACCTGTTCAGCTTCGATCTGTTGCAGAATGTTCATACTTTACCTCGTGTTCGCGCGGATACGCGTCGTGTTTGGGACGCGCTACTTACACGGCAGAATGGGGATTGGCAAGGGGAATGTTGCGACTCGGCGCGCGCACTGTCATGCAATCTTCACACTTGAGATATCAGTCTTTAGTTAGGATGCAAGGATGAAACCGAGTGACCATAAACGATACTACGCGACGCTTGGACTGGCCGGGGACGTCAAACGATTTACACCCACCGAGATCAGCGACGCTTATGCGCGGTGCAAAGCGGCCTGGGTCTGGTCGCATGATTCGGCCAAGGAACCAAGACTGGCTGAACTGGAAACAGCATGGCAGGTGCTGGGCGATGACAAGCTCCGGGCGCGCTATGACGGGACGTTCCGCTCGCAAAAGGAAATCGCCGTTTTCAAGGCTGCAGGTGGCAGTGTGGCCGACCGCCTAGTGGTCTGTATCGAAAGGGCGGGGCAGTGGGTCGGAGGTATTGCTAAAGGCAGGAAATCCGGGTTTAGAACGGCGCGCGACGCGCGGGAACCCTCACTAACGAACCCTTCGGCACCAATCATTGCAGAGGAGCCTTTCCAACTCACTGAAGACATGATTGTCAATGAAGGTTCGGCAACGCATGGCGTGGACGCGGTTGCTAAAAAGGAATTGGGCGGCAAGAAAATAGCACTGATTACCCTCAGCGCGGTCGCCGCAGTCGCCGCCGGGGCGGCAGTATACCGCAAACTCAACCCGCCGCAAAAGCCGCCAGCCTCGTGGACAGCGGAGATCGATGCCTCGCCTGCACCGGCCAGCGCTGCCCGCTGATTACTGTTTTTTCTTGTGTGTATGTCGTAGCCATAGATCGGCCCGACGTGCATTGGTGAGGGCTTCAGCTTGGTCGAGGCGCCATTTCTCGATATTCGCATGGTGGCCAGAGAGCAGGACTTGCGGAATCGCGCGGCCTTCCCACTCGGCAGGCTTAGTGTAATGCGGGTATTCGAGCAGATGTTGATACGGGCCGTCACCGAAACTTTCCTCGCCGAGCGAAGCTTCCTTGCCGACGACACCCGGGAGCAGGCGCACGCACCCATCGATGAGCGCCATAGCGGGAATGTCGCCGCCAGTGAGGACGAAATCACCCAGTGATACTTCGCGCACGGCATGTTTTTCGAGGACACGTTCGTCGATGGCTTCATATCGGCCGCATAGCAGAATGAGGGGCGTTTGCGCCAGCTCGCGGAACAATTGCTGGGTCATGACCTCGCCGCGCGGGGAGAAATGGATGAGCTGGGCATTCGGGTTCAGTACTTTGGCGCGGGCGATGGCGGCATCTACCACATCCGCTTTCAATACCATGCCGGCACCGCCGCCGGCGGGCGAGTCATCGACTTTCTGGTGCACGCCAATGCCGTGTTCGCGCAGATTGACGAGCGAGAGCGACCACACGTTACGCGCCAGCGCGTCGCCGATGAGCGAATGGGCCAGCGGCCCCGGATACATTTCAGGCATCAGGGTGATGATGGTGGTCTGCCATGGCATGCTCATACGCCGCATATATGCCGTAAGCGATGCTGAATCCAGCGCAAATGAAAACCCCGGCTGCGGTGAGGCAGGCCGGGGTTCCCTTAACAGGCAGGACTCGAAAAATTAATTAGGGCGAATTGGTCTCGGTAGCTGCAATCATTGTTCCCGATGACGTTGAATTGGCAAGCACAGCTTTATACGTGGCGTAATCGGCGCTATCCGCCTGAACAACGACGCCGCCGGCATCCGTGAACTGGCCTGATATCGTGTCATAGGTCGCGACTACGGCGCCAGCTGCGTCCAAAATCTGGTTCGAACCGGACGTGGTATGCAAAGCGCTTGCTGCTGCGGCCGTGGCTGCAGAAGTGGTGCTGCTCGAACTCGTGCTGGCGGTGCTGCTGGAGCTGGCGGTGCTGCTGGAGCTGGAACTTGAACTAGAGCTGGATGTCGCTGCACTGACGACGGCCGAAAGGACGCTGTTCATCACTCCATTCAACGCGCCATAATAGGTGCTGGGATCATCCGCTGCGACATAGGTGTTCTTCTGCTTGAAGGTCGATGGGGTAGCATCACTATTCTTAAAGCCCAGTGCATAACTCGTCGATGAGCTGGAACTCGAGCTCGCGGGTGCGGTTTGGGCATTTGAACTGGTAGCTGCCAGAGCGACGATCGAGGCGGCGGCCATGAGAATATGTTTCATCAGCAAGCTCCCTGGAAATTACAGCATTGAAGCAATTTATTCAATAACTGCAGTTTACGACAAAATTAATTAATTAATGGTTAAAAAATGGGTATTTCGTTAAAACTGTTAACTTTCATCTTCTGGGCGGGCTTTAAGGATTTCCGGGGGGTTAATGGTAATCCTGCGAGCTTCGACATTAATTTCGGGGAAGGTGCGATGGGTAAATGCATACAGTTCCTGAAGGCCATTCGGGCGCGTGATATCGAGGATATCGCTGGCACCGTAATTGGCGACGGTACGCACAGTGCCGAAGTGAGCGCCGGATTCATCAACGACCTGCATGCCGATAAGGTCATCCGTGTAATAGTTGTTGGGCTTGGCGAGTTCGGGCATTTCACTACGGGTGACGCCGATCTTTTGGCCGCGCAATAATTCCGCCTGCTCGCGCTTGGTGACGCCTTCGACCGCGACCACAGCCAAACCCTGCGTATGGCCGGTAAGCGTGAGTTTGACGGGGTTGCCGTTCGTGTCCGTGAGGTTCGGCGTGGTCGCGAAATCATCCGCAGGCTCAGTGAAGGATTTGACCTTGATACGCCCGCTCACGCCATGCGGCTGGGTGAATACGGCAAGGGCAACCCACGCCGTATCGTCGGTATCCTGAACGGGGACTAAGGAAGTCGTGGTCATCTGCTAGAAATGCTCGATGATGCCGACTGCAGCGAGGGCGACCCCGACAACTGCGATAACAATAGCCATAATTTTTACTCCGGTTTGCGAACAGGACGGTACTGGCCCTGCATGGTATTTCCACAGTTATAGTATAGCCATGAATTATGACAGTTTCATGACAGGACATAAAAAAGGGCGGCACGGGCCGCCCCTTCATAGGATGCTAGTAAGTTTTCTTAGGCAGCCGGTGCTTCTTCCGCTGCTGGGGCCGCTTCTTCGGCTGGTGCAGCCTTCGCAGCTTCGGCTTCGGCTTTCGCCGTCTCTTTAGCTTCGACTTCCGCCGCCGAGCGTTTTTCCGCGCGGGTCAGCTTGTCGGCTTTCTTGCGGGTCTTTTGCGGTTTGCCGGCGACATCGGCCTTCTCGGTAAGGCCGAGGTTGCTGAACAGGCTGTTCACGCGGTCCGACGGCAGGGCGCCGACGCTGAGCCAGTGCTTGGCGCGCTCGCTGTTGAGGGCGACGCGGCTTTCGCTGTCTTTCGCAAGCAGCGGATTGAAGCTACCGAGTTTCTCGATGAATTGACCATCGCGTGGGCTGCGGCTGTCGGCAACGATGATGCGGTAGAAGGGTTTTTTCTTAGTGCCGGCGCGGGCCAGGCGGATTACTGCAGGCATGGGATACTCCATTTCCGGTCGCTTTCGGTTGGACTTGATTGTCCATATACCCAAGCGGGAGCGGGGCTTTTGCCATAGTCATGTAGGGAAATCCAGAAAAAAATGCAGCTAACCGCCCAGCCCGCTCAGCATCTGCTTGAGTTTCAGCGGGTTCATCATCCCTCTGCCGCCGAGTTTCTTCATTTGCTTCATCATCGTTTCCATCTGCTGGTATTGCTTGATGAGGCGGTTGACGTCCGACACTTGCACACCTGAACCATTGGCGATGCGGCGGCGGCGCGAGGCGTTGAGCAGGCCCGGGGTTTCCCGCTCTTTCGGCGTCATGGCGAGGATAATAGCCTCCTGCTTGCGCACGATGCTGTCATCGGGCATCTGCTTGTCCTTCATCGCATCCTTCAGTTTGCCCATGCCAGGCATCAGGTTCATCATACTGCCGAGGCCGCCCATTTTGCTGATCTGGCGGATATGGCCGAGCATGTCGTTGAGGTCGAATTTGCCCTGCATCATGCGCTTGGCGGATTCCTCGGCCTGCTCGGTGTTCATTACCTCGGCGGCGCGTTCGACCAGTGATACGACGTCGCCCTTATCGAGGATGCGGCCGGCGATGCGCTCGGCATGGAAAGGTTCGAATTCAGTGAGTTTTTCGCCAACACCCATGAATTTGATCGGCTGGCCAGTGATGGTGCGCATGGACAGCGCCGCGCCGCCGCGCCCGTCGCCGTCGAGGCGGGTTAGAATGATTCCTGTAATCGCAATCATGTCATGAAATGACTTGGCGATGTTGACGGCATCCTGACCGGTGAGGGAATCGGCGACCAGCAGTGTTTCAATGGGGTTGGCGAGGGCTTTCACCTCTTTCAGTTCGGTCATCAATGCATCATCGACATGCAGGCGACCGGCGGTATCGAGCAGCAGCACATCGTAGCCACCTTTGCGCGCCGCATCGAGGGCGCGGCGAGTGATGGCGGCAGGCATTTCACCGTCGACGATGGGGAGGGACTCAACTTTTGCCGTAGCGGCGACGCTCGCGAGCTGCTCCTGCGCAGCGGGGCGGTAGATATCGAGCGAGGCGACGAGGACACGCTTGTTCTGCTTCTCGCGCAGCCGCAGGGCGAGCTTGCCGGTGGTGGTGGTCTTGCCAGAGCCTTGCAGGCCGCACATGAGGATAACTGCAGGTGGGGCGCTGGCGAGGTTCAGTTCATTCGACGTGGTGCCGCCGAGAAGTTCGATCAGCTCGTCATACACTAGCTTGACTACCATGTTGGCGGGCGACACGCTGGCAACTATCTCGGCGCCGACGACCTTGGCCTTGAGGTTGCTGATAAATTCGCGGGCAACGGGCAGCGCGACATCCGCCTCGAGCAGGGCGACGCGGACTTCGCGCAGGGCCAGATCAACATCCTCCTCGCTCAAGCGGCCTTTGCGGCGCAGCTTATCGAGCGATTCGGTGAGGCGTTTGGATAGATTCTCGAACATTCTTGCGGTACTCTTTAAATTTGCGTATGGTGCGCGCGCACAAAAACCTGCCAAGGCTACTATGACAAAACCCGCGCCATCGCCAGAAAAAACCACGACGGATATTTCCGCCCTCAGCTTCGAAGCGGCGATGAAGGAACTCGAGGCGATCGTGCGGGCGCTCGAATCCGGCAGCAGCGATCTCGACAAAGCCATCGGCGATTACCAGCGCGGCAATGCGTTGAAGACCCATTGCCTGGCCAAGCTCAACGAAGCCAAGCTCAAGGTCGAACAAATACAAATGAAAGCGGACGGGTCGATCAGCACCACGCCGTTTGCCACCGAATAACCAGTGAGATCAGTATGTCAATGAACCTACAGGATTCCCTTTCCGAAACATCGAGCCTGCTCGACCGTGTGATGGCGGAATTACTGCCGACGAACCTACAGGTGAATACGCGCGTGATCTCGCTGCATAGCCGAGAGGAAGAGGCGAATACCAGCGCCGCACCGGAAGGTGAGGCGAAAGTCATCGAGGCGATGCGGTATTCGGCACTCGCGGGTGGCAAGCGCCTGCGCCCGTTCCTGACGGTGGAATCGGCAAAATTGTTCGGCGTGAACCCGGATGCAGCGCTGATGACGGCAGCGGCGATCGAGTTCGTCCACACCTATTCGCTGGTGCATGATGACCTGCCGGCAATGGACAATGATGATTTCCGCCGCGGCAAACCTAGCTGCCACAAACAATTCGGTGAAGCGGCGGCGATTCTGGCAGGCGATGCGCTGCTTACGTATGCGTTCGAGGTATTGAGCAATCCGCGCGTTCACCCGGATGCGAATGTGCGGTGCGAACTGATCCGTTCGGTGGCGCGGGCCTCGGGTGTGCGCGGCATGGTCGGCGGGCAGATGATGGACCTCGATGCCGAGCACCAGAATTTGTCGATCGACGAAGTGATTCGTTTGCAGCGGCTGAAAACCGGCGAACTGTTTGCGGTGAGCTGTGAAGCGGGGGGCATACTCGGCAAGGCACCGGAGACCATGCGCGCGCGCCTGCAGCGTTATGCGCATGACATGGGCCTTGCATTCCAGATTACCGATGACCTGCTCGATGTGGAAGGTACGCGGACCGAAACGGGCAAGGGCGTGAAGAAAGATGCGGCGGCAGGCAAGGCGACGCTGGTATCGGTTCTCGGCCTCGAGCGCGCGCGTGAGCAGGCGCAGACGCTGACCGAGCAGGCGATCGACCATCTCAACAGCTTTGATGAACGCGCCGACAAGCTGCGCGCGTTGGCGAAATTCGTCGTAGCAAGGAAGAATTAAGATGAGCCATCGGCTGCAGGCTCTTTACCAGAAGACGATTGATGTCGTGCACCGCGTTTCTTCTGAAACGAGCAGGACGGCTCGACGTGGTGTATTGACGCCGGAAGAAGTGAATGCACTTAAGTTGGCGCAGCAGCATCTGCAACTGCATGTCCCGAAGATCCAGTCGCAAATCCAGACAATGCAGGAAAAAGTCTATCAGGGGGTCATGAACCGGCGTGCCGGGAATGACAGCTAAACTGCGCCTCGACCTGTTGCTCGTTGCCCAGGGTCTCGCGGAAAGTCGCACGAAAGCGCAGGCGCTCATCATGGCGGGGCTGGTGTATCACGGTGAGGTGAAGCTCGATAAAGCGGGCGCGGAATTTGCGGAGGATCACGCGGTCATTGTGCGCGGCAAGGAGCATCCGTGGGTGAGCCGGGGCGGGATGAAGCTCGCAAAGGCTATTCACGAATTCAAACTCGATGTGACAGGGCTGGTGGCGATGGATGTCGGCAGCTCGACCGGTGGGTTTACGGATGTGCTGCTGGCCAACGGGGCGGCGAAAGTGTTCGCGGTTGATGTCGGCCATGGACAACTGGATGTGAAGCTGCGCAACGATGCTCGCGTGGTGGTGATGGAAGAAACGAATGCGCGGCATCTGACGGCGGAGATGATCGGTGAGGAACTGGATATCGTCGTCTGCGATGCGAGTTTCATTTCGCTGACCAAAGTGCTGCCTGCCGCATTGGCGCTGGCGAAACCGCGGGCGCAACTCGTCACGCTGATCAAACCGCAATTCGAAGTGGGCAAGGTGGAGGTGAGCCGCGGCAAGGGAGTGATCCGCGATGCCGCCTTGCATCGACAGGTATGCGACGATATCGCCGCATGGGTAACGGGGTTGGGATGGCGGGTAATCGGTATTACCAAAAGTCCCATTACCGGACCGAAGGGTAATGTGGAATTCCTGCTCTATGCGCGGAAAGGGTAACAAATGCATCCGGAGATTTTTTCGCAGGCCTTCGTGGCACGGTTGCTGCCGAGCGCGCATGAGGTGTTGCTGCCGGCCATCCGCAATTTCCATTTCGGGCAGTATCCGCTGAATGCAGCGCTGGCGGCATTGGGCGCGCTCACGGCATCGGTAGTCCTGTATTTCCTGGGTGTGCTGCTACGCCGCTGGCCGGAGCGGGGACTCAACACCGATGAAAAACGCGCACAGATGGTGAGTGTGCGGGCTAAAGCGCAGAGCATCATTCCGTGGCTTCTGGTATTTGCTCCATTGCCGGTCGGTGGCATGATCATCATTGCGGCCGGGTTCTTCCGCTTGCGGCCTTTGCAGGTCGCTTTGATTTTAGCGGTAGCCGAAATCATATACAGAGCAATGCCTTACATGCATTCATAAGTTCTTAAATATTGATATTGTACACTCAGCGCATGTCCCATCATCCCCGCCCCGGGCGAAAAGCCCAGAAATCTGCACTCGTCGAGCCCGAACCGACACTCTACGAGCTATTGCACGAATTGCCGATTCCCCAGACTTACAAAAACCATGGTCTTGGCTTCAACGTCAATGCGTTGAGCGACCGTGAGCTTGATACGCTTACCAGGCTAAGTCAGGAAAAATTTACAGGTTCCTATTTGGGCGAACGAAATAGAGACCAATTGCTGGTCATCAGTGGCGAGGATGCATTGAAGCAACTTGCCAGTCACGGCGTCAACTTCCCTGGCAGCAGCAATTACCTCAGCAAATCGCGCTAGCTCACGCGGCTTTCTTCTTTGCTTTCGTCGGCACAGTTTTACTGCCAGCTTTCGCTTTCGCGGTGGTTGCCTTGGCCGATGCTTTCTCTGCCGATGCCGCTTTGTTCTTGGCGAGCAGTGGTTTCAAATATTTCCCGGTGATGGATTTTGGCTCATTCGCGACCTGTTCTGGCGTGCCCATGGCGACGAGGTGGCCGCCCTTGTTGCCGCCGCCAGGACCGATATCGATGATATGGTCGCAGGTCTTGATGACATCGAGGTTGTGCTCGATGACGACCATGGTGTTGCCGCTATCGACCAACTTATGCAGCACGTGCAGCAGTTTGCGGATATCCTCGGAATGCAGGCCGGTTGTCGGCTCGTCGAGGATATACATCGTCTTGCCGGTAGCGCGTTTCGACAGCTCCTTGGCGAGCTTGATGCGCTGGGCCTCACCGCCGGAAAGCGTCGTCGCCGATTGCCCGAGGCGGATATAACCGAGACCAACTTCCGACAAGGCGAGCAGTTTTTCGCGGATGGTCGGGTGGTTCGCGAAATATTCCGACGCGGTCTCGACGGTCATGTTGAGGACATCGGCGATGGATTGATCCTTGTATTTCACTTCCAGCGTTTCGCGGTTGTAACGCTTGCCTTTGCACTGGTCGCACGTAACGTACACATCCGGCAGGAAGTGCATTTCGATCTTGATCATGCCGTCGCCCTGGCACGCCTCGCAACGGCCGCCCTTGACGTTGAAGCTGAAGCGCCCGGCCTGATAGCCGCGCTGTTTGGCTTCCGGCAAGCCGGCGAACCAGTCGCGGATGGGCTGGAAAGCACCGGTGTAGGTAACGGGGTTGGAACGCGGCGTGCGGCCGATGGGCGACTGATCGATCTCGATGATCTTGTCGATATGCTCGAGGCCGTCGATGCTGTCATGTGCGCCGGGGGTGACCTTGGTGCCGTGCAGGCGTTTGGTCACTGCTTTGTAGAGGGTCTGGATGACGAGCGAAGATTTACCGCCGCCGGAAACGCCGGTGACGCAAGTGAAGAGGCCGTACGGGATCATCACATCGATGTTGCGCAGATTGTTGGCGCGCGCCCCGCGGATAGAGATGACTTTGCTCTTGCTCGGTGTGCGGCGCACTTTCGGCACATCGATCTGGCGCGTACCGGCGAGATACTGGCCGGTGATGGATTTGTTGTTGTCCATCACCTGCTGCGGGGTGCCCTTGGCGACTACATGGCCGCCATGGATACCGGCGCCGGGGCCCATATCAACGAGGTAATCGGCGTGGCGCATAGTATCCTCGTCATGCTCGACGACGATGACGGTATTGCCGAGCGAACGCAGATGTTGCAGCGTCGCGAGCAGGCGCTCGTTATCGCATTGGTGCAGACCGATAGATGGCTCATCGAGCACGTAAACGACGCCGGATAGGCCGGAACCGATCTGTGAGGCGAGGCGGATACGTTGCGATTCACCACCCGAGAGCGTGCCGGATTCGCGGCGCAGGGTGAGGTAATCAAGGCCGACATTCTGCAGGAAGCCGAGGCGGGCGCGGATCTCTTTAAGGATTTTTTCGGAGATCTGGTTTTGTTTGGCGGAGAGTTGTTTCGGCAAAGTGCTGAACCATTCGACGGCCTGATCGATCGGCAGTTCGGTCACTTGTGCGATATTCCGGTCGCCGATGCGCACGCAAAGTGCCTCGGGTTTAAGGCGTGCGCCGCCGCAGGTTTCGCAGGGGCTGGTGGCTTGGAAGCGTGAGAGGTCATCCCGCACGGAATCCGATTCCGTTTCCTGATAGCGGCGCTGAAGGTTACCGATGACGCCCTCGAACGGTTTATTGCTGTGGAAGGTGCGTACACCATCGAAGTAGGCGATCTTCACAGCTTCATCGCCGGTGCCGTGGAGCACTTTCTCCTGGATATCTTCCGGCAACTGGCGGAAAGGCGTGCTCATGCTGAATTTGTAGTGGCGGGCAATACCGTCGAGCGCCTGCTGGTAGAATTTCGCGTGGCCCGAAGCCCATGGGGCGATGGCACCGCTGCCGAGGGAAAGATTCGCATCCGGCACGATGAGCGCTTCGTCGAAATACATCTGGGTGCCAAGGCCGTCGCAGGTGGGGCAGGCGCCGAACGGGCTGTTAAAGGAGAATATGCGCGGTTCGATTTCAGTGAGCATGAAGCCGGATACGGGACAGGCGAATTTCGCGCTGAACGTGATGATCTGGCCGTTGTCGTAGGTCGGCATCAGGCGATGGTTGGTATCGAATGTCGCGTCGCTGACCTTGGCGGTTTTGCTTTTCTTGGTCTGCGCCGTCATGATTTTCTCAGCGGGCATCGCCATGCCTTCCGGCAGCTCGACGATCTCGACCTGCAGCAATCCATCCGAGATGTTCAGCGCAGTCTCAATGGAATCGGCGAGGCGGTTACCGAGTTCGGCTCCGGTCTTGATGCGGTCGACGACGATGGCGATGTCGTGTTTTTTATTTTTGTCGATGGTCGGCAGTTCGGCGATCTCATGGATCTCGCCATCGATCTTCACGCGGGTGAAGCCACGCTTGGCCATGCCGAGAATTTCCTTGCGGTGCTCGCCTTTCTGGCCGCGGGTAATGGGCGCGAGCAGATGAAGTTTCGTGCCCTCGGGCAAGGCTTTGATACCATCGACCATTTGCGAAACGGTCTGCGATTCGATCGGCAGGCCGGTAGCGGGCGAATAGGGAATGCCGGCGCGGGCATAGAGCAGGCGCAGATAGTCATAGATCTCGGTGACGGTACCGACGGTGGAGCGCGGGTTCTTGCTGGTGGTTTTCTGGTCGATGGCGATAGCGGGCGAAAGGCCTTCGATGCTCTCGACATCCGGCTTGTCATGGATGTTCAGGAACTGGCGCGCGTAAGCGGAAAGCGACTCGACATAGCGGCGCTGGCCTTCGGCATAGAGCGTATCGAAGGCGAGGGAAGATTTACCCGAACCGGACAGGCCGGTGATGACGACGAGCTTGTTCTTCGGCAGGTCGAGATCGACATTCTTGAGGTTGTGCTGTTTCGCGCCGCGGATCGAGATCATGTCTTGGGTCATGTGCATCCTATGCGGCCCGGTGCCGCGGTGGGTGAATTCGGGGGAGAAGGTTTATATGGGCGGACGGCATAAGTAGTCAAGGTTAGCTTTGCGGTTTTTTGCTGTGCATAGGCTGCTTTGACGGTTGCAAACACGCCACTGGTATTTATGATGAACCTCCCAAGGACAGTAACGTAATGTGTAATTAGGAGATGACAAATGGCCGGTTCGATCAACAAAGTAATCCTCGTCGGTAACCTCGGCAAGGACCCGGAAACCCGCGCCATGCAGAACGGCAGCGAGATCTGCAACCTGACCATCGCGACCAGCGAGAACTGGAAGGACAAAGCAACCGGCGAGCGCAAGGAAAAGACCGAATGGCACCGGGTTGTCATCTTCAACGAAGGCCTCGTGCGCGTGGCGAAGGAATACCTGAAAAAAGGCTCGAAAGTCTATATCGAGGGCCAGCTGCAGACGCGCAAATGGACTAACAAGGAAGGGCAGGATCAGTATTCGACGGAGGTCGTCCTGCAGAATTATAACGGTAACCTGACCATGCTTGATAGCCCGCGTGACCGTGGGGCGGATGCGGGTGGCGGTTATAATCAAGGTGGGAATGCGAGCTACGGTTCGAGCAGCAGCCCGCAGCGGGCCCGCGTGGCCGAGGCCGAGCTGGATGATGAGATTCCGTTCTAGAGATTATGGTATTCGGGCCTTGAGCCGGAATCCATCTTCATTTAACGATGGATGCTGAAACAATCCCGGCATCCGCCTGGACATGGTTCACTAGCATGACGTCGATTGGAATTCATGAGCGCGAAAACACCCTTCCTAAAAATGCACGGTACGGGCAACGACTTTGTCGTGCTCGACGCGCGCAGCCGTGGTCTGAGCATTACGAAAGAAGATGTCATCCGTATTTCCGACCGCCATTTCGGCATCGGCTGCGACCAGTTGTTGGTGCTGAAAAAATCGGCGAAAGCGGAAGCGTACATGCAGATATTCAACGCCGATGGCTCGGAAATTTCGACCTGCGGCAATGCCACGCGTTGCGTCGCCGATTTCCTGATGCAGGAAACGGGGAAGGATACCGCGAGTATCGAGACCGGCGCGGGTATTCGTACCGGTACCCGGGCGGCGAACGGCGATGTGCAGGCCAATATGGGCGCGCCGAAATTCGGCTGGGATGATATTCCGCTGAGCGAAAGCCGCAACACGATGCATCTTGGTCTCGAGTCGGGATTATTGATGGACCCGAGTGCGGTAAATATGGGCAACCCGCACGCGATCTTCTTCGTGCGCGACCTGAGCCATGTGAAGATGGGCGAGTGGGGGCCGAAGCTCGAGCATCACCCGCTATTTCCGGAGCGGGCGAATATCAGCGCCGTGCAAGTGATAGGTGACAGCGAGATTAAAATGGTGGTGTGGGAGCGCGGTACGGGCCTGACGCTAGCCTGCGGTTCGGCGGCATGCGCGGCAGTGGTCGCCGGCGTGCGACGCGGCCTCATCAGCCCGAAATGCGAGGTGGAATTGCCGGGTGGCACACTTAGCATCGACTGGCAGAAGACGGGCAACGCTGACGGTGGTGATGTGCTGATGAGCGGACCGGTAGCCTATGTATTCACGGGCGAGATTGCAATCTAGGTGATAACCGAATCAATGGGATAGATGGAAACCCTCTACAATCTCCTGATCGGCAAGCTAGCGTTCGATGCTACCTTATTCGAAGAGGACAACTACGTACCGCTCATCCATATGCTGGATATGGTGATAGGGTTATCTATCGCCTTCTTTGCCGCACGGAAGGTCTACCGACAGCGCATTAGCGAGCAACCACCAAGTACAATTACTCGCGCCGAAGATAATCGCCATGCTTTGCTGGAAGCAAAGAATGTGTTCACCCAGCGCCTTCAATCCATGAGCAGTTTGCTCATCGGAGTTATCTGCCTGTTAGTGTCGTTGTTCATGGTGTATATTACCGGTGCCGTGATCCTGGAACGGCCAGCAGATTGGTGGCAGATCCTGAGTGATTCGATCGGAGTGCTCGGTTTAGCTGCGGTTTTCGGCGCAGGCGGGATCTTCTTGCTACGCATTGCCTAGCCCGCTGGCCAATTACTTGCTAAATACGCGCGTAACCATTAACTACGCCGCATGTCCGTCGAGATCGTCACTTTCGGTTGCCGCCTGAACACCTATGAGAGCGAGGTGATGAAGAGCCACGCGTTGCAGGCTGGGTTGAATGATACCATTATCTTCAACACCTGCGCAGTGACCGCACAAGCGGAGAAACAGGCGCGGCAGGCGATCCGCCGAGCGCGGCGGGAACATCCGGATAAACGCATCGTGGTGACGGGCTGTGCAGCGCAGGCGAACCCCGCGCAGTTCACCGGGATGGCGGAAGTGAATGCGGTGCTTGGCAATGAAGAAAAGATGCACGCGGCCCCGTACCTGACCCTCGATAGCGAACGTGCGCAGGTGAACGACATCATGAGCGTCAAGGAAACGGCGTCGCATTTGGTGGCGAGTTTCGACGGGCGGGCCCGGGCGTTCATCCAGGTGCAGAATGGTTGTGACCATCGCTGCACGTTCTGCATCATCCCCTATGGCCGTGGTAATTCGCGTAGCGTGCCGATGGGTGAGATCGTGACGCAGGTGCGCATGCTGGTGGAGACGGGCTATAATGAAGTGGTATTCACCGGCGTCGATGTGTCTGCTTATGGTGCGGATTTGCCAGGCAGTCCCACCCTCGGCCAGATGATGCGGCGCGTGCTAGCGGCGGTGCCGGAATTGAAACGTTTGCGGTTGTCATCGATCGATGCGGTGGAGGTGGATAAAGATCTTTATCGCCTAATCGCGGAGGAGGAGCGCCTGATGCCGCATCTGCATGTTAGCTTGCAAGCGGGCGATGATATGGTGCTGAAACGTATGAAGCGCCGACATCTGCGTAGCGACATTATTGCGTTCTGTGACAAGGTGCGCACGCTGCGCCCGGACATCGTTTTTGGCGCGGATATCATCGCGGGTTTCCCGACGGAGACGGATGCGATGTTCGAGAATACGCGGACGTTGGTAAACGAGGTGGGGCTGACGTATCTGCATGTGTTCCCGTATTCGGCCCGGCCCGGTACACCGGCGGCAAAAATGCCGCAGGTGCCGAGCGGGTTGCGCAAGGAACGGGCGAGCAGGTTGCGCGCCGAGGGTGAGATACAGATTATGAAATATCATGATTCATTGATTGGTAAAGAAGTGAACATCGTCATCGAGCAGGATGGGGTGAGCGGCCATACAGAGGGTTTCGCGAAGGTGGTGTTGCCGCATGCGATGTCGGTGGGATCATTGCAGCGGGTGATGGTGGCGCGGACGGACAGGAATGCGTGCTATGTTTAGATGGATCCTGAAACGAGTTCAGGATGACGACGTGGTAAGGTCGTATCACGCACGCTGTCATGCTGAACGTGTTTCAGCATGTATCTAAGAAAAGGTAGTCATGATCTGGTTCAAAAAATTATCCGATGGGCTGAAAAAAACGACCGATTCCATCGGCGATGTCTTCACCAAGAAAAAGCTCGACCGGGCGACGCTGGATGAACTTGAAGAATTGCTTATCCTTGCGGATATGGGGACGGGTACGGCGGCGGCAGTGGTCGCAGAACTGGCGGAAGGTCGGGTCGATAAGGACATCGATGCGGTGGAGATAAGACGATTGCTGGCGGCATCGATTGCAAAACGTCTGGCGCCGTATGCTATTCCACTTCCCGTTCCTGAAGGAGATTGCCGCCTTCAGGGGAATGACAAATCCGAGAGTGAGCCTTTCATCGTGTTGGTCGTCGGTGTGAATGGTAACGGCAAAACCACCACCATCGGGAAGCTGGCGCATTCGCTGGGTGCGCAAGGGCAGAAGGTAATGGTGGTCGCGGCTGATACGTTCCGCGCGGCGGCGGTGGAGCAGTTGCAGAAATGGGCGGAGCGCACGGGCTGCAGCTTCGTGCGCGGCGCGGCGAACGCCGACCCGGCATCGGTCGCATATGCAGGAGTCGAGAAAGCGATGCAGGAGAAAGCGTCGGTGGTGTTCATCGACACGGCGGGGCGCCTGCACACGAAGACGGATTTAATGGCGGAACTGGGCAAGATCACCAAAGTCATCAAGAAGCTGTTGCCCGAAGCGCCGCACGCCGTGCTGCAAGTGCTGGATGCGACGACGGGGCAGAATGCGCTGGCGCAGGTGAAGGCGTTCAAGGATGTGGCGGGCGTGACGGGGCTGGTAGTGACCAAGCTCGATGGCACGGCGAAGGCTGGCATCGTGGTGGCGCTCGCCGAGCAGTTCAAGCTGCCCATCCATGCGATCGGCGTCGGCGAAGGGGCGGAAGACCTGCAGGCATTCAAAGCCGAGGATTTTGCGCGGGCACTCGTCGGCGCTTAAAACTATTGCTAGTGCGAATCATTATCATTATACCGGCGTATATTCAATGTACGTGACCGGAGCTTTCCATGAAAATGCACTATGCGGGTATCCTGACCATTGCCATCATTGCCGCTGCGGCGCTGGCCATGCCCGTGCTTGCATCACCAGAGGAAGGTGCGGTGAATCGCTATGCCGAGCATATCTTCGTGGCGAACAAGGCGAACTACAAGCCGAGCCTTAGCGTCGAGCCAGGGATGATCGATGCATGGGGTATTTCAATCCGGCCTAAGGGTGCCGGCGGGCATTTCTGGGTGCTCGGCAAGGAAACGAGCTTCGAGTATGTAGGCGATGTAACCAAGTCCCCCGACGAGAAGCTGCGGACGTTGCATCAGGACAGCTACAAGGTGATGCAGGTGCCGGTAGGTGGGGATGAGCATTTTGCGACGGGTACGGTGTTCAGCGGTAGCAAGGATAACTTCGTCATTACGCAGACAGTCGCGGATGCGGAACCGATCACGGCACCGGCGAAATTCATGTTCGCCAGCGACGGCGGCATCATTTCCGCGTGGACGGAACGCAAGAAGGCGGACGGCACCTTCGATCGCTCGCTGGCGGCGAATAACGTCATTGATGAGAGCGCATCCGGCGCGCAGTTTTTCGGGCTTGCGATCAGCAGTGTGTATGACCGCCTCTATGCCGCGAATTTCGGCAAGCATACGGGCAGCGGTATCGAGGTGTTCGATGGGAAGTTCCAGCCGCTCGCCACCAAATTCGATATGCCATTCGATACCAATAAAAATGGCGAGGTGGATGCGGGTGAATATGCGCCGTTCAACATCCAGAACATCGAAGCGCCGGATGGATCGAAGCACCTGTTCGTAGCCTACGCGAAAACGAAGCTCTGCGATAAGGAAGGCCTTGCCAAGAAAGAATGCAAGAAAGGCGCGCTTTACGCCGGTGAGGAAGATACGGATAAAGCGGGCCAGGGTCGCCTCGCCGAATTCACGGAGGACGGCAAGCTGGTACAGGTGTGGAACGACGGCGGCAAGCTTTCAGCGCCGTGGGGGCTGACCTACGCGCCAGCAAATTTCGGGGCGCTTTCCGGCAAGCTGCTGGTGGGTAACTTCGGCGACGGGACCATCGCGGCATTCGATCCTGAGACGCGCAATTTCGTGACGACCATGAAAAATGACAAGGGTAAAATCGTGCGTATCGAGAAGCTATGGGCACTGATCTTCGGCAATGGTGAAAGCCTCGGCGACAGTAATGCGCTTTACTTCGCGGCCGGGCCGAAGGATGAGAAGGATGGCATCTTCGGCAGTTTGCGGGTGGCAACAAGCCAATAGCTATCCACCGTTTTTTTGCGCACTGTCACACAACTGTCATAATTCTGGCGTATGGTTGTCATGAAACTGTCATACATGCTTTACGTGCCACAATCATTGACGTGATTTACCGGAATTAACGCATTTTTAGTAAATTCTTGGTAATTTGGTAAGGGTACACGTATAATCGGCGCACGTGCGAGCTCGTAAAACAGTACGATTAAGTTACTGGAATAAAATAACTTAGGGGATGCTATGTCGACTGGTCGTCTTGCTGCGGATCCACTCTTTCAGGGCCTTGCGCGCCCACCGATGGTTGCCGGCGTCAGCTATTTATACTTCGTCGTCAATGCCATGCTTTGCACTATCATGTTCATCAATACCAAATCGGTCGCTGTATTTCCTTTGGCCATTGTCATTCACGGTTTTGGGTACCTGTTATGCATGAAGGAGCCGCGGGCTGTCGAATTGTGGATGCTGCGCATGCGCTGGGGTTACCGTTCCTGGAACCGGGCCTTTCATTCATTCACCAACTCGTATGATGTGTTTTAACGGATGAGCCTGATCCTGCATCCTATCAAGCGCCGCAAAGTATCGAAGGCCGACCCCGGCCGGCGCGAGGTTACGGCGGCGACGTTCATTCCCTACGATCACCATTGGGATAAAGAGACCATCATCACCAAGAACCGCGAGCTGATGCAGATCATCAAGATCGACGGGTTTAGTTTCGAGACGGCAGACGACGATGTCGTCGACATGAAGAAGATGGTGCGTAATTCGCTGTATAAATCGATGGCGGAGGGCACCTTCAGCATGTGGTTCCACCTCGTGCGCCGCCGCCAGAGCGCGTACCCGGAAGGCAAGATGCCGCCGGGTTTCGCTGCCTATATCGATGATAAATGGCGCAAGAAGCACCATTCGCATTCCAGCTTCGTCAACGAGCTTTATATTTCGGTGATCCGCAAGGACGATACCAAAGGCGCGGCGAAGATCCAGAGCCTGATGGATAAGCTCGAAAAGAAAACGAACAAGGATGCAGACGCGATCCAGTTGCAGGAAATGCACAAGGAGTTGCGCGAGTCCGTTTACCGGGTGCTGGCAACCTTCCGCGACTATGGGGCGCGGGTGCTGACGACGAACATGACAGAATCCGGCCCGATCAGCGAACCGCTCGAATTCCTCGGCCGTCTCGTTAATGGCGGGGCGGCGCAGCCGATGCTGGTGCCGACCATCGACATTGCGCATTACCTGCCGACCAGCCGCCTGTATTTCGGCTCCCGCGCGATCGAGATCCGCTCGGCGAGCGGCACGCGCTATGCGGGCATCATCAGCATCAAGGAATATGCGCCGCACACCGCGGCAGGCATCATGGACGCTTTCCTGCAGATGCCGTTCGAACTGGTTGTCGCCCAAAGCTACGCGTTCGAGAACCGGCAGGCGAACCTTGGTTCCATGCAGCTGCAGCAGCGGCGGATGAAGAACTCGAACGATCTGGCGATCAGCCAGGTGCGCGAGATCACGGACGCGCTCGATATGGCGATGTCGGGCCATATCGCCTTCGGCAAGCATCACCTGACCATCATGGCGCTCGAGGATAATCTCGGCGCGCTCGAAGCAGCGTTGTCGATGGTGATCGCGGAACTGGTGAACGTGGGCATCAACCCCGTGCGCGAAAAATTGATCCTCGAGCAGTGTTACTGGGCGCAGCTACCGGCCAACGGCGATTTCGTCGGCCGCGGTTCGAAGATCAACACGCTTAACATCGCAGGCTTTGCGGCGATGCATAATTATCCCGTCGGCAAGATCGCCGGCAATCACTGGGGCAACGCAGTAACGGTGTTCGATACGACTTCGGGAACGCCATTCTTCTTCAACTTCCATGCGCGCGACGTGGGCCATACGACGATTATCGGCCCGACCGGCGCCGGTAAGACCGTGCTGATGAACTTCCTCTGCGCCCAGACACTGAAGTTCAACTGCCGACTGTTCATGTTCGACAAGGACCGCGGCGCGGAAATCTTCGTGCGCGCCATCAATGGCGTTTACACCCATATCGATCCGGGCAAGAAGTGCCATTTCAACCCGCTGCAGCTCGACGATACGATGGAGAACCGTACCTTCATCACCGAATGGATCGCTTCGCTGGTGGCGATCAACGACGAACCGCCGAGTGCGGAGGATCTGCTCATCATCCAGCGGGCGATCGATGGGATCTACAAATTGCGCAAGACGGATCGCGTGCTGCATAACATCGCGCCGTTCTTTGGGATGGAAGGGGCGGGCACCATCGCCACGCGCCTGAAACAGTGGCATAGCAGCGGCCGTTTCGCCGGGGTGTTCGACCAGGTCGAGGACCATGTGAATTTCAAGAGCAGCAACATCTTCGGATTCGAGATGGGCGACGTACTGGCCAACAAGGTATGCTTGGTGCCGGTGCTGCTGTACCTCTTCCAGCGCATCCAGATGGCGCTCGATGGCACGCCGACGGTGATCGTCCTCGACGAGGCATGGGCATTGGTCGATAACAAAATCTTTGCCGGGAAGATCAAGGACTGGCTGAAGACGCTGCGGAAACTGAATGGCATGGTCGTGTTCGCGACCCAATCGGTAGAAGATGCGGTGAATTCCAGCATTTCCGATACGCTCATCCAGCAAACGGCGACGCAGATATTCCTGCCGAACCCCAAAGCAACGGAGCCCTACCGCAAGGCCTTTATGCTCAGCGAGCGCGAGTTCAACCTGCTGAAGAATACGGATCCGGGATCGCGCTATTTCCTCGTCAAGCAGGGCAAGGACGTCGTGGTTGCGCGGATCGATCTTTCAGGCATGGAGGATATCATCCAGGTGCTGTCGGGGCGGGCGGAGACGGTAGGCTTGCTTGATGAGATCCGTGCCCAAGTGGGCGATGAGGTGACGGCATGGTTGCCGGTATTCAACCGTCGTGTGAAGGAAGTGACCTAATGCAGCGAAGTTTCGGGCGACAGATGCGGATGGTGCTGGGCGTAGTGGCCCTGATATCCGCTGCCTTGCCCGCATTCGCCGCTCCTGCCGTGCCAGCCGCGACCTCCGCGTGCGATCAATATGCTGGGCTTACCGCGAAAATGGCAGGCTGTATCCGTGACAGTATCGATGGCGGTGCCTCGGTTTTCTTCACGCAGATGTATCCGTTCCTGCAGGATGCGATCGGGGCCGTCATGACACTGGCGGTGATCGTGTATGGCATCATGCTCGCTTTTGGTGCGGTGGAAAAAGTGGGTCGCGATACGTATATCGTGCTGATGAAACTGGCTGCCGTCGTTGTTTTCTGTAACAGCAGCCCCTTCATTGCTTCGACGGTCACCGGGGCCATGGACGAGATGGCAGCCGCTGTCGTCAGCTACACCCCGCCGAGTGGAACGGCGGATGCGGCCAATACCGATTTTTCGAACAGCAAATGCCTGCAGAACCTGGTTTCGCAGCAAGGTTCCGCCGTGCCGATCATGGTGCCATGGCTGGGTGTTGACTGCATGATCGATACGGTGATCGGCATTCATATCGACCCGGCGACGCCACCGGCGAATGACGGCACATGGTTCAATAAGCAGATTGAAGCGAACAGCAACAAAGGCATGTCGCGCTCGTTGATCTATCTTTTCTTCGGCGCCATGCAGACGTCGATCCTCGGGGTCATGCTGGCCATCATCGGCTTCTTCTTCATTTACGGCATGATCATGCTCATCATCCGCTGCTTCTTTACTTACATTGCCGGCTACATGGGTGTGACGTTCCTGGCCATTATCTCGCCGCTCATCATCCCGATGATTTTGTTTAAAGAGACCAAGCAGTATTTCGATAAATGGGCAAAGATGCTGGTCTCCTTCGCGGTGCAGCCCGTGCTTATGCTGATCTTTCTTATCTTCTCACTGACAGCGCTTGATTTGTGCGTCTACAGCGGGTCGTACTCGGTGTATTTTGCTATTGCTGGGACCGCATCCCAGACTGCACCCTTTGATCTCAATAAATATCTGACCGATAACAAGATTATCAATGCAGATTCGAAAACGGCGATGTACGTGAAAGCGGACAGCCCGCAGGCCATCCCGCGCGATAGCACGGATACAGGCGGCGCCCTGAACCAGTTGCTCTATTCGAAATGTACCAGGGAGCAGATCGCCGCCGACGCGACCCTAGCCAAAAAATGTAACTTTACCTATCCGCTGACCATCGCGCGCCATTCGATCGACTGGGCCAAGATGGAAACGACGCATCAGCCGGCGATTACAGCTGATCCCAGTGGCAAGGTGGGGCAAGCCATCTCGCACAACGTGATGTCCTCGCTGTTCTTCTGCCTGATGACTGTATTCATCCTGAACGGCGTGCTACAGGTCGTGCCGAAGATCGTCGGTGACTTGCTGGGTGACCTTAACCAGTCGCCGATCATCGGTAGCTTCGACAAAAGTGGCGCGGGCGGTGGCGGCGGTGGGATATTCTCGAAGCTCCTCAAGAATTCCAGTTTCTTAAACAATACGGGTAGTTCGCTCAGGGGTGGTCTGGGGAATTTAGGGCGATGATGACGCAGCGTTTGGGCATGATGGTCTTGCTGGTCGCGGTGTTCGCGCTGGGAACGCTGTTGCCAGCGCCGTTGCATATGCAGGCCTATGCCCAGTCAGCGACCGCACTTGAAAGCGGCGCCGCGACCGCGGGAAGCATCGTGCCGACGACGAAGGTCACCGGCGGTTCAACCATCACGTGCGATACGTTACCCGAAGCTCAGGGTGGGGCGCTGCTCGGCAAGATCGTGCCGTGCCTGACCTACACGATCGAGCAATCGACGGTCGCCTTCACCGCGCAGATGGTGTCGTGGCTGATGCCGATGTATTATGTCTGGCTCATTTTCGTCGTGACGCTGTTCGGCATCCGGTTGCTAACGAACGAACCGGATGTGTACAAGCAGGGCTTCCTGCTGCTGGTGAAAATCACGATCATCGGCGCGATCCTGGGCGATCTGGGCAACACGGCAGCCTATAACGGCAACGGGGGCACCGGCCTGCTGATCCCGAGCGTTTATAAGGTGATGTCCGAAGCGCAGAATGTCGTCTCCGGCGCCATCAGTACCAGTTCACTGCATTGCGATTTCAGCAATTACGGCGATGCGCAGACGCCAAAAGTATGGTCGATGATGGATTGCGTGGTGGGTAAGCTTTACGGCTTTACCGTCAGCGGCGGTGCGGGCAAGCCAAGCATGATGCTGGTGACGAGCGTGGCCGGGTTGCTGACGGGATTCCTGTTCGGCGGGGCGTGGGGTGCTGCGGTATTCTTCGGCATGCTCGGCGTGCTCTTCTCGATATTGATGTTGGTGGTGCGCACGGTGGTGAGCTTCCTCGTCGGGTATCTGATCATCTGCCTTTTGATTATTATGAGCCCGATATTCCTGCCGCTGGCGTTCATGCGGGGAACAAGCCAGTATTACGACAGTTACGTGAGGTCCGTCGTTGCCGCATTCCTGACACCGATCATCATTACAGCCTTCAGCATGTTCGCGCTGCTGGTGTATGACCAGATGCTGTTCGCGCCGAACTCGATCGTCGCCAAACTGTTCGATTACAGCCAGATCAAGGACGCAGTCCAGCCATCGAAGAAAGCCTGCGACCGCCACGTGACCAGTGACCCGCTCGACGTACGTTTCAATACGACGCCGAGCGCGACAGACAAGGACGGACTGTTCTCGTTACCGAACCTGCAGAATCTTTCCTTCCCTACCTTGAGCGGTGGTAACGACGCGTGCAACACGGTGAAACTCCCGGTATTCAAGGCCGACAAGATAAACGGCGTACCGGCGGACGAGAAGCAGGCGATGAACGAAATGTTCCTTGAACTCGTCGAACTATTCCTGCTGGCATATCTGATGTCCCAAGCAGCGCAGACGCTGCCGGATATCGTGACCCAGCTGGTCGGACGTCGCGCGACTACCAGCGGCATGATAGCGATTGTCCAAGGTGATGGAAAGATACAGGCCGCCTATGCCAATGCACGCCAGACGGCTATCACAAAAATAAGGGAAGCAACCAGATGATCCGGACCGGATATCAACGTGGCGGTGAGTGGGCGAATGACAATGGCAAGTCTGTAAAAGGTAAGTAATGGGGATGTTTATGAAACGGCGCCTAGGTAAATTAGCCATCATGCTTTGCGCAATTCTCTGCGTCAGCAGCAATGCAGCATATGCCGTGACGGGTAACGAAACCTGCACGGACTTCGCCACACTTTACAGCAATGCGAGCGCCGGCACTCCCGGCATTCTCAGCAACATTACCACCTTCATCAAAGGGGTGATCACGACAGCGTCTTCCGACCTGTTCAATGCCTTTACCGGCAGCACGAACTACACCACCGCCGTCTATGCAGCCATTACGCTGATGATCACGGTGTATGGTGTCGGGTTCCTTATCGGCATCGTACAGGCCAATTTCGCGCAGGTTCTGACGCGCCTTATCAAAATCGGCATCATCCTCACGCTCATCTCGCCGGGTGGGTGGAATTATTTCAATGATAACGTCGGCCATTTTTTCAATGACGGCACGGATCAGATCATCGGCAAGGTGATCTCGATCGGCACCGGCACGACGTACGATCCGACAGCCGGGCCGTTCGTCACGCTCGATGGCATCGCCAAAGTGATGCTTTCGCCGGATATGGTGATCGCAGTCATGGGCTCGACGTTCAATGGTGGGCCTTACGGATTGCTGATGGGCGGCTTGCTCGGGGCGGCCATGGCGGGACTGATCAAACTATTCATCCAGGCGCTGAAGATCTATGCGACCAGCTTCGTGGTGCGCGCGCTCCTGCTGGGCGTGGCACCGATATTCATCGTGTTCCTACTGTTCGAGCGCACAAAACAGCTCTTCAGTGGTTGGGTGAACGTGATGGTATTCCTCACATTGCAGCCCATCCTGTTCTTCACCTTCGTCTCCTTCTTCATAGTGATGCTGCAGACGGCATCGCAAACGATGATGGGTGGCAACGAACTGTGCTGGTCGGAATTCAAGAGCGTCGGCGGATCGCAGAACAAAATGTCGTTCTGGCGCTTCAAGAAGCCCGGGGGCTCGATCGATACGGATGAACAGACATGGCAGGGGCCTGTTTCGTGTTACCTCAATGGCGGGAATGACGAGAACGGCAAACCATGCCCGAACTTCCCAATCAACATTGTCGATATCCTGAGCTTCCTCATCCTGATTTATGTGGCAGGCAAGTTCGGCAGTGTCGTCGAACAGATCGCGACCGAGATCTCGAACTCGTTCGTCAACCTCGACCAAGGGTCGAAACTGGCGCTCAATCAAGGCAAGGCGGCTGAGGGAGCGGGCGGATCGCCAGCGAACGCGCCAGCGGGTGGACAACCGGTGCGGCCAAACTCTACCCAACAGACCACACGTCAACCGGGGGCGGGACGTTGATAACAAGCTGGGGATAGTCGTTCGGGGTACTTGATTAATGCATCTGGCCATCGTAAAGGTGGATTCATGATGAACCGCCCGATCACCCTTGCCCTGCTAACCGCCGCACTGGTGCTCTCAGCGTGCTCTTCGGAAAAGGTCGAGGTGCTGAAAAGCCCCTGCGTTGGCATTGAGGGCAGCCCGTGTGGTCCTAAACGTCCGGTCAATGGTCCGCTGAACCAGTGGCAGCCGCATGTTGAAACGCCGGATAACGTTTAGGTGCTTTTTTTTACCATTATGAATTGTTTATGTGCGCCACGCGAAACCAGCGGTGACTGCTGCTCAAATACGATCGTGAAGATTCCGCGTTAGCATTCGCAGCTCCAGTTAATTAAAAGCCGCGACCACCGCCACGCGTCGGTGGCACGGGCTGTGGAACTTCATGGTGGTCATCACGCGTTGGATGGTCACGGCTATGATCAACCGACTTGGTGGTGACGGTCTGCGGGGCAATACCGGACTGAACTTTGGCGGCAGCAGCACGGTTCGCAAGGATATCCTGCGGTTTCGGGACACGCCCGGCCGTGATCGGCGCCCCGGTAACGCCTTTCAGGTCAAAACCCTTAATTGCCGGCAATTTCAATGCACTTGCCTGGATTTTCGCGGCCGCAGCACGCTGCTGGGCAATTCGTAATTGTTCGATTTCATGCTCATGCTCATCCTCATGATGGCCTATACTCATGCGGCGCGCGGCAAGGCCCGCACTGGTATTGGCGCGTGCTGCCTGCATCTGGCTGGCAGTGAGGGGAGCTGTAATGTTGACGCGGCCGCTTGAGACCACAGCGGCTTGTTTGGACGCCGCCCGTGCCGTGCCAAGCGCCTGGCGGCCGGAGGAGCTGCGGGGCGGGGCTGCCTGGGTCGGCTGGCCCTGCCGGCGCGCCTTGTCATTCATATGGGCGTTGATCTGCTGCGCCTGCGCCTGCGCAGCCAGTTCGGCCGCCATCATCGCCTGAGTGTTGCGCCCTGCAGCATTGTGAACGCCGCCCTGGCCACTCATGCCCGCTGTTGGAACCGTATTCACGCCGCCAAGGTTACCATCGAGCGCGTGGCCGATCTCACCACCATCCACACTGACTTCCTGCGTGCGGTTGAGGATGGTCTCCATCCCGCTCTGAATGGTATCAAGCAGATCACCGAATTTAGTGCCCGGTCGTGGCTTGTAGCTTTCCGGCAGGAGATGGATCTGCTCGCCAATGAGGCTCGCTTGCAGATGGTTGCCTGCTGTTTGAGCCAAGCGCAACGCTTCCTGTTTCGCCATGTAACCGATCTGCGCCAGGGCCTGCGTCGCCATCAGTACGGCCGGGTTCTGCAGGATATTCGTATCGCCATTGGCGCGTGCCCATGCCGTCAGGCGGTCATATACTTTCGCCACACTTTTCAGTGAGCCAAATACCGCCGCATCTTCCGACGGCAGGAAGCCGAGTGCTTTAGTCGAATCCTTATCACCGAAGATCTTGAGGCCCTTCAAAATATCCTTGGCGATGTCGACTGCGGTACGGCGCTTGGCCGCATCCATCTGCGCCACGCCGTTCATATGCGATGCGGAGTAGATGAGGTAATCCCCCACATTGTCGAGATCGGAAGCCTGATTACTCAGCAGCTTTGCATCGCGCACGGCATCGAGCCGCGCCTCAATCGCCTTCCGGTTGGCATAGGCAGCGGCAATGGCGGCGGCCGGATCGACGGTTGCGTCGACCTGCGGATGCGGGAGGTTTTTTTCGAGATCCTTGTGGAACATCTCGGTAAAGTGGGTCTTGTGGGAATCGGGTAACTGCCAGTTCGGCGCTTTCTGGCCACCGAACAATTCCTTGATAGCATCGAGCGGACGGAAACCGCTGGTGTGACGGTTATGGGCAAGGATACAGTCGTAAATATACTGCGCGCCTTCGCCATCTTTTGCGCGGGCGCGCTTCAGGTCAATATGCGGCAGGTCGGGATTATGGTTCGGGATGATGCCGCCGAACAGGAAGTTGTTGTAAAGGCCGTCACCGACGAAATTGGCGATTTCGTTCATGTTCTGTTTAGCGATGGTCGGATCCATCGTGCTGTCGACGGCGAAATAGCGCTCCATAAGGAAGTTGCGCACCGCAGCGAGGTTGTCACGCAGGGACTCGTAGGATTCATATTTATTGTCGAGCGGATCAAGCAGATACGGGCTCTGGAAGCGCTGGCCGATCACGCCATCGAAGGCGGGGTAGATATTGGCCGAGAAATCAATGTTGGGAACAGGGTCATGGATGATGCCGAGTAGCGTTTTCCAGCCTGATATGCGTGGAATGATGTAGCGGCCAAGACCGGGAACTTCGTGACTGGAGTAGGCCTTGCCGTCAGCGGACTGCGCCTTGGCTTCCGCAGTGGCATGTTTTCTGGCTTCTTCGATCCGCGCGGCAGCAATAGTTTCATCGACCTGCCGCTGCGCTAACAGCAGCCGTTGCTCCTCAGCCTCCAGCTCGCTGAGCGGCGTGATTCCCATCAGATTGGCTGTGCGGTCATCGAGCATTCGGCATCACTACTTTCTAGCTTTGGGCGACGGCGCCAGCAGCGGCGCCTTCTTCCTGTTGGGCCGCGCCGAGGGCATAGACGCAGAGATCCTCGAACGACACGTTATTTTCTTGCGAAATCTTGAAAAGCTTTTCGAAGCTGTCCATCACATCCTGCGGGATGTTGCCGCCGCGTTCAGACGAGAGCCACCAGCTCTGGAACTGTAACGGATGCTTTTTAGGGTTCGGGTCGCCGATATAGACATGGAAGGGGTGCTTCACGCCGTTGAAATCGCAAGGTACGGTAAAACGCTTCATTTTTTTCTCCATGGCTTAGGCCTGACGTGGCTCAGGCGGACACCTCTATGTTACACTATACGCCCTAAATATGACAGTTTTATGACGGGAAACGGCTGTTAACAGAGGTAATTCTGCCACAAAATCGGGCCTTTCGCATCAGTCGAGTGCGTAGACGATCGCCAGAACTTCCAGCGACTCGGCCCCGGCAGGCATCTGGGCGCGAACGGTATCGCCGGCCCTGGCCTTCATCAGTGCTTTAGCAACTGGTGATAACCAACTGATTTTATGACGTTCGATATCCACCTCATCGACTCCGACCAATTGGACTACGTGCTCGCTCTCATCCGCGCGGGCATAGGTAACGGCGGCGCCGAAGAAGACCTGCGTGAGTTGTTGCTGGTCTTTCGGATCGACGACGACGGCGCGCTCCAGTTGTTTACTTAGATAGCGCACGCGCTTGTCGATCTCGCGCAGACGCTTCTTACCGTAAATGTAGTCGCCGTTCTCCGAGCGGTCGCCGTTGCCGGCGGCCCAGCTGACGATCTCGACGATTTTCGGGCGCTCCTTATAGAACAGTTCTGCGTATTCGCGTCGCAGCGCTTCAGCACCTTTCGGCGTGACATAGTTCGTTTGGCCGGCAAGGATGTCGATTTCCTCGGCCTCATCGGGCTCGTTCTCTTGGTTTTCTTCGTTGGTGAACGCTTTGCTCATGGTGAGCTTTAGCTATTGCTGTCCCAAGCCTTGCGCTTGTAGGCACTGAAATTCTCAGAGTAGGCCTTGGGCGGGATGACAGCCTTGTGCGGCTCGCTGACTGCATAGTCAATCTTCTTGGCGGTGGCGTAGGCGATGGCTTCGTCCTTGGTCGCGAACCAGAGTTTCACCTCGGTGATGGTGTCGGGCATGGTGTTCCAGCCCATCAGGGCATCCGGTGTGCCGGGCACGGGACGCTCGTATTCCAACAGCCATTGCTTGGTCTTGGCTTTGCCGGATTGCATGGCGGTCTTCGCGGGCTTGTAGATTTTTGCGGTGCTCATGGCAATGAATCTAGCGATTAGGCACGCGGCGTCAAGTGCCACCTCTTTGCAGGATTGCCCACAGCGTTTAATCGAAACCTTATGGGCCATACGGTCTATTACAGGCTCATTAACGGAGGACATCATGGCCAAGAACCTAACGATTCAGGATATCAACGACCACATGAAAAAGATCGACATCTGCATGATGACGACGCGTAACAGCATGGACATGCTGGAGAGCCGGCCGATGAGTAATAACCGCGATGTGGAATATCAGGGCGAGTCGTTCTTTTTCACCACAGAAGATACGCAGATGGTGCGCGATATAAATGCGCACCCGCAAGTTTGCCTGGTATATGAAGAATACAAACATTTCAGTTTGTCCGGCCATCGCTTGTATATCTGCGTATCGGGCGAAGCTGAGCTTATCCAGGAGCGTCATACGATGGAACGCCATTGGCAAGCGGGCTTGGATAAATGGTTCAAGCAAGGACTCGCTACCCCAGGCCTGACGTTGATTCAGGTCAACGCCAAGCATATCAAATACTGGGACGGCATGGATCAGGGGGAAGTAGCTATCGCCCCGAGTGCGCGTAAACTGGCAAGCTAGCTAAACAGACTTTTTTGCTGACGCTTTCTTAACGGCAGGTTTTTTCGCGGCTGCTTTTTTCGTTGTATTCTTGGCTGCTGAAGCTTTGGCTGTAGCTGCTTTTTTCTTTCCGCCCGCTTTCTTTTTGCTGCCTTTGGCACCGGCGGCAGGAAGCAGCGGTGATACGATTTCCATCGTCGCATCCTCAGGCGTGATGTCTTTCGGCAAGGTGATGTTCTTGCCTGCATACTTGATGTAAGGGCCATAACGGCCTTTAAGGATAACGACTTTTTCACCAGATTGCGGATGCGCTCCCAGATCCTTGATCGGCTCGGGTGCGCCACCACGCCCGCCATTCTTCTTTTTCTCGGCAGCTTCGGCGATGAGCGTTACCGCGCGGTTCATGCCGATGCTCAGCACATCGTCCTCCGGCCCGAGATTGGCGTACTTGCCATCATGCAACAGATACGGGCCGAAACGGCCGATATTGGCGAGAATGGTCAGATTGGTCTCTGGATGTAGACCCACTTCGCGCGGCAGAGAGAGGAGGGAAAGCGCTTTTTCGAGATCAACTGCGCTATGGTGCAATCCCTTCGGCAATGAACTACGCTTAGGTTTTTTCTCGTCACCGAGTTGGACGTAAACGCCATACGGCCCTTTGCGGATAGTGATAGCGAGGCCGCTCGCTGGATCGGTGCCCAGCGTCCGCGGGAATTCTTCGACGACGCCGTTCGCGGCATCCGCGGCGGCATCGGCGGCAGAGCCGGTGAGCTGGCGGGTGAAATTGCATTCCGGGTAGTTCGAGCAACCGAGGAAGCTGCCGAATTTACCGGTCTTGAGGTGGAGCGTGCCCGTTTTGCATGTCGGGCAGGTTTTTGCAGCGGCAGCAGCGTCGCCAGTGCCGAAGATGTAAGGCTCCAACAATTCCTGCACATGAGTGAGTACTTCGCTGATGGTAAGCTTTTTACTATCCTCTACCTTGGCGTGGAAATCTTTCCAGAACAGGCGAAGTTCTTCCTTCCAATCACGTTCTCCGTCGGCGATGAGATCGAGATTTTCTTCGAGCTTCGACGTGAAGTTATATTCGACATAACGTTCGAAATAACTCATCAGGAAGGCGGTGACGATGCGGCCAAGCGCCTCGGCATTGAAGCGGCGCTTGTCGAGTTTCACATAATTGCGATCGACTAATACAGAGATAATGCTGGCATAAGTCGATGGGCGACCAATGCCAAGCTCCTCAAGGCGTTTGACCAATGAGGCTTCCGAGAAACGCGGTGGCGGCTGGGTGAAGTGCTGCGCGGCTTCGACCTTGGCTGTGCGCAGCGGCTCGCCGACTTCCATCGCCGGTAATTTCTGGCTGGTATCTTCCGCCGATTCCTCGTCGCTGTCGGGTTTCTTTTCGTCCTCCTCGAGTGTCTCCTGATAGAGGCAGAGGAAGCCGTCGAACTTCAGTACGGAGCCGCTGGCGCGCAGGGCGTGGCGCTTGGTAGAATCGTGCATATCAACGCCGACCTGGTCGTAGAGCGCGACTTCCATCTGGCTCGCGACCATGCGTTTCCAGATAAGATCGTAGAGTTTGCCTTGCTCGACATCCATAAGGCTGCCGGGACGTTTGCTGAGATCAGTCGGGCGGATGGCTTCGTGAGCTTCCTGCGCGTTCTTCACTTTGGTTTTGTACATGCGCGGTGAATCGGGCACATACTTCGCACCGTAATCCTTTTCGATGAATTTGCGCGCATCGGCGATGGCATCGACGCTGACGGTAATGCCGTCCGTTCGCATATAGGTAATGAGGCCTTCCTCATAGAGTTTCTGGGCGACCTGCATGGTGCGTTTGGCACCGAAGCCGAGTTTGCGGCTGGCTTCCATCTGCAAGGTCGAGGTGGAGAAGGGCGGGTACGGTGCGCGGCGCACGGTGCGCGGGGTGATAGTGGTGACTTTGAAATCGGTGGATTTCAAGACGTTTTCAACTTCCTTCGCGGCATCTTCATTACCGAGGGCGAATTTATCGAGCTTCACGCCATTATATTCAGTGAGACGCGCGGCGAAATTCGCGCCGAGGCCGGTTTGCATAGTGAGGCCGATGTCCCAGTATTCGCGGGCTTTGAAGACTTCAATCTCCGCTTCGCGCTCGCAGATGAGGCGCAGGGCGACAGATTGCACGCGGCCAGCCGAGCGCGAACCCGGAAGTTTACGCCACAATACCGGCGAGAGATTGAAGCCAACGAGATAGTCGAGCGCACGGCGCGCCTGCTGCGCGTTGACGAGGTTCATGTCGATATCACGCGGATTTTCGATGGCATGGGTGACGGCTTTTTTCGTGATCTCATGGAAGGCGATGCGCTTCACACCGATATCTTTCGGCAGTTTTTTAGATTCCTTCAATGCTTCGAGCACGTGCCACGAAATCGCTTCCCCCTCGCGGTCGGGGTCAGTCGCGAGGTAGAGCATGTCCGCGCCTTTGAGAGCGGCGCTGATGGCGCTCATTTGTTTTTTGGCATCGACATCCACTTCGTAATGCATAGCGAAATCTGCATCGGGTTCGACCGAACCATCCTTTGATGGCAAATCGCGTACATGGCCGTAGCTGGCGAGCACCGTGTAGTCGGCACCGAGATATTTATTGATAGTCTTCGCTTTCGAGGGTGATTCGACCACCACTACTGATTTGGTCACGCTAGTTCTCCTACGGGTAATTCAGTCATGCGCAATGCGACTTTCGAACCGGCGTGGCGTTCTAGCCTACCGGCGAGTTCGAGTTCAAGCAAAACCGCCATCATGAGGTGTGGGGTAAGGTGGGTCTGGGCGAGCACATCGTCAAGGAGGGTCGGGCTGGCACCGAGCGCTTCGATGACCAAAGCGCGCGCGCGGTCGAGGGTTTGTTCATCCGTGTAGGCATTCGAGTTTTCAGCAAATTCGCCGGCTTTGGCTTCGGCCAGCGGTAGCTCGCCAAGGGGGTGCAGGTTGGCGACAATGTCGCGCGCGGATTCCACCATCGTTGCACCGTCTTTCAGCAAACGGTTAGTGCCGTGGCAGCGCGGGTCCATCGGCGAGCCGGGAACGGCGAAGACCTCGCGGCCGTAATCGTTGGCGTATTCAGCGGTGATGAGCGAACCGGATTTGAGTGAGGCTTCGATGACGACGACGCCGCGCGACATGCCGGCGATGATGCGGTTGCGACCCGGGAACGAGCGGGCATGCGGCTCCGCACCAAAGGGGAGTTCGGAAATGATAAGGCCTTGTGAAGCAATTTCCTCGAACAGAATCGCGTTCTCTGGCGGGTAGATATTGTTGATACCGCCGCCGATGACGGCAATGGTGCCGGTGCTGAGCGCGCCGCGATGGGCCGCCGAATCGATGCCACGGGCGAGGCCAGAAACGACGATTTGTTTGGCGGCGCCGATATCGGTCGCCAGTTTTTTCGCGAACTGGCAGCCATTCGCCGAGGCATTACGGGCGCCGACCATGCCGACGAGATTGGCGTCATTCAACAGGTGCGTGTGGCCGCGCACGGTCAGTAGCGGCGGTGCATCCGTGCATTGCTGGAGCAGGCGCGGGTAGCGGGTTTCGCCATAGAGCAGCAGTTCGGCACCGTAGGCTTTCAATGCATCATATTCCTTTTGCGCATCTGCTTTGCTGGCGATACGGATAGGTTTCGCGCGACCGCCTTTTCTGCTCATGACCGGGGCCATTTCGAGGGCTTTGGCAACGGAGCCGCAGAACTTCACGAGACGGAAGAACGTCATCGGGCCGACCTGCTCGCTGCGAATCAGGCGCAGGGCATCGATCGGATCAGTACCGCGCAGGTGCGGGTTCGGGATGAAGCTATTTATCATACGTTGTCTCCTTTGCCGAATTTCATGCGCGGTTCGAACCCGCTGCGCAGGCGTTTGATATTCTCGCGGTGCTTCCAGATGGCGATAGCGGCGGCAATGGCAAGGATAAAGGCGCTGGTGTCATCCACCCGCAGCCATACGACAAGCGGGGTAACGAGTAGCGCGATGATGGACGCGAGCGAGACATAGCGCATGAGGAACATGACGATGAGCCAGAAGATGAGCCCGGCCATGCCTGCCGGCCAGCTGAAAGCAAGCGTGCCGCCGAAAAGCGTGGCTACCCCCTTGCCGCCTTTAAATTTCAGCCATGGCGAGTACATGTGGCCAAGAGCGGCGCAGAGGATGGCAAAGGCCTCGAAGCCATAATTATAAATGTAATCCCCACAATCGCCGATGCAGCCAGGTATGTCGACGGGCGTGCGGTACAGGTGACGGGTGATCAGCACGGCGGCGGCGCCTTTCAGCATATCGAGCAGCAATGTGAGTAGCGCGACCTTTTTATTGCCGGTGCGCAACATATTAGTGGCACCGATATTGCCCGAGCCGATATAGCGCGGATCCGGCAAATGGAAAATTTTTGCGAGCAGCACCCCGAACGGAATGCTGCCCAAAGCATAACCGAGGATGAAGATCTGGATGCAAGCGCTCACGTACATACGCGTACGAGCGTAGCGGTCGCCGCGAATTCAACGCAAGTTAAATTAATTTTGCTCCGCGAGATCGTCTATTGACGATCGCTACACGCAGCTTCACTGACGAATGGCTCGCGCGGTTTACCGCGCTAATTCAGATAGCCTTCGTTGCCTAACGCATCGAGCACACCCTGCAGGATATAGCTGGCAGCGAGCTTGTCGACCAGCTCGCTGCGCCGTTTGCGGTTGATGTCCATCTCGTCGATCATCATGCGGTTGACGGCGGCGGTGCTGAGACGTTCATCCCATAGTAAAATTGGCAAGGGGAACGCACCTTGCAGATTGCGCGCGAAAGCGCGGGTGGCTTGTGCCCGCGGCCCGGCGGAACCGTCCATGTTTAATGGATAGCCGACGACAAAGCCGCCGATATCCTGCCCTTCCATCATCGCGGTGAGGGCTTCGACATCCTTGCTCCACTTGTTGCGATAGACGGTGAGATCGGCACTCGCGATCATGCGGCTGGCATCGCTGACGGCGACACCGATGGTCTCGGTGCCGACATCGAGCCCGACGAGACGGCCCCTTGGTGGAAGCAACGATTTGAACTCGGCAAGGCTGTGCACGGCGCGCGGGGAATCGGTCATGGGGCTGCTGTAGCAGCGGTTGTTGCGCTACTCCAGCGAAAGCTGGAATCCATCTTACCAATAGGTGGATTCCGGCTTTTGCTGGAATGACAATCTGCGGGCGTTGTGTTTGAAAGCGCGATTGCACCACTTGCATTTATGCTGGACCGCGCCTACAACCCAGCCTCATTGGAGTGAACCATGGCCCTGACCGATAAGGAAGTTCTGCATATCGCGACACTGGCGCGCATCCGCCTGAACGGTGAAGAACTGCCGCATTATGCCCGCGAGATCAATGGTATCCTGAAATGGATCGCGCAGCTCGAAGAAGTAAATACGGACGGGGTGACGGCGCTATCGAGCGTATCCGAGCAGTTGCTGCCATGGCGGGCCGATGTGGTGAATGACGGTGGCTATCAGGCAGCCGTGCTGAAGAACGCGCCGAATGCACAATTTGGCTGTTTTGCGGTGCCGAAGGTGATCGAATAATGACCAGCCCGACCCACATGACATTGGCCGAAGCGCGCGATGCGTTGCAGGCGAAAGAGATTTCCTCCGTGGAGCTAACGAAAGCGCATATCGCCGCAATCGATCAGCGTAACCCGGCGCTGAATGCCTTCGTGCACCATACGCGCGAGATTGCGATGGAGCAGGCGGAAGCGGCGGATAAGCGTATTGGCACCAAAGATGCGGGGCTGCTGGAGGGGATTCCTATCGGCGTGAAGGACCTGTTCTGTACCAAAGGTGTCGAGTCACAAGCCGCCTCGAAAATCCTGACGGGCTTTAAACCGGAATACGAATCGACGGTCAGCGCTAATCTCTTCAGGAATGGCGCGGTGATGCTGGGCAAGCTTAACATGGACGAATTCGCCATGGGTTCGGCGAACATCACCAGCCATTATGGCCCCTGCGTCAACCCGTGGAAGCGCACAGATGCGCCGGAGAAGAAACTGGTGCCGGGTGGTTCCTCCGGCGGCTCGGCGGCAGCAGTCGCGGCGCGTTTGGCATTCATGGCGACGGGAACGGATACGGGCGGTTCGATTCGCCAGCCAGCGGCGTTCACCGGCATCGTTGGCATCAAGCCCACCTACGGGCGCTGCTCGCGCTGGGGGATTGTGGCGTTTGCCAGTTCGCTCGATCAGGCAGGGCCGATGACACGAACGGTGCGTGATGCGGCGATCTCGCTGAACGCGATGGCGGGGCATGACCCCAAAGATTCGACCAGTGCTATTCAAGCCGTGCCAAATTTCGAGGCGGTGGTCGGTCAGGGCATCAGCGGCCTGCGCGTGGGCCTGCCGAAAGAATATAGCATCGAAGGGTTAAATCCCGAAATTGGTGCCGCATGGCAAAAAGGCGTGGAAATATTGAAGGCGGCGGGGGCGATTATCGTCGATGTAAGCCTGCCACATACGAAATACGCGCTGCCGGCGTACTACATCATCGCGCCGGCGGAAGCATCGAGCAACCTCGCGCGTTACGATGGTGTACGCTTCGGCCTGCGGGTGATGGACGAGGGCGATTCGCTGAACGACATGTACGAGAAAACGCGGGCCGCCGGTTTCGGCGCGGAAGTGAAACGCCGCATCCTCATCGGCACCTACGTGCTGAGCGCGGGGTACTACGATGCGTTTTACATCAAGGCGCAAAAAGTGCGGGCTCTGATCGCGCAGGATTTCAAGTATGCGTTCGATAAATGCGACATCCTGCTGACGCCGACGGCGCCGAGTGATGCATTCGCCATCGGGGAGAACCAGGACGATCCGCTGGCGATGTATATGAACGATGTGTTTACGATTCCGGCCTCGCTGGCGGGTCTGCCGGGCCTGGCGTTACCGATCGGCTTGAGCAAGGCTGGGTTGCCGTTAGGACTACAACTTATTGGTCGGGCATTCGATGAGGAGACGGTGTTCAAGGTTGCCGATGTCATCGAGAAAGAAGCCGGTTTTAACTTCGTGCCGACGGGGTATTAGCATGGAAGCCCCAAAATACATTATCAAAGGCAAAACCGGTGACTGGGAACTGGTCATTGGTCTTGAGGTGCATTGCCAGATCGATACGAATTCAAAACTGTTCTCCGGTTCGCCGGTGGAGTTTGGTTCGGAGACCAACAACAACGTTAGCTTCGTCGATGCAGGTATGCCGGGCATGCTGCCGGTGATCAACGCGAAAGCAATCGAACAGGCCGTGCGCACGGGGCTGGGCATCAATGCGCAGATTCATTTGAATTCGGTGTTCGACCGCAAGAATTACTTTTACGCCGATCTACCGCAGGGCTACCAGATCTCGCAATATCTCGATCCGATCGTCGGCAAGGGTGAACTCACCATCGACCTCGCGGGTGGCGTCACCCGCACTATTGGTGTTACCCGTTTACACCTCGAGCAGGATGCCGGGAAGTCCCTGCACGAACATTCGCCGAAATTCTCGTTCATCGACCTGAACCGCAGCGGTGTGGCGCTGATGGAGATCGTCAGCGAGCCGGATATGCGCACGCCGGAAGAGGCGGGGGCGTATCTCAAGATACTGCGCACCATTGTGCAGTATCTCGGCACCTGCGATGGCGATATGGACAAGGGCAATATGCGCTGCGACGCCAACGTTTCCGTACGCCGCGTCGGGGTGGCGGAGTTCGGCACGCGCTGCGAGATCAAGAACGTCAACTCGGTGAAGTTCGTGATGAAGGCCATCGAATACGAAGCGCAGCGGCAGGTCGATATTCTCGAGGAAGGTGGCGTGATCGTGCAGGAAACGCGCCTGTTCGATTCCGCGAATGGCGAAACGCGGACGATGCGCAGCAAGGAGAACGCGCATGATTACCGTTATTTCCCTGACCCGGATTTGTTGCCGTTAGTGCTGACCCAAGAATATGTTGATAATATTCGTGCAACGTTGCCGGAATTGCCGGACCAGAAAAAAGCGCGGTATGTGCGGGACTGCGGATTGAGCGCGTATGATGCGGGTGTCATCGTCGCGGAGAAAGCGACGACAGAATATTTCGAACAGCTTGTGGCCAAGCACGATGCGAAAATTGCCAGTAACTGGATGACGGGCGCACTGTTCGGCCAGCTCAATAAAATGGGACTGAGTATCGAGGAATCGCCGATCTCTGCGGAACAGCTTGGCGGGTTGATTGCGCTGATCGAGGATAAGACGATCAGCGGTGCGATCGCCAAAACGGTGTTTGAGAAAATGCTTGAAACCGGTAAGCCTGCCAAGCAGATCGTCGAAGAGGAAGGCCTTGTGCAAGTAACGGACACGGGGGCGATCGAGCAGGCTATCGATGACGTGATGGCGGCGAATGCGGACAAGGTCGCCGAGTATAAATCGGGCAAGGACAAGCTATTTGGCTTCTTTGTCGGCCAGACGATGAAAGCGACGGGTGGAAAAGCCAACCCGGCCATGCTGAACGAGTTGTTGAAAAAGAAGCTCGGCTAAATCCATTTTGCGGAGATTGTCATGAAATTTGCATTGAAACTTATCGTCGGGCTGGTCGTGCTCATCATTATCGCAGCAGTCGCCATCCCGATGTTCATTTCGGCAGATTATCTCAAAGGCCAATTGGTCGCGCAGGTGAAGCAGGCGACGGGGCGCACGTTGACCATCAAGGGCAAGGCCAGCGTGAGTATATTCCCGAATATCGCGGTGACGGTGGAGGATGTGACGTTCGGCAACCCGGCGGGGTTCCAATCGCCGTATTTCACCCACATCGGATCATTACAGGTCGGTGCAGCACTAAAGCCACTGCTGCACAAAGAGCTGATCATCACGGGCATTACGCTCGATGGCGCAACGCTGAACCTGGAGCAGAATGCCAGCGGTACGACCAACTGGAGCTTTGCCAGCCCGACGGCGGATAAACCGGCAAAGGTGAGCCCCGAGGCCAACAAGGAAGCATCGGGCGGCGGCAAGCTGATCATCAATGAAGTGACGATCAAGAATGCGGCAGTGAATTACCATAAATTCGGCGCATCGCCGATGCAGTTCGCGTTGGATAAGGTGGACGCGACAGTGAAGATGAGCGGGCAAAATGTTGCTATTACACTTGGTAACGCGTCGCTGTATGGTGGTAGCATCAAGGGTACAGCGAAACATAATGGAGATAATTCCGTGGCGGTCGACATGGACCTTTCCAGCGTGCAGATCGAACCGTTGATGACAGCGCTGACGGGAGCCTCGAAAGTGAAGGGCACGGCGAACGTGACCGTGAAGGTGACGGGCAAGGGCGCGAGCCAGCCACCGATCATGAATTCGCTGAACGGCAGCGGCGATATCAAGATTACCGATGGGGCGATCAAGGGCATCGATATTGCGAACTTCATCCGCAATGCGAAAGCGGGTTTCATCGCAGGGAATTCGCCGAGCGAATCGACGGATTTCACCGCCCTTACGGCCAGCTTCAAGATCGTGAATGGTATTTTAAGCAACGATGACCTGTCGATGCTGTCGCCGGTGCTGCGCCTTACCGGCAAGGGCACGCTGAACTTGCCGCAGGAAACGATCAATTACCGCGCCGAACCAACCATCGTTGGCACACTTAAAGGCCAGGGCGGCAAGGTAGATGCCAAAGGGGTCGCCGTGCCGCTGAATATCAGTGGGCCATGGAGTGCGCCGAAAGTGCAACCGGATATCGCCGGGTTGGTGCAGGGTTTGATGAAAGACCCGGGTGCGTTGAAGGATAATATCAATGCGCTGCTCGGCAAGAAATCAGCTGCCGATGCTGCGACGACGCCCACGGATGGTGCAGTACCCACAACGGATGCGGGTGTCCCGGCAAAGAAGCAGAAAGGCCTTAGCGGGCTGCTCGACAAACTCGGGCAGTAGTTACGGCGCCTGAGTAACGGCAGCTGGTGCCGGCGATGGTGCTGCTGCGGCAACCGGGTGCGTCCGGTGCCTGCGTGCTGCATGGTGCGTGGCCGCAACGGTACCTGTCTGCGGCGTTACGGCACTGGAAGAAGCAAGCAGTGGTGTGCCTGCAACCAGCGTCGAATTATCGTATGAATTCATGTTCAGCCCGGTAACCACACCCACCACCGGTGCAGCATTGCCTGCATTAACGAGCGGCGGCTGGCTATCGACCACACTGCTCGGAATAGCAACCGTCGCGTGGGTGCCGGTGAGGCGTTCACGTATTGCCCGCGCTTTCGAGTTACCGCTGTTGATGGTCAGTACGGCATCGATATCGTTCTTGGCGAGGGGAACATCGCCGAGTTTCTCGAACACACCCGCGCGCTCGATCAGTACGTCCTGATTGACCGGCGTCAGGCTCACGGCGTGGTCGAGGTCCTTCGCCGCTTCCTCAAGCTTGCCGTAGTTCTCGTTCAGGCGCGCGCGGTCGAGCAACAGGTCGGCGGTGAGATGCGCGGCGTTGGCGTTATCGCCCTTGGTATTGCCGATCTCGGTGATCTCGCTGTTGAGCAGGTTGAAGGATTTGTCTGCCTGATTGGCATTGACAAAGGCGCGGGCGGCCTGGCGGGTGACGTAACTGCGCAGCGATATATTCTCCGGCCCGATGGCATTGCGCACAGTGTTGAGGATGTCGGCGGACTCGGCGTAACGATGCAGGCCGTAGAGTGCCATGGCGCGGCAATGTTCGGAGGCGATGCTGTTATCGATCGCCAGCCACGCATCCGCTTTGGCGAGCGCCTGTGCCGGGTTTGTATTCGCCAGGCTAGCGCATTCCTGATAGGCAGGCGATTGCATGCTGACCGATTGCGCGAAAACCGGAGTGGCGAGGAGCAAGTAAGTGGTGGAAAGAAGCGCGCGTTTCATAAAATCCTCAGATAAATCATAAGGTAAGTTTCTGTTGGCAAGTAACTTGCTTATACTTGAACTATGTCAGAGTCAATGGCAAGCGGCAGCAATAGCCGCACCACCAAAGGAGCTACGATGCAGACGAAAACAAAATGGGTAACCCTCAGCATGCTGGCGCTGATGGCTGCGGTGAGCGGGTGCGATAAAGTGGCCGGTCTATCGAGTTCGGCGCAGGCGGTGACGCAACGCGAATATAACGATACGAAAAGTTCGTGGGCCGAACTGTTCACTTATCACCCACCAGTCCCGGCACCGATGCCGCAGACGCGCTATTGCTACCAGATGCAAAGCGATGTGGTGTGCTATGACAGTGAACAGCCGACCCTGACGGCGAAACTGGTCGGCTACCAGGATGGCGACCGGCAGTCATGGGTGCAACCGGGCGGTGGCTCGCTGGGGGCGAGTGGCGGGCCGGCCGTGTCCTACCGCACCACTTCGCAAGCGCAGTTAAATTCGCAGGCCGTGGTCAGCAACGATTATAATGCAAGCACCGGACCGGTCAGCGGTAGTGTAGGTGCCGGCACCAGCGATAGCCACATCAGCGTGAACACCTTGCCGCCGGTGCAGGGGCGAATGCGTTAGGTTTACGCATTCGTATCCCAGTTGGCCGCATGGCCTCCTGAGTAATACTCAACGTATAGTTAGGATGGGCCCCGGTGTAACAACCGGGGTTTCCTACAGGTGAGTCGTTGCCAACTCCACACTGGTAATGCGGGCTTCGGGGCGGGCATAACGCAGCGTATCGAAATGTTCGCAACTGCCGCAATGCGCCTGCCATGCGGCATGGATGGCGCCGCAGTGGTCGCAGACCCACGTCTCGCTGACGGGTTCTTCGAGCGCACGGGTAAGCCACGCGTGAGCAGCTTCCGGCCCGCGCAGTTTCTTTTCGACTTCGGCCATGATGTTGCAGGCCTCTTTGCTCTCTTCGATCGCGAGTGCATCCGCAACGGCGGATTTTGCGCGGTCCAGCTCGCCGGCTTTGATGGCTTGGCGGGCGACCAATAGATGATGCGCCGATTTCATCTCACCCCGCAGGAACGGGCGCAGCAGGCGGCCTTGTGCGCGCGGTGTTTCATCCGCGATGGTGGCGAGTATCGGCTCGATGAGCAACAGGTTCGGGGTCTTCTCCCATGCCGCGAGCAGCCATTTGCGGGCACGACGGGTGTTGTCTTCAGCCTGCATTGCAGCGGCGAATTCGATAATCGCGGGCAGGAAATCCGGAGCATAGCCGATGGCATGGCGCAGGGATTGTTCCTTTTTGTGAGTGTTGCGCTCGCGCATCGCGGCGAGATAATAGGCGATGGCGGCGTAGCGGTGGCGCTCTTCTTTGGTCAGCACGGATTGCCATTGCCAGCCTTCGCTTAAGGACAGCATGGCGGTGGTATTACCGTCGCGCGCGTACAGGTCGAGTAGGGTCAGCACCAGCCAGCGATCCTTGGGGGCTTCCTTGCGCGCGGCCTCAGCGAGTTTGGTCGCTTCCAGCCATTCATGCGCCTGCACATGTTCTTCGATGAGACGGCGGGTGGCGAGCGGCGCGGTCACCTCGTGCTGCATCAGTTGTTTGAATTGCGCGCGCGCATCCTCATGCTTGCCCTGGCGCTGTAGTAATTGTGCAGTGAGCAGCTGTGGCAGCGGATCGTTCGGTAAGGCGATGCGGGCTTTCTCCAGCGCATCCTGCGCAGCGGCTTCATCCCCCAGCGCGAGGGCGGTGACTCCAAGGGTGAGCTGCTTCAACCCCGATTGCAGCGTGCGGTACTGACGGCGCTGGCGGCGACGGTTCGGCCAGTTGATGAGCTTCCACAGCGTGATGCTGATGAAGGACACGAGCAGGATGATGGCAAGCATCAGGATCGCGACCACGGCGATGTGCAGCGTAATGTCATAGCCGAACCAGTGAAGGGTCATCTCGCCGGGATTCGCCAACAGCCACTGACCAACGATATAAAGCCCGGCGAGGAAAAGCAGGAAGGTAAGGAAGCTGACCATTATTCCGCGCCCCCCGTTGTATCGAGATGGTCGAGCGCCGCCAGCGCATCGCGGCGCGCGTGGGCGATGGTCAGCCAGTCTTCAAGTGGTTTGCGATCCGCGTCCTTCAACCGCTCGACGTCGCTGGTGAGCGTGACGATGTCCTCGCGCATCACCTCCGCGCGGAGTTTTTCATAGGGCCCGGCATCTGCGGTCTTTGTGATACTGACGAGGCCCGATAAATGCGTGTTGATCTTGCCGATGAGACTCACGTCGTCGATCTTTTTGTCGTGCGCGGCTTCGTCAAGCGCGGTGCGCAGGCGGCGATTCATTTCCGCTTCGCTCTGGATGCCGCTCTGGGCCGTGATAGCAAGGGGTGCCGTGGTTTGGGCGTCCACTTTCGGATGCGCTTTCTGCCACGCCGCGAATTCCACCGTGAACGGCTTGCCGCTGGTGGCGGCCAGTTTCAATGCGGCGGAATCATTTGCCGCGGCAGGTGCTGCTGGCGGCGCCGGAGCAGGTGCTGGTGCGGCGGGTGCCGGCTCCGGTTTTTTCTCGAGCGTCGCGATGCGGTCACCAAGCGTTGAAAGCTTGCTATTCATTTCGGTGAACTGGCCACTTAATGCCTCCGTATCCACCTTCGGCTGGCCGGAAACCGTAGCAAGACTGCTTTGCAAGGCATCGACACGCGCACTGAGTTTGCTGCGTTCGTCAGACTGTTTGTTACTCGTTGCCTTGATCTCGGCAAGCAGTTCGCCATGCATCTGGTAGGCATAAGCGACCACCGCGAGCGCGACGACGAGGCTACAAATAATGGCGGGCCACCAGCGGGAAGCGAGTGAAGTTGTGGATGGGGGCGATTCGGTCATGGGCCAGCTTTATCCTTTTTTTCCTTCGCGCGAAACTATCAATTCACGCATGGCTTGGCGAGTCGGAACCGGACAGGTGTGGATGCCCGCCCATGGCACCATCCGCGCGGCCTGGGCGACATTGTGGCTGAGGCAGTAGGCGTGCATATGGGCGGCCGCGCTATCGGCGACGCCGCTTTGCTTCATGAGTTTGCAGGCAATCTCGGCGCTGCGCGGCGAAAAGAAGGCCACGGCCGAGATCTTGCGGTCGGCGATGGCGCTGCGGATCTGGTCGTTCAGAACGCGTTCGCTGACAGCGCGATAGACGATAGCCGTGGTGACGTGGATGTTCTGCGCTCCCAGGATGGGGACGACATCGGTACGCGTTTCATCGCCTGCGAGATAGAGTAGTTCGCTACCGGACGCGAGATCGGCAACAATGTGTGGCAGCAGCCCCAGCACGTTGCGCGTCCCGGGAATGATGTTCTTCAAGCCGTGCTCAGTGGCCGAGGCTGCCGTAGCGCTACCCACGCAATAGGCCGGTAATGGTTGCCAGGAAACCGGTAATTGGGCGAGCGCATGGGTGGCATGGCGGCTGGTGATGAGGAATGCTGCGGGTTTACCGATCGTGATCGGCTCGGGCAGCGGCTGGCGCATGATATGCAATACCGGTGCGATGATGGTATTAAGACCCTGTGCGCCCAGTTCATTGGCGAAGGCGATGCTATCCTCGCGCGGGCGGTTGAGCCAGATGGTCGGTGGGTTATGCATGGTTCAGCAAGTCCTCCCCGGCTTTGGCGCGCAGTTCGCTGCCGAGTGCGATGCCGATGGCGACAGCATCCGTTTTTGGCCCGCGCAGTTCGTGGGTATGACGAACTGTGCCATCAAGCGATAGAACTTCACCGCGTACATGTAACATGTCGTTTTCCAGCACCGCTAAACCGGCGATGGGCGTGCGGCAGGAGCCGTCGAGGATTTCGAGAAAGGCGCGTTCGGAGGCGAGACAGATCATCGTCGGCACGTGACTGATGCGCGCCACCAGGGTGCGGATGCGGGTATCGCTGCTTTTGCATTCGATGCCGATGGCGCCCTGGGCAACGGCAGGCAGCATTTCTTCCGGCGGGATAAGTGCCCGGATATGCGCGGCGAGCCCGAGACGGATGAGACCGGCGCCAGCCAGGAACGTGGCGTCGGCTACCCCTTCTTCCAGCTTGCGCAGGCGGGTTTCGACATTACCGCGGAAGGGCACGATATTCACATCCGGTCGTCGATGCAGCAACTGTGCGGCACGGCGGGCGGAAGAGGTGCCGATGGTGGCGCCCTTGGGCACCTCGGCAAGGCTGGCGTATTTCAGGCTCACCCACGCATCGCGCACATCGGCGCGCGATAACATGCCGGCGATGGTGAGGTCATCCGGCAGTACGCTCGGCATATCCTTCATGGAGTGGACGGCGAGATCGATGGCACCGGCGTTGAGCGCATCCTCCAGTTCCTTGGTGAAGAGGCCCTTGTAGCCCCAGTCGGTGAGTTGCTTGTGCAGTTCGCGGTCACCGGCTGTAGACATAGCGTGTGTTTCGATGGTGAGCGCCGGGTCGATGGCGAGCAATGCATCCGCCACCATGTGCGCTTGCGCGCGGGCGAGTTTGCTGGCACGGGTGCCGATACGGATGAGGCGTGACATGCGCAGCTTTTAGTGCAGTGAGCAGGGATTGGCGAGTGAAACCTTAGCGCAGAAGAACAGGTCGACGGCAAGGATAGCGCCACCGAAAACAAAGTGCTGCTGGTCGAGATATGAGAAATGATAGATCATCACCGCGAGTGCCGCGATGCCGCGCAGACCGTCGAGCGCGGTGTAGCGATGGTGCGTCTGCTGCATTGCCAATCCTTTCGATTTCGGGCAGACATACAGCCAAGTTTTACCGCTCACAATGTGAATATCATGCATCAGCGAATAGTCCTTGGGATCGAATCGAGTTGCGACGAAACGGCGGTGGCGCTGGTGCGTGAGGACGGCACGGTGCTGGCGCAGGCGCTGGCGACACAGCAGCAGGAGCATGCGCCTTATGGTGGCGTGGTGCCTGAGATCGCAGCGCGAGCGCATCTGGCGCAAATCGACCGGCTGTATACGGGAGCATTGCAGGAAGCGAACCTCACGATTCACGAGGTGGATGCAATCGCGGTGACGACGGGGCCGGGGCTGATCGGTGGCGTCATCGTCGGTGTCATGTTGGGCAAGGCGGTTGCGGCGGCGGCGAAAAAACCGTTCATTTCCGTGAACCATCTTGAAGGCCATGCGCTGACGGTGCGGCTGACACACAAAGTTGAGTTCCCGTATTTCCTGCTGCTGATCTCGGGCGGGCATTGCCAGCAGCTGGTGGTGCGCGGAGTGGGTGATTACGTGCGCCTCGGTGGGACGAAGGACGATGCGCTGGGGGAAGCCTTCGACAAATGCGCCAAGATGTTGGGACTGCCTTACCCCGGTGGCCCGGCGCTGGAAAAGGCTGCACGCGGTGGCACGACGAAGTATGAACTGCCACGCCCGCTGAAGGGCACAGACGGCTGCGACTTTTCGTTCTCGGGATTGAAAACAGCCGTGCGGTTGCTGATCGAAAAGGAAGTGGCGCGGGCGGGAAAACTGACGCCGGAAATCATTGCCGATGTGGCGGCGAGTTTCGAGGCAGCGGTGCTCGATATTCTGCAGGAGAGGGTCGGCAAGGCGTTGACGATGGCACAGGTGGATTATCCTGTCACGGCGCTGGCCGTTGCTGGTGGGGTAGCGGCGAATCAGGCGATCGGTGCGAGCTTGCGCAAACTTGCGGCAGTGCATGCTGTGCCGTTAGTCATCGCGCCACCCGCATTGTGCACGGATAACGGCGTGATGATCGCCTGGGCGGGAATGGAGCGTTTGCGGATGGGTGCAACGGACGGGCTCGATGTGCAGCCCCGCGCGCGCTGGCCGCTGACGGAGCTGGTGCCGGTTACTTAAGCGCCGGTGCCTGATAACCGAAATGCGCGAAAATGGCGCGGGCTTTCGCGGTCGATAGGAAATCGTTGAAGCGGTTCGCATCGCCCATTGCTTCGCTGCCGAGCACAGTCGAATCGAACACTACGGGCGGGTTGACGTCATCCCCGAGGATGCTCAGCACGCGCACATCGGCTTCGGTCACGGTCGTGGCGGCAAGGATGATGCCGAGCGAGGGATTATCGTGCAGCGATGCAATCAGCTCGTCATGGCTGGGCTTGGCTTCGATACGTGACGCGAGGGCTTGCGAAAAATCATGGTTGGCAAGCAATTTCGCCGAACGCTCGCCTTCGATGGTGATCGGCGCATCGATATAGACCGGCATATCCGGTGTGGCGTAGAGCATGGACGCGAAGGAGATGCGCTTGGCGATCGTCGCTTCCTTTCCAAGATCGGCGACGCTGACGAGCGCCAGTTGCGTACGGGCGACGGGGTGACGGCTGGCAACCGCGGTGAGGCCCTGATCCGTCAGACGGTTGAGTAGCGGATAATTCGCGGTGATGATGATATGTGCATCGAGCCCTTGCTCGATCTGCGCTTCGGCATCGTCCGCACGTTTCATGACGATCGTGAGCGGTGTTTTGGTCTCGAGCGAATAGGTGCGGGCGAGTTGGGCCAGCGGCAGCATCATGTCATCATCGGCGAGGATGGTGAGGTTGTTGTTCGGCACCATCTTCGCCGAATCCGCCTGCACAGGCAGGGCGGTGAGCAGCACGAGCGAAATGAGGAGAAAACGGTGCACGGGAACAGGTTAGCAAAGATGCGCACCGCGTGCAGCTTTTTTGTGGCACGCGCGGCGGATCCGCGGTAGAAGAACAGCAGATGCATGTTGAAATGCACGTGAAGCGAAGCTAGGTAGGTTTGACATGTCGAGTCAACGATTCATTGTGATGACGATGGTCCTGTTCATTCTGGGCGCACTGCCATTCCTGATCGCCCAGCCCACGGCCGCAGCCAGTGCGGGCCTGAGCCTCGGCTTCAGCGCACCGCTGGAACATGCGCCGATGCTGGCGCTGCTGGTCGTCGTCGGCATTTGCGCCTCGCTGCTGCCACGCGATGGTTTGCTGCTGATGCCGGTCGCGTTCACGCTGATGATCATGGTCGGCGGAGCGCTGTCGCTCGATGTCGCGCATTATCCGACGCTGCGTTATTTTATCCTCGGCGCCATCCTCTGCATGGGCCTGCTGGTTGGTATTAGCCGCGAGAAGCTGACGGTGCTGACTTTGCTCATCCTTGCTTCGCTGGGTTTTCATCTCGGTGGATTTTACATGCAGAATGTGCCGGCGATTGCGACGCCGATGTATTACCTGCTGGGTGTACTGTTGTCGCTCGGCATGGTGCTGGGTATTGCCGTTGCCTTTGGCGTCACGCTCTTCGGTGACAACGAAGCGGCATGGGAACGCATCAAGCATTCGCCGCGGGTCGCTTTCATTCGGGGTATTTTCTTATAGACAGCCCGCGAATGTTTTCGCAGTCATGTAAAGAAAGCGGTCGTAATCGTTCCTGATCCATTCATGATAATCGACGTTGTTACGATCGACCAGTTGCTCCGGGCTCAGCAGCACGATGCGGGCGCCGGTGAGCGTCGCGACGCGTGAAGTCAGCGCATTACCCTGTTCACCGATGATGCAATAGATATGCAGGTCTTTCGCGCCGTTGAGCATCTTGGCGGCGGTGGCGGCGCCCATTTTATCATTTGGCAGCGGCATGATCTCGCCGTGATGGGTGAGATGGAAACTTTGCAGGAAATACTGATACGCGGCATGGTAGGTAAGGAAGGGGATTTGCGGCTGGCTGACAGCATTCACACTGCTGCTTGGCTTGCTGAGCATTTCGCGCATCGCGGGGATGACTTCAAATCGGAGGTGCTTGGTAAGGTCGCGGGCGTTGGCAAGCAGCTCAGGACGTGAAGGCGGATATTCCTGCGCTATAGCAGTGGCTAGCGGTACAGCCATCGCGGCCATGCGTTCGGGATCAAGCCAGAGATGCGGGTCGATCTTCGGCGCCTCGTCTTTTTTTACTTCTACAAGTGGAACATCCTTTTTTTCTTCCGGCATGGCATCGGCGGCAGGCTGGAGCGGTTTGTCGGTGGGCTTGCTGCCATCCGTCGACCACATACGGGGCTGCGCGGCGGGGGCATCGCCTTTCTGCGAGGGCGACAGGCCCGGCTTCGGCGCACGCCACCAGTGCTGCTGGTTGGAGGAGGGGGCGGGCGCGTCTTTCATCGCCTCGAGCCATGGGTTGGTTTTATCGTACGGCAAGGCATTAGCGCCATCGAGCTTGCTGAGTTCAATCACTTTCGCATGGGTATTCTTGGCGAGCAGGCGCTTCAGGAACGGGTTGATGCCAAGGTCCGGCACGATGATGATGTCGGCCTTGTCGAGCATCTGGCCTTGCGGGATCGTCAGCGAGAAATCATGCGGTTCCTGTCCGGGTCGCAACAGGCTCTGCACTTCGCCCTGGCCGTGGATGATCGTATCGACATAGGGCTTGAGCGGGGTGACGACGACCACGATCCTGGGGAAATTCTCGCTCGCACAGGCTGCTTGCGAAACCAGCAGGGTTGCCGCTATGGTCGCGGCGCATGAAACAATCCAACGCATCGGTAGCTCCTGATTCAGCCGCAGCCATACTGGAAGCGCGTGGCTTGTGCAAATTCTACGGCGAACGCGAAGTGCTGCATGAGGTGAGTTTTTCTATCCGCGCGCGCGAAATCGTGACCATTGTTGGCCCAAACGGGGCGGGAAAGACGACCCTGCTGAACTGCCTGCTGGGGTTGGACAAAGCGGATTACGGTGAAATAATCCGCCCGGCGCTGACGCGCATCGGCTATGTACCGCAGCATTTCAAACCGCAGCAGAGCCTGCCGATTACGGTTGCGAGCTTTTTAAAACTCTATGCGCCGCTCGATAAGGCACTGACGGGAAAATTGTCGATAACGCATTTGCTCGACCATCAACTGGCGAATCTATCCGGTGGAGAATTGCGCCGGGTGCTACTGTTACGGGCGCTGTTGACCAAGCCGAATCTGCTGGTGCTGGACGAACCGACGGCGGGGGTGGATGTGAGCGGGCAGGGTGAGCTGTACCGGTTACTGAAAAAGCTGAGTGAGGAGCTTGGCTTCGCGGTGCTGATGGTAAGCCATGACCTCTATGTGGTGATGGCCTCGACCGACCGGGTCATCTGCCTCAACCACCATGTGTGCTGCGAAGGGACGCCGCAGCATGTGGGCGGCAATGCGGAGTTCCGCAGCATGTTTGGCAACGAACTGGCAGACCAGATCGCGCTCTATCATCACCATCACACGCACGCGCACGGTCTCGGCGATGAGGAATATCCACATACGCACCATCATCCGCATGGGGGGCACCATCATGGATGAGGTGGTGCTGCGGGCGCTGGCGGGAGCGCTGATCCTTGCCGTGATGCTGGGGCCGCTCGGCGCATTCGTCGTCTGGCGGCGCATGGCGTATTTCGGCGATACGATCGCGCATTCGGCGCTGCTGGGTGTGGCGCTATCGTTGCTGGCAGAGGGAGCGGTGCCCATCACACCGGCGATTTTTCTCGTCGCGATCAGCGTGGCGCTGATCCTCGCGCACTACAGTCGCGATGCGCGGCTGCAGGCGGATACGATCCTCGGCATCCTGGCGCATGGCGCGCTGGCGCTGGGGCTGGTGCTAGTGTCGTTGAATCGTCACGTCGCAGTGGATGTGAATGCGTACCTCTTCGGCGATGTGCTGGCGATCGACTGGCAGGACGTTGGTGTACTTGCAGGATTGGCGGTGCTGGTATTGGCGGTGCTGAAGCTGTACTGGCGCCGATTGCTGATGACGACGATCGACGCGGCGATCGCGCAGGTGGACGGCATTCCCATCGCGCGAATGCAGCTGGTGCTGACGCTGCTACTGGCGGCGGTGATCGCGGTGGCTATCAAGCTGACGGGGGTATTGTTAATTACAGCCTTACTAGTGATGCCAGCAGCAGCGGCGCGCTATCTCGCGAAAACGCCGTTACAAATGGCGGTGCTGGCTAGTGGTGTCGGCATGTTGAGCGTGAGCGGCGGCTTGTTCGGCGCCATGCAAATCGATGTGCCAGCCGGGCCGATGATGGTAGTAGCAGCGGCCATTTTATTTGTTGGATGTTCGCTAGCCGGTCGCAGCCGCGTTTAACCCTTCGTGCCATCCACCACGCTGACATAGGCCCACGCGTCATCGCCGGATTGCAGTTTTACGCGGGCGCGCTTGTACATATCGACTTCGTAGGAATCGGCTTGCGCCAGCTCCTCAAGCGTGATGTCGAGAACCATGCCGTTGACGATATCTTCCGTTTTTCCACTATAGTGTAGCATCGGGTGCTGGGTATCCTTGCTGAGTGCCACAACATGCGCATCGGTAATGGTGACTATGGAAAGCACGTACCCCGGCAAGCTGTCCGTCGCGGCGCGCAGGGTGCGTCCGAAAGTCGAACGCTGGACGGCGGCATAACGCAGGGTGCCATAGACGAATAGTTTTTCATTGCTCATTGCTTACGCCTTCAATGCTTTACGGAAGCGCGCGAACCCGGCATCAAGATCCTGAATAAGATCCTTCGGTGCCTCTAAGCCGATATGCAGGCGCAGGAAAGTCGCATCCCTGTCAAATTTCGATACGCTTCGCATGCTGGCCGGCTTGTAGGAAATGATGAGCGATTCGAACCCGCCCCAACTGAAGCCCATGCCGAAATGCTTGAGGCCATCGAGCATGGCGGCAAGCGCGTTGTCGTTCGCGCTGGTGAGTTCGACCGCGAAAAGGCCACTAGCGCCGGTCATGTCGCGTTTCCAGAGTTGATGGCCGGGATCGGAAGGCAGTGCGGGGAAGAGGACGCGTTTGACTTCGGGCACGGTCTGTACCCAGCCGGCAACTTCGATCGCGTGCGCTTCATGTTGCTTCAGGCGCACGGCGATGGTGCGCAGGCCGCGCAACGCAAGGTAGGCGTTATCGCCGCTCGCCGCCGCGCTGAGATTCTTATGCGCGCGCTTCAAAACGGCAAAATGTTCTTTTTTGCATAGCACTGCGCCCATTACGAGATCAGAATGCCCGCCGATATATTTGGTGCAGGAATGGATGGAGATATCGACGCCCATTGCGAAGGGCTTTTGCAGCAACGGCGTCGCCCACGTGTTATCCGCGATGACGATGGCACCGCCCGCATGCGCGACTTTGGCGATGGCAGGGATGTCCTGCATCTCGAAGGTCAGCGAACCGGGGCTTTCGCAATAGACGACTTTGGTATTTTTCTTCATGAACTTCGCAATACCATCGGCGATGGTGGGTTCGTAGAATTCGACCTCGATCCCGAAGCGCACGAGTTCGCTTTTCACGAAATTGCGCGCGGAGCTATAAAGCGAATCGGGGATCAGCACATGGTCACCCATGCTTAGGAAAGCCAGCAGCGAAGTAGTAATGGCCGAAAGTCCGGACGCGGTGATGATCGCATGGTCAGCCCCTTCGAGGGCGACCAGCGCTTCTTCGAGCCCATCGGTGGTGGGAGAACCATAGCGCCCATAGCTGCGGATATCGAGCTTGCCAGTCTCGAAGCCGTGGAAGGTGGCATAATCCGGGAAGATCACGGTGCTGGTGCGGTGCACGGGGGGGTTGACGGAGCCCTGATCGCGGATGGGGTTGCGGCCGAGATGGACCAGTTTGGTATCAAGTTCGGTGTCGTCGTGTTTCATGTAATGATTCATAAGCGCAATGGTGAGGTTTGTCATTCGCGAGTTGGCGGCGGGCTAAAACTCCCGCCAGCTGAGGCCGGTGATGACGTGGGTAACTCGGCCGTTGCGGCCAAACGGCAGCAGGCATGAGCGGAATTTGACGACCTTGCTTTTCTCGTTGATGAACTGGCCGATGTCTGTAATCGGTTGTGGGGCGGTGAGGATTTCCTCCATGCGCCGCATAACAGCCGCACCCTGAAAATGCTTCTGGCCCGCCATGAATGTGCTGCCGAGCATACCGGTGCCATAAAGATTCCCAAGTTTGTCGCCGATTTGGTAGAAATTGAGCGCGGCGCTCTTTTTATCCACCGAGGGAGAAACGGTGAAAAGGATGCATTGCTGCCAGATATCGCCAATGGCGGAGGCGTTGAAGCGGCTGAAATCCGGCATCACCTCGTCTTGACGCAGTACATTCCAGTAAGTGGTCAGCCGTTCCGTCAGCCGGTATTCGCTCGACATGCTGCCCCCGCCGCGCTTGCAACCTTAGCGCGAGTATGTTAAACCCATGGTTGTATGCAATCCTTACGCTTCATTTCAGCCTTGGCCGACATGCTGCTCAGTCCTGCGTTGCTTTTGGTATACGCAGTTCACCGGCGGAATGCAAATACGGATGCTCAAGAGTTAGTTTGACAGACCCTGAAACGAGTTCAGGGTGACGTTGGATATAGTCGTTGCCAAAAGCTCCGTCATGCTGAACTCGTTTCAGCATTCATTGATGGATATCTCACCAGTAGATTTTTGTCGAAAGCCCCGCTAGAACGCTGACTCACGAGTAATCTACAAGGCCCCATGAGCAGCAAACACTACCCCGATATCGACGCCAACCCCGACTTCGCCGCGCTGGAAGAAGGCATCCTCGATTTTTGGAAAAAGGACGGCACGTTCAAGCAATCGGTCGATGGACGGCCACGCCATAAGGACGGCAAAAGCAATGCATACGTGTTCTACGACGGCCCGCCTTTCGCCAACGGCTTGCCGCATTATGGGCATCTGCTGACCGGCTATGTAAAGGACGCCATCGCCCGTTACCAGACGATGAAAGGGGCGCGGGTGGAGCGGACGTTCGGTTGGGATTGCCACGGGCTACCGGCGGAAATGGGGGCGGAGAAGGAGCTCGGCATCGGCGGGCGCGGCGCGATCATGGACTATGGCATCGGCAAGTTCAATGATTACTGCCGCACCAGCGTGATGAAATATACGCAGGAATGGGAATATTACGTCAACCGGCAGGGCCGCTGGGTGGATTTCCAGAATGACTATAAGACAATGGATACGGATTTCATGGAGTCCGTCATCTGGGCGTTCAGCGAGCTGTATAAGAAAGAACTCGTGTTCGAGGCCTTTCGAGTAATGCCGTATTCGTGGGCGGCGGAAACACCGCTCTCCAACTTCGAAACGCGGATGGATAATGCGACGCGGGAGCGGGAGGACAAGGCGGCGTATGTTGGTTTTACGCTAAATAATCCTTCTGAATTAATCAGAAAACATCATCCGGAAGCGAAATCATTAAAAGTTATTGCTTGGACAACTACTCCTTGGACTCTACCAAGCAATCTGTCATTGGCGGTCAGCAAGGATTTACGTTACAGCGTATGGCAGGAAAAGGATATTTGCTACATTGCTTCTGCTACTTATGCGAATGCAGATTTATTGAAGCGTTATGCTTCAACTCCTGAATCGTTGCCACGACAGCATCTATTTTCTGGTGAAGAACTCGTCGGCCTCACCTACGAACCGCTCTTTCCATACTTCGCAAATACTAAAAACGCCTTCCGTGTGATCGACGGCAAGGATGCGGTGACGGAAGGCGAGGGTACCGGCGTCATCCATATGGCGCCGGGCTTTGGTGAGGTGGATCAGAAGATCTGCGCGGAGAATGGGATCGAAGTCATCGTGCCGGTGGATGGGCAGGGCAAGTTCACCAGCGAGATTTATGATTTGCCGGATTTGAAACTGCAAGGGCTGGTCGTGGTGCCGGATACGCGTATTCCCGTATCGGCGATTGCTGTGTCAGAAGATGATAAGGCTGAACATATCGAAGCCAAAGATGTCGCGAAATACGGCCTCGCCAATATGCGCATCGTGCGCTGGTTGAAGGCGCATGGCGCGTTGGTGAAGGACGAGTCGTACAAGCACAACTACCCGCATTGCTGGCGCACGGATACGCCGATCATCTACCGTGCGATGAGCAGCTGGTACGTGGCGGTGACGAAATTCCGCGACCGCGCGGTGGAGATCAACCAACAGATCAACTGGATCCCCGACCACGTCAAGAACGGCCAAATGGGCCACATGCTGGCGACCGCGCCGGACTGGAGCATCTCGCGCAACCGCTTCTGGGGCACGCCGATCCCGATCTGGCGCGCGCCAAGCGGCAAGCTGATCGTGCCGGGTTCGATCGAGGAGATCGAGCAGTTGAGTGGCATGAGGGTGGCGGATTTGCATCGGCCGTTTATTGATAGCGTGACGTTCGAGCGCGATGGCGAGACCTACACGCGCGTTGAGGATGTGTTCGATTGCTGGTTCGAATCCGGCAGCATGCCTTACGCACAAGTGCATTACATGGGCGATAAGACGAAAGACCCACAGGTGAAGCAGTGGTTCGAAGAGAATTTCCCGGCAGATTTTATCACCGAATATGTGGGGCAAACGCGGGGGTGGTTCAACACGCTGATCATGCTGAGTACGGCGCTGTTCGATAAGCCGCCGTTCCTGAACTGCATCTGCCACGGGGTAGTGATCGATGAGGAAAGTGGGCTGAAATATTCGAAGCGCCTCAAGAATTACAAAGACCCGAAAGAGGTGATGAACCACTACGGGGCCGACGCGCTGCGCTGGATGATGCTGGCCTCGCCGGTGATGCGCGGCAGCGATATCGGGGTCGATCCGGAAGGCAAATTCATCCGCGATGTGGTGCGCCTGAACATCAAGCCGCTCTGGAGCGCGTTCAACTTCTTCACGCTCTATGCGAATGCGGATGGGGTGAAGGCGAAGCGGATTACCGCGTCGGAAAATATGCTTGACCGTTATATTCTCGCCAAGTCAAAAGCGACGGTGATGCAGGTGCGCACGAGTATGGACGCGTACGACACGCCGGGTGCGACGGAAGCCATCACCGGCTTCCTCGACGTGCTGAACAACTGGTATATCCGCCGCTCGCGCCCGCGTTTCTGGGGTGAGGAAATGACGGCGGATAAACAGGCGGCGTATGACACGCTGTTCAGCGTGCTGGAACTGATATGTTTGGCTGGCGCACCGTTGCTACCGTTCGTGACAGAAGCGATTTATCGCGGGTTGAATTCCGATGGCGTAAGTGTGCATTTGCAGGATTTGCCGGAGGTGAGGGGGATTGACGATACTGTTGAGTTGATGGTGGATATGGATTGGGTGCGTGATGTATGCAATGCGGCTTCGTCCATCCGTAATAAGCAGAACGTGCGCAACCGCCAGCCGCTGGCATCGCTGACAATTGCAGGTGGTAAAGAGACTTTGGATGGCGAGTTTTACGGTATTATCAAAGAAGAAGTGAACGTAAAGCTGGTTCTTCTTGGCGAAAAATTCGAGGATTATGCGACAACCAAGTTACAAATCAATTCCGCCATACTCGGCAAACGCTTGCCGGCGAAGATGAAAGAGATTCTGCCTGCGTCGAAAAAAGGTGAGTGGAGGCGCAATGCCAAAGGTGAGGTGGTGATTGTCGATGAAGTGCTGGCTGGCGGTGAATACACCATCCTACTTGAGCCGAAACCAGCATTTAAACATTCCACTGCGCCACTTTCAAGCAATGATGCGCTGGTAATACTAGACCTGACATTAACCCCCGAGCTCGAAGCCGAAGGCCGCGCACGCGACCTCGTGCGCATGATCCAGCAGGCGCGTAAGGATGCCGGGTTGCATGTCGCGGACCGGATCGAATTGGCGCTTGATGTGCCGAGTGATTTCAAGCAGGCGCTGGCGACGCATGGTGATTATATCGCGGCGCAGACGTTGGCGGTATCCTGGAGCGAAGGCGCGGACAAGGCTAGCCAGCAGATGAAACAGGAACTGGATGGCGAGCAATTCGTCATTGGCCTCAGTAAAGTCGCATGAGCGTCGAGATGCCACATGTCGGCGTGATCGGCGCGGGAGCATGGGGTACGGCGCTGGCCATACTTGCGAACCGGGCGGGCAGCAAAGCGACGCTGTGGACGCGCAATACGCAGGTGGTGGAATCCATCAAATCCCGCCGTGAGAACGCGCAGTATTTGCCGGAGCAGTTCATCGACCCGGCGATTAGTGTGACGGATAGTACGTCGTTCATCGCGGAATGCGATATGCTGGTGGTGACGATCCCGGCGCAATCGTTGCGGACGGTCGCGATTTCGCTGTCGGATACGGTACCATCGAACGTACCGATCATCCTCGCGACCAAGGGCATCGAGCGTGGCTCGCTGATGCTGATGAGCGAGGTGCTGCAATCCATTTTGCCCTATAATCCGTATGCGGTACTTTCGGGGCCGAACTTCGCGCGCGAGGCGGCAGCGGGCCTGCCGACGGCAACGACGCTGGCGCTGCACCAGACGCACCTGGCGGATAAGATCGTGTTCGCGCTCGGCGGGAAATATTTCCGGCTTTATGTGAATGACGATCCGATCGGCACGCAGATCGGCGGCGCGGTGAAGAACGTGCTGGCCATCGCGGCGGGGATCGTCGAGGGCAAAGGGCTGGGCGAGAATGCACGCGCGGCGCTCATTACGCGCGGGATGGTGGAGATTTGTCGGCTGGCCAAGGCGAAGGGTGCTAATGAGGATACGCTGAACGGACTTTCCGGCATCGGCGATGTGATGCTGAGCTGCAGCAGCGCAAAATCGCGCAACTACGCGCTTGGGGTCGCGATCGGCCGCGGTGGCTTGACGCGCAATTCGGGGTTGACCGAAGGTGTGGCAACCGCCGAATCGGTGACGCAGCTGGCGCGGAAACTGGGCATCGCGATGCCGATCGCATTCGCCGTATGCGAGGTGTTGAGCGGGGCGATGCCGGTCGGGGTCGCCATCGAACGCTTGCTGGAGCGGCCGCTGACGGCGGAAAGCTAGAAGCCGAAAGTCGACTGCCAAAAGCTGACTTAAGCAGATTATAGATCCTTGAATTTGCTAAATATTACCTTTCCCAGGCTTTTGATTGCAGGCTGTCAGCTTTTAGCGTCATTGTCATGAAACTGTCATCCTATGGACACGCTGAAATGGTATAGTGAAAGCTAGGAAATAAGGACTTTCGGTACCTATCATGGCACTTTTTGGCAATGTAAGCGAAGAGTATACGAAGACCGGCAAAGGCGGGCTGACCGGCCTTGCCAACACGCTGAGCTTCATTCCCGGCCTGCGCAGCATGGGCAACTTCTTCAAGGATATTCCGCTGATCGGCCATACGTTCGGGGCCATGATCGGGATGGTCGATACGGTCTGGGAAGCAGGCCGCTGGGCCTTCCAGGGTAAAATCGGAAGTGCGGCAACTGTGCTCGCCGCCGGTACGGTCAGCAACGCATTCAACGCCATTCCCGGGCCGCTGTGGTGGGGCATCGACGTTGTTTCCGGCGTTTCGACCGGGGCCAGCATCGGTACCCATGCGCGCGCCGCGACGGAATCGATCATCGGTGCGCTGGGCCTGCACCCGGAAGTGCTGAACTCTTACCCGGCGGCGATCGGTTCGCTCAGCCAGAGCGCGTATATGGGCGGCAAGGATAATTTTCGTGACAAGATCGCCGCAGAACGCGGGTTGACGCGCCAGCAGATGGATGCGCGGGCCGACCAGGCGTATGTAAACCTGGCGCAGAGCAATACTGCGCTTGGTGCCTAACGAGACGAACGACAAAAAAGTAAAAGGTGTGTAGACTATGACAAATGTGGCAACGAATCAGATGAACATGTGGGAACAGAAATACCACGACATTACGGAGCTGTATCATCTGGCGGATGAGCTGATCGCGACTGTCGAGGGGTCGTCGAACCCGCAGATGCAACTGGGCCTCGTCGAAGCACTGGTCGAGACCATCGGCGAATCGACCGATGTGCTGACCGAAGAATATATCGCGCTGTGCGATGGCAAGCCGGCAGCGAAGAAAAGCGCGAAATCCAAAGTCGAGGGCAGCTTGCGCAAGATCTACATGGCGATCGGTGATTTCAATACGCGCGCGCGGGATGTGCGCAATACGGCGCATGTGATCGTGAAGAAACTGAAACGCCAGTTGGAACAGGTCATCGAGAATTTCGTCGAGATGGTGCAGCTGTCGCTGGATCGCATCATGCAAAAGCACGATGTAGAAGAACTGAAAACGCGCCACGCGAATATCGCGCTGATGCTGTATAGCGGCAAGGGTCATCAGACGACGTAAGCGTCGAAGTTTTTTAGATACAAAAAATGCCGGGTCAATGACGCGGCATTTTTTTTTGCGTTACATCAAAATCTCTGTTTTTTAAAGCGCAGTGATTTGATTGCGTTCTATGCGCAGCAGGGGCCGCCGCGCCAGCGCGGTAGTTTTTACATAGAAGATGGATCCCGAAACGAGTCCGGGATAACGCTAATGTCACGGCCGATACCACACACGTTGCATGCCGCCTTGATGACAGCATCCGCGCCCTGACAAAAAAGAACATAGTTTAGGCGTTGCCCCCGGCATGAAGCCGGGGTGACAGGATTTGAATGGTTGGGCTAGTGGTTGTTCAGTGTATCGTTTTAGTCTGCATTCATCGGGTGTTAGGTGTCAGACGTTGAGCGTGAGCAATCGGTTTTTGTCATGAAAACAGCCTACGCTTCCCCAGGCCTTTTGGTCGGTATGGCGTTGGACTGCCCGGAGGATTGCTCATCCACCTATCCGCGGCTTGCCGACGACGCTGAAATTTAACGTCGTCGGCGACCGACCTGTCATGCAAGTTTTCGTAGTATGTCCCAAAGGACGAGCACTCACGCTGAGCACCTAACGTCATCATAGTCCCATGGGTGGGCAGGGCCGGGAAGGGGGGGCGACGATAAAAAAAAGGGCACCTTGCGGTGCCCTTTTCGTTGGTGAAGTAAGCCTATTAGTGGCTGTAGTACATCTTGAACTCGATAGGCGATGGGGTCGTTTCCCACTTCATGAGTTCTTCTTTCTTCAGTTCGACATACGCATCGAGTTGCTCATCGCTGAACACGTCGCCTTTTTTGAGGAAGGCGCGGTCGGTCTCGAGCGCGTTGATAGCTTCACGCAGGGAACCGCAGACGGTCGGGATGTCCTTCAGTTCCTCCGGTGGGAGATCGTAGAGGTTCTTGTCCATTGCATCGCCAGGGTGGATCTTGTTCTCGATGCCATCGAGGCCCGCCATCAGCAATGCCGCGAAGCACAGGTATGGGTTACCCGACGAATCCGGGAAGCGTGTCTCGATGCGCTTCGCTTTCGGCGACGCGACATACGGGATGCGGATCGAGGCCGAACGGTTGCGCGACGAATAGGCAAGAAGCACGGGTGCTTCATAACCGGGGACGAGGCGTTTGTAGCTGTTCGTGCTGGCGTTGGTGATGGCGTTGAGCGCCTTCGCGTGCTTGATGATGCCGCCGATATAGTAGAGGCAGGTCTCGGAGAGATCCGCATAGCCGTTACCAGCGAAGAGCGGCTTGCCGTCCTTCCAGATCGACTGGTGAACGTGCATGCCGGAACCATTATCGCCGAAGATCGGCTTCGGCATGAAGGTCACGGTTTTGCCATACGTGTGCGCGACGTTCTGGATGACGTATTTGTATTTCTGCACGTTATCCGCGGTGTAGGTGAGGGTGCTGAAATCGAAGCCCAGCTCGTGTTGCGACGGCGCCACTTCGTGGTGGTGCAGGACGGGCACGATGCCGACTTCGGTCAGTGTGGTGAGCATTTCGCCGCGGATATCAACGGCGCTATCGACCGGGGCGACCGGGAAGTAGCCGCCCTTGATGCCGGGACGGTGGCCTAGATTGCCGTGCGCGTAATCCTTGCCGGAATTGGACGGGTTCTCTTCCGATTCGAGATGGACGAAGCTGTCGAACATGCCGGAATCGAATTTCACATCGTCGAACATGAAGAATTCAAGCTCGGGGCCAAAATAAGCGGTGTCGCCGATGCCGGTATATTTCAGGTAGGCTTCCGCTTTTTTTGCAACGCTGCGTGGGTCGCGGCTGTAGGCCTGGCCGGTCGATGGCTCGATGATGTCGCAGGTAATGACGACGGTCGGCTGCGCGGTGAAGGGGTCCATGAACGCGGTGGTGGTGTCCGGCATCAGGATCATGTCGGATTCGTTGATGCTCTTCCAGCCGGCGATCGACGAACCATCGAACATGATGCCATCCTCGAAGCTCGCGTCATCAACCTTGCTGGCGAGGTAGGTGGTGTGCTGCCACTTGCCGCGCGGATCGGTGAAGCGGAAATCGACGAATACGGCTTCGGTGGATTTGATGTAAGCCAATACGTCCTTGGCGGTTTTAATAGTCATGGGGTAGTCCTTTCGTGGTTACAAAATTCAAATTAAATCGCGTTCGGGCCGCGCTCGCCGGTGCGGATGCGGATGACATCCTCGATCGGCAGCACGAAAATTTTTCCATCGCCGATGCGGCCGGTTTGCGCCGCGCCGAGGATGGCTTCGATGGTCTTTTCCACCATGTCATCCATCACGATGACCTCGATTTTCACCTTTGGCAGGAAATCCACCACATATTCGGCGCCGCGGTACAATTCCGTGTGGCCCTTCTGGCGACCGAAGCCGCGCGCCTCGACGACGGTGATGCCTTGCAGGCCGATTTCCTGCAGCGCTTCTTTCACATCATCGAGCTTGAACGGTTTGATGATTGCTTCGATTTTTTTCATGAGTGGTCCAGCTTCATAAAGGTCATTTTAGTCAGCAATGCCTGTGCCAGTCGTCGGCAGGGGATGGGTTAGCATACGGAATCAGGCGCTTGCTGAAAAAACGTGACCTCATGCACAGGTTTTTGTGGCTTAGCGCAGTGGCGACGTGCATCTTTTATGAGCAGGCTGCTGATGAATTTGTGGGCAGTGAAATAAAGGGCGCACGGCGCGTAGGCGGTGGAGTGTTGCGTAGTTTTACGTGACATTCTTACCGTCCTCACTATTATTGTCCCATGAATCAAGATAGCATTTCCGGCCTGCCGAACCGCTGGCTCTATATCGATTTCAATAGCTACTTCGCGAGTGTGGAGCAGCAGTTGAACCCGCTGCTGCGTGGCAAGCCCGTCGCCGTGGTGCCGGTGATGACGGATGCGACGAGCGCGATTGCGGCGAGTTACGAAGCCAAAGCGTTCGGCATCAAAACCGGCACGCCGGTGTGGGAGGCGAAGGCGAAATGCCCCGGCCTGATCTGCGTGTTGGGGAATCATGAAGCGTATGTCGAGTACCATCACCGCGCGCTGGTGGAAGTCGGGAATCATCTGCCGGTGACGAAAGTATGCTCGATCGACGAGATCGCCTGCCGGTTGATGAGTAATGAGAACTCGGTGACGCGGGCGACGGAGATCGCGGCGAGCATCAAACGCGGATTGGCGGCGAATGTCGGCGAGTATGTGAAATGCTCCATCGGCATCGCGCCGAACCGCTACCTCGCGAAGGTGGCGACGGATATGCAAAAGCCAAATGGGCTGACGTTCCTCAACGCGAGCGACCTGCCGCAGAAACTGTATACGCTGGAGTTGCGCGACCTGCCGGGCGTCGGACGGAACATGGAAAAGCGGATCAACACGCACGGCATCTGGGATGTGCGGACACTGTGCGCGCTCGATACCAAGCAGTTGCGGCGGGTATGGGGCAGCATCTGGGGCGAGCGCATGTGGTATTACCTGCGCGGGGTGGAATTGCCGGATGAAGAGACGACGCGCGGTAGTGTGGGCCATAGCCATGTGCTGGCACCGGAACTACGCGGCCGCGACAAAGCGCGCTACGTAGCGCGGCGCCTGACGCTGAAAGCGGCGAGCCGCTTGCGGCGGATGGAGTATGTGGCGGGGGCGATTTCGCTATCGCTCAAAGTGGAGGAAGGGCCGCGCTATGGGCTCGAGAGCCGCTGCATCCATGCGAGCGACAGCATGACGTTCCTGCATTTGGTGGAGGAACTATGGGCGGAGATCATGCGTGGCATCGGCCCTCATGCGCGCATCAAGAAAGTGTCGATGACGCTGTCGCGCCTGCAACCCCAAGGGCAGGCGCAGGCGGATCTGTTCAACCCGCTCGGGCGGGACGTCGCGCTGGCGCGGGCGAAGGCGGAGCGGATGTCGGCGGCGCTCGATGTGCTGAACCAGAAATTCGGCAAGGATACGGTGGCGCTGGGCATGTTGCCGGCGCAGGGACGCAGTTTCAGCGGCACCAAGATCGCCTTCACCCGCATCCCGGATGCTGAGGAATTCCTTGAATAATGCTGGGTTGTCGGGAAAATGCGGCGGGGCGGCATCTGCTGCTTGATTTTTCGGGTCAAGTAGCGTTTAACGCAGCTCCACGGTTTTTAGGATCGCGTAGCACCCTGCAAGCAGGCGCTACGCTGGATGGCGGGTGTAGCTCAACTGGTTAGAGCGCCGGTTTGTGGTACCGGAGGTTGCGGGTTCGACCCCCGTCACTCGCCCCATGTTTTTTAATTGCTTCGCAAGATCGTCTACTGACGATTGCTCCGCGCGCCGTGCGGGCACAGCGGGCTCGCCCCGGCTCGCTACCGTGGCTCCATCTACTCCTTACGAAGAAAATCATCCAGCCCGTGCGGCGTGTGCCGTTTGTGCGCGGACCAGGCGAGCGTGGCGATGACGGGCAGGTTCAGGAGCGCGAAGACAAACATTACCTGCAGCACGGTGAATTTCATCACCGATGAGAAGGTCAGCGCCAGCAGCGCGGCAATGGCGATGAACAGCGCGTTCATGACATTGTTGCTGGCAATGGCGCGGGCGCGTTCGTGTTCGGCGCTGATCATCTGCATCTGGGTGTAAAGCGGCACGATGAACATGCCGCCGCAGAAGCTGAGGAAAAAGAGATCGACGGCAAGGCGGATATGGCTCGGGCTGGCCGTCAGGTAGTCGACGATGCCGAGCAGAGCATCGTCCTCCGCGACCTTTACGGCGACATGGTGGCCGATGAAACAGACATCGAGCCCGAAAAGGAAGACGCCGGTCAGCGCGATGGCAGAAAGATACTTGGCGCGGCCGCGCAGCAGCTTGATGACCATGGGGCTGTAGAACGAACCGAGCGCGATGCCGACCGTGAAAACGCCGTTGAAGAGAGTAACGACTTTCTCATCGCCGCCGATAATATCGCGCGTGAAATCCGGTAGCTGCGTAAGGTAGGTAGCGCCGATGGCCCAGAACCATGAAATGCCGAGGATAGGAAAGATCAGGCCGGGATTGTGGAACGCGTGCCGCACCATGCGCCAGGTGCTGAAAAAGATGTTGTAGTTGATCTTGACGTCCGGCGCTTTGACGTGGGTGATGGGCACGCGCCACGCCGCGAGGATGCCAAGCAGCGCGACCGCGACCATCAGGGCCGAGGAATATTCGATGCCGTGGGGATGCAGGATCATCAGCCCACCGATGATGGTGCCGGTGAGAATGGAAAGGAAGGTGCCGCTCTCGATGATGGCGTTGCTTTGCAGCAGTTCGTCCTTCCTCACTAGCTCGGGCAGGATGGCATATTTCACCGGGCCGAACACGGAGGCCTGCACGCCGAGCAGGAACAGGGTCAGCATCAGCGACCAGGCGTGCTGGAACATGAGGGCCGGGATGGCGAGCAGCACGATAACGAATTCGGCGATTTTGAGCAGGCGCACCAGTTGGTGCTTGGGGACGCGGTCGGCGAGTTCACCCGCAAAGCCCGAGCAGAGGAAGAACGGGATGATGAGCACGAACTGGGCGACGGCGAGCAGGGTGGTGGTTTTGATGCCGATCTTCTCGGCGAGCGAATAGGTGGTGATGATGATGAGCGCGTTCTTGTACATGTTATCGTTGAACGCGCCGAGCGCCATGCAGGTGAAGAGTGCCCCGAAACGACGACTGAGAAGTAGCTTGAGCGATTGCATGGGGATTATTTAAGGTTGCAGCGCGGCGATGTCCACCCCTAAGGCAGAAAAATCGTTATGCGGCATAACGTTGCTGAACCGAACGCAAGCGCGCGATGACAGCTTCCGCTACCGGGATCGCCGAGGCCGGGTTCTGCCCCGTAATGAGGTGGCGATCTACCACGACATTATTTTGGTAGGGCAGTTCGTTGATCGCGGTGCCGCCCTGGAGGATGAGGCGTGATTCGAGCAGGAACGGGACGCTATTTGCAAAGCCCGCACGGATTTCTTCCTCATCCGTAAAGCAGGTGAAGCGATGGCCCTTGATGAGTGGTTCACCATTTTTTTTCGTCGCATTGACGAAGCAAGCCGGGCCATGGCACACGGCGGAAAGCGGTTTGCCCGTCGCGTAGAAATTTTCGACCATCGATTTAACCGACACATCGCTCGTGAAATCCGCCATGGTGCCGTGACCGCCAGCAAAGAAAACGGCATCGTAATCCGCTGCGTTGATGGTCGAAAGTTTTACCGTGGCGGCAAGTGCGGCTGTCGCTTTCGCGTCCGCGTCGAAGCGGCGAGTGGCCGCAGAACGATGTTTTTCCTCAAGGCTGGTCGTGTCTAGCGGTGCGGCACCGCCGAGCGGCGAGGCAAGGGTGACGTCACAGCGTGCATCCGTGAACGCGTAATACGGTGCGGCGATTTCCTGAAACCAGGAACCGGTGGGTTTGGCAGAGTTCCCCATGCGGGTAGCGGAGGTGACGACGAACAGGATGCGATCGGTGTGCATGGCATACTCCCGGCAACGTGGTTGAGGTGGCTGACGTGCTCACTCTTCATTTCACGCGCAGTATACTGCTTTTGATGCCGGCGGACTAGTGAAAACTAGCCGATAACGGCCATTTTTGGAGCGCCGAGCCACGCATAAAGGGCCAGACCAACAGGAACGAGGACGAAGAAAGCAAAGCCACATATCAGCAGCTTGCGCGACATTCGCAGCCCGGGGACCATCATGACCGGGAATGCGACGAGCAGGGTAGCGCTGATGCAGAGGTAAAGGGCGAAGAAGGCGAAATGGGTCATACGGCGACTTTCGGATGGGGGCGGGTGGTGCGCCAGACGATGATGGCGCCGATGGCTAAAAGCAGGAGCGGCGCCAGCCAGAGCAGATAGGTCGTCGGCTCGACGGGCGGGGTGAGGAGGATCGTGTCGCCGTAGCTTTCCTTGAACGCGCCGAGGATCTCTTGTTCGGACTGCCCTTGTGCGACGAGGCGGCGCACATGGTCGCGCATCTGACCGGCGAGGGTGGCGTCGGAATCGGCGAGGGATTGGCCTTCGCAGACCACGCATTTCAGTTCGTGGAAGAGGGTGCGGGCGGTCTGTTCCTGCGCTGCATCCGGCAACGGCTGCTCGATTGTCGTGGCGAAGGCGTTGGCAGCGAGCAAAACAACGCTCATTAAGATGAGGTGGAGTGGTCTACAGGCCATGTTTGACCTCTTCCTGTAACTGTTTCTCGTTATCGAGCAATTGTTGGATGAGCGCGCCAACGTCACCCTGGCGCATCTGCTCAGTCAGCGGCCCTTCGAGGCGGTAGCGCACGATGCCGCTGGAATCAATAATGAAGGTCTCGGGAATGCCGCGGATGCCGAGCGCCATGGTGGCGTCGCCGTTGGTATCGAGCCAGACCTGCTCGAACGGGTTGCGGTTATTGAGGAGGAAATTTTTCAGGGTCAGCGGTTTGTCGTTCCACGCGACGCCCTGCAGGTGGATGCCGGGAAATTGTTTCTTCAGCGCGACGAGCTCAGGCATTTCCTCGGCGCAGGGCTGGCACCAGCTGGCAAAGAAGTTGAGCACCGTGACGCGACTTTTCAGGCTTTCGGGTTTCCATGGCGCCTTGCCATCGAGTGTTTGGATGGTGATCGCGGGGAAGGGTTTGTTCTCCGGCGCGGCATTTTTGGGAACGCTCATCTGGAGCAACAGCGAGATGATCAGAAAAACGAAACTAATGAAAATAGCGAACGGGGCGATGCGCGTCATAGGTAATCCTTGCGGCGAAGTGAGGTGAGAAGGGCAACGAAGCCACCCCCGGCGGCGAGCAGGAAGCCGAGCCAGATCCATTGCTGTCCTGGTGTGATATACAGGCGCACGCCGAGCGCTGCATTCTCTTTTTTCTCGCTGTAATTGGATTCGCCGAGGACGACGTAGATATCGTGCAGCGGGGTGGAGTAGAGCGCGGCCTCGGTGGTCTGCATCTGGCGGACGGGGTAGTAACGCAGTTCGGGGGTGAGGGTGGTGATGACGCGGCCATCCCGCGAGACTTCGAAGGTGGCTTCGCGGGTGGTGAAGTTGGCGTGTTCGTGCCGGTCGGCGGCGATAAGGCGGAGCGTGTAGTTGCCCATCTGAATCGGCCTTTGCGCGGTAAGGGGAACTTCATACGTTTGCTTCAGCGTGGCGGTGAGGCACATGCCGAAGATGAAGCACGCAAGGCCGGTATGCGCGGTGGCGCTGGCGATGTGGCGCAGGCCGATGAGGGAAAAGAGGCGCAGGTTGGTGCCGCGCAGGCGCAGCAAGTAATGCAGGGTGCCGTAGAGCAGCCATGCGCTCATGGCGATGCCGGACATCAGCAGGACACCAGCGGGTTTGTAGAGGACGAGGACAATGAGCAACGCAGCGCCGAGGGCGGGCAGGAGTTTGCGGATGAGATCGCGCAGCTGGCCTTTCGTGGTGCGGTCCCATGCCATCAGTGGCGCGAGAGCGGCGAGGATGGGTAGCGCCGCGGTGATGGGAATGAACGTGCGCAGGAAGTAATTGGGGCCGACGGAGATGCTGGGGAGTTTCATCAGTTCGAGGACGAGCGGATAGAGAATGGCGATAAGGACAATGGCGGCGGCGACGATGAGCAAAAGATTGTTGATGAGGATGAAACCGCTGCGCGACAGTAAGGCGACGGGCCGCGATGGTTTTACCTGCGCGAAGCTGTAGACCAGTAAGGCGGCGCCGCTGGTTACTGCGATGTAACCAAGAATGAACATGCCGCGTTGCGGGTCGGCGGCGAAGGAGTGGACGGAGGTGATGAGGCCCGAACGCACGATGAAGGTGCCGATGAGGGACAGCGTGAAGGTGAGGATGGCGAGCAATGCGACCCAGCGGGCGAGTTGGCCGCGGCGCTCGAGCACCATGTTGGAGTGGAGGAGCGCGGTGCCCGCGAGCCATGGGAGAAGTGACACGTTTTCGACGGGATCCCAGAACCACCAGCCGCCCCAGCCGAGTTCGCGGTAGGCCCACCAGCTACCGGCACCGATGCCGAAGGTGAGGAAGGTCCATGGTAGAAGGATCCACGGGTGGACGGCGCGAGCCCAGTCGCTGTCGATGCGTTTGTGCAGCAGGCCAGCGATGGCGTAGCAGAAGACGATGCCGAAGCCGACATAGCCTACGTATAGCGTGGGAGGATGGAAGGCGAGGCCGATGTCCTGCAGGATGGGATTGAGGTCTTCACCATCGGCGGGGACGGGGAAAACGCGCAGGAAGGGATTGCTCGTAAAAAGGATGAAGGCGAGGAAGCCGGCGGAAATGAGGCCGAGGACGGCGAGGGTCGTGGCTTTGAGTTCCTTATCTTTCGCCCGCAGATAGGCGACGAGGAAGCCGCAGCTTGATAACACCCACACCCACAGCAGCATCGAGCCTTCGTGGTTTCCCCAGGCGCCGACGATTTTATAGAGCATGGGTTTGGTGCTGTGCGAATTCTCGACGACGGTGAGGACGGAGAAATCATCGCTCGCGTGGGAGTAGATTAGCGCAGCAAAGGCGGCGGTGATAAGGAGCATGGTCGCGGTGGCAGTGGGTTTGACAAGGTGCAGTAAGTTATGGGGCTGGGCGAGACGGTTGAGGAGGGGGGCGCCGGCCTGCAGCAAGCTCATGAGGAAAGCGAGGACAAGGCAGAGTTGGCCGAGTTCTGGGATCATGCGCCACCTCCGTCATTCCCGCGCAGGCGGGAATCTCTGTCAATACGGCAGGTAAGATGCGGGTGGCCCGCGATCCCCGCCTGCGCGGGGATGACGATTGGGGAAGCTGTAACGCGGATACACATTATTTTGTTATCGCCTTATACGTTCCATTCTCATTCCACCGCCCGCTTGCCTTGAGCTGGTCGACGACCTGGCGGGGCATATAGGTTTCGTCATGCTTGGCGAGGATGGTATCGGCCTCGAGCGTGCCGCTGGTGTCGAGCGACCCTTGGGCGACGACGCCCTGACCGTCGCGGAACAGGCTTGGCACGAGGCCGTGATACGTGACGTCGAGCTCATTCGTAAGGTCTGTAACGACAAACCGAATCCCGTCTTGCGGCAGATTTTTGACGCTGCCTTTTTTGACGAGGCCACCGATCCGCAACGCAGCTGCAACATTGAAATCCGGCGTTTTTCTTTTTGCAACAAGCTCCGAAGGCGTGTAAAAATAGACCATGGTGTCACGCAGTGAGGATAGGATCACGGCGGCACCGAGCGCCATGACCACGAGACAGCCAAGAATAAAAATCAGGCGCTGATGTTTGGGCTTCATAAACGGGTGTGACGATCGAGCTGCTTTTTAACGCGCCGTGCCTTGGCCCAACTGGCAAGGCAGAGCGCGGCGATGAGGCAGCCCGCAATGGCATAGGCGGCGGTGATGAATGGTTGCTGGTCCATGGCGCCTCGTTTACGTAAAAACGCGGGGCTGGGCCAGAAAAAACACACTGCCCAACACATAAAAGACAATTGACGGCTATGGCGGATGATTTTTCTTGCGTACCACCTTGAAAATGCATCTAGAATAACCAAATAACCCTCTCTAACCTGCGCTGGGATCAGCGGGAGTTGAATGACAGCATCGGATCCATCGGAAGGTGATTTTCTTTCCCAGACGCGCACGCCCCGGCGCGTTGAGCCTATTCCTGTGGCGGACGTGCCGGTCGCGCCGCCGGTGCAGGACGCCTATGCCGTTCCGCCAGAACCGGCGCGGATCAAACTTGACGCGATAATTCCGGGCAGCGCGGGGCCGCTTGCGGTCGGCCCAGCCGGAGCGATGCCTGCTACGGAGATGATGCCGCCGCCAGCGGCACCGCTAGCGTCCGTCGCGACGGATAGCCCGGGCGAAAGTGGCCTCGGCAAAACGGCGCCGCAAGCCAAGCCGATGCGTATCGGGGAAAAGCTGATCTCGCTCGGCCTCATCTCGAAGGATCAGCTGGAAATCGCCCTGCGCGAGCAGGCGAAATCGAAGAAGCTGCTCGGCTCCATCCTCATCTCGATGAACTTTATCACCGAATCGGCGCTTGGCGAGGTGCTGGCGGAAAGTTCTGGCTCAGAGCGGTTCGACGTCAAAGGTACCATGCTCGATTCGAACCTGCTGGCGATGGTACCGCGCGAGGTATGCCATCGTAACAAAGTGATTCCGGTCGAGCTCCAAGGCAACACCATGAAGCTGGCGATGGTGGACGTCTATAACGTTCTCGCGATCGACCAGGTGCGCCGCCACCTCGATAAGAGCATCAAGATCATCCCGATCTTCTGTACGGAAACCGAGATCAATGAGCTGATCGAGCAGTACTATAACTACGACCTCTCGATCGACGGGGTGCTGCGCGAGATCGAGACCGGCATCCGCGACAAGACGCAACTCGACGGCCGCGAAGAAGGCTATGTGAACCCGACGGTGCGCCTGGTGAATGCGCTGCTCATCGACGCCATCAAGCAGGGCTGCTCGGATATCCATTTCGAGCCGGAAGGCAGTTTCCTGCGCCTGCGCTACCGAATGGACGGGTCACTGCAGCAGATACGCTCGTTCCACCGCGATTACTGGCCGGCGATCCTCGTGCGCATCAAGATCATGTCCGGCATGAACATCGCCGAGACGCGTTCGGCACAGGATGGACGGATCAGCATGGTGGCACTCGGCCGCGAAGTCGATTTCCGGGTGGCGACCCAGCCGACCGTGCATGGCGAGAACGTTGTATTGCGGATTCTTGATAAATCGAAATCGCTGGTGGATATAAGTCAGCTAGGTTTTTCAGAGCATAATCTCGATCTTCTCAAGCGTTGCCTGAAGCGACCGGAGGGTATCATTGTCGTCACCGGCCCGACCGGTTCGGGGAAGACGACGACGCTTTATTCGGTGCTCGGGTTCATCAACTCCATCGACGTGAATATCATGACGCTCGAGGATCCGGTAGAATACCAATTGCCGCTGATCCGCCAGACGAATGTGCGCGAAGGCGTCATCGACTTCCAGTCCGGCATCAAATCGTTGATGCGACAGGATCCGGACATCATCTTCCTCGGGGAGGTGCGCGATGAAGAGACCGCGGTAATGGCTGTACGCGCGGCGCTGACGGGTCACCAGGTATTTACCACGCTGCACACCAACGATGCGCTGGGGACGATTCCGCGCTTGAGCGATATCGGTGTGCCGCCGCATTTGCTAGCGGGCTCGCTCATCTGTACGATGGCACAGCGCCTAGCGCGCAAGCTGTGCACCTATTGCAAAAAGCCGCGCGCGGCGACTGAGGAAGAATGTCGGCTCATGAAATTCGACCTGAATAATCCACCGACCGTGCATGAAGCGGTGGGCTGCGAACGCTGCGCGTTCAAGGGCTACAAGGGCCGGATGGGCCTGCATGAGATATTGCGGATCGACCATGGCATGGATGAGCTGATCGCGACCAAGGCGACCCGTAATCAGATGCTGGAATACGCCATGCAGAACGGATTCGTGCCGATGGTGCAAGATGGCATCAGTAAAGTGCTACAGGGCACCATCGATATCCCCGAGCTGATTAATACGGTAGATTTAACCGATAGGCTGTAATAGCTTATTTTGGTTAGTTAAACGCCGCGATCCATATCGCGCATTTCTCGGGGAAATATGGCCCAGTTCACCTATAGCGCGTTGAACGAACGTGGACGCAAGATTCGTGGGTCGATCGTCGCCGAGAACGAAATCGACCTTGAAACGCGGCTGAAAGAAGTCGGGCTCGACCTCATCAACTACAAGGAACAGACGCGCAAGGCCAGCCGCAAGGCCAAGATCAAGATCAAGGACATGATCATCCTGTGCCTGCATCTCGAGCAATTGAGCCGCGCGGGTGTGCCGGTACATGAAGCGATTGCGGATGTGCGCGACTCGGCGGATTCGACCAAGATGCGCGACATCATGACCGATGTGCTCGAAAAAGTGAAGACGGGGAGCAGTTTCTCCGAAGCGTTGAATAATTACCCGCGAGTGTTCAACGAAATTTTCGTCGGGCTCGTCGCTGCCGGCGAGAAGAACGGTAACCTCACCGAGTCGTTCGTCAATATGGCGAATCACATGAAATGGACAGGCGACCTGCGCCGCAAGGTGAAGAAGGCCATTACCTATCCTATCATTCTTCTCGTGGTGATGTCGGCAGTAATCGCGATCCTGATGACGGCGGTAGTGCCGAAGCTGCTCAAATTCATCACTGAACAGGGGTTCGCGATTCCATGGCATACCCGCGCCCTGATTTACGTCTCGGAAGCATTCCAGGATAGCTGGTATCTCATTTTCGGTATCCCGATCGGGGCGGTCGTCCTCATCACGGCGCTGTATCGCACGTCGGATCCGTTCGCGTTCAAGATGGATTCGCTATTCCTGAAACTACCAGTCATCGGCCCGACGATGCGCAAGATCGACCTGGCGCGCTTCACGCACTTCTTCTCGGTGATGTTCCGCTCCGGCATCAATATCCCGGAAGCGCTGATCGCGGGCCGCAATGTGGTGAAGAACCGCGTCATCAAGGAATCGGTCGATGTTGTCCACCGTTCGATTGTGGAGGGGAACAATCTCACTTCTTCATTGCGTATTTCGAATCAATTTCCCACATTGGTGATCCGTATGTTCAAGGTGGGTGAGGATTCTGGTAACATGGCCGATGCGATGGGCAATATTAAGTTCTTCTACGACCGCGAGGTAAACGACTCGGTGGATGCGCTCGTCGGGCTGATCCAACCTATTCTTACCGCGGTGATGGGATTGCTCATCTTCTGGGTGATCGCAGCCGTGTTCGGCCCACTCTACCAATCCTTCTCACAGATGAAGTTCTAGCGCATGGCGATCTCACTCACGCGCAAATCGAAGGATGACGACACGGTACAGGCCGAAAAATCGCCGCGCGAATCCAAGGTGAAAGCCCCGAAAGGCGGTGCGGGTAAAGCCAGCCGTGGCCGCAAGTTCGTCCTCATCATCGGTGACGAAGGCGCGATTCTTATTTTCATGCATGGCAGCAAGGTGGTGCGGCGCATGTTCGCGCCTAGCCCGCAGCCCTCGCACAGTGAGGCGATGATGGAAATCATGCGGGCGCAACCTGCCGTGCCGCTGACCATCCTGGCCGATGTGATCGACCAGCAATATGTGCCGCAGAATTTTCCGCCAGTGAGCAAGCTTTCAGTGGGCGGACTGGTGAAGCGCCGCCTCGAACGCGATTTCCAGCCTGACGACCTGACCGGGGCGCTGCAACTGGGTCGCGACAAGGCCGGACGCAAGGAATGGCGGTATCTGCTGATCTCGCTGGCCAAGACGCCGCTCGTCAGCGAATGGATCGACCTGCTGGTAGAATTGCCAAACCAACTGAAGGGCATCTACCTTGTGCCGGTGGAAGCGGCGAATTACGTCAACCAGCTGGCCAAAAAGCGCGGCGGCGCGTTGCGTCCGTGGCAGTTGCTGATTTCGCACAACAAGGTCTCGGGCTTCCGCCAGGTGGTGATGCAGAACGGCAAGCTTATTTTCACGCGCGTCAGCCAGGCGATCGACGACGCGATCCCGGCCGTGATCGCGGGCAATGTCGAGCAGGAGATCATCAATACGGTCGAGTACCTGAAGCGGCTTGAATTCCGCGATTCGGCCGACCTCGATGCGACCGTTATCATCTCGCAGGACGTGATCGATACGCTCGACCTCAACCGCTTCAATTTCGCCAGTGCGGAAGCGCTGACGCCGCTGGCGGTCGCGGAGCGCCTGAACCTTGAACAGGCGGCGCTCTCGGCCGACCGCTTCGGCGATGTGGTAATGGCCGCTGCGTTCGGCGCCACCAAGAAACGCGGTTTGCGTTTCAGCAATGCGTATGTCGAGAAACTCTCGAAGCTCTACCTCGCAACCATCGGCATCAAGATCGTTACCGCGCTGGTGGTTCTGGTGCTGGTCGGCCTGATCGGCACGACCGCAGCGGACATCATCGGCGATTACCATCACATCGGCGATACGGAATATAAATCGCAGCAACAGAAGCCGGAGCTTACCAGTACGCAGAAGGCGGTGAACGGCTTGAACCAGAATGTCGCCTATAAATCGGCGGTGGTCGCCACCTACGATGCCTACGTCAAAAGCGATATGACCCCTGAAAGTTTCGCCGCCGGTATCGCGCCGTTCAATAGCATTAAATCACGCCTCACCGAATTTGACTGGGAAGTAGCGGAAGACAGCGCAGCGAAACCCGGGACAGCGTCAGCACCAGCGGCAACGAAGGATGCGTTGCCGCTCACGGCAAAGGTGCTGATAGATTTCAGCGGCAGCGGCACGACGCTCGATGTCGTCGACAAGAGCGCGAATGAACTGTTGGAATCCATCAAGCAGGCATTTCCACTCTACGCTGTAACGGCAGAGTTACCGTGGCAAAAGGAAGAGGCAGCGCATAACGAGGAAGTTGCGGTCGAAGTAAATTCGCCGAGCAGTATCGTCGTTAATAATCCCGTAGGCATCTTCAATTTCCGCGGCATCAAGAAAGCAACACCGGCGACGAATGCAGCGGCGCCGGGTGTAGCGGTACCGGGTGCACGGCCCCTGCCGGGCCAGCCTGTACCATCAAGCCCACCTGGGGCGTTCGGTGCGCCGCTACCGGGAGGTGGCCAATGAATAAATACAAACAACTGACCAAGAAGATCGCGCGAACCGGTATCACCGCGGGCGCTATCGTCGGTGCGATTGCCGCCGTATATGTCGGCGTTACGATGTATGCGGGCAGCGTCAGCGAGGAGCGCAAAAAATACGAAGACCAGTATACGCAGGATCGCGGGCTGCTGGCGGATCTGCAAAGCCAGATGACGAAATCCGGGGAAGCGGAAAAGCGCTATATTGCCATTCAGGCGGACCGCACCAACCCCGATTTCGAAGCGACCATGGACGGCCCCGGTGGCCTCAACGATTTCCTGCGCGATGCCAAGACGCGGTATCACTTCGACAAGCTGACGATCAAGCCAGTGAAGGAAGTACTTTCGGATAAACGCGAACTGGCCAATATCCAGTACAACGTGCTGTTGCGCCCACATCTTGTGATCCAGTTCCAGGCCGTGTCGGACGTGCATGTGTTCTCGTTCATCGATGATCTGCGCCGGGCGGCACCGGGTTATGTGCATATCGACAAGGTGGAACTGAAGCGCACGGCGGATATCAACGATAGCGCCGTCCAGCAGATGCAAGCGGGATCGTCGCCCATCCTGGTGAATGCGCTCATCGAATTTACCTGGATTCGCATCACGCCGAAAGAATCGAAAGATGCTAAGGATAAAACGCCAGCGGCCGCAGGGGCCGCGCCTGCCCCGACCGGGAGGACACCATAACGACGATGCATTACAGAACCGCCCAGTCGATGATCGTGCTACTGATGGTATGCAGCGCGGCTGCTTTCGCGCAGGTACCGCCGGCGGAACTGCCTGCCGGTTCGCCGACGACCGCCCTGGGCGTATCAGCCGCGATGCCAACCGGTGCCGCGACCCCGACCCCGGCTTTGCCGAGCCTGTCGATGCTGGGAGCGATGAAATCGGAAAACGCGCAGCCTGCCAGTGGCACCAAAATGTATTCGTACGGGACTTCGCCGATCAGCGTGTTCTTCATGCCCGTGCAGGTCGACCATATGAAAACGGCCATCCGCACCTATGAAGATTCGAGCCATGACACGGCAACGAAGTTCGTCGCGCCGCAGCCAGTCGCCGAGAAGGTGGAAACGGTGAAGATCGCCGAGCCGGCGGATTATCCGGTCTTCTATTTGGCGAGCATCGTATACAATGCACCCGGGACATGGTCGCTCTGGGTGAGCGGGCACAAGATCACCTCGCGCAAGAACAATACCGACCTCACGGTGCTACAGGTATCGCCCGATAGTGCGACCTTCAGCTGGTCGCCGACCTATGCGCCGGCGATCGTGCAGCGTCATACAAGCAAGCAATTCGCCCCGACCGACCCGATCAAGAACCGACTGTTAAAAACGCAGCAGATCAACCTGAACGACAAGGGCAATGCGATCACGTTCACGTTACACCCGAATCAGAGTTTCTCTGCCGGCTATTTCAGTAATTTCGAGGGTTACGTTGCCTCGCCGAAAATGCCGGCGGTGGCAGCCGCGCCGAGTCCGGCCGAGCCGGAAAGTATCGCCCTGACCGGACCAAGCCGTGCACCCAGCGCGGCTGCTCTAATGAATGAAACAACACGTCAGGTTCCTGGCCGCATGCCGGGTAACCCGATGGGTGTACCGCCTAGTGGGCCGATGGTCGCACCGTTGGGGATGGCACCGCATTAGGCACCAAGCCGATTTTTATCTAAGGAGTAGTTCATGACCGAAAATGCAAACCATCCCTTGCAGGTGAATCGCATCAGTAAATCCTATGGCAAAACCATGCCGTTGGTGCTGGATGATGTGTCGTTCACCCTTGTACCCGGTGAGATCTTCGGCCTCGTCGGCCTGAACGGCGCAGGCAAGACAACACTCATCAAGATCCTGCTCGACCTCGCGAACGCCAACACCGGTACAGCACAGATCTTCGGCGAAGCATCGACCAAGGTGGAGGCCCGTGAAAAGCTTTCGTATCTGCCTGAGAAATTCTCACCGTCGCGTTACCTCAAAGGCTATGAGCATCTGGCGCTTGCCTTGTCGTATTACGGCAAGAAACTCGATAAGGAAGCGGCGCGCGTACTGGCCAGGGAACTCGACCTCGACCCCGCAGTGCTGAACCAGAAGGTCGGGTCGTACAGCAAAGGAATGGGCCAGAAGCTTGGCCTCATCGGCGCGTTCATGGTCGACCAGCCATTCATGATCCTCGACGAGCCGATGTCGGGCCTCGACCCGCGCGCGCGGATTTGCCTGAAGGACGTAATGCTACGGGCGAAACGTGAGGGCAAGACGCTGTTCTTCAGTTCGCATATCCTGTCGGATATCGACGAGATCTGCGACCGGATCGGGATCATTCACGATAGCAAACTAGTATATCTGGGCACGGCATCGGAATTCAAACCCACCTTCAAGGAGGAGACGCTTGAGCGCGCATTCCTGAAAGCCATCGGCGCGGAGACCGAGCTGAAGAAAAGCGCCGCCTGACGTTCTAGAAGGTGGAAGAAGTGGGAGTTTCTTGCGTGGTACGCAGGGTTACGGCCACGCCACGATCGGTGCCCATGCGGCGATTCTGGAACATGACACGCAAGTTGGATGGGCTCTCGGATTCGGCGAGGGCGGTCTCCTCGCTGATCTCGTGGGCCATGCACATTTCGTAGAGATGCTGGTCGAAGGTCTGCATGCCGTCGCTGGCACCTTTCTCGATCATCCCGCGTAATTCGCGGATCTTGCCCTGTTCGATATGCTGGCGAATGAGGCCGCGGTTAAGCATAATCTCAAGGGCGAGGGTGCGTGACCCATCAAGCTTCGTCAACAGACGTTGCGATAAGGTCGCACGCAGGTTGAGGGCGAGGTTGAGCAAGACCTGCTGGTGGCGTTCCTCGGGGAAAAAGTTGAGCACGCGTTCGATGGTCTGGCTCGCATTGTTGGCGTGGATAGTGGCGATGCACAGATGCCCGGTCTCGGCGAAATAGATGGCCTGTTCCATCACCTCGCGGTCGCGCACCTCGCCGATGACTACGAGATCGGGGCGCTGGCGCAGGGCGTTTTTCAGCGCCAGGCTGTACGAATAGGTGTCGAGACCGACATCGCGCTGACTGATAATGCATCGCTGGTGGCTGTGCACGAACTCGATCGGATCCTCGATGGTGATGATATGGCCGGAACCATACTGGTTGCGGTGGCCGACCATGGCGGCAAGGGAGGTGGATTTACCCGAGCCGGTCTGGCCCGAAACGAGAATAAGCCCGCGTTTCTCCATGGCCATGTCGGCATAGACCTTTGGCAGATTGAGCGCTTCGATGGTCGGGATCGTATGCTCGATGCGGCGGATGACGACACCGTCATGGGTCTGCTGGCGGAAGACATTGACGCGGAAACGGGCTTCGGTGCCGAAATTCGAGGCCATATTGAGCTCGAAGGTGGAACTGAATTCGTCCTGCTGCTCCGGCGTCAGCATCTGGCCGATATAGCGTGTGATGTCAGCATTGCTGAGCTTTGCGGTTCCTTGATAGTGAATGACATCGTTGATGCGAAAGGCGGCCGGACTATCGAAAGTTAGGTAGAGATCCGAAGCGCGGTTCACGATCATTTCCTGGAGCAGGCTGCTGATATGCTCGACCATGGATGTTGCCTAGAACGAATTCGATGAGGAAACGGCGGCACGTTTGGCGGTCGCGCCCGAGGTCTGGTTCTGCTCCTCTTCCGACGCGGAGCCGGTGATGAGCAGTTCACGCAACGTATCGGCGCTGATCTCGCCATTCTCGTAAAGTTTATTGAGTGAATCGCGCATGAGGATCATGCCCATTTTGCTACCCATCTGGATCATTGAGGTGATCTGGGGCACTTTCGCCTCGCGGATGAGGTTGCGGATGGCGGGCGAGCCGAGCATGATCTCGTGTGCGGCGATGCGGCCTTTGCCATCGGCGCGTTTGACGAGGGCTTGGCAGATCACGGCCTCGAGCGAGACGGAGAGCATCGCGCGCACCATTTCCTTATCGTCGGACGGGAAGACATCGATAATGCGGTCGACGGTTTTGGCGGCGGAACTGGTGTGCAGCGTGCCAAGAACGAGGTGTCCCGTTTCGGCGGCGGTCATGGCCAGTTGCATGGTTTCAAGGTCGCGTAATTCGCCGACCAGAATGACATCCGGGTCTTCACGCAGCGAAGACTTAAGGGCTTTGGCGAAAGATTGCGTCGAGCTGCCGACCTCGCGCTGGTTGATGAGTGAACGGCGTGGCGTATGCACGAATTCCACGGGATCTTCAACGGTCAGGATGTGTTTGTTAAAGTTATTATTGATATAATCGACCATCGCCGCGAGGGTGGTGGACTTGCCCGAACCGGTGGGCCCTGTCAGCAGGATAAGTCCTTTATGCAGATGGCACAGGCGTTTCAGCACCTCTGGCGTACCAAGCTGGTCGAGTGTCAGGATCTTGGTCGGAATGGAGCGGAATACCGCCGCCGAGCCGTAAATAGTGTTGAAGGTGTTGACGCGGAAACGCGAATCGGCGGCAAAGGAAATGGAGAAATCGAGCTCGAGATTCGCTTCATAATCGCTGCGTTGCTGCTCGGTCATGATGGAAAAGAGCATGCGCTTGACTTCATCGGCCGAGAGGGGCGGCATGTCGAGCGGCAGCATATCGCCGTTCACCCGCATCACGGGCGGATTGCGCGACGACAGGTGCAAATCTGACGCCTTGTTCTTTTGGGTAGCCATTAAAAGATCAGTTATTTCCATGCCTTGACCCTAACATAGCCCTTACTTTACGTGATGGAGGGTAAAGACTTCGTTAAACGAACGCAAAATCAATCAGCCCGCAGGCGAAGCGAGGGGCTTGTTTGCGATGGTGGTGATGTAATTGAGACGCTTCTGCAGGGCTTCTGTCGTGGTCGGCAGCTTCTCGCCGTTGAGCGAAGCATTAATCAGCAGCCGGTAGAGCGGGCTGGCGTCGGCATAATCGTTCTGACGGTCGAACATGACGGCGAGGTTATATTTGTAGGTCATATTCTCGGGGGCGAGTTCGATGGCACGCAGCATTTTATCGCGCGCTTGATCGTGATAACCGAGTTTGCTCAACACGGCCGATTCCTGGGCGGGAATGGGACTGAAATCCGGATTGCGCTGCTCGAGTCGTGCCAGTTCTGCCAAGGCCTCGTTCGGTGATTCCTCACTGACGAGGGCGAGGAAGTTGATCAACCCTTCGCGATGGTTCGGGTTGACCCGCAGCAGTTCGCCATAATAAGGACGGGCTTGCTCGAGGTTGCCATTGCGGTGGTAGGTCGAGGCGAGGCCGAATAGCGCGTCCTGATTGGTCGGGTCGCTGGCAAGGATGGTCTTGTAGGTCGTCAGCGCCGTTTCGGTATCGCCGCCCATGAGGGCCGTGTAGGCGCGGTTCAATTCGAAGTTCGTATCCATCCCGGGCTTCGCCACCTTGATGGATAGACCGACCGAATCGTAACTCTGCACCTTGTCCGCATCGGCGATGGGCTTCAAAGCCGGGGTCATGCGGTTGACCGCAAGTTTGCCGTTAGCGGACGTTTTCGGTTCCTTGTTGAACCTGGCGGGCAAGCTTCGCAGGATTGCCCGCGTCGGTGCGGGCAGGATAGGATAGGTCGCGGCGAAAGCGGGTGCAGCAGGGATGGGTGCGACAGCGGTAACGGAAGGGGGCGGCGCGACCGGCGCGAGCGTAACGGGCCGGGCAAGGACGGGTGCAACGAGAACCGGGGCGACGGCGAGCGGTGCAGGGTTCTGCGCGACCAGCGGCGCGGGTGGCATGAAGTTCGGCGCCGGTGCAATGTAGGATGGCGTCGCTGGATGTACGGCGAGTTCGCGTTGTGCTTCCGCGGCGACGGCAGGATCGACATCCGGAAATTGCGCGGCGGGTGCGATGGCGACCGGCATGACCATTGTCGGCGCGGTAGCGAAGGCCGGTTGCATGTTGAGAAGCGGCTGCGGCGTCGCCGTATCAACAAACGGCGCGGCGGCGGCGGCCTGCGCCGAAAGCGTCGGTGATGAAGCGGTAGTGACTGACGGCGCATTGGTCGGGAAAACGAGTCGTGGCATCGGCATCGGCGCTGAGATCAGCGGCTCGGTCGAAGGTAGCGCATGCCGTGGCGGAATGGGCCTGGGGTCGGCCCCGGCATTGGGATCGAACTGGGCGTAGGCGGGAGTGGCGAGGAGCGCAAGCATGCCGCAGAGCGCCGATGAGCGAAGCGCGCGACGAAGAATGTGAACGTTCTGAAGCATTCTTTAAGTCAACCACCCACAGTTTTATATGCCACTCTGACTATAGTTAGTGGTTGTTGTAAATAGATTTACCAGTATTGGTGGATAAGTCAGTTTTTGCTAGCCAATGCAGCGATAAAATTTTTAATGCGTCAGGAAGTTCAAGGAACGTTAACGATGGCCGCAAAGGGACAGAATGGACTGCGCTGCTGGGGAGCCATCGCCGTAATCCTAATCGCGGGTGTGGGACATTCTGCCGAACCGCTGACCATCACCGTAGATGATCCTGCCGGGCCGCCGAAGCCGAAATTCATGGCGCTCCAAACGGGTAAGGACAAGAGCCCGGGCATTGCCATCATCAAGGAAAAGAAGCCTCTGCCGCTACGCTCGGACAAAGCGGCGGGTGAACAGGGCCAGATGCTGATGGATCGCCGCCTGTTGCATCCGCTTGGCCCGCAACGCAGCCTCATCATAACACCAAACCAGCCGGACGCGCTTATCAAATCCGAAGTGATGGAACCGGCACCGACTGCGACCAGGGCCGCGACGGCAACGCTCGAGGCGAACCCCGGCGCGCTGGAACGCGACAGTGAGGAAATCGACGGTAAGGATGAAAGCGGCAACCCGATATTGTCACTATTCGGGGCAGGGGATAATGCGCCGTCCTCCTTCCGCGATGCGATGGCGGGGCGTAGTACCGGGTCGGTCGAGGGCGTGGGCAGGCAGGTCGTGTGGCCGGTGGCGCTCGCCGCGAAACAGTATCTTTCCTCCGGCTACGGCATGCGGGCCGACCCGTTCAACGGCAGGCCAACCTTCCATGGCGGGATCGATATCGCCGCCCCGGTCGGCACGCCGGTGGTGGCAACGAGCGATGCGACGGTGATGGAAGTGGAGCAGGACCGTGGCTACGGAAAGTATATCACGCTGCAGCATAGCAATGGCATGCTGAGCCGCTATGGCCATTTGAGTTTGCAGAGCGTATCGCCGGGGCAACATGTGCGTGCGGGCGAGACGATTGGCGCCGTGGGGATGACAGGGCGGGCGACGGGCGCGCATCTCGATTACCGCGTGAGTAAGGACGGGATGAAGTTCGATCCGTTGAGTATCCTTAGTATTCCGTCGACAGTGGCGATGCATCTCGGCTCGCCGGCCGCACTTGCGGTCGCCGTGCATGACGGACCGCTGGTGAGCAGTGGCATGAAGCCGATGCACCCGTTGCCGCGGGCGCCGATGGTGATTCAGGTGCGTTAAAGGAGTGGACTTCGTTTACGCAGCATATGTAACGGATAATGCCAACTCCACACTTTCTTTTTATCGTACCATTCCTTAAACCATCCGCATGAATCTCTATTCCAAGCTTCGCCCCGGATTGTTCCTGTTACCGCCCGAGATCGCGCATCGGGCAGCCATTTGCGCCCTGCAGCGCGGGCTGGTGCCGCGCTACAACAAACGCAAGCATGCGAGTTTGCGCACGACGGTCGCGGGGTTGACGTTCCAGAATCCGGTGGGGCTTGCGCCGGGTTTCGACAAGAATGCAGAATGCTATGAAGGGGCGTTGAACGCGGGTTGCGGGTTCGTCGAGATCGGCACGGTGACGCCCTTGCCGCAGCGGGGCAATGAGCAGCCGCGCGTGTTCCGGCTGGTCGAGGACGAAGCTATCATCAATCGCCTCGGCTTCAATAACGAAGGGGCAACGGCAGCGGTGCAGCGCCTCGCGCGGCGTTCGGGCCGGGGCATCATCGGCGGCAATGTGGGCAAGAATAAGCTCAGCCTCGATGCGGTGGGCGATTATGTCAGCGCGATGAAAACGCTCTATCCGCGGGTGGATTACATCACGGCGAATATCAGCTCGCCGAATACGCCGGGCCTGCGGGCGCTGCAGGCGGGGGATGAATTGCGGACGCTGATCCGCGAGATGCAGAAGCTGCGTGAGGAGCTCATGAAAATGGGCGCGCCACGCCGCCCGATCTTTGTCAAGATCGCGCCGGATTGCGATGGCAATATGCTGGAAGCCATCGCGCAGGTGGCGCTGGAAACGAATCTCGATGGGCTCATCGTCAGCAACACGACCGTGACGCGCGATAACGTGGCGGGCAGTGCGCATGCGCATGAAACGGGCGGTTTGAGTGGCAAACCGCTGTTCGATTTTTCGACGGAAATCCTGCGGGCGATGTATAAACTGACCGGTGGGAAACTCCCGCTCATTGGCGTCGGCGGCATTGCGAGCGCCTATGACGCCTACAAGAAAATCCGCGCGGGTGCATCACTGGTGCAGCTCTACACGGCGCTGGTGTATCAGGGTTTCGGACTAATCGGCGAGATCAACGATGGCCTGGCGGCGTTCCTCGCGCGGGATGGCTTTTCGAGTGTTGCGGAAGCGGTGGGCAGGGATGCTTAATATGCATATGGATTATTGCCTTCGCGGGAATGACAGGTTGTGGGTTGGCTGCATCGCCGCCTGAACTAAAGCCGTCATTCCTGCGAAGGCGGGATCCATGTCATGAGATCGGCTAAAGCCCAAACACTTCTTGCAGGAAATCGTGTGTGATGCGGATGCCTTCCTCGTCAATACCGTGGCCGAGGCCGGGGCGAGCATGGGCGCGGACGGGCACATGGTTCGCTTTCAGGGTTTGTTCGGCGAGCGCCATCGAAGTAAAGGGCACGACTTCATCCGCCGTGCCGTGGATGATGCAGACCGGCGGGCGCGACCGGATGTCGCTCGCGAGCATTTCCGACCCGCGCAAGGCGCCGGAAATGGCGACGACCCCGGCGAGCGGTTTTTCGCGGCGTGGGGCGGTGTAGAGCGACATCATGGCGCCCTGACTGAAGCCGATGAGGGCGACATCTTTCGGCGCAAGTTTGAAACGCGTAAGCTGCGCGTCAATGTAATGATCGAGGATGGGTGCGGCGACCGCGATCTCCTTGACGATGCGGTCGGCGTCACGATCGAGCAGGGAAAACCATTGGTAGCCATACGGTGCCATATCGCAAGGGAAGGGCGCATTCGGCGAGCAGAATTGCGTATCGGGAAGTTGCAGCATCGGGGCAAGGCCGATCAGGTCCTGACCATCCGAGCCGAGCCCGTGCAGGAAAATGACGAGGCGCTTCACGGTGCCGCTTTTCGGTGCCATTTCCGGGCCGCTGAGGAGTGTGGGTGACATGGGTTTTATGCTTTCTAATGGTGGATTTTTGATTATGGTGATGCCAGTTTTTCAGGCGCCATTCCAGTGAAAGCTGGAATCCACCCTAAAATAAAAGCAGATGGATTCGAGCTTTCGCTGGAATGACGGCCTCACCGACAGGGATACCACCGATTTATGAATGCTGCACCTGCCACCCATGATGAACCTCGCCAGCGCCTCGTGCTGGTAGATGGCTCGGGGTATATCTTCCGCGCGTACCATGCGCTGCCGCCGCTGACGCGCCGCGATGGCACGCAAGTGGGGGCGGTGTATGGCTTCACGACGATGCTGCTGCGCCTGCGCGAGACGTATAAACATGATATGCTGGCGGTGATCTTCGACGCGGGAAGAAAAACGTTCCGTTCGGATTTTTATCCCGAATATAAAGCGAACCGCAGCGAAACGCCGGATGATCTGATCCCGCAATTTCCGCTGGTGCGCGAAGCGACGCGGGCGTTGAATATCCCCGGCATTGAACTGGATAATTACGAGGCGGATGACCTGATCGCCTGTTACTGCGCCGCGGCGAAAAAGCAAGGACTCGAGACTATTATCGTGTCAAGCGACAAGGACCTCATGCAACTCATCGTCGATGGGCAGGTGAGCATGATGGACCCGATGAAGAACAAGGTGATCACCAGCGTGCAGGTAATGGAGAAATTCGGTGTGATGCCGGACAAGGTCATCGAGGTTCAGGCGCTGATCGGCGACTCGGTGGATAATGTGCCGGGCGTACCAAGCATTGGCCCGAAGACGGCAGCGGAATTGATCAACCAGTTCGGCGACCTGGAGGGCGTGCTGGCGAACCTCGCAAATATCAAGCAGCCGAAGCGCCGGGAAGTGCTGGCCTTGCATGCGGAAGCGGCGCGTTTATCGAAGAAGTTAGTGACACTACAGTGCGACGTGCCGCTACCGCTGCCGATGGAGGAACTGGCGACCAAGCCGTTCGATAGCTCGGCACTCGCGGCGTTCCTCGAACAGCAAAGTTTTACCTCGCTGAGCAAGAAAATGGGCCTCGAAAGCGCGGCGGCGCTGGAAGCGAACGGAGCGGTGCATGGCGTTGCCTTGACCATGCACTCGGATGCGGCACCACGTTCGCGTTACCAACACGTGCCAAAGCAAGAAGCGGCGCCAGTGACGCCAGCGAAAATTGAAGCGAGTTACGAGATGGTAACCACAATGGATGCCTTGCAGCGCTGGATCGTGGAAGCAACAACGAAAAGCGTCATCGCGATCGATACGGAGACGACGTCGCTGAATGCGGTGGATGCAGAACTGGTGGGCGTGTGCCTGGCGACCGCGCACGGCAGGGCGTGCTATATTCCGCTGCAGCATGTGACCGAGCTGGAGATAGCGCCGAGTGTGCAGGGCGGACTGTTCGATTCTCCGCCTTCGAAGGGTAAGAAGCTGCTCCCGGGACAAATTCCGCTGAGCCAGGCGCTCGATGCGTTGGCACCGTTATTTGCGAATCCTGCAGTGCTGAAGGTGGGGCATAACATTAAATATGATCTGGTGGTGCTAGAGAAATACGGTGTCGGTATGCATCCCATCGGCGACACCATGCTGATGAGCTATTGTGTGGCAGGTGGGCTGCACGGCCAAGGGCTCGATTTCCTCATCGATAAGCATTTCATGCATAAAATGGTGCCCTTCACCGACGTGTGCGGTACGGGAAAGAACCAGAAGAATTTCTCCGAGATCGACCTCGAATGCGCGACGAATTACGCGGCGGAGGATGCGGACTTCACGTTGCGGCTGCATGATGCGATGAAGCCGCTGCTGCCGCACAACAAGGTGACGCGGGTGTATGAGACCATTGAGCGGCCGCTGATCCCGGTCATCGTGGATATGGAGTGCGCGGGCATCCGCATCGATACGGCGGTGCTGAAGGGCATGTCGGCGGACTTCGCGGTGAAAATCGTGGCTCTGGAGAAGGAAGTGGTAGCGTTGGCCGGGATGCAGTTCTCCGTTGGTAGCCCTAAGCAACTGGGTGAGGTACTGTTCGATAAATTGCAACTACCGGGCGCCAAGAAATCTAGCAAGACGGGGGCGTATTCGACGGATGCGGGCATCCTCGAAGATCTTGCGGAACAAGGCTATGACATCGCGCGCAAAGTGCTCGACTGGCGGCAATATTCCAAGCTGAAAAGCACCTATACGGATTCGCTGCCGAAGACATGCAGCCCGCGTGACGGGCGCGTGCACACGAGCTATGCGATGGCGCTGACGACCACGGGGCGGTTATCATCGAGCGATCCGAATTTGCAGAATATTCCGATACGGACTGAAGAAGGTAGGAAGATCCGTACCGCGTTCGTCGCGCAGGAAGGCTGTACGCTGCTGTCGGCGGATTATTCGCAGATCGAGTTGCGGCTGCTCGCGCATATGGCGGAGATGGAATCCTTGAAACAGGCATTCCGCGATGGCGTCGATATCCATGCGCTGACGGCGAGCCAGATGTTTAACGTGCCGCTCGACCAGATGACGAGCGAGATCCGCCGGCGGGCGAAGGCAATCAATTTCGGCATCATCTATGGTATCAGCGCGCATGGGTTGTCAGCGCAGTTGGGAATTTCGCGGGCGGAGGCGGGCGATTACATCGGCAAGTATTTCCTGCAATATCCGGGCATACGTGAGTACATGGATAAGACGATCGCCTTCGCGCGGCAGCACGGATTCGTCGAGACCTTGTATGGCCGGCGCGTGCACGTGAAGGACATCAACTCGAAGAACGGCGCGTTCCGGCAATTCTCCGAACGGGCGGCGATCAATGCGCCGTTGCAGGGGACGGCGGCGGATATCATCAAGCTGGCGATGGTCGAGGTGCATAAAATTTTAGGTAATCGCGCGCGGCTGCTCTTGCAGGTGCATGATGAATTGGTCATCGAGGTGAAAGAAGCCGATGCCGGTGCGGTAGCAGCCGATGTGAAAGCAGCGATGGAGCGGGTGGCGCAGCTTTCGGTGCCACTGACGGTCGAGGTGGGGCAGGGCAAGGACTGGGGCAGCGCGCATTAACGTCACAAGAATAGTTTATTTAACTGACTATGCTATGCGTTTTAGCGGCAAGAAATTGTTGACGCGAATCGCTACGAATCTGGTCGGCATTTGTAGCCAGTGATTCCGCAATAGCACGGCCTGTTTCCGTTTTGAGGCGCGGCCAGGCATATTTGCGGAAATCAGAATAAAGCCTGCCAATTTTCTCGGGGTAATAACCTTCGTAAACGAGCGCTTGACGCACCGCGTCAAGCTTATCCAGATCGTGCAAAACATGCGATTCCTTTGTCTTTTGAGCGATGTATTCATCTACTAATTCTGTTTTTTTCGGGTCAGCCGTGAACACAATACGTGCGGCGAGCGATTCAAGTTTTTCTTTATCCGCATGTGTGATGCCATCAAGTGGTGTAAAATCCGTAACGATGGCTTCCGGCAGATCGTGTACTTCACTCATCAGTTTCATATGTTCGCGATCAATCGAGGCTGGGAATGCTAGTGTCTCAATCCATTTTCCCAGTCGCATACCATGGTCATAAACGCTTTCGGGGTTTTTTACCTGCCGTGCTACCCACCCTGCACGAAGCAAAACTTTGGTATCCGAGATGGCGGCATCGACCCGCATCCCCGCAGGCATCGCAGTATAGCGAGAAAAATTCGCTCCGATGCGGGGGTAAACCTCAAACATCCGCTTCAAGAAATCGTTATCCTGCTCTGAAAAGATAGTATCCATGCGAGCTAACCTAACAGCAACGAAATGCTGTAGTATGACGATTTGGTTAAACATGCCTTTTTCCACAGCTCCTTTTTCATGGCAATTGCGAAAAAAGTCAGTATATTGAACTTCCACAGGGAGTTATTGCTTTCCGCATGGCCAAGAAAATACTCATCGTCGAAGACAACGACCTCAACCTGAAGCTGTTCCGCGACCTGCTGGGCGCGAATGGCTACGAAACGTTTGAAACGAAAGAAGGGATCGAGGCCATCAGCCTGACGCGCAACGTAATGCCGGACCTCATCATCATGGATATCCAGCTGCCGGAGATCTCGGGCCTCGATATCACCAGGAAGATCAAGGCGGACGGGTCGATCAAGCATATTCCGGTGATCGCGGTGACGGCGTTCGCGATGAAGGACGATGAAGAGAAGATCCTGGCGGCGGGGTGCGAGGCATATCTCAGCAAGCCCATTGCGATCGACGTATTCCTCACCACCATCCGCCGGTTCCTCGAACCGGAATTAGCATAAGGTGAAGGTATGACCGGTTTAGTGCTTGTAGTGGATGATGTGCCGGCGAACGTGAAGTTGCTCGAAGCGAAACTGACGAACGAATATTATGATGTGATTACCGCCAAGGACGGCTTCGAGGCGATCGAGCAAACCAAGGCGAAGAAGCCGGACCTGATTTTGCTCGATGTGATGATGCCGGGGATCGATGGGTTCGAGGCGTGTCGGCGCTTGAAACAGGACCCGGACGTGTCGCATATCCCGGTGGTAATGGTGACGGCGCTGAGCGAGCCATCCGATAGGGTGGCGGGCCTTGAGGCGGGCGCGGATGATTTCATCACCAAGCCCATCAACGATACGGCGCTGTTCGCGCGGGTGCGCTCGCTGGTGCGGATCAAGGTGCTGATCGATGAACTGCGCCTGCGCGATAAATCCGGCAGCCAGCTGGGCATGAGTGCGAGCGATTATTCGCTCAACCTCGATGTAAGCGGTAGTAACTTGATGCTGGTGGATGACGACGTGGTTCAGGTGCGCCGCATCAGCGAGAAGCTGTCAGCAAACGGCTACAAGCTGCAGCAACATAGCGACCATAAGCAGGCGCTCGAGATGGCGCGGACGGGCGGCAATCTCGACCTGATCCTCATCTCGACGCAGTTGGCGGATATCGATGGCTTGCGCCTCGCGACCCAGTTCAAGGCGATCGAGGCGGTGCGCAACGTGCCGATCATCATGCTGGTGGATGAGGATGAACAGCATTTGATGCTGAAGGGCCTCGAACTCGGGGTGAACGATTATTTGCTGACGCCGGTGGATTTCAATGAGATGTTCGCGCGCATCAAGACGCAGATCCGCCGTAAGAAATATCAGGAAGCGCTGAAATCGAATTATCAGGAATCAGTGAGCATGGCCGTTACGGACGGGTTGACGCGCCTGTATAACCGCCATTACCTCGACACGCACTTGAAGAACCTGGTGCGGCAGGCAGCCGAACAGGGGCGTTCGCTGTCGCTCGTCATCATGGATATGGACCATTTCAAGAACGTGAACGATACCTATGGCCATAGCTCGGGCGATGAAGTGCTGAAAGTGCTGGCGAGCGTGATCGTCAAGACCATCCGTTCGGCGGATCTCGCGGCACGGTATGGCGGCGAGGAATTCGTGGTGCTGATGCCGGAAACGGATGCGATCCGCTGCTACGAAGCGGCGGAACGTTTGCGCAAAGGCGTTGAAAGCACGGAGTTCGTCATCCCGCACGAGGTCGGCATGATCAGGAAAACGATCAGTATCGGCTGCGCGACAATGGAGCCGAATGACACGCCGGAAACGTTCCTGAAGCGGGCGGATGTGGCCCTATATGAAGCCAAAAACAGCGGGCGCAATAAAGTGATGCCGCTACCGGGTTCGCAGTTCGAGCAGTCGCCAAGCCGCATCGCCGCGCGGGAAGAACTGAGTTATACGCCGATGGCAAATAACCAAGCGGGCATGAAGCTGGCGGTGCCCGGTGCTACCGGTACGCCGCAGCCACCACCGAGCAGCGGCGGGGATTTCCCCTTCGTGGTGAAGTTCAAGGATAGCCAGTAGATTTCACTTTAAAATCTTTGATTTTAAAGTGCACGTGATTTGCCTGCGCTTAGCGCGGAGCAAGTCCGACGCTAATCACAGTCGTTATTGCATAAGGAAGATGGACCCTGAAATGAATTCAGGGTGACGCATAGGCCACGGTTGGTGTCACGATTTTCTCCATGCTGAACTCGTTTCAGCATCTATCTTCTCAGTGAAATTCCGTTCTATTCCGTTATGTATTCAATTGCGTCATTGGTAGGGTGTCGGGTGTCAGACGTTGAGCGTGAGCAATCGGTTCTACATGGAAACAGCCTACGCTTCCCCAGGCCTTTTGGCAGATTAAACGCTTTGGACTGATCGGACGTTGCTCGCCACCTGTCCTTAAGCTCCCTGCCTGTCATGCAAGTTTTCGTAGTGGTCCTCTTGATGGGACCTGGAGCGCTCACGCCTGAACACCCGACCTCATTATAATCGCACGGGCATAGACGGCCGGGAAGGGAGTTGCAGAAAAAAATTACAGGCGGTTGAACATCTCGATTCAGGTGCTGAGCGAGCACATCACCGGTGCGTGGTCTGACGGTTTGTCTTCGCGGCGCGGAGCTTCATCGATGGTGCACGCGCTGAGGGTGTCGACGGCGAAAGGCGAGAGTAGCAGATGATCGATACGCAGGCCGTGGCCGCGCTCGAAACCGTTGCCACGGTAATCCCACCAGCTGAATTGCCGGGCGGTTGGATGGAGGGTGCGAAAGGCATCGTAGAAGCCCAGATGCATCAGCGTTCGCAGGCGCTCGCGCTCACGGGGATGGTAGCAAACGGTGCCATCGAGCGCGGCGGGATCGTAAACGTCGATGGGTTCCGGCGCGACATTGAAATCACCACCGAGGATGGCGATTTCGTGGTAGGTAAGACGCTCGGCCCAGTGGGCGGTGAGACGCTCGTAGAATTTCAGTTTGTAGGGGAATTTATCGGAATCCACGGACTGGCCGTTAGGGACGTAGGCACTGGCGACGCGGATGGCACCGCCGGGGATGCTGGCGACCGCCTCAATGTAGCGAGCCTGCTCGTCGGCAGGGTCGCCGGCCAGGCCGCGGGTGACGTCATCTAGCGGGAATTTGGAAAGGATGGCGACGCCGTTATAGGTCTTCTGGCCGTGAATGGCGAGGTTGTAGCCGCGTTCCTCGATCTCCATTGCCGGGAAAGTGTCGTCGGTGCATTTCAGTTCCTGCAGGAGAACGATATCGGGCTTCGCGCTATCGAGCCACGCCAGCAGGCTCGTGATACGTGCCTTGATGGAATTAACATTGAAGGTAGCGATGGTGAGGTCGGTCATGGCCCGACATTGAATCAGTGCACGCTATAATGCAACGCTGAAACTATTGCCGCAGCCGCAGCTAGATTTGGCGTTGGGATTCTTGATCTCGAACGAAGAAGCACCGAGGGTTTCGACGTAATCGAGCATCGCGCCGCCGACGAAGTTGAGCGAGACTTCATCGACGATGACCGGGGCGGAATCGGTGCCGAAAATCATATCGTCGCCTCCCGGCGCTGCAGAGTCGAAATCGAACCGGTACTGGAAGCCGGAGCAGCCGCCGCCATCCACCGCGACGCGCAGGCGGGTGCCGGTGGGTTCGCCCCTAAGCAGGTGGGCGATACGGGCCGAGGCGGTATCGGAAATGCTGAAAGCTTGGTTCATAGCGCCAAATATAAGACAGATGATCGAATATTTCAATCCGCAAGCAGCGAAAAAACCGGCGAAAGTTGCAATTTCACCGAACCGATGGTACTTTTGGCCAAACTAGTAGATGGCTATGGGTACGAACGATAGCAAATACCATATGATCCGCGGGCTGATCGCGCTGGCCTGGGCCGACGATGTGCTCGACCCGAACGAAGTGACGGTGCTGGCCGCGTTCATCGATAAAAACATTTATCTAACGCCCGAACAGCGCGAGCAGTTGAAAAAAAGCATCCGCACGCCCATTTCTATCTTCAACGTATGGGATCAGATCACGGATATCGAAGACCGGACGCGGCTGATCAACATGGCAGGGGTGATTTTCTACGCGGATGGCGAGTTCTGTCCTAAGGAAAAGAAAATCTACGATCAGATGCTGGCCATGCATCTGGGTGACATCAATCGGACGGCGACCGAGCGTGAGATTGCCGCCATGACAAAAGAAGTGCAATCCTACGCCGCCGAGATAGCGAAAAAGCAGGAACGAAATTACAAAGCGCAAATGAAAAAGAATTCGGAAAAGACCCCCTCGAAAATCGGTCTACTGATTTACCGGATCAATACCGTCATGAGTAATTAGCGTGAGCGCTTATCCTGCCTTAACATTCGCCCCTTATGCCTGCGACCCCGCAAAAACGCGCGGGCGGCTGGTTCCGGAGGAGGAGTGCACGATGCGCAACCCGCATCAGCGCGACCGCGACCGCATCATCCATTCGGTGGCGTTCCGGCGGCTGGAATATAAAACGCAGGTGTTCGTCAACCATGAAGGCGACCATTACCGCACGCGGCTGACGCATTCGCTGGAGGTGGCGCAGCTGGCGCGGGGGATTGCGCGGAGTCTGCACCTGAATGAAGATCTGGCGGAAGCGCTGGCACTGGCGCATGACCTCGGCCACCCGCCGTTCGGCCATGCGGGGGAAGAGGGGCTCGACGCGGCGATGCAAGGGTTTGGCGGGTTCGACCATAACGCGCAGACGATTCGTATCGTGACCCATCTCGAGAACCGGTATGCGAATTTCGATGGGCTGAATCTGACGTGGGAAACGCTCGAGGGCATGGCAAAACATAACGGGCCGTTGGTTGGCAAGGGCACGGAACCACTGCCGCGCGTGATGCAGTATTACGCCGAGCAGCAGGATCTCGAACTTGGCACGCATGCGAGCGCGGAAGCGCAGGTGGCGGCGATTGCGGATGATATCGCGTATAACAACCATGATATTGACGATGGGTTACGCGCCGGGTTCTTCACATTGGACGACTTAAAGGACCTGCCGTTGCTGGGCGAGATCATTGCGCAGGTGAAGGTGCAGCACCCGATGCTATCGGCGCAGCGCCAGAGCCATGAGATCATCCGCCGGCTGATCAACCGCATGGTGGCGGATGTGCTCAGCACCACGGAGCGTCGCGTCGAGGAATTCGGCATTAAGACAACGGAAGATGTGCGCCAGCTCGGCCAGCAACTGGTGCAGTTCTCGCCCGAGATGGAAGTGGCGCACAAGGCGATCAAGACCTTCCTGTTCACATACATGTACCGCCATTACAAGGTGAACCGGATGACGAGCAAGGCGCGGCGCGTGGTGGTGGATTTGTTCAACTTCTTCCTCACCGAACCGTATTGCCTGCCGGGGATGTGGTATGCGCAGACGGACGGCGCGGGGACGCAACGCACGGCAGAAGTCATCGCCGATTTCATTGCGGGGATGACGGATCGCTTCGCGTTTGAGGAGCATGGCCGCATTTTCGACCCGATGAGCCGGGGGTAGGAGGTGGCGGAAGAATCACGCCGACCGCGGTCATCGGTCTAAAGGACTGTAATGCCTGTCTTAAGCATTAATTAACGTATGTGCGCTATGGTGAAGTGAAGGATTTCACGATGGCTGACAACCCACCAACCGGCGTAAGCGATTATATAAACGGCCAACGGAATGGCTCCACGCGCTCGCTCTGGTTTAGTCAGCAGATTGGTGAACAGGCCATCCCGACGCTGGCGGATGCGGAAAACCTGCTGGTGCCGGGCGTTGCCGCAGATTTAGCCCAATGGCAAAGCGACATGGCACAAAAAGGCCATCCGGTGGACCCCAATGTGGAACTACGTTTTACCGAGCAGTTCGGTCAGGTAACCACGACTAGTTTTGTGGAGCCGCGCGTCGAAATGCGCAACGGCATCGTCAATGTCGTGACGCTGCCGGAAGATTACCGGCGCTGGGGGCCTGAGGATGCAAGAAACCATCTATCAAGCAGGGAAGACCTTAGGCTACAAGGTTACCGACCCTTCGCCGGACCGGCCGAGCAGCTGAACCTGATCTCCAGTATAGCAAGCAGGGCTGGGTTGGGCATGGTCACGATCTATCAGGGATCTGCCGCGCAGCTCCATTCTGTCGCTGTCGCCGGCATGATGCGCGATGGTACGCCTTATATGGTGGTCGATCCGGTACTATTCCAACGTAACCCGGACTTCGCGATGGGTATCATTGCCCATGAAATGGGCCATATCGCGCAGAATGCGGGAAATCTGGAGCAAACGCTTGATCTGGCGGTGGCTAATCATAACGACCGCACGCACACCGTAGCGCGCCTATTAGAGACCGATGCCGATAGGTTCGCGGTCAGGATCGGCGAGGGGCAGCACTTGGCGCAGGCATTACAGGTTCTATCCCACGGCCGTGACAATCCGCATGATGTCAATCATCCGCCGGTTTCGCAGCGTATTGCGGATATTACCCGCGAGATAGCCGCTCAGAAGCTGCCGGTACAGGAAGCGAGCCACGGTAATAAAACGCCCCCGCAGCCGATAGGCAATGACATGACGGATGTGTCGCTACGACGCTAGGTGCGAACGAACAGGCTTTGAAAACAACGCAGCATTAATGGTGGGTTAACCTTCACCATGCTAGAATACCTGGATAGAGAAAAGCATGGCAGAAGAAACCCTCAGCGAAGAATACCGGCGGATCTATGAAGAAAATGCGACGCCGATCACGCGCGAGCAACTGCTGCCTGGTGTCCAGAAACGCTACGATGAACTTGTCCAAAAAAATGGCGGTAAGCCGATTCCATTGCTACTGACGAAATTTGGCACAGCTGCGTTTGGGACCAGCAAACTGGATTCGGGCAGGACGTTTATCGAGATCAACACCTACTCGACGGTTCTATCTCATGTTACGCTTACCGAAGAATTTAAACATAACTATAGCAACATAGAGGTTGCCGAGCTGAAGCCCGAAAAGCTTTTGCCGGCAGCTCGCGAACGGTACGACCAGTTGGTGAAGGAAAATGGCGGTAGGCCGCTGCCGATTCTTTTGTCCGAATATGGGTCGACAGTGCCAAGGCTAGACAGCATGGATTCGGAAAGGCCGTTTGTCAGTGTCAATGAGGGCGCACATTTCTGGACGGTGGATGATGCGCACCGCTCAATGTACACGAATAAAGAGATTGATGCGGTCAGTTCTACTCCATACCCGAATGCCGAAGTGGCGAAACGGTTTGCTGAGATGGCGGCCAAGCTCGGTATTGTCCCTGTCCCCCAACTTCGGGCGCTGGCGGCAAAACAAAATTCAGGCAGCGCTGGCACTTCCATCATGAGCCAGGAGGCCGTTTACACTGTATTTCTTGATCCAGACATCCCGCCACGCCAGGCAATGGCGGTTATGGCGCATGAGTTGGGGCACATCAAGAATGGCGATCTGACGCCACGCGGTGCAACGGCGTATCACAATGACGAGTCGATGCAAACCAGCCTGGCCTCTGAACGCCGGGCGGATTCTGTTGCCGTACAATTATGTCAGGGCAATGAACTCGCTGAATTTTTTATAGCCACCAAAACGTCGTTCCAAACGATAGCGTCTGCTAACAATAGAACACTTATCGATCTTGAAAATTCTGCAGATCCCGGACATCCGATATTTGATGAGCGCATCAATTTCGCTCGACAAGGTGCTGAGATCGAGCAGCGGGCCGGGCGTTGTCCGGTCGATCCTGCCGTGGCGAAAACGATGCGTGATTCCGGGGTGACCGGTGGGCAGACCGTACAGAATAACGGCCAGCCAGTGGCACCACCAAGCCACACAGCACCGGCACCGCAGCGCTGATTTTCGGCGCATAATTTCCGTGACTTATGGGCAAGATGTTCTAGGAATACGGCCTCCTGAGGGCTGTTATGAACATTTTTGAAACCTACCGCAACCATGTGCTGGGCGCTATCGACGCCACCATGCCAGGTTTGAAGACCGATGCCGTGACACTGGAACCGCCGCGCGATGCAGCGCATGGGGATCTGAGCACGAATGCGGCGATGGTGCTGGCCGGACAGGCGAAAAGCAAGCCGCGCGACATGGCGGAGAAGCTGGCCGAGAAGCTGCGGGCGGTCGAAGGTATCGCTCAGGTGGATGTGGCAGGGCCGGGTTTTATCAATTTTACGCTGGCGCCGAGCGTGTGGCAGAATGTGCTGCCGGTGATCCTCGCGAGTGGCAATAGCTACGGGAATTCGACCATCGGTGCAGGGCGCAAAGTCAACGTGGAGTATGTTTCAGCGAACCCGACGGGGCCGCTGCATATCGGCCACGCGCGCGGCGCGGTGTATGGCGATGCGCTGGCGACCTTACTGCTCAAATCCGGCCATAACGTGACCAAGGAATATTACATCAACGATGCGGGCGTGCAGATCGGCGTGCTCGCGGAATCAGCAATGTTGCGCTACCGTGAGGCGTGCGGTGAGATCACCGGCGAGATTCCGGCGGGGTTGTACCCGGGGGAATATCTGAAGGCCGTGGGCGATGCGCTGGTGGCAGTGTATGGTGACAAGCTGTTGGCGAAATCAACGGAAGAACAGATCGAGGCGGCGAAGCCGGTGGCTATCGATAGCATGATGGCGCTGATCAAGCATGACCTTGCGGATATGGGCATCCACCACGACATCTTCACCTCGGAAGCGAAACTGCGCAAGGACAGGAAAATCGAGAAAGCCATCGATGAGTTGACGAGACTTGGTCACCTTTACCGCGGGACGCTGGAACCGCCGAAGGGTGAGAAAGTTGAGGACTGGGAAGCGAAAGAACAATTGCTGTTCCGCTCCAGCGACTTCGGCGACGATGCCGACCGCACCGTGCAGAAATCGAATGGCGATTACGCTTATTTCGCGGGCGACCTGGCGCTGACGATGGATAAGGTATCGCGCGGGTACGATGAGCTGGTCTACATGCTCGGCGCCGACCATGGCGGGTATGTGAAACGCTTGGAAGCGATTACCACCGCGCTGTCCGAAGGCAAAGCGAAAGCGGATGTGAAACTCTGCCAGCTGGTGCACCTGACCAAGAATGGCGAGCCGGTGCGCATGAGTAAACGGGCGGGCAATTTCGTCACCGCGCGCGATGTGCTGGACGAAGTGGGCAAGGATATCCTGCGTTTCGTGATGCTGATGCGCAAAACCAATGCGGATATGGATTTTGACCTCGCTAAGGTGAAGGAGCAATCGAAAGACAACCCGGTATTCTATGTACAGTACGCGCATGCGCGGGCGAAATCGGTGTTGCGGTTGGCGCGTGAGCAGATGCCGGAGGCGTATGAAGCGTCGGGCAACGAGGGGGTTGATTTCAGCGGGCTGAACCACCCGGCGGAACTCGCGCTCATCAAGCTGCTGGCCGGTTGGCCGCGGTTGGTCGAGCAGGCGGCGGTGGCGCATGAGCCGCACCGCATCATCTACTTTATCGAGGAAGTCGCGGCGTGCTTCCACGGCCTGTGGAACGTGGGTTCGAAGGATGCCGATATCCGCTTCGTGCAGGCCGAAAAGCCCGCGCTGACTGTGGCACGTTTAGCACTTGCGCGGTGCTTGACGGTTGTTGTAGCGTCCGGCCTGAACGTATGTGGCGTTGAACCAGTGGAGGAATTGCGATGAAACCGGATATGGACGATTACGCGGATATCGATGATGTACGCCCGAACGGCTCGCGCGCGATGTCGTGGATGGTGCTCGCGGTCGCGGTCGGTGGTTTTGCTGCGCTGGCGTATTATGCGTACCATTCGGGCACGCGCTCGCAGAACGACGGCGACACGATGACGGTCGAGGCCGACCAGACGCCGATCAAGGAAGCGCCGGAGAACGCCGGTGGCGAACAATTCCCGGACAAGGATAAAACCATCTACGACGTGATCTCGCCGAATGGCCAGAGCAAAGGCGGTGAGAAGATGATGCCGGATCCGGAGCATCCGGTGGCGGCCGCGAATGTCGAGGATTCGGAAGATGATGCGGGTCCGGCATCGGCACCGAGCGCCAATGCCCCAACGGGCGCTTCAACCTTCGTGAAGCCAACGGAAACGCCAATGGCCAATACCTCGACCAGTGCGCCACAAACTGTCGGCGAAGTGCCGGTGGCGACAACGGCGAAACCGGTGCCGACCGTGGCACCGACGGCTGCCGCGCCAGCGACCTATGCTGCCCCGCAGATGGTGAACCAGAAGACCATCGGCAAAAAAGAAACTGTGGCGGCGACCCCAGCGACGAAACCTACGGCTAAAGCGAAGCCAACGGCAAAAGCAGCTTCGACGGGCGGCAGCTATCAGGTGCAGCTTGGCGCGTTCAAGTCGGAGAGCGAAGCACAGGCAGCATGGAAAAAACTCAGCAGCGCGCACAGCGATGTGTTGAGTGGCTCACCGAATATCGTGCAGGCGAACGTGAACGGTACGAACTATTATCGCCTGCGTACCGGCAGTTTCAGCAGTAGTGCCGATGCGAAAGCCGTCTGCGGCAAAGTTGGCACAGCTTGCATGCCGGTGAAGTAATGAGGCATTCCCGCGCCGGCGGGAATCTCTGGCAACACGCACTTCGCAGCGTATGTGCGTATGCCCACGATTCTATCGACGCGGGAATAACGATGTTGAAAGAATAGCGCATGACAGTCAAATCTTTCATCTGCGGTGTCTCCGGTACTGCGCTGACGCGTGAGGAGCAGGCGTTCCTGGCGACGGAGCAGCCGTATGGCGTCATTCTTTTTGCGCGGAATGTCGAAAGCCCGGAACAGGTGAAAGCGCTAACGGATGCGATCAAGGCGCTGCTCGTGCATCCCCATGCAGAAGTCCTGGTCGATCAGGAGGGCGGGCGCGTCCAGCGCCTGAAGCCGCCGCATTGGCGCCTGTATCCGACAGCGGCGAGGCTGGCGGCGCAGGACGATGCAGCACGTGCGGTGTATGTGAATGCGCGCCTCATCGCGGAAGAATTGCGCGGGTGCGGCATCACGATGGATTGCGCACCGGTGGCGGATGTGCTGGCCCCAGAATGCCATCAAATTATCGGGGATCGCGCGTTCGGCGATACGGCGACGAAGGTCGCGCCTCTTGCACGTGCACAGTCGGAGGGTTTGCTGGATGGCGGCATCCTTTCCATATTGAAACATATCCCGGGCCACGGCCGCGCGACACAGGATAGCCACGAGACGCTGCCGGTGGTAGATGCGCCGCTTGCGGAACTTGAAGCGTATGACTTCGCGGTGTTCAGGGCGCTCAATGACCTGCCGCTCGCCATGACGGCGCATATTCTCTATACCGCGCTCGATGCCAAGGATTGCGCGACGTTCTCACCGATAGTGATGCGCTATATCCGTGAAACTATCGGCTTCAAAGGCCTTATCATGAGCGACGATCTTTCGATGAAAGCCCTTGGCGGCAGTTTTGCCGAACGCACGACGCGTTCACTTGATGCCGGGTGCGACCTCGTGCTGCATGGTAATGGGGCGCTCATTGGCGAACCCGTGCGCGATTTGATGGGCGAATTGCGCGAGGTGGCAAGTGCTTCGCGGCCATTATCGCCGGAAAGCCTTGCGCGCGCTGAGGGCGCAGCCAAACGGCGCCGTACGCCGAAACCGGCGGATGAGGCACAGTTGCTGGCCGAATGGCAGACGATGGTTGCCGCCGCGTAATGCCTGTGCTAAGCAAGGCGCAACCTGACCAAACGAGGCATGTATGGGTCTTAGTATCGGACATTTGTTGATTCTCCTGCTAGTGGTGTTGGTCCTGTTCGGTTCGCGCTTACCGAAAGTGATGGGCGATCTAGGCAAGGGCGTGCGCAACATGCGCGACGAACTGAACCGCGACGAGCCGGGCAAACAGACCGTGCTGCCGCCGGAGCAGGCCACGCTGCGCCCGGAAGACAAAGACCTCAAAAGCTAGGTCATGCTGGGCTTCAGCTTTTCGGAATTGTTGCTGATCGCCGTCGTCGGCATCGTCGTTATTGGCCCGAAGGATTTGCCGGTGGTCATCCGCCATGTCGCGAAATTCCTGCATGAGTTGCGTGGACTATACGCGGGCTTGAAAGGCCAGATGGACGAACTGGTGAAAGAGGCGGGCATGGATGATTTGCACCGTGACCTCAAGAAAAGCATGACGACTATCATCGACCTCGAAGGCAAACCGCAGCCGGCGTTCGATGTGAAGGAACTGGACGCGCTCTCGGAAAAACCCCGCAGCGAAAAACCCATGAGCGGGCAATGAGCGAAGATGCTGCCACCCCGCTCCTCGACCACCTGACGGAGCTTCGCAGGCGTATCGTGCGCGCCGGGCTGGTCTGGATGGTGGCGACGGGGATCTGCTACCTGTTCGCGGCGGATATCTACCAGTTTTTCCTCCGGCCACTGGCGGCGGCATTTCCGGATGATGGTTCCCATAAACTGATCGCGACAGGGCTGCCGGAGACGTTCGTTACCTATATCAAGCTGGCGCTGTATGGCGGATTTTTCGCTGCCTTTCCCTACATCGCAGCGCAGCTTTATCTGTTCATTGCGCCGGGGCTATTCAAGCACGAGAAGCGCGTCATCGCGCCGTATCTGGTGATCGCGCCACTGCTATTTTTCTTGGGCGCGGCAATGGCGTATTACCTGGTGATGCCGAAAGCCTTCGCGTTTTTCCTTAGCTTCGAGGTGCCGCAGGGTGAGGGGCTGGTGCCGTTGCAAGTGGAGGCAAAAGTGAGCGAATATCTCGGCCTCGTCATGCATATTGTGTTGGCATTCGGGCTGGCGTTCCAGTTACCGATTCTCCTGACGCTGCTGATTCGTTTCAGCTTCCTGAGTGTGCAGACATTGGCGAAGGGGCGGCGCTATGCGGTCGTTATCCTGCTCGGCATCGCGGCAATTATCACGCCGCCGGACATCCTGAGCCAGATCCTGCTTTTCATTCCGCTGTATGCACTTTATGAGGTGTCCATCATTGTTGGCCGCATGATCGAGCGCAAACGCGTGTTACCTGAAAAAGAGATTACCCATGCATGATATCAAAGCTATTCGCGAAAACCCGGAAGCGTTCAGCCAAGCAATGAAGCGTCGCCCTGCATATGCTGGACCGTGGGCGGACGAGCTGCTGGCGCTGGATAAAGTGAACCGTGACGGCAAGACGGAATTGCAGAACCTGCAAGCGCGTAAGAATGAGGTGGCAAAGCAGATTGGCGAAGCGATGCGCACGGACAAGTCCAAAGCGGAAACGCTGAAGGTCGAGGCAGCGGAAATCAAGCAGAAGCTCGCGGCGCTCGAAGGTGGTGAAGAAGAGGGCGGAGCGCTGAATGACGCACTCGCGCGCATTCCGAACCTGTTGGCGGAGGATGTGCCCGAAGGTGCGGACGAAAGCGCCAACAAGGAAGTACGGGTGGTGGGGATAAAGCCTGAACTTGCTTTCAATGCGAAAGAGCATTTTGAGCTGGGTGAAGCACTGGGCCAGATGGATTTTGAAGCGGCGGCGAAAATGTCGGGTGCGCGCTTTGTGGTGTTGCGTGGTGCGCTGGCACGGCTGGAGCGGGCATTGGCAGCGTTCATGCTGGATATGCATACGGGCGAGTTCGGCTATATGGAACATCAGGTACCATACCTGGTGAAGGATGCAGCGCTTTATGGTACCGGCCAATTGCCTAAATTCGCGGAAGATTTATTCCAAACGACAAATGGCTATTGGCTCATTCCGACTTCAGAAGTGTCGTTAACAAATACGGTGCGCGAGCAGATCCTCGACGAAGTGAAATTGCCAATGCGACTGACGGCTTATACGCCATCGTTCCGCTCGGAAGCTGGATCGGCAGGGCGCGATACGCGCGGGATGATACGGCATCATCAATTTTCGAAAGTCGAACTGGTCGGTATCGTGAAGCCGGAGGATTCGAGTGCGGAGCACGAACGCATGCTGGGCTGCGCCGAGGAGGTGCTGAAGCGCCTTGGTTTGCATTACCGCGTGATGCTGTTATGTGCGGGCGATACAGGGTTCGGGGCGAAGAAGACCTACGACCTTGAAGTATGGTTGCCGGGGCAGAATGCGTTCCGCGAAATCAGCAGCATCAGCAACTGCGGTGATTTCCAGGCGCGGCGGATGAAAGCACGGTTCAAGCGTACGGGTGTGAAGGAAACGGAATTCGTGCATACGCTGAATGGTTCCGGCCTGGCAGTGGGCCGCACACTGGTCGCGGTGCTGGAGAATTACCAGCAAGCGGATGGCAGTATCAACGTGCCGGAAGTGCTGGTGCCTTATATGGGTGGCACGACCACGATTTCACGGTAGATTGCATGGCCAAGGCAATCGACGCTGAATTGCAGATGATCATTTCCTGCGCGCTAGAGCTGGTCGAGTATCTCGAAAGCATCAAGGGCGAGGAGCGGGCAAACGCGCTGGCTGCGGTGAAGATGCTGCGGGTCGACCTTGCCATGAAGGATTGGCACCCGAAGGACCGCCAGAGCGTGAACAAGAAAGCGGCGCTGCGCCACACGATGGGGGCTAAAGGTATTGGTGCGCTAGGGTGGTCGGCGCAAGTTGCGTTCAACATCGAAACAATAACACGAGTGATTTATGGCGATTGATCTGAAGAACGCGCGGATTCTCATCAGCAATGATGATGGGGTTAATGCGGAGGGCATCATGTTGCTGGAGAAAATCGCTCGCACGCTGTGTGACGACGTGTGGGTGGTGGCGCCCGAGCATGAGCAGAGTGGTGCGGGGCATTCGCTAAGCCTGCATAAGCCACTGCGAATACGCAAGGTGGGTGAGAAGCGGTTCGCCGTAGACGGCACGCCGACGGATGCGGTACTGGTGGGCGTGATGGAAGTGATGAAGGACAAGCGGTCCGATTTGATGCTCTCGGGCATCAACCGGGGCAGCAACCTCGCGGAGGATGTGACGTATAGCGGCACGGTGAGCGCGGCGATGGAGGCGACGCTGCTGGAGATTCCATCGATTGCGTTTTCGAACCAGCTCAATGGTGAAGTGAACTGGCGCGTGCCGGAGAAATTCACGGCGGGCATCATTACGGCACTGGCGGCGACGACGATCCCGCATGACCGGCTGATCAATGTGAATTTCCCGGCGGTGGCGGTGGATGCCGTGAAGGGCGTGAAGCTCGCGGCGCAGGGGCGACGGCGGCTGGATGACAATCTCGACCGGCGCATCGACCCGGCGGGGCGGCCCTATATCTGGATCGGCGGCCAGCGGACGGTTCCGTTCAGCGACCAGCCGGAGGCGGATTTTGAGATGATCAAGCAGGGGTACATCATCGTGACCCCGATCAGCCTTGATTTGACGGATTATAAGCTCATGGATGCGCTGGCGGCGACTGTCGCCACCATGGCCTAAGGGCCGCACTGTGTAAGAATTCTGGCGAATCGACCGCTGCCGCCGCCGTTTCGCGCTTGTTTGTGGCAGATCCATTTGCTGTCATCGTGGAATGAACCGCTATGTCCGCAAGCTGAAACCGGCAGAAAACCGTGCGCTTAAGCCGAAACCTCTGGAGATCGCCGGCGTGCACCCGCTGTTGACGACGACGCAGGATGACTGGCTGGAGACGCAGAAAATACGGCTGCTCATGAGTTTGCGCAAATCCGGCGTGACGGATACGCGCGTGTTGCGGGCGATGGAGCAGGTGCCCCGCGAGGAGTTTGTCGAAGAAGCATTCCGTGACCGGGCCTATGACGACAATGCCTTGCCGATCGCCTGCGAACAGACGCTGAGCATGCCGTCGGTCGTCGCGATGATGACGCAATTACTGGATGTAAAGCCGACGCAATGCGTGCTCGAGATTGGCACGGGTTCGGGCTATCAGGCGGCGGTGCTGGCCAAGCTGGCGCGACGGGTCCATACGATCGAGCGGCACCGGCCGTTAGCGGAGATCGCGCGGGCGCGGTTTGCGGCAATGAAGATGCGCAATATCGATTCGCATATCGGCGATGGCACGAAAGGCTGGGCGCATGCGGCACCCTACGAGCGCATCATCGTGACAGCGGCGGCGGCGGAGATCCCGCAGGAACTGCTGCAGCAACTGACAATCGGTGGGATGATGATCATTCCGGTTGGGTTGCATGTGGCGGACCAGTTCCTGCTGCGCCTAACGCGTGTCGCGGTGGACGAAGTGCGCAAGGAAGTGCTGACGCCGGTACGCTTTGTGCCGCTTATCCGCGGCTAAAATAACCCAATTACTAATTTATACAATCGTTCAATGAATTTGTTGCATTTATATCGTAAACTGAACGTATTTCAAAAAAATTTCACGTATTATTATATTGCCATTGCGTTCAGAAAATCGGTGTGTTATCCCTTATGAACCAAAGCAAGCCACATGAGAGTTTGCTGCTAAGTATATAAAAAAAGGTGCTTTTAATGTAAGCCCTGAGTCGCATTGGCAAGATGCAATGAGGAGTGACTTCCTCGAAATGAGAATATCAGGAGTTTGCCATGCGTCTATCCGCTGTCGCGTTTTTCATGATTCTTACAACGGTGTTTCTTTCCGGTTGTGGGCAAAGCACGATGGCCACGCTGGACGAGCGTGGTGGCAATTTCTACGGCCATGGCGGCGTCGCGGCGCTCACTAACTCGGGTGCAGCGCAACAGGCGGTGCCGGTCATGAGTGTCAGCAGCAATGACCTCATGGCGCCGGGAGCATCTGCGTCCAGCCAGTCCATTGTTTCATCGGCACCGCAAGCGGTGGCGGGATGTAACCATGGCTCGCCGTTCATGCATGCGGGCGCGAAATCGCCGGTCGCCTGCAATACGCCAACGGGCGCTAACGTCGCAACCGCTCAAGCCGCGCAGGCTACCAGTGGCTGGCAGTGGCCGGTGAATGGCAAGGTGACGGAGAAATTCGGCCAGCAGGCGGATGGCATCAGGAACGAGGGCATCGTGATCGCGGCGAAAGCGGGCACGCCGATCCGCGCGGCGGATGCGGGGCAGGTGGCCTATGTCGGCAATGACACGAAGAATTACGGCAATATCGTCATCCTGCGCCATGCGGATGGCGAGATGACGAGTTACGCGCATGCGCAGAGCATCATCGTGAAGCAGGGCGACCATGTGCCGAGCGGCGCGACGCTGGGCTATGTCGGCCAGACCGGCAATGCGAAAGCGCCGGAACTGCATTTTGCCGTGCGGGATGGGAAAAACTCCATTGACCCGCTAACGAAATTACCCCAACAGCCACAACAGATGGCGTCGAACTAAAGATGGTGATGGGTCGCAAGGCCCATCACGTATTATTTCGTAGGAGTATCATGCGTAGGTATTGCGCCATTGTTCTCATTATTATTGTTGCAGTAATCGCATATAGGCACATTTCGCTAGGCACTACGCATGCTGGGCTAACACCTACGCGGGGTATAAGTTATTTTTCTTGTCGTGATGATAAAGAGGCAGCTTTTGCAGCATCAAAGATGGTTATCAGCGCAAAGGTCGCGATCGTAAATAGTAATATGCTTTCAGTTGTGCCACATAAGCTTTGGAAAGGCGATATTAACCAAGTGCCGACACAGTTATTGCTCGATAAATATACTAAATTTCATGAATTCAGCCTCGGGCAAGATTATACATTCATTCTAGATAATAACACTTTCAAGAATGACCCAAGGTTCATTAGTGATTCTGGAAAAATTAGGCCTTATTTTACAGGTTTATGCCATTGGTTCGTGCCTACTGAATCTCAACTTGAAGAGTTTCCTTTCTTATCTGAAGTTAAGCCGCGTAATTTGTATGCTGTTCACTAAGTAAGTTCCCAGCGAGAATGCAGTTTTAACTGCCCATATACCATTCTCAGATGAACCCTGAAATAAATTTACGGTGACGCATAGGCATGGCTCGCGCCACAAACACTGTCATGCGAATTCATTTCTGCATCCGTCATGCCAATTCATCGTAGCGCATTCTATAGTGCTTTCAAATAACGATAGCCCTCGGGCCGCAGGCATTGCATAAACGGCGCATGGTTTCACTCGTTTGGCTTCGTCGCGACCTGCGGCTGCATGACCACGCAGCGCTGGCAACAGCGCTGCGCGAGGAAGCGGTCGTGCAGCCGGTGTTCGTGTTCGATACGGACGTGCTGGCGCGATTTACGAACAAGGATGACCGGCGGCTTACCTTCATTGCCGAGACGCTGTGCCACCTCGACGCGCAATTGCGCGAGCGCGGCGGCAGGCTGCTGGTGCTGCATGGCAAGGCAGCGACGTTGATGCCGAAGCTGGCAAAGGCGCTTCAGGCGTCGGCGATTTTCTCGGCAGAGGATTTCGAGCCGGCGACGCGGACGCGGGATGAGCAGGTGAAAGAGCACCTACCGAAGGAAACTAAGTTTACGCAGGTGCTAGACCATCTTATCCGCGCGCCGCAGACGACAGTGAAAAATGATGGCACGCCGTATAAAGTGTTTACCCCGTATTATAAAGTGTGGAGGCGTGATCTCGCTGCGCCGGATTACGCCGAATATAAAGTGAAGGATGCGAACCGTTACGCGAATGGCGAAACGATGCGCCGGGCGGCAGAAAAGGCAGGCATCAAGGTGCTGCATGTGCATGATGGCCCGGCGAAGTTGCTGCAGGCGATCGGCTACCATTATACGAAAGATAAATTGTGGACTGTCGACGATGCGCCGAAACGGCTAAAGCAGTTCATCGGTAAAAAATTGCAGGACTATCCGAAGGCGCGCGACGAGTTGTTCCATATCGGTACGAGCCAAATGTCGCCGTATCTGCGGCATGGGCTTATCAGCGTGCGTGAGTGCTTGTCCGCGGCGATGGGACATGGCGCACCGGGTGAGAAGTGGATCTCGGAACTGGCGTGGCGGGAATTCTATGCAACGATCCTCTATCATTTTCCGGAGGTGGTGACGCAGGAGTTCTCACCGCGCTATCGCCAGACGATCCCATGGAGCGACGATAAAAAACATGTCGCGGCGTTCAAAGAGGGCAGGACCGGCTACCCGGTGGTGGATGCGGCCGTGCGTGAGCTGGTGACGACGGGCTACATGCATAACCGGGCACGGATGATCGTCGCCAGTTTCGTGACGAAGGACTTGCTGCTGGATTGGCGGATCGGCGAGGAGTTCTTCGCGCAGTATCTGATGGATTATGAACTGGCGAGCAATAACGGTGGCTGGCAATGGGGGGCGAGCACGGGGGTGGACGCGTCGCCGTATTTCCGCATTTTCAACCCGGTGCTGCAGAGCAGGAAGTTCGACCCGAAGGGCGAGTATATCAAAAAATATGTGCCGGAGCTCAGGGGGATGTGTGCCAAGGACATCCATGCGCCGTGGGAAGCCAAGTCCGGAACGCCCGCAGGTTACGTGCAGCCGATCGTCGAGCGCGAAGGTGTCAAGGAACGGGTGGTGGGCCTGTTCAAGGCGGCGGGGCGGAAAGCTGGTGACCACTAAGTGGGCGTCATTCAAGGTTCTGCTGGAATGACGGAGTTTGGAGATAGGCCGCCGCTGAAATCCCCCCGAATCCCTGCTTGACACCCGTGCCGAAATGGGCGAGAAAGCGCCCCTCAAACATCCGAGGCATTTATGGCTAAGAAAGCAACTATCCTGGTAAAACTCGAGTCGACGGCGGACACGGGCTTCTTCTACGTTAAAAAGCGTAACCCACGCAAACAAACGGAGAAACTGAAGTTCAAGAAATACGATCCGGTAGCGCGTAAGCATGTCGAATTCACCGAGACCAAGCTCAAGTAGAATGCGCGGGCTCCTCGCTGCATTACTCGTGAGTGTTCCGGCGGTTGCGTTCGCGCAGGCCGCGGATGGCGCGGCGGGCCTGCCGCCGCAATCCCCGTATATGACGCTGATCCCGTTCGCGGGTGTTCTCGTGCTCATTTATTTCGTGCTTATCGTGCCGCAACAGCGCCGCATGAAAGAGCATCAGACGAAACTGGGCGCGCTGAAAAAGGGTGACGAAGTGGTGACCGGTGGCGGTGTGGTCGGCAAGATCACGAAAATCGACGCGGCAGGCGATACGATCACGGTCGAGATCGCCAAGGGTGTCGAGGTAACGGTGTTGAAAGCGACCCTGAACGGGCCGCGTAGCGTACCGCAAGCGCCTGTTACCGAAAAGAAAAAAGGCGACAAGGACAAGAAGAACGATAATTCCGTGCCGAGCCGCAGCAGCGTTGCCAACGATAACTAGCTGGATGTTTCGCGGCTGAGGGTTTGTTCGCCGGGTTGCTGATTCCATCAATCTTCATCAAATTGTCATCGCCCTATCATGCGCCTGTAACACGTGGTCGCTAAGGTAACCCACGCTATTGAGGGGAACCGTTGATGAATTCCGCACCGTTGAAAGTATCCTACTGCACGACCTGCCGGGGGCGTCTGCCGCACCTCAAGCAGACCTTGCCGGCAAACCTTGCCGCCGAAAAAGACAACCCGAATGTGGAGTTCGTCGTGCTCGATTACGGCGACGAGGGTAAGGATGGCAACCTCGGCGAATGGATCAAGCAGACCTTCCCAGAGGAACTTGCGTCGGGCCGCCTGCGCTATGCGCGGTATGAGGCGCCGCATTTCGCAATGGCGCACGCGAAGAACATGGCGCACCGGTTGGCGACGGGCGATATCGTGTGTAATGTCGATGCGGATAATTTTATTGCGCCGAATTTCTCGCCATGGCTGACGCAGCAATTCGCCTACGACCGGCATGCGGTGGTTTCGGTTCAGATGACGAAGGTGGCGGATGATCTGGCGCATAAATTCAAACGGCTCGTCGGTCGCCCGGCGTCAACCATTGGGAGCATTGGCGGCCGGCTTGCTATCCGTCGTGATGATTTTGAACGTCTTGGCGGTTACCACGAAAAATATTCCGCATGGGGGGAAGAAGACGTGAACCTGGTGCTGCGTGCCCGCCAGGCTGGCCTTGACATGGTGAAGCTGCCGGAAGCATTGATCGGTGGGGCGATTCAGCACGGGAACGACAAACGTATCGAGAATCTTAACGCGAAGGATAAGGCGGTATCTACTGAGCGTCTGGGTCGGCAGCGATTAAAGAATATCTATTACCAATACTATCGGCTGCTGGGGCGACCGGAGCCGGTAGCGAACGCGGGCGCGAATTTTGGTTGTGGTGAAGTCGTCATCAATTTCGAGGATCATGCAACGCATCTTGGGCCTGTGACCGCCACCACCGTCGACCCGGCACTATTTGCGGATAGCGTAGCCGCACCGGCTCGCCGGACGAACTGGGTGGCAACGCAAGTTAAGCCAGACACCACTTCAACAATCTCCGCATTACACCGCTAATATGTAGCCGAACGCTATTGCTGCAAGATGCTACGGTACAATGAATGTGCCGTAGCAAGATATGTCGCTACTGGTCAGAATATAATCTGCTGTTGGTGTAATAGTTGTCGTACAATTGTTCGGATGTGAATAGCTGGCATATGCTAATACATTACCAGTCTGCGGCTTCCCATCGTCTAGTTTCGTATCAATTTTCCACATCTCTTCCGGCCGCAAGACGTTTTCACTTGGATAGCCTGAAGTTTTTCCACTGAAAAGATAATAGAACAACGCGCCCGAGACATCACTAACCGTCCATATTGCGTTGTTTATCCTGCCTGAAGGAGAATTGCTACTATTCCACACGAAAGGAGCTGCCGTGTAGTTGCCGCTGAATTTACCATTGATGAGTCCAGCGTTTGAAAGATGTTGCCAGTACAGCAAGACTTCACTGTAGGGTGTGCCGTTATAAAGATAGCCATCCCCAGTGCCATTGCAGGTCTGGTTACCACTGACTCCCGCCACCAACGCATTGTAACATGCGAAAGCATCTGCTGGATCCGCTGCCGGCCAAAACTGTGTTGCATTTGGCATATCGCCAGGAAGGGCAAAGTATTTGTCTTTGAAACTATTACGTGCAGTTGAGAATTCACTGAGCTGCGTGGTAACACTACGCAATTCAGCAGCACGGATAAGTGCTTGTCCTGAAAGTACGCCACCGACAAGCAGCCCAAGTATGACAAGAACGATGCTTAATTCGACAAGACTGAACGCCAATCTATTATCATTTCGGATATCACATGCATTCATGTTAATAATGTATCAGAATATATCGAAATTACAAGCATCGTATGCCGTACATAGAACATGCATCCTTGAATGCTAAGCCCTTGTCAGCCCTATTCAATGGTGTATGGATGGGCGACGAAATTTTTGGGTAGGTTCGCTGCATGCTTCAATTCCCCCGCTGGAAAGTGGTTATGGTGACGCTGGTCACCATGTTCTTCATGCTCACCGCATTGCCGAATGCGCTCTCACCGACCACTGCGGCGAAGTTGCCAAGCTTCCTGCCGAGCGCAACGGTGCCGCTGGGCCTCGATCTGCGCGGCGGCTCGCATTTGCTGCTGGAACTGGATTTCAACGCCTACAAACGCGAGCATTTTGCCAATGTGCGCGATGCGCTGCGTGAAGCGCTGCGGGGGGCGAAGATCGGTTACACGGATCTGCGCGCGAGCGGTAATGAGGTGTCGTTGCGCATCCGCACCGAAACGGTACCGCCGGAGACCGACCTCGACAAAATTTTCCGTAAAGTCGATCCCGATCTTTCGACCGAGGACAAGGATGGGCTGACGCGCTTCTACTATGAGGATGCGAAGCTGAAGGAGCTGCAGGGGCGCCTGCTCGATCAATCGATCGAAATCGTCAACCGCCGGGTGAATGAGGCGGGCACGAAAGAACCGATCGTGCAACGCCAGGGGAGCGACCGTATCGTAGTGCAGGTGCCGGGCCTCGCCGACCCGGCGCAGTTGAAAGCATTGCTGGGCAAAACAGCGAAGATGAGCTTTCATCTTGTGAACGAGGATGTATCGGAGGATGCGATCGGGCGCAATGTGGTGCCGAGCGACACGATGATCCTGCCCTCGGACAAAACGCCGGAGGCGAAAGATGGCAGCCATGGCGAAGCGCGTCAATATGCGGTGTACGACCAGGTGGCGCTGGGTGGGGAAAGCCTGACCGGCGCGAATGCGACCATGCAGGACGGGGCACCAGTGGTGAGCTTCAAGTTCAATGCCATGGGGGCACAGAAATTCGGCGATATTACCCAGCAGAATACCGGCAAACGGTTCGCCATCGTGCTTGATAACAAGGTCATCACGGCGCCGGTCATCCGCGGCGCGATCCTTGGCGGTAGCGGCATCATCGAAGGTAATTTCACGACCGAGAGCGCCAATGAACTGGCGATGCTGCTGCGCGCGGGCGCGTTGCCGGCACCGCTGACGGTTATCGAGGAGCGTTCGGTGGGCCCGAGCCTGGGTCAGGATTCAATTAACAAGGGCAAGCTGGCGTCGTTGCTGGGCATCAGCCTTGTACTGGTGTTCATGGTGCTGTCGTACGGGTTATTCGGCATCATCGCCGATATCGGGCTGGCCGTGCATTTGCTCACCGTTATCGGGGTGATGTCGCTGATGCAGGCGACGCTGACGCTGCCGGGGATCGCGGGCATCGTGCTCACCATGGGCATGGGCGTCGATGCGAACGTGCTGGTGTTCGAGCGCATTCGCGACGAAATCCGCTATGGCAAAAGCCCACTGGCAGCGATCGAATCCGGCTTCAAGCTGGCGTTCGGCACCATCTTCGATTCGAACATCACGACATTGATCGCGGCGGCGCTGCTCTACACATTGGGCGCGGGTGCGGTAAAGGGTTTCGCGGTGACACTGACCATCGGGATCCTGAGTTCGATGTTCGCGTCGGTGGTGTTCTGCCGCATGCTCATTGTCTTCTGGGCGCGCCGGACAAAGCCGAAACGGATACCGATATAGGTTTGATTTGTTCCGGTTTGATCTGCTGATCAGACCTCCACGCCGCTTCGCGGGCTCATGGCTGGCTCGCCCAGCTCGCTCACCGTTTGGAGACTTTCATGCAAGATATCATGCCCCCAGTCGGTGCTGACGCGCAGCTCATTCTCTCCTATGGGGCGAGTGGATTCCGCATCGGCCACGGCACGTACGATAGGCCAGTATTGGTGTTGCCGACCTCGACAGTGACGTGGAACGGCGAGCTCACGTTGGAAGCATTCGCGCCCATTCTGAACGCCACCCCGAGAACCGAAGTCCTCCTCATCGGCACGGGAAAACGCCATGAACTGATTCCGCAGGAACTGCGGCAAGCGCTTAAAGCGCACGGGATCGGGGTCGATACGATGGATACGGGCGCGGCGTGCCGGACATTCAATATACTGCTAGGTGAGGGGCGGATGGTCGCAGCGGCGTTACTTTTATCCGCTTAGCGTTACAGTCCATGAGATGCCGCGCTCTCCTATTTCAAAAAAGAAGCGAAAATAATTTTTTGCCAAGGACTTGGATTGGCAATCAGTAGTGATTACAACTAATTTTTAACCATTAATCTGTTAGCATCAAGCAGTTGAGCGTTAAACACTGAGTTCAAAAGCCATGGGCAATGATTATCGAAACAACGTAGATGGACGTGGTAAAGCTATGCCAAATCAACCACCGCAAAACGGTTCGGCTTCACTACCGCCAGAAAATCCACCCGTGGTCGATAGCGATACCATTATGCGCGATTTGATAGAGCATCTCGACTTGGGCCATCTAAGACCTACCGTGCGTACCGATTTAAATCGTTTACGACGTTTGCAGCAACAGGCGCCCGACGATGGCGTATCATCGTACCCACCTGCTGATAAGCCATCACGCAACAGACGCTAATCACCAGCGGAATGCGTATTGGCGAACTTCTTTGTGTTTCTACATAATCACAGACAGTTGCTCACAGGAAGCCTTTGCGTGCTTCTGAGGCAGTAGCGTTCGCCATGAAAAAGGGCGATACCCGCGAGGATATCGCCCTTTTTTAGTATCGATAGTTTGGCGTAATTACGCGGCGACCTTGAACTGTTCACCACCGAAATTCGCATTAGCGAATTCCCAGTTGAGCAATTTATCGAGGAAGGTCTGCACGAAATCCGGCCGGCGGTTCTGGTAATCGAGATAGTAGGCGTGCTCCCACACATCGACGGTAAGGATGGCGCGCTCGCCATGGGCGAGTGGCAGGTCGGCATTCGCGGTCTTAGTTATCTTCAGCTTGCCAGCTTTGTCGGCAACCAGCCATGCCCAGCCGGAACCGAATTGGCCGATGGCGGCGGCTTTGAAGTCAGCGGCAAATTTATCGTAGCCACCAAGGTCGCTGTCGATTTTCTTCGCCAGGTCGCCCGAGGGTTTGTCACCGCCGTTTTTCGGCGTGAGGCAGTGCCAGAAGAAGCTGTGGTTCCAGTGCTGTGCCGCGTTGTTGAAGAGTGCCTGCTTTTCCGCGTTGCCAGCGGTCTTGAGGATGATGTCCTCAAGCGATGCTTTTTCGAGATCCGTTCCGGCAATCAGCTCGTTCAGCTTGGTCACATACGCCTGATGGTGCTTGCCGTGGTGGAACTCGAAGGTCTTGGCCGAGATCATCGGCTCAAGCGCGGTTTTGTCGTAAGGGAGTGGGGGCAGGGTGAATGTCATGTGAACCTCGTTCATGTGGTTAGTGGGCGCGATGATGCATCGCAATAATCCGTCAGGCGCTAGTATGTAAGTGCTTGTTACATAAAGCGCAAGTAAGGATATGGTAAATGTATGAGAGCTATTCGCAACTAAAAGGATAAGGGGCCAGTTTAAGGGCTTATTAACCAAAAGTACCTACTATGATAAAATGGTCGGTCGCAAATTTCAGTACTCTGCAAATGCATTGCCGCCGACGCTAGCGGATGCGCTTAGTGCGCAACAGACGTTAAAGCGCGTGAAAGTAAATGAAACTGGTGGGTTGTCACCACGGCAGGCGGAGGATCTACTGGCTTTCATCGCGTATCGCACGCGGCTGGCAACCATTCCGAATGCCATGGCACAGACGCTCGAATCTGTGCAGAAATATTTTTCGAGTACTGCACCTCTGCAGCATTGCGCATTCGGTATGAGCGCTGCTGGATTCCAACTCGAGCTGGTGGGATTGGAGCCCGAATACCACCAGATCGCGGATATCGCCTGCGATAGTCAGGCGCGGCACGGTTTCAACACGGTAACGCTGCCGGTACAGGTGAATGGTAGAACAGTACCGAAACGTTACCTTGTCGATACGACGTTCAGCCAATTCATTTCGTGCAACCCAGGTCATTTCGGCTGGGGCGATCACCTGCGCAAAACGTCGCAGGGTGCCGTGCTTCTGCAACAGTTGCTCGACCGGGGCTTTGTCGAGCTGACACCGGAAAACGCGCAGCTTTATGTCGATGGACAACGTCCAAGACATGCGCCATCGGATGCTCGTCATCTGATGCGGCGCTTTTCTGCAAGCACGACATGTAACGACTACACCCTGCCGGAAATGGTCGAGTTGCGGCGTGATATCCGTTCGCCCGAATTGATCGCCGCCGACGCGCCGCTCAGCGAAATCGTGCAGGTACATCCCGAGGGTGAACTGGCCGGATTTGCCAAAGGTAGCGCTACACCCGTCGCTGCGCCGGGGTGTGACGCAGCGTTAGGGGCATGCACATTATCGCCAACTGCTGTCATCAACACCATCCGCCCGCAAACACCAGCACGCTTGCAGCCGCCGCTGCCAGGCGTCGGCGCGGATGTTATCAAACTATAATGCTACCGAATGTTGTAATGATTCACCGGATGTTGCGTCGCGCGCGGGGTAAATTTAGGAATGAGCATTGCCGCTTGCGTCGCCGCGCGGTGGCCGGACAGTATGGCCGTTTCGAGCGATGCAGGTTCATGGGCGACGGTCCAATCCCCGGCGATGAACACACGCGGTGGCACATTCGCTAGATCAAGTTCAGGGTGTGGCGTGAGACGCTGCCCGGCGCGCTTCTCGCGCCAGATGGCGTGCGTCGGTTCAGGTTCAGTAAGCAGGTAGGGATGCTGCTTTTGCAGCCAGCGCCAGATGCGATGGGCCAGCAGTTGCGGATCATTATGCCACTGGTGGTCAGCCACGCGGATACTGGCGCTGATGCGCTGCGGTTCATAGCGGATCAGGTCAACCGGTGCGGCGATGGGGGCACGGATGGTGCCGATGGCTTCGCGATGCGCGACCTTATAATGCAAGGTAATGCTGGCATGGTGCGTCGTCGGCACGCTGATGCGCGGCAACAGGGACTTCGTGAAGGCCGGTGGCGTGGCAAGGATGAGGATGTCATCCGCGAGCAACAGGATTTTCTTGCGGGCGAAGGTGAGGGAGCGGACGCGTGCATTATCCTGTTCCAGCTTGCTGAGGGCATGGCTGAAATAAACACCCGCACCGTGATAGTCGAGATCGTCGAGTGCGGGGGTGATAAAGGTTTCGCTCAAGGAATGTCGGGCGATATAACAGTGCCGGCGCGCGTGCAGCAGGGCGCGGCGGGTAGCGCATGTGCTGACTTCAGCAAGAGGAGTGTGCAGTAGCAGGCGGGCGATGCGCGGCATCCATTCATCCATCAGTTGGTTGTCGCCATGCGTGTCGATGGTGCTGTCGCTGGCGAGCAGCGCACCGGCGAGGCCGAGGTAATCGACCAGTGGGGCGGTAGTGGGCGGCAGCGGATGCTGGATTCGAGCGATGCGGTCGCGGGCGCCGATGCGTTCGAGGTAGGTCAGCGTTTCGCGCGCGCGGCCATGGATGAAGTGGAGGCCGTGATCGATCGTGCCGAGCTGTGCATCGGTACTGCTACGGGCGCGGCCGCCGGCATGGGCGGTGGCTTCATAGAGTTTCACGGGAATCTGTGCCGCGGCAAGTTGTGTTGCCGCCGCCAGCCCCGAGACGCCACCACCGATGATATGCACCGTTGCCATGCCGCGCATTTTGGCATAGCAGCGTGAACGACTCAAGGATTAGCGATGGATGCAGGGAATACAGGCGACGATTTGGTAGCGCAGGTGCGCCGCGGTGACTATGAGCGCTTTCTTGCCATTCAGGTGGCACCGGAGGGGAAACGCGCGGCGCTGTATGCCATGGCGGCGTTGAATAGCGAAATCGCCAGTGTCGCGGAAATCGTCAGCGAGGCGCTCATCGGCCATATCCGGCTTGCATGGTGGCGCGAGGCACTGGAGGAGATCGAGGCTGGCAAGACGCCGCGCAATCATCCGCTGGTGCTGGCGCTGGCAGATGTGCAGCGCGTGTATCCGCGCGTATTTCCGTTCCTGTATGAAATGATCGAAGCGCGTGGGGCGGACCTCGATGAATCGCTGATTGCCGACGAAACATCGTGGCGCAGCTACTGCGATCATACGGCGGGCGCATTGCATATGGCGTTCGGCTTCGTGCTGGATGAGGCCTGTGCCCGCGAGAACGAAACTTTGATTCGCGATGCGGCGCAAGGTTGTGCGATGATCGGCCTCGTCCGGGCGATTCCTTACATGGCAGCGCAGGGCTTTATGCGGTTTCCGGCGGCGCGGCTGGAAAAATTTCAGCTCACCTCGCTTGCACCAACCGAATCGTTGCGGAATTTTGTGCGCGAAATAATCGCTGATGCCGAAAATTTGATTGCCATAAAAAAATACAACCCAAAGCTGCAAGCCTTACATGCTTTGGTGGTACTGGCACAGCTTGGACAACACCAGCTGGCGCGCGTTAGCCACGATCCATATCGCTTACGCCCAGCTAAACTGCGGGCGGTGTGGCGAGTAATACGATTAAAGTATTGCCCGCTTACTTGTTTTTGACTGCCGCATTATTTTATGCTATGCACGTAGCAACGCAACCCGTAAGAGGTGGCGATAACGACAAAAAAGAAACTAAGGTATTAGTTCATTTTTTGAGGGCGGCAAGTTATGAAACATCGTATTTCGCAATTCATGTACGCGTTCGGGCGCAGTGAATCGGGTGCATCGCACTTGGCCGTTGGTGCCTTGCTGGTTGTCACGATCCTGTATGCCACGACCATCATCTAGGCTGACGCGGCCGACATTTCGCTTTCTTTGGCGCAAGCCTTGCGCTACATCGCGCTGCCTATGAGTGAACACCTGCCGATGGAAAGCCTGCTCACGCCCTTTATGCTCGAAGGCGGCCATGTGCGCGGCCGCATCGCCTATCTCGGCGAGGTCGCCCATACCATCCTGTCGCGTTACGACTACCCGAAAGCGGTGGTGAAGCTGCTGGGCGAACTGATCGTGGTGGCCAGCATGCTTTCTTCGAACCTCAAGCAGAATGGTGTGTTCACCATCCAAATCCGGGGCAATGGGTTGATTCCGCTCATTGTGGTCGATGCTGTATACGGCGGGGCGATCCGCGGGTATGCGGAAGTGAGCGATGACGCGGCCGGGAAGATCAAGCAACTGCTGAACCCGACGCCACGAGCGCTGATGGGCGAGGATGCATACCTTGCCATTACGCTCGATGCCGGCGAGGACATGCAGCGCTATCAGGGTATCGTCGCGCTGGAGGGCGAGTCGGTCGCGGATGCGCTGATGGAATATTTCACCCGCTCCGAGCAGCTCGACGTCCAACTGATGCTGGCGGTGAGCGACGCGGCACCGTGGAGCGCTGCCGGGATTATCGTCGAGCGCATGCCGACCGGCAGCGATGAAGCGGCGGAGGCAAACCTTGAAGCCTGGCGCTACGCTAGCGCACTGATGGGCACGGTGAAGCAGGACGAACTGCTCGACCCGTTGCTCGATGCGCCGACGATGCTGTACCGCCTGTTCCATGAGGAGGGGGTGCGCGTCTACCCGGCGCATGCGTTGACGGTGGGCTGTCGCTGCTCGCGCCCGCGCATCCACGCGCTGCTGATGAGCATGGGTATCACCGACCGTGCGGATATGATCATGGATGGCAAGGCCAGCGTGCATTGCCAATTCTGCAATAAAAGCGAGTTGTTCACGCCGGAAGAACTTGGGTTGCCGGCGAAACAATAGGGACAAGATATGGCGGTAGCGAACCAGTGGCTGCTCTTTGCACTTGGCTCGGCGCTATTCGCCGCACTCACCGCTATTTTCGGCAAGCTCGGGGTAGCGGAAATCAATTCGAACCTTGCGACGTTCATCCGCACACTCATTATTGTCGCCATGACGGCGCTCATCGTCACGCGTAACCAGCAGTGGGAACCGCTCGGGAACGTATCGCGCTTGGGTATGCTGGCGTTGTTCCTCTCGGCCATTGCAACGGGCCTGTCATGGCTGTGTTATTACCGCGCATTGCAACTGGCGCCCGCCTCACGCGTTGCTCCCATCGATAAACTGAGCGTGGTGTTGGTAGTGCTGTTCGCAGTGACGCTACTGGGCGAGAAGCTGACATGGAAGCTGGCGCTCGGCACGCTGCTCATCGGCACGGGCGCGGTGATCGTCGCGTTATAAATTATACTTGCGTTTAGCGACGGCGGCATTACAAATTGATTGAACATATTGCCAATCAATTTGTAATGAAGCAGGAGATTTTCGATGTCGCGAGCAAATGTGAAAGATAAGCGCAAGGCGCAATTGATCGCGGCCGCACTCGAATCCATCGCGAAGCGCGGCTTGCTCGAAACGACCATCACCCATATTTCCAAAGGCGCTGGCATGAGCCGGGGCATTATCAATTTCTATTTCACCAGCAAAGAGATGATGCTGCGCGAGACGCTCAAGACGTTGATCGATGAATATGAGGCGGAGTGGGCGGAAGCGGTGGCCAAACCAAGCGATGAAGGGCGTGCACGGCTCGATGCGCTGATCGCGGCGCATTTCAACAAAAAGCTCTGCTCGGCGCGGCGGCTCAACGTGATGTCCGCCTTCTGGGGCCATGCGGCGACGCAATCGGCCTATCGCAACCAGCTCGAAGCAGCGGACGCAAAGATCGAGAATGCCCTCACCGAGGCGCTGGCGCACACGCTCGGTGGCTCGCTTGATGAAGCGCGCAATGCGGCAACGCAGCTGCATGCGCTGATCCGTGGCTTGTGGCTGAACTTCATGCTGAACCCGAAGGATATTGCGCGCGAGGTGCTGGCGGCGCAGGCGGCGAGCTTCATCGACCGGTTGACGGGCGCCCCGGTACGCATCGTGCGCGACCACCTCATTGCGCGGCCGAAGCAGGAAGCGAACCCGGGTATGATACAGCCAAGGCCCAAGCCGCTCCGCAAGGCGAAGGACGAAGCGAAGCAGATGGATATCGAGGATCTGTTCGGGAACCGGGCTTAGCGCCGAGCTTTAGCGAGCCATGCCGACAGCAGGCTGCAGATCTTTTTCAACCAGACGACCGGCCTGCTTCGACAATGATGGTGCCTGCTGGTGAATGATGGTTGAAGGTGAATTGGTGACCTGCTCCGGCGCGAAAGTATCATCGGCTCCTGTCTTTTCGGCGATCTGGTCGATCTTGCGACGGGTCGCCACGCTGTTGAAGAAGGAGAGTGTCATCGCGGCGCCGACAACCGCACCCACGGCGCCATTGAAGCGCAACGCCTTCTTTGAATCGGGACTGAGTTTTTTGTAACGATCGAGCGTACCCAGAAAGATATTCGGCCGGATGTGGCGGTATTTTAATTCAAGCTCGTTCAACTCGGCGTTATGCAAACGCTTTTCTGCGCTGATGGCTCTGTCGTAGGCGTCCGGATCCGGCGTGCCGTCGGCCATCTTGTAATCCACCAGCGCGATTTTATCGAGCCGTGCCGCTCTGCCCTCGGGACGCTCGGCACGTTTGGACCGTTCCTCTTGCGAGAAAGCGTTCCATTCTTTTTCAGGAATGCCTGTCGGGCGTTCGGCTAGATTGTCGCGTTTCTCTTTGGGTAAAAAATTCCAGTCTTCTTCAGACATATGCTCAGGACGCACCCCGAACTTGCCTCGTTGGTTTGCAGAAAAGTTTGCCCATCGTGGTTCTGAAATGCCCAGGGGACGTTGACCGAATCTGGCCCGGTCGAATTCCTCTAATTTTGTCCATTCTTTTTCCGACATGCCGACGAAATGAGGTTGGAAAATAGTCGCACGTTTAATGTCGGCCTTGAATTCCGCGTAGATGGTGCGGACCGTTGTGGCCATACCGCTCGATAGGCCGAGGGCGGTCGAAATCAGCCATTCCTGCGGCTTGATGCCGAAGCCAATCGCTTTGCGTAGCGGCTTCTGTGGCTTATTCTGTGGATTTTGGTCGTTCATTTTCTCGGTTGGCAAGGGGTTAACTGTTACAGAGTAACCGAATTAGATGACAGTTTGATGACAAAATGACAGAATAATAACGATAAATTTTTATCATCTATATCAGCCTGTTGGCCGCAATATGTGGCGTGGTTCCGCCCACCCTGCCAAATCGCGCAGCGCCCGCCCGGTGTAGGCCTGTGGCCGACCATCCTTTTTCACTTTCTCGATCAGGGGCGGGAACAGCCCGAAATTCACGTTCATCGGTTGGAAGGTGGCGGCGTTGGCACCGCCGGTGACGTGATTCAACAACGCGCCGAGCGCAGTTGTTTGTGGGGGTGGGGAAACGGTGATGCCAGCAAGTTCCTCGGCGGCGAAGCGTCCGGCCATGAGACCCGAGGCGGCGGACTCGACGTACCCTTCGACGCCGGTAATCTGCCCGGCAAAACGTAAATGCGGCGCGGATTTCAACCTAAGACTATCGTCGAGTAGCAGCGGCGAATTGATGAAGGTGTTGCGGTGGATACCGCCGAGGCGGATGAATTCAGCAGTATTCAGGCCGGGGATCATACGGAAGATGTCCTGCTGCGCGCCGTATTTCAGTTTCGTCTGGAAACCAACGATGTTGTAGAGCGTGCCGAGCTTGTTGTCCTGCCGCAGTTGCACGATGGCGTGCGGCTTGACGGTTGGATTATGCGGATTGGTGAGGCCGACGGGCTTCATCGGGCCGAAGCAAAGAGTCTCGCGGCCACGCTCGGCCATCACTTCGATAGGCAGGCAACCCTCGAAATACGGTGTGTTCTTTTCCCATTCCTTGAATTCGGTCTTGTCGCCGGCGATGAGCGCATCGATGAAGGCGTGGTAGTGTTCGCGCGTCATGGGGCAGTTGATATAGTCCTTGCCGGTGCCGCCGGGGCCGACCTTGTCGTAGCGCGACTGGAACCAGGCTTGGCTCATATCGATGGAATCGCGGGCGACGATGGGGGCGATGGCGTCGAAGAAGGCGAGGTATTCTTCGCCGGTGTGGGCAAGGATGGATTCGGCAAGGGCGGCGGAAGTAAGCGGGCCGGTGGCGACAATGCAGAGGCCGTTTTCGCTCGACGGTAACGCCGTGACTTCCTCGCGGGCGAAGGTAATGTTCGGATGGGCTTCGAGGGCGTCGGTGACAGCTTGGGCGAACAGGTCACGATCCATCGCGAGCGCGCCGCCAGCGGGGACTTTATTGGCGTCCGCGCATTTCAGGATAATGGAGCCGCAGCGGCGCATTTCTTCGTGCAGCAGGCCGACGGCATTACGCTCATGATCATCCGAGCGGAAGGAATTCGAGCAGACCAGTTCGGCGGAATAACCCGTATGGTGGGCTTCCGTAGCGTGAACGGGACGCATTTCATGGAGAGTGACAGCGACGCCGCGCTCGGCGGCTTGCCACGCGGCTTCGCTGCCCGCGAGCCCGGAACCAATGATGTGCAGGGTTTTCATGCGCTTTCTAATAGCGCCAATGCCTGAGAGTGCAAGGTTTTGTCGCCGCTCGCGATAACATTCGCATAATGCGCGAGGGTGACTTCGTCCCCATCCCAACTGGTGATGGTGCCGCCCGCACCCGCGATGATGGGAACGAGCGCGAGGATATCGTAGGGCTTCAGGCCGGCATCGACGACGACGTCGCGAAAACCTTTGGCGAGGAGGCCATAGGCGTAGCAGTCGCCATCCTTCACGGTTGCCCGGCATTGCTGGGCGAGTTTAACGACGGAAGCGGCTTGTGGTGGCGTGAAGTAGTTGAGACTGGTGGTAGAGAATTCGGCATCAGCTAGCGCGGTGCACTTGCGGGTGGTTATGAGGACATCCTTAGCACGTTTGCGCGGGTCGAGTTCCTGCGCGGGAACGACGGAATAGCGGGTTTTTTCGCCTTTCATGCCTACCCAGCGTTCACCGGTTATGGGCTGGTCGATGATACCGAGGATGGGGATGCCATCCGCGCACAGGGCAATAAGCGTGCCCCATTCCTTGCGCCCGGCGATGAAAGCGCGCGTGCCATCGATGGGATCGATGACCCAGGTATATTCGCTGACGGTCTTTTTCTGGCCTTCTTCCTCACCGTAGATGGCATGGTCGGGATACGTGTTTTCGATCAGCTTGCGGATGGTCTTCTCGGCAAGCTTGTCGGCCATGGTGACAGGCGATTTATCGCTTTTCTCATCGACGTCCCCATGCGCGCCGAAATGGGGGCGGATGACTTCGCCGGCGGCATCGGCGAGGTGATGGGCGAAGGTAAGGAATTCTGAGTTCATAAACGTGCTATAGCAGATGCTTAGAAAACAGAAATAGTTATCCGCATAGTATCCTTACGAAACAGCTGGGCACAAGGAGCGCACATTGCCTTGGGTAATGTTTAACTAGGAGACTACCAATGACCACCAACGAAAACAAAGACCAATCGGCAGCACAAACCAACACATCGCCAATGGCAGCTAACGAAGCCAGCGCGAACAAGCCATCGGCCGATAACAAAGGCAACACTGCACCAGCTAAAGACCAAAGCCAAAGCAAAGACGATGCTGAAGCGCAAGCAAAGAAAGCCAAAGAAGCTGGCAAGAACGCCGCCTAGTTCTTCGGAACGACGCAACGGAATCGCCCGGTGAGCAATTGCCGGGCGATTTTTTTGTTTAGAAGGCGGGGATGCCGGTAATGGCGCGCCCCAAGATGAGCGCGTGGATGTCGTGCGTGCCTTCGTAGGTGTTCACCGCCTCAAGGTTCATGACATGTCGGATGACATGGTATTCATCGGCAATGCCGTTGCCGCCGAGCATGTCGCGGGCTTGCCGCGCGACATCGAGCGACTTGCCGCAGCTATTGCGTTTGATGAGGGAGATCATTTCGGGGGCGTAGTCGTCCGTATCCATCAGGCGGCCGACGCGCAAGGCGGCGTGGGTGGCGAGGGTGATCTCGGTGAGCATGTCCGCGAGTTTTTTCTGAATGAGCTGGTTGGCGGCGAGGGGCTTATCGAATTGCTTGCGCTCGACCGTATAATCGCGGGCGATCTCCATGCAGGCGGTGGCGGCGCCGGTGGCGCCCCAGGCGATGCCATAACGCGCTTTGTTAAGGCAGGAGAATGGCCCCTTCAGGCCCTCGACGTCGAGGATGCGCTCTTCCGGTACGAAGACGTCATCGAGCATGATCATCCCGGTGATAGAGGCGCGCAGAGACATTTTGCCATCGATTTTTGGGGTGGTGAGATTCCCCTTATCGCCCCGCTCGACGATGAAGCCGCGGATCTTGCCGTCGAGCTTCGCCCAGATGATGAAGATATCGGCGATCGGGGAATTGGTGATCCACGTTTTACTGCCGGTGAGCTTGTAACCGCCATCGACCTTGACGGCGCGGGTCTTCATGCTGCCGGGGTCCGAGCCGTGATCGGGTTCGGTGAGGCCGAAGCAGCCGATGAGCTTGCCGGTGGCAAGTTTCGGCAGGTATTTCTCTTTCATCGTCTCGGAGGCGAAGGTGTAGATGGGGTGCATGACCAGCGAGGATTGCACGGAAAGGGCGGAGCGGTAGCCGCTATCCACCCATTCCACCTCACGGGCGACGAGGCCGTAGGCGACATGGCTGACGCCCGCGCAGCCGTAGCCATGGATGGTGGAGCCGAGCAGGCCCTGTATCCCCATGTCGCGCATGATTTGCGGATCGAATTTCTCGTGGCGATTGGCCTCGATGATGCCGGGCAATAGCCGCTCACGCGCGAAGCTGCGGGCGGCATCACGCACCAGGCGTTCGTCCTCGGTGAGTTCGGCGTCGAGGTTGAGAGGATCGTGCCAGTTGATTTCTTTGAGCATGGGGTGCCTTTCGTAAGCCTCAACTTTAACAACATCGTCGTTACCGCGAAAGCGGGAATCGCGAACAACGAATAAAAAGAAGTGGTGGTGTCTGGGCCAAAATTCCCGCCTACGCGTGAATGGCGTTCCGAGAACGCAAGCAGGTCAAACCAATAAATTGACGATCGATCCGCGCGCCCAGCGCACACCGCGCGAGAGTGCGGCAAGAGCGTTGCCGATGATGCTGGTGAGTACATCATCATCAGGCATAAAATTGAGGCGGGCACGCACTTGGCTGGTAGTGCGTGGCGGGTGAAGCGGCGTAGCTTCCTGCACTTTTTCCGGCTTCTCAGTGCGCTCGGCCTCACGCTGGGCGCGGACGCGCTCGGCGGCACGGGCAAGGGAATTCGGTTTGATCAGCGAATCGGCCATGGAGGGAGTATAGCACAAAAATCAGATGTTGCCACTCTGGCTTTGTGCTCAAGTCCACCTTGTTTTATTTGATTTTTCAGAAGCATGAAACCCGGCACAGGACTGGGTGACAATCTGTCTGTAAAATTTGCCCAGAAGGTTCGGTCTAGAAGCTCTTGCTCAACAGGCCTGATGTCGTGTCATTCAGCCAGTTGATAACCGGATTGATTTGGGCCGGGGTCATCAATGCCGGGGCATGGCCGACATTCGGAAATGTAATACTCTCCGCGTTGATGTTACTGCCGCGCATGGTGCGAATGGTCGCGGGCAGCAGCACATCCGAATCCGCGCCGTGGAGGATGAGGGTCGACAGGCGCAGTTTATCCCACGTATCGATGAGGTTGATGTCGGCGATCTCGGTGAAATCGGCGGTGTTGGCACGGATGGGTTCGATAATGGCGGGGTCGCAGGCGTAACGCAATTTACCTGCGGCGTCCGTGATGAGCGATTGATCGATGAAGCGCTCCCACAGTTGCGGATCGGTGATGCCGAAGCTACTAAAGGCACCGCGCAGATAGGCATCTGCCGCAGCTCGATCGGCAAAATGCGTCGGCATTTTCTGGATGTAATCATAGATGCGGGTGAGCGCTTCCTTGCTCAAGAAACTGCCGACATCGTTCATCACCAGTTTGCCGATGCGGTCGTAATGATGCGCGGCGATGGTCATGCCGATGATGCCGCCCATCGAGGTGCCGATCCACTCGACTTCGCGGATGTGAAAATTATCCATGACCGCGATGCAGTCATTCACGTAAGTACCGTAGTTGTAACCCATCGGATCGGCGAGCCAGGCGCTTTCCCCGCGGCCGGCCATGCTGATGGAAAGCACACGGCGGCCGGTTTTCGCGAGGGTTTCGGCGAGGATGTCGAAATCATGCGCGTTGCGGGTGAGGCCATGCACGCAGATGGTCGTAGTCATGGCATTGATATCGCCCCAATCGTAGAAGACGATCTCGTGCGTGCCGTCGCTGCTGGTATTGGGGACGTTGAGGCTGTGACGACGCTGCTCCATTAGAACCGCATGAGGTTGCGTTCGATCTCGAGTCCGGTGACGGGAATTTCCGTCGGCCGTTGATCGATGACATCGGCGAGCAGGCGTGCGGAACCGGCGGCTTGCGTCCAGCCTAGCGTGCCGTGGCCGCTGTTCATGAACAAGTTGGCAAATGGTGTTTTACCGACGATGGGTGGACCATCCGGCGTCGAGGGGCGCAGGCAGGCCCATTCGGTGAGGTTTTCCATCGGCGCGAGCGGGAATAATTCCTTCATGCCTTTTTTCAGCGGGTCGATCCGTACCTTGCGCACGCTGTCGTCATAGGCCGCGAATTCAGCAGTGCCGGCGATACGCATGCGGCTGCCGAGGGTGGTGTAGACCTGACGCGCATAGTCATCGGTAAGGGTGACTTTCGGGCAGAACTCACTGGCATCGAAGCTGATGCTGTAACCCTTCATCGGGTAGATGGGCACATAGAGGCCGAGCTGGCGCAAATAGACAGGGCTGTGCGAGCCAAGGGCCATGACATACGCATCGAAACCGGCCAGGTAATCGCGCGGCTGGCCTTTGATCTCGACATGGGTGATGACACCGTTGGCCTTATGCAGACGCTCGATGTTCTGGTCGAAGAGAAATTTGGTGCCGAAACTGGTAGCGCAATAAGCGGCGAGGTTTTTGGTGAATACATGGATATCACCAGATTCATCCGCGGGGGCATACATGCCGCCGACGAGTTTTTTCGTGGTGTTGGCGAGCGTCGGCTCCTTGGCGAAGCATTCGGCCGGGGTGAGGGGCATCTCTTCACCGCCGAGCGCATGCTGGAATTCGGCCTGGCGTTTGGCGCTATCGAACGATTCCTGATTATCGAACACATGGAGCGTGCCGTGGCCGAGGAACGAGAATTCCACGTTGGTATCGGCGCGTAGTTCAGCCATTTTCTGTTTACTGTACAGGCCGAGACGCAGCATCGTTTCCGCATTGGCCTTCGCTTTGCGCGGCAGGCAGTTCAGCAGGAACAGCGCACCCCAGCGTAGCATATGGATATCGGCGCGGGGGCGGAGCACCAGCGGCGCATCCTCCTGGAACATCCATTTCCAGAGCTTGGGGAAGACGCGCGGATTCGCCCATGGCTCGGCATGCGAGTAGGAGAGCTGACCGCCATTGGCGAAAGAACATTCGCGCGCCGGCTCGGGCTGACGGTCGATGACGGTAACATCATGCCCGCGCTTGCTGAGTTCATACGCGCTGGTGACACCGAGCACGCCCGCGCCGAGGATACAGATTTTCATGGGTTGCAACTCCTATCCCTAACGTCTAATTTTTTGCGGGTGATTTGACAACAGCAGCAGTAAGAAAAGGCAGGCTTGTGGATATCGAGAACATCGTCATCCTGACGGGTGCAGGGATTTCTGCCGAATCCGGCCTGGCAACGTTCCGCGCGAGTGACGGGCTATGGTGCGGCCACCGGGTCGAGGACGTGGCGACGCCGGAAGGCTATGCAGCTAACCCGGCGCTAGTACAGGACTTCTACAATCAGCGGCGCGCGCAGTTGAAGGACGCAGAGCCAAACGCAGCGCATCATGCCATCGCGCGGTTGGCGGCGAACTGGCCGGGTAAGCTGATGCTGGTAACGCAGAATGTGGATGACCTGCATGATCGCGCCCATGCGGCGATGAAGTCGAAAGGGCAGTTCGAACTGATCCATATGCATGGCGAGTTGAAAAAAGCGCGTTGCCGGGTGAGCGGCGAGGTGAGCGATTGCGCTGAAGATTTGCGTGCGGACGGGCTGCTACGCCCGCATATCGTGTGGTTCGGCGAGATGCCGTTGGCCATGGAGCGCATTGACAAAGCATTGCGCGATTGCGATCTGTTTGTCGCCATCGGCACCTCGGGCAATGTGTATCCAGCCGCAGGTTTCGTGCGCGAAGCGAAATTCGCCGGCGCACGGACGCTCGAGATCAACCTCGAACCGTCGTTGGTGCACAGCCATTTCGATGAAGTGCGTCACGGCAAAGCGAGCGGACTGGTGCCGCAATGGGTGGATGAGATGCTTGTAACATAAGCTTATTTTCGAGTCCCTTCACGCCTTTTAAATAACTTTTAATGCTTGGCGTGTTACACTTTGCTGATGAGCGATCTATTACCACAAATCACGACCGAACGGGATTGGCAGCGCGTTCGCTCCATGCAGGATGATGCCATCAAAAAAGCAAAAGCCGAGTGCGAGAAACAGGGCCTGAGCGCTGACGACAGGGCCATCTACATCACGAATGCGGCATTGCCCTATTTCAAGCTCATGACGGACCCAATGAATCCGGTAGCGACCGCGGCGGCACTGAAAGATGCCAAGATGCATGAACCCGGCAAAATTCGCGAACTTACGGCAGCCCAGCAGCCGCTGCTTTTCGCCGAATTGGCACGTGATACAACGGCGTTGAATGCGTCATTAGGCGTGCATTACCCGCTACCGCGGGTGCTGGTGGTGGAGGGATTCAGCAAAACGCACTCTGGCGCGTTGTTAGGATACGATTTCACTACGGATTCTGTGACGATCGATGCGAATTATTACGCCAGCTACCTCAAGGATCCTGAGTCCGCCAGGGCGGCGCTTGGGCATGAACTGACCCATCGTTACCAGCGCGATCAGATGATGCCGCTCAAGTTCAAAGCCAGATTCGAAGAGTTGCCGCCTGCGGATCTTGCAACCGTGCGCCGTCTTGAAAGCGATGCTGACCGCGGTGGTGCTACGCTGGTCTCCTCACAGGCGATGGCGCGCGCCATGACTCAAGCGCTCACCCATTTGGCGAATGATCCGCAGAATATTGCCATCACTTTATATCAACAGCACCAGAACTTGCCGCTGGAGCAGGTGGCTGGCGCGTACAGTGCGTTGCCCAATAACGCCAAGAAGGAATTGATCGCGGAGGTAGTCCGGATGACAAAGCCACAGCGCGAGGTACTGAGCAACGCGTTCATCGCAAACGAAATAGCGAGCGAAAACAGGTACGAATCCTACATCGATCACCCAGCCTACGCGACGCGCATGCAGGACTTGCTTGGAAAATTCGCGCCACCAGCGGGCATGCCATATTCGGATGGCGGGACACGTACAGCGCAACCCATTATACCAGTTAAGCCAGCGGCCAACCCACAGAAACGTTGATACACGCCAGGCGTTAAGCCAGCTTCCCTGCCTCGTTCAACACGTCTGCCGCATGCCCGGTGACGCTGACCTTGCGCCATGCCTTGGCAATGTTACCCTGCTTGTCGATGAGGAACGTGCTGCGAACGATGCCCATGTAGGTCTTGCCGTACATGCTTTTCTCGCCGTAAACGCCGAACGCTTCGGCAATGCCGCTGCTATCGGCGGCGAGAGCGAAGGGCAGCTCGTATTTGGCGCGGAATTTGTCGTGGCTTTTGAGGTCATCCTTGCTGATGCCGATGACGATAGTATCTGCTTTCTCGAATTGGTGTGACAGCGCGGCGAAATCCTTCGCTTCGGTGGTGCAGCCGGGGGTGTCGTCCTTCGGGTAGAAGTAGAGGACGACGTTCTTTTTGCCCTGATAGCTGGCGAGGTCGATGTTCTGATCGCCGGTGAGGGCGAGGCTGCAGGCAGGCGCAGTGTCGCCAATGTTGATCTCGGTAGGAGCGGCGGGTTTTTTAGCGGCGGTGGCCATGGGAAGCTCCTTGGAATAATGTGAAACCTATGTAAGCTCATGGATGGTTAAGCACAAGTCATCCCTGCGCGTCAACCCCGGGTGGGCGTACCGAAGTCATAGGTTCATGCGGCCAGAGGTTTCCACCAGCGCGGGATTGACGACACTACAATTCCCCACGCGCCATGCGCTCGAAGATCTGCAGCACATGCGTTTCGTGGGTGATGACCTGTTGCTTGAGCTGTTCGAAATTCTCGGCGCGCATGCCGTTGACGAGGAGGTTGCGCAGGCCGATGGGCACGTCATCGGTAATCACGCCGCCGGGGGCGGAAAGGCGCAGCAGGCTCATGAGGTCGGACAGGAAACGCTTGGCGACGGTGAGGGGAATGGTGATGGATTCATCGAGCAGTTCATGTGCCTGCGCCGCCTCGAATACTTGCCGGGCGCTGCGATGCCATAGGCTGTGATCCTCGCCGGCGTAACGCAGCACGAGGTATTGCGCGATGAAATCAAGATCGACCATGCCGCCGCGGATATGCTTCAGCGCCCATGGATTGCGCGTGGGATACTGGGTGGCAATGCGCGCGCGCATGTCGAGCACGTCTTTGAGCAATCGTTCCGTATCACGCGCCTTGAAAAGATGCTGACGAATGACTTCCTCGATCTGCCCGGCGAATTGCGGGATCGTGGTGGCGACGACGCGGGCACGGGTGAGGGCCATATGCTCGTACGTCCACGCGCTATTGGTGAAATACGCATCGAAGGAGGCAAGGCTGACGGCGAGCGGGCCGTCACTGCCGCCGGGGCGCAGGCGGGTATCGACCTCGTAGAGGCGGCCTTCGCGGGTGAGCAATGTGAGCGCGGAAAGGAAGCGTTGGCTGATGCGGGTGAGGTGCGTGCGGGCTTCGGAGGCAGCATCAACGGTGCCGTCGTACAGCAGCACGATGTCGAGGTCGGAGCCGAAAGTCATTTCGCGGCCACCAAGTTTGCCGAGGGCTAGGACGGCGAAGGGTACATCGGTGAAGCTGGGAGTATTCGCCGCGTATTCGGCAATGACCTCGATCATGGTGCATTGGAGGATGATCTCGGCGATGTCCGACAGGAACGCCCCAACGCGCTTGGCGGTGGCGAGGTGCTTGAGTAGATGGACCCCGGCCTGAAAGCGCTTTTCGTTATTGAAGATGCGTAGATAGAGCATCTTCTGCTCGAAGCCGTGGGCGAAGCAAAGGCGGTCGGTAACAAGGCTTTCGAGTTCTTCTTTCGACGGGAGGCCAAGGAAGAAATCGGCTTCGAACACGCCATCGAGCAAGGAGGGATTGGCGCTGAGCGTATCACCGAGGGCTGGGGCCGAGCCGAGGATATCGGCGAGCAGCGTCAGCATTTCCGGGCGAATGAGGAACAGCGAAAAGATCTGCGCACCGGAAGGTAGACGGTCGATGAAATCATCGAAATTGAAGAAGGCGGCATCGGGGTTCGCCGTTTTGCCAAGGGCGGTGAGCAGGGCTGGCACCAGTTCGGTAAGCACTTGCCGGGAGCGTTTGGAGCGCGTGGAGCGACGGCTGCCGCGGTGCCAGCCCTGGATGATATCGCTGATACGTTGCGTATCCGTGTAACCGAGTTTTTTGAGGGTCTTGAGCGTTTCGGCGTCGGCCTCCACACCGGTGAAGACGAGGTTACCATCGACAGCAAGCGGCTCCGAGTCGAGCATCGAGTCGGTGTAGATGGCGTGGACGGCCCTTAGTGTCGTCAGGCAATCCTTGGCGAAGGCGTCGACAGTCTCATAACCGGTGAACATGCTCACTTCGCGCAGGTTCTCGTCGTCGCCCGGTAGCGTGTGCGTTTGTTCGTCATTGCGCATCTGCAGGCGGTGCTCGACGGTGCGCAGCCATTCATAGGCGATAGTGAGCGTATCGCGCACGTCGGGGGTGACGAGGCCGTATTCGGTGAGGGCGTTGAGGCCAGCGAGCGTGGCGGGCACGCGCACTTCCGGGATGCGGCCACCCCAGACGAGCTGCTGGGTGGAGACGAAGAACTCGATCTCGCGGATGCCACCGACGCCCGTTTTAATATTGTGGCCGTACAGTTCGATGTCCTGCCCACCTTTAACGTTCATCTGGCGCTTGATGGAATGGATGTCGGCGATGGTCGCGAAATCGAGCGTTTTACGCCAGATGAAGGGGATGAGTTCGCGCATGTAGCTCTCGGCGGCGATCTTGTCACCGGCGATGGGTCGGGCCTTGATCATCGCGGCGCGTTCCCAGTTCTGGCCGACAGTTTCGTAATAGGTGAGCGCAGCGGCGGTGGTAACGGCGAGTGGCGTCGACATGGGATCGGGGCGCAGGCGCAAATCGGTGCGGAAGACGTAACCCTCCGACGTGCGCTCTTGCAGGATGCTGGCAAGGTCGCTGGCGATCTTGTTCATGAAATGTTGCGCGTTGCGGGTGCCCTTATAGGGCAGCACATCCCGGTCGAACAGTACGATGAGGTCGATATCGCTGGAATAATTGAGCTCGAACCCGCCGAGCTTGCCCATGCCGAGGATGATGATGCCGGTGCCGGTTTCAGGTTCAGCGTGATCGTTGAATTCCAGTTCGCCCCGCAGTGCGGCCTTCTGCAACAGATGGCGCAACGTGGCGACGACGGCATCGCCGGCGAAATGGGAAAGCGCGCTTGTTACTTGTGCCAGTTTCCAGTGACCAGAAATATCGGCGAGGGCAGCAGTAAGGGCGGCTTTGGCTTTGAGCTGGCGCAGCTTGAGCATGATGGTCGGCTGGTCGAGATGCTTGACATCGAGGTCTTGCATTTCCTGCGCGATCAATTTCCAGGCGAGGGCAAAACTTTCGGTGAATATGGGGATCAGCATCGTAGGATATTTCGTCATCAGCCGCGCGAGGTAGGGCGAATTGCCCGCCGCGCTTTCGATCACGGCGCGGGCTTTCGCATCGGCAAGCGTGACGATCAACGCATCGACTTTTGATAAGGCTTCGAGGCATGAAGCCGCCTCCGCTTCGCGGCTTGCCTTACTCAAGCGGCTGGTGGTAGGAACGCGTGGAACGTCGATATGCATGCCACGTATTGTTGAGTAAACAGGGTATATGGTCAAGTCTCTCCGGATCTGCTGGACATGTTTCAAGCGGCTGGTGCTCGTCAGCACCATTCTGCTGATGGCGCTGGCCTTCTGGCTGCATGGCGAAGAACGCTCTCTGGAATTCCTGAAACCCTGGATCGTTAAGGCCGTTAACAGCGACGATGCGCCCTACGTAATCGGCATCGGTGAGGTGACCATCGACTGGACGAGCGCCGCGACGCTGGGCAAGATGCGCATCAACAATGTGACGTTCGCCAAACGTGATGGCAATATCTTTGCCCAACTGCCGGAACTTTATGCGACGATCGACCCGATCGGTTTCCTGCCGACGCGCCGCCTGCTGCACAAGGTCATCCTGCATTCGCCGCACTTGTCGGTGGCGCGCAACGCCGACGGTAATGTCGAGTTCGGTCTCGAGGATTCGCCGTCGAAACTGCCGCTGGCAGATGTGCTCGCTTTCGTCTCGCCGGGCGATGACAACACGCCCGCGCCCCTGACGCCGCCGCCCCTGCCGTTCCACGAGGTTATCATCGACCAGGCGGCGCTGACTTTCACGGATGCGAAATCCGGCACCAAGATCGTCAGTGAGCCGGTCGATCTTGATGTGAAGCGCCATTTCGGCACGTTCGAGGGCAAGTTGACCATGCCATTCACGGCGGACGATCATGCGGTGAAGTTGCTGGCAATCCTGACGGCGCTGAAACCGCAGGGCGCGCACAAGCTGACCGTACAGATGGCCGGGATGCCGCTGCGCTTCGCCTGCCAGTTCGGTACCTGCCCGGAGAAGGTCAGCGCGGAAGGTACGGTCGAAGGCACGATGAGCGTCGATCTCGCGGCGGACCAGAGTATCCATGGATTCCATGCGGCGCTGATGACGCCGAAAGCGCTACTGACTGCGCCGCAATGGTTCGCCGTGCCGATCAAGCTGACGCAAAGCAATGTGGTGGTAGATGGTGACTGGAGCCAGCAGCAGATTGGCCTGACGCAATTGAAATTGCAGCTCGAGGACGATTCCCTCAGCGCAACGGGGATGGCGCAGCATAAGCAAGATGGCTGGTATGTGAAAGGGAGCGGTGAGGCCGGGCGCATTGATATCGACAAAGTCTATAAATACTGGCCGTTATTCCTCGCGAAGGATTCGCGGGCGTGGGTGACCGCGAAACTGAAAAGCGGTTACGCGTCGAAGGGTACGATCAAGATCGACTTCATCCCGCTCGACATCACCGGCCATGGCGTACGCGACGCAGCGGTGGATGCGGTGGCGGACGCGCACGAAATCGGTTTCGAGTACCTGCCGGGATTCCCAATGGTGGACAAGATGGACGGCATCGCGCACTTCACCGGCAAAACGGTGCGGGTTGAGGGCGGCAATGGCAGCATGATGAGCGGGGCGACCATCAGCCATGCGGTGCTGTGGTGCCCGCAGCTCGACAACCCGAAGAACCCGATGGAAGTGGAGGTGAGCGTCAGCGCGCCAGCCGCGGATGCGACAAGTATCCTTGCGCTGAAATATTTCCCGTTCGACGACGGTTTCGGACTCGATCCCAAGACGATCAAAGGCAATGTCGATGCGACGATGAAGCTGAAATTCGATGCGTTCTCGGACAACGCGCATGCGGCGGACCCGAACTACATCAATCTCGGCGCGGTCGATTACGACATTGCGGCGAAACTGCGCGATGTGACGCAGGATAAGCTGTATGGCGGCTACAACGCGCATGCCATCAACGGGACGCTGAAGGCGGATAATGCCGGCCTCAGTTTCGATGGCACGGTAGCAGTCGGCGATGCGGGCACCAATGCGATCAAGCTGGCGCAGGATAGCGGCAAGCCGCTGACGCTTGCGGTGAAAGCTGCTGCGGGTGCGGACGGTGAAGCGGCCGTGACGCGCAATGATTTCAGCCTGACCTACACGGGCGGCAATATTCCGGTGATTGCGGTCACGGGCGACACGCTCGATGCCAGCGTGGCCTATGGCGGCGGTGCGAACAACCAGTTGCTGGCGAACTTCCCGGCGATGAACCTGAGCGTCGACCTCGGGACGTTACTGCTGGTGCCAGCGAATGGCTTCACGGATGTAAAGGGCACTATGCTTTGCACCAAGGAACGCTGCGAATCCATGCAATTCACGGCGAAGGCGGCCAAAGACACGATCAAGGCGGGCATCACCACCAATGCAGGAGCGCGCCAGTTCCTGATGACGGCAGGCGATGCCGGGGCGATGCTGAAATACTTCGACATCACCGACCGTATGACGCACGGCGCTTTCGAGATGCGCGGCACCTATGACGACAAGAAATCACCGCCGCAGTTGAATGCGCATATGCTCATCAGCAACTTTACGCTGCAGAATTCGCAAATTCTCGGCCGCATTTTCTCCATCGCCTCGCTTTCGGGTTTAAGCAATGCGATGACAGGGAGCGGCATTTCGTTCGACAAATTCTCGGCGAACATCACCTCGCGCGGTGGGCTCATCACGGTGGACAAAGGCATCGCGAGTGGCAACGCTCTTGGCATCACCACCGCGGGCACGGTCGATACGACGACGACCAAACTGAATTTAAAGGGCGTGCTTTCGCCCGCGTATGTGCTCAATTCCATCCTGAGCAAGATCCCGATCATCGGCTGGGTGGCGGGGGGCGAGCAGGGGCTGATCGCTTTCAATTATTCGGTGCGTGGCACCTATGCCCAGCCGGATGTGGGCGTGAATCCACTATCGGGGCTGACCCCGGGCTTCCTGCGAGGCATCTTCGGAGTGTTCGACAGCCCCGATCCTAACCTTAAGGATGCAAAGCCTAAAACGGGTAAACAGCCTGCGGAGGGTGCGGCCAACCCAGTCAGCGGTGTGACGAAAAGGTAACGTCCGGACTTCGGATTTGTTTGGATTTTAGCAATAATCCTGCCTTGCCCGATAGATGGCATTCTCCAGATTCTTCGTGCTTTGATAACAGAATTGGTGTAGGATGAGAATGTAACAAGAGGCCTGATACTAGGCCCAAGAAGGAGCTAGATGATGGTGGATGTGAGCACAGTGGCGCTCTCGGGCTTCAACGCGAGCGAAGCGCGGCTGCAGGCGGCAGCGAACAATATCGCCAATGCCAATACCCCGAATTTCCGTGCCGGTGCAGTGGCACAGACGACTAATGGTGATGGCAGTGTATCGACGCAATTCGTCGCCGCGAACCCGCCGCCGCCACCGCCGGTGTCGATCTCGCAGACGACGCAGGACGCCCAATCCGCTTCGCCACAGGGCACGAACGATGTCGATATCGCGACCGACCTCGTGAACAGCAATTTCGCAACCTACAGCGCCCAGGCTGATTTAAAAGTGCTGAAGACGCAGGATAATTTGAACAAGTATCTCCTGGATATCCAGGCCTAGAAACTACTATCAAGCGTGCAGATCGAAACGATCCGCATTCATTACTTTTACCCAAGCAGCCGCAAAGTCTTTGGCAAATTTTTCTCTGGCATCGGCACTGGCGTAAACTTCCGCGATGGCACGCAATTGCGCATGGAAACCGAAAATGAGGTCCACCCGTGTACCCGTCCATTTTTTTTCGTTCGATTGACGGTCATGTGCTTCGTAGATGTCATCGCCAGTAGATTGCCAGACATTATCCATCGACAGCAGGTTTATGAAGAAATCATTCGTGAGGATGCCGGGTTTTCGTGTGAAAACGCCATAGTCTGTTGTGCCGCTGTTTACGCCTAACACGCGCAGTCCACCGATCAGTACCGTCATCTCAGGCGCGGTGAGCTTGAGCAATTGAGCGCGGTCTACCAGCGCTTCTTCCGGTTTCATCCATTGCTTGCCCGCTTTGCGGTAATTGCGGAAGCCGTCGGAGATGGGTTCGAGTGGAGCGAAAGAAGCAACATCGGTCTGCTCCTGCGTCGCATCGGCTCGCCCGGGCGTGAACGGAACGGAAAGCGCAATGCCCGCCTCCTGCGCCGCTTTTTCGATGGCAATGCTGCCACCAAGAATAATAAGGTCGGCCAGTGAAATCGTGCTGAATTCGTTCTGGATGACTTTGAGCTTCTGTAACGTTTTGTCTAGTTCTTTCGGGTCGTTTACTTCCCAGTCCTTCTGCGGGGCAAGGCGAAGCCGCGCGCCGTTCGCGCCACCACGTTTATCCGAACTGCGGAAGGTTGAAGCCGAAGCCCATGCGGCAGATACGAGCTGCGACACGGTGAGGCCACTGCTGAGAATTTTCTCCTTCAGCATGGCAATATCCTTATCGGTAGGCTCGCTTTGCGCCACCGGCAATGGATCCTGCCAGATCAATGTCTCCTGCGGTACCAACGGCCCAAGATAACGAGCGATAGGGCCCATGTCCCGGTGCGTGAGCTTGAACCATGCCCGGGCAAATGCGTCTGCGAACTGATCCGGATTTTCGAGGAAGCGACGCGAAATTTTCTCGTAAGCGGGATCATCGCGCAGGGCAAGATCGGAGGTCAGCATGGTAGGAAGATGTTTCGTCGCGGGATCGAACGCATCGGGTATGGTGGCATCCGCGTTCTTTGCCTGCCATTGCTTGGCACCGGCTGGGCTTTCAGTCAGCTCCCACTCGTATTTGAACAGGTTCTCGAAGTAATGATTGCTCCACTGGGTCGGTGTCTGCGACCACGTCACTTCAAGCCCGGCGGTGATGGCATCCGCACCATGGCCCTTGCCATGCGTGCTTTTCCAGCCAAGCCCCTGATCCTCGATGGCCGAACCTTCGGGTTCGGGGCCGACGAAAGATGGATCGCCCGCACCGTGAGTTTTACCGAACGTGTGACCGCCGGCAATCAGTGCAACCGTTTCTTCATCGTTCATTGCCATGCGGGCGAACGTGTCGCGGATATCGCGAGCAGAGGCTTTTGGATCGGAATTGCCACCCGGGCCTTCCGGGTTGACGTAGATGAGGCCCATCTGGACCGCGCCGAGCGGATTCGCCAGCTCGCGCTCGCCGCTGTAGCGCTCATCGCCAAGCCACGTGCCTTCCGGGCCCCAATAAAGTTCTTCGGGTTCCCAGGTGTCGGCGCGGCCACCGGCAAAGCCAAAGGTCTTGAAACCCATCGATTCCAGCGCAACGTTACCGGTAAGGATGATAAGGTCTGCCCACGAGATTTTACTGCCGTATTTTTGTTTGATCGGCCATAGCAGGCGGCGCGCTTTATCAAGATTGGCATTGTCCGGCCAGCTGTTGAGTGGCGCAAAACGCTGCTGGCCCATGCCAGCGCCACCACGACCGTCAGAGACGCGATATGTGCCAGCACTGTGCCAAGCCATGCGGATGAACAGGCCGCCATAGTGACCGAAATCGGCGGGCCACCATTCCTGCGAGTCGGTCATCAATGTGTTGAGATCGGCAATGACGGCGTTGAGATCGAGCGTCGTGAACTGTTCGGCGTAATCGAACTTTGGGCCCATTGGGTTTGAGAGCGTGGTATGAGTATGCAGCACCTGCAAGTCAAGCTGCTCAGGCCACCAATCGCGGTTGCGCCGAGCACTCGGGTTCGCTCCATGCATAACTGGACATTTACCTAGGGTTTCGCTGCTCATGATTTCATCCTATGGTTTAAGAATAAAGCGATGCCGGAAACTTATCAACTATGCATTATATTGCTAATTTATTGTTTCGATGAATACGATAGGTAATATCTATGACAGGACCCGAATGATTGGCAGTGCCTCACCGACGTGGCGGACTACTTGCACTTCACAAAGCTGTTCATGCCGGACTGGGAAACGCGGTACCAAAAAAATCCGAAACGCGCACGGAGCGCATGCGTGTAGCGATCAGACGAATTGGTAGATTAGCGGAGCCGTGCTCAGCACGTGGCGTAGAACGATTAAGCGGGTTCGACTGCGATCACTTCCGGGATGTAATGCTTCAGCATGTTCTCGATACCGCTTTTAAGCGTCGCGGTCGAGGAAGGGCAACCCGAGCAGGCTCCGTGCATCTCAAGCTTCACGATGCCTTCTTTGAACGAATGGAAGACGATATCGCCACCATCCTGCGCGACGGCGGGGCGCACGCGGGTCTCGATGAGTTCCTTGATCTGATCGACCACCTGTTGCTCGTCATCCGAATAGATTACATTTGCGGCGCCATCGGGCGTTTTACTCACGCCCATCAGCGGCAAGCCGGACTGGTAATGCTCCATCACCGTGGTGAGGATCTGCGGTTTCAGCACATCCCAGCTCGCGCTTTCCGTTTTGGTGACGGTGATAAAATCGCTGCCGAAGAACACGGCGCGAATGTCGCTGAGCACGAACAGGGCGCTGGCGAGCGGTGACGTCTTGGCGTTCTCCGCCTCCGTAAAGAAAGCGGTGCGATCGGCGAGCACATCCTGCCCGGGCAGGAACTTCATGGTATTCGGGTTGGGGGTGGCTTCGGTCTGGATGAACATAGGGGCACCTATTGGGGGCTAATTTCGTTGGAATGTGCTTCATATAGCGCAAAAAACCGACGAAACAAGGCAACATTTGCTTGTATTCCGGCCCTGTTCTATCTAGCTATCCCCACGAATCCCACGGATAAGCAAAGGTATTTTATGACAAACCCCCTCGCCGGCATCATCGCAGCAGCATGGGACGACCGCGCCCACATCACCAGCGCCACCAGCGGTGAGGTGCGCGCGGCAGTGGATACCGTGCTCGCGGAGCTGGATGAAGGACAACTGCGCGTCGCCGAGAAGGTAGACGGCAAATGGATGGTGAACCAATGGGTGAAGCAGGCAATTCTGCTCAGCTTCCGACTCAACGATAACGAGGCCGTGATGGGCCCGCAACTGGCAGGCGTGCCAGCCGCATGGTACGACAAGGTGCCGCTGAAATTCAATGGCTGGGATGCGGAGCGTTTTCGGGGTGCGGGCTTCCGTGCCGTACCAGGCAGCTGGGTTCGCCGTGGCAGCTATGTAGCGCCGGGTGTGGTGCTGATGCCGAGCTTCGTGAATATCGGCGCGCATGTGGGCGAAGGCACGATGGTGGATACGTGGGTGACCATCGGCAGCTGCGCGCAGATCGGCAAACATTGCCATATCAGCGGCGGTGTGGGCATCGGCGGCGTGCTGGAGCCGTTGCAGGCGAATCCGGTCATCATCGAGGATAATTGCTTCATCGGCGCACGTTCGGAAGTCGCGGAAGGTGTCATCGTCGAGGAAGGCTCGGTGATTTCGATGGGCGTGTTCCTCGGTGCTTCGACCAAAATCGTTGACCGCGAAACCGGTGCGGTGACCTATGGTCGCGTACCGGCCTATTCGGTCGTGGTGCCGGGCACGTTGCCGGGTAAAACGCCGGAAGCACCGCACCTCGCCGCGGCCATCATCGTCAAGCGCGTCGATGAAAAGACGCGCAGCAAGACCAGTATCAACGAATTGCTGCGGGCGTAAGCGGCTCGCGATGAGCTTCTTAAGCATTTTTTATCATGGGCTGCATCTGCTGGTCATCGGCTTGAATGCGTTCGGTTGGACGCTGCCGCGGCTGCGGTTGCCGTCGTTCATCTGCCAGTTGCTGACGCTCGCCTGCTGGGTAGGTTTCGGACTTTTCAAAGGTTGGTGGGGTTTTTGCCCGCTGACCTATTTGCACTGGCAGGAGCTGGAGAGCCTCGGCGTAATGAACTTGCCGCAAAATTACATCACGTATATCGTCAAGCTCTGGTTCGGCGTGAATATGAACAGCGATTTCGCGGCCGGGCTGGTAGCGGGTGTGTTCGGCATGGCGCTGATGATCAATATTTCGCTGCTGCGCAGGAAAGTTTCGCGCTGATGGATGTTATCGAACTTGCTAAAGCTCTCATCGCCTGCCCGAGCGTGACGCCGACGACGGCCGGGGTGTTCGACGTGATCGAGCAGTTCCTGACGCCGGTGGGTTTCGTGGCGAGCCGGATGATTTTCGAGGAAGAGGGAATCGTACCGGTCGAGAACCTCTATCTGCGCTATGGCACGCAGGCACCGAATTTCTGCTTCGCGGGCCATACGGATGTGGTGCCCGTGGGTGATGCGAGCGCATGGAAGGTGCTGCCATTCCAGCCGGAAGTAATCGACGGCGAACTAATCGGCCGCGGGGCAGAGGACATGAAAGGCGCGGTGGCGGCCTTCATGGTGGCAGCGAGACAATACGTGGAAAGCGCCGCATTCAAAGGCTCGATTTCACTCCTCATCACGCAGGATGAGGAGGGCATTGCCATCAATGGCACGAAGAAGATGCTCGAGTTCCTCAAGACGCGCGGCGAAAAACTCGACCATTGCATCGTCGGAGAGCCGACCAACCCAAGCGTGTTGGGTGAAATGGCCAAGATCGGCCGCCGTGGCAGCATTGGTTTCAAGCTGACGGTGCACGGTAGACAAGGCCATGTGGCGTATCCGGATTTGGCGGATAATCCGATTACGCGTATCGTGAACATGTTGCATGCGTTGAAGGCCGAGCCGCTTGACTACGGTAATGCATTCTTCCCCCCAAGTAACCTCGAGGTAACGACGATCGATGTCGATAATGCCACAAGCAATATGATCCCGGCTTCGGCGACGGCATCCTTCAATGTGCGCTTTAACAATCAATATACCGGCGCGCAGGTGAATGCGTGGGTGGAAAACCGTCTCGCGCCATTCGGTGCGCATGAACTGCTGTCGCGCATTTCCGGAGAGGCGTTCCTGACGAAGGACGAAACGCTGGCGAAGATCGTCGTCGCCGCAGTGAAAGAGATAACCGGCATCGAACCGACGCTGTCGACGACGGGTGGCACTTCGGACGCACGATTCATCAAGGATTACTGCCCGGTGATCGAGTTCGGTACCACCGGCCGCACCAGCCACATGGTGGATGAGCGGGTGGAGGTGAAGACGCTGGAAGGGCTCACGAAAATCTATCAGGCGATGCTGGAACGCTATTTCGCTTCGTAGCGGCGAATGTCATAAAAGCTTCATACACGATGTCCATGTGGAACGCTACAAGTTGCGCCTAACCAAGGAGGCGTTATGACTGAGAATCCTAATCTAGCTAATGCAGTACCCACGACGGATGTTGCTATTCCTGCTGCTCATGAAAAAACCCTGACGGAAGTGCAAAGAGGCCTCGCAATGCAGGCACTTCTAGACGGTGGCGAACATCTTTCCCCTGAAGTTCGCCGGCAGTTGCTTCGTGACGCTGGATTTGATGCACAAGGTCGTTAGTAGTCCACCTTCATAAGATAGAGCCCATGCGCGGGCGCCATCGGGCCACCCGCGCGGCGATCCTTGGCGGCGAGTGCGTCCGCCATTTGCGCCACGCTCCACTTGCCGATGCCGACATAGACCAGCGTACCGACCATGTTGCGTACCTGATGGTGCAGGAAGGATTTCGCGCTGGTATAAAGCATGATCTGCTCGGAATTGGTCCGGCGTGATTTGATTTCCAGCGTATCCAGCGTTTTCATCGGGCTTTTCGCCTGGCAATCCCCCCCGCGAAACGAGCTGAAATCATGATGGCCGATAAGGAGGTTTGCCGCCTCCTGCATGCGCACAATATCCATGGGTTGGTGGATGTGCAAGGCACGGTCGCGATCGAGCGCGGGTTGGCCTTTGCGGTTGACGATGCGGTAGAGATAATGGCGCTTCTGGGCGTTGAAGCGCGCGCTCCAATCGTCCGGCACTTCCTCGGCCGTAAGGACGCAGATCGGGTGCGGTAGCATCAAGGCATTGAGCCCGCGGACGATAACATTTGCCGCGCGCGACTCGCCCAAATCGACATGTGCCACTTGCCCGCGCGCGTGGACGCCTGCATCAGTACGACCAGCACACTGCACGTCGATCGGCGCATCCGCATTCATAAACCGCTGGCAGGCGATCTCCAGCACGGACTGGATGCTCGGCACCGCCGTCTGCTTCTGCCAGCCGGAATAGGCGGTGCCGTCATATTCGAGCGTGAGTTTGTAGCGGGGCATAATCTTTATGGAAAAGTGATTCAGCTTTCGCTCTAATGGCCGAAATTGGAGTTGTTGTCCATGGATGAGCTATACCCGGTGCCCGAGACCCTTGCCACGCACGCGCATGTTGATGAAGCGCGTTACGAGGAAATGTACAAGGAATCCGTGCTGGTGCCGGAAATTTTCTGGGGCGATATCGCCAAGGAATTCGTCTGGATGCAGCCGTGGACGACGGTAAAAAATGCAAGTTTTACCGACAAAATTTCCATTAAATGGTTTGAGGGCGGGAAGCTCAATATCACGGAAAGTTGCATCGACCGCCATGCGCAGGCGATGCCGGAAAAAACCGCGATCATTTGGGAAGGCGACACGCCGGGGGATATACGAACTGTCTCCTACGCTGAGTTGCTGAGCGAAGTTTGCCGCACGGCAAATGCGCTGAAGTCTTTGGGGGTGAAGAAGGGCGACCGCGTCACTATTTACATGCCGATGGTGCCGGAAGCAGCGTTCGCGATGCTGGCTTGCGCGCGAATCGGGGCGGTGCATTCGGTGGTGTTCGGCGGGTTTTCGGCGGATTCGCTCAAGAGCCGGATTGAGGATTGCGCTAGCGATGTCGTCATTACGGCCAATGTCAGCAGGCGCGCGGGCAAGATCATTCCACTAAAGACAACGGTGGACACGGCGATCAAGGATCTCCACGTACGCAAGGTATTGGTGTACCGAGCCATGGATGCGAAGGTGGAAATGCAAGCGGGCCGTGACCTCTGGTGGCAGGATGTGGTGCCGCAACAAAGCGATGTATGCACAGCGGAAATGATGGATGCGGAGGATGCGCTATTCATTCTCTACACGTCGGGCTCGACAGGCAAGCCGAAGGGCCTCGTGCACACTACGGGCGGCTATATGGTATATGCCGCGACGACGACGAAATACGTGTTCGACCTGCAGCCGGAGGATGTGTACTGGTGCACGGCGGATGTGGGCTGGATCACCGGGCACAGCTACATCGTGTATGGCCCATTGGCTTGCGGGGCGCGCACGCTGATGTTCGAAGGCGTGCCGAATTACCCGGATGCCTCGCGCTTCTGGCAAGTGGTGGATGCGCACAAGGTGACGAAATTTTATACGGCGCCCACGGCAGTACGCGCGTTGATGGCGCAGGGCGATACATTCGTGAAGAAGACGTCGCGGGCATCGCTGAAAATTCTCGGCAGTGTGGGGGAGCCGATTAACCCCGAGGCATGGCTGTGGTTCTACAACGTGGTCGGCGAGGGTCGTTGCGCCGTGGTCGATACGTACTGGCAAACGGAAACGGGCGGGCATGTGCTGACGCCACTGCCGGGGGCGACGGCGACCAAGCCGGGCAGTTGCACCAAGCCGTTCTTCGGCATTATTCCGCAAGTGGTCGATAGCAAGGGTGAAAAGCTGGAGGGCGAATGCGAGGGCCAACTGGTGATTGCAACAAGCTGGCCGGGGCAGGCGCGCAGCATCTGGGGCGATCATAAACGCTTCATCGAGACGTATTTTTCGCAGGTGCCGGGCAAGTATTTCACCAGCGACGGCTGCCGACGCGATGCGGATGGGTATTATTGGATCACGGGCCGGGTGGATGATGTCATCAATGTCAGTGGGCATCGGTTGGGTACGGCGGAGATCGAATCCGCACTCGTCGCGCACCCGAAAGTCGCGGAGGCGGCGGTGGTCGGCTACCCGCATGCTATCAAAGGGCAGGGCGTGTATGCCTATGTAACGCTGAACGCGGGCGAGCACGGTGATGATGCGCTCGACACGGAATTGAAGCAGCATGTGCGCACGCAAATCGGTGGGCTGGCGGTGCCGGAATTTATCCACTTCACCCCGGGATTGCCGAAAACGCGGTCGGGTAAAATCATGCGGCGTATTTTGCGCAAGATCGCGGAGAACGAGGTAGATACGCTGGGGGATGTGAGTACGCTGCTCGACCCGGAAGTGGTGAAGGAGCTGATTGAGACACGGAAGAATAAAGGTTAGGTGATTTTCACCAGTACGTGCTGTTTCTTGCCTTTGGACAGTTTTAGCGGCTTTGCAGCAGTTATTCCTTGAGCCATTATCTTGTAGTTTTCATCACTAACAATTTCATCATTTATACGTACGCCATTACCTTTAATCAGGCGTTTAGCTTCCCCATTGCTCGCGGCAAAATTAGCTTGCACCATAATATGGTACAAAGGCCAGCCATTCGGCGGGAATTGGCTATGCTTGAGCGGTAACTCGGGCAAATCTGCACTTACACCGCTACCCGCAAAGGTTTCGGCAGCGGTAGCTTGCGCTTTCTCAGCGTCGTCGCGCCCATGGAGCATTGCGGTCGCTTCGGTGGCGAGGATAATTTTAGCCTCGTTGATCTTTGCGGAGCCAACCCAGCTTTCGTATTCGGTGATTTGCGCAAGCGGCAGTTCTGTAAAGAGCTTTAAAAAGCGGATGACATCACTATCTTCGGTATTGCGCCAGAACTGCCAGTAGTCATAGGGCTTAAGGAGGTCTGCGTTTAGCCATACGGCACCGGCGGCGGTCTTGCCCATTTTCGCGCCACTCGAAGTGGTGAGGAGGGGCGAGGTAATGCCATACGCATCATGATCGTAACCCGCGATCTTGGCATTGACGGCGGAATATTTCTGCATAAGCTCAACGAGTTTATGCTCGGCTTCACGCTGCACGGTGAAGGTTGCTTCTACCAGAGTATCAGCATTCTGTTTGGCGGTAACGGTGAAGCTGCCACCTTTTTCCTTCATGTCGCACAGGACGAGCGAGCGGCGGTTGAGTTCGATGCCCTGGAGAATGTTGCCCCACTGGTCAGCGCCGCCCATCTGTATGCGGCAGCCATATTTTTCGTTGAGCTTTAGGAAATCGTAGGCCTGAAAAATCATATAGTTGAATTCAAGGAAGGACAGCGGTTGCTCGCGCTCGAGGCGCAATTTTACCGAATCCATCGTCAGCATACGGTTAACGGAGAAGAAACGGCCGTGTTTTGAAAGGAAATCGATATAGTTCAGGTCTTTCAACCAGTCGTCGTTATTCACTATCCGTGCTTTATCGGCGTCGAAATCGATGAACTTACTAAAGACTTGCTTCAGGCTTTCCATATTCGCCGTTATCATCGCGTCGTCGAGCTTCGGGCGGGATTCATCTTTTCCCGAAGGATCGCCGATTTTGGTAGTGCCGCCGCCGAGCAAAACGATTGGGCGATGGCCGCATTTCTGCCACCAGCGCAGCAGCATGATTTGTAATAATGAACCGACATGTAGGGATTTCGCGGTGCAATCGAAGCCGATATAGGCTGTTTGGCCGGGAGTTTTGAGAAGTGCGGCAAGACCCGCCTCATCTGTCATCTGGTGAAGGAAACCGCGCTCTTTAATGATATCGATAAAATCGTTATGTGCCATTTGCCAATCCGTAGTCGTCATTGCGAGCGAAGCGCGGCAGTCCATCTTTTTCAAACAGGCGGATGCGAGCTTTCGCTGAAATAACGGCGTTTCAATGCTTGTCGCGTCACTCATACCGTGCATACTGGATGCATGACAAGCACCATTGCATTCCCGGCCAATGTGATCGGCCTGATGAGCGGCACTTCCTGCGATGGGGTGGATGCGGCGATCCTGCGGACGGATGGGCGGGACATCGTCGAATCCGGACCCAGCTATTTTACGCCCTACAGCGATAAATTGCGTTCGCAGATACTGGCCCTGATGCGCGGTGAGGGGAATGCAACGCAAGTGGCGGGCGCGCTGACAGATGTGCATATCGACGCGGTGAACGAGTTGCTCAATAGCGTCGGCATGAAGCGCGAGGAAATTGCGCTGATCGGGTTTCATGGGCAAACGATCAAGCATGCCCCGGAGAAGAGCATCACAGTGCAGATCGGCGAGCCGCAACGCATGGCGGCGGAGTTGCGCATTCCGGTGGTGGCGGATTTCCGCACAGCGGATGTAAAAGCGGGCGGGCATGGGGCGCCGCTGGTGCCACTCTACCACGCGGCACTGGCGTGCGCGCTGCCGAAACCGTTGATGGTGGTGAATATCGGCGGGGTGAGCAATGTGACGTGGCTTGGCGAGCACGGCGAGATCATCGCCTTCGATAGCGGGCCTGGCAGTGGATTGATCGATGACTGGATGCAAAAACATACCGGGCAACGTTTTGACAAGGATGGTGCGGCGGCGGCGCAGGGCATAAGCGACGCGGCGCTGGTGAAGCAATTTTTGCAGGATGAGTACTTCCTGCGTGATGCGCCTAAATCGCTCGATCGCAATCATTTCAAGGAATTTGTGAGTGCGCTGCTGGCCAGCAAACCCCTCAGCGTCGAGGATGGCGCGATGACGCTGACGACCATGACGACGGCGGCGATCGCGCTTTCCTTCGGCGCGGTGCTGGCGGTGCCTAAACAGGTGCTCATCACCGGTGGCGGGCGGCACAATGCGACGATGATGCAGTTGCTCAAGAATTGCGTGAGCGTGCCGGTGCTGCCGGTGGAGCAGGTGGGTTGGAACGGCGATATGCTCGAGGGCGAGGCGTTCGCTTACCTCGCGGCGCGGAGCGTGCAGGGGCTGCCGCTGAGCATTCCTACGACGACGGGGGTTAAGGCGCCGACGGCGGGTGGGAAGTTTTTCGACGTAGCGGCTTAAGTGTCATGTGACGCTTCGCGTCTAGTTTACAAGATGGATCCCGAAACGAGTTCGGGATGACATTTTTGGCATGGACGTTGCCACAGGTTGTCATGCTGAACTTGTTTCAGCATCCATCCATTCTAAACTTAAATCCTTCCAATCAGAATTATGCTCGTTGATGAGATTGATTTTCCAGTCGCGATGCCAGTTCTTCAACTGTTTCTCACGTACGATTGCATCACCGATTGTAGAGAATGTTTCCAAATGGACTAATTGCTTCAGCCCATATTTTTTACTAAATCCCTCAATTAATCCCTCTTTATGTTCGCCAATGCGTCGAAGCATGTCGGAAGTAACGCCAATGTAAAGCGTGCCACAAGTCTGGTTGGTGAGGATATAAACATAGCCGTGTTTCATACTTCACTTATGCATTCTGATGGATCCCGAAACAAGTTCGGGATGACAGTGCTTTATTGTCTCTACTGCGGAATATCCGCCGGTAACTGGCGGCGCTTGCGATCCGGGCGGATGCGCGGGCGGTCCTTGAATTCGGCGATCTTGCGGGCGATGAATTCGTCGGTGCAGCCAGTGAGTGAATCCATCTGCGTGCGGTAATAATGGTCGGCACCGGGGATGACTTTGTATTCGACGTTGGTACCTTTTTGCGCGCGCAGTTTATCGACGAGGGTCTGCACGGCGGGCTCGCTGACGATATCGTCGCGGTCGCCCTGCGTGATGAGACCGTGGGCGGGGCATGGGCTCAGGAAGCCGAAATCGTACATATTGGCTGGCGGGGAGATGGCGAGGAAGCCCTCTATCTCCGGACGGCGCATAAGCAATTGCAACGAGATCCAGGCGCCGAAGCTGAACCCGGCGATCCAGCAGGAACTGGCATCCGGGTTCTGCAGTTGCACCCAGTCGAGCGCGCTTGCCGCATCGGTCATTTCGCCGAGGCCGTCGTCGAACTTGCCCATGGAGCGGCCGACGCCGCGGAAGTTGAAACGCAGCACGGAGAACCCGGCGCGGGCGAAGCTGGAATAGAGGCGATAGACGATCTTGTTGTTCATGGTGCCGCCGTAAAGCGGGTGCGGGTGCAGCACGACCGCGACGGGCGATTGTTTGTCCGGATTATGATGGTAGCGGCCTTCGATGCGGCCTTCGGAGCCTTGGAAAATGACTTCGGGCATTCAGTACTCCTCGTTTTCCCAGGTTTTGCCTAGGCTAATAGTTGACCCTTTTGCTGGGTTTACGTATGCTATGCGCGAAACCCTTGCATTGACGGGTAGTTCTGGGTTTGGTTGCTAGCACCAAACGCTTGGCTGGTTCAAGTGAATAGTGAAAAACATTAAGGCAAACAATATCATGGCATCGATCCGCAGTGAATTGGCGTCCATCATGGAACGTGACCCGGCAGCGCGTAGCAAATACGAAGTGGCGCTGACCTATCCGGGATTTCATGCGATTCTTATGCACCGGGTGGCGCATTGGCTATGGGGTGCGAAGGTGAAGTTCATCGCGCGCGTGGTCTCGGCGACATCGCGCTGGATGACTGGCATCGAGATCCACCCGGCGGCAATCATCGGGGAGCTTTTTTTCATCGACCATGGGCATGGCGTGGTGATCGGTGAAACGACGGTCATCGGCAACCGGGTGACCATCTACCAGGGGGTAACGCTAGGTGGTACGAGTACGCAGCAAATAAAACGGCATCCGACGCTGGGCGATAATGTGGTGGTGGGCGCGGGGGCGAAGTTGATCGGCCCGGTCGTCATTGGTAATGGTGCGCGCATCGGCGCGAATGCGGTGGTGGTGAAGGATGTGGGCGAGGGCGATACGATGATCGGCGTGGCGGCGCAGAGCGTCGAGCATGCGCTGCTGCAACGGGTGGCCGAACTGGAAGCGCGTCTCAATGCGCTGGATGGCGGCATTACGAAACCGGTGGTGAGCGCGAACCCACGCAAAGCCAGTTTCGACGCGTGAGGGCAGCATGATACTCAGCACCAAAGGACGATATGCAGTAACGGCGATGGTGGATCTCGCCGGGCAGCCGCAAGGCAAGCCAGTGACGCTCGCAGCCATCGCGGAGCGGCAGGAAATTCCGCTGGCGTATCTCGAGCAGATATTCGCACGGCTGAAACGGGCGAAGCTCGTCACCTCCGTGCGCGGGCCGGGTGGCGGCTATAAACTGGCGACGGCGATGGAGGCCATCAGCATTGCGGCTATCATGCTGGCAAGCGAGGAATCCATCAAAATGACGCGGTGTGAAAGCCAGAGCCACGAAGGCTGCATGGCGACGAAAGCACGCTGCCTGACACATGATCTCTGGGAAGGCCTGAGTGCGCAGATCAATTTATATCTTGGTTCCATCACGCTGGCGGATGTGTGTAAACGTAAGGTGCAGGAGAAGTTTCCGCGCGCGCATGCGACGCCGGAACTGATGATGTTCGCGAAAATGATGGATAGTGGGGCAGTTGTTTAACAATAAGGAATAGGGGTTGTATGACCGACGAACAAACGACTACGACAATGACAAAGGCAAAATCGATTGGACCCAAAATCGGTGGGGTAGTGATTGCGCTAGCCGTACTTTACTATGTGTTTTTCTATCAGAATCCACGCAATGCCATAGTGCCAACGGATTGGCAGACAAACGAGGAATTCACTAAGACTGCAAAGCATCTCGATGAAACGGATAAGAAATTGCTTGTACAAGCATTAGTACGTGATGGGCTCGCGAAATTATTTAATCGTCCTGCCATTGTGGCGCCAGGCATGACTGTGGGTGAGCTAATCGCTAAGCAGAAAGACTTTGTCGATGGCCAAACACAACAAGACGCCAAAGCCGCCGAAGTAAAAAAAGAAGTTGATGCTAAAACCGAAGCAGCGGTCGATGAAATCAACAAAGACGTTATAGTTAGCTTTATTTCCAAACGTAACACGACCTCAGGCTACAGTGAGTTCATTGAACTTCAACGTGCATACAAGAATGATTCTGGCAAGGATATCGCCGGCATCAAGGGGGTAATGGTATTCAAGGATATCTTCGGCGATAAGATTATCGCTATCAAAGATAGTATGGATCATACAATCAAGGCTGGTGAAACTTATGTAATGAAGGGATATGGGCTGGATTATAATCAGTTCATGCCTGAACATCAGAAGCTTTATAATACGGGTTTCGATAAGATAAAATTCGTTTATGTGCCTCAAGCTATCGTCTTTACGGATGGCACCAAAATCACGTTACCGGAAACGCACGAATGATCTACCTCGATTACAATGCGACCTCACCGTTGCTGCCAAGTGTCAAAGCAGCGATGGAAGCGCTTGGCGACGGGCCGCTGAATCCGGCATCCATCCATAGTGCGGGTCGGATAGCGAAGAAGCATCTCGAAGATGCACGAGCGGCGGTGGCATCGGCCCTGAGCGCATTCCCGAATGAAGTGCTGTTCACAGGCTCGGCGACGGAAGCGAATAATATGGTGCTGCGCGGTTTTGTCGGTGAGCGGGCATTACTGGTGACGAGTATCGAGCATGCGTCAGTGGCGAAAACGGCAGGGCTGCTGGGCGGTGCGGTGATTCCGGTGGATCACGATGGTGTGGTGAAGGTCGAGGCGGTGGAAAGCATGCTGAAAAGCCTTGACGGCAAACCGGCGCTGGTCTCGGTGATGCTGGCGAATAATGAAACGGGTGTGATGCAGCCGATTGCCGAAATCGTCGAAATCTGCCGCACCAATAACGCGCTCGTTCATTGCGATGCGGTGCAGGCGCTGGGCAAAGTAACGTTGGATTGGGGATTGCTCGGTGTTGATATGCTGACGATCTGTGCGCATAAGGCGGGCGGGCCGGTGGGTGCGGGCGCGTTGCTGATTCGTAATGATCTGCCGATCAAGCCATTCATCACCGGGGGCAAACAGGAGCTGGTGCGGCGGGCAGGTACGGAAAATGTGCACGCCATCGTCGGTCTCGCGCAGACCGTGAAGGATACGGCGCATTGCCCAGACGCGAAGAACTGGCTGGAATGGCGGGAGTGGCTGGTGGAGAAGATTCAATCGGCGGCGCCGGATGCGTTGCTCTTCGGCGCGAAGGCGCCGCGGTTGCCGAATATCATTAACATTTCAATGCCGGGGACGAAAAGCGAAACACAGTTGATGAATTTCGACATTGCTGGCTTTGCGGTATCGGCGGGATCGGCCTGTTCGTCGGGCCGCGTGGCCGCGTCGGCAACGCTGCTGGCGATGGGGATTACTGAGGATATTGCCGCGACGGCCATCCGGGTGAGTTGGGGCTGGGCGACGACGAAAGCAGACATCGAGGCGTTCGCGAACGCGTGGGAAGCGATGTACTTGCGAATCGCTCGCAAAGCCGCTTAAATCCTCGCAAATTGCGCATTGTAATAGTTGACTAACGCACTATGTTATTCTAAGCCGCCAGCACTACCCAAGAATAGAAAGAAATGTGAGCAGGATATGACAACTGTCGCCCTCAAAAAACCGGACGCATCGACCGTAAAATTCCCGATTTTCATGGACTATCAATCCACGACGCCGGTCGACCCGCGTGTGCTGGAGAAGATGCTGCCATACTTTACCGAGAAATTCGGCAACCCGCATTCGCGCAGCCATGCGTATGGCTGGGAGGCAGAAGAGGCGTGCGAGCTGGCGCGTAGTCAGGTCGCGCGGCTGATCAATGCGGATGCCAAGGAAATCATTTTCACGTCTGGTGCGACGGAATCGAACAACATCGCGTTGAAAGCGGTAGGGCAATTCTACAAGTCGAAGAAGAACCACATCATCACGGTGGTGACGGAGCATAAATGCGTGCTGGATAGCGCGCGCCATATGGAGATGGACGGGTTCGAAGTAACCTATCTGCCGGTGGAAAAGAACGGGCTGATCAATCTCGAAACACTGAAAGCGGCCATCAAGTCGAACACGCTGATGGTGAGTGTGATGGCGGTGAATAACGAGCTGGGCGTCATCCAGCCGATGGCGGAGATCGGCAAGATCACCCGCGCGGCGGATGTGTTCTTCCACACCGATGCAGCACAGGCATTCGGCAAGATTCCGCTCGATGTCGAGGCGATGAATATCGATTTGATGAGCATTTCGGGCCATAAAATTTATGCACCGAAAGGTATTGGCGCGCTCTATGTGCGACGCCGCCCAAGGATTCGCCTCGAGTCGCTGTTTTCGGGTGGCGGACAGGAGCGCGGCATGCGTAGTGGCACGTTACCAACTCCACTGGTGGTCGGCCTCGGCGAAGCGGCACGCCTGGCGGGGCTTGAGATGCAGGATGAAACGGCGCGGGTGCGTTATCTGTCGAACAAGTTCCTGAAAGCGGTAATGGATGATGTGCCGGATGTGTACTTGAACGGTGACCGTGAGCAACGCATTCCCGGGTGCATCAATCTCAGCTTTGCGTATATCGAGGGTGAGTCGATGCTCATGGCGATCAAGAACATTGCGTGTTCGTCGGGTTCGGCCTGCACGAGCGCAAGCCTTGAACCGAGTTACGTGCTGCGTGCTATCGGCGTAGGTGAGGAACTGGCACATACCAGCATTCGTTTCGGCATCGGTCGCTTCACGACGGAAGCGGAGATCGATGAGGCGATCAGGATCGTTTCCGGCAGCATCGAAAAGTTGCGAGCGATGAGTCCGCTGTGGGAAATGGTGCAAGAAGGCGTCGACATAACTAAAATCCAGTGGGCGGCACATTGATGGTGTTCGAATCCTACAGCGATCAGGATCTTGCCTTCGTCAGGGAACTTCACCGCCGCATTGCCGATGAACCCAACGAGCATGCGGCAGTGCTTAAAACACAGGAACGTCTGCGGGGACAAATTACGCCCGACATGACATACGATGAAGTCACCATGGCGTTCAGGAGATTCGCCAAAGCCTCACTTGAGGCAAATCCAGCATTGGCGGATGATATGTGTGCAGGGCTGGTGAATATGCGGGATGAGACGATATTCAACGGCTTGAAGATGGCTGTTGTCAGTGAACGAACGGCAGACAAATGGAAAAAAGGTAGGTAGATCATGGCATACTCGGAAAAACTGGTGGATCACTATGAAAATCCACGCAATGTAGGCAGCCTCGATAAGGATGATGCGCATGTGGGAACGGGTCTTGTCGGTGCCCCGGCATGCGGCGATGTGATGAAGCTGCAGATTCGCGTGAACGATGCAGGTGTGATTGAGGATGCGCGCTTCAAGACATTTGGTTGCGGTTCGGCGATTGCGTCAAGCAGTCTTGTCACCGAGTGGGTAAAAGGCAAGCATATTGACGAGGCGATGACCATCAAAAATACGCAGATCGCGCAGGAACTGGCGTTGCCGCCGGTGAAGATTCACTGCAGCGTGCTGGCGGAAGATGCCATCAAAGCGGCGATTTCGGATTATAAGGCGAAGAAAACGGCATAACTATGCTGCCATCCACCACATCACGAGCTGTTGCCATCACTGACCGTGCGGCGTTGCACATTAGCGAGCTGCTGAGCAAGCGCGAGAAGCCGAGCGTGGGCATCAAGGTCGGCATTCGTACGCGCGGCTGTTCCGGCTTGAGCTATACGATCGAATACGCGGACCAGATCGGCAAGTACGACGAGGTGATCGAGGACAAGGGCGTGCGGGTGCTCATCGACCCCAAGGCAGTGATGTTTCTCATCGGCACGGAAATGGATTTCGTCGAGGAGAAATTCAAGAGCGGGTTCGTGTTCAACAACCCGAATGCCAAGGGCACCTGTGGGTGTGGGGAAAGTTTTAACGTTTAAATGGTTGCCTGCCATGAACCATTATTTATTTGGCACCGTCATGCTTTCGCCCTATAAGCGCTGGGAATTATAACAGGATACTCCATGATCGCTCATGTTAGCGCCAATTTTACCGGCAAACTCAAGCCCCTGATGATCTCGGGTAAAGAGGTGCTGCCGATTGTCGAGGGTGGCAAGGGTGTAGGCGCGAGCAATGGCCGCAGTGCGGGCGCGTTCGCCGCTGCGGGCGCGGTCGGCACCATTTCTGCGGTGAACCAGCTGGAATACGATGCGGCGGGTAATGCGATTCCGCTGGTGTATCACGGCAAGACCCGCGTCGAAAAGCATCATGAACTGATTGCGAATGGCATCCGCGCCGGTATCCAGCATGCCCAATGGGCGCATGAGATTTCCAACGGCAATGGCCGTATCCATATGAATATTTTATGGGAGATGGGCGGCGCGGCGGAAGTGATGGAAGGCATCCTCGAAGGTGCGAAGGGTCTCGTCCATGGCGTAACCTGCGGCGCGGGCATGCCCTATCGCCTGAGCGAACTGGCGGCAAAACATAACGTGTATTACCACCCGATCGTGTCCTCGATGCGCGCGTTCCGCGCGTTATGGAAGCGTTCATACAGCAAGTATGTCGACCTGCTTGGGGGCGTGGTCTATGAGGATCCGTGGCTGGCGGGCGGGCATAACGGCCTGAGCAATGGTGAGGACCCGGAACGCCCAGAGGATCCGTATCCACGCGTGGTGGAACTGCGCAAATTCATGAATGAAGTTGGCCTGCACCATGTACCGATTATCATGGCCGGTGGCGCGTGGCATTTGAGTGATTGGGAGCATTGGCTCGACAATCCGGATATCGGCCTCATCGCGTTCCAGTTTGGCACGCGCCCGTTGCTGACGAAGGAGAGCCCGATTCCGGAAAGCTGGAAGGAACGCCTGCTGACGCTGAAGGAAGGCGATGTATTTTTGAACCAGTTCTCGCCGACGGGATTCTATTCCTCTGCGGTGAATAACAGTTTCATCAAGGAACTACGGGCGCGTAACGAGCGCCAAGTGCAGTTCAGCATGGAGCCGGAAGGCTACCGAACGGAGCCGTATGGTTTCGGGCCGCGCAAACGTCCGCATTATGTGACGCCGGAAGACTTCGAGCGCATCAATCAGTGGATCGGCCTCGGCTTCACGGAAGCGATGAAAACGCCGGACGAGACAATGATTTTCGTGACGCCGGAAAAGGGCAATGAAATCCATGTCGACCAGGTGGAATGCATGGGCTGCCTGTCGCATTGCCGTTTTTCCAACTGGAAGGACCATGACGATTACACGACCGGCAAGAAGGCCGACCCGCGCAGCTTCTGTATTCAAAAAACGCTGCAAGACATCGTGCGGGGCGGGGATATCGAGCATAATCTAATGTTCAGCGGCCATAACGCGTACAAGTTCGCGCGGGATCCGTTCTACTCGAATGGTTTCGTGCCGAGCGTGGGCGAGCTGGTTGAACGTATCCTGACGGGGGCTTAGCGCTTAACGCTACTTATTAGTCATACAGCCTTTTTGGCAGACTTCCTCGCGATCAGCACCCCAGATATCGACCTTGCGAACCCAGCCTTTACGGCCTTGGATTTCCAACTGGCACCAATCCGCCTCACAGCGTTTGAGGTCACCGACAACATTTGCTTTCGCGCGCAGGACGACGGAGGAAGCGGTATCCGGATCATCATACAGGTTCTGCATTTTACCGATAATGATGGCCGTGCGCTTGCCATCGACCGCCATTTTCTGCACCCAGCCGGAGCTGCCTTCATAATCGGCAATCTTGCGCCAGTGCGCGAACTCCTCGACAATTTTTACAGGGAGCAATTTGCGCTTGTAGACGTAATGGATAGGGTACCGGGTACCGGGGCCGACACGCACATTGACATCGTCGAACTTCAGTGAGGCATAACGCGGTATCGGCAGGCCGGTCGGGTTGAGGACGGAAGGCTCATCCGCAGCGAATACCGTGGCGGAACTAAAAAACATGAGGATGACAAGGAGGCGCTTCATGCATGAAGTTATAGCGTCAGGCTGCAGCGCTGTCTACGGCGCGACAGACCGGGCAATCACTATCGCGCGCGCGGGTGACGAGCGACTGTTGCATCGTGTGGCCATCATAACGGGCAAGTTTTGCGGCAAGGGCAGGCTTGCCAAGGATGGTATTGATGACTTCCAGTGCCTGCATGGAGCCGATGATGCCGGCGAGCGGGCCAACGATGCCGGTATCCTTGCAGGTGTTTGCTTCCGGTGCATCCGGACTGACGAGGCACTGGTAGCAGCCTGCAGTTTTCACGGAAGAAGGATCAATGGTCATGACCTGGCCTTGCCAGCCGGCGATGGCAGCGCTGATGAGGGGTTTGTTCAGTTTCACGCTGAGACGGTTGACGAGGAAGCGCGTCGCGAAATTATCGCAACCATCCGCAACCATGTCGTACTGGCTTATGATGTCGGACGCATTGGTATCGTCGAGCGCGTAAGCATAGGTCGTGATTTTTACATCTGGATTGAGTTCTGCGACGCGGTCATCGGCGCTTTCGACCTTGAGGCGGCCGATATCGCCGGTCTCGTGAATGATCTGGCGGGCGAGGTTGGAAAGCTCGACGCGGTCAGCATCAATAATACCGAGACGGCCGACGCCGGCGGCGGCCAGGTAGGCAATGAGTGCGGAGCCAAGGCCACCCGCGCCGATGATTAGCACGCGCGCATCGAGCAGCTTTTGCTGACCCGCTTCACCGATTTCGGCAAGCATGATTTGCCGCGCGTACCGGCGCTGTTGTTCAAGCGTGAAGGACATTACTGCTTTTTACAGACGGCGAAATACCAGTGTCCATCTTTCTGCGCGATCGGGAAGCCTTTGCCGATGCCGTAGCGGTGTTTGTCGTCGTCGTTCGTTGTCATGTAATGGATCAGCAAATCCTTCGAAGGGCGCACGAGGAAGATTTTGTCGAGCTGGTCTGGCGGAGTGTTAATGTCCTGCGTGTCGATGGTATAGGCCGGTGGCAAGCCGCCGCTGACCATTCGGCTGAGGATGGACGAACTGATATCGCCATGCGCGCAGTCGGGGTGGATGAGTGGTTTTAGTTCGTCGGTGGAATTATCCTTGATGGCTTGCACCCAAGCTTTGCCGAGACCATCTGTCGTGGTGGTGTCGGATGTTTCAGCGTAAGCAGCGGTCGAGGCGGTGATGAGGATGACAGCAAGCAGCGATTTCATGATCGTTCTCCTTACTCGATTTATAGCAGGTATCGGTGAATGAATCCGCGAAAATCAGTGCTGCAGTGCGGGACGAATAGCGTTAGATATCGGCAAACAGATCCGTGGAAATATAGCGCTCAGCGGCCGAAGCAACGATGACGACAATGGTTTTACCAGCCATTTCAGGACGTTTTCCGACTTCAAGCGCCGCAGCGATGGTCGCGCCTGAGCTGATTCCCGCAGGGATTCCTTCGCGCTTGCTGGCCTCGCGTGCCGTGGCGAAGGCAGTGGCATTGCTGATGGTGATGATTTCGTCAATGATATCGCGGTCGAGGATATCGGGCACGAAACCGGCGCCGATGCCCTGGATTTTGTGTGGGCCGGGATTGCCGCCGGAAAGCACCGGCGAATCCTCGGGCTCGACGGCGATGATCTTCACATCGGGTTTTTTTTCTTTCAAATATTTGCCGACGCCGGTGGTGGAACCGCCAGTGCCGACCCCGGCGATGAATACGTCGACTGCACCGGCGGTATCTTCCCATATTTCGGGGCCGGTGGTGGTGAGATGGATAGCTGGATTCGCTGCGTTCTTGAACTGCTGGAGCATCAACGCCTTTGGATTACTGGCGACAATCTCCTCTGCTTTCTCGATAGCGCCGCGCATACCTTTTGGTGCAGGCGTGAGTTCGAGATCGGCCCCAAGAAACTTGAGCATTTTGCGGCGCTCGAGCGACATAGATTCCGGCATGGTGAGGATAAGCTTGTAGCCTTTTGCTGCACAAACAAAAGCAAGGGCGATGCCAGTGTTGCCCGAGGTCGGCTCGACGAGTACAGAGTCCTTCGAAAGTTTACCGGTACGTTCGGCTTCCTCGACCATGGAGAGCGCGATGCGATCCTTGATGGAGGAGAGGGGATTGAAGAATTCGAGCTTGGCAAGAATGGTGGCGTTTGAACCCTCTGCCAAGCGGTTGAGCTTAACTAACGGTGTGTGGCCGATGGTTTCGAGGATGGAATCGTAAATGCGGCCACGTGGTTTGTCGAGATGCTCGGTGGCGCTACGGATAGTCATCGGCGGTTCCTTTTAGATCGTAAAATCGGTCGCGGTCTCACTAATGGTGGCGATATTCGCAGCCTCTGCCTGTTCACATAGCGTAGCGATGCTGATGGTGGCAAGTTGCGTGCGATAGTCGTTCATCAGTTTTTTCGCCGCTGGCCCGAGTATTTGTTTGCCGAGTGTGGTGCTACTAGTGGGCAGTGAAGCATTATCCGTGATGACATCGCAGATATCGGCAAGGGTGATGCGGCGGCGCTCTCGACCCAATACATAGCCGCCTTGCGGGCCGCGCATGCCCCGCAAAATGCCTGCGCGCACCAGCTTCTGCATGATAGGTTCCAGATAGCGGGTTGGCAGGTTCTGTGCCTCGGCAACATCGCTCCCGGCGACCGGGGTGGCTTTCGCGTTATAGGCGATGAAGAACACGGCTTCGATGGCGTAGAAGATTTTTTTCGATGGAACCAGCATGGCTTAACCCCCCGTTCCCGTGGAGCCAAATCCGCCCGTACCACGGGCGCTGGTCGGCAATTCGATCACTTCAGAAAATTGGGCGCGGATATAGGGCGCGATGACCATCTGGGCGATGCGCATGCCGCGCTCGATGGTAAACGGTTCTGCGCCATGGTTGATGACGATGACACCGATCTCGCCACGGTAATCCGCATCGATGGTGCCAGGAGAATTAACGAGCGATACGCCGTGTTTCAAGGCAAGGCCGGAGCGCGGTCTGATCTGGGCCTCGTAGCCATCGGGCAGGGCAATAGAAAGGCCGGTCGGGATGAGTTTGCGCTCACCGGTCTTCAGCACCACATTTTCCGTCACTGCCGCGAGGAGGTCCATGCCGGCACTATGCTCGGTGGCATAGTCTGGCAAGGCGAGATCCTTGGCATGGTCGGAACGGGTAATCGAAATGCTGATAGGCTTGGTAGTCATGCAGTCTTTCCTTTATGGGTGTCAGTGGTAGAAAAATGATCGGCGATTTTTTGCGTTAGTTTGCTTGCAATGTCGTGTTTGCTCGAGAGCGGCCAGCTTTCCTCCGACTCGGCAGTGATTAAGGTCACTGTATTATCATCCGCGCCAAAAACGCGGGAGCTATCGACTTCGTTGGCGATGAGCCAATCGGCACCTTTGGCGAGGCGTTTTGCACGGGCATGTTCCAATAGCTTCTCCGTCTCGGCTGCGAATCCCACCACCAGCGTTGGCCGTTGTTTGTTTTTTGCGACGCTCGCCAAGATATCCACTGTAGGAATCAGTTCGAGCGTAAGTTTCCCATTCGTCGTTTTCTTTTTCAGTTTCTGTTCAGCAGGTTTGGCCAGTCGCCAGTCGGCAACGGCGGCGGCACCGATGAAGATATCGGCGGGCAGTGCATCTTCAACGGCACGCAGCATTGCTTCCGCATTGCCGGTATGGGTGATGTATCTGACACCGGTGGGATCCGGGATATTCACGCTACCGGAAATGAGATGCACTTCCGCGCCAGCGGTAGCGAGTGCGGCGGCAATGGCATGACCTTGTTTGCCAGACGAACGATTGCCGAGATAGCGCACAGGATCGATCGCTTCGACCGTTGGCCCGCTGGTGATGATGACCTTTTTGCCTTTCAGGCGCAGGTTGGTGAGCAACGGCTTACTACCGAAACTCGCCAGCGCCTGCATGATGGCGGCAGGTTCCGCCATGCGGCCAACACCATGCTCACCGCAGGCCATCGCGCCTTCGGTGGGAGCGATGAGGTGAATGCCATCGGCCAATAGCTGTGAAATGTTGCGCTGGGTCGCGGCGTGGCTCCACATTTTATGGTTCATGGCCGGGGCGACGACGACGGGCTTGTTGGTGGCGAGCAATGCCGTAGTGGCGAGGTCATCGGCGATCCCGTTGGCCATCCTGGCTAGGATGTCAGCGGAAGCGGGGGCGACGAGCACCACATCGGCGACGCGGGAAAGCTCGATATGGCCCATCTCGACCTCATCCGTAAGGGAGAACAGGTCGTCATAGGTTTTGGTGCCGGTGAGGGATGACACCGCCAGCGGCGTAATGAATTTTGCGCCGCCTTTGGTAAGGATGGTTGTGACGGTAATGTTCTCAGAGCGCAATAGCCGGATCAGTTCCAGCGCCTTGTAGGACGCCACCGAACCGGTAATAATCAGCAGGATGCTGCGGGGTAGTGCCATGGAATGTCCTTCGATATTCAACGGTCTGTTCAGCGGACAACCCGCTCAGTGGCGGTTTGCGCGGGTTAGCGAAAGATATAAGTCGGTCAGGCGGGGATGGCAAGGCTTGGTGACGATAGGCTATAAATAAACGCACAGAATCTGCCTGTGTGCCCAAATTACATACACTCGTGAAGGTATGTAGTAAAGGGTTTATGAACACGCAAGGTCAGGGCAATTGATTTATGAGTAATGTGAAGCCGCATATGATTACGGCGAGGGTGAACCAGCCGAGGCGCATCCAGTTCGCGTGATGGGCTGCGCGCTGGGCTTCGAGGCGCCCTAGTGAGTCGGCGGAGAGGCGGATTCCGTGCTGCTCGATTTTTTCGAGAAATTCTTTGGCTTCGCGCAGTACGCGCGGCGCATCGCGCAAGGTTTCGCCGACTTCCTTGGCAAACGTCTTGGCACGGGCCTGCGGCGAGAGGTTCGCTTTCGCCCAATCACGGATGAGCGGTTCGCTGAGTTGCCACATATTGATGGCGGGGTTGAGGCCACGGCCGACGCCTTCGGCGGTCATCATGGTTTTTTGCAATAGCAGAAGATGCGGTTGCGCTTCCATCTCGAAGGTCTGCGCGATGCCGATGAGCTGGCCGAGCAAGCGCCCAATAGAAATCTCGTTCATTGCTTTGCCCATGATGGGTTGGCCGACGGCACGTACGGCCTGGGCGAACTGATGGATATCGACATGCGGCGGAATCCAGCCGGCATCATGATGCACTTGCGCGACATGGAGGTAATCACCCTGCAGGAAGCCCCAGAGTATCTGCGCGAGGATAAGCTGGTTGGCGTGATCGATGCGGCCCATGATGCCGAAATCGACCGGGGCAAGAGTGCCGTCGTTCAGCACGAACAAATTGCCCGGATGCATATCGGCGTGGAAGAAGCCGTCACGAAAGACTTGATTGAAGAATGAACGCGCGGCGCATTCCATGACTTTCATGAGGTCGATGCCGGCAGCAGTAAGGCCCGCAATATCGCCCGCGCTGATGCCGTGGATGCGTTCGGTGGTGAGCACGCGCTTGCTGCTGCGTTCCCAATCGACGAAGGGGACGTGGAAGTCGGCATCGTGCTTTGTATTAGCGCGCAACTCTTCGGCAGCGGCCGCCTCGAAGCGCAGGTCGAGCTCAAGGCGGATAGTATTATCGAAGGTTTCGACGACCTGCACGGGCTTCAGGCGGCGGTATTGGGGCAGACGGCGCTCGACAAGATGTGCCAGCCAGAACATGAGGTCGATATCGCGTTGGAAAGCGAGTTCGATGCCCGGGCGCAGGACTTTGACAGCGACTTCCTTGCCCGCTTGCGTAGTGGCGAAATGCACTTGGGCGATGGAGGCGGCGGCGATGGCATGTTCATCAAATTGTATGAACAGCGTGCTAATCGGCGCGCCGAGTTGTTCTTCGATCAGCGCTTTCGCAATACCGGAATCGAATGGCGGTAAACTATCCTGCAATTCGCTGAGGTCGCGCGCGAGTTCTTCGCCGATGAGGTCAGCGCGGGTGGAAAGTGCCTGCCCGGCTTTGATGAAACTCGGGCCAAGGGCTTGCAGCGCGAGCGATAGACGCTGACCGGGACGCAGGCCTTGATGGCGCTTCGCGACCCGGCGACAGAACCACAGCAGCGGGCCGGGGGCATTCAATGCTTCGAGGCCGAACAGCGCATCGTAACGAGCGAAGGTCCAGCCGATGGCAAGGAGGCGCAGAGAGTATTTGAGGTTTTTTAGCATACGCCTAACTCCGCTATCGCCTGAATCGTAACTACGATCCCGAGGCGATCCATCGTGCCATGCACATCGAAAATAAGTTGGATTTCCCTAGAATTTTCCCAAGAGAAAATTCGGGGAATGACGGAGTGCGGGGGTAGTGTGTAGCTCATATCTTCCAGCCGCGATGGACAGCGACAACGCCAAGAGAGAGATTGTCGAATGTGACGCGTTCAAAGCCAGCGGTTTCCATCATCCGCTTCAATTCCTCTTGCTTCGGGAACATACGAATGGATTCGACGAGGTATTGGTACGAATCACGGTCTTTCGTCACTAGCTCGCCGATTTTGGGAATGAGCGCGAAAGAGTATTTATCGTACATTTTGGCGAGTTGCGGGATGATGACCTGACTAAATTCGAGGCAGAGGAATTGCCCGCCGGGCTTTAGAGCGCGGAAGGCATCGCGCAACGCTTGCGGGATGTCGGTGACGTTGCGCAGACCGAAGGCGATGGTGATGACGTCGAGCGAATTATCGGGGACAGGGAGGTGCTCCGCATTGCCGCAGACCCAGCGCAGGCCCTGGGATTCGCCTTTATCGAACTGGCGGTCGCGGCCGACATTCAGCATGGCTTCGTTGATGTCGCAGACGGTGACGGTCGCACTGGTTTTATTCTTGAGGCGGACGGCGATGTCACCGGTTCCGCCGGCTAAATCGAGGATGGCGGCGGATGAAGTGACGTTGATGCGCGAGACGAAATCGTTCTTCCACACCCGATGCATGCCGCCGCTCATCAGGTCATTCATGATGTCGTATTTGCTGGCGACGGAACTGAACACGTCGCGCACCATGGAAGCTTTCGCCTTCGATTCCACTTTGCGGTAGCCGAATTGCGAGGCGCGCGGATCCTGTGCGTCATCGGCGGCGTTCTCTTGTTTCTGGGCGCTCATGTCATTACCTTTTGCGTTGGGCGTTGCGTAGAACGTTTTGCGCCGCTTCACAAGTGGGAGATGAGTATGCCGGAATTACCCGAGGTGGAAACAACGCGGCGCGGCCTGGAAAAGACGGTGCGCGGACAGAAGATCGTCCTCGTACATGTGCGCCGGCATGATCTGCGTTCAGCAATCCCCAGGAATTTCGCGAAAGCTATCACCGGCTGTATTATCCGTGAGGTGCGCCGTCGGGCGAAATACCTGCTAATCGACCTCGATTCGGGTAAAATTATTTTGGCACATCTTGGTATGAGCGGCAGTTTCACGGTGCAGAAAAAAGCAGGATTCACGCCACGAACCCACGACCATGTGGTGGTAGAATTAAAAAACAATATGTTAATGGTTTTTAACGATCCGCGCCGTTTTGGCATGATTGACGTGATTTCCAGTGACAACGAGGCAACACACACATTGCTGAAAAACTTAGGGCCAGAGCCACTTCAAAAGGAATTTAACTCAGCGTACCTCATGCAGCAGCTGGCAAAACGCAAAGGACCGATTAAACCGGTGTTGATGGACCAAAAACTGGTGGTGGGAGTGGGCAATATTTATGCCTCGGAAGCCCTGTATTCAAGCCAAATTTCACCATTTGTTCCGGCGTGCGAACTGGCCAATAAAGCACCGGAGATCATCCGGGCAATTCGCACCACTTTGAAGGCAGCTATTAACTCCGGCGGATCGACCCTGAGGGATTATGTCGGCGTACGGAATGAAGGGGGATATTTCCAGCACGAATTTAAAGTTTACGGGCGCGATGGCAAGCCGTGTTTTCGCTGTGCCACAATGATCGAAACTACAGTACAAGCAGGGCGCGCGACGTACTGGTGCCCGCAATGTCAGGCTCAGCGCGGAAAGCGGCGAAAAGCCTAGGGTTTTTGGGGGTTTCAGGATGCAAGTAATTTCTTTTTTTCGGGTGTGCATAAAAGCGCTTGACGGGTGCAGATGCCGTCGCTAGTTTCGCCCTCCTCGACAACGAGCATTGAACAACGAAGTGGGTTTACCATGGCACATCATAAATCGGCAAAAAAAAGGATCCGTCAGACGGAATCACGTACCGAAATTAACCGTTCGCGTATGAGCCGGATCAGGACATTTGTTAAGAAAGTTGAAACTGCAATCGCTGCAGGCAACGCAACCGAAGCGCAGAACGCGTTGAAATCGGCCCAGCCCGAGATCATGCGCGGCGTCAGCAAGGGTGTGCTGTCGATGGGTACGGCTTCACGCAAGGTGAGCCGTTTGCATGCGCGCGTGAAAACGCTCGCCGCCTAAGACCGCTTTTTCTTCCAAGAACTAAAAATTACAAAATCAACTATGTGTGTCGCGACCCACTTGGGCCGCATCCCTTTTCTGTTGCCTGAATTTTTCCCTTCAGGTGATGTTTCTTAAACGACAGATCACAGGTACACCATGGCTTCTGCCGCACGCGCCGAACACCCGAGCTACGCAGGTGACGTTTCACCGGTCGATGCCTGGAGCGCCCTGAACAGCAATGCATCGGCGCAACTGGTCGATGTTCGTACGCAAGCAGAATGGGCCTTTTCCGGCGTTCCGTCGCTCGATTCCATCAGCAAGACCGTCAAAACCATTTCATGGAAATACTATCCGAATTTTGACGTGAACCCGCGTTTCGTCGAACAGCTCGAAGCTGCGGTCACAGACAAAACGACCCCGCTTTACTTTTTATGCAAAACGGGCGGACGCTCGACCGATGCGGCGATCGCCGCAACGGCGGCAGGTTACATGGCGTGCTACAATATCGCCGGTGGCTTCGAAGGCGATATCAATTCCAACCACCAACGCGGACAGATGAATGGCTGGAAGGCCAGCAAACTGCCGTGGCAACAATCCTAAAACAAAAAAAGCAGAACAATAAAAAAAACGTATCAACCACAAAAGAAAAATCCAGGTAAGGCAACTATACTATGAACGAAATGTCCTCCATCCAGACCCGTCGTCCCGATCACTTCGCCCGGTGGGAGCGCGTGCGTGAACGCCTGCGCGTCAGCTACGGCGAAGCGATCTTCAAGAGCTGGCTGCAGCCGTTGAAGCTTGCAGACGTGAAGAACGGGCAGGCGATGATCACCGTGCCGACCCGTTTCATGCGCGAGTGGATCATTGCCCATTACGCCGACAATATATTGCGGTTCTGGTGCCAGGAAGACCAGACGGTGCACTCCGTTGATATTTTCGTGAAGGCGGAACCGATCGTCGTGAACAATCCGGCGCCGCAAACCCAGCCGATGCAGGCACAACCGGCCGGCCTCGAAGCCGCGATGCTGGGTGCGGCGGCAAACGAGGATAAGCCGATCAACCCCGATTCGATCTCGGCACCGCTCGATCCACGCTATACATTCGAAAATTTCGTCGTCGGCAAATCGAACGAGCTTGCGCATGCGGCAGCACGGCGCGTGGCCGAATCCTCGACCGTAGCGCCGGGCAGCAATCCGCTGTTCCTTTATGGTGGCGTCGGCCTTGGCAAAACGCATCTGATGCATGCGATCGCCTGGCATATTCGCAAGACGGACCCGTCACGTAAAGTGATCTATCTCTCGGCTGAGAAGTTTATGTACCTGTTCATCCGAGCGATCCGCTCGAAGGATACGATGGCATTCAAGGAGTATTTCCGCAGCGTCGATGTGCTGATGGTGGATGATGTGCAATTCATCTCCGGCAAGGATTCGACGCAGGAAGAATTCTTCCACACGTTCAACGCGCTGGTCGACCAGAACAAGCAGCTCATCATCTCGGGCGACCGCTCACCGGCCGACCTCGAGGGCATGGAAGAACGCGTGCGTTCACGCCTTGGCTGGGGGCTCGTGGCGGATGTCCATGCGACGACGTATGAGCTGCGACTGGGCATTTTGCAGGCGAAGCTCGAAAAAGTTCCAGGCGCGCAGGTGCCAACCCGTGTGCTGGAATTCCTCGCCCACAAGATCACGAGCAATGTCCGTGAACTCGAGGGCGCGTTGAACCGTGTCATTGCCCACGCCACGCTGGTCGGTGGCCCGGTGACGATGGAATCGACGCAGGAAGTGCTGCACGATATTCTGCGGGCGAACGATCGTCGCATCACCATCGAGGATATCCAGAAGAAGGTGTCGGCCCATTTCAACATCAAGGTGAGCGATATGCATTCGGCACGCCGTAGCGTTGCGATTGCCCGTCCGCGCCAGATCGCGATGTACCTTGCCAAGAAGCTGACGACGAAATCGCTGCCGGAAATCGGTCGCAAATTCGGCGGCAAGGATCATACGACCGTGATGCATGCCGTGAAACGCATCGACGAACTCAGCCGTGGCGATAAGGAATTCGCGGATGATGTCGAGTTGCTGATGCGCATGTTACAATCAGCGGCATAAGGGAGATAGTAATGAAGCGTGTATTTTTACTGGCGGTACCATTCCTGCTTAGCGCTTGCGGTTCAGCCTCGACCTACGAACGGGAGTGCTCGGTCGAGTACGATCGATTCGAGGACGTATTCGCCTGTACCAAGGAGAAACTGAACGTCGATCCGCGCAACATGAGCCTGCCGCATACGCTGGACAAGCCGGACGAAGCCAAGCTTAGACTTCTCGATTATGGTGAGCAGTTGAACTCGCAGGTGCGTCAGGGAATCATTACGGATCAACAGGCCAAAGACAGTTTCAGGGATATGGTTCACTAGCGTAACCGGCGGCTCAAGCGGTAATGCGTGCAGCAATAAACTGTGGATAACCACGAATCCGCTTGCTGAGGCAGACGGGCAGTTTATAACTTTTACGCAATTGCATTCACCACGGCAACTTACGAGAAATCCCATGAAATTGGTCATCGAACGCGCGGTCCTGCTCAAAGCGCTGAGCCCTATCCAATCGGTCGTTGAACGCCGCGGCACCATTCCGATCCTCGCCAACGTGCGCCTGGATGCGGATAAGGGCGGCCTTAGCCTGACAGCGACGGACATGGACATCGCTATTGTCGAGAAGGTGGCGGCGGATGTGCAGGAAAAGGGCGCGACGACCGTGCCGGCGCATATGTTCTACGAGATCATCCGCAAGCTGGCCGATGGCAGCAGCGTACAGATCACCCAGGGCGACAAAGGCAAGATGACCATTGCGGCGGGACAGTCGAAATTCTCCGTGGCCAGCCTGCCCGTCGATGACTTCCCGGTCATGGCGGAAGGCGATCTCGGCCATAAGTTCAACATTACCCCGGCGGAATGCAAGGCACTGCTCGAAAAGACACGTTTCGCGATCTCGACCGAAGAAACGCGGTACTACCTCAACGGCGTCTATCTGCATGCGGCGAATAACCAAGGTGCAGCAGTGCTGCGCGCAGTGGCGACGGATGGGCACCGTTTGGCGCGGATGGAAGTGGGTTTGCCTGAAGGCGCCGAAGGTATTCCAGGTGTCATCATTCCACGCAAGACCATCAACGAACTCTACAAGCTGGTGGAGGAGGGCGGCGAGAAAGTGGAAATTTCACTGAATGAAAGCAAGATCCGCTTTGCGATCGGCAATGCCGTGCTGGTGAGCAAGCTCATCGATGGGACCTTCCCCGATTACGAGCGCGTTATCCCGACGGGTAACGACAAGGTGATGGAAGTCGACGGCAAGTCGTTCAGCAACGCGGTTGATCGGGTTGCGGTCATTACGAGCGAAAAGTCGCGCGGCATTAAAGTATCGCTCGCTGGTAGCAAAATTACATTGAGCGCCAGCTCGGCGGAGCAGGGAACGGCGACGGAGGAACTTTCCATTTCGTATGGGGCGGACCCGGTCGAGATCGGCTTCAACTCGCGTTACCTGCTCGATATGATGGCGCAGATCGAAGGCGAGACCGCGCAATTCGTCTTCGCGGATGCGAATTCGCCGACCATCGTGCGCGATCCGGCCGATGTCGGCGCGCTGTATGTCATCATGCCGATGCGCGTGTGATATCGCCATCCCGCTTAAGAATTTTACAGTGCTGTAAAAAGCAATTTTCCAAGCTTCTGCTGCGCATGTATTCACATGTGCAACTATGCTGCGGTTCTCAAAAATTACTTTTTTCGCCGACTGTAAAATCTTCAATCGAAACAGTAGTGAAACGCATGGTCGCAACGTTTATCGCTGCGATTGTTTTTTTTTCCACCGCCAACGTTTCTGCGGCTGATTATTCCGCCGAACTTTTCATCCGCCAAGCCTATGCGCCGTGGGTCAACCCGGCGCTGAAACGCATGTCCGACACCGAACTAATGAGTCCGGCTTTCATGAAGCTCTGGCAGGCGGATGATGCGGCAGCGGAGAAAGTCGGTGAGATCGGCATGATTGAGGGCAACCTGATCTGCGCATGCGAGGATGGCCAGATGAGCGCGCTGACTCTGACAATCCGGCCCATCAACGCGTCACATGCAACGGCACATGCGGTATTCCTGATCGATACCAACCCGCATGACCAGTATCTGGTGTTGAAGGCGGAAAAAGGACGTTGGTATATCGATGATATCATCGCCAAGGGGAAAAGCCTTGCCGCCCAGTTGCGTGAGGATGCGCGGATGCGCCTGAAACATCCGGTGAAATTATCACATTAATGCTGTCACACAATCTTCATATTTCCATGCTGGGTGCATCGCTGTCCAGCAGGTAGAATAGTTCTAGTCTGGCAGAAAAGATGTCGCGCGTCATAGCTTGTCGGGACAGCGGCTTATTGCTGGAAACAGATATAATTTATAACATTTACAGGAGCACGCTATGGCAGATCTTCAGACGGAATTACGAACCCAGTATAATCGCATATTGCGTGGACAGGCGCCAGCGCTTCCGGGTCAGTATGCCCAGCCCCCGGCAGTAACGGCAGACCAGAATTACCTTAACGCCCACCCGGATGCTGTGGTTGGCCACGTGGCACCTGACCGGCAGAATATGGTATTCGATACGCAAACAAGCCGCGTCACCGTCGGTGGCGATCATCAGACGACGACGGTCGATACGCGCGGCGGCAGGGTGACCGCCCGACCTGACCACACGTTGACAGTTACACCAGAAGGCGGGCAGCCTTACGCTGTCAATAATCCGAGACTAGCGGATCAGATGGTTGGTCTTGGTGCTGCGGCAGTCGGTGCGCGCACACTACCAGTAATGAGCGCGCGGGATGCCCAGACCCTGACCAACGATGCTTTAGCAGCGATGAATTCGCCGCAGACACCGCCGGGCGCCTATCAGCAGCCTCGGCGTCGTTAAGTTTACACGAAAAAAAGACCACAGGAACGGCGCTTTTGAAGCGCCGTTTTTGTTTGTGGCGGATCGGCGTTTCTTCTAGTATTTCCGCCATGTCCCACGCATCGCATGCTATCACCTCGCTCGTCCTCGAGAATTTCCGTAATTACCGTACATTATCGCTCGCGCTGCCGGCGCAGCCGGTGGTGCTGCGCGGCATGAACGGGGCAGGCAAAACGAATATACTCGAAGCGATTTCGCTGCTGGCGCCGGGGCGCGGGTTGCGTGCGGCGCGTCTTAGGCAGATGGACGCATTAGGGGCAGGCGGTCTGCCCTGGACGGTGGCGGCGCATCTGGAAACGGCAGGCGAGGAAGCGTTCATCGGCACGGCGCGCGACGGGCTGTCGGCCGCAGAAAAACGTATTATCAAGATCAACGGCGAGAAAGTGAAAAGCCATGCGCAGCTGGCCAATCATGCCTGCATTCAGTGGCTGACGCCGAGCATGGATCAGGTGTTCATCGAGGGTGGAACGCCGCGGCGCAAATTGCTCGACCGGCTGGTGTATGGCTTCGTACCAGAACATGCGGCGCGGGTGCTGGCCTATGAAGGCGCAATGCGTGAGCGCAACAAGCTACTCGGCAACCGCGTCATGGCCGACCCGTACTGGCTTTCGGTGCTGGAACAGCAGATGGCGGAGCATGCCGTGGCGATCACCTTGGCGCGGCAGGAAGTGATCGACCGCTTACGCCATGAACTCGTCGACGATATTGCGAGTTTTCCGCGCGCGACGATCCGTTTGGAGGGGGCGGTCGAGACATGGCTCGAACTGGGTGAATCGGCACTCGACGTGGAGAAGCGTTTTGCTGAACGTTTAATGGTGCTGCGTAATATCGATATGGCCAGGGGCCGCGCCAGTGAAGGCCCGCACCGTTCTAACTTCGTGGTTATCCACCAAAAGAAGGATATGGAAGCGGAGCATTGTTCGACCGGCGAGCAGAAGGCACTGTTATTGAGCCTGATTCTGTCGGCAGCGCGGGCGCGCTCGGCCTGGTGCGGGGTCGCGCCCATCCTGCTTTTGGACGAGGTTATCGCCCATTTGGATGTGGATAAGCGCCGGGGCCTTTTTGACCTCATCCGCACCACTCGGATACAAGCATGGATGACCGGCACGGATGCCGCAGATTTCAAGGGGCTGGAGGGTTTTTCGACGATCCTCGAAATCGATGGCGGAATGGTCAAAACATGCTAGAAAAAGACAACAGATTTCAGGTTGCCATTCTCGCGAGAGCGGGAATCTTCTTCGAGGTAAGTGAAGTGGATTGCCAATAAAGCTTCGTTACCAAATTTATAGGAAATTTGGACGGCATTACTCGAGAATGACAAAGGGGTGAGTGAGCAAGATTATGACCGCAAATACTGCAGCAAAAAGTGACGCAACTATGGAAGACCACAACGTGACGGGTAGCCCCGCGAACAGCGGCGAATATGGCGCCGATTCGATCAAAGTCTTAAAAGGTCTCGAGGCAGTGCGCAAGCGACCGGGCATGTATATCGGCGATACCGACGATGGCTCGGGCCTGCACCATATGGTGTATGAAGTGCTAGACAACGCGATCGATGAATCGCTGGCGGGCCATTGCGACCGCGTCTATGTGGCGATCAATGAAGACGGTTCGGTGACGGTCGAGGACAATGGCCGCGGCATTCCGACCGATATGCACAAGGGCGAAGGTCGTTCGGCGGCAGAAGTCATCATGACAGAGCTGCATGCGGGCGGTAAGTTTGACCAGAATAGCTACAAAGTTTCCGGCGGTCTGCACGGCGTCGGTGTCTCGGTGGTGAATGCGCTTTCGGAGTGGTTGGAACTCGTCATCTGGCGCGACGGCAAAGAACATAAAATGCGCTTTGAACATGGTGTAGCGGTTGCGCCCTTGAAAGTGACGGGCGACGCTAAAGGCAAAAAAGGTACGCAAGTGACCTTCTTCCCATCGAGCGAGACGTTCACTGGCATTATTTTCGATTACGGGACGCTCGAGCATCGCATTCGTGAGCTGGCATTCCTGAACTCCGGCGTGCGCATCATCCTGGCGGATAAACGCAGTGCGCAGCCGAAGGAAACCGAATTCTTCTACGAAGGCGGTACGGAAGCCTACGTGCAGTATCTCGACCGCAGCAAAGTGGCGTTGCACCCGACCATCATGATGTCGGGGGAGAAGAACGGCATCAGCGTAGAAGTGGCGATGCAATGGAATGATAGTTATCATGAGAACACGCTGACCTTCACCAACAACATCCGCCAGCGCGACGGTGGTACGCACCTGATTGGTTACCGGGCGGCGCTGACGCGTTGCATCAACAACTATGCCAACGAAAAAGGCATGGCGAAGAAAGAGAAGATCGACCTCAGCGGCGACGATTCGCGCGAGGGGCTGACGGTGATCATTTCCGTGAAAGTGCCGGACCCGAAATTCAGCTCGCAGACCAAGGATAAATTAGTGAGCTCCGAAGTGCGGCCGGTGGTGGAGAGCGTCGTGGGGGACAAATTGGGCCAGTTCTTCGAGGAACATCCGCAGGAAGCAAAGATCATCATTACGAAGATTTACGAAGCGGCGGCAGCACGTGAAGCAGCGCGCAAGGCACGGGAACTGACGCGCCGCAAGGGGGCGCTCGACATCTCGAACCTCCCCGGTAAACTGGCGGATTGCCAAGAGAAGGATCCGGCGCTTTCGGAATTATTCATCGTGGAAGGAGACTCGGCAGGCGGTTCGGCGAAACAGGGCCGCGACCGTAAGGCGCAGGCGATCCTGCCCCTGAAGGGGAAGATCCTCAATGTCGAGCGCGCGCGGTTCGACAAGATGCTGTCGTCGCAAGAGGTCGGCACACTGATTACCGCAATCGGTACCGGCATCGGCCGCGAGGAGTTCAATGCCGATAAGGCGCGGTACCACAAGATCATCATCATGACCGATGCGGATGTCGACGGTTCGCATATCCGCACGCTGCTGCTGACGTTCTTCTATCGTCAAATGCCGGAGCTGATCGCGAAGGGCTATCTCTACATCGCGCAACCGCCGCTCTATAAAGTTAAGCGCGGGCAGAGCGAAACGTATCTCAAAAACGACGAGGCGCTGGAGAATTATCTGCGCGCCGTGGCACTCGATGAGGCGGAGCTACATCTCGCGAGTGGGAAACTTAACGGCGAAGCGCTGGCCAAGAAAGTACTAGATAATGCGCATATCGTCGAGCTGATGCAGGCGCTGGCGCGGCGCGTGCCGATGCCGATGGTGGAAGCGGCAGCACTCAGCAACCTGTTCAATGGTGGCGCGCTGCCGGGCTTCGAGAAAGTGCTGAACTTCCTTTCGCCGGGTATCACGCCATGGAAAGCAGAGAAGACAGAGGCGGGGATTACCGTGAGCCGGACCGTGCGCTCGGTGGTAGAGCATGTGCTGCTCGATGCCAAATGGCTGGGCAGCCGCGAGGGCAAGGAGCTGGCAGGCATGCACGCGACACTGCAAAAGGATTTTGCTGAACCGGCAAAATTCACGCGCAAAGGTGTTGAGGTAACGGTGAATACGCCGGCGGAACTTTACAAGGCCATCATCGATATTGGCCGCAAGGGCTTGTCGACGCAACGCTTCAAAGGGCTGGGTGAGATGAACCCGGAACAGTTATGGGAAACGACACTTGACCCGAAAGCGCGCACCCTGCTGCAGGTGAATGTGAACGATGCCGCGGATGCGGACGAAGCGTTCAGCACGCTGATGGGCGATATCGTCGAACCGCGCCGCGAATTCATTCAGGTGAATGCGCTGAAGGCGAGCGTGGACGCGTAAGCGCCTAGAGCCGAACCGGCCTGATTCAACTGACTAAAGCGCCGCAACCGTTTGCGGTTCGCGGGCGATATCGATCTTGGCATCATGTTTGGTGCTGGCTACATGGATCGCAGTGGTCGGCGTTTCCTTAACGGAAGGCTTTACTTCAGCATTGGGCGCGGCATTGGAAATGGCTGCGGCCGGATGTTGCTTCGTATCGGCGTTGGCAACCCCAAGAGGGCGAATAGCAAGGCGCGTATTCTCGAACCACGGGTTCTGACGCTGGATGAGCACTTCCTTGTTCAGGCGCGCGATGATTTCGGAATGGGTATCCTTGATTTCTGTACGCTCACCAAGAAATTTGGCGGTAGATTCGATGACAGTTTGACGCTGATCATCCGGCTGTTTATTGATGATCTGCGCCGCGACTGAATATACATCGTTAACCATCGTGTCATTTTCGATGTTGCCACCCGCGGATTTTTTTGAAATCATGTAAGTACCGTTTGCACCTATCATGACGGATGGGATTGCGAAGTCCCAACCATATTTACTGTAATCTTTAGGCAAACCTGTTTTTTCTTCCATTTTAGGCGGATACTTTTTTGGATCAATGTGATGATTGCGTTCATTGATTGCGCTTGCATAGGTCGCGACTGTATTTGAGTAACCAAGCAGACCACCGATGCTAAGCGGATTAGATTGAACGAGCATCCATCCACGCCCTAGTAAGCCAGCTTGAGCATATTTCTTATCATCAATTTTTCGCTCTGGAATAATCAATGAAGCAAGGAAGCCTGAGCCCCATACGAAAGGTGTGTATTTTTTCCATTTACTATCCTGCGCTTTGCCAGCGTTGATGGTAAAGGCAGCAGCGACTACTTCCATTGAGCATTTGACTTGATTTGCGTAGCGATGAAGATAATCTTTGGACAGTTCACCAACACTTTTATTTTTATTTGAAGTCTCGGCATGAATCGAGGCATTGTCAGGAATATCGATGCCTTCTTTAATGTAATGTTTTTTGAGTTGCCTAAGCAGGTCGCTCAGTTGCCGACTATCATCCCGTCCGCCCGCTATGGCCAATGGCAGGTCAGCAACAGCAAACGCTGCGCCCTGACCGATTTGATTAAGTTCTTTGCCGCGTGCAAAACCGCTAGCAATCGACATTGAATTGCCGACTGTCGCAATAGTGCCGGAGATAGTAAGGCTGTGATCACGAATGTAATTCCAAGTGCCCTTGGACTGTTCTTTTGCAGTGGCAGTGTTCGTCACCACCGGCGCACCCGCCACATGCCCCTGCGACATGATGAGGTCGATCAGCTCCTGTCCGTCTTTGAGCCCACTCACCCGCAGCGAAAACTGATCGCCGCTATGGTCGGAAAGGGTGCCCCAGCCTTTGCCGCGCAGGGCGGTGCGCACGGCGTTGCGCTCGGGCTGACGGGCATTGTTGTCATTGGCATAAATATAGGCGACCGCGCGACCATTATCCTGCGTGCGGATATCGACTCGCTGGATGATGCCGTCGCCTTGCCATTGATAGATCGCTGTTGTTTCTTTCGTGGCCATATCTCTTGTGCGTACTATAAATGTTGATTAAATAATATTACAAAATTTATTGTAATTTTTGGACTTTTCTATCTCATACTATACCGTGTACGTACCTTGATATATGTGAAGCTTTCGTGACGATTTATGAATCGCGCAAAAAATTGCAAAGCTGACATTAAGCTGTCACATAGTTTCGCTAAGAGTGCTGCCTCAACATTAGGAGGTGGTTATGGGTAAAATTACAGGGTTTGATACAATTGAAGACCTAGTTAAACTGGAAGAATTTAAGAATGCGATTGATGGCGCTAAATCACCACCTATGTCTGATGAAGTTGAAGCTAGATATAAGGCGGCGTTAAAACCTTCATCGATTTGGAAAAAAATTGATTTGTGGAACACGGCTTCTAAGTACAGCGCAGAACTTAAATGTAACTATCTAAATGAGGGTTACAAAGACGCTATGCCTACTACAGTGACTGTAACTCCAGAAATTGCGTACTATTTGGCGGAAGATGCTTCAAAGTTTCAAGAAAGATCAGATGCATTAACCAAGAGAACTGATCCAACAGTTAGTTATATGACGTTCTTTGGTAACGCATTTCTTACTGTGCTTTTTCCCAATCCCCATACTGCATCAGTTGCAGGAGGTGCGTTTGTAAAGAGCATTTTAAAATCAAAAGAATATGAAAAAGAAATAAAAAGAATAAACTCTGAAAGAAATATTATCGTAAAAGATGTTTTAGATATCTACCAGCTTAGGGAAGACCAGAACGGCAATTATCAATTAAAATTAGGTGAATGGCAGCCAGACAGTAAACTTTCTGGCGGTGGACAATCTTCTACTGTCGATTTTTTCCCAGCTTTCCGTTCAAATGGCTTACAAACGCGATTTAACATGAATAAGCTAAAAGAAATTATTCAAGAAAAGCTGAAGATAGCTAAGAATAAAGGTGGCCGAGAAGAATAAATGACTATCGATTATGCTTGACGCACGACTATATTGCCGGTAGTGCAGGCTCCTCGCGGGGCGCTTTAAGCATATTCCGCACTAATCATAATAAGAAATTACAGGAAAGTTGGATTTACCGATGGCAAGACGTTGCGCAATCACTGAAAAAGGCGTTCTCTCCGGCAACAATGTATCGCATTCGAACCGCAAATCGAAGCGCCGTTTCCTGCCGAACATGCAGGAAGTCAGCCTGCAATCGGACGCGCTGAACCAGACGATCCGCATGCGCATCGCGGCCAGCACCCTGCGCACCATCGACCATAACGGTGGCCTCGACAAGTACCTGATGACGACCCACAGCAAATCATTGAGCGAAGAAGCGCGTAAGCTGAAAAGCCGTATCATCAAGGCTCAGGCTGCAGCACCGAAAGCCGCTGCCTAGTCTTAGAAGCATACCGAATAGAAAAGGGCCCCGGAAGGGGCCTTTTTTTTATGCCGGAAACGGCTGATTTAGCGGTAGTAGCGCTTGTTCGAGTGCACATCGTGCGCTTCATCATACTCCGGCACGAGCTTGATTTCGCTGGTCTGCTTCAACGATTCGACGAGTTTGCGCCATGTTTCGCGGCTTACGGACTGGTTGATGATCATAACGACTCCCAGCTGTGTGTCTTCTGACTCTACCGAAGGTGCGTTAAATAGAGGTTAATAATACCTCAAATCCCCGCAATTTGCGATGGGACGCTGTTCACGAAATGTAGCAGGGTCGTTACGCGGCTTTACGGCGCATGGCTTTGCGGGTGAGGCGGATATCCTCGCGGGCGAAAAGCGAGGTGATCTGCTGGAGCATGGTATCGCCGAGTTGCTCGACATCATGCAGGGTGACGGCGCGGCTGTAATAGCGGGTGACATCATGCCCGATACCGATGGCGAGAAGCTCAACATCGCCGCTGCGCTCGATATGGCGAATGACTTCGCGCAAATGGGCGTCGAGGTAGCTGCCTGAATTTGCGGAAAGGGTGGAGTCATCGACTGGGGCACCATCCGAGATGACCATGAGGATCTTGCGCTGCTCGCGGCGGGCGCGCAGGCGGTTGAAGGCCCAGAGGATGGATTCGCCGTCGATGTTCTCTTTCAGGATACCGTCCTTCAACATGAGGCCGAGGTTGCGGCGGGCGCGATTCAGACGCTGATCGGCTGACTTGTAGATGATGTGGCGCAGATCGTTGAGGCGGCCGGGATCATGCGGGCGGTTGGCTTCGAGCCAGGCCTTGCGACTGTGGCCGCCTTTCCAGTCCCGCGTGGTGAAGCCGAGGATCTCGACTTTGACGCCGCAACGCTCGAGCGTGCGGGCAAGGATGTCGGCGGACAGCGCGGCGATGGTGATGGGGCGGCCGCGCATGGAGCCGGAATTATCGATGAGCAGGGTGACGACCGTGTCGCGGAAATCCGTGTCCTGTTCGATTTTGTAGATGGTCTCGAGATCGGGCGTCGCGACGACGCGGGCAAGGCGGGCATTGTCAATGATGCCGTCATCAAGTTCGTAGATCCATTGGCGCGTTTGCTGGGCGAGGAGCAGACGTTGCAGGCGCGTGGCGAGGCGGCTGGTGACAGTGTGGTATTGCTTCACCTTCTGCATCAGCGTGTCGAACAGGCGGTTGAGTTCTTCGGCGGGGGCGAGGGCGTCGGCCTCGATAATCTCGTCGAACTGCGCGGTGAAGGCGCGGTAGGGGCTAGCAAGGTCGGTAATGAATTCGGGTCGATTTGTGCCGGCGCGCGGGGCTTTATCCTGCTCGGGCATCTGCTGTTCGTGGTCGCTGTCGAAATCGCCGGAAGCTTTGACTTCTTTTTTTTCACCGTAATCGTTCTCGTCGGCGTCGCCCTCAGATTGCAGGGTCTGCTGTTGCTCGGTCTGCATATCCTCGTCGGACGCGTCGTCATCCGTATGGCCGATGACATCCGGGTTTTCGCTCTCGTCACCGGTGCCGCCTTCGTTGTTGCCGGGACGGTGGGTGATGAGTTTGAGGTCGAACAATATATCCTGCACGATGCGGGCAAACGTATCCTGTTTCTGCACCGCGCGAGCAAGCTTGCCGATATGCGGCAGCGCGGCTTCCTGCACCCAGGGGCGCCAGAGGGCGACGAGGGTCTCGATGGCTTTAGGCGGTGCATCGCCGGTGATGGCCTCGCGGGCGATCATGGCGACGACATCGGGCAGAGCCATGACGTTTTTCTCACGCGTCTGGTCGTAGCCTTTGTACTCGAACGAAGTCTGGTGACGCTGTGTGAGGTTGCGGCGCATGCCTGGGAACTGGCTGCCGCCGATGGCTTCGAGGCGGACCTGCTCGAGCGCATCGAACATGGCGCTGGCTTGTGCATCGGCAGGGCGGTGTTTGTTGTGCAGGTCGGCGTTGTGATGCTTGAGCGCAAGAGCGGCGAGGTCGACCTGGCCGCGCATGTGGCGGGTGGCTTTCTCGGGCGTAGAGTCGAGTTGTTTGCTGATCATGATGAGGTCGCGCTGGCTCAGCGGATCATCGACGATGCGGTTGAGGCCGACGGAGACTTTAAGCTCCGCCTTGCCGGAGATGGCTTGCGCGACCTCGGCCTGACGTTGCAGGAATTCATGCTCGTTCTCGGAGGGCGATGAGTCGCGGTGTTTCACGCTGCCGCAGCCATCAAATCCACATCGAAGCAGCGCTGGTAGTATTCGGCGATGGTAGCGCGTTCCATTTCGTCGCATTTGTTGAGGAACGATACCCGAAAGGCGGTGTCGATATCGTCGAAGATGGTGCTGTTCTCGGCCCAGCTGAGTACGGTGCGCGGGCTCATGACGGTACTGATATCGCCGTTGATGAAGCCGGTGCGGGTGAGGTTGGCCATCGCGACCATGGTGGCGATAAGCTTTTTACCTTTGGCGTTGTGTAGCGCGGGAAGTTTGGCGTGGACGATGCGCTCTTCCACCTCGTGCGGTAGGTAGTTGAGGGTGGCGACGACGTTCCAGCGATCCATCTGCCCCTGGTTGATGGGCTGGGTGCCGTGGTAGAGGCCGGTCGCATCGCCAAGGCCGATGGTGTTGGAAGTGGCGAAGATACGGAAATACGGGTGTGGGCTGATAACGGTATTCTGGTCGAGCAACGTGAGTTTACCCTGCGCCTCGAGGATGCGCTGGATAACGAACATGACATCCGGGCGGCCGGCATCGTATTCATCGAATACCAGCGCGATGGGGCGGCGCAGCGCCCAAGGGATGATGCCCTCCTGAAAGGCGGTGACCTGTTTACCGTCTTTCACCACGATGGCGTCGCGGCCGATGAGATCGGTACGGCTGATATGCGAATCGAGGTTGATGCGGATGCACGGCCAGTTGAGGCGCGCCGCGACCTGCTCGATATGGGTGGATTTGCCGGTGCCATGATAGCCCTGGATGAGCACGCGGCGATTATGCTCGAACCCGGCGAGGATGGCCTGCGTGGTCGCTTTATCGAATTGGTAGGTGTCGTCGATGGTGGGGACGAGCGAGTTCGCGGTGGCGAAACCGTGTGGCCTCAGGCTCGATTCGAAACCGAAGAGTTTATCGGTGGTGAATTTTTTCGTCGGTGCTTCTTCGAATTGATCGGTGGTCTTGGTCATTGGTTTGCTTTCTGGTTGGCTTCGGCAGCTTTCTTTTTAGCGGCTTCTTCCTGTTTGTGTTTCTGTTCCTCGATAGCTTTTTTTTCTTTTGTAGCTTCCCCGGCTAGGTCGCGGTCCTCATAGATGCAGAGCGGATTGCGCAGAACATTGTAAAGGCTCTGGTCCTCGATCTCCCAATAATCAGACTTGGCGTTGATGGCGGTGAGGAGCTGCATTACCTCCGCATCGAGCGATTTTACTTCCACCGTGTCATGCGCGAGGCTGATAGGCGCGTTAGGATACTCCTGCTCGAACTGTTTTTTCATTGCCGGGTTGAGGCGGTAGCGCTGGAAGATACCGTTCACCACCCCGAAGCGGTACATACGGCCGCCCTTGTCGGCGGCGGCTTCCTTGAGCATGAGGAAATGGAACTTGTCGATGGTGAATTCACGCGCGAGATCGTTGATCTCCTTGCCCTCGGGGTCGCGGCGGAACTCGGTGTAGTAGAGCGCTTGCGCCATTTTCGCGGTGCAGCTATCGGTTTTGCCGTCATTCCATTGCGGGGTGAAATCATCGACAAGGATGCAGGCGGAAAGGAGTAAGAGAGCAGACAGCCAACAGCCTACGGCTAAGGTTTTTCCAGCTGTTGGCTTTTGACTTCTGGCTCTCAGCTCACTGCCCATATCTACTTCTCCACGTAATGCGCGATCAGGTGATGATAGGCGCGGGTGATCTTCTTGAAGGTCTCTTCGGCATGTGCATTCCCGCGGTTGACGTCCGGGTGGTATTTCTTTACCAGCTCGCGGTACTGCGATTTGATTTTTGCTTTATCACTGGGGTGCTCAAGGTCAAGCACGGCGAGGGAATCCTTGTCGCGGGCGTTGATGGGTTTGGTGTTGGCCCTGAAACTCGCACCGTGGCCGTCGCCGAACATGCGGCCAAAGGCTTCCTCGAGCTTTGCGGTAGGATTGCCCTTGATCTGGTCCATGCGCCAGGTCGGGCGGTGGCCGGTCGTCGCGTCACGCTGGAAGTCGTAGATATCTTGCTCGCCCATGCCCTCGAAGTAGTTCCAGTTCTTGTTGAATTGGGTGATATGCTCCTCGCAGAACCACTGGTATTCGTGCAGGTTGGTGCGTGACCGCGGCGCGCGGAAATTGCCCTCGTTGAGGCAATCGCCCCAATTGCAACGGTGGCCGGTAGGTTCGACGCGTTCCGATTTTTTTCGCTTTGCCATGATCTGACTATATCGCGTAAGTTCATGCAGCTTTCAACTACGGACGTCAGGAATATTATGGGTGTGGCCAACGAGATCGAGGCGCTGTTGCGCGCGCAGCTTGCGCCGACGTCATTGCAGGTGATCGATGATTCGGTCAAGCACGCCGGCCATGCCGGCGCACGGGCGGGCGGGGAGTCGCATTTCACGGTAAAGATTGTGAGCGGGGCGTTCACGGGCATGAATGCCGTGGCGCGACACCGGGCGGTCTATGCCGCGCTGAAACCTTTGCTGGATAAGGGGTTGCATGCGCTAGCCATCGAGGCAAAATCACCGGGGGAATAGGCGATTTTGTCACAAAAGCGTCATGCACGGGGTGATCGGCTTATCTATAATCGGACGGTAACTAAAAATACGGCCAGTCATGGATGATGTACCTGAAAAATTTTCCAGCTTTTGCTTCCTGCCGCCATCGCAGCGAGAGAAACTCAAAGCGTTGATCGCTGGAATCGACGAGATTGTGATTGATTTCAAGATGCGGTCAGCTGAGGGCAACGACGACCTGGCTGCCATCAAAACAAGGAAAATCGTCAAGTCAGTTGATGACTCGCAGGGAACTTACAGCCAATACGATGCAAATATCAGTGCTTGGGAAAAGGAGCTATTCAGCAGAGACAAGGAGCGTTTGAACAAGGCATGGGATACCTGCATGGTTGGTTGTGATCACCTGCAGGATCTCATCACCAAGCAAGAAGAAGCAGGAAAGTTCCTGATGAAAGCGGAAACAGGGTTGCCGCAGCATGGCGGCCATGCATGGCAGCACGCTATGAGAGACCTGAATCCGCTTTTGCGTAAAACCATGAATGAAACTTACGATACAATGCATGCATTCGTGTCGTTGCCATGCCAGCGAGTGTATGACGAACAAATCGTTAAACTGGCGGCGATGACAAAAGAATTAACTACGCTAACCACGTACCACACGCGTTTTTGCCAACTCAGTGCTATCCATCCCGCGCCTGTTCGCTTGAAAGGCCTCAAGCAATTAAACATTCGGGCAAATAGCTTGGCAGACCAGCTCGATATCATTGATTTTTCGATTATCAATACGTTTGGTAATCTGCCGGATTTGGGCAGGCTCCGAGATACACTCGAGCACATTAGCGGTGCCGTACGCCATAGTTAAGCAGATCAGGCACACGTCGAGCACCTGCGATTTGTAATAAAAGCGTCATGCATATTCCATGGGTAATGGGTTATGCTCGAAACCAACGCCATTTTACCCCCCGTGACTAATGACGAATAAACCAAAGGATGAACCTAAAATCGTGCCAACGGATGATCCGGTGGACGGACTTTGGCAACTGAGCAGTTTCTGTTTCCTAAGCGAGAGCGACCAGCGACGATTGGCCAAGCTGATTCAGGACGCCGACAATTTCCGCGAGCAGGCAATACAGGAATTAGAAGAGGGGTTTGCCGAAGCGAAAACCATTAGCAATCTGCCGAATCCAGTCCCCAAACGCAACATACACGAATCGGGGAAAGTGCATGAAGAAGCGATTAATCACTACGCCGTGCAGGCTTATGCCAACATCAGTACCGAAGTGAAAACGCGATGGCAGGCATGCTGTACTGCGTTGGATCGCATCGCCGATCTTATCGAAAAGCAGCATGAGATGCGTGAGTTTATAGCTGAAGCCGATGCGAAGAAACCTGGCCTGGAAGCCAAACAGGCATGGCGTATAGCGCGGGCGTTGCCAGTAAGGGCGCGCCATGGACTCGATGTACTTCATGGCCGGATGGAGGAATTCTGTACGCTGAAACTGCGAAATACCCATAAGAACGAGACGGCGGTTCTACTTGAAGCGAGCGCGCTCATGCTTCGAATAGCGAATGCGGAAAAACGATGCAGTGAGCAAGTGGCCGATGGGTCGTTTCAATGGAACAAACAGCAATACGAGTTAATAAGCGATTTTGCGAGCAGGGTGACCCAACTACTCGCACGCAGTGAGGGCAAACTGGAATTCAATTTCGGGCAAATCCCCGAGTTCGATCCAATGCACAGTGAATACCGCGATGGTGTGCGGGGTACTCGCGGGCAGGGTTAGGCGGCTTGGCGCTCGCGGCGGGATTCGATATTCAGCAAGCGCTCCTTGATGCCGATGCCACCCAAACTGAAGCCGCCGAATGAACCATCTTTGGCAATGACACGGTGGCAGGGAATGGCAAGCGGGACGGGATTGCTGCCACACGCGGAAGCGACGGCACGCACGGCGCGTGGGAAATTAACGCGCTCCGCAAGCGTGGTATAACTGACGGTCTCGCCATGGGGGATTTTGGCGATCTCGATCCAGACAGCGCGCTGCAGGTGGGTGCCTTCGGCGAGGTCGTAAGGGATGTTCAGGCGTGCACCTTCCGTGAGGTAACGGTCGATGGCGGTGGCGGTGCTGTTGAAGAAGCCATCGAGCTCGAGCAGGGTCGGCTTCGGCGGTTGATTGAATTTCTGCGCAAGGTGGATATTCATATCCTCGCCTGGTTGCAGCAGGCTGAGGTAACGCAGGCCCCGCGTGCTAGCTACCATGAGTAGCTTGCCGATCGCAGAATCATGGGTGGTGTAGTAGAGGGTGTCGGCCATGATGCTCCTTTTTATGCGGACTTGCGGGTGTCGGATGTTTTGCGATTTAGATAGGTGATGATCTCCTGCCCGAGCGCGCGGACTTCCTCGGCGGCAAGACAGTTCGGCTGGGCCTCAGTGACGCCGTAGCCTTGCATCAGCGCGCCGGCGAAGATAACGCGATTGCCGAATCGGTTGGCGGTGAGGCCGATCATTTCGCCGCTGATGGCGCCGGTGAGCTTCGCCTGCGGGTTGACGCGGTTCAGCACCATTTTTACCGGCACGCGCTCCTGCTTGCAGATGGTGATCGTGGCAGAAGTGGCCCACACGTCCATCGGGCTGGGTTGCAGGGGAATGACGACAAGGTCAGCGGCGCGAATGGCGGTGCGGGCCTCGGCATCCGTATGCGGTGGCGAATCAATGATGATGAGGTCGTGCTCGCGGCTGATGCGGTCGATCTCGCTGCGCACGCGCCAGCCGGAGATAGCGGCGAACGTGAGGTTCGTGGCACCTTCACCCATGCGCGCTTCGCGTATTTTGTACCATTGGGTGAGAGAGCCTTGCGGGTCGGTATCGATGATGGCGACCTTGCGGCGGCCCGAGGCGGCCCATGCAACGGCGAGATGTGCCGCCATGGTGGTTTTACCTGCCCCGCCTTTTTGCTGTGCAATGGTGATGATTTTTGCTACCACAGCGTTTCCCTAATTCTGATGCTTACCGAGCGACTTTTAGCGGTGACTATCCGGAGATGTTCCGCTAACTTCTAATTACATGTAATGTAGTTTACCCACTAGATATTGTCAATGAAGCGCCCTGAAATACTAGATATAGATGCCAGAGCTGTGGATAACGCCGTAACCCTCTGGCGTGAGGGTAAGCTGGTCGCCTTCCCGACCGAGACAGTTTACGGACTTGGGGCCGATGCGACCAATGCGCTGGCCGTCGCTAAAATATTCGAAGTTAAAGCGCGCCCGCAATTCAACCCGCTGATCGTGCATGTGGCGAACAAGCATATTGCCCAGCGTTACGTGCAATGGACGCCGCTGGCCGATAAACTTGCCGACGCATTCTGGCCCGGCCCGCTGACGCTGGTGCTGAAGAAGCGCCTCTTCGGCCGAATCAGCGACCTCGTCAGCAATGGTGGTGATACCGTCGCGATCCGCGTGCCCGCGCACCCGGCGGCGCAGAAATTATTACAGTCCTTCGGCGGCGGCATCGCGGCACCGAGTGCGAACCGCAGTGGCAAGATCAGCCCCACCACCGCCGCGCATGTGCATGCGGAACTGGGCAAGAAGGTGAATCTTGTCGTCGATGGCGGGCCGTGCAGGGTGGGGCTGGAGTCGACCGTGCTCGATATATCCAGTGATACACCTGTTCTGCTGCGACCGGGAAGTATCACCCGTGAAATGCTTGAGCCGCTGGTGTTCACGGAAGAGGATATCAAGAAGCGCAAGAAGGAAACGGGCAACGCCGCCCGGCCGGAACTGCGCATGCCGGATGTGAACGAGGAAGTGCTGAAATCTCCCGGCTTGATGGAAAGCCACTACGCGCCGGCGACGCCGATGCGCCTCAGCGTGGATGCGGTGAACGAGTTCGAGGCGCTGCTAGCGTTCGGACCGGTGCCGCTGCCGGGTGCGCTGACGACGCTGAACCTGTCACCCACCGGCGACCTTGTTGAAGCGGCGGCGAACCTGTTCGCCTACATGCGCGAACTGGATAATGAATTCCATGCGGCCATCGCCGTGATGCCGATCCCGAAAGAAGGGCTGGGCGAGGCCATCGCCGACCGCCTGCGACGGGCGGCCGCGTCGCCGCGTTCGGCGTTCCTCGCGGAATTGGAGAAGGCGAAGGAAGAGGCAGCGAAAGGATCGCAAGCACCAATAACTTAGCTTTCTATTCACAACACTGTACGCCAAGTATAATTACATGAAATTTGATTGCTAATTAAGACCTGTTTTGTTGTACAATATTATGTTAAAATGAATTGGATTGCTTAATCTATTGGAGTATTGGTCACTTTTGAAAAAACATAACAGAGTTCAGGATGGGTTCAGTTTAGTAGAACTTTCCATTGTACTTGTAATACTGGGACTTTTAGTTGGCGGAGTGCTATCGGGGCAATCCCTTATGCGCGCTGCACAATTGCGTAGCGTTACCACGCAACTGCAAGCATTCACTGCGGCACACATGTCATTCAAAGATAAGTATATGGCAATTGCCGGCGATATGGCCAATGCTACCCAATTCTGGGGGCAAGTTCCTATCGTCACTTTTTGTTCACGTGATCAAGGTACCGGCACCCAAACCTGCAACGGCGACGGTGATGGGTTCATCGATGCGAGTGGCAACGGCGCTTATAACGAGCCTGCACGCTATTGGCAGCATTTGGTGAATGCAGGAATGATTACAGGTGGCTACACGGGTGTCGGCGCCAATGGTTCAGGAGCATACACCGACGCTAACAACTCACCGAGTAGTAAAATTACGAACTCACTCTGGATGCCTTATTCAGACGCATCTAATTCAGTCGAAGGTCGGTTGCATTATGTTTTTGGGGGCCAATCAGCGGCGGCTATTGCAAACCCAAACGCGGTAATATTGCGGCCAGAAGATCTTTGGAACATCGATAAAAAACTAGATGATGGCTATCCCAACACAGGTAATGTACAGGGAAGCTATACTGTCGGTAGTCCGAATAACTGCAATACAGGTACAACGGCAACGGATACCTATCTCCTTACTTACGGCGATGTCGGCTGTTACGCCTATTTCTACTTCTGATCATCGTAAGCTTACTTACCGAATGCATGAATATTTTTTCACGAAGTACCGAGCAACGATGCATCACGAGTGAAACAGAAAAAGTCGTGATATCTATTTCTTTACCATCGGCATATTAGCCGCTGCTCCGACCTTCTGCACCGATGGCAACGAAAGCGCGACGCCGGCTTCCGAACCGCTGCACTTAGCATGGCCCCAGCCGCTCGGGCTTTTGCCGTTGGCGATATCGTAAATGATCTGGTCGGATTTATCCTTGGCGATGCCGGCGGGGACGTAATCGAGGTTCATGCTGTGACGCGCGCGCCAGGCGATGTTGTGGTCGGCGCAGGAACTATCGCCGCTGACACCAAGTGCGCCGAGCAGTACGCCCTTGTCGTTATAAAGGGCGAGGCCGCCGCCGAAGACATTGACGCCGCCAATGCGCTTGCCAATCATCGGATCGCCGTTAGTGCCGAAGTTCATGACATTGCCTTCATAAGCGACGGTGGTATCGACCGGGTTGCTGGTGGCGAGGCCGAAGAGCGAGCCGCCGGGCTGAGTGGCGGAGTAGAGGTTGGCGGTCGATAGCGCGAGGGTGGGAAGGCTGAAGGCGTTCGCGGTGTTGGCTTTCTGCGCGGAAATGGCGCGGCTGCCGGGCCACTGGGCATCTTCCGTTACGCCGCTATAGGCGACGGCGCAGACGATGCCGCTGCGATCGACGATGGTACCCCACATCGGCAGGCCGAAGCCACCATTCTTCTGGGCGGCGGCGTCTTTCAACGCCGTTTTGAGGGCGTTGTAATCGGGCAGTTCCGGGCAGGTGGGAACGGCATGCGCGGCAGTGGCGATGAATGTGGCAGCAAGCAGGGTGACGATACGACGCATGGAGACCTCGGGTGATGTGAATCGGAAGCGGTTGATAGTCATGGGCTTCGTAAAGTAGCGATGGGAAGGGGTCAAGCACGGCATGCGTGCATAGGCATGACAAAACCATTTGCCATCAAAAAACCTTTATGCCATAGAAGCCGCCTTGCCGGATGTTTCCGGCGTTACCGTAGTGTTCCTCGATAGCTCAGCGGTAGAGCTCACGACTGTTAATCGTGCGGTCGCTGGTTCGAATCCAGCTCGGGGAGCCACTTCCTTTAACTATCAAAAAATTACCGGCATGTCTTAAGGTGACGGCTAGAGAGATTTCATGGCTGTATTGTCACGTAAAACCGAACTGTTGGGCGAGCTTGCTGTTTGTATGATCGGCGTGCCGCTGGTGTTCGTTTTCTTATTGCCGCCGTATCTGTTGCTGCCGCTGATCTGGGGGATGGCGGTGTTCTGTAGCCATGTGGCGAACAAGGTTGAAGCGCGGCGGTTTCGCGAATATTGGCATTATGCAGGGGTGACGCGAAACGAAGTACTGTTGATTGCGACGCGCTTCGTGGTGTGCGCGGTGCTGCTGGCATGGGTGACGAGCGTCTACCGGCCTGAGATGCTGTTCAGCTTGTGGCATCGCTCGCATTGGTTCTGGCTGATCGTCATGGTGCTGTACCCGGTGCTTTCGGTCGTGCCGCAGGAGATTATCTTCCGGCGGTATCTGTTCACGCGGTTCGCGGGGATGATGTCACCAACGGTGCTTTGGCTGGTGAGCGGACTTGGGTTCGGCTTCGCGCACATCGTATTCCAGAACTGGGTGGCACCGGTTTTGTGCGCCATCGGCGGGTTGATGTTCGCGCAGACCTATCGGCGCACGCGGTCGCTGGCGCTGGTGTCATTGGAACATGCGTTATACGGCGATTTCGTTTTTACCATCGGGTTGGGGCATTATTTCTTCCACGGAGCGGTGCCGGTAGGCCATTAAGTGTACTAAATCGCTCTATTTTTTGCGCAGCGCAGCACAGAATCTTAGAGAATTGCTAAGGAATTGCTGGTAGCCTCAAGAGATGGATATTGGCAATTTAATCATCACGCTACCGGGTATCAGTTCACACTGGTACGGCGTTTGTGAGCGCACGGCGCTTGGAGCACTGGCCGAACCGCTCAATGTGCTATCCTCTTTCGCCTTCATGTTCGTAGCGGTGAGCATCTACAAGCAGTATCACAAGCACGAGGATCTGCAGGGCAAATGGCTCTGGGACATCCACGCGCTAACGTTCATCACCTTCATCATCGGTTTCAACTCGGTGGTGTTTCATGCGTTCCCGGCGCCGATCCCGTTAGGGAACCTGTTCGGCTCACCGGTCTACTGGCGAACGGAGATGGCGGATACGCTGACCATCGTGCTGTTCATCATCCTGTATTTCTGGTGCATGCTGTTCCGCATCGGCCGGTGCACAATTTTCCAGGCGCTGATCTGCTTCGTCGCGTTCGTTGGCTTCTCGCACATGCTGGTCGCGCAGTTCCCGCACACGCTGAACGATTCGATCGGGTATCTCTCAAGCATGATCGCGCTGATCGTCATCGCCGTGCATCTGCATTTGAAAGCGCGGCCGAGCTCGCAGCATTTCATGCTGGCATCCATCGTCGGCGTCTGCTCGCTGTTCTGCCGGGCCATCGACCGCGAGGTCTGCCCGATGCTGCCGACCGGGACGCATTTCGTGTGGCATATACTGAACGCAACATTGCTTTACATCCTGCTGAAACAGCTTATCCGTAACGTCAACCGCGTGGCGCGGCTGCGCCGCATGGCGGGTGATTCGACGATGATTTAGATATGTGCCAATGCACCAAGGTAGTTCGATGACTGGTACGGTACTGAACTTTCTCGACACGTACTGCGAACGCGCGGGCGACGCGGGTATGTTTGCCGAGCCGCTGAACCTATACACCAACCTGTTCTTCGCGCTGGCGGCGGGTATTTCGGTCTGCAACCTCGTGCGCACCAAGAGCAACCGGTCGCGCTTCGACCTGTGGATGATGACACTGTTTATGTGGTTGATCGGTGTGGGTAGCGGAATGTGGCACGCTATCCCAACCGGACTGACGGTGCTGATGGACGTGATACCGATCACATTGTTCATCAACGCCTATATCGCATCGGCGCTGCGGCGCCTGTTACACCAGAACTGGTGGCGGGTGCTGGCGTGGTGGACAGCATATTTCGTGGCCAGCATCGCCGCGCAGAAACTGCTGCCGCCGGACCTGCTCAATGGCACCATCATGTATATCCCGACATATCTGGCGCTCGCTATCATGACCGTGTGCCTCCATCGGCGTAACGCCAATACCGGCAGCATTTTCGGCCTGGCGCTCGGGGTGTGGACGGTGTCGCTAATGTTTCGCACGATGGATATGCAACTCTGCCCCAACGTCTCGGTGGGCACGCACTTCCTGTGGCATGCGCTGAACGCATGGGTGCTGTGGCGGTTGCTGAAAGTGCTCATCGACGATTCCGTCGCGCCATCGCGGCGCTAACATCCCCTGCAAAAAGGCAAGACTTTCCTTGATTCCTGCCTACAGGGTGTTACATCACTGTCTCCGATTTTGGAAAAACCATGCGCCGGTTTAGGCGCAGAGACAAATGGAGTTATACTCATGGTTACGACGGCAAACTTAGGCTTCCCACGGATCGGCGCGCAGCGCGAACTGAAGAAAGCGCTCGAAAGCTACTGGAAAGGCGACAGCAGCCAGGACCAGCTGATGGATGTCGCGAAATCGATCCGCGCCGAGAACTGGAAGCGCTTGCACAACGCCAAGATCACCTATGCGGCGAGCGGCGACTTCGCCTTCTATGATCAGGTGCTGAACCACACATTGATGTTCAACGCGGCACCGAAGCGCTATGATGCACTGAAGAACGACCCGATGGCCCAATATTTCGCTATGGCACGCGGCCAGCAGAAGGACGGCGTGGACGTCGTCGCCTGCGAGATGACCAAATGGTACGACACCAACTACCACTACATCGTGCCGGAATTTTCGGATGCGACGGAATTCAGCTACGGCTATCCGATCACGGTCGAGCATTTCAAGGAAGCCAAAGCGGCGGGCGTGCATACACGCCCGGTCGTCATCGGCCCGGTGACGTACCTGCTGCTCGGTAAAATGAAGGATGGCAAATCGGCGCTCGCGCTGCTGCCGAAACTGCTACCGGTTTACACCAAACTGCTGAGCGAACTGAAAGCGGCCGGCGCAGACTGGGTACAGATCGACGAGCCGCATCTCGCGCTCGACCTTGCGGACGAAGCGAAGGCCGCTTACAAAACGGCGTATGCGGAACTGAACAAATCCGGTCTCAAGTTGATGCTGACGACCTATTTTGCTGGTCTGCGTGACAATACGGATCTGGCCTTCGGCCTCGGCACGGCCGGCGTGCATGTCGACCTCGTGCGCGAGTCGGGCCAGCTCGACGCGGCGTTGAAAGCCGTGAAGAAGGAGCAATTGCTTTCCTGCGGTGTGGTCGATGGCCGCAATATCTGGAAGAACGATTTCGCATCGTCGTTGAAGATGCTGCAGAAGGCGAAAGCGGCATTGGGCGAGGATCGTCTCATCGTGGCGCCGAGCTGCTCACTGCTGCACTCGCCGGTCGATCTCGTCAACGAGACGAAAATGGATGCCGAGCTGAAGCAATGGATGGCGTATGCGCAACAAAAGCTCGATGAGGTAACGGTGCTTGCTGCCGCAGTTACGGGTGGCGAACATGCCAAAGCGGTGAAAGCACAGCTCGACGAGAATGCGAAAGCCATTGATGCGCGCCGTACCAGCAAACGCGTGCATAGTGATGCAGTGAAAAAACGTCTCACGGCGGTGAAGCCGGCGGACCTCGAACGCAAGAGCAAGTTCAAGGTGCGCGAAAAAGCACAGGCTGCCGTGTTGAACCTGCCGCCGCTGCCGACAACAACCATCGGTTCTTTCCCGCAAACGCCGGATATCCGCCACGCGCGCGCCGAATTCAAGGCGGGTAAAATGAGTGCCGGCGATTACCAGAAGTTCCTTGAGAAACATACAACCGACTGCATCCGCAAGCAGGAAGCGATGGATATCGACGTGCTGGTGCATGGCGAATTCGAACGTAACGACATGGTGGAATATTTCGGCGAGCAGCTCGCGGGCTTCACCTTCAGCCAGAACGGCTGGGTGCAATCTTACGGTTCGCGTTGCGTGAAACCGCCCATCATCTTCGGCGATGTGTCGCGGCCAAAGCCGATGACGGTGGATTGGGCGAAATTCTCGCAAGGACAGACCAAGCGCGTGATGAAAGGCATGCTCACGGGCCCCGTGACCATCCTGCAATGGAGCTTCGTACGCGACGACCAGCCGCGCGAGACGACTTGTAAGCAAATCGCGTTCGCAATTCGTGACGAAGTAGTAGACCTCGAAAAAGCGGGCATCCGGATCATCCAGATCGATGAGGCGGCCCTGCGCGAAGGCCTGCCGCTGCGCAATGCTGATAAGAAAGCCTACCTGAAATGGGCAGTCGATTCGTTCCACATTACCGCCTCGGGTGTGGAGGATACGACGCAGATCCATACGCATATGTGCTACTCGGAATTCAATGACATCATTGAAGCCGTGGCGGCGATGGATGCGGATGCGATCAGCATCGAAACCTCGCGTTCGGCGATGGAATTACTGCAGGCGTTCGTCGACTTCAAATACCCGAACCAGATCGGGCCGGGCGTTTACGACATCCACAGTCCGCGCGTGCCGAAGCAGGAAGAAATGGTGACCTTACTGCGCAAGGCACTCGAGGTTCTTACGCCGCAGCAAATCTGGGTGAATCCGGATTGCGGGTTGAAAACTCGCGGCTGGCCGGAAACGGAAAAGGCGTTGCAAGCCATGGTTTCTGCCGCGAAAGAATTACGCAAGGAAGTCGGGAACATCAAAGCTGCGTAACCGTAATGGTTAAGTAATCTAAAGTAATCTGTGCGGTGCACCATAACTAATTCGTGTATCGGTTGAGTCGACTGCTTGACCTTTACCGAAATAGGACTATACCTGTTGCACCGCACAACAATGCTAACGGAGACTACCAATGGCCACCGCGAAGAAAAAAGCATCCGCAAAACGCACAGTAAAATATGCCACGAAATCGCAAGCGAGCGCGCGCCAGACCTCGCAACCGAACGCAAGCCATGCTGCAGCAAAAGCGGCGAACTGGGTCAATAGCGGCAGCGCTGCCGAATGGCAAAAGGGTGCTCAGGACTGGGCCAAGCAAAGTGCAAAACTTTATCAGCTGCCATTCGCGCAAGGCGATGTCGGTGCAGCGACCCAGCAAGCGGCCGAGCAAGTGAAATCCGCCACCGAGAGCATGGTGAAAATGAGCAATGACATGATGAGCCAGATGTTCTCGCAGGGCAAACAGGCGAAAGCGGCGGCCGGTAAAGCGGCATCGGCGATGCCGAGCTTTGATCCGTCGAGCTACTTCAAGCAATTCCAGTCGGCGATGCCGAGCTTCGATATTACATCGATGATGAAGCAGTTCCAGTCGGCGATGCCGCAGATGTCGAACATGCAGGGCTTCGATGCGTCGGCCATGCAAGATAAACTTTCGTCCTTCACCAAGGATTCGTCGGACCAGTTCGCCAAAGCGCAGAAAAGTGCCCAGCGCACTGCGGCGGAAGCGGCTGACGCGAGCCGTGAAGGCATCGAAGTGCTGACGGAAGTGGTCAACGTGGCGACCAGTGTTTCGAAAGAACTGGGCGCCGAGATCATCAGCTATCTCAATAAGCAATTTGCGCAGAATGTAGAGCTCAGCAAGCAGATGATGACCTGTCGCACACTGAACGATATGTTCGACGTTGCAAACAGCATCAGCAAAACAAATCTCGACAGCTTCTTCTCGCAGAGCGTAAAGATGTCGGAAATGATTTTCCAGTGTGCGACGGATATCTCGGAGCCGCTGAACGAAAGTATGTCGAGCGCGACCGAGCGCCTAACCAAGGCGATGGCTTCCTAAGCCTCGCAGGTTCACCAATTTGAAAGCCCGTAAGATAACTCTTACGGGCTTTTTATTTTTGCTGGTGCATAAACGGCATTCGCTTACCAACCCATGGAGATAGTATGAGTGTACTTTATACCGCCCACGCGACGACGACCAAAGGCCGTGAAGGACATACGGCGACTGACGATAAACGTATCGATATGAAACTAAGCAAGCCGGGTTCCAGCGAGGGCACCAACCCCGAACAGCTTTTTGCTGCGGGCTACTCGGCGTGCTTCGGCAGCGCCTGTGCGGCGATCGCGCAGAAGGAAAAGCTCGAGACCGGTGATATCAGTGTTACGGCCGATGTCAGCCTGAATCAGGAAGGCAGCGAGTATTCCATCAGCGCGGTGCTGACGGTGAGCGCGCCGAAACTCGACCAGCAAGCAGCGCAACAACTGGCCGAGAAAGCACATAAGGTGTGCCCGTACTCGAAAGCGACCCGCGGTAATATCGATGTACAGGTCAAAGGTGCGGGCGGGAAGCAGCAGGCTGTAGCCTAGCGAGCATCGCTTTTTCACCAGCATTTGCTCATGTTGTCCCTTTTCAGTGGAGGAGAACATGAGCAAAATCGTGCAAGGCGCAGTAAAACGTTCCACACGGGATGACAAGAAATCCATGCCGCGTGATTAAGAAGCTTGCGGATTCCGGCACAGTGCTCAAGGAAAAGACCGTGCATTTCGGCGATCAAGAATTAACTATCAAGAAAGACCAGCCGGCGCGGAAGGAATCCTACTGCGCGCGTAGTGGCGGAATCAAGGGAAAGGATGACCCCTACAGCGCGAATTATCTGTCACGCAAAACCTGGGATTGCTAACTAACCAGGCGTAAATCGACTTTTTTGGCGGTATTCGCGCAATATCGTATGTCGAGGCGCGCGAAGATTTCAACGAGCGCATCGCGGAACTGTTCCATCATGGCGACGGTGTGGAACGGTGTCGGCGTGACGCGCAGGCGCTCGGTACCTTTGCGCACGGTCGGGTAATTAATGGGCTGCACATACATGTCGTATTCCTCGAGCAGAATGTCGGATGCCTGCTTGCATTTCACAGCATCGCCGACCATGACGGGGACGATATGGGTGTCATTCGCCAACACTGGAATGCCCGCTTGCGCCAGCATGGATTTGAGTTGCGCGGCATTGCGCTGGTGCGCCTCACGCTCAGTGGAGGAGTGCATTAAGTAACGGATGCTGGCCTCGGCCCCGGCGGCAATCGCGGGCGGCTGCGAGGTGGTGAAGATGAAGCTGGGCGCAAAGGAACGCACCATATCGACGATAACGGCGCGGCTAGCGATGTAGCCACCGATGACACCGTAGCCTTTGGCGAGCGTGCCCTGGATGATATCGACTTCGCCCATGAGGCCATCACGCTCGGCGATGCCCGCGCCGTGTGGGCCGTACATGCCAACGGCGTGGACTTCGTCGAGGTAAGTAAGGGCGTTATATTGGCGAGCGAGGGCGCAGATCTCTCCGATTTTACCCATATCGCCATCCATCGAATAAATGGACTCGAAAGCAATGACTTTCGGGCGGCGGAAATCGGTGGCGGCAAGGAGCTTCGCGAGGTGATCGACATCGTTATGGCGGAAGATTTTCTTCTCGGCATTGGATTGGCGGATACCATGGATCATCGAGGCATGGTTATCGGCATCGGAGAACATCACGCAATCGGGCAGCATCGCGCCGAGGGTGGAAAGCGCCGCTTCGTTGGCGACATAGCCCGAGGTGAAGACAAGGCCTGCTTCCTTGCCGTGCAGTTCGGCGACGGTGTTTTCGAGGGCGGTGATCTTGTAATGGTTACCGCTGATGTTACGCGTGCCGCCAGCACCGGCTCCCATATGTTCGATAGCGTGTTTCATCGCGTCGAGCACAACGGCGTTCTGGCCCATGCCGAGATAATCGTTGGCGCACCAGACGACGACGTCCTTGCCGGTGCGGGTGCTGCGAGCGCGGGGGAACTGGCCGGCGAGGCGCTGCAATTCGGTGAATACGCGGTAGCGGCCCTCGGCTTTGATCGCGTCGAGCGCGGCGGTGAAGACGGCATCGTAATTCGTCGGGGTGTTCGCTGACATAACGCTCACGTGTTTTTTGCGTTCTATTGAATCGGCGGCAGCGCCGCAAGTGAATTTGAAGTAAAAGTGGCAGCGCCACATGCTTTTATTCCGGGTAGTGTTTTGTCTCCAGCGGTGTGCGGTAAATGAGACGTGTAAAAAGGGCAACGAGAATCAGCGCAAACAATTGGTGAGCGCTGGCGAGCGGGATTTCTACATGCGACAAAAGTGTGGCGATACCAAACGCAAATTGCAAACAAATCGCAATGAGAATCATTCGCAATTCTGTGCGTAAATTTCGCTGCTTCCATCCGTAGATTACGAGGCCGATCGACGAAGCGACGACAAGCAGCGCCATCATGCGGTGCTGGAACTGCACGGTGAGCACATTCTCGACATGGTTCATCCACCATGGGTGCATGAGGTGCAGGCCGGAGGGAATCACTTGGCCGTCCATCAGCGGGTAGGTGTTGTAGGTGAGCCCGGCGCGCAAACCCGCGACAAGGGCACCAAAGGTGATTTGGATGAGCAGTAGGGAGAGGGTGAGACGGGTGAGTCTGGCAAGGCAACGCGGGGCGGCGGGACGTTCCTGCCCAAGCACTTGCCAACGTGTCCAGAGCATCAGGGCAAAGACGCTGAAGGCGAGGAGCAGGTGAGCGGCGAGTTTGAGAGGCTCGACGCGCGGTTGGTCTTGCAGGCCGCTGGCTACCATCACCCAGCCGACGGTACCTTGTGCACCGAGGAGGACGAAGATGAGCAAGCAGCGTTTGACGAGGGCAGGAGTAAGTTGTCGGCGGGCGATGAAATAGAGAAGCGGGACAAGGACGACGAAACCGATCAGGCGGCCAAGCAGGCGGTGGAAGTACTCAAGCCAGAAGATATGCTTGAAGTCGCTTACCTGGAAGTCATTATTTACTTTTTTGTACTGCGGGGTCTGCTGGTAGTCGTCGAATTCGTGCTGCCAGGCGGCGTCGCTCATCGGTGGGAGCGTGCCGGAGACGAGATTCCATTTCACGATGGAGAGGCCCGATTCGGTGAGGCGTGTGACACCGCCGACGGCGACCATCAGCGCGACCATGAGGATGCAGACGAGGAGCCAGTTTGCGATTGCTTTGGCGTGCTGGGGGGCTGGTTGGAGCGGGTTCATGGGCCGGGTGTAGCGGCCGCGTGGTACTTTGTCATGCCTGAAGTTGGAATATGGTGTTCACTTTACGCCGCCGTCATTCCCGCGCAGGCGGGAATCGCTGGCAAAAGGCACCGGCAATGCGTATGGCCACCGATCCCCGCCTGCGCGGGGATGAAGATAATGGCAGGGATGGATGATAAGGAGAGTGATGATAACGTAGCATGTAAACGCATTCCAAGAAATACATTCCCACTTTCCCTTTACGAATCCCTCGCTATGGTGCGGCCCATGAAACGGGTGCGCAGTTTAGCGGAATACTGGTTATGGCTTGGGGTCACGGCGATCGCCGTTGCGGGGTTGTATGCCTTCGTGCCGGTCATCGGGCGGACCCCGCAGTTCAAGGATCTGCCGGTGGCGCAACGCTTCTTCGATGTGGCGCTAGTGATCCATGTCGATCTTTCGGTGATGATCTGGTTCTTCAGCATGATCTGCATGGGCGGGGCGCTGATGATGAAGGAGCACCAGTCGCGCTGGCCGTATTGGGGCAAGGCGGGGTTCTGGTGCTGCGCCATCGCGACACTACTTATTGCCTTTGCCCCGCTCGATGCGTGGGTGCCGGTGAAGAGCGATTACATCCCGATGCTGCATAACGGCATGTTCATGGCCGCGCTGGGGCTACTGTTCGCGGGGTTGGTGGTGAGCCTGTTGCCGGTGCTGGTGGTGAATTTGCAGCCGAAGCATTGCCGGGTGCTGTCGGCGGTGGATTTGGCGTATCTCGCGGCGGCGCTGACGGTGCTATTCGGGCTGGTTGCGTATGCGATCAGTTCGCAACGGATGATGCCGGCGATGGCGTTGAAGGACCATTACGAGCATCTCTACTGGGTGGGCGGGCATATCATGCAGTTCGCTTTCACGTTGCTGGTGATGGCGGCGTGGCTGACACTATTGATGGCGCTCGGTGCGCTGCCGCCGAAACGCAGATGGGCGGAATGGATTTACAATCTGACACTGCTCGGGCCGCTGGTAAGCATGGCCGGTTTCTTCAAAACGCAGTGGGGCGAAGGCGAGTTCGATTACCACCAGACGCGGGTGATGATCGAGTGGGGCGGAGTGGGGGCGACGCTGATGGCGGTGCATGTGGTGTGGCAATTGCTCCGGACATGCATAACGCGCGAAAGGCGGGCCTACGCATCGGCATTGATCGTCTCGCTCATTCTGTTCTATTTCGGTGGGGCGCTGGGGCTGATGATCCATGGCCAGAACGTGACCGTTCCGGCGCATTACCATGGAATGATCGTCGGCATCACGCAGGCGCTGATGGGGCTGGCCTATGTGATGCTGCCGCGTTTCGGCTATCGCTCGGTAGCGGGTGCACGGCTCGCGTTCTGGCAGCCGATCGTCTATGGTATCGGCCAGTTAATGCATATCGGCGGACTGGCCTATTGCGGTGGTTACGGCATCCTGCGCAAGACGTCCGGGGGATTCTCCAACCTCGCGCCGGACATCAAGGTGGCGCTGGGCATCTTCGGCATGGGCGGGCTGATCGCCATCAGTGGTGGAATTTTATTCGTTATCGTGATGGTATACGCCAAGCGCGACATTTCAGCTTCGCTTCAGGGCGAAATGGTACAGAGGTAGCAGACTACGCATAATTATCTACGAGAAGTCCTTGAAGAAGCTCTAACCTTGTGGAATAACCCACACCCAACCCACGTAACTTTGCAATTGACGGAGAACCCCATGAATTCGACTTATAAATCCATTGTCGCCATTTCGGTATCGCTGATGGTGCTCGCAGGCTGCGATGGCCGCCAGAACGCTTACAACGCGCAACAGGGCGGTGTGACCGGAGCGGGCAGCTTCGACAAACAGGATATCGGTACCGGTCTTGGTGCAGTGGGTGGTGCGGTTGCCGGAGCGCAATTCGGCAAGGGTAACGGCCGGATCGTGACTGGCGCGCTCGGTGCGCTGCTCGGTGCGGGCATCGGTAACTCGATCGGCGCCTCGCTCGACCGGGCGGATATGCAGTATTACCAGCAGGCGCAGCAACGCGCCCTCGAAACGGCACCTCCGGGCCAGGCGCTGCCGTGGAGCAACCCGCAATCGGGCCACTCGGGTAACATCGTGGCGCAAGCGCCGTACCAGAACAATTCCGGCCAGTATTGCCGTGAATTCACCAACACGATCAATATCGGTGGCCAGCCGCAGCGCGGCTACGGCACGGCCTGCCGCCAACCGGATGGCAGCTGGCAGATCGTCTCGCAGTAAGAAAGTCGGCAGTCACCAGTCGTCAGTCGCCAGTAAGCTGGCGTGACACTGGTGACTGGCGGACTGGAGCCTGATGATTAAGATGGATTAGAGAGAATGACCAAGAAAGAAGACGGCGAACAAGCCATCCCGACCGGCACCCTGATGAAGGGTAAGCGTGGCCTGATCATGGGCGTGGCGAATGACAAGTCGCTGGCGTGGGGCATCACCCAGTACCTCGCGGCCCAAGGCGCCGAGATCGCGTTCACCTATCAGGGCGAAGCGCTCGAGCGCCGGGTACGGCCCCTGGCGGAATCGGTCGGCGGCAAACTGATCTTGCCGTGCGATGTGACGGATATGGCGAGCGTGGATTCCGTATTCGATACGCTGGAGAAGGAATGGGGCGAACTGGATTTCGTGGTGCATGCGATCGGCTTCTCGGACAAGAACGAGCTGAAGGGCAAGTATATCGACACCTCGCTCGATAACTTCCTGATGACGATGAACATCAGCGTCTACAGCTTCACGGCGGTGGCGAAGCGCGCCGCGCCGCTGATGAAAAACGGCGGTTCGATGGTGACGCTGACCTATCTCGGGTCGGAGCGCGTGACGCCGCATTACAATGTGATGGGCCTCGCCAAAGCGGCGCTGGAAACAAGCGTGAAGTATCTCGCAGTCGACCTCGGCGGGCAGAATATCCGCGTTAACAGCATCTCGGCCGGGCCGGTGAAAACACTGGCGGCGATGGGCATCGGCGATTTCCGCTACATCCTGAAATGGAATGAGCTCAACGCACCGCTCAAGCGCAATACGACCATCGAGGATGTGGGTGGCGCGGGTTTGTACCTTCTGAGCGATCTGGGTGCAGGCACCACGGGTGAGAATCTGCATGTGGATTCGGGCTATCATGTCGTCGGCATGAAGGCCATCGACGCGCCGGACATTGCGCTGGTTTAGAAGTGCCTAGTGGTTAGTGCCTTGTGCCTAGTTTAAGGAAAATAAGGTGTCTAAGCTTAGAAGTTATCGTGATTTGGTGGCGTGGCAAAAAGCGATTGAGCTGACTGACGTCGTCTACGATTATGCCGGCGCATTCCCAAAGTATGAGCAATTTGCTTTGTCGCAGCAGTTGCGGCGCGCCGTGGTTTCGATTCCTTCGAATATTGCTGAAGGCAGCGTCCGGGGCACAAAAGAATTTATGTATTTTATCAATATTGCCCGTGGGTCATTAGCTGAGGTGGAGACGCAGCTCTTCATCGCGCAACGGCGCGGCTACATAGCAGAAAAAGACTTAATCCCAACGTTTCAAAACGCTTCTGAACTAAGTCGCATATTGATGGGTTTGCTTAAATCATTAAAATCACCTACGACTGCTTAATCTTTACCACGCACTAAGCACAAGGCACTAGGCACTCCTATGGCATCCAACTCCTTCGGTACCATCTTCCGCTTTACTACCTGGGGTGAATCCCACGGGGAGGCCATCGGTTGCGTGGTGGATGGCTGCCCGCCGCTGATTCCCTTGAGCGAGGCGGATATCCAGCCCTTCCTCGATAAGCGCAAGCCGGGGCAGAGCAAGTTTACTACCCAACGCCGCGAGGGCGATGTGGTGAAGATTTTGAGCGGGGTGTTCGAGGGGAAAACGACGGGCACGCCGATTTCGCTCATCATTTACAACGAGGACCAGAAATCGAAGGATTATGGCGACATCGCGGAGAAATTCCGGCCCGGCCATGCGGATTATACCTACCAGATGAAATATGGCATCCGTGACCATCGCGGCGGCGGGCGCAGCAGTGCGCGTGAAACGGCGATGCGGGTAGCAGCAGGTGCGATTGCGCGTAAAGTGATCGGGGGCGCAGGCATCAGCATTCAGGGATACATGGTGCAGATTGGCAGCGATGCAATCGACCGTGCGAACATGGATATCAAGAGCATCGAGGGCAATCCGTTCTGGTGCCCGGACGCGCAGGCGGTAACGCGGTGGGAACAGACGCTCGATGCAGCGCGCAAGAATGGCTCGTCACTGGGGGCGATCATCGAGGTAGTGGCGACGGGCGTGCCGGTGGGCCTTGGCGACCCCATCTACGAAAAGCTCGATGCAAAACTGGCGAGCGCGATGATGAGCATCAACGCAGTGAAGGCGGTGGAGATCGGCGATGGCTTCGCGGCGGCATCCTTACGCGGTGAGGACAATGCGGACCAAATGCGGTCAGGTGCTAATGGCGCGGAATTCCAGAGCAACCACGCCGGCGGCATCCTCGGCGGCATCAGCAGCGGCCAGCCGGTGGTGGTGCGGTTCGCGGTGAAGCCGACGAGCAGCATCCTGACCCCGGTCCAGACCGTCACCAAATCCGGCGAGAATACGGACATCGTCACCAAAGGGCGGCACGACCCGTGTGTCGGCATCCGCGCGGTGCCGGTCGGTGAGGCGATGATGGCCTGCGTCCTGGCCGATTGTTATCTGAGCTACAAATCCCACCATTAGGAGTCGTTATGCGTTACCTTATCGCGAGTATCATTCTTCTGGCTGCCGTCGAAGTGCAGGCGGCGCCGTACGATGCGCAAGTAAGCGCCGCGTTCATCCAGGGCTGCAACAAAAGTGCGCAAACCAGCGATGCGGCGACGCAAGCCTACATGAAAAAAGGCTGCGATTGCATGCTGGAAAAGCTGGAAGCGAGCGAAACGCAGGCGCAGTTCCTGAACCTGCCGAAAACGCCGGATGGCGGCAAAGCGGTGCTGCAGCCCATTGCGCTGAGCTGCATGCAGAGCAAGTAGGGAAAGGAGGTGGCCCGTGCGGATGCACAGACCACCAAACATCCTCTCACACGTGATCAGTGTGTGAATGCAATTGATCAGGCGAAACTAATGACATGCTCCTTACCGTCGTAACGCGCGCTGGGGAAATTCTTGAGAACCCGGTCGATGGCAATGACGACTTTGCGCATCAGGCTCTGCGGAAATTCCGGCAGGTTGCCTTTCTTGAACTCCAACCGGATCTGCCTCAGCTTTTCGTCCTTGAGAGGAACGACAAACTTGGCATTGGACGCAAGTTCACCGCGAATCGCGTCCATCAATTGCTTGAAGAACTGTTTCACGGCAGAAGATTTGGCTTTCCGTTCGCGCGCCTTACCCCGGTCAGAGGTACTGCGTGAGCGGTCAGGATTACCTTTGTAGGACATGCAGTAGCCTTCCATACATACGGACTTCCGTGACGATGTGTCGTGGATTCAGTGTCCGGAACTCTTTTTTGCCAAGGCAAGGTGTGCTTGCATTAGGTAAAAGAGAGGTTCACGGCCGCTTTAGCAGGGGAATGTTACGGTTTCATGTCGGTAACCAGAAAAATGCAGTCATGATGGCTTGCGCTGGTTTTGGCGAGAACTATATAGCCTTTAAACAGGTTGATTAACCACGATTCACAGGACGACCATGACCATTAAGACCATCGAAAAGACCGAGACCAAGACTTTCGCGGCCGAGACAGCGCGCGTGCTACAGCTGATGATCCATGCGCTGTATACGAACCGCGACATTTTCCTGCGCGAGCTGATCAGTAACGCCTCGGATGCGTGCGACAAGCTACGCTACGAAGCACAAACGAACAATGCGTTGATGGGGGATGTCAGCGACCTTTCCATCCATATCGATTTCGATGAGAAGAAAAAGACGATTACGGTAACCGATACCGGCATTGGCATGGATCGCGAGGATCTGATCGAACATCTCGGCACCATCGCGAAATCCGGCACGGGCGAATTTCTGAGCCAGCTTTCGGGCGATGCAACGAAGGACGTGAACCTGATCGGCCAGTTCGGCGTAGGCTTCTATTCGGCGTTCATGGTGGCCGACCGCGTAACGGTGACGAGCCGAAAAGCGGGCAAGGACGAGGCGTGGCAATGGGAATCGGACGGTAGCGGCACCTACACGATCAGCCCGGCGGATGAAGCGAAACGCGGCACCAGCATCACGCTGCATGTGAAGAAGGAAGCCAAGGAATATCTCGATTTCCATAAGCTCAGCAATATCGTGAACACCTATTCCGATCATATCGGTTTCCCGATCACCATGACGGATGGCGAGGATAACACGCGCACGCTAAACGAGGGCGGCGCGATCTGGACGCGGCCGAAAGCGGAGGTGACGGAAGAGCAGTATAACGAGTTCTACCGCCACGTGGCGCATAGCCCGGAGAAACCGTGGGCGGTGCTGCATAACAAGGCGGAAGGGAAGGTGGAATATACCAGCCTGCTCTATGTACCGGGCATCAAGCCGTTTGATTTGTTCCATCCGGAGCGCACGCGGCGGGTGAAGTTGTATGTGAAGCGGGTGTATATCACGGATGAGGGCGTAGAGCTGATTCCGCCGTACTTACGCTTCCTGCGTGGGGTGGTGGACTCGGCGGATCTGCCCCTCAATATCAGCCGCGAGACGCTGCAGAAATCGGCGGTGCTGGATAAGATCCGCGAGAGCGTGACCAGCCGGGTGCTGACGGAATTCAAGAAACGCGCGGAGAAGGAACCCGAAGCGTATGTGAAGTTCTGGGATAATTTCGGCGCGGCAATCAAGGAAGGGTTGTGCGAGGCGAACTCACCGCGGGAGAAGATACTGGAGGCGTGCCGGTTCTATTCAAGTACATCACCGGAAAAGCTGATCTCGCTGGCCGAGTACAAAGCGCGTATGAAGGTTGGGCAGGAGGCGATCTATTTCCTCACCGGTGACAACGTGGAAAGCCTGAAACACAGCCCGCAACTGGAGGGGTTTACCAAACGCGGCATTGAGGTGCTTTTGCTCACCGACCATGTCGATGATTTCTGGCCGAACGTGACGCAGGCTTATGCCGAAACGCCGTTCCGCTCGGTGACGAAAGCCGGCGCCGACCTCGAGCAATTCAAGCTGGATGGCGAGGAAGAGAAGGCAGAAGAAGCGGCGGAGCAGAGCGATGATACTAAGGCGCTCTGCGAGGCGATGGAGAAACTGTTCGGCCCGGCGGTGGCGGCAGTGCGCACTACGCGCAAATTGTCGGACACGCCGATCTGCCTCGGCGTGGCGGAAGGGGCGATGGATATGCGCATGGAGCGCTTCCTCGCCGACCATAAGCAATTGCCCAAACGCGCGCCGAAGCTGGTCGAGATCAATCCGACCCATCCGGTCATCGTGAAGCTCGCCCAGCAGGTGGTGGCGGGCGGCATGAATGCGCAAACGGAAGACGCGCTGTGGCTGTTGTTCGATCAGGCGCTGATCTCGGAAGGTGAACCAGTGATCGATACCGGAGCGTTCGCCAAGCGGTTAAGCCAGTTCCTGAGCAGGGGAATTGCGGCGTAGCAAGCGCTCGGCAAAGCTGGCTTTCAATACGCGCGCGTTGATGCGTTCCACACGGCGCGAGTCGGATGTGAATGCGCAGTAGTTTTGTTTACGATAGAAGATGGATCCCGCAACGAGTTCGGGGTGACGCTCGTGTTATAGACGTAGCCACACGCGCTGTCATGCCATCGCATGACAGCATCCGCGCCTAACTTACAGATGTAGTTTTTGGCAATCACCTTGGCATAAAAACGGGATGATCGCCTTCTCGCGGGTGGGGCAGAGGTTTTTGCTGAGCAATAGCCTTATTTTATTAGTTATTTTTGCGTTATTCATCAAGGTGTCGGGTGTCAGACGTCAGCGTGAGCAATCGGTTTTTGTCATGCAAGCAGCCTACGCTTCCCCAGGCCTTTTGGTCGATTCGAACGCTTTGGACTGCCCGGAAGATTGCCCCTCCACCTATCCGTAGCTCACCGACCTGGCATGCAAGTTTTCGTAGTTGCCCTCCGTAGAGGACTTGAGCGCTCACGCCTGAACACCCGACGTCATTATAGTCGCATGCGGGTGGAATGCCGGGAAGGGGGGTAAGATAATTTTTGATGGATGCTGAAACGACTTTGGCACCTGCCTTATGTCAAACGCTTCGGCAAGGCAGGCAAAGGCCGGAGAGCTTGGTTCACCAGTATGACGGATTTGTGGCGTAAACAATGCAACATGATCTCACTGAACTTGTTTCAGGGTTCATCGGAATGTAGTGGATTGTCGCGGCCTGAAGGCTTCGCAATGATGACAGCGCGTGTTACCAACAAAAAAGCCAGCCCGCAGGCTGGCCCATTGTTAGGTCAGGAACTGATTTCTTACGCCGGCTGATCCGGGTAAATTTCGACTTCAAGTGTCATGATCTGGTCGCGCAGTTGCAGCTTGCGTTTTTTAAGGCGGGCGACGAGCATTTCGTCCACCGCACCGGCGAGCTGGATTTGGCGGATTTCCTCATCGAGCTGGCGATGCTGGTCCTTCAAATCATCGAGTTGTTTATAAATTACGACGTCATCATTCATGGTAGCTTGCCACTGGCTGTACATAGTTTGCTGCCTTTTGTTATCATTGATTTTTTTCAATTAACAGTGGCGTTTATAACACAGGTATCGAGTATTTTCTAGCGGTATTCACCATCAGCTGCCAATTTTTTGTGCAGGACTGCCGGAAGCCACGGCAAAACCCTGTAAAAACTGGGTCGCGCTGGCGCGGGTTTTCCCGGGGCGCTGCAGTTCGACAAGGCGAAGGGCAGTGCCATTGCCGCAATTGATAAGCAGCTGATCATCGAGTGCAATTCCGACGGGCTGGCTGGCGTCGCCGGTTTCGACCGTGGCGGCGAAGAGTTTGATATCCTCATCGTTGAGACGGACAAGCGCCGCGGGCATGGGGGCGAGGCCACGGATCTGCGCCAGCAGTTCGGGCGCGGGTTGCGACCAGTCGAGAATGCGGTCTGCCTTGGTAATTTTCTGCGCGTAGGTGATGCCTTCGGCAGATTGAAGAACGGGTTTTGGCGGATTTGCGGCGGAAAGCTTTTCAAGCACGGTGAGGACTTGCTCCGCGCCGAGTGCTGCCATGGTATCCATCAATTCACCGGCGTTTATCGTGGATGGAATAGCGTATTCATCGCGGCGATGGATCGGGCCGGTGTCCAAGCCCAATTCCAGTTGAATGATACAGCAGGCGGTTCGCCTGTCACCCGCCATCAGCGTGCGCTGGATGGGGGCGGCGCCGCGCCAGCGCGGCAGATCCGACGGGTGGATGTTGATGCAGCCAAGGTGTGGCGCATTGAGGATGGCTTGCGGCAGGAGCAGGCCATAAGCGGCGACGACGGCAATATCGGCGTGGTAGTCCGCAAAAGTTTTCTGATCATCGACGGATTTGAAATTCAGTGGCGTGCGGACAGGAATACCGTGCGACTCGGCGAGTTGGTGCACGGGCGATGCGGTCAGTTTCATACCACGGCCTGAGGGTCGCGGTGGTTGGCTATACACCGCGACTATTTCGTGCGGCGAATCGATGAGTGCCTGCAAGGCAGGGACGGCGAAATGCGGCGTGCCCATGAAGATCACGCGCATCGGATCACTCTTTTTTCGGCTGCGGCGTGGTGGCGCAATCGGTGCGAATCTTGGTGATGCGCTCGTCGTTTTCGATGGTGCCCGCTTCGCTCTCGCGCAGGAATTCATCATGCGGCATGGTGGCGATGAGCCGGTTGATGACGCAGTTGCAGGGCACGATGAATTCTTCGTGGAAACCGACGCAGGGCACCATGAAAATCTTGCGCGCATCGCGCGGCCAGAGTTTGGCGGCGGGTGAGGATGGCGGCGTGGGCGATGCCGGTGTCGGCGCATTCGCTGGCGTAGGTGCCGGGGCAGGGGAAAGGTTGGTACCGGGTGCCGCCGGTGCATCAAGATGCTGGCCCGTGGTATTCTCGCCGATGCGCGACACCGCATTTTCCGGGAAATTGGCAAAGCCGCGCCCGGGGACGGGGCGGGCGATTTCCGGCGCGGGCTGCACGCCCAGTTGCTGGCCCTGATCGACGATGATGACGGGCGTGTTCTGTGGGTTAACGGGCGTTGCTGCCGGTTGTGCGGATGATTGGGTAGCGGGCGCTTCGACCGACTGGATGGCAACAGGCGCAGCCGTTTGCGCGACTGCGGCGAGCGGCAGGGTAGTGAGCAAAATCAAGCGGAGGAATTTTTTCATGCGGCTTGTATAGGACGGATTTCCCCCGCGTTGCAAGCGACTCAGGGAATAATACCTAATTGTTGCGCACCGGTACTTCGTCGATGAGGCCGAATTTCTTGGCCTTCGTGAGTTTCTTCAGAATCATGTCGCGCTTCATTTTGCTGATATGATCGACGAAGACGATGCCGTTGATATGGTCGATCTCGTGCTGCAGGCAGGTGGCGAGGATGCCGGTGGCCTCGAGGGTTTTTTCCGCGCCAGTTTCGTCGAGGTAACGTACGACGACGGAATCGGGGCGCACCACATCCGAAAACTGATCGGGGAAACTGAGGCAACCTTCCTGGAAGACATTGTCGTTATCCGAGCGCACCACGATCTCCGGGTTGACGAATTTGATCGGCGCGTTGCGGCCTTCGCGCACGGCGACGTCGACGACGATGCAGCGCTTATGCACGCCGATCTGCACGGCAGCGAGGCCGATACCGTCATTCGCATACATGGTTTCGAGCATGTCATTGAGCAGCGCGCGGATGTCGTCGTTCACTACCTCGACATTCTGCGAAGCGATGTTGAGGCGCGCATCCGGCGCGATTACTAAAGGACGTACAGTCATGATATGTGGATTCTAGTGGAAAGGTTATAAGATATCAAGCAATGGCGCGTTTCAGCCGATTCACCGACTCGGCTTTACCAAGTATGGCCATGGCATCGGGGATGTCCGGCCCGCTCATGGCCCCGACGATGGCGGCGCGCAAGGGTGGCATCAGCTCACCGATCTTTTTGCCGGAAGCGGTTGAAACATCATGGATTGCGGCTTTGACGGAATCAGCGCACCATGGCTCTGACAGGGCCTCGAGCGCGGGGAGGACGAGGGGTATATTGGGCCCGTTCTTAGTGAGCATCGCTTTTGCTTTTTCGTCATAGGCAGCGGGAGCGGTGAGGTAGAATTTTACCGCATCGGCCAATTCCACGAGCGTTTGCACTTTGTTGATGACGCTCGGCAGCGCACGCACGAGCAATGGCATCGCCTCGGTTATGGCTGGCTCCCGCTCAAGGGGAGAGTGGGGTGCTTGTTGCGCGGCTCGCAGAAAAGGGATGAGCAGTTGGGCGAGTTGTTCAGGTGGAATTTGGCGCAAATAATGCGCGTTGACGTGGTTAAGCTTAGCGAAATCGAGCCGCGCAGGAGCCTTGCCGATATGCTCGAGCGTGAACCACTCGATGGCTTGGGCGTCGGTGAAGATCTCATCATCGCCATGGCCCCAGCCGAGTTTGGCGAGGTAGTTACGCATGGCCTCGGGCAAATAGCCTTTGTCGGCGTAATCGGTGGTGCTGGCGGCACCTTTGCGCTTGCTGAGTTTGTGGCCGGTCTCGTCGTTGATGAGCGGGATATGGGCGAACTCGGGGCGTTGCCAGCCCATCGCATCGTAGAGCACGCACTGGCGGAACATGTTGGTGAAATGATCGGCACCACGGATGACGTGGGTGACGCCCATGTCGTGATCGTCGACGACGACGGCGTGCATGTAGGTGGGCGTGCCATCCGAGCGCAGAATGACCATATCGTCGAGCTCGGCAGCTTCGACGGTGACTTCGCCGAGCACGTGATCGATAACGGTGATGCTGCCGGTGAGGGGGGATTTGATGCGCACGCTCGGGGTGACGTCTTCTGGTGGTGTTTCCTGGCTATCGCGCCAGCGTCTATCATACTTGAATACATCACCTTTGGCTTCAGCGGCGGCGCGTTGTCCGGCGAGTTGCTCTGGCGTGGTGTAGCAATAGTAAGCACCGCCATTTTTGACGAGTTGTCCGGCGACTTCCTGGTGACGTGCGACGTTCTTGCTTTGGTAGATGACATCGCCATCGAAGGGCAGGCCGAGCCAGTTCAGGCCGTCGAGGATGGCCTGATACGCGGCGGCGGAATTGCGGGCGGCGTCGGTGTCCTCGATGCGGAGCTTGAATTCGCCACCCGTATGTTTCGCGAACAGGTAGTTGAACAGCGCCGTACGTGCGCCACCGATATGCAGCATGCCAGTGGGCGAGGGGGCAAAGCGGGTGATGACGGTCATGATAATTCCTGCTAGTTTCGCGGCTCTATATAGCAGCGGATGGGGCGATGTCACGCGTGTTAGACGATGTAAAGGGCTGGTGGAAGGCGGAAAGCACCCGCCATTTCCTGTGGCTGCCGGTGGTATTCGGCATCGGCATCGCGATCTATTATCATCTGCCGGTAGAACCACAGCCGATGATCTTGCCTGCGTTGAGCCTCGGCGTGCTGGGGCTGACGCTGGCGCTGCGCCGCCGCGCGCTGCCGGTGATGTTCGTGCTGCTGCTTATCAGCCTTGGGGCGACGTGGGCGCAGCTACGCACGGAGCAGCACGCGCCGGTGGTGCTGAAAGAGGGGCTTTCGCCGCGGTATGTCACCGGCGAAGTGCGCGATATCGAGCGGACAGAACATGGGGTGCGCCTGTTGCTGAACCATGTCAGCGTTGCCGACCTGCCGCCGGAAATGACGCCGGCGCAGATTCGCCTGAGCGTGCGGCTGAAGCAGGGGACGGAGTTCGCGCTACCGCATGTGGGCGATACCATCGAGATGCGGGCCGGGCTGCTGCCGCCGATGGGCCCGGCGCTGCCAAATGGTTTCGACTTCGCGCGCTATTTCAGTTTTCGCGACATTGGCGCGGTGGGGTATGGGTTACCGCCGTGGCAGGTCCTGCTGCCGGATGTGTCGCCGGGGGTGATACACCGCTTCTGGACATGGCGGACGCAGATGACGGACGACATCGTAAAGCAATTGGGGTCGGGCACCGGCGGGGTTGCGGCGGGGCTCATTACGGGCGATGCGCGGGCGATCAGCGCGGCGGATTTCAGTGCGCTGCGGGCGAGCAACCTCTATCACATCATTGCGATTTCGGGCGAACACATGGTGGTGATTGCCGGGGTAATCTTCGTTACCTTGCGGCTACTGGTGCTGTTGCTGCCCGCGCGGATCTCGCTACGGCCGGAGGGAAAACCGGTAATTGCCATCATTACGCTGGTGCTAGTAACGATTTATCTGTTCGTGACGGGCCTGCCGATGTCGGCGGTGCGGGCCTACCTCATGATCGCGCTGGTGCTGATGGCGGTGATCTTGCGGCGGCAGGTGGACCCGATGCGCTCGCTGGCGATCGCGGCGTTCATCATGCTGGTGAACGATCCGGCGAGTCTGCTCGATCCGGGCTTCCAGCTATCGTTCGCGGCGACGCTGGCGCTGGTCGCGCTGATCGAATCGCGCATGTTGACGGGGCTGCCGGGCATCGAGCGGGGGCGCACACGCACGGCGTTGTACCATCTCGGCTCGCTGCTGTTGGTGAGCATGGTGGCGGAGGCGGCGACATCGCCCCTTGTCATTTCGATGTTCAATAACGTGTCGCCGTATGGGGTGTTCGCCAATAGCCTCGCGACGCCGCTGGTGAGTTTCATCCTGATGCCGCTGGTAGCGCTCTTCTTCATCCTGCTGCCATTTGGCCTGAAGCATTTCGCGCTGGTGCTGATGAGTTATGGCATCGAGGCATTGATGGCGCTGAGTCGTTGGGTGGCGGGCTTCCCGCATTCGCAACTGTTCGCGCCGAGCCTGCCGGGATGGGGGCTGGCACTGTTCACGCTGGGGTTGGCGTGGGTGTGTTTGTGGCGCACGCGGGTGCGACGCTATGGTCTGATAGCTTGCGGGCTGGGCGTGGCGAGTTTGCTCACCGTCAGCGCGCCGGACATGTTGGTGGGTAGTAGCTTGAAGCAAATCGCGTTCAAGGGCGATCGCGGTTACGTGCTGGCGCGCGGGCGGGCGACCAGCATGCTGCCGGAGCTATGGGCGAATGGGCTGGGTTACAAGGTGCTGGAAAAGGCGGACGCGCCGCAATGGCGCTGCGACGCGCTGGGCTGTGTGGCGCAGGTGAAATCGGCGCGGGTGGCATTCCCGCAGGATATGGCGTCGCTAAGTGAGGATTGCAGCAATGCGCAGGTGGTGGTGACGAATGTGGCAGCGACGTGCGATACGGAGGCGCTGGTGCTCGACTCGAAACGCATGGCGGGCAGCAGCGTGACGGCGCTGTGGGTGAGGGCAAATGGGCATGTGCATGTGGAGACGAGCAGCGACTGGCAGGGGACGCGGCCGTGGAGTATTGGCTCGGCGGAGGTTGATGGCGATGAGTAGCGTGAAAATGAGTAGATGGGTTTGGTAGTTTAAAATCTATGCAACCATTGTTTGGCATGGATCCCCGCCTTCGCGGGGATGACGGCTTGGTTATGTATAGATGAAGTCCTACAAACAGGCGACGGATGGAGCTTAATTCACAAATTGTCATCCCCGCGAAGGCGGGGATCCATGCCGAGGAAAAGCATGAATTATTACGTTTACATCCTAACTAATAAAGCGCACGGAACGCTCTACATCGGTGTGACTAATAACTTGGTTCGTAGAATCTGGGAGCATAAAGAAAAGTTAGCGGATGGATTCAGTAAGAAATATGGACTTGGCATGCTGGTATATTATGAAATTCACGAGACCATCGAAGGTGCTATTCTGCGTGAAAAGCAAATAAAGAAATGGAATCGAAATTGGAAATTACGTCAAATTATGGATTTGAATCCTGAGTGGAAGGATTTGTATGCTGAAATTACCTGTTAGTGCATGACGATGGCATGGATCCCCGCCTTCGCGGGGATGACAGCCGGTGGTGTATTCACTTCCCCAGCAACGCCTTCGTCGCCGCTGCGACATCTTCATGCGTCATCAGGGATTCGCCGACGAGGAAACAATGGATGCCGATGCTTTGAATGCGCAGGATATCCTTATTCTGCGTGATCCCGCTCTCGCAGACGAGGGTATAGTCGGCGGGGACTCTTTCACGCAAAAGTTCGCTGGTGGCGAGATCGACCTCAAGGGTTTTCAGGTTGCGGTTATTGATGCCGATGAGGCGCGAGGAGAGATGTTCCAGCGCGCGCTCGAGTTCGGCTTCGTCGTGGATTTCGACGAGGACATCCATGCCGAGGTCGCGCGCAGTGCCTTCCAGATGGGTGGCTTCCACGTTATCGAGCGCGGCCATGATGAGCAGGATACAATCGGCACCGAGGCTGCGGGCTTCCATGATCTGATAAGGGTCGAGCATGAAATCCTTGCGCAGGATGGGTAACGAGGACGCTTCGCGCGCGGCAATCAGGTATTCGTCATGGCCCTGGAAGTACGGCGTATCGGTGAGGACGGACAGGCAGGTGGCACCGCCCTGCTCGTAGGCTTTGGCGATGGCGACGGGGTCGAAATCTTCGCGGATGAGGCCTTTGCTCGGCGAGGCTTTCTTCACTTCGGCAATGAGGCCGATTCCACCATCTGCAATGCGTTTTTTCAGGGCAAGGTGAAACCCCCGCGGGGGCGTGACGGCAAGGGCCAGTTCATGCAGGGTCGATTCGCTCATCGCTTTTTTCTGGTGGGCGATGTGTTCACGCTTGCGGTCGCAGATTTCTTGAAGTGTGTCACTCATCGGTAAAGCTCGCTTCGATCATGGCATCCAGTTTCTTGCGCGCCTCACCACGCCCGATAGTGCTGCGGGCGAGGCTGACACCCTCATGCAAATTCGGCGCTTTACCGGCGATCAGCAGCATGGCGGCGGCGTTAAGCAGCACAGCATCGGCGTAGGGGCTCGCGAGGCCATCGAGCACATCGCGTAGGGCCCGTGCATTCTGGTTGGCGTCGCCGCCCACGATAGTGCGGCCTTCATGCGCATTCAGCCCGGCATCCTGCGGGCGGATGGAGGAATAACGGATGGCGCCGTCATGCAAATGTGACAAATGCGTGTTGCCGGTGATGGAGAGTTCGTCGGTGCCGTCATCACCGTGCACGGCCATGACATCCATGTGGCCAAGAAGCTGGCAGGTCTCGGTCATCAGCGCGCAATATTCGGGCGCAAACACGCCAATCAGCTGGCGTCTGACGCGGGCGGGATTGCAGAGCGGCCCGAGCAGGTTGAAGATGGTGCGTTTGCCGATGGCGCGGCGGATGGGGGCAAGGCGGGCGAAGCCGGGGTGAAAATTCGGCGCGTAAAGGAAGCAGATGCCGAGCGTTTCCATCATGTGGGCGGCGTGATCGGGCTTGATGTTGGTGTTCATGCCGAGCGCTTCGAGCACATCGGCCGAGCCGCTGCGGCTGGTGATGGCGCGATTGCCGTGCTTGGCGACCTTCACCCCGCGCGCGGCAACAACAATAGCGGCGGCGGTGGAGATATTGTAGGTGGAGCGCCCGTCGCCGCCAGTGCCGGAACAGTCGAGCGCATCGGCGAAGGTGGGAAACGGTTTGGCGCGGGACATGACAGCATCGACCGCGCCGGCCATCATGGGTGCGGTGATGTGAGCGAGGTCGATGCCGCCGAGGAATTCGACGGCCTTGTCGCCGGTAATGTCGCCATCGAGTAACTGGCCGATGCGGGCTTCCATGTCGGCGCGCTGACTCATAGTCCCTCGAGAAAATTTTTCAGCATGGCGTGACCATGCTCGCTGGCGATGCTTTCTGGATGGAACTGCACACCGTGGATGTTCTGCGTTTTGTGCTGGAGGCCCATGATGGTGCCATCGGCGGTCTCGGCGGTGACTTCGAGGCAATCCGGCAGACTTTCGCGTTCGACAATGAGGGAATGGTAGCGCGTGGCGGTGAAGGGCGAGACGATGTTCCTGAAGATGCCTTGGCCGGTATGGGTGACGGCGCTGGTCTTGCCGTGCATCACTTCCCTGGCGCGTACCACCTTGCCGCCATAGCTTTGCCCGATGGACTGGTGACCGAGGCAGACGCCCAGCAGGGGAATCTTTCCCTGGTTGGCGGCAAGCAGATCAAGGCAGATGCCCGCTTCGTTGGGCGTTGCCGGACCGGGCGAGATGACGATGCCATCAGGCTTCTTGCCCATGATGGCATCGACAGTGAGCGCATCATTACGGACCACGTCCACGGTAGCCCCCAGCGCGCTGAGGTAATGCACGAGATTGTAGGTAAAGCTGTCGTAATTATCGATGAGAAGGATGTTTGTGGCCATAACGGCGTTTTAGCCGTTCCGCGCCGAGATGCAATGGTGATTAGTGCGCGATACCGGTGGTGCTGGCCGGGGCAGGGACATCCTCGGCCTTGGCGACACTGACGGCCGCTTTGGTCTCGAGGATGATGGGCTTGGCAAGGCATTGCGGCCCGAATTTATCCTCAGCAACGCCCGTGAGGTAGGCGCGGCGTAGTTTGCCTGCTTCAAAGGCGGCCTCGAGCTGCTTCTGATGGGCGGCGGCGCCGGAGATGTGACGGATGATGCTGCGGAAGGGCAGGATGTTCGTCTGGCTATGAAGGACATCGAACAGTTTATCGCGCACCAGGTCGCCGGCATCGCCGATCAGGGTGGCGCGGTCGGGCAGTTCAATCCCGTTATGGCCCTCGCTATCATTGCTATCCGCATCGGTATTGCTAAGGCTGGAGCGCACAGTATCCGCGCCATTGCGGGCATGGTCGAGCAAGCCTTCGTTCGCGGAAGCATAGGTAATGTTGGTCGGGGCGCGATCCGCGCCGAGCACCTCATCGAGCTGGTTGACCTCGGATTTGATGTCATCGCAGCTGATGATTTTCTTGTGGGCATACAGGTTATTGGAGGCCTTGACGAGCACGAGCGGGATTTCCTGCTGACGAAGATTGAGATCCTGCAGCGGCCCGGTCGTCGCTTCGATGGCGCCGTGGACGTTCTTGTTGCCGCTGATGTCGATGGTGCTGGAGCCGCATGCACTGAGCGCGATGGCAAGGAAGCTGAAGAATACGACGTTGCGCATATACGGCTGTGGTTGAAAGCTGACTTACCCTAATATAACAGAATATGCGGTGAAATGCTAAGATATTGCACATTGCGGCGCATCAATTCACACGAGGGAAATGCCGGAGGTCGAGCTGTGACGATTGTCGGCGAGGCCGTGGCAAAGGTATGTCAATTTTTATGCGCTGCAATAAGCGGGCGAATCGCTTCCTTATACCGTCCCGTAGTAGTAGATAGACAGTTGCTGAATTAACCAAGGGAGATGACCATGTCACCGAACAATCCTACTTTGATCGAAACCGTTACCACCAATATCCGTGAGTTCGTGAGTGAAGTGCAAGATCTCACCGCCCAAGGTGCTAAGACAGTCATGGATACCATCGTCCCGCCGCATTCGGATGCAGAGAAACAAGAGTCAAATACCGGTAAGAAACCTAGCATCCTCAAGGTGACGGCGAAAAAACCGACAGTGAAGAAATCGACAGCAAGCAAAGTGAAAAGCCCGGCTGCCACCGCGAAAAAAACCGCATCCACGGCAAAACGTACTAATGCCAAAGTAGTGAAAGCAGGCGCGCGTAGCCAGAAGAAGCTGGTAAAAGCGACCGGCAAGGCAACGAAGCGAAACGTTTCGGCCACGAGCAAAGCGACAAAGAAAAATCTTGCTTCCAGTAAGAAACTTGGCAAAGCGATGACGTCGGCAACAAAAAAGAATCTCAAAACAGCGGGCAAGTCATCACGCGCGATCGGTAAACTGACCAGCAAGAATATGCAGGCGATGGCAAAAGCGATGGGCGGCAAGAAAACTAGTACCAAAAAAGCCAAGGCTTCAACCAAGAAAACTGCTGCAAAGTCTTCGACGAAGAAAAGCGTAACCAAGAAAACTGCCACGAAAATGAATGCAGCAAAGAAAAGCAGCGCATCGAAGATGGCAACGCGGAAACCAGCAGCTAAGAAACGTGCGACGGCAAGTAAAGGTAGCGCACGCAATACGGCATCGAAACGCCGCTAGTTAGCTGCTGGATTATGCAGACTACGTAAGCTCAAGCGCCGTCATTGCTGTTTCGCGATGACGGCGTTTTGCTTGCGCAGCTAGCTATCCAGACGCAATGAGTTTTTTTGCGGCATTCCGGGTTTGATCCGGAATCGCTGGCAGCGGCATTGCCTTGAGTTAACTTACTGAATTAAGCGAATTTAATTACGCAAATTTGACCGCTTCTTCGGCGGCACGGATAACGGCTTGGGCCTTATTCAATGACTCCTGATATTCCGCCGCCGCATCCGAATCGGCGACGATGCCGCCACCGGCCTGAACGTGGATCTGGCCATCTTTGACGAGGGCGGTGCGCAACGTGATGCACGTATCCATGGTGCCATTCGCGGAGAAATAGCCGACACAGCCGCCGTAATAGCTACGCTTGATGGGCTCGAGCTCGTCGATGATCTCCATCGCGCGAATCTTGGGGGCGCCGGAGACGGTGCCGGCGGGAAAACCGGCAATGAGAGCATCGACCGCGTCATGTTTCGGATCGATCGTGCCCTCGACATTGCTGACGATATGCATGACGTGGGAGTAGTTCTCGATGATCATCTGTTCGGTAACACGAACATCGCCGGCCTTGGCGACGCGGCCGACATCGTTGCGGCCTAGATCCAGCAGCATGAGGTGCTCGGCGAGTTCTTTCGGGTCGGCGAGTAACTCGGCGGCGAGGGCGGCGTCCTCCGCCTTGTTTTTGCCGCGCTTGCGCGTGCCTGCGATGGGGCGGATGGTGACAGTGTCGTCGCGCAAGCGCACGAGGATTTCCGGCGAGGAGCCGACGAGGGCGTAGCCGCCGAAATCGAGATAGAACAGGAATGGTGAAGGATTGAGATGGCGCAATGAGCGGTAAAGCGCGAACGGCGGTAAGGTGAACGGCGCGCTGAAACGCTGGCCGAGCACGACCTGAAAGATATCACCTGCGGCGATGTATTCCTTGGCCTTGGCGACCATACTGGCGTGCTGGGCTGGCGTCAGGTTCGATGTAAAGTCGGGTTTGCTGGCAGGTACGTCCTTGTAATAGTTGCGCTGGTCGACGGGGCCTTGCAGCTGGCGGGCGATTTTTTCAAGGCGGGCGCACATGGCATCGTAAACGTTGTCCGCATCACCCTCCGCTTTCCAGACGGGGGCGATGAGGTAGACGAGGCCATCCACCGCATCGAAAATGAGCTGGATGCGCGGGCGGATGAAGCAGGCGTCGGGAATGTTGATCGTGTCGGGCTTGGTGTCGGGCAGACGTTCCATCAGCTTTACCATGTCATAGCCCATGTAGCCGATAAGGCCAGCGGCCATGGGTGGCGTGCCTTCCGGCAGCTGCATCCGATGCTCGTGGACGAGCTTGCGCAGGGTGGACATGGAGTCGTCATACGCGGGTTCGAAACTGGCCTCGGCAAAGGGTGGCGTTGTGGAGATCTCGGAGCGGTTGCCGTAGCAGCGCCACATCATATCGGGGTCGACGCCGATGATGGAGTAACGGCCGCGCGATTCGCCACCTTCGACGGATTCGAGCAGGAAGCTGGGCGAATCCGCGATGGGGAGTTTCAGCATGGCGGAGACAGGGGTTTCGAGGTCGCTCACGCGGCGGGTGTAGATGACTTGCGGCTTGCCGGCGGCGTGGTTGCGCTTGAAATCCTCGCGGCTGGGGCTGAAGGAAAAGACGCTCATTATTCCTCGGACGGGTGCTGCTGCATGATTTTCGGGTTCACTTCGACATGGTGCTTGTCGCTAAAGGCCTGATAGGCATGTGCGGTGACATTCTCGCCCAGTTGCTTGCTCATGGCCTGCATTTCTTTACCCGGCTTGATCGTCGCGGCACTGACTTGCGGTAGGTGGGTAGCTGTAATGAAGGCCAGCACTTGATCGCCTGCGCTGGTCGGCGCAGGCCCGGCAACTTCATTCACCTTATGCTCGAAAATAGCCTGTTGCAGCGACGGCGAGATACCTTCAAGCGGGGCGTGGCCTTCCATCGCGCGGCCAACATGGGCCACAGTGCGGATGGCGACTTTTTTATCCGCCGCCACGGCCTGCCAATCGGATGATTTGTCGAGGGCCTTTTTCACGGCACTGGCCTTTGCACGGGCGGCATCGGCGGCGAGTTCCTTACCGACATGGGCTTTCACGTCGGCTTTTACGTCATCGAAGGGTTTGGGTGCAGCGGCATTGATTTTCTTCACGCTCACCATCAGCAGTGTACCTTTTTTGCTGGTGATGAGATGGGAAATCTCGCCTTCACTAAGACCGAAGCCTTGCTCGGTAACGGTCTTGGTCACATCGTCATCGCTGGTCTTCGCCATCTCGGCGGTGGCGTTGTTCAGCCGATGCGGCTCGGTATGAATGCCCGCTTTGGTGAAGGCATCGCCCATGGTCTTGCCAGCGGCGAGTTCATCCTCGACCGAGTTGCTTAGATCATGCATCGCGTCGTCGCGCTGTTCTTTCATAAGCTGCTCACGCACCTCCGTCTTGCTTGTCTTCTTGCGCTCGGTCATCGCCTGATTCACCATGTCATCGGTTATGGATTTGCTGACCATGCCATCGATTTCGGCCGGGGTAAGGACAACGTATTCGAGGTCGCGCGTTTCGGGGCGCAGGTAATCCGTGTCCTTGTGCGCGTCGTAATAGGTCGTAAGAGCCTGGTCGTTCGCGTCGTCATTGTTGCTGCTGGCGGGGATGGTGAACAGCACGACGTCGCGCGTTTCGCCGGCACCGATGGCCTGCAGCGTGAGGATGCTGGCGGGAGCAGCAGCATCTTCCATGCTCAGGGAATCGGTGAGAAACTTGCCGGCGATGTCGCGCTTGAACTCGTTGATGAAGGTGCTTTCCTTCATGCGTTGCTTATCGAGAAGGTAGCTGAAACGCACTTTGCTGAATTTACCGTTCTCGTCCTGCAGGGCAGGCGTGGCGGCGAGGGCGCGGCCGACCGTTTCGTCATTCACGTACAGGCCCATGTCGCGCATGGCGAGCAGGGAAAGTTTTTCGGTGATGAGCTTGCGGATGACCATTAGCTCGACCTTGCCGGCCGGCAGGTTGCGCATACCCATCTCCTCGAGGCGGCCCTGCGTCTGGCGGCGTTGCTGGTCGAACTCGCCGTAGGTGATGGACTCGTCGCCGACCTTTGCTGCATAGCCCGGCGCACCGCCGGATTTCAGAATATCGCCCACGCCCCAGATACCAAAGGAAACGACAAGCAGCAGCATCAATAGCTTGGAGACGATGCTTTTTGACAAAGTGCGCATGGTGTTGAGCATAGAGAACCTCGGATTTTTGTAGGGCAGATGTACAGGTTACGATGGGTTTGTCAAAGGGGTTGGGAGTGTTTTACCAAGACACGAAGATGGTCGCCTTAGAGTTTGCAGGCAAACTCAGGCGATGACGCGCGGCTCGTTTGCTGTACGGTCGTCATCCCGGGCTCGACCCGCGATCTCTGGCCAAAGGCACTCCTAAAATTGATGGCGCCATGCCAGAGATTCCCGCCTTCGCGGGAATGACGCATAGGCGGGGTTGACGCCCTGCCACCTGGCTGGCATTACAACGGCATGAGCGATCCCATCCTACTCGTAGCGAACTGGAAAATGAACGGCGACCGCGCCCGCGTGCAGACATGGGCCTATGGCGTCAATGCGGCACTGTCGGCGCAGGCCTCGATGGTGCGGGCGGTATTCTGCCCGCCGACGGCTTATCTCGCGACAGCGAAACTGGCGCTGCCGGGCAATGCCGAACTCAAGCTCGGCGCACAGAATTGTTATGTGGGCAAACAGGGGGCGTATACGGGCGAGGTGAGTGCGCCGATGCTTAAGGATATCGGCTGTAATTACGTTATCATCGGCCATAGCGAGCGCCGGGCAATGGGCGAGACGGATGCGGATGTTGCAGCCAAGGCGTCTGCGGTGGTGGAGGCGGGGTTGATGCCTATCATCTGTGTCGGTGAAAGCCGTGAGGATTGCGATCACGGTCGCACCAAGCAGGCGCTCGATACACAATTGGCAGGCTTGAAAACGCTGACCAGCGGCACCTATATCATCGCCTATGAACCAATCTGGGCGATCGGGGCGGGAACGACACCGAAAGCAGCGGAAATAGAGACTACGCACAGCCATATCAAATCTGTGCTTGGAAGTGACACGCGCGTCCTGTATGGAGGCTCCGTTAACGTTGGCAACGCCGGGGAAATCCTAGGTTTGGCCAGCGTTGCTGGTGCCCTCATCGGGGGAGCGAGTCTCGAAATCGAAAGCATGGGCGCGCTCATTACGGCTGCCGCAACTACACGAAGGAAATAGCATGGAACAGGTTCTGCTCGTCGTTCAGGTCATTCTCGCAGTGGGGCTCATTGGCATGGTGCTTATCCAGCGTTCGGAATCGGATGGGTTCGGCCTTGGCGGTGGCGGCGGCGGCGTGATCTCCGGAAGGGCGCAGGCGAACCTGATGACGCGCTCGACGGCGATCTTCGCGGCGCTATTCATTATCAACTCGCTGGCATTGTCGGTACTGGCATCGCAGAATCGCAGCACGTCGATCACGGATACGATCGAACAGCAGCAGAAAACGGATGCCAAGGGTGCGCCGGTGGTGCCGGTTGATGCCGACAAAAAAGCGGATAAACAGCTGGCGATACCGCTGCCGGAAAAAAAATCGACGATGAAAGAATCGAAAGGCACCGCACCTGCCGTGCCGACCGATACGGACGAAAAGCCAGAGGTAAAAAAAGCTATGCCGGATGCGGACGAGAACGCGGCTGTGCCAGTGAAGAAAATGGTGAAGAAGGCCACGCCGAAAACGCAACCGCCAATGGATGAACCAGCCCCGGCTGACCATAACGACGAATAGTTTCAGGAGCACCCGACCCATGCCAACGCGCTATATTTTCATCACTGGCGGGGTGGTCTCCTCATTGGGCAAGGGTTTGTCGGCGGCATCGCTGGCGTCGCTCCTGCAGGGGCGGGGCTTCAATGTGCGCCTGCGCAAGTTAGACCCATATCTCAATGTCGACCCCGGCACGATGAACCCGACGCAGCACGGCGAAGTGTTCGTGACCGAAGATGGCGCGGAGACCGACCTCGACCTCGGCCATTACGAGCGTTTCACCGATGTGAATGCGAAGAAATCGGATAACATTACGGCCGGGCGCATTTACTCGACGTTGCTGGCGAATGAACGCAAGGGCAGCTATCTCGGTGGCACGGTGCAGGTGATTCCGCATGTGACGAACCTTATCAAGGAATTCGTCGTCAGCGATGCGCGTGGCGAGGATTTCGTACTATGCGAGATCGGCGGCACGGTGGGCGATATCGAGGGCTTGCCATTCTTCGAGGCCATCCGCCAGTTGGGCTATGAACTCGGGCGCGACCGCGTACTGTACTGCCATGTGACGCTGGTGCCGTATATCGCCGCGGCGAAGGAACTGAAAACGAAACCGACCCAGCACTCGGTGAAGGAACTGCGTTCGATCGGTATTCAACCGGATCTCATTTTGTTACGGGCGGATCGGCCAATTCCCGAGAACGAGAAGAAAAAGGTCGCGCTGTTCTGCAATGTGCCGGAAGCGAATGTGATCAGCGCGCTGGATGCCAGCAGCATTTACAAGGTTCCGAAGAATCTGCATGTCGAAGGGTTCGATACCCAGGTACTGGCGCATTTCAAGATGAAATCGAAGCAGGAACTCGACCTCAAGGAGTGGGAACGGATTGTCACCCGCTTTGAAAAACCGGCCGGCGAGGTGAACATCGCAATGGTCGGTAAATATACCGGCATCGGCGACATCTATAAGTCGCTGACCGAGGCGCTCGACCATGCGGGCATCGAACATAATGTGCGGGTGAACGTGCACTGGATCGATGCGCGGGTGTTCGAGTCCGCTGATGCGGAAAAGAAGCTGAAGGATGTAGACGCCATCCTCGTGCCCGGCGGCTTCGGCGAGGCGGGAGTGCGCGGGAAAATCGCAGCGGTGACCTATGCGCGCGAGCACAAGATTCCGTATTTCGGCATTTGCTACGGCATGCAGATCGCGGTGATCGAGATGGTGCGCAATATCCTCGGCGTGAAGGATGCGACGAGTAGCGAATTCAATACACCGCACACCAGGGATGAGCGCGGCCAGGTAGTGGGCCTGATGACCGAATGGGAGCAGGACGGCGTGAAACACAAGCGCACGAAGGATGATGATATGGGCGGCACGATGCGCCTCGGTGCGTTCCCGTGCGACATTAAATCCGGCACGCTGGCGTATAAGATCTATGGTGAGAACCATATCAGCGAGCGCCACCGCCACCGCTACGAGGTGAATATCAATTATGCGGAGGAACTGGCGAAACATGGCGTAATCTTCAGCGGCTTGTCTCCCGATGGAAAACTGCCAGAGATCGTCGAGATCAAGGGCCACCCGTTCTTCATCGGCGTGCAGTTCCACCCGGAATTCAAATCGCGCCCGTTCGCGGCGCAGCCGATTTTTGCGGGCTTCGTGAAGGCGGCGAAGGAGCATGCGCGGGCCAACATGCGAGAGGGAAATGTGGCATGACCCAACAAACCCACGTCACCGCCGGTAACGTCACCTTCGGCAACGACCTGCCGTTGCAGCTTATCGCCGGGCCGTGCCAGATGGAGTCACGCGACCATACGATCGAGGTGGCGGGCAAGCTCGTCGAGATATGCAAGGCGCGCAATATCGGGCTGGTATATAAAACGAGTTACGACAAGGCGAACCGGACGAGCCTGCAGGGCAAGCGCGGGATGGGTTTGGACAAGTCGCTCGTGGTGTTCGACGAAGTGAAGAGAACATTCGGCATCCCGACCCTGACGGATGTGCATGAGATCGCGCATTGCGCGGTGGTGGCACCGGTCATCGATATATTGCAGATACCGGCGTTTTTGTGCCGGCAGACGGATTTGCTGATCGCGGCGGCGAATACGGGCCGGGTGGTGAATGTGAAAAAAGGTCAGTTCCTCGCGCCGTGGGACATGAAGAATGTGGCGGCGAAGATTGCCGATTCGGGCAATAGCAACATCATGCTGACCGAGCGGGGGGCGAGCTTCGGCTACAACACGCTGGTGGTGGATATGCGGTCGCTGCCGATCATGGCGGAGTTCGGCTATCCCATCATCATGGATTGCACGCATGCGGTGCAGCAGCCGGGCGGACAGGGCACGAGTAGCGGCGGTGAGCGCAAGTTCGTACCGACCATCGCGAAGGCGGCGGTGGCAGCAGGCGTGGCGGGCGTATTCATCGAGACGCACCCGGATCCTGATAATGCACCAAGTGACGGACCGAACATGGTGAAGCTGGCCGACCTGCCGGCATTGCTGGACCAATTGATGGCGTTTGACAGGCTGGCGAAAAGTTTTCGATAACGAAGCTATTCTAGCGGCTTCCACGGCGTTTAAACGCTGCAGCGATAATTTCTTCGTTTTTTTTACCAAGCTTCATCATACTGTCACAGTTGGCGGATAGTCTGGTTAGCTATGAAACGCTTGCACCCTGTAGAACTGCAGAAAAACAATAGCTATATCGGCTATAAAAGTCGCCAAGTGATAGCGATGGCCGAGCATTATGGCTTTGTGCATAGTAATGAAGGCAAAGATGGGAAGCATTTGAGATATACGCATCGGGATTATCATGACCTGATGTTCAACCTGCAAAGCGGTAGCGACGAAGTTACAGGTAAATATGTCAAAGATGTGGTGGCGGCATGTCTAGAAGTGAAACGCCGCAATGCGCTGCGTAAGGAGCCAGTCTTCGAGCCGATTCCTGAATGGGTATGGAAGGCGCTGCCGGATGGCACGCGTTTCACGAAGTCAGACAATCGGGTGGAATTCGAGGCGCACGCGATCGTCGATCTTGATGCAACGGAAATGGGGCCAGTTCAGCACTACCTGCTCGCGCTGCGCGATGGCAAACTATCCATTCGCAATAGCGATTATCCACTTGGCGACAGTAATGTTAATTATACGGTGCGCGATGGCAGTGCGAATGTGCAGGGCCTGAAAAGCATGTTCGAGCAAGTCGAGGCGCGTGTAGTGCAACGCGTCGCGAACGATTCCGCGACGTTCAAGAATCTTCATGACCGCCTAATAGTGAACCATGGCTACAGCGTTGCGCAAACCAATAGCAACATCGGTGTGCCATATATGGTATTCAGCCACCCCCTCTATGCAAGCAAGCTCGATATTTCCACGCCGAAGAAAGGGCAGGCTATCCCGGAAGAAACACTCGCCAGCATCCATGAATTGCTGGAAGAAAGCCGCGAACGATGCCTGGAGCAGATGAATGCGCTGGAAGAGCTTGAGGGGCAGGGCTGGCGTATCGAACAGCGCCCGCCCAACGGCTCGGCAGCAGCGCTGCTGCTCAGCCATGCGGATGGACGCTATACTGAAGTGCCGACCTATGGAATGCATGCCGTATTCGATACCGAACTGTTACAGAAGCGCGTGCAAGAAGCAGGCGCGTCAGTTCCAAAACCGGTAGTAACTGAAACAGAACATCTGGCTAGCGGAACGCCGGGTAAAATACCGCTGGCTGAGTCGGTCGCACGGGAAAAGCTGGCGAAAAGCTCGGCGGCGAAATGATCCTGCTGACCACGATAGGTCTGTTGGCGTTGACAATATGGACTTCGTGCAACGTGCCGGACGGCCATATCGGCCACATCATCGGGGCGTGGATTTCCTCTTCATTGCTCATCATTGCTATGGTTGTCTGCTGGGATGTTTATTTGCCTGAATATGCACCCTTTACACATCCAACCAATGTCGGCGTTGATTTCAACGGCATGCATGCGCTCATCTTTTATCTTGCATTACCGGTGCTGGCATTTGTGCTCGGTGGTCCGCTGGTGGTGATTATAATGGTAATATTTGGCAAAACGCTCAATATGACACCAAAACACAACAATGATGCGTGAATAAACACTCGCTGAGTGGGATGAGGTTGCAATTCATTGACCAATGCTGGTCATAGATGGGAAACTTCACGCGATTCAACCATCAGGAGTTCACCATGCAAATGCAAGAAGCTGTTAAAACCTGTTTCCAGAAATATGCGACCGTTCAAGGCCGCGCGTCGCGTTCGGAATATTGGTTCTGGGTATTATTCGTCGTCATCTGCTCGCTGATTTTGGGCGTCCTCGACGGTGCGCTTTTCGGCATTGACCCAGTAACACATCAGCCGAATGGTATATTCCGGCTTATCTTCTCGCTGGCGACACTGGTACCGCATATCTGCGTGGCGACGCGCCGCCTGCACGACCTCGACAAGAGCGGCTGGTGGCAGCTCATCAACTTCATCCCGATCGTCGGCTGGATTATCTTCATCGTATGGGCTGCCAGCAAGGGCACCGCGGGTAGCAACCGTTTCGGCGCTGATCCGCTCGGCGGCACCATGGCGTCTTGACGCTTCTCGCCCGAGCGCATAACAATGACGGCCTCGGGCATGTACCGGGGCCGTTTCTTTTTCAGGAGTTCTCCATGTCAGCCATCCGTACGTTATTCGCCCGCGAAATCCTCGATAGCCGCGGCAATCCAACGATCGAAGTGGAGGTGTTGCTGGAGAACGGCGCGATCGGACGGGCGGCGGTGCCATCGGGCGCGTCGACCGGGAGCAAGGAAGCGCTCGAGATGCGCGATGCTGATGCGAAACGTTACAATGGCAAAGGCGTACTCAAGGCGGTGGAAAACGTGATCGCGCTGAACGAGCAGTTGCGTGGGTTCAATGCGCTCGACCAGCTTGGTATCGACGAAGCGCTGATCGCCATCGACGGTACGCCGACCAAAGCCAACCTTGGGGCGAATGCAATCCTCGGCGTGTCGCTAGCGGTGGCGAAAGCGGCGGCACAGACATCGGGCCTGCCGCTGTTCCGCTATGTGGGCGGCACGAGTGCGAACGTGATGCCGGTGCCGATGATGAATATCATCAATGGCGGCGCGCATGCGGATAATCCGATCGATATCCAGGAATTCATGATCATGCCACTCAGCGCACCAACGATGGCCGATGCGGTGCGCATGGGCGCGGAAGTATTCCACGCGCTGAAGAAGCAGCTGCAGGATGCGGGGCATAACACGGGCATCGGCGATGAGGGCGGCTTCGCGCCGAACCTGACCAGTGCGGAGGATGCGTGCGGCTTCATTTGCAAGGCCATTGAAGCGGCAGGCTATACGGCAGGTGGCGACTTCATGCTATCGCTCGATGCGGCCAGCACAGAGTTCTACAAAAACGGCAAATACGAAATGACCGGCGAGGGCAAATCGCTCGATGCGAACGGCCTGATCGCCTATTATGAGAACCTCATTGCCAAATTCCCGATCCTTTCGATCGAGGATGCGTGTGCGGAGGATGACGAGGCGGGCTGGAGCGCGCTGACGCAGGCGCTTGGCAAACGCGTGCAACTGGTGGGCGACGATCTGTTCGTGACCAACCCGGCGATCCTCGCGGATGGCATCACCAAGGGCCTCGCCAATGCGCTGCTGGTGAAAGTGAATCAGGTCGGCACGCTGACAGAAACGCTGCGTGCGGTGGAAATGGCGCACCGCGCGGGTTATCGGTCGATCATGAGCCATCGTTCTGGCGAAACGGAAGATACGACCATCGCGCATTTGGCGGTGGCAATGAATTGCGGGCAGATCAAAACCGGCGCGCCGTGCCGCTCAGACCGCACGGCGAAATACAACGAGCTGATGCGCATCGAAGAGATGCTAGGTTCGAGCGCAATTTATGCTGGGCGGGCGATGAGGTAGGTTGGCAGTAGTATCACCTGTTGCGCCTAATCCTCACAGTATGAAAATACGAATTCAGCACCGGTAAAGCGCTGTAAAAGCCGCCGATAAACTGCTATAAGGGCTGGATTATCTGTGATGGATTACCGTTCAGCGAACTGGACGGATGTTCATTAAAGGTACGTAGAGCAAGACTGAGCGGGGTTAAGCGCCGATGATGGTGCGTGTTAAAAAGCCAGCGATGACGCCGATGCGGTTGGTAAAACCGCTGCTGTGGATGCTCGTCGCGTTTTACATGGGCTACCACACATTGCATGGCGACCGTGGGCTCTATTCGTTGATGCGCGACCGTCGCGAGATGACGCAATTACAGGATGAGCTGGCGAAAACGAAAACCCAACGCGAGAAAGTGGAATTGCGGGTGAGTCATCTGCGCGATAATTCGCTCGACCGCGACCTGCTCGATGAACAGATGCGCCGCATGATGGGCGTGATGCATAAGGGTGAGATTGTCATCCTCAATGAGCCGAATAGTTAGCGGTGGCTTGCAGGCCTTTTTAAAGCAGGCGTTGCGGCAATAACCGCCTGGATCGCGTCAACCAGTTCAACTTTATCTGCTTCCTCGATAACGCAGGGCTGTGCACTGTCTACCGTTTTTTGTTTTTGTAATGCTGCAAAAAAATCATCCGGGTGATGGCCCACGTAATGCAAGCAATCCCTGATTTCGCCGTTTTACGTAATTGGCTCAGCGTGCGGCTATACGCGTACTTATCCATCGGTAAACCTGTTTTGGCACCAATGCATGATGTGTAGATTTGCGTTTCTGAAAAGCCATATCTGCCGGTAAAATCCTCGAACGTTTTAAGTAATGCCAGCGCTTCGGGTTTCGTGGTGGTAATATAACTGGCGCGGCTTATTTTTTTGGTCAGCGCATTGGCTGACGGAAGTTTCGCCCGATAATCCTCGACCGTTTTACGGACTGCATGAGCAGCCGCATGACGACTTACATCGCTGGTGTTATTGGTAAGGTAGTGAGACGCGCGGGTGTAGAACGAACTCCATGCCGGAACAGGGTCATCATGCTCGGCATTGACGTGATTCATCATAGCCACCAACCCAGCAGTTTGCTCAGGCGACAGTAATTGTTGCGGCGCGAATGGATTCACGCCCGCTGTTAAATAAGATGTCGCAGTGTCGAGAAAACGTTGTGCGCGCCGTGGTAGATCAGTCGGTGTTAATTGTTCTGCCATAAAGTATTTTTTTATAAGTTGATTGTGAGGTAGCGGTTTAACGCAAATTTACGGCGCTAACATTAAGGTTTCATGAAGAAGTAGGCGTCCCCGAACTCTTAGTGGTGTATAGCCCTATCGCGGTTTTCGCATGTTGCAGTGCACTACAAGTTATTGCGCAGAATGGCGTTTTTGCTTGTGCTTGAGTTTAGGATAACTAAAACAGCACATCTAAACTCAACCGCCATAGGATCACGTGAGCATGAGCGCTGCAGCCAAAAAGACCGCCCCGACCAAAACCACGACGCCTGCGACTTCCGGCCTGCCGAAGGAGAAGCTGCTGAGCATGTATCGCGAGATGCTCACCATCCGCCGCTTCGAGGAAAAAGCGGGCCAACTGTATGGGATGGGCCTCATCGGTGGGTTCTGCCACCTCTATATCGGGCAGGAAGCGGTGGTGACGGGGATTCAGGCGGCGGCGAGTAAAGGCGATGCGGTGATCACGACGTACCGCGACCATGCGCATATGCTGGCGTGCGGCATGGACCCCAAAGGCATCATGGCGGAACTGACGGGCCGCATCGGCGGTTTCAGCAAAGGCAAGGGCGGCAGCATGCATATGTTCTCAGTGGAGAACCAGTTCTTCGGCGGGCACGGGATCGTCGGCGCGAACGTGCCGCTCGGCACCGGCATGGCCTTCGCGCAAAAATACAAAGGCAGCAAGGCAATCACCATGACGTATTTTGGTGACGGCGCGAGCAACCAGGGGCAGGTGTTCGAGAGCATGAACATGGCGGCGCTGTGGCAGTTGCCAGTGATCTACATCATCGAGAACAACGAATATGCGATGGGCACCAGCGTGAAACGCAGCCATGCCAGCGCGGAACTGTATAAACTCGGCGAGCCGTTCGGCATCCCCGGCGTACAGGTCAATGGCATGGATGTGCTGGCCGTATACGACGCAGCAAAAAAGGTCATCGAGCATGTACGTTCCGGCAAGGGGCCGATGCTGATGGAAGTGAAGACTTACCGCTACCGTGGCCATTCGATGAGCGACCCGGCGAAATACCGCAGCAAAGAAGAGGTCGAGGACTATAAGGAGAACAAGGATTCCATTACGCGGTTCCGCAAATACCTCGAGGGCGAAGGCATCGCGAATGAAGCGGCGTTCAAGAAAATTGAGGATGAGGTGAAAACCATCGTCAATGACGCGGCGGAATTCGCCAAGGCATCGCCGGAGCCGGATGCGACGGAGTTATGGACGGATATTACGCAGGGTTAGCGCCGTCATTCCAGCGCAAGCTGGAATCCACCTTGGTGGAAGGCTAAGTGTAAAAGATGGATTCCAGCTTGCGCTGGAATGAAGAAAGAGGAGAAAACAATGCCAATGATGACTGTACGGGATGCCCTGCGCGACGCGATGGCGGAAGAAATGCGCCGGGACGAGAACGTGTTCGTGATGGGTGAGGAAGTCGCGGAGTATCAGGGCGCGTATAAGGTGACGCAAGGACTGTTGCAGGAATTCGGTGCGAAGCGCGTGGTCGATACCCCGATCACCGAGCATGGGTTCGCCGGGCTTGGCGTCGGCGCGGCGTTCCAGGGACTGAAGCCGGTTGTCGAGTTCATGACGTGGAACTTTGCGATGCAGGCCATCGACCAGATCATCAACTCGGCGGCGAAGACGCTGTATATGTCGGGCGGTCAGGTGAAGTCGTCCATCGTCTTCCGCGGGCCGAACGGCGCAGCGAGTCGCGTCGGCGCGCAGCATAGCCAGTGCTATGCCAGCTGGTACGCTCATTGCCCGGGATTGAAAGTCGTGGCACCGTATGATGCGGCGGATGCGAAAGGCCTGCTGAAAGCGGCCATTCGCGACCCGAACCCGGTTATTTTCCTCGAGAACGAAGTAGCCTATGGCTGGCAGTTCGAGGTGCCGGAAGGCGACGACCTTATCGTGCCCATCGGCAAGGCGGCGGTGAAGCGCCAAGGCAAGGATGTGACGATTGTCGCCTTCAGCATCTGCGTGAAATACGCCCTCGAGGCAGCGGAGAAACTGGCGAAGGAAGGCATCGATGCGGAAGTCATCGACCTGCGTACCCTGCGGCCGCTCGATAAGCAGACGATCATCGATTCCGTAAGGAAAACACACCGCCTGATTTCGGTAGAAGAGGGCTGGCCGGTGGCGGGTATCGGTTCCGAGATCGCGGCGATCGCGATGGAGGAGCTGTTCGACGAACTCGATGCGCCGGTGGTGCGGGTGGCGGGCAAGGACGTGCCGATGCCGTATGCTGCGAACCTGGAGAAACTGGCGCTGCCGACGACGGACGATGTGGCCGACGCCGCCCGTTCCATCTGCCAACCGGGCCGCAAAGCTGCCTAGAAATCAGGAGACGTTATGATTCTGCTCAAGGGTTCGCTGATCGTGATGGTGCTCGCCGCATCGATACTGCTGGCGCAAACGGCGGGGGCGCAGTCGATCATTAGCCGGATGGTGTCGCCGACATCGACGCCGGGTATGGATAATAACTGCAAGCGCGAAACGGTCTCGGTAAACACGCAGAATAATTACCGGGCGGATTCGGCGACAACGCTGATGAAATACTACGAAGACGACAAGAAAAAGATCCAGGACGTCGCGAAGAAGGATGGCGTCACGGTGACGATCAAGTCGGAGAATTACAATATCAATACCAGCAACGATTACCAGTTCAGCCGCGACGGCAGCGTGTCGTTCCAGATGAGCGGCAGCACCAGTTATCTGGTGGAGCCGAAGGAGAAAGCGAAGGACTTCTTCCTCGCGCTGACCAATGATAAAATTCGTGGCAGCATGAATTATTCAATGAACGATAACTGCAACAGGAACCAGTAATGCGCGCACGTTACATTATCGCGATCAGCTTGCTTACATTAGCGAGAGCTGTTTCGGCAGAGCCGACAGCGTTTGCGACGCCGGTGCGCAGCATCACCGCGAGTGGGATGGCAGAGCGCAAGGTAGCGCCTGACGAGGCGCATGTGAATGTGACGATAGCGGCAACGGACATGAAACTTGCAACCGCGAAGGCCGGGCATGACAAAAAGCTGCGTGACGTGATGGATGTCGCGAAAAAAGCTGGCATCGAGGAAGCGCAGATGAAGACGCAGAACTCCGCCGTGCAGCCGCAATATACGTACGATAACAGCAAGCGAACGTTCAAGGGCTACAGCGTGACGACGAACCTCGATATCACCGTGAAGAAGATCGACGCGGTGGGCGGGTTGCTTGAGAAACTAAGCAGTGCAGGGCTCGAGAGCGGCGATTCGGCGGAATGGGGCAACTTCATCAACGTGAGTTACGCGATTGCCAACCCGGACAAAATTCGTGATGAAATGCTGAGTGATGCGATCAAGAATGCGCGCGCCAAGGCGGAGAACATGGCCGCGGCGGCACATGCCAGCATCGGCGATGTCATCCAAATCAATGAAGGCGGGTCGCCGCAATTTAATTTCCCGGTTGCGCCGATGATGGCGATGAAAGCCAGCAAAATGGCCTTTGCGACCGAGGCGGCACCAGCTCTGCCCGTCGGCGAGCAGGATGTGAACGCCAATGTGACCGTTATCTTTGAACTGAAGTAAGAGGATCCAATGCCCATCGAAATTACCATGCCTGCACTGTCGCCCACCATGACCGAGGGGAACCTCGCCAAATGGACGAAAAAAGAAGGCGACAAAATCAAAGCAGGCGATGTCATCGCCGAGATCGAGACCGACAAGGCGACGATGGAAGTCGAGGCGGTGGATGAAGGCATTATGGGCCGCATCATCGTGCAAGCGGGGACGGAAGGCGTGAAAGTAAACGCGGTCATCGCACTACTGCAGACCGAGGGTGAAGATAAGAAAGTGCTCGACGCATGGAAGCCGAAAGAAGCGCCGAAAGCGGAAGTGAAGAAGGATGATGCGCCGGCGAAAGATGGCAGTCCGGCGCCGGCTGCAGCGCCAGTTGCGGGCATTGCACCGGTCGCTACCAAAGCACCGGCGGCACCGGTCGCTGTTGCGATGCCGTCACAAGGTGGTGCAGGCGGCCGTGTGAAAGCATCGCCACTGGCGAAACGACTGGCGAAAACACAAGGACTAGATTTGACGGGTGTCATCGGCTCTGGTCCGAATGGGCGGATCGTCAAAGCGGATATTCTTTCGGGGGCTGGCCGCAGTGGCGGTGGTGCGGTGCGCCGTAACCCAACGGAATTCGTCCAGGTGCCGAACAATTCGATGCGCAAAATCATTGCAAAACGGTTAACGGAATCGAAGCAGCAGGTGCCGCATTTCTATCTCACCGTCGAGATTGAACTGGACGCGCTGATGGCCGTGCGGGCGCAACTGAATACGGAAGCGGAGCGCAAGGTGAGCAAGGGCGCGCCGCCGGCCTATAAGCTGTCAGTGAATGATCTGGTCATCAAGGGTGTGGCGCTGGCGATGCGCGACAAGCCGACCTGCAATGTGAGCTGGTATGACGACGCGATCATCCAGTACCAGAACGTCGATGTCTCGGTGGCGGTGGCGACTGAGGGTGGCCTGATCACACCGATCATTCGTAACGCTGACCAGAAATCGCTGCCGCAGATCTCGACGGAGATGAAAGACCTTGCCAAGCGAGCGCGCGAGAACAAGCTGAAGCCCGAAGAATTCCAGGGCGGTGGTTTCAGCATTTCGAACCTCGGCATGTATGGCGTGAAGACGTTCCAGGCCATCATCAACCCACCGCAGGCGTGTATCCTTGCCGTCGGCGCGGGCGAGAACAAACTGGTGATGCGCGAAGGTGGCGTAAAGGAAATCTCGGTGATGAACGCCACGCTTTCGGTGGATCACCGGGCGGTCGACGGGGCGTTGGGGGCAGAATTCCTGCAAGTGTTGAAGCGCTACATGGAGAACCCGATCCTGATGTTCGTGTAGCGCATGGCTGAGTATATCTGCGCTGTCTGCGGTTATGAGGGGTTGCCCATCCGGGCGCCGGACGACTCGACCGGCGAGGATAAAAGTTTTGTCATCGGATTCGCCGAGAAGCTGATCTTCATGACGACGTTCCTGCCTATCAAGCTGGGGTGGCTACAACGGCTGGCGAAGCGGGATAAGGCAAAATTCTGCCCCAATTGTGGCGTGCCACGGATGGTGAAGCTGAAGAGCGATGCGGGGTGGATAGCGAAGCGCAAGCACGATATCCGCTCCGGCCTGCTGGTGGTGGATGAGCATGGCAAGGTGCGACACGGCGATGGCATTACGAAAACGCTGCCGCAAGTGGCGCCGACGGAGGATCCGGGCAAACTGGGCGCAGTAGATGATTCGGTGTGGGAAAAAGAGCCCGAGTCAGTGAAGGAAGAAACGGTTGAAGAACCGATGGTGAAACCTGTAACGAAAAAGCCGGTAGACCCGGATGAGTGGTGAAAAAAAGTAATGTTGTCATTCCTGCTTTCACAGGAATGACAAATCGAGATAACGAATGGAGAATAAAATGGCTAATGTATTCGATGTGGTAGTGATCGGTGGTGGACCGGGTGGCTATGTGGCGGCGATCCGCGCGAGCCAGTTGGGCATGAAGGTGGCGCTGGTAGAACGCGAGAACCTTGGCGGCATCTGCCTCAACTGGGGCTGTATCCCGACCAAGGCGCTGCTGCGCTCGGCGGAAGTGTTCCACACGATCCAGCATTCGGAGGAATACGGCATCACGGTCAAGGATGCGAAGTTCGATATTGCGAAGATCGTTGCGCGTTCGCGCGGCGTGTCCGACCAAATGAAAAAAGGTATCGGCTTCCTGATGAAAAAGCACAAGGTGACGGTGTTCGAGGGCGTTGGTGCGCTGGCGGGCAAGGGCAAGGTGAATGTGACCAAAGATAAGGCGAAAGTGGCGGAGCTTGAGGGTAAGCATATCATCCTCGCGACGGGTGCGCGGGCGCGAGAGCTGCCGGGGGTGGAGGCGGATGGTAACCAGATCGTAACGTATCGCGATGCGATGGTGCCGAAGGATACGCCGAAATCACTGCTGGTGATCGGTTCAGGCGCGATCGGTATCGAGTTCGCGAGTTTTTACCGCACGCTGGGTGTCGAGGTGACGGTGGTGGAGATGATGGATCGCATCATGCCGGTGGAGGACGAAGAAATTTCGAAATTCGCGCAGAAATCGATGGAAAAAGAGGGCATGAAGTTCAAACTCGGCGCGGTGGTGAAATCCGTGACCAAGGACAAAACAGGCGTGACGGCGCACCTCGAAACCAAAGACGGCAAGAAAGAAAATTTGCTGGTCGATCGTATCATCGTTGCGATTGGTATCGTGGCGAATACGGATGGGCTGGGGCTTGAGGGCACTAAAGTAAAACTCGAGCGCGGGCAGATCATGGTGAATGAGGTGCTGGCGACGGGTGAGCCGGGCGTTTATGCCATCGGCGATATCACGGGAGCACCGTGGCTGGCACATAAAGCGAGCCATGAGGGTGTGATCTGTGTCGAAGCGATCGCCGGCAAGCATCCGCATGCGATGAAGCGCGAGAACATTCCGGGTTGCACCTATTGCCGTCCGCAGGTCGCGAGCGTCGGCCTTACTGAAAAAGCGGCAAAAGAAAAAGGCTATGAATTGAAAGTAGGCCGTTTCCCATTTGTCGGCAATGGCAAGGCGGTGGCGATGGGCGAGGCGGAAGGCTTGGTCAAGACGGTGTGGGATGCGAAGACCGGCGAGCTGCTCGGCGCACATCTTGTCGGGACCGAAGTAACCGAACTGATCCAAGGCTACGTATTAGGCAAAACGGCGGAGCTGACCGAGGCCGAGTTCATGGAGAGCATCTTCCCTCATCCGACGTTGAGCGAAATGATGCATGAATCGGTATTGGATGCTTACGGTCGCGCGTTGCATATCTAGGTAATTGTGTCTGCTCAGACGAAACCTTGCAAAGGATCTCTATGCCACGTCTAACGGTAATGATGCTGGCGTGGATGACAGTCGTGTTGCCGCTAAGTGTACAGGCACGCCCGGTAGTGCTAGAGCTATTTACTTCGCAAGGCTGCTCGTCCTGCCCGCCGGCGGATAAACTGCTGGCACAGATGGGTGACGATCCCGCCGTCATCGCGTTGTCGCTGCATGTCGATTACTGGGACAAATTGGGCTGGAAGGATGTGTTCTCGTCCTCCGCGTTGACGGATCGCCAGCGCACCTATTCGTCATTGCAGGGCAAGAACAATGTGTTTACTCCGCAGCTGATGGTAGACGGGCAGATTTCAACGATCGGCTCGAATGAATCGGCCGTGCGTGATGCCATCAAGCAGGCTCATATGCAGCAGGCCGATCTGCCGCTATCGTTGATGCCGGATGAAGCGAAACAGCAGCTGGCCGTGTACATCGTACCCAGCAAGAGTGCGGCGCTGCCGGCACAAGGTACCATTTATGCGTTCTACTACACGCGCAAGGCGGTGACCGCCGTAACGCGCGGTGAGAACGGCGGCAGCACATTGACCAATATCAATAACGTCACGCATATCGAATCAGTGGGCAAATGGCTGGCGAATACGGCATTCAGTGGCCTGATCGCCCTGCCCAAAACGCCGGATGAAGCGGTTGCGGTGATTGTGCAGAAGGACATTCAGGGGCCGATCATCGGCGCGGCTAACTACGCTCCCCATTAGACAGCCCGCGTTTTTTTTGCTAGTGTTAGGTCAACAGCCAGCGAATCACGCGGCGGCAAGTGCTAGAGATATTCTGTTTTCCTTTCGGAGGATTATGAGAATCAAACGCGCACCGTTATTTTCCCGCACCGTGTATGACGAGCACGCCCTCGACGATTGTTTCCATGACCTTATCCACGCGAAAATGGCTGAGCAGGATAAGATCGAGGTTGGCTGTCTTATCCAGTATTTCATGATCCTGAAGACGCATGGGCTGATCGATCTGCCGGTCGACATCAACAAGCATCGCCAAGGCGAAGGGCCGGATTTTACAGTGTGTGACGGAAGCGGTCTGTTCGGTGTGGAGATGACGAAGGTGACGACGGCGGATTACCAAGTGTGGCTGAAGCGGCGGATGAACTATCGGCCCATCCGCGACATGAGCGAATTCATGGAACACCGACCAGAGCAGCGGGTGAGCACACTCGCGGGTACTCGGGTGCTGCGCAAGAATTACAAGATCGAGAATTACTATGCGAGCGTGCCGGAGATGGGCGCGTGCGACCTCGTGCTCGAAGAGGATGGCGACACGGCAATGAACGAAGCGGTACTGATGGCGAAAATGCAGGCGGAAATCGGCAACTTACGCAACCAGCGGTATCGTTATATCTCGATGCTGTCCGGCTCGGTACTGTATTACGCTATCAATACGCCGGAAGCACAGGTGCTGTATGCGCCTGAAATCAGGCCGGTATGGCTGGCATCCCGTAAAGGGGCGATTGCTGCAGCGCCACGCGGCTGGCACTAATCATAACCCAGAAGCTCGGTGACACATACCACGAGCACGATCACGATAATACCCCAGACGAACATTAAAATAAGATGTTCGGTCTCGCGTTTTCTCGCGGCGACGGAGCCCTTATGCATTGCGTTTTCCAAAATTCGGCATCCAGTCGGTTAAAGAGTGTAATTGCTTGCGCACTTTGGCTTTTGCTTTCTCGATCTGCATCACGTTCTCGATACGGCGGTGGAGGAAGCTTGTCGTTTCGGCAAGGTCTTCACTGGTATCGTCAAGCCAAACGGTGACGGTGGAACTGTAAACGCCGGCAAGCAGTAGGCGCTTGGTGTAGAAATTATAATCGGTGCTGGTATCGCCAGCGGCTTTCCATATGGCGTCGACGGTAGCATACAATCCGGCGAGACCGGCGGCGGTGTTCCAAGGCATGGCATAGAACGCAACAGCGCGGCGGACGGCTTCGCGATAGGGAAGCTGTGCCCGCAGGCGCACCATGACGGCAGTGGCGATGCGCTCACGAATCTTCATGTTCGCCAAGTCGAAATCACGGGAAAGCGTGGCGAGCATGTGTTCATCCGTGCGTTCGGAGAAGAGTTTCACCGCGTCCGCGACACCGCCAGGGAACGCGCGCTTCACGTCGAAGGCAGTGAGCCCGATGGACGTGGCGGCGTTCTCGAGTGACGATTGCGTCCAGCCATCAAAGACGATGGTGGGCAGGGCGGCGTCGAGGATGCGAGTCTGAAGGTCGGTCATAAAATGGCTATACACCCCAAGGTAATAAAAAGAAAGGCGGCTTAGCCGCTAATCCATCATCCGTTTACGGCGCTCGGGCAGGCCATTGAGAGCGCGGCTGGTGGGCAGGATGAGGGAGACAACGGTGCCACGGTGGCGGATGGAGTCGATCATCACGCGGCCGCCATGGCGTTGGGCGAGTTCCTTGGTGAGAGACAGGCCAAGGCCGATGCCGCCGCACTCGATGTTGAAATAGGCGACATCGGCGCCAAGGGCGTTACGGATGATCTCGAGTTGGCTTGTGGAAATGCCTTCGCCGTGATCGCGCACGCTGATGATGATGCCTTCATCGCCCTGCACGCGCACGCTGACGGTGACTTCCGCATCGTTTTTGCTGTGGCGCAGGGCGTTGGTGATGAGGTGGGAGATGCCGCCCATGAGTTTGGCGCGATCACCTTTGATCTCGAGTTTGTGCGGGCAGTCGAGCTTCAGGTGCTGCTGGCGGCCGAAAGCATGGTGGGTGTGGATCTCGATGGCCTCGAGCAGCATGGCATGCAGGTGGAACTCGCTTTCCTCGATCTCGAGGCCGCCGACATCCATGCTGGCGATATCGAGCAGGTCGTTGATTTTGCCGAGGAGCGTCGTGCCAGAGTCATGGATGTGTCTGGCGTATTCCTCGTAGGTCGGGTTGCCAAGTTCGCCAAAGACATTCTTCTTCATCAACTCGGAGAAACCCATGATGGCGTTGAGCGGCGTGCGTAGTTCGTGACTCATCGAGGAGAGGAAATTGGCCCGGCTGCGCTCGCTGACGGCGAGAGCGGATTCGGTGACCCTGAGCGTTTCTTCGAGGGCTTTCTGCTCGGTGAGATCGCGCATCAATACCATGATCTGCGGCTGACGGACGGTGGCGGCCTTGATGTCGAGCAGTAGCCAGCGGCTGGCTTCGTCGTGGCGCACTTGCACAAGGCAGCGGCCATCGTGGCCTTCCATGGCGGAAAGTAACGCTTCGTTGACGCAGTATTGCTGATCGTGATGGATAAGGTGGATCCAGTCATGCCCGGCACAATCGCCCGAGGACAGGCCGGTGACGCGCTCGAAATTCGCCGAGAACATGCTGAAACCTGCATCCTCGTCCCAGATGCCAAAAGCATGCTCACCGTCGATGCTCAGGCGCTGCAGATAAGCGCTGACGGGGCTGATCTCGGTCGGCTCACTGCGCACTGCGTATTCCGCCTGACGTTTGGCGGCGCTGCGTTTGGGCTGTTCTTTGAGGGTAGGTTCGGGATGGCGGATGGCGATGGTGGCGATGATGGCGCGGGGATATTCTGGCGACGTCGGTTGCTGCGGCATGGTGTCGCTGCCGGTGCGGTAGAAGTCACGCGCGAAATATAACCAGAACATCAGGCCATCCATTACTTCGTGATTACTTGAAGTGTTAAAGTCTGGCAGTTGGAAAACAAAAAAAAAGAAGCAATGTGTGGGTGCGCCACTGATTCAACGTGGCGGTGCGGCACAGATGCAACAAATGCTGTGTGTGAATTGTTGTGAATTGATTGCGCTGCACTGTTCCCCAACATGTTATTCCCGCGAAGGCGGGAATCTCTGGCCAAGTGAACTGTAACAAATAAATGCGCGCTGCTCACGATTCCCGCCTTCGCGGGAATGACGGTTGTCTTACGCCGCCAGCATTGCATCCAGCTTGCCGGCTTTGTCGAGCGCATGCAATTCGTCCGATCCGCCGACATGCTGGCCGTTGATGAAAATCTGCGGGACGGTGCGACGGCCACCGGCTTTGGCGATCATATCCTCACGCACTTTGTCATCCTCGGCGTTGAGCTCCTTGTAGGCGACACCTTTGCGTTTCAGCAAATCCTTGGCACGGACGCAGTAAGGACAGTAGCTGGTAGAATAGACGGTGACTTCGGCTGACATAGAAACTCCTGATGATTACTGGCTATATAGGACGACGGTGTTGGGTTTCCAGCCCTTAAAAATCCGGGTCGGCGTAATGCGCAGGGGGCTTGAAGCCCTGCACGGCATCCTCCAGCAGTTCGCGGAAGGCGGGGCGGCATTTGATGAGGGCGTACCATTCCTTGACGCTGGGGTAGGCATCCCAATCGACATCGCCGAGGTAATCGAGGCTCGACAGATGCGACGCGGCGGAGATGTCGGCAAGGGTGAGGTATTCCCCGGCAAGCCAGTTGCGCGTGTTGAGCAGGTAGGCGATGTAATCAAGATGGTAGGTGATGTTGCGCTTGCCAGCGCGGATGGCCTCCGAAGACGGTTCGCCGTAGCCCATCAGGCGCTTGTAAAGTTTCTCGAAGAGGACGAGTTGGGTTACTTCGCGGTCGAATTTGGCATCGAACCATTCGACAAGGCGGCGGACTTCGGCGCGCTCGAGCGGGGTATTGCCGAAGAACTGGACATCCGGGAACTGGTCGTCGAGATATTCGGTGATGGCGTAGGGGCCGCAGATGGCGTTGCCTTTATCGGTGACGAGCACGGGCACTTCACCGGCCGGATTGAGGGCAAAGAAATCGACCCGGCGCATCCAGAACAGTTCTGTGACGAGCTCATGCGGCACATTCTTTTCGCGCAGCATGAGGCGAACTTTGCGGCAGGTCGGCATTAGCGGGGAATGGTAGAGCGTGAGCATGGCTAGACCGCGACCGGGAGATTTCGCTTGGGATCGCTGCAATGGATGGCGGCGTAATTGGTGACCATGCCGGCCATCAGCAACATCGAGGTGTGGGCCGCATAACCGGCGGCGAGCAGCAGGGTATCGAGGATCATTACCGGGGTGAAGCTGAGCGCGGCAAGGCTGAGTGCTGCGGAATAGGTGATTGGCGAATGAATGATGTTGCCGATCAGCAGGCCGCCAAGGCCAAGGATCAGCAGGGTGATGAAGGTGACGACGAACAGGCAGGTGATGGCGAGCAGCCAGAGGATGATGAAATAGCCCGTGAGATGGTCGTGAATGTAAGCGACAAAGGACGTGGCCATTTCATCGGCGACGGCATGGTTGATGATGATGGTTTCCGGTCCTTGCTTGGTGAAGTCGCTCAACGGGCGCATGTCCCATTTTTCGTTGGAGCGGATGAATAGGTTCTTGTCCGTCACCAGTACGGGCGTGGTGGCGTTGCTGGTCGACGTGGTGCCGGTGGTATCGATGGTGAGGACGGGGACGTCATAGCCTTCCTTGCCATAGGTGCCGGTGATATTGATGACCGTCTTTTCCGGAGTTTTGGTGACGAGCGTATCGCCCTTCAGGGTCATCAAGGGCGAGCGTTCCGCAATCTGGTGGATCGATTGGTCGAACAGCGGCGGTTTACCGTCATGGCCCTGGAACGTAATGGTGTAGACAGGCACGCCGAACCAAAGCAGGACGAACAGTGTCACCAACATGACAACGAACAGCATGTAGCCCATGCCGCCAGTGGCTCGTGTGCGCATGTAGCGGTAGGCGGCGGCGGAATGGAACGAGCCGGTGAAGAGCTGGAAGACGTTCATGCTATTCTTTCACGAAACGGCTGAGATACATCGGCAGCGCGCTATCGATCGGCGCGGGAGTAACACCGAGATCGGCGGCGGTGAGGCTGGTGGAGGTGAGCACGTTATCATGAGCGAGCATTTTGACTTGGTCGCGTGTTATAGCAGGGGGGAAGGGCAGCATTTCGCAGATGAGGCCGTTCAGGCTGGCGATACGAGCGGGGATGGTGACGAGACGTAGCTTGCGTTTGGTGATGCTGGCCATCAGCTCGAGCAGCGCGCGGAAACTGTAGACCTGCGGCCCGGCGAGCTCGTAGGTATTGCCCGCCGCTTCCGGCAAACGGATGGCGGCGAGGATAGCGTGGGCGACATCCGTCACGAGGATGGGCTGGAATTTGGTTTTGCCACCGGCGATGAGCGGCAAGGCGGGCAGCAGCAACGCCATGCGGGCGAATCGCTGGAAGAAGCCATCCTCCGGCCCGATGATGAGCGAGGGGCGCAGGATGATGGCATTCGGAAACTTGGCGCGCACGGCAGCTTCACCGGTAAGCTTGGTGCTGGCGTATCTGGTGTCCTGCGCGGCCTCGATACCGAGTGCCGAAATCTGGATGAAGGTGCGGACACCGGCACGTTGAGCCTCGGCGGCGATGGCAGCGGCCCCATCGACATTGATGGATTTAAATTTCTGGCGGCCGGATTCGTGCAGGATGCTCACCATATTGATGACCGCATCAGAGCCGTTGAGCTTGCCGGAAAGTGTTTCGGGGCGGGTGATGTCCGCATATTCGGCGGCGATGCTACCGACAGTCGCGGTCGTTTTCAGGAAATCGGCAGCCGTGGTGTCGCGCGTTAGCACGCGGATGCGGTAGCCCTCGGCGGCAAGAAGCTTGACGACATGACGGCCGACGAAGCCTGAGCCGCCGACGATGGTAACGAGGGGATAATGCTGCATAGGATTCTCCTGATGAGCCCTCATAACAAGGGCGCGTCGGCGGTGCAAGCCTGCCGGTGCCGAAAGCGGATGAGCGCGCTATTTGGCTGGCAGGCGTGGCCGCGTACCATCGGATGTTTGACAAGTGGCGGCCTGCTTGTTATTGACCCACCTCCTGATGTGCCCGGGTGGCGGAATTGGTAGACGCACTAGCTTCAGGTGCTAGCGGTCGCAAGATCGTGGGGGTTCGAGTCCCTTCCCGGGCACCAAAAGATTCAAAGATAATTTGGCACATTGTCTTAGGATCGACGCTGAGAGGCCCCGTTACGTCCCAAATCGATGCTTTTGCCCTATTGGGTACGCGCAATGGCGAAATTCGCTATGAAATGCCTCTGCACCAGTTGACCTTGAGACCGCATGCTCGGACAGTTGCGCATACAGGGATTTATCTATAATATCAGGGAATGCGTAATGCGTTCTCTCTCGTCGAGTTGTCTATTGTACTGGTAATCCTCGGTCTGCTGGTCGGGGGTGTGCTTTCCGGTCAGGCTCTGATCCATGCCGCGCAGTTGCGCACTGTTGCTGCTCAACGTGATGAATTTTCTACGGCTATTCACACGTTTAAGGACAAATATTTTTATCTGCCCGGGGATTTGCCTAATGCCGGGACATTCTGGGGCTTGCTCAATCCGGCACCTGGGGGGTGTGGTGCGACCTATGCCTCTCCACCAAAGACCTGCAACGGTAATGGAAATGGTGTAATTGATTCTGCTTTTGGAATCGTGGAGTACGAATTTTTCTTCCAACATCTCGTCAATGCGGGCCTAATTCCATACAATATTAACGGTGGGTTTGCGATGGACTCGTCCAATTACGCAAAAATGAAGTATTCTAACAATGCTGTATGGTATGTGAATTCAGTAAACATCTATTTTAACGGTATTATACCCGCTAATTCCACGAATTATTCGTTCGGTGGAAATTATATCAACTCGATTTATACCCCTGCCGTGTTCACCACCGAGGATGCCTGGAATGTTGATACCAAAATGGATGATGGCTTACCCGGGACCGGCAATGTGATAAGTAATAAAGGTGGCTTCACCGCCGGAACGAACCAATGCACGACTCAGGCCGATCAAATGTCGGACGTTGGCGCCACATATGATTTCAGTAAGAGCGGGCAGCTCTGTACTTTATACCTCTTGAACATAATGTAGAATTTAAGGATTGCTGGGGCGTATACTTCGTTCCTTCACAGCTGAGTGTTCCTCCTGAACATGTGGTGCCAGTATAAAGTGGACGATTTCAGGCGGCCAGACTTGATGTACATGCTGAGCACTGTTTGTCAGTGGGCCCCGCTTACCCCCCATGCCCCATTCATGCTTGCGAGAGGATTAATCAAGCATTCAGCGTACACTTGGGTCGTTATCCCCCACGATTATGACAGAACGATGAAGATTGCCGCCAGTTCGGCACTGCAGCATGGATTAGGTTTGCCTCGTAGGAGGTAAAGGCAGAAAACTTACCTTAAGAAAAAAATCTTAAGAACTAATGTTGTAGCGGGAATATAAAATGAGTGCCATTGCAGGCGGTGCCGGTGAATAAGGTGACCAGTAGCACGCTCGGAGGATTTAGTTTCGACCCGTTCGGCGTCGGAAAATTTTGGCAGGATACCGCAACGCGCACGAAGGTGGAGCTGTGGCTTGACCGGGATGTACGTGAACACAAGGTCGATGACGGCACCACGGCGTGCGGGCGTTATTATCAGCATCTGAAGCGTGAAACTCAGCAAGTCATGGACGGCATTGTATGGCCTGTGCGGACGATGGTCACCGATACGCTGATGCATAACGCTTCCCTGCAGGACATGATGCGCAGCCCGGCGATGGCTGAGCAGTTCCGCTTCATCGATAGAATCATCCGCGAGCGTTACCCGAACGAGCATGGGGCGCTGTACCGGCCGGAATACAACCACCAATTTTTGACCGAGGACAGCGCCGATAAAATCGTGACGATGGACGATGCAGATGTCGTGAAATTATTCGCACCGGAGAACAAGGCCAAGACTGGCGAGCTATTCCCGCACATCCTCATCACCTCGAGCCATGCGCAGGGCGAAACGCTTAACGATGTAACGGCCATCACCCACGGCATCGCAGCGCTGGCGCGGGACAGTGAGGGACAGCCACTGCCGTTGGCCTATGTCGATACGGGTATTACGCCTGGCAAGACGCTGATGCTGTTTGCCTGCGACGTAGAAAAAAGCCCGCTGCTAAACGGGGCGAAACTGCTCGACCGGATGAACGAGTTGAAGCGCATCGCGAAGACGGGTGAAGTGGAGACGGCATACAACGACATCTCGCCGGGGGCCAAGCGCATCGCCAAGCTGATGCTCAAATGCATGGTCGAGGAGCCCGCGCTGGTTGATACCAAAGAGTCGCGTGATATGCGCGAGATCGGGGCGCAAAACGACCAGCCCGTGCGTCTGCGAGCCGACGCGGTCGATATCGCGCATCACTTCCAGCTCATCGGCTACAGCAAAGGCGGCAACGTGGTCCGCGATGCAATGCGGTATCTGGTCGGTGAGCTGACGGCGAAAAATGCCCATGGGCAGGATGTGTTCGCGATCAACCCGCAAAGTCCGCAAATCAACGGTGACGGCACCGGGATGACCCCGCGCAATATCAGCAAGCTTGTGCGCAATATCGCGGTGATGGCGCTAGCCTCGGTTGAGGTCGGCATGAGCGAGCACTACAAGCAGCATGGGGTGCGCGGGGTAGCCATCAACAGCGACAAGGATCTTATCTCGGCGCATAGTAATTATCCAGGCAGTCCGTATGATGAGCGCTGGATGATTCAAGGCGTTGAGCGGGACGTGGGCCACGCTCCGCGGGACATGATGGGCACGCGTACGTCCCGCGGGTTCATGCTGGACGACCCGCGGGTGGAACGCCGGACGAAAGAGTTCTATGCGGCGAATTACGGCAAGGCGGCGATCGGCCACGTGAAGTTCAATGGGCAGGCGGCGCAGGGGGAAGTGACCATCGAAGCGGCGACAGGGACGATGGACACCCAAATCGAGGCGTTCAAGCCGATCATCGAAGGCGCGGTGGCGAAGGCGATGAAATTACGACCGAGTAATGTGACGCTGACGCTGGATCAGACGTTACCCGGCACTTTTGCGCTAAAATGCAATGGGGTCGATTTCACACGTAGTAGCGATGCGCTGCGCGCGTTGCATGCCGCGTTCACGGAGTTGCGCACGGAAATCAAAGGACTGCTGATTACTCAGAGTATTCTCGACCCTAAGGGCGATATTGACCAGCAAATCAGTAGGGTAGGTGCGCGCGGGCGTGGTTGAGCAGAATTGTTGCGCCGCGTTAAGGTTTTTTTAGTATTTGTTACTATATAGTAGTCGTATGAACCTTATCATCCTCGCATCGTTGTTCGTGACCGGCCTGACCTTTGTTACGGTCTCGCTGGCCCTGCAGAAGCAACAACGCCGCGTTTTAGTGAAAATTAAGCGCTAGAACGCTTTATCCCGCGACTAATTCCTTGAGGAATCGGGCTGCCTGTGGCACGTATGGCCTTCTTTTTAAGGAGGACAGTATCGCTATTCATTTGCATACCGGGGATCTGCCCGCATCCGTGACGTTCGAGGGGGATATCGCGGTCGATACCGAGGCGATGGGCCTGAACAATCTGCGCGACCGTCTGTGCCTCGTTCAGCTGTCGGACGGCAAGGGAGATGAGCACCTCGTACAGTTCCTGCCGGGCCAGTACGATGCGCCAAACCTGGTGAAATTGCTGGGTGACCCGAAACGGGTGAAGATGTTCCATTTCGCCCGGTTCGATGTGGCGATATTGAAACATTACCTCGGCGTGACGACAAATCCCATTTATTGCACGAAGATCGCGTCGCGGCTGACGCGGACGTTCACGGATCGGCATGGCTTCAAGGATCTGTGCCGTGATCTGATCGGGCAGGATGTGAGCAAACAGCAACAATCGAGCGACTGGGGCCAGCCGACCCTGACGCCCGAGCAACAGGAATATGCAGCGAGTGACGTGCGGTATTTGCACCGGTTGCGTGAGAAGCTGGATGTGATGCTGGCGCGTGAACACCGCGCGGAGCTGGCACAGGAATGCTTCAAATTCCTGCCGGCGCGCTGCGAACTGGATTTAGCTGGCTGGCCGGAAATCGATATTTTTGCGCATTAGTGCGGTTGGCCAGAGATTCCCGCCAGCGCGGGGAATGACGGCGTGGAGAGTGTTTGATGTTAAAAACCAACGACAGCAAAGAAGTCATGTTTGATGCGCTTTCCTCGGGCCGCGCCGTGATTGCGCGCGAGGTCGAGGGACTGCAGGCGGTGGCGACAGCGCTAGACGAAAAATTCGTGGCGCTGGTGGAGAAGGTAAGTGGACTTAAAGGCCGCGTCATTATCAGTGGTATGGGCAAATCCGGGCATATCGGCAGAAAGATCGCCGCGACGCTGGCGAGTACGGGGACGCCTTCTTATTTCGTGCATCCCTCCGAAGCGAGCCATGGCGACCTGGGAATGATCACGCCGGATGACCTGGTGCTCGCTTTAAGTAACTCGGGCGAGACGCCTGAGCTGCGCGACATCATCGCCTACACACGGCGTTTTGCGATTTTGCTGGTGGCGCTGGTGCGGCGGGACGAGTCAATGCTGGTCGAGGCAGCCGATATCGCCATCGTGCTGCCGGAAGTGCCTGAGGCGGGGCCGGTCGGGGCACCGACGACGAGCACGACGATGATGCTGGCCTTCGGCGATGCGCTCGCGGTGGCGCTGATGGAGAAGAAGGGTTTCAGCAAGAATGATTTCGGGGTGTATCACCCGGGCGGCAAACTCGGTTCGCAATTCATCCGCGTCAATGACTTGATGCATAAGGGCGGTGAACTGCCGCTGGTTGCGGAAGCAACGCCGATGGAGCAGGTGTTGCTGGTGATGACGGCGAAACGCTTCGGCTGCGCGGGGGTAACGAACGTGGCGGGCGAGATGACGGGCATCGTGACCGATGGCGATTTGCGCCGGCATATGGGCAGCGACCTGGTGAAGAAAACGGCGAAGGAGGTCATGACGGCAAGCCCGGTCACCATCACGCCGCCGATGCTGGCGGCAGAAGCGCTCGGTATCATGAATGATAAATCTATCACCTGCCTGTTCGCGCTGGAAACAGGCAAGCCCGTCGGCATCCTCCATATCCATGACTGCCTGCGGGCTGGTATCATCTAATCGTGACGGAAGAAACACAGGATAAACATACCGGTTTCTCCGCATGGTGGGCCGTCCGCGAGGTGGATCACCTCATCGGCAAGCTCGGGCGCTATAGCCGGTTTGTCGGCTACAGCAAGATCGCGTTGCTCGCTATCGCGGGCGTGCTGACAGTCAGCGTGATGCTATGGCCGCTATTGCAGAAGGATCGCTCGGGCTTGCGCATTTCATTCGTCGACAGCAAAACGGCAGCGGGTGCGCCGGTAGCAAGCCCGGTGATGGAGAACCCGGAATATCGCGGTCAAGGCGATAAAGGCCAGCAATACACGATCCATGGCAAGACTGCGACGCAGAAAACGCCCAACCTGATGCTTATCGATACGGTGGAAGGGCAGATGCTGCGCGCGGATGGCAAGTGGTACCACCTGACCGCCGACCGCGCAGAATACCAGCAGGACAAAAAGATCGTCGACCTCTACGGTAATGTGAACGTGATCGACATGAACGGGACGCGTTTTGTTACGTCGCATGCGACGGTCGAGATGCAGACGATGCACATCTATGGAAGCGATCCGATCACCGGGACGGGCCAAACGGGGAATATCGTTGCCAGTGGCTTTGAGATAGAGGATAACGGAACGCACATCACCTTTACGCGTGGTGACCAACAGGTGCACACCACCGTGATCAAGGCGGCCAGACAAAAATGATCTATGCCAAACGCTTTTCGGGATTTCTTCAGGTGATTGTATGCCTCGCGGCGGCACCAGCCCTGGCCCAGACGATGGCCCCGGCGAACATTATGATTCCCGGCCCGGCCAAGGCCAGCAATGGGCTACAGAAGAACCAGCCGATCGAAATCAGCTCGGACAAGCTCGATGTGCACCAGGATGAGCATAAAGCCATCTTCACCGGCAACGTGATCGCGGTGCAGGGCACGACCAACCTGCGGGCGGCGACGATGACCGTATTCTACCGTGATTCAAGCAGCGGCAAGGATGCCAAGATGGCGGCGAAGGATAAGACGGCTAGTGTAGTGACCGCACCAGCGGCGACTGCAGACGCACCACCGGCGCAGGGCATCTACCGCATCGACGCCGAGACGGGCGTGGTCTTCACGACGCCGACCGAGACGGCGATCGGCGATCGGGGGATCTACAATGTAGATGATGAGACCATCGACCTCACCGGGGGCAATGTAACGCTGACCCAAGGCCAGAACGTGCTGAAGGGCACGCATGTGATCCATAGCATGGTCTCAGGCCGCAGCGTAATGACTAGCGGGAATGGTGAGGTGACGGGCGTCACCAATGACGGCAACCGGCCTAAAAGCGGAGGACGCGTCCATGGGCTGTTCATTCCGCAATCGGATGATAGCAAAGCGGGCCAGAAGAAACCGCCGGCTGCAACGGCTACGCCGCAAGCAGGTGGCCAGTGAGCGGTGACGACAATGGCTTTGGCAAGGACTGGCTCATCCGACCAATGACCCCGGCGAATGACCCGCAACCGCGTGAGACGATCCACATCGAGGCGCCGGTCTATGTACCGCAGCCAGCGCCACCCATAACCAATAGTCAGGTAGTAGCAGCGCCGGTAGCTGAAGAGATGCCACCGGCACGTGTGCACAGCGTTGATTCCTCCGTGGTAGTGAAATTGACGCGGCCTGAACCCGAGCCGAAAAAGCCAGTGCTGGTGACGAAACAATCAGGTCTATCGGCGAAGAATCTGGGCAAGACCTACTCACGCCGCCCGGTGGTTCGTAACGTTTCCATCGACGTGCAGCGCGGCGAGGCGGTAGGCCTGCTGGGCCCGAACGGGGCGGGGAAAACGACGTGCTTCTACATGATTACAGGCCTCGTCTCGCCGGATTACGGGAGCATTTTTCTCGACGGGACGGACATTACCAACCTGCCGATGTATCGCCGGGCGCGGCTGGGCGTCGGCTACTTGCCGCAGGAGACCAGCATCTTCCGCGGGCTGACCGTGGAGCAGAACATCATGGCCGTGCTTGAGGTGACGGAGCCCGACCCGCAGACGCGCCAGGCGATGCTGGATGAGCTGCTCGCGGAATTCTCGATCACCCATTTGCGCAGTTCACCGGCGATTGCCCTATCCGGCGGTGAGCGGCGACGGGCGGAGATTGCGCGGGCGCTGGCGAGCCGCCCGAGCTTTATCCTGCTTGATGAGCCGCTGGCGGGGATCGACCCTATTGCGATTGCCGATGTGCGCGACCTGGTAAAGCATTTGAAGGACCGGGGCATCGGCGTGCTCATCACCGACCATAACGTGCGCGAGACGCTCGATGTCATCGACCGGGCTTATATCATTCATGAAGGTTCGGTGCTGTTCGAGGGCAACCCGCGCGACATCGTAAATAACGAGGAAGTGCGCCGGGTGTATCTGGGTGAGAAATTCAGTCTTTAAGAAATCAACGTTTCCTTTAATAATTATTAACACTAGGGTCATGCTTTCGATTGCTTTCACAATCAGGGGATGACGATGGCTGATAATAAACCCGCAGCGAAACCTGAAGCGCGCGTGCCTGTCGTGCGCGATACGGCAGCAGAAGAACGTAATGCAGCGGTATTCGGCAAACAGCGCTATCCACAGCGGGATTATGCGGCGAGCGCCACAGTGGACGGGCAGCAATTGACGCTGAAATTAAGCGAGGATGTCTCCGGTACCCAAGGCAACGGCATTGCAGAGCTGTATATCGGCGAGCAACTGTTCCAAGCGCAGGCGCTTCGCCATGGCACGGATGGGTATGACAGCATGCTGACGCCGAATATTGCTGCTTTGGCGCATACCGGGCCTGCGGGGCGAGCAACGGACGAGATGATTGGTAATCAGGTGAGGTTGCAGCAGGCCCATCGTGCACCGGCGATGATCCAGATGTTCCGGCAGGTGATGGCGGACGGACAGGTAACTGAAAGTGAATTCCGCCAGATCCGCAATGCGTTCCGGGCCGTGGACCCGGCATCCGCCCAGGCGACTAACGCGCATTTGCCCCCGCCAACACCAAGGGCACGAACCCGCAATTGAGTTAAACCGGCAGATGTTGACTCTTTAACTGGGTAGACGATTCACCGATTGAGCCGTTGCGCTTTTTCTGGTATAGTTTTTGCATAACAACGCCAAAACTAACAAAAACCTACGCGCAGGAGCCGTCTTATGGTCGGCATGAAACAGGAGTTCAGGCAGTCGCAGAACCTGGTGATGACGCAGGCGCTGCAGCAATCCATCAAGTTGCTCCAGCTTTCGTCGGTGGAGTTGCAGGAATACATCGACGAAGAACTCGAGAAGAACCCGCTGCTGACCAAGGATGAAGAATCGGCCGAGCCGGAGCACCCCAACGAAATGAGCGCGGATGAGCCGGGGGCGGAAGCACCGGTGGCTAATGACGAGGATGAGGCGCCACGGGTTGAGGCCAAGGAAATCGATGTTTCGGACCGCGATTATTCAGTGAATGAGGAACTAGTCGAAGGCAGTTATGGCGATGAATGGAGCGAGGGCGAGGCGAGCCCGATCTCGGCAGGGGCGCAGGGTGCGGTCGGTGGGTATGACTCGGATGAAGAAGGTTATGGCATCGAGAGTGCCAGCGCACGTGACCGGACGCTACGCGAGCATCTGCTGGAGCAGATCCATGTCGATATTAGCGAACCGGTGCAGTTGCTGATTGCGGAAAAGCTGACGGATATGCTGGATGAAGCGGGATATCTGCGCGAGGAAACGACATCGTTGGCGGAAAGCCTGGGCGCGACGAACGAGGAAATTGAGTCGGTCATCCAGCGCCTGCAGCAAATGGAGCCAGTGGGCGTGTTCGCGCGGAGCCTCGCGGAATGCCTGCGCCTGCAACTGGCGGATATGAATCGGCTCGACCCGGTGATGGAGACGTTCCTCGACAATATGGAAATGATGGCGAACGGCGATGTCGCGGGCCTGAAGAAGAAATGCAATGCCGACACCGAGGATTTCGCGCAGATGATTGCCGATATCCGCCGTTGCAACCCCAAGCCGGGGATGGGATTCGCGGCGGAGGATGCGCAGGCGGTGATCCCGGATGTGATCGTGCGTAAGGCCAAGGGCGGCGGCTGGCACCTCGAACTGAACCCCGAGGCGATGCCGCGCGTGCTGGTGAACCGGCAATATGCGGCCAATGTCGGCGCGCGGGCGGATGACAAGGAAGCGAAGAAGTTTGTCAGCGAGCAGACGGCGAATGCGAACTGGCTCATCAAGGCGCTCGACCAGCGGGCGAATACGATTTTGAAGGTGTCGAGCGAGATCGTGAAGCAGCAGGACAAGTTCTTGCAGCATGGTATCCGCTTCCTGAAACCGCTGGTGCTGAAGGATATCGCGGCCGCGGTGGGCATGCATGAATCGACCATCAGCCGGGTGACGACCGCGAAATTCATAGCGACGCCGCGGGGGACCTTGGAACTGAAATTCTTCTTCACCAGCAGCATCAATGCCGGATCCGGCGCGAATGATTTCTCGAGCAAGACAGTGCAGTATTACATCAAGGAACTGGTGACAGGCGAGAACCCGAAGGAAATCCTCAGTGACGATGCCATCGTCAAGCGCTTGCATGACCGCAACATCGATGTGGCACGACGCACAGTGACCAAGTACCGCGAAGAGATGAATATACCATCCTCGGTAGTGCGCCGGCGGCAGAAGGCTGGTTAGGCAAGTTTAACGACTGGTTAAAATTAATAGCCGCCTCTTTAATCACTATGACACTATTGTGACAACCAGTTGCAACCGCTGGATTTTTACCAAGATTTAAGATAGAGTCAGACGTGAGATATAGCGTTATTGCGATGCAATAATCGCTCGAACTATTAACCATTCGTTCATCCCTTGTGGCTTATCATGACCCTATTCACTGAGGATAGCTATGACCCCGCCAGAGTTCGCGCCTATGAACATGAATGACGAAAACTGGATGGCGAAGCTGGGCGCCGTGGCCGCCAGCGATGCAGGCATGGCGGCCGACGCGGCCAACACGAACATTCCGCAACCACAGGCCGAGATCGTGCCCATCCAAGCGGAGATCGTGCCGATCCAGGCCGAGATCATGCCGATGCAGATGGAGCCGATGAATGCGGCGACCACCAACGGTATTACGTTCCCCCCGGAAGCATCCCCGCTCGTGCATCGCAACCGCAAGGTGCTCAGCACCGAGATGCCAAGCCTTGGCATCGTCGACCAGTTCATGGAGGACCAGACGGTAGGGGATATCCTTATCAACGGAATCCATAGTATCTATATCGATAAAGCCGGGAAGATGATCGATTCCGGTATTCGTTTCACAACACACGAAGAAGTGTGGGAAGTCGCCGAACGTATCGTGAAATCCGTCGGCCAGAATATTTCAGGTGACCGCCCGCTGGTCGATACACGTTTGCCCGATGGTAGCCGGGTAAATATTATCGCACCGCCCATGGCAATCGACGGGGTGAGCATTTCCATCCGCAAATTCCCCTCGCGCCAGATCACACTTGAGTCGATGATCCAAAGCGGGCAATTAACGCAGGAACTCGGCAAATTCCTCAGCGAATGCGTGAACAAGCGGCTGAACATCGTGGTCTGCGGTGGTACGGGTTCCGGGAAAACGACCTTGATGAATGCCCTTTCCGGCGCGATCAGCCCGGATGAGCGCGTCGTGACCATCGAGGATTCGGCGGAATTGAAACTGCAGCAGCCGCATGTGGTGCGCCTCGAATCCAAAACCTCCATTACCCCGTCGACGGCACACCAGGAAGTCAGCGTGCGCGACCTGGTGAAGAATGCGCTGCGTATGCGCCCGGACCGAATCATCATCGGTGAATGCCGCGGCGCGGAAGCCCTCGACATGCTGCAGGCGATGAACACCGGCCATGACGGCTCGATGACCACGCTGCATGCCAACACGCCGCGTGACGCATTATCGCGCCTCGAAACGATGGTGACGCTCGCCATGCCGCAACTGCCGATACGCCTCGTGCGCCAGCAGATTGCGAGTTCGATCAACCTCATCATCAACATGGCCCGTTGTAAGGACGGTGTGCGCCGCGTGATGTATGTGAGCGAGATTTCTGGCATGGAAGGCGACGTCGTCATCATGCAGGATCTGGTGCTCTTCACCGAAGCGACTAGCGACCGCCAGGGCCATTTCCGATGGGCCACCGGCTCGCCGCGCAACCCGCATGTGACCGATGCGGCACGTAGCTCGGGAATGATGCGCGGAATGCGCTAGTTACGGGCGCTTTGCGTTTGCTTTTGCCCCACTCAACGTTACTCTTCCGAGCACCGTATGCGGCCCCTGCCGTTTCAGCGAAGGATAGCTTATGACCGACGACCTTGCCCTGCGCGTTGCCTTTTTGGAGCGGCAGTTGGCGCAATTCCTGAAGGCGAACCCGGCGGACGAGGCGGAACCGACGCTGCTGCCCGAAGAAGAGGCCCTGAAAGGCAAGCTCGCCGAAGCCGTGCAGGCGCTGGAGCCTTTGCGGCCATTGCTCGATGACGATACGGTGAACGATATCCTCATCAATGGGCCGAAGAATGTGTTCGTGGAGCGTAATGGCAAGCTCGAGAAAACCGATCTGGTGTTCCCGAACGATGCGCAGGTCTTCGCCATCGCGGAAGCGATCGCGGCGCATATCGGCCGCCATGTGAGCGTGCGTAAACCGCTGCTCGATGCGCGGCTGCCCGATGGGTCGCGCGTCAACGTCATCGTGCGCCCGCTGGCGGTGGATGGCACGGCCATTTCCATCCGTAAGTTCGCGAAGAAATCCATCACGCTCGACCATATGGGGGCGGCAGGGAACACATCGCCGAATCTGTCAGAACTGCTCAAGGTGATCGCCAGCACGCGGCTGAACGTCATCATTTCCGGTGGGACGGGTTCGGGGAAAACGACATTGCTCAATGCCATTTCGGAACATATCGACCATAGCGAACGGATCGTCACCATCGAGGATGCGGCGGAGCTGAAGCTGCAGCAGCCCCATGTGGTACGCCTCGAGACCCGGCCCGTGCGCGCCGACAAGCGCGAGGATGAAGTGACGATTCGCGACCTGATGAAGAATGCCCTCAGGATGCGCCCGGACCGGATTCTGGTGGGCGAGGTGCGCGGCGCCGAAGCCTTCGACATGATGCAGGCGATGAATACCGGCCATGAAGGGTCGATCACCACCATCCACGCCAACCATCCGCGCGATGCGCTGGCGCGACTTGAGAACATGATCATGATGGCGAACCTGAACCTGCCGCCTCAGGCGATTCGCTCGCAGGTCGCCTCGGCCATTCACGTTATCATTCAGATCAGCCGCATGCGCGACGGCCAGCGCCGCATCACGTTCGTTTCGGAAGTAGTGGGCATGGAAAGCGACATCATCACCATGCAGGATCTCTACACCTTCCAAACCAAAGGCGAGGGGCCGGACGGCAAACTGCTTGGAGAGTTCAAATGGACGGGCATCATGCCGCGGTTCCTGCGCCGCTGCGCATATTATGGCCAGGGCGACCGTTTGAGCGCCGCGCTCGGGGTCAAACTGCCGAAAGCATAATGTGATGCGCTTTGTGCGCTGATGGGCCCATTGCCCGCAACCCGCCGAAGCAGAGCTGCCAGCTCATTGGAAACTCTTAGCCGTGCAGCGCCGATCGGAAACTGCCTAAAATATAACCTCATTTCCCGGTGGATGACGGATCGATTTTCGCGCAATCCACTGGAAATTTTACATCAGCGGGATTATGTTTGATCTTCGAACGCAGTTTTGCGAGCGCTTAGCGCTACCAGTTCAACTTCCCAATGAAAGAGGAAACCATGCAACTTCATATCTCGGGCCGCCATGTCGATTTGGGTAACGCGTTTCAGGAGCATGTGGAAAAAAGGCTGAGTGAGGGCCTAAGTAAATATCTCGACCGGATCGTGAGCCTGGATGTAGTCGTTAGCAAAGAGGCGCATCACCAATTCCGAGTCGATATCCATGGCAATACCGGTACGCATTCCGGGGTGACGATCAAAAGCCAAGGTAGCGCGAGTGAGATCTATGCCGCGTTCGACGATGCGGCGACCAAGGCCGAGAAACAATTGCGCCGCTACAAGCGCCGCATCAAAGGCCATCATAACGACGGCGGTGACAAGGAATCGAGGGCGCATGTGGCGCGCAAATATGTGTTGCAACCCGAAGCGCATGACGGCGAGCTGGAAGAGAAAGGCGCCCCGGCAGTGATCGCGGAAAAATCGACCAACATCGAGCATCTCAGCGTCAGCGCTGCGGTGATGAAAATGGACCTGGCCGACTTGCCGGCACTGATGTTCTTCAATAAGGGCAATGGCCGGTTAAACGTCATCTACCGCCGAGTGGATGGCAATATTTCATGGGTCGACCCGGAAGAAATCGCGGCATAAGCACCATGTCTGCCATCGCCGAGATCATCCCGCCGGATGGCGTGCTCCTTCACCTGAAAGCCAGCAACCTCGACTCCGCGATGGAACAGATGAGCGCGCTTGCGGCGGAAGTTACGGGCCAGCGCACGGCGGTCATCAAGGATGCGCTGATGGCGCGGGCAGCACTGGGTGCAAGCGTCGGTGACGGTGTCATCATTCCGCATGCACGGCTGCCGGGATTGCGGCGCATCATCGGGTTCTATGCAAGACCTTTAATGCCGATTCCTGTCGACGGTGGCGTGCCGATCAGCATGATCTTCGTGCTGCTGGCACCGGAAGCTGCGGATGCGGGTCACCTGAAAATTTTGGCGACGATCGCGAGCATCCTGCGCGACCCGGAAAGTAAACAGGTGCTGCTGAATGGCAACCGGGAAACGGTGTATCAGCTATTGACGGCGGTGTAATGGGCGGCCCTGCGATCCATGCGAGCGCGTTTTCGTATGAGGGTGCGGGGTGCCTGATCCTCGGCGATTCGGGCAGTGGTAAATCGACGTTGCTGGCGGAAGCGATGCTGCGCGGGGCGAAGCTGGTAGCGGACGACCGGGTGGCGCTGCGTGCACAGGACGGCCAGCTCATCGCTGACCCGGTGGCCCCGTTGCACGGGGTGATGGAACTGCGTGGGTTCGGATTGATCAAGCAGGAAGAGGTGGTGGAAGCGCAGGTGATCCATCTGGCAATCGCCCTGGATGCCGCGGCGAACGAGCGCTTGCCGGAACCTTCGAAGCACCGCTATTACGGCGTGAACGTGCCGTTCCTGAGCGTGCCGCCACCACCGGTTATTTCGGCGGCGCGGCTGCTTATTTACCTCAAGGCAGTGCAGGAAGGACGCAGCTTGCCGGTCGATTGGCATCCGCTGGCATAAACCATAATCAAAGCATTGCTTTTGGATGTGAACCGGCCTATTTCAGCCATTATGATCGGAATCATCGTAGTCACGCACGGGGCTTTGGGCAGCGAACTCATCGCCGTCGCCGAGCATGTCGTGGGCAAACAGACGGCCGTGATTCCCGTACCTATCGGCCCCGAGGACGATATCGAGCAGCGCCGCAACGAGATCATCGCCCGGGTCAAGGAAGTAGATGCGGGCAAGGGCGTCGCCATTCTGACGGATATGTTCGGGGGGACGCCGAGCAACCTCGCGATTTCCGTGATGCAGCCGGGCAAGGTCGAGGTCGTAGCGGGGGTAAACGTGCCGATGCTCATCAAACTCATCAGCGTGCGTACCAGCATGAATGTGGTGGACGCCGTGATGACGGCGCAGGAAGCCGGCCGCAAATACATCAACGTGGCGAGCAATCTGCTCATCAAGAAAGCCGTGTAATGGCGACGGCGCGCGCCACCATCTGCAACAAGAAGGGCCTGCATGCGCGGGCGGCCGCCAAGCTGGTGAAGACGGCGGCGAGTTTCGACGCGCAGATCGAGGTCATTCGCCTGCCGCGCGTGGGTGAGGAGCAGGATCCATCGGCGAAAGCAGGCGCGACGTCCATCCTTAGTTTACTGATGCTGGCGGCGGAACGCGGGGTCGATATCGAGTTGCATGGCCAAGGCGAACAGGCGCAGGAAGCGTTGGATGCGATCGTGGCGCTGGTGGGCCGCAAGTTCGACGAGGAAGAATAGTGTTAACGACTTATCCACCAAACTTTACCCACCTTTAAATTAAATCTGCGTAAAGTGAATTCGGTGCAACGCGTTGGCCAGTCGCGTGTTCCGAAATGTCAATATGCTGTGCAGAAATAAATATAAAAACTTGACTCGGTTCTTGGTTGCCTTAGATAGGCCGGTTTGCTTTTATGTGGTTGCGGGTCAATGACCGCAACTAAAGACCGGCCGAACCGGCACATCTCATCCCTGGGGAAACAGGCTTTCCCAACGCAACGAAGGATAGGTAAGCATATGTCGTTACAATCGCATTATTCCGTCATCCAAGAAAAGCACAGCAAACTCGAAAGTCTCGTCAACGAGGAATCGCACCGCCCGTCACCCGACCTCGCGATGCTGCAAACCTTGAAGAAACAGAAACTGCTCCTCAAAGAAGAACTGGAACGAATTCGGACAATGGCGCAACCGCAGCGTGAAGCGGCGGCCTAACCATTGTACGTGGGTTTGCGCGGGGCAGCGGTGCGGGGACGACCCAAACGGCGCCCGCGCAAATCATCTGAATTCCCGGGCGTACGCCGCACCGGGTAGGCTCCGTGACTTAGCTCACGGAACTTCGAGCGGGGGACTTATTAGTTCCCCATAATGAAACCCCGGCAACTTCGGTTCGCCGGGGTTTCTTTTTATAATCACTTTGAAATTTTTAATTTCAGAATGCGATGATTTGTCTGCCTACTCTGCGGAGCAAATACGGGTGGCAGGTAGGAGTTTTTGCTCAAGACAGAAGATGCATCCCCGAAGCGAGTTCGGGATGACCCCATAGAGGCGTACAAGATACGCTGTCATACCGTCGCATGACGGCAGCCGCGCCTTATAAAAAGAATATGGTTTCGGGCGCCGACCCTTGCACAGGGCCGGGGTAACAGCGTTCGAATACGTAGGACAGTGCGTTTACTTTTGAAGATGAACCATGAAATGAATGCAGGGTGGCGGTGTGGCTTGCCAGTGCCACTACTCCCTCTGATGAATTCGTTTCAGCATCCATCTTTTTCGCAACAATTTGTCTCAGTGCGATATTCGTAATGGTGTGTCGGGTGTCAGACGGTGAGCGTGAGCAATCGGTTTTTGTCATGTAATCAGCCTACGCTTCCCCAGGCCTTTTGGTCAGCTCGCTGTGGACTGCTCGGAGGATTGCCCATCCACCTATCCTTGGCTTCCGCCGACGCTGTAATTTCAACGCTGGCGGGCACTGACCTGGCATGCAAGTTTTCGTAGTGTGTCCTCGAAAAAAGGACTGGAGCGCTCACGCCTGAACACCCGACACATCAGTATAGCTGCATGGGTGGGGAGAGCCGGGAAGGGGAGCGTGCTAAAAAAATAGCGACCGGTGGTTGCGACAAATTTTCCGAACCCGAATTAAGATTTTTTCTTCGCGCGGAACAGCAACGGCGAGAGCGCGGGCAGACGGTCAATCTTCTGGGCGATCAACACCACCACGGCGCCGGAATACGCGGCGGCAGTGAACTGCCAGACCGGGCTATGGAAGAGGCTGGCGACAATGGCGGCGATCATCGGCAGGGCGGCAATGGCCACAATGGATTTGGCGACGAGGCAGTAATTGAAGCCGTGGCAATCGGCGGAGCAGGATGTACTGGCATCTGTCATAACAACTCCTTATCAGGTGATTGGGCCCAGCCTAGCATAAAAAAACGTCAATAGAAAGGCGGCGCTAGACTGATTAGTCTAATATAAGAATGGTGGGGCGAACGGTTACTGGCTGGTGGCTGGCCGCAAAGGCGTCGGGGCGGCAGTGGCCGGTGATGTCATGCCGGGCTCGCTCGGCGGCTTGGCAACGCACTGGGCCAACGCCGCGGACGGTGTCCAGCCGCATTGGCCGGTGGGTTGGCGCTTACACTCACCGAGGTTGGTGTAACAACTCCGTTCCGGCTTAACGATGCAGGCACGCGCATTCGGTTCGGACAAATGTTTGACGTCAACGCAAGTTTCGTTCGAACAGCCAGCGACAACGCAATCATCGAGCAGGATATGCCGTTCAGCCGCCGCGAACGAAGGGGCCGCCAACGCGAGCAGGGTCACCAGCAACAGGGCGTTTAGGCCGCGAATCACTTACGCGGCTTCCTCTTCCTCATCCATCGTGCCATCCATCCCGAGGGCACGTTTGTAGAGGTCAAGCATGTATTCCTGCTCGGTGCGTTCGTTGGATTTCATCTTGCGCAGTTTAAGGACACCGCGCATGGCCTTGACGTCGAACCCGTTGGATTTGGCTTCCGAGAACACATCCTTGATGTCGCTGGCGATGCCGGATTTGTCCTCTTCGAGGCGCTCGATGCGGTCGATGTAACTGCGCAGTTTGGGGACTTCGACGCCGCCGGTGGTTATTTTGGCCATTTGCTTACCTTTTTTTATGCTGTTATGGGGCGATGAATGTACCCACAGGCCCGAAATCCCGCAATCTAGCCCTTGCCATTGTCCACAGGCCCGTGGTAGGTTGCCGCTCGAATTTAACGCGCTCAGGCGCTTACCTAGTAAAATGTCGGAAGGGGGTATTGTCTCGTGGTTGAAGTAGTTGTTCGTGATAACAACGTGGATCAGGCTTTGCGCGTCTTGAAGAAGAAGATGCAGCGCGAAGGGATCTACCGCGAAATGAAAATGCGTAAGCATTACGAAAAACCGTCCGAAAAACGAGTGCGCGAAGCCGGTGAAGCCGTTCGCCGCGCCCGTAAACTGGCACGCAAAAAATCGGATATGTTTGATTAGAATTGGTTGCTCCGGTCTGGCCTGACCGAGCCCGCGCGCCGCCGTGCCGGCATAGTTAGCTGGACCAGCTCGCAAAGGGCATAATCAAACGATTTCATATGGAAAAACCCCGCCAATGCGCGGGGTTTTTTTATTGCCCATGGCGCTTGACGGGCAAGTGAATACCAAGCAAATTAATAACAATTAATAAATAAATGTGGGCGCAGGCACGGGCAATGGATCATGAGGTCAACACCACGCCTTCGGAGGGTCCGTCCTCTAGTAGCCGTGCAGTAGCCAGCATTCTGGCTCGGCGTGACCGGGCCGCGTCGCGCACATCGCTGATCGATCGCATTCTCGCCAACGGACAGTTCGTGGCGCAGGAACGGGCGAAGGTGTTCAGCAACGGTCTGAGCACGGACATCATGGTCTTCCCACCGGACTTGCTGCCGGAACACCAGGCATCACTGGATGAGAAAATCAAAGCGGCGACGGTTTATGCGGCAAAGTTCCATGACATCGACCAGCTCAATGCGCTGTGGCATGTGCCTGGCAGATGCCCGGCGGAGAAATTGACCGAGCGCTGGAACCTGACGCTCGGACTCTACCTCTATTTTTCGGATGAGTGCAGTCGGATCAGATCGCCCGTGACGTTCCTCACCGCCTTGCGCGATGCCGGATTGCATGCCGGCGAAAATTTTGAGCCCGAGCAACTCTACGAAAAAGTCCGGGGGGCGATGCAGGTCGCAGGCATCGATAGCGCGGAGAATGTCGGGATATTGCAGGAATGGCATAAGACCGGCCGTTACAGCATTCAGGGCCATCTGCATCGCTTCGAAGGCGAGCACGTGCAGGGTGCCTACGCGAAACTGGCCAAAGCGCTCATGAAGCCGTACCGCCATTTGTTCAAGGACGGCCGGGCCATGGGCGTGAACCGCGCTGTCTCTTATGTTTTGGGACATAAACAGAACGAGCTTGAAGACAAATCGCCCGAGGAAATCTATGCCGACGTCATGCAGATCGCGCGCAGCGATGCGCAGATCGAACATTATGTCAGCGATGGGCACGAAATGCGCGATGAGGTAATGCGCGATATCATGCGCAAAAAGACGCCGCAAGGCGCCGAGGCCGAAGCAATACGCGCCAAGCAAAAGGAGTGGGAGCCAATGAAACGGGATGTGCTGGCCTCCTATCCCGATACGGCATTAAGGCTCCTGCTGCTGACGAAACAAACGATGGCGTATAGTGACGCGGGCAACATCAGGCAAATTTATCCTAAAGGGCCCATTGCTGGGCTGAACATCAAGGATGTGCGGCTTAAAGGGCGAAAAAATCCGCGCAACGGCTCAGGGGCACGTTTTCTGCGCTATCCTGTCATGCTGTTTGCCAATGGCTATCATCCGGAAGATGCATCGCGCGAACTGAATAATATGCGGCTGGTGCAAAGCAGTCTGCATGAACTGATGCATGTCGCGCAGGCCAATATGGACAAAGCCACGGAAGCGATGCTGTATGATCACGTCACGGCATTGGAAACGGCAGCACTGCCGGAAAAGGATGCGAAGTTGCAGACGCTCGATCGCAACAGCCTGAGCGAGGTATTGTTGGCGAGCTCGGAACTTTACAAGGGATACAAAGCGATCGGTGACCGCGCGGGAAAGACGGCGCTGACCCACGAGATCCGCAATGATGAAATACTTTGTAACCTTTACGGCCTGATGCATAGCGAATTCGCCAATCGCGCCGACCCGAACAACCCGGTTTGTAATGGCAAGTATCCGGCGGTGACGCAGCTGGCGGAAGCGCTGGATGCCGCGTTCGACCAGACCGTTGCCCGCATGGCGGTTGAGGCAGAGCGGGCGAAAAGACGCTCGACGGATGTGAGCCGGGCGTAACGTGCCAGCATCAGTGCGCTGGCGGTTTGGGCACAAGGTTCTTGAGCTCCGGCGCTTCCGGCATCGTCACCGTGCCGCGCGCGAGGCCATGGTCGAGTTCGTAGATCAGGCCGATGATGAAGGCCGAGGCGAGGACAAGAAAGAACAGGACGCGCATCAGAGGGCCTTCAGCGCTTTGACGAGGTTCTCGGTGGCGACCTTGGCATCGCCGAAGAGCATCATCGTGTTATCCTGATAGAAGAGTTCGTTCTGGATGCCGGCATAGCCAGCGGCCATCGAGCGCTTGTTGAAGATGACGTTGCGGGCATCACCGACATTGAGGATCGGCATGCCGTAGATGGGCGATTGCGGATCGTTCTTCGCCGCCGGGTTGGTGACATCGTTGGCACCGATGACATAGGCGACATCCGTGGTGGCGAAATCGTTGTTGATCTCCTCCAGCTCGACGACGTTGTCATACGGCACGTTGGCCTCGGCGAGCAGGACGTTCATGTGGCCCGGCATGCGACCCGCGACGGGGTGGATGGCGTAGCGCACCTTGATGCCTTTATGCTCGAGCGCTTCGGCCAGTTCGCGCACGGCGTGCTGGGCCTGCGCCACGGCCATGCCGTAGCCGGGGACGATGATGACAGAATCCGCGTTGGCCATCATAAAGGCGGCATCTTCGGCGGCACCGGTTTTCACCTGGCGCTCATCCTTCACCGAACCAGTTTCGGCTGACGGCCCTGCCGTCCCGAAGCCGCCGAAGATGACGTTGATGATGGAGCGGTTCATCGCCTTGCACATGATGTAGCTGAGGATGGCACCGGAAGAACCGATCAGCGCCCCGGCGATGATGAGCAGCGGGTTGCCGAGCGTGAAGCCGATGCCGACGGCAGCCCAGCCGGAGTAGGAGTTGAGCATGCTGACGACGACGGGCATGTCCGCGCCGCCGATGGGAATGATGAGCAGCACGCCGAGGGCGAGGGCGATCAGGACCATGACGATGAAGATGCCCTTGGCCTCGGTGCCGTAAAAGATGATAAGGAGGAACAGGAGCGCGAAGCCGAGCCCAGCATTGATGAGGTGCTGCGACTTGAAGCGCACGGGCGCGCCGGAGATGAAGCCTTGCAACTTGCCGAAAGCAACGATGGAGCCGGTGAAAGTGATGGCCCCGATGATGACGCCGAGCGACATTTCGATGAGGCTGCCGGGATGGATGCCGCCATCCGGTGTCGCGATGCCGTAGGCTTCCGGCGACCAGAGCGCGGCGAGGGCGATGAGGACGGCAGCAAGGCCGACCAGCGAGTGGAAGGCGGCGACCAGCTGCGGCATGGCCGTCATGGCGATACGCTTGGCAATGACGGTGCCGATGGTACCGCCGACGGCGATGCCAAGGATGGTGTAGGTGTAGGAATGCACCTGCGGCAAAGCGAGCGTCGTCAGGATGCCGATGGCCATGCCGGACATTCCGTAGAAATTACCGCGGCGGGCCGACACGGGCGATGAGAGGCCGCGCAGGGCCATGATGAAACAGACGGCGGCGACCAGATAAGAGATGTAGTAAATGCTGCTCATACTGCTACCTTTTGTGGTAAACATTGATAGACGGCACAGAGCACGATGCCTGTGCCGATGCCTTTGATAACGGAAACAACAAAGAACGTGGCCACCAATTTTCCTGAAATTACCAAATAAAGATAGCCCTGCGCCTTAACCGCGCCGATGAGCAGGCCGGTCCAGATGCCGAATTTAATGCTTTTGCGATAGGGGCAATCCACGCTGCCGACCGGGCCAATCCGGATACGTTTATAGAAGTTACGATAAGCGCTGCTGATGATGAGTGCGACCGATAAAGGCAGGACGATGGTCAGAGGGAATAATTCGTCCTGCGATTGACGCCATGGCATTCTCGTTTGGGCCAGCATGTCATGCAGCACATGATTGCGCGTGTACCATTCAAATACCATCCAAAATGCCGTGAGCACGATGGCGCTCAGCAACCAGCGCATGGTGCTGAAGGGATCGAAGCGGTAGGCTTCCGTCTTGCACTCGTTTGCCGCGCTGCGTTCCACTAATGCGTTTCCTTTTTCGCAATCGGCGTTTTCTTGCGGAACATATCGAGCATGCGCTGCGTAACGACAAACCCGCCGAAAATGTTGATGGAAGCGAGCGTGACGGCGACGAGACCGAGCGTGTGGCTGAAGCCGAACGTCTCGGGCCCGAGGGCGATAATGGCGCCGACGATGATAATGCCGGAAATGGCGTTGGTGACCGACATCAGCGGCGTGTGCAGCGCCGGGGTGACGCGCCAGACGACGTAATAGCCGACGAAACAGGCGAGCACGAAGACGGTGATGCCGAAGATGAACGGATCGACCGAGCCTTGGTGGGCGAGTTGTTCCTGCAGCGCTTGCGTCTGTGCTTGCAACTGGTTCGCCTGATCGGCGAGGCGACCGGCCTGGTCGCTGATGTTTCCTAGATCGGCCATGGTAACTCCTAACGGGCGAGGGCTTGGTGAACGACGACCCCGCCTTTGGTGACAAGCGTGCCCTTGATGAGTTCGTCGTCCGACGCGATCTTGAGCGATTTGCTATCCTTGTCGAACATCAGCATCATCACGAAGGTTTGCAGGTTGCGCGCGTAGAGCGGCGAGGCATCCGACGCGGCGCGGCTGGGCATGTTGGTATAGCCGATGATGGTGACGCCGTTCGTGGTATGTACAACCTCATCCTTCTTGGTTTGTTTGCAGTTGCCGCCGTTGGCGGCGGCGAGATCGACGATGACGCTGCCGGCTTTCATGCTGGCGACCATGGCTTCGGTAATCAGTTCCGGGGCGGGCTTGCCGGGGATGAGGGCGGTGGAGATGACGATATCGGAGGTCTTGATCACATCGGCGATGGCTTGCTCCTGACGTTTTTTGTAATCCTCGTCCATCTCCTTGGCGTAGCCGCCGGCGGTCTGGGCATCTTCCGCCTGCGCGACCTCGACGAATTTCGCGCCGAGGGATTGGACCTGCTCCTTGGTCGCGGCGCGGACATCGAATACGCTGACGACGGAGCCTAAACGCTTGGCGGTGGCAATGGCCTGCAGTCCGGCAACACCGGCGCCGAGGATAAGAGTTTTCGCGGGTGGGATAGTGCCGGCCGCGGTCATCATCATCGGGATGGTCTTGGAGGTGGCGGCCACCGCCTCGATGACGGCGCGATAGCCCGCAAGGTTCGATTGCGAGGAGAGCACGTCCATCGATTGGGCGCGGGAAATGCGGGGCAGGAATTCCATCGCGTAGGCGTGGATGGAGCGGGCGTTGAGGGCGGCGAAACTGGTGCTGGGATCGAGCGGGTTCATCATGCCCACAAGGATGGAGCCTTCGGGGATGGCGCGGATACCGTTATCGTTCGGTGTATCGACGCACAGGATGATGTCGGCACCGGCATAGGCTTCGGCGGCAGTACTGGCGAGGATGGCTCCGGCGGCTTCATAGGCGCTATCGGCAATGCCGGCAGCAAGGCCTGCGCCGTGCTCGACGGATACCGTAATGCCGGCGGCGACGAATTTCTTGACGGTATCGGGCACGAGGGCAACCCGGGCTTCGAGAGGGGAGGATTCTTTGGCGGCGGCGATTTTCATGGCGCTTTCCTGCAAATGAAGAGGGGAATGCTTAGCGCAGGTTTGACCGGGAGGCAACTGTAGTATATGGTTCGGCGCTTCCAAGCAGGAGGCACGATGCCAGCGAAAAAGAAAACGGCCAAAACCAGCGCGAAACCGCTTGTGGGTATCATCATGGGCAGCCAGAGCGATTGGACGACGATGAAAGTCGCGGCGGAGATGCTGGAGCAATTCAAGATCCCGTATGAGGCGAAAGTGGTGAGTGCGCATCGCACGCCGAAGCGCTTATATGACTATGCGCAAGGCGCGGCAGGACGTGGGCTAAAGATCATTATCGCCGGTGCAGGCGGGGCGGCGCACCTGCCGGGGATGTGCGCATCGCTGACGAGCCTGCCGGTGCTAGGTGTGCCAGTAATGAGTAAATCGCTACAGGGCATGGATGCGCTGCTAAGCATCGCGCAGATGCCGAAGGGCGTGCCGGTAGGAACGCTCGCCATCGGTGAAGCGGGCGCGGGCAATGCAGGCTTGCTGGCGGCAATGATATTGGCGCTCTTGGATGAGAAACTTGGTGCGCGAGTGAATGCATGGCGCGTGAAACAGACGGCTAACGTCGCGCTGGAGCCGCAATGATGAGCATTACCCCTCCGGGTTCGACCATCGGTATCGTCGGCGGCGGGCAACTGGGCCGCATGCTGGCGCGCGCGGCGAGCCGCATGGGTTACAAAACGCATATCTTCACGCCGGAGAAAGATTCGCCGGCGAGCCATGTAGCGACGGTAACGACGATCGGTGCCTATCAGGATACCACGGCGCTACGGGCATTTGCACAAAGCGTTGATGTGATCACGTTCGAGTTCGAGAATATCCCAACGGATACCCTGGAGATGCTCGATAGTATCACGGCGGTGCGGCCGAAGCCCAGTGTGCTGTTCACCACGCGGCATCGGTTGCGGGAAAAGGAATTCATCGGTGCGCAGGGAATTCGCACGGCGCCATTCGCGAAGGTGTCGACGGTGGAAGAACTGGAATCTGCTATCAAAAAGATTGGGACGCCGAGCGTGCTGAAGACGACCGAGCTGGGCTACGATGGCAAGGGTCAGGTGGTTATTAAAGCTGCGGCGGAGGCGACGAAGGCATGGGCTGCACTCGGCAAAACGGAATGCATCCTCGAAGGGTTCATCGATTTCAGCGCGGAAGCGAGCATCATCGTTGCGCGCTCGACGACTGGCGAGGCGCGGTGCTACCCGCTGGTGGAGAATATTCATCGCGACCATATTCTGCATAAGACCATTGCACCGGCGAGCTTCATCGATGCGCATCAGGATGAGGCGGTGCGTATCGCCAAAAAACTGGCCGAAGCGCTCGACGTGGTGGGGTTGCTGGCGGTGGAATTGTTTGTGACCAAGGACTGCTTGCTGGTGAACGAGCTAGCGCCGCGGCCGCATAATTCCGGCCACTGGAGCATGGAAGGCGCACCGACGGCGCAGTTCGAGCAGCATATCCGCGCCATCTGCGGCTGGGCGTTGGGCGATACGACGGCAGTGCGCAAATGCGAGATGATCAATCTGCTCGGCGATGAATGGAAGCTGTGGGAAGAATACGCGAAGAACCCGCAGGCGCATGTGCATCTCTACGGGAAAACGGAAAGCCGCCCCGGACGCAAGATGGGGCATGTGACGATCGTGAAACGATAGCATTTCTTTTTTATGCGCTGGCTTTCAGTGTGATCGAATGCAAAAGAAGAAACCCGGCAAACCCGTGTGGAAAAAGCCTGCCCCGAAAACGGCGAGCCACACCAAACTGACAGCGGCCGAAAAGAAGGAAGCGCGTAACCGGGCGGCGAAGGCTGGGCGAACCTACCCCAACCTTGTCGACAACATGGCGGTGGCGAAAAAAGCGAAGGCGAAGAAGAAGTCGTCTTAAACGTTCATACCATGCACGGGCTCACCGTTAACGGTGAGCGGCTTTTGCAAAGCGCTGAACTGCTCGAGCATTTCAGGGTTATGCTTGGCGACTGCATTCATGGCGAGGGCGAGGTCGGCGATATTGGAAACAGCAAGCCCCGTTTCTGTCTGCTCGTAACTGCCAGCGGGAAGATTTTCCTTCATAAGATTAAAAACGATATTTGCCGCGTCATTGGCTAGCTTATCCGTTGGCAGAGCAATCGAAACGATTTTTACCTTTATATGCGAACCATTTGGCCAGATATGCATGGGGGGCATGCCGAATTGGCGGGTGATGAGGAGCAATGCATGGCTGCATTGCTCGCGCGTCACGGTATCGGGGACAAGGCCGAGCTTGGAGTTCTGCGCGATATCAGCCGTGCGCAGTTCAGGATGCGGCGTCACGGATTCGGGATTATCTGAAATGCTTCACTCCTTTTTCGGAGCGGCAAATTAACAGTTAGAATCTGCAGAAGTGTGACGATTTTGTGACAATCGCGAGGCCTCGCCGGGCCGTGCTTATCCGTCGTGTCATGCACGTACTGGTTACGCATGCCTTCTGACCTGCAAACTGGGTCAGTGCGAGGTTCTTGGGGTTATGGCGAAGATGCGATCGTTTTTAACGTCGTGCCGCGCATGGATCACTGTCAAAATATACGGAGGTCGTTTGAAGATAATGCTTATTTGGATTTACGGAAGCTCCATTTTGCTTCGAATGCATCCATTTTAGCACGATTGAGGGCCGTACGGGTTTTGGTATCCATGTTTGCTCCTGTCCCGCGCGCCGCATTAGCAATACTTTGCGCTTTAAGAGCTGCATCCTGATCCGCCTGTTGCTTTGCCCAGGCCGCTTGTTGTGCGACCTGTTCAGGCGTCAATGCAACGGTAGGTTTCACCGTTGGATTTTGTGCTGCCAGTAAAGCGGCAGCATTTTCGGTTGCATGGTTAAGGGAATTGGCGCTGTTTTGGCTAGTTAGAGCCTGTTTCTGATCGGCCTGTTGCTTTGCCCATGCCGCTTGTTGCGCGACCTGTTCCGGCGTCAATGGGACGGTTGGTTTAACGGTAGGGGTTTGTGCTGCCTGTAAAGCGGCGGCGTTTCCGGCGGCATTGTTGATGGCGTTAGCTTTGGCCTGCGCCGTTGTCGCCTTATCCTGATCGGCCTGCTGCTTTGCCCATGCCGCTTGTTGCGCGACCTGTTCCGGCGTCAGTGGAACGGTTGGTTTTACCGTGGGGGTTTGCGCGGCTTGTAGAGCGGCGGCATTTTCGGCGGTATGGTTGACGGCGTTGGCTTTGGTTTGGGCTGTGAGTTGATCCGCTTGCTGTTTTTCCAAAGCCACTTTTTGCGCAACCTGTTCAGGCGTCAGCGGTACGGCTGCTTCCTGCGCTTTCATATCGGAATAATCCTGTGCGCTCTTCGTGGCGGCGACGATATCCGTCGCACGACTGGTAGCGTTGGTTTTGGCCTGCGTGGCTAGGGCTTTGTCCTGATCCGCCTTCTGCTTTTCCCATGCCTGTTGTTGCGCAACCTGTGCAGGGGTCAGGGGAACGATTGGTTTCACAACGGGATGTTGCGCGGCTTCAAGAGCGGCGGCATTTTCGGCGGCATTGTTGATAGCGTTAGCTTTGGCCTGCGCCGTTGTCGCCTTATCCTGATCCGCCTGCTGCTTCGCCCATGCCGCTTGTTGCGCGACCTGTTCCGGCGTCAATGGAACGGTAGGTTTCACGGTGGGGGTTTGCGCGGCTTGTAGAGCCGCAGCATTTTCGGCGGTATGGTTGACGGCGTTGGCTTTGGTTTGGGCTGTGAGTTGATCCGCTTGCTGTTTTTCCAAAGCCACTTTTTGCGCAACCTGTTCAGGCGTCAGCGGTACGGCTGCTTCCCGCGCTTTCATCTCGGAATAATCCTGCGCGCTCTTCGTGGCGGCGACAATTTCCGTTTCACGACTGGTAGCGTTAGTTTTGGCCTGCGTGGCTAGGGCTTTGTCCTGATCCGCCTTCTGCTTTTCCCATGCCTGTTGTTGCGCAACCTGTGCAGGGGTCAGGGGAACGATTGGTTTCACAACGGGATGTTGCGCGGCTTCAAGAGCGGCGGCATTTTCGGCGGCATTGTTGATAGCGTTAGCTTTGGCCTGCGCCGTTGTCGCCTTATCCTGATCCGCCTGCTGCTTCGCCCATGCCGCTTGTTGCGCGACCTGTTCCGGCGTCAATGGAACGGTAGGTTTCACGGTGGGGGTTTGCGCGGCTTGTAGAGCCGCAGCATTTTCGGCAGTATGGTTGACGGCGTTGGCTTTGGCCTGCGCCGTTAGCTGATCTGATTGCTGCTTTTCCAAAGCTACTTTTTGCGCGACCTGTTCAGGCGTCAGCGGTACGGCTGCTTCCCGCGCTTTCATCTCGGAATAATCCTGTGCGCTCTTAGTGGCGGCGACGATATTCGTCTCACGACCGGTAGAATTGGCTTTATTCAGTGTTGTCACGGCCTTTTTCTGGTCCGACTGTTGCTTTTCCCAAGCCGCTACCTGCGCGGCAATGGCTGCCTGTTGCTCGGGGGTTTGTGGGGCTGTTGCAAAGGCTGGTGTGCTTAATATGGTGGTAAGTAGCAAGGTGGCCAACAGTCTTTGCATATAATCTCCCAGGTTGATGGTATTAAGATTAAATTAGTATAAAATGTTTAATAAACTATTAACACGCTTACGGCGTGTTAATAGTTTAAGTATAAGCAATTCGAATATTTAAGCGTGTTAACTGCAGGTTATCTCAAAAGCTCCACGCCTTTTCAGGAGCAGAAATTAGCACTCATAACTGCATAATTATAAAGATTGTACGGAAATACCAAGTAATGCGACGCCTTACTCGTCCGTCGCGTCGTGCACGTACTGGCTGCGCACACCTTCGGGCCCGGGGAGCTGAGTAAGGGAAAGGTTCTTGGGATTATGGGCGAAGACGCGCTCGTCGATCACCATGCCGAGGCTCGGCGGGATGTTGCATTTGGCCAGGCCAACAACGGTGCGCGGCCCTTCGCGGAACATGCCGATGACGACGCGCGGCCGATCGATGAACACCTGACTACCACGCAGTTCATCCAGCACTTCGCGCGCGCTTTTAGGCTTCGCACCCTTGCTGAGGTGGTGCACGACGATGACGGCGGTGTTACGCTCATGCGAGAAACGCTCGATGGCCTCGAAGAATTCACTGACCACGCCGGCATCGTTCTCATCGCCGCTGGCGAGGTATTTTCGCGCCGGGTCGACGACGAGCAGCGGCACGGTCGGCATTTTCTTGAGACGGTCGAGGAACTGGGCGAAGCTGATCTCCTCGCCGCGATCGTCGCGGAAATCGGTACGCTGAAACATGAGGCGCTTGGCGCGCATCTCGGGGTCGAAAATGTCGTTGCGGGCGCCGATGATGGCCGGGCCGTCCTCCCCGGAGAAATAGATGCAGACGCCTTTGCAGAGCTTTTTATTGACGGCCTGACCGAGCCACATGGGCTGCTCGTCCTCGCGCCAATCGGTGGCGACAAGGTTGCACAGCTGGTGGGCGATGGAGCTTTTACCGGTGCCGCCGGTGCCGGCGAGCACGACGATGGAACCGCGGGGGATCATGCCGTGGACGAGGAATTCGAAGCCGCCGTCGTCATAGGCCTTTTCCTTGACGCTGGCTGGGCCGATCGTGTCGAAGAACTCGAAATCGCGGGCGCAGAATTCGTAGAGTTTCAGGTTCTCGCGCAGGTTCGGTACGTCGTTACCGAAGCGGCGGTATAGCGTCGCGTGGCGGTCATATTCATTCCAGCAGGCAACTGCATTGCGTAAGGTAGCGAGGGGAATGGTGTGGGCGTTGATAATGGCATCGAGCGCGCTATCGGCAAGGTCTTCGTCGGGATTGCTGACCTGGTACATGGTGCCGAAGGGTGGCATGCGGTAAGCACCGGTCTTGGTGAGGTACGTCATACCGCATAAAAGATAGGGTTGCCAGTATTCGGGGCCGTCGATGTCGGCGAGATCGTACATTTCCTTGCTGCCTTCGGCGCTGGTCTGCTCGAACGGGGAAAGGGCTTTATCCGAGAACGCAACCATCTTGAGGCCCGCATGGACATGCTCGTTACGCGCGGTGTAGGCCGAAAGGATGGAAAGCGTGTTCAACCGCTCCATTTTATCGTTGGTGATGTTGTCGATAGTGAAGCCGTTGGCCGAGTAAAAACCCGAGCCGAGCGGCGTGAATGTGCCATCCGCGTTCAGTTGGTGGACGATGGAGTTCAACAACAGTGGCGTGTAGGGAAAAACGCCGTTGCTGTAATACTGGGTGATGGTGGCGACAGCCTCATCGATCTCTTCCGGCCCGAACCAGAAGACGAGGTCGGACGTTTTACTGGGCCAGATGGGGTCGTTGGCGATGCGGGAATAAAGGCACATCTTGCCGGTGAGGCCGACGCGCTGATGGGCGCGCCAAATCAGTCTCAGTTCGTTGCGCAGGGCGGTGCTCATGGAAGTAATATCATGCAATGGGCGCGCATTGGCAAGGGGCAGGCAAAGTTCGTGCCGGGTACAGCATGCGAATTCGACCGCGTTGTGCCGAATTAACGCAGGGTCGCGCCGATCTTCATGGCGCTGGCAATGATGTTTTGAGAAACGGCTTCGATCTCGGCATCGGTAAGAGTTCGATCATTCGCCTGCAGGGTGGCGGTGAGGGCGATGGACTTCTTGCCCGCGGCGACGTTCTTGCCTTGGTAGACGTCGAAGATGGTGACATCGCGTAGAAGACTCTTATCCGCGCCGGTGACGGCTTTTACGAGGTCGCCGGCGGCGGTTTTTTCCTCAAGCACGAAAGCGAAATCGCGCGTGACGGACTGGAAATCGGAGGTGGTAAGAGCCTTGCGCTTGGCGGGCTTTACAGGCGGTAACCCGGAGACGAACAGGGCGAAGGCGTAGACGGGAACCTCGACACCGGATTGCTTGAGCAGGCTCGGGTGGATCTCGCCGAAGGCACCGAGGAAATGTTTGGGGCCAAGGCTGACGACGGCGCAGCGGCCGGGATGAAACCACGGCGCTTTCATGCTGGTATTGACCATTACCTGCGCAGTGTTGATGCCGGCGGCATCGAGCAGCGCCAGCAAATCGGCTTTGACATCGAACACATCGACCGGTTTGGTGCCGGCCCAATGGGTACCGGCGATGGTGCCGACGCGCACGCCGCTCAAGGACATTTGCTGGCCCCCGGGCGTGACATCGGTGAAGCTGGCACCATATTCGAATAGCGCGATGTCCCTGATGCCGCGGGCAAGGTTGTTCTTCACCGCATCGACAAGGTGTGGCATGAGGCGCGGGCGCATGACGGCGAGATCGGCGCTGATCGGGTTGAGCAGCTCGAGCGATTCATTGGTGCCGCCCCACGCTGTGGCCTGTTCCTTGGAGCAGAATCCCCAGCTATAGGTCTCATGCATGCCGCGTGTGGCTACGATGCGGCGCAAGGTGCTGGCGCGGGCCTGATTTGCATCGAGCGCGGGTTTGCTGATGGCGGTGGGTTTGGGTAATGACGCAAGGGGAATGGCGTCATACCCGACGATGCGCAGGACTTCCTCGGCGACATCGGCGGGGCCGTGAATGTCATGACGCCAGGTGGGTGGGGTGGCGTGCGTAGCGGTAGGTTGGAAGCCGAGCGCGTTGAGGATCTCCTGCATGCGGGCGGCGGGGATTTGAGTGCCGCCGATGCCGTTTACTTGTTCAGCACTCCAGCTGATAGCTTTGGGGGCGACGGTGACGGTGCCGACAAAATTCGCTTTGCCTGCTTTGCCACCCGCGAGTTCGATAATGAAGCTGCTGATGCCGCGTTCGTCGAGGGCGAGGGCGCCGATGTCGATGCCGCGCTCGAAGCGGGTGCGAGCGTCCGAATCGATTTGCAAAGCGCGACCGGATTTGGCGATGCGTTCAGGGTTGAAGAGGGCGATCTCGACGAGGATGTCGGTAGTGTTCGCATCGACCGAGGTCGAGACGCCGCCCATAATGCCGCCGAGGCCGATAGCGCCGGAATCATCAGCAATCACACAATCGCGCGGGGTGAGGCTGTAGGTCTTGTCGTTGAGGGCGAGGAGTTGTTCACCTTCTTTGGCTTGACGCACAACGATGCCGCCGTTGAGCTTTTTGAGGTCATACACGTGAGCGGGACGGCCAAAAGCAAGGGTCATGTAGTTGGTGATATCGACCAGCACGCTGATGGGGCGCATGCCGGCGGCGGTCAGGGTACGGGCAAGCCAATCCGGTGAAGAGCCGTTCGTCACGCCGCGAATGATGCGACCGATGAAAACAGGGCAGCCGTCCGTATCCTCGATGGCGATGGGGCAGGTTTCGTCGCTGCTTTGCGGGTCTTTCGGCTCCGGGTCGGGCTTCAATGTGCCGAGGCCCGCTGCCGCGAGGTCGCGCGCGATGTGGCAGACGCCCATGCAATCGCCGCGGTTGGCGGTGACGTTGATGTCGAGCACGGGATCACCAAGGCTGAGGACATCGACAATGGAATCGCCGATTTTTGCGTCGAGTGGTAGTTCAAGGATGCCATTGCTATCCGTGGTTAGGCCGAGTTCCGCGCCGGAGCAGAGCATGCCTTGCGATTCGACGCCACGGACTTTGGCGGCCTTGATTTCCATGTGATTGGTCGGGATGATGGCGCCGATGTTGGCGAGGGCGACCTTGATGCCGGCACGGGCATTCGGCGCGCCGCAGACGATCTGGAGCGTCCCGCTCAGGGTTTTGACTTTGCAGACTTGCAGTTTGTCCGCTTGCGGATGTTTCTCGGCGGCAAGGATCTCGGCGACGACAAAGGCTTTAAGTTCCGCCGCCTTGTCCTCGATGGCGTCGACTTCGAGGCCGATGGCGGTCAGCGTCGTGCTGATCTGCGCGAGCGACGCTTCGGTGGTATTGAATTGTTTGAGGAGAGAAAGCGGGAATTTCATGGGCGCGAGTGATACACAAAACCCGCGCCCACGCCTAGTTATTTTTGCACTTGCTGGCTGGCGACGGACTGGATCGCGGCGGCATAGGCTGCCGGTATTTTTGCCTTGAGTTCTGCTACCAGCGTTTGTGGCGACGCGTAAAGTCTTGCATCACCCATGCCTTGGCGTGCGCCGCCAAAGGATGCTTGAATGCCCGCGGGTACGATCTGGCGAATTTCTTCGTAGATAACATGATTGTCAATTGGCCTGGTGATAGGCCAGCTAATGGATATCTCGGGTGGAACGGATGCTGTACCCTCCTGACCAAAGCTGCCTGAATGATCCAGCCTGACTTTGAGGCCGGTTGAGCCTTCCTGTGATGCTTTTCCGTTGTCCAGCAAGGTTTGCTGCACGAATGCACTTAAAATAGCGACATTCTTGATAGTATTCTTATCGGAAAGTGCCGCCCTCACCTCATCGCGCACCTGACGCTCCTGCTGCGCGGCTTCAGAAGTTGTTTTTGCTGCTTCTTCGCGGCGCAAGGTGGCGACAGCGGGGATGACTTGTTTGGCGACAGTGGGATCGAGACGCAATTGGATCACACGCGGTACTATATTATCATCGAAATGGTTCGGGAAATCTGTGGTAGCCAACGCCCGCGAGCCGGTAGGAGCCTCGCGTGGAATTTGGACCGCCATGACGCAGGCCGGGGAAAGCCGCACCGTGTAATTACTGTCGCTTGGGAAATGCCAGCGGTTTTCCCGCATGTATCCCTTGTCCTTGAATGCGTTGTATACGTCATTACCCTTGATGGCGAACGATAGGGAGGACGCCGTTTTGAGAAACCGGTCGGGCTGACTGCATAGTTCGAGATGGCTGCCCGCCGTTTCTTGAAGGTAGGCCATTGGATCAAAGCTGATGACCAGCTTGCCATCGATCCCGATGCTGGCCGTGGGCAACGGCGTGCCCATCGCGGCGGCAAAATCTTCTGGTGTAATGCCGAGTTTTTCAAGGGCGTTGGTCATGGTATGTTTCCTGGCGTGCGATGAATGATAACCACAACCTAACAGAACACGCGTACAACGAATGTTAAGGTTTTGTTAAGAATTTAAGTCTTTGACATCTAAGATATTGATCGCATGTCACAATTATGCCTACGCCGCGACGCCTTTGATAAGCGACGGAATGTCGAGCGCGTTGAAGCCGTAATGCTTGAGCCAGCGCAGGTCGCCGGCAAACATGGTGCGCAGGTCGGGGATATTGTATTTCAACATGGCGAGGCGCTCGATGCCGCAACCGAAGGCGAAACCCTGCCATTCGTCGGGATCGAGGCCACAATTGCGCAACACGTTGGGGTGAACCATACCGCAGCCAGCGACTTCGAGCCAATCGTTGCCTTCGCCGATGACAAGCTCGCCCTTGCCGCGTTTGCAGCCGATATCGACTTCCGCCGACGGTTCAGTGAAGGGGAAGAAGCTGGCGCGGAAACGCATCGGCAGTTTTTCGAGGCCGAAGAAGGCGGCCAGCGCATCATGCAGCAGGCCCTTGAGATGGCCCATATGGATGGTTTTCTCGATGACGAGGCCCTCGATCTGGTGGAACATCGGCGTGTGCGTCATGTCCGAATCCGAACGGTAAGTGGTGCCGGGCGCGATGATGCGAATAGGCGGTTTTTGACTCATCATGGTGCGCACTTGCACGGGTGAGGTGTGGGTGCGCAGCACGGCGTGGGTCTTGTTATCGCCTTCGCCCAGCATACCTTTCAGGTAGAAGGTGTCGTGCATCTGCCGCGCGGGATGGGATTCCGGGATGTTAAGGGCGGTGAAGTTGTGGAAGTCGTCCTCGATCTCCGGCCCTTCGGCGACGGTGAAGCCGAAATCGGCGAAGATGGCGGTGAGTTCTTCGGTGACTTGCGTGATAGGGTGGATAGACCCGCGCAGGGCCGCAGCGGCGGGCAAGGTGACATCGAGCGTTTCATTCTCGAGGCGCGCGTTGAGTTCAGCCGTTTCGAGTTCGGCTTTACGGGTGTCGAGGGCGGTATTGAGGGCGAGCGTCGCGGCGGTACGGTCGGCGCCGATGATCTTCTTTTCGTCGGGCGTGGCATTCTTGATGGTTTGGAAATACAGGTGCGCGGTGAGCTGGCCTGATTTGCCGAGATAGGTAACGCGGACTTCCTGCAGGGCGGCGCTCGTGGCCGCGGCTTGCACGGCGGCGATGCCTTGCTCGGTGAGGGTTTTGACTTCGGTGTTGGTGATGGTGTCGGTCATAGCGGCACTAATAAAGATTGCAGCATGGGTTGCAACGGCAAAAATGCGAAAAACTAATGATTAAGTGCTATCGAAGGCGCGGTCTTACTGGTTATTTCAGTGGAGTCATTCGACTTGGTAGATTGTCATTAAACCTTCATAGCACAACTTGTTAATTCATGTTAATTTTTAACGATGAGTTACAGTGAACTAGTACAAAAAATCGTGCCGATGATGTTGCTGGATGAATATCACGGGCGTCCTTATACGATTCAGGAAGTGGGACGTCCGGGAGAGCGCGAGTTTTACCAAGCGACGCGACACTGGCTCGATGTTGACAAGGGACGTACCGGTTGGAAATTTCATGTGAGCGTCCATGCTGATGACATTGAAGCGGCATGGCATGTCGTTGCCGGTGCGTTAATGGAACACAAAGTCGGTTGTTTTAAAGTTACGATGCCCGACGTGCTTCGAAAGTTTCATGATGCTGCATATTCACAAGCTGGCAAAATCTTTTCGATTGCTGATTTCGGGGAGAATTGGGAAAAAATCATCCCTGAAATTGAGCGCAAGCTTGAATGCGTTGGCGTGCGCCCGAGCCATGTTGTGAAACGTGACCGGCCTCTGACGGGAAGTCAGTATTTTCATTACCGCCACGATGGGATGGACAAGGCTTATATAGGCGCTGAAGCCATTGCAAAATTACCGCCGGAGCAGCGATATAACCCAACAGGCGCGCCTGATCCATTTGCAAACTTCGATGTGCGCTCGAATATCGATGATACGGTGAAGATAAAACGACCGGATGTGGATGATACGGTGATAAAACCACCATCTGTCGATGATACGGTAAAGATCGAAAGGCCACAGCCACCTGTGAATGAAACGATGAGGATCGAACCACCGTATCCACCGACGCCTGAGTTCAGTGGCTCGGTTGCGCATCCTAGCCCGCATCCCACGCCTACATCTGCGGCGGGAACTTCGCTCAATGCTGATAAAGTTTTTACGAGACGTAACTGGCTTCAGCATTTTGAGTCGGCATCGACCGGAAATAAATTGCTGGTTGTCGGGGGAGCGTCGGTGGTGGTTGGTGCGGTCAGCTGGGCCGCTTGGCAAATGATGCATCCAAGTCATCAATCCCAACAGACTCCGGGATGATCGAAAGTGTGGTAAGTAGCATAAAAAAGGCCGGTATTGCTACCGGCCTTTTTCATTATCAGTAATTAAAGCTTACGCCTTCGCTTCAGCCTTCGGCTTCTCTTTCGCACCGGCTTGCGCTTTTTTCGCCAGTTCGGCGAAGAGCGCGGTATCGTTCGCAGCGATGTCGGCGAGGACCTTGCGGTCAATCGTCACCCCGGCGAGGCTGAGGCCGTGCATGAATTCGCTGTAGACGAGGCCATGCTCACGCGCGGCGGCGTTGATACGCTGGATCCACAACGCGCGGAAGGTGCGCTTCTTGTTACGGCGATCGCGGTAAGCATATTGCAACCCGTGCTCGACGCGCTCGATCGCGACGCGGTAGCAGGTTGAAGCGCGGCCACGATAGCCTTTGGCCATTTTGAGGACTTTGCGGTGGCGGGCCCGTTTGGTGACGCCGCGTTTAACATGTGCCATGTGGGTGCTCCTTAACCGTTGGGGAGGAATGATTTGCGAATGAACGTCGCATCACATTCGTTGAGGACAGTGGTGCCGCGGGCGCAGCGGATCATCCGTTGCGAACGCTTGCGCATCCCGTGGCGTTTGCCCGACTGGCCGGCCATGACCTTGCCTGTCGCGGTGAGCTTGAAGCGCTTTTTGGCGCCGCTCTTGGTCTTCATCTTTGGCATATTTTAACCCCTATAACTCAAATGTTTAACTGGAGTGCCAAGGCAATGCCATACCGCCCGGCTCTCATAACCCGCGTGTTTGCGGGATAGGCTGTGTAGGATAAATAACCGGTGAGGTCAAGCGTTTGATAGGATTTCTCAGCGACGGCTTAGGGCTATGTCGTTGTCGGCAGACTCGCCGGGCAGCCAGCCTTTCTTAATCTGGGCGCCGACGAGGTCAATGGACATGTCATACGCGATATGGTTGCGCATCGAACCTTGACGCAAAGGCTCGGCCTCATGCTCGCTTTTGCGCACCACTTCATACATGGCAAGACGCAGCTCGGGCGGCATATCGGCTAGCATAACGCGTTTTCGAGAGTGCATAGCATGCTCGACGAAATCACCTAGCTTTCGAAGGTGTTCATTGCGCACTTCCGGTGGTTTATCATGGATAAGGCGCATATATTCGGTGATGACTGTATTCGGATTCGGTGAACCGGTGCGGCATTCATCATGGTAATCTTTAAAAAAATCAAGCACATCATCATGGTATTCGATAATGCGGCCAAGCCGTACAGCGCGCCCGTGCTCCTTGGCGAGGGTTGCGTATTCCGTGGCGGTGGCGGGATCGAGCTCGTGCTGACGATACGAATTCGTCAGTAAAATAGCGCATAGTTCGTTGGAACGCAGATGCATGGTGCTGATAATATCACGCAAAGCAGGGTTGGTAGGATCATCGCGCAGGGAAATGGCCGCCTGCGCCTGTTCGACATGCATATCGGCGAAATGATTCAGGATAATCGTGAGGCTGTCACGGTTAAGCAGGCCGTCATGGACTATCTCCTCCATCACTTTCCAGTCCTTCTTGGACAGGAAATTATTAAGAAATTCGCAAGGGTGAGTGCTGACATGCGTATCGCCGAGCGCGACAACCTGTTCGGGGGTCATCGTGTCGAGTCGACTATCGAGTTCGCGGCATAGCATTTTGAAGAAATGCTTGATACCGTTCGTTACACCCCTGCCATTGAGAGCCGCTTGCCAGCAATGTTCAAGGTCGTGATTATCACGTTCGCTGCCGCCCAACAGAATGGTGGCATATGCCATGTACTTGGCCTCACGCCGCCCGAGCGCGGCATGAGCAACCTTTTCGGTAAATCCGAAACGCCTTGCCGATGAAGAATGCCGATGCTCTGAATCCATTATCTTTCCTGTAATAGCGATTTAATGTAACGTATTAATGCGTCAATTTGGCGAAACAACCATGACAGTTTAATGACAGTTAACCGTTCTGGTACATTGCAGCGGAAAAAATATGAAAGACCATGGCATTATTGCATCTTGGAATTTCACTGGGGAAGCTTATATCTAGGTCCAGTTTCGATTGTGCCTTCCCACACAAACCTATATAATGCGGGTGTCGGGTGCTTTAAGAAACCCAACGTGAACCACTAATGGAGAATACAATGAACGCATGGGATCGCCAACAAACGGTGGCTTCAAGCCAATCGACGGCGGTAGACCAAGGACTTCGCAGCTACATGCTGAAAGTCTACAATTATATGGCCAGCGCGCTGCTGCTGACGGGTATCGTCGCCTTCGCGGCGTCGCAGGCGGCGGTCGACCAGACCGGCCAGTTGAGCCAGTTCGGCCAGGCGATCTTCCTGAGCCCATTGAAATGGGTAGTCATGCTGGCACCACTCGGCTTCATCTTCGCAATCAGCGCTGGTTTGCAACGGATGCAGACCAGCACGCTGCAACTGCTGTTCTGGGCATTTGCCGGAGTGATGGGGCTATCGCTGTCCTCGATTTTCCTGCTCTATACAGGTGAAAGCATTGCGCGGACATTCTTCATCACAGCCGGGATGTTCGGCGGGATGAGCATCTTCGGTTACAGTACGAAGAAGGACCTGACCGGCATGGGCCATTTCCTCATCATGGGGATGTGGGGCCTATTCCTCGCCTTTATCGTTAACATGTTCCTGAAAAGCACGGGTTTAAGTCTGGCGCTCTCGGCGCTTGGCGTGCTGATCTTCACGGGCCTTATCGCCTATGACACGCAGAAGCTGAAGAATGTCTATTACTCGGTAGCGGGTTATGGCGATGGTCTGGCGCGCGCATCGATTATGGGGGCGTTGAATCTGTATCTCGATTTCATCAACCTGTTCATGATGCTGATCCGCCTGACGGGGAATCGCCGCTAGTCGATAGTAGCATCTAATTTAGGAAAGGGAGGCTTTAAGCCTCCCTTTTTTTGTTGCGGATACTACGTTGCGTTGCGATAAGGTCAGCGGGTTTTCCACAATGACTTTGCCCTAATCATTAATTTATTAACTAAGCATAAACGATTACTTGAATTTCGCCACGCGAATATCTATATTGTAGGTCATAAGAGCCGCAGCATGTAAGCAGTGGCCGGTGTGTGAGCTAGATAATCCCATCTCCACTCCTTCTCGCGAAGGTATTCGCAAACCATGACTACGCTCAACGCAGCACTCAATTATAGTTTTGCCTCGTCCGAATCGGCCCGCATTGCTTCGGTGGAACGCGGGGCGGAGGATTCGATCGCCACGCAGATCAAGCTGGCGTCCGCGAATTCGCCGTATCAGGTGGGCGCGACAATCACCGCGAAATATCAATACAAGGTCGGGCCGGACGGATCGCTCGTCCCTCAGCAGACGCAGATCACCCATACGGCACCGGAGGATGATGTAACGACCGGCTATAAGGGCCGCCGCCGCGCCAGCCAGCAGGACGAGCAGCGCGCGACGCTGGCCGACCTTGCCAATCCCAAAATCGAAATGTCGCCCTCGGATGAGGTCAGCATTTTCGCGGCTGCGGAAGCCCCGGCGGCTGCACCGGTGGATGTTACGCCGACGACAACACAGGCCAGTGCAGTCCAAGCCGAAGTGCTGGATGAAAATGGTGAGAGTGTCGACGCCGAAATCATTACCTCGGCGACAGCGGACGCCGAAGTGCCGCATGATAAGACATCGTTCATGAGCCTGCTCGCCGCGCGGGCGCAGACGGCGGCAGCAAACCTCTATGCGCGCAATAGTGATATCGTCTACAGTACAACGCCGGTAACGCTGGCGGCGGCGTGACGGTTTGAGCGTCATTCCCGCGCAGTCGGGAACGTCCGGCAACAGTTTCTGACATTAAGTATTGCCCTTGGCGCACGATTCCCGCCTGCGCGGGAATGACGGATGTGTAAAATGAATGCAACTACCTATGCTGGTGACCGGCAGTCGGCTTTACCTTTCCCATTGATTCTCCAGCCGATTGGTCTACATAAACCCTTCACGAAACGAGGGCTTATGATTAGCAACCCCATTGGTATGATGACGCTTTACAAGCGCGAGACGTGGCGCTTCCTGAAAGTGTGGAACCAGACGCTGGTCGCCCCGATGATCACGACGACGATTTTCCTCGCGATCTTCGCGCTGGCCATGGGCGGCAACAAGCGTGAGGTGCACGGCATCCCGTTCATAGAATTCATCGCGCCTGGCCTCATCATGATGGCGATGGTGCAGAATGCGTTCGCCAATACGTCGTCGTCGTTCCTCATCGCCAAGATGCAGGGCGTCATCATTGACTGGCTGACGCCACCGCTTTCGGCGATCGAACTGACACTTGGCTTCGTGCTCGGCGGCATCACGCGCGGGTTGATGGTGGGCTGCACCGTGGCCGTGGCGATGGCGCTGTTCGTGCCATTGTCGGTGCATTCATTGCCGTTGCTGGTGTTCTTTGCCGTCGGCGCGACGACCATGCTGTCGCTGCTCGGCACTATCACCGGCATTTTCGGCAATACGCCGGACCAGGTGAGCGCCATCACCAACTTCATCGTGACGCCGCTGAGCTTTCTTTCGGGCACATTCTATTCCGTGCGCGACCTGCCACCGTTCTTCCTGCATCTCAGCCATCTCAATCCATTCTTCTATATGATCGACGGCTTCCGCTATGCGATGATCGGCGTGAGCGATACGGACCCGATGATCGGCGTCTATGCGCTGACCGGCGTGAATATTGTATTGTTCCTCGCGGCGCACCGCATGTTTGCGTTGGGCTGGCGATTGAAGAGCTAAAAAGTGTTTAGTACCTTGTGCCTAGTGCCTAGCACAGAAACTGGACGGGATTACTGGGCATTGGACACCAACAACCAGGCATTTCCATGACCATCATGCCGTATCTGCCGATCTATCGCCGCAACGGGGTGTGCGTGGTGCGGGGCGAAGGCGTGCATCTGATCGGCGACGACGGCAAGCTATATCTCGATTTCGCGGCGGGTATTGCAGTGAATGCGTTCGGGCACGCGCATCCGCATCTGGTCGCAGCATTGACGCGGCAGGGTGCCGAGTTGTGGCATTGCTCGAACCAGTTCATCACGCCGCAGTTGGAAGAATTCTCGCGACGGCTGGTGGACGCAACCTTTGCGGATTCGGTCTTCTTTTGTTCCTCGGGTACGGAAGCAGTGGAGGCGGGCATCAAGTTTATGCGGCGGTTCCATTATGAGAGCGGCGAACCGTATCGCCATCGCATCATTACGTTCGCCAACGGCTTCCATGGCCGCACCTATGGCGGGATTTCAGCCGGTGGAAATGATTACGCGCGCATGGGTTTCGGACAATTATTGAATGGCTTCGACCGAGTGCCGCTGAACGAAATCGCATCTGTACAGGAAGTGATGACAAAAAATACAGCAGGTATCCTCATCGAACCGATTCAGGGCGAGGGCGGCATTCATGTCGCGGAGCTTGGATTTCTGCAACAACTACGCGCGCTGTGCGACGAGCAGGGCATCCTGCTGATGTGCGACGAGGTGCAATGCGGCTACGGCCGCCCGGGCAGCCTGTTCGCGTTTGAGCGGGCGGGCATCACGCCGGATATCGTGAGTTCGGCCAAAGGCATCGGCGGTGGCTTTCCGTTGGGAGCGACGTTGGTAACGGAAAAGGTCGGAAGCAAATTGCCCGCAGGTTCGCATGGTGGAACGTATAACAATAATCCGCTGGCGATGGCGGTGGGCAATGCGGTGCTGGATTTGATGCTGGCACCGGGCCTGTTCGCGCATGTTGCGGCGATGGGCGATGCGATGATGGCGGGGCTGAAGAGGATCCACGTGGCGCATCCGGACAAGGTCAAGGATGTGCGCGGCGTGGGGCTTATGCTTGGCCTCGAACCCATCGGCGACGCACGCGCGTTGGCGGCGAAAATGCTTGAAAAAGGACTGGTGACTTCGCCGACGGTGACCAACGTCATTCGTCTGGTGCCACCGCTGATCATCGAAATGGAACATGTTGAAGCGGCCTTGGAAACCATCGAGAAGTGCCTTGTGCTTAGTGCCTAGTGCCTAGTAGTAAGGATACGTAACTAAGGCACTAACCACTAAGAAGGCACTATCATGCGCCATTTTCTTGATTTCCGTGACCTGTCTCAGGATGACATCCGCGTGATCCTCGCGAAAGCGGCGCAGGTGAAAGCGGCGCGCGCGCAGGGCGAGGAGGATACGCTTGCAGGCAAATCGCTCGCCATGATCTTCGAGAAGAATTCGACGCGCACCCGGGTGAGTTTCGAAGTGGCGATGCGCGAACTGGGTGGCACGCCGATCATTCTGCAGAAGGATGATCTGCAGCTTGGCCGCGGGGAAACGGTGGCGGATACGGCGCGGGTGCTGAGCCGCTATGTGCATGCGATGATGCTGAGGGCGTACCATCACGCAACGCTGATCGAACTGGCGCAATATGCAACGGTGCCGGTAATTAACGGGCTTACCAACCTGCTGCATCCGTGCCAGTTGATGGCGGATATCATGACGATCGAAGAGCAGTTCGGCAATATCTCCGGCAAGAAGATCGCATGGGTGGGCGATGGCAATAACATGGCCAATACGTGGATTACGGTGGCGGAAAAACTTGATTTCGAGCTGGTATTGGCCTGCCCGACGAATTACCCGCCGGATATGGACATGTTGACAGCGGCAAAAGCGTCGGGCGCGAAAATCATGCTGACGACATCGCCGAATGATGCGGCGACAGGCGCGGATGTGGTGAATACCGACACGTGGGTGAGCATGGGGGATGACGATACGCTAACGCGCAAGCAGGCGTTCAATGGTTTCCAGGTCAACGAAGCGTTGATGGCGAAGGCCAAGCAAAACGCGATATTCCTGCATTGCCTGCCAGCGCACCGGGGTGAGGAAGTGAGCGACGGCGTGCTCGACAGCGTGCAATCGAAAGTGTGGGACGAAGCGGAGAATCGCATGCATGTACAGAAGGCGATATTGCTGTGGTGTCTTGAGGAAATCTGATTACGGGATCAGGTCCGTATAGCCATCCAGCACGCGGTAATGGTTGGCGATGTCCTTGTCGTTCCATTTGCCGATGGGGCAATGGGTGATTTCGCCTAGCGGGCGATGCTTGGCGCGACTGACCTTGGCCCAGATTTTCACCTCGAGGAAACAGCCGCACAGCTTACAGACCTTTTTTTCATGATCCATGTGCTCGCAGCCCCAGCAGGTAGCCCAGCGCATGTCGGCAACGTCCTTCTCGACCTGTTCCTTGACGAGGACCTTATCGGCCGCGAGTTTCGCTAAATCGTCGAACCAACCCATACATGCATCCTAAAAATGAAAATGATCTTCGAAGTCAGCGCCGTTGCTTGGTGGCTCATCGAGCGGCGGCTGGCCGTCTAGCTGGCGGTAATGGTTGGCAATATCCATGTCGTGCCATTTGCCCATCGGGCAGTGAGTAAGCTCACCGAGCGGGCGGTTCAGCGAACGGCTGTATTTCGACCAGACTTTCGAGGCAAGGTAACAACCGCAAATACTGCATTTGACGTGGACGCGGTCGTTCCACTCACACGTTTCGCAGATGGCCCAGCGCATGTCGGCGGTGGCCTGATCGGTGTTCTCCATGACGAGCACGGTGTTGGCGGCGATACGTTTCGCTTCATCGAACCAGCTCATGCCGCATTACTCGATTTGGTGCGCTGGAAAAGCTCGGTGACACGCGCGGCGATATGGGGGGCATCGAGCCCGGCATCGGCCAGTTGTCTGGCTTGGGTGTCGTGCGACTGGAAATGATCGGGCAACGTAAGTGCGCGGAGTTTGACACGGCCGTTGTCGAGCAATCCGGCGTCGCTCGCAACGCGGAGAACTTGCGCGCCGAAACCACCGGAAGAACCTTCTTCGATGGTGAGAACGAGCGCGTGATTCTTGATCAATTTTTCGACGAGCTCGGTGTCGAGTGGTTTCGCGAACCGCGCATCCGCTACCGTACAAGCTATGCCCTGCGCTGCCAGCTGCTCGGCAGCGGTGAGGCAGTCGGCGAGGCGGGTGCCGAAGCTGAGAAGGGCGACGTCCTTGCCTTCGCGCAGCGTGCGGCCTTTTCCGATGGGAAGCGCTTCGCCCTTGGCGGGCAGGGTGATGCCGGTGCCTTCGCCGCGCGGGTAGCGGAAGGCGATTGGTCCGCTGTTGTGCGCCGTGGCGGTGGCGACCATGTGGACGAGTTCGGCTTCATCGCCAGCGGCCATGACGACCATGTTAGGCAGGGTGCAGAGATAGGCGATGTCGAAGGCACCGGCATGGGTCGCGCCATCCGCCCCGACGAGGCCGGCGCGGTCGATGGCGAAGCGCACCGGCAGGTTCTGCAAGGCGACATCATGCACGACCTGGTCATAGGCGCGCTGTAGGAAGGTCGAGTAAATAGCGCAGAAGGGCTTGAACCCTTGCGTGGCAAGGCCTGCAGCGAAGGTCACCGCATGCTGCTCGGCGATGCCGACATCAAAGGTGCGGTCGGGGAATTGGTTGTAAAATGTGTTGAGGCCGGTGCCATCCGGCATGGCGGCGTGGATGGCGATGATCTTCTCGTCGCGCGTCGCTTCGTCGATGAGGCTTTGCGCAAACACACTGGTGTAGCTCGGTGCGCCGGGCTTGGCTTTCACTTGCGCGCCGGTCTTGACGTCGAACTTGCTGACGCCGTGGTATTTGTCATCCGAACCTTCAGCGGGCGCGTAGCCGTAGCCCTTCTGGGTGACGACATGGATGAGCACGGGGCCGGAATCCTTCTCGTCGCGCACGTTCTTGAGCACGGGGAGGAGCTGGTCGAGGTTGTGGCCATCAACGGGGCCGACATAATAGAAGCCGAGCTCCTCGAACATCGTGCCGCCCATGGTCATACCGCGCATGTATTTCTCGGCATTGCGGGCGGCACGCATCAGCGGCGCGGGGAGCTTGGTGGCGACGGTTTTGGCGACATGGCGGAACGAGCGGTAGGAATGCGAGGAGATGAGGCGCGAGAGATAGGCGCTCATGGCGCCGGTGGGCGTACCGATGGACATGTCGTTGTCGTTGAGGATGACGATGAGGCGGGTGCCGAGGGCGCCAGCGTTGTTCATTGCTTCATAGGCCATACCGGCGGACATGGCACCGTCCCCGATGACGGCGATGACTTCGAAATCGTCACCGGCCATGTCGCGGGCCACGGCCATGCCGAGGCCGGCGGAAATGCTGGTGGAGGAATGGCCTGCACCGAAAGCATCGAACTCTGATTCATCGCGCTTGCAAAAACCGCTCAAGCCGCCGCCCTGGCGGATGGTGCGGATACGATCGCGGCGGCCGGTAAGGATCTTGTGCGGGTAGGCCTGATGGCCGACATCCCAGATGATCTTATCCTTGGGTGTGTTGAACACATGATGAAGCGCGACGGTGAGCTCGACGACGCCAAGACCCGCGCCGAGATGCCCGCCGGTAACAGAGACGGAATCGATGGTTTCGCGGCGAAGGTCGTCGGCGAGCTGCTTCAGCTCATCGACGCTGAGATCGCGGCTATCCGTCGGGACATTCACGCGGTCGAGCAGGGGGGTGGGGGTGTTGGCGTTCATGTCGGCAGGATTACGCAGTTCAGTCATGTTTTGCAAGCGATGGTTAGTGCTAAAACGGCAGGATTATGAGGCAGATTCGATGCAAATCGGTTGAAGTACGGTGGACTCCGGCGTAAAGCCCAAGGTGACGGTTATAACAGGGGCAATCATGGAATCGATCGCGCAACTCCATCTCACCGGCTCCACCACGCTGGAAGCGGGGGGTATCACCTACGCCTGCACCATCGGGCGTGCCGGTATCGCTGCGGTGGGCGAAAAGCGCGAGGGTGACCTGAAAACGCCGACAGGAAACTTTCCGCTCAGGCGCTGTTATTACCGGGCGGATCGCATGACAACGCCGGATACGGGGCTGGAGCTGACCGCGCTGACGCCCGATTGCGGCTGGTGCGATGATGTGGAGCATCCGATGTATAATCAGTTCGTGACGCTACCATTCATCGGGCGGCATGAGAAGCTGTGGCGTGACGACCATATCTACGATCTCATTATTCCGCTCGGCTATAATGATGGGCCGATCGTGCGGGGCGCGGGCAGTGCGATATTCCTGCACCTTATGCGCGAGGATGGAATGGGCACGGAAGGCTGCATCGCGATGCGGCGCGCAGATTTGCTGGCGTTACTGCCCGCGTTGAGTGCTAATGCCCTGCTGGTTGTCGCCTAGCTTGCTTCTTTTCCAACGTTTCTTCCAGTGACCGGAAACCTGCCTCGAGTTGGCCGAGACTGCAGAATTGCTGCTGCAGGTAGTGCTCGCGATCAACCGCCGGTAAATGCTCGGCCGCTTTCAGGCAGCGCATAACGTGCTTTTTTTCAGGTTCCGTGAGCAGATTTTTGGCCATATGTGCTTCGATCGGGTCAGCATTGTCGAAATTCGGAATCCAGATTTCCGGTGCGTTGGCGTTACAAGGGATATGGGTCGAGGAGACGCGCGTCATCAGCTTGATGCCACGCGTGATCAGGAAGCGCAGGGAGGCGCCCATATCCTGCGACTCACGGGAACGGTGGCGCACGGTCTGGAGGAACCCGCCGGGATCGTTAAAGAAATTCTCGATGGCAGCATACCGCGGGTAGAGGGAATCGAACCCGCGCGCATCGTCGGACTGGATGCCGCAGCGCGCCCGGCAGCAAACGGCATAATCGTCAAGCTGCCGAAGGATATCCGCCGGTCGGTGGATGCCGTATTCCGCGCCGTGGGTTTTGATGAAATCGTCAGCCATCCTGGTGAACAGCGCGCCGCTTTCACCCACGGTCATCGCCTTCTTCAATGCATCGTGGACCTGGTCGATCGAGTGCATGGCGTCGCCGATCTTGAGGGTGATGGAACGGTTGTTCTCGTATTCCTGCTCGAGGCGCTCGACCCGCAACGGTTTGCCGATCTCGCGCATCCAGTCGATGAGCGCTCCGTCGAAATCGATCTGCATATCGTGGAAACGCACCAGACGCATTAGCGGCAGGAATTTCGGTTTCATCAACATGCGATAGTATTTCGTGTATTCCGCTCGCAATTGGTCGATCTGGGGTTTATTCAGCGCGTTTACGACCTCCGGTGTTTCACTGCCAGACGGCTGCGAGAAGGCGATCTTGGTGCTGCCAAATGTGTTCCCTTGCTCGATAGCGCGGCCGAGCTGCTCGAAACGCGACATGACGGCACCGAAAAACTGACGAAATTCATTGCATTTGACGTTCATTCCATTCGCATCGCGCTCATCGAGCGTATCGGTACCAGAGATGAATCGACTATAGAGTGTACCGATTTCCTCCTCGGTGCGGTTGATGTTAAGCTGCGGCTCCGCATTCATGATCCATGCCCGGCTGCGGCCGATGATGCGCGATTCGCTGCGATGGGCCAATGCGGCTTTTGGCAGGCTGTAATAGGGGACGAGATAGCCGTGGCTGATACTGTAATCGTGGTGGGTGTTGGGGATACGCACGGCATTGACCCGGGGCTTGACGCCTTGCTTTTCCTGCTCTTCGGAGGGCAATTCCCATTTCTCGCGCAGTTCCGGGGTAAGTTTTAAACCGGCGAGTGGCCAATACGTATCGCGCAGTGCAGGTTCCATCGCCGATATCGCGGATGCGTCGATGTCATAAGTCCTGGGTTCGAGACTTGCGCTGTCCATGCTAGCACCCTAACAACAGCATCGCGCCGCACCAATGACATTTTCATGACAATCTGCAGCTATGAGGGCCGAAAACCTTGTGTTTTTATCTGGCTCGACTACATAACCCCCATGCTACAGGCACTTAACGAAGCTCGCAAAGGCCCGATCCCACCGAATCTCGAGGAGGAGATCCTGCGCCTGAAGCGGGAGATGAATGCGGTCATCCTCGCGCATTACTATCAGGAAGATGACATTCAGGACATTGCCGATATCATCGGCGACTCGCTGGAACTGGCGCGCAAGGCGGCGGAAACCAGCGCGGATGTGATCGTCTTCTGCGGGGTGAAATTCATGGCCGAAGGCGCGAAGATTCTAAACCAGACAAAGAAAGTGCTGCTGCCGGATTTGAAAGCCGGATGTTCGCTGGAATTTTCGTGTCCCGCAGCACAGTTCAGGGCCTTCAAGGAAAAGCATCCCGACCATCTGGTGGTGACGTACATCAACTGCTCGGCCGAGATCAAGGCTTTGACGGATATCATCGTCACCAGCAGCAATGCCGAGGCGATCATCAATTCGTTGCCGCCGGAACAGAAAATCATTTTTGCGCCGGATAAATTCCTTGGGCATTACCTGAACAAAAAAACCGGCCGCGATATGCTGCTATGGGATGGCTCCTGCATGGTGCATGAACGTTTTTCAGAGCGCGAGCTCATCAAATTAAAGACGCAATATCCGCAGGCGCTCACCATCGCGCACCCGGAATGTCCGGAAAGCTTGTTAAACTATGCCGACCATGTGGGTTCGACCAGTTCACTGCTGAAATTCACCGAAGACCATCCAGGCCGGGAATTCCTCGTGCTGACGGAAGCGGGCATCCTGCATCAGATGAAGAAGCGTTCACCGGGCAGCGTATTCTATGGCGTGCCGAGCGCCTTGGATGGCGGTGCCTGTATTTCGTGCAATACCTGCGAGTTCATGAAGATGAATACCATGGAAAAACTTTACCTGTGCATGCGCGACCAGACGCCGGAATTGACACTGCCGCCGGAACTGATCGCCGCGGCGCGCAAACCACTCGACCGGATGCTGGAACTGAGTAAATCCATCGCTTCGACCGCGATAGCGAAACCCAATGCGTAGGCTGATCCAGGCTGCCGGTATCGCGCTGGTGCTAGGCAGTGTGTGGTACGGCATCTGGAGCTGGATGATGGCGGATGACGTCGAGCGCGTGAAGGCCAGCATTGCGTATCAGTACACGCATTTGCGCGAGTTCAACCAGCAGACCTCGCTGGAGGCCGATGATGTATTCGCTACCGGTTTTCCGTTTCGGTATGCGGTAGGCATCAAGCGCCTGACGCTGTCGACGGTGAATGGCGGGGAGACCTGCGCCGTATCGGTACCGTTCATGACGCTGGAACAGACGGATAGCGCGCAAGGCAACTACCGGGTGAATTTGCCGGCAAGCGTAGAAGCGCTGTATGCCAAGAATGGTAAGGCACCCGAGCATTATGTGGCGACGGCGGACACGATGCCGCAGGTGTGGGTGAGCGGCGCGGATGCCAGCAAGGCCTGCGGGATGTTCGTCGGGGTGAAATGTACCGAGGTGGCAAACAATGCGCCGTTCATTAGTTATGCGGTGAAGATGCCGAAATTGCTGACGCTGCACATGCAACTGGGCGATGCGGCGCAGGATGCGAGCTTTGACGGGCCCATAGTATCCGTGCCGGTGAACTTGCCGATACCGCAGGATATGGGTGAACCGCTGGAATTATTCGTCGGTATTTTGCGCGAGGCGCTGGTATTTCATACGAAGTGACTAATACGCCCGCACTTCCGGCGGGAAGCTCGGTGCTTCGATACCGCCGGTGAGGTGGACGTTGCGGGTGGCATGCGTAACCTGGCTGCCATCGACCGAGACGAGCGAATGTACCAGCCAATGCGCGTCATCACGGTCTGGAAAATCTTCACGAGCATGCGCTCCGCGGCTTTCCTCGCGTTTCAGGGCAGCAAGCATGGTGGCGCGGCCTTGGGCGAGAAGGTTATCGGTCTCGAGTGCATTGATTAGATCGGTATTCCAGATGCGGTTGGTATCGGCGCTGCCGAGTTTTTCCTGTGCCAAATTTTCCAGCGTATCGAACCCGCGCTTTAAGTCATCGCCGGTGCGGTAGATCGGCGCGCATTCGCTCATGGTGGTTTGCAAGGCACGGCGGATGGCTTGCGGGGCGCGGGTGTTTTTCAGGCCGGTCATGCCGTTGACGCGGGCGATGGATTTTTCCAATGAGGCGCTCGTCGTGTTTTTTATTTGCGAATTTTTTACGATGTGGTTGGCGGCCCAATCGCCGGCATCCTTACCGAAGACGACCAGATCGAGCAGGGAATTGCAGCCAAGGCGGTTCGCACCATGGCAGGAATTGCTGGCGGCTTCACCGATGGCCATGAGGCCTGGGACGGTGGTTTCGTTGCCTCGGGCATCGATGCGCAGCACCTGACTTTCGACATTGGTCGGGATGCCGCCCATGGAATAATGCACAGTGGGCACGACGGGGATAAGGGTAATTCGCGGGTCGAGGCCCATCAGCGTTTCGCACAGCGACGTGATGTAGGGAAGCTTTTCGTCGAAGACATTGGCGGGCAGGTGGGTAAGGTCGAGCCAGACATGGTCGGAGCGTTTGCCCGCACCGCGCCCGGCGCGCATTTCCTGCACGATGGCGCGGGCAATGACGTCGCGGCTGGCGAGTTCCATGCTGTGCGGTGCGTAATTCCTGAGGAAACGCTCGCCAGCGCCGTTGCGCAAATAGCCGCCTTCGCCGCGCGCGCCTTCCGTGATGAGGATGCCGGAATTATAAAGGCCGGTGGGATGGAACTGGACGAATTCCATATCCTGCAGGGCGAGGCCAGCGCGTAGCACCATGGCGTTGCCATCGCCGGTGCAGAGATTGGCGGCGGTGGTGGAGGCATAGACCTGGCCGTAACCCCCGGTGGCAATGATGGTGAGCGGCGCATGGAAAGCGTGGAATTCGCCGGTGGCAATTTCGAGACAGAGGACGCCCTCGCAGGTGCCGTCAGCGGCCATGATGAGGTCGAGTGCGAAGAATTCGGAGTAGAAGGTGATGGGGCGAGAAACGGCGCGTTTGAGCATGACCTGCATGATAGCCTGGCCAGTGCGATCTTCGGCGGCGGCGGCACGGAAGGCGGGATCGCCGCCGTACTCGATGGTTTGGCCGCCGTAGGGGCGCTGGTAGATCTGGCCCTGCGCGTCGCGGGTAAAAGGCACGCCCCATTCGGCGAGTTCGGTGATGGCGCGGGGAGCTTGCTCGCACAGGCGCGCGATGGCGTCCTGATCGCCGAGCCAGTCGGAACCGCGGACGGTATCGTACATGTGCCAGCGCCAGTCATCCGGCCCACGGGTGCCGAGGGCGGCGTTGATGCCGCCCTGCGCGGCCATGGTGTGGCTGCGGCGCGGATCGACCTTGCTGAGCACGCCGACGCGCAAGCCACCTTCGCTGGCGGCGATGGCGGCGCGTAGGCCGGCACCGCCCGCGCCAATGATGGCGACGTCGAGTTGATGATGGGTAATAGGGAAGTCGGTCATGGATTCTCACGGTACCGTCAGTCCGGCTTTGAGCAGAATCCATCTTCCCTGTAAAAAATGGATTCCAGCGTTTGCTGGAATGGCGTAGTAAACTCGTGAAGTTAAATAGTGAGACTGGTAACTTTATGCAATCACCCATCGACATTACGGATCTACTGAACCGCGCGCTAGTGGAGGATATCGGTGCAGGCGATATAACGAGCGCGGCAACGATTCCGGCTGATTTAGAAACGAAATTCGTGATGAATGCGCGCGAAAAGCTGGTGACGGCGGGCTTGGAGTTCCTGCCGAAATTGTTCGAGATGATCGACCCAAAAGTACGGGTGGTGCTGGATGTGTTCGATGGCGTAGCGGTGGAGAAGGGGACGACGCTAGTAACGCTAGAAGGCCCGGCGCGGGCGTTGTTGAGTGGCGAGCGCACGGCGCTGAACCTCGTGCAGCAGCTTTCGGGTGTCGCGACGTTGACACGCCAGTATGTAGAGATGGTGGCGGGGACCAAGGCAAAGATATTGGATACACGCAAGACGATTCCCGGATTGCGGCAGTTGCAGAAATATGCGGTGCGATGCGGTGGCGGGACGAACCACCGAATGGGACTTTACGATGCGGTGCTCATCAAGGATAACCACATCGCGGCGGTGGGTAGTGTTACAGCAGCAGTGAACGCGGCGAAAGCGCATGCCCCCAGAGGCATCACCATCGAGGTGGAGTGCGATACGCTGGTGCAACTCGATGAGGTGCTCGCGATTGGATGCGACATCGTCCTGCTCGATAATATGGACACTGTATCGCTGGCTGAAGGCGTGAGGCGCGCACACGCGAAGGGCGTCAAGGTGGAAGCTTCGGGCAATGTCAGCCTCGCCACGGTGCGCAGCATTGCCGAAACGGGGGTGGATTACATCTCCGTCGGCAAACTCACACACTCAGCGATTGCTGTCGATATCGGACTCGACGACGCGTAGTGAGCTTCTGATTTTTTCGCGCTGAACAAATTTGTCGACTACTTCATGACGAGCATTCGCAAACTCGCGCTCGGCCAAACGACGCGTGCCATCATGGCCATCGGTACCGAGATACGTGTGCGCTCCCGTGTGCGAAGGCCAGCCTTTATGGTAGTCACCGTTGCAGTGCTCAAGCGGTTTCATACGTCTGCGAGAATTCAATTTTATGACATTATCCATGCCGGCACCTTACCAGCACAGGCATGCAAGTGTGTGACAATTCAATGAAGACTCGCCCGGTTGGTTCAGTCGCTAGTAGTGGTGATGATACCCGCCGTACCCGCCACGGTAGCCGCCGTGGTAACCACCGTGGTAACCACCGCCGAACCCGATGCCGACGCTGAAGCCGCTGCCGTATCCATAAGGGTATGGGTAAGGCCCGTAATACGGTGCTGGTTGATAATAAACCGGCGGCGGCACCATGTAGACCGGCGCGCTGACATACTGCGGCGGGCTAACATAGTCGATCGGCGGTGTATTGGCATTCGCTTGCTGCTGGACATCGCTCGGCAGGATTTTCCATGTACCGTCAGGCTGCTGACACGCCGTGCCGTAGCTTTTACGCGACACACCACCGATGACGACGGGCTGCTGGTATTCCCGGCAGTAAGCGCCGTTCGGGTCGCTACGCGGAATCGGTTGGCCGGGTGCCGGGTATGATTGATTTCCGTAATACGCCTGTTGTGAGTACGGTTCTTGCTGCGAGTATGGTTGCTGATAGGGATCATACTGCGCGACCGCGGCAGATGCGGTGAGCGTGAGCGCTGCGAGCGTCATGAGCGGATATAGTTTCATACATGGCCTTTTTCGTAGTTAATTAAAGGGCTATTAGCATGCCTATATGATTTCAATATGATGCGACTTTAAGCCAGATCTCAACGCGACCGAGGCGATGACCGCCTAAAATCCTAGCGCAGCGTGCCCGCTGCCGCATTCATACGCTTGCTGACTGCTGGCAGTGCCCCACGGCGGCCGAGACCGATCTGCTTGGCGAGCTGGCTGCGTACTTTGGCGTAGTTCGGCGCGACCATCGGGTACGTCGCCGGCAGGTTCCAGCGAGCGCGGTATTGTTCGGGGCTCATGTTATAGGCCGTCTTCAAATGGCGCTTCAGCATCTTTACGCGTTTGCCATCCTCGAGGCAGACAAGGTAGTCGGCCTTGACGGAATCCTCGATCGCGACAACGGGCTTACGGGTGCTATCGTTGCCTATCGTGGCCGACGACGCCTGCTCCTGCTGGGCGAGGGTACACAGGGTCGCATAGACGTCCGCCATCAATGCGGTGAGGTTCAACGTTTCATGCGGGCGGTTCACAATGTAGGCGCTCACGATTTGTGATGTCGCCGTAAGCAGGGTGTCATGCACAGTGGATGGTCCATCTGCACGCTCGGTGGTACTGGCCAACGCTAGTTTGCCGGGTTTATGTTTCATGATGCTTTGCCTTGGTAATGGTGATGCCGACACTCGTTGAACGAATGTTCATATTATAGCTTTTATTGCCACATTCGTAAAGGATAGGGGCCGGAACGTCAAGTTGCGCTTATCAATTCGTTGAAATGCTTGCCTTACCTTCAAAAACAGGGCTATGTCAGGCTCCTATGCCAAGCATATTAGAAAAGAAATGCATTGAAAAAGGCCTGAAAATGACCGAGCAGCGCCGGGTCATCGCCCGTGTCCTGTCGGACGCGACGGACCATCCGGACGTTGAGGCGCTGTTCAAACGGGCTAGCAAGATCGATCACCGCATCAGCATTGCAACGGTTTACCGGACGGTGAAATTGTTCGAGGATGCGAAGATCATCGAGCGCCACGAATTCGGCGACGGGCGGGCGCGTTATGAGGAAATGCCCGAGGAGCATCATGACCATCTGATTGACCTGCGCAGCGGCAAGGTGGTGGAGTTCTTCAATACCGAGATCGAGAAATTGCAGGAAAAAATCGCCCGCGAGCTGGGCTTCAAACTTGTCGACCACCGGCTGGAACTGTTCTGCGTGCCACTGGATGACAAGGGAATCGAAGGATAAACATGCTGTTCGAGACGGTGTTCGAGCCGATCCATACGGGCAACCTGACGCTGCGCCTCGCCGAGAACGAAGCGGACGTGCATGCGGCGCAGCGGCTGCGTTACCGCATTTTCTGCGAGGAGATGGGTGCGGTCGCGAATCTGGCCGTGCAGCAGCAAAAGCGTGATTTTGACCGGTTCGACGATGCCTGTCATCACCTCGTCGTCATCGACAATAACCGGGTCGGCGATGCCCGTGTGGTGGGGACGTATCGCATTCTCACGAAGGAAAACATGCCGCAGGTCGGCGGTTTCTACACGGAGACAGAGTACGATATCAGCGTGGTAAAGAGCCAGCCGGTGAAGATGATGGAGCTCGGCCGCAGTTGCGTAGAGCAGCAATACCGCACGCGGCCCGTGATCCAAATGCTGTGGCAGGGTATCGGGGCGTTCATCGTCGCCAAGGATATCAAGCTGATGTTCGGCTGCGCCAGCTTCCATGGCGTGAACGTGAAAGAGCATTACCATGCACTGTCCTATCTGTATCATTACCATCTCGCGCCCGAGGGCATCCGACCGGTGGCATTACCGTCGCACTTCGTGAACATGAACTGGATGCCGAAGGAAGACGTGGTGCCGCGCGCCGCACTGTCCGCGTTGCCGCCACTGATCAAGGGGTATTTGCGCCTGGGCGGCCTGGTGGGCGATGGGGCCGTGCTCGATTACGCGTTTAACACCTGCGATGTGTCGATCGTGGTCGAGCCCGAAGCGATGAGCGCCCGCTACACCGACCGCTACATGCCGGAATAGGATGTCCGCGACACCCCCACAGACCTATTCTGTTTCACGCCTGCGGGCGGTGATCAAATGCCTGCTGTTCGTTGTCGTCATCGTGGTGATGTTCTGGCCGGTATTCTTCCTATGGGGCTTTGCGCTGGAGCGCGTGCGGGCGCGGGTAGTGTGCGTGTTCTACACGCTCATCGGGCGCATCGCCGGGGTACGCATGCGGGTCGAAGGACAGATGAGTAAGCTGCGCCCGCTGATGCTGGTGGCGAACCATTCGAGCTATCTCGATATCTTTGTGCTGGGAACGCTGGTACCGATTTCGTTCACGCCGAAGATCGAGATCCGAAAATGGCCGATCATCGGCTTCTTCTGCGTATTGGCGGATTGCGTGTTCATCGAGCGCCGGCCCAACGACATGCAACGCGCGCAGAAGGAAATGGGTGATCGCCTGAAAAATGGTAAGGTGCTGGGCCTGTTTCCGGAGGGCACGACCGGGGATGGCTTTAATGTAATGGCGTTCAAGAGCGGATTCTTGAGCCTGGTCGAGAACCATGACCTGCCATTGCAGCCGGTGAGCATTGCCTATGTCAGTATCGGTGGGGTGCCGCTGAGTGCGTCGACGCGCGAGAAAGTGGCGTGGATCGGCGAGGCGAGTTTCGTCGACCATTTCTGGCGGATGCTGAAAATGCCGAGCGTCGAGGTGGTGGTGACATTGTACGAAGTGGAGCGCATCGGCAATTACGCCGACCGCAAGGCGCTGGCGAAGCAATGCGAACAGATCATTCGCGGCGGGCTGAAACAGACACTGGAGGCGAACAGTGTCGTTAGTTGAGATCTCACCGGAATCGCATGATGTGCGCATCGAACTGAAATACGCGACGGATGATAATTTTACCGGCAAGCCGGTCTATCGCAAGGATGCGAAATGCTACCTGAACGAGGTGGCGGCGGGATCGCTGGCAACGGCGGTGGATCTGGCGAAAACGCAAGGCTACCGTTTTATCATCTACGATGCCTATCGCCCGACCGAAGCGCAGTGGAAATTATGGGAACATACGCCCGATCCGAATTTCCTCGCTGACCCGGCCAAAGGCTCGCCCCATTCGCGCGGAGCGGCGGTGGATCTCGTGCTATCTCGGTGGGACTGGACGCCGCTCGACATGGGCACGGCATTCGATGAGTTCGATCCGAAGAGTCATCACGGGCGCACGGATATCCATGCCGAGGCCCAGCGCAACCGTCTGCTGCTGATGGGCATCATGACAACGGCGGGCTGGGATTTTTACCGCAACGAATGGTGGCATTACCAATTGTTCAGCGCACGGGCGTTGTATTCGCTGGTATCTGATAAGGACGCGCCGACACGGGTAATGCCTTGAGGGTGGACATACCCCCCAAACTGCCCTATCTACGCGCGCATGGAAAATCTCTTCGCGATCTTGGGGCTGTCGCCCGCGTTCACGCTGAATCTCAAAGCACTGGAGCAGGCGTATTTTGCCGCCCAGCGTGTAACGCATCCGGACCGCGTCATCGGTAAGCCGGAAGCAGAGCGGATTGCCGCTGTTACCCGATCGCAATTGGTGAACGATGCGTATGAAACGCTGAAAGACCCGCTACGGCGGGCGGAACATTTGCTGGAATTGCAGAACATCCATGCGCTCGCGGATGAGCAGAAAGTGCCGGCAGATATTCTGGATGAGATGATGGAATTGCGTGAACGCGTATTCGATCATGGTGATGATGGCGCGGCGCTCGTTGCCCTTATTGAAGAAATCAAGGCGTTGGCGGCGGCGAATAGCAAAGCGCTTGAGGCGGCGTTTGCCGCGGAGGATTATGCTGCTGCAACGCACGAAATCATCCGCCTGCAATATCTCGGCAAGGCGATGGAAGAGGCGCATATGCTGGTCTACCGGTTGAAGGCAGCGCATGGCTAATCTCCTGCAGATTTATGAGCCGGGCCAGACGCCGCTGCCGCATGCGGATACAGCGGCCATCGGTATTGATCTTGGCACGACGCATAGCGTGGTTGCCATAGCCAGCGATGGCGGGGCGGAGGCGATTCATGACGCGCACGGGCGAGCGATCATTCCATCCATGGTGCAATATGCTGGCAAAAGCGTCACCGTGGGCCATGAAGCGCGCAAGGCATATGGCGAGGGTGAAGCTGGCGTGATCGCGTCCATCAAGCGGTTGATGGGTAAATCCGCGAAAGATGTGGGTGATGTGGCTGGACAGTTAGCCTACGAAATCGATACCGCGCAGGAAGGCATCGTGCGGGTGAAAGCGGCAGGACGGATGCTGACGCCGGTGGAAATTTCGGCGGATATTCTGAAACATCTGAAAGTCATGGCAGCGGAAGCGCTCGGGCGCGATGTGACGCGGGCGGTCATTACCGTACCGGCGTATTTCGATGATGCGTCGCGGGCCGCTACCAAGGATGCGGCGCGGCTGGCGGGGCTCGAAGTTTTGCGTCTCATCAACGAACCAACGGCGGCGGCACTGGCCTACGGGCTCGATAAGAATGTGCGGGGCATTTACGCGATCTACGATTTCGGGGGCGGCACGTTCGATATTTCCATCCTGAAGCTGGAAGAGGGCATTTTTCAGGTGTTGAGTACAGCGGGCGATACGCAACTGGGCGGGGATGATATCGATCAGGCCATCGCAGCGAAAGTGATGGCGAAAGCGGGGACGAAGCCGGAATCGCTCAACCCGGCGGAACTCGGTGAATTGCTGGCGCTGTGCCGCGCGGCGAAGGAGAAGCTAACAACGCAGTCCACCGCCGATCTCGTTTGGGAAGGTGTACATCTCGAGGCGGATGTCGCGAAGCTCGAAGCGCTGATGGAGCCGTTCCTGAAACGTACATTGGCCTGCTGCGACACGGCGCTACGTGATGCGGTACTGACGCCAGCGGATATCGACGGTATCGTACTAGTCGGCGGTTCGACACGAATACCGGCCGTGAAGCGTGCGGTTGGCGGATTTTTCGGCAAGGCGCCGCTCGATGATATCGACCCGGACCTGGTGGTGGCGATGGGGGCGGCGTTGCAGGCCGAGGCGCTGACGAAAGGCTCGGATAACCTGCTGCTGGATGTGACGCCGCTATCACTCGGTCTTGAGACCATGGGTGGAATCACCGAAAAATTGATTTATCGCAATACGCCGATTCCGACGGCGGTGGCGCAGGAATTTACGACCTATCAAGACGGCCAAACGGCAATGAAGATCCATGTGGTACAGGGCGAGCGCGAGAAAGCGGCGGATTGCCGGAGTTTGGCAAGCTTCATGTTAAGCGGAATTCCGCCGATGGTTGCGGGAGCGGCGCGCATCGAGGTGAGCTTCGCGATCGACGCAGATGGGTTGCTGACTGTGGCAGCGAAGGAACTGGTGAGTGGTGTCAATACCGAGATCGAGGTGAAACCAAGTTACGGCCTTGCGTTCGAGGAAATCGAACGTATGGTAGCCGCCAGCATGGAACATGCGCGTAGCGACATCAGCGAACGGCTGTTGATCGAGGCGCGAGTGGAAGCGGAGCGGGCGATCAAGGACGTGATGTCGGCGATTTCCGCCAGCCCGTACTTGCTTAAACCGGGTGAGGAGGCGATGATCCATGGCCAAATCGCGCGGGTGCAGGAACTGCTGAAAGGAATGAGCCGTGAGCGGATCGACCACGAAGTGCAGCAGATGAATGCGATGGTGGGGCCCTTCGCCGAGCGGCGCATGAATGCAGCCATTTCCGGCGCACTGGCGGGCAAGAATGTGGATGAAGTGAATTAGAAAGAGACGACATGCCGAAGATTACTTTCACACTGAATGATGGCACTGAGAAGACGATGGACGCCCCGAACGGGATTTCACTGCTCGAAGTCGCGCATAAGAACCATATCCCGCTCGAGGGCGCGTGCGAGGGGTCGCTGGCCTGCAGCACCTGCCACGTCATCGTGGATGAAGCGTTCTACAAGCAGTTGCCCGCCGCTTCGGATGATGAGGAAGACATGCTCGATCTCGCGTTCGGCCTGACGCATACCTCACGCCTCGGCTGCCAGATCATGATGAATGACAGCCTCGATGGCCTGAAAGTGGCGCTGCCATCCGCCACCCGCAACATGCAAGTCGACAAGAAATAACAAAAACCAGACAGGGAAACCCATGACCGATATCAGTACCGAGACGACGCCGAGCAAAAAGAAACGCAGCCTGTTCCTGCCGATCGCGGCGGCAGTCATCACCATCGCTATTATCGGCTTCGTCGCCTCGCGGGCGGGTATCGACAAAGCGCTAGTAAAGCAGCAGCTGGATAATTTCATCGCCCAGGTAAAAGAGCGTGGCCGCGCGCAGGGGCGTGACATCGAGATCACCTACGGCGACCTCGATGTGGTAGGAAGTTTCGCCAGCAAGCATGTGGTCATCCACCAGCCTGTGCTGGTCATCAAGCCAATGGTCGATGTGAAAACGCCGGGCGCCACCCAGAATGTCGAAGCGCTGCGCGTGACGACGCCGAGCATGGAGATCTATCCGCAGGCGATGGATATGTCGTCGCTGAAGATCACGGCACCGGAGCCAATCGATTTCGCCAGCCTCATCCAGCCCGAGCAGTCCCTGCTGAAATGGACGAGCACCACGCCGCCGGCACTTATCGTGTCGCAGGTAAAAAAAGGCGATGTGCCGTACACGGAAACGGAATACCAGTCACCGAACCAGATGGAATTCACCTATCTGCGTGAGCAGCAGGCAGCCGGAACGGAAGACAAAGCGCCGACCGTGGTGCCGGTTTATGAGGTGATGGGGATGGCCACAGCGCAAGGCAGTACCGTAAAAAGCAGCATGGCCAACGATGGCAGCGGGCTTGGCGAAGTAAAAACGGATTTCCACGACATCGTGCTCACGCCGAAAGCGGCTCCGGAAGGGATGGTGAAAATCGCGGAAGTGACGGGCAACTGGAGCAATAGCCTCAACGACAAGAAGCTGAATGTGGTGCACGCGCAAGCCAAAGCGGGGCCGATCACTTCGGACAATAAGGATGCGCCGTATTTGCCGATACTGCTTACGGTGGATGCGACGTACCAAGGCGCGATGCCAAAAACGGCGGAAGCGATCGCCAATATCCAGTCGCCGGAATCGATCATCACCATCAAGGATTTCAGCCTGACGACGAAGGATTCGGCGCTAAAGGCAACAGCGGATTTCACGGCCAATGCCACGGATATACTGCCGGTGGGCAAGGCGAATGTAGCGCTGACCAATGTGCCGTTCGTGCTGGGTGAGCTGCATAAATACGGCCTGATCTCCCCACAGATGGACCCTGCGGTCGGCGCGGTGCTGGCGGCGATATCGGGCACTCCTGCGGAACAAATCAAGGATCTGAACATCCCGATCGAGCGGGCCCGGGGTGGTGCGTTCAAGATCGGCAATTCTACCTCGGATGAATTGTTCGCCGTGTTCCTGAAAGCAGCGATGTCGCGTCCCGGGCAGCCCGTAGTAACCGTTCCCGGGGCTATAGGCCAACCAATGGCCCCACAACTACCGTCTGCCGATAAGCCGAAAGCCGCACCGATCGATGTGCCGGATCATGGCGTACGGGGCTAATTGATTTTTTTGTGAATGCGTCAACAACGTTCGTGATGACGTGAGGAGAGAATGATGGCTAAAAAAACTATCGCCAAGAAATCCGCGCCGAAAGCGACGAAATCGCCGAAGCTGCCGGTGTGGGATCTTTCCGACCTGTACACGGCACCCAACGACCCGGCGGTGGCGCGCGATATGAAGACGCTCGGCAAGCAGGCAGCGGCATTTGCGAAAAATTACAGTGGCAAGCTGGCAAAACTCACTGGAGATGCGCTGGCGAAAGCCGTTGCGGAATACGAAACGATGCAGGATGGCCTTGGCAAACTCGGTAGTTATGCGCAGCTTCTTTATGCAAGCGACATGGCGAAACCGGCCAATACGCAGTTCTACCAAAATGCGCAGGAGCAGCTCACCGTCATCGGCTCACAGTTAATTTTCTTCGGCCTCGAGCTCAACAAATTACCGGATGGGCAACTGGCGAAACTGTTCAAGTCGTCGGCCAAACTGACGTATTACAAGCCGTGGCTCGATGGCATACGGAGCTATAAACCGTATCAGCTGAGCGATGAGCTGGAGGGGTACATCCACGAAACTTCGGTCACGATGGGTGGTTGGCAGCGCCTGTTCGACGAATCTATCAGCCGCTTGGAATTCACCATCGATGGCGTGAAAATGACGGAGCCGGAAGCGCTCGACATGTTGTCACGTAACGATGCGAAGAAGCGCAAAGCCGCAGCCAAGGAAATTGGCCGCGTGTTCGCGGCCAATGCGCCGCTGTTTGCGCTTATCACTAACACGATCGCCAAGGCGAAATCGATCGAAGATGAGAAGCGTGGCTTTAAAAAACCGATCTCTAGCCGCAACGTGAGCAACCAGGTGGAAGATGAGGTGGTGGATGCGCTGATCGCCACCGCGAAGAAGAATTACAAGAATCTTGCCCACCGCTATTATGCATGGAAAGCCAAGCAATTCGGCAAAAAGTCGCTCGATTACTGGGATCGCAATGCGCCGTTGCCAGCGGCGGGCGACACGAAGATCGAGTGGGCGGATGGCGTGAAGCTGGTGCGCGCGGCGTACAAGGCTTTCTCGCCGGAGTTGGCCGAGGTCGGCGATCAATTCTTCGAGAATGGCTGGATCGACGTGCCGGTGCGCCCAGGTAAAGCGACGGGTGCTTTCGCGCATCCAACGGTGCCGAGTGCGCACCCGTATCTTTTGCTCAACTATATGGGCAAAACGCGCGACGTGATGACTCTGGCGCATGAACTAGGCCATGGCGTGCATCAGGTGTTATCCGGCGGCCAAGGCGCGCTGATGGCGGATACCCCGCTGACGCTGGCCGAGACGGCAAGCGTATTCGGCGAAATGCTGACCTTCCAAGAGATATTGAACCGCGAAACAGACAACAAACGCCGCCAGTTGCTGATTGCCAGCAAGGTCGAGGACATGCTGAACACCGTGGTCCGCCAGATCGCCTTCTGCGAATTCGAGCGCATAGTGCATGACGAGCGCCGCTTTGGTGAGCTGTCGGTCGAGCGCCTTGGCGAGATCTGGCTGCAGGTCGCGGCGGAATCGCTCGGGCCAGCGATCACGCTGCATCCGGAATATGCCAGCTACTGGATGTATATCCCGCACTTCATCCATTCGCCGTTCTATGTGTATGCGTATGCATTCGGCGATTGCCTCGTGAATTCGCTGTATGGCGTGTACCTCAAGGAAAAGAAGGCGGGCAAGGCGGATGCGTTCAGCAAGAAATACCTGACGATGCTGAAAGCCGGCGGCACCTTGCGCCATAAGGAATTGCTGAAACCGTTCGGGCTCGATGCGAGCAAGCCTGATTTCTGGCAATCGGGCATGGATGTGATTTCGGGGTATATTGACCAGCTCGCGAGGTAGACCACGATGAAATCTCCCGAAAAACGGTTTCAGTTCAGTTGCCATGTGCGGTGGATATGCCGTCTCTTTGCCCTCATGTTAGTAACAGCAAGCCCGCTAGCGATGGCAAACGATAGCTGCACGCAGGTGCTGAACGATCAGGTGGTGAGCGTGACCCTTACGGTGGAGCATCCATCGGTTAGCCAGAACTTGGCAATTGATCTAAAAACGCGAGAGTTGAGTGGTTCAGAGAATCATACAACGGTGAAACGCACGCTTACCGACGCAGAGATTCTGCCGCTTTTGAAAATCTATCGTTCGCTTTGCCTGCCGGAGAAACATCACGCCGACATGGCTGGATTCCCGCCCGGTGGTTCGTGGGGTCTGGGTGTGCTCTATGCCGACGGTTCAAAAAAATTCCTCACAGATTCTCGAGCCTATGGCGTTCCCAAGGGGTCGGCTTATTTCGTGGCGACCACGGAACAGTTACAGGCAGTGATGGCCCGTTGGCCTCAGCCTAAATAAGGCGTTAACGACTATAATACATTATCGATGGCAGAAAATATCTGCGTCAACTCACCATCGCTGATCGTCAACGCTGGCATGAGGTAAAGCGCCTTGCCGAACGGGCGTAGCCAGATACCATGGGCGATGAATTCCTGACGCAGGCGTTGGTTGTTCTCGGCATCGCTATCGAGTTCCACAACGCCAATGGCTCCTTTGACGCGCACATCCAGCACGCCAGCGCGTTTCTTGAAGCTGCGCAAACCATCCCAGAGCTTTTGTTCGAGGGCTTCGACCTGGCTCAGGCGCGGTTCGTTCGCGAACAGGTCAAGCGAGGCATTGGCGGCGGCACACGCGATGGGGTGCGCCATGAAGGTGGGGCCGTGCATCAGCGCCTTGTCGGCGCTTTCGCTCAGGAACGCCTCGAACACTTTGGCGTTGGTAAGGACGGCGGCGAGTGGCATATGGCCACCGCTGAGGGCTTTGCCGAGGCACACGATATCGGGTTCGATCGCGGCTTCATGGCAGGCAAACATGCTGCCGGTGCGGGCAAAGCCCGTTGCGATCTCATCGGCGATGAAGAGGATCCCATGCTCGCGGCAGACGCGGCGGATTTCGGAGAGGATATCCGGTGAGTGGAAGTGGAAACCACCGGCAGCCTGCACCAGCGGCTCGATGATAAGGCCAGCGACGTTATTCGCGATGTGTTTCACCGTTTCCTCGAACTCGGCGAAGCTGTATTCGTCGCTGGGAATCTCGAGAGTGAAGTTGCGTAAGGTGAGATTGTCGTAAGCACGGTTGAAATCGCTGCTGTCGCTGACCGACATCGCGCCGACGGTGTCGCCATGATAGCCGTTCTTGAAGCAGATGAACTTGGTACGTTTGGGCTCGCCCTTGTTGCGCCAGTATTGCAGCGCCGTTTTGAGCGCAACTTCGACGGCGACGGACCCGGATTCGGTGAAGAACACGCGCTCCATCCCCATTCCGACGGTTTTACAAAGGCGCGCGGCGAGGGTGTAAGCGGGCTCATGCGCTAAACCACCGAACATGACGTGGCTGAGCGTTTCAGCCTGTTTCGTGATGGCTTCGACGATGTGCGGATGCTGATAGCCGTGGCACATGCTCCACCAGCTAGCAGTGCCGTCGATGAGTTCGCGACCGTCGGCGAGTTTGAGAGTGCAGCCGGTTGCGCTGACGACAGCTTCCGGCAACCCCGCGGTTTGCATTTGCGTGTAAGGTAGCCAGACATGCGGCCAGCCTTGCTCAAGCCATGCCGGGGTTTTTGTCATTAAGCCGCTTCTGCGCGGGCATGGACTTCGTGTATTTCCATGGATTTGAGACCGAGTTTGGCGAACAAGGCCGCGTCCGCGTCATGCCCCGGGTTCGCGGCGGTGAGGAGCTTTTCACCGACAAAGATGGAATTCGCGCCGGCAAAGAAGCACATGGCCTGGAGTTCGTCGCTCATGCCTTCACGGCCGGCGGAAAGGCGGACCATGGAGCGCGGCATCAGCAGGCGGGCGACGGCGATGGTGCGGACGAAATCGATGCCATCGATGCGCGGATTGCCGGCGAGGGGTGTGCCTTCGGCGGGGATGAGCAGGTTGATGGGCACGGAATCCGGATGCGAAGGGAGGTTCGCGAGCGTTACCAATAACGACGCGCGGTCATTTACTTTCTCACCCATGCCTAAAATTCCGCCGCAGCAGGTTTTCATGCCCGCATCGCGCACGTTGGCGAGAGTGTCGAGGCGGTCCTGATAGGTACGGGTGGTGATGATCTCGCCGTAGAATTCCTCAGAGGTGTCGAGGTTGTGGTTGTAGTAATCGAGGCCGGCATGGGCGAGCTCGAGCGCCTGTTCGGGGGTGAGCATGCCCAGTGTGGCGCAGGTCTCGAGGCCCATGGCCTTCACTTCGCGAATCATGCTGGTGACTTTTTCCATGTCGCGACCTTTCGGCGAGCGCCAGGCGGCACCCATGCAGAAACGGCTGGCCCCGGCCGCCTTAGCGGCGCGGGCATCGTTCAGCACCTGTTCGACCTCTATCAGCTTGCTGGCCTTGACGGGCGTCGCGAATTTGGCGGATTGAGCGCAGTAGTTGCAGTCCTCCGGGCAACCGCCGGTCTTGATGCTGCAAAGCTGCGAGATCTGCACCTCGGAAGGGTCGAAATACTGGCGGTGGACGGTCGCAGCGCGGAATAGGAGGTCGTTCAAGGGCAATGCGAAGAGAGTGGTCACTTCGTTCAGGGTCCAATTATGGCGTAATTCGCTCATGATTCCTCACGTTTGGTGTTTGCGTGATTTAGCCCGAAATGCTAGGAACGGCAAAGGAAATTTGAGTGGAAGAACGCGGAGAAATAATGGAGTTGAACGAACATTGCAGCCGCGCCCTGCAAGTGCTTGATGACCAGCATTTGCGCCGGACGCTGCGCGTGAGTGCGCGGTATGCAAATTCGGCGGTCGAGATCGAGCAGGAGAGCCATCAATTCGTGTCGTTCGCCTGCAACGATTATCTCGGCCTGCGCAACCACCCGAAAGTGACGGCGGCAGGCACGCTGGCTGCGGCGAAGTTCGGCGCGGGGGCGGGAGCATCGCGGCTGGTTACCGGCAACCATCCGTTCTATGCGCCGTTGGAAGAGAAACTGGCGGTGATGAAGGGCGCCGAATCAGCGCTGGTGTTCGGCAGTGGGTATTTGACGAACCTCGGTGTCATTCCGGCGCTAATGGAAAAAGGCGATGTGATCTTTGCCGATAAACTCGTACATGCCTGTATCATTGATGCGGCGCAGTTGAGCGGCGCGCGGTTGATCCGCTTCCGACATAACGATATGGCGCATCTCGAGGCGTTGCTTAAGGAACATCGTGAGGAATCACCCAATGCGCTGATCGTGACGGACCATGTGTTCAGCATGGATGGCGATGTCGCGCCGCTCGAAGACATTGCGCAGCTGGCGGAAAAATACGAGTGCTGGACAATGGTGGATGACGCGCATGGCCTCGGCGTTGTGAAAGCGACGGTGCATATCGATATCTGGATGGGCACGCTGAGCAAAGCAGCAGGCGTGTATGGCGGGTATATCGCGGGCAGCCGGGCGCTAGTGGACTTTCTGATCACGGCGGCGCGGAGCTTTGTCTTCAGTACCGGGTTGCCACCGGCGATATGTGCGTCGGCCATTGCGGCACTCGAAGTGATGCAGATGGAACCGGAGCGCGGGGCGCGCGCACTGGAACTGGCGCAACGGGTGACGGCGGCGTTTGGGTTAGCCCAAGCGCAAAGTGCAATCGTGCCGATTATTTTCGGGGCACCGGAACGGGCGCTGGCGGCGGCCGAACGGTTGCGCGAGAGAGGGCTACTGGCAGTGGCCATTCGCCCGCCGACGGTGCCGCCGAACACGGCGCGGCTGCGGCTGGCGCTCAGTTGCGAGCATACGGATGCGCAGGTGCAGCAGCTCATCGCGGCACTGCAGGCGTTGTTGTGAGTACGCTCCTGCTCAGCGGGTGGACACAGCCGGCGGATGCCTTATTGCACCTGACGATTGATGGCGTATTGCTGGATTACAGCGATTATTCACCGCAGGAAGCGATCGAGGCGCTGCGCCATGTGCAGGCGGATAATATCATCGCCTGGTCGTTGGGCGGGCAGTTGGCCCTGCAGGCAATTGCGGCGGGCGCGTTGAAGCCAAAACATGTCACCTTGATTGCTACCGCGCATCAGTTCGTCGGCGATGGTGTGTCGAAAGGGATGGATCCGGTCACGTTCGAACTCTTCCGTGAAAGCTATGCCAAGGATCCGGCCCGCGCAAAGGCCCGCTTCCACGCGCTGACGTCTAAGGGCGACAGCGAGCCGAAAAAAGTGATGGCGGAGTTGCGGCACCATCCGGAGGCGGAAAATACGGCGCGCTGGCTGCCGTGGCTCAATGCGCTGGGAGCAAACACATTCGACATCTCGACGATTGCATCCGAGGTGCCGATGCTTATCATCCACGGCATGAACGATGCGATCGTGGACCATACGCAGGGGCAGACCCTCGCCAAGCAGTTGCCGAGGGCGCAGTTGAACAGCTGGTCGGTGGTCTGCCATGCGCCGCATTTGCACGATGCGGAACGGCTGCGGCAGGAAATCGTCGCGCACCGTCAGCTGCACGAGGTAGCGTAATGCAGGTGGCGAGCGCACGCGTAAAAGCGAATTTCGGCAAGGCGGCGGCGACCTACGATGCGCGGGCGGAGTTTCAGCACAGCGAAACACGTCGGGTGCTGGATGCGGCGCTGATGCTGCTGCCCGAGGTAGCGATGATCGCGGATATCGGCTGTGGTACGGGATATTTTGCGGCGAATGCCAAAACGACGCGACCCGATTGGCGTACTATCGGCATCGATATCGCGCCAGGGATGTGTAAGGTGGCGGCGGCGCGGTGCACGGCTATTGCCGGCGATGCGGCGCAGTTGCCGCTGGCGGATGGAACGCTCGATGCGGCGGTAAGTTCGTTGTGTTACCAATGGGTGGAGAATCAGGAAACGGCATTCAAGGAACTGGCGCGGGTGTTGAAACCGGGTGGCCGGGCGATCATCGCCAGCCTTGGTGAACAAAGCCTTCAGGAACTACGGGCGAGCAGCGCGGCGGTGGATTTGCCGCTGAGTGCCTTGCCGATGCGTGAATTCAAAGCAGCTATAGCGCTGGTGAAAGGCTGTGGTTTCGATGTGATCTTCGATGAGCAGCGGATGATACAGCAGTATTATTCGAGCGTATCGATATTATTGGAGTCCATGCGCGGGATCGGCGCGGGGAATAATTTCAGTAAGGGAACGCGCCATGTCGTGGGCCCGAAACGCTGGGTGGCGATGGTCGCGGAATATGAGAAGCTGCGCGTGCCGCAAGGCATCCCCGCGACGTGGGAGCATCATTTCTTCGTGCTGCGGAAGCGGTAATGGCGGCGTATTTCGTCACAGGTGTGGGTACGGGCGTCGGCAAGACTTTCACGACCTGTGCATTGATGCACGCGAAACAGGCGCGCGGGTTGAAGCCGGTGATCTCCGGTTGGAAGGCGGAAGATGCTTTAAGCGATACGGCGCAGATCATTGCGGCAAGTGGTCGCAGGCAGACGCTGGAGGAGACGTCGCCGTGGCGGTTCAGCGCGCCGTTATCACCGCACCGGGCAGCGGCGCTTGAGAATGCGGCAATCGATGTCGAGCGATTACTGGCGTGGATTCAGGCGGAGGCTGCAAAACCGGGGCTAACGCTCATCGAAGGCGTGGGTGGAGTAATGGCACCGCTCAGCGATAGTTTTACGGCGCTCGACTGGATGGCGGCGGCGGGATTGCCGGTTATTCTCGTTTCGGGCAGTTATCTCGGCAGTATTTCGCATACGCTGACGGCATTACTGGCCTTGCGCGCGCGCGGGCTGTTCGTGCAGGCGCTGGTGATGAACGAAAGCGATGGCAGCACGGTCACACTGGCGGAGGCGCAAGCGGGCCTTGCGCCATTTATCAGCGATATTCCTTGGCGAATCGTCCAGCCATTAGTATCCTCGTGGAAACTGGCGAAGGCTATTCAGGGGATGGAGATTGCGTAATGCGTAACCTGCTTGTGCCATTCGGGCTGAAGCCGAAAAAGGTCAATCTAGGCCCGCGCTATGGCGATGTGAACGACCGCAACATGGCGGCGGTAATCGATGTGATGCTGCTTTACCTGTTACTAGGCAAAATTTCAGATCGAATCATGAAGTATGTATTCGCTTATTTTCACCAGCAGCCGTTGGGCTATGATAATGTCCACGCCAATAGCTACAAAGAGTTAATCCATGTTGTCGCGCAGTTGATGTGGGACGCACGCTGGCCACTGGGGTTAACGTATATCATTACGACATTGATGATGGGCGTACTGATGGTTGCATTTCAACTGGCTTATGAAACAACGCCGGGGAAGTGGCTGCTTGGACTAAAAATTGTGAGATATAAAACTCTCGAGCCAGTGGCGCGCTGGCGATACATAGCGCGTTTTTTGGGGTATTATGTTTCTGCAGCGCCGATCATGCTTGGCTTCCTCTGGATGAATTTCAACAAGCAACGGCGTGGCTTTCATGATTATATCGCGGGGACGGTGGTAATAAATACCCGACCACAAGGTTGGTACTGGAACCACGTCAAGCGCGGCTATCGCAAATTGCGTGGCAAGCCGCAACCGTTACCGGTGGAACAATCGGTGAGCGAACCAGCCGCCGAAAAGCGCCATGGCGATGGCGATAAGCCCGTAGAGTAAGCCTTTATCGTGGGCGACCTTGACGACGCGGGCATCGAACCCGGTCTGGAAGGTCGTCAGCGGGATGGTCTGGAAACCCAGTAATTTGCCGTGGTCGAAGAGATAGACCTCGGCGGTGTAATCGCCGCTGGGCAAGGTATCCGGCAGGTCGAGCCGCGCTTTGAACAGGCTTTCACCGAAGTAAGTGATGGTGCCAAAAGGCAGCTGCCACCAGTGCTTTTTGGCGAAGGATTGTTCGAGCGCTTTGTCGAACACATCATCGGGCGTGGTGTTGCTGGCGCTGGTGACGCGGCTGGCCCCGAGGCCAAGCGATTGCAGGATGGCGGGCGGAGCAAGGCGGCTCAGCGGCTTGGTGGAAGCGAGCGCGTAGAAGATGGGCAGGTTATCGTATTTACGCTGATCCACATGCATCCACATGCCGGCGATACGCTCCTTGCGGCGTACGGTCGCATTCGTCCCGGGGCCGCGCACGGCGATGACGAGATCCCCCGGAACATTGCGCGTGCCGAAGATGAGCAGGTTGGTGCCGTTGAAATCCGAGCGGATCTCGACGATGTTCTGCGAGATATCGGCGATCAGCGGGGTGGTGAGGTTGATAGTGGGGTGATTATCCTGTGCGGCGGCTGGGAGTGCCAGCAGCAGCATCAGCGACGCGAACAGGATGCGCAGTGCCCGGTTCATGGCGCTGCCGTGACCAAGGTGAAAATGTCCGTCGGCGTGATAAACAGGCCGTAGGCAAGGCGGCCCGCGACGAGCACCAGCAGGCATGCCATCATCAGGCGGATGACATAATTCGGGATGCGGTGACTGAGCCGGGCGCCATATTGCGCGCCGACGACGGAACCGATGAGCAGCAGCCCGGCGAGCACGATATCGACCGCATGGGTGGTGAGGGCATGCAGGATCGTAGCGGCGGCGGTGATGAAAATCAGCTGGAAGAGCGAGGTGCCGACGGTGACGGTGACCGGCATGCGTAACACGTATAGCATGATGGGCAGCATGATGAAGCCGCCACCGATGCCGAGCAGGCCGACCAGCAGGCCGGAGAACACGCCGATACTGAGGATGAGCCACGCACTGTGGGTGACCTGCGAGCGTTCGAACTGCACTTGCCATGGCAACTCGAGGATCCAGCGCGGCAGGACGACGGCGGTCAAATGCGGTTGCTCATTACCGGCGCGGCGGGCCTTGATGATAAGGTAAGCCTCGCGCAGCATCAGGATAGCGATAGAGGTGAGTAGCGATATGTAGAGCAAGTTGATCATCAGATCGATCTGGCCGACTTTCTGCAGCCGCGCGAATGACCAGACGCCGATAAGCACGCCAATCAGGCCGCCACCGATGAGATAGTTGCCGATGCCGATATCGACGCGTTTATGCTTGAAATGCGAAAGAAAGCCCGAGAAGGACGAAGCGACGATCATGTTCGTGCTGGTGGCCACCGAGACGGCGGGCGGAATGCCGATGAAGATGAGCATCGGGATAAGTATGAAACCGCCACCGACGCCGAAAAGTCCTGCCAGTAACCCCGCGACGCCACCGAGCAAGATGAGGTTGAAAGCGTTTGCGGAAAGCTCGGCGATAGGGAGGTAAACGTGCATCTTGAGTCATTCCACTTTAGAATTCCACATGGCGACAAATGCGAAATTTTTGCGCTTCCGCTCGCATTTACGCAAATGTACATTTGCGTTGCGGTTCTCAAAACTTTACATTTTTATCCCATGTGTAATCCAAAATTGAAACGACTTAGTTTAGGTAGGGCGCGAAATACTGGTGCAGGCGCCCCATCGATTCGCGGTCGAAATCGGCCATCATGTCCTGCGTCATCTGCTGGAACAGGACATCGCGCTCATAAACGGTGGCCTTCTCGTTGATGGTGTGCGAGCGCGTAACCTCGACATCGCCCGAGGCGTTCGACATGGCCTGATCGCCGGTGTAGAGACGGTAGGTGACGGCGATATGCGCATTGTAGCGCGCATCCTGCTCATCTTTGAACAAACCTTTCATACCTTTGGTGGTCGGCAATTTCGCCTCTTTCACGGCCGCGTCGTTGATGATGACCTCCAGCACACCGCTGCTGCCGGTGGCTTTCAGGCGAGCGGCGACCCAGCGGCGAATGGCGCTATCCGGCGCAATGGGGAAATCCTGATCGACATTCGGCGCACGTAGTGGCGGATGGTAGCCATCGGTAATTTTGATGGTCGCGACATTGACGTTCAGCGGCGGGATCGACGATTGCTCGAAGGCCAGCGGGCCGGGCTTGTAGCCCTCGGGCGCTTCCTGGCATGCGGCAACGGTAAGGGTAAGTGCGAGTATCGCTATGATTTTTTTCATGTTTTTCTCCTGCAAAGGTGGCTGGTGTAGCACAGCCAGCGTAAAAATCAATGCGCGGTGAGCCAAGCGTGCGGCGCGCCGACAATGGCATCCGGCGGACGGATGTAAAGCGGCATCGCGTCGGCAAGGGTGGTGGTGGGTAGGTGGTCGGCGATTTGACAAAGGATGGCGGCATTGGGCCCGGCGATAAAGTGTGCATCATCGACAGGAAGATGATTACCGAAACATGGGGCGGACCAATCGGTCCTGGTTTCGGGGTAAAGGGTAATTTCAGTGATGGGCGTTAGAATTGCCGCATCGTCATTTCCGCGCCGGAACTGCTGCGCATATACTTCGCCTTTTCCGGCGCGCAGGGCGATAATGCAGTTGTCGGGCGCATTCGCTGAGCGGGCGATTTGCCATGCCAGCGCTTCGAGCGTCGTTATGGTTTTGATGGATGTGTCATTCACCAGCACGAAACCATGCAGCGCGGCAAGGCCGATGCGCACGCCGGTAAAGCTGCCGGGCCCGATGGTGGTGACGATGCAGGCGAGATCTCTGTAACGGACATTCGCTTCGCTTAGCAGTGCATCGATGGCGGGTATGAGTTCGGCGGCTTGCGAGGTCTGGCCGATGGCGCGCGTCGTAATGTTACCATTCGCCATCAGCGCGATGCTGGCGCCCGTGGTGGCCGTATCAAAGGCTAAAATGGCTTTTGTGCTCATGGCAGAATCTGGTAATGGAATTAGTCGCATGACACAATCGCAGACTGAGTCCACAGAGGTTCATTCCCGTCTGCGTGGGAACGACGGATTGAGACCGGGGCGCGAGAAAGGCGAACATGGAATTGAAGCAAGAACAGTGCAAACCCTGCAAAACAGGCGAGGGAAGGCTGGCCTCCGGCGAGGCGATGGTGCTGATGGGCGAACTCGATGACTGGATATTCTACGCGGATCGCATCGAGAAACGTTGGGACTTCAAAGGATTCAAGAAGCCGCTTGGTCTCGTCGCGAAGATCGCCGAGATTGCGCATAAGGAACAGCACCACCCGGATATCCACTTCGGCTGGGGCTATGTTGAAGTGGTACTGACGACCCATGCGGCGGGCGGGTTGACGCGTAATGATTTCATCGTGGCGGCAAAGATCGATGCAGCCGCATAGATAACCTGCTGCAGACGCAAATGGATGGATGATGTAACGAATTCAGCGTAACGGAACGTTTGGCCTCAGCAGGAACATCATCACCCTCAACTTGTCTCATGGTTTATCGAATATATACCGGATTGGCGCGCCACCCAAGAGCAACTCGCGTGCTTTTATCGAAAACACTGTGCATAGTCAGCGAGGCTAGGTTGACGTGCTTTTGGGCGAGGCCTACCGTTTCGCTATCACCATTGGGAGTCTGAATGAGCAAGCCCGATAAGAAGACCGTCCGCGATACGCAGACCAGCAACGTCTTTTTCGAACAGAACCAATTCCTGCCGTTGTTGTATGGCGAGCGCGATGCGCATTTGAAACGGCTTGAGGTCGCGCTGAACATCGAACTGGTGGCGCGCGGGAATATGCTTAGCATTACGGGTCATAAGCGCGATATCGACGCGGCGGAATCGCTGCTGCAATCGCTGTATAAGCAGATCGAGAATGGGATTGAAATAACCGAAACCGACCTCGATGCCGCCATCCGCATGATGCCGCCGGTGAACGATAAAAAGCCGAAAAATCGTCACGGTGTCGAGGCGGCAGATACGGATGTGTATATCCGCACGATGCGCAAGACGATCACGCCATACAGCCATGTGCAGGCGAACTATATCCGCGCATTGTACGATAATGATCTCGTGTTCGCGCTGGGGCCGGCGGGAACGGGGAAAACCTACATTGCAGTGGCGATGGCAGTGTACATGTTCCTCAACAAGAAGGTTGAGCGTATTATCCTCAGCCGTCCGGCGGTGGAAGCAGGGGAAAAGCTCGGTTTCCTGCCCGGCGATATGAAAGAGAAACTCGACCCCTACATGCGTCCGCTCTACGATGCGTTGTTCGACATGATGCCCGCCGACCGCGTGCAGGAATGCATCGAAAGCGGCGAGATCGAGCTGGCGCCGCTGGCCTTCATGCGCGGGCGGACGTTCAGCAATGCGTTCGTCATCCTCGATGAGGCGCAGAACACCACGCGCACCCAGATGAAGATGTTCCTGACCCGCATGGGCGAACGCTCGCGCATGATCATCACCGGCGATCACACGCAGATCGATCTGCCAAAGGACATCAAATCGGGCCTGACGGATTGCATCCCGAAAGTGGAGGCGATCCCGGGCATCGAGGTCGTGCGCTTCAGCGATGGCGACGTGGTGCGCCACCCGCTCGCCGCCAGCATCATCAAGGCCTACGACGAGTGGGAAAAGAAAAAGCAGCAATATGCCGAAGAGCGCGATGCGCTGAACGACTGATGATTATCGTTGTCCTCACACAGGATGATCGCTGGAAGGGGCTTGCGCCAACCGTGAAGCGGGCGGCGGAGTCGGCGCTGGCGTATCGCAAGATAAAAAATGCGGAAGTGACGATCGTGCTCGGTAATGATAAAGCGATCAAAACGCTCAACAGTACTTATCGCGGCAAGAACGCGCCGACCAACGTGCTATCCTTCCCCAACGGCGCGGTGGAAGCGGGCGTAAAGCAGCTTGGCGATATCATGCTCGCATTTGAGACGATTGCACGGGAAGCCGAAATGCAGGAAAAAAAATTCAAGGACCATGTGACCCATCTCGTCATCCACGGCGTACTGCATCTGCTTGGATTCGACCATGAAAACGAGCGCGACGCGGTGGCGATGGAGCGGCACGAAATTACCATCCTTAAAACGATGGGTATTGCGAACCCCTACGAATCGGCATAGATTAGCACTATGAATCAGACCTCTTCCACCCATGAGGGCGACAGTAGATCGCTCTCACCCTACGAAGCCCCGTCACGTATGAGCCATGCCATCCGCTGGTTCCGCGAAAAGACCGGGATGAAAACTGAGGGTACGCTCAAGGAAATGATCGAGGAAGCGTTGGAGGAGAATTCCGGCGAGATCGCGGATATCAGCGCCGAGGAAAAATCGTTGCTGATGAACCTCATTCATTTTGGCGAACTGACCGTGCGCGATGTGATGGTGCCGCGCAGTGACATCATGGGCGTGTCGCTCGGGGTGACGATCGATGAGCTCAAGCAGCATGTCATCACTATCGGCCATACCCGCATTCCGGTGTACGAGGAGTCGCTCGATAAGGTCGAAGGCTTCATTCATGTGAAGGATCTGTTTCCGCAGCTCGCTTCCGGCGAAGTGTTCGAGATTCGGCAGGTATTGCGCGAAATCCTCTTCGTGCCGCCGAGCATGCGCATCGTGGATCTGCTGATCAAGATGCGGGTTTCGGGCTGCCATATCGCCATCGTCGTCGATGAATTCGGCGGGACAGGCGGGCTGGTGACGATGGAGGATTTGTTCGAGGAGATCGTCGGCGAGATCCAGGATGAACATGACGGGCATGATTCGGCGCCGACCATGCGCTGGAGCGGCGACCATGTGGTGGAAACGGATGCGCGCACGCCGATCGGCAAGCTGGAAGAGGCGCTGGGTGAAAAACTGTGTGATGACGCGATCGACGAGAGTATCGATACACTGGGCGGGTTGATTTTCTCGGTGCTCGGGCGCATTCCCGTGCGCGGGGAAGTGGTAATGCTAAAAACGACCATGAAAGCGGAGATATTGCTGGCAGACCCGCGCCGCATCCATCTCGTGCGTATTACGCGGATTACGACCTAAAGCGATACTTCCATGGCGCGCTGAAGCATCGCCATGCGATCATGGGCGGTGGCTTCACTGACTTTATTGGTAGGCTTTGCGGCCGAATCCCGGCTCAGTTGCGGTGCCGATGGCGCAGCGTTAGCGACAGGTGCAGCGGGTGCGGGGCTGGCGGCAGGTGCCGCAGGCTGGCTGACGCTGGCCGTTGCACGTGCGGCTCGGTGAGCAAGGGTCTCCTTGACGATTGCGTCTTCCTTCGAGGCTGCGTTGAGGCGGGTCACAAGGTCGCTGCGCTCACGCAGGGCAGGGTCTTCGATATCGGTACGCGGGCTGGAATGGACGATGCCTTCCGTCACGTCGAACCATTTGCGCACGTAATACCGGTCAAGGCCCACGACCGCGCCGGCCAATGCGCCAAGACCGGTGCCGACTGCGGTGCCGATTGCGGTAAGTGCGCCGCCACTGGCCATGGCGCTCAAGCCGGTGGCGCCCGCCGCTGTCGCGGTGCCGCCCGCCGCGGCGGCATGAATGCCGAGTGCGCCGAATACATGGGTGAGGGCGGTCTCCCCGAAAACAGCAGCACCGATCGGCGTGCAGAGCATGGTGAGGGCGAGGGCTGCGCCGATCGCCGCGCACACGGCTACGGTCTTCCAATGGAAGAGGGGCGGCGGTGAAGCGTTGTTATCCTGACGGCGGATGAGCTCCTTGCGGATCTCGGCGGCTTCGCGGTCGCCTTCGGGACCTTCCGGCAAATCATGGTAACGGTCGAGCAGGTAACGGCGCTGCTCGGCGAGGTCGGCGGATTCGGCGTTGATGGCGGCCATGCTGCCGATTTCGCCGAAGGTGCTTGCGCCTTTGACCAGGCCAATGCCGCCCACGGCGGGAATCAAGGCGAGCGCCGCCCAGCCGACAGGGGTTGCAAGAAGCGGTAAAGCGACCAGCCCGCCAATGGCAAGCCCGATCGCGCCATAGAGCGACGCGCCGCCGATGGTGCCTTGCAGGTAGCCCTTGTAACCCGCCGAAAGCAGGCGACGGTAATACGGACTATGCGACGCATCCAACCCGCCGGTCGGCGTGGTCTTGAGCTTCAGTTCGGTTGTTTCGGTAACGCTCATGGTTCGGATAACACCTGTTTTTACCCTTACATTCTAGCATAACGGCCAAAACTGAATGTGAAGCTTTTGTGACATTGTCGCCTCTTGAACATGCCTAAACCAATGGATTACTGGCATGAATGGTGCTAGAAGAAGATCATGACAATCGCCCAGATCATCGTCGCGTATTCCGTGTGCTGGTGGCTCATGCTGTTCATGGTGCTGCCGCATCAGGTGGCGCCGGTGAAAAACCCACAGACCGGCAATGCGCCTTCCGCTCCGGCCAATCCACAGATCAGGAAAAAATGCATCTGGGCGACGTTGCTCGCGGTATTGCCGACCTTACTCATCTATTTCGTGGCGACGAATGCCAAAGCGGCGGACGAGGCGATATACCATGCCAGCAGCCATGGCTGTCATGCTTCGGCAACGTACCGGCCATCCAGCGATCTGGCAATCAGGGACGCTGCAGCCGACAGCAAGGTGGCACCAGCAGACCTGCCCGGCACGGGCTCCGATTTATACACTGGCGATATCAACATCCCGATCGAGATTCCAAGCGCGAATTACACGAACCCGGCAACGCATGATGTGGACCTCTCGCAAAGCTTCATCGATGCCGGCAGGGTTACGGTAACCAAGCGCGGCAATACTTTGCTGAACGGCAAGCCAATATCTGATAACGGTTTTAACACAGGCGATTGCAGTGAAGATAACTAAAATTCCGATGGTGGGCAGTGCGACGCTGCTGGGCGTGCTCATGCTCGCCGCATGTACACCGGGCGACGTGCAGTATTGCCGCGGGTTCGGGGTCGAGAACACGCCCGAATATGGCACGTGCCTCAGTTATTATCATCAGCAGGACGCCGCCTTCGATGCGGATGCAAGCCTTTGCAACATTGAGGCGGACGGGACCTATCCGCCGTATCTGTACGATTACGGCCACGATGTGCCGGTGCCCGGCTATTTTGCCCCGCGTGGCCTCTGGGTCGGGGGCGGCATCGAACATGTGCCGCCAGATTACCTGCATAACGCGCAGGTGGATGATTTGCGGATGCGCATCATCGCGCCATGCATGGCTGCACGCGGCTGGAATTCGCCGACGACCTGGCAGGCGGGTCGCCATGCGGTAAGCGTGAAGCCGAAAACGACACCGCAAAAAATGCCGTGGCAGTAGGCAAGGGATGTTTTGTCAGGACTTACGCAAGAAGATGGCCCTGAAACGCGCTAAGGGCGACGCTAGCGTTACGGACGGCTGCACAGACGCTGCCATGCCCTCGCATGACGGCATCCGCGCCATCGTAAAGCGTGTCGTTTTTGGCGCGGACTCCGTTATTCTACGGGGTGTCAGCGGGTTGATAGACAGGCTAATGGTTGTTTTGCAGGCGTTTAATTAAGTAATAATGCGTTTAGTCTTGGGTGTGCCGGGTGCCAGAGATTCGCGTGAGCAAGCAGTTTGACATGGAAACAGCCTACGCTTCCCCAGGCCTTTTGGTCGGTATGGCTGCGGACTGCTCGGAAGATTGCTCGTCCACCTATCCTTAGCTGCCGTGGACGCTTCAATTTTAGCGTTGGCGGGCACTGACCTGTCATGCAAGTTTTCGTAGTATGTCTCGTTGAGAGACGCGGACGCTAACGCTAGCACCCGGCACATGAGTATAATTACATAGGTGGCAGGGGCCGGGAAGGATGTCGGTGAAAAATTCTGAAATGCGGGAAAAGGACTGTCGATAATCCATCCGAAACCGTTGCATTCGCTTGGCAGTGCGCCATAGTGCAACTCCTTTAATCGCCGGAGTTCACATGCGCGTCAGCCAGTATTTTTTGCCCTTGTTGAAAGAAGAACCGAAAGAGGCGCAAGTCGCCTCGCACCGGCTGATGCTGCGCGCCGGGATGATCCGCCAGCAGACGGCCGGGATCTACACGTGGCTGCCGCTCGGCCTCGCGGTGCTGAAGAATATCGAGCATATCGTGAATGACGAGTTGCAGAAAGCAGGCTGTGTGCCGCTGCTGATGCCGACCTTGCAGCCGACCGACCTCTGGAAGGAATCCGGCCGTTACGACGCGCTGGGCAAGGAAATGCTGCGCTTCAAGGACCGGGCCGACCGCGAGCTGCTCTTCAGCCCGACCAATGAGGAAATGATCGTTGATGTGTTCCGCGGTTATGTAAAAAGCTACAAGCAACTGCCGGTGAAACTCTATCAGATCCAGTGGAAATTCCGCGATGAGGTGCGACCACGGTTCGGCGTGATGCGCGGCCGCGAATTTTTGATGAAAGATGCGTATAGCTTCCATACCGATATCGAGGACGCGAAACGCGAATATGCCAAGATGTACGAGGCATACGATCGGATTTTCACGCGTATGGGCCTGACGGCGGTGGCAGTGAAAGCGGATACGGGGGCGATCGGCGGGGACTTGAGCCACGAGTTCCATGTCGTCGCGGAAACGGGCGAGAGCGCGATCTATTACGATGCGAAGCTGGATGATGCGCGCACCGGAAAAATCACTTTGACCAGCGAAGAAAAACGTCAGCTTTATTCGGCGGCGGATGAGTTGCACGTGGCAGCAGATTGCCCGATTTCCGGCGACCAGCTGCGCACGGCACGCGGCATCGAGGTGGGGCAGGTGTTCTTCCTCGGCAACAAATACAGCAAGGCGATGGGTGTGACCGTTACCGGGCCGAATGGCGAAATCACGCCGGAAATGGGCTGTTACGGTATCGGGGTTTCGCGTCTGGTGGGTGCTATCATCGAGGCAAGCCATGACGCGAATGGCATTATCTGGCCGGAATCGGTGAGTCCGTTCGATGCGGGCATCATCAACATGCGCAGCGGCGACGCGGCATGCGATGCATTATGCGAGGAGTTATATTCTGCACTCGTTAAAGCAGGGCTGAAACCGCTCTACGACGATACGGATAAGCGCGGCGGCGAGAAATTCGCCGGGATGGATTTGATCGGCTTGCCATGGCAATTGACGGTCGGCCCGAAAGGCGCGGCGAATAGCATGATCGAGATCAAGCATCGCAAAACAGGCGAGAAAACGGAACTGGCGCTTATTCCGGCGGTGGCGAAGATTGTCGAACATCATCGAACGAAGGTGGCGGTCTGATGGAGCAATATCCACAAACTGTCATTCTCGTGGAGACGGGAATCCATACCTGTCAAAGCGCACAGGTCGTGGCATGGACAGCCGCCTGCGCGGGAGTGACGGCGGGTATGCGGGGCGCGGCATGATCCTTTCTCCCGTCGAACGCTTGTTGGCCCGCAAATACCTGCGGGCGCGGCGGGGCTTTATTTCCATCACCACGTGGTTCGCTATTATCGGCATCACACTGGGGGTTGCAACGCTGATTCTCGTAACGTCACTGATGAATGGCATCCGTGAAGAAATGACCTCGCGCTTTATCGGACTGGATGGGCACATCACCATTTACAGCAATAGCCGCGCGTTCGCGGATTACCAGCCGGCGGTGGAGGCGATTCGAAGCATGCCCGGGATACTGAGTGTAACGCCGAAAGTGGATGGACAAGTGATGGTGACGAATCAGGGCATCGCCATCGGCGCGCAGGCGATGGCACAGCCGTGGGATGCTTTGAGTGCCAATGCATTGATCATGGGGCATGTGACGAGCGGGTCGCTCGATGGCATTCGTGACGAACAGGGTGTGGTGTTGGGCCAGCGACTGGCGGAAAATCTGCATGTAACGGTGGGCGATAACGTGACGCTGATCTCGCCGCAGGGCCGCGCGACCATCGCCGGGTTCATTCCGCGCATGAAATCCTATCCGGTGGTAGGCACGGTGAAGCTGGGTATGCATGAGTTCGATTCCGGATTGGTGCTGCTGCCCTTCAACGAAGCGCAAAGCTATTTCCTGCTCAGTACGCCGACGTTCGATGAAAATGGCAATCCGCAACCGGTGGTTCCCGGCAGCGGCGCGGTGAGCAACCTGCAGGTAATGGTGAATGATGTGAACGATGCCAGCAGTATTGCACAGACATTGCGCGCAAAACTCGGTAGCAATGCACGGATTTATGACTGGCAGCAGACGAATGGCAGTATTTTTGCCGCGCTGAAAGTGCAGCGCAATGTGATGGTCATCATCCTTGCGCTGATTATCCTGGTGGCGGCGTTCAATATCATCTCAAGTCTCGTGATGCTCGTGAAAGAAAAAGGACGCGATGTGGCGGTGCTGCGGACGATGGGGGCAAGCCGGGGAAGTATCATGCGCATCTTCATGGCGGCGGGCACGTGGATCGGCGTGGTAGGTACGGTTGCGGGCGTCGGGCTGGGGCTGATTCTGGCGGCGTATCTCGAGCCGATCCATCATCTCATTGAGAAGCTCACGGGTCAGGAGTTGCTGATCGAGAATATTTATTTCCTGTCGACACTGCCGACGAAAACGGATCCGCAAGAAGTGATCGTCATCGTTCTCCTGTCGCTCGCCCTCTCGTTCCTCGCCACCATCTACCCGGCGCGGCGCGCGGCCAGCCTCGATCCAGCGGAGGCGCTGCGCTATGAATAACGTGCTACAGCTAAAGGGTATCACCCGCACCTACCAGAGCGAAAGCGGCGAATTACCGGTGCTGCGCGGCGTGGAACTGGTAATTAATGGCGGTGAATTGGTCGCGCTGATTGGCCCATCCGGCTCAGGGAAATCGACGCTATTGCATATCGCCGGGTTATTGGATTCACCGCAGGGCGGCAGCATTACCATCGCCGGGACGGAAGCAAGCAAGGCCAACGATGCAGTGCGCACGCGCCTGCGCAACCAGCATATCGGCTTCATTTATCAGTTCCATAACCTGCTGCCGGAATTGACGGCGGCAGAGAATGTGATGATGCCGTTGCTGATCGCCGGAGTAAAAACACCCGTGGCGAAAACCCGCGGCGATGCATTGCTGGCGCGACTGGGCTTGGCGGAACGCGCGAAGCATCTGCCGGCGCAGCTTTCCGGCGGTGAGCAACAGCGGGTGGCGATCGCCCGAGCGCTGGCCAACCAACCGCAGCTGATTCTTGCCGATGAACCGACCGGTAACCTCGATCCGCTGACTGCCGATTCGGTAACGGAGCTGCTGCTCGAAATCGCGCGCGAAGAACACGTTGCAATGCTAATTGCCACGCACAACATGACGCTGGCCAAACGCCTGACCCGCGCGGTGACGCTGCGTGAGGGTAAGATGGTGGCGGGAACTCCATGAGCTTCGTTCATCTGCGCAGCCATTCCGCGTATTCGTTGCTCAAAGGCGCGATCAAGGTGCCAAAACTTATCAGCCTTGCCAAAATGAACAACATGCCGGCGATTGCACTGGTGGATCACGACAATCTGTTCGGTTCGCTCGAATTCTCGGAATATGCGGTGAAAGAAGGCGTGCAGCCGATTCTCGGCATCACGCTTTCCATCGTGCCCTATGGCGTCGATAACCACGGCGCGGCGAACCAGCGCGCGGTGCCGGACCAGCTGCTGGTCTACGCCAAGGATGAGGTGGGCTATGCCAACTTGCTGCGGTTGGCGAGCGTGGAATATGTATCGCCCGCGCTCGATCAGGCGCCATTGGTGGAGTATGCGACGGTGGCACAGTACGGTGCGGGGCTCATCTGTTTGACGGGCGGGCTGCAGGGCGGTTTCGGTAAGATGTTGCTGGCGAACCGGCGTAACGATGCCGAAACGCTACTGACCCAACTGCAGGAAATGTTTGGCGACCGGCTCTATATCGAGCTAACGCGCCACGGCATACACGAAGAGAAAATGATCGAGCGTCAGCAGATCGACCTTGCGCTGGCGCGTAACATTCCGCTGGTGGCGACCAACAACATTTATTTCGCGGATGCCAAGATGTACGAGGCGCACGATGCGCTGCTCTGTGTGGCCGATGGACGCTACGTGACGGAGACCGAGCGACCACGCATGAATAAGGAGCATCGTTTCAAATCCACCGAGGAAATGAAACTGCTGTTCCGCGATGTTCCCGAAGCGATCGAAAATACGGTGAACATTGCACAGCGGTGCCATGTATGGGCCCCGTCGCGCTCGCCGATCCTACCGGGTTTTGCGATGAAGGATAACGCGGGCAACGTACTCAGCGAATCCGACGCGCTGATGATACGCGCGAAAGCGGGGCTCGAAGGGCGGCTGCAGAATCTTGTGTACAGCGATGGTATGAGTGACGAGGAAAAGGAGCGGGTGGCGAAACCGTATCGCGACCGCCTCGATTTCGAGCTCGATGTCATCGTCACCATGAAATTCCCCGGCTATTTCCTGATCGTCTCGGATTTCATCTCGTGGGCGAAGGAGCATGATATCCCGGTAGGGCCGGGTCGTGGTTCGGGCGCGGGTTCCATCGTCGCGTGGGCGCTGCTGATCACCGACCTCGACCCGTTGCGGTATGGCCTGTTATTTGAGCGCTTCCTGAACCCGGAACGCGTGTCGATGCCGGATTTCGATATCGATTTCTGTCAGGACGGGCGTGAGAAAGTCATCGATTATGTGCGCGGGAAATATGGCGATGACCGTGTTGCCGCCATCATCACCTTCGGGAAATTACAGGCGCGGGCGGTGCTGCGCGATGTGGGCCGCGTGCTGCAAATGCCGTATTCGCAGGTGGATCGCATCTGCAAGCTGGTGCCAAACAACCCGGCCGCGCCGGTAACCCTGAAAGAAGCCATCGATATCGAGCCGATGCTGAAACAGGCGATCGATGAGGATGAGAATGTCGAGCACCTCGTCGAACTTGCCATCAAGCTTGAGGGCCTCTATCGCCACGCCTCGACCCATGCGGCGGGGGTTGTAATCGGTGACCGGCCTCTCGTCGATCTCGTGCCGCTGTACAGCGATCCAAAATCCGACATGCTGGTGGTGCAGTATTCCATGAAATGGGCGGAGGCAGCGGGACTCGTGAAGTTCGATTTCCTTGGCCTGCGTACGCTATCGATCTTGAAAAAAGCAGTCCAGTTCATCGAGCGTGATGGCATGCAGATCGATTTGCTGAAATTGCCGGAAGGCGACGCGAAAACGTATGCAATGTTGAGCCGTGGCGATACGCTCGGCGTGTTCCAGTTCGAGTCCGCCGGGATGATCGCGGCGCTGAAGAATCTGCGGCCAGATAGTATCGAGGATTTGATCGCGCTGGGCGCGCTGTACCGGCCGGGCCCGATGGATAACATTCCGACCTATATCGATGTGAAGCATGGGCGTGCCGCGCCGGATTACCTGCACCCGCTACTCGAGCCCGTGCTGAAAGAGACATACGGCGTCATAATCTATCAGGAGCAGGTGCAAAAGATTGCCCAAGTACTTTCAGGATACACGCTTGGCGGCGCGGATTTGCTGCGGCGCGCGATGGGTAAGAAAATCAAGTCCGAGATGGATGCGCAACGGGCGATGTTCGTCGAGGGCGCGACCCAGAACAAGGTGGCAAAAGCTCAGGCCTCCGCCATTTTTGACCTAGTGGCGAAGTTTGCCGGCTATGGCTTTAATAAATCGCATGCCGCGGCGTATGCGCTGATCGCGTACCAGACGGCGTATCTGAAAGCGAATCACCCGGTGGAATTCCTTGCCGCATCAATGACGTATGAAAGCGGTTCGACGGATAAACTGAGTCTGTTCGTGGGCGAAGCGAAGAAATTCGGCATCGCGGTGCTGCCGCCGAATATCAATGCTTCGGACGTGCAATTCACGGTAGAAATGACTGAAGGTCAATCACCGGCGATACGCTATGCACTCTGCGCGATCAAGAATGTTGGCGCGGGTGCGATGTCGGGCATCGTGGCCGAACGCCGGGAAAACGGGCCGTTCACGGACATCCATGATTTTGCCAACCGGGTCGATGCGAGCGTGATGAACCGACGTCAGCTAGAATATCTGGCGATGGCGGGGGTGTTCGATTCGCTGTGCGCGAACCGGCATCAATTGTTCGAATCGCTCGATATGCTGATCGCTTCCGCGCAGAACGCGACGGAGGAACGCACGAGTTCTCAGGTGAGCCTGTTCGGTGGTGAAGTGGCACACGAGATGAACCGGCGCGCGTTGAAACCGCACGATGAATGGCCGTTAATCGAGAAGCTCAATCGTGAAAGTTCGGCCATCGGGTTCTATCTCTCGGCGCACCCGCTGGAGCCGTATGCGCCGGTGTTCAAAAAGTTGGGTATTTCATCCTCAAGCCGTTCGGCGACGGGGTTGGCCGATAAAACCGTGCTGAAACTGGCTGGCATTCTTACGGGCGTAAAAATGCGCAGCTCACCGCGCGGGCGTTCCGCGTTCCTGACGCTTTCCGATGCGCATGGCGGTTACGAAGTAGCGGTGTTCGACGAACAATTGCTGAACCAGCACCATGCGACGCTAAAGAATGGAGTCGCGCTGCTGCTGAATATCGACGTGCGCCATGGTGAGCGCGGGCAGCGGCTGCTGGTAAACCGCATCGAACCGCTCGACCATGTAGTGCAGGGTGTGCGGGCGAACCTGTTGAAGGTTAGCATCGAGGATGTCGATGAACTGCCTCGCCTCAAGATCATGCTGGGTGAGCCGCGCGACCGAGGCGCAAAAGTGGAGTTAACGGTTACGATTCCCAGCGGTGTGGTGAAGCTGGCGCTGCCGGGCTGCTACCATATCGCAACGCCGGAAATTCTGCAGCTGCAGAGCCTGCGTGGATTGGTGGCTGAGGCGGCATAGTTAGAGTTCATGCCGCCATTGCGAGGCCGTTGAGGCCGAAGAAATACGGGTCTTTGGCGCTTATGTAGTACTGAGCGCCGAAGACTCGTCGCGCTGGACTGCTTCGCGGAAAGCTCGCAATGACGAAGTTTGCGGGAGGGAGCAACGCCATAGTTACAAAATCTCCAGATCCGCCTCATTCAACCCCAACGCGGCAAGGATTCCCCGTGCTTTGGTGATGGTCTCGCGCCATTCGTCTTCGGGGGTGGAATCCGCAACAATACCGCCGCCGACCTGGAACTCGAAGCGATTGCCATCAAGGATGAGCGTACGGATGACGACGGAAAGATCGCATGTATCATGCGCGCCGAACCAGCCGATGGCGCCGCTGTAAACGCCACGTTCGAGTTTTTCCTCACGCGTGCACCAGTGCATGGCAGCGATCTTCGGTGCACCCGTCATGGAACCGGCTGGAAAGCAGGCGCGCACCGCTTCATAAGCGCTGACATGCGTGGATTTTTTTGCGCGGATGGTGGAAATAAGGTGGTGGATGGTACTGTAGGAGTGGAGTGCGGATTGCTCGACGACCGCAACGGTTTGCGGTTCGCTGACCCGGGAAAGATCGTTGCGCATGAGATCGACGATCATCAGATTTTCTGCATGATTCTTGCGACTGCTGAGCAAGTCGTCGCGAATCAACTGGTCTTTATCGGCATCCGCATCGCGCCGCGCCGAGCCTTTGATAGGGCGCGTGGTGATGGTGCCGTCGGCAGCAATGGTAAGAAAGCATTCGGGGCTGGAGGATAGAATGGCGTTGCTGCCATGGCGGATATAGGCGCTATAAGGCGCGGGGCTGGCGTTGCAGAGTCGCTCGAATACTTGCCAGCTATCTGGTTTGCTCACCGATTCGCCGAAGAATTTGCGGGTGATATTAGCTTGATAGAAATTGCCATCGCGTATTTGTTCAATGGTGGCGGTGACGATGGATTCGTATTCGGCGCGAGTGAGGTTGGAGGCGAGATTCCGAATAGCCATTGCGTCATTGCGAGCGAAGGGTGGCAATTCAGGTTCTTTGAAGTGGATTGCTTCGGTCTTCAGGCCTTGCAATGACGTTGTGTAGTAGTCGATAGTGTGTGCCTGATGATCGAAACGGTAAAGGTGCGCGTAGCGAATCAGACGAAAATCCGGGAGAGTGACAAAGCTTTTGCTGCCGCGTGCGTCGTCCTCGCGCATGCCGTAGCCGAGATAGCCGACCCAGATGGGTAAGGGTGAATTGCTGGTGGTGATCTTAGGCAACTTTGACCAGTCGCTGCCATTTTTTTCTTCAAGCATATCGACGAACAGAAAGCTTGCATTACCGCGGCCATTTTCCTGCAGTGACGAATAAAGAAACGCCATATCGCGCCCGGCAAAGCGGCTGGCAAAGGCGAGGGGTTCTTCCCACGGTGGCGATTCGGACTGAATCCAGTTCATGCGTTAGCCCGGTCGTTAGCAAAGCGTAAGGTGAGTTCGGCGATGCAGGAATGATCGGCATCGTATCCCCAGCCTTCTGGAACCAGCTGGGCGACGGGCCAGATTCCTAGACGCGTATTGGTGAGGAATACGGCTTCGGCAGCGGCGAGCGCATCGACTTCCGCGACGACTTCCTGCGTGGAAATGGGCGCGAGGCGCAGCACCGCATCGCGCGTGGTGCCGGCAAGGCAACCGGTAGCAAGAGCGGGGGTGTAGAGCACGCCATCCCTGATCCAGAACAGGTTAGCGCTCGCGGTCTCGCACAGTTTGCCGGCGCTGCTCAGCATTAGGGCTTCGTCGCAGCCATTGTCCCGCGCGTCGAGCAAGGCGAGGGTGCTGCCGATGCCATGGGTGAGCTTGTGATTGGTCGGCAGCGCCGAGAGCGGCGCGCGCTGGATGACGCTGACCCAGAGTTTAAAAGGTTTTTTCGGTAGTGGGTTCGATGGCAGATATTCCATTATCCACGTGGGGGTGATGGGCGTATCTGGCAGATAGCCTTGGCTGCCGCTGCCGCGGGTGATGGTGAGGCGCAGGAACCCGTCCAAGGCATGGCTACGGGTGATAATTTCGTTAGCAATCATCCGCCAATCAACGCTGGGCGGTGCGATGCGCAATGCTGCCAAGCCAGCGTTGAGGCGGCTGAGATGGAGTTGCCATTGATACGGCGTGCCGTTTTCAAGGCGGATGGTCTCGAAGACGCCATCGCCAAAACGAAAGCCGCGATCCGTGACGGGAATGCGGGCCTCGGCGGCAGGCAGGAATTCGCCGTTCAGGCAGGCGATGGAGCTGGCGTTCATGGGCTTGCTTTAGCGCTAATTTTCAGCCATGACACTAACTTTCAGCAAGGATTCCATGGCCCATTACGCCCACATGATCAGTGTCAATCGCCTAAACGTCGCCGCGCATATCGGGTTTTATGCGGGCGAGCGCGCGCAACCGCAGAATGTCGAGATCTGCTTTCGCCTCTATTTTGCACAAGCACCCGCTGCGGCAACGGATGATGAGGGCGCATTCATCGATTACGGGACGCTCTGCGCGGTGGTGACGGATTACAACGCGTCGCGTGAGTTTAACCTCGTCGAATTCATGAGCGCGGAACTGCATCGCCATTTGCGTGGTTATCTCGATGCACACGAGGCGAGCCATGTGCGGCTGTGGTTGCGGGTGAACAAGATACAGGCTCCGGTCGTGGGATTGCAGGGCGGCGCGAGTTTTACTGTGTGCGACCTTGGACCCGGCGACACTATCGCCAGCCATACGTGAGGGGCCATGATCTATCTCGCGCTGGGCAGTAATCTTGGGAGTCGTGAGGAATACTTGGCCCAGGCGCGTGCGGTGCTGGTGGCGTTCGATATCGAACTGGTAGCGGCGTCGAGCATTCACGAAACAGCTGCGTTGCTGCCTGCGGGAGCACCAGCGGAATGGAATATCGCGTTCCTCAATCAGGTCATCGCCGTAAGAACGCATCTCACGCCGCTGGATCTGCTGGCGGCGCTGAAGCATATCGAGGGCGAACTGGGGAGGAAGCCGGAAGCACGCTGGGCACCGCGCGAAATCGATATCGATATTATCGCCTACGATGATGTGGTGATGGTGCAGGACAGGCTGACCCTGCCGCACCCGCAAATGGATACGCGCCGGTTTGTACTGGCGCCGCTGGCCGAGATCGCGCCGGAATGGGTCCATCCGGTGCTAGATAAATCGGTAAAGGAATTACTCACTGAGTTGCCACGATGAGACGCCCGGCGCTGATGGGTATCGTCAATATCACACCCGATTCGTTCTCAGGGGATGGGCAACTGCCGGCGCAAGCGGTGCAACGGGCACTGGCTCTGATAGAGCAGGGCGCCGATATCATCGATTTCGGCGCGGAATCGACGCGGCCCGGTGCATCGCCGTTGACGGCTGACGAAGAATGGTCGCGCCTTGGGCCGGTGCTGGAGCGGGTGTTGGCAAAGGATATTCGCACGCGGGCCCGTATCAGTATCGATAGCTATCATGCGCCGACTGTGGCGCGCGCGCTTTATAGTGGTATCGACATCGTTAACGATGTCAGCGGACTGGATGATACCGCAATGATGGATATTCTAAGTGAAGTGGATTGCGACGTGGTCGTGATGCATTCGCTGGGTGTGCCAGCGGATGGTGCGGTGACGCTGCCTGCGGAGTGCGATGTGCTGGCGGAAATGTTAACATGGAAAACGGCAGTGACGCACAAAGCAGCTGGCCGTGGTGTGACGAAAGAACGTTTGATCTATGATCCGGGCATCGGTTTCGGCAAGACAGCGGAACAGTCGCTGGTGCTGATGAATGCGGCGGCACAGCTGAAAGCCAGCGGCGGGCGCTGGCTTTATGGGCATTCGCGCAAATCGTTCATGAAAATAGTTGGCGCGGAGGAGATGCCGGCCCGCGATGCGATGACGCTGCAATTTTCTGCACAGCTTGCTGAGGCAAAGATCGATTATCTGCGCGTGCATGATGTGTTGGCGCACACTGCCATGTTTGAGCGGTTATGCACGTAAACCCGGCAATCAATGCGTTGCTGCAGGCGATGAATAATCCAGCGCTGCCGAGCGTGGACCTGTCGCTGGTGCGGGTGAAGGAATTGCTGAAGCTACTTGGCAACCCGGAAAAGAAATTGCCGCCGGTCATCCATATCGCGGGGACGAATGGTAAAGGATCGACACTCGCGTTCCTGCGCGCAATTTATGAGGCGGCAGGGTGTCGCGTGCATGCATATACGTCGCCGCATCTGGTACGTTTCAACGAACGGATTGTATTAGCGGGCCATGAAATCAGCGATGATGGGCTGATCGACATCCTGACCCGGGTCAGGGACACTGACTATGCGGTGACCTATTTCGAAGCGACGACCGCCGCCGCCTTTCTTGCCTTCAGCGAGCATATGGCAGATATGCTATTGCTGGAAACGGGACTCGGCGGTCGGCTTGATGCGACCAATGTCGTGGAAAACCCGATCGCAACCATCATCACGCCGGTGGATTACGACCACATGGAGTTTCTGGGTACATCGTTAGCCGCGATCGCTGCGGAAAAAGCGGGCATCATGAAACGCGATGCACCGTGCTTCATTGGGGAGCAAAAACCGGAGGCGCGGGAAATACTGAAACGCGCGGCGCGGGAAAAAAAATGTCCAATCCATCTCTACGGGCGTGACTGGAGTTTTGAACCAGCAGCGAATGGCGGATGCGTGCTGCATGGCGCGGCGGCCTGGAAACTTCCAACGCCCGCGCTCAGCGGTGCGCACCAATACCATAATGCAGCGCTGGCAAGTGTCGTGGCGCATGCGTTGCCGCAATTGCCGGTAGCGGATGCAGCGCTTACGAAAGGTATTGGTAATGCACAGTGGCCAGCCCGGTTGCAACAACTGAAGCATGGGCCACTGGTAGATAGCTGGGGTGCGCGTGGTGCGGTGGTGCTCGATGGTGGCCACAACCTCAGCGCGGCGTTTGCTTTGCAGGCGTGGATGGAAACGCAAGCCACCCCCAGCACACTGTTACTTGGCATGATGCGCCGGAAAGATGCGGCCGCGTTCATGAATGTTCTTAGAGATAAAATTGAAACTGTGATCACAGTGGGAATTCCGGGGAACGATAGTTATAGCGCGGCCGAACTGGCCGACATTGCGCAGCATATGGGAATCCGCGAAGTACATTCGCTCGAATCGTTGGAAAATCCGTTGCCAGCTTTACCGGACGCCATCGGAACGTTGTTGATCGCCGGTTCGCTGTTCCTCGCCGGAGAAGTGCTCAAAAAACATGGCTAATTCAGCCTGCGACTGCTATATTCAACTAACGAGGCTAGAAATGACAGGCGAACGAACGGGCGGCCACCGCATCAATGAGCAACTCAACGCGTACTGGGACAAGTTACGCGCGCGCCATGCCATGCCAAGGGAAACCGACATCGCGATCGACGACCTCAAGGATATCTGGCAGAATTGTTTCCTGGTGAATGTCAAGGACGGCGCGTTTTCCTACAGCTATCTTGGCGACCGGCTGGTCGAGGCGTACGGCGATGACCTGACAGGACGAGAAATTGCCGAAACATTGCTTTATCCGCATCCGGCATCACTGGTGAAAACCTTCGCAGCAGTGGTGGCAAGCGGTTCACCGAAAATCGATGAGAGCGAATTCGTGAACTCGCGCGGGACGACGGTGAAATACCGTTCATGCGTCCTTCCATTGGCGGGCGTGGATGGAAAGTCCGTGGCTTTCCTCCTTGGGGGCATGAATTGGAAAGCGTTCTAGATGAAATCCAAGCCGCACGACATTGAAGCCATTACCCTCCGCCGCGCCAATGTCGCGGATACAGATAAAGTGCGCTACCGCGTATATAGCACCGCTAGCGATTATATCGCGGTGATCGCCGAAAGCGCGCTGATGGCGGTAAAAGTTTCCGGCGTGAAAAAACCCCACAAGATCGTCCGCGACCTGCCGACCGAGGGTGTTGCTATCGAGGCAAAGAAAATGGCGGCCATCGACGTGGCGGCGTCGCGTATTGCCCTGCCAGTAAAGAAGCTGGAAAAACCGGAACAACTCGTCGCGGTGGTGAAGGATATCGATCCCAACCTCAAACAGGCGCTGTTCAAACCGATGAACATCGGTGATCTTCGATCCAAAGGTGCTAATCGGGCACGAATACTGCCGCCGGAACTGGTCAACGAAATCATCGAGCAGCATGCGAAAGCAACGATGCCGCAAATGCCGATGGCTGAGGTGGCTGTACTGAATACACCCATTCAGCCTGTAAACCATGCAATTGCAATCGTGCCGGAGCCGGTGATCGAAGAACCTGCGCGTTCACCGCAGGAACGTATCATGGAACTTGCCCAGGAAATCGCACCATCCGCGCCATCGGCGGAAGAAGAGGTCGAGCTTTCGGCGGAAGAGGTAGAAAAATTGCTGAATGGATGATTCGCACCTCTAAGAATTGGCGTCTTTTTTCGAAGCGGCGACACGTGCGAATTAGTGATCTGTTGATAACTATGTTGCCAATAAACCATGCAATCACCTTATGCAGAAGTATCGTGTATGTAGCGTCATATCCGCATTGTCTGCTGAGTAAATTTATCTAGCATACGTGGAAACACGGAATGCTAAATGAACACATCCACACCATCCGTCGCCATCATCATTGCTGCATTCAATGCTGAAGCGACCATCGCCCGCGCGATCACTTCGGCACTTGCCGAACCTGAAGTGCGAGAAATTTATGTGGTGGATGATTGTTCCAGCGATCAGACAGCACAAAACGCGAAACTGGCGGATGATGGCAGCGGACGCCTGACCATTCTGCGTCGTACCAGCAATGCTGGCCCATCGGTAGCGCGCAATATGGCGCTGATGCTTACCAAGGCGGACTGGGTCGGTATTCTGGATGCCGATGATTTTTTCCTGCCCGGACGAATCGCCGCATTATTGACGCAAGCGGAAAATGCCGATCTGCTCGCTGATGATATGTGGCAGGTTTCGGAGCGGCATATCAATGGGCCGCGCACACCGCTATTGGCAATGCCGCTCAGCACACCGATGAATGTGGACTTTTCGCGTTTCGTTGATTCGGCTATCCCGCGCAAAGGCCGGATGCGTGGCGAGTTAAGCTTTATCAAGCCACTGATGCGCCATTCACTGATGAAACATTATCATGTGCGGTATCAGGAACAGCTGCACCTGGGAGAGGATTTCGAAATCTATGCGCGGTTGCTGGGTGTCGGTGGTCGGTTGGTCGTGATTCCGCACCGGGGCTATGTGTCGGTTGTGCGGCCGAATTCATTGAGTGCGAAACATTCGGCGCATGACCTTACACTATTGCGCGATTGCCATGATGCGATGCGCGATGAATTGCCGTTATCGAACCAAGCATGCAGAATACTGGAACAGCATCGCCTGGCGATCGATAAACGGGCGCAATGGCGCTTGCTGATTGAAGCGGTGAAACAGAAGGACCCGGTGGCGGCGCTGCAGTGTTTCGCTGGCGCACCCTCGACTAGTTGGTACTTGCTGAAGCATTTGCTAGAAGAAGTCTACCTGCGCGGGCGTTACGGTAGCAACCACGTGCGTGAAATGGCGGGCAATGAAACCATGGCGCGCCACGAGGGCAATGTACCTGCCGCCGCTCTTTAGATTCGATTAAACGTCGAGCGCTTCGAGGAATTTTTCGCCGAGCAGGTCAGTCTGCTCCCGGATGAAACGAAAGCGCAGTTCCGGTTTCTTGCCCATCAGCTGGTTGACGCGCTCGGCAGTGTCTTCTATGTCCTCATGGGCGATCATGACCTTCAACAGCGTCCGTTTCTTTGGGTCCATCGTGGTTTCTTTCAGCTGCGGCGCAGTCATCTCGCCAAGGCCTTTGAAGCGGCCGATCTCGATCTTGCTTTTATGTTTTACTGCGAGCTGGGCGACGAGTTTGTCTTTTTCAACATCCGTCTGCGCATAATAAGTGACGTTGCCGGCGATGATGCGATAGAGCGGCGGTTGGGCGAGATAGAGATGGCCGTGGGTAATGAGCTTGGGCATTTCCTGATAAAAGAAAGTCATCAGCAGCGAGGCGATATGCGCGCCGTCGACATCCGCATCGGTCATGATGACAACTTTTTCGTAACGTAAATTAGCGATATCGAACATGCTGCCGGTGGAAACGCCCATCGCCTGCATCAGGTCGGAGATTTCCTGGTTGGCGCGGATTTTTTCCATGGTCGCGCTGGCGACGTTGAGAATTTTGCCGCGAAGTGGCAACACGGCCTGCGTTTCGCGGTCGCGAGCTTGCTTGGCGGAACCGCCAGCGGAATCGCCTTCGACGAGGAACAGTTCGGTGCCTTGCGGAATGGAACGTGTACAATCAGCGAGTTTGCCAGGCAGGCGCAGGCGAGAGGTGACGTTCTGGCGCTTGACATTTTTTTCGCTCTTGCGGCGCAAGCGTTCTTCCGCCTTGAAAATAATAAAATCGAGCAGTGCGTTGCCGCGGGCGACATCACCGGAAAGAAAATGATCGAACGGATCGCGGATGGCGTTCTCGACCAGGCGCGCCGCATCGGCGGTGACGAGTTTGCTTTTCGTCTGGCTCTGAAATTGTGGATCGCGGATGAACAGCGAAAGGATGACCACCGCGCCGGCCATCACATCATCCGCCATGATGCTGGCGGCTTTCTTGTTCTTCGTCATTTCACCGAATTGACGCAGGCCTTTGGTGAGAGCGGCACGTAGGCCCTGTTCGTGAGTGCCACCCTCAGGATTAGGGATGGTGTTGCAGAACAGTTGCTGATGGCCATCCTCATCCTCATTCGGCCAGGCTATGGCCCATTCGACGCGGCCTTTGCCGTCCGATATATCGGCATCGCCATAGAAGGGCGTACCGATCAGGGGTTTTTCGCCCAGATCCTGCAGCAGGTAATCATGCAGGCCGTTCGGGAAATGGATAACGGCCTCGGTGGGAACTTTACTGCCTTCGGGGATCAGTGAAGCATCGCAGTTCCAGCGGATCTCGACGCCACGGAAAAGATACGCTTTAGCGCGGATAAGTTTGTAGATGCGCTCCGCGCGAAATTTTGATTTCGCCCCGAAGATTTCCGGATCCGGATGGAAGGTGACGCTGGTGCCACGGCGATTTTTGACTTGCCCAAGTTTCTGAATTTTGCCAAGCGGTGTGCCTTTGGAATAATCTTGCGCGTAAAGTTGCTGCTCGCGCGCGACTTCGACGCGCATCTCATCGGAAAGGGCATTCACGACGGAAATGCCGACGCCGTGCAGGCCGCCCGCGGTGTGGTAAACTTTATCGTTGAACTTACCGCCCGCATGCAGCGTGGTGAGAATGACCTCGAGGGCTGACTTTTTGGGAAATTTGGGATGTGGATCGATAGGGATGCCGCGGCCGTTATCGCGGATGGTGATGACGTTGCCGGGCTTGAGGTCGATCTCGATCCAGCTGGCGTGGCCGGCGACCGCTTCATCCATCGAATTATCGAACACTTCGTTGATGAGATGGTGCATCGCGCTTTCGTCGCTGCCGCCGATATACATGCCGGGGCGGCGGCGCACGGGTTCGAGCCCCTCGAGCACTTCGATGGATTCGGCGGAGTAGTTGGTTGCGACAGGCTTGGTCTTGGCGGCTTTGAAAAGATCGGACATGGCCTGCTTTTATAGCGGGATTTCCGCGCTGTGCAAGGGGTTCCGCGTTTAGCGGAAGAAAGTAAAATGCCTGGAAATAATGTATGAAATGCCGTTAACCGTCATGAAACCGTCATAATGGAAGAGTATGGTCTTGCTTTACGACTGGAAAATCATGCGCACCTACCTCAGCCAACAGCCTGCTGGTTTTATTCGTTCCGTCGCCTTCGAAAAGACCGGCGACGGGCAGTATTGCTTTGTTACGACTGCTGACGCAGCGAGCACGAAGCGTGTGCAGGCATTGTTGGCCGAGGCGAATTCCGGGCAGCAGGTTATTTCCGTGACGGAGAGCAAAGAGGGACAATTACTGGTACTGCGTGGTGGCACGCCGGAACGGACGCTGAAACTATTGGCCACCGATGGGCAACAGTTCGCGCTGCCAGAAGTGCAAAAGAAATTCAATCCATGGGCATGGCGCGGCATCTTGAGTATCGTTGGCCAGTCGGGCCAATTGCTCTCGGGCGGATTGGTATATAAACACGCTAAAAAAATCTTCGAAGAATCGGCGAAACTCGAAGCAGATCAAAAATTGCTCGGCGACAAGCGCAATGATTCTTTCGCGATCGGAGTCTTTGCGCTACTTAATCTCTGCGCCAATGTCATCAATATTACTTTTGGCGCGCAGAAAAAGAACGACCCGCATCAATTGGCGTATCTGAAACAGCAATTCAATGAGCATTTGCAAACGGAATATGGCGTAAATGCAGCCGTAGATGCACCGAATACGACATTAGTGGCTGGCAAAGAAAAGGCAGGCTCGTTTCTCCAGCAGCATTCGGTAAGTTTTGGCGAAGTGTTCCTGCGTACATTGGGTTCCGTTTCGCTGGCATTCCCAGTGACGCAAGTGAAGGCGGCGCTTAAGGCTTTGCGTACGGGTGGTATCAAGGAAGGTTTCGCTGCCGCGAAGAACAAGACTCCGGCGACGTTCTGGTATGGCATTGCCATGCTCACGGGAAAGTTCACCTCGTTCATGGCAACCGAATCGGATCCGTATAATCCAGAGCCACCCTCTGCCTGGCGCAGCTTCCGCGAGAAAGTCGCATTCAGGCTCAGTTCGGTGATCGAAGGCGGGGGTGCCTTATACAGCGTGCGAGACCGTTACAAGAACCATGAAATTTTCGTCGGCAATAAGTCGATGCCCGATATTCCAGGTACCTTTGGCAATGCGGTGTTCGTGGCGGGTTACGGCATTCGCTACACCGCGCCCTATGGCTCGCGTGAAGTGTATATGCCTGAACTGTATGCGCATGTGAGTAAAGCGCTGGCGCAGTTGCCCGTTGATAGGCAGGCCGAAGCACTGGCCAAGGCGGCACAATGGATGGCAGGCCATTTTGCGGACAAGAAGCAGGAGAATTATCGCCTGCCGGCGATGTATGCGGAACTGACCAAAGAACTGAAAGCACAACCCGCTAAGTCCGCGCCTGTGTCAGCAAAAGAAGCCTCCCACGTACCGCTAGCCGATGCGCCATCGACGAAAATCGGCAACATTCAATCACGCGACATGCTGCAACAACCTGCCGCCCAGCATGGGGTTACCGCCGCCTAGTTATGGGGTTACGCTAAAGCCGTAATTACCCTCGGTCGCGCTACCGCAATCCTTCCATAGCACCTGCCAGTGCACCTTGTAACGACCAGCGGCAAGCGGCGCCGCCATTGGGAGGAGCATCACCGAATCTTTATAAGCAATTTGGAAAGTTTTGGTCTCTACCGGATTCTCTTCAGCATCTACCAAGGCGATGCTGCTTTTTTCGGGTAGGATGGCTTCGCTGAACGTGAGGCGAATGGTGGTTACCGGCGCGGCAACAGTGCTGCCGACTTTGGGGCTGGCCTTAGCGAGGATACCGCAGGCCCAGACGGGGCCTGCGGTGAACCCAAGCAGAAGGCAGAGCGTAATGAAGCGCGCTACCATATCGGCCTGCCGATAGTGGTCGGAAAGATATCGTCGAGATAAAAATGCACCTGCGCAAGATAGCCGACGCCGTGGCCGGAATCGCTGTTGAGCGGCAGTTGCGCCTCAAGGCCGAGCTGGACGTCCTGTCCCATGAAAATAACTCCGGGGTTGATAGTGCCGGTAGTTCTGCCGCTATCCGCGCCGTTGGTTGGCGTTTCGAGGGAGAACTCCACGACTGGGATCGCTTTGGCAAGCGGCATCGGCAGATCAAAGTCTTTCACATGCTGCTGTAAATAAGGAATGCTGTATTGCACGGTCGCCCCCCATTCGATGGCTTGCGCGTTGCGGTCGCCAGCGGTGAAGTTGCGCGTCGGTACCGCATAGCCAAGGTTACCAGTGACGGCGAACGGTTTGAGATACGCCATCGCATCCGGCAGATCACCCATGCCTTTACCCGCGTAAATGGTAGGGGTGATGGTACTGAAACTTTCACCGACGCGCGAGGCGCCGGAGCCGCCGATATCCCAATCGAGGCCGGTGGAGAGCATCAGTTCGTGCCTGGTGTTGGTGTAGAATACATATTTCGCGCCGAGGCCGAAATTATCCAGCCCTTTGGCTTCGTCCGCATCGACCCAAGCGCCTTCGACGGATAGGGCGAAATCCTTGGTGAGCGTTTTGTTGTACTCAAAAGACGTGGTATTGGCGTTGCCATCTCCATCTTTGAAGCGGCCGTTTTCAAGATCGATTTCGTCCGATACGCCCGGATCATCGACCGACAAGGTGGCGGGGAAGACGCGATCACCGACGACGGCGTGGGCATGGGCGAGGACGGGTAGTATCAGGACGGATAGAACAGGTAAGGCGCGTTTATAGTACGACATAATTTCTCCATAGCAGAATAGTTCCCGCGAACGGGAGTGATGAAACAAAGGGTGCTAGAAGGAGAAACTGGGGGGCGCACGGCTATGCTGCAGGTGCGGGCGATAGAGACGCAGTGCGGCAGCGGCAGCAGCAAGGCGCCGTGCCAAGCTGATGCGCACGATGCAGGCAAGCAGTACCCCGGCGAACAGGGCAACATGCTTCAGCCCATGTGCGGCGAAGAAGCAAAGTGCGCACTGATAATGCGCGAGGGGCGTATGCGGTTGCTGTTTGCCGACATCGCTCAGTTTGATCCAGCGAAAACCGTCGGCGGTACAAATGAGGAGGCGACCAGCGAACAGAGCGGTTTTAGCATTTGCTGCCGATAGCTGGCCGGTGTTGTAAACCGCAAAGAATGGCAGCAATACACTCGCCACGAAGGCGATGAGCACGAAGCGCCAGAGATGTTTGAGATGCGGTTTCACGAGAATTTTCAGTAATGGGTTTCTGCTGCGCATGCCAGCGAAAAATAGTTTTGCCGTGGGTGCGTGCGCTTGAAATGAACGTACTAGGCAGCCTGTGCTTCAGCCTTTGGCAGTAATTTCAGAATTTCATGGGCGACGTTGCTGGCCAGATCGAGGCGCGCTGCCTCATTCTCGGTATCGGCAGCGATGAACAGGGTTTGATCCGCGCGCAGTTTGATGCGTGACGCATGCTTTGCAATATACGCGATCAGCGTAGCAGGATCGGCAAACTGGTTGTTGTGGAAGGCGAGGACAATGCCCTTTGGCCCGGCATCAAGCCGGACAATGCAGGCCTGTTTGCACAGCAGTTTGATCTTTAGAGTTTCCAGCAAATGCTCGACTTCTATTGGCATCGGCCCGAAACGATCGACCAGTTCGGCGGCGAAACCTTCGAGTTCGCCCGGTTCGGCCAGGTTGGCGGCACGACGATAGAGGGACAGACGCAGGGGCAAGTCTTCGATGTAGGTTTCCGGAATCAGCACGGACATGCCGAGATTGATCTGCGGGCTCCAGCTATCCGGAGTTTCTTCGTCGCTCTGCAGATGCTTGCGCTTTTTCATATCGGCGATGGCTTCTTCGAGCATGGCTTGGTACAGCTCGATGCCGACTTCCTTGACGTGGCCGGATTGTTCCTCGCCGAGCAAATTTCCGAAGCCGCGAATATCCATATCGTGGCTGGCCAACTGGAACCCGGCGCCTAGCGTGTCGAGCTGTTGCATCACTTCGAGGCGGCGCTCGGCCTCACGCGTGAGTTTTTTGCCATGCGGTAGGGTGAGGTACGCATAGGCCCGGGTCTTGGAGCGACCGACACGTCCGCGCAACTGATAGAGCTGTGACAGGCCGAACATATCGGCGCGGTCGATGATCATGGTGTTGGCGGTGGGGATATCGATGCCGGATTCGATGATGGAGGTGGAAAGCAGCACGTCGTATTTGCCGTCATAGAACGCGTTCATGGTCTTATCGAGCGTCATGGCGCCCATTTGGCCGTGTGCGGCGACGAGCTTCACCTCGGGCACCAGTTCGGTGATCTTGTGCTGCAGTTCCGCCATGAATTTCACCCGCGGGGTAACGATGAAGACTTTACCACCGCGATGGTATTCACGCAGGATAGCTTCGCGTAATACCAACGGATCGTAGGGCATGACGTAGGTGCGCACGGCAAGGCGATCGACCGGCGGCGTGGTAATGAGCGATAGTTCGCGTACGCCGGAAAGCGACAATTGCAGGGTGCGTGGGATCGGTGTGGCGGAAAGCGTCAGCACGTGGATGCTGGATTTGATTTGTTTCAGCTTTTCTTTCTGCGCGACGCCAAAACGCTGTTCTTCATCGACGACGAGCAAGCCGAGATTCTTGAACTGGATGCTATTAGCAAGAAGGGCGTGTGTGCCGATGACAATGTCGATTTTACCTTCTGCCAGCGATGTTTTGGTTTCGGCGGCGTCCTTCGCCGGGGTAAGGCGCGAGAGCATGCGCACGCGGAAGGGCAGGCCTTTGAAGCGCTCGGCGAAGGTATGGTAGTGCTGGCGGGCAAGCAAAGTAGTCGGCGCGATGACGGCGACCTGCTGACCGTTACTAGCGGCGATGAACGCCGCGCGTAGGGCAACTTCGGTTTTGCCGAAGCCGACATCGCCGCAAACTAGCCGGTCCATGGCGTGGCCGCTGCCAAGATCGGCGCGGACTTCATCGATGGCTTGCAACTGGTCATCGGTCTCGGTGTAGGGGAAGCGGCCGACGAATTCGTCGAAGCTGCCAGCATCGGCGGTGAGGACGGGTGCGGCGATAGCAGCACGTTCGGCCGCGACCTTGATGAGGGCTTCGGCGGCCATTTTAAGACGTTTTTTAAGCGCAGATTTGCGTTTTTGCCACGCGACGCCCCCGAGTTTATCGAGAGAAACAGGCTCATCGCTGGTGCCGTAACGCGAGACCAGATCAATGTTCTCGACGGGCAGGAACAGCGTGCCGCCATCGTAGGTAAGTTTCAGGCAATCATGCCGCGTGTCGTTGACTTCGAGCGTGATGAGGCCCTCGAAGCGGCCGATGCCGTGCTCGCGGTGGACGATGAGTTCTCCTTCAATGAAGCTCGCAGCTTCGGCGAGGAAGGCTTCTGATTTGCGCTTGCGTTTCTGGGTGCGGATGATGCGCTCACCGAACATGTCCTGCTCGGTGAGGAGGATGAATTCTGGTGTGGTGAAACCGTGCTCGGCGGGTAGGATCACGAGTTGCGTTTTGCTATCCTTGCCCAAATGGAGCATTTTGCTGATGCGGTCTGCGCTGCCGGCGGAATTGGCGGCGAGAATGACGGGAAGCGCGGCGTTGTGGATGTAATCGAGGATGATGTCACGGGCGTGCTGTCCTTCCTCATGGCGCTTATTGAAAAGTTGCGGACTGAGACGCAGACCGAGGGAAATGGCGCCTTCGGCAGCGAACGGCGTCAGGGTAATGCGCGAATGCGTGCGCCAGCCATGCATGAGTTTATCATAACCCATGAACAGCAGTTCCGGCGCTACCGGGTTATAATTGGTGCTATCCTTCTTTAGATGCAGTTTGCGCGCGCCGTAATAATCCTGCACGGCTTCGTCGCGCTCGATGACGAGCGTCTCCAGGCGGTGATCCATACTGAAAATAGCATAGGGACAGTAATTAGCGAGCGTATCGAGATGGGAATAATACAAGGGCAGCCAGTGCTCCATGCCCTGATAAATGCGCCCCTCACTGATGGATTCATAAAGTGGATCGTCTTTCGTCACCGCGCCGAACATTTCGAGGTACTTTGCGCGGAAATGGGAAATACTTTCAGGTTGCAGCAGCACCTCGCTGACGGCGCGTAGTTCGAGCTTGTCGACGGGGGCATCGCTAATCTGCGTCAATGGGTCGAAACGACGCAGGGATTCGACATCATCGCCAAAGAAATCAATGCGTATGGCATCGTGATAGCCTGAAGGAAACAGGTCGATGAGGGAGCCGCGCACGGCGTATTCGCCGGCTTCCATCACTTTGCCGACCCGCTGGTAACCGTTGCTGCCAAGGAACATGAACAGCGCATCGCGATTCAGCGTATCGCCCTTTTTGATGGCAAAACGCGCTTTGGCGAATTGCTCGCGTGGCGGCAATTTCTGGGTGATGGCGTTGACGGTGGTGAGCAGTATGTAGGGTTTCGTGCTATCGCGTGAAGCAAGGACACTCAGCGTGTTGAGGCGTTGGGCAGTGATGGCAGGGCTCGGGCTTACACGGTCATATGGCAGCGTATCCCACGCGGGCAGGGTAAGCACGTCGATATCTGGTGCGAGGAATTCGCAGAGATCGGCAGTCGCGGCCATATCCTTGTCCTGCGGCAGGACATGGACGATTGGATGTTTCGTCGTTTTAGCGATTTCCGTCAGCACATAGGCATGCGCGGTCAGTGGCGCTTCGACGACAAGGCCGCCAGCGCCTTGCTTAAGGCCGTTGATGAGGGAAACCGGCAGGGTCATATCAGGCGATTTTCTGTTCGCGCAGTTCGCTCAGCAAGGGCGCGTAATCCGGGTTCGGGCAAAGAGTCTTTTCGGTCAGCCATGCCCAGATTTCAGCATCATCCTCATCAAGGAGCGATTCGAAAAGGCTAAGTTTGTCGTCATCGAGCGCTTCGATCCGCTGGGCGCAGTAGGTGCCGAGCACGAGGTCCGTTTCCTTGCAGCCGCGATGCCAGCTGCGGTAGGCCAAGCGCTTAAGCCACAGCTCGCGGGGTAATGGGCGGTTCGTGTCCGGCTGATCACGCATCTTCTTGACTCATGGTTGATGGGCGCAACATAGTGGGCATGAACAAATGTGCAAGTGCGGAGCTGCCATGACGCCTGAAGAAATCGAGCCATCAACTGCCCCGCCGATTGCTGCGCGCCGGGGCGACGGCCTGCTGGTGATCGTGCAGAATAACGCGGAAAAAACTATAACTATCAGCAAGATAAATGAAGCGCTCGAGAACATGCTGGGTTACGCGAAGGACGAGATTTTGAATCGCCGGCTAGAGACGATCCTCGGCACGCATGAAGCGGAAGCGATTGCAGATGCTCTCGAATATGATGCTGACGCCGAGGATTTTGGCGATATCTTTGCGCGCATCCGCGAAGTGCGCCTGCGTCGGCGGCTGGGCGACGAAATCCGGGTAAACTGCAAGCTATCGCGCATGATGGCTGAGGGGATGAACTCGGTCTTTCAGATCGTGATCCCGGACGAACAGGAGCGGGTAAGCCGTGCGAAGATGGCCGAGTTCATCACTACGAACCTCGATGGCCGCAAGGAACTGGATGAGGCAACGGGCCTGCCGAACCGCAAAACGGCGGTTGAATTCCTGCCGCTCCTGAAAAATTATTTCGAGGATTCCAAAACGAATATCGTTTTCGCGGTATTGCGGGTAGACCGCCACGAGAAAAGCCTTGCGAAGTACGGCGCGGAAGCGACCAATCATTTTCTACTGCATGTTTACCAGATATGCCGTAGCACATTCCGTTCCGAAGACCTCATTTTCGCGCTGTCGGATCATACGCTGGGTGTCGTATTGTTCAATATTACGCGAGAATCGGCGCGGGTAGTGCTGAATCGCTTGCGCTGGAAAATCCGTAGCCACCATATCGATTTCGGCGGCAAGCCTAATTTTATCGTCACGACTTGCATCGGGTTCGACCTGATTGATTTCGAGGATGTTTACAGCATCTTTGCGAACTGTGAAACGGCGATGGCGGAGCTTGATGCCAACGAGCGCAATGCTTTGGTTGAACTAGGACAGCCTTAGGCGCCGCCATGCGCCCCCACGAACTCTTTCCCTGGTTTACGCCCGTTTCGGCCCTGAAATATGTCGGCCCAAGCACCACTGAATCCTTGCTGCGCTTGCTGAGGCCGACTCGTGACATCGAGGAAGTGCTGACGCGTGAACCGGTGCTGCGCGACCTTGTGCTGCATTTGCCGGTAGGCGTACTGGATCGGCGAATCGTGACAGCGGTGGCCGCGATCACGCCCGGTGAGTATGTAACGGCTGAAGTCGAGATCGTCGAGCATGTGCCGCCACCACGAGTGAAACGCAAGATACCTTACCGTGTCGTGACACAGGATGCGGCGGGCGATGTGCTCATCCTCACGTTCTTCCATGTGAAGGATAATTATCCGATGCGCATGATGCCGGTGGGGGAGCGTCGCATCATCTGTGGTACAGCGGGAATGGTTGATGGGCAGCCGACCATGTCGCACCCGGATATCGTCGCACCGGTAGAGAAGGCGGCGCAGATACTGAAACTTGCCCCGATCTATCCGCTGACGGCCGGATTGTCGCAACGCATATTGGCCAAGGCCATCGGGCAGGCGTTGACGCGGATCAAATCGCTGCCGGAATGGCTGGATGCGGCATTCATCAACGAACGAAATTTTTTATCGTTTACCAAATCCGTGCAGCGGCTGCATACGCCGGATGACGCGCAGGATATTCTGCCAGGGGGTTCGATTCGTTCACGTTTGGCCTATGATGAACTGTTGGCGAGCCAATTGGCTTTGGCCCTTGCGCGCAGGCTGAACAAGCGGCAAAAATCATATGCCATCCCCTATCATGCCGCGACGGAGCAACGCTGGAAGGCGCTGCTACCTTTCACCCTTACGAAGGGGCAAGATGACGTGCTGCAAGACATCATAGGCGATATGGCAAGTGGCCATCGCATGGTGCGGCTGCTGCAGGGTGATGTAGGTAGTGGCAAAACGATCCTCGCTTTTGGGGCGATGGTGCAAGCGGTGGCGCAAGGATATCAGGCTTGTCTAATGGCGCCGACGGACCTGCTCGCACGCCAGCATATGGAAACGCTGGCACCGCTGACGGAGCAAGTGGGCATCCGCATCGGCCTGCTCTCGGGTAAAATGAAAAAACCAGAGCAGGAAAAGATGCGTGCGAAGATGGCCGCGGGTGAACTCGATATCGTAGTCGGAACGCATGCGTTGTTTCAAGATTCGGTGGAGTTCAGCAAACTGGCGCTCATGGTGATCGACGAACAGCATCGCTTCGGGGTCGGCCAGCGGCTGAGGCTGGCGGGCAAAGGTTTGGCCCCGCATTTATTACAAATGTCGGCGACGCCGATTCCACGTAGCCTCGGCATGACGCTGTATGGCGATATGGAAATTTCGAGCCTCACCGAAAAGCCGGTAGGGCGCCAGACGATCGATACGCGGGCGGTGCCATACGCGCGTGTAAATGCGGTCATTGATGGGCTCGCGCGCGTGCTGCAGGCCGGCGAGAAGGCGTATTGGGTGTGTCCGCTCATTGACGAACAAACGGAAGAAGAAAAAGCGCTATCGAACCTCGACCTGGCGGCAGCGGAAGCCCGTTTCAAAGAATTGAACGAGCGTTTTCCGGGCACGGTCGGCCTTGTGCATGGGCGCATGAAACTGGCCGAGCGCGAAAAAGTGATGCAGGCCTTTGCGCATGGTGAGGTACAGTTACTGGTTGCGACCACTGTGGTCGAGGTGGGCGTCAATGTGCCAGAGGCCACGGTAATGGTTATTGAGCATGCGGAGCGTTTCGGGCTCGCGCAATTGCACCAATTGCGCGGGCGTGTAGGCCGCAGCGATAAGGCGTCGCGGTGTATTTTGCTGTATCATGCGTTGCCCGAACTCGCCAAATCGCGCCTGAATGTGCTGCGTGAGACCAATGACGGGTTCGTGATCGCCGAGGAAGACCTGCGACTGCGCGGGGCGGGAGATATGCTGGGGCATCGGCAGACCGGGATGCCGGATTTTGTGCTGGTGGATCTGGCGCACCATCTGCCGCTGTTGCGCATCGCGCATGACGATGCGAAGCTGATTCTGCACCGCGACCCGGAACTGATGAGTGAGCGCGGGAAGGCGCTGCGGCTGCTGCTGGCGTTGTTTGAATATGATGCGGCGATTGCGCAATTGAAATCAGTTTAGAAAATCCAAAACGATGTCCGCCGCTTTTTCGCTGGGCGATTGCGGGTCATTGGCACCGAGCAGGGTTGCGATGGTCTCGAGTTCACTGCGTTGGGTGTTGCGCGTGGCGCTTTGGGTAAGCAGCGGCAATACGGCTTCGCTGATCTTGTCCGGCGTACAGTTTTCCTGGATCAATTCCGGGATGATCATGCGGTCGGCCAGAATATTTGCGAGGTTGGCGTATTTGATGGTCAGCATTTTGCGCAACGCCCGCGCAGTGAGAGCATTCATGCGGTAAGCAATGACGCTCGGCAGGCCCGCAACCGCGCATTCGAGACCGATAGTGCCGGACTTAGCGATGGCGGCGGTAGCGGCCGCGAACAGGTCTTTTTTATCTTCGGTATTCGCAATAATAATAGGTTGGATAGGCCAATCCTTTGTTTCCGTGCGCATGCGTTCCAGCATCGCGTCGGTGACTTGAATGACGATGCGTAGTGCGGGTAATTGTGTGTGAAGCTTTTCGATGCTGGCTTTGAAGATGGGCCAGAGGCGGCTGATCTCGCCATTGCGGCTGCCGGGGAAGACGGCGAGGAGTGGTGCATTTGTGTCGATAGAATGCTTGGTGCGGAAGGCGGCACCGTCACCGCGTGTTTGCCACCACCAAGCTATTTCGTGACCGATGAAGGCATTCGGCAGCTTAACGGCATCAAAATAGGGTGGTTCGAAAGGCAGCAGACAGAATAGATAATCGAAGCGCTCGGCCATAATCTGTGCGCGCTCCGGGCGGTAGGCCCAGACAGTCGGCGCAACGTAATGGATGAACGTGGCTTTCGCTTTGCCGCGGGCGCGGAGTTGTTTGAGCACCCGAAGGACAAAACCCGGCGAATCGATACTGACGACGATTTCCGGCTGCTCGCGTTCAATAAACTCGACCATTTGCCGGATGCGTTTTTTGATAGTGAAGACATGCGGCAGAATTTCCGCCATGCCGAATAAGTTGATGTCGCGGATGGGAAAAATGCTGGTGAGGCCCTGCGCTTCCATCATGGGGCCGCCAAGGCCGATGAAGGTGAGGTCGCTGCGTTTGACTTTGAGGGTTGTCATCAGCCAGCCGCCAAGCTGGTCACCCGATGCTTCACCCGCCATGAATGCGATGGTAGGCATGCTATTCGAGGATGCTGAAACCGATGACGAAAACGCCGAGCGCATCAGCGCGGCGGGCCACTTCGCGACGGTTGAGAATGAGCGACGCGCCAGCTTCGACCGCAACGCCAGCGAAGCCGTATTGGGCAAGACGCTCGACAGTTTCGACCCCGATGGTGGGAAGATCGACGCGCTTTTCCTGCTGCGGTTTTTTGACTTTCACCAGTACGCCGCCTTTATCCTCGACCTTGAGTTCAGTGCAGCGCTGGATGAGGCCGTCCGTCCCTTCGATGGCTTCGATGCCAAGGATCATGCCGTTCTGGATGATGACGGATTGGCCAATATCGAGTGCGCCGATAGCACGCGCAATGCGGGCACCGGATTCGATGTCGGCCTGAGCGCGTTTATCGGGATAGATGCTGCCGATCATGCCTTCGGGCGTCAGCAGGTCGCGCACCACGTCTTCCGCGCCGGTGATGCGGAAACCTTCTTCCTCGAGGAAGGTGATGATGCTGGAGAGCAATTCGTTATCGCCGGTCATTAGTTGCGCGCCGATGCGGGCAAGAAGCTTCGCGCCTTTCAGGTCAGGACGGATGCTGGCGATGCGCGGACGCGTCACCCGGCCGGCCATCACCAGTTCACTGACGTTGTTTTTGCGTAAAATGTCGAAGGCTTTGCCGATGGCACCGAAGCGGATGACGGAGTAATGGTCGCCAGCAAGTTCGGCGGTGGCTTCTTCGACCGTGTCCTCGAGTGCGAGTACATAATACGGGCGACCCATCTCCTGACAGGCCTGAATGAGCACGCGCGGCAATTCACCGCTGCCAGCGACGATGCCAAGACCCGGCAGCGCTGCCGCTACCTGTGCCGTTGCATTCATGCCGCCTCGCGGGAATCAGCGGACCTGGATCGGGTGGGCGTGCAGAACGAGCGCGAAGAATCGCTCGTGACGAAATCAAGCAATGTTTTCGCTTCGGATGTTAGGCTATTGGCGTCGATAGCGGCGGCACGACTGGCGAAAGTACCTTCACCAAAAAACAGCTTCTTATAGGTCTCGCGCAGCTGCGTGATGTTCGCGCGTGCAACGTTACGACGCTTGAGGCCGACAAGGTTCAGGCCGTCGAGCGCACCACGATTTTCCGTAGCCATGCCGAAGGGAATCAGGTCTTTTACCAGCCCTGTCATGCCGCCCACGAAGGCGAAATCGCCGATGCGCACGAACTGGTGCACTGCCGACAGGCCCCCGATGATGACGCCGTTGCCGATCTGGACATGGCCCGCGAGGGTCGCGTTATTGGCGAGGATGACATGGCTGCCGACGACGCAATCATGTGCAACATGGCTCGAGGCCATGAACAGGCAGTCATCGCCGACGGTGGTGATAAGGCCGCCGCCTTCGGTACCGGGATTCATGGTGACGTGCTCGCGGATGACATTGCGTTTGCCGATCATCAGGCGTGAGTTCTCGCCTTTGAATTTCAGATCCTGCGGCCGGTGGCCGATGGAGGCGAACGGGAAGATTTCCGTGCCGTCACCGATCTCAGTCCTGCCATCGACTGCGACATGGCTGACGAGACGTACATTATCGCCCAGCGTGACATGCTCGCCGACAACACAATACGGGCCAATGAAAACATTGGACCCGACCTTAGCGCCGTTTGCGACAAAGGCTGCAGGGTGGATGGTGCCGCTCATTTCGCTTCCTTTTCGTCTTTTTCGTCGACGATCATCGCGGTGTAGACAGCTTCGGCAACCTTGGTGCCCCCGACCATCACCACGCCGGAGAATTTCCAGATAGTGCCACGGCTCTTCTGTGCTTCACAGTGGATGTGGAGCGTATCGCCGGGCACCACGGGCTTGCGGAATTTCGAACCTTCGACCGACATGAAATAGACCACTTTGCCGTGGGCGACGGAACCGAGCGTATGCATGACGAGCACCGCGGCGGTCTGCGCCATTGCCTCGACGATAAGCACGCCCGGCATGACCGGGTGGTTCGGGAAATGCCCCGGAAAGAACGGCTCATTGATGGTGACGTTCTTGATGCCGGTGATGGATTTTGACTCGACGATGTTGACGACTTTGTCGATCATCAGGAACGGATAGCGGTGCGGGATCAGCCGTTGGATGCCCATCACATCGTAGGAAGGTTTACTCGGGTCGATGGCGAAAGCGTCACTCATTGGATCCTCGTTTGGATTTGCTCAGGCGTGAGAGGGCGATGGTCTGGCGATGCCATTCGAGCGCAGGAACGGCAGGTGCGCCGCCCCAGGAACTACCGGCAGGGACATCGCTCATGACACCGGCTTTCGCCGCAATCTTGGCGCCAGCACCGATCTTAATATGTCCGGTGAGCCCGGCTTGACCGCCGATCACTGCGCCATCACCGATGCGGGTAGAGCCCGAGATGCCGACCTGAGCGACGATCACGGCACGCTTGCCGATCTGCACGTTATGGCCGATCTGCACGAGGTTATCGATCTTCGTGCCGTCGCCGATGATGGTATCCGGGCCGGTACCGCGGTCGATCGTGGTGCCGGAGCCGATCTCGACATCGTCGCCGATGACGACGCGGCCGAGCTGCGGAACCTTGACGTGGCCGTCGCGGCCGAGCGCGAAGCCGAAGCCATCCTGCCCGATATGAACGCCGCGATGGATGATGACCTGTTTGCCGATGAGGCTGTGGCTGATGGTGCTGATTGGGCCAATCGTGCTGTCGTCGTCGATGGTCACCCCATCACTGATGACCACGTTCGCGCCGATACTGACGCGGTCGCCGAGCATGACGTGTGCGCCGATCACCGCACCGGGGCCGATGGCGACATCCTTGCCGATGGTGGCGCTGGGGGCGATGGTAGCATTGGGTGCGATGCCGTTGGCGGAGCGCGCCGCCGGATAGAAACGCTGGGCGGTGAGGGCGTAGCAGCGGTAAGGGTCTTCCGTCAGCAGGACGACCATGGACGGTGGTGCCTGATCGGCATATTTCGGGCGGATGAAGCAGGCACCGGCATCCGAATTGGTGAACTGCTCGATGTATTTGACGTTATCAAAAAAGCTGATGTCGTTCTGGCTAGCGCGGTCGAGCGGGGCCACGTCGTTCAGCATGCGGCTATTGTCACCCGCATTCTGCAATGACGTGCCCGTTCCCGCCGCGATCTGCTCGGCAGTGAACGGGCCGTGATTGGTGAAGAATCGACGATCGACCATGGCGATGAATCGCGCAACAATGGTTACTTAACGCTGACGGTCGGCATTTTAGCATCGAGGCGCTTGATCACTTCGTCGGTAATATCGAGCGCATCATCCGCATAAAGCACCTGCGCGCCGGAGACGATAAGGTTGTATTTCTTCTCGGCAGCGATCTGTTTGGTGATATCGAGCACAGCCTTCTGCAGGTCTTCAGCGGCCTGATCGGCCGATTTCGCCAGTGCCATTTTCTTGGCCTGCATATCGCGGTCGGCATCCATGGCTTTGGTTTCGAAATCTTTTACTTTTTTCTCGAACGCGGCCTTGTCGGTCGTGCTTTGCGCTTTGGCGAGCGCTTGTTTCTGCTCCGAGAAATCCTTGGATTTCGCTTCGAAATCGCTTTGCAGCGCTTTTTGTTTACCCTGAATCTGGGTGCGGACGGAAGAACCAGCTTTCGAATCCTTGACGATACGCGCATAGTTGACGACCGCCATCGACATATCGGCAAAAGCCGGAGCGGCGAAAAGGGTGAGGGATGCCAGAGCGATGAGGAATGATTTTTTCATGATGATACAACCTTTAAAAAATGAATACAAAATCGAGGCGCAATCTGCACCATCCGGCGCATGCTGTCCAGCCCCGCATGGGGCTGAACGATAGAAATATTATGAAATACAACGTGACCGGGAACGCTAGAAGCGCGTACCGAAGTTGAAACGGATAACTTCGGTGTCGTCGTAGTCCTGTTTCAGGATGGGCAGGGCAAAATCGATCCGAATCGGGCCGAAGGGTGAAGCCCAGGCGATTCCGAAACCGGCCGAGGCACGCAAGGAGCTGTCATCCTGAATGGGGGCGCCGGCCACCGATGTTGAATCGATGTTCCACGCACTGCCAGCATCCACGAACACGGCGCCGGTGACGCCGAGGTCGTCGGGCAGGCCGAGCGGGAAGCGCAACTCTTCGGTGGCGGCATAGAAATTGTTAGAACCGAGCGCATCGCCGGTCACGCTATCCCGGGCGCCGAGGCCGGCATTGGCGAAACCGCGAACATACTGACCGCCAGCAAAGTAGCGCTGGTTGATACGCACATCCTGCCCAAGGCCGAAAATATTGCCGGCCGAACCGATGGTGGCGAGGGTCCACTTCTTGGCAACGGGAACGTAATATTCCGCGTCGATTTCATCGCGCAGGAATCGGTCGTCGCCGCCGAGGCCGGCGAGATCCTGGCTGAATTTCCACGAATAGCCGGTTGTCGGGTTAAATTTATTGTCCCGTGCATCGTAAATGAATGATTGGCCGATCATGGAGACGATATCTTCACCCTGCTGTTGCCGTATATATTGCGAGGCCAAGGTTGAGACATTGTCGATCTTGATGTCTTCTAGCGTATAGCGCAACTGGTGCTTCAGGTGCTCGCTCAACGAGTAGCCAAGCTTCGCGGTGCCGCCCAAGGTTTCACGATCGAAACTGGAATTATCCTGAAAATTCTCGACAGTCTTGAACAGGTCGAGGCCCGCTTCAAGTTCACGGCCGAGGAAATATGGCTCGTCGAAGCCGATATCATATTGTTGACGTTGGCCACCGACTTCCGCTTTTGCATGGATTTCCTGTCCGGTGCCGAGAAAGTTCTTTTCCTTGACGCCGAAATCGGCAATGGGGCCATCCGCTGTCGAGTACCCAACACCGAGGGTGATCTCACCGGTTGATTTCTCGGCAACCTCGACGTTGATGTCGGTCTTGTCCGGTGCACTGCCGGGTTTGCGGTCGATCGTGACCTTCTCGAAATAACCCAGATTATTGAGGCGCTGCTCGGTACGTTTCAGTTTGCTGGACGAATATGCATCACCTTCAGAGAGCTTGAACTCGCGGCGGATCACCTCATCGAGCGTGCGCTGATTACCGAAGATGTTGATGCGGTCGACATAGACCTTCGGACCCTCGGTGACGTTATAGGTCAGGTCGATGATCTTATCCTTGCCCGGGCGGCGTGCGACATCCGGGTTGATCTCGACGAAAGCAAAGCCATGGTCGCCGAGCGCATCCGTCATGCGGTTGATGCTGTCCTCGACTTCGGTCGCATTGTATACGTCACCTTCCTTGGTGCCGACGGAGGGCTGAAGATCCGGCACGCGGCCCGTCGGCAACTTGGTCACGACATTGACCTTGCCGAGTTTGTACTGCTCGCCTTCCTCGATGGTGAAGGTCAGGTAAAAGGCATCGCGCTGCGGCGATAGCTCGGCGATGGCCGATTTCACCTTGAAGTCGGCGTAACCGTTTTCAAAATAGTATTTCCGCAGGAGTTCCTGATCGTACTGCAGGCGGTCCGGATCGTATTTGTCGGAATCGGAGAGGAACTGGTACCAACGCTCCTGCGAGGAGCTGATGATCTTCTGCAGCGTTTTGCTCGGGTAGGTCTCGTTACCGATGAAGGTCACTTTCTCGATATACGCTTTCGGACCTTCGGCGATACTATAGATGAGATTCACCCGGTTCTGCTCGAGCTGGATGATCTGTGGTGTGATCACGGCTGAGTAATAGCCATGGCGACGATAGACATCGAGCAGGCGCTTCAGGTCGTTTTGGACTTTGGTGCGAGAATAAACGGAACGGGACTTGAGGGTGATCTCTTTCTCAAGGTCATCCTTTTCGATCTTGTCGTTGCCTTCGAACAGCACATCATTGATACTTGAATTCTCGACGACATGCACGGTAAGCACCCCGCCATCCTCGCTGAGGCCGACATCGGCGAAGAAGCCAGTATCGTAAAGCTTCTTGAGCGATGTATCGAGATAGTACTGGGTCACATTATCGCCGGGTTTAAGACCGAGATAGGTCTTTACCGTATCGGCCTCGAGGCGCTGATTGCCCTCGATGCGAATGTCACGGATTACATCGGCTGCGAACGCCGGCATGGCGAGCGCCAGGCTCGTACTCACAAGTAATGGCGACAGTAATCGGCGCAGGGCAATCATCTTTAACCACTTGCGGTAAAATCGATTCCTTAGCAAGCAGTTTCGCCTATTTATCAGCGCAAAATCCACTTTGCTTGCAGATTGGTTTCACTGTGTCGTCCCGCCTCGTGCGCCGTGGCCATAAGCCAATTCGCGGTTCAATGCGTGATGTTCTCCACTTTCGGCGCCGTCCATGTCGACTTCTTCAGTGCATCGTTGGCATTGGTGTAAATCATCAGTGTGATGATAAGGACCAGCCCCGTGCGATAGCTGTATTCCATAACGCGCTGCGGTAGCGGACGCCCGAGAATCGCTTCGAGCGCAAAGAAAAACAGGTGGCCGCCATCGAGCATCGGTAAGGGGAAAAGGTTGACGAGGCCGATACCCGCCGAGATGACGGCAATGAACCACATGAGGGTCATCAGTGTTTCGCGCGTGGTTTCGCCCTGGCGGGTGACATCGCCGGAGAGTTTGGCAATGCCAATCGTGCCGCGGAGGTTCTGCGCGCTGCGCTCGCCAGTGATGATCTGGCCGAGACCCTTTAAGTTCGTCACACACATGTCGTAGGTCTTCTCAGTCGCCGCCCAGATGGCCTGCGGCAGGTTGACGTCCTTACGCGTCAGCTGTTTGCTGCGGATACCGATGAGCGGGTGTTTTTCGACATTGCCGGTGATGTCCTTCTCTGACCATTCGATGGGGGTGATAGTAAGATGCATTGTTTTATCGCCGCGTTCCACCGTGAGGGTGATGGGCGTGTAGAGATTGGTGATGAGCGCTTCGGGAATGTCGTTGAAATCATGCATCACCCTGTCGTCGATTTTAACGATGCGGTCACCGGGCTTGAGCCCAGCGGCAGCGGCAGGCGTTTTCGGGATGATCTCACCGGCAATCGGTTCCGTCGAGGCGATGCCGACCGTGTAGATGAAATAAGTGAACACGGCGATGGTGAGGATGAAATTCGCCGCCGGGCCTGCGGCAACGATGAGCGCTTTCTGCCAGAGCGATTTGTGGTGCAGGCTGTGTTTGCGGTCGTCATCGGTCATGGCCTTTAAGGCTTCGGAATCGGGCGTGCTGGCCGCACCAGCATCGCCGTACATTTTAACGTAGCCGCCGAGCGGGAATGCAGCGAGCTTCCAGCGGGTGCCGTGCTTATCCGTGCGGCCGATCAGTTCGCGGCCGAAACCGATGGAGAAGGTTTCGATACGCACGCCGCATAGACGCGCGACAATGAAATGGCCGAATTCATGAATAAAAACGATAACGCTGAGGACCAGCGCGGTCGACCAGATATAATGGAAAAATTGGACTAACGTGTGCATGCGAGAATTCCTTCGGCGCGCTGGCGGGCATCGGCATCCGCCATGATGACGTCATCGACGCTGCTGATAGGGGTGTTGTGAGTCGCATCCACAACTGCGGCCACCGTTTTGGCGATGGCGGTGAATGGCACGGTGCGGTTGAGGAAGCTGCTGACGGCGACTTCATTCGCCGCGTTGAAAGCGATGAGATGGGCGGGACCAGCGGACAGCGCGGCTCGGGCGAGTGACGGCGCGATGAAGCGCACATGGTCGAGCGTTTCGAATTCCAGCTTGCCAACTTCGGCAAGGTCGAGGCGTGGGGTGGTGACATGGATGCGTTCTGGCCAGCTCAGCGCATACGCAATCGGGATGGCCATATCCGGCATGCCGAGTTGGGCGAGGACGGAACCATCATTGTAATGCACCAGCGAATGCACGATGGATTGCGGATGGATGAGCAGTTCGAGGCGTGAGGCCGGGATGTCGAACAGATAATGGGCTTCGATGAGTTCGAGCCCTTTGTTCATCATGGTCGCGGAATCGACGGATATTTTTGCGCCCATGCTCCAGCGTGGATGGTTGATGGCTTCCTCAGGCGTTACCGAATCCATCGTATCGAGTGGGCGGCGCAAGAGAGGGCCGCCAGAGGCGGTAAGAGTAATTTTCTCGACTTCACTGCGATGCTCGGCGGCGAGTACCTGGAATATGGCGTTATGCTCGGAATCGATCGGCAGCAATTTCGTGCCGTGCGTTGCGCGGATTTTCATCACCAGTTCACCGGCGCATACCAAGGCTTCTTTATTAGCAAGGGCGACGGAAGTGCCTTGTTCGATGGCGCGTAGAGTGGGCAAGAGACCGGCCGCACCGACAATGGCGGCAATGGTGAGATCGGCGGGGGCGCAGGCGGCTTCCTCGATGCCTGGGGCACCAGCGAGTACATGGATGCCGAGTGGTTTCAACGAATCGCGCACTTTCGGGAAATGAATTTCATTACCGATAGCGACCACGGATGGGCGGTATTTTTGCGCGAGGACTATGAGTTTATCGGCATTATCCTGCGCAGTGAGTGCGGTGATGTGGAACCGATCCGGATGCTGGGCGATGACCCGCAGCGAACTTTCACCGATGGAACCGGTCGCGCCGAGGATGCTGACGCGGCGCGGTGCGGTAGCTGGCGATAAAGCGCGATGGGCGTGGCTTTGCATGGCCGATACTGTACTACGAGTTGGTACGCATGTATAGCGCTACCGCAGCGAAAATGGCGCAGGGGAGGAGGGAATCCAGCCGGTCGAACAGGCCGCCATGGCCGGGGATGATTGTGCCACTGTCCTTGACGCCAGCATGTCGTTTCAGCGCCGATTCAAAGAGATCGCCCCCAAGACCCAGTACGGCAAAGCACGCACCCAGCAGCGCGTGGGGCAACGGCGCGACATGGCCGAGGATCGCCGCTACGATGGCACTGATGATAACGGCGCCGCCCAGCCCTTCCCATGTTTTACCGGGGCTAATGGCGGGAGCAATCTTGTTACGTCCGTATTTCTTGCCAACGAAATAGGCGGCGATGTCCCCCGCACAGACGATAACGATGAGGGCAACGAGTATTTTCATATCGATAATGCGAATATAGCATAGGCTAATCAGTGCACCGGTAAAATACAACGCACCGAAGAGATCGTACCACCGGCTGCGGCCTTGGGTGAGCGCGTCATATTCACTGATGAGGATATACCAGCAGGCAAGCCCCAGCATGATGAACGTGACGGGACTGAGCACGGTAAAAATGACAGCGACGCTGGCAAGAATGATGGCGCTGGTGATGCGTTTTTGCAATTCGGGCGTCAACGTCATCTATTTCTCCTTACGCTTGCCGAAACGACGGTCGCGCTGACTGTAATTTTCGATGGCGGCATCGAGGTCGGCGGGCGCGAAATCTGGCCAGAGCGTATTGGTGAAATACAGTTCGGTGTAGGCGGATTGCCAGAGCAGGAAGTTGCTGAGGCGTTCCTCGCCGCCGGTGCGGATGAGCAAGTCCGGGTCCGGTACATCCTTGGTATGCAGATGCGCGGTGATGATGGTTTCAGTGACATCCTCGGGTCTCAGTTCCCCTGACGCAACCTTGCGTGCGATACGGCGCATGGCGGTGCTGATTTCCTGCCGCGCCCCGTAGGATACGGCCATCTGCACCGTGAGACCGGTATTATCCTTGGTCAGCACGCGCACTTCCTCGAGATCGCGCTGGATATCCGGCGCCAGCGTTTCCATTTCACCAATAAAGCGCATGCGGATATTGTTTTCGTGCAGGATCGGCGCCTCGCGTTTGACATAATGGCGCAGCAGGTTCATCAGGTCTTCGACCTCACCCGCTGAACGGTTCCAGTTTTCGATGGAGAATGCATAGAGCGTGAGGTAGCGGATGAAGGGGCGCGTACGGCAGCTATCAAGCAAATTGCGCAGCGATTCACCACCTTGGCTGTGCCCGCGCACCCGGCTGACACCGCGCTCATTGGCCCAACGGCCATTGCCATCCATGATGATGGCGATATGGGCGGGCAAGGCCGGGCCGGAAGTGGTAGGTTGTGCCTGTGCGGCCAAGCTCACTTATACGCTCATGATGTCTTTTTCTTTGGCGGCGAGCTGCTCGTCGATCTTCTTCACATAATCGTCGGTCAGCTTTTGCACCTTATCGGACTGGGTACGGGCTTCGTCCTCGGAGATCTTCTTGTCCTTCTCCTGCTTCTTGAAATCGTCCATCCCATCGCGGCGCACGTTGCGCACGGCGACCTTCGCGGCCTCGGCATATTTATGGGCGATCTTGGCCATTTCCTTGCGACGCTCTTCGGATGGCGCGGGGATCGGCACGCGGATGGTCTGGCCATCGACCGCAGGATTCAGGCCCATGTCCGATTCGCGGATGGCTTTTTCCACGGCTTTGACCATGCCTTTGTCCCACACGTTGACCATCAGCATGCGCGCTTCCGGCGCGGTGACGTTGCCGACCTGCAGCATCGGCAGCATCGAGCCGTAGGCTTCGATCTGGATCGTATCGAGCAAGTTGGTGGAGGCGCGGCCGGTGCGCAGGCCACCGAATTCTTTGGCGAGGGTGGCGAGCGCGCCATCCATCCGTTTAGTCAGTTCTGCAGTCATTGTTTTCTCCGTTATTTTTTATCAGCGATGATGGTGTATTTGCCGGCGCCACTCAGCACTTTGGCGAAGTTGCCCTGTTCGAGGATGGAAAAGACGATAATCGGAATCTTGTTCTCGCGCGTCAGCGAAATGGCGGCCGCATCCATCACTTTAAGGTCCTGGCTCAGCACATCATGATGGGTAAGGGTGGCGTGGTGCGTGGCATTCGCGTCCTTTTTCGGGTCGGCGCTGTAGACGCCATCGACCGAGGTGGCTTTCAGCAGCACATCGCAGCTCATTTCGCTGGCGCGCAGCGCGGCCGTGGTATCCGTAGTGAAATACGGGCTGCCGATGCCGCCGGCGAAAATGACCACACGGCCGCGCTCAAGGTGGCGAATGGCGCGGCGGCGGATGTAGGGTTCGCAAATTTGATCCATCTCGATGGCGCTCATCACGCGGGTTTCGATGCCGGTCTGGTCGAGGATGTTCTGGATGGCGAGCGCGTTCAGGATGGTGGCGAGCATGCCCATGTAATCGGCGCTGGAGCGCTCCATGCCCTGCGCCGCGCCGGAGATGCCGCGGAAGATGTTGCCGCCGCCGACGACGACGCAGACTTGCACACCCGAATCCGCGACTTCCTTGATGTCGACCGCAATGCGCTGGATGGTCTTGAGATCCTGCCCATAGCCTTTATCGCCCATCAGCGCTTCACCGGAGACTTTGATCAGCACGCGGCTGTATTTCGGCGCGGTGGCGGGTTTGGCGAGGGGGGATGGGGTCATATGCGGGCTCCGTGGAACGGCCATAGAACTAGCGCGATACCAGCGAATTACAAGGACAAATTGCTAGCGAACCACTGGTTGAGCGGGTGTAAGCTTGATGAACACTTCATCGGGGTCGTATTCATAGCCTTTGCCGGTGGAACTATCGACCAGTGCCGGTACACCGAGGAGCAGGATATTGCCGTACGCACGGCCGCGCGTCTTGGCTTCGACGATGGCTTCACCGCGATAGCCGGGTGCGGTGCATTCAACATTCAACGGCTCGAACATGCGCTTAACGTTGGCAAGTCCCGGCGTGGTGGCGATACTGACACTTTGCTGGGTGTTGCTGAGCACACACGAAGCGCCGGTCGGATCGGTGGTAACGGAAATGTCCTGATCGCCGCTGGCAGTGATGGTGGCGCAGGAGGTCAGAAGAAGGAGGGAACCGAGAATGAGAATGTTTTTCATGCGAGAACTATAGCGCAAAAGAAAAAGGCCGGAAAGTAATTCCCGGCCTTTTGATACGAATTTAGGTCTGCTTACGCGACACCCGAAACTTTGGCCACTTCTGCAGCGAAGTCGTCGACGGCTTTCTCGATGCCTTCCCCAAGAGCGAAACGCACATAACCTTTGAGGGCCACCGCAGCGCCGACTTCTTTATCGGCATTCGCGAGCACATCGCCGACCTTGGCTTTGCCGTCGATTACGTAGGTCTGCTCGTGCAGCACGGCTTCACGCAATGTCTCGTTGAAGTAGAGGTCGGCTAGGCGGGTTTTGCTGGCAGCATCGTCACCGTACGAGCGCACCTTTTTGATCATAAAGGCTACTTCTTCGAAGAAGACGTTGAGAAGTTTCTGGGTTTTCTCGGCGTCCTGCTTGTCCTGACGATCTTCACTCACCGATTTGGTCTTCACGTCCTCGATCAGCGAATCGAGATTGGCGGCGCGCTGGTTGAATTCCTTCAGCTTCGGCTCGAAGGTCTTTTCGGAGAAGTTACGCTCTTTGCCGGTGAACTTGTCCTTGTATTTCTGCATCGCGCTTTCAAACGTGGTAAATTCAGTGAAAAGCTTCTCGGCTTTGGTTTTCGAGACATCGAGTTCCTTGGCTTTCGCGTCGGCGGGAACCGCATCGAGCGAGGTGTATTGCGGATTCGATGCCGCGATATGCATCGCGAGCTGCTTGCCGAATTGCTCGAGCTTCGTCGTATCCGCGTCGGATTCGAGCGCGACGAGCACGCCGATCTTGCCAAGTCCCGGTTTCACCGCACCGTGTACGTAGGTGACGACAACGCCTTTATTGACGCTGAGCGTCGCGACGCGGCGCAGGGTCATGTTCTCGCCGATGGTGGCAATGGCATCGGTGATGGAATCGTTCACCGTTTTGTTGGTTGAGGCCATTTTCTGCGCCTTCAACGCTTCGATATCGCTGCCGGAAGCGAGCGCTTCGTTAGCGACTTCATGCGCGAGGGTCTGGAACTGGTCGTTACGGGCGACGAAATCCGTCTCCGAGTTCAGTTCGATGGCCGCGGCGCTGGTGCCATTGCTGGCGACCGCGATGAGGCCTTCGGCCGCGACGCGGCCGGATTTCTTGGCAGCCTGCGACAGGCCCTTTTTGCGCAGCCAGTCGATGGCGGCATCCATGTCACCCTTGCTCTCATCGAGTGCGCGTTTGCAATCCATCATGCCAGCGCCCGAGCGCTCGCGGAGTTCTTTTACGAGTTGTGCAGACATTTATTTCTCCAGTCGTTTAGTATGTGGGGTCAATGTGAGATGCGCCACGTTGTCACCCCGGGTCTACCCCAAGATCCACCTTCATGTAGGGAAGATGGATCCCGGCACAAGGCCGGGATGACAACCTGTGGACGTTGCAACTGCAACGTCTCGATTGACTTAAGCGCTCTTTTTGGGAGCTTTCTTCGGCTTCTCAGCTTTGGCTTCGGCAGCAGGTGCTTCGGCTTCAGCGAAGAGCGGTGTCTCGGCAGCTTTCTTCTTGCCAGCGGCTTTCTTGGCTTCCTCGGCGAATGCCTCCTTCTTCGTGCTCGACGAAGGAGCAGCCTTGGCTGCATTCTTGCCACCACGATCGTTGCGATCGTTACGGCCAGCAGGGCCTTTGCGGTTGTTGTCGCGCGTCAGCTTCTCTTGGTGCTGGCGCTCGCTCATTCCTTCTGCGGGCTCGTCTGACGATGCATCCACTGAACGGGTGAACTCGTTCTCGTCCTTGAGGTTCTGCTTCAGGCCCGAAAGCGCAGCATCCGAAATGAGCTGGCAATAGAGCTTGATGGCGCGGGTGGCATCATCGTTGCCCGGGATCGGGAAGTCGATGCCATCCGTGGTGCAGTTGGTATCGATGATCGCAACGATCGGAATGCCCAGTTTCTGCGCCTCTTTCACCGCCAGTTCTTCACGATTGGTATCGATGATGAACAACAGGTCCGGCTTGCCGCCCATATCGCGGATCCCGCCGAGCGAACGCTCGAGCTTGTCGCGGTTGCGTTGGGTGGTGAGGACCTCTTTCTTGGTAAGGCCAGATTGGCTATCGGCAAGTTGCTCTTCGTATTTGCGCAGTTGGCGGATCGAGTTCTGGATGGTGCTCCAGTTCGTCAGCATGCCGCCCAACCAACGTTGGTCGACATAGTACTGGCCGCAACGTTTAGCGGATTCAGCGATGGTTTCTGAAGCTTGACGCTTCGTGCCGACGAAGAGGATACGGCCGTTCTTGCTGACGGTTGCACGCACAGCGGCGAGGGCGCGGTGCAGCATCGGCACGGTTTGTTGCAGGTCGATGATGTGGATGTCATTGCGGGTGCCGTAGATGAACGGCGCCATGCGTGGGTTCCAGCGTTTGGTCTTGTGGCCGAAATGCACGCCAGCGTCGATGAGTTCGCGCATGGAAAATTCGGGAAGTGCCGACATATGTAGTATCCTTTGTCCGGTTGTGAGCTGTTGGTTTCCCAACGAAACTCCCTCGGTGAATGATGGCCATTTGCATAGCACCGGCGGGTGGCCCGGAACTCCCGGATAACCCTGACATTCACCTGTGTGTTCCCCTTCGCCCAACGCTTGGGGGTGCGGCTTGATAACGAAAAGAGCGAATTCTGGCAAGGGATTTTTTGCCGTTAAATGGCGGCTTACCTAAACGGCAAGGTCGCTTTCCAGAGGCGCGATCGTGAACTTAAAACTGATTGTTGATCTGCAAAGCGCACTCAACATTCGAATCGGAGAGATTATAAGGGGATGCAAAATCCGTATTGGAGCTGGCCGAAGCGCAGGCGTTGTTCCAGAAAAAAGCGATGATATTGCCGGTGCCGGGTTTACCGTCATCCACTTTGGTATCGATATTCCAGGCTTCTTCCGGTTTGAGGACAGGGCTTTGCGTCGCGATCGTCGCTCGATCCTTCCCGTAATAGAAGACATTACCGTAATTGCCGGCATAGGATATGGTATCGCCGTTCGGGACGTTACCCTGATAATAGACCGACCATCCTCCACCGGAAAGCTTGCTGCGCGGAACGTTGGTGCCGGTGATCGATTCGATATTCGTCGTGGGACCCGAAATACCGGTATAGGTACCCTCGATAAGTCCCGTAAGCGCGAGCTGCTTCCAGAATTGCATCTCCTCCGACGTCACGCCGCCGGGCATCGCATAGTCCTGCATCACGCCATTGCCGTCGCCATTGCACGTGCCCGGGGTGCTGGCCGTGCCGGTGTTGCCCGCGCAATTAGCGTTATCCTTGCCCCAGAATGCAGTCGCATTGGCCATATCGCCGGGGATGGCAAAATATTTATCGCGGAAGCTGTGAACGGCTGCGGTGTATTTGCCGTACTCTTCGGATACGGCGCGCAATTCCGCCGCACGAATCAGGGATTGGCCGGAGAGCACGCCACCCACTAGCAATCCCAGAATCACCAGGACAATGGAAAGTTCGACTAAGCTGAATCCACGGGAGCGTAACATTATCCGTAGTATGTTGAAATACTGGTATTTTGTCAATATTTGCGTGACCTTTTAACTAGGCAAGGCGAAAATGGCGCGTAACGGAGGCATACGATCGAAGTGTGCGAATTTTTACGACGTAGACGATGTTAAATTTTCAAAAACGAATGTGTGCTTTGAAACCATCTCCAGCATGTTGCAGTGCAGCGTCATAAAATCTTCACAAATCTCGGATTTTCCAGCTAGCCAGCTATGGTATTATAAAGTTAAGAGACACCATGCTCAAAGACCATACGAAAATGGCGTGAGAAGGAACAATGACCCACTACGTTGCAAAACATAACGGCCCGATCCTCTCGGTGGAAACGACCAATTCGCCGGATGCGATGCAGGCCTGCATCCAGCTTCGCAGCGATGCGGATGTGGCACCCACTGAAGCGCAACTTGCTAAAATGGGCCGCACGGTCATGTCACGCACGACGGTCAACGGACACCCGATGCTGGTGACAAGCGGCGCCCGCAACGAGTCAGAATGCATCGAGCAGCTTTCCGCGCGCAATGGCGCACTGGTACCCAAGATCGACAAAAAGCCCTTCGATGCATGGAAAGCCAGGAGTATTCTTGGGATGAGCGGTCAGGCCCTGCAGCTCACATCAAGCCTGATGAAAAAGAAGATCGTGCCCGGCATTGAGCCTGGTACGCGGCAAATAAAAAACAGCATCGATGCGCCGCTCCTGACCTTCGCGGGATCGAACATGGCCGCCGCCGGTGTCAGCCTTATCTATCGCGCGCAGAAGCGTGATGACCCGCACCAGTTACTGGAACTCAAGAACCATATCAACGCGAGTCTCGCCCCGCACATGGCCGCAGGGACAGATCTGCTCGACGTCAACGACCATCGCGCCTTGCTGCGCGAACGAAATAAACCGAAAGCGGTGGAACCGATCGACGATTTCATGCGCAAGAATTCGGTGAATGTCGGCGAGCTGGGCCTGCGGTATGTCGGCGCGATTGGTATGGCATTCCCGGTCAAGAACTGGAGCAAGGCAGGCGCGGCTGGATTAACCGCTGGTCAACGCGTCATGTCGCTGAGGGACAAAACGGCGCCATTACGGTCGATCGCCGGTTTCGGTAGCCTGGTCGGGAAAACGATGGCGACGACGTCGCTGATGCCGGACCCATACAATCATGACAAGAAACACACTTTCATGGACGGCATTCGTGAAAAATATTCGTTCCTCGCGGGCGGATTGGTCGAAGCGGTTGCGTTCAGCGTGCTGACATACGATGCCTTCACCAACACGAAGCCTAAGCCTGGAACAGATAAGCTTGTCTCACTCATCGATAAAATTGAGGCCAACCCGCGCAGCCTCATTATCGGCGGCAAGCCGCGTCGCGATTGGCTGAGTGCTATCGGCGGCACGATGTTCGTGGGCGGGTATATCGTGCGTTCATGGGCGCATTTCGGCGACCGGCAGGTGAACATGACGGAGCTTTACGCCCATGCCAGCGATACGCTCGCCTTGCTGCCACCAGCAGAAATCCCGCAAGGGCTGGCGAATACGGCGGCGTATCTTGCCGACCATTTCAAGAAAGACCCGACGCTGACGTTCAGTACGATCTACAACCGCTTGAGCGACGACCTGGCGCGTTCGCACCAGATCGCGATCAAGCACAACAGTACGGTGAATGTACCGCAACTGGCAGAGATTATCCCGGCAGCCGCCACTGCTGCAACTGCCGCTCCATCGACACAGGTTGCAGCGCCGAGCATTGCGCATGTGGCACCCGCCCGGGAAATAGCCCTCAGCGCCTGACTTCCCTGAATTTCTTAACCAAACTGTCATAAAAGGTTCACATACCGGCTTTTGCCGCTGTGGTACTCTTTAAGGTGAGAAAAACCATGAGGTTGACTTGATCGACACGCTACAGGACCCCAGTGAAAGCATGGATGTTGCGCCCGAGCGCGATTCCGGAGCGCTTGAACTCGGTCGTGGCGCCGCCGGTGGAAATGTGATGCACGCAATATACGCGACCCCGCGTCACACGCCGGCCAGCTCATACCAGACCTATCTTTTCGGCAAGGCAGGGCAGGAAGATCGCCCGGCATGGAGCGATAGCATGAAGGGCCGTGCGGCGATCCGTCTTGTTTCGCGCGGGATCGTCGGCTCGTTATTCTTTGTCGCTGGCGGCCGTATGGCGAGCCAGCAGATGGCGAATTATAATGAGCATGCATTTGAGTGGAGTGTCCGCGCACCATTCCATAATCCATTGCAGGCACTTGCCAAGGGGATCGATGTAACCTTCGGCAGCGGTTACAAAAAGCTTTACGAAACCGCTGCACGAATCAGCGGAACCGAGAAACTAATCGCAAAACGGGAGGCGGAAAAAGCCTTGTGGTTCCGCGATACGGCTTCTTACGGTTATTCTAACAAAGGGCGCAGTTTCGGGGCGGAAGTCGTCGGCTATACGTTCGATTTCATGGCCGCATCTGTCGGCGATGCGGCGACGCGCAACCTCATCCAGGTGTTCGATCCTAACGTCAAGAAAGCCTGGCGGCTGAATGATAAAGGCGAGCAGGCGTCGCAGGGTGAGCACGCGCATATCGACTGGGGCCAATGGGCGAAATCAACCGCCAGCACGACTTGGCGTGTCTTCAGCAAGAATGCCGGTGAAGATCTGTTCGCCGGCCTGTTCGGTTACGGGTTCCAGATGAAATTCCAGAAAGCGTTCCTCAATGGCCCGTTCGCAGGCAAACGCAGCAGCGATGGGATGGATCGCTTCCAAGGGCATGATATGGTCTTCGACCGTGGCTGGAACGGCGGGGCGCATCGCCGTGCGCTGCATCCCGCGACAGGGAAAATGGAAATCGTCGGCGATTACCAGCTGCCCGCAGCGATCGATCTTCACATACGCTTCGTCGGCTATAACTACCTGACAGAGATGTACCGCGAGGGCTACGACTGGGTTGGCAATCAGGCTGTTACTTGGAGAAATAATGGATTTTCTATCCACATGCCGCATTTGCCGCAGCATTTCAATCCCGTTACCGCGGCCGTGGACGGAGTGGCGAACACCAGCCGCTATCTCGCAAAAAGCTTCATCAAGGCAAATCTCTACATGAACCCGGCGGTCGTGCCCTTCTGGTTCATGCGCGCCTCCCAAAGCAAATGGCGGGGGACGCATTTCATTGAGCCCAATCCAAATAAGCTGGGTGAATTACATTTGGGCAAACCGGTGGGTGGGTCGTTCGATCCGTATGATAAAAAACATTACGAATTTTACCCGAGCGGTCCAGACGCGAAGCTTAGCGAACGGCTGGAAACGGGCTTCAGTAAAACGCTTAATTATGTCGGCAAATGGCAATACAAGGCAGGAGAGCGGGCCGCCGACCTTGCTGTGGCTGTCAGCAAAAAAAACCTATTGCCGAAATCGGAATGGTTAAATTCCCTGATGTGCTACGGGTTAAAAGGATACGGAAATACTCCAGCAGAACTCCAACGCAAGAAGATCAATGGGCTTCGGAGTTTCACCCACGAATACACCAATGCTGCATTTTCTTACACACCGTACATGTTTGCAAAAGCAGAAACGGCCTTGCGCGTCGATGACAACAAGGGCGATGGCAAGCCGGGACTGATGGACAAAGCGATCTACCGCTTCATGGATAACGTCGCATCGTTCAACGGTAAGGGTACTTGGAAATCCGTGAAGGAAATGTGGCAGCTCGGCACGCATTTCGAAGCGGATGTAACTGTGCAACCCAGCGGTAAGGTAACGGTGAACGAGCCTAAAGCCATCAAGACCCAGACCTATGCCTCGGGTGCGCCGACCACGACGGTTGCGGCGGGTGATGTCACGCACGAACCGGCGAACTTCGCTCGGCGCGAAGGTGATAAGCAGCGGGATGAAGACAAAAGCTGGGTGGAGTCGGTTGTCGGTGGCAACGTCAACGCGGCACAGATCCATGCGGCCAGCGCGACGCGCCACTAGGTATAGCACTTTACAGGCCGCGTATCCCTAGGATAACTTCCTGCTAGCAGTTGAACAGCCCCGGCAGCCTATGCTAGGCATGATCCGTAAAGAACCAAACCGGGGGCCTCAGCGATGCGCTTCATTCCTTTGTTATCGGCCTGCGCGGCCCTGCTGCTCGCCGCAGCGGCCCAGGCGGACCCGGTATGCGCGCCGAGTGCGACGGTCGCGACCCATAATTACCCGGGCGCGAGCGCCATCCCTACCGGCAACAACCTGTTACTGCCAGCGGGCAAAGCAGTCTGGGCGGATGGGCAGCAGGTAACGATCTACGGCCGCGTGCTCGACACCCATTGCGCGCCGGTGCCGAATGCGATTGTCGAATTATGGCAAAACAGCCCGACCGGGCGCTGGCTGCTGGCGGGCCGCGATGACCTCGCGAGCGCGCGGCCGGTGTTCGCCGGGGCCGGACGGACCTACACGGACAATGACGGCAATTTCAGTTTCATCACCGCGTTCCCGGCCCCTCTGAAAGGCGCTGCTCCTTATGTAAGCATGAAAGTGATGGGGCACGGGATCCCGGACCTGAACACGGTGCTTTATTTCAGCGGCGATGCGCGTAATGGTACCGAAAAAGCTTACAGCAAGTTAAGCCCTAAAATGCGTGACGATACGCTGATCCATATGTCGCAGGGGGAGGCGGACGATCTCATCGGCCAGGTGACGCTGGTAATCGCGACTCGGGCGCCGTACCGCAGCTATTGAGCGCGGCGCCGGCTGAGGTAATACTCCTCAAAACGCTTGAGATAGACGCGCCGCGCGAGGCAGGGCTTCTCGACCAGCCACCAGGAGCCGACGGCGATGATGCAGACGATCGGTGTGGTGACAAGCAGGTTCAGGTACCATTCATGCAAGGCCGGAATGGTCGCCACGGCTTGTTGGATAGGATAGCCATAAAGGAAGATGCCATACGAATAATCGCCGCTGAGCAGCCACGTGCTGCGGGCGGGATTGGCAAGGCCGAGATAGACGGTAATGTAGGCGGCAGGCAGGGCGACGAAGCCATCGCCATGCGGGGGGATGGCCAACAGGATGAAACTTGCGGCTAGTGATACAATGAAAAGCGTGCGAGTGTAGAGGATGCGGTCGCGGTAGCGGTAGAAGAGCAGGCCGGTGGCGAAGACCATCACCAGGGTGTGGCCATGTACGGCACCAACCTCGCCAACCGGTGTGTGGCTGATGAGTTTATAGATGAGTTTGGCGAAATGCGCGGCGTAGCAGGCGGCGACGAACATAGCGAGCCACCGGCGGTGCTTGAAAATGCCGAGGATGGCGAGTGCCGAGCACAGCACGTAGCAGGCCAGCTCCCATGGCACCGTCCAGAGCTGGCCGTTGACCATGTTGGGTGTGGGATTGGTCGCGAACAGGCCGGGCAACTCGTAATGGATGTCACCGAGGATGTTGAGGAAATAATGGGCGAAGCGCGGGTCGCGCAGATAATCGTCGAGTGGCAGGTCGCTGAGCATAGGTCCGAGGATGAGGGCGGAGATCAGCACCTCGACGGCGAGGGCGGGTACGATGCGTAAGACGCGCAGGCCGAGGAAGGAGGCAAGCAGTTTCGAGCGCTCGAGGCTGCCGGCGACGAGGAAACCACTGAGCGCGAAGAACATCGGCAATACCAACGCGATGGGCGAGCGCCATGGGCCATTGAGCAGGGCGCGCTGGGCTTACGGCCCGTAGCTGGTAATGCAGGTGTGGAACACGATGACACTGATAGCCAGCGCGATGCGCAGGTAGTCGAAACCGCTGGGGCGGTTCCCGGCAGCGGCAAGCTTGGCGTCAAGTGTCAGGCGTTCAGGCACTAGATGGGCGCGATCATGTCTTCCGGCCGCACCCACTGGTCGAACTGCTCGGAGGTCAACAGGCCGAGCGCCATGGCAGCCTCTTTGAGGGTGGTGCCTTCCTTATGGGCTTTCTTCGCGGCTTTGGCAGCATTATCATAGCCGATATGCGGGTTAAGGCTGGTCACCAGCATCAACGATTCGTTGAGCAGTTTGGTGATGCGCTCCTTGTTGGCTTCGATGCCGACAACGCAATTATCTGTGAAGCTGTTGCAGGCATCAGCGATAAGCCGGATCGATTGCAACACGTTGTAGATGATGACGGGCTTGAAGACGTTCAGCTCGAAATGTCCGGTCGCGCCGGCAATGGATACGGTGGTGTGATTGCCCATCACTTGCGCACTGACCATCGTCATGGCTTCAGACTGCGTCGGATTCACCTTGCCCGGCATGATGGAGCTGCCCGGTTCGTTCTCCGGCAGCGACAGTTCGCCGATACCGCAGCGCGGTCCGCTGCCGAGCAGGCGGATATCGTTGGCGATCTTCATCAGGGCAACAGCGGCGGTGTTGAGAACGCCATGGATCTGCACCAATCCGTCATGCGCGGCGAGAACGGCGAATTTGTTCGGGGCGGTGTAGAAGGGTAACTTGGTGATACGCGCAACTTCCTCGGCAAAGGCTTTGTCGAAGCCTTTTCTGGCGTTGAGGCCGGTGCCGACGGCGGTGCCGCCTTGGGCGAGCATGAGAACGCACTGCATGGCCTGATCGGTTTTGAGTGCTTCGAGGATCATCTCGAGTTGGAAGACATAGCCGGAGAATTCCTGGCCGAGGGTGAGGGGCGTGGCATCCTGCAAATGCGTGCGACCGATCTTGACGATGGAGCTGAACTCCCGCGCCTTAGCATCAAGCGCGTTGCGCAGTTTGGTGATGGCGGGCTTCAGGTGATGCTCGATCTCCATCGCCGCGGCAATGTGCATGGCGGTCGGGAAACTGTCGTTGCTGGATTGGCCCATGTTCACATGGTCGTTCGGGTGCACGGGCTGCTTGCTACCCATGCTGCCGCCGAGCAATTCGATGGCGCGGTTACTAATGACCTCATTCGCATTCATATTGGTCTGGGTGCCGGAACCCGTCTGCCAGACGACAAGCGGGAAATGCTCGTCGAGTTTGCCTTCCATGACTTCGGTGGCGGCGCTGACGATGGCATCACCGATTTTCTTATCGAGGCCGGCCATCTGCATGTTCACGCTCGCCGCCGCCCGTTTCAGGATGCCGAAGGCATGGATGAGGGGCTTGGGCATGGTTTCGCCGCCGATCTTGAAATTCATCAGCGAGCGGCTGGTCTGCGCGCCCCAGTATTTGTCACTCGGTACACCGATCTCGCCGAAGCTGTCGGTCTCGACCCGGTCGTTCGTGTTGATCGTTACGGCGGCACCCATGATGCTCTCCATTGCTATTGGCGGTTTTCAGCCTACATAGCATTGGTACCAGCGCAAGCAACTGCAAAACGGATTCGCCATGACCCCGGATTACTGGACCAAGGCCACGCGGCATTTAAGCAAGCAGTGTCCCACCATGAAAGACCTCATCACGCGCTACCAAGGCGAGGCATTGGCGGCGCGCGGGGATGGGTTCTATACGCTGCTGCGCGCCATTGTCGGCCAGCAGATTTCGGTGAAAGCGGCGGATGCGGTGTGGGGCAGGGTGCAGAAAGCCGTGAAGCCGCTGACGCCGAAAAAACTGCTCAGCAAAACGGATGAAGAATTACGTGCCTGCGGACTTTCCGGCTCGAAAGTAAAGTATGCGCGCAATGTCGCCACGTTCTTTTTGACGCGCAGCGCCAAGGCAGAATACTGGGCGAATCATACGGATGAGGAAATCATCACCGAGCTGACGAGTATCAACGGCATCGGCAGCTGGACGGCGGAGATGTTCCTCATCTTCCACTTGTTGCGTCCGGATGTGCTGCCGCTGAAGGATCTAGGTTTGTTGAAGGCGCTCGACCTGCATTATACCGGCGGCCTGAGGCTGACGCCGGATCAATACCGTACACTATCCGCGGGCTGGGCCCCGTACCGCTCGGTGGCGACGTGGTATCTCTGGCGTTCGCTCGACCCGGTGCCGGTCGAGTATTAGTCGGCGAATAAGTTGTTAATTGGGCGAAAATATAAAGGTTTGTCATCAAACCGTCACACAGACCTGCTATACAGATAGTATGACCGAAACGCCAATCACTACCCCGAACCCCACGCTTCAATCGCTTGTGCCAGCCGGCGTGACGCTGCCAAACGGCGGTGCCACCGATGCGCCACGGCCGGCGACGGATCAGGAAGGCTACAAGACCGGCATCCGCGCACTGGCGGCATTGACCGGTGCCGACCCGGAAAAATTAGGCCAGGAATTAGGCCAGAGCGGCATCGGCAGCCTGATGGCGCTGCGTACCTACGTGGATGCGCATAAGGACCAATTACGTGACAGCCTTACGACGGAGAATCTGCAAAAATTAACGCCGGGCCAGCGCAAGGATGTGGCAGCGTTCTACGCTTCCATCGGCATGGGTCTTGGCGATTTCAATACCCCCGCCACCCCGACAGAAACCCCGGAACAAAAGGCTGAACGCGAATCCAGAGCCCTCAACCAGGCGGCGCAAAGCACCGGTGGCGGGATGGGTGATCTGGGATCCGCCTTCTTCCGTGCTATCTTCATGATGATCGCGCGTGCCTTGGGCTGCGAAGACTTCGCCAACATGGCCATGGGCATGATGGGCGCGGCACCTGGCGGCCAAGGCGATGGCAGCTTCACGGGCAAGGCGATGGCTGCCGGCGCTGCCCGGTTCGGTGATGTCGCGGAGATTCAGGCTATTGTTGATAATACCCCCGGCAAAGGCACGATCGGCGGCGTGGTCAACCTTATGAACGGCCTACGCGGCCAGCACGAAACCGGCAACAATGGCGGGGCGATCGTTCAAGCGACGATGGGCTCTACCGGCCAGGCCTGGTGTGGCGGAACCGTACGCTTTGCCTTCGACAAAATGGGGCTGGAAGGCATTTACAATCAGGCGGATTACCGCTTGGCGGCAAGCTACCCGGCGCATGCCCAGCAGTACAATGCCTATCATCAGCGCGGTGACGGTTACACGCCTCACCCGGGCGATGTCATTTACTTCAAAACGTCGGTCGGCTCGGGACATGTCGGCATTGTGACGGGCGTCGAGAACGGCCAGGTGACCTACACTGCCGGGAATGACGGCGATGCGGTCAGCCAGCACGCATTCCGGCTTAATTCACCGCCAGCGAATCTGGGCGGCTATACGGACACGCACAAAATCGCTGCTGCCAAAGGCAAGAATATCGACGGCCCGGCGAGCGACACGCCAACGGTTGCCCCGGCGCAAGCACCGGCGCGTGCCGCCGCAGGCCGCGGTTAGTTTTTAGTTGGCGCTTGGTTTCCTTGCGCTATAGGTGTCTCACGCATCCATCCAGCAAGTGAGCACCGCCATGATCCCACGTTATTCCCGCCCTGAAATGGTCAGCATCTGGCAACCGGCGACACGATTCCAGATCTGGTTCGAGATCGAGGCGTACGCGGCGGATAAGATGGCGGAACTGGGGGTGATCCCGAAAGCGGCGGCGAAAGCTATCTGGGCGCGGGCGCCGAAGAAATATGATGACAAGGCGGTGGCACGAATCGACGAGATCGAGCGCGTGACCAAGCATGATGTGATCGCGTTCCTGACCTATGTGACGGAAACGGTGGGGGAGGAAGCGCGTTTCCTGCATCAGGGCATGACGTCGAGCGATGTACTCGATACGGCATTCGCGGTGCAATTGGCGAAGGCGTCGGACATTTTGCTGGCGGATATCGACAAGGTGCTCGTGGCGCTGAAAAAGCGGGCGATTGAGACGAAAGATATGGTGGTGATGGGCCGCAGCCACGGCATCCATGCCGAGCCGGTGACGATGGGCATCAAGTTCGCGCGCTTCTACGCGGAGTTCCAACGGGCGCGTGAGCGGCTGGTGCATGCGCGGGCGGAGATCGCAACCTGCGCGATCAGCGGTGCAGTGGGGACGTTCGCGAATGTGGATCCGCAGGTGGAAGCGCATGTGGCGCAGAAGCTGGGCCTCACAGTCGAACCGGTGAGCACGCAGGTGATTCCGCGCGACCGGCATGCAATGTATTTTGCGACGCTGGGCGTGATCGCCTCGAGCATCGAGAATATCGCGACGGAAGTGCGCCATATGCAGCGCACGGAAGTGCTGGAGGCGGAAGAATTTTTCAGCAAGGGTCAGAAAGGTTCGAGCGCGATGCCGCATAAACGCAACCCGGTGCTGAGCGAGAACCTGACGGGTCTGGCGCGGATCGTGCGCGGGTACGTGACGCCGGCGCTTGAGAATGTGGCACTGTGGCACGAGCGCGATATTTCGCATTCATCGGTGGAGCGGATGATTGCGCCGGATGCGACGATCACGCTCGATTTCGCGCTGCATCGGCTGGCGGAAATGATCGAGAAACTGGTGGTGTATCCCGAACATGCGCGTGAAAACATGTCGCGCCTTGGCGGGCTCATTTTCAGCCAGCGCATCATGCTGGCGCTGACGCAGAAGGGCATGAACCGTGAGGATGCCTACGCGGCGGTGCAGGCCAGCGCGATGAAGGTCTGGCTCGAGAAGGCGAATTTCCTGCACGAGTTGAAGAAGGACAAGACCATCGCAGCGAAACTTTCCACCGAGGAACTCTGCGGGTTGTTCGATATGGAGTATCACACGAAACACGTGGCAACGATCTTTAGCCGGGTTTTCGGCTAGCACCCGGCATGGTTAGAATCTCATGGGTGCGGGATTCCGGGAAGGGGTTGCACTGCAATTTTATTTCGTATTAGGTCGCAGCCCATCAGCAACGAGGATTTGATGCCCGGATTCGAACTGGATTTGCGACTCGCCCGCGACGCGCGCGACGTGACGAACCTGCCGCTATGCAATGTGCGGCTGATGGATAACAAGAAATTTCCGTGGCTGGTACTGGTGCCGCGCCTCGCAGATGTCAGCGAATGGATCGACCTCAGCCGCGAGCAGCAACACCAGTTGAGTGATGAGATCGCCGTGGTCTCGCATATCCTCAAAGCGCTCGTGACGCCGGATAAGCTGAATATCGCGACCCTCGGCAATCAGGTAAGCCAGCTGCATGTGCATGTCATCGCGCGCTACAAGGGGGATGTGGCATGGCCGAACCCGGTGTGGGGCGCAGCAAGCGAGGCCTATAGCGACGAGGAAGCACGCCGATTAAGCTACGATCTGAAGTCGGCGCTTGATTCGTTGCAGTTGGCTTGACACGCGCAGAGTTTTGGCTAATGTCCCGGCCTTCCCACGGAGTGGCTCGGTAGCTCAGTGGTAGAGCAGGGGAATCATAATCCCTTGGTCGGGTGTTCAAATCACCCTCGAGCCACCATTTGCTGCCTAGCTAAACGCGCCAATCTAGAACGCTTGACGAAAGACCGGGGCGCACGCGGCGGATGTTGAAGCTAATTGATATATTGCCGTTAAATCACTGCCGCTAACCGCAGTGGTGCAGATGGTAAAAGCGCCGTAGGCGACCAGCTTTCCGGTTGCAGGCATGCCATCGTCCATTTTTGTGTCAATGTTCCAGATCTCCGCGGGTAGTAGCATTACGCCTTGAGGATAAGAGGATGCACCTTGCGGGGCGGCTAGCATAAGCGAGTTATTTCCGTAATCACCGTCAAACATGTTCGCAGCCCCGGACACCATGCCATTATAGAGGTATATAGCCCACAAACTGTTAGATAATTTGCCAGAGCGTAGATTTGATGTGTTACCACCAATGCCACTGACCCCCGACCCAGTGCCTGTGTACGAGCCTTCAATCAGCCCGGCATTGGATAAATGCTGCCAGAAACGAAAAGCCTCCATAGAGTCATACGGATTTGAAACAACGGAAAGTTCAACTTTGCCGTTGCCATTGCCATTGCAGGTCAGTGCGCTGCTGCTCGCAGCGTTATTACACGAGCCGTAGGACGCTTGAAGCCCCCAGAACTGGCTGGCATTATTCATATTGCCGGGAATGGCAAAATATTTGTCGCGGAACGAGGCGGTGGCGGCAATTATGCTTTGGTATTGTTGGGTAACGCTGCGTAGTTCACTGGCGCGAATCAATGATTGGCCAGATAAAACACCACCAACCAGTAAACCTAGAATGACCAGCACAATGGACAGCTCGACCAGTGAAAAACCTAACAATCGTGTGCAGGAGCGAAGGGCGACAGGTTTCTCATACCGATGCTTCAAATCAGTCCCCGCGATTTAATGGATAGGTGTACCATAGCTGTTTGTTAACGTAGTTAAATGACGATAGTTAGGTACTAGTTCAAGTGGTGTAACACTAGTTGAGCATAAATTGCGTTTAATTTACGCGCTCTTTGTATCGCGGCCATGCGCCACGAATCGCTCCTTTAGCTAGACTTTGGCAGATTGGTGCTGTCAGCAACGACACAACCAATCAAGGAGAGAATCATGTCAGTTAAAGGTCAAATCAAGGAAGCAGCCGGTTTTGTTGAAGAAGAAGCATTCGAGCATGGCACCTCACCAGAATCGAAGAAAAAAGCCCAAGATGGCCGCGATCTGCGTAACGAAGGCCGGATCGAAGACGGCAAAATGCCGAAAACGACGACTCCGGGCACTGGCGCAAAAGAAGAGAACTAGAGGTTTTCTTCTACCGCTTTTAAACATACCCGAATCAGCCGTGGAGCATCATGCTTCACGGCTGTGTTTTTGAATCTCTGCATCTCATCGCATGGTGGTTGAAACAATGCTTGTTTTCGATATACCGACCTGTGTGCAATTTGTGCGATGTGGACGATACATTTAGCCATGCATCTAACCCTCATCGATTCTTAACGCGCGTTAGGATTGCTTGTCTTGCACTGCGGCAACGATGCCGCTATGAGTCGCCCACATCATTTGTAGGAGTTTGTATGTTAAAGGGTAAAACGGCGATTGTTACCGGCTCTACCAGCGGCATCGGGCAGGGTATTGCCGAGGCACTGGCAGCCGAGGGCGTGAATATCCTGTTCAATGGGTTCGGTGACCAGAAAGAAATCGACAAACTCGTCGCGGACACCGCGAAGAAATTCAGCGTGAAGACGGATTACAGCAACGCCGATATGAGCAAGCCCGACCAGATCGCCGCGATGGTGAAACAGGCCGAAACCAAATTCGGCGCAGTCGATATCCTCGTCAACAACGCAGGCATCCAGTTCACGGCGAACGTCGAGGATTTTCCGGATGACAAATGGGATGCGATCATCGCGATCAATTTGAGCGCGACGTTCCACGCGATCAAGGCAGCGATTCCCGGCATGAAACAACGCAAATGGGGCCGCATCATCAATATCGCATCGGCGCACGGGTTGGTGGCCAGTCCCAAAAAAGCGGCGTATGTCGCGGCGAAGCACGGTATCGTCGGCTTGACCAAAGTTGTCGGCCTCGAAGCGGCGCGCGATGGGGTAACGGTCAATGCCATCTGTCCGGGCTGGGTGTTCACCCCGCTGGTAGAAAAGCAGGTGAAGGATAACGCACAGAAAGAAGGCATCACCGAAGACAAGGCGAAGGAGGAAATCCTCGAGGCCAAGATGGCGACGATGCAATTCACCACGCCGGAAGAAATCGGCGGCCTTACCGTCTTCCTTTGTTCTGATGCGGCGAAAAACATCACCGGCGCAACCCAATCCATCGATGGTGGCTGGGTGGCTGAATAATAAAAAGCCCATCGCTGCGTCGGTAGGGATATGCTTTTGATCCAGCGTGGACGGTAACGCATATCAAGATTCGTGAGGATCACGGGTAAGAGGGGGAAACCATGGCGACCAAGAAGTCGGCGGCGAAGAAAAGAAAGAAGCATGGTAAGCCGCTTGAACGCCCGTCTACGGCGGTGCCAGCAGCGATGAGCACCAAGAAAATTTCTACTTCCGGCAAACTGCGGTTGAACCTGGCATTGCAAGGCGGCGGCGCGCATGGCGCGTTCACGTGGGGCATTCTCGACCGCTTGCTCGATGAAGAGGATATCGAGATCGGCGCCATCAGTGGCACCAGCGCCGGGGCCATGAATGCAGCAGTGCTCATCGATGGGTACAATGAGGGTGGCCGTGCCCGCGCGAAGGAACAGTTGAAGGAATTCTGGTATGCCATCAGTGAAGAAGCGAAGGCGTTTTCAGGAGTGAGCGTCAGCAACCCGGCGACGGACATACTGGCGCAATTCCCGGGATTCGAATGGCTGACAGCGTTCAATCCGGGCGATCTGCTGACCCGCGTCCTCTCGCCGTACGAATTCAATCCGCTCAACTATAACCCGTTGAAAAATGTGCTCGAGCGCATCCTCGATGTGAAGAACCTCTACCATGACAAGGGCATCGACCTGTTCGTCACCGCGACGAACGTGGAGACGGGTGAGGCACGCGTATGGAAGGATAGCGACATCAGTATCGACGTGCTGCTGGCCTCCGCCTGCCTGCCGTCCATGTTCCAGGCGGTGGAGCTTGAGGGCGTACCGTATTGGGATGGCGGCTACATGGGCAATCCGTCCATCTGGCCGCTCATTTACAAAAGCACCTGCCCGGATGTGATGCTGGTGCAGATCAACCCCATCACACGCGCGGGGACACCCAAGCACGCACTCGACATCATCAATCGCATGAATGAGATCAGCTTCAACTCAAGCCTCATCGCCGAAATGCGCGCCATCCATTTCGTCGGCAAGCTGATCGAGACCGGGCACCTCAACTCCAGCGAGTACAGCACCATGAACATGCACCGGGTGATGCCGCCGCCGGACATGCGCGAAATGACGGCAGCCAGCAAAATGAATGCTAGTTGGGACTTCTTTGAATTGCTATTCAACGTAGGTCGCCAGCAGATGGACGAATGGCTAAAACATAACAAGCGTTATATCGGCAAACATGGTACCCTCGACATCGAGCAACATTTCCTCGCCAAGAGCGCAGCGCAAACGAAGAAAGAATCCGCCTGATGCCCGATTTCATGTTGCTGAACATCTTCAACCATCCCGCATGGCTGTGGGCGGTTTTCTTCATTGTAGTGATCGTCCTGCTATTCCTCGACCTCGGCGTGCTGAACCGCAAGGATGAAGAGATCACCGTCAAACGCAGCCTGAAGCTGAGTGCGTTCTACATCAGCATGGGGTTGCTGTTCGGGGTATTCGTCTGGCAGAGCCTCGGTGCCGAGCGGGCGCAGGAATACTATACCGGTTTCATCATCGAAAAAACGCTGTCGCTCGATAACATCTTCGTCATTTCACTGGTGTTCAGCTACTTCAGTATCCCGCGCAAATACCAGTACCGTGTGCTGTTCTGGGGTATCATCGGCGTGCTGTTGCTGCGGGCCATCCTCATCGGCATCGGCGCGGAGCTGGTGGAGGATTTCAGCTGGATGCTCGATCTTTTCGCGGTGTTCCTCATCTATACCGGCTTCAAGATGCTTAAAGGCGGCGAGGAAAATACGAACATCGGCGACAATGCCGTGCTGCGCACCGTGAAGAAATACATGCGCGTGACCGAGATGCTGCATGGCAACAAATTCTTCATCACCAAGAAGGAGCCGGACAGTGGCGGCAAGGTTCGCTTTGCTACACCGCTCTTCATGGCGCTGGTAGTAGTGGAATGTGTCGACCTCATCTTCGCGCTGGATTCGGTGCCGGCCATCTTCGCGGTAACGACGGATGAATACATCGTCTATACCAGCAATGTGTTCGCCATCCTCGGCCTGCGCGCGTTGTATTTCGCGCTGTCGGCGATGCTGCACCGGTTCGAGTATTTGAAATATTCGCTGTCGGCCGTGCTCATCTTCATCGGCGGCAAAGTCATCGTTCCGGCGCTTTTGCAAACGCCACATCTATCCTCGGAGATGTCGCTCCTTATCACGTTGGGCATATTGGCGCTGGGTGTAATATATTCGATGTGGAAAACCAAAGGCAATGTGAGGCACTAGTGAAAAGCACCGCCAGTATTCTGTTTTTTGTTCTAGCGCTCACTTCCTGCGTGAGTTATCGCAATTCGGATGCGGGTATCGGCGAGCTGAGACAGCTGCGTAACTTACAGGAGTTACAGGGCGATTATACCAGTACGCCCATTGATCACCATGAACGTTCCACCAGCTCGATGAATAGCCTGTCCAGCTATCTTGGACTGGTTCAGGATGTGAAGCAAGGGCTCTACACCGACGTGGTCGATAATTCGGTGACGGTACGCCTTGGCTTCATCGACGACCAGCACCTGCTGGCGCAGGGCTTCAATGCCAGCGGCCAGCTCATCAACCAGAGGACCTACGTCATTCCGGGTGAATACATCTTCAACGAGCAAGGTCTATGCGACGCGCGCACGAAGTGGGGAAACAGCGACAGCATCCAAAGTGGCAGCATCTCAACATGCTGGACGCTGAATATGCGCGGCAACCTCGTGCGCCGGCAGGCGACCCGCGCGACGGGCATTTTAATCCCGAGCATCAAACACACTACGGATTACTACGAATACCAACGCATTCGCTAAGCTAAATCACCCCGAAGCTCTTGAATGAATAATGCCCGTCCCTGGTGATGATGACATGGTCGTGCACCGCGACGCCGACGGTAGCGGCGGCTTCGATAATTTTTTGCGTGATGTCGATATCGGCTTTGGATGGCGTTGGATCGCCGCTCGGGTGGTTATGCAGCAGGATGATAGCGGAGGCGCCGAGTTCAAGCGCCCGTTTGACGATCTCGCGCGGGTAGACGGGCGTGTGGTTGACGGTGCCTTGCTGCATCACCTCATCTGCCATCAACGCGTGGCGGTGGTTGAGGAACAGGACGCGGAATTCCTCGATCTTTTTATTACCCATGGCGAGCTTGCAATAATCCATCAGCGCGGTCCATGATTTGATGATGGGCTGGTCGCTGATCTCGGATTTGATCAGGCGCTGGGTGGCGACCCGGATGGTCTTGAGCGCGGCGATGACAGCGTCGCCGACGGCATCGACTTCGCGCAGGGCAGTTTCTTCTGCGTTGATGACTCCGGCAAAGGAGCCGAAATGCTTGAGGAGCGCCTTGGCGAGCGGTTTGACATCGCCGCGCGGCCGGGCCGAGAACAGGATCAGTTCCAGCAGTTCGTAATCGGGCAGGGCATCGCCGCCCGGCCCGTTGAACCGTTCGCGCAGGCGGGCGCGGTGTCCAAGGTAATGTGGGGATTCTTCAGTCATACAACAACTTGCAACGGATAAATGTCATGCAACTGTCATACACGGCAGTAGTTTGATTGGCTAGAGTAATGGCATCATCAGGGAGAATTCGCCATGCAAGCGGCAGATAATAGCACAACAAACATCGACGAAAAAACCGGATTCGGCAATTACCTCGTCAAACAGGCCTATCAGATTATTGTCAGTACGGGTGGTGTCATCGGCGGTGCCTATGCAGGAGTTGTTGGCGCAAAACGCTTGCTGAAAGATGCAGTAATTTCCGCCGAGCACGCCGTAGAGTGGGCGAAACTACCTGTCATCTCGAAATTACCTGGGTTGAAAACCGCGCCCAGCATGAAGCAGTTACAGTTCGGAGGCATCATTGGTGCGGTCATTGGTAGCATGGCTTCGGGCCTTGTTCTTGGCTACGGGCATTGGAAGAAGGTGAAGCAAGCGCAAATGCAGGTTGATGAAATTACCAAGAATATTTCGGATATCGAAGTGTTCAAGGCGACGGATCCGGAATTGAAAGCCGAGAACCAGCGTTTATGGGCCGAGTTGCAAAAACGCGAGCACCCCGGCGAAAAGCACGAAGGTACTGAAAAACGCGACCATGCATCAAAACATGAGCATGCGGCGAGTATGGTTGAAAAGGCAGGTGCCACGAAACAGGCGAACTGGCAGGAACGAGCTGCTGAACCTGCCCATGCAATGACCGAGGCTAGCCGTTAGCCATGTCCGAAAGTTTCAAAACAGAGAAATATGAGGACCGCCCGAGTTCGAAACTCGGCGTCGTCAATTATTTCAAGGATCATATGGTGTGGGCCCTGTTGCCGTTCATTGGCTTTGGCGCCGGACTGGGCTTACGCAAGTTGATTAAGCTGCCGATGCTGGAGATGCCGGGTAATCCCCTGAGTTTCCTGATGAGTAAAGAGGCTAAAGCCGAAGCGCTCAAGGAAGTGAATAAAGCGGCCGGTTATATACCACGCCGAGCCGAGATGGCAGGATTAAGCCTGGGCGGGGTGTACGGCACTTTCCGCCTGTGGCGTGGCAATACCAAACAACAAATGGAAGTCGATCACGTAGCGCAAGCCGTGACGGAGTTGCGAGGTATTGAATCCGGCAATCAATTCCTGCAGGCCGAGAACGCGCATCTAAAGCAACAGATGCGCTTCACGGACCGTCATCAGCCGCGGACAATGCCTGCGAACGAACCACGCCACGCCAGCCATGTGCAGGCGGTTGTGGCGAAGCCCGAAAATGGCGGTCACATCGCGCTTTAAGCTTCCCGGTAGTCTCGCTGCCTGATCCAACCGAGCGACCAGCTTGCAATCAGCCGCAAAGCTTCTATGTTGCGGCCCGTTGAACACGGATTTAGCACGAAAAAAAAACAACAAAACGGAACAATGAAATGACGAATACGATCAAGGAAATGAAATCCATCGCGGTCTTCTGCGGAGCGCAGAATGCGGTGGCCGACCACTTCAAATCGATGGCAAGCGAACTTGGCCGAGATATGGCGGCTGCTGGCAAACAACTCGTTTATGGCGGTGGCGATTGTGGCCTGATGGGCGCGGTAGCGAATGGCGTGCTGGCCGGCGGCGGCAAGGCGGTGGGTGTATTTCCACGCTCGCTGGGCCGCATCGAGGTAGAGCACAAGGGTCTCACCACCATGCACATGGTGGATAGCATGCATGAGCGCAAACAGATCATGTACGACCATGCGGATGTGTTCGTCATCCTGCCCGGTGGCTGCGGCACGCTCGATGAGATGTTCGAGGTCATTACCTGGCACCAGATCAAGATCCACGAAAAGCCCGTCGTTATCTACAATTATCACGGCTATTGGGATCATCTGGTGGCGCTGCTGGAGCATATGGTCAGCATGAAGTTCGCCCGGCCGGAAACGCGCAGTTTCTACACCATCGTCAACACCAAAGACGAATTGTACGAGATGCTGGGCCTTAAATAGCGGTTTTAGTTGCTACCCACAGGGAAAAAAGCGATAATTCAGCGTTGTTTTCGCCATGACGAAAGGGATGCCTACATGCCGCTGTCGCGCCGCACTACGAACGCGTTTACGTTGGTCGAGCTATCCATCGTCATGGTCATCATCGGCCTGCTGATCGGCGGTATCGTTGCCGGTAAGAGCATGATCGCCAATCAAACGCTGCGTAAGGTCGGTGCGGATGCGACGTCCTACCGCATCGCCATGGGCCAGTTCAAACAGCAATACGGTTACCTGCCTGGTGATTTCCCAACGGCCACATCATTATGGGGCAGGGCGGATGGAGGCACACCGGTTTCAGCCAATTGTAGTGCCCCATTTTTTTCAGGAACAACCGCCACCTGTAATGGCAATGGCGATGGCAAGATTATGGCTTACGATAGCCCGGCATACTGGAATGAGATGACGCTGCTCTGGCAGCATTTAGCTAACGCCCAATTAATTGCCGGCAAGTATAACCCTAACGCTAATATCGGCTGTAACTACCTAACGGATCCCAATAGTCCATATTATTGCTATTATACTCCCGTAGGAAGCGTGAACGTGCCGTCAGGTTCTGTCAATAACTCTGTATTCGTTATTGTTGGGTCAGATGGATCGCAAAATTTTGCTTGGGGTTTTGATAACCAATACTCGGGTGCACTTGCGCTTTATGCAAAGGGTGACCCTGCCTTCTTTGGCTACTATCATGATAACGTCGGCGTTCTAAATGCCCAAGATGTGGCGCAACTTGATAAGAAACTCGACGACGGATTGCCCGGTAGCGGCACGATTCGCGGAATCAACAACACAGGCAGCGCTAATTGCGCCACGACGGATGTAGCTAGCACCGCGCAATACGTGCTGACTGCGACGACGAATGCATGCCCGATCATCTTTCTTTCGACATTCGCCGCTCCATTGCCCGGCGCAACTAACTAGCTAGCACGGCCATTATCGCACAGGCGTGCAGGCGCAGAAGCTGCATTTTTACCCCTCGTAAAAAAAATATAAGAATTTTGTTTTTTTGTTGTTGACGGGGCAGGGCTTATTGCCTACATAGCCACTCCCGACACGGTGACGAGCTCACCAAAATCGGTTCCTGACCAAGGATGAATTCAATCACCGCGGACAACTAGCGGAACGAAGCGATTCTGTTGAATGACACTGTGAAGAGCGTTTAAGCGCAGGTGGGTGTGGTGGAATTTTTCCACAAACCATACCTGCGTATCATGCAAGTAATTTTTACGTGACGATTCGTCGTCACGTCGAACGCAAGATAAGTATCAATTCGAAAACAGTAAGTCCTATATGGCGAGTCTAGATTGGTATGGTTTGTGTGAGTCTATCAATTTCGTCGTGAACTTCAGTTCACGACAACACCATGAATCTCCCAAGGTTCATGGTATGAATCAAAACATGAGAGTTTGATTCTGGCTCAGAACGAACGCTGGCGGCAGGCTTAACACATGCAAGTCGAACGATGTAGCAATACATAGTGGCGCACGGGTGAGTAACGCGTGGGAATATACCTTATAGTGGGGAATAACTTTGGGAAACTAGAGCTAATACCGCATACGCCCTTCGGGGGAAAGATTTATCGCTATAGGATTAGCCCGCGTGAGATTAGGTAGTTGGTGGGGTAATGGCCTACCAAGCCTACGATCTCTAGCTGGTCTGAGAGGATGATCAGCCACACTGGAACTGAGACACGGTCCAGACTCCTACGGGAGGCAGCAGTGGGGAATATTGGGCAATGGAGGAAACTCTGACCCAGCCATGCCGCGTGAATGATGAAGGCCTTAGGGTTGTAAAGTTCTTTCGCCGATGAAGATAATGACGGTAGTCGGAGAAGAAGCCCCGGCTAACTTCGTGCCAGCAGCCGCGGTAATACGAAGGGGGCTAGCGTTGTTCGGAATTACTGGGCGTAAAGCGAGCGTAGGTTGCTCGACAAGTCAGTGGTGAAAGCCCAGAGCTCAACTCTGGAACTGCCATTGAAACTGTCGAGCTGGAATCTCAGAGGGGGTAGCGGAATTCCAAATGTAGGGGTGAAATCCGTAGATATTTGGAGGAACACCGGTGGCGAAGGCGGCTACCTGGATGAGTATTGACACTGAGGCTCGAAAGCGTGGGGATCAAACAGGATTAGATACCCTGGTAGTCCACGCTGTAAACGATGGATGCTAGTTGTTGGGGGGTTCCCTCTCAGTGACGAAGCTAACGCATTAAGCATCCCGCCTGGGGAGTACGGTCGCAAGATTAAAACTCAAAGAAATTGACGGGGACCCGCACAAGCGGTGGAGCATGTGGTTTAATTCGAGGCAACGCGAAGAACCTTACCAGGCCTTGACATGTCCAGTTTGATTACCAGAGATGGTTTTCTTCACTTCGGGTGGCTGGAACACAGGTGCTGCATGGCTGTCGTCAGCTCGTGTCGTGAGATGTTGGGTTAAGTCCCGCAACGAGCGCAACCCTCGTCCTTAGTTGCCATCATTAAGTTGGGAACTCTAAGGAAACTGCCTATGATAAGTAGGAGGAAGGTGGGGACGACGTCAAGTCATCATGGCCCTTACGGCCTGGGCTACACACGTGCTACAATGGTAGTGACAATGGGTTGCTAACCCGCGAGGGTAAGCTAATCTCTAAAAACTATCTCAGTTCGGATTGTACTCTGCAACTCGAGTACATGAAGTTGGAATCGCTAGTAATCGTAGATCAGCATGCTACGGTGAATACGTTCCCGGGTCTTGTACACACCGCCCGTCACACCATGGGAGTTGTTTCTGCCTTAAGTCGGTGAGCCAATCTGGCAGCCGCCCACGGCAGGGATGATGACTGGGGTGAAGTCGTAACAAGGTAGCCGTATCGGAAGGTGCGGCTGGATTACCTCCTTTCTAAGGATCAGGTCGGATCAATCATCGAGAATTATCTCGGTAATTTCCAACCCTCATACCTTACATATTCCAGTTACACTCATCTGCGCTTAAACGCTCCTCACAGTGCCCGTCACAGCTTTGGCCGGACCACGTAAAAAACAAAAAGAATAACCGTAATGGTTAGCAACCGAAAAAGGCCCGTTGGAAACAGCGGGCCTTTTTTGTTTCATGCACTGCTATCACTGATGAAGCTTCGCACGGCTTGACGTGACGATACGCGAACGTGTCATGTGAATTTATAGATTAAATCGCGAGTTCATCTCAAACGTTTCAAGGCGGGGGAACATAACCTGCTACCACAAATTCATGTCTAAAATACTTTCGAGAAGATAAGCGCGCAGGCCGGATTGGCATTAGAAAGCCCGTATACACCTGTTTTATCCGTGGCCGAAGTAGATGTCGTACAGGCACCAGGATTCCCAAAGCCGTAATAATCTCTGGCAATGACGGCTCCACTTGCGGGAAGCCCGTCATCTAATTTTGTATCGACGTTCCACGCCTCCTCGGGCTTCAACGCCGCATAAAGTGGCATGGCACCAGGATATCTACCGCCAAAAATCAAAAAGCTTTGATAATCGTACGCGTAGGTGCAGCATCGCCGGCGAAGTTGTTGAGGTTGCCAACGCCCCAGCCACTGTTCTGGAATTTGCCTTGCGGCGAATTGACACCCGGTACATGGTCGACACCGCCTGCAACAGGGCCGGCAGTACCGCTAAATATTCCCGTGATCACGCCCGCCAAGGCAAGCTGACGCCATACCTGATACAATTCGGCAGTGGTATTGGCAGTGCCAGTACCTTGAAGGACGCCATCCTGATTACCGTTGCAGGTACCATTGGTTACGGCTGTGCCCGTATCCCCTGAGCAATTGGCATTATCCTTACCCCAGAACGCCGTAGCATTGTTCATATCCCCAGGGTTGGCGATGTATTTGTCGCGGAATGTTAAAACGGCACTTTTGTAATTCTGGTATTGGGTGGTAACTGATCTTAACTCGCTCGCACGGATCAAGGCTGCTCCGCTGAGAACTCCGCCCACCAGCAAACCGAGTATTACGAGAACAATCGAAAGCTCTACGAGAGAAAAACCCGATTTCATGGAAAATAGGATATCAGTTAAGGATGATTAGACAAGAGAAGAGTGTTTTACTGTTCCACGCAAAACTACGCGCCAGGACGATTACCGAGTCTTCGACTTCCGATTTTCAACTAACTAAAGTCTCTACAATTAAACCGATCCTTAACCATTCCTTTACTGCACTGCAGCATGCTGGTTTGAGAGCAAATAATGAGGGCCGGATGCATCTGCAAAGCGCACAGAACAATGTTTCGGACGAAATCTGCTATCTGTCCCCGCGCGGACATTATTACGTGGCGAAAGGTGAACTCGACACCGGATTCGCACGTCATGCGCAGTTTATCACGCGATATCAGGCGAACAGTTCAGGTAAAGCCCTGTCCCAACTTGAACTGGCAAAACGCGCCATTGGTGCTTAATCAGTAGCGAAACTTAGCGAAACCTAATCTATTCCGTTCGCCACTGATCGGGATGGCCAGATTTCGTCGTACGCACGCGTTCGATCATGATAGCTGCATCGGGATTTATTTCTTTCGCGCGCGAGATCGCTTCCGCCTGCGTTGGCGCAATCGCACTGGCCCGATCTGAGTTGGCGCGGCGAACAGCATAATCGTTGTTTTCCGGTCGACGCTCGATATAGAGTTTATGGTCACTCATAAATACTCCTCGACTAGAGAATGTGGTCGTCGTGAGTTATGTAACTGCATATGGTGTAAAGAAGCAGTTAGTTACTGTAGTATCCTGTTTAATCCGTCGACTAATCGTAGGAGTTTACTGCGTTGCTGACGTGTAGCTGTTTAGTGGCAATGGCTTGCCGCTGATTTTACTTGCACCTAGTTGATTGACGGGCTAACAATCAAATCCCGATTCCTACGCCCGATGGTCGTCACAATGCGGGAGTTAACAACGCGAAAAAGCCTCGGAGCGATCCGGGGCTTTTTTGTTGCGCAGCATTGCCCTTTGCGCCTAGGTCTTGTGAATGGACACTACCGCTTACGATTTCAGTTTCGAGGATACCAGGGGCGCGCCAATGCCCCTTTCGGCCTATCGCGGCAAGGTGCTGCTGGTAGTGAATACGGCAACGAAATGCGGTTTTTCCATGCAGTATGGCCCCTTGCGCGAGCTGCAACAGAAATACGGGCCGAAGGGTTTGCAGGTGATCGGTGTTCCCTCGAACGATTTCAATCAGGAGCCGCTCACGGGGGATGAACTCGCCAGCCATTGCCAGGTAAAATTCCTTACCAATTTTCCGGTCACAGCACGCACGCGGGTAAAAGGCAAGGACGCGCACGCATTCTATCGCTGGGCGCATGGCAAGAGCGGCTATTTCGGCCGTCCGAAGTACAATTTCCACAAATACCTCATCGGCCGTAACGGCGAATTCATCGGCTGGTATTCGGCACTGACCTCGCCGGCGCGCCGCAAACTGGTCCGCCAGATCGAGTACGCATTAGGTCTGTAGCGCTTGGGTTTTCGCCGCCTTCGTCATCAAACTGTCATATTTTGCTGCTAGATTGAGGGTTATAGAACTAGGCCCTTATGAGGTGCATACCGCAATGAAAGCAACCATCCGCAATGAGCTGGAGCACGGCGCCGAGCGCGCGCTCACGCGTCGGGATGCGGACGATGCTACTACCGCGGAATTCGCTAGCGACACGGATGTTCAGCAATTGCAGGCGAACATCGACAGCATGAATGCCGCGGCCCAGCGGATCGAAGCCGAAATCGCCAAGATGCTGGCGGAAACGAATGGGCTGGCTGCGAACACGCCGGAATATGCGCACGCCTTGCAGGCCGCACACGACATGCACAGTACCGCCGACGCGGCGAAAGCAGTGCTCAGTAACGCGGCGACGGATCCGAAAACGGGACGCAAGCTCATCTCTGCCAAAAGCGTGACGACACTGGCAAACAGCATGCACACTATTATCACCGGCGGCGAAAGCGAAGGCACCAAGATCGAGACGGCGACGGCTGAAACGCGTAAGCATGAACTGGCGACCGCCGAAAAAGCGAAAGAACGCGCCGCGCAGAAAACGCCTGCGGCGCCAAGAGTCGTTGCTGCTGCCGCCTGCACGACGGGTACGGTCTGCGCTGTTACGACGCCAGCACTGGTCGAGCACCCGCACTGGGTGAGCAATGGGGTGGCGCGGATGGGTGATATCAGCCAGCGCATCACGCAACAGGTTACCATCAGCTGGATGAGCGTCAGCACTTCAGCGACGAACGCCGTGACGCATATCATCGGCACCAATCCGGTCGAGCATCTCCAGCAGGTGGCGGGTAATGCGCTGCAGCAAGCGGCCCACGTAGTCCAATCCGTAACGCATAGCCTTGTCGGGCAGGCGTCAAGTGCGATGGAGACCGTGCAGGAGCAGGTGGCAAATACAGCGGCGACAGTGCGGGAGCAGGCGTCTAACGCCATGACCATGGTGCAAGAGCAGGCGTCGAGTACCATGGCGTTTGTGCGGACGGGGGTTTCGCAGACCGTAGGGGCCGTGAAAGTACGCGCCACCAACGCGATGGCAGCCGTGAGTACCCGATGGCATCAGGGCACGGCGATGATAGCCGATGCATTCACGGCGATCAATCCATGGGCTCAAAAGACCTCACCCGTGGCTGAAACAGCCGATCACCGCCCGATCATTGTCCAGCAAAGCGCCATGGATAAAGCAATCGAACAGGCGAAGGCGGTGATGAAACATTCCCTGCCGCAGATTTCGCTGCCGGAATTACCTGATTTCATGACGCTATCCGCTGCGATGAATCAACGGCTAGCCAACGCACCACTGCTGATGAATTAACGAAATATTAACTATTTTCTGAGTATATTAGATAAAAGTTGAAGTAATAGCCGTAACGACCGCCGACAAAATCAAGAAAAAGGCGCAAAAGCCTGCTAGAATGGAACCGCGAACAAAAGGCCGGATGCATGGTTGAAGGCGTAGAAAGTTCCGTACTCAACGACACGGTGGCGTTAGCGACCGGAGGGTCAACAGCGCAGCGCGATGAATCCGCCCGCATCAAGCACGCGCGAGACCTGGCGCAAACCGCCATCGCACAAATTCGCAATAACCCATCGATCCCTCCCGAAGAGAAGCGAACAATCCTCGACGAGCTGGAAGGTGCAATGGCCTCGGGCGACGCTTCCAAAATAATGGCGAGCGTGGATAAGGCTGGCGCGTCAGCCGACTATGCTGAAGCGACCCAGACCTACGAAATGATCGGCAACATGGAAGTGTCGCGCGAGTTCATGACCGAAAATTATGACCTCGGCAGCAGCAGGGGTCGGGAGAACTTCGCGCGCGGACTCGCCGGGCCAGGAGCTACGCGTGGTGAAGTGGCGACCTTAAGCAACATGGTCGAACGCGACCCTGAAACGCGAGCGATGGCAAACGAATGGAATAGCCGGACACCTGAGCAACGCCGTGCCGCCGAAGATAATCGGGCACAGAACGTCAATCAGGTCGGGCAGGAAGCGGGAGCATTATTACAGAATACCGATCTCGGCGAGGAAGCGCGCCGTAACGTCCAGCGGTTAAGCTCGGATTCCCATTATGCGGGCCGTGACGAAGCCGTACAACTACTGCGTAATTACCGCCAGAACCACGACGAAGCTGCGCTGCGTGATGGCGTAGCTGCGTTAGATGCACGTCGCGAGCATCATCGGCAATCGGCCCGGGCAAATCGCGCCCCCGGTGCGACTGATGCTGAAGTCAATGCGGCGGGTGATAGCTCATTCGACCTTGAAGGCCTGAACAATCATTTCAAAAAAGGCATCTCCCAAAACATCACGAAACAAAACGGCTATGCGGCATTAGAGAACAACTACACGACATGGCACGAGCTTAATACGGGTGATGATGCATCGCGTGTGAAAGCCTATGTCGATTCGTACACGGCGGTGCATAAGGGCGAGACGATCAATACCGCAGCGTTGACCGCTGCAGCAACCAAATATGTCGACGATCATGATGCGCTTGACGCGAAAGCTGTGCGCGAAGCATTGACGAAGCCCGTTATGGCCCAGATGGCCACCGAGCGTGCAGCGGCCGGTGGGCTCGCCGACGCGCACCAAGTTAGCGTTAATGTTTGGACTAATACAGATAAGTTATTGGATCACCTGAAAGTCGCGCAATCAACTCAGGACGAGATACGCGATCAAATTGTTAAATACGATACGACCGAAAACATGAAGACCTACGGCAAGACTATCTCGACCGGGTTCGAGAGTATCGCGGCGGGTGATGCTGCAGGAATCGACCGTGCAGGTCATGATGTCGGCACACTAGTCGCCGGTAGCACATCCAGCGTGGTGGGCCCCGAGACGTCGCAGCAAGCTGGCGCGGCCGCAGAGAGTTTTGCTCAAGGTGCCGGTCACATGCTTGCCGGGATGATGCAACACGGGCGGGAGATGCAGGCTGCCGCAGGTGACAAGCCGATCGAAGCGGGCAGTTTACTCGCTGACGCAGCACCTGCGGACGGGAAAACGACACCCGCAACGGATCAACCAACGAAGGTCGAGCCGGCGGCAACCACGACTGCTGCGACTGATCCTGCCAAGGTCGAGCCAGCGGCCGAAACCGGAAAAGTGGACACTGCAGCGGTGCCGACAGGAACGGCCCAACCGACCAAAGTCGCGGAGGCAGCACCGTCAACGGCAGCACCGTCAACGGCGGCGCCAGCAACGGCTACCGCACCGTTACCAGAGGCGACGCCAAACGCCACCGCCCCATCGGCTACCACCACGGCCGTCGATGCGGCGCGCAATGCTGCTAGCTCCGCGATGGGTTGGCTCAGCCAAGCCGCCAAGACGGCAACGGAAGCCAACGCAAAAGTCGCTAAGGAAGAGGGCGAACTGAGCAGCACGCTGAAGGGTAACAACGTCGAAGGCCATATTGATCCGAAAACGCATGAATTTATCAGCGCCGACGGCAAGCAGCATCTCAAGTTGACGGGCGATGCCTCGAAGGACCTGATCGCTATCCAAAAAGCATTGCACGGCGCCGATGTGAAAACCGCCAGTAACGACAGCAATGCGCCGCCGCAACCCGACGCGCAAAATGTACCGAACGTAAAAGTTGCTCAGGGCAAACCCGCCAACGCTATCGGCTAGTGCTTTTCTTTTCGTGGCCCCTGTGCTATTTCGCGACCATGAACCAAGCTGAACACGCATCCGAAATCATCAAGCAGGTCGACCTCACCGTGCCGAACGGCGAGAACAAAGTGCTGCTGCACAGTTGCTGCGCGCCATGTGCGGGTGAACTGATGGAACAGATGGTGGTGAACGGCATCGACCTCACGATCTTTTTCTACAATCCGAACATCCACCCATTGCGCGAGTACGACATCCGCAAAAACGAGAACATCCGTTTTGCTGAAAAAATGAACATCCCGTTCATCGATGCGGATTACGACGTGCAGGACTGGTTCGCCCGCGCCAAGGGCATGGAACGCGAGCCGGAACGCGGCGTGCGCTGCACGATGTGCTTCGACATGCGCTTCGCCCGCACGGCGCTGTATGCGCATGAGCATGGTTTCCCGGTCATCACCAGTTCGCTCGGCATCAGCCGCTGGAAGAACCTCGACCAGATCAACGATTGCGGCGTACGCATGGCCGCGCCGTATGATGACATCACCTATTGGGAATATAACTGGCGCAAGGAAGGTGGCGGCGCACGCATGTACGACATCGCCAAGCGCGAGGAATTCTACGCCCAGCAATATTGCGGCTGCATCTATTCCTTACGCGATAGCAACGAATGGCGTGAGAAGAACGGCCGCGAGAAAATTGCTATCGGCGAGACGTGGTATGAGGAAAAGCTGAACTAGCGCCGCTTGCAGACGACGTTTTGCTTGGCCAACGGTAGATTGGGGCTGACGGCACCGATCTCATGCCCGGCCTGCGTGCAGGCGAGGCCATGCGTCGGCTGGGTTTCGCCACCGACATGCAAGGCGCTTTCGACTGCATTGCTCGCCGTATCGCGTGCATCATGTCTCCATTTGTTTTGCGGCACGATGCCCAGAACTTCGCGGGTGGCGAGGGTCAGGTTTGAGATCTGTTCGTCAACCAGCGGCTTCACATTGCCTTTTGCTGCGTCAATACCATGAGAATCGAACACTTCCTTGCGTGCTTCACGGAGCGTCGCGGCACGCAGGCGATCAAAATCGAGCGTGCCATTGACGGTACTTTCCTTCACCAGCCTGTCCGCGGTCGCGCGGTAGGAGTCGTTACTGTGCGCGTTCGGATCGCTGTTGTTCCATTTGGGGTCGGCCGCCATATTATCTCCTGTTAATGATCCCACTCTATAGGGAAAATGTTAGCATTCGGTTAATTCTCAAGGGATGATGCACGTTATTTGACGCCAACGGATCGACGTGCCTGATTACGTGCCGTTTCAACCTGCTGTTTCGGCAAACCAGCATGTTTGGTGAGATTGTCGAAGCAGGCATCCATGATTTCCAGCCGCCCCTGCGGGGTGCGATAGTCGCCGTTATGGAAAAGGACATCTTCCCACCACGCTCCTGCCAGGCTCATGGCATAACATTGTTTCGCAGTCTCCAAGGCCTGCAGACGCTCTTCACGTTCCGGCCGGCTCGTTTCATGTTGCTGATTAGCCATCCTTACCCCTGCAATTTACCGGCATTGTAGCACAGAAAAGCACAGTGTTTATGACGGTTTCGTGAAGAAACGCCGCTATTTCACCTTCATGACCTTCACAACATTGCTACTGGCAGCGGCGCGTTTAGTGGACTTCACCGTTTTGGCCTTGGTCGCGGGAGTCGCAACCGGGGCTTCGTCACGCGCTTTCTGGGCGATGGCATCGATACAGCCGATAGCAGAAAGGTTGATGATATCCGATACGTTCGAATTCATGCTGACGATCTGCACCGGCTTTTCGAGACCGACGAGGATCGGGCCGACGACCGTACCGACGCCGAGTTCCTCCAGCATGTTCGCCGAGATGTGCGCCGAATGGAGTGCCGGCATGATAAGGACGTTGGCAGGGCCCGAGAGCTTGCAGAACGGATAGAGCGCCATCAGCTCCGGATTGAGCGCGACATCGGCGGACATCTCGCCGTCATACTCGAAGTCAATATCGGTACGTTCATCGAGCAGCTTCACCGCATCGCGGATGCGTTTCGATTTTTCCTTCATCGGGTTGCCGAAGTTGGAGTAGGAAAGCAGGGCGACCCGCGGCTCGTAGCCGATATGCTGGACGAGGCGGGCGGTGCGCACGGCGATATCGGCGAGTTCCGACTCGCTCGGCAGTTCCTGTACGGCGGTATCGGAGATGAATACCGTGCGGTTCTTGCTGACTAGCATCGAGGTCGCGAACAGGAATTGATCCTTCTTGGTATCGATGGCGCGGCAGATATTTTCAAGAGCACGGTAGTAATTGCGGGTAAGGCCGGTGATGACGACATCGCCATGGCCGCAGGCAAGCATGCAGGAGGCGAAGATATTACGGTCGTTCTTCACCATGCGTTCGACATCGCGCGGCAGGAAGCCTTTGCGTTGCAATTTGCCGTAGAGATAATTGATATATTCCGGCAAATGGCTGGTGACCGCGGCGTTGACGACCTCGAGGTCATCCGCCGATTTGATACCAAGGCGAGAGATGGTCTGGCGGATTCGCTCCGCACGGCCGACGAGGATCGGGTGGCCATAGCCGTTATCGCGCCAGTGGATGGCGGCGCGAATAACTTTCTCTTCCTCACCCTCGGCGAAGATGACGCGCTGCGGATTCTGCCGCACGGCATCGAAGATATTAGCCATGCTGTTCGCCGCCGGATCGAGGCGGGCGGAAAGCGCGCGTTTGTAAGCGACGAAATCGGTGATGGGTTTGCGGGCGACGCCGGAATCCATCGCGGCGCGGGCAACGGCGATCGGGATGGTGGTGATGAGGCGTGGGTCGAACGGCGTCGGGATGATGTAGCCGGGGCCGTATTTCAGTTCGTTACCGTAGGCGGCGAGCACTTCGTCCGGCACATCTTCGCGGGCGAGTGCGGCGAGCGCTTCGGCGCAGGCGACTTTCATCTCGACGTTGATCTCGCGCGCGCGAACATCGAGTGCGCCACGGAAGATATAGGGGAAGCCCATGACGTTGTTGACCTGGTTCTCGTAATCCGAACGGCCGGTCGCAATGATGGCATCCGATCGCACTTCGAGCACTTCTTCGGGCATGATCTCGGGCACCGGATTCGCCATCGCGAAGATGATCGGTTTTTTCGCCATGCTTTTCACCATTTCCTTGGTGACGGCACCGGCGGAGGAAAGGCCGAGGAAGACGTCGGCACCTTCCATAGCTTCGACCAGCGTACGGCGCTTCGTCGGCACGGCATGGGCGCTTTTCCACTGGTTCATCGAACTATCGTTGCGGCCTTCATAGATGACGCCCGAACGGTCGCACAGCAGCACGTTCTCATGTCTTACGCCCATGTGCTTAAGCAATTCGATGCAAGCGATACCGGCGGAACCCGCACCATTGGCGACGATCTTCAGTTCACTCATCTGGCGGCCGGTGATATGTGCAGCGTTGATGATGCCGGCGGCAGTGACGATGGCAGTGCCGTGCTGGTCGTCATGGAAGACGGGAATGTCGCAGAGTTCCTTCAGGCGCTCCTCGATGATGAAGCAATCCGGCGCACCGATATCCTCAAGGTTGATGCCGCCGAAGCTGACAGATATTGCCCGCACGGTCTCGACGATCTTGTCGACATCGGTCGAATCGACCTCGATGTCGATCGAGTCGATATCCGCAAAACGCTTGAAGAGGATCGACTTGCCCTCCATCACCGGTTTCGACGCCAGCGCCCCGAGATTGCCCAGGCCGAGCACCGCAGTGCCGTTGCTGACGACCGCGACGAGGTTGCCCTTGCTGGTATAATCGTAGGCGGTATCCTTGTTCTCATGGATCTTGATGCAGGGAACAGCGACGCCGGGCGAATAGCCGAGCGCGAGATCGCGCTGCGTGATGAGCGGTTTGGTGGGCGTGATGGAGATCTTCCCCGGCTGGCCCTGCGAGTGGTAAAGGAGGGCTTCTTCGTCGGTAATCTTCATGTTTTCACTGGCCATCGGGTCGTCCTTGCACTAATTCTAACGGTTCAAAATTCGAGGAAATCGGCATGTCGTCCGCCCCAGAGGCCGCTAGCATAGTGAGGGATTCCGAACAGGCAAGCACGAACGATGTGTGCACTGCGTCAATTGGCGCAGAATCATCTTCGGGATCACCTCATGCGCTTCGCTCGAGTCCTCATAACCAGCTTACACCCAGCATGCGCCAGTTCTTTGAGGTCAAGTCGCGCCACCCGGACTGCATCCTGTTCTATCGCATGGGCGATTTTTACGAGCTGTTCTTCGATGACGCGGTGACGGCGAGCGCCATCCTCGACATCGCCCTGACGAAACGCGGCAAAAACGCCGGCGAAGACATCCCCATGTGCGGCGTCCCGGTGCATGCGGCAGAGATGTATCTGCCAAAACTCATCGCCAGCGGCCATAAGATCGCCATCTGCGAGCAGCTGGAAACGCCAGAGGAAGCCAAGAAACGTGGCTACAAAGAGGTAGTGCGGCGAGATGTGGTGCGCATTGTTACTCCCGGCACGGTAACGGAAGAATCACTTCTCGCGCCCGGTCAGACGCAGTATCTGGCGGCGTTGGCATCGGATGGGACGAATGCAGCACTGGCATGGCTCGACCTGACGACAGGTGAATTCATGACGACCAGCTCGTCAGTGGTGCAATTGCCCGCCTTGCTGGCGAGGGTGCAACCCAAAGAGCTGTTGCTGACGCAGGCGCTGTGTGAGCAGCTCACTCAGCAACCATGGTTCAACGAGTGGAAAGATGCCACGACTATCCGGCCCGACGTACAGTTTACGCCAAGCGCCGGCGAGCGCCGCCTCGTGACGTATTTCAAACTTGGTAGCAGCGCCGGGTTCGGTGAGCTGTCACCCGCGGAATTCGGTGCCTGCGGGGCGCTGGTCGATTATGTGCAACTCACGCAACTGGACGCGGCGGCCCGCCTCGATGCACCCATGCGCGAGCAGGCGGGCGATCACCTGCAGATGGACGGTGCGACCCGGCGGAACCTTGAGCTGACCCATACCCTGAATGGCGCGCGGCGCGGGAGCCTGCTCCATTGCATCGACCATACGGTAACCGCGGCGGGTGGGCGCGCTTTGGCGCAGTGGCTGTCGGCACCCTCGCGCAATCGCACCGTAATCGAACAGCGGCATGATGCCGTGGCGTGGGCGCTGGCAACGACATTGCGCGACGATCTGCGCGCGAACCTGAAAGCCATTGCGGATATGGAGCGCGCCATCGGTCGCCTATCATTGGGTCGCGGCGGACCGCGTGATTTATTACTGCTTGGCGCAAGCCTGACGCAGGCGAACCTGCTGCAGGAGCGATTACGCACACTGGAACTGCCTTTCTTGCTCCGCCAACAGCGTGACGCGCTGGAAGGCCACCATACCTTGGCCGAACATCTCTGCGACGCGTTAAAAAGCGAAGTTGGCATGTTCGCGCGGGACGGTAATTTCATCGCCGACGGCTTCCGCGCCGACCTCGATGCGCACCGGCGGTTACGGGATGATAGCAAGCGCGTGATCGCAGCGATGGAAGGAAAACTAAAAGAATCGACTGCCATTCCGTCACTCAAGATCAAGCATAACAACGTGCTGGGCTACTTCATCGAAATCACGCCAATCCATGAAAAGAAAGTGCCGATCGAATTCATTCATCGGCAGGGACTGGCAGGAGCATTACGCTACAGTACCCCGGAACTGGCGGACATCGCGCTGCGCATCGAGCAGGCGGCGGACAAGGCGCTGAGGCTGGAATTGCTGATGTTCGACGAATTGCGCACTAGGGTGCTGGCGCGGGGAATGGAAATCGTCGCGGCGGCCCGCGCACTGGCGGTGATCGATTGTATTCTGGCACTGGCGGAGTTGGCGACCAATGGTAAATGGTCGCGACCATTACTAAGTGAGGCGCGCGAATTCCGCATCACGGCAGGGCGGCATCCGGTGGTCGTCGAAGCATTGCGGCGGGCGCATGAGGAGTTCATCCCCAACGATTGCGTGATGGGTGAAAAGGACACCGACGGCATGCTGCACCTCATTACCGGGCCGAACATGGGCGGTAAATCGACCTTCCTGCGCCAGCAGGCGATCCTGACGATATTGGCGCAGATGGGCAGTTTCGTGCCGGCGGAAGCGGCGACCATCGGTATCGTCGATAAGCTGTTCTGCCGCGTCGGCGCGGCAGATGACCTGGCACGCGGGCAATCGACCTTCATGGTGGAGATGGTGGAGACCGCCAGCATTCTGCATCAGGCAACCGCACAATCGTTCGTCGTGCTCGATGAGATCGGCCGCGGTACGGCAACGTATGATGGCGTTTCCATCGCGTGGGCGGTAGGCGAACATTTGCATAATATCACCAAATGCCGCGCTTTGTTCGCGACGCATTACCATGAACTGACGGCGCTCGCAGCGACTTTACCACGCCTGAAGAATTTCCATGCGACAGCCAAGGAATATCAGGGGCGGCTCATTTTCCTGCATACCATCCGTGAGGGCTTTGCCGATAAATCCTACGGCATTCATGTTGCAGCGCTGGCGGGTATGCCCAAACCAGTGCTGGCACGGGCGAAGGAGTTACTCTCGACCCTAGAATCCGGCCATAGCCTCACGGAACATCATGCAGACTCAGACCTGCCGTTATTTGCCACAGTGAAACTTGAAGAAAATGTGCCCATCTCAAGGTCCAATAATCAATTAGCTGAACGTATAGCAAGCATCGATGTGGATGGTTTAACGCCGCGCGAAGCGCTGAATTTGCTGGCAGAATTGAAAGTTCACGCGACTCAGTGATCAGCGGTGACAATTGCGTGAAATTCGCTGACACACACTAGTTCTTAAGGAAGCGCGTGCTAAGCTGTTAGCATGCATAGTGACAAGACCAGCAAAAAATTCCGCCACAACGGTGATCTGAAATACGGCGACCTCAAGATCCTCTGGAAAGAGATTGCCGGTGGAGAGATCGTGTTCAAGATTCCGGGCGAGGACGACAAAGCGGCCTACAGCAAGCTGTCGACGCTGACCAAATACCTCACCACGCAGCCCGCGGAAATTCTGCTACAGGGCCGACCACCGACCCGTGAGGACGTCGAACTCGCGATCGTTAATCCATTGCTCGCACATTACCGCCCGCATGCCATGCCTGACGAGAATAAATATTATGCTGCCTCGGCCGGCGTGACGGAGAATGGCAAATTGTTCATCGCCGTGAATAACGAGATCGTCATCAAGCATGCGTTTGCCGGGCGCGGGTGTGCCGAGACCACCATGCTGCGTAAATGCCAGGAGGCGCTGGGCAAGCCGGAGGTGGAACTCGCTTCGGTATACTTGATGTCGGGCATGGCGGCTCGCGCGACGAACGGCAAGCTGATCGACAAGAAGCCCGGCCATGTGAGCTGCCTCTGCGGCGAATGCCGGCAGAACCTGCGCAGTCATACGCAGCAGGCGCGCTTCGTCATGGTGCCGAGCAATGACGGGACCCTACCATTGAAGCTGAATGACACGACGGAGTTCAGCCAGCTTGCGCCTGGCCACGCGTGGGAGATCGCGCCCCAGACGCTTTATCCGCTGGCCGAAACACGCGAATTGTCGAACGGCAAAGCGAAAATGGTGATGGAAGGTTATGCCTACATCACCAACCCCGATGCCGCGACAATTCCGCTCGCGCTTGGTTTGCCGGATGACCCGAGCGCGTTAACGCCGGAGCAATACCGCCTGCTGCGCGGCACACTGGAAAAACCCAGTATGGCCATCCGTGGTTTGAACGGCAAAACCGGCACGCTCGAGAATATCAATCGTGCCCTGCTCAGTTACGTAAAGGATGCGTATGAGCACCACGCCGACAAAGCGCCAGTACGTAACCTCGAGATCATCGCGGTGATAGTAAAGACCGACGCGGGCGAATACTACCCTTCCGTACTGGTGAATGGCAAATTATGGCTACCGAGCAAACCGCCGGAACTGCCGACAGCGCTGTCGAATGCTTATAATCAGAAAGGCATCGCGGAGGTGACCGTCATGCCGTTCGATGACCATGCGCTGCAGACCGAACGCGCCAATATGCAGGACAATAACGATGCCACGCATACGGTAAAACTGCCTGACCCTGCCGGGCTCGGCCGCTTGCTGAAAAATATGCAGCTCGGCGATGACACGGTAGTCCGCATCATGCCTCCGAACAATGGGCGGTTGAGCGAAACGCAGTTGAAAGAGCTTTCCGAGCCATTAATCCATGCACGCCGTGATTTCGGGCCCGCTTTCGCTAACCCGAAAGAATCCTTGGCAAAAAAGGTTGAGCACGGGCGGCTTTCCGGCGGCGAAATCGCCAAATAAGGCCGCATTTTACGCTTTACCTTGGCAAAACCATCGCTATAGTGCGGCCCCGAAGCTAACGGCGCTGCGATGCGCCTGCAGTGCAATTTACCGAACTAAGGATATATGTCATGGCTGTTCCAAAACGCAAAACTTCCCCATCGCGCCGTGGCATGCGTCAGTCGCACCTCGCGCTCGAAACCAACAAGGCGATCGCTGAAGATTCGACGACCGGTGAGCTGAAACGCTCGCACCACGTCTCGGCGGATGGCATGTACAAGGGCCGCAAGGTGACGACTGCCAAGGTCAAGCGCTAGTTTTGTAACGAGTGCCTTGTGCTCAGTGCTTAGTAGGGCTAACTAGTCTTACTAGGCACTAACAACTAGGCACCGCTTATGCCCCTTTCCCTTCCGATCGCGATCGATGCCATGGGTGGCGACAAAGCACCTGAGGCGGTGATCCAGGGCGCGCGCCGCGTGCTGAAAGAATTCCCCAATGTCCGGTTCATTTTCTTTGGGCGCTCACCTGTCATCGCGCCGCTGATCGCGCGGCACCGGCAGCTCGCCCGCGCCTCGGAAGTGGTGCATGCGGCGACAGTGATTGCGATGGATGAAAAGCCATCCGTGGCCTTGCGTCAGGGTAAGGATTCCAGTATGCGCGCCGCCATCGACGCGGTGAAACAAGGTAAAGCCTGCGCGATGGTCTCGGCCGGCAACACCGGCGCGCTGATGGCGACGGCAAAGATCGTACTCAAGACCTTACCCGGCATTTACCGCCCTGCGATTACCGCAACGGTGCCGTCGTTTCATGACCCAGTGGTGCTGCTCGACATGGGCGCGAACCTCGAATGCACGGCAGAATACCTTGTGCAGTTCGCGATGATGGGCGATGCCTACGCGCGGGCGGTGATGGGGCATGCCGCGCCGCGCATCGGCCTGCTGAATGTGGGTTCGGAAGATATGAAAGGCCACGAGGAAGTGAAGGAGGCGCATGCTATGCTGCGTTCCGGCAATTATCCGCTGGAGTATCACGGTTTCGTCGAAGGTAATGATATTCTTGAAGGCACGACCAATGTGGTGGTAACGGATGGTTTCACGGGCAATATCGCACTGAAGACGGCGGAGGGCGCGAGTCGCCTGATCTATACCACGATGAAAAGTGCCTTCGAGAAATCCACCATGGCGAAGATCGGCTATCTGTTCGCGCGACCGGCGCTTCGCCTTGCCATGAAACGTTTCGACCCGCGCAAGCTGAACGGCGCCATCATGCTTGGCATCAACGGCATCGTCGTAAAATCCCACGGCGGCGCGGATGGCAAAAGTTTCGCCAATGCGATCAAGGTCGCGATTTCGATGTCCGAGAATAACGTGAACGAGAAAATCCTTGCCGAACTGGCCCGGGTAAAGGCAGAGAAGGGGGCAACTGTCGTTCCCATCACTGCTGAGACCTAGATGACCCAATCCGTAATCACCGCCACTGGCAGCTACTTGCCCGAACGCATCATGACCAATGATGATGTGGGCAAACTCGTCGAGACCAACGACGCGTGGATCCGCGAGCGCACCGGCATTACCCAACGGCATATCGTGGTGGCAGGCGAATTGACCTCGCACATGGCGGTGAAGGCAGCGCAGCGCGCGCTCGAATCCATCAATTACCACGCAGGCAAAATCGACGGCATCGTCGTTGCGACCTCAACGCCCGATAGCACGATGCCCTCGACCGCGGCGAAAGTGCAGCAGGCACTCGGCATCACCAAAGGCCCGGCGCTGGATGTCGCGGCAGCATGCACGGGCTTCGTCTACGCGATGAGTGTCGCACATGGCTGGATCCAAACGGGGTTGGCAACGAAGATCCTCGTGATTGGCGCCGAGAGCATGTCGCGCATCGTCGACTGGACGGATCGCTCGACCTGCATTCTCTTCGGTGATGGTGCGGGCGCAGTCATTGTCGAAGCCATGGAAAAAACAATGCGCGGGGTGAAAGCGATCTCGCTTGAAGCACAAGGCGAATTTGGCCCGCTGCTGCAGACGGATGGCGGCATTTCGAGCACGCAGACGGCAGGCCATCTACACATGGAAGGGCAGGAAGTGTTCCGCCACGGAGTGGAAAAGATGTCCTCCATTACTTTATCCACGCTGGAAAAAGCCAACCTTGTCATCGCCGACGTCGACTGGTTGGTGCCGCATCAGGCGAACGCCCGTATGATCCGCATGATCGCCCGCACATTGAGGGTTCCTGAGGGTAGATGTGTGGTGACGGTACCCCTGCATGCTAACACATCGGCGGCCTCCATCCCCCTCGCACTCGACGTGGCGAACCGCGACGGGCGACTGAAAAATGAGCAAATTATCGCCATGCCTGCACTTGGCGCTGGACTCACCTGGGGTTGTGCGCTAGTCTCCTGGTAGCTAACCCTTTGTAAGAGGATGGTTCCATGACCCAGAAGACACTCACGCGCGCGGATCTGAGCAATGCGGTTTACCGCGAGATCGGCCTGTCACTTTCGGAATCCACCCAGCTGGTCGATGCGGTGCTCGAAGAAGTGTCCGCCGCACTCACCGAAGGCCATGCAGTGAAACTTTCCTCGTTCGGCACGTTCAAATTGCGCCGCAAAAAGGAGCGGATCGGCCGCAACCCGAAGACAGGTGTCGAAGTGCCGATCACGCCGCGCACGGTGCTGTCGTTCAACGCTTCGAACATTTTAAAACAAGCGGTGAACAAGGGCTGACTTCGCTCGCGTCAATCTGCTCACAGAGTAAAAAAAGAAACGCGATTTTTTAGTCGCGTTTTTTTTTGCGCTCTCGTAAATGTGGTGACGTTATAAAAAACATCACCACCAAAACGGGGTATCGAACATGGCAAGCATCGACATGACGCTCTTCGCGTCGTATGACGAATCCGATTCCAAAAAAGAGAAGTCGCCGAACGCACTGCGCACCATCAGCGAAGCAGCCGACCTGCTCGATGTACCGCAGCATGTGTTGCGTTTCTGGGAGACGAAATTCAACCAGATCAAGCCGCTGAAACGCAATGGCGGCCGCCGTTTTTACCGCCCGCAGGATCTCGATGTGCTGCAGCAGATCAAGCATCTGCTTTACAGTCAGGGCTACACGATCAAGGGCGCAAAAAAAGCGGTGGATGAGTTCATCCATGCGCGTGGCGACAAGGGTGTCACGAGCAACGCGTGGATCGCCCAGGTTCCAGCGGCGAGCGTGAACGATAATTTCATTACTGAAATGCCGACGATGGAAGATGTGCCAGACATGCTGGCCGAACTCGCGCAGGCGCTGAAGGAAGCCCCAGCGGAAGTGGTCGCAGAAGTGGTCGCGGCCAACCATGTTTCGCGCCATGAAGAACTCAACGCGTTGCGTAGTGAACTGGTCGAAGCGCGCAACCGTCTCGTCATGGTGCTGCCGAAAGCAGCGTAACGAGGCAATCGAATTTGCATTGAAAGGCCATCCTTGCGGGTGGCCTTTTTATTTGCGCCATATAATGTCTTTATAATATCGCCATCCTTGCACCATCGACACCTTTCTCCAATCAACGGCATCATGCGGCTACTAATAACTAGGAGATATGTATGTCTGAGATCAAAGTGAATACCCAGTTGCTCGGCCTGAAAGATGTGAAGTTGCACGTTGAAGATAGCGGCGGTACCGGCAGGCCGATCATCCTCATCCATGGCTGGCCGCTTTCCGGCGAGGCGTGGAAACCCCAGATCGCCGCATTACGCGATGCAGGATACCGGGTCATCACCTATGATCGCCGCGGTTTCGGCCGAAGCGATAAACCGGTAACCGGCTATGGCTACGAAACACTCGCCGAAGATCTCTCCGGCATCATTGAAGCACTCAACTTGCGTGATGTGACGCTGGTCGGTTTCTCGATGGGCGGCGGTGAAGTCGCGCAGTATATCGCCAGCTTCGGCGAGAGTCGCCTGCACAGCGTCGTCTTTGCATCCGCGATCACACCGATGATGATGAAGTTGCCAAACAATCCGGATGGGCCACTTGAAAAGGCAAAAGCAGCGAAGATGACGCTCGATCTAACCAAGGATTCGGACGCATTCTATGACGAATTCATGAAGCAGTTCTTTTCACCCAATGCGAACGGCAACATACTCGTCAGCGAGGCGCAACGGCAGGAAGCGCTGACGCTTTGCAAACAGGCGAGTAAGCTCGCGGCGCTTGAGGCAATGCAAGCCTTTGCCTTAGCAGATTTCCGTGAGGACCTGAAAAAAGTGACCGTTCCCACACTTGTCATTCACGGGGATGCGGATGGTATCGTGCCATTCGCAGGTTCAGGCGCACGCACGCACAAAGCGATTGCGCATTGCGTGCTGCATGTCGTGGACGGTGGCCCACATGCCATCAATGCTACCCATACGGATGAATTCAATGCAGCACTGCTGGAATTCATAGGCGATAAATCTGCCGAAAAACCGATGACGCAGCGTCAGGTAAGTTAATTATTACGTTTTATATGTCAGTAAAAGGCCATCCTCGCGGGTGGCCTTTTTTCTTGCGCGGCAATCCGTTCAACTCTAACACATCTCGCGAGTCGGAGCGTAGCGCAGTCCGGTAGCGCACTAGTCTGGGGGACTAGGGGTCGCAGGTTCAAATCCTGTCGTTCCGACCATTAGAAAGGCCGCGTTAAAGCGGCCTTTCTAATGGTCGGCACTCACGTTGCACCTAGCGAAGCAGGTTCATCATTTACTTAGTGAGCAAAGCGAACTTAGGAAATGACACGAACGAAGTGAGAAAAATCCTGTCGTTCCGACCATCCGCCTTCGCTTAGGCTGCGGCGTGACTGGTGTGGTCAGTCGCAGCAGGGCGTCAGAAAAAATGGGCTACCCAAAACGCTGCCATTTCATTGGCTAGTTTGCCGCAACGCCGTTACGGTATCGGGCATGGATCATACCCTTATCAATACCATCGTCGCGAGTATCGTCACGGCATTCGTCTTCGGTCTCGTTGCGAAAAAGCTCAAATTGCCGGCCATCTTCGGCTATCTACTCGCCGGGGTGGCGATCGGCCCGCACACGCCGGGTTATGTGGGGGATGTCGCGCTGGCCAAGCAACTGGCGGAGATCGGCATCATCCTGCTGATGTTCGGTGTCGGCCTGCATTTTTCATTGCGCGACCTGAAAGCCGTGCGCGGCATAGCCGTTCCGGGAGCAATCATCCAGATGCTCGCGACCGCCATCATCAGCACGATCGCTGCCAGAATCATCGGCTACAGCGTCACCGAAGGCCTGATTTTCGGGCTATCTCTTTCGGTCGCCAGCACCATCGTGCTGCTGCGCGCGCTCGAGCCGCGCGCCATGCTGGCCACGCAGGGCGGCAAGGTCGCTGTCGGCTGGCTGGTGACCGAGGACATCGCCATGGTGCTGGCGCTCGTGATGCTGCCAGCGCTCGCGCAAGTATCGACGGATATGGGCATGACGAATATCGCGCATATCGGTGTCACGTTAGTCATCGTCATCGTAAAGATAAGCCTGTTCGTCGCGTTAATGCTGGTGGTCGGCCGCCGGTTTCTGCCATGGCTGCTCGAGACTATCGCCCGCATGGAGTCCTCGGAACTGAGTACGCTTGGCACGCTGGCCATCGCGCTCGGCTTCGCAGCGCTGGCCTACATCGTGTTTGGCGCGTCGCTGGCACTCGGCGCGTTCCTCGCGGGCATGGTATTGAACGAGAGCGAGATTGGGCATCAGTCGGCCGAGAATTCCCTGCCGATGCGCGATGCCTTCTCCGTGCTGTTCTTCGTCTCGGTAGGCATGCTGTTCGAGCTATCGACGCTCATCGAACATCCGCTGGCGGTCGTGTTAACTTTCTCTATCATCGTCGGGGTGAAAAGCTTCATCGCGCTGCTCATCATGCGGGGATTCAAGCAGGACAAAGAGGCGAGCTGGGCCGTCGCACTGGGCCTGGCGCAGATCGGCGAGTTTTCGTTTATCCTCGGCAGCCTTTCGCTCGACCTCGAGCTCATCACGCAGGACCTTTATAACCTGATCCTCGCCGGGGCGATGCTCTCGATCGTCGTCAATCCGTTCCTGTTTCGCATTCATGATGCGATAATAAAGGACGCTTGAGCCCTTTTATTTCTTAAGCATAGCTTTTAAAGGCTCCGAGTACTGGAAACATGCTCCATTATTTCCGCTGTATTCTGCTTTTTGAACAATTTTATTTTTTGTCATCATTTTAATCGTGCATGAAAGATTTTCCGTTTCAGATTCATAGCTTGTTGTCGTTGCATTAAAGGGTGTCATACCAACACTGCCATACGAAGTGTTTGTTATGGGAGTAATAGATGTAAAGCTTTGTGAGGTTGACCAAACATAGACATCTTTATCGTCAACTTTATAAGTTGAGCTTGGAATGCCTAATTTATCTATCGCCATGCTAATTGACTGACCTTTAAAAAGAGGCAGAGCTTTATCTAGAGTACTAAAACTCATTTCACATGCACCCAATGATAGCAGAACCAACACAAATCCAAGTCTTTTCATATTTATCCTAAATTAGTCTATTCGGGCAACGGCTCGCGCCATTTATCCTTGTACGTGAAGATGAAGATGAACGACAGCACGCCGGCGCCAATCATCAGCCAAACGATGGAGGTATTGCTGCCCGTCACGCGGATGAGATACTCGGCAAAGGATGGCGTAAAGCCGCCGATGATCGCGCACAGATTGTAGGCGAGTGACATGCCGGTATATCGCACACTCGTTGGGAAGATCTCGACCAGCGTCGCCGGAATGGGCCCGAGATACCAGCCGAGGATGAGCGCCATACCGACCTGCGCGATCAGCACATTCATAAAGGTCGCGGGGTGGTCGAAGGCGATGACGGTTTTGGTAGTACCATCAGCCAGCGTCATGATCTCATTGTGCGAGACAACGCCGCTCTGCATCAGCATCATGAGCGGATAGCTGACGATGAGCATGGCGATGATGGCGAATAGTAACGTCCACCGCCGACCGATGCGGTCGGCGAGCCGCGCTGCCGGGTAGATGGTGATGAACATGCTTGCCATGGCGATGGTGTTGATGAGCAGCGCATCGCTTTCTGACAAGCCCAGATGACGCTTGGTATAGGCGATCATATAGATGGCGATGATGTAGAACGGTACGGTCACGAACATATAGGCCATGAAGGCGCGCAGCATCTTGCTCGGGTATTTGGTGAACGTATCGCGCACGGGATTGGCGGAAAGCGCACCGTCTTTTTTGGCCTTCTCGTAGACCGGGCTTTCCTCACCGTGGTGGCGGATATAGTACCCGACGAAGCCAATACCTACGCCGAAGAAGAACGGCAGGCGCCAGCCCCACTCGTAGAACGCGTCGTCGCCGATGATATTGCTGATTACGGTCGAAACCAGTGAGCCGAAGAGGAACCCGATAACGAGGCTGAGTTTGATGACACTGCCGACGACGGCGCGTTTATCCGCCGGCGCGTGTTCGACCACGTAGGAAATGGAGCCGGAATACGCCCCACCGAGCGATAACCCCTGGATGATACGAATAAGGGTCAGCAGCAGCGGCGCGGCGACGCCGATCTGCGCGTAGCTCGGCAGCAGGCCGATACAGCCGGTCGGAATCGCCATCATTATCATCGACAGGGTGAGAGCGCGCTTGCGGCCGTATTTGTCGCCGAGGCGGCCGAAGAAGATTGCCCCGAGCGGCCGGGCAATGAAGCCCGACGCGAAAATGAGCAGGGTGAGGATGAGGTTCTGGCCCTCGTCGCTACCAGCAGGAAAGAAGAGCTTGCTGAACACGATCGACATGTGGCCGTAGAGGGCATAATCATACCATTCCAGCCCGTTACCGAGCATGCCGGATATCATGACTTTGGTCTTGCCGCCCATGAATGCCATTCGAAAAATCCCCTGATTCTGTATTCGAGGCGCGGACATTACCCATACCCACGTGAATGCCAAGCAGAAACGATGTTGCAGTGCAGTAATGCCGTAACCATTCACAGGCAGATTAAGCCTTTGATCGACATCAAACTGTCACATTCTTTTGGTATCTTGGAAAGTAGAGAAAACCCGTTCACGTCGTAAGGAGGTCATTTCCGGTGCCCATCTATCGCTACCAGCATGAATCGCTCGTCGATACCGTTCACCTGTTGCAGAACGACAAGGGCGGCTTGCGCGCTTACCTGTATGCCGATAACGGCAAGGATACCGAGAAGCTACGCCTGCTGAAGCAGACCTTGCGCGCAAAAGGATATGAATGCGTGCCGGTGCTTTACAAGGACCAGCCGGTGCTCGAAGTGCGCGGCTATAAAACCAACGATGAACTAATGGGGTATCTCGGCGAATTGCACGCGCTCAAAGGCAAACCTGAGGTGACAGCGGCGGAAGGCGATGTGCGGACTACCAAACAGAAGTTTGCCAGCGCGACGCTGAAAATGGCGGGGCTGTCATTCAATATCGGTGATGTGGCGTATATGAGCTACGTGACCGGTCCGGTTCTCAAAACGATCCATGAAAACCATAATGCCAAGGCTTTATTCCCGAAAACCAAACTACTCAAGGGTGTAGGTTTTGCTGAATATCTGGATATTCTTGCGGGCATTGGCTATGCAATCGGCAGTACGTGTTTGACAGTTTTTGGTTCCAAAGATCAATCGATCAACACTATCAAAGAAACCACGTCGAAGATCGAGCGTTTCGCGCGCACTGAGGGTTATAATATTGCTCCCGAGAGCAGTATTGCATTTGTGAATCATAAGCATCACCGTGATCTTTGGGGCAGCATCAAGGAAACAGTAGGCAGATATCCATCCGAATCGCTGAACTCAATCTATGTTGGCGTAGGCACTGTTCTGGCTGGTGCTGCGTTGCATCGTGCGACAAAAGTTATCGATGAAAAAACTATCGCTAAAGCCAAGGAAGAGTTTGTTGCAGGGATTAAAAAGCTCGAGGATGCTCAAGTAAAAGTTCCGACCGCTTCAACAGATATTACTTCAGAAATGGTTCGCAAAAACTTAGTTAGCGAACGCACATCCGACAGGGTCGATGTCGGACTTGGTTTTGTAACGGCGGCCTCGGCAATCACTGGTCTGGCAGTGAAAGAGCAGAAACATCTTGAAGGCGATTCCAAACGACATGGTATCGGCGGCGTGATCGATTGGGTGAAAGAAAAACCCTTGCGGGCAACAGGCTACGGCTACTTGTTAGCAACGGCTTTCCATGCTGTTGCTACAAAAATAAAATGGGATAACCGTGGTGTTACCGGCAAAGGCAAAGGCTTCCTTGCTTACCGCGGAGTCTTCATCGCCACCAACGTTCTTTCAGAACTGCTAATGGCCGTATCCTCCAAAGGCCATGGCGCGGGCGTGAAGCCGGATAGCAGCATCGACGAAAGCATTATTTCAACAGCGGCAGAATTGGTGTTGCGCCAACCGGGAGATAAGCGTGATGCCATCATTTCACAATTGTCTGGCTACATCGCTTCACCGGATGTTTTGGCGGTAAAAGCTGATAAAGTGGAAGCCTCCTTACGCGAGCATCTCAAGAAACTCGACCAGAACCCGTGGACCAAACATTACGTGCAGACAGCAACTGGCGAGATGGTAGAAATGGCACCGAAGCAGGAACAGGCTTTGGTCAGTACAGCAATGGCATCGAAAGACAATGATAAGCCCACCAATGTTGTGTCGAACACGGAACACGTCGCCAGACAGCACGCCCTGGAGCACGCTGTCGCCTGATTTTTCTTGTAGTACCTGCCGTATTTCGATGGGATGGATGTTCATTCCATCCATGAGCACTGCATGCCCTATCCCTTGCCATTCCCCACCCATCCCGATGCGCTGCACCTGCTGGTGGTGGACGACCAGGAATTCGACCGCAAGATGATCGTCGGCCGCCTGCGCGAAGTGGCGCCGGAGGATACCATCATCGTTGAGGCGGATAGCGGCGATGAGACCATGCTCGCCCTCGCCAGCACGCCGATACCGTTCGATTGCGTGCTGCTCGACATGAACCTGCCGGATATCCATGGCGTCGACCTGACGACCATGATCCTCGGCGTGCGGCCGGAGCTTGCCATCATCATGATCACGGCGGAAGGGGACATGGACAAGGCGCTCAAATGCCTGAAGGCGGGCGCGGAGGATTTCCTCGTCAAAGGCGAATATACCAACATGGGCCTCTACCGCTCCGTGCGCTACGCGATCGAGCGACACAAGGCGTCACAGGAAAATTTCACACTGAACGAAGCGTTGCGCCGCGAGCGCGAGTTGAGTGCCGCGCAGAAGGAATTCATCCATCTGGTGAGCCATGAATTCAGGACGCCGATCGCGATCATTTCCGGCTCGATGCAACTGCTGGCAGCCAAGGCGCCGGAGCTGAAAGCGGGTGCGGGCGCCTCGCAGTTCGACAAGATCGAGCGCGCGCTGCAGCGGCTGGTGGGCTTGCTCGACAACGTACTGCGCCTTTCGATGGTGGAGGAGGGGAAGGAAGTCTTCTCACCTGCCATTTTCGATATGTGCGATGCCATCCGGCTGGTGACCGAAACCTTTGATGAAAAGCGCCTCATCAACGAGATCGGCGACATGCCGATGCATTATTATGGCGATGAGCGACTGGTGGAATATGCGCTGCATAACGTCATCAGCAACGGCATGAAATACTCACCCGCAGACGCGGCGGTGACCTTAAGGCTGAATCCGCTGCCGCATGGGCTCGAGATCCTCGTCATCGACCAGGGGACGGGCATGAGCCCGGATACCATCGCCCGCGCCGGGGAAAAGTTCCATCGCGCGGCGAGTATTTCGCATATCGAGGGCACGGGGCTTGGCATCCACCTTGCCAAGCGCTTCATGGAGTATCATTCGGGGCAATTGAGCTTCGAAAGTGAACTGGGCAAAGGCACCACCGTGCGCTTGTTCTTCCCCTATGAAGCGGCGCTGATCGACCAGGGCGAGTAGCTATTTCCAGTAAGTAACGATGAGCCCGCCGGCGATGATGAGACCGCCACCGAGCAGGATCGGCAGCGTCGGCAAGGTGCCGAAGGCGAAGTAATTGATAAGCTGCCACATGATGAACAACGTCGCGATGTAAAGGCCGACGACCTGATCAAAATTGATCGGTGCCCGGTTGAGGCTGTAGCCGTAAATAAACAGGAATACAGCGCCGACCAGCATCATCCCGATCTTGGTACTTCCGGTATAGTTGAAAATGGCTTTGCGGATGATGGCGTCACCGCTGGTCTCGAACGCGGTGGCAATGATGAGGAAAAATAACGGAACAAGCACGTGCATGGCGATGCCTTGTAAAAATGAAGTGCAGTAAAAGCATGTTTTACGGCGCAATGCGAGGGGATTTGACGTTTTACTCATGCTTGACGTTGCGGGGCACCACCGCTATAGCGGTTCACCTTCTACCAGTGTCGGGGCGTAGCGCAGCCTGGTAGCGCGCCTGCTTCGGGAGCAGGAGGCCGGAGGTTCGAATCCTCTCGCCCCGACCATTAAAAAGACCGCTCGAAGAAGCGGCCTTTTTAATGGTCGGATTGACGATGCTCCATTCGCCCCTCATTCGATTATTTACTTAATGAGTGAAGCGAATTTAGGAAATAACGCGAGGCCCTTCGCCGAGCAAATCCTCTCGCCTATTCTCTATCTTCTTGCTCGCGCTTGACTCGCGATTCCCGCCTACGCAGGAACAACGAATGGCGTCAGCAGCGGCCACAACCCTATCACCCCAGAACCGATGAACAACACTGCCGCCAAATAATGCATGTACTTCACGTTGATGCGGGCAAGAAAGGCGCGGCCAAAAAACAACGCGGGCAGGTTGGCAAGGATCATCCCCGTGCTGGTTCCGAGCAATACAGGTAGGTACTCGTGGTATTCCGCCGCCAGCGCGACGGTCGCGATCTGCGTCTTGTCGCCCATCTCGGCCATGAAGAACATGGTCAGCGCGGCATAGAAGGGGCCCTTGGAGCAGTCCACGCTCAGGTTATCGATAGTGTCGGGATGCAGCATCCACAGGCCGATAGCGATGAAACTCGCGGGCAGGCCATAGCGCACGATGGCATAGCCGTTCAGGTCACCGAGATATTCGCCGAGCGCGACAGCGAGTGCATGGTTCAGCAGGGTGGCGATGACGATGCCGCAAAGCAGCGGAAAAATGCGCAAATACCGTGCGACCAGCATCATGGCGAGGAGTTGGGTTTTGTCACCCATTTCACCAATGGTGATCAGGGCAACCGAGTGCAGGTAGGTATCCATGTGGCGACTCTCGCAGGCCGGGCGCGTGACTACGACGTGACAGCTTCCGCCCGGCGAGGGAGAAGCGCACATCGTAGGTCTCACTAACTCGTTACGAGCCACCCGCACCATGCTCAACGAGCAAGTATGTTGACGCAGGCTTCCTTCGTTAATCGAAGGAACAGTTACTCCCCTAGGACAGCGCGGGTGTAGGCGATTGTTGCGGCGGAGTCAAATCCCGTTTGGTCAGGTGGATGGACTTGCGCATCGCCGCTGCGGCCAGGCCGTAGAAAATCATTACATCGAGGCAGAACGGCAGGAACGCCGTCTCGAGCGCGAGGCGGATGAAATAGACGACCATGATGGCGAGCGAATAATCGGCGAACACCGAGGGGCGATGCACCACATTGCGCCACAGCCGGTTGCCGAAGATGAGGATGGTGGCCACCAGCGCCGCAAAGCCGACGATGCCGGTATCCGCCAGTGTTTCGAGATATTGCTCATGGAAATGGAAGGCGCGGCCGTCATCCACATGCATCATGTACAGCAGGCGGTGCGCTTCGAGCGACTTGCCGACCCAGAACGCGCGGTAACCATGTCCTAGCAAGGGAGCATCTTTGAATAAATCGATGGCCTGCTGCCAAAGGACGGTACGCCCGGTCAGGGTCGCATCCTTGCCGAAACTTTTACTGGCGACATCGAGGAAGAGGTCGACCAGCTCGGAACAGAAACAGACGAAAGCGATAGCGATCAGGAAGATCAGGAAATAACTGAGCAGGCGCGAGATCTTGAAGCGCGACAGGATGAGGTAGGAGCCAAGAAAGATGCAGCTGCCGATGCCGAGGGCAAGAATGGCCGCCGTAGCATGTACCATGGTGGCAATGCGCAGTTCGATGAGCGCCATCACCAAAGCGACAAGACGGAGTTTCGTAGGGCCGTGGCGGTCGACCATCACGGCCAAGGCGGTCATGAACGAGGTATAAGCGAAAAGGCCCATCGCATCCTTGCTACCGAGATAGCCGATGAGGACATCGCCCGTGGCAGATGGTCCTTGCCCGCCATGGATAAAGCAACCAAGACAGGTTAGGCTTGTCGCCGCAAAAATAACCTGGAGGAATTGCCGGTTGGTGGTGCATTGGGCTATAGTCACGCCGGTGATGGTGGTAAGCAGCGTCTGCAGCCCGAGAGAGAGCGAGACCTTGAATTCCTCCGACCACATGCAGGACAGCACCATGATGCAGGGTAGTAGGATCAGGATTGGCTGCCGCACGAAGCGCGTCATCATGCCGATCCGGCCAAGATAAAGCACGGCAAGGCATAAGGCGACCATGAATGCAGCCCAGATACTGCCGAAGACATGCACGTTGACGGCCATCATCAATGCCGTGCTGATGCCCATGAAGAGCCATGTCGCTTCGCCGCGTTGCGCGGGCGGGAGGTCGAGCCCGTAGCCACGGATATCCGCACCGGCCAGCATCAGCGCGTAGCCTTGGTGCGCTTCGCTCCAAACTTCTGCTTGGTTCGGCTGTAAATCAGCACCGGCACGCGGTAGACTTGCGGAATGTAGTGACGGTAGGAAAGTGCGCGTTTTTCGATCAGGTTCCATGAAATCAGTGCCATCAGCAGCGAGAGCGGCAGGCTCAGCCCGAGATTGATGTACCAATGTTGTGGTAGGCTCGGAATCGACGCGATGAGTTGCTGGATGGGAAAGGCGAACAGATAGACACCGTAGGAATAATCACCCGAACGCACGATCCAGAATTTACGCGGATTGAACAAGCCGAGATAGATGGTGAGATAGGCCGCCGGGAACGCCACGAAGTAGCTGCCACCGGGAATATAGACGAGCCCGAACGCCAGAACCGCGCAAAACAAAGCCAGATCGGCGCGAAAAGGAATTTTCGTCCGGAACATGCTCATGATGGTCCCGGCGAGGAAGCACAAAGTGAGCATCTTGGGGGGGATGCCACCATAGATCACCGGCTCCAGAATAGCCCGTGCCGCGAAAGCCAGTTGCATGAGAAGCACGAAACCAAGGAACAGCCTGGGGCGGCGGTAAACGCCCACCAGCGCGGGCCCGATGAGCAAACAATAGCACAGCAGTTCGAGCGGAATTGTCCAGAGCTGGCCGTTGACGATAGCGGGATAGACCGTGTGCTGGAACACGCCGGGAAGTTCATACTGCACATCGCCCAGGATGGTAAGGAAGTAGCGCGCGAATTTCGGGTCGGCAACATAATCGGACAAAGAATACGCTGTGACGAGTGGGCCCATCACGGCGGCGGAGAGCACCACGATGAAGCATAGGCCCGGCAGGATACGAAGCAGGCGCAGGCCGACAAAATCCGCAATGTTTCTGGTACGATCGAGGCTGCCGGCGACAAGAAACCCGCTCAGCGCGAAGAACATCGGCAGGATCAAGGCCGGAATGGCGCGGTAGATCGAATCTTCCGTGGCATTCTGCGCGGCAAGGCCGGCGGTCATCAGGATGGTATGAAAGGCGAGTACGCCAATGGAAAGCAGCAGGCGCATGTAATCAAAGCCGGAAGGGCGGCCCTTCGCGCGGTCGAGTTCCGTGGCGAATGTGGATTTGCTGAAGATCATTCAGCCTTCGGCGTGTACTTTACGGAGGCGATTTCGGCCGTCAGCGGTTTGCTGTAGGTGAACTTGCCCATCCATGAATCCTCGACCGGTCCGCCGGACCAGAGGTCGACATAAATGAAAGTCGGGTTGCGTGGCATCGGCGCATTCGTGGCAGTGCGCAATACTTCCTTGCCATCGACGAACCAGACGATTGCCGTCTTGCTCCATTCGAAGGCATAATCATGGAATTCCTTCGAGGAATCGAAACCAAGATCATAGACCTTGCCTTTGACCTTCTGGCCTTGTGCCGTGTGGTTCAGCTCCACATGCGTCGGATCCTTGCCGAGGAATTCAAAGTCGATCTCGTCCCATTCCGGGACCCCGACGCCGGGGCCGACATAGCTGAAAAAGGCGGTATTGATGCCCTGGCCCGCGGCGGTTTTCATCCGCGTTTCGTAACGCCCGTAACCGAGCTTTGCTTTCGAGTGCATCTCCGGACAGCCGATGGGGCGCTGCGCGCCACCTTTGTCAGAGATGGTCATCGTTAAGCCATGGCCGTTCGCACTCCACGCATCGGCGCGCCACTCGCAGGATTGGTGGTCGCCGTTGCTCCAGCCATTGCTGACATACCAGCGCGCCGGATCGATCTTTGTCAGGGAATCGGTGAAACCGGCTTCATCACCGGCGAGGGCAGGCTGGGCAATCAACATGCTCAGAAGTACCAAAAGATAATATTTCATTTGTTTCTCCAGCGACAGGATTGACGAAGGTCTGCTGACCTTCGCCCTTCGGGTTCGCAAAAGGCGAATCCAAAAGTTCTACTGAACTTTTGTCGAACCTGCGTCGCAGGCAAACCGTGCAACCGACCATTAGAAACGTACATGAAGTACGTTTCTAATGGTCGGGGAGACAGGATTCGAACCTGCGACCCTCTGGTCCCAAACCAGATGCGCTACCAGACTGCGCTACTCCCCGACAGGGCGCCCTTATCCCGCGTCGGCCCGCAAAAAGCAAGCACTGTGATTGACGTTCATGGAATAAAGCATTAACTGCAGAGCCATGAGCGATTTTTCACAGTTTTTTGGCTGCTATACAGCACTTATCACCCCCTTCAACGGTGAGGCGGTGGACTATGCCGCCTACGAATCCTTCGTCGAATGGCAGATCAGCGAAGGCATCCATGGGCTGGTACCGTGCGGCACCACCGGTGAATCGCCGACACTGACGCCGCACGAACATGGCGAAGTCATCGAACGCACGGTGAAACTCAGCAACGGCCGCGCCAAAGTGATGGCGGGGACGGGCAGCAATTCCACCGCCGAGGCCATCGACTACACCAAACATGCGGAAAAAGCGGGTGCGGATGCTGCGCTTGTCGTCTCGCCCTATTACAACAAGCCGACGCAGGAAGGGCTGTACCAGCACTTCAAAGCCGTGGCGAATGCGACCAGCTTGCCTATTTTCATTTACAACATCCCTGGCCGCTCCGTGGTGAACATGACGGATGCGACACTGGCCCGCCTCGCCGAAATCAAAAACATCGCCGGGGTGAAGGATGCCACCGGCGACCTCGCGCGCATCGCGACGCTGCGCCATCTGGTCGGCGATCGGCTTGTGCAGTTCTCAGGCGAGGATATGACAGCGGTCGGCTTCAATGCGATGGGCGGCGTGGGTGTCATCTCCGTCGTAAGCAATCTCGTGCCGAAAGCCTCCGCCAGCATTCAGGAACTGACCAATGCGGGCAAATGGCAGGAAGCACGCGATGCCCATGCCAAGCTCGTGCCGCTTATCCAATCCATGTTCGTCGAGACCAACCCGATGCCGGTAAAATTCGCCAGTAGCCTGCTGAAAAAATCAGATGGTACGATGCGCCTTCCACTGGTGGCGCCGACGAGCGATACGCAAAAAGCCGTGCGTGAGGCGATGGCTGCGTTAAAGCTCATCTAGCCGTGAGCGAGAAGAAAACAGCGCCCAACAAACGCGAGCTGGCGAAAAAATCAGTTTCCCTGAATCGCAAGGCGCGGTTCGAGTATACCATCGAGGAAGTGATGGAGGCGGGCATCGTGCTCGTCGGCACCGAGGTGAAGTCGCTACGCCTCGGCCGCGCCAATATCGCGGATTCCTACGCCAGCCATAAACAGGGCGAGATCTGGCTGTGGAACGCCCATATCCCGGAATACACCCACGGCAATCGCAACAATCATGAGCCCAACCGCGGGCGTAAGTTGCTGCTGAACCACCGGCAGATCAAGAAGCTGATCGGTGAGTTGAAGGTCCGGGGGACAACCCTGATCCCACTCGAACTTTATTTCAACAAACGCGGCTTCGCCAAAGTGGCTATCGCCGTCGCGCGGGGCAAAACTAAGTATGAAAAACGGGATGTTATCAAGAACCGTGACTGGAAACGCGAGCAGGGTCGCCTGCTGAAAAAATAATGGGTTTTTTAACAGGCCATTAACTAGGTTCAGGCATACTTCAGGCTGGTGTTCTACGCTTGCATTGAAGCGCGTTAACCATTAGGAACCACGACAACCAAAAAGGCGCTTGAAGGATGTGGTCGAATATTCAAAAAATGCTGCAGAGTGGGGAGGGTACAAAGCCGCCGGTGATTCCCCTACGCAAGCCGACGCTGGCGCTGAACGACCTGTCGGTCGGCAAGATCATCCGCTTCAGCCGCACCTGTCCGCTGGCCCCGCTGACCGGGGCCAAGGCGACCATTCTCAGTGTGCGCCATTACCGTTTTGGTAATGATGCCATGCGTAGCTACCAGTTGACTGTGGCGGGCACCAAGCACCATTACCTCACAGTGGCGGAAGACGACATGGGCCAGTATCTCGGCGTTTCGCGCTGCTTGAGCGAACTTGAAGCCGATAGCTGGTTCGGGCGCGATGCGCTCGGCTTCTTTACGGAGCAATCGAGCGCCAAATCCATCCGCTGCAAGGCCGACTTGATGCTGGAAGGTGAGTGGGCCGCTTCACGCTATGCCAAGACCGTCGATTGGGTGGAGGGCACGATCAGCCCGCACGAATCCGGCCGCCTCGCGCATAACATCCATTACAGCCTGCTGGTGAACGAAGCGGGCGACAAGGCGCTAGAGATCGAGCATGAGGATGCCAGCGGCGACAACCGTTTCTATATCACGGTCTATCGCCCGACGGATGATATCGCGACAGTCGAGCCCGCGCCCGCACCGGTGATCGATCAACCTGCCGCCATGCCCGCCCAACCGCGCGAACCCCTGTTGACGAACAATGTGCCGGCGAATGACGATGTGCCGCTGTTCAAGGAACCGCAACTGACCGCGCAGCCGAAACAACGCATGGACTTCCGCCGCCTCGATGAGCCGGGTATGCAGATCCATATCGAGCGCACGCCGGTCACTGCGATCGAAAAAGTGGAAGCGGTGGAGGAACTGCCGTCCTTCCTGCTCGCGCGCGGTAATGCCGCGGGTGAGACGAATTATCTCTCGCTCGATGAAGTGATCCCGCCGGAGCCTGAACAGGTGCGCGTTGGGCTGGCGGCGGCGCACAACCTCATCAATTATGCGTTGCACAAGCAGGTGCGCGTACGCGATGTCCTGCGCGATATGGTAGGCCTCACCTCGGCGCTGTCGGAAGAGGTCATCTTCGAAATGCCGCTGACCGAGGAAGATTACCGCATGCTCGCCATGCGCTATAAATTACGGCCAGACCACCGCATCGAGATCCGCTCGCGGCTCGAGGAAGAATTGCGCCAGAAGCTGACGGGCATTGCGAACGACTAAATTTGCCCTTGTTGACGTTGGCAATGTTTCAGAATTACTATTTAAATAAATCGATATACCCTGAAACAGGTTCAAGGTGACGATGGGGGAGGTCGCTACCACAAGCTCCGTCATGGTGAATTCGTTTTAGCATTATTTTTTAATAAAAAGTCCTGCGCCTTCAAGGTGACAGGTGAAAGTATGCACGCTACATAGTAGCCATGCCGAACCTGATGACCGTCCCCACCGGAAATCCCATTGCCCGTTTGAGTGCGGCGCATATCCTGTCGCGGCATAAGGCGGCGGAACTGGCGCGGGCGATCATCTTCGTGCCGAACCGCCGTGCCGCAGTGGTGATGCGCGCCGCGCTCCAGCAAACATTGAACGGCAAGGCATCGCTGTTGCCGCGCATCCTGCCACTGGCCGAGATTGGCCATGAATTGCTGACGCTGCTGGGCAAGGATGCCTTCGCCATTCTCGAATCCATCCCACCCGCCATGAGCCCGGCGCAGCAACGCTACCTGCTCACCGAGCAGGTCGCTGCTTTCGAGCGCCGCCGCATGGGCGCGGTATCGTACAGCTATGCGCTCAAGCTGGCCGAAGCACTGATGCAATTGCAGGAGAATTGCGCGCGCAATGGGGTGACCATCACGCAGGAGAAATTGCGCCCGCTGGTGCATGCGGATTTTGCGACCCATTGGAATCAGGCCCTACTGTTCCTTGGCATCCTCACCGATAGCTGGCCGCAAATTGAACGGGACGAAGGACGCACCATCGCCGCCTGCCGTGAAGTGGCGCTGATGCATGCGCTGGGGAATTATTGGTCTGAAACACCGGCGGAGTACCCGGTCTATGCCGTGGGCTCGACTGCAAGCCAGCCCGCCACCGCCGCCTTGCTGAAAACCATTGCGGACATGTCGACAGGGCAGGTCATCCTGCCGGGCCTCGACCCCACGATAGATGCAGCGATCTGGCAGCGAATCGTGCCGGGCCACCCGCTGTATCACGTCAAGTCATTCCTCGATCTGTGGCCCGTTGCGCCAGACGAGGTGACGCCACTTGCACCGCCGTCGCCGAACATCTGGCTGGAAGCACTGGCACCCGCAGTGATCATCCCGCAATGGAAAACGCGCCCATTCCCGGAATACAAGAATATCCATCTCATCCCATGCGCCCATGGTGAGGAAGAGGTGCGCGTTATCACGCTGCTGTTACGCGAGGCGCTGGAAGATCCTGTCCATCATGTCGCCCTCGTCACGCCGGATGAAGCGCTGATGGCCCGCGTCGCGGCCCATATGAAGCGCTACGATCTGGCAGTGGATCGCCTCAACGCAGGCACGCTCGCAAATACAGCGACCGGCAGCCTATGGGTCGCGCTTATCGCCGCGATAGCGGAACCCGAGCGGCAACTAAACCTACGAGCACTACAGCATCACCCGCTGCTGGGCATCGATGCGGCACTGCTCAATGGCCTTGAGAAAGGCTGGCACGGCATCAACCGCAGCCGCGCGGGACAATTACCACGCCATGATGCGGCGTTGAAGGAGCATCCGCACTATCTCGCGCTTGCTTCATTCGTCCAGCAACTGGCGCAGAAGCGGCGGCCGCTGCTGGCCAGCGCGTGGCTCGAAGTATGCCGCACCCTGCTGGCGCCATGGGTGGCCCAAGGCGGGCAGGCGCAGGATGCAGTGATGGAAGCACTCGGTGAACTCACGTATGCGGATAGTTTCGGCACCATCGACATCGAAGATTTTTCAGCGCTGTTGAATGAACGCCTGAAAGCCAGCTGGCGTGATGCGGGGCTCAATACCCATCCGCGCCTGCATTTGCTTACCCCCGTGGAGGCGCGCCTGCAGCAGTTCGACCGCGTCATTCTCGCCAATATGCAGGAGCAACTCTGGCCGGGTTCGCGCCCTTCCAACCCATGGCTGAACCTCGCGGCAGAGCAGGCGCTCGAACTGCCGGCGGAGGCAGAACATATCAGCCTGATGGCGCATGATGTGCTGATGCTGGCCTCGCATGGCGACGTGTTCCTGACCTATCCGCAGCGCGATGGCGGCAGCCCCGCGCCGCGTTCGCGCTTCATCGAACGGCTGGTGACGTTGCTGGCAAGCCATGGCATCGCGGAACAAAACATAACCGCGGCGCACTATTCGAAGTGGGCAAGTGCACAGTACAAAAGCGCGATCTTCGCGCCGGAGAATCCGATCTTCGCGCGCCCGGCAGCGGCGCAGCGCCCCGTCCGTTTGCCGGTAACCGCCATCGACGCACTATTCACCGATCCCTTCAGCATTTATGCCCGCCATGTGCTGAAGCTGCAGGCGCTCGACGCTATCGACGCGAGCCCGGAAGCCAGCGATTTCGGCAGCCTGACGCACAAGGCTATCGAGCAGTTGACGACCCACTGGAATGTGAATGGTGTCGCGGCGACGCAGGAGGAACTCGATGCCATTGCCGAGCATGCCTTGCGCAGTATCTCGGATCGGCCGAATATCGACATTTTCTGGCGGACGCGATTACTTGGCGGTTTGCACTGGATAAACCGGTTGGAAGCAGTGCGCCGCGCCGAACCTGTCCGCGTCGAGGCAGAGCGACCGGTCGAAGCCCTGATCGCGCTGCCGCATCAGCAGAGCATTACCTTGCATGGGCGCATTGACCGTATCGAAATGGGCGAGGGCGGGGCGCGTATCATCGATCATAAAACCGGTGAAATCCCGAAATTGAAACATATCCTTGAAGGGCGAGCATTGCAGTTACTGGCCTATGCGATGGTGCTGGCGGCAAATGGCACACCCGTGCAGGCGGTCGAATACTGGCAGCTGCCGCGGCTCGGTGATGAAGGAAAAAGACTGCCTGTCGATGTGGCCATCGATGTTGCCGAACTTGAAGGCAAGCTGCGTGAGGCACTCGCGCAGATGCAGGCGGAAACGACGCCGTTCCTTGCCCGGCCAGTGAGCACAAGCGCGGATGAGCGCTTCGGCAACCCGTATGACGGCATCAGCCGTTACGATGAATGGGCTGGTTAACCTATTTTTATCAATTCCTTACTGGGCAAGCCCGGAGAATTGGGTTATAAACGCGATTCAACGAAAAAAGGAAACCACTATGAAAAGACAAACTTCGGATCTCGAACGTCTCGAGAGAAAAGCCCGCGATGCGGGTGTCAAAGTGCGCCATGTGATCGATTCAGCGACCGGTGAAGTCACCGAGATCGCGGAAGAAGTCGAAACGCGTATCCTGCAGAAACCTCTCCAATCGAGTGTCATTGCGCTCGGTATTGGCCTTCTTCTCGGCGCTATTTTTGGACGGCGCCTGTGAGCAACTTCATGCGTTTACTCGATGCGGCTGCTTTGCTTAAGCCTGTGGCACAGGGCGTTGCTGTGCGTCAGGCCCTGCCGAAGATTATCAAGCTTACTGCTATAGCGTTGACGACGAGTGTGATAGCATCGGCGGTGCTGATGCTGGCATTCTATGGCCTGCATCTTGAACTCGTGATTCACGGTTACGAGCCGGAGCAGGCACTCTTCCTCACGCTGTGCGCGGCGATTGTCATCCTAATCCTGTGCGTACTATGGCTGCTTGAAACCCTTGCCGAATTCAAGCGCGCCTTGCTGCCGAAGCCAACTGGCGTCATGGGGTTGGTGGATTCATTCATAGACGGCCTGAAAGCGTCCGCACCACTATCAGGAAGAAAATACGAAAAAAAATAATTATTCGCCGTCGCGGGCCTTGATCTCATCGATCTTTTTGCCGATCTCGACAATCGGGTCGATAGGCTGGAAGAACGTGCTCGCATCCGCGCCGTACATTTCGGCGACTTTGAGCGTGACTTCTTCCGGCGGCGTCTGCCCTTCGGCGGACACGATGACTTCGCCGAACGTATCGAAATTATACAGGTCGATAGTACCGCTGGTCTCAGCTGCCTTGAACGCCTCGAATTGTGAGGGCTTTACCGCGACGTAGCACCAGAACGGGCCGCCATGATCCATCTTGCCATACAGCAGCATGATGACACGGCTGAGGTTATCCGGGTTGTATTTATCTGCGTCGTTGGTATCGGCCATGGTTGCAACCCTAACGTTGTATTACCGTAGTTTAGGCAGGAACTGCGCCCGCGCGCAACTGTTTATCCATGTTGCTGTGCAGGAAAAGTTAATGCAATGGCGCAATCGTTTCCGCCACCGCCTTCGCGATATATTGGTAGCCAAGCGCCTGCGGGTGGAGAGTATCATAATAGAGTTCGTTCAGGCGGCGCTGTTTCAGCAATGTGAGCATCAGGCTGTTGACCTCGACCAGCTCGACCTGCTCGGCCTTCGCGAGGTTGCGCACGCTCTGCGCATGCGCCTGCAGTTTAGGGTCGGGCGCGTCTGCTTTTTTGCCGGGGAAGATCGGGTTCGGCGTAGCGAGCACGACGATTTTACCCGCTTTTTTCGCCGTGCGGATCAGCAGGTCCATGTTCATGCTGTAGCTCTGCGTGGTCTCGCCGGCCTGGCGCGAATCATTGATGCCAAAATTGATAAGGATGATGTGCGCTTTGGATTGCGCCATTTCTTCACCCCACGGTTTGTGCTTGCCGTCCGTGCCATGCAGAAGCTGGTCGGCCCGCGTGCCGCTGACACCTTCGTTCACCACTTTGGCGTTGCAGAGCATGGATTGCAGGTAGACGGGCATGCTGTGCGTTTCATCCGCACCGATTCCTTGCGTCGTCGAATCCCCATACGCGGCGATAAGTTTCACCGGGGCTGCTGCGGCACAGGTCGGTGGCGGCAGATCGGGCGGCGCTGCAGGCGTGGCTGGCGAGGCCGCCTGCGCGAACCCCGCCATCAGCACCACGGCTGCGAACACGAAGCTACGCATGTTACGCGGCCTTTTCCGCCATGATCTGGCGCATGACATACTGCAGGATGCCACCGTTGCGGTAGTATTCCAGTTCATCCGGCGTATCGATCCGGCAGTAGAATTTGGTTTCGACCTTACTGCCATCCTTGCGGGTGATGGTCGCTTTCAGTTCCTGCTGTGGCCTTAGCCCCTCGCTGATGCCGACGATCTCGACCTTCTCGGTGCCATCAAGCTTCAGGCTCTGGCGCGTTTCCCCATTGGTGAACATCAGCGGCAGCACACCCATGCCAACGAGGTTGGACCGGTGGATCCGCTCGAAGCTTTCCGCAATCACGGCCTTGACGCCGAGCAGGAACGTGCCCTTCGCCGCCCAGTCACGCGACGAGCCGGTGCCGTATTCCTTACCGGCAAAAATGACAAGCGGCGTGCCGTCCGTTTTGTATCTCATGGCTGCATCGTAGATGGCCATTTCCTCACCTGTCGGAATGTATCGGGTGAAGCCGCCTTCCTTGCCATCCAGCATTTCGTTCTTGATGCGGGTATTGGCGAAGGTGCCGCGCATCATCACGTCATGGCTACCCCGGCGCGCGCCGTAGGAGTTGAAGTCCGCCGGGATGACCTTGTGCTCGGTAAGGTATTTCGCCGCAGGCGACGTTTTCGCAATGTTGCCGGCCGGGGAGATATGGTCGGTGGTGATGGAATCACCCAGGATAGCCAGCACATTCGCGCCTTTTACATCCTTCAGCGTGCCATCACCGACGGTTTTCTTCATGCCCTCGAAATACGGCGGGTTCTGCACATAAGTCGATGCATTGTCCCAACCGTAGGTCTTGCCTTCCTTGACCTTGATCGACTGCCATTCTTTCTCGCCCTTGAACACATCGGCATATTTCGCGAGGAACATTTCGCGGGTGACGACGGCATGCACCGCGTCCGCCACTTCCTGCGTCGTCGGCCAGATGTCCTTCAGGTACACATCCTTGCCATCCGGCGTCTGGGCGATGGGATCTTTAGTGATATCGATGTTCATGCTCCCGGCAATCGCATACGCCACGACCAGCGGCGGCGAGGCGAGGTAGTTGCCCCGCACCAGTGGGTGGACGCGGCCCTCGAAGTTTCGGTTGCCCGAAAGCACCGAGGCGACCACGAGGTTGTTATCCTTGATCGCGGCTTCGATATTGTCATTCAGCGGGCCGGAGTTACCGATGCAGGTGGTGCAGCCATAGCCTGCGAGGTTGAAGCCCAGCGCATCGAGCGCTTTGTCGACACCGGCTTTCTCAAGATACTCCGTCACGACTTTGCTGCCCGGGGCGAGGGACGTCTTCACCCACGGCTTCGCTTTGAGGCCCAGCGCATGCGCCTTCTTCGCGACCAGACCCGCCCCCATCATCACATACGGATTCGACGTGTTGGTGCAGCTGGTGATGGCAGCGATAACGACGTTGCCATGCTCGAGATCGAAATCCGCGCCCGATACTTTTACTTTCTCACCCGCCGCCAGTTTACCCGCGTTAAGTTTCGGCAACTCTTCAGCGAAACCTTGCTTCGCTTTGCTAAGCGCCACCCGGTCTTGTGGACGTTTCGGCCCGGCGAGGGATGGCTCGACGGTGCCCATATCCAGTTCCAGCGTCTCCGTGAAAATCGGGTCGGCATAGCTCTCATCCCGCCACATGCCCTGCAATTTGGCATAGGCCTCGACCAACGCGATGGTCTCTGTATCGCGGCCCGAGACATGGAGGAAGTTGATGGTCTCGGCATCGATTGGGAAGATCCCACAGGTCGCGCCATATTCCGGTGCCATGTTGGCGATGGTCGCCCGGTCAGCGAGCGGCAGGTGGTTCAAGCCTTCGCCGTAAAACTCGACGAATTTGCCGACCACACCTTTCTTGCGCAGCATCTGGGTCACGGTCAGCACAAGGTCGGTCGCCGTCATGCCTTCTTTCATTTTGCCGGTGAGCTTGAAGCCGATCACTTCCGGAATGAGCATGGAGACCGGCTGGCCGAGCATGGCTGCTTCTGCCTCGATCCCCCCCACACCCCAACCGAGCACGCCAAGACCGTTGATCATCGTCGTGTGCGAATCGGTGCCCACGCAGGTGTCCGGGTAGGCGACCGTCTCGCCGCTCTCTTCCTTCGTCCACACCACTTTGGCGAGGTACTCGAGGTTCACCTGGTGGCAGATGCCGGTACCCGGCGGCACCACGCGGAAATTATCGAACGCTTTCTGGCCCCAGCGCAGGAACTCGTACCGCTCCATGTTGCGCTCCATCTCGAGTGCCACATTCTTCTCAAACGCATCCGGCGTGCCGTAATAGTCAATCATCACCGAATGGTCGATGACGAGATCGACCGGGGAGAGGGGGTTGATGCGGGTGGCATCGCCGCCCATCGTCGCCACCGCATCGCGCATGGCGGCCAGGTCAACCACGGCCGGAACGCCGGTGAAATCCTGCATCAGCACGCGGGCCGGGCGGTAGGCGATGTCGCGGAATTCGAACTTGTTCTTCAGCCAGGTGCCGAAGGCAGCGATATCATCCTTGGTCACCGTGGTATCATCTTCATTGCGCAACAGGTTCTCGAGAAGAATTTTCAACGAATATGGCAGGCGGGAGAAATCTACCCCGAGCGCCTTGCCGGCCACCGGGATCGAGTAGGCAGTGTAGGTTTTAGCACCGGCGCTGAGCGAGGTTTTGCTTTGAAGGCTGTTACGTCCCATGAGAGTCTCCCGTGAATGATTTTGTTTTGTTGTTGTTGCAACTGGGATGGATTATTTGAGCAGGGGATACACACACGCAACGAAAAATCGGCCGATGGTTGGTTTGTAGCACATTTTGTCGGGCAAGAGTGATGAAAAGTAACAGTCTGCTATTGGAAGGCGTGGTGATTGCCCGCGATGGGGCCGAACTGAGCGCGCCGATATCGCTGCAACTGAACGGCGGCGACATGCTCGCCATCCATGGCAGCAACGGTTCGGGCAAATCGACATTACTCAAAACCATTGCCGGGCTACTTCCCGCATCCGCCGGCAGCATTCACCTCAACGGTGAACGAAATGCCAAAACCCAGTGCCTCTATTTTGGGCATAAGCGCGGGCTAACACCCAGCATGAGCGTGTACGACAACGTCGCATTCTGGGCGAAAGCGACGGGCTACCCGGAACTGACCGCCGCTGCCATGCGCTACTTTGATCTGCAGGATATCCCGGATGCAACGGTAAGCGAACTGTCCGCCGGGTGGCAGCAGCGCGTGGCATTGACGCGACTCATTACCATGCCTTCGATCGTGTGGCTGCTTGACGAACCGACCGCTAACCTCGACGCGGCAGGCATGGCGCTCCTTCAGTCACTGCTACAATCACGTCTTGAACAGGACGGCATTGTCCTTATCGCTACCCATTTTCAGCTACAAGATCCCAATATCCGCATACTCAATCTCAGCCCGTTAGCTGCAGAGATGGAAGCGGTGGCTTAAATGAAAGTTCTACTGAAACATGAATTGAAGTATTACATTAAGAACTTTAATCAAGCTATTTATATATATAGTTATTATCTATCAATTATTATATTTATCCCCTTTGCTGCAAAGTTCAACAGCAGCGGATTTCAAGAGCTTGCAGTCATTTCTTTATGGGTTGCTTTAATCAGCGCTACTGCTATGGGCGCAAAGGATCTATTCAAACGCGACCAAGACGAGGGCCGATTGGAATATTACCAACTGCTACCCGGTAGCCTGGAAGGTATCATCGCGGCAAAATGGCTGGCGTCTCTGTTATTCACTCTATTGCCGCTCCTGGCGGCGATACCAGTGGCGGGAGTATTATTTAGTCAGCCGAGCCAGGTAATAATTCATATGGCAACAGGGCTCACCGTCGGCGCATTAGCATTAAATGCCGTTACAACGTTGGTAGCAGCATTGACAACCGGCATCGAGAAGGCTGGCGCCGTGTTGAGCCTTGTTATACTACCATTATCTATTCCGATACTGATCTTCGGCGCCGGGTATTGTCGTGACGTTTCAGCCCTGTGGCAACCGAACCTCGCGTTCATCCTGGGATTCACCGTTTTGATGCTGCCCATCATGTGTCTTGGCGGAGCATATGCCATCCGGAATTCGAACTGAGTTCATGTAATGCCAACCCCGATATTACGAACGGGTAGCCCTGAATTTCCCAACTATTGCCCCATACTTATTGTTGTATAATATGTATTATGGAAAATATAGTTATTGTAGAGGATGAAACTAATGCACAAGATTAGTTTCATGCAATCCAACATCTTAAAGCCAACGCGCCCGATTTTGCCCACATCAGGAACGCAATGTGGATAGCTTAGTGAATTGCCGGTGGATGCTGTAAGGATAACGCTTAACTCACCCGTACTGCCTTCGTAAACAAATCGAAGAAGTTTTTCGTCGTCACTTGCGCCAACATCTCGACACTCACCGATTTCACCTCGGCCAGTTTCATCGCCGTATAGGCCGTGTATGCTGGCTCACACGGTTTACCACGGTACGGCTCCGGCGCTAGATACGGCGAATCCGTCTCAACCAGTAGCCGCTCCAGCGGGACGCTGGCAAAACTGTCTCGCAGCGCCTGTGATTTCTTGAACGTAATAATGCCCGACGCAGAGATATAACCGCCCAATTTCACCGACTCATCCGCAAGATACTGTGTCGAGCTAAAACAGTGGATGAGGAATTTGAATGGTGACTCTTCATAGGCTTCCTTCAGGATCGCGACCGTGTCCGCATCGGCCTCGCGACTATGAACGATGAGTGGCAGATCCAGCGTTCGCGCGACACGAATATGCCGACGGAATAACTCCTGTTGGGCTTCACGTGGACTATGTTCGTAGTAATAATCGAGTCCCGTCTCACCGATACCGATGACACGTGGATGGCTTGCTTCGCGCAGCAATTCCTCTTCGGAGATATCCTCATGCGGCTCCGCTTCATGCGGATGAATGCCGATGGAGCAATAGATTTCGGGATACGCGTCGGCAAGCGCCTTCACCGGCGCAAAGTCAGTACGTTGCGTACTGATGGTCTGCATCAGCCCCACCCCCGCTTCTTTTGCACGGGCCACCACCGCGGCCGTATCGGCCAGCTCAGGGTAGTTAAGGTGGCAATGCGAGTCGACCAGCATCAGAAGACCGCGGCGATGAATTGGTCTATTTTTGTCGTGTAGTCCATATCCTTGCCGATATCGTCGCTCATATGCATATGGTCCTTATTCGCCTCGAAATACTCGATGCGAACACCTTTCACTTTCGCTCTGGCGATGAATTCCTCTGAATTCTGGCACCACATGGAATGCGTGGCGCACACCAGCAATAGTGGCCCCATCGACGGCGCAAGCGCATCGATCGGCGAATTCGCCTTCCACACCGCCGGGTCTGATCCGAACACCTCATTGTAAAAGCCCGGATGCGGTTTCGCCATGATACTCGACACATCGAGTCCCGCGGCATCCAGCAATATGGCGTCGCGCGGCGAAATAGTGCCGTTGGGTTGCGCGGCCAGCATGGCGACCAGCTGCGCGCCGGCTGAATGCCCCATCAACACCAGGCGCTGTGGATCCACATTCCATTCCTTCGCATGGTCATGCACGGCCTGCAGTGCCAATCTCAAATCATCGACCTGCGTTGACGGCAAAACATTTAGCGCCATCGTGTAATTCGCGGAGACCACCGCGTAGCCTTTTTGCTGGTAATACGGCGCTTTATTAGTGACGACCTCAGAGCCTTTCTTGTCGGCCATGCGCCAGATGCCACCATGCACGACGAAAATAACGGGTGACGGCGTCGTGGCGGGCTCAGGCAAATACACATCCATGGTTTGCTGCGGGCCACTCCCATAGGCAACATTGTCGATAGTCCGCAAAGCAGCCAGTGACGGCGCCGCAAACGTCAGTACGGCAAGGCAGGCGATGAGGCGGGCGCGCCTCACGCGGCGTCCGCCATCAGCCGCGGGAACACGCCCTCTGGTTTCGGCAACGGCGCACTTGATACAAGCGCATCTTTTTCCGAAAGATGGATGAACAGGCGCTTGTCCGCCGGCACCGCCAGCTGGTCGAGCAGCTTGCCTGCGGCATCCGGCGTGAACGGCTGCAGCATAATGGCGATGCAGCGGATGGATTCGGCCAGATAATAGAGCACCGCCTGCATGCGCACCGGGTCAGTCTTCTTCAATGTCCACGGCGCTTCCTTGTCGATATACTCATTCGCGGTCGACGACATTTGCAGAATAGCCCCGATCACTTCAGCGAATTTGCATTTCTGCATCTGTTCGCGGGCGCTGGCATGGGTCGCGGTTCCGGTCACGCGCACCATGTCCATCAGGGCTTTATCCTGAGGTTGAATGGACGTACGATCAACCTGTGGAACGTTTCCGTCGCAATTTTTGGCAATCATGGAAAGTGTTCGCTGGGCAAGGTTGCCGATATTGTTGGCAAGGTCGGCGTTGATGCGTTCGAACATGCTCTGGCGGCTGAAATTCCCATCCGAACCGAATGGAACTTCGCGCAGCAGGAAGTAGCGGGTTTGATCCAGTCCGTATTTCTCAACGAGATGGTCGGGCGCCACGACATTACCGAGCGACTTGCTCATCTTCTCCCCTTCGATCGTCCACCAGCCATGGGCAAATACGCGCTTCGGAATCTCCAGTTTCGCCGACATCAGGAACGCGGGCCAATAGACGGTATGAAAGCGCAATATGTCCTTGCCCACCATATGCAAATCGGCGGGCCATTTGCCATCGGCAGCGGTCCAGTAATTGGTCAGCGCATCGAGCCAGACATACATGATATGCTGTTCATCGCCCGGTACCGGGATGCCCCAACTGAAGGTAGTGCGTGAAATGGAAAGATCCTTGAGGCCGCCTTTGACGAAGCTGATGACCTCATTGCGGCGCGATTCGGGGAGGATAAAATCCGGGTTCGCGGCATAGAAATCGAGCAGCGGCTCTTGATATTTGCTGAGCTTGAAGAAATAGCTCGGCTCCTCCACCCACTCCACGTCTGCACCGGTCGGCGCCTTGCCGTTGATGAGTTCGGATTCCCCGTAAAACGCCTCATCGCGCGTCGCATACCAGCCGCCATAATTCGCGAGGTAAATATCGCCGGAAGCGGAGAGCTTTTTCCACATCTCCTGCGCGGCAGCAATGTGGCGCGGTTCAGTAGTGCGGATGAAATCGTCATTGGTGAGGTTGAGCGTCTGCGCCATGTGCCGGAAATGTTCGGAAACTTCATCGACGAACGCCTGCGGCGGCACACCCGCAGCCTTGGCCGATTTTTCCACCTTCTGTCCATGCTCATCCGTCCCGGTAAGGAACTTCACCTCGAGCCCGTCGAGGCGCATATACCGCGCGATCGCATCGCAGGCGACGGACGTATATGCATGACCAAGATGCGGCTTGTCGTTCACGTAATAGATGGGCGTGGTGATGTAATAGGTGGTATCGGTCATGGGTCGTGAGTTCCTGCGTAGTGAGCAAAAAAGCTCTATACTAACCACTCACGACTGTCGACTCACGACTTACGCCGCCATCATGTCAAGCTGCTGGGGATCGATCAGCAGGCGCAGGGTCTGGCGTTTATCGAGGTGGAAGGTCTCCGTCTCGCGGATGAGGCGGTTGCCCTTCTCCACCCATTCCGCCCGCTGGCGCGGGTCGAGCTGCGCGGCAATGGCGGCCAGCAATTCCGGCTCGCGGCGGAAGATGGCGCGGTCGGCATCGTAATGCGGATAGAGGCTGATGCGCTCCATGGCCGTGCGCCAGCCATGCAGGATGGCCGCCCAGCCGTTGGGCGATTTGACGAACGCCGCGCTATCGGCGAATTTCTGACGTGTCTCGCCGCTGGCACCCGGTACCATCGCCGTAAGCCAGCCCTCGTACCATTTCAGCCCCTGCTCTTGATGCAACGTAATGGCCCGCCCCGGCGACCCATGTGCGAGGCCGTAGAGCGCGGCGTACTCATGCGTTTCGATCTGCGGCGCGATGGTGCCGAGGATTTCCGCGAAGCTATCGGAATCCGGCGCGGTGAGCTTCAGCAGACGGCACCGCGAGCGAATGGTCGGCAGGATCGCACCCGGTTGATGGCAGACCAGGAATAGGATGGCGCGCGATGGCGGTTCTTCGAGAATTTTGAGCAGGGCGTTCGCCGCCTGCACGTTCAGCTGATCGACGGCATCGATGATGACCACACGCCAGTCGCCCTCGGCGGGCGTCAGGCTCATGAACTCCGGCACCTTGCGCGCTTCGGCGATGGGAATGCTGTCCTTCTCTACTTTCTTTTTTTCATCATAACCCGGGGTGAGCGTCAGCAGATCGGTATGCGAGCCACTCGCGATGCGGCGGAAGACCGGGTTCTCACCATCCATCGCCAATGTCGCCAGTGCTGCAGCCGGGCCTGCTTCCGGCTCACCAAACAGCGACATGCTAGGCGCTTCCTGCGCTTCCTGCTGCGCGCCTTGGCTTAGTATATAGCGCGCGAAACGATACGCCAGCGTCGCCTTGCCGATGCCTTTGGGGCCGGTAATGAGGTACGCATGGTGCGGCTTGCCCGCAGCGAATTCCTCGATGAAGCGCTGCTCAATTCCGGCATGGCCGATCAGGCGCGGGTTCTCGCGGGGGGGAACGATGGTGGTGGCGGTGTCTTTGGGCATAGTATCCGATCGATGAGTCGAATAAGTCATTCCATGCCGGGTTCCGTTTTTCAATCCGTCATTCTCCGAATTTCATTCTTTATGAAATTGTAGGGAAATCCAACTGCACGCCTCGAAGTTGGAGTTCTATCTAATCCGCAAGCGGATTCGGGGATGACGAGCCTAGCCTAGCGGCTGCAGGCTTAACCCAAACCGTGTATTGATGGTGGCAACGATCGCCGCATGCACTGCCTGCGCATCCTGCGTCGCATCCACCGTTTTAATCCGCTCAGGCTGATCCTTCGCCAATTTTAAAAATCCGGCGCTCAGCGCTTCATGGAAATCGAGCGCCATGCCTTCGAAGCGCGATTCGGCGGCATTGCCGCGCGTAGCGGTGCGCGCAAGGCCGACGCTCGGCGGCAGGTCGAGCAGCAGCGTCAAATCCGGCGCGGTGTTGGCGAATAATTGCCGATATAGCTGGTCGAGCCACGCCCCGCCGACGTTTTTCGCGATGCCCTGATAGATATACGTCGAATCGTAGAACCGGTCGCACAGCACCCATTCGCCGTTGGCAAGCGCCGGTTTGATTTTTGTTTCGAGATGGTCGAACCGCGCAGCCATGAACAACAGCGACTCGGTACCCGGATGCCATTTATCGGCAGCGCCAGTCACGACCAGCCCGCGAATCGCCTCCCCACCGGGCGAACCGCCCGGCTCGCGCGTTGCGAGCGTTTGAATGCCGGCAGCCGCGAACGCCTGCGCCAGCAGTCGCACCTGCGTCGATTTGCCCGCCCCCTCACCGCCCTCGAGCGTGATGAACCGGGCGCACGCCATTAGAAACCTAGGGAGCGGCCGATGCGCGCGAACCAGCTGATCTTCGCTACATCCGCCGCGGCGACCAGCGGCACATCCTGCGTGCTGCCGTCCGCGAAAGTGAGCGTCAGCTTGCCGACATCCGCGCCTTTCGCCACCGGCGCGATTAGCGGTGATTTGTAGGTAACGCTGGCTTTCACCGCATCCTTCTTTGTTTTCGGCACGGTCACGGCGATCGCGTTCGCCACCGTCAGCGCAACTTCTCTCTGTTCTCCCATGAACACTTTTGCCGTTGCGACGTTCTGGCCCGCCTTAGTGAAGATCACATCCTCGAAATTGGCAAAGCCCCAGCGCAGCAGGCGCTCGCCTTCCGACGCGCGATCCGCGTCCGAATCAAGTCCGTTCACCACCAGTACGAGACGGCGCTGAGTAGCGGGATCCTTGGCAGAAAGCGTGATGCCGTACCCCGCCGCATCCGTATGTCCGGTCTTCAGTCCATCCACATGCAGCGACGGATTGTTGAGCAGCAGGTTGCGGTTGAACTGGCGGATATTGTGGAACGTGAACTCACGCTCGCTGAGATAGTGGTAATATTGTGGGAAATCCCGGATGAGCGCCGTGCCGAGGAGGGCAAGGTCATGTGGCGTGGTGGTATGCGCCGGGTTCGGCCAGCCGGTCGAATCCGTGAAATTGGTGTTCGCCATACCGAGCGCCTTGGCCTTCTCGTTCATCAGCTTGGCAAAGGCCTCCTCGGAACCGGCGATGCCTTCGGCGGTGACCACGCAAGCATCATTGCCCGACTGGATGGCAATACCGCGAATGAGGTCCTCCAGCGATACCTGGCTATTAATTGGCAGGAACATCGAGCTGCCTTTGTTGTTCCAGTTCACCCACGTGCGCGAGTCGACCGTGAACTGGGCGTTCAGCGCCAGGCTGCCCTCCTTCAGGCGTTCGAAGACAAGGTAGAGCGTCATCATCTTGGTCATCGAGGACGGATACATCTTTTCATCCGCCGCTTTGCTGGCAAGCACCGAACCCGTGTCGTAATCCATCAAGTACATGTGGCTCGCCGGGGTGGTGAGCGCGCTGCCGTCAGCGGCCTTTACCGTTTCGGCGGCGGCTTTTGTGCGCAAGGTGAGGTCAAGGCCCGCTTCCGAACTGGCATCTTCGGACTTGGCAGCAGGCGCTGCAGCAGCGGTAGCAGGCTCCGGCTTAGCCTGCACCACGACCCCAAAGGCACCAGCGGCGATCATCATTCCTACCGCCAACCACGACCAACGTTTTAACATAGACGACTCCTGATGTTTTTTTGGTGAATTCATTCCCGGACGAGATGCGCATCCGCCCCGGCTGCGGTGAGCTTGTCACGCGTCGCCGCGCTGGCATCCGCCGTGCTGTAAGGCCCGGAACGCACATGGAACAGGGTATGCCCATCCGCATTGGTTTTCTGCACGATCTTTAACGGGGCGATGCCCTTGTACTGCGTCATCAACCGCTCGGCATTGGCCTGGTTGCTGAAGGCACCGAGCTGCACGAAGGTGCCCCCGCTTGCAGCTGGAGCAGAGGTGACCGGCGCTGAAGCATGTACGGTTGGGATCGACCCGGTCTCGATCGGGGTATCGACGTCTTCGCCGGCACCGGAATCCAGCATGGCGAACGGCGAATTACCCGGATCATCCGTCGGCGCGGCAGGTTGCGGCGCTGGCGCTTGCCTGGCGGCCGCGCGGTTTGGTGTGACAGCCGCCGCTTTATAAACTGGTGCCGCTTTCGGCGCAGCGGCAGGCGCGGCCAGATCATGCGACACCACATCCGACACCGGCGCCGAGCCGTTGGTCTCGGTCGGTATCGGCGTTTTCAACGCCTCGATGGCGGCTTCGGGCGTCGGCTCGCTCGCATTCGCTGGCGACGAACCGAAATTATCCCAGAAGCTGCCCGAGTGCGATTCTGCCGATGGTGCTGCGCTGTTGCCGCGAATATCGGCTTGCGCATAGCTTGATTCATCACCGCTATACCCGACGACATCGCTGGCAAGGTCGATCGATTTCGGGTCACGCCCTTGCGCCAGCAGATCGGCGAAACGCTGCGATTCCTTCGGCATGTATTCGATGCGCACTTTGGCCACGCCTGCGCGCAACAAACCAATTTTATCGGCAGCGGCGCGGCTCATGTCGAGGATGCGGCTATGCGCGAAGGGGCCGCGATCATTGATGCGGATAAAAACCTGCTTGCCGTTGCTGAGCATGGTCACCCGCACGATGGATGGCAGTGGCAGCGTGCGATGCGCACCGGTCAGTTCGTTGGCATTGAAGGTCTCGCCATTGGCCGTTTTGCCGCCATGGAAACCAGGGCCATACCAGCTCGCCATCCCCTCTTCCACGTAATCCTGCTGGTTATGCGGCACGTATTCCTCGCCGTCGACCGTGTACGACTGGCCGAGCTTCACATAGGGCGATTGCTTTTTGCCGTTGACGAAACCGGGAACGCCTTCGGTCGATTCCTCATGGCCGGAATAGACTGGCCGGTGGTCGGAGCACGCTGCCAGCAGCAGCGATGCCGCGATGAGTAAATACCGTGAAACCTTCATTCTTCTGCTCCGATAGCATCGGCGAGCGTGCCGACCGCGACGGCAAAGTAGCGGGAACGGTTCCAATTCAGAAGCGCTTTGAAGTTTTCACTCACAAGATAAGCATCGCCATCCGCACCCACGGTGATGGCGTAAAATTGTTCCTCGTCCTTCGGTTTGGCCCCACTGGCAAAGCCAACGCCACGCTTCGTCCAGTAATGGCCGCTTTTGGCAGTGTCGATGCTATCATCCGAAACATCATCCGGCATGCTGGCAGCGCCGCCCCATTGCTGGTTCGGGTTCCAGTTCAAGCCGTGCAGGTAATTGGCGATGGAGGCGAACACATCCACCGGCGCATTCCAGATATCACGTCTGCCGTCATTGTTACCATCCGCCGCATAGGTCTGGTAGGTCGACGGCATGAACTGGCAGCCGCCCATCGCCCCGGCCCACGAACCAGTGAGCTGCTCCGGCGGAATATTTTCCGTTTGGATGATAGTGAGCGCGTTGATCAGTTCCTTGCTGAAGAATTCGGCACGACGGCCTTCATAGGCCAGCGTCGCCAGCGAACGAACCACTGAGAAATTACCCGGATGCTGGCCGTAATCGGACTCGATCCCGTAGAGCGCGACGATGTATTTCGGCTGCACCCCATGACGCTGGCTGATTTGCTGCAATGGAACGGCATATTGCGCCAGTATTTCCCGGCCTTTTTTGATACGTCGGGCGTTGATGGTGTTGTGCAGGTATTTCTCGAGTGTCACTTTGTTTTCCGGCTGCTTCTGGTCGAGTTCGATCACCGACGGATCGGGCTCGAGCCCATTAAGCGCGGCATCCGCCACGTTCGGCGCGATGCCCTGCCGCACGACTTCCGCTTTGAAGTTGGTCAGCCAGTTGGTGAAATCCGCCTCATCCGCATACGCGTTCGTACTGGATAAAAGCAGGATGAGCAGTGCGAAACGAATACGTTGCATCCGTCAAGTTATGACTTCTGCGCCACGGCGCAGCAAGCACGAAGCCGATTATCGCGCGATCATGCGTTTTCCATCGTCATCTGAAACGCTTACTGCTAGAAATCCTGTGGAAAACATGGACACGCCACCGACACCACAGCGCTTTCTCGGCAGCGACGCTCTCACGCGCCTGGCGGCGGTACTCGCCCAATATTTGCCGGTTAAAAAGCTGCTGGTCATCACCGACGATACCATCTGGGAAGCAGTAGGTGCGGCCGTAAAAACGCAGTTCGGCGCGGTTAATGTCACACAGCATTCGTTCGGCAAACGCGTGCGCGCACAACTGAATCTGGCGCAGGACTTGAGCGAACAGGTGAAAGATTACGACGCATTGCTCGCCGTCGGTTCCGGCACGGTCAACGATCTCACGAAATATGCCGCCTCCATCGCCGGCAAACCCTATGCCGTCATCGCCACCGCCTGCTCGATGAATGGCTACACCTCCGCCAATGCCAGCCTGGAAGTCGATGGCGCGAAACAATCCTTCGCCGCGCGGCCACCGCTCTTCGTCCTCGGCGATACCGCAATCCTGCAGAACGCGCCGAAGCGCCTTACCCGCGCTGGCCTTGGCGATACGCTTTGCCGCACCACGGTGGAAACGGACATGCTGCTGAGCCATCACCTCTTCGCCACGCCGTACCCGCGCGAAATTTTCGACCGGCTGCGCACCCATGAAGAAACATTGCTGCCCGGCATGATGAACAGACGCGATCAGGAACGCGACTTCATCGAGAAACTGATGGAAGCCCTGCTCGATGCCGGCGATGCGATGACAGCTTACGGCTCAAGCGCGGTGGCGAGTCAGGGCGAGCATATGATCGCCCACACGCTCGACATGAAATACGGCACTGAACTGTATGATCTGCTGCATGGCGAAGCCATCGCACTGACGTCGCTGACCATGAGCCGCATCCAGCATCGTGCGCTGCTCAGCACCCCGACCATCAAGCCGACGAAGCTCGATAACGCACAATTCACGCGTTTCGGCACACACGCGCCAGCCTTGGCCAACGCCTATGCCAAGAAACTCGTGAGCGTTGCGCAGGCCGAAACGCTGAATATGCGCTTGGCGAAAGAATGGCCGGCGATAGCTGCTAAATTATCCGAAATCATGCTGCCGACGAACACGCTGGAGCGCGCCCTCATCCATAGCGGCTGCCACGTGAAATCCGAGCAGGTGGGGCTGGCCGATGAACGGTACCGCTTCGCCACCACCTATGCATACCTCACGCGCGAGCGCTTCACTTTCCTCGATATCGCGGCGATGAATGTGCAAAGGTTGCGCTAGCCATTTTTTTGAACATCACCCCCTTCCCGGCCCTGCCCACCCATGGGACTATGATGACGTTAGGTGCTCAGCGTGAGTGCTCGTCCTTTGGGACATACTACGAAAACTTGCATGACAGGTCGGTCGTCAGCGGCGTTAAATTTCAGCGTCGTCGGCAAGCAGCGGATAGGTGGATGAGCAATCCTCCGGGCAGTCCAACGCCATACCGACCAAAAGGCCTGGGGAAGCGTAGGCTGTTTACATGACAAAAACCGATTGCTCACGCTCAACGTCTGACACCTAACACCCGATGAATCCAGACACAAACGTTACCTTAACAATCACTAAGCCGAACCAACGAAACGCTGTCACCCGGTCTTGTGCGGGGGCCGCGCCTGAAACCCTATTCTTTTGTCAGGCGCGGATGCTGTCATCAAGGCGGCATGGCAGCGTATATGGCTATTTCGATCACTATGCGTCATCCTCGGGCTTACCCCAAGGATCCATTTGCTATGTGAGGACGATTTTAATTACCATCACGACGTTAGCCACGCCATTTTCATCGTATAAAAAATGTCAACCCCGCCCGCGATACGGCGCGACGCCCTGCTCCGGCAACCAGAGATCCTTCGGCACCGGACCGGTCTGGTAAAAAATATCGATCGGCAATCCACCGCGCGGATACCAGTAGCCACCGATGCGCAGCCAGCTCGGCGCGATGGCCTCCATGAGGCGCTTGGCGATGGTGATGGAGCAATCCTCATGGAATGCGCCGTGGTTGCGGAACGAATGTAGGAACAGCTTGAGCGATTTGCTCTCGACGATCCATTGGCGCGGCACGTAATCGATGACGAAATGCGCGAAATCCGGTTGCCCGGTGACCGGGCACAGCGAGGTGAATTCCGGCGCGGTGAAACGGATGAGATAATCGACCCCCGCATGCGGATTTTCGACGCGCTCGAGCACCGCCGCGTCCGGCGATTGCGGCAAAGCGGTCTGTTCGCCCAGTTGTTTCAGTGCATCGGTGGTGGCCATGCGCGCTGTTTAGCGCTGCCTTTGCCGAAGGTCAACCCTTGCGCCCTTTATCGACCGCCGTTGGCTCCGTGCGGCCATGGTTGAACAGCGAAACGACCGTGCTACCCGGTTTCTGGTGCTCGAGTATCCATCTAGTTTCCTCGGCACTACCGGTTTCAAAGCTCGTGACGACACTTTGCCTCGCACCAAGACGAATAGTTTTCGCGCGTTCCTCATACGTATTTTCCAGCGCTTCCAGCGTTAGGCGCATCTGCGGCAACTCACCGATCACCGCGTGGCCCAGAAGCTGCTGGGCGTATTCATGGCATTGGGTAACCATCGGCTCATCGCGACCAAAATGCGCGAATGAGGTGGCTGCCGTTTCCCTTTCTTTCAGCATCAGCACTTGGCTTTCGATATTTCGCAACTGGGTGCTCACATGGACGAAAGGCGAACGCAAGCTTCGTGATGTATCACGAATATGATCGCGAAAACGCACGAAGCCCGGTCGCTCAGGATCCGATAATAACGGCGAAAGATCATGCTCGATCTGCGTCATCCAGCGCAGTTCTTTTTCACCTTGGGCAAGTGCGGTGTTCAGGGCAGCTGAAGCACTGACGATTTTATGCAGACAGTCCTCGCTCGACTCCATCTTATGACGCGCCATCTGTATTTCCTGACGCTCATCGTCGTTCGGTCGCAACGTCGTGATCGTCGTAGCCAAGCGATCGACCACCAATGCATGCGGCAGGCAGGATAAGCGCGCATAAAGCTCCGCCCGGTCGACCCGTTCATGCAATACACGCACAAAATCATTATCGAGTTCATGGAACTCTGGCGCATTCGCTACCTTGCTCGTCAAGCGCAGGATTTGCCGGTTACGGTCACGATAGTGATTGTCGGCTTCACTGCGCGCCGCGCTTAATATCCAGTGATAGAGCTCGGGCGCATCGTGGTGGAACGAGCTGATCGTGGGACTGTTTTCGTGCTGGGTCATATACCGAACGTAACGCAACATTATGACAGGATGATGACTATAAGCCCGGATCCGGCAGATTATTTTCGGCGAATCCTTTGCCCCGCAGCACGCAGCTATCGCAATGGCCGCAGCCTTTGCCGCCCGGTCTCGGGTCATAACAGCTGATGGTCATCGCGTAATCGACGCCAAGACGTAGGCCTTCCTTGATGATTTCGCCCTTGGTCAACGCAATAATCGGCGTATGTATTCTGATGTGCTGCTTGGCCTCGACCCCATAGGCCGTCGCCAGATTGGCCGTGCGTTCAAACGCTGCGATAAATTCCGGCCGGCAATCCGGGTAGCCAGAATAATCCAGTGCATTGACCCCAATGAAGATGTCGTAGGCTTTCAACACCTCCGCCCACGCCAACGCAAAGCTGAGGAAGATCGTATTCCGCGCCGGCACATACGTGATGGGAATGCCTGTGGACATCTCCGCCGACGAGCGATCCTTCGGCACGGCGATATCGTCTGTCAGCGCCGACCCGCCGAACAGGCGCAAATCGATATCGGCGACCTTGTGCTCCCGCGCCCCCAGTACATCCGCCACACGCGCCGCCGCCTCAAGCTCCACCGCATGGCGCTGGCCGTAACGGAAGCTCAGCGCATACACCTCGAACCCCTGCTCCTTGGCAAGGGCAAGCGTGGTGGCGGAATCGAGCCCGCCGGAGAGGAGAATTACGGCTTTTTTCATGGAAAAGGCTTGTAAACGAGGGGTTAGGTATTGTCACGGAATCTTCACACACAAAACTAACGTCCATAGTAATATCGTGCTATGGAAAATATAGAAAACAAATCAGTAAAACCCACGCCCGAAGCTACACCCGAGCCTGAGAATAAGCATAATACGGGTGCCAAAATAGGTGTGGCTATTGCAGCAAGCGGAATAGGTGGAAAACTAGGTACTATTCCTGGAATTGCGCTTGATCTGAACAGTATGTTTCCTAAAGGTACATCGCTAGGTACAAAATTTAAGCAGACTTTTAGTAGGCAAGTGATGCCGCTATTCGAAAAGGCTGTTACACAACAAATCGAAAACGGGCGCAGTCCTCAAGCAGCTCTACTAGCTGCCATGAAATGGTCACTAGCTTTGCCTACTGCAGCAAGCCTTGTGTTTGGCTACATTGGCTGGAAGCGTGCTGATCGCATTCAAAACAGTAAAGACATCTATAAACATCCGATTAAATCGACAAAAATAATGTTTGGTTTCCAAGAACCGGATACCGTACCGAACGCAAAAACGCCTCAGGAAATCAAGGGAAAATATACTGCAGCCCTATCTAATGAGCGCTCCGCAGAACCTGCTGCAGAAGTTCAACGCTAAGCAATCCCTAGCATCTTATGCGTTTGCAGCGAGAGGCGATAGCCGCGCTTCATAGCCAGTTCAAGGGCGCGCTGGCGATTCGCTTCATTTTTTTTGTCATCGTACGCATCCATCGGCTGCACATAGACGGGGATATTGCGCGTCCGCTGGCCGACATCGCCGATATCGTTGTATTCCCCCGGCTCGGCGGAAATAATGAATTTCAGGACGCTGATGCGCTCCAGCAGATCCGGGCGCAGCTTGTGGTACCGGCCATCCGTCGCTTTCGGTGAACATACAATGTCAACGGCTTTGGGCAGTTCACGCCACACCGTGCCATTGGTTTCGATCTGCACGTGCAGACCTTCCGCCAGCAGTCTTTCGCAAAGCGGCGCGATATTCTGGCGCAGTGGTTCACCCCCGGTGATGACGACCAGGTCACGGATGCGCGCCGCATGATGCAGGATGGTCTGCACCACGTCCTCGAGCGCCATGTCCTCGAATGTTTCGAATTCCGTATCGCAGAAATCGCACGCGAGGTTGCAGCCGCCAAGCCGTACGAACACGCTGGGCTGGCCGACATGGGGCCCCTCGCCCTGCAAGGTCGGGAATATTTCGACGATCTGCAGCGTGGTGCCATCAGCCGTTTCCGGGGGGCGTTTAGGGTTTTTACCGAACATCTTGCCTGCCTTGGTTTGGGGCGCTACACTAACCGCCCTATGCCAAAACCGCAAGATGCAGAATCCATCGAAAAACACCGCGAATCCGGGCTTGAGACGAAGCTCGTCCATGGTGGTGCGCTGCGTTCCCAATTCGGCGAGGTGTCGGAAGCCATCTTCCTCAATTCCGGCTTCTGCTACAACGACGCGGAAACGGCGGAAAAGCGCTTCAACGGCGAGGAGCCGGGCTTCGTCTATTCCCGCTACCGCAACCCGACACTGGCCATGCTGGAAGACCGCCTCGCGTTGCTCGAAGGCGCTGAAAGCTGCATCGCCGTTGCGAGCGGTATGGCTGCCGTTTTCGCCAGCCTGATGGGCATCCTGAAAACCGGTGACCGCGTGCTCGCCAACCGCGTCCTGTTCGGCTCCTGTCATTACATCATCAACGAGATATTGCCGCGCTTCGGCATTACGACCGAACTGGTCGATGGCGCCGATCTGAACGCATGGGAAAAGGCGCTGAGCACGCCGGCGCAGGCAGTTTTCATCGAATCTCCGGCGAACCCGACGCTGCAATTGACCGACATCGCCGCCGTATGCAAAGTTGCGAAAAAAGCCGGTGCCATGGTCATCGTCGATAACATCTTTGCCACGCCCATCTTTCAGAAACCACTCGAACTCGGCGCGGATATGGTAGTGTATTCGACGACCAAATACTTCGATGGGCAGGGCCGCACGCTCGGCGGTGCCATCCTCGGCAGCAAGGAATTACTCGAGGAAAAGATCCTGCCCTTCCACCGTCATACCGGTCCGGCACTCAGCCCATTCAATGCCTGGGTCGCGCTCAAAGGCCTCGAGACCCTGCCGATGCGCATGGAACGTCACGCCAGCAATGCGCAGGCACTCGCCGAAATGATTGAAAAGCACGCCGCCATCGAAGTGGTCTATTATCCGGGACTCAAAAGTTTCCCGCAATATGAACTGGCCCAACGCCAGATGTCCGGCGCCAGCGGCCTGATCGCTTTTACGCTCAAAGGCGGCAAGACATCCGCGTTCAAATTCCTCAATGCCCTGAACATCGTCGCCATCAGCAATAACCTTGGCGATGCGAAATCCCTCGCCACCCACCCCGCGACGACGACCCATTCGAATATGACACCCGAAGCCCGTGCCGCGATCGGCATTACGGATGGAACGCTGCGCTTGTCCGTCGGCCTCGAATCCATTGCTGACCTGCTGAAGGATGTAACCCGCGCGCTGGATGCCGCGGCGTGAAACGATCGCTTAGTCTCCTCGCTGTACTGATGCTGGCACAAACAGCCCTCGCCAATTCCATCCCCCCCATCAACACCCACATCGCCCGCGCCGGACATACCGTTCCACTCTCGCTCGAAGTCGCAGCAACGCCGGTTGAGCGCGAGCAGGGCCTGATGAATCGCAAGCACCTGACCCACCACGATGGCATGGCCTTCTTCTTCCCAGTGACCGCCCCGCAAAAATTCTGGATGAAGAACACGCTCATGCCTCTCGACATGCTGTTTGTGGATGAAGCGGGCAGCATTGTTTACATTGTCACCGACAAGCCGTTATCTGAAGAACCAGTGGGGCCGGATAGCCCGGTTGCCACCGTGATCGAACTGGCCGGCGGCCGCGCGAAAAAAAGCGGAATCGCCGTCGGGGACAAGGTGACGTATGATATCGACTCCAGCCCGGCAGCTCTGGCGCATTAGCGGTTTCGCGATCCTGGCGGCCATGCCATTGCTCGCGGGGGCGCAGACAACCCTTCTGTTCGAGCGCACCCAGATTCATATCGAATCCCCCGCGCCGGATGAGAAGGTCAAGAACCTGAAGCCGATGCATGTTTCTTTGGTCTACGATGTCGAGCTGCGCAAGGATGACGCGCTGAAACTGGAAGACATTCATACGCTAAATACCCTGACGAATGATACGGGCGTGTTGATCGCGCTCGATACGCCAAGAATACTGCCGGTGCCGGCTTTCAAGGATTACACGCCGGTGGATGTCGTGTTCATCAGCGAGGATGGCACGGTAGTGCAGATCACGCCGGACCTGAAACTCGGTGAGCTGACGCAGGATGTTGTCGCGAAAATACCGGTAAAGGCGCTGTTGTTCCTGAAATCCGGCCAGGCGAAAGAACGCGGCATGCATCCGCGGGATTATGTCGTCGGCAACATGTTCACCAAAGCCCCGCCGACGGTGGAATGACATGGAAGCATCCCTCCAGCAACGCATCGATTTTCTTACCATCACCATCAATCTTAGTGGGGACAAAAAGGCGGTGCGTGAGCTGCTGGAACTGTTCGTGCACAGCAACGCCGAATTGCTGAAACGGATGGAGCAGGCGGAAAAAGAGATGAACATCATCGCCTGGTTACAACTCGCCCACCAGATGAAAGGTGCCGCAAACTATATCGGCGCCAAGCGTTTCGTGACATTGTGCCTTGAAGCCGAGGATATCAAGCAGATGCCGAACGAACAATCCGGCGCGGTAATGTATCATATGATGAAGGAACAGGCGCATTTGCGCGAGGCGATCGAAAAACACCTCGCCACCTTCAAGCGGTAGGCAGCGCCTCGATCACCACGAACGCCTGCGCCAGCGGGTATTCATCGACCAGGCTGAGATGGACAACGGCCTTATGTTTGGCGGGCGTCATCCGTTCAAGCGCCGACAAGGCACCATTACTGAGCATGATGGTCGGCTTGCCGCTAGGCAGGTTCGCCACCGAAATATCCTGCCAGTAGATGCCGCCCCCCTTGCCCACCCCCGTGCCGAGTGCTTTGCCGAACGCTTCCTTGGCGGCAAAGCGTTTGGCGTAGGTACTGGCGCTGGTGTTATTTTTCCGGCTACCGTTGCGGCTGCGGGCTTTCTCTTTTTCCCGCGCGCTGAACACCCTGTCCTCGAATGCCGCCCCGAACCGCGCGAGGGATTTCTCGATACGCCGGATATCGCAGATGTCGGAACCGATGCCGAGGATCATGCCCGTGCCTCGTTCATTAATCGCCGCATGTGCTGGATGGCTGGTTCAAGTCCCACCATCACCGCTTCGCCGATGAGGAAATGGCCGATATTAAGTTCGACCAGTTCCGGAATCGCCGCGATGCGCGAAACGTTATCGAACGTAAGGCCATGACCCGCATGCACTTCAAGCCCGCGCGAATGCGCCAGCCTGGCCGCTTCACGCAGATTGCCCAATTCATTTTTGCCCTCCGCGTAGGCTCCCGTATGCAACTCAACGATATCCGCCCCGATACGCGCCGCCACCTCGACCTGAGCAGTAACAGGGTCGATAAACAACGAACTACGAATGCCCGCCACTTTCAGCTTGGCGCAATAGTCCTTAAGATACGCCTCCTGCCCCAGCACATCGAGCCCGCCTTCCGTCGTCCGCTCCTCGCGCTTTTCCGGGACGAGACAGCAGGCGTTGGGTTGGATGGCCAGCACTATGCCAAGCATCTCCGCCGTCGCCGCCATTTCAAAATTCAGTGGTAACGCCACTTCATTCTTAAGGCGACGCATATCAGCATCACGGATGTGCCGCCGATCCTCGCGCAGATGCGCCGTAATGCCGTCCGCCCCTGCTGCCATCGCGAGCCGCGCCGCCGCGACCGGGTCCGGGTGCATGCCTCCCCGCGCATTCCGCAGCGTCGCCACATGATCGATATTCACGCCAAGCCGAAGTTTTTCCGTCATCCGAGCTATTTACAGCGCTTCCGCGCCCGCACCAATAAAAAAGGCGGCCCAAAAGCCGCCTTTTTACTTATATTGAAACCAAACCTAAGCGCGCGCTGCACCTTGCTCTGGCACATCGTTTCGGTTTGCCGCGACCTGGTCCGTGTGCTTGCCACCGAAAATAGCATGCGTTACTTTAGCACCGGCGACTGTTGCAGCCACAGTGCCTGCAGCGATACCGACCATACCTAGTTTGCTGGAAACTTTGAGACTAGCACCAAGACCAGCGGTTTTGCGCAGGCCGCTGACTAAACTTTTTTCTTCGTTAGCAATGATATCTTTAAGAAATGATTTTTCACCCGTCGTGATTTTTGCTGCGTTGTCTGCAGTAATTGTTAGACTCTTGCCACCACTGGCATTTACAGGCAGAGACTCTACACCTTCCGGTAATTTTTTGATACCTTCCACAACTACTTGGCTACCGCTCTGAGTATTGAAGTAAGCGGTATGCACACCATCTTTAACTTCCGAGAAATGCACTTCGTGCACCGTTGCCGGATCGATTGCTTTCAATTCACGAAGCGTGAGGTCTTTAGCATTAAGACCCAACCCTGCTTTGGCTACCTTAGCGCCTTCTGCAACAGGCTGCGCAGCTGTTTGTGCAGTAGCATCTTTCGCAAAAGCTTCCGCAACAAGCTTCGATGTTTTCTCGGCGATTCTCGGATCAACTTTTTCGCCGGCCAGATGCTTTTTAATGGCACTACCAGCAAAGTGACGATCCGCGAGATAAGCTGTTCCGACAGCAGCCCCTGCTCCACCAACGACACCGCTTACGCCGATTCCGCCGCTATTTTCCGTTTGTTCCTGATCGCTCATGGTAGACTCCTGCAATGAATGTATTCCTATGCTTCCGTTATAAGCGATTCAGTCCATAAGTAGTGTGAAGATTATGTGACAATGGAAAAACGGCAGTTTCTGCGCCGAAATAACTATTTATACTCGCTCGACGCTCTGCACCACGCCCTTGGCGCGCAGGCTCGCGATGATGTTGTTGAGGTGACGGGCATTCTTCACTTCCACGTCGATCAGCAGGTCGAAGAAATCACTGCTGCGGTTAGTGATCTTGAGGTTACTGATATTGCCCTCATCCTTGGCGATAACATTCGCCACGCTCGCCAGCGCCGCCGTTTCGTGGCTCAGGCTCACGCGCAAGCGGCCGATGAACAGTTCGTCCTGCCCACTGCTGTCCCACGCCACATCGATCCATTTTTCCGGCGAATCCGCGAAATTCTCCAACGTATCGCAATCCATCGTGTGAATGGTAATGCCCTTCCCCGTCGCCACGATGCCGACGATTTTGTCGCCTGGAATCGGGTGGCAGCATCCCGCATAATGGATGGCCATGCCCGGCACCAAGCCCTTGATCGGCATCGGCACCGATTTCTTGCTCTTCTTTTTGAGGCTCACCATATCGAACGGATTCTTCACTCCGTGCGACTCGCTCTTTTTCGTGTGGAACACTGCATCGTAGATCTGATTGCGGTTGATGATGCCCTCGCCCACTTCGGCGTAGAGGTCGTCCACTTCCTTTTTCTTGAACACCGCCAGCGCCGGCTCGAGCATTTTCTCAGTAACGTCATGACCTTCTTGCTTGAAAGTCTTGGCGAGAATCGCCTTGCCGAGGGTGACGTATTCCTCACGCTGCTGATCGCGGATGTAGCGGCGGATCTCCGATTTCGCCTTACCGGTAACGACGAACCGTTCCCAGCTCGGACTTGGCGTCTGCGTTTTCGCGGTGATGATATCCACCTGATCGCCGTTCTTCAGCGTATGTTTCAGTGGTACGATACGGCCGTTGATTTTCGCGCCCACACAGGTGAACCCCACGCCTGAATGCACCGCGAAAGCGAAATCGACCGGCGTGCTCCCACGCGGCAACGCGATGATATCCCCCTTCGGCGTAAAGCAGAATACTTGGTCGTGATACATCTCCAGCTTGGTATTCTCGAGGAATTCCTCCGCCCCTTCGGATTGCTCCATGATCTCGAGCAACTCGCGCACCCAACGGTATTGCTTGCCCTCGGTCTTCGCTTTTTCTTCGCCCTGCTTATAGCCCCAGTGCGCGGCGATCCCGTATTCGGCGATCTCATGCATGTCCTCGCTGCGGATCTGCACCTCGATGCGTTGTTGCTGCGGGCCGATCACCGCGGTGTGGATGCTTTGGTAACCGTTTGCTTTCGGCGTACTGATATAGTCTTTGAATTGGCCGGGAATCGTATGGTATTTCTCGTGAATGAGGCCGAGGATATGGTAGCAATCCCCTACGGTTTTGGTCAGCACGCGGAAGCCAACGATGTCCGATAGCTGTTCGAAGGTGACGCCCTTCGATTCCATTTTCTTCCAGATGGAATAGGGCTTCTTCTCGCGCCCATAGATTTTAACATCTTCCAAACCACCCGATTCGGCCAGCTCCCGCAATATCTCCTCGACGCGTTGCACCTGCGTTTTGCCTTGCTTGCGCAGGAACTCGAGGCGCTTGATGATGGATTCGCGCGCTTCCGGGAACAATTCCTTGAACGCCAGATCCTGCAGCTCTTCCTTCATACGGCGCATCCCGATGCGCTCGGCAAGTGCGGCGTAAATTTCCAGCGTCTCACGCGCGATGCGCTGGCGTTTTTCCGGCTTAGGGATGTGATGCAGCGTCTCCATGTTGTGAAGTCGATCCGCGAGCTTCACCATCAACACGCGTAAGTCCTGCGCCATCGCGAGCACCAGCTTGCGGAAATTCTCCGCCTGCTTGCTGGATTCGCTCTTAATCTCGAGCCGGTTGAGTTTCGTCACCCCATCGACCAGGCCCCGAATCTCGGCGCCGAAAAGCTGCTCGATCTCGTCGAGTGTCGCGTCGGTATCTTCCACCGTATCATGCAGCAGCGCGGTGATGATGGATGCCGTATCCAGTCGATATTGTGTCAGCTTGTAGGCGACCTCGACCGGATGCGAAAAATACGGATCGCCACTCGCGCGCGTCTGTGCCCCGTGTTTCTGCATCGCATACACATAGGCGCGGTTGAGCGCGTCCTCATCCGCATCCGGGTCATAGGCCCGTATCTTGTCCACTAATTCCATCTGACGAATCATGGGCTCAATATAGTGTATTATTCAGGGAGTTGCTAGAGATAACCCGTCATTACAGCGCAAGCTGTAATCCGTCTTTCCCTATGCGGTATAGGCGCAACGCATCGAATGGTAGAAATTCGCAACTATCGAATAAAATCAAAAATGGATTCCAGCTTGTGCTAGAATGACATATAGTTATGTGCAACTAGTCTTCGACTTCGATATTCTCTTCCACGAAGCTCATGCCTTGGCCAGCGGTTTCCGTGAACTGCTGGGCCTCGGCCTGGAAAGCATCCTCGATTTCACCACGGTTATTGATAGTGTAGCTTGCGTGGTTATCTTCCTCGATCGTATCCGACGGGTCGAAGCCGTTCTTCTTCTGGAAGTTGACGATGATCTCTTCATGCACCAGCTTGGCGTCGATCGTCTTGTCGGCGATCTCGCGCAGGCTCACCACGGCGTCCTTGTCGTTATCGCGGTCGATTGTCAGTGGCATGCCCGAACTGATCTGCTTGGCGCGCTGCGCTGCGGTGACCACAAGGTCGAAACGGTTTGGGATGATGAGGATGCAATCTTCGACGGTGACGCGAGCCATTAAGTACTCCAGCAGGTTATCGGTTTGGATGGCGGCTTTTAGGGGATTCTCTTGCGTTTTGCAAGAAAAACTCTTACATCGTTGAAGAATATGGCCGAACATCTCAACATCCCTCAACCCAACGATAAAAAGCTGCCAAAACCCGACTGGATCCGCGTGAAAGCGCCCCAAAGCCAAGGCTTTATGGATACGCGCGACCTAATGCGTAAGAACAAGCTGAATACCGTGTGCGAGGAAGCCGCCTGCCCGAATATCGGCGAATGCTGGAGCAAGGGCCACGCGACGGTGATGATCCTCGGCAGCGTCTGCACCCGCGCCTGCGCCTTCTGTAATATCGCCACCGGCCAGCCGGATACGCTCGACCCGCATGAGCCAAAGAACCTCGCAGAGGCTGTAGGCAAACTAGGGCTGAAGCATGTCGTGATTACGTCGGTAGACCGGGATGACCTCGAAGATGGCGGTGCCCGGCATTTTGCCCAATGCATTGAATATATCCGCACCACGGCACCGGATACAACAATCGAGATTTTAACGCCCGATTTCCTGCGCAAGGAACATGCAATTCCCATTATCGCCGGCGCGCGGCCGGATGTATTCAACCATAATATCGAGACGGTGCCGTCGCTGTACCAGCGTATTCGCCCCGGCGCGCGCTACTTCAATTCGCTGCACCTGCTGAAGACAGTGAAGAAGCTGGAGCCGACCGTATTCACCAAATCCGGCATCATGGTCGGCCTCGGTGAAACCACGGAAGAAGTGCTGCAGGTGATGGACGATTTGCGCAGCGCCGAAGTCGATTTCATGACCATTGGCCAATACCTGCAGCCCACGCCCGCCCATGCCCCGGTCGATCGTTTCGTGACACCCGATGAATTCCGCTACCTCGAGCGCGTGGCCTACACCAAAGGTTTCTTGATGGTGAGCGCCTCACCCCTCACCCGTTCTAGCTACCACGCGGATGCCGACTTCGCCAAAATGCGCGATGCACGCAATGCCAAACTGGCTGCCGAAAATAACGCAAAAGCGGCAAACGATAACGCTTAATTAGTAGCGCCCACCACCTGAACCCGGCCTGTTTCCTGCAGTTTCCGACCTTGCGGCTTCGGTTTTTCTCTGCACTTCATCTCTGATTGTTTTGCTAAGCTCAGGTTTCGCGCCTATGGCATCGGCAATGGTGGTTGCTGCGTGAAGAACCCGGCGTATGCCTACATGCCGGGTCGCAACCGGGGTTTGTTCCAACCTTAAAACCGCTTCTTTATAACTTTCGTAAGCCGAACCGGCTGGGCCTTTTTTTATCAAGCGAGCTTCTTCCTGTACGTATTGATCCACTTGTTTCACCGTATCCGGTGAAAGCTTGGGGGAAAGCAGTGTCGACATAATGACTCCATTGGCTTGTTTGCCTTCTTTATCATCTGCACTTGAATCTTTGCATGACAATTCTATGAAGAACGCATGCATACCTATACCGAAACCTGCGTCCTACCCTATGCGCCCGAGCAACTGTTCGCGCTGGTCGTCGCGATCGAACACTACCCCGAATTCATCCCGTGGTGCCGCGGCGCGCGTATCATTAACCGCGAGAAGGACAGCTTCCTCGGCGAGCTGGTCATCAGCTTTTCGCACCTCACCGAGCGTTATACCTCACGCATCACACCCGCGCCCGCAACAGCACATGCTGCAGCGCGCATCGACGTCGCCGCTATCGACGGTCCGTTCGAATACCTCAACAACCATTGGAAATTCATGCCACATCCAGAGGGGTGCGAAATCCAGCTCGACCTTAATTTTCAGTTCAAATCGAAACTACTGGATAAAATGCTCGGTGGCATCTTTGAACGCGCCTGCGCCAAAATGGTCGGCGCATTTACCGCCCGCGCCCACGCGCTTTACGATCAAAAAGCCTAGGGTTTCTTCGGGCTTGGCGGCGTATCGATGATGGGTTTGGGCACCGTGTCGAGCAACTGGCGCATGTAGCCGGGAAATTTATCGAGATACTCGCCTGCATGCGCCGTGAAATCATCCCATTCCACCTGCACAGCATGCAGATACCCACTGCTTTGCTCGCTGATCTTGGAATCCGGATGCACATGCATCCACTGCGCCCCGCCGAGGATGATACACACCAGCAGTATTTTCCACGTCCAGCTCATATTACTCCGTTACAGCATGCGTTTTTGTTTGAGATAGAGATACGGCAGCACGCCAGAAAAGATCATGAATATCACGGCCATCGGGTAGCCCCAGTGCCATTCGAGCTCCGGGATGAGCTTGAAGTTCATGCCGTAGATACCAGCGATTAGTGTCGGCGGCATAAAAATCAATGAGGCGACAGAGAGTATTTTGAAAATGTTATTCTGCTCGATCGAGATCATGCCAAGCGTAGCATCGAGCAGGAACTGCACGCGGCCGGTCAGATAGGTCGAATTATCGCTTAGCCCAAGGATGTCTTTGCGGATGCCATCAAGCACCAGCAGGTTATCCGGCAAATTTACTTTTTTGTGGTGGGTCGCATACGCCGCGACGCGTCCATACGTCACCAGGCTCTCGTGAATACGCCCGGACAAGTCACCGCAGCGGCCGATGCGTTCCAGTACTTTCTGGTAATCCGGTTTTTCATTCTGCGGGCAGTTCGCCACGGTGGCGCGAAAAATGTCCTTGGCGATGCGGTCGATATCGCGGTCGAGGCGCTCGAGGATATCCGCCATGCGGTCGACGATGGACTCGAACAGGCCGAGGAACAGCGTGACGCCGTCATGGTCGCCGGTCAGCAACTTCGGTGCCATGCTAATGAAGCGGCGGAACGATGTCGCATCCATGTAGCGAACGGTGACGAGCACATGGTCGGTGAGCACGAAGGTCACGGCGTGGGTCTCGGGGGCGAGCGTATCGACTTTCGTCACCGAGGTCGCGGTCATGTAATGGGTGCCATGCTCGAAATACAGGCGATTTGAAACTTCGATCTCGTGCATCTCGTCCTTGGTCGGGATGTCAATGCAGAGGTAATCCTCGACGGCTTTTTCTTCTTCCGGTGTCGGGTTCAGCAGGTCGATCCAGATGGCATTATCGGGAATCGACAAGGGACTGGCCGCGTCATCATACCGCAGCACATGCCGGTTCTGTTCGTAAAAAATGATCATGAATGCCTAGAATGTTTTCAGCACGTTAACATTGGCCAAAGCGGGTGTCACTTGTGTTTTCGCGCACCTGTGATAGCTAACACGCATGAAAAGAATCGCCGCCGCAAAAGCCGCCGACATGCACCCTGCCCACTCGCACTGGACGAAAGTGCGCAAATCGTTGCTCATCGCCTTCGTCATTGTCGCCGTGTCACTCGCCATCGGTGTCGAGGGCTACCACCATTTCGGCGGGTTCTCGATGGTCGATTCATTTCTCGAAGCATCCATGATCCTCGGCGGCATGGGGCCCGTCGCGCAGCTCACCAATGACGCCGTGAAAATCTTCGCTTCCTGCTATGCGTTGTTCAGCGGCTTAATGTTGATTTCGACTACGGGTTTCCTGATGGCCCCATGGCTGCAACGCCTCATGTACCGCACGCATCACGACCTCGCGGCCGCGCGCGACGCGAACGCTAAGAAATAATTAATCCCGCTTTTTTGGCACGAGAAGTGTCTTTGGCCGGCGTGATTTCGCCACATTGAACAGCGAGAATGTCCGGCTGACGAAGTTGGTTACGCCCTTGATGCCGGCCGTATATTCCTTCAACTCAGGCGTATTTTCGGCTTCGATCAGGCGAACCTTGCGGCTTGGGTCAGGCGTCTCGAAGATGGCATAGAACCATGGCTCGCCGCGCTTGATGATAAGGTCCTTGCTCGTATCGTACCACTCGAACGCCCATGTCAACCCGCGTGGCCAGACATCGATCGGGAATCGCCCGCCGATGAGCAACCCCGGCCATTGGCCCGCCGGATAATGGTAGAACGGCGGCAATTGGTTGATGGTCACCGCTTCATCCGCTACGAACACATAGGGCGTCATGAACTGGATGATCGGGCGGCTTGGGTCGCGCCATTCCTTCTTGTTCACGATAACGAACAGCTGGTTGAGATGCTTCGGGCGGATCGTCGACATATCCTTATTAAGCGTCACGAACGCCGGTTCTTCACCATTCGGTGCCCATCGCAGGTTGATATCGACCGGACACGGCACTTCGAAGATGCGCGCCTCATGGTCGATCACTGCCGGGCAAACGGAGACACCTTTGGCGTGCGTGGTGCGCCCAGTCGGACGCGTCAGTTTGCGTGGGCCCTCCCAGATGAAACCGGCGCGGTCGGTATCGAGCACCCAGCCCACATCGACGATGCGGCCGGGTTCATTGGCAGGAGATTTCTTACAGAAGGGCAGCATTCGTGTTCCTAGGTCGCGACGAGAATGCGGCGTTTCTTGGCAAAACTGACACTCACCACCATGACCACCGCAACAGCGATGAGCGTGCACCAGAAGCTGTCATCCGTATGATCGTCGTATTGGATGTTCTCGAGCAGGGACAGCATGGAAACCGCGAACAGCGCATTGGCCATCGTCGTATAATCCTTGATGATCACGCGCTTCCAGTTGAATGACATGCCTTGCGTGGCTCGGCGCAGGTTGAGGAATTTGATGCCCCAGCGCGGTACATCCTTGCAATACTGCACGTAAGCGTCCCCGAATTCATGGCGCAGGAAATATTCTTCCGCCGCAACGATGGCGGTGTAAATGAACACGAAAATTATTGTTCCGATAGCCAGCACCCATGGCGAGCCGTGCATTAGCAACACGCCGAAATAAACCGTAAGATTGCCAACATAAAGCGGGTTGCGGCACAGGCCGAAGAAGCCGTCCGTCACCAGTTTTTCAGCATACACTTTTTTGTTAAGGCCGCCGCGCTTGATGTACTTGAAGCCGATGACTGTCGCACGAATGGCGATGCCAAGAGCAACCACGCATTCCGCGACGATATCTTTGACATCTTCCGCGTTTTCGCTGCCATTATACTGATGCGCCGTCCGGTAACTCAAAAACAGCACGACCAGCATAGCCGGAAACAGCATATTACGATATTTAAAGAGAAAATCGCCGGTCTTCACCAGCCAGTTTTTTTGTTCCATGACCACCCTACCCTGTTATTTCTGATGCTACTATTTCATCGCGATGATGCCGCAGAAATTATACCAGCGGAAGAAGACATCGATCTTCTTAAAGCCAGCGAATTTCAACAGGTCGAAATTTTCTTCCATCCGGTACGGAATCAGCACGTTCTCCAGTGCCTCGCGCTTATTGCTGATCTCCATATCCGAATAGCCGTTCTTACGTTTGTACTCATAGTAATGTTCGATGAACAGTCGATTGAAGATGGTATCCTCGCTCGTCAGTTTTTCGATGAGAATAAGCGCGCCGTTCTCGTTCAGCCCGTCGTAAATTTGCTGCATCATGCGCTCGCGGTAGAGCGGCCGGGTAAATTGCAGCGTGAGAATAAGGCTGATGACCGAGGCATTCTCGAGCTGGATACCTTTGTTGAGGTCGCAATATTCGAGTTCGTAGGGATGGCTGAGTTTCGCCGCATCGAGTTTTTCGCGGGCGCGGGCCAGCATGTCGTGGGAATGGTCGAGGCCGCGCAACGTGACGTTCTGCGGTTTGATTTTCTGGTCATACGCGATCATCGTCGTGCCTGTCGAGCAACCAATATCGTAGACGTTGCTGCCTTCGGTCGCGAAATCCCCGGCAAGCTCGGCGCTCATGCGCTGCATTTCATCGTAATAGGGCACCGAGCGGCTGACCATGTCGTCGAACACGGTGACGACATTCTTGTCGAAACGGAAATCGCTGACGGCCTTATCGCGGAAATCGAAGACTTTATCCTTGGGTTGGGAATCCATGTCCTGCCTCATTTTCAGCCCGTTTAGCATGCTGTTAACGCACTGTCATCCTGTAACAGCGCGTCTGGTGAAAAAACAGGTGCAGTTTCAAGGTAAGCGCGATAGAACCCGCTTCGCGAGTTGCGGACAGGTGGCCGAGTGGTTGAAGGCGCACGCCTGGAAAGTGTGTGTACGTTAACGCGTACCGTGAGTTCGAATCTCATCCTGTCCGCCATAAACCAAAGGCACTCTTATGGTGCCTTTGGTTTATGTTGGGCGGCTGACAACCCCACAAAAGTTGCCTGTACGACAAAATGCCAGTAGGCATTTTGAATTCGCGCTCTTGGGCGCGAACCCATTTGGGCTAAGGTTAGGAGACCTTCGTCAGTTTCATCCTGTCCACCATTTTGTTTTTAGCTTTTCACACCTTATTTCATGACCTAAACTCGGTAATTATGACGAAGGATTGTAAGCATGGATAGCTTAAACAGTGACATACTCAATAGTGATGGTTTGGTTCTTGGTGCTTCGGCATCAAAAGACGGCTTGAATGTGCGCAATAGGCTAGCAGCTTTCGAAAGATTATGTCCTATTTCAGGTGATATATTTGCTGATCTTGGATGTGGCACTGGTGCGTACAGCGCAGCTATAATTGCCCATCAGCCCAAAAAAATAATTCTGGTAGATATAGATGAACATAACATTCAAACTTGTAAGGATACATTAGCTTCCGTACCCACCCGAACAGAAAAAGTGTTTATTGTTTCGCCGCTTGAAACACTCGCTATTGAAGAAGAAACCATTGATTGCATATTTATCATAGAAGTTTTGGACCATGTTCATGATGTAGCGATGTGTCTTTCGCGTGCCTATAGCTTTTTAAAACCCGGCGGGAAAATTTATATCGCCGTACCTAATCGACTTTTTCCATTCGAAACGCATCCGGTAAAATGGCGAAAGAAACTTTATCTGCCTTATTTATTTCCATTCCTTCCATGGTTTCCGCCGCTCCATGCAAACATGGCGACAGCACGACTATTTTCGGCCGCGACTATTAAATCCTTAGCCAAGAATGCCGGGTTTCAAAAACCCGCAATAACCTACATCATGCCACCGTTCGAACATCGCAAATCAAATATGCTACGCTTTATCTCACGGATATTGGAACGATCGCCGTTTCGTTGCTTTGGGGTGAGCATGTGCGCAGTGATGATCAAGCATGTGGTATGACAGCGCGCTTTTCTACCAGACTCTTTAAATTCCCCAACCCCTGCTCGAACTGTTCGCCGACCATTTTCTTACAGTTCATGATGAGGTTCATCGACTTGCCGATAAAGCTGTTTTCCCCCTCCATCGTCCACGTCACTTCCGTCGCGTTGCCGGAAGGCCGGAAGGTGAATTCCGCCATGTCCGTGCCTGCCATCGGCTTCACGAAATCGAGCTGGAAACGAACGCGTTTGCCGGGGATACTTTCGGTAATGGTGCTGGTGCCCACGCCCATTTGCGAATTGCCAGCCCAGTGAATAATGGCGCCCTCGCCCGCTATCGGGCCTTCATAGCTGAACTTCGCATCCGGATCGAGTTTCGTAAACGGCGACCAGTTCATCCAGTTATGGTGATCATTCACTTGCGTGAAAATGGCAGCTACCGGTGCATGGATAGTGATGCTGCGGCTAACTTTGAACTCGCAGGGTTGCGCCAGCACGATGATGAAGAAAACACCGACGGTGACCGCTAGGATTTTGAGGACTTTCTTGCCCATGGCAACTCCGGAAATAAGTTACCAGCTAGTTACTATCATTGAAACAATTTGCACGTTTAAAATTACATTTCCGCACTGTTTTATAAGCCACTGAAAGGCAAACGGTTAACGGTAAGCCCACCATTTGGCTTCATTAATGGCGTAGATCGGCTGATAATGGTTGATCCGCGCTTCCGGCAACACCGACTTTGCCTGATTGTCGAGGATCTGGGCCACTTCGTCGACTTTCACTTCGAGGATGGCGTGCAGTTCGCCGCCAAGATCTTGGTCATGCACGATGAGCAGTCGCATATCGCTTTCCGATACACCGAGGCGCTTGAGCGAAATATACTTGGCAATCGCATAATCTTCGCAGTCACCGCCACGTTCCATCAGTTCGTAGGGCGTGTTCCAGTAATCGGCGACGCCGTAGTTCTGCTGGTCCGATACGTATTTCATGGCATTGAAAAAACTGTTCACCGCATTGATCTGCTCCTGCACCGGCTTGCCATCAAGCGCCGAGAGTAATGCTTCCCATTTCTGGTTCAGGCACCCCGTACCGATGCATTGGTCAGCCGAGGCCGCGCGCTGCTGCTCGTATCGCGGCATCAACGCGGTCCATTTTGTGAAGGCGGTAATGTCCGAGGAGCCGACCTGATTGCCATTGAGAAGAGTATTCGTTGCCGCGAACGCCGGAACCGCCGAGAGGACAATAGCACCGATTACCAGTAACCCTGCAACAAAGGCCGAAACAAGGCGATTACGGGCGTAGCCGGCAGTTGTTTTAGAGTTATGAATGTATCCTGTGCTCATAGCTACAGAATACGGGCGGCTTGATTTCAACCCTGTTAATAAAAGATAGTATTTTATTAGTTATTGTTAACAGTGCTAAAAGGACTAACCATTTGAGTTCAATAAAATCGTATGGTTTAAATTGCGAGAATTTAGCTAAACTTTTAGCGTAAAAATGCATGAAAATGCATTTATTACGTTAAGTGGCAACGTGGATTTCCGCCATGCCGGAAAGGCGCGCCCAGTTCGAACTCGATGCTAATGCAAGGTAAATGAACGGTAGCCAGCCCTTGCTGCGGAACTCCATGAAAACTTCGTCCGGCAAAGCGTTAACGGCTTTTTCGTCGATCATCATGAAACCCGACAAGGAGACCTTGCGGCCCGACTTTAGCGTAGCCTGTGATTGGTAAGGCTGCAGCAGCTTATGTTTCACGAGATCCGCCGTGAACGACATCGTGATGGTATGGTGGCGGTAATAGGAGGTGCAGAACTCCAGCGCCTGGTTGGTTAGTGGCGATGGTGACCCGTCCGCATTGAACAGGTCGCGTGCACCTTCATCACCATTCACGTGGAACTGCGGCGATTTTTCATCGATACAAAGGAAGAATTTTTTCTCTGCCTCGTTCTCGAAAAAGATGAACGGATATTGGCGGACATAGGCAGGAATATAGGTGTTCTCACGCCATTGGCCATCCGTGCCGATGAAATAATTTTCCTGCTCAAGTCCGACAATTACCAGCGGTGACGAAGTTTTGCCCGGTGTAAAGACGATAGGATAGAATTTACTGGCCTCGATAAATTCCAGCGCGTTGACTGCGATGGAATTTGTGGCACGGGCGAAGCGCAAATCCTGCGTCGGGCTGATGGCTGCCAGTGCATGACGCGACTTTTCAAGAGCTGCAGGTTTCTGGAAGAAAAGAGGCAATCCCGTGCGCTTCATGGCTGGCACTGCTTTTTCAGCAGCTTCAGCCTTCGCAGCGGATGCTGCACTCTTTTTAGATGCCATATTAGCCTACCCTACGACGTCGTGAACGCCACTAGCCTGTGACTCAGGACTATTGAACGGTGCAATTGAAACCAGTGGTATAACCATCCCCGAGGAAGTTATTGCCGCAGGTGCTGCCAACGGTGCCTTTCGGACCACGGGTCGAACCACCAGCAGCCGGCGCCAGCGAAGCATACTCGTTCGCCGAGTTCGGTTTGCCTTGATGGTGGCCACCTGCAGCAGGTTCCAGCGTTGCAAAGACATTAGCAATATCAGCAGCTGCCGCTGGATTAGCGCTATTCAGCAAGCTCAGTTGGATAGCGTTTGCGCTGAGCGAACCTGGCTCGATCGGATCCGTCACCAGGTTGATGGAACGGCCGGCATACGAGAAGTTACCACGACGGTAAGCGAACCTTTTATTGTTCTGGAAATCATCGAGGAACGATGTATCGAGGCCACTTGTCGTAAGGCCAGATGTCGGGTTCGGTGTCGGCACCGGCGTGGTATCATCAAACCTCGTGTAGAAGACATTGCCAAGACTGAAGTCATCGTCATTATCGACCGTGCGCGGCCCGTTGCCGTTATTATATCCTTCCGCCGCCGCGAGTTGATCCGGCGTGAAATCACGCCCACGGCTACCGTCGAACGTTTGACCGCTGGCATCCAGTGATGTTTCGCCGACATGCCCCTGCATCGCGCCGTTCTCGAGCACGAAGTAGTAGTCGTTGCCGGTAAATACCGATTTCTCATCACCGAAGTACATGCTGCTGCTATTCGGGGTGTTGTTTAAGACCAATGCTATGAGTTCACGTACCGGCCCACCTTCGCCTTCGGTGGCGGTGGTGCCGCCGTTGATGAGGATCGCGATATTACCGCCGTTAAAGGCTGTATTCTCAACCTTCGCATTCTGCGAGTTATTGGTGATGCGCAGGCCGACCCCGCCCGTGGTAGGATCTACAACCTCCGAATGCGGGATATTGATAGTCTCGCCACTGATGTCGACGAACGAGCTAGCATCGAGGTTAATACCGAGTGTGTTGCCCGTAAAGATATCACCGCTTAGATGCGTGTTATCGCTGCTATCTTCAACGCCGACACCGATACCGTTATTGTTGACGGTATTGCCGGTAACGGTCGATTCCATGCTGTAGTCGAGCAGGATGCCGTAAGCCGAATGGGCTACCGTATTGCTCGAAGCTTTGGTGAATTCGCTATTATCCGACTCGATGGCCGCAAAGCCGTTGTAGCGCGAGCGGTTATTGCTGATGGTAACGCCGGTCACGCTATCGACATGGATACCGTCATTGCCATTATGGTTGGTATGGTTGCCATCGATCAATGCGTCATCATAGCTGCCGTTGCCCATGCCGCTACCGATGCTGACGAAGAGTGATTTCGTAACGATATCACTCACGATGCCACTAGGACCCGTGTCGCCACCGGTCGTGTCCTGTATGCCCGCGTTCGACAGGAAGATACCGTCGTTGCCGGCTTTATGGACATGGTTATTCGTGATCACTGCGTTCTGAACGAGCGTCAGGTCGATGCCATCATGGCTTACATCATGGATACGATTCTCCGAGATGATCGACTGCATCGGCTGAGCGCTGCTACCCTCGCTGTCGCCATTGACGGTCGAGGAGAAGCCTTCCACGTAGAGATGGTTCGCTTCGATACCGTCATGCCCGCCAAACGAAATGTGGTTGTCGACGACGTAGGCGTTTTCGATCGTGTCGAGCTCGATACCATCGTTACCGAAATAATGGATGTGATTGCCGCTGATGTTCGATACACCCGCGATGCCCTCAGACGAATCGTCATCACCAGCACTGTAAAGATTCTCGGCGTAGATACCGTCATTAGCAACATAGCGAATACGGTTGCCGGTTATATCGGCATTGCTGATATTCACCAGGTTGATCCCGTTATTCGCATTCTGGATACGATTGTTGGATACCGTCAAGTTGCTGGTATCGAGCGCATCGATCCCACTTTGGCTGACATCGTGGATCATGTTGTGATCGATCGTGTTGGTACCGGTCGAATACGTGATCTGGATACCGTGGCCCGTTTTTACATCCGAAACAGTGTTGTTATTGATGTTCACGTTGTTACTGGTCATTGCCGTAATGCCGCCAACGCCGAACAGAGTTGCATCGGTATTCGCGACCGTGTTGTGGTCGATGACGAGACCATCGACATAGAACGCCCAGATACCGACGCGTTCTGCATTGCCGACCACGTTATGCGACACGGTGATGTTGTTATCGTAGTTCAGCTTGATGTCGTCCCACTTCACATTACCGATATGGTTCGCATCCGCATCCGTATCGCCGCCGACCGTGTCGTCATGGCTGTAAATGATGCGGATACCGCTGCCTGAATCGGTCATCGGCGACTTCATGCCCTGGATAGTGTTGGACTTCGCGGTCGAGAAATTCGAGTTCTCCAGCAGGATGCCGTCACCGTTGACGTTGTCCGTCGCCGCCGCAACATCCTGCGCGTAATAACCGATGTAGTTACCCGCAACCAGTGCATGGTCGCTGTTGAGGATATAGATACCGTTCGCACCCGTATCATGGATGAAGTTTCCTTCGACATCCGCATAGTTCGAGGGATCGATGAAGATACCGTTTGCACCCGTATCACTGACGGTATTGCCGTTGACTTGGATGCCGGCGGTATCGATAACCTCGATGCCGTTGCCCGAAACATCATGCACGGTGTTATCGTTAATGCTATTGGTGCCGCTGAGATAGCTCACCTTGATGCCCGGGCCCGTTTGCACGTCCGACACATCGTTGTTAGTGATGTTCACGTCGCTGCTGGTCATGGCGGTGATGCCACCCACGTCGCTGAGTGTGCTATCCGTGTTTGAGACGGTATTGTGGTCGATGGTCACACCGTGATCGAGGAAGCTCCAGATACCTACGCGTGCGGCATCACTGAGGTCGTTATGCGACACCGTGATGTTGGTGTTGCTGCCAAGCTTGATATCGTCCCATTGCACGTCGGTGATGTGGTTGCCGTCTTCAGCGCTGTCGCCGCCGATGGTATCGTCATGGCTGTTGAGGACGTAGATGCCGCTGCCGATATCCGAACCCGTCGAGGTCGTTTTAGTAATGAAATTGCTACTCACCGTCGAATGATTCGCGTTGTTAAGCTGGATGCCGTCACCGTTGATGTTGTGGTCAGCGCCGACGGTGCCGAGCTTGTTGGTGTAACCGATATAGTTGCCGCTCACGGTCGCATAATCGCTGTCGAGCACGTAGATACCATTGGTACCCGTATCATGAATGACGTTGCCTTTGACACTGGCATAGTTGGACGGATCGATGAAGATGCCATTCATGCCGGTATTGCTGACAGTATTGTCACTGACTTCGATGCCATCAGTGGTGATGACCTCGATACCATTGCCCGATACGTTGTGGACAATGTTGTTGTCGATGCTGTTGGTGCCGGTGAGGTAGCTGACCTTAATGCCAGGGCCCGTTTGCACATCCGACACATCGTTGTTAGTGATGCTCACATCGCTGCTGGTCATGGCGGTGATGCCACCCACGCCGTTGAGCGCGCTATCCGTGTTCGAAACCGTGTTGTGGTCGATGGTCACGCCGTGATCTAGGAAGCTCCAGATACCTACTCGTGCGGCAGCACTTAGGTCGTTATGCGACACGGTGATATTGGTGTTGCTGCCGAGCTTGATATCGTCCCATTGTGCGTCAGTGATATAGTTACCGTCCTCAGCGCTGTCGCCACCGATGGTGTCGTTATGGCTGTTGAGGACGTAGATGCCGCTGCCGATATCCGAACCCGTCGAGGTGGTTTGGGTAATGTAGTTGCCGCTCACCGTCGAATTGTTTGAGTTGTTGAGCTGGATGCCGTCACCGTTGATGTTGTGGTCTGCGCCGACAGCGCCGAGCTTGTCGGTGTAACCAACATAGTTGCCCGCAACTCGTACGTTATCGCTGTCCTCGACCTGTATACCATTATTGTTGGTACCGTTGATGACGTTGCCACTCACGATGCTCTGGCCTTCACCCGTTCCGCTTGCATTGGTGAGGTAGATGCCGAAGCCGTCTTCATACCCATCGGCATTGACGCCGGTCGTCCCACTGATGATGTTGTCCTGAATGACTACATTGTTAGAGGTATCGGCGATGATGCCATCCTGCGTGTTCGTGATGCCGTTATTGTGGATGTACGCGCCATTGCTCTGGTACGCTTCCACGCCTGCTGCATAGCCTGCACCGTCGATGCTATTCTCGTAAACATTCACGTTATCACCCGCCTGGAAGAGCAGGATATCCGCCGCTTCGAAGCTATTGGGCGTGTAGCCGATCTGGCTGATGGTATTGTTGTTGATGGTGCCGGTAGCGCCCGCCTGGAACAATACGCCGTTTTGGGCGATGTAATCGATCGCGCCATTGCCGGTGATGGTGTTGTGATTCACATCGCCGTTAACGCCGGTCCCGTACATAACGACGCCGTTCTTTTGGAAGTGGTTGATGTCGTTGAAGGCCGCGATAATCGTGTGAATGGTTTCAGTGTCACCATACCCATAGATACCGTAGCCACCCTGTACGCCGTTCGCCGGATTTCCTTCAACGTTCTTGATCGTATTGCTGCCGATATAGCCACCTGCGTTGTAATACGAAACGCCGGTGAGACGGTTGTTGAGATCGCCTTTGTCGAGACCGTCGATGATGAGGTTCGTCACCACATCATTCGTCCCGTTTGAAACACCAACGATGGATTTGATGTCGCCACCCGCATTGGTGAAGTCAACCGTCATGCTATCCGGGGCTGTAATGGTCGCTTGGTTTAATGCATCGATCGAAGTGAGTGTGAAGTTGTTCTTGCCGTCGATGAACACTTGCTCGTTGAAAGTTGTGTTGCCGAGCGAAAGTTTAGCGCTAGTACCATAGGTGCCGATCGCATCGATCGCATTCTTGATGGTGCCGCCCGCGTTCTGGTTCAGGTTGATATGGCCGTTAACCGCGTTCAGCGTTGCCGCCGCATCGCTGTAGAAGATGCCGGTGTTCTTGATGTCGAGGTCACCGGTCGTCGCGGTGATGGAGCTCCCACTCGTCAGGCTGACATTGTTCGCCGTAATATCCTGGATATTTGCCGACATCGTGCTGTTGACGAGGCTGAGGTTAGCCGGATCGATTGTTAACGTACCATTTAATGCGTTCACCAAGCTGCTGTTGAGGTTGATGTTTCTCACGCCGTCGATGGTGATATCGCCACTCGTCGAAAGAATAGAAACGCCGCCGGAAGCTAGGCCAGCAGTACCACCGGTGCCACCCGCACCACCGATACCCGGTTTCGAGCCGGTACCGTTGGAGCCGTTCGTGCCATTGCTGCCATTAAGACCGCTAGCCGTGTTGCCAAGGATAACGTCGCGGCCTGCATCGAGCGTGATTGAACCCGAACCCGTAACGATCGTGCCGGTACCACCGTTACCGCCGTTGCCGCCATTGCCACCCTTACCGCCGTTGCCACCTTTCAGCGTGGAGTTGAAGATTGTGGTCGTATTACCACCGTTACCCGCATTCGCGCCATTGCCGGCGTTGCCTGCTGCCCCACCAACTTTGATATCGTTGCCTGCAGTGATGCTCACTGCGCCGGTCGCGGCGCTGATGTTGCCATTGAGACCATTCAGGCCATTCAGACCATTAAAACCATTGATTCCCGGAATGATGCCAAAACCGGGTGTGCCGAACGTACCATTGAGGCCGTTGGTGCCATCGAGGCCGATCTGTACGTTGTGGTCAGCTTTGAGTGTAATGCTGCCGCCGCTGGTGCCGACATAGGTCGATCCGATGGTCGCGCCGACATAGATGTCGTTCACCGCATCAAGGATCAGCGAACCAGCGCCGCTCCAGGCCACGTTGTTGAGAACGGTGATGTTACCTTGCGCCGCACCCGCAGTGCCTTGCGTGGTGACGGTAACGTTCGTACCGCCGTTCAATGCGGCATCCAGCGAACCGTTATTGACGTTAGCAAACGCGAAGGTCGGCTTGTCCGTAACATCCGTCGTACCGGTCGATGAGTAGAATGCATTCGGCGCGGCCGAGATAGTGATGTTCAATGGGTCAAGTAACCAGCTGCCAGCAATGCCAGCAGGGGCCGATGCATCGACAGCCCCGTAAAGATTGAGGTACTTACCGGAGGTTTCGACGGCGCCGCCATTGCCGCCATTGATACCACCTTGGGCGAGGATGTTGCCATTGAAGTCGGTCACATTATCGGCAATGAGCGATACCGAGCCGCCATTGCCTTTATTTTTGGCGCGCGCATTGATGGTCGTATTTTTAGCAACAGTGATGTTGTTGCCGGTAACTTTAACTTTACCGCCGCCGGTTGCGCCGCTGGCGTTGATGCTGCCCGCCAGGTTCACGTTACCGTCTCCGCCACCGATGATCACAGTGCCGCCTTTGACGGTGGCCGACGACGCTTCGATGATACCGGTATTGTTGACTACGTTAGTCACGATGTTTTTCGCGACGTTAGCGCTGAGATTGATCGTGCCACCATCAGCGTGCAGTTCGCCTGCATTGCTCACGCCGGCATTCGCATTGCTACCATCGGTCTTGCCGAGCGCGAAACTATAAAGGCCGTCGCCGTACATATCGACCGTGACGGTCGACGCCGCACCGAGTTCGATGGTGCCGGCATTCGCGGTGATGACACCATCGTTACGCACGCTCGGCGCAACGAGCGCAACGAGGCCACCATTAGCTGCGGTGATGTGCCCTTCGTTTACGATGCTTGCGCCAGACTTGCCGGCTTTATCAAAAACCAGATTACCAGCATTGAAGTTCTTGTTTGAAATGTCCGCGGTCGAGGCGATCATGCCTGCGACATCCACTTTCGAACCAGCACCGAAGAAGACGCCATTCGGGTTGACGAGAATGATCTTGCCGTTGCTGGTGAGCTCACCGAGAATCTGCGATGCGTTCTGGCCCGCGACGACGCGGTTGAGCGATACCGAATTGGCACCCGGCTGGATGAACTTCGTCGACTCGCCCTGCATGATGTCGAAGTTCTGCCAGTTGATAATGGAGCGGTTGCTCGTCGAGGTGATAACTTCCTGCGTGCTCGTCGGGTTCGCGATGGTCACATTACCGGAGACGACCTGCCCACCGGTTGGATTTGCATGCGCACTGTTCGCGCCAAACACCAAGGCCATGGAGGCAACCGCCGTCGTACGGTAAAGGACCGAGCTTGCGGTCAGGGTGTGTTTAATGGTCGCGAGCTTTAATACGTTACGCATGGCTTACTCTCCAGAGTGGTTGGTCGTCGTTCCTGTTTTTTTGCTGTGACACAAAAATCACAGTTTCGGTCCGGCAAACTAACTAATGGAAAGGTTAATAACAAGTTAATTTATAAAAATTGAGTTAATTTTTTTACGACATTACAAAAATCAGCAAAATAACTATTTTTTACAGCTAGATAAAAATATACTGGGTACTTGGAATTAGCGTGGTTCTTGCGAACGAGCATCATTCGTTAAAGTAATGGGTAAAAATCACTATCTTTTTAACAATAAAAAACGGCCGTAACTTACGTTACAGCCGTTTTACAGCTATTTGCTGGCAGTATATCAGTAACGATACTGCAGATTGAAAAAGACGCGCGGATCATCCCCGGCATTGTTACGCGCCGCGACATCACGCGTCAGCGGCACAGCGCCTTCAACTCCCGCCGTTACCGACTTCAATAGATTCAGCCGCGCCCCGATACCTGCGGAAGCAAGGGAGTCGTGAGGATTTTCCGAACCAGCGATCGCATCGCGGTTCCAAACCTTGCCGATATCGTAGAAGCTGTAGAGCTGGTATTGTTGCAAATATTCATTCTCCACCGATTGATTGAATTGCAATTCGGCGCGTGCTGCGACACCCGAATCCCCGGAGATTTCAGCGGAATCATAGGCCGAGCCGTATTCGCTGCCACCGATCGTGAATTCCTCGGAAGCAAGCAGCGGTTCGTACGAATACTGACCGGATACCGAGCCGAATAACGAGAACGGACCATAAATCGGTTGGATGCGCGTCGCTCTACCGGTCATTTTGGTGAAGTCCGTTTCCCCGTTCGCGCGTGAACGGGCATTGACGCCTTGGCCCGTATCCCAGTTGAAACCGTGGCCGATAGTGCCTTCAAGCTTATTGATACCTGATAGATTATCCACGAAATCATAAGCCGTGCCTACGCTAAGTACCCGCGTTTTATCTTTGTAGAGATTCGTCCCCAGCGCATCCACTTCCACATTACGGACGGTAAAATCGCTGTTCACGAACCAGTTCTCGCGACGCGAACGCATGAGCGGGTGGTTCGCCGTGAGGCTGAATGCCCCGCTATCACCTTTGATATCGAGGTTCTTCAGCGCATTGCCCGGTTTGGTCGTCACCTTGTTTGCTGCAAACATGATGGTAGTACCTTCACTGCCGATCTGCTCGGTGTGGCGCGCTTCGAGGAAGAGCAACTCATTCGGCTCGAAGACCGAGTTCGAAACGCGAAGCTGCGTCTGGTCATCAAGGCCAAGGATATTATTGAAGAACGCACTTGCAGTCGCCTCTTCCGGCCCAAGGTAGCGGCTGCCGCGGTTATCGAGGCTGGCCGAAGCTTCAAACGTCCGGCGCGTGACAGTAACCACGACATCGGTCGCGCCTTGCACATTAGCGGCTGGAGTCAGCACGGCGCGCGCCTGTACACCCGGCAGGTCTTCCATAAGCAACAGATAACGCTCCAGCGTTTCGGTGTTGAGCGGTTTCGCATCACGGATCTTTTGCGCGTACGCTTCGAGCAACCGGTCATTCCCATGGCCGACATCGCCCACGAGCTTCACGTCATTCACGAAACCTTCAACGATGCGCAGCGTGAAGATGCCGCTCGATTCCTTTTGTGGTGGAACGATGGCACGCGTCAGGATGTAGCCATGGTTACGGTAATACGCCGTGATGTCGGCCGCGATCTGGTTCAGGTCATCAAGCGTGATCTTCGTATCGATCTTGTCGGCATAAAGCGAATGGAGTTGTTCTTCACCGTACACCGTCGCGCCTTCGAGCTTGATGCCCTTTAGTTCGAACGTCGCCGTACTGCCGGTATGCTTAGGCTTAATCGTTTCATCCTTGATGATCGGGGCACCACCGACTGCCGGGCGTTGATCCTGAATCTCGTTATTGCGTTGATACGTATCCGGACGTACCGAGTTCGGAATGGTCTGGGCAGAAGCGCTGCTGGCGGCTAGTGTTAGGCCTAAGGCTGCGCTAGTTAGCAAACGGATCATAATTTGTCGTTTCATACAAAATTCCAAACACATGGATGGTGGATCAAATGATGGTGCGTTATAATCATAAGTCCTGTGCGATGCCTAGAAAAATTGTATAAAGGAAGCATAAAGACTCTAACTTCAGTGAAAAGCACTGAAAGTTGATGTGTTTATGACACGTTTGGCTTACCAGATAGTAACCGCTCCCAGTATATGCGCAACATGGCTTGCCACTGGTCGTATTCCTTCCCATGTTGGTGACATATATTTCTGACAGGAAATCCCATGACCTATTTCAATTACACTGCCACCAATGCCCGGCCTATTATTCCCCTCACTGCCGAAAGCTTACCCGGCTGGCTGAAGAAGCAGGACAGGCGCACGCTGAACTGGGTGAAAGCGCAATCTTTCGATGCCACGCCCGGCACCACGCTGCAGGTGCCAGATGTGAATGGCGGATTAAGCGCAATACTGGCAGGCATCGATGCCATGCCGCATATCTGGTCACTTGCCCATCTGCCGGTGATTGTGCCTGCCGGTCATTATTACATCGAGGCAAAATGGAACACTGCGACAATCGCCGATACGGCCCTCGGCTTCGCCCTCGCCCAGTATCAGTTTGGTCGTTACAAAAAACTGCGCAGTAAAATACTGTTGCTTCAGGTACCGAAGGCCGTATCAGTGAAAGAGCTTGAAGCCAAAGTCGCCGCCATCAAACTAGTGCGAGACCTCATCAATACGCCGCCGAATGATATGGGTCCGGCAAACCTTGCGAAAGCCGCGCGCGAAGTGGCAAAAAAAACGGGTGCGAAATTCAGTGAGATCGTCGGCGATGAATTGCTCGAGAAGAATTACCCCGCCATTCATGCGGTAGGCCGGGCCGGGCCGGAGAAGCCACGATTTATTGAACTATCATATGGTAAAGCGTCGCACCCGCTCATCGTACTGGTCGGCAAGGGCGTGACCTTCGATACGGGCGGCCTTGATCTCAAACCCTATTCCGCGATGAAACTAATGAAGAAGGATATGGGCGGTGCGGCAATGGTACTCGGCTTGGCACAACTTATCATTGCCATGAAACTGCCCGTTCGCTTGCGCGTACTAATAGCAGCGGTGGAAAATAGTGTCAGCAGCAATGCCTTCCGTCCGCAGGATGTCATCCAGTCTCGTAAAGGCCTGACCATCGAGATCGGCTCGACCGATGCTGAAGGTCGCCTTATCCTCGCCGACGCGCTGGCAGAAGGTGACCGCGACAAACCTGCCTTGATGATCGATGTCGCGACCCTGACCGGTGCGGCGCGCACCGCACTCGGTACCGAACTCCCCGCTCTGTATTCCAACCGCGATACCATCGCCCACGACCTCGTGAAAGTTGGCATGCAGGTCAATGATCCGATGTGGCAACTGCCGCTCTGGCCTGCTTACGCAAAATACGTGAATAGCCAGATCGCCGATGTGACAAACACGCCGAACTACGGCTTCGCTGGCAGTATCACTGCCGCGTTGTTCCTTGAGCGCTTCGTCTCACCGACGACGCCATGGGTTCATATCGATAGCTACGCGTGGAACGCGGAAACTGCACCAGGTCGTCCTGCAGGTGGTGAGGCCTTATGTCTACGTGCTGTGTTTGAATATCTGCGAGAACGTTTCGGGAAATAAACTAAGCGCGTTCGATGCCTTTTTTGGCAGGCGCAAGTTTGCTAGCTGCAGCTTTGAGATCCTGCGCCAGGTTCAACGCATTTTGTGCGTCGGGAGAAGTTACGTGTGTATGTAGCTCATCGAAACTGACATTCATGCTCGCCGCATGTTGCTGGAACATGCCAGCAGCCTTTTCGCGCACTGTTTCTGGAAGAGAATCAATCGCTGCTGCTTTTGCGCGCTGAACTGCAGAAAGCGCTCCCGTAATATCGGGATTCTGCTCTTGCAGACCTTTGCTCAACAGTGCTTCCAAGTGATTGACGACCATGCATGCCCCTCTCGACCTCAGCTAAACCTACGGGATATGTGTTAATTTTACGTGAACACGGCCTATTCTCTTAAGGGTTGCATTGCGATACGCCGGTGCTAAGGTCGTTCCATGAGCGAAACTACCGATACACATGATGCGTTAAAACTTTGGCAACGGGTCATCACCCGCAGCTTGCGTGAGTTGCCTTATGACCTTTCACAACGCCAGATCGGCGTGCTGCTGACCGTTTACATGTCACCGCCACCGCATACGATCCGCAGCCTCTCGGATCAATTGCAGGTCAGCAAGCCTGCCATTTGCCGCGCCGTGGATACGCTTTCCGCGCTCGATCTCGTCCGCCGTAAGAAGGATGAGGTGGACCGCCGCAATGTCTTTCTCCAACGCACCATCAATGGATCTGTTTTCCTACGCGATTTTGCCGACGTGATAGTGCAGGAAACGAACGCTAAGCACGCCACCGTGTGATAAATACACTAATGTAGGAATATTTTACCTACATGGCGTAAATTTGACTTGCGTATAGCCTCTTTATTCGCTACATTTGCACAGTAGCCGGATTAGTGGCTGCAAGCGTAAAGAACCCATAAATCAAAAATAAAAACAAAAAGATAAACACTAGTAGTCAGGAAGGCCTACCTCGCACATGGACCAATCCTTCCCCGTCTCTACGTTTCTACTTTTTGTATCTACGGCAACCAGCTTTTATTCCAATTATCCGTCGAAAGTTTGCATTTCGCAAGCTTAGGCGCCTAACGACCAATTTTTTTGATCGCGGAGTTAAGTATGAATGCCATGGTACAGTCCCTTAAGGGCCTCAACCAGATGAAGCTAATGGCGATGATCGGCACCGCAGTGGTGATGATCGGCTTTTTTGCTTATATTTCCCTAAGGGTTGCAGCACCAACTTTTGCACCGCTTTATAATGCGGTTCCGGTCGAGGAAGGTGGTAAGATCACCCAGGAACTCGAGCTCGAGAACGTTCCGTATGAGCTGCGCCGCAATGGAACCCAGATCATGGTGCCCTCCGATCAGGTCGACAAATTGCGCCTTAAACTGGCGCAAAAAGGCCTGCCCTCGCAAGGGTCGATGGTCGGTTACGAAATTTTCGATAAGAGCGATACACTCGGCACTAGCAACTTCGTCCTGAACCTCAATCAGGTTCGCGCTCTTGAAGGAGAACTGGCGCGTACGATTGGCAGCTTCGATACGGTCGAAACTGCCCGCGTCCATCTTGTCACCCCGAAACACGAACTTTTCTCACGTGAATCGACCGAACCGACTGCATCGGTTGCCGTGAAATTACGCAACGCCGCAACGCTCAATAAGAACGAGATCGCTGCGATCCGCAACCTCATCGCCAGCGCTGTCCCGGGTTTGAAACCTGGCAAAGTGACGGTCGTCGACAGCCGCGGCGTACTTCTCGCTAAAAGCGAAGATCCGAATGACCCAAGCTCGGTCAGTGAAGATTCCGAGGATTTCCGCTCGGACTACGAGAAAAAAACAGGCAATCGTATCGAGAACCTGCTCGAACAATCCGTCGGCGCCGGCAAGATAAAAGCACAAGTCCATGCCGAGATCGATTTCAACCGCACCGTCAGCAACTCCGAGAAATACGATCCCGAAGGCCAGGTCGCTCGCTCCGTACAAACAGTCAAGGAAAACGAAAAATCAAATGAGAAGAATGCCGATAACACGGTAAGTGTTCAGAACAATCTGCCGGCGGCGCAGGCCAATGCCAATGGCAGCAACACCAACGATTCGCAGCGCCAACGCACGGAAGAAACGACGAACTTCGAGATTTCGAAACAGACGACCAATTCCGTAAAGGAAGCCGGTGTCGTGAAACGCCTTACCGTGGCGATCCTCGTCGATGGTATCTATACGCCGGATAAGGATGGCAAATTGCAATACACCCCGCGTTCGCAGGAAGAACTGGATAAGCTGCAAAAACTCGTCCAATCGACTATCGGCTTTGATCAGACACGTGGCGATGACATCAGCGTCGTCAACATGCAGTTCGCTGCCGCACCCGCGGATATGTTCGAGGCTGGGCCATTCGACTGGCTGAAACAGGATCTCAACTCCATCATACAAACTGTGGTTCTCGGTGGCGTTGCCATCCTCGCCATCCTGCTGGTCATCCGTCCGCTCGTCGCCCGCGCCATCGAATCGGCCGAGAACTCTGCCCGCGAAGACGAGATGGAACAGGCAGCCCTCGCCGCACCAAGCATTGCTGCCCGCCTGATGGATCAATCGCGCGCCCACGCTGGCATGGATGATGACGGCGACGAAATGGAAGAGGAAGATATGATCAATATCGATCGTATCCAAGGCAAGCTGCGCTCATCGAGCTATGCGAAGATTAACAACATGGTCGAAAAACATCCGGAAGAGACCGTTCAGATCCTGCGCCAATGGATTTCGGTGAGCTAGAAAGAACAAGCACATGGCAGCCCTGGAAAAAAAAGAAGATTATCGAAAATTGACCGGCGCACAGAAGGCCGCCATCATTCTCATGTCCATCGACGAGGAGAATTCGACCAAAGTCCTTACTTCGATGACGGACGAAGAGATTAAGGAGCTGTCTTCCACCATGGCCTCTCTCGGCACCGTCAGTTCCGATACGGTCGAACGCCTGTTCGTCGATTTCGTTGAATCCATGTCAGCCTCGGGCGTTGTCGTCGGCACGTTCGATACCACGGAACGCTTGCTTCTCAAGGCCCTCGGCAAGGATCGCGTCGACGGCATCATGGAAGATATCCGCGGCCCCGCCGGTCGCACGACATGGGACAAACTTGGCAACGTGAATGAGGAAATTCTCGCGACCTTCCTTAAGAATGAATATCCCCAGACCATCGCCCTCGTCCTTTCTAAAATCAAAGCGGAACACGCTGCTCGCGTACTCTCCGTATTCCCCGAAGAACTTTCGCTCGAAGTTATCAACCGCATGCTCGGCATGGAAGCGGTGAAGAAAGAAGTTCTGGACGGCGTGGAAAAAACGCTCAAGCTTGAATTCATGAACAACCTTGCCAAAACGCAGCGCCGCGATACGCATGAGATCATGGCCGAAATCTTCAACAACTTCGACCGTAATACCGAAGCGAAGTTCATGGGCATCCTTGAACAAAAAAACGGCGAAGCTGCAGAACGTATCCGCGCGCTCATGTTCACCTTCGAGGACCTCAAAAAGGTCGATCCGTCCGGCATGCAGACATTGCTGCGCAGCGTGCCGAAAGAGAAGCTCAGCATCGCGATGAAGGGTGCCTCAGAGACCATCAAAGAAATGTTCTTCAAGGCGATGTCCGAACGGGCATCGAAGCTCCTGCGCGAGGAAATGGAAGCACTTGGCCCGGTTCGCCTGAAAGATGTGGACGAAGCTCAGATGACAATCGTCCAGGCCGCGAAGGACCTCGCCGCTAAGGGCGAGATCGTAATCGCAGGCGATTCGGGCGAAGACCAACTCGTATACTAACAGGAAACAATGACAACCAACACGCGTATCTCCCGGTTCGACTTCAATACCCTGCGGGATTTCCGCGGGCCGATCGTTACCCATGCGGTCGAGGATCTCGTTGTTGACCTGCCACCGCCAGCACCGCCTCCGCCGGTCTATGATAGTGCGCAACTGGAAGCCGCCCGTCAGGATGGCCGCAAAACCGGTTTTACGGAAGGTTTTCTGGCGGGCGAAGCGGAAACGCAAAAAAAGTCCGACATCAAGATGGAAAATGCGAATGAGCTGATCGCTACGCTCTCGACAACTGTCAGTGAAATGCAGGCCCGCTATCAACAATTGCTGGCTGCCGAAGCCGCAAATCTGTCGCAACTTATCCTCAGCATTTCGCGTAAAGTGGCGGGCGATGCCATCAACGAACGCGGCGAAGAAGTGGTACAAACTGTGCTGGCACAATGCCTGCCGGTTATCTTCAGCAAGCCGCGCGTCGTCATCGAATTGAACCCGGAATTGTTCGAGCAGACAATCGGCCGCATCGAAACCCAATTGCAAACGCACGGCTTCGAGGGTGAAATACTGTTCAAGGGCAATTCGGATTTCGGTCTTAGCGATATAACCATCGACTGGGGCACAGGCCAGGTAAAACGTACGGCCACCGATCTCTGGACTGAAATTGAAGCGCTGATCGAGCGCGTGCCGCTTGAACTTACCTTCGCCGATACGTTAAACAACACGAATACAACAGGAGTATAGCATGGCAGACGAAATCGGTTCCATCTTCGGCGACGGCGCGCCCGAGGACAATATCACCCTTGAAGCGGTGAGCGATATTCCCGTCTCCATTTCCGTGGTGCTCGGTAAAACCACCATGCAGGTGCAGCAACTGCTGAAATTAGGCCGTGGTGCGGTCGTGGAGCTCGACCGCAAAGTCGGCGAACCCGTCGATATCCTCGTCAATAACCGTATGGTCGCCCGCGGCGAAGTCGTGGTGGTCGAGGATAAAATCGGCGTAACGATGACCGAAATCATCAAGGCCGAGAAATAGCGAATCATAGAAGTGCAATTAATGTGCTCATGGATAGAGGTGTGACATGCGTTTACTGATTATCGGGGATTTAGGCGGACAGATTGGCGCGGCGAGTAAAATTGCCCGTGATCGCGGGGCGAAGGTTTCGCAGGTCACTAATATCGAAGATGCTTATACGATGCTATGCGAAGGCCATGGTGCCGATATCATTATGATTGAAGTGCATCAGGACATTGCAAAATTCGCCAAAATGCTGTCTGATGAGCGTATTACGGTGCCGCTGGTCGCCTGTGGTATCGAAGTCAGTGCAAAAGTTGCGGCGGATGCTATTCGCGCTGGTGCCAAGGAATATATTCCCCTGCCGCCGGATGAAGAACTCATCGCGGCCGTGCTCGAGGTCATCGCGGAAGAGACCCATTCCGTCATCCACGGCTCGGAAGCCATGCGCCGCGTGCTGGCAATGGCCGAGCAGATCGCACCGAGCGATGCCAGCGTCCTTATCACCGGCGAATCCGGCACGGGTAAGGAAGTCATCGCCCGCTACATCCATAAGAAAAGCCAGCGCGCCGGTAAGCCGTTCATCGCGGTGAACTGCGCTGCAATTCCCGCAAACCTTATGGAATCGGAACTGTTCGGCCACGAGAAAGGCTCCTTCACCGGTGCCCTCTCCCGCCGTATCGGTAAATTCGAGGAAGCCAACGGCGGAACTCTGTTACTCGATGAGATTTCTGAGATGGATATTGGTCTGCAGGCGAAGCTTTTGCGCGCCATTCAGGAGCGCGAGATCGACCGCGTGGGTGGCAGCAAACCAGTGAAGATCAATATCCGCATCCTCGCCACTTCCAACCGCGACCTCGAAGCCGAAGCCCGCAAAGGCAATTTCCGCGAGGATCTTTATTTCCGCCTCAACGTCATCAGCCTGCACCTGCCGAGTCTGAAAGACCGCCTTGATGACATCCCACCGCTGGCCGATTACTTCATCGAGAAATACTCGAAAGCCAACGGCCTGCCAACGCGTAAACTGACTCCTGCCGCTATCGAAAAAATGAAATCGCATACATGGCACGGCAACGTCCGCGAACTTGAGAATATCATGCACCGCGCCGTACTGATGGCACAGGGCAATGCTATCGACGACATGGCGATTTTGCTACCAGTCCGCAAGGATGTGCAGCCTGCAAGCGCGACCGTATCACCGATTTCACCACTCGCCGTGCCGGGCGCATCCGCACCTGCCTCCGCGCCCGCAGCTTCGAACCAGAATACCAATAATCGCAGCGACCTCGTCGGCCGCACGGTGGATGATGTCGAGAAAGAACTTATTATCGATACGCTGAGCCATTGCCTTGGCAATCGCACGCAGGCAGCACAGGTGCTCGGTATCTCCATCCGCACGCTACGCAATAAACTGAAAATCTATAACGAAGAAGGCCCTCTCAGAAGTAAAACGGGGAGCTAAACCATGGCGCAGGTGCCTGTACCATTCACCGCTCGCTTCACGATTCCGAAGATGCGGGCTGCCGGTAAGCTCGCCGCACGCCGCACAGATATCTTCTTCGCGCTCGCTGTTATCGGTATCATTTCCGTGTTGGTGCTGCCCATCGCACCGATGTTGCTCGACCTGTTGCTTGGCATCTCGATCACGGTCGCCGTCCTCATCCTGATGACAGCACTGTTCGTCAATAAGCCGCTGGAACTTTCCGCCTTTCCAACCATCCTGCTCGTTTCCACTATGCTGCGCCTCTCGCTCAATATCGCGACCACGCGTCTTATTCTGAGCCACGGGCATGAAGGCCCTGAAGCCGCAGGCCATGTTATTTCCGCCTTCGGCGGTTTCGTCGCTGGCGGTTCCGTACTCATCGGCGCCATCGTTTTCGGCATCCTTACCATCATCAACTTCGTAGTCATCACTAAAGGTTCGGGCCGGATTGCGGAAGTCAGCGCTCGTTTCAGCCTGGATGCGATGCCGGGTAAACAAATGGCGATCGATGCCGACCTCAGTAGCGGCCTGATCGACGACAAGATGGCCAAGGCCCGCCGCCGCGAACTCGAGGATGAGAGCGCCTTCTATGGCTCCATGGACGGCGCCAGCAAGTTCGTGCGCGGCGATGCCGTCGCGGGCATCCTCATTACCTTCATCAACCTCATCGGTGGCATGATTATCGGTATCGTCGTGAACGACCTGACGTTCAGCAAAGCGGTCGATACCTACACCAAACTCACCATCGGTGATGGCCTCGTTTCGCAAATTCCCGCCCTTATCATCTCGACCGCCGCCGGTATCCTTGTCACCAAAGCAGGCATTGATGGTTCCTCCGAAAAAGCTGTCCTCGGCCAGCTGTCGCGCGTTCCGGCACCACTCGGCATTACCAGTTTCCTACTACTTTCCTTTGCCATCCTGCCGGGCATTCCTTTCGCGCCATTCTTCACGCTTTCCTGCGTTACCGGCTACCTCGCTTTCTACATTAACAAAAATAACAAACTGAAAAAAGACATCATCGCTGCTGGCGGCACACCCGGTTCGCCCGGCGTTCCGGCTATTCCCGGCCAGCCTGGCCAACCGGCGCCGGTCGATGAGAAGATCAGCGATTCGCTACAGATCGATTCCCTGCGCCTTGAACTGGGCTACGGTCTGCTTCCTCTCATCAATTACCAGAAAGGCCACCGCCTTACCGAGCAGATCAAGGCGCTGCGCAAGCAAGTAGCGCGCGAGCTCGGCTTCGTGATGCCGCCGGTGCGCATTCAAGACAATATGCAGCTGCCAGCGAATAGCTATGTGATCAAGGTGAAAGAAGTCGAAACCGCACGCGGCGATATTCGCCCCGATATGCTATTGGTGATGGATCCCGCGGGTAATCCGATTTCTCTGCCCGGCGAGGCGACCATCGAACCCACTTTCGGGCTGCCTGCTATGTGGTTCAGTGAAAATTACCGTGAGGAAGCGCTTTTCCGCAATTACACGGTTGTCGATCCGCCGACCGTGCTCACCACTCACCTTACCGAAGTAGTGAAAGACAATATGGCTGACCTGCTCTCTTATGCCGAAACGCAGAAGCTGCTCGATGACCTCGGCAAGGAAGAGCAGAAGCTGATTTCGGAATGCATTCCCTCGCAGATTTCCGTTTCGGGCGTGCAGCGCGTACTGCAGAACCTGCTGAACGAGATGATCTCGATCCGCGACCTACCGACCATAATGGAAGCTATTTCAGAATCAAGTCGCATCTCGCAGAACATTGCCCTCATTACCGAACATGTGCGCATGCGTCTCGCCCGCCAGATCAGCCACCAAAATACCAATGAGGAAGGCTACATCCCTATTCTCGCCCTGTCCCCGTCATGGGAGCAGGCATTCGTCGAGGCCATCACCGGCGAAGGCGAAGAACGCGTTCTCTCCATGCAACCGACGCGCATTCAGGAGTTTATTAGCGCCATCCGCCAGAAATTCGAGGCGTTAACGATGCAGGGTGAAAGCCCAGTGCTACTGACCAGCCCAACGATTCGCCCCTACGTACGTTCCATCATTGAACGATTCCGCGCGCAGACGCAGGTGCTGAGCCAGAACGAAATCCACCCCAAAGCGCGCATTAAAACGGTGGGCCAACTCTAATGAAAATGCACAAGATCAGCGCCCATACGATTGCTGAAGCGATGGCGAAAGCCCGCAAGGATCTGGGTGATGACGCCGTCCTGCTTGAAACGAAAAAAGTGCCTAAAGGCGTGCTCGTTACCTTCGCGATCGATGCGCCGGACGAAGCACTCTTCGAGCCGGAAGAAACGTTTGATACGCCCGCAGATATACTTCCCTTTGCGCCTAATATTCCAAAACCTGCCACTGCAAAAATTGAAATCCAGCACCCGGCGATGGAACTTATCGAGGAAGCATTGACTTATCACGGCGTCCCGCAAGCGCTGGGCTCGCGTCTGAAGTCAACGCTCGATAAGATTCGCTTGCGGCCCGATAGTCTGATTGAGGTAGCGCACAATGCGCTTGCCGATGCGTTGATCGAAAACATTCCGTTCAAGGCCATTGCCACCGCCGCCAAGACAGTGCCGGAGAAAGCCATTATGCTCGTTGGCCCGCATGGCGCGGGGAAAACGTCGACCATTGCTAAACTTTCGACAGAACTGACTTTGCAAAAACAGAAGGTTGTCATCATCAGCACTGATATGGAAAGTATTGGCGGTACGGATTCATTGCATAAGCTAGCGGGTATTTTGAAATGCGACTTCTATATTGCGCAATCGCGCAGTGAGTTGAAATCGCTGCTCACGACCCATCAAGGCAAAGCATGGATCCTCATCGACAGCGCCGGTGCCAACATCTACGAATTCGCGCCCATGAAGGCCATTGGTGAATATGCCAGCCTGCAAGGGGTTGAGCCTATCCTCGTCTGCCCCGCTGGCATGGATGCCGACGAAGCGCAGGAAATGGCCGGTGTCTTTGATTTCCTGAATATTGAGCGTATGATCGTCACGCGCCTCGATGCCGTACGCCGCCTGAAAAGCGTGTTTGCCGTGCTGACCATCGGCGGCTATGCCCTTTGCAACCTCACCAATTCCGCGGTGCCGACCGATTCGTGCCAGCCGCTATCGCCCATCGCCCTCTCACGCCTCATGCTCCGCCACGCGCGCGAGCGACTGACCCATTAAGGAGACCATTATGAACGCACCTGCAGCCAATCCTCAACAACTCCGCGGCCCGAATATCATCGCGGTCGCTTCCGGTAAAGGCGGCGTCGGGAAAACATGGTTCTCCATCACCCTCGCCAACCTGTTCGCGCGTGCAGGCCGTAAGGTTCTGCTGTTCGACGGTGATATCGGTTTGGCCAACGTCGATGTGCAGTTGGGGCTGACCCCGACCCGTGATCTTGGTGCTGTATTTACGGGCCAATGCACCATGAAAGAAGCCATCACCTATTACGAAAAAGGCAAATTCGACATTCTCGCCGGCCGCTCGGGCTCGACCTCGATGGCGAATCTCGGCGCGACCAAAATGGGCCCGGCGGCGGTACAGCTTGTGGCCCTCGCCGAGGAATATGACCATGTCATCATCGATCTCGGTGCCGGCATCGAAACGCATGTGCAGGTCATGTCGGCACTGGCCAGCAAGGTAATCGTCGTACTGACGGATGATCCGACCTCGCTGACGGACGCGTATGCGTTCATCAAACTCTGCGTTACGCGCAACGATCCGCCGGCGATCCATGTCGTCATCAACCAAGCGCAATCGCAGAAAGAAGGCGAATCGACGTATCAGGCTATCAATCGTGCGACGACGAACTTCCTGAAATTCTCCCCACCCCTGCTGGGCGTGGTGCGCAAGGATAATAAAGTGAAAGACACCATCCGCGCGCAATCTTCTATCCTCGAAACAGCACCGCACACGACCGCCGCCAGCGACGTGGCGACCATTTCCATCAAGCTGATGAAGAAGGACTAGCGACGGATGGCGGATTCCATACAGGCAGTTTCGCCGGTCAACGCCACGATCACTATCCAACCGGTATTGACCGCCGCGCCGAATGAGAATGGCGCCAACCCGAACCAGAACCCGCTTGCTAACCTGGCGAATGGTACCACCGTCGAAGGCTTCGTGGTCAACCGCGATGCGAACAATAATCCCATCCTGCGCACCGCGATCGGCGACCTGCAGGTGGCGAGCGAAATTTTCCTGAAGACCGGCAGTGAAGTCACCATCAAAGTCGACACTTCCGTGCCATCACTGGCAAAAATCCTCAGTGTGGATGGACTGACCCCACAGGATTACAGTGCGCAGAACAGTCGCGGCCTCACGACAGATACGATTAGTACCAACACCCTTCAGCCGCTGCTGAATATCCGCACAGCGCAACCGGCCAGCGCGAACCTGCCGTCCGGCGCACCCATTCTGCAAGGTATAATCCTGCAGCCGCAGGAGGCTGTAGCGCCATTACTCACCTCAGCGCTCGCTTCCGCCCAAAGCGGCCCGGCGAACGTCTTGGCGCAACTCTCACAACTGAGCGCGGGCACGCCACTGCGTCTTGCGTTGCTCGATATCAAATTGCCGCCACTGCCGGTAGCACTCAGCAAAGTGCCGGAAAGCGCTGCGCTGGATAGCCTGTTGTCACCGAAAGTATCGCTAGGCCAAGTGCAACAGATCATCCGGCAAACGGAGGGACAACCGCAAATTGGGGGTTACAAATTAACGAGCGAACAACCATCAGTCACTGCAGCGCACCCGCAGGAAGTAGCGTCGTCAGAGTTATTAGGTGGCATCGAGGAAGAAAAACCGCTGCAAAACGCAGTGAAGTTACAGCAACAGGTGGCCACAGCAAAACTTGCAAGCCAATCACCGGAGTTACTGGTGGCCAAGACAGCACTGCCCCAACAGTCACCGCAGCAATCCGCAGTCGAAACATCGCCTCGAGTTCAGCCACCGATTACTGAACAGCATGTCACATCACCGGTTCCGCAATCGCCGCGCCCGCCGCAATTGTCTCAACCGCAACTTAACCAACCTATCCAGCCGAACCAACTGGTTGCTAATATCATCGGCCATGATGCGGATGGGGCGAATATCCTGCACACACCGTTCGCTTCGCTGAAAGTGTACACACCACAGCCTTTGCCGACGGGCACTACGCTATTTTTACAGGTTAATTTGTCATCGGCCCAGCAAGGGATTGCAGGCTCGTCGCCGGTTAATCCAGCGGTGACAATCACTCCGCTACAATCCGTGGCAGCGCAGCTCACCGGCGAGCTGTCATCCTTTAGCGATGTATTGAGCTTTCTCGCCAGCAATTACCCCGACATTGCGCGCGAAGTGCAGTCGAAGCTACCAAATCTCAGCAACAGCCTTGCGAGCAATATGGTTGCCTACATCGCCGGCATCAAAAGCGGCGACATCACCGACATCATCGGCAAACGCGCGGTGAAAATGCTTGAGATAAGCGCGCCGGATATTCTTTCGCGCCTGCGCCAGAGCGTCGGCCAAATGCAAACGAACTTGATCGAATCGCCATTGCCACATTGGTCCGTTATCCCGCTGCCGATATGGCTCGGGGCTGAATTGCAACAATTACAAATGTACATCAGTAAAGAGCCACCGGAAAACCAGCAGCACACCGACCAGCAAATTCGCGGCCAGCGCTTCGTGCTTGAAGTCGGGCTATCGCATATTGGCGATATGCAGTTCGACGGCTTTGTGCGTGACCGTTCACCAGCGAAAAGCTTCGACCTGATGGTGCGTACTGCAGCCGCGTTGCCCGATGATGTAAACCAAGGAATTCGTGGTATTTTCGAGAATGCAATGGCGGTCACCGGCATGAAAGGCCAAGTCATTTTCCAGCATGGTCGCCAGCATTTCGTCAAGCCGCTGGCCGAAGCACCGAGCACGATCTTCGAAGGTGGCGCCAATACAATCCTTGCCTGAGCCGCCGCACTCGGTTACCACCATGCCTATGACCGCTCCCGCCAAAACCCCGCAGAACCGCGCCGATATCTCGGCATTGCGCGACCTTGTCGCAGCTGATTTGAAACGTGTTAACGCCGTCATCCTCGCGCATGGTCACAGCGATGTCAGCCTAATCAACGACCTCACCTCGCATATCGTTGCGGCGGGTGGCAAGCGCCTGCGACCATCACTTACCATCGCCGCCGCACAGCTTTGCGGCTACGAAGGCTCTCGGCACGTCAAGCTTGCCGCCGCTGTCGAGTTCATCCATACCGCGACGCTGCTGCATGACGATGTGGTGGATGCAAGCGACCTGCGCCGCGGCGAATCGACCGCAAATGCCATTTGGGGTAATAAATCGAGCGTGCTGGTCGGGGACTTCCTGTTTAGCCGCGCCTTCCAGCTGATGGTCGCCGATGGTTCGCTCGATGTGCTGAAAATTCTTTCCGATGCTTCGGCGGTGATCGCTGCCGGCGAAGTCCACCAGTTGATGGTGAGCCATGATCTCACCATTACGCAGGATGTATACGAGCAGGTGATTTCCGCCAAGACGGCGGAGTTGTTCGCTGCCGCCTGCGAACTCGGTGCTGTGGTCAGCGACACCCTTCAGTGGCGCGCGGCGTTGCGCAGCTATGGTCACAACCTCGGCATGGCATTCCAGATCGTAGACGATGCACTCGACTATCAGGCGAGCGCCGAAGAACTTGGCAAGGCCATCGGCGATGATTTCCGCGATGGCAAGGTCACCCTGCCGGTGATCTTTGCCTATGCAAATGCGAACGAGGCAGAACGCAGATTCTGGATTCAGTCGCTCGAAAGTGAAGAAGCGATCGGTCCGGAAGAATTGCGCCGCGCCAAGGAATTGATGGTCAAGCATGACGCATTCAGCAAGACGATCACAGTCGCCCAGCACTTTGCGCAAGCCGCCTACGAGGACTTAAAATCATTCCCGGATTCCGCCGCCAAGCGCGCACTTATTGATGCCGCACATTTCGCCGTCGAGCGTTCCCACTGACTAATTAGTTGAATCGTCGAGTCCTGGCGAAGTTTTCTCGATGATTTTCATAGGCATTTCGTTGCCATGCGAAACCTCGGCTTTGCCGTCATCCTTGATCAGACCGACTTCCTTGAAATAACGCAACGCGCCTGGATGAATAGGGGCAATAAGACCCGTCGATACCATCTTTTCCTTATCGAGCGTGGCGAAGACAAAATGCAGCGTCTTGAAGTTAGCGAAATTATCGAACACCGCTTTGGTCAGCTGGTAGACCGCTTCTTCATCCGCATCCGCCGTAGTAACCAGTGTCGCTTTCACGCCGAAGGTGGGCGTGTTCTGTGGGTTGCCCTGGTACATGCCGCCGGGGATCGCCGTACGCGCATAGAATGGATTTTCTGCCAGCAGCTTATCAACGTCCGGTCCTTCGATCGGGATCAGCTTCGCCCCGCAATTACCGGTGATTTCCTGAATCAGGCCATTCGGATGCCCGGCCGCAAAGACCATCGCGTCGATTTTACCATCACACAATTCCTTCGCCGCATCGGTCGGCTTCAGCTCGCTGGCCTCGGCAAATGTACCCTTGCTCCAATGGCGGGATTCCATCAGCGCCTGCATGATTTCGCGCATGCCTGAGCCGGCATCGCCGATATTCACGCGCTTGCCTTTCAAATCAGCGAATTTTTTGATGGCGCTGTTCTTGCCGACCGCCACGGTGAACATCTCGCTATGCAGCGAGAACACCGAGCGCATATCGCGGAACGGTGGACCATCCGCGAAGACCCCTTCACCGCGATAGGCATTATATTGCCAGTCCGACTGCACGATGCCAAAGCTGATCTCGCCGTCGCGCAGCGCGCGGATATTGTAGATTGAGCCCCCGGTCGATTCCACGAAACAGCGATAGCCATGCTCCTTACGACCACGGTTGATGAGGCGGCAGATTGCCCCGCCTGCAGGATAATACACACCCGTCACCGAACCGGTGCCGATGGTGATGATATTTTCCGCCGCATCGGCATGCGGTGCAAAGGCAACGAGCAGTAATGCGACAAGGCAGGCGTAGAGTGGCTTCATAGAATGATTACCCTAGTAGAGGCGGTTCATATATTCCGTCCAGAAACGTTCCAGATTATGCATGGATTTGTTTACATCGGTCAGGAAAGCCAAGCCCGGGCTACGCTTATCGAGGTCCACCACGTTGCGCTCGATCAGCAGGTCCATCTGCTTTACAAGCGCCGTGCCTTTCTCGGAAAGTTTCACGCGCGTCGAGCGCTTGTCGTGCGGCGCCTTTTCCTGAATCAAATATTCGGTCGTAACTAAATGCTTCACGTTATACGAAACATTGGTGCCGAGATAATAGCCGCGGTTCGTCAGCTCGCCCACCGTCAGTTGGTCTGCCCCGATATTATACAGGATCAGGGTCTGCACGTTGTTGATGTCCTCGACCTTCAAACGGTCAAGCTCGCTTTTGACGACATCGAGGAAACGGCGGTGCAAGCGCTCGATCAGCAGGATGGTCTCGAGATATACTTGCTTCATGGTAGGCTCCTTAAGAATATACGAAATATTGTTGTGGCATAGTTTCGAAAGTTAATCAAGCAGCGCGGGATCGGAAGTCAAGCGAACCGTGACAATTGTGCCCTTGCCTTTTTCGCTTTCGATCTTGATTTTCCCGTGATGCAGGTCCACCAGACGCTTAGTAAGCGGCAGGCCGAGGCCCGCCCCGTCGTATTTGCGGTTCAAGCCCGCATCGGCCTGGTTAAAGGTGGAGAACGCCTTCCTGATCTCGGCATCCGTCATGCCGATACCCTTATCCTCGATCGTAATAGTGAAATACATCACGCCACCCCGGCCCGCTTCTGCCCGCGCGCTGACGATGACCTTGCCGCCCGGCTCGCTGAATTTGATAGAGTTGTTGAGTAGGTTCAGCAATATTTGCACAAGGCGCACCGGATCCGCGATAATCTTTGGCAATTTCGCCGGGATATCCGTGTAAACATCCACTTTGCGAGTATGCGCTTCACCCGCCACGATACGTAACGCTTTTTCGACGATTTTGCTCAAGGCCAGCGAGCTGAAGACCACACTCAACTTGCCGCTTTCGGCCTTGGTCAGGTCGAGGATGTCATTGATAACATCAAGCAAATGGCGCCCGGAATCCTGGATATCGCGCGAATATTCGACATATTTCGGGTTACCGATGGGGCCGAATTGCTCCTTCTCGAGCATAGCCGAGAAACCGATGATGGCATTTAACGGCGTCCGCAATTCATGGCTGACATTGGCAAGGAACTGCGATTTGGCCGAGTCGGCGCTGACCGCGACCTCACGTGCTTTCTCCAGTTCCACACTCTTGCGCGAGAGACGGCTGTCGCGATCCTCAATTTCTTTCAACATCGCATTGAACGAATCCGTCAGCGCCTGGATTTCCTGCGGCACAACATCAAGCACCCCCGGCACCACGCGCAGCGTGTAATCCTTGTATAGCGACACGCGCTGAGCCGTTGATCCGATTTGACGCAACGGTTTGATGAGCGAACTCTGCAGGCGCATTCCCAGCATCCAGCAGAACATAGCGAGCATCAGCCCAAGCAACACGGAAATCCCGAACCATATACCCAGATGCGAGAATGCGGACGGCCCCTTGCCCACCACCACCAGCTCGCCAATAGGCTCCGGCAGGTTTGCGCGAATGACCGGTGTGCTGATGACGAGATGGTCGATAGAGCTGCGGTAATTTGCCAGTCCCTCGCAGCTGACGAAATCCGCCGCTGCCACGTCATGTGCCGGCCCACGACGGTACGCTTTGAGAGTGCCAATCGTATCGTACACGCAGGCAAGGATGTAATCCGGGTTCGCCTCGAGCTCGGGCAAGATACGCACCACGTCCGTGTTGTCGATACGGTTATCCGCGCCCATTGCAAACGCCGCCATGTGTGCCTGCGTGGTAAGCACCTGCGATGCCGCAGCCCGCTGCTGCAGGTAAGAAACGGCAGTCAAGCTCGGTGTCAGCACCACCACGAATGCCACGACCAGCAGCGCCACGCTGTTACGGTAAAGATGCTGGATCGAAAAACTCATCCATTGCTGCTACACGAAGCAGACCAGGAAATCACCAAGGGAATGCGGGTGATTCACAGGTATGTGGCGCCTACGCTGCTTACCAAATATAACAATTGCGCCTGGCGCGGTGCAATGCTAACCGCCCTGCAACAGGAGTTCATATGTGTGGCATCATCGGCGTTATCGGCAAGGATTTGGCAGCACCCCTAGTACTTGATGCGTTGCGCCGCCTCGAATATCGCGGCTATGATTCGGCGGGCATTGCTACCTTGGTGGACAGTAAAATCGAACGTCGCCGGGCGCAGGGCAAGCTATCCGCACTGGCCAAATTGCTTGATGAACAACCGATGGCGGGCACTACCGGTATCGGCCACACCCGCTGGGCCACCCACGGCATGCCGACAGAAGCCAACGCCCACCCGCATGCAACGGATAAAGTCGCCGTCGTCCATAATGGCATCATCGAGAATTTCCAGGAATTGCGCGCCGAACTGGTCGCGGCCGGCCATGTCTTCACCAGCCAGACGGATACCGAAGTGGTACCGCAGCTCATCACCTTCTACCTCAACCAGGGCAAAACGCCGAAAGAAGCCCTTTTCGCCACCCTGAAACGCCTCGAAGGCGCCTTCGCCCTCGGCATCATCTTCGCTGACGCGCCGGAAATGATGTATGCCGCCCGGCTCGGCTCACCGCTTGCCATTGGTTTCGGTAATGGCGCGAATTACCTCGGTTCCGATGCCGTAGCACTCAGCCCCCTGACCCAGAAGATCTGCTACCTCGCGGATGGCGACTGGGCCGAGATCCGCATCGATGGTGTCACCATCTTCAACTCGGTCGATGAAGTCGTCGAACGCCCCATCAAGATCACTGCCCTCACCGGCGCTACCACCGGCAAAGGCGATTTCCGCCATTTCATGCTGAAGGAAATCTTCGAGCAGCCTTCCGTTATCGGCCAGACGCTGAACGTGTATTACAACCCCACCACCAGCCGCGTCGTCCTACCGAAGCTGTCTTTCGCACTGACGGAAATCGACCACATCACCATCGTCGCCTGCGGTACGTCTTACTACGCTGGCCTCACCGCACGCTACTGGATCGAATCGCTGGCCAAATTGCCCGTCGACATCGATGTGGCTTCCGAATTCCGCTACCGCGAACCGGTCATGCCAAAGAATGGCCTCACCATCGTCATCTCCCAATCCGGTGAAACGGCGGATACATTGGCCGCGCTGCGTTACGCTAAATCCAAGGGCCAGCGCACGCTCGCCATCGTCAACGCGCCAGAGTCCAGCATGAGCCATGAGGCGGATACCACGCTTTATACCCATGCCGGCCCTGAAATCGGTGTCGCATCGACCAAAGCCTTCACTACGCAACTGACCGTGCTTGCCTGCTTTGCCATTGCCCTCGCGGATGCCCGTGACACGCTTGACGCCGCCGAAATGGCCCGCCTCACCCACGCCCTCGCCGAAGTCCCCGCCCGCGTATCGGAAGTGCTGCACCATGCGGATGCCATCGAAAAACTGGCGCACAAGGTCCAGCACGCCACGGATATGCTTTACATTGGCCGCGGCACCTCCTTCGCCATCGCCCATGAAGCGGCACTTAAAATGAAAGAGATTTCCTACATCCACGCTGAAGCCTACGCTGCCGGTGAGATGAAACATGGTCCCATTGCCCTCATTGATGAATCCGTGCCCATCGTCGCCATCGCGCCGAAAGATCATCTGTTCGAGAAAACCGCCAGCAACATTCAGGAAGCGGCCGCGCGCGGCGGCAAGATCATCGCCTTTTCGGATGAAGAAGGCATTGCCGCGCTCGGTAGCATCGTCAGCGAATCCTTCACCATGCCGAAAGTGCATGCGTTGGTAACGCCGATTCTTTACGCCGTGCCGTCGCAATTGCTCGCCTACCATACCGCCGTGCTGAAAGGCACGGATGTCGACCAGCCGCGCAACCTTGCAAAATCCGTGACTGTTGAGTAATTTTTTTGTTAGATGTTACGGTAATTCCACATAGCGCTAATACAGGTCGCGCCACAAACGCTGTCATGCTGAACGTGTTTCAGCATCCATCTTATTGAATAAACAGCGGGAGCACCAGCGCACCCGTCGCGTATATAATGACGCGCGTTTCCTTCGGCACCAGAAACTTCAGGAGGAAGATCGGCGCGATCAGATGCCACTGCTGCAACGGCACCATCGCCCCCATCAGGACGAACCACCAGATCCACGGTTTTTCGAACGGCAATTGTTTGCGCGTTTTCGAGAACAGATTGACGACGAGCATCAGCATCAGCATCAAAAATGCGCCCTGCACCGTATGGTGGATTGTCTGTTCATGGATCGCGCGCACCAGCGCGACGCAGGCAAACGCATAGGAATAGATGGTCGCCGCAATCCATCCCTGCTGCCAATGAATGGCCGCCATGATGACGACGAACACGGCATACGTCGTATAAAGCAGGAACTGGTCATTGATGCCAAAATGCAGGAAATAGCTGATGAACACCGCCCCGCAAACAAACTCGATAACGGTATAAATGCCCGGAATTGGCCCAGCGCAATAGCGGCATTTGCCGCGCGTGCTGAGCCACGACAGGATAGGTGCGAGGTCGATAGGCTTCAGGTCAGCATTGCAATGGCCGCAATACGGATGGCGCTCGAACGGCGTTTTTCCACGCGGCAGTCGAAACACGACCGAGCACGCATAATTACCGATGGCCGGCCCAAGAACGATCATCCAGATCACGCCGATCAGCGCGAAATGATGCAGTGTGATCCACGCAATCATCAGTTCTTCACGGTCGCTTTTGGGTTCACCACGCTATCGAGGTAGCGGCCTTGGAACAACGTAATGCCCAGCGCCTGGCCATATTCCACCGCTTGCTTGGTGTCGCAACGTGTCAGGATAACACGGTTGTTGCCGCACGCGCGCACGGCCTCGGCCAATTTCTGGTTTTTCGCCGAATTCGCATCTTGCTCGCTGTCGCTGTTCCAGATGAGCTTGATGAGGTCGAAACCCAGCCGCGTACGGTCGATCTGCGGCAGGCTGAGTTCGCTTACCCCATCAAGGCAAACACGATACCCCAGTTTCTGCACCGTATCCTTAGCGAGCAGGAACGCCGCCATATCCGCGAACACATCCGCGATCTGCAATTCGATGACGATGGAGACCTTCGTGCTTGGTTTGATCGCCGCATCGAATTCCGAAAAGCGCGACGAGAGCAGCGTCGGGATATTCAAATTCAGGCTGATCGGATTCGTCAAATAGCGGATCGGATTGCGCTGGATGGCATCGAGCATACGCTCATCGAGGATCTGCGTGAGGTATTTGAACAGCCAGCGGTTGCTGAGCAAATCGATCTCGATACCCATGCTTTGCCGCAGATGGTTGATGCTGATATACATCTCATCGAACACGGTACGGACGGATTGTTCCGGCAGCGCTGCACAGATCGGCTGGCGGCGGATGGTGGTCTGCAGGTCGATATCGAGCATTTCCGCCTCGATGGCGGCAAGGTTCTTCGCCGTGAACGCTTTCATTTCCTTCTTGTTGACCGGCGGTGGCGGCGCCTCGCCCATCGCAACCGCAGCCGCCGCTCGTGGTAAGCCACCTTGCGCCGCCCGCACGCGGTTGATCATGCGGCGCTTGATGATCGCCATGAATTCCTGCCAGCCCGTTTCGATATCGTACGTTGTCGAGAATTCCGGGTTCTCATCCCCTTCCGTGGTGTAGGAAAGCGGATCGTCCATGAACAGATAGCGCAACTGGAAGACCATCTTTTCGACCAGCTGGCGCGGGAAGTTGCGCACCATCACATAGATTGTCGAATCCTCGCAAAGGTAAATCGCCCCGTCGCGGTCGCCCAGCAGGTCGTTCATCAGGTTGGTAGCGATTTTTATCTGGTATTCGCTGCGGTAATGTTCGAGCAGTTTACGGAAATGGAAGGCGATTGCGACCCAGCCCTGCGGCGTGTCCTCGACCAGCTGCAGCAGCTCGATCAAGTGGGCTTCCGGCTCCCGGCTGACTACGCGCATTCCCTATTCCTTCACTTGGTTCGCGGCATTAACTGCGCTTCTTCTTTTTCTTGGGCCGGTCGTCCTCATCATCGTCCTCGTCGTCTTCGTCCGCCTCATCGTCCTCATCTTCGACTTCTTCCTCGAAATCATCGACGATTTTCTCGCCGCCCATTTCGGTGAACATCTCATCGTCCGCATCGTCGGAATTCGGGTCGGATTCTTCTGCCTCCTCATGCTCCTCGACTTCTTCGAGCGAGGTCAGCTCCACGCTATCGTCTTCCATCGGTTCGAGGTCGTCTACTGCTTCGCCATCCTCGACCTCGGGCAGGTCCCCCGCCATATCAAGCAGTTCATCATCGCTACGGATTTTGCGCACGGGCTTGGGTGCAGGTTTAATTTCCTTTTTCGCGACCGATTTCTTTTTCGTGCTTTCCGTCCATTTATGGGCGCATTTCGGACACTTGATAGGGTCCACCTGCCCGAAATCATAGAACTTGGCGTCACATTTAGGACAAACCCGCTTGGTTCCCAAATTGCCCGAATTCATGAAGCCTCCATTACCCTGCAAATTTCCTGTTCTTGCGCCCGTAACCTGCTTGGGTTAGAACGCCTTTCCATTCACATAACGTGAGTTTGAAAGAAAACGCAATAGCCCTTATGCATCCATCCAGTGACAATCCACAAGCCGCCATTGCCAGCAAAGCGAAAAGCCTGAAGGGCTCAGTCGCCGTACCGGGGGATAAATCCATCTCGCACCGCGCACTAATGTTGTCATCACAAGCGCTGGGCATCACGACCATCCATGGCCTCCTCGAGGGCGAGGACGTCTTGCGCACTGCTGAAGCCCTCCGCCAGTGCGGCGTGCCCATCACCCGTCATGCCAATGGTCACTGGATGGTGGAGGGCCGCGGTATCGGTGGCCTGAAAGAGCCTGGCAAAGTGCTCGATATGGGCAATGCCGGCACCGCGGCCCGCCTGCTGATGGGCCTGCTCAGCACCTATGACTTCACCACCCAGTTCGAGGGCGATGAATCCCTGAGCAAACGTCCGATGAAACGCGTCATCGATCCGTTGGAACAGATCGGCGCCAGCTTTTGGGCGCGTGAGGGCGGCCGCCTGCCGCTCGCCATGAAAGGTGCGGTAGAACCTACCCCCATCGCCTACACTCTCCCCGTTGCTTCGGCCCAAGTAAAATCCGCTATACTATTAGCTGGCATCAATATTGCCGGCACCACCACCATCATCGAAAAAGAAGCCACCCGCGATCATAGCGAGCGTATGCTACGCTTCTTTGGCATCGACATACGCACAGCCCAAAACTCAAACGGAGCAGTCACCATTACTCTACAGGGAAAGCCGAAGCAGCAACCAGCTGAACGCACCCTCAACGTCCCTGCCGATCCCTCCTCCGCCGCCTTCCCCATCGTCGCTGCCCTGTTGGTGCCGGATTCCGAAATTACCATCACCAACGTCTGCCTCAACCCGCTGCGCACTGGCCTGTTTCAGGTGCTGGAACGCATGGGCGCGGACCTCACTTTCACTAACCGGCGCGAAGTTGGCGGCGAACCGGTGGGTGACATCACAGCGCGCACCAGCAAACTCAGCGAAGTCGATGTGCCTGCCTATATCGCCCCTAGCATGATTGACGAATATCCCATTCTCGCCATCGCCGCCGCCTGCGCCACCGGTAAATCCGTCATGCGCGGTTTGTCGGAGCTGCGCGTCAAGGAAAGCGACCGCCTCGCCGCCGTCATCGCCGGCCTGCAAGCCTGCGGCGTCGATGCCCGCGAGGACGGCGACGACCTGATCGTCTACGGCAAAGGCGGCGCTCCACGCGGCGGCGCTACCATCACCACCCATTTTGACCACCGCATCGCCATGAGCTTCCTCGTTCTCGGTATGGTCGCCTGCGAACCCGTCATCGTCGATGACGCCCGCGCCATCGTCACCAGCTTCCCCACCTTCATGCCACTGATGCGTGAGCTTGGCGCGACCATCCGCGTTGATAAAGAACCCACTTCCGGCCGTCGCCTCGTCATCGCCGTCGATGGCCCGGCAGCTTCCGGCAAAGGCTCTCTTGCCCGCCGCCTCGCCAACCATTTCAACCTTGGCTATCTCGATACAGGCGGCCTCTACCGCGCCGTCGGCATGCGCGTGCTGTATGCCAACCAGAACCCCACTAACGTTGCCGCCGCTATCGCCGCAAGTCGCGCTATCAACGCGCAGGACCTTGCTAATCCGAAACTACGCGGAGAGCGTATCGGCCAAGCCGCCAGCATCGTCTCCGCCATGCCGGAAGTGCGCGAATCTCTCCTTGAATACCAGCGCAACTTCGCCGCCAGCGACGGCGGTGCTGTGCTCGACGGCCGCGATATCGGCACCGTTATCTGCCCGGATGCGAACGTGAAATTCTTCATCACCGCCAGCCTCGATGCCCGCGCCAAGCGTCGTCACCGCGAATTGCAGGATTATGGCGTCACTGTCGATTATCAGTCGGTCTACGATGATCTGGTAGAACGCGACGCTCGTGATGCCACCCGCGCCGTCGCGCCGATGAAACCGGCCAATGACGCTATCGTGCTGGATACGAGCAACCTGAGCATGAATGAAGTGTACGAGAAGGCGCTGGAGCTTATCGGCTAGCGAAAGAAATCATTCGGGGCAAATCCATTGGGTAAGCGCACTTCGTCGGGCGAGATACTTCTCGGTTTTATCTTCTGGCCGTGGCCTTTCGCTGCAGGTGATTCATAGGTTCCGCCCACATAATATCCCGTGCCATCCCCCTGCTGTACGGGTTCATGCGTTATTTTGGGTGCGCTTTCTGCTTCTGGTACGGGTCTATCGTTGCTCATAATAACTCCAAAAAAGGGCTAATATGGCCTAATATATACAAAAAAAAGCCTCATTTTATGACAGTTTCATGAAATGGCGCTTGCTTTTAAAGCCTTGGCGCGTATGTATCCCCCTCCCTCGCGCAGGTGCACGTGGGCGCGGCTATATCGATGTAGACGTGATCAAGCAACCTCTACCAATCTGGAAAGTATAACAAATGGCACAATCCGCAACCGTCCGCAAAGAAGACTTCAAGGACGAAAATTTCAGCACCGGCGAAAATTTCGCCGACCTCTTCGAAAACAGCGCCGCCGGCAAATTGTCGGAAGGCAGCGTGGTTAAAGGCACCATTGTCGGCATCGAAAAAGACTTGGCCATCATCGATGTAGGCCTTAAATCCGAAGGCCGTATCCCCCTCAAAGAATTCTCGGTCGGTGGCCAACCAGCAGAAGTGCGCATCGGCGACCAGTACGATATCTATATCGAACGCATCGAAGACCGCCATGGTGAGGCACAACTCAGCCGTGAAAAAGCCCTGCGGGAAGAAGCATGGGTTAAACTCGAAGAGATCCACAAGAACCAGACCAAGATCGAAGGCACGATCTTCGGCCGCGTTAAAGGCGGTTTCACCGTGGATATTAAGGGCGCCGTCGCCTTCCTTCCTGGTTCGCAAGTCGATATCCGCCCGATCAAGGACGTCACCCCCTTGATGAACATTCCGCAGCCGTTCCTTATCCTGAAAATGGATCGCCGCCGTGGCAACATCGTGGTCAGCCGTCGCGCGATCATGGAAGAAAGCCGCGCCGAAGCCCGCGGCATGCTCCTCGATAAGATCGCCGAAGGCCAGATCCTCGACGGTATCGTCAAGAACATCACCGATTACGGTGCGTTCATCGATATGGGCGGCGTCGATGGCCTGCTGCACGTGACCGATATTTCGTGGAAACGCATCAATCACCCGAGCGAAGTCTTCGCCATCGGTGATGCCGTGCGCGTGATCGTGACCAAGTTCGATGCCGAGACTAAGCGCATCAGCCTCGGCATGAAACAGCTCGACACTAACCCATGGGAAGGCGTCAGCCATAAATTCACCGTCGGCGCGAAGCTGAAAGGCAAGATCACCAACATCACCGATTACGGTGCGTTCGTGGAGCTCGATAGCGGCGTCGAAGGCCTCGTCCATGTCAGCGAAATGAGCTGGACCAAAAAGAACGTCCACCCATCCAAACTCGTACAAACGGGTCAGGAAGTTGATGTGCAAGTCCTCGATGTCGATGCGACCAAACACCGCATCAGCCTCGGCATGAAACAGGTGATCGAGAACCCATGGAATAGCTTCGCCGCCAACTTCCATGAAGGTGATATCGTTGAAGGCGAAGTCCGCAACATCACCGATTTCGGTCTGTTCGTGGGCTTGAAAGGTGAGATCGACGGCCTCGTCCACCACAGCGATATCAGCTGGGATCAACCGGGCGAAGAAGCCATCAAGACGTTCAAGAAGGGCGACAAGGTTTCGGCCCGCATTCTCGTGATCGATATCGAGAAAGAGCGGATCTCCCTCGGCATCAAGCAACTCAGCGAAAATCCGGCTGGCGATACCGTATCGGCCTACAAAAAGAACGACGTGGTCACCTGTAAGATCATCGCGGTCGATAAGGACGGCATCGAAGTTGAACTGGCGGAAGGCGTCAAAACCTACATCAAGAAGAACGAGCTTTCGCGTGAACGTCAGGATCAACGCCCTGAGCGCTTCGCGGTCGGTGATCGCGTCGACGCAAAAGTCCTCACCGCCGATAAAAAGACCGGCCGCGTGACCGTCTCGATCAAGCTTCTCGAGCAGGACGAGCACAAACGTGCGATCGAAGAGTACGGTTCGTCGGATTCCGGCGCATCCCTCGGCGACATCCTCGGCGCGGCGATCTCCGAGGCTTCAGCCAAACCGAAAAAAGCTTCGAAGAAAAAAGCTGACGAAGAAGACGCGGCCTAGTTTTCGCGACGTTACGCATGCAACGGCGGGGGGAGCGATTCACCCGCCGTTTTTTTATGGGGAATGAACGGGCGCATGTTCCTGGTGCTCACGCTGCATGCCATAGTGACTATTGATTTACGCTGAGGTTAGCGATGTTACATCTGTTACAGTTGTTACTTGTTACAGGATATAAGCACTTGAATTAGCTGACGGCATAAAACCATCGTGTAACATTTTATTTCACTCACGACACTTGCGCTTTTTCCTACCACTCACTATTCACTACGCACCACTCACAGCGCGAGGCCCCATGCAGCCACATTCCGACCTTCTCTCCGACCGCAAACGTCTGAAGCGCCACGTGAGCAACTGGCGCGCCTTTGCGCTCATCGTCGTGTTCGGTGTAGCGGCGTATTATTTCAGTCATCTCGGCGCGCATGGCAAACATGGCCTCTCCATCGATTACATCGCGCAGATCCGCATCGAGGACGTCATGATGGACGATCCGAAGCGCGACCAGATGATGGAAGATATCCGCGATGACGAGCACGCCAAGGCCCTCATCGTGCAATTCAACTCGCCCGGCGGCACCACGGTCGGCGGCGAGGATATCTACCTGCAACTGAAGGACATCGCGAAAAAGAAGCCCGTCGTCGGCGTCATGCGCACGCTGTGCGCCTCAGCCTGCTTCATGGCATCGCTCGGCACCGACCATGTAGTGGCGCGCGAAGGCACCCTCACCGGCTCGATCGGTGTGCTGCTGCAATCTGCCGAGATCAGCCGCCTGCTCGACAAGATCGGCATCACTCCCGTCACCATCAAATCCGGTCCAATGAAAGATGTCCCCGACCTCGCCGAGCCGATGACCCCGGATCAACGCAAGATTGTCTCCGAAGTCGTCATGGACGCTTACGACCATTTCGTCCGCCTGATCGTTGACCGTCGCAAGATGAGCGACGCCGAAGTCCGCCAATTGGCCGATGGCCGGGTCTACACCGGCGACCAGGCGCTGAAACTCAACCTCATCGACGGGATCGGCGGAACGGATGAGGCAAAACAATGGCTTAAAGATACCAAAAAAATCGATACAAAGCTGGAAATTCGTGAGATCGAGCCTGAAACGCAGGACGACAGCCTTCTCGGCCAGCTCGGGCAAACTACTGGAATAAAAATATTTAGTCGCAATGCAGTAGGGCTTGACGGCTTGGTCAGCATCTGGCATCCTTCGCTTATGCAATAACAGCATGTATTAGCGAAGGAAACTGAAACTATGACCAAGTCAGAACTCATCCAGCGCCTTGCTAAACGTTATCCGCACCTCTACCAGCGCGATATCGAAGTCCTGGTTAATACCATGTTCGACGAGATCACCAACGCCCTCGGCGCTGGCAACCGCGTAGAGCTTCGCGGCTTCGGTGCCTTCTCGGTACGTAAGCGTGACGCCCGCGCTGCCCGCAATCCGAAGAACGGCGCGATGGTTTCCGTTGGTCAGCGCCACGCCATCTATTTCCGCACCGGCAAGGAACTCCGCGAGCGCGTGACCGGCGTTATCCCGAAAGACTAGTGCCCGTTCGCATCAAGAACTGCGGACTCAAAACCCCCGAAGCCATCGACCAGTCCATCACCACCGGTGCCAGCTTCGTCGGCTTTGTGCATCATGAGAAATCCCCGCGCCATGTTACCGTAGAGCTGATGGCAGCACTTATCCGGCGCACTAACAATCGTGCGAAGACCGTTGCCGTGTTAGTCAATCCACCTGATGAAACACTCGATAACGTTCTCACTGCGAATCCCGATTATATCCAGCTCCATGACGTATCCAGCATCGCCCGCATCACTGAGATCGCCGAACGATACTGTCGCCCCATCATCACGGCGATTGCGTTGCGCAGTCCGGCAGAGCTGACCTACGCTCATATGCTCGCCGAGATTAGTAGCCATTTGCTATTCGATGCCAAAAGCCCCGGCAGCGGCCAGCCGTTTGACTGGAGATTACTCAGTCACTTCCAGCTTCACCACCCATGGTTCCTTGCCGGCGGTCTCACGGCCGAGAATGTTGTCGAAGCCATCCGCATCACCCACGCGCCGATGGTGGATGTATCGAGCGGCATCGAAGATCCGATGGGCAGCGGCAATAAATCACTCGAAAAGATTGCGGCCTTCAACGCGGCTGTGCTACATGCGGCGGATGGCTAATTACGCAAAACAACCCGACGCGCACGGGCATTTCGGCATCTACGGCGGCCGCTACGTCTCGGAAACGCTCATGCCACTGATCCTTGAAGTCGAGCAGTCCTATGCCGCCATGCAAAAGGACGAAAGCTTCCACGCGCAGTTCAATCATCTGATGAAGCATTACGTGGGCCGCCCGAGCCCGCTCTATTTCGCCGAGCGCCTCACCGAGAAACTCGGCGGTGCCCAAATTTACTTCAAGCGCGATGAGCTGAACCACACTGGTGCGCACAAGATCAACAACTGCATCGGCCAAATACTGCTGGCCCTGCGCATGGGTAAAAAACGCATCATTGCCGAGACTGGCGCCGGCCAGCATGGTGTGGCAACCGCTACCGTCTGTGCGCGCTTCGGCCTGCAATGTGTCATCTACATGGGCGCGAAGGATATGGAGCGCCAGAAACCGAATGTCTTCCGTATGAAATTGCTCGGCGCCGAGATCATCCCCGTCACCGCCGGGTCGCAGTCGCTGAAAGATGCCATGAACGAAGCCATGCGCGACTGGGTGACCAATGTGGCCGACACCTATTACCTTATCGGCACCGCGTCAGGTCCACACCCCTTCCCCATGATGGTACGGGATTTTCAATCGGTGATCGGCACCGAAGTACGTGAGGAATCACTACGCCGCTTGGGCCGCCTGCCGGATATGCTTGTCGCCTGTATCGGCGGTGGCAGCAACGCCATCGGCTTGTTTCACCCCTTCCTCAACGATGAATCAGTCACACTGGTCGGTGTCGAAGCCTCCGGCCATGGGCTCACCACGGCACAGCATGCGGCATCCATCACCAAAGGTTCGCCCGGCATTTTCCACGGTACGCGCACCTATTTGCTGCAAAATGATGATGGCCAGATCACCGAAGCGCATTCCATTTCGGCCGGTCTCGATTATCCCGGCATCGGGCCTGAACATGCGTGGCTCAAGGATATGGGCCGCGTGGAATATGTCAGCGCCACCGACAATGAAGCACTCGATGCATTCGCGATCCTAGCCGCCAGCGAAGGTATTTTGTGCGCGCTTGAGCCAAGCCATGCCCTCGCGCATGTCATCGAGCGGGCCCCGACCATGAAACGCGACGACATCCTTGTCATGAATCTTTGCGGCCGTGGCGATAAGGATATCTTCACCGTTGCCGAAGCGCTCGGGGTAACGCTGTGAACCGTATCGCCAACGCCTTCGCAAGCTGCGCCAGCGCCAACCGCGCGGCGTTCATCCCGTTCATTATGGGCGGCGACCCGTCGCTAGAGGATTGCGCCAAGCTGCTCGGTGCTCTTCCCGAAGCCGGTGCCGATATCATCGAACTGGGTATCCCCTTCTCCGATCCTATGGCCGATGGCCCCGTTATCCAAGCAGCCGGCCTGCGCGCTTTGAATGCCGGCACAACACTTAAATCCCTGCTCGACATGGTGCGCACCTTCCGTAAGACGCATAGCACGCCGATTGTGCTCATGGGTTACGTCAACCCGATCTACATCTACGGCTACGAGGATTTCGCGCGCGATGCCGCCGCCGCAGGTGTCGATGGCCTTATCATCGTCGATGTTCCACCCGAAGAAGCCGCCGAGATCGAACCGCTTCTCACCAAATCCGGCGTGGCCTTCGTGCGCCTTATCGCGCCGACCTCAGTACCAGCTCGCCTGCCACTACTGTCGCAAGGCGCCAGCGGCTACCTGTATTATATTTCCATCACCGGCATCACCGGTGCCGCCAGCGCTTCGGCGGCGGAGGTGGAAACCAACCTTGCCGCAGTCCGCAAGGCGACCAACCTGCCGGTCTGTGTCGGCTTCGGCGTGAAAACAGCGGAGGATGTGAAAGGTTTTGCGAATATAGCGGACGGCGTGGTCGTCGGCTCCGCCATCGTGCGCTTCATCGAGGAATCACACGCCGATGTGGGACAGTTCCGCAGCTTCGTGCGCAGCCTCGCCGATGGCTGCCAGCGCTAACTGCCGAAAGGTGGCATCGCCATACTTGCCATATTGCTGCGTCGGCGGCTCGATCTTTTCGCGCAGTCCATGCAGAACGCCCGACAATACCGCCGGGATCACCAATTCGGGCAACGCATTCGCACACGGCACGCGATGCTCGATGTGCTTATCGTAAAAATCCGGATTCGCCGGAATACGTAACGCACAATAACGATTATTCACACCCCAACCGAAAATCTTCGGCACGTGATCGATATCGTCGAGCCGCGTATGATCGGCCGTTTCCGGAAAATAGATCGGCATCTGAACCGCCATCACATCCAGCAACCCACCCAAGCTATAGCGCAGCGTATCGCTCGTCCACTCATCGGTCTTGTGATAGCTGTTGATGCCCTCATGGTCACTCAAGTGCAGGTGGATATGCATGCCGCTCGACGGTTGATCTATGAATGGCTTGCCCGCAAATGTCGCCCGCACACAATTGCGAAGTGCATATTTCTCGATGATCGCCCGTACGCGCTGCAACGTATGCATCAGCATTGCCGGCGTCATTACGTTGGTCACGATCTCGTATTGGTTATACCCACGCTCGCGCTCGATCCGCAGAATCGAAAGATCCTCATGATGGAACGCTTTTTCCACCGGCTCCCAGAAGCGGTCGATGCTCGCAGGCGAATCATCCGCCAGCATCACGTAGCATTCAATTTCCGCCGCCATGACGGGGATGAGGCCGAATTCCTGATAAAGTGCGTCGAGTTCCGGTTGCACGCTACTTGGTTAAGCTACGTGTGTTTTGAGCCACTCGACCAGTTGGCTTTTAGGCAGCGAACCTACTTTTGTCGCGATCGCCTTGCCATCCTTGAACAGGATCATCGTCGGAATACCGCGCACGCCATATTTTTGCGGCGACTCCGGATTGTTGTCGATGTTCACTTTGGCGATAGTCACCTTATCACCCATCTCCTTAGCCACCTCATCGAGAATGGGGCCGATCTGCTTACAAGGGCCGCACCATTCCGCCCAGAAATCGACCAGTGTAGGCTTGCTCGAGGCAATCGCACCGGCGAATTCTTCATCACTGATATGCTTGGTACCCATAGTAACTCCGTTGATTTTTTGCTGTGTTTCTAGCGTCATCGCTTGGTTGTAAGATAGGATTGCTGACACACGCCGTCAAGCGGCAACGATGGTTTTATCCATGACATTATTGCTAGGAAACTGTGTGGTTTCCACGGTTTCATCCAGCCACATGAGACGGGGCGCCACCGTCCACAGGATCGCGCAACGCACGGGAAGGTCTGGGTAAATTTGGCGCACCAGTTCGCGATAGACCTTGAGTTGCAGCAGGTAATTGCGCGAGACCTGGCTTGCATCCGATGGGATATGCGTCCCCGTTTTGTAATCGAGAACGATGATTTCCGTCGGTGTTTTCACCAGCAGATCGATCTGGCCGCTGAAGGGAATCAGCGCCCCGTTGTGCGCCACCTTGCCTGCCACGTTCACTTCCGTGTAGCGTTCATGTTCCCATAACCATTTTTCTTGGCTGAACAGCGCGGTGATATTGGCGATAACCGCCGCCTGCTCCCCCGCATCCCATTCCGACGCGCTGTGCTTTACCAATTTCGCAAGTTGCGCCGCATTAGTGTCGGCCTTCAGCAGTTCGAGGATACGATGAATATGCACACCACGCTGCCGCGCGCCGCGTGACGCCGCAACCGCGTAAGGCGTAGCTGCCGTAACCTCGAGACCGGATGGCGAAAGCGTCGTCGAGATAGCGATTTCCCGCGCTGCTGATGTATTCACCCAATCCGGCACCGGCATTTCTGCAGCTTCTTTCGCCGCCGCTTTGACATCAATCGACTCGCGCCGATCCGCCAGCACCAGCAGTTCATCCTCTTCCACGGCGATCTCGCGCATGGAAGTCTGGACGATCTCATACCACGAGTTTGGCTTCACCTCGCCTTTCTTGCTCGCTGTGCCGAAAATATGCAGCTCATCACGCGCCCGCGTCAGCGCTACATAAAGCAGGCGGTCATATTCGGCGAGCAGCTTGCGCTGCTTGTCGTCTTTCGCCAGCAGCCGCAGCGGCGCAGCTTTCGATTCCTCGGAAATGCTGATCAGCGGCAACTCCTGTCCGTGCGCGGATTTGCGGCTGAAGCTCACTTCACGCCCGGTATCCGGCACGCTCACCGTATCGGCCAGTACCACCACCGGCGCCTCGAGGCCCTTCGCCCCGTGCACGGTCATCAACCGCACATGCCCGCTATCCGCCGCTTCCTGCTCACGCTTGATCTGGCGCGTGTTTTTTTCCATCCAATCGACGAAGTATGCCTGCGTACATGCCATCCCCTCCGGCATCGCCGTCGCTTGCGCTTTCAGCTCGTCCAGTACCTCGTGCACTTCCTCGCCAAAGCGCCGCGCAAAATCCGAACGCTTGCCGGATACTTCCAATACTTGCGTCAGAAAATCATAGGGCGACAGATGGCCAAGGTTGCGTAGCTGCGCGAGCCATGGGCTCGTTACCTCGTTCCACAAAATTCCATTGCGGCCGAAAGCAAGCTCGCGCAGTGCGTCATCACTCGACCCGATCAGCGGCGACCGCAATACCTGCGCCAGAGCCAGGTCGTCGCCGACATTGCCGCACCAGCGCATCAGCGCCAGCAGATCCGTCACTGCGAGATGGTCTGCAAGCGTCAGGCGATCGATCCCCGCCACCGGCACGTGCAAACGCTGCAACTCGCGAATCAGCGGCTGCATCAACGGTTTGCGCCGGTGCACGAGGATGAGGATATCCCCTGCATTCATGGCCCTGCCAGTCGCCAGCGGGCGTTTTTCAGCAAGCCAGCGCGCAATCGTTTCAGCGACCATTTTCGCCAGTTGCTGCGGTGCGCTCGCGGCAATTTTGTATTCCGTCGGAATGATCAGCGGCACATTCGCTTCCTTCTCGGGCGCGATGATCGGCGGATACAGCACCACGCGGCCTGCAGCATCTTTGCGCGTCAACTGATGCTGCGGCACCTCATCTATCGCACTCAGCGCGGCCTTCACCTCCGCTTGCGTTGCGACATGGTCGACCAGTTTCAGCACCGCCGCCGTCGAGCGATAGGAATTGCTTAGTGTTTCCGATATCAGCGGGGACGGACTACCCGCCGAAAGCATGCGCGCGAACTGGGAGTGATAATGGTGGAACTCCTCTGGCGCCGCCCCCTGGAAACTATAAATGGATTGCTTTTCATCCCCCACCACCAGCAGGCTGCGCGGATGGCCGTTACTGGCGGTGCCGCCATTGTTCGCGATAAGCTCTTCTACCAGCGTGTAGGCCAGCTTCCATTGTTCGGGACTATTATCCTGCGCCTCGTCGATCAGCAGGTAGTCAATGCGGTGATCGAGCTTGGTCATCACCCAACCGAGCTTGTCCGGGTCGGTGCAAAGGTCGAGCGTTTTATCGATCAGGTCTTCGTAATCGAGCGCATGGCTGCCGAGTTTCGCCGCCTCGTAATTTTCGAGCAATGCCCGCGCGAGCATCGCGACAGCGAACGTTTCTTCCGCACATGCCAGCGCTGCCGCACGCTCAGCAAAGCGGATGGCATGTTCAGCAAGACGCTGGATAACTTCACGCAACGGGCTACCGTGCGGATATTCCTTGTCATTCAGTAAGCGTTTACGCGGCTCGCCCTTGTCGGTGAGAAACAGTGCCAGTAACTCGCCCATCAGCGCACAACGCCCACTGGCGTCGCACTCAAACCATGCGGCAAGGCCGCTGCCGAATTGCTGATACGTCGGCGTTTTATGCGCCACCAGCGCCGGGAGATGCGCCCGTAGCACTGCCTCATCCGTCGCATTGATAGAATCGCAGAGTCCGTGTGCCAGCGCCGCGCGGGTCATGCCCACTTCCAATTCGTGGAAATCATATATATGCGCTCGCAGCGATTCAGGGCTTTGCAGATGCCACACACGTTTCCACATGCGGCGCTTACTGATAATGTCGTTCGCAATCATCTCGAACCGCGTCTCGCCGCCACGGTTGCCGATCAGCGCCAGCGCCTCCTTGACCAATGGTTCGGCGGATTCCATACTGGCGAGCAAGGTATGTTTCGTGCGGCGCAGCACCTCATCCGCCGCCGCCTCTTCAAGCACCGTGAAGTGGGGCGCGATATCGGCCTCGATAGGAAACCGCCGCAGGATATTCTGGCAAAATCCGTGAATCGTCGTCAGCTGCAAGCCGCCGCCGCTGCTATCAAGCACCGTCGCGAAAAGGCTGCGCGCCCGCTGCATTTGTTCGGCGTTCGGGTCTTCGCCAAGCAACTCTTCGACCTGCTTTTTACATAGAACGTCATCTGCCAGCAGCAGGTCACGCAGGCGATCCAACACCCGTCCGCGCATTTCATTTGCAGCTGCCTTCGTGTACGTGATGCAAACAATACGTTCCGGGGATACACCAAGTAACAGAAGGCGCACCACACGGCCAGTTAGAGTAAAGGTTTTCCCACTGCCAGCATTCGCCCGAATCCATTCTGATTTTATCATACTTATCAATTGTTACCCATAGTGAATGAACGTACGGTTAGTTGTTATTCTACGAATTGGTTATGGCGTTTCGGAGCTCAACAATACTTACTTAAATTAAGCAAAAATCCACCTTACACGCCATTTCTTAACCCTATATTTACCTGTGACCCTTACAGTGAGAGTTCAGACCCGCAACAACAGGGCAAACCAGCTAGAGGCTCGCACATGCATCCAGTCGCCCGACAAGCAACGCCCGATACCCAGTTACTCTTTTTACCCGGCGTGTTCAACGAAACCTTGAGCCTGCTGTTCGATGCCCACCATTATTTTCAGGCGCGCGGCAGCGAGGACCAAGCAACCATCGCTCCTGATCAGCGCGTGAACTACGCCAACGAGATGACCCGCGTCACAATGCGCCTCACCAGCGTCATGGCATGGCTGATGGTGCGCCGCGCTATCTATGCCGGCCGGATCGATGAGGAAAAAGCCGCAGATTCCTACCGTCTCGATGGGGCGGACATCTGCCTTAGCCAGCATACCGGTATCCTAGCCGAAATGCCCTACTACCTAAATTACCTGTCAGAACGCTCGTTCGAGGTCTATTCCCGCGTCCATCGCCTCGACCAGATGGCCTATGGAGCGCTCGCCGATTCGCTGCCGCATTAGCGACTGCAGGAACACAGCAAATTAATGATTTCGGTAGTGCCGGGCGAACTGGCGAGCCAGTCAACCCCCGCGAAAGCGGAGTCTTAAGCTGGTTAGTTTACCAGCCTTGCACAAACTCAACACTACTCTTCACAGAACTGTCACACAGTTTGATGCATGCCTATGCTACTCTTTACGATAGATCATACTGTCAATCGAGCGCCCATGCCCACCTACGACACAAATGGACAAGCTGTTGAACACCACATCCATTGGGGTGCTGTGCTGAAAGGTGCGGCCATTGTGGCGGGTGTCGTGGTTGCGGCAGCGGTTGGCGTCTGGGCAGTTGGCGCACTCTCCGCTTCTGTCATGGGTGCCGTGAATGTCGGTGCTGGCAGCAGCTTACTGGCAGGTGCCCAAAGCGGCGCCGCATGGCTGGCCAACACTGCCGGGCTAGGCATCCATGCAATTGGCGGGGCGCTGGCTGGCATTCCATCCGGTCTTGCCAGCATCTTGGGTCTTTCCGGGACATTTGCGCCGGCTTCCGTGGCCAGCGTAAACAGCGCCGCAGGTATCATGGGCGGTGCCGCCGTGGCTGCCGTGGCGACGCATGCCGCAGCCCCTTATATGCAACAACATCCCTTCGTCACGCTCGACCACGTGCACAACACAGGCGCACTGGCAACTGCAGGCATGGCCTCGTTGCCGGCCCATGATGTGAGCCATATCGCGCACCACGCAGCAGAACATGCGGATGAACATGCCGGCATGGCCTGGAGCCAGAAATTCTCGCCACGCAATGTCTATGCAAATTTTGCGGACAATGTACGGGGCCAAAAGAGCGAGCGCAACATGCCTGCTCCGGCGCAAAATTACACCGAGCAATTGAATGCTGACCGCGCTAGTCTCGATACCGTACTCGCGAAGTAATTCGCGACATTTATCCCTAAAACTGTATAGCTAAAAATTGGAAAACAGCCGGCAAATAGCCGCTCTGTCAGCGTCAGACGCAGCAACATCTGTTGCCGAAATATCCTAAAATTTTATCTAATTTCAGCCATTTCTGTCATAAAATTTTCATAATAATTCGGCCAGACCGTAACGTGATTGTAACAATTGTCTGCTAAGTTGAGGATAAGGAAAAAACATCTCGCAACAGGATTGCACATGAGCATCGATAACCAAACCAGCGACACCACAAAGCTTGCCGCACAGATGGCACCGGAATTTCGTATGCAGACTGCGGATGCATCCATCAGCGGCATCAGTGGTGGACACGTGCGGGAGGCAGACCTGTTCAATGCAGCTCTCGATAGCGCAAATCGCCTAATGCCTGCTGTTGCACAAGCTGTTCTTGGTATTGCGGGGGTCGGCATTGCAACTGGAAGCGGTACTGCTGCTGGCTTTACCGGTGTAGCTTTAGCATTTAATGCGATTACAAAAGGTAGCAGCACTGGCCCTAAAGGTGGGCGAAGCCAAGGCTAATCTATTTTAGCATGAATCAATAAAAAAAGGCGCCCATGTGGCGCCTTTTTCGTAGGTGTTTTGCGGTTTATTTCTTCTTGGTTGTGCCCATCGCATCCGGTGCCGTGAACGGCGTGAACATCGAAAAGGCTTTGGTGAACATATCCATGTTCTGTTTGGCGATTTCTTCAAGCTGCGTTGCCACCTGGCCGAAGCTGCCGAGCGAGCCAAGTCCCATCATCTCGCGCATTTTTTCCTGGTTGCCGGAGAAAGATTTCATCGCGCCATCGAGATAATGCGGCACGAAGTCCTTCAGCGAATTATCATAGAAGCCGATGATGCTGCGCAGGAAGTTCGTCGGCAGCAAATGCTCGCCGTTCGATTCCTGCTCGAAAATGATCTGCGTCAGGATCTGGCGTGTTAGGTCCTCGCCGGATTTCGCATCGTAGACGATGAACTCCGAGCCATCCTTCACCATAGTGCACAAATCTTCGAGCGTCACATAGCTCGACGTATCCGTATTATAGAGGCGACGGTTCGCATATTTCTTGATGACGATCGGTTCGCTGCTCTGGTGTTTCTTGCTCATGGATTCCTCGGGACTAGCGGTTGCGCTTTACGTGCTGCTGACCTAACATCACTTAAACGCGTTTGGCAAGCATTGAGGAATGTAGGGTGAATAAGTCGAATACCAATCAACAGCGTGCGGCGGATTTCCTGCGCCAATGGCAGGAGCAGATGACCCGCCAGATGACGAATCCCGATGCGATCCGTGCGATGCTCGACGCCATGCAACAGATGGGAACCAACCATGATGCGAATGCCCGACGCCCTGCCCATGCACCTGATGCTCGCCATGATGCAATCGGGGATCTTGCCGAACGCCTCGGCGCCGTGGAGCAGCAGCTTCGCCGCCTTCATGCCCGAATGGATGCGGCCGAAAAGCCCATTCGAACAAGCCAGCGAGCAAATGCAGAACCTGTGGCAGCAAAGCGCAGACGCGTGGTTAAATCTCGTGTCGCAACCACTAAGCCCAAAACAAAACCCCGAACCCGAAAAAAATAGCGACGAGTTCGATTGGGGCAACTTCTCGCAGGATTTTTTCAACCCGGATTTCCTGACCAGCCTCGGTAGTGAAGCCTATAACCACTCCACTGGTTTCCTGCAAGGCATCCAGGCCTACCTCGCCAGCGATTACGCGCGCCCGGAAAAAGACTACCCTGTCCTTTGGCAACGCGGCAGCGCCAGACTGCTCGACTGCGCACCGGAGGCGACCGATGCCCTCGCCGTCCTCTGCATCCCCTCACTCATTAACAAATCGACCGTGCTCGATCTCTACCCCGACGTTAGTTTCGTCGATTTCCTGAAATCCCGCGGCTATCGCCCCCTCATCCTCGACTGGGGCTCCCCCAACGCGGACGAAGGCGAGTTCGCCATGGCTGACTATATCAGCTTCTACGCGCTCGACGCCCTCCACACCTTGCGCGAGCAGCATGACGGCCCCATCGCCCTGCTCGGCTACTGCATGGGCGGCATCTTCGCCACCGCCATGGCCCAGCTTGCCGCCAAGGAAGTCGACGCCCTGATCCTCCTCGCCACCCCATGGGATTTCTCCGCCGCCGATACCCCGACCGTGCTCCTTGTCCCCGCGACGCAGGCCATGCTCCGCAACTGGATCAACACCCAATACCCAGTGCAACCCGTCGTCACCCAGACCATCTTCCACCTCATCGACCCGTGGCGCGTGCAGGAAAAATTCAGCCGCTACCCATTCCTCTCCGATGCAGAAAAAAACCATTTCCTCGCCGTCGAGCAATGGGTGAACGATGGCGTGCCACTCGCCAACAAAGTCGCGGAGGAATGTTTCGTCGATTGGCCCCAAGGCAACATCCTCGCCAACCATCAATGGAAGGTCGGTCGCCGCTGGATCGAGCCCGAGACCATCACCTGCCCCACCCTCGCCGTCGTCCCCATGCGCGATGCCATCGTCCCCAAAGGCTGCGCCCTGCCGCTGACCCAACTCATCAGAAGATGTGATGTCCTTACCCCCGATTGCGGCCATGTTAGCATGGTCGTCGGCAGGAACGCGCGGGCGCAGATGTGGGAGCTGGTCGCGAAGTGGCTCGACGCGAAATTCTAGTGCAGCGCACACCAAGTGGCTGGACAACCCGGCAATGCGCACTTACATAGTCCGCATTCACTCGAGGAGCACCCCATGACCGACCCCAATGATATCGTCATCGTTGACGCCATCCGCACCCCCATCGGCACACTGAACGGCGGCCTGTCCACCCTCACCGCCGTCGAGCTCGGCACCCATGTCGTCAAGGCCCTCATGGAGCGCAACAAACTCAACACCAGCGATGTGCAGGAAGTCATCCTCGGGCAAGTCCTTACCGCCGCCACCGGCCAGAACCCGGCCCGCCAGACCCTCATCAAATCCGGCATCGCCAAGGAATCTACCGGCTACACCATTAACCAGGTCTGCGGCTCGGGCCTGCGCGCCGTCGCCGAGGGCATGAAATCCATCCGCAATAGCGACGCCACCATCGTCATCGCCGGCGGGCAGGAATCCATGAGCCAATCGCCCCACGCCATCCAAATGCGCAACGGCGTGAAATTCGGCGATGCCAAACTGCAGGATACCATGATCGTCGATGGCCTCTGGGATGTATTCAACAACTACCATATGGGCATTACGGCCGAAAATGTAGCCGACCTCGACCAGATCACCCGCGAAGCCCAAGACAAATTCGCCATGGAATCGCAACAGAAAGCCGCCGCCGCCCAAGCCGCCGGTAAATTCAATGACGAAATCCTACCCATCACCATCAAAGGCAAAAAAGGCGATACCGTCATCGATAAGGACGAAGGCGTACGCCCGGAAACCACCATGGAGACCCTTGGCAAACTGCGCCCGGCCTTCAAACAGGATGGCGGCACCGTCACTGCCGGCAACGCCTCGGGCATCAACGATGGCGCCGCTGCTGTCGTGCTGATGACCCGCGCCGAAGCCACCACGCGCGGCCTGAAACCGCTTGCCACCATTGCCTCGTGGGCGACCAGCGGCGTCGATCCCGCCGTCATGGGCACCGGCCCGATTCCCGCCTCAAAAAAAGCGCTCGAAAAAGCCGGCTGGAAAGTCGCCGATCTCGACCTCATCGAAGCTAACGAAGCCTTCTCGGCGCAAGCACTGTGCGTGACCAAAGGCCTTGGTCTAGATCCCGCCAAGGTCAACATCCACGGCGGCGCTGTTGCCCTCGGCCACCCGATCGGAGCTTCCGGCGCCCGCGTGCTTACCACTTTGCTTTATGCCCTCAAAAATACGGGTAAGAAAAAAGGCCTCGTCACCCTGTGCATTGGCGGCGGCATGGGTATTGCCATGTGTGTCGAGGCTGCATAGACGCGACAACCGTCATTCCCGCGCAGGCGGGGATCTCTGGTTTATGCGCACACATGCAGTGCCTACGGCCCCGATTCCCGCCTATGCGGGAATGACGAATACGGAAACTGAATGCTCACGATTGCCGACTTAAGACTAACGACTAAACTAACGACCAACGACTAAGGACTACAATATGGCTATGAAACATCGCGTCGCACTCGTTACCGGCGGCACGCGCGGCATCGGCAAATCGATCGCCATCGACCTCAAGAAAGCTGGCTGCAAAGTTGCCGCAAGCTACGCTGGCAACGAGGAAGCCGCGCAGGCTTTTAAGAAAGAGACCGGCATTCTGGTTTACCGCTTCGATGTCAGCGATTTCGAGCAATGCTCGCAAGCCTCCCGCACCATCGAAAAAGAGATCGGCCCTGTCGATATTCTTATCAACAACGCGGGCATCACGCGTGACGGTTTCATGCATAAAATGGGTGAGGAAAGCTGGGACGCCGTCATGGATACCAACCTGAAATCCTGCTTCAACATGGCCCGCGCCGTCATTGAAGGCATGCGTTCCCGTTCCTATGGCCGCATCATCAATATCAGCTCCATCAACGGCCAGATGGGCCAGATGGGCCAGACCAACTACGCCGCCGCCAAGGCTGGTGTCTTCGGCTTTACCAAATCCCTCGCCCGTGAGTGCGCTAATAAAGGCATCACCGTCAACGCCGTCGCCCCCGGTTACATCAACACCGAAATGGTCGCCGCCGTGCATGCGGACGTGTTGAAAGGCATCGTCAGCAAGATTCCCGTCGGTCGCCTGGGTGAAGCCAAAGAGATCGCCCGCGCTGTCTGCTTCCTGGCCGACGACGAGGCCGGCTTCATCACCGGCGAGACCATCTCCATCAACGGCGGCCAGCACATGGATTAACGCTAGGGCGACATCCCTTCGCAATGCTGACGACAGATTTCGTTGTTTCTGCCATTTTTTATGTTACAATTTGTCCACATAACCGATGTGGGGAATCATGATAAAAACGCTTATCCGTCGATTCCTAACTTCGGAATCAGGTGCGACAGCAATTGAATACGCGATTATTGCTTCGCTCATTTCCATCGCGGCGGTCGCCGGCATGACGACAATTGGCACGAAAGTGAGCAGTTCTTTCGCAAACGCAGGCGCTAAACTTTAATCGGTATTTTGGCCAAACCATGTCTGCGCGAAAACACCGGCAATTTCTGCGCGCGTTATGCGTCGTATTGATCGGATTGTTTGATCGACGTGTCCCGTGTCATGCGGATGCGGTTCTGGCGTTTCGCGCCTGTGTCGCTGCTCTCATCGTACCACACGGCACTGATCGTCCCGGTCGAGAGTGCGGCATACTTCACCGATTTACTGCGAATTTTTTTGTTTACTGTAACTAACATTGCCGATCCCCTGTTCCTTGATGGCTTAACCTACCACACAAGGGTTAACGTTTGATTAATGGGGAAAATGCTGCATCGCAGAGCGATTTGTTATGGAACATGCTTACAGTACTTGACCCTTGTCTGAAGCAAAGCTGCGCCATTTCTACCCGCGCAGGTAGCAAAATCGATCTAATTGGGCTATAATTGCAACAGATTTGCAATTATTGTGACTTTAAAACACAGTTATTGTGACCGCTAATCCGCAATTGCCTTAAAAGTTAAGCACTCGCGCATCTTTCACACTTGGTAACTTCGCAATCTTATTCAATAACTTACTATCGATCTGTTCATCCACTTCGATCAGCGCAATCGCGTGCGTGGCTTCCTTGTTACGCCCCAAATGGAAGTTTGCAATGTTGATCTTCCCCTCGCCAAGTAACTGGCCAACCCCGCCAATTAGCCCCGGCTTGTCCTCGTTAGCGACAAACAGCATCCGGTTACCGAGCGACGCCTCCAATGTCACATCATTCAGCGCCACCACCCGCGGTTTATCCCCGAATAGCGTCCCGCTGATAGTGAAGCTTGCACTTGCCACGTCAGCGCCTTTAGGCGAAGGCGGCCCATCGAATGCCACCGTAATTTTCATCAACGTCTTATAATGCGCGGTGCGCTCGTGGCGCACTTCACTTACTTCGATATTACGATCTTTCGCCACCACCGGCGCATTAACCATGTTCACGCCTTCCATCAGTGGCGACAGCAGGCCATTCAATGCCGCCGCAGTAAGCGGCTTGGTATTGAGGTCCGTCACCTTGCCTTCATATTCAATGGTCACTCTGGTGAGACCACCCGTCGTCATCTGCCCGGCGAATCCACCCAGGCGCGAGGCGAGGTCAAGATACGGTTTCAACCGCGCCGCATCCTCCGCCGAAACACTCGGCATGTTCAGCGCATTGGTTACCGTACCGACCGTTAGATATTCCGCCATCTGCTCCGCAACCTGAATCGCCACATTCTCCTGCGCCTCACTTGTCGATGCACCCAGATGCGGCGTCGCGATTACCTGATCCATCCCGAACAACAGGTTATTCTTTGCCGGCTCCTCCTCAAACACATCGAGCGCCGCGCCCGCGACCTGACCCGCTTCGATCGCCGCTTTCAAATCAGCCTCGACAATGAGCCCACCTCGCGCACAATTGATGATGCGCACGCCTTTTTTGCATTTCGCCAGAGTATCCTTGTTCAGCAGGTTACGCGTCGCATCTGTCATCGGCGTATGCAGCGAAATGAAATCCGCCCGTTCGAGCAATTCGTCCAGTTCCACCTTCTCGACGTTCAACGCCTGCGCCCGCTCCGCCGACAGGAACGGATCATAGGAGATTACTTTCATTTTCAACCCCTGCGCCCGGTCAGCCACAATGCTGCCGATATTGCCGCAGCCGATGAGCCCGAGCGTTTTGCCCGCGATCTCGACACCCATGAACTTGTTTTTTTCCCATTTGCTCGCATGTGTCGACGTATTCGCTTCCGGAATCTGCCGCGCCAGTGACATCATCAGCGAGAGTGCATGCTCCGCCGTGGTCACCGAATTACCAAACGGTGTATTCATCACGATTACGCCCCGCGCCGTGGCAGCTTTCGTATCCACATTGTCGACACCAATGCCCGCCCGGCCGACCACTTTCAATTTCGTTGCCGCTTCCAGCACTTTCGGCGTCACTTTCGTCGCTGAACGAATCGCCAATCCGTCATAATCGCCGATGATCTTGATGAGTTCCTCTTCCGTCAAGCCGGTCTTGATATCGACTTCGACGCCACGCTGCTTAAAGATATCTACGGCTTGCGGGCTTAATTTATCGGAAATAAGAACTTTTGGCATGATGGGTTCCTGAAAAGATGAATTTTGTCATAAACCGACATATTCGGCGTTTATGGATTAACGGCAACCAGTCAATAACGTCAAGTTATGAATAAGAAAATATGACAAAAGCAACGACACAAACGTTGCGGAAACGTGCGCAGGATATCTATCTTTCCTAGACTTTTTACGAAGAAGCACAATTGTACCGTCTAATGGGCGCGGATGAGCCATTCCTCGAAAAAATATTTGGTGATGATATGACGTTGGAATCGCATCATCGCATTTACAAGAACGGGCAAAAGACGACGCACGCCGGAAAATGGAAGCAACTGCCGCGAATGATCTTGATCGCGAAGTTACTCCCGAAATACTTGCCTTCATAAAACAACTCGTTGCTAACCCGCCTAAAATGACGGCGAGTGAAATCATGAATTCTCATCGCGCTCATTGGTATCAACAACAGATATACGATACGTGCGATGCCCTCGCATATAATGAGCTACAACCCGGTGGTTATGTCCACGAAGATCGGAACCAATTGCTTAGCGCCTTGAAAGCGCTAACCAGCCAAAACGCAATAGACCCAATGATCGACAAGTTCTGGATGCCATTCTTAATGCAGATTTGCCTGACGATGACCCGGCCCCGCCTCCAGCTGCAAAACGTCGCTAGGCTTTCAAATAATCGAACTCCACTTGCCCGTACGGCAGGGTGATATCGGCAATGAAATGTGCCCCGCCGAGTACTTTCCTCACCGGCAGGTCGGCCACCGGCGCATTCACATGCGGCACCAGATGCAGTCGCGCCTGCCCCGCCCACGCACCTTTCACCGTCGTATCGATCATGCGGTACGAAATCAATTGGCACACATCCGGCTTGCCGCCCGTTACCGACGGAATGAGCTTAAGGTTTACCTGCTTTTTACCGAGGCGGTCCGCGATGCTCTGTACATTCTCCGCCATTGGATGCTTCGGGTCGGTCAGCAGGTTATCGTGCTTGTACGTCATTGTGCCCATGCTGACCAGTTCGCCATCGTAAGACAGCGTCCCCGTCAGCGTATCGCGTTTCACCTCCAGCTTCGGTTGGCCGAATTTCTTCGGAAAACCCCAGATTTCGCGGCCACCTGTCGTCGGTGGTTCGTCGTTGAGGAACATCATCAGAGTGAAATTCACTTTTTCCCCGTTAAGCAGGCAAGGCACCACCACGCCAGACTCCGAATAATCACCGAAGCCGGAACTATCCGGCATTTTGATGTATTCATAGAGCACGGTATTATTTTCCGGCACCAGCGGTTCGGGAATCACCTGATGCAAAATCTCCGGATCCGTCTCGTACGTGACGATAAGGTATTCCCGGTTGATGAAACGGTACGGCCCGCGCGGATAACTTTCGCCGAGGATTGGCATGGAATCGAGTTTCAATACGTCGGCCTTGTTCATGTGAACCTCTGTAGCAGGTGAAAAATGACGGTCTTATTTAGCGGGATATAAAAATTCAAAATCATTCTCGATGTTCGTCGTTTCCATGTCGCGGATAACATTTGCATCGTCCGCATGTTTATGATGCAGGCGGATATAATCATCTTCCAGCGTTTCGCAGCGCAGCCGGTTCACTGCCCGCAGGATTTCCTTGCCGCGCTCTCGATTATAAGCTTCCTCACCTGCCCAGTGCTGGCATTGTTCCGCACGATTGAACATCGCCTTCACATCCTTCGGACGCTCGTAGGCAGCGGGCACCTGTTCGATGACAGCGGGCGCCTGTTCGACATCGCACCCGGCAAGGATCAGACAGCATAGCGCACTAACATACAAAATCGCATTGGGTTTCATTTTCACCGCCGTAGTTGATCCTTTTTCACGGATTCGCCAATCGCTGCATAACAGCCTCAACCATGGAATTGCTACGCCGCTTTCGCCTGCGCCTGCTTGATATCCGCCCACGCCCAATCGAGCCACGGCAGCAACGCCTGCATGTCGCTGTTCTCGACCGTCGCCCCCGCCCAGATGCGTAACCCCGCTGGCGCGTCGCGATAGGCCCCGATATCGAGTGCAACATTCTCTTTCTCAAGCAGCGACGTGAAATCTTTCAACGCTTTGGCCTGCGCATCCGCGTTCAAACCTCGATACCAGTCATCGGCAATCTTGAAGGTCACGGATGTGTTGGAACGAATTGACTTATCCGCACACAGGAATTCAATCCAACCCGACTTTTCCACCCATTGTTCCAAAGTCTTGAGATTTTTGTTTGAACGTTCAATCAGCGATTTAAGGCCACCCGCCTCTTCAGCCCATTTGAGTCCATCGATGGCATCTTCAACGGCCAGCATCGAGGGCGTATTGATGGTTTCACCCACAAAGATGCCGTCGATGAGTTTGCCATCCTTAGTCATCTGGAAAATCTTCGGCAACGGCCAAGCCGGTTGGTAACTGGTAAGACGTTCCATCGCGCGCGGCGATAAGGCCAGCATGCCATGCGCGCCTTCACCGCCTAATGCCTTCTGCCAGCTCCAGGTGATGACATCGAGTTTCTTGAAATCAATGTCCATCGCGAATGTCGCACTGGTTGCATCACAAATGGCGAGTCCTTCGCGATCATCCGGGATCCAGTCCGCATTCGGTACGCGCACGCCCGAAGTGGTGCCGTTCCAGGTGAAGACCACATCATTCTTCCAGTCCACTTTTTTCAGATCGACGATATCGCCATACGCCGCTTCCGTGATCTTCATATCCGTCAGTTTGAGCTGCTTCTTACAATCCGTCGCCCAACCTTTACCGAAGCTCTCCCACAGCAGCACCTCAACACCGCGCTGCCCCAGCATACTCCACATGGCCATCTCGACCGCCCCTGTATCCGATGCCGGGACAATGCCGAGCAGGTAGTCATTCGGGATTCCAAGGACAGCTTTCGACCGATCAATCACCTCTTTCAGCTTCGCCTTGCCGACCTTCGCCCGGTGCGAGCGGCCAAGTGCTGCATCTTCAAGCGCACTCAGGCTCCATCCCGGGCGTTTCGCACAAGGGCCGGACGAAAAACGGGGGTTGGCGGGTTTGGTGGTCGGTTTCATGAATGCCTCGTGGGTTGAATGCGCTGCGCTTTAGTAGGCCGCTACACAAGTGCTGTCAAATGAAGGAAGATGGACCCAGCGTAAAGCTGGGTGACAAGTGGCGATGATGCCGCGTTCTGCGTTCTGGTCTCGCACACAAGTTGTCAGCCCAGCTTTACGCCGGGGTCCATTTTATATATTTTTTAGCATCCGCCCCAGCGCATCCAGCATCAATCCCAAATCCGCCGGACGATTCAGCCGGTGATCGCCATCCTTGATGAACGTCACCGTTACGTCATCAGCGGTCAGTTGCTTCGCGAGCAGCAGTGCATGCTCCCACGGCACGGAATCATCGAGTTGGCCGTGGAACAACTGTACCGGAATATCGAGGCCGATCACGTCATCCAGCATCAAATGTTGGCGCGCCTCGGTAATGAAATTCCACGTGATGGGGTAATCCGAATCCGTCATTTCGCTATGCGCATAAATGACCCCCTCATCCTCGATCTCGCGGCGTTGTTCGGGCGTCATCCGCACCAGCATCAGTTTTTCCGTAAAATCCGGTGCCGCCGCCACGCCGATCAGCGCTTTGATGATGCCTTTGCGTTCCCTAGCTGCGTTCAGCGCTACCCATCCACCCATGCTGGAACCGATTACGATCTGCGGTCCCGCCGTTATTTCATCCAGCACATCGAGCATGTCCTGCATCGCCCCGCCGATTGTAAATTCCATGAAATCGCTTTCCGATTTTCCATGCCCGCGGTAATCGAACCTCGTGAACGGCACGTTCCGCTCTAAGCACCACTCCGCGATGGCCGTCGCTTTAGTTGATGCCATATCCGAACGATAACCGCAGCAGAACATCACGCCCGGCCCTACACCCAGCGTGCGATGATAGGCGATCTGGCGGCCTGAAGAAGCAGTAAAGAATTGCGGTGTCATGGCGCTCTTCTTAATGTGGAATGGATGCTTTGTCATCCCCCCAACCGTCATTCCCGCGCCAGCGGGAATCGTGGGTTGTAGGCGATATATTTAGTTTGTTGCGGTTGGCCGGAGATCCCCGCCGGCCGGGAATGACGCCCAGCCCACTCACTTGTGGATGACACAATAAATCATTGCACGCGTGGCCCGAACCTCTATTCCTTTTCCCCATGAGCGACACCCCCGTTATCCTGCAAGTCCTGCCGCGCCTCGAATCCGGCGGGGTGGAACGCGGCACGGTCGAAATCACCGATGCCATCAAAAAAGCTGGGATGATCCCCCTTGTCGCCTCCCATGGCGGCGCACTCATCCCGCATGTCACCCATGCCGGTGGCGAGCACATCACGTTGCCGCTCGATCGCAAGAATCCGCTGATTATCCGTAAGAATGCCTGGCATCTTTACCGCCTCATCAAGGCCCGCCATGTCAGCATCATCCACGCCCGCAGCCGCGCCCCCGCATGGGCCGCTTACTACGCCGCCAAATGGGCGAATATCCCGTTCATGACAACCTTCCACGGCATCTACGGCACCGAAAGCGGCATCAAGAAAAAATACAACAGCGTCATGGTCAAAGGCCAACGCATCATTGCCGTCAGCAACTTTGTACGCGAGCATATTCTCAGCACATACGACGTTGATCCCACCATCATCCGCACCATTCCGCGCGGCGTCGATTTCAATCTGTTCGAGGATCGTAAAGTCGTGCCGAACCGTCTGCAGGAACTGACCAAAAGCTGGCTGCTATACGATAATTTCGCGCCGGTCATCTTCTGCCCCGGGCGCATCAGCCGCATCAAAGGCCAGCATGTCCTCATTGAAGCACTGGCAAAAATAAAGGATGAACCGTTCCTCTGCGTCATCGCCGGGTCCGATACCGGCCACGAGGATTACCGCGACGAACTCCACGACCTTATCCGCGCCCGCGGTCTCGAAGGTAAGATCCGTATCACCAGCCCGACGAACGCCATGGCTGAAGCTTATACACTATCAAGCATCGTCGTTGTCCCTTCCATTCAGGCGGAATCCTTCGGCCGCGTCGCCATCGAAGCGCAGGCGATGGGCCGCCTCGTTATCGCTACAGACCATGGCGGCGCCCGCGAGACCATCGTGCAGAATGAATCTGGCTACCTCATCCCGCCGGATGATGCGGCTACACTTGCCGAAGCCATTAGATACGGCCTCGCGCGCGATGAAAAAACCGTGAAAGCCATGGCGCAGTTCGCCAAGCAGCACGTCCGCGCGCACTTCAGCAGCGACCGGATGAAAGATGATACGATTGCGGTGTATCGCGAGTTGTTGGGATCCGTGTGATTTCCCCGTTTGTCATTCTCGAGTTAGCTTCGTCTAAATTTTCCTCAAATTTGGTCACGAAGCCTTTTCGCAAATCCACTTTTTTAAAGGATGTTTCTGCCTTCGCAGGAATGCCAAAGTTTAAAGCGAAGTCCTCATGACCACCATCACCGAAAACATTCTCACCATCAAACATGGCGCCCTCGGCGATATCGTGCTGGCCACCGCGGGCTTCGCCGCCATTCGCGCCACGCATCCTAGTGCGCACATCACCTTGCTGACGACCAAAGCCTACGCCGAAATCCTTGCCCAAAGCCCCTACTTCAATGAAATCTGGGTCGACAGCAAACCCAAGTTGCTGAACCGTGAGGGCCGCACCAAGCTGCAATCCATGCTCCGCAGTAAAAACTGGAGCTGGGTCTATGACTTGCAGACTAGTAACCGCACCACGCTCTACCAATGGCTGCTCAAGCGCCCACGGCCACGCATCAGCAATGTCAGCCGCTTCGCCAGCCACGGCTACACGGATCAAGCCCGTCACGGCAAACATGCGCTCGCCAACTTAAAGTTGCAGCTGGCCATCGCCAGCATCGTGGTCGGCCAACCCGATATCGGATGGATGAAAGCCGATATCGCCGCCATTGTCGGTATCATTGGCACTAACCGCAGCATCCCGCAAGGTGAGCAGGTCAACCCCTTCGCTCTCCTCGTCCCCGGCGGCGCCGCCCACCGGCCGGAAAAACGCTGGCCCGCCGAACAATACGCCTCCCTTGCGCAGGAACTGGCGAGCAAAGGCATACGACCCGTGCTAATCGGCACCGATGCGGAAGCCGAAGTACTCGATTCCATCGCCAAGCGCGTGCCCGCCACGATCAACCTGTGCGGTAACACCAGCATTCCACAGGTCGCCACACTCGCCCGTTATGCCAGATTCGCCGTCGGTAACGATACCGGCCCCATGCATGTTATCGCCGCTACTGACTGTACTTCCACCGTGCTTTTCAGCCATGCCAGCGACCCGAGACGTTCGGCTCCTATCGGCAATGCTGTCACCATCCTGCGCGAAAAGGAGCTGAGCACGCTCAGTGTTGATCGCGTGCTGACGACGCTCAACACGCATTAGCATAACGCACTATCCACGGTCGTCATCCCGGGCTTGACCGGGATCTCTGGCAACACGCATACTTCACAAAACACTACTCATCACGCGCAACCCTAGATCCCGGCTCACGCCCGGAATGACACCTATTCTTGACAGTTGTTGCCAAAACCCTACTGTACCCGCCCATATCGGAGACAATAATGACCAACGCCCAAGCCGCTACCGCTGCCATCACCATCACCCTGCCGGACGGCTCGGCGCGTGAGTATCCCGCCGGCATCACGGGTGAGGAAATTGCGGCCAGCATCGGCGCCGGGCTGGCTAAAGCCGCCATTGCCATGAAAGTCGATGGCCACCAGCAGGATCTTTACCGCCCCATTAACAAGAACGCTCATTTCGCCATCCTCACCGCGAAGGATCCGGAAGGCATCGAAGTGATGCGCCATACCATCACCGCGCAAACGCTTGCCCTTGCGCTGAAGGAACTCTATCCATCCGCCAAGCTTGCGATCGGTCCAACGATCGATCACGGTTTCTATTATGATATCGACCTCGATACACCGATCAGCGCCGAGGATTTGCCGAAAATAGAAGAACGCATGAAAGAAATAATAAAGCGTCCGCACGCTGTGCGGCGCGAGATTTGGAAACGCGCCGATGCCATCACTATGTTCGAATCACGCGGCGAGAAATACAAAGCCGAAATCATCAAGACCGCACCGAACGAAGCTATCGGCGGCGATACCCCGAAGGATCATGTCTCCCTTTACCGTCAGGGCGAAGGTGATAATGCCTTCATCGATCTCTGCTTCGGCCCCCACGTGCCAAGCTTTGCAAAAATCACCGCCGCGTTCAAGCTCACCCGCATCAGCGGCGCGTACTGGCGCGGTGACGCCAAGAACAAGCAGCTTCAGCGCATCTACGGTCTCGCTTTCGCCAACGAAAAGGAGCTCAAGGCCCACCTTACCATGCTCGAGGAAGCGGAGAAACGCGACCACCGCAAACTCGGCAAAGAACTCGACCTCTTTCATTTGCAACAGGAAGCGCACGGCAGCGTCTTCTGGCACCCGAAAGGCTACCTGATCTGGCGCCAGCTCGAAGCCTACATGCGCCGCGCCATCGACGACGGCGGCTACCTCGAGGTAAAAACCCCGCAGGTAATGGACGCCAAGCAATGGGAGCAGTCCGGCCATTGGGGCAAATACCGCGAGAACATGTTCGTCATTCCCGATGAAGTGCCTAATGTCGATGATACCGGCCCCATCGTCTCCAACCAGGCCGAATGGATGGCGCTCAAACCCATGAACTGCCCGGCCCACGTGCTCATCTTCAAGCAGGGCATCAAATCCTACCGCGACCTGCCGATGCGTATCTACGAGAACGGCTGCTGCCATCGCAACGAGCCGCACGGCGCGCTTCACGGCTTGATGCGCGTGCGCCAGTTCACTCAGGATGACGCTCATATCTTCTGCCGCGAAGACCAGATCGTCGATGAAGTGAAGAAATTTTGTGAACTCGCCGATCGCATCTACAAGGATCTCGGCTTCACCAGCTACACCATCAAACTCGCCCTTCGCCCCGAGAAACGCTTCGGCACGGAAGAAATGTGGGACAAGGCCGAAAGCGAACTCCGCGACGCCGTCATACAGGCCGGTCTCGACAAAGAACATGGTTTCGAGGAGCTCCCCGGCGAAGGCGCCTTCTATGCGCCGAAACTCGAATGGCATCTTACCGACGCCATCGGCCGCACCTGGCAGGTTGGTACCATCCAATCCGACCGCGTACTACCGGAACGCCTTGATGCTACCTATGTCGGCGAGGACGGCCAGAATCATCGCCCCGTCATGCTGCATCGTGCTATTTTCGGCTCGTATGAGCGCTTTATCGGCATCATCATCGAACATTATGCCGGTAGATTCCCACATTGGCTGTCGCCGGTGCAGGCCGTCGTCTGCTCCATCACCAATGAGTTTGATGGATACGCGCGGGAAGTTCACGACGCGCTCAAAGCCAAGGGCATCCGCGTCGAATTCGACAACCGCGCGGAAAAAATCAACTATAAGGTGCGCGATCATTCCCTGCAGAAAATTCCCTTCATCCTCGCCGTTGGCGGGCGCGATGCACAGGGCCGTACCGTCGCCCTGCGCACGCTGGGCAGCGAAGGCCAGCAGACACTCGCGCTTGACGCCTGCGTCGAAAGCCTTGTAAAGGAATGCGGCACGCCTGTTTAAGCTTGTCATCTCCGGGCTAGTGTCGGCCAAATTTTTTCATATTTGGTTACGACACTTCATCGGGAATCCGCTTCTTGGAGGAGATTCCCCGCTTTTGCGGAAATGACAAATCGAGAGCTGGCGTTAACAACTGGAGAAACTACGAATGATGACCCACCATGGCGCTTAAGGAAAAACGCGGACCTGAACCACGTGTAAACCGCGAAATCATTGCCGAGAAGATCCGCCTCATCGGCGCTGATGGCGAAATGGTAGGAGTTACCAATGTTGGCGAAGGCATGCGCGTCGCCGCTGCTGCCGGGCTCGATCTCGTCGAGATTTCTCCAAACGCCGAACCACCGGTGTGCAAAATCATGGATTACGGCAAGTTCCGCTTCGCCGAGCAGAAAAAATTCCAGGAAGCACGCAAGAAGCAGAAGGTCATCCAGATCAAGGAGATTAAGGTCCGTCCTGGCATCGGCCAGCACGATCTTGATATCAAACTGCGCGCGATCGATAAATTCCTTGCCGAAGGCGACAAGGTGAAACTCACTTTACGCTTCCGCGGCCGCGAGATGGCGCATCAAGAACTGGGCCTCGCCGTCTTGATAAAAATCCGCGAGCAGCTCGCCGACAAGATCCGCGTCGAGCATGAGCCCAAGGCCGAAGGCCGTCAGGTCATTATGGTCATTGCGCCAGCCAAGCATTAACGGATCATCGGGAGATCAGCATGAAACAGGTGTATATCGGAGTCGTCGGCATTGCCACGCTGCTGTTAGCGCTTGCCGCGTGTACGTCATATACGCATACTGCTCAGCCCGGAACCATGCAGTCACACGTGACCATCATGCCCGCTGAGAATATCAGCGCGTCGCCCTCACCGGCCATTGCGGCACCGGTTGCTTACTTCAACCCGATCCGCGCGGGCGTTGCAGGCAACTAAGCCATTATACTTGCTTAATATTAGAGCTATTTGCTTTGCATTGCAACCGCGCGCGTTTTTTGCTATGATGAAAGCATCACGGACAGGTAAGTCCGGTCAACAAAATGACACCGCCAGGAGTGGCTCATGACAACGATTTCAAGCACCAGCACGACACCTATTGCAACGCCAGCAACCCCCACTAGCACGGCAGCCACTCCCGCCGTTGCGTATGACGGCGCGGCTGCTGTCGCGCAGGCACAGGCACTCGCCGCGAAACGGCTGGCAGATGGTTCATCGGGCTCTCAAGGTACCCTGCTCGGCCTCTCGCCCGACATTCTTTCCCTGTTACAGGGCGGCTCCGGCTCCAGCGAGATTGGCACTCTCTTTGGCACGAGCGGTGGCAACGCATTCTTCGGGGCTCAATCGCACCTCGCGCTTTACGGTACCGGCCAACGGCTTGGCAAGGCCGCCGCTGCCGTCGATCGCATCAGCGACCTCATCGCTTCCAACAATTCGTACCTCAACACCGCCACCGCGGCAGCACTAAAACCGGTGACCGTTCCATCGGCGACGACGACCGCGTCGACAGCATCGACCGACACCAACGCGTAAATTTACGCTTTCTTCTGCAAATGCCGGCTACCGGGCTTCATTGCCTCGGTGTCTTTCAGATGCTCCGGCAAGGCATCCGGCTGGTACGTCTTCACATCGAGCGCCAGCAGCGATACCAGCGGGAACGGCAACACATGCGTTCCGTTACTCCTGTCAATCAACGACGCTTCACCGATGACCACGCCGCCATGCGCTTCTACGCATCTCACCGCCTCCATCGAGGACTTGCCCGTCGTCACCACATCTTCCACCATCAGCACGTTCATACCCGGCTCGATGCGAAAACCCCGCCGCAACGCGAACTCGCCATTCTCACGCTCGCAGAAAATGGTCTCGACACCGAGCTGGCGACCCATTTCATAGCCCACCACCACACCACCCATTGCCGGAGCGACGACAAGATCGATGACTGACGACGCAATGCCGCCTTCGTTCACTTCACGGGCGCGCGCCGCCGCGTCCTTGCTGCCCGGTGCCGGTTCAAGGTTTAGTACTTGCCGCACTTTATCCGCCAATGCCGCACAAAGCTTTTCCGCGCGCTGCGGATTCATCAGCACCCGCGCGCATTGCAAATACGTATCCGAATGCAGGCCCGACGACAGAATGAAATGCCCACGCAGGATGGCCTCTGCCGCCTCGAATTCATGCAGGATGTCGCTATCGTTCATCACCTACTCCACAGGAATATTATCGATCAATCGTGTAGTACCCAAATGTGCCGCGACGAGCAACCGCGCTGGTGCGCTGAATTCATGCATCGGCTCCAGCGCCGGGCCGCGAAGTTCAAGGTAATCCACCGATCTGAACCCGATATGTAGCAACGAAGCGATGGCTTTCTTCAACGTCGTCGCCACATCATTATCGTTGAGCAGTTCATTCGCCGCCACTTGCAACACCACGTGCAGTTGCGGCGCGATCGCGCGCTCCTGCGCTGACAAATACGCATTGCGCGACGACAGCGCCAGCCCATCCGCCTCTCGCACCGTCGGCACACCGATGATGCGCGTATCGATGTTCAAATCCGCCACCATACGTTGAATAACTGCTAACTGCTGGTAATCCTTCTGTCCGAACAGTGCCACATCCGGCTCAACCTGCAGCAGCAGCTTGCTCACCACCGTCGCCACCCCATCGAAATGGCCCGGACGAAAATCCCCATCAAGACCGGCACTCGGCCCTGCCACATGTACCACTGTGTCGAACCCGTGCGGATACATTTCTTCCACCGCCGGCAACCACGCGGCATCCACCCCCGCCTCGCGCAACAGCTCCATATCATTCTCCAGCGGGCGCGGGTAGCGGCCGAAATCTTCACTCGGCCCGAATTGCGTCGGGTTCACGAAAATACTGACGATCACGCGCAACGCCTGCGTTCTCGCCGCTGCCACCAGCGCCAGGTGTCCCGCATGCAGCGCGCCCATCGTCGGCACCAGCGCGACCGTTTCGTCCGCCATCCGCCAACTATGGACTGCCTCGCGAAGTGCCATCACCGTTTTTAGCTCAAGCGTCATACATGTTCTTTAAGCGAAACGTCATTCCAGCGAAAGCTGGAATCCATTTGTTTTCACCTAGTATGATTTCTTGGGTAGTTACTACCTTCAAGATGGATTCCAGCTTTCGCTGGAATGTCGAGTCCTGTAAGCAACCACCATGTCGCAAGCCGAACCGCATGGATTCCTGAACGTTTATGAAGCCGCCATCGCCAGCGGCGCCCTCACGGCTGACCCGGCACAACGCAAGGCCGCCGCAGCGTTCAACACACTCTACCAGCAACTTTGTGAACCCTCCACCCCCCTCAAACGTCGCTGGCTGGGCCTGCTTTCCGCCGCTGCCCAGCCTGCCGGCCTTTATATCTGGGGTGATGTCGGCCGCGGCAAATCCATGCTGATGGATCTGTTCGTTTCAGTAATTTCCAGAACGATTAAGACCCGGAGGGTTCATTTCCACGCGTTCATGCGCGATGTGCACAAACGCCTGTTCGCTTACCGTCAGAACCACGGCGAGCAGGTGATGGAGCATGTCATTGCCGAACTCGCGGCAGAAGCGAACATACTCTGTCTCGATGAATTGCAGGTCACCGATGTTACGGACGCCATGATTCTGCAGAAACTATTCGGCGGGCTGATGGACGCAGGCATCACGGTCGTTTTCACCAGCAATCGCCCACCGAAAGATCTCTACCAGGGCGGCCTGCAGCGCGAACAATTCGTCAAATTCATCGCGCTTCTGCAGCAGCGCATGCCCATTGTAAAGATCGACAGCGCCGAGGATTACCGCCTCGCCAAGCTCAAAGCCATGAACCGCACCTACATGTATCCACGCAACGAAGCGGCGGACGATTTCCTCTGCGCAAGCTGGAGTAGCCTTACCCATGGCGCCCCTAACGAGCCTTTGCGCATCGAAGTGGATGGCCGCGTTTTGCGCGTCGATAAGCATACGCATGGCGTCGCGTGGATGACCTTCGCCGAGCTTTGCATGCGCCCCCTCGGCGCGGGCGATTACCTCGAACTCTGCAACTACTGCAACACGCTCATCCTGCAGGGCATACCGCAGCTGACGCGTGAGGAACGCAATGAAGCAAAGCGCTTCGTTACGCTGATCGACACGCTCTACGACCATCGCGTCAAGCTTGTCGCCACCGCCGAAACACCACCGGAAAGCATCTATGAAGCCGGCGACGGCAATTTCGAATTCCAACGCACGGTCAGCCGCCTTATCGAGATGCAATCGGAAGCCTATCTCAAACAACCGAAGATCTAATTTTACGCACGCCTTGTAACATCGCTGTCCGCACATATATCCATGCGCGATTAACCAACGGAGCTTGCCATGACCCTCTCGATGTATACCGCTTCCATTCCCGTCTTCACCCGCGCCCTCGATAATCTCTCACACATCCTGAGCATCGGCGCGAAGGATGCAGAAACTCGCAAGATCGAGCCAGCGGTTTACATCAACGCCCGCCTTGCTCCCGATATGCTGCCGCTGGCCCGCCAGGTACAGATCACCAGCGACACCATTAAAGGTGGTGCCGCCCGCCTCGCCAGTATCGAGATTCCGAGCTATGACGACGCCGAGACCAGCTTTGCCGAGCTAGAAGCCCGTATCGAAAAGACCCGCGTTTTCCTAAAATCCATCACCGCTGCGCAAGTCGATGGCAGCGAAAGTAAAGCCATAGAGTTGAAAAGCCGCAACGGCAATAACGACCGCAAATTCAATGGGCAGGATTACCTGACGAATTTCGTTCTGCCGAACGTGTATTTCCACGTTACCGCGGCCTATGCCATCCTGCGTCATAACGGCGTGCCGCTCGGTAAAAAGGACTTCCTCGGCGTCTAATTCGATTGGAAATGCTGCCGTTACGTACTACACGAGCATCATGAACAGCAGCCCTCTCACCGTGTATCTCGCCGCACCGCGTGGTTTCTGCGCCGGGGTCGATCGCGCGATCGAAATCGTCGAGCAGGCCCTCGCCCTCTACGGCGCGCCCATCTATGTCCGCCACGAGATCGTCCATAACCGCTGGGTGGTTGAGGATTTACGCGCCAAAGGCGTCATCTTCGTCGAAGAAGTAGATGAAGTTCCCGTTGGCGGCATCACCGTTTTCTCGGCGCACGGCATTTCGGAAAAAGTCGAGAACGAAGCCAAACTGCGCGATCTGCCCATTATCGATGCGACCTGCCCGCTGGTGACGAAGGTTCACAACCAGGCCAAGCGCTACGAACGCGAAGGTTATGAGATCGTCCTTATCGGCCATGAAGGCCATCCGGAAGTCGAAGGCACATCTGGCCGTGTCAGCAAGGTCTACCTCGTCGAGAACGTGGCGGATGTCGTAAAACTTAACGTCGAAACGCCCGACAAGCTTTCTTACGTCACCCAGACCACGCTTTCGGTCGACGATACCAAATCCATCATCGCCGCGCTGAAGGAGCGCTTCCCCAGCATCCACGGGCCGGATACGCGTGATATTTGCTATGCCACGCAGAATCGCCAGCAGGCCGTGAAAGAACTCGCCAAGCAAGTTCAGCTCCTCCTCGTCGTCGGCTCCAAGAATTCCTCCAACAGTAACCGCCTGCGCGATCTCGGCACCGAATGCGGTATCCCCGCCTACCTCATCGATGACGCCACGGATATCGACCCGAGATGGCTTGATGCCGTCACCAAAGTCGGCCTCACTGCGGGCGCTTCCGCCCCGGAGCTCCTCGTCGAGCGCGTGGTGAAATTCCTTGAGACCCTGCGCATCGTCACCGTCGAACCGTTCAAGGTCGTCGAGGAACATGTCGCCTTCAACTTACCGCCGGAAGTGCGTAACAAACCCTTCCGCGAACGGCTGAAAAGCGCCTGATTTCATCCAACTGTCACACAATGGCAGCGATTTTAGCGATAACAACCGTGGATGCATCACCGCATCCGACAACGCGATACGCTTGAGATCATCATCGACACATGCAGCCTTGGCACGGCGCAATTGCAGGCGATTAATACGCTCGTCAATGTCATCCAGACCGCGCATCCCCGCATCTATAACGATTATCGTATCGTCGTACCCGTTCAACTCGGCACCGAAGTGCGCCAGCGCATTTACCCGGAATTTCTGCAGCATGAAATGGGACGCCCCCTTGTTTGGGATGACGGCACTTACAATCTGCGCAAGTTTTGGCACAAACATCTCGACCATATCCAGATCGTGGATACGGGCATTTCGCAGGCCTACCGGCTGCACTATGCAAAAACGGCGTTACCATTGGTAATGGGCAGACCGGAGCTGCACCAAAAGATTGTCGCGGTCGCGCAGGATCTGGCGAAACGTTACGGCGCGCCACAAGCGGTGATGCAGTCGATCGACTTGGAACATTTTGCGGCATTTTGCGAAAAACTCGGCAAGCGGATCGGATTGCAGGAACATGAGCACCATGCTGCGTCCACTTTATCAATAAACCAAGGCAAAAAATCTGTCATCAACGCCGAATTGAATCACCTCGCCCGTCATCAGCGCGTCTTGGATAGGAAAAGTCCGCCGGAGGCGAAATATTTCATGCAAGCGCTGTATTCCGAGCAGGAGCTCTATACAGAAATCGCTCGGACACCATCATTCAAGAATTTCCGCTTTAACAAAGGTGAACGCGCGATAGAGGATTTTATTTTCCATGAGCGCACCGAAAATAACAGTAGACTCGTCTCTCTGATCGTGTCGGAGGACGCGGAAGCGCGCGATGAGATTAAAACCTTACGTGACCGCAGTCATAACTCGGTCATCGTTGTGAACAAGAGCGGCCTTCTACATGCTGTAGATTGCCTGACCGATCCGCTGGCTTACGAGAAAGCCTTTAGTCCAAAGCCGCTGCCCGCTGCCGCACAGCCCACACCGCAACAAAAATGGGCGGCCGACCCTCGCAACCAGCGCGCACCGCGTATTGCCAAGGCAAAATTAAAAGAAACAGCAGGTGCGGCAACCCCCGTCCTCGATGAGATAACGGAACATCAGTTTTCACTCCGTCTTGTCAAGCTGATCGAAACAGGCCAATGGCGCCCACGCAAGGCCGCCCGTGCCGCCGCCTGATACGCACAACCAAACGCTTGCGCCCCTTAATTCCCATGCTATAACCCGCGGAACTTGGTGTGGGCGGTTAGCTCAGTTGGTTAGAGCGCTACCTTGACATGGTAGAGGTCGGAGGTTCGAGTCCTCTACCGCCCACCATTCCCGACTCGGGTCAGCAAAACATCCCCGAACGCGCCAGCCACCAACAGTTTCCGCCGGTTCGATTTGTTTGTTTCGGGGTGGCCACCCTAGAGGACTGGAAAACCAAATGCATGCTTCGAATTAGCTGTGAGAGCCACTTAGCGACGGTTCGATGCGTTAATAATTTTTTTTCATAGACTACATAAATAATTAAGCATTCCGTGCTATTATAGTGGGATGGCATTAGATATTAGCACACTCTTCAAAGTTATTGGTGAGGACGGACCGGCGCTCAGGCGTGTCGAAGAAGCAGTCGCGTGGCTTCTCTCTCCCAAAGCGGAAGGCATTGGCAAACAGCTAATTCGCGACGCTCATGCATTGCATGGTAAACCAGTCACTATTGTAGCTACGGCAACTGAACAAACTGCTTACTACAATCTTCTGGGAGAACATGCTGTTAAAATTAATCCCACACATATCTCCGGTGTTACATTGAAAGGAGCCGATGGAACTGCTCATGTCATGTCAGTAGAACGAACTCTTGCGCATGAGCTTAAACACGCAGGGCAAGCGGAAGCGACGGTAGACGTTGAAAATGCATTAGAGGCGATGCAAATGCGTGCCCATCAGAAAACATTGTCTCGATTCAGCGAGACAGAAATTGCTGAACAACAAGCTCCTTTGATTAAAGCAATGGAAGCGCCCGACTACCATGCCGCCCAAAAACATGTTGCTGACTATGTCGATCAGGTTGCTCTCCCCCAACAATCCGAAACGATGCATCATTTTCACCATGATCCTGAAGTTGTCGATTACATCGCTAAAATTGAAGCGCCAGCCGTTGAAATTGAAAATCAGGTTGCTGTATTAAGAGGTGAGCCCGTAAGAACTGATTATATGCATGCTCATGATATTGATCCTAAGATGGCGCGTCAGATGATGATTGATGAGATATCGAACCAGCTGGAATTGCATGCGAAGCCAAAAATAGAAGCGCCTGCGCGCGCGGATGGAAAATCATGGGCGAATGCTCTAGGCGATAGAACGGGTCGCAAATTGGGTGGGTAAACTCAATTTCGCTAACGCATAATCATTGGTGCATCAAACAACCCATTCAACCATTGAATCGCCTCACCAAATTGATACAAATGGTTCAATGTTAGTCCGCTAGGGACCACCAGTTTCATGATAATAATTTTTATTATCGAATTTTTATTCGCGCATGAAAGCCTAAATAAAAGCGTCATTCCAAAGCGTTATTGCCAACAACGAAAAAGTTGTTTAAGGTCAACTTACCATGAAGTATATTTACATCCTGCACAGCGTCAAGAACCCCGACCAGTATTATTCGGGCATGACGGATAATCTCGAAACCGTGCTAAACCGACATAATAGCCGCCAGATGGCTGAGACCGCCAAATACGCGCCATGGAATCTCAGCACCTATCTGGCGTTCTCGAATGAAGGTCGCGCCTTCGCCTATGACAATTATCTCAAGACCGATCAGGGCAAGGACTATATCAAAAAACGCTTGTAGCTGCTAGAAGCTGCCGTCATGCGGCGTCAAATGCTTGCCTTGTTGAACGACAGGCGATTCAAGGAACTGGTGCCCGTTATCGATCCAGAAATAGATACTGACCATCGCAAGCAACACGATCATCGCCGCAATAGCGAAATACGTCCCTGCGGAGTTGCCTTCGTCCTCGCGCTGGTGCAGTTTTTGATTGAGTTGGTGAGATGTAAGTTTAGACATAAAAGCCTCCTTTGCAATTCTAGTATAGGCAGCTTCAGCATAAGGTTTCGATAGCGATTAATCTTTTGTGCCTTTTGCCAGATACATGCACACTAACGCGGCGCATCCCATCACTAACAGGCCCGCCGTCACCGGCACCAGCGTGTCGTTATACATTTGCCCGATCCATGTGCCGAACACGATCGAGATAATCGACGACACGCAGCCGATTATGGCCGAGGCAATGCCAGCAATATGCCCCATTGGCTCCATGGCGAGTGCATTGAGATTGCCAAATAACAATCCGAGACACCCGAACACTACGGCAATATAGATTACGAACATCCAAATTGGGATCGTTGGCAGCATCAAATTCAGCGCCAGGAAAATCGCCGATGCCGCGACCTGACTTGCGATTGCCCGTATGGAAATGTAGCGCATGCCGAGCCGCTCGACGATGCGTGCATTCGCGAGGGACGATATGCCGAACATCAGCGCCAGCCCGCCGAAATACAACGCGAAAGCCTTGCCCACATTATAATGCACTTGGAATATCTGCTGGCTCGAATTGAGATAGCCGATGAGTCCGCCGAAAATCAGCGCCGCCGCCAGCATGTAGCACACCGCCTCCCGATGGCTCAGCACCGTCTTCGCCCCGCGCAGGATATTGCCAAGGCTGAACGGGATGCGGTCTGCCGGTTTCAGCGTTTCCTCGAGCCGTAAGCCCGCCCATGTCAGCACCACCAGCGAATACACCATGTACAGCACGAAAATATAACGCCACGAGAAGAACGTTATGATGCCGACCCCGATGCTCGGCGCGATCGCCGGCGTCATGATGAAGATCATCATTACCAGCGACATCACCTTGCCCATCAGGCGGCCCGTGTATTTGTCCCGCACGATCGCCATCGTCGAGACATACGGCCCCGACACGCCAATTCCCTGAATGCACCGCCCCACCAGCATCATTTCGATACTTGTTGCCAGGAAGCATGTTACGGCCCCCGCAAGATATAGCATGATGCAACCATAAATGATCCGCTTGCGCCCCAGCGCATCCGATAACGGGCCCATGACCAGCTGGCCGATGCCAAGCCCGATGAAAATGCAGCTGATGATATACTGCGCCTGATTCGGATCCGTCACCTGAAGGTCACGGCCGATCACACCAAGCGCCGGCAGCATCGCATCGATCGAGATCGCGACCACCGACATCAGTACCGCCATCAGCGCAATGAATTCCTTGCTACCGTTCTGCGGGGTGGCTTCCTCGCCCACTGCCATCGCTGCGGGACTAAGCGCCACGGCTTTTATCCGCCGGGTACACACCCAATACATTCACCTTTTGAGTGAAGAATCCAAGTTCCTCCAGCGCCAGCTGCGTTGCGCGCTCATGCGGGTGGCCCTCGAACGTCATGAAGAACTGCGCGCTCGCATTCGCGCCCGCCCGGATATAACTTTCCAGCTTGATGATATTTACATTGTTCGTCGCGAACCCACCCAGCGATTTATACAACGCCGCCGGCATATTCCGCAGCACGAAGAATAAACTCGTCAATATTTTGCCATCCGCCGGACTCGTGTCTACGCCATCCTTGCTCAACACCACGAACAGTGTCTCGTTATCTTCCGCATCCTGAATATTCTCCGCCAGCTTCGTCAGTTGATACAGCTCTCCCGCGAGTTTCGAACAAATCGCCCCCTTCGTCTTATCCTTCCATTCCGCCACATCGCGTGCTGCGGTCGCAGTGTTGTCATGAATATGCGTTTTCAGCTTATGCTCGCCGATGAATGTCCGGCATTGCAGCAGACCTTGATGGTGCGAGTAGACATCCGTGATCATCGCCAGGCGCTCAGGTGATGATTCATTCACGCCGACCACTGCGGTCGCATAAAGGTTATGTTCTATTTTTTGGATATGCTCGGCGACGATATGCAGGTTCGTGCGCGGCAGCAAATTATGGATCTCCGCCACCCGCCCCGCCTGCGAATTCTCGATTGGCACCATGCCATATTTCGCCTTGGCGCTGGCTACCGCATCGAACACATCCTCAAACGAATTGCACGCTAACGTCTTCATATACGGATAGTTCTGGCGGCACGCCAGATCGGCGTTCGCGCCTTCCACCCCCATGAACGCGATAGTATGTTCCGAATCGATGCTACTGGACATATCGCCTCTTATCCCTATATATTTCGCACATTTCCTAGGGTTAAACGATCCGCAACGCAAGTAATAGAACCATGGCCATCATCGAAAAAATCAAAAAACCAAACACCCCAGCCCTCTGGACACCCGAATCATGGCGCGCCAAAGAAATCCGCCAGCAACCGGTCTATCCGGATGCAGGAAAAGTTACCTCTGTCGAGAAAAGCCTTTCCGGCTTGCCGCCCCTCGTTTCATTCGATGAGATCCGCCAACTGAAAAAAGAACTCAGCCAGGCAGCGATGGGCAAAGCCTTCTTGCTCCAAGGCGGCGATTGCGCCGAAAGCTTCGCCGAGTTCAATGAAACAAACCTGCAGAATTTCTTCCGCGTTCTCATCCAGATGACGATCGCGCTGATGTACGGTGCCGGTTCGCCCGTCGTCAAGGTTGGTCGCATCGCCGGTCAGTTCGCTAAGCCGCGCTCGGATGGTATGGAAAAACTCAACGGCACGGAGCTACCGAGCTACCGTGGCGACATGGTCAACGGTATGGAGTTCGAAGCCAACGCCCGCGTGCCGGATCCCGAGCGCCTCGTCCAAGCCTACTACCAATCCGCCGCCACGCTGAACTTCCTGCGTTCGCTCGCCCGTTCCGGTTACGCTGCGCTACCGCGCGTTGCAAAATGGAACATGGATTTCGTTTCCGGCTCACCGCAAGGCCGGCACTTCAACGAAATCGTCCAACGCATCAATGACTGCCTCGCCTTCATGAATGCAACCGGCCTCAACCTCGATGCCGCCGAAGAAGTCTCCGAAGCCCGCTTCTACACGTCGCATGAATCACTGCTGCTGAACTACGACGCCTGCCTCACGCGTCAGGATAAAACCACCGGCGAATATTTCGTCGGTAGCGCCCACATGCTTTGGATTGGGGATCGCACGCGCGCGCCCGAAGAAGCGCATGTCGAATTCCTGCGTGGTGTCGCCAATCCCATCGGCTGCAAGGTCGGCCCGAGCATGACGCCCGACGATCTGATTCGCCTCTGCGACACACTGAATCCGCTTAACGAACCCGGTCGCCTCACCTTCATCTCCCGCATGGGCGCCGAGAAAGTTGAACAGTTCCTGCCACCGCTCGTGCGCCTTATCAAAGATGAAGGCCGCAGCGTGGTGTGGAGCTGCGATCCGATGCACGGCAACACCATTAAATCGCCGAATGGCATCAAGACGCGCAAGTTCACCGACATCCTCGCTGAGGTACGCAAATTCTTCGCGATCCATCAGGCAGAAGGTACGCACGGCAGCGGCGTGCATTTCGAGATGACCGGACAGGACGTCACTGAATGCCTCGGTGGTGCGCAGGCGATCAGCGAACTCGATCTGTCGGATCGCTATCACACGCATTGCGATCCGCGCCTCAACGCCTCACAATCGCTCGAGCTCGCTTTCCTGATTGCCGAACTGCTGAAGAAGCAGAAGTAGTGACGAGCATCAGGTCTCTCAATTTGTCATTCCCGAGCTAACTTCGCTAAAATTCTTCTTCAGAATTTTGCTATGGTGTTTCATCGGGAATCGACTTTAAAAATCTTATCACTTCGCAAATGCCATGCCTGCTGATATTCCAGCGTTGTCTCGCATTTTCTTTTTTGCCAAACACATCGAAGAGTTTTCCGCAGCAAAATAGCTGCACGCAAATTCGCTAAAGTTTTATTTTCCTCTTAAGAATATCGTAACCAATTCGCGTTAGGGTGAGTTGTTGCAATGCAATCATGTTGCAACACTGCAACAAAATTATTGCATCCGAAAAAAAATAATCCGCTTTACACACTCGGGCGCAATCGAATGTAGAATAACGAAGTTGAATGTGAGTAATTGAAGTTGTTGTTAACTTTTTTATTGGAGGACTACCATGGCTGTTGCCAAAAAGAAGACCGCTGCAAAGAAACCTGCAGCTAAGAAAACCGCTAAGAAGCCAGCGGCTAAAAAGAAAACCGTAGCTAAAAAAGCAGCTACGAAAGTTGTGAAGTCGAAGAAAAAAGTAGCTAAAAAGAAGTAGTTTTCTACCTCTTTGAAGTTCGAAAGGCCCGGTTCTACCGGGCCTTTTTTTTGCTGGCGTACACCACCCTCCGTCCTATGATGCCATCACATCAACCTCAGGAGGATACCATGAGCTTACTCGGCAATTTCGCAACCCTCGCCGCTGGTGCAGGCATCGCTGCCGTCGCGAAAGAATATATCGAAAAACAAGGTGGCCTGCAGGCCGTCATCGCTCAGTTCGAAGCGAAAGGTATGGGCGATACCGTGAAATCCTGGGTTGGCAACGGCACGAACGCCCCTATCTCAGCGGAACAGATCGAGTCGGCCCTCGAAGGCAATGTCCATATTCAGGCCATCGCGTCGAAACTCGGTATCTCGCCGGATAAATTGCATGCCCAACTCGCGCAACATTTGCCCGCAATCATTAATGAGCTCACCCCGAACGGTAAGATTCCAGCCGCCGTTGCTGCGTAAGAATTTTCTTGCGACGAACAAAAAGGCCGCAGGAATATTTCCTGCGGCCTTTTCTTTAACTGTAAAGCTCTAAGGGTTACGTCGGACTTGCTCCGCGTACCTTTAGTCAAAACTCGCACTTCAAAATCGAAGATTTTGCAGTGAAATGACTACGCCTCTTGCGCTTCGCCACCTTGACGCTTGCGGCGCATCGACTTCCCGGCCATTTCGTACTGGTCGGAAATATCTTCACCGCTTTTCTGGTCGACGACTTTCATGCTGAGGCGAACCTTGCCACGACCATCGATCTCGAGGACTTTCACTTTCACCATGTCGCCTTCGTTCACCACATCGGTAACGACATTGACGCGGTGATCCGCCATCTCCGAAATATGCACGAGGCCATCGAGCCCGCCGAGGAAGTTCACGAACGCCCCGAAATCAACGATACGCACGACTTTACCATCATAGATCTTGTTGATCTCCGGCACCGCCGTGATCCCTTCGATCCATTTCTTCGCTGCTTCACCCGCTTCGCCGGTGGTCGCAAAGATGTTGATCGTGCCGTCTTCGCCGATATCGATTTTGGCACCCGTGGTCTCGGTGATCTCACGGATCACCTTCCCGCCCGAACCGATCACTTCACGGATTTTATCGACCGGGATCTTGATCGTCGTAATGCGCGGTGCATTGTCCGACATCTCCTGCGGAGCGGTCAACGCTTTCGCCATCTCGCCGAGAATATGGATACGGCCATCTTTCGCCTGTGCGAGTGCTGTTTTCATGATCTCCTCGGTGATGCCCTGGATCTTGATATCCATCTGCAGCGAGGTGATACCGTTCTCGGTACCCGCGACTTTAAAGTCCATATCGCCCAGATGATCTTCATCACCCATGATATCGGAAAGCACGGTGAAGTCCTTGCCTTCCAGCACGAGGCCCATCGCGATACCGGCGATCGGCCGCGTCAGCGGCACGCCCGCATTCATCATCGCCAGCGATGCACCGCAGACCGAAGCCATCGACGACGAACCGTTCGATTCCGTGATTTCGGAGACCACGCGGATCGTGTACGGGAAGCTTTCCTTCGCCGGCAGCATCGGGTGAACCGCCCGCCAAGCGAGTTTGCCATGTCCTTGTTCACGACGGCCCGGCGCCCGCAAGGGGCCAGCCTCACCCACCGAGTACGGCGGGAAGTTATAATGCAGCATGAAGTGCTGGTCGTACTTGCCTTCCAGCGCATCGATCAACTGCTCGTCCTGCGACGTACCCAGCGTGGTGACGACAATTGCTTGCGTCTCGCCGCGGGTGAACAGCGCCGAACCGTGCACGCGCGGCAGAATACCCACCTCGCAGACGATCGGACGGATCTGATCCGGCTTACGACCGTCAATGCGTTGCTTGTCCTTCGCCACCGCCGAACGCACGATGTCCTGCTCCAGTTTCTTCAACACGGAACCGACAACTTTCTCCGGGAACTTGCCTTCATCGGCCCCCACATAGGTTTCCTTGACGGCTTTTTTCGCTGCGTTGATCGCCGCCACGCGTTCCTGCTTCGCGGTAATCGCGTAAGCAGCCCGCAGTTTCGCTTCGGCGATCGCTTTCACGCCCGCCTTCAGGTCGGCCGGATATTCCGGTGCCGCGAAATCCCACGGCTCCTTCGCCGCTTCTTCCGCGAAGGCGATGATGAGGTCGAGCACAGGCTGGAACGCCCGATGCGCGAACATCACGCCGTTCAGCATCTCTTCTTCGCTCAGCTCTTTTGCTTCGGATTCAACCATCAGTACCGAAGTACGTGTACCGGCAACAATGAGATCAAGGTCCGACGCTTCTTCCTGTGACTTCATCGGGTTCAGCACATACTGGCCATCGATGCGGCCGACTTTCGCCGCGCCGACCGGTCCCATGAATGGCACGCCCGAGAGCGCGAGCGCCGCCGAAGTACCGATCAGTGCCGGAATGTCCGAATCGTTCTCGAGGTCATGGCTCATCACGGTGCAGACGACCTGCACTTCGTTATAGAAGCCTTCCGCGAACATCGGGCGGATCGGACGGTCGATCAGGCGCGAGATGAGCACTTCTTTTTCGCTCTGGCGGCCTTCACGTTTGAAGAAGCCCCCTGGAATCTTGCCCGCGGCATAGGTTTTTTCGACATAGTTGACGGTCAGCGGGAAGAAGTCGATATCCGGCTTCGCGGCTTTCGCGGCGGTTACAGCGCAGAGGACGACGGTTTCACCGTAGGTAACGAGAACAGCCCCGTCCGCTTGGCGCGCAATGCGGCCGGTTTCGAGGGTGAGCGGGCGACCGCCCCATTCCATCGTTTTTTTCGTGATAGTAAACATGTGTAGTCCTTTTCTTTCCCCCCATCCCTCAGTGAACTTTCCCTATGAAAGCCACGACCGCAAAAAAATATTCCTATCCGTTCCGCGATTCCATCAGGCGGGAGCCTGTGTTGTGCGTGTTCCGTTGAGTGGTTTTGCGTTACGCACAAAGCGCTCGCCACTTGGTAAAAGGGCGACACTCTTTCAAGCATCGCCCTAGTATATTATTTACGAATGCCGAGTTTCGCGATGAGCGCGCTGTAACGCTTGGCATCTTTTCCTTTCAGGTAATCGAGCAAACGGCGGCGGGTCGAAACCATTTTCAGTAGGCCACGGCGCGAGTGGTGGTCTTTCTGGTGGGTCTTGAAATGGTCTGTCAGGTTCGCGATACGCTCGCTGAGGATGGCGATCTGTACTTCCGGCGAACCGGTGTCGCCCTTGGCGGTCGCGTTGCCTTTGATAACTTCGGTTTTACGTTCTGCAGTGATGGTCATGGTCTTCTCTCATTCGACATCGGGTTTATGTATTCAGCAGCCGCACGGAAATCACCTGATTCCCTTTCACCCGCACCAGTCCAACTAACTCACCCTCATGCAGCGCCGCAAGCAGCGAAGTATCCGAGTGCGGTTCCGGTAATGAAACCTGTTGACCATGGCGAAGTGTTGCCACCTGCTGCGCCGTCAGTGCGAGCGCCGGGATGTCGTCCAGCGCAGCATGAAGCGGCGTTACGAATTGGGACAAGTCTCCATTCGGTGGGGCCTTATGGACTGATTCCGCTATAAAATCCAGCGAAATCGCCTGAGCATCGGTAAATGATCCGACCGCGGCGCGGTGCAGCCGCGAAATATACCCTTCCGTACCTAACGCCTGCGCAATATCCCGACCCAAACTACGGATATAGGTGCCCTTGCTGACGACTGCACGGAAACTCGCCACCTGCCCATCGTAATCAAGCAGTTCCAGTACGTGAATCCTCACCACCCGTGCCTTGAGCTCCACCGCTTCCCCCGCCCGCGCGAGGTCATACGCGCGCTTGCCATCAACTTTCAGCGCCGAAAAGATGGGAGGAATCTGGCTAATTTCACCCGTAAAACTATTTAAAATCGACCTAATGTGAGCTAATTTTGGCCTGTTTTCGTTCGTCGCGATGACCTCGCCCTCGGCATCATCCGTGCTGCGGCGCTCGCCAAAAGTTACTGAAAATTCATAGGTTTTCTTCGCATCCATCAGGAGATTGACGCATTTTGTGCCCTCCCCCAGCGCCAACGGCAGCACTCCCGTCGCCAGCGGATCAAGCGTCCCCGCATGCCCTATTTTGCTTGGCTTTAACAACCACTTCACCTTATTTACCGCATCGCTCGACGTAATGCCGAGCGGCTTATTCAGGTTGATCCAGCCGTTGATGAGATTGCGGTTATTATTCATTATTAGGAAGCCAATTGCGCAGTGCTAAAATAAATATTCCTATAATCGTAGCAAAAAGTGTTAAAGGTACGATCGCATAGCCCCATAAGGTGCCGATAGCCATTCCTACAAGCAAATTTTTATCTAAATTCCAGCTCAATACATCCATAGTTAGGATCATTACAGTATTGAGTAATGCAGGCATAAACCAAACAATATCCCGCCATCGGCATTCAAAATTTTTACCTGCTAATAAGCGAACCAAAATAAACGCGATAAAAGGAAACGCTAAAAAGCCAAAAGGGTTTTTTTCAATAAGAAGCTCAAGGTACCTGTACAAATCATCTCCTAAGACTCTTCATCACGCGGTTTCGTTACATCCGCCTTCACCCGTTCCGAGTTTAGCAACATATTAATGCGGTTTGCTTCTTCGAATGATGTATCCAGCACGAAGCTGATCCGCGGGCTCGTCCGCAAAATAATATGGCGGCTGACCAACCCCCGTAACCGCGGCGCATTTTCTTTTAGCTCGGCGAGGATGGTGCTTTTGTTACTGCCCGCCAACGGCATGATGTACGCCGTAGCATTTTTTAAATCCGGGCTGATCCGTACTTCCGAAACCGTAATGGACGCCCCGTCTAACACGGGGTTATGCGTTTCCCCACGCATGAATACCTGCGCGAGCGCGGCGCGGATTTCCTCACCGACCCGCAATTGCCGCTGGCTTGGTGGTCGTTTACCCTGCTCCACAAAAACCTCGGTACTTACGCGTTCGATTCTTCGGCGGCCGCCGCTTCGGCCTTGGCAGCTTCTTTCGCCGCTTCAGCCTTCAGGTCGCGCGCTTCCACCGTCCGCGCGAATTCCTGGATTTCGAAGCACTCGATCATATCGCCGGCGCGGATATCCTCGTAGTTTTCGAACGCCATCCCGCACTCGAAGCCGCTTTTCACTTCCTTCACTTCATCCTTGAAGCGCTTCAGCGTTTTCAGGGTACCTTCGTGGATCACCACGTTCTCGCGCAGCAGGCGCACTTTCGCCCCGCGTTTCACGATGCCTTCGGTGATCATACAGCCGGCGACTTTGCCGTATTTTGTGATGTTGAACACTTCACGAATTTCCGCGTAACCGATGAAGTTCTCGCGGCGTTCCGGTGACAGCAGGCCCGAAAGCGCGGCCTTGATATCGTCGATTACGTTATAAATAATGGAATAGTAACGTATCTCGACTTTTTGCGCTGTGGCCAGTTCCTTGGCTTTCGGCGTCGGGCGCACGTTGAAGGCGATGAGCATCGCCCCCGTCGCTTGCGCCAGCGTAATGTCCGATTCGTTGATCGCCCCGACCCCGCTATGGATGACGCGCACTTTCACCTCATCGCCGTTGAACTTGCTCATGCTGCCGACGATGGCCTCCGCCGAACCATGCACGTCCGATTTCACGATAACCGCAAATTCCTTCGCACTCGTCTTGCCCGCAATCGCAAACAGCTGATCGACCGATTTCGCCGACGCTACGGAAACGCGCTTCTTCTCTTTTTCGCGGCGGTATTGCGTAATATCGCGCGCCTGTTTCTCATTCTCCACCACCGCGAATTCATCACCCGCTTCCGGCGGCGCATCGAGGCCCAACACTTCAACTGGCACCGACGGCCCTGCCGACGGAATCTCGACACCCTTATCATTCACCAGCGCGCGCACGCGGCCATACGAGCCTCCGGCAACGATCAGGTCACCTACATTCAGTGTCCCTGCCTGTACCAGCAACGTCGCCACTGCACCGCGGCCCTTGTCGACCCGGCTCTCGATGACCGAACCCGCCGCCTTGCGCTCCGCGTTCGCTTTGAGTTCCATTACTTCAGCCTGCAACAGAATCGTTTCCTGCAACTTGTCGAGGTTGGTTTTTTCTTTGGCCGAAACTTCGATGACCATCGTATCGCCGCCGAATTCCTCCGGCACCAGCCCATGGCCCATCAGTTCCGTCTTTACGCGGTTGCTGTCTGCACCCGGCTTATCGATCTTGTTGACCGCGACAATGATCGGCACGCCCGCCGCTTTCGAGTGATTGATGGCCTCAATGGTCTGCGGCATGATGCCGTCATCCGCCGCCACCACCAGCACCACGATATCCGTCACTTTCGCACCGCGCTGGCGCATTGCCGTGAAAGCTTCGTGGCCCGGCGTATCGAGGAAGCTGATTTTCTCGCCGTTCGCCATCTGCACCTGGTATGCGCCGATATGCTGGGTAATGCCGCCCGCCTCGCCTGCGACCACATCGGTCTTGCGCAGCGCGTCGAGCAGTGACGTTTTACCATGATCCACATGGCCCATGATGGTAACCACCGGTGGCCGCGGTGTTTTGTTCTCCGGCGCATCGTCGAGCTGGGCGAGATGCACTTCCACATCCGCATCGCTTACGCGCTTCGGCTTATGGCCCATGCTCTCAACAATGATCTCCGCCGTATCCGCATCGATCGATTGCGTCGCTGTCGCCATGGTGCCGAGTTTCAGCAATTCCTTGATCACGTCCACCACGCGCACCGCCATCCGGTTCGCGAGTTCCTGTACAGTGATAACTTCCGGGATCTGTACTTCCCGCACCATCATTTCCTGCTGGCTGGATGGCACACTGGCACTTTTCTTCAGAACTTTCGCTCGCTGGCGTTTCACCTGCGCCATCGAACGTACTTTGATGTCGTCGCCCATACCGAGCGCTTGCGCAATGGTCAACTTGCCGCCGCGTTTATATTCATCGCCGCTCGTCTCGGCAGTTTTATTGCGCTTGGCCTCCTCCTCCGCACCACGTGGGGCGGCGGGTGCACCAAAGCTTGGTTTCGGCCGGGCAACCGCGGGTTTTGCCGCCGTAGTCATGGTCGAGCGGTTCGAGGGCGCATTCCGCAACGTCGCCAGGTTGCGCGCCGCAAGGTCATCCATGGGCGAACGGGTGCTATTGCCCGTCGGCGCTTTGCCCTGCTCGTTATCGTTCGCCGAATCGTCGTTATCCGCCGGCTCGACTTCACGCGCAAAATTGGTGAACGTCTCGGCATGCTGGTTCTTTGCTTCGTCAGCTTTTTCGGCTTGCTGCAGGGCCCGCAGGCGCGCCTCGCGTTCCGCCTGATTCAGCATGCGTTGCTTCGCCGCTTCAGAGGTGCCGCGATCCACTTCCACCATGCCACCGGTGCCGCCCGCATTTTGCGAGAAGGTGCGGGTTTTTTTGATTTCCACCGTCACCGTCTTGCTACGGCCGCGCTGGAAATTCTGCTTCACCTTGCCGGATTCAACCGTTTTGGTTAGCGAAAGCGTCGAGGGCGAGCTGAGCTTGAGTGCGTCTTTTTTCGGTGTGCCGTTATCGGTCATGGGTAGTTTTTTCCAGTTCTTTTCAATCAAGTTCGGGGCTTATAGAGCAGTTCAGGCGAGAAATAAAGCGAAACGGCGCGCCTCCGCGATAAAAAACGCGGCTGCCGGGCCATGAATAACGGCGGCATGCACGGCATTCTCGCGTCCGAGCACCGTAGAAAGTAGGTCGCGCGGCAGGTTTGTGAAGACAGGCCCGATGTAAAACGCCAGCTTTTTCACCCCATCCTCACCCGCATCCGTGGCATGGATCAGCGCTTCCACCTTGCCGGATTTCGCCGCCTCCTCCACCTTCTCGAACCCCGTCACCACCTGTCCCGCCTTGCGTGCCATCGAGAGGGCCTCGGCCATACGCCGTTCCATCAATGCCTCAAGCTGGTTGAGAAAACCTTCCGGAATCTGCACCTGTCTCTTCGCCGCGCGACTGAACACCCGCTTGGCGATCGCCTCCGCCACCAGCAATTTACTCACCGTAACGTAAATTCCCCGGCCGGGAAGCTTTCCCGCCAGATCCGGCACCAGTTTATCGCCCGGGCCGATGACAAAACGGATCAGCGCTTCTTTTGCTTTCGCCTCGCGGGTGATGATGCATGTACGTTCCGGCTCACTCATGCAATCATCCAATCGATCAACGGATACAACAGCAGCCCAAATCCGATGACGAGATAACCACCGATCGTGCTCCAATAAAGCAACGGCCGCTCCTGCCGGGTGACGATTTTGCTCCGGATCAACACCCGCACGTAAAAGCGACCGCGCCATAGCGCCAGCGCGCACCATAAAAGGAACAGCGCGCCGACGAGATACCCTATCGGATACAACGGCGAATGCAGTGCTCCGGCATTGGCCATGTCGGCATACCTTACGCTTTCTTCGCGTCGTCAGCGAACCAGCTTTCGCGCGCCTTCATGATCATCGCTTCGACATCATCGCGGCTGAGGCCGGATTTTGGCACCATCTCGAAGAACTCGTCGGTCGCCAGGCCTGCGAAATCATCCATTGTCTTGATGTCGCCTTCCGCCAGGCGCAGCACGATATCGCTCGATAGCCCTTCGTGCTTCGCCAGGGCTTCCTCAACGCCCATTTCCTTGAACTTCTTCGCCGTCTCGGCATCTTTGACTTTGAGATATTCCGCCGCCCGGCTCTTCAGTTCCTCGGCCACGTTCTCATCAAACCCTTCGATGTTCGCGAGGTCTTCGGTCGGCACGTACGCCACTTCCTCGACGCTCGTAAAGCCTTCCGTCACCAGCAGGTGCGCGATGACTTCCTCGACGTTCAAGGCTTCGATGAACAGTTCGCTAAGGCGGTTGAATTCTTGCGTCCGGCGCTCGGATTCGACTTCTTCGGTCAGGATATCGATGCTCCAGCCACTCAACTGCGCCGCCAAACGCACGTTCTGGCCACGGCGACCGATGGCGAGCGACAACTGGTCGTCCGGCACCACCACTTCGATCCGCCCCGAATCCTCGTCGATCACCACTTTGGACACTTCCGCCGATGACAGCGCATTCACGATGAACGTCGCCGGGTCTTCCGAATAATGCACGATGTCCACTTTCTCACCCTGCAATTCATTCACTACGGCCTGCACGCGGCTACCGCGTACACCAACGCAGGACAGCACAGGATTCACACTTGGGTCATTCGACAAAACGGCGATCTTCGCCCGGCTACCCGGATCACGCGCCACCGCCTTGATTTCAATGATGCCATCGTAAATTTCCGGCACTTCCTGCATGAACAGTTTCGCCATGAATTCGGGACGCACCCGGCTCAGGAACACCTGCGGCCCCGTCTTCTCGCGGCGCACATCGAAGATATAGGCGCGGATGCGGTCGCCGGGGCGGAAATTCTCCCGCGGGATCAGTTCATCCTTGCGGATCACCGCTTCGGCTCGGCCAAAGTCCACGGTTACGTTGCCATATTCCACACGCTTTACCGTTCCATTGACGATTTCGCCCACGCGGTCCTTGAACTCGTCATACTGGCGCTCACGCTCCGCATCGCGCACTTTCTGCACGATCACCTGTTTCGCCGTTTGCGCCGCCACCCGGCCGAAATCGATCGGTGGCAGCTCGTCGCGGATGAAATCGCCCACCGCATAGGTCGCTTTCGGGAATTTCTTTTTCGCCCGGCTTGCCGTGATTTGCTGTACTTCATTAAAGGTCGAGTTGCCTTCCTCATCCATCACGCTCTCGGCAGCATCTTCTGTCACTTCCGTCAGGCGGAACAGCGAGATCGCCCCGGTCTTCTTGTTGATCTCAGCCTTGATGTTATGCTCCGCACCGTATTTCTTGCGGCCCGCGATCTGGATCGCGTTCTCCATCGCATCGAGCACCGTATCGCGGTCGATGTTTTTCTCGCGTGCCACCGCATCGGCGATCTGCAGCATCTCGGTGGATCCATGGATTACTTGGTTAACAGCCATTTTCTACTCCTAAATTGATGTTCGTTGTGGTCGATGACTCGACCGGATTATCTTATTTTGATGGACCCTGAAACAAGTTCAGGGTGACGCCGCAACTGTGTCCGCACCCCAAACTCTGTCATACTGAACTTGTTTCAGCATCCATACTCTTAAGATTTCTTCTTTTCCTTCTTCTCATTCTTCGCTTCATTCGCCTGATGCATCTTGATTAGCGCATCCGTCAGCACCAGCTTGGCCGATTGAATATCGATGAACGGCAGCGCATGATCCTTACCATCTACGGTCACGATCACATCATTGCCCTCGACCCCCTTAATCGCCCCTGCAAAACGCTTGCGCCCATTGATCGGCAGCACCGTCTCGATCTTCACCGTATGGCCCGCATATTTCGGATAATCCGTCAGCTTCACCAAAGGCCGATCAATTCCCGGCGAACTCACTTCAAGCCGATACGCCGTCGGAATCACATCCTCTACATCCAGCACCGCACCCACCTGCCGGCTGATCGCCGCACAATCATCGAGGCTCATGCTTCCATCCGGCCGCTCTGCCATGATCTGCAGCGTCTGCGAGCTGCGGCCGTCCAGCATCTTCACCTGCACGAGTTCGAACCCCATGCCGGTAACGGACGGGCTAATAGCCATCTCGATCTTTTCGGTCAGTGACTTCATCTAAAAAAATCCCAATAAAAAAAGGCGGTCCGTCTGGGCCACCTCTTCGCGAGTGTATTCGTGTTTGTTGGTCGGGTTATTGCCCAAAAAACGCATCATTGCAACCAAAAAGATTAAATGGTTCTTACGTAGGCATCTGCGGCACAGCAGCGAAGCTGCAACCAATATTAGCGCCGGAGACATTCCATGAACACAGGTTCCCTGCCTTGTTCCGTCGTTTTGCGCTGATATTTTGTTTCTGTCCAATCAGCGGGCGCGTTCGCCCAATCCGCCTGCTCCTTTGCCGTCCATGCGTAATACGCGTTGGTCTGCAGCAGTTCCAGTATCCATTCCGAATAGTCGACATGGTCCGTCGCGATTAGCAGCCGCCTACTTTTTTTATGAATGCGCGCCAGCATCTTCAGCGTTTCCGCATTCACCAAGCGTCGCTTGTTATGCCGCAGTTTCGGCCACGGATCGGGGAACAGGATGAAAATGCTATCGACACACTCCACCGGCATCTGCTCGATCAACTCTCGCGCATCACGTGTGAACAGGCGGATATTCTTCAACTTCTGCTGATCGATGCCAGCGAGACATTTCGCCACGCCATTAATGAACGGTTCGCAGCCGATGAACAGTGTATCCGCATGATGCATCGCCTGCGCGAGCAGATGTTCGCCGCCGCCGAAGCCGATTTCGAGCGCGAGTTTCGTATAGCCTTCCTTCGGCGTAGCTGCATTGGGCGTCAGCATTGGCAATAGTTCATCCACCAATTGCTGCTGGTAAGGCCGCAACGAACGTCCGCGGTTACGACCAAATGATGATAAATAAGCGCGATTTTGCATTCGCCGCTTCTAAAGCTTCACATCCGCAAGGCAATGAAAATTTGCTGACAGAATGCGCAACGCGAGAATTACGCCGCTTTCTTGCCGCCGCCGTTTTTCATTTTATCGATAAATTCCTGTTGCCCCTTTTTCATCTCAGCCTCGGATAGATCTTTTTTGTGCGTCGCTATTGTCCACATGTTGCCGAAACTGTCCTTCACCGCACCACAACGGTCGCCCCAGAACATATCCTCCGGCTCCATCATTTTTTCGCAGCCTGCACCAGTCGCTTTCGTGAACGCAGCATCGCAATCCTCGACATACAGAAAGAACCGTGAATCCGTATTCACACCACTGCAGCCCGGCATTTCATCGCTCAGGAACAGTTTCGAATTGCCGACGGTAAGGCACGCATGCATGATTTTGCCATCCGGCATTTTCATGCAGTAATCTTCCGATGCACCAAGCGCTTTTTTGTAAAGTTCGATTGCTGCCGCTGCATCGCTGCACACCAGCGTCGGCGTAATGGTGCTGAATCCTTCAGGAATGGCCTTGGTCATGGTAGTCTCCTTTGGGTGAGTTGCTAACGAACGCGTGATACGCCCGCCACCATCAATTTTCGATAAGAACTACGCCGCCGCCGAGACACCGAACTCGCTGCGCAATGCATCCACCAAATCCGTCTTCTCCCAGCTGAAGCTGCCATCGTCGCCCGGCTTTCGGCCGAAATGGCCGTACGATGCCGTCGGCTGGTAAATTGCCCGGTTGAGCTTTAAGTGCGTACGGATACCACGCGGCGAGAGATTCACCATCTCCTGCAGCACTTTTTCGAGCTTCACCGGATCCACCTTGGTCGATGCATGCGTATTCACGTAGAACGAAGTCGGGCGCGACACGCCGATCGCATATGAAATCTGGATGGTGCAGCGATCCGCAATCCCTGCCGCCACCACGTTTTTTGCCAGATAACGTGCCGCATAGGCTGCCGAACGATCCACTTTCGTCGGGTCCTTGCCCGAGAACGCGCCGCCGCCATGGGGTGCTGCACCGCCGTAGGTGTCGACGATGATCTTCCGACCCGTCAGGCCCGAATCGCCATCCGGCCCGCCGATGATGAACTGGCCCGTTGGATTCACGAAGAACTGATTTTCTTCTGGCATCCAGCCTGCTGGCAGGATGTCCGTCACCACGCCGCGCACCAGTTCGCGGATCGCGCTCTGCTCCATCCCGGCTTTGTGCTGGGTCGAGACCACTACGGACGTGGCGCGCACGGGCTTGCCGTCCTTGTATTCCAGGCTTACCTGGCTTTTTGCATCCGGCTCGAGCCCCTCGAATTTGCCCGAGCGGCGCCCTTGCGACAGCGCATGCAGTATCCGATGCGAATAATACAATGTCGCCGGCATCAGGTCCGGCGTTTCCGTACAAGCGAAACCAAACATCAGGCCTTGGTCGCCCGCACCTTCATCCTTGTTCGCCGCCGAATCGACGCCGCGCGCGATATCGGCCGATTGCTGGTGCACATACGAGTCGAATTTCAGCGTATTCCAGCTGAAGCCGCGCTGCTGATAGCCGATGTCCTTTACTACCTGCCGGGCGATATCCTCCATTTTTGCCGCGGTCACGCTGTCCGCATCGCGGAATTCGCCGGCGACGACCACTTGGTTGGTGCAGGTCATCGTCTCGATGCCGCAGCGTGCTTCCGGGTTCTCGGCAAGGCAGGCATCGACGATCGCGTCCGAGATCTGGTCACAGATCTTGTCGGGGTGACCTTCCGAAACGGATTCGCTGGTGAAGATATAGGATGGACGTTTGGTAAAGCTCACGGGATCACTCCTGAAAAAAATGACGTAACATGTAGGAACGACGCGTGGCAGCCATCTGTTTCCGCTTAGACCGGTGACTTCAGGTTCCCCCCGATGAGGTGGCCGCCAAGCAATCAAATGCCCACCTGTAGCTGGCTTATACGTATTCGTGGAAAGGTCAAGTGAAGAGAAGGATGATACAACTTCTTACCCTTAAACCATCGATTGCGATACACAGTGCAAAATCGGAGAGATATCCAAGACTTCTTATCTTCGCGCCCAGCACTTAAAAGTAATGCGGTCAAAACGGATGCGATGCTAGATGTCATCAGCGCAAGGGGGGTGTTTAGCCGCGCTACATGAACGACTGAGCGCAATCGATGACAACACAGCGCGCCATTTCACCACGTGGGTTACTTTTCATCCGCCGCCATCGCCTTGATTAGCTCAATAATGCGCTTCCGCACCGCGGGATTCTTGATGCGATAATAGGCGCGCATTACTTCGAGCGTCTCGCGATTATTCACGTTCTCATGCTCGAACGCAGCCGCGCCCGGCTCGGCTGCTGTGCCCACTGAACCATCTTCCATCGTATAATCGCCGAAACCCTCGAAAAAATAAGCGACCTGTATTCCAAGCGCTTTGGCGAAATCGTACAGGCGGCTTGCTCCCATACGGTTGATACCCCGCTCGTATTTCTGGATCTGCTGGAACGTCACGCCGATTTGTTTACCGACGGCTTCCTGGCTAAGGCCGAGAAACGTACGCTTCAAGCGCAGGCGACGACCCACATGAACGTCAACAGGATGCGGAGTGCTCATACACTACTTTCAGGCGCGAGTTCGAAATCGATGATTGCAACCAAGAAGTTACAATTTGTCTCCGTTAGCACGCCTAATGCAGCTTAAGCAAGAAAATTAAGCTTTTGTTTATATTTGGTCGCCAGTTCACGAGGGCCTGCGACACTTATGCACCTTAGGAATGAACCAATTATTAATTAAGGTAGTTTTCAAAGATCGTTGGAGCCAATGGTTTGGGCAAATGCACGTCAATCATCCCGCTTTGGTTGAGTGGAAGATTAGCCACAATGCGCCCGTAAGGATCGATAAGCGCTGATATCCCACTATTCGCTACGCGCAGCAAAGGCAACCCCTGCTCGATGGCCCGCATCCGCACCATCTCGAAATGCTGGTATGGCCCCGGCGAATCGCCGTACCATCCGTCATTTGTTACATTGAGCAGCCACTCTGGCCGGTGCGCGCGATCAATGGTTTGCCAAGGGAAAATACCCTCATAGCAAACTAGCGGGCTGAATGGCGGCAAGCCCGCCAGTGTGATCGTCGCCGGTCCTGTCCCGCGCGAGAAATCGATATCGCCCGGCGTTACTTTCTCCAGTGGCAGCACGTTGCGTAACGGCACGAATTCACCGAACGGCACGAGCTGGTGCTTGTCATAGGTCGCGAGCACATGCCCTGCACCGTTCATCGCCACCAGGCTATTCCATATTTTGGTGTTCTTGCCGAACCCTGCCGCCCGTACCGCGCCAGTAAGCAACAATTTCACCGGCGGGAGCGATTCCGCACCGCCACGGATCGTGAACGGATACGCCGTCTCGGGCCAGATCGTTACATCCGGTTGCTTACCGCCGGCAGGACTCGCAATCGTCAACTCTCCAAGCGTCTTGACGGCAAGTTCCGTACCCTCGCGTGAGCCTTTGATACTCTGCGGAATATTCGGCTGCACCAGTCTCAGCATGATGGTCGTCATGTCAACCGGCGTTTCCAGCCGGTGGTTTCCATAAACGATGCAGGATGCCACGAACAAAATCGCCACGATCGTCATGCCGAATTTCCGCTGGCCCGGCGCACTGCCCAGCCAATAGGCGGGCAGCAGCCCGATAAGCACGACAAAATAACTCAACCCATACACGCCGACGACGCTCGCCATTTGCGCAATCGGCAACGACGCCAGGCTCATATAACCAACCAGGTTCCACGGGAAACCGAACATGCCGTACGAACGCGCATATTCGATTAGCACCCACAGGAACACGAACAGCGTGTTGCTCATCTTGCTGCGCAGACACCAGCACAATGCACCGAACAGCGTGAACCATAACGCCATCACAGCGCTCAGGCCCAGCACTTCGATCGGTACCATCCACCCGAATTTATCCGAATCGACCAGCAGCGAATTGCTGATCCACCAGGTGCCTGCCATGCAATAGCCATAACCAAAATAGAATCCGCGCCAGCATGCCTGTCCGAGACTGCGACTGGTCGCGAGCTGGATATAAAATACCGGCAGACTGAAGAAAATAAAGCCCCATTGATGATACGGTGCAAAGCCCAACGTCATCAGTCCGCCCGCGACGAACAGCAACATCGCCGTTAGCAACCGGTTACGCGTCCCAAGCAGTACCACGAACAACTCTACCGCGCGGTACTTGCGACGAATATACAACCACGGACTCGGGCCATGCAGGCCGAAATGTTCCGGTCCCGGCGGAGGAGACAGGGGCTTTTCATACGCTATACGTGGACGTTTGGCCATTGCGTTACATGCTATGAATATGCACGTCGAGCACCGGCTTCTTGCCAAGCTCTTCGCGCACGATTTTGCGAATGACGCCGCGGATGGATTCATCGAGCTGGCGGCCTTTGCTGCCCCCACGCCCTGCCTTGCGTACCACTTCGCTCACTTCTTCACGCATTACGGCAATCAGGTCCTTGTCTTCAATGCTATCGAGGCATCCCGGCGCCGAAATCATCGGCGGTGCGGCAAGCTGGCCCTTTTTATCCATCACCACGGAGACGATAACGAATCCATCATCGCGAATCTTCCGTCGCGTGCGGATGACGCCGGAATTACTATCGATGAACGATGTGCCATCCAGCGCAAGATAGCCCCATTCCACCATGCCGACGATACCCGGATGCTCTGCCGTCAGGTTCACAACTACGCCGTTCGTCGGTTCGATGGCCGTCGGCACGCCGAGGCTTTTTGCAAACAGCGCATGCTCATGAATATGTCGCGCTTCACCATGCACCGGCACCGAGATCTTCGGCCGCACCCATTCATACATGCGCTGCAACTCTCCACGGCATGGATGGCCCGATACATGGATGAACCCGGTACGATCATTCATCACCTCCGCCCCCATGCTCACCAACTTATTCGCCATGTAGCCGATATTGGCCTCATTCCCCGGAATCGTCCGTGAGGAGAAGATCACCGTATCGCCGGGGCTCAAGCGGATTGCCGGATGTTCCCCGCGCGCGATCTTACTCAGGGCCGCGCGTGATTCTCCTTGGCACCCCGTGCAAATGAACAGCACCCTGTCACGCGGAATTTCCATACCCTGAGTATCGGTCAGGAACGCTGGCACATCCTTCAAATATCCGGCATCCTGCGCCGCGTGTAGCATTCGCCAGATGGATTTACCCGCGACCGCAACGCTGCGTCCCGCATCCCGCGCCGCATGAATGATCGTCTCCAGCCGCGCGATGTTGCTCGAGAACGTCGTCACCACCACCCGCTCCTCGCATTGCTTGATGATATCCGTCAGCGCCACGCGTACATCTGCTTCAGAGCCCGACTCCCCTTCCACGAATACATTCGTCGAATCGCATACGATGGCCAGCACACCCTCATCGCCGTATTTGCTGAGCGTTGCCTCATCCGTCGCCACACCCACCTGTGGCGAATCATCGAGCTTCCAGTCGCCCGTATGCATGATGATGCCCTTATCCGTGCGCAGTGCTACCGCGTGCATCTCGGGGATCGAATGCGTCACCGGCACCATCTCGAAGCCGAAAGGCCCGAGTTGATATTGCTCGCCCGCCTTCACCGTATGCACCTTCACTTTGCCCTGCAGGCCCTCTTCACCCAGCTTGTTCTTCAGCACTGCGGCCGTGAATGGCGTCGCATAGATCGGGCAACCCAGCTCCGGCCACAGATACGCCACCGCGCCGAGATGATCCTCATGCGCATGCGTCAACACTAGCCCCACGATATCGTTCTTATACGGCGTCAATGCATCGATATTCGGCACTACAATATCGATGCCCGGCAGGTGATGTCCTGCGAAACCGATTCCCAGATCGATAATGAGCCACTTACCCTTATAGCGATACAGATTCAGGTTCATCCCGATCTCATTAGCCCCGCCGAGCGGCACGAACAGCACGTCATCGTTATATTGGTTAAAGTTGAATGCCATTTTTTCTCGCTTTTATATTTTTTTAATGGACCCTGAAACGAACCCAGCGTGCCGCGTAACGTTGTTCGTACCACAAACTCCGTCATGCTGAACTGGTTTCAGCATCCATCCTAAGCATTTCTTTCATGGATCAATCGCAATCCACGAATCGTCAAATCCGTATCGACCGTATCGATCACTTTTGTCGCCTCACCATACAGTGGCGCAAGCCCACCCGTCGCGATCACCGTCATCGCTTCGCCGCGCTCCGCCTTGATGCGGCTGACAATACCCTCGATCAGCCCCGCATAACCATAAAAAATACCCGATTGCATCGCCGTCGTCGTCGTCCGGCCGATGACCATTTCTGGGTGCACGATAGAAATTCCATGCAGCTTCGCCGCCGTACGCTGCAGCGCTTCCAGCGATAGATTGATCCCCGGCGCGATCACCCCGCCGAGATATTCACCCTTGCGTGACACCACATCGAAAGTGGTTGCTGTGCCGAAATCGATCACGATCAGCGCTTGTTCGTATTCACTCCATGCCGCATAGGCATTGATCAGCCGGTCGGCGCCCAGCTCCCGCGGATTATCAAGCAAGATCGGCATCCCGAGATCGATCTCGCCGCTAGCGATCAGTTTCGGTTCCAGCTTCAGGTACGTGCGGACGAAACATTTCACGCCGAAATTCGCATCCGGTACGACAGAACTCATGATGACGGATTGAATGTCTTTCTCGGCCAGCCCGATATGCGCCATTAATGTTAGCAACCACACGGCATATTCATCGCTACTGCGATGCGCATCGGTGCGAATGCGCCATTGCGCTTTGACCACCGCACCCTCAAACAGCGCAAAAACAAGGTTGGTGTTACCGATATCGATCGCGAGCAACATGGCCTACGCCATTTCTTTACTGAACACATCGCCTGCACTAATGGCGGTGACATTCTTTTTCTTGTCGCGCAACAGCATCTGCCCGCTGGCGTCGATGCCTTCGAAAATGCCGCTCACTTGCTCTTCGCCGACCAGCACTTCGACAGTTTTACCGAGTTGGTAGGCGCGTTCCTTCCATGCTTGCTCGATGGGCGCAAAACCTTTCGCCGCCCACTCATCGTAGCATTTCACGAAATTATGGATGAAACGCGACAGGACGATCTTCGCACTGATCAGCTCCACTCCTTCATCGCGCAGGCACGTCGCCGGAAACATGACATGCTCCGGAAAATTATCGACATTGATGCCGACCCCGATGGAAATCCATTGGCGGCTCGTCACCAGTTCCTTGGTGACGAACGATTCAAGCAAAATTCCTGCAATCTTCTTACCGTGTGCCAATACATCATTCGGCCATTTGCACTGGATGTGTGACGCGTCCGGTACAATGGCCTCAAGCGTTTCGGCCACTGCAAGCGAGGCAACAAACGAAAGCTGCGGGCATTCCGCCAGTTTCTGGCTCGGGTTCAGCAGTATGGTGACATACAGATTGCCTTCCGCCGACACCCATTCGCGCCCCATGCGACCACGACCCGCAGTCTGCCGCTTCGCCCAGATGACCGCTCCATGCGATGCACCGCCGCCCGCAAGCCGTTTCGCTTCGCTGTTCGTGCTATCGAGCATGTCATACGAAAGCAGGTGGTAATCGTCTAAAAGGCTTTTTTCGGCGTGCTTCATAAATCCTTCGAATTTATTTATGCGAGGCAAATGTCGGGTTTAGACGCCTAAATACAGCGTGGCAACGCCACATGGATTTTTTTAGCTGGATAAGACAACGCACTCACTCGCAGAATGAATTCAGCTGAATACACCTGCAGCCTGCTTGGCAACATCCAGCAAGCCCGCAGGATAGAGGAAGAAAAGCGCCGTCACAAGCGCGCAGATAAGCAGCACGGCTTGTGAGAAAAGCGGCACATCGCGCTCGAGGCCGAGCTTCGGCTCATCGAAATACATTACCTTGACGATCTTGAGATAATAGAACGCGCCGATGACGGATGTCAACACGCCGACAACCGCAAGGCTATACAACCCCGATTGAATCGCACTCAGGAACACGAAGAACTTCCCGTAAAAGCCCGCGAACGGCGGAATTCCCGCCATCGAGAACATCATCAGCAGCATGAACAGCGCCCCGCGCGGTGAAGTTTTGCTTAAGCCCGCAAGATCCGAAATCTCTTCCACCTGCTCGCCCGCCCGTCGCATGAACAGCACGAAGCCGAACGTGCCGACGCTCATGAACAGATACAAGGCGAAATAAATGAGGATGCCCTTGATACCTTCCGGCGTCCCGGCCGCCAAGCCCACCAGCATGTAACCGATATGACCGATAGAACTGTATGCCAGCAGGCGCTTGATATTGGTCTGCGTCATTGCGCCGAAGGCACCGATCGCCATCGAGCCGACCGAAATGATCGCGAGGATGCTTTGCCAATCCGGCAGCAAATTCGCGAATGGATCCATCAACAAACGAATGAAAATCGCCATCGCCGCGATCTTCGGCGCGGTGGCAAACAGCATCGTTACCGGCGTCGGCGCACCCTGATAGACATCCGGCGTCCACATATGGAACGGCACCGCGGAAATCTTGAAGCACAATGCCACGATAAGCATCACCATACCGACGATTGCGCCGTACGCGACCGATGCCTGCGCATCATCCGTTATCGCGAACAGATTCGTCATCGCGTCGAAATTCGTGGTACCGGTATAGCCATATACGAGGCTCGCACCGAACAGCAGCATGCCCGATGCCAGCGCCCCGAGCACGAAATACTTGATGCCCGCCTCGGAACTCACCGCATTATCGCGGTCGAACGTCGCCAGCACATACAAAGACAGCGATGACAATTCGAGGCCGAGATAGAGCGTCAGCAGATCGTTCGCCGAGACCAGCACCATCAGCCCCGCTGTCGACAGCAGCACCAGCACCGGATACTCGAACTTCTTATGCGGACCGATGGCCAGCCAATCGAAGCTCATGCCGAGTACCAGTGTCGAGGAGATCAGCACCATCACTTTCACGAACTGTGTGAAATTATCCACCGCGATCATGTCGTTGAATGCCGTCGCCTCTGCCAAATCCTTCACCGGCCATGCATAATACGCCGCCACCAGCATGACGCCCATCGCCAGCAGTGTAATACCGCCCGTCGCCCGCGCACCGCGGAATGCGCCGAGCAACAGCAATATCAGCGCACTGCCGAGCACGATGAGTTCCGGAGTGATGAGCGCGAATTCCGCGAGATCGAAATTGCTGTCCATACTAATTGTCCTCGTTTGGCGCCGGCTCGGGCGGCACGTAGATCAGCTTCTTGTGTTTTATTGAGGGCTTTGGCGTCGGTTTCGATATTTCCACCGGTTTCGCTTTTGGCACGGCAGGCGACAGTTCCACATCTTTGGTGACCACTGGCTCCGCCGCCGCTACAGGTTTTGCCACCTGTTGCAGCACCAGCTTCGTCGCCGGTGAAATAGTGTTCATGAGCGCATTCGGATAAATCCCGAGCCACAGCACCCCAACGACCAGCGGTACGAAATAAAGCCACTGCGTCGTGTTCGCATCCTTCAGTTCCGCCACCTGCGGATTAGTCACCTCGCCGAATACCACACGACGATAGAGCCATAGCATGTATGCCGCCCCAAGGATCAGTCCCGTCGCGGCCCATGCCGTCGCCCATGGCGCCGCTTGATAGCTACCGACGAGGACCAGTATCTCACCCACGAAACCCGACGTTGCTGGCAAGCCTGCCGAGGCCATCGTGAACACCATGAAAAACGCCGCAAAATACGGCATCACATTCACCACGCCGCCATATTGCTTGATCTCACGCGTATGCATCTGGTCGTACATCACGCCGACACACAGGAACAACGCGCCCGAAACCACCCCGTGCGAGATCATCTGGAACATCGCGCCATCGATACCCTGTTGCGTAAAGCTGAAGATCCCAAGCGTCACGAAACCCATATGGGCCACGGACGAATAAGCAATGAGCTTTTTCATATCCTCCTGCACCAGCGCAACGAGCGAGGTATACACCACCGCGATGATGCTGAGCACGAACACGAAGTTCGCGTAATAATGCGACGCTTCCGGCAGCATCGGCAGCGAGAAGCGCAGGAAGCCATAAGCACCGAGCTTCAGCAGAATTCCTGCCAGGATCACTGAACCCGCCGTCGGCGCCTGCACGTGCGCATCCGGTAGCCAGGTATGGAACGGCCACATCGGTACCTTGACCGCGAAACTCGCGAACAACGCCAGCCATAACCATTTCTGCGCGGCAAGGCCCATGCTCGGTGCCTGTGCGATAAGGGTCGGGATGTCTGTCGTGCCGAAGGTGAAGTAGAGATAGAGCACCGCCAGCAGGAATAGCACCGAACCCGCCAGCGTGTAGAGAAAGAATTTATACGCCGCATAAATCCGGTTCTGGCCGCCCCAGATACCGATGATAAGGTACATCGGAATCAATACCGCCTCGAAGAATAAATAAAACAGCAGCAGATCTAACGACGCGAAGGTGCCGATGACCAGCGATTCGAGGATAAGGAACATCGTCATGAATTCGCCGACGCGTTTGTCGATACTCTTCCAGCTACACGCCACACAGATCGGCATCAGGAACGTCGTCAGTAGAATCAGCCACAGCGAAATGCCATCGATGCCGAGATGATAATCGATATTGTAGCCCTCGAACCACGGCGCTTTTTCCACGAACTGGAAACCTTTTGCCGCCGGGTCGAAATCGATCAGCATCGTCGCCGAGAGCACGAAGATCGTCAGCGTCGAGATTAACGCCACCCAGCGCGCCGTCTGCGCCCCCGTCGCCTCATTGCGGCTGCTGAAATACGTCACAACCGCGGCAATGAGCGGCAGGACGATGAGGGCGGTGAGAATATGATCCATTAGCGAACTACCGTGTAGGCCAGCCAACTGATAAGCACGAGCAGCCCGATCAGCATGGCGAAGGCATAATGATACAGATATCCGGTCTGCAGCCGTGCACTTTCACGCGCCACCGAGCGGCTGATGAACGCTGCGCCATTCGGCCCGAGCCCGTCGATGATAAGCGTATCGAAGAATTTCCACAGCCAGTTACCAAGGCGTAGCGCATTACGCACGAACAGGAAATTATATAACTCGTCGAAATACCATTTGTTGAGCAGGAATTTGTAAAGCCCTTGGAACCGCATCTTCACCAGCGTCGGCATTTCCGGGCGGCGGATGTAGAACAACAATGCCAGCACGATACCCGAGATGCCCGCGATCAGCGGCAGATGCTCGAACAGCAGCGGCATTTCGTCAGCCGCCGACGGCTGATGCTCGGCCAAAATCGTGATCGCCCCATTCCAGAAATGTAAGCTTGGGTCGAGAATGCCCCATACATAATACCCGATCATCCCCGCGAACATCGCGCCCAGCACCAGCGGCACTAACGGCAATAGCATGATGCGCGGCGACTCGTGCACATGCTCCATCACGTGGATATCCGCACGCGGCTTGCCGTGGAATGTCATGAAGATAAGGCGCCAACTGTAGAAGGCCGTCATGAACGCGGCGCAGATACCCAGCGTATATGCGATATATCCCTGCGCCGTGCCTGCCCGGAACGCCGCTTCAAGAATTCCATCTTTCGAATAGAACCCGGCGAAGAGCGGAATTCCGGCCAACGCAAGGCTGCCGATCCACATACACGCATACGTATACGGAATCTTGCGCCACAGCCCGCCCATTTTGCGCATATCCTGCTCTCCGCTCACCGCATGGATGACCGAGCCTGCGCCAAGGAACAACAGTGCTTTGAAAAAGCCGTGCGTGAACAGATGGAACACCGCCGCATTGTACGCCGAAACACCGCACGCGAAGAACATATAACCCAGTTGCGAACAGGTTGAATAGGCAATCACGCGCTTGATATCGGTTTGCACCAGCCCGATCGTCGCCGCGAAGAATGCCGTGATGGCGCCGACGAGGGTCACGACCATCAGCGCCATCGGTGCCAGCTCGAACAGTGGCGAACACCGCGCCAGCATGAACACGCCCGCCGTCACCATCGTCGCCGCATGGATGAGCGCGGAGACCGGCGTCGGGCCTTCCATCGCATCCGGTAGCCATGTGTGGAGCAAGAACTGGGCTGACTTACCCATCGCCCCCATGAACAGCAACAAACAGATCGTATCCATCACCGGCACGCTCATGCCGAACATATGCCAGGTCGCATCCGGCGTGCTGTGATGAAATTCCGCCGCCGCCTTGAACACCGTCGCGAAATCGACTGAACCGAAGGTCAGGAACACCGCCGCGATGCCGAGCGCGAAACCAAAGTCACCAACGCGGTTGACGATGAACGCCTTCATCGCCGCCGCACATGCCGTTGGCTTCTTGAACCAGAAGCCGATCAGTAGATAGGAGCACAAACCCACCCCCTCCCAGCCGAAGAACAGCTGAATGAAGTTATCGCTCGTCACCAGCATCAGCATGCTGAACGTGAACAGCGACAAATAGCTCATGAAGCGTGGCTTGTGCTCGTCATGGCTCATGTAACCGACCGAATAGATATGTACGATGGCCGCGACCCACGTTACCAGCACCAGCATGATTGCCGTCAGCACATCCACCTTGAGCGCCCAATGCGTTACGAAATCGCCCGAAACGATGAATGGCAGCACCGGCACGGTACGGATGACCTGATGACCCGTGACATTAAGAAAAATCACCAGCGCGAACACCGCCGCCAGTACCATCGGAATGCACGTCACTAGTTGCGCGCGCTTGTCGCTGATGGTGCGAACGAACAGGCCGCTCACCAGCGCCCCGAAGAGCGGCAGGAAGATGGTCGCGACAATCAGTTCGTTAAGCGATAGCATGCTAACCTTTCAGGGATGAAATATCTTCGACCTCGATCGAGCCGCGATTACGGAAATACACAACAAGGATCGCGAGGCCGATCGCCGCCTCCGCCGCCGCTACCGTCAGGATGAAGATGGTGAATATCTGTCCGCCCATATCGCCGAGCTTCACTGAGAATGCGACGAAATTGATGTTCACCGCCAGCAGCATCAGTTCGATGCTCATCAGCAGCGTAATGATATTCTTGCGGTTTAAAAATATTCCCGCGATGCCGGTAACAAACAACAGCGACGCAAGCATCACATAATCGCCGATGGTGATGGAACCGTAAAGCGCGTGTTCCATCAGATACCTTCCCCAGGCTTCACATTGACAAGACCGACTGCCTGCTCACGCGTCCGCTGCATTTGCTTCTGCACACTCTGGCGCTTCACGCCCACCCGCTGGCGGTGCGTCAGCACGATCGCGCCGATCATCGCCACCAGCAAGATCACACCTGCCAGCTGGAAGCAGATCAGGTAATCCGTGTAGAGTACACGACCTACAGCCTGCGCATTCGTGATCTGCATCGCGTCCGGAATCGGACTGCGCACTGGCGCAAGGTCCGCCGGTGTGAGAATCGAGTTATAAAGCAATGCCGCCAGCTCCGCGAACAATAACGCCGCAACGCCGACACCCAGCGGCAGGTAGGAAATGAAACCTGCCCGCACCTTCTCGAAATTGATATTGAGCATCATCACCACGAACAGGAACAGCACCATCACCGCACCGACATAGACAATGACCAGCGTCATCGCCACATACTCCGCGCCAAGCAGCACGAACAGCCCCGCCGCATTGAAGAACGCAACAATGAGGAAGAACACCGAATGAATCGGGTTTTTTGCCGTAATCACCGCCAGCGCCGCCACCATCAGGATGGTCGCGAATGCATAGAACAGAATCGAAGTTACATCAGCGATCATCGGTAGGGTGCATCCGCTTTGAGGTTAGCTGCGAGCGCGGGTTCCCAACGATCCCCGTTCTCAAGCAGTTTGGTTTTGTCGTAGAACAGTTCCTCGCGGGTTTCCGTCGCGTATTCGAAGTTCGGTCCCTCGACGATGGCATCGACCGGGCATGCCTCCTGGCAGAAGCCGCAATAGATGCATTTCGTCATGTCGATATCGTAGCGTGTGGTGCGGCGTGAACCGTCATCGCGCGTTTCGGCCTCGATGGTGATGGCCTGCGCCGGGCAGATTGCCTCGCATAATTTACACGCAATGCAGCGTTCCTCGCCGTTCGCATAGCGGCGCAACGCATGTTCGCCACGGAAACGTGGGCTGAGCGGGCCCTTTTCATACGGATAATTAATCGTCACCGAACGGCGGAAGAAGAAATACTTCAGCGTCATCCCAAGGCCGGCAAGTAATTCTGCCAGCAGGAACGAACGCGCATGATGTTTCAAGGATGCCATGGTCAGGCCTTAGTTCGGTAAATGGTGGGTGTAAACGAGATAGCCGGAGGTGAGCACCACCCACAGCAGCGAAAGTGGCAGGAAGATCTTCCAGCCAAGACGCATCAGTTGGTCATACCGGTAACGCGGGAAGGTCGCGCGCGCCCAGATGAACACGAACAGGCAAAGGAATATCTTCGCCATGAACCAGATGCCATGTGGCACGAAACCCAAAATACTGTCATCCGCAAAGGGCGACTGCCAGCCACCGAGGAACAGCGTCGTCGTCATCGCCGACATTAGAATCATGTTAATGTACTCGCCGAGGAAGAACAGCGCGAAGCTCATCGAGGAATATTCCACGTTATAGCCCGCGACCAGTTCGCCTTCCGCTTCCGGCAGATCGAACGGCAAGCGGTTGGTTTCGGCGAGGCCCGAGATGAAAAACACTACGAACATCGGCAGCAACGGGAACTGGCCGGAAAGAATATTGAACGCATACCAATGCGAGAGGCCGCCCGCCTGCGATTGCACGATAGTACCCAGGTTCAGTGAACCCGTGTAAAGCAATACCGTAATGATGACGAGGCCGATGCTCACCTCATAGCTCACCATCTGTGCGCTGGAGCGGATGGCGCCGAGGAACGCATATTTCGAATTACTCGCCCAACCGGAAATGATGATGCCGTAAACCCCGAGCGAGCTTACTGCGAACAGGTACAGTACGCCGACATTCAGGTTCGCGATGACGAATTCCGGTGAGAACGGGATGACCGCCCAACCCAGCAGCGCCAACGCAAAGGTGATCATTGGCGCCAGCAGGAACATCACCTTGTTCGATTTGGTGGGGATGATAGTCTCTTTCATGAACAGCTTCAGCCCATCCGCAAAGGGCTGGAGCAAGCCAAACGGGCCGACCACGTTCGGGCCGCGGCGCAGCTGCATCGCTGCCATCACCTTGCGTTCCATGTAGGTCAGCATCGCCATCGCGATCATCATCGGCACCGTTACGATGAGGATGCGGCCGACCACCATCAGCGTCGGCAACAGCGCATCGACCCAAATCGAACTCTGCCAGAACGGACTGTTCACTACTGCATTCATGCGGCCTGTTTTTCTTTGTTCTGGCGACGCGCTTCCGTGCATTGCGCCATGGTTTTACTCGTGCGGCTGATCGGGTCCGACATGTAGAAATTATGGATCGGATAGTCAAACCTCTCCGCCTTGATTTCCGCCTTCGTCGCTTTTTGCGCCTGCCATGTGGCCACATTGCGCACATCCAATTTCGCGAAGATTGGGAATTCCTGCACAATTCGTGTCCGCAATGTTTGGTGCGATGTATAGCTCAGCGGTTTACCCACCGCCTGCGCCACTTGCGTAATGATCTTCCAGTCTTCCTGCGCCTGTCCCGGCGGGAACACCGCGCGTTTAGCCTCCTGCACTCGGCCTTCCGTATTCACATACAGCGCATTTTTTTCTGTGTAGGCCGCACCCGGCAGCACGACATCCGCCCGGTGTGCGCCGATATCGCCATGATGGCCCTGATAGATAACGAATGCATCACCGAAATACTTCATGTCGACTTCATCGACCCCCAGCAAATATACCAGCCCGATGTCCTTCTTACCGATCGCATAGATGATGCCCGCCATATCCGCACCCTTGGCCTGCGGCACAAAACCCACATCTAACGCGCCGACCCGCGCTGCTGCATAATGCAGCATGTTAAAGCCATTCCAGTCCGCCCGCACCACGTTGCACGTGGCGGCGATATGTTTCGCCGCGGCGAGTATCGCATCCCCATCACTGCGCGCCAGCGCGCCAGCACCAAGCACGATGACCGGATTCTTTGCATTCTTCAGCGCTTCCGCCACCGGATGTTTGCCCGACGCAATATCGTCCAGCACCTGCGGATTATCGCCGAGCTGCGTCACCGGATAGGTCAGATCGAACGCCGCGCCGACATTGTACGCTTTCATACCCTTATTGAGATACGCCTTGCGCAACCGCGTATTCACCAGCGGCGCTTCATGGCGCGGATCGGTGCCGATGAACAGCGCCACATCCGCCTGTTCAAGGTTCGCGATGCCCGTATTCATGATATAGCTTGCGCGATCACTCGCATCGATCTTCGCCCCATCCTGCCGGCATTCGAGATGCGGCGAGCCGAGCGCCATCATCATATCTTTCAGTGCTACGATGGATTCGACATCCACCATGTTCCCCACCACCGCCGCCATCTGCGAGGACGCCGTCGTGCCTACTCGTGCCGCGATCGTCGCGATCGCTTCTTCCCAACTTACCGCCACCAGGTTACCGTTCTTGCGAACATACGGACGATCCAAACGCTGTGCCTTCAACCCATCGCAGGCAAAACGCGATTTATCGCCTAGCCATTCCTCGTTCACGTCCTCATGCAGGCGTGGCAGCACGCGCAGCACCACCTCGCCGCGCGTATCGATGCGGATATTGCTCCCCACCGCGTCCAGTATATCTATGGATTCGGTTTTCGTCAGCTCCCATGGCCGTGCGTTGAACGCATAGGGCTTACTGGTCAGCGCCCCCACCGGGCACAAATCGATGATGTTTGCCGACAACTCGCTGCTTAGCGATTTCTCGAGGTAACTGGTGATTTCCATATGCTCACCACGGCCCAGCGCACCGATTTCCGGCACTCCGGCCACTTCATCCACGAAGCGTACACAGCGCGTGCAGTGGATGCAGCGGGTCATTTCTGTCTTCACCAGCGGGCCCATATATTTGCCTTCGACCGCGCGCTTATGGTCATGGTAGCGGCTCAATCCTGCGCCATACGCCATCGCCTCGTCCTGCAGGTCGCACTCACCACCCTGGTCGCAGATCGGGCAATCCAGCGGGTGGTTGATGAGCAGGAATTCCATCACCCCTTCACGCGCTTTTTTCACCATCGGCGTATTGGTGAACACTTCCATCTTGTCCGCCGCTGGCAGCGCGCAGCTCGCCTGCGGTTTTGGCGGGCCGGGCTTCACTTCGACCAGGCACATTCGGCAATTGCCGGCGATCTTCAACCGGTCATGGTAGCAGAAGCGCGGAATCTCGACGCCCGCGCGGTCACACACCTGGATGACAGCCTCACCCGGCGTGAATTCTATCTCCTGACCATCGATCTTTAACGTCGGCATAGCGTCTCTCTAATAAATCGGTATCGGGTTCATTACGGGCGTGAACATCACCGGTTGCACACACTGGTAGGTATTGATCAGTTCCGCGCTCGAATTGCCGCTTACCGGCTGGCTATCCTCCAGCACCGCATTCTTTTGGTACACCGCACAATAGTCGCGCGCTTCCTTGTTCATGCCACCTTCATCCACCGAGGCCAGCCAGAACTTGTATTTCACGTAATCCGGGCTCGAATCCACCATCTCGAACGAACGGCCCCACCATGCGCTGCATGCGCCCAACGCCACGAGTGATAGGACTAAGGCCATCTTCAATGCGATCTGTCTCATAGGTTCTCCTCGTAAATAAGATTTCTGCTCATCGGTTTTAGGATGGTGTCTTCTGTTGGTTTTGTTTCATCAGCGCAAAGACTTTTTCCTTAAGCGCGACGAATTGCGCCTGCTTCTTGCCCGTAAATTTCACCGCATTATGGTGGATCTTGCCACTATGCAAGGTCTGGTGACGCCCCGCTACGATGAATTCGATGTGCCCTTGCGAGAGCATGTTGGCTTCCTTGAAGATCACTTCCGAAATGGCGCTGAGCAATACCTCGCGCTGTGCCGAGAACCCGTACATAAGGATATTGAACAGCCCACGGCGGGTGATGACGATCCGATCCGCTTTTACCGTAATCTGCCCATCCTGCCCTTCGATATACATCAGCACACCCGGTGCCGCCGCCGGTGATGGCTTTTTCGGTACAGGTTTTTTCTGGGTCGGCGGTGCTTTCGGCTTCTTCGCGGCAGGTTGCTGGTTCATGCCGCCCTCCGGGAAAATTCATCGATGCGCCGTTCGATCTCCGGGCGGAAATGCCGCACCAGCCCCTGCACCGGCCATGCCGCCGCATCCCCCAACGCACAGATCGTGTGGCCTTCGATACGGCTTGCGACATCCAGCATATGGTCGATATCCGCCCGTTGCGCATTACCCACCACCATGCGTTCCATCATGCGCCAGAGCCAACCGGTTCCTTCGCGGCACGGCGTACACTGGCCGCAGCTTTCATGCATATAGAACTTGCTTAGGCGCGCAATCGCCTTCACCACATCCGTTGATTTATCCATGACGATCACCGCTGCCGTACCGAGTCCCGAGCGTACTTCCTTCAACGCGTCGAAATCCATCAGCACCGTATCGCAGGCCGATTTCGGTATCAGCGGGCAGGACGACCCGCCCGGAATCACCGCCAGCAGATTATCCCAGCCGCCGCGCACGCCGCCCGCATGTTTCTCGATCAGTTCGCGCAACGGAATACTCATCGATTCTTCCACATTGCACGGCTTGTTCACGTGGCCCGAAATGGAGAATACTTTCGTCCCCGTATTGTTCGGTCGGCCGAAGCCCGCGAACCAGCTCGCCCCGCGCCGCAATATTTCCGGCACCACCGCGATCGATTCCACATTATTCACCGTCGTTGGGCAGCCCCATACCCCCATCGCTGCCGGGAAAGGCGGCTTCAGGCGCGGCTGGCCTTTTTTGCCTTCGAGCGATTCAATCAACGCCGTTTCTTCGCCGCAGATATAAGCCCCCGCGCCGCGATGCACGATGACCTCGAAATCATAGCCTGATTTGCACGCATTCTTGCCGAGTAGGCCCGCCGCATACGCTTCATCCACCGCTTTCTGCAGGCAATGATACTCATGCGCGAACTCGCCGCGGATATAGATATACGCCGCCACCGCGCCGATTGCGAACCCGCCGATCAAGCAACCTTCGACCAGCTTATGCGGGTCGTTGCGCATGATCTCACGGTCCTTGCATGTCCCTGGTTCCGACTCATCCGCATTCACCACGAGATACGCCGGACGTCCATCCGAGACCTTCGGCATGAAACTCCATTTCATTCCCGTGCTGAACCCCGCGCCGCCGCGCCCGCGCAGGCCGGAAGCCTTCACTTCGTTGATGATGGTATCGCGCCCCAGCGCCAGGATATCCTTTGTCGTGCTCCAGTCACCGCGCGACTGCGCACCCTTTAGCCCCGCATCGTGCAGGCCGTAGAGGTTCGTGAAGATTCTGTCCTTGTCAGCAAGCATCATTGAATCCCGGTCTTAGGTTGTGTGAGCAGGGTTTCAGGCGCGGCGACGATGGAAGCAGGTAATACCACTTCCGGTTCGCCGGTCATATACTGCGCGATGGATTCGATCTGGAAGCGCACGATCCACCCATCCTTGCCGTAAAAGATGGTGCATGTGTCACACCCATTCTCCGTGAGGTACGGGTCGGTGCGCGCTTTTGCATCCTCCGTCAGTGCGGTCGGGTATTTCTTTTTCAGCTCTTCCTTGATGAATTGGTCCGCCTTTTTCAACTGTTCGGGCCGCAGATACGCGATCGGGTCGACCAGCGTACCGCTCGTAAGGTCGAACGTGAACCCTTCCGTGCCATCGAGCGGGTGATCCGCCCCCGCGCCGTAGGTCGAATAGGTGATCAGAACCGTCAGCGTCGTGTCCGTCTGATAGGCCACATTGTAATCGGCGCTTGCCATGTTGAATTTCAAGCCCGTTGCCGGAGCGCTCGTCGAGGTTCCCTCGCAGGATTCCACCGCTAGTTTTTCCGGTAGCAACGCCAGTTCGGTGTTGATTGCGCTATCGACACTCACTGCAAGCCCCGATACTTGCGCTTTCTTTATATTCGCCTCGCATACACACTCGTTGTAGGCCTTCGGATCGGCCGTTGGCTTGCAATCCGGCGCGAGGAAGAAACCGTTTTTCACTACTGAAGAGGTAACCACTACTGGAGATGCGGCAACGGTAGGCGCCACCATACCATCCGGCGCAGCATTCGCTGGTGATACCATAAGACACATGGCGATAAACAGCGTCATTCCAGCCAACGCTGGCCTCGAATGTCGTAAAAGAGGCGATCCCAGAAGCAATACGAAGCCAATCCATCGTAACACCACTAATGGATTCCAGCGTTGGCTGGAATGACGCGTATCGGACGATGTGCGAATCAACTTCACTTCTTAGGTGCCTTTTCTTTCGCAGGTTTTTTTTCGGCCTTAGGACTTTGCGCTTTTACCGCTTTCTCTTCCTTGGCACTCGCGGCATTAGCATTCGTATCTTTTGCCGGATTTTCCTTTTCTTTTACTGCCTTCACCGGCGCTGATTCTGCAGGTTTTGCAGCAGTAGCTGGTGGTGCGGCGCTCGGCGCGGCAGCAGGTGCCGGTGCAGCGACCGGAGCAGGCGCTTTAAAAGTATATATCTTTGCCGGGTCTTCCGTCAGCGTGATGCCTCCACCCAGCGGCTCGGACGAGCGTCGCCCCGTCTGCGAACCCACCTTGGGCTGCTCGCCGCGTTTCAGCGCCAGCAGCAGCTCGCGGGTTGAATCGTACGTCAAGTCCTCATAGAACAATTCGCTCGTGTCATGGCTGTCGATCTGCACCATCGGTGCGTTCGCGCACGCGCCGAGGCATTCGACCTCACGGAGCGTGAACATGCCATCGCGCGTCGTCTCGCCTACTTCGATCTCAAGCGTGTCGCGGCACGCCTTCACAACCGCGTCCGAACCCGCCAACCAGCACGGCGTCGTGGTGCAGCACTGGATGAAATGCTTGCCGATCGGCGCCAGGTTGAACATCGTGTAAAAGCTCGCCACCTCATGCACGCGCATGACCGGCATGTTGCATAATTTCGCCACTAGTTCGATTGCCGCTTGCGGCAACCAGTTCGCGTTCTGCTTTTGCGCCATCCACAACAACGGCATCACCGCGGATTGCTCGCGCCCTTGCGGATACTTCGCCATGATGCCCGGGATCTTCGCCTCGTTCTCTGCGGTATACGCAAAGTTGGGCGGTTGTTCGAATGTCTGGATCGCTACTTTCATGGTGCTGCCGGCCTTGATACTTTACGTTCGATTCGTCGCAGGTCGGGGGTTATCCCATCCAGCGTATACCACACCATGTCGCCATATTTGACGCCGTCCTCGATCGCATCGAGCTGCGCGATCACGCATTTAAACCGCGCCCACGGTACGCCATCATGCGATAAGGTGATGATGCCGTTCTTTTCCACATCGGTATATTTGCCTGATTTTTCCGACTGTGTGACGACTTCCTGTGCGAACGCCGCTATTTTTTCGTCATCGCTCAGGTCCGCTGGCGTCGCGCGCGCCAGGTACGCGAATTTGCCAGCACCATTGAACATCATGTATTCATAGGGTTTGGCCTTGAACGCCTCCGTCACCGCGCCTTTCGGTTCTTCCTTGATGTCGACGTTCAGCCATAGCCCTTTGACATCGTCGAGACCCTTGCACGGGCGGCTCGCCATATACGCCGCTTGCGCCGAGGTCGCCACCGCGCAGGATGCAATTGCTATGAGTGACGCGGCCAGTCTCATCGGTCGATCTCCCCAAACACGATATCGAGCGTCCCGATGATGGCCGAGACATCCGCCAGCATATGGCCCTTGCACATGAAATCGAGGCCTTGCAGATGCGCAAAACCCGGCGCCCGCATATGGCATCGGTAGGGGCGGTTCGTCCCGTCCGCGACGAGGAACACGCCGAATTCACCCTTCGGTGCCTCCACTGCGGTGTAGGTTTCGCCCTCGGGCACCTTATACCCTTCCGTATACAGCTTGAAATGATGGATCAGCGCCTCCATCGATTCCTTCATCAGCCCACGACGCGGCGGCGCGATCTTCGGGTCGCCCGTCACCACCTCGCCTGCCGGCATTTTCTCGATGCACTGACGCACAATGCGCAAGGATTGGCGCATCTCTTCCATGCGCAGGATGTAGCGGTCATAACAATCGCCGTTCTTGCCGATAACAATGTCGAAATCCAGTTCCGAATAAACTTCATACGGCTGGTTGCGGCGCAAATCCCACGCGATGCCCGAGCCACGTAGCATCGGCCCTGTGAAGCCCCATGCCTGCGCCTCGTCCGCGCTCACCACGCCGATATCCACGGTGCGCTGTTTCCAGATGCGGTTCTGCGTCACCAGCGATTCCACGTCATCGAGGATTTTGTCGCAGCCATCGCAGAAGGTGAGAATATCCGCCTCCATCCCTGCCGGAATATCCTGATGCACGCCACCCGGACGGATATACGCCGCGTGGAAGCGCGCGCCGCAAGCCCGCTCATAAAAGCCGTGAATCCGCTCTCGCTCCTCGAACATCCACAATGCCGGTGTCGTGCCGCCCACATCCAGCACCCAGGTGCCGACATTCAGCATATGGTTCGAGATGCGCGTCAATTCACTGAACAGTACGCGGATGAACGATGCCCGGCGCGGCACCTCGATGCCGAGTAGTTTTTCCACCGCCATCGAATACGCGTGCTCCTGGTTCATCGGTGAGACATAATCCAGTCGGTCGAAATACGGCAACGCCTGCAAATACGTCTTATGCTCAATCAGCTTTTCCGTTCCCCGGTGCAGTAACCCGATATGCACATCCGAGCGCTCGACCGTCTCGCCGTCCATCTCGAGCACGAGTCGCATCACCCCGTGCGCGGCCGGGTGCTGCGGGCCGAAATTCAACGTCATGTTCTTGATGGTGACCTGATCACTCATGGTATGATTCCTGTGGCCCAGCCGTGATTTTTACACTCCGTCATTTCCTGCGTATGCATCTTTAGATAGTCATCATACGTCATATTCTCGGCCACGGCGCGCTGCTGGAATAGCTGGTTACATGCCATGTTCACCTTGAAGAAGTCGGCCGCGCTGTTCGAGGGCTCGGTCAGTACCGTAATATGGCCGTCTGCCGATACTGCTGGCGCAACCGGCGTCGTCTGTCGCGCAATACCGTTTAAATGCCCTTGACCCTGAGCCTGCACTGTTGCCGCATTCTCTTTACCCAGGCGAAGCGGGATATTTACCATCATCAGCAACGTGATGATTATAATGGCGACCCGCGCGAGATAGCCCCATGCCTTATGGCTGGCATTCCACGAACAACGCCATACGCAGATGCTCATCAAAACGTAGAACGTGCTGATAAGGACGAAACTGGTCGCCGAATGCAGCGCATTATCGATGATCAGGCGGCTTTGCGCTTTGTCCCAACCCGCACCGCTGGCATAGAAGCCGACGCACAGGCCGAAGATGAAACCCGCGATCACTGTCAATATCTGTTGCAGCAGTAGCCCGCCCCAGAATACGTGCCAGAGCTTCGCCTCGCCTTTCCATGCGCGTTTGATGATGCTCATACATGCGCTCCATCGAGGAACCGGTGCATCATATACACATCCACCAACCCATGACGACTATGACGGTATCCCTGTGGCATGGTGCCGATGATCACGAAACCGAGCGATTGCCACAGTGCCACCGCCTTGGCATTCGTACTCACCACGTAATTGAATTGCATCGCCTTATACCCACGCGCGGCGGCGGCCCGCAGCGATTCCTGGCCGAGGGCGTGGCCGATGCCGATGCCGCGGTGCTTATGATGCACGATATAGGATGCATTCGCGATATGGTTACCACGGCCCGTTCGATTCACCCGGATCGCACAGACGCCTGCGACCTCACCATCCGGTAACCGCGCCACCAGCGTCGTGATGACATTCTCGAGCCAGTAATGGCGGATCCACCCATCCGTAAGTTCTGCCGTTTCGTAACTGTACGTTTCACCTTCCGCCACCACATGCAGGAAGATTTCTTTCACCGCCGCAAAATCCTCCGGCGTCGCTGTATCGATGCTGAACGCAAACTGTTCTTTTTCTTTTTCCATCGCACTCATGCCGTCTTCGCTTTCTCCGGCGTAGCGGACGCTGGCGCCGCTGGCGGCGTCGGTGCGCTGGCCTTCTCATCACCCGGCAGCACGTAATCCGTGCCCTCCCACGGGCTCAGGAAGTCGAAGCTGCGATACGCCTGATTCAGCTTCACCTTCTCATATACCACGCGCTTCTGGTCCTCGTCGTAGCGCAGCTCGACATGCCCGGTCAGCGGGAAATCCTTGCGTTGCGGATGGCCCTCGAAACCATAATCCGTCAGGATGCGCCGCAGATCCGGGTGATACATGAAAAATATTCCATACATGTCCCACACTTCGCGCTCAAACCAGTTCGCCGCCGGGTACACTTCGCATGCGCTGGGCACGCCTAACCCCTCTTCCACCGGCACCTTGATGCGGATACGCCGGTTCTTCTTCATGCTGAGCAGATTATACACCACCTCGAAACGCTCGATGCGATTCGGATAATCCACCGCCGTCACATCGATCAACTGGCTGAACAGGCAACCCTCATCGTCACGCAGGAACATCAGCAGGTCGACGATATGGGCCGGCGTCGTCATCAGCACCAGCTCACCCAGCGCAATGTGATGCGAGGTCACCCGGTCGCTCACCATGCCCTGAATGTAGTCGCCCAACTGTTCCAGCACCTGCGTCATGCTATCTCCGTATCGTCGACGTACGGCGAATTTTTTTCTGTAGCTGCAGAATGCCGTAGATCAGCGCTTCCGCCGTCGGCGGGCAACCCGGCACATACACATCCACCGGTACGATACGGTCGCACCCGCGCACTACCGAATAGCTGTAATGGTAATACCCGCCGCCATTTGCGCAGCTGCCCATGCTAATCACCCAACGCGGCTCGGCCATCTGGTCGTACACCTTGCGCAGCGCAGGGGCCATTTTGTTGCACAGCGTCCCCGCTACGATCATCACATCGCTTTGGCGCGGCGACCCGCGCGGCACCACGCCCATGCGGTCGAGGTCATAACGCGCCATATACGCATGGATCATCTCCACCGCGCAGCACGCCAGTCCGAACGTCATTGGCCACAAACTACCGGTGCGCGCCCAGTTCACCAAACCATCGAGGTTCGCCACCACGAAACCCTTATCGCTGAACTCGTCCAGCACGCGTCCTAGCAGAACATCCTGCGATGCACCGGGCGCGATCGTCGTATCCTTCGGATTCGTTATCAGTTGGCTCATTGACTACTCTGTCGTTAATTCAATTCTTACAAACGCCGGCAGGCGCTGCCTGCTATTCCCAATCCAGCGCGCCCTTTTTCCACTCATACATGAAGCCGATGGTCAGCACGCCGAGGAAACACATCATCGACCAGAAGCCGAGCAGGCCGATCTTGGAGAGCGACACCGCCCACGGGAACAGGAACGCGACCTCGAGGTCGAAAATGATGAACAGGATAGCGACGAGGTAAAAGCGCACATCGAACTGGCCACGTGCATCGTCGAACGGCTCGAACCCGCACTCATAGGGCGACAGCTTCTCCGCATCCGGCTTCAGCCGCGCCAGCAAAAACGGCGCAAGGATCATGATGGCGGACAGCCCGCAGGCAATGACGAGAAAAACTAGAACCGGAAAATACGATTGAACGACGGATTCCATAAGCCCTGTGCTGGTGAGAGGTCGAGCCACCTATAGCGAACCGAATCCGCCGCGAGAAGCGTTTTTTGCACCGGCCCTAAGCATGTGAATAATTGTTAATTTTCTATGCCGGAAAGCCACAGTCGTTAATTTTATTACGCTTCCCGACTTATGCATTTTTTCCTTATATAGCCTGACCTATTCGAGTCATATGAAAACCATTCGCAACCATGATCGCGCACCACAGCGCACTACGCGTGAAACGAGAAAGCAGGATTTCCCGTTACATCAGCTTCGTCAACACCTCGAGCCCTCGCCGACCGTGCTCGTCAGCAGCCGCGCCGGTAACGCGACCAATATCATGACCATGAACTGGTACACGGTGATGGAATTCACCCCTGCTCTCATCGGCTGCGTCATTGCGAACAGCAACCATAGCTTCAATCTCATCAAGTCCAGTAAGCAATGCGTCATCAATATCCCGACCGTCGACCTGATCAACACCGTCGTCAGCATCGGCAATACGGATGGTAGATCTACCGATAAATTCAAGGAATTCGCTCTCACGCCTGTTAAGGCCAGCAAGGTCAAGGCACCGCTCATTGACGAATGCTATGCCAATATCGAATGCAAACTAGTCGACACCAAATTCATCAAAAAATACAATTTCTTCATTTTCGAGGCTGTGCGCGCTCATATCCGGCCGCGCCCGCATTTCCCGCGCACCATCCACTACCGCGGCGATGGGCTTTTCATGGTCGATGGTGGCCATATCAGCCGCCGCGCGAAGTTCCTCGAGCGCAATCTTTAGCTGTTCCTAGCCTTGATCGTCCGGTGGATCAACGAATGCGCCACCTTGGTGAACGCCCATTCGGGGTATACCGCAATCGGGTCCGGCACCGCAATGCCCCCGAGATACCGCCCCGCCACGATCTGCGCATGCATATGCGGCTGCGACATCCCCGTCGCCCCCGTGCCATTATTGAACGCAATGCGGTACCCGCTATGGCCCGTATGCCGGTCACGCAGCGCGAAGCTGTATGTCTTGCTGTCGCGCACATACGCCCGTGTCAATGCCGCCAACGCTTCCGTATCGAGTTCTGCTTGCGCCTCGAATTTTTCTAACTCGCTCTCGTAATACGTGCGCTTTGCCAGCGCTTCATTCGTGAGCGACATGTCAAATACAAGCACCGCCTCACGTGCCACCTTCACCGCCGCCTGCATGAATTGACCGACCGCTTCCGCCCCCTCTTCCATCACGAAATGCTCAATATTCAGATACGGCTTTTTCGTCGGGCAAACGAGAATACTCACCGGCGCATAAGGTGCAGCATTGTCAAAGGCGCACGCCCCGTCATAACCCGTCACATAGATTTTGCGGGTATGGTCACGTCCTTCAACCACCGCCCGCGTCGCTTCCCACAAAGCGTTCGGCCCATTCTCGGCATATTCGTTGATGCATGCTTCGTAAGCGTTCATTTCATCATACCGTCTTCGTAAAAAAGCGCTTGTTCGCAAATGCTTTCCCGGAAGCCGTTTTGAAATATAGTTCAAGTGAACGTACCTGCGAAAGAGAATCTACCGCGACATAAGATTTTAAAATAGCAGGTAAATTAGCTGTGGTAGATTGAACACTTTCCTGCTGATGCTGAGCTACCCTGGTTTTTAAATCAGGTGTCGAACCAACATAAATATCGTGATTGCTGAGCAGTGGAAAATAAACATAGGCCATCACAGATAGTCCCCCTACGCTTAAGCTAAGGGCGACACTGCTTCGCCCACATGCCGGCCTTCGGATGTCAGCCGAGGTGGCCTGCCACCCGTAGCCCGCCAGGGCGAAGGGTGGCGGGAGTGACGGGACTCGAACCCGCGGCCTCCTGCGTGACAGGCAGGCGCTCTAACCAACTGAGCTACACCCCCGCAATTCCTTGCGGAATATTCTTTCTCCCTGGTCACCGGGCCGTAGCTCGTCGAGCGAAGGCTGGTGGGCGATCACGGACTCGAACCGCGGACCCTCTCGGTGTAAACGAGATGCTCTAACCAACTGAGCTAATCGCCCCCTTTCTTAACAGCCGTCACATGCTGCAAGCACCAAGGAGGTGCGTGTCATAACCATAAACAGGAGGGCTGGCAAGAGCTAAATCGGCAAAGAAAAACGGCGTAGTCCAGTGGACTACGCCGTTGATAGCGACTGGCGCCGGACGAATTCGCCCGCGCGTCATCAAACTACGCAGCTTTGCGCTTGTTGACGGTGTCTTTCAGCGCCTTGCCTGGCTTGAATTTTGGCTGAATCGAAGCCGCGATCTTGATTACTGCGCCGGTGCGTGGGTTGCGGCCTTCGGTCGCTTTACGCTTTACCGAGGTGAAGGTACCGAAACCAACAAGGCGAACTTCTTTGCCTTTGCTGAGCGATTTGCTGATCACTTCGATGAATGCATCCACAGCTTCGGCTGCTTTTGCTTTGGTCAGGTCGGTCTTGTCGGCGATCTCAGCGATCAGTTCGTTCTTGTTCATAAGAAGCTCCATGAGGTTTAGGACGGTTGAAAACATTCGTACCAGGCGACAGCTAACTTCCTTTGCGTTGCGCACCCATGAATCAGTTCAGGGCAGCGCTTCGTAACCTAAGGGTTTGCCTTGTCACTAGCGGGCGGAGCATAAACACCATTCGTTTTTAGTGTAAACAATAAAATGTCGGAAAAATGGCGGAATCCTCAGGGTTTTCGCCCGTATTTTTTTCTTGCAATTTTGGCGCACCGTCTCGCCATACGCATGAGTATGTTCGCAATAAAAATTCAGCATGGTAAAAAATGCTAGGGTTTACCTTGGCTACCGGGCAGGCGCGAAAAAATAAAATCGATGCAGCTGACCGGCAGAATCATCAGTACGCGTAACGCTACATAGAGCCGCAACGGGAAGGCAAGCCGCGCTTTTTTCTTCCACAGGCCGTGTATAATTCGCTGCGCCGCCTTCTCCACCGGCATGATGAGTGGCATCGGGAAATCATTTTTTTCCGTCAAGGGTGTCGTGATCCATCCCGGGCAGATAATGCTGACATGAATGTCGTGCGCCTTCAGTTTTCCCCGCAGCGCATCGCCATAATACCGTAATGCTGCTTTACTCGCGCTGTACGCCGGCGCACTCGGCAATGCACAAATTCCTGCCAGTGACGACATGATCGCGATATGCCCGCTACGGCGCGCTATCATAAGCGGGATGACCGGGTGAATCGTATTGATGACACCATTCAAATTGATATCGAACACCGCTTCCGCCGCCTCCAGCGTTTCCGTGCCGTTGAAGCTTCCCGTCGAAATTCCCGCATTCGCGATGACCAGGTCAATTGGCGTCGCCGCATCCATCCGCACGATCCATTCCGCCATCGCCGCCGTGTTCCGCACATCGATGCCAGCTGTTTCGACGGCAGCACCTTTCGCCCGGCACACTTTCGCTACCGCCTCCAGCCGCTCAACATTCCGCGCGGTCAGCAATAACGTCATCCCCGCCGCCGCATAGCCTTCCGCCAGCGCCGCGCCGATGCCGGATGATGCACCGGTGATGAGGATGCAGTGCGCCTTCATTCCGCCGCGCACGTCACGGCATCGATCTTCCAACCATCTTTGTCTTTAATGAGATCGTAATGCGCCGATGCCACGTTGCGTTTATACGGCCAGCTGTAGTCGACCGTCGCATTCGTCGCATCTTCCTGCATCGTCCGGTAATAATACAGGTCGCTGCTATCCGGCGCACACAGGATCGGATTCTGGTCGAAGCCGCACACCACGCCGTGCAGGTACAGGTCGCCGCAATCGCGCTCCATCAGCATTTTTTCCTGCTGCGCGAGGCTTTGCACCAGACGCTGACTCAGTATTTTCGAATAATCGACCCGGTGCTTCGCCGGCACCGTCCCGGCACTGATATGCGCGTTCTCGAATAGATAATCGTCATTGCCGATTTTCCGCAACATCGTATCAAGCGCTTTTTCCGCCGGTGTCGTCGGCTCATGGAACGGGCTGGTGTTGGAGAAATTCATCGCGACCCACACGACTGCAACGATGGTCAGGGCTATCATGAAAAAATTGAGTGTATGCTTGTGTTTCATCAGTTACCGAACGGTGGACAATTCAGCCCTTTGCGGGAATGGGTGAACAACTCATACCCCGTCGCCGTCACCCCCAGCGAATGCTCGAACTGCGCACTCAGCGATTTATCGCGCGTCGTCACCGTCCAGCCATCATGCTTGTTCAGGATCGTCGGTGCCTTGCCCGCGTTGATCATCGGCTCCACCGTAAAGAACATCCCTTCTTCGAGCGTCACGCCTTCACCCGGGTTGCCGAAATGCAGGATATTCGGCGCAGTGTGAAAAATCTTTCCCAACCCATGCCCGCAATAGTCGCGCACAACACTATAGCCGAATGATTCCGCATAGGTCTGGATCGCATGGCCGATATCGCCCGTCGTATTGCCGGGCTTCACCATGTTGATGCCGCGCATCATCGCCGCGTAGGTCACTTCCGTCAGCCGCTTCGCCTTGGTCGACACCTCGCCTACCCAGTAAGTGCGACTCGTATCGCCATGCCAGCCATCGACGATGACCGTCACATCGATATTCACGATGTCACCATTCGTTAGTTTACGCGCATCCGGTATGCCGTGGCACACCACATGGTTCACGCTCGTGCACACGGATTTCGGAAAACCCCGATAGCCCAGCGGTGCCGGGATCGCCCCCGCCGCGATGATTTTATCATGACAGATCATATTGATCTCATCTGTCGCGATGCCGACCCGCACCACATCCACCATATCGTCGAGAATGCTCGCCGCCAGCTCACCCGCCTTGCGCATACCCGCAAAACCTTCCGGCCCGTGCTTGGTGATTTCACGGGTATCGTAGAAAGCGTCGTCTTCTTCCAGAGCGTCGTTCATGTCCTCTCTCTGCCAGATAACGCACAGGCTTGCAAGCTGTCGAGTAGACCTCTATGCAGGCTCTATCGCCTGAATCGCTTGCGATTCTAAGGCGATCCATCTTACTATTTTATTGTGTTTATACGATGGGTTCCCCTAGAATTTCTGAAGTAAAATTCGGGGAATGACGAACCGGAGAAATTGATGCCCACTACAGTCACCGCATGCCTCATCATTATCGGCAACGAAATCCTGTCCGGCCGCACGCAGGACAAGAACCTGAACCATCTCGCACTCGAGCTGAACAAGGTCGGCGTACAACTGCGTGAAGTCCGCGTCGTGCCGGATATCGAAAGCAAGATCATCGAAGCCGTCAACGCCACCCGTACCGAATACGACTACGTCTTCACCACCGGTGGCATTGGGCCGACGCATGACGACATCACCACCCTCTCCATCGCCCATGCCTTCGGCGTCGAGACCTACCGCCACCCGGAAGCCGAAAAACTCCTGCGTGCCTACATCCCCGCCGAGCGTATCAACGAAGCGCGCCTCAAAATGGCGGATGTCCCCATCGGCAGCACCCTGGTTAACAACCCCGTCAGTGCCGCGCCGGGTTTCCGTATGGAGAATGTCTACGTCATGGCCGGCATCCCCAATATCATGCAGGCCATGCTCGCCGCCATCCTCCCCGAACTCAAGGGCGGCGTTACCATGAGCTCCATAAGCATTACCACCGACGTGCTCGAAGGCACCCTCGCCGATGGCCTCACTGCCATCCAGTCCCGCTACCCTGAGATGGATGTCGGCAGCTACCCCCGCTTCGTCGCTGGCCGCGGTATCACCACCCTGGTGTTCCGCAGCGCCGATAAAGCCAGCAACGAACAGGCCGCTAGCGAACTCCGCCAGCTTATCGTGGGCTTCAACGGCCACATCCTCGACGAACCGCCGGAAGAAAAGGGCCCCGTCATCGTCGGTGCCCAGCCGCGGTAACACTCATCCCTTACGCACCCACGACATATCCCATGAAGCAGAAACTCAAACTACATCTTGTTACCATCGTTACCGCGCTGATTTTCATCGCCGCGAATCCGGCGCTGCAAGTGCAGGAAATGATCAAAGAGCGTCACTTCACCGGCGACACAGCCACCCTGCTGGTAATATGGCTCGAGGCCAGCCTCGCCATTGCCGTGTTCGGCCTGTTCATCACGATCGTCACCCCTTCATTCTCGAAATTCTTTCTTGGCTATGAGAGCAAGAAAGCCGATGAGGGCGACGAGATCTATTACTATGTCATCATGACGTTATTCATCGTCGGTCTGTGCCTTATCGCCGCGCAGCAGCTACTGCTGCCGCCCCACGATCGCAGCACGAAAAAAGACCTGGCATATATCTGTGATACCCTGAATCAGTACGATCTGGATCTATCCGATGCCGCGCAGGACAAAGTCGATGCGATCTGCGCCGCCGCGCCGGAACAGCCAGTTTTGCGGCGGGAGTAGTACTGACGCCCAAAATGTCTGATGATGGTTATGACGTGCTGCAAGTATTCTAAGAATTGCGGCATTATGTCCCGCCATGCTTTCTAGTTGAACGTTCGCCGGTATTGCTCATTCCTTGCATGGTGCACCAGCGCGGAAAAAGTTCGAACCGGATTTGGGAGTTTACTGAAGCACTAGCAGTGATTGTAAACATCATGCGAGGCGCTTAGATGCTACGCCGTCACGAATACCTGATATAAAGACCCCAGCGGCGTAGGCTGTTAAAATCCAAGATGCCCAACCATATGAAATCGCCTGCAACGATGTAGGCATAACTACCCAGTCTGTTGCAAAAATATAAACTAAAAAGCCAACATATGCCCCGCCATTCATGGCAAGAATGGTATGCACGATTCGTTCTCCAGCTGAAAGCTTTCGGGTTTTATCTTCTATAACAAAGTCCCAAAGCGTCAGGATTATTTCAATCAATAGCAAAACACCGAAGGCATATGCCCACATTCCATGCCATTCAAACCATGCAATTCCTGCAAAAACCACAGCGTATAAAACAGCACGGATAGAATGAATCTTTAACTCTAACTTTGCGGATGGCTGAGATGGAAGTTTGGCATCCCATTCATGATTATAAAGCACATCGAAAGCACCTATAGCACCTTGTATAATCAGCAATGTTATAACAATGTCCATCATACTAATCTCTTTATATTGTTTCAGCTTATGGTACAAGAGTTTGCATGGTGGGGAAAATGGAAAATCTAATTTCAAAAGGGGAAGGTCATCTTTTCAAAGCCTATCTCGGCAGTGAATGGGAAAGCATTCACCCAAATATTCAACAAAGGTTCAGCCAAGACCCGACGCCGGATCATCCTATTTGCTACAATGGAACTATGACGCTGGTGCGCTGCTCGTTGCTCGGAAAACTCTTGGCGCATTCGGTGCAATGGACGGGGGCTTTACAGCCCTACTCAGGTAAAAACGTGCCTGTTATGATAAAAGTATCAGCAAAATCAGGTATTAAAGGGGTGTTAAAGGAAAGGATTTATCAATTTGCCGGCAAAAAGCCATTTCGCTTTAATTCGCACATGATGATGAAAGATGGAAAGCTACTAGAATTTGTTGGTGGTGGGTTTGGTATGCAAATCCATATCGAAGTAAAAGATGGCAATCTCTATTTTTCTGACAAAGGCTATTTCATAAAATTAGGTCCCGTAAGAATTCCACTGCCCTATTTCTTGTCTCCCGGTGACACGTATCTTCTGCATCAGAACGAAGGCGAGAATACATTCAAAATCATCATACGCATCCATCATCGCCTATTTGGTGAAATGTATTATCAAGAGGGCGTGTTCAATCACAGTTAGAACCGCCCATCTTATTGAACTCTAAAGATTCACGCCTCGATTGCCCAAATTGGGTACCGGAAGGTTAGAACCACAGCCAAATCTTTGGCTGGAGCGGACTCGACCGCTTTTCAAACGGTCGTTCCGAGGTGGTGCTCGCGGCCGGAATCGAACCGGCACTCGATTACTCGAAACAGATTTTAAGTCTGGCGCGTCTACCAATTCCGCCACGCGAGCACACGAAACCTTGCGTATCGGTTCATCCAACGAATTGCAAGGCTACTTCATGCGGGTTCGGGGGCTGTATCACGCAGCCTTCTAAGCGATTCCGGCATTCGTCGATGTGTTGTCATAAATGTTTCACAAACCCGTGCTATCTTAAGAAAAATTAATACATACGAGGAACAGGCATGCCAAATTTTCAAGCCGCCGGTTTTCCGGTGATCGTCAACGAGATATTACGTGGTGATCGCCCGGCGATCATCCGTGCGGTCGACGAGCGTATCAAATCATGGCGACAAACCATCGGTGAACTGCATAGCATCGAAGAAAGACTGGCCGCCCATGGCCTCAAGCCTGACTGGGTGCATGACGCCAACCTGGGCCATAACAAAGTTATGGATATCGTTCAGGAAGGGTTTACCGCCGCCTATGGTAGCGAGCACCAGGGCATACCGAGCATTGCCAATTCGCCGCTGATTTACTTGCCCGCTGGCCTGCCGCCCACCGCCGTGCAGGATATCGAGAAATGGCGGCAGATCAAAGAGCCACTGATGCGCACCCTGGAAAAATTTGCGGCAGCCAAGATTCATCTTGCCGATGGTCTGGCCGGAGAATTGGCGAACATAGTATTCGAGCCATCCTACATGGATAACCTGCGCAACGTGGAAAACAACGTTGGGTTGCGCGCCAACGAAATGTTCAACGAACTTCATGCCGGGAAGCATACGTTGGTCGGGCAAACTATTGAAGACATGTTATGGAAGATCCAGCGCAACGGTCCTTCCGGCATGCAGATCAACCAACAACGCCAGTAACGCCTACCGCGCATCCGTCGCTGCTGTCGCCGCGGCGATGCGCTTACGCCGGTCCGCCAGTTCCTGCGTCACGTCGCGCGCCCGTTTAGGGTCCATGTTGGCCAGCACCAGCGCCACCTTGCGCTCGCTCATCTTGCTGATGACATCGAGCAGGATCGGCATTTCCATCTGGTTGAAGATGTTCGCCGCATCGTCGGGCTTCATGTTCTCGTAGATTTTCACGAGGCTCTTGATCTGGTCGTCCTGCTTCTGGTTGTACTGCGCCAGCACCTTGCCCAGTTCCCCTTGCAAGGTCTTCATCTCGACGACCTTGTCGCTGATCCGCTTTTCCGACGCATCGAGCACCTTCTCCTTGATGTCCAACTCCTTCTCCCGCTGGTCCAGCTCGTCGCGGCGCTTGCTCAAATTCTGCAGCAGGTCGAGTTCCGTCTGCGTGTAGCGCGGTTGCTCTTTCTGCGCCTTCATCGCTTCGATATCCTTCACCGTGGTCTTGCCCGTACCGAAGGTCTTTTCCTCGGGAATCGGTTTGCCGTCCTTGCCGACCGGCGCCGCATCGCTCGCCTTCACGTCGTTCGCCACCGGCGCTGCGCCGTCTTTCGGGTTCATCGCATCCGCCGGTTTCATCGCACCATCCGTCGGCTTCGCGCCGTCCATCGGCTTTGCAGCATCTGCATCCATCTTCTTGTCTTCGGCCTGTGCTTCCTGCGCCGTATACAGCGCCCGCAGCTTTTCACTGCCGATATAAACCTCGTTCACCTTGATGACGAGCAGCAACGACATCATCGTCATGCACAGCGGCAGCAGGCGCACGCGGCGACGTTTGGGAGTTGTGCGTTCTTTCGCCATCTACTGCTCTTTCCTGCCCATGAGGTTCATGAGTTCCTGCTCGGCACGCGAGCGGGTGCGCAACGGGCGGCGGGCTTCCGCTTCACTCGCCGGAGCAGGTGCCGCCGGGCCATTCGCCGCCGCTTTGGGCATGATATCCGCGAGGCTGCGGGTCGGTGCCGCCTGCGCTGTCGCTGCGGCCGCTGCCGGTGCCGTATCCCGCGGCGGACGCACCGGGCCCGGCTCTACCTTACCCGTCATCTTGATGCCCTTCTCGATCATCATCTCGAGGTCATCCGCCAGGTAATTCGCCTTGTCGATTTTGTGCTGGATATTCTCGCTGATGCGCATCGTCGCCGCATGGATCTCGTTGATGTTCTGCGTCGCCCGCTGCGTCGAGGAGTCGAACTCGCGAATGATGCGCGCCAGCTCGGACTTGCTATCCTGCAGCACCTTGATGCGTTTATTCAGTTTCAGGCAATAGATCAACGTCGTGACCAGCAATCCCGCCATCACGAGATTCAGGAATACATCAAGCACGCCCATCAGATTGCTCCCTGCTCGCGGAGATATTCCCGGAATTGTTTAATGTCCTCATTCACCGCAATCGCGATGCGGTCGCCCACGCGGCCTACCTGCCCCGTCGTCACCGGGATACCGCCACACTTGATGCGTACCGGATCGTCCGGCGAAATATCGAGCAGGATGGTCGAGCCGATCTTCAGATCCACAACTTCGCCGAGCGAAATCTTCCGCTCATCCAGCACCGCTTCCAGCTCAATCTCCGCCTGCCCTACTTCACGGCCGAGATGGCGCTCCCACACCGAATCCTGCCCGAATTTTTCTCCCATGAACAACTGCACCAGCAAATCGCGGATCGGTTCCAGCGTCGCATGCGGCAGCAAGATCTCTATCACTCCACCACGTTCTTCCATATCCACCCGCAGGCGCACCAGCAGTACCGGGCTATTGGGTCGTGTGATCTGCGCGAAGCGCGGGTTGCTCTCGATGCGATCGAACAGGAAGCTCACCGGCGACAGCGGGTCGAATGAACTGCTCATATCCGTCAGCAAAATATCCGACATTTTCTTGACGATGTCCTGCTCGATGGTCGTATACGGCCGCCCCTCGACGCGCACGGGCTTGGCCGTCCGGCGCCCGCCCAGCAGGATGTCCACGGTCGAATAGATCTGCGAGGAATCGATAGTGATGATGCCGAAATTCTCCCACTCCACCGCGCGGAACACCACCAGCAACGCCGGCAGCGGAATTGAATTCAGGTAATCGTCGAACCGCATCGACACCATCGAGTCGATCGACACATCCACGTTGTCCGAGGTAAAATTCCGGAAACTCGACGACAGCATGCGCACCAAACGGTCGAACACCACCTCGAGCATCGGTAGTTTCTCATACGCCATCATCGACCGGTCGAGGATCGCATAGATGCCGGAGTTCTTGTCAGGGCCCGTGTTGCCGCTATCAAAGCCGAGCAGCAAATCGATTTCATCCTGGTTGAGAACGCGGGCGGGTTCTTCCTGCTTGGTTTCCGCCTCGACGCCACCCGTGGCGGCCCCGGTCTCGGCCGCCATCATCTTTTCCCATTCCGCCGCGGCGGCTTCATCATCGGCCTCAGCCATGGTCTATGCCCCTAGTTACATTCGCTCAAAGGTTACACCCTTGAACTGCAAAATCCTTGCCAGAGCACGTCCATCCCGCCGCTTTCGGTGCGTGATCCGCACTCTACGACCCGGTTATTGTACGATAATTTCACCGAAAAGTATATCTTTCACTGAACCATCCTCGATGGTGCTGTTCAAGCGGCTCAACAGTTCCGTCCGCAACCGGTAAATCCCTGCCGAACCTTGCACGTCCGTGGGATGCAGTTCCCGCAGGTAGGTGTTAAAGATATCCATGATGCGCGGCTTGTTGGCATCCATCGTCGCCACCGCCGCCGCGTCGCGCAACTCCAGCGTCACCGACATTTTCAGGAAGCTTACATGCGACGTGGTGCTGTTCAGGTTCACGAGGAATTCCGGCAGTTCGTAATATACTGGCTTGCTTGCGGCAATCGCTGCAGCTTGTGCTGCCGCTGATTCTTCCTTCGTCAGCTCGGGCTTACCATCCGGTCCTTTTTTTTCGCCGCCGCCGATGATACCCGCTGCGAACAGCCCGCCACCGATCGCCAGCAGCAGCACCACGCCGCCAACGATGAAGATCAGCTTCTTCTTGCCTTTTTTCGGTGCCGCTTCGCCTTCTTCGCCCTCGACAGCTTCGGCAACTTCCGGTTCTTCGTCTTTTTTCTTGCTCGACATGGGCGATCCTCGGTGCGTGTTTCATCCTTTGTAACGTGCAGCATCGACAAGTCAACCGGCAGGCAGGCAATGCTGAGACAATGGCCTTATGGAACTAGCGAAGTGTTGCAACAACCGTGTCACGCGCGCTGTACCCCTCCCGTTGCGGAAGAGGGTTAGGATGAGGGGCGTAAAGACAGGTGCGCTCACTGACACCGCCCCTCATCCCTCCGACTTGAATATGCAAGACATTGAGTCTCCCGTGTTCTTGCCCGAAGTCACCCGCAAGGGGAGAAGGCGTACCCATTGTACCGAAACGTTGCCCCTCCGTCATATCCAAAACTGTGGATAAACCCAGCAAATCCGCCCTCTCCCTCCACTTGGCACACTTCCTGCTTCCTCTCTGGCAAGCCGCACCCGATGCCGCCAGGAGACGAAACGATGGACAACAGTATCTATATCGCCCTTTCGCGCCAGAACGCCCTGTTCCGCGATATGGAAGTGACGGCCAGCAATCTCGCGAACGCCAGCACCCCCGGCTACAACGCCGAAAAGCTCCTCTTCAGCGACTACCTCAACAAGGATAACCGTCGCAAGGATGCCTACGCCAACGATGTCAGCGACTACCGCGACCTCACCCAAGGCTCCGTCCGCATGACGGATAACCCGCTCGATATGGCCATCACCGGCGGCCCCGGCTACTTCATGGTCGAGACCCCCTTCGGCACCCGCTACACCAAGGCCGGCAACTTCCAGCTTAACGCGGATGGCACCCTGATGAGCACGCAGGGTTACCCGGTCCTTGGCAGTGACAGCGGGCGCATCACCATTCCCGCTGGCACCAAAAAGGTCGATATCAACGGCGCCGGGCAGATCCTGGCCGATGGTAACGATGTCGGCGCCGTCGGCATTGCCGAGTTCAAGGACGAACAGAAAATGACCCGCCTTGGCGATTCGCTCTACACCACCAAGGAAACCCCGACCCCGGCCGAGACCGCGCGCCTCGTGCAGGGCGGCCTGCAAAGCAGCAACGTCAACCCCATCACCGAACTGGTCCGCGTGCAGGAAGTCTCGCGCTCGGTCGGCAACACCGCCCAGTTCATCAGCACCATGTACGACCTCGAGTCCAAGGTCGCCTCCGCCTACAGCAAACCACTCAACGCATAATCCGACAGGGAGTCTTGAACCATGCGCGCACTTGATATCGCTTCTACCGGCCTCACCGCCCAGCAGGCCAGCGTCGATGCTATTTCGCAGAACCTCGCGAACGCCACCACCACCGGCTTCAAGGCCGAGCGCCCCGAATTCACCGACCTGCTCTATCAGGATCTGGCGCGCGCCGGCAATAACTCCACCGACCAGGGCACCATCCTGCCTGTGGGCATCCAGGTCGGCCTCGGCGTCAAACAGGTCGCCATCTCGCATGATACCGGGCAGGGCACCGTCAAAGGCACCGAGAACCCGCTCGATGTCGCCATTCAGGGCAGGGGCTACTTCCAGATCCAGCTGCCGGATGGCACCACCGCCTACTCGCGCGACGGCTCCTTCAAGCTCTCGCCTGAAGGCGTCATCGTCACCAATGACGGCTACACCGTCGAACCCGCGATCACCGTGCCGAATAACGCGGTCAGCATGTCCGTCAACGCTTCCGGCGAAGTCTCCGTCACGCTCCAGGGGCAGACCGATTCGACCACCCTCGGCCAATTCCAGCTCGCCACCTTCGTCAACCCGAACGGCCTTAACCAGCTCGGCGACAACCTCCTGCAGGAATCCGCTGCGTCCGGCACGCCCATCGTCAACAACCCGGGCCTCGACGGTACGGGCACCATGCTGCAAGGCTACCTCGAGAATTCAAACGTCAACTCGGTGACGGAAGTGACCAACCTTATCGTCGCCCAGCGCGCCTACGAGATGAACACCAAGGTCCTCACCGCCGTCGACAAGATGCTCGATTCGCTCAACCAGTCCGCGTAACATTTAAAGGAATCACCGCCCCATGCCCCTTATTGGCGTCACAGTCACCGACCTTGCCCCAAGCCTCGCCATCGCCGGCGCGACCACGTCACCGGCCGTTTCGCAGGCGATGTTGCCGAAAGCGAACGCCTTCTCCGCCTCACTCGCCGCCTACAATAACGCGCAGGTGCGAAGCCAGCCCAGCTTGCATAACGGGCTCGCTAACACGGCACCGCGGATCACCCACAATGCTGGCCGCGGCCTGCTCTTCAGCATCGCCGCCCTCTGCTTCATCTTCACCGCCCACCCGGCGAGTGCGGCTTGGGAAACGCCCGGCACCCCGACCAATGCCATCCTCGAGAACGCCGCCATTCCCGCCCCCGGCGTCACCGCGACGATTAGCAATGCCTACTTCAAGATCACGCAGGATGACGTCGCCAAGGCCGTGGCCGAGCAACTCCAGTTGCAAGCCGTCGTACCGAAAGCCGACGTCATCATGAACGCTGGCACACCCGGCATCATCTACGCCGCCGACCACCCCCTCAAAGTCAGTATCCACTCCCTGCAGATCGACGCCAGCGCGAAACGCTGGCAGGCGCAGGCCTATGTCGTCGCCAACGGCCAGACCGAGATCGTGAAACCCGTCGCCGGTACCTATGCCGGCCTCGTGGATGTTCCCGTCCTCACCCGCCAGCTTGGCCGTACCGATGTCATCGAAGCCAAGGACCTCACCACCAAATCCTTCCCGGAACGCCTCCTGCGCAAGGATACCGTCACCGATGCCAGCCAGCTGATCGGCCAGTCGCCGCGCGCCACCATCAGTACCGACCGCCCGATCCGCCAGACGGAAGTCAGCTCGCCGATCCTCATCAAGAAGAACCAGGCCGTGCAGATGACCTACACCAACCCCTACATGTCGCTCAAAGTCACCGGTGTCGCCCTGCAGGACGGCGCGCGTGGCGACATGGTCCGCATCAAGAACGACAAATCCGAGAAGGCCGTCAGCGGCCGCGTCACCGGCCCCGGCATGGTGGAAGTGAACACGCAGGAAGCGACCATCGCGCCGACGGCAACACCTGCTCCCGCGCCGATTGCGCCGCCAGCCCATCCACCGGTTCCACAACCGGCACCTGAAGCCGCACCGCAAGTCATTCCCGTGACCCCCACCGTTCCACCGACGACAACACCCTTCCCACCGGCCCAGCATTAAGCCGGATAAAAAAACAGGAGCTTCAGACATGAAACGCATTCACCTCATTCTCCTCACCGCCACGGCGCTCAGCGTCAGCGGCTGCGGCAACACCCTCACCAAGCTGAATCAGATCGGCGACCAGCCGCCCTTGACCGGCGTCGAGAACCCGCAGACCCGCAGCGATTACAAGCCCCTCTCCTGGCCCCTGCCAGATCCCGAGGGCGCCAGCACCCGCACCAGCAATTCCCTATGGCAACCCGGCGCGCGCGGCTTCTTCCGCGACCAGCGCGCTACCCGCGTTGGCGACATCCTAAAAGTCTCCGTCTCCATCGCCGACAACGCGAAATTTGACAACACCACCAACGCCGACCGCACCACCAGTGACGCGGCGGGTGTCAGCGCTCTCGGTGGCCTCGAGACGAAGATCGGCAAGCTCATTCCCTTCGGCGTCGCGACCGACCCGGCGAACCTCATCAAGACCTCCGGCAACACCAAGTCCGATTCCACCGGCAAAATCGACCGCAAAGAGACCATCAAGACCAACATTGCCGCCATCGTCACGCAAGTATTGCCCAACGGCAACCTCGCCATCGAAGGCACGCAGGAGATCCTCGTGAACTTTGAGGTTCGTGAAGTGTCGGTGAAAGGCGTTATCCGCCCGCAGGACATCCTCTCGGATAACTCGATCGATTCCGCCCAGATCGCCCAGGCCCGCATCGTCTACTCCGGCCGCGGTCGCATCAGTGACGTGGAGCAGCCGCGTTGGGGCCAGCAGGCGGTGGAATTGCTCTCGCCGTTCTAAAAGCCGTATCGCAGCGACCTAAATCTTATTAACGCTCCGTGCCGAGAGTGTCATCCTCCGCCCCATCGTCATCCCGGGTTTGACCCGGATTCGAGCACAGCGAGAGAGGCGATCCCAAAAGCAATGCTGAGCCACTCCACCTGCCTTTATCACTACTATTTCATTCTTCGTTCACTTTTTTTCACTCCTTTCTGTCCTTCTAAAACTTTTCTTCACCCCACCCCCTTCCCGGCCCCTCACCCCCATGCGATAGTCCTCGATGCTGGGTGCTAGCGTAAGCGCTCCGTTCCTTGACGGGACATACTACGAAAACTTGCATGACAGGCGGGTCTCGCCAACGCTGAAACTTTCAGCGGCGGCGGAAGCTACGGATAGGTGGATAAGCAATCCCCCGAGCAGTCCACAGCGATGACCCGCCAAAAGGCCTGGGGAAGCGTAGGCTGATTCCATGTAAAACCGATTGCTTACGCGAACGCCTGGCACCCAGCACATTTACGAATACGCAGTATCACGAAACTCATACGCAAGAAGATCATCACGAATGAATATACGACAACGAAACGCTTCGACCCTATCTCATGACGAAGTCCACGCCTGAAACCATATTCTTCTTGTAATGCGCGATGCTTCACCTGCCTTGCCAAGCCCTGGCGTAGGCAAGTGATGACGGCGTGACAGCGTGCGTGCTCCCTGTATCGCCTCGGCATCATCCTCGGGCTCGTCCCGAGGATCCATTTTGTGTGCCAAAAATCCAGCATTCTGCATCAAGGCGGCAATCACACATTACGCCGGCAGCGTCGACGCTTCTCTACCTAATGCTAGATACGAAAAAAAATAGCGACTCTCGCGAGCCGCTATTTATGAATGTTTCAAATACGCATTTATCCGCGGCCGGCGCCTTGGCCAATATTCTGGGCCACCGCCGGGCCACAGAAGGTCGGTGCCGAAAATTGCCCCACATCATGCATGTCCACCTCGTGGGCGCACACCGCGCGTGCCGGTGGTTCGATCTTGACCGCGGCTTCCTGTATCGGCGCTTCAGCGCGGCTCGGTAACGAAGGAATCAGATCCATACCGCCGCTGATCACACTGCCGACGCCTGCAACTACGCCATCATGCACCGCTGCAGCGCCTTCCATGATGCCGTTAGCCGCTCTGCCCAGCCATCCTGCGACTTTGCCCGGCCCGTCGTTAATGATACCGTCAAGTATTTTCCCGATGCCTCCATCGAAAGCGGCGATGAACTTCTCAGCCATAAAATGCTCCTATATCGCTACACTATACCCCAATTCACTAAAATTTGGTTAAGAGAATTATGACAGTTTTGTGACAATTGGCTCTGCGACTTGGTTTGCGGGGCAAAACCGTACCGCGGTTTTACTTGCCGTCACCCGTCGAATGGTAGATGAAACACGGCGAATTGCTCGCGATCAGCATTTCACAGGCTTTGCGCGCATCCGGCTGGCTCAGGTTTTCGAGCCGCGCCCGGTGCACCGGTGCGTTGCCACCCGCCGGGTCGGCCATCGCCAGTTTGGCGCTGGCGAGCGGCTTGGCCGCGACCGCCATCGCCGTGCGCGCCGCCTGCACGGCCAGCGCCTGCGTTGAGAAGGCACCCACTTGAATTCCCCAGCTATTTACCGAATTCCCCGGCTCCGTTTCCGCTGCTGAGGGTGCCGTCGCTGCTGCGACTTGCGGCTGCACGATCATCGTCTCCGGCGCACTTGGTGCCATCGCGAACGGTGAGTTCGCCGGCAAGCTAGCCCCGGTCGGGATGGTCGGCGCGGCGAGCTGGATCACCTTGCTGTGCACCTGCCCGGTAGCCGGGCTCACCGCACCACGACGGACTGGCGCTGGCGGGCTGATGATGATCGGCGCGCGGACGGGTACCGCTGCCGGTGCAGCCACGTTCGCGGGTACCGGCGTATATTTCGCCACAGTCTGCGGAGTTTCCGGCAGCATTTCCGGCGAAACCGGCGCCAGCGGCGGCGGTTGCGTCGCCTCCGCCGCCTCGAACGGAATGCTTCCCGTTGACGGCTGCGCCTCACGCACCGCCGCGCGGTCTGCCGGGATAGTCGCGGCCGGCAAAGCCTCACCATCGTCGTTCTCCGTACTTTCGCCATCGGAAATGGCCTTGGTCGTCAACCCCGGATTCGCATCCCCCGGCGCAATATCCGCCACATTCACCCCCGCCGTTTTGCCCGTGCCATTTTTCGCCAGCGGCAGGTTCTGCGGATAATATCTCCCCTTCGCCGCCCCCCGGCTCGCGATCACCTGATAACTATCGTCCAGCAGCTCGATCATCCGGTTATCCCGCCAGCCGCCCGTCGCTCCGCCCATTACGGTGCCGACCAGCGGCCGCCCGCCGCGCACCACGCTGGTCACGAGGTTGAATCCTGATAGGCCGATGAACCCGGTCTTGATCCCATCCACCCCCGCGTAGCGCAACATCACCCGGTTATGCGTGTAATACGTCACGCCGTTATGGCTGAATTGCAGCGTGCTGAAGTACCGGTAATATTTCGGGAAGTCGCGCTTTAGCGCAATACCGAGTTTCGCCATGTCGCGCGCCGTGGTGTGCTGGTCCGGGTTCGGCAAGCCGTTCGGGTTACGGAAGATCGTATTCTTCATGCCGAGCTGCCGCGCTTTCGCTGTCATCATCGCGCCGAAATTATTCACGTCGCCACCGAGCGCCTCACCGACCACCACCGCCACATCGTTCGCCGAGCGCACCACCAGCGCCTTGATCGCCGTCTCCACCTCGATCGTATCGCCCGGCGTCAGCGCCAGGTTCGTCTGCGGCATCGTCGCCGCGTATTCCGAGATCGGCAACGACGTATCGAGGTTCACCTTGTGCCGCTCCAGCGCCTCGAACAACAGGTACAACGTCATCATCTTTGTCAGCGATGCGGGGTAGCGCCGTCCGTCCGCATCATGCTCGTGGTACACCTCGCCCGTCACCGGGTTCATGATGATGTCCGCATAGCGTGCATCCGCCTCACCCGCCGCCCGCGAGACCGCATGTCCCTTGCCATGCCGCACGCGCACATGCTTTTTCGCTTCCGCATCTGGCGATAGCAGCGCAGCGACTAGGATAAACGCGGCCAACAGCGCGAATATGCGGGTTTTGAACACGAACACAGCCTATCGGAAAAATTGATTCATTCGCTTGTAACAAACGCGCGTCATGCCGCAAGCCTAACTTCGTTGCGGTGGACAACTTCAGGTGCGAAATTTAGAAAAGTTGCAACGCACTTTTTCCGGCTGCAAAAAAATGCACGCTCACCTGTGTCATGCCGAGCGCCTTGTAGAATTCCTGCGCCGCATCGTTACGCTTCAGTACTGTCAGTGACACCCATTCCTTGCCCGCATCCCGAGTCACTTTTGCCAGCGCCTTTACCAGCAGCCGACCAATGCCGCGTCCACGTTTTTGCTTCGTCACGATGATATCCGCAAGGTGATGCCCATAACTCGCGCTCAGCGTATCGTAACCGGGATAGTAAATCACCACACCAATGACCTCAGCCTCCTCTACCGCCAACAGTGCCCGCACATCCACCGCGCGACCATCACCGAACAACGCGCGCGCGATGTCATCCACCTGCGCAAGGACATCGCTTTCTTCTTCGCGGTTCAACTCGTTTAACAACGCCGCGATGGCATGCACTTCCGCTGATTTCGCTTCTCGTATTTCCAGTTCCTTCGCCATCGCCCAACCCTTATCAAATGCCATGATACACATGCAAGGCGCTCGTATCACCTGTGGCCATCATACATCTTGCGAAACCGCCGCTTTTACCCGATATGATGATTTCCGGGACAAATATGGAAACCATGAACTACACCACCGCACTCGCGACCACCGATGCCGCCGCCTACCTGCACGGCCTCAACCCTGAGCAGCGCCTCGCCGTCGAGACCACCGAAGGCCCCGTCCTCGTCCTCTCCGGCGCGGGCACCGGCAAAACGCGCGTGCTGACCACCCGTATCGCCCACCTCATCCACACGCGCCGCGCCTATCCTGGGCAGGTCCTCGCCGTTACCTTCACCAACAAGGCCGCCGCCGAAATGCGCCACCGTGTTGCGCACCATCTCTTCGGTGCAGCAGCGGATGCCAAAGAAGCCGCCGCACTCTGGCTCGGCACCTTCCACTCCATCGGTGCCAAACTGCTGCGCCGCCACGCCGAATTGGTCGGCCTCACGCCCCAATTCACCATCCTCGATGACGACGACCAGCAACGTCTCATCAAAGCCCTACTCGCCGACAACGATATCGACCACACCAAATTCCCCACCCGCGCCGTGCAGAACGTCATTCAGGGCTGGAAGGATCGCGGCCTTACGCCCGACAAGATCGACGAGCGCCCCGGCAATTACACCCTCAATCAAGTCGGCGCCAAAATTTATCCACTGTATCAGAACCGCTTAAAAAATCTGAATTGCTGCGATTTCGGCGATCTCCTCCTCCACGTTCTCGTCATCTTTCAGGCCCATCCGGATGTGCTGCGACTTTATGCCGAGCGCTTCAAATACATCCTCGTCGATGAATATCAGGACACCAACGTCGCCCAGTATCTCTGGCTGCGCCTCCTCGCCGCCTACCACAGAAACCTCTGCTGCGTCGGCGATGACGACCAATCCATCTACGGCTGGCGTGGGGCGGAAGTTGGCAATATTCTTAAATTCGAGCACGACTATCCCGGCGCGAAAATCATCAAGCTCGAGCGCAACTACCGCTCCACCGCCAACATCCTTGCTGCCGCCTCAGGCCTCATCGCCAACAACAAAACGCGCCTCGGCAAAACCCTCTGGACGGAAGACGTCGACACCGCCCCCGTTCGCATCAAATCAGTGTGGGATGACAACGAGGAAGCGCGCTTTGTCGGCGAGGAGATCGAAGCCTACCAGCGCAACGGCACCACGCTGAAGAACATGGCCGTCCTCGTCCGCGCCGGGTACCAGACCCGCGGTTTTGAGGAACGTTTCCTCACCCTTGGTATCCCCTACAAAGTCGTCGGCGGCCTGCGCTTTTACGAGCGCATGGAGATCCGCGACGCCATTGCCTATCTGCGTATCATCAACCAGCCGCATGACGACCTCGCGCTTGAACGTGTAATCAACACCCCGAAACGCGGCCTCGGCAAAGCGACGATGGAGCAACTTCATAGCGAAGCACGCCGCATGAATGGCTCGCTTTCGAGCGCCATCGAGCGCTTGCTTGCTACCGGCGAACTCAAAGGCAAAACTGCCAAAACGCTCGACGACCTCCTCAAGCAATTCGCCAGTTGGCGCGACCGCGGCGGCATCCGCTCGCACGCAATCGCAAATCCGCAGCCGATAATAGCCACCGAACTCTCCCCCAGTGCACCCGAAGCCTTACCCTTTGATCCCTTCGACATCCTCACCCCACCCCCCGAATCCACCGGCAGCCTCACCCTCGCCGAACTTACCGATGTCGTGCTCGAGGAATCCGGCTACCGCGCCATGTGGCAAGCCGATAAATCGCCCGAAGCCGCCGGCCGCCTCGACAACATCCGCGAGCTCGTCCGCGCCCTCGGCGACTTCAACAATCTCGCCGAATTCCTCGACCATGTCGGCCTCGTCACCGAAGGCGCCCAAAGCAATGACGGCGAGATGATCTCCATCATGAGCCTGCACGCCGCCAAAGGCCTTGAGTTCGACGCCGTGTTTTTGGCCGGGTGGGAGGAAGGCATCTTCCCCTCTCAGCGCACCATGGATGAGCTTGGCACCGAAGGCCTCGAGGAGGAACGCCGCCTCGCTTACGTGGGCATCACCCGCGCCCGCTACCACCTCACTATCAGCCACGCCGCCAACCGCCGCATCTATAACCAGTACCAGTCCAACATCCCCTCACGCTTCCTCGGCGAAATCCCCGAAGCCACCCTCGAACATCTCGACGGCGGCCCCTACTCCCGCCGCGCCACCGGCCCCGCGATGTTCCAGCGCGAGGTCGAATCGATACTCGGTAACAACTCCTCCTATGCTACATCCTCAGCGTCAGCACGAGGAACTACCTTCGCTGCCTCCACGCCCACCAACATCCCTACCAGCAAACTCATCAAAGGCGCCCGCGTCTTCCATCAGAAATTTGGTAATGGCGTTATTCTTAGCAGCGAGGGCGACCATCTCGAAATTGCCTTCAAACATGCCGGCACCAAAAAGATCCTCGCGGAATATATTGAATTGGCTGGTTAGCCGCTATTCCCTACCTACAAGCTGTCACCCCGGCCTTGCGCTGGGGTCTGCGCCCAAACACTATCCCTTAAGTGGGCCCACTCGCAATGACGATAAGCAAAGCTAGCCACGTGAATCGCTCACTTGCAATCACCTGCCAAGCTTCTACTTTACGCTTATGGAACCATCCCTCCTGCTCATCATCCTTGCCGCGATCTGCTTTTGCGCCCTCATCGCGCACCGGCTAAAGCTCGCGCCGCCCATCGCCTTCCTCATCGGCGGCACCGCGCTCGCGCTCGTACCCCGCATACCGCATGTCGTCATCGACCCGGAATACATGCTCCTCATCTTCCTGCCCCCCATCTTGATGGAAGCAGCGTTCTTCACCTCCATCCGTGATTTCCGTTCCGAACTGCGCGCAATCCTGCTACTGGCCGTCGGCCTCGTCATCGCTACCGCTTTCGTGGTCGGCGCGGTTATCGTCCACCTTGTCCCCGGCGCTACTTGGGCGCTCGGCCTCGTGCTCGGCGCCATTGTCTCGCCACCCGATGCAGCCGCGGCGACCGGTGCGCTGAAAGGCATTCGCCTGCCCCAGCGCATCGTCAGCATCCTCGAGGGCGAGAGCCTCGTCAATGACGCGACCGGCATCGTCCTTTACAAGCTCGCCCTCGGCGCTGTCATGGTCGGCAGCTTTTCCCTCGTCGATGCCGGTGGCATGCTCGTCTGGAAGATCATCGGCGGCGTCAGTGTCGGCCTTGTCACCGGCATCCTCTTCGTGAAAATGTACCCCTACCTGCGCGATCTTTCCGTCGAGATCCTCGCCACTTTCCTCGCTCCCTACGCCGTCTACATGATCTGCGAATCCTACAACATGTCGGGCGTCATCGGCGTTGTCAGTTGCGGCCTCTATATCGGGTGGCACGCCCCGCGCATCTTCAGCGCCCGCATGCGCATCCCCACCGAAGCAGTCTGGCGCATGGTCGTCTATTTCCTCAACGCGCTCGCCTTCCTCCTCATCGGCCTGCAACTCCCCCAGCTCGTCGAGCATCTCGATCTTGCCAATCATCCGGATATCGTCTGGATCGCCATTGCCATCTGCCTCGCCAGCGTCGCCATCCGTTTCATCTGGGTCTACGCCACTGGCATGGGCCTGCGCTGGCTCCTCATCCGGCTGGGTATCGACGATAAGGCCCGGATGCCGGTCTGGCAGAACGTCTTCGTCATCGGCTGGACGGGTATGCGCGGCGTCGTCACGCTGGCCCTCGCCCTCGCTTTGCCAGAGACCTTGCCGGATGGCTCACCCTTTCCGCACCGGGACCTCATCGTTTTTCTGAGCACCTGCATGATCGTTTTCACCCTCGTTCTGCAGGGCATCAGCCTGCCATGGCTGGTGCGCAAGCTGACGCTGACGTTTGACCCCAAACGCATGGAGGAGGAATGGCACGCCCGCGTCGAAGCCGCAAAGAACGCCCTCGCGCGACTCGATGCCTTGAAGACCGACGAGACCGTTCACCTGCCCGCGCTCGCCCGTATCCGCGAGCATTACGCCGAACGCCTGCAATCTCTCGGCGATGGCCCGAACACGCCGCTCAATCCCGACAATGCCCCCGGCCTCATGAGTCACCCGCTGTTGCAGGCCGAGAACCGTCTCTGGTCCGAAGCTTTGCGCGAAGAGCGCAAAACCTTGCTGCAGCTCCGCAAATCCTACGTCATCGGCGATGATGTCGTGCACGACATCCAGCGCGAGATGGATTTGCTTTCCGCCCGCTTTTATCACGAAGAAACCGAATCCATGATTGACCAGCCGCTACCCCGCCGCACCATCCGCGAATGGGTCCGCACCCTTGGCAGCACTTCAGGGGATGATTTGCAGGTCTTCGGGAGTTAGGTGTACCCGCAAACTTAACATTCAAGCGTAAAACTGAAATCCTTCTTACTTTCTTAGTGAAGCGCACTCCCAGCGGAATGCGGTCAAAATGGGTGAGATGCTAGGCGGGGCCGCTTCGGCAAAGCCGCGCGTAGCAGCGCTACGTAAGGATTTGACGGAGTGGACGCAACAACGCAGATCGCCCGTTTTCACCGCATGTTATATAGCCCGCGTCGCGTTCAACAACCAACGCCGGGCTTCATAATCCATCTCCGCTTCATGCGCCTCGTACACCCGGCGGTGATACGCATTCAACCAGTTGCGCTCGCTCGAACTCAGCATGCTCACTTCTACCAGCCGCGTATCGATCGGCACCAGCGTCAACGTCTCGAACGCCAGCATCGGCTTGCCCTCAGCGCTCTTGCCCGCTTCCACCACCGCCACCAAATTCTCGATACGGATACCGTACTGTCCCGCCAAATAATATCCCGGTTCGTTACTGACGATCATCCCCGGCACCAGCGCCACGGCACTGCCTTTCTTGCTGATCCGCTGCGGCCCTTCATGCACGCATAGATACGCGCCGACGCCATGCCCCGTGCCATGGTCATAATCGAGCCCCGCCTCCCACAGATGCTGCCGCGCCAGCACATCGAGCTGAATGCCCGACGTCCCCGCCGGGAAGCGCACGGCCGCCAAGGCAATATGCCCTTTCAACACCCGCGTGAAATGCTCCTTCATCATCGGGGCAGGCGTCCCGCCACTCGGCCCGCTGACGAACAACGTCCGCGTCACATCCGTTGTGCCGTCCGGGTACTGCCCGCCGGAATCTAGCAGGAACAATTCACCGACGCGCGACTTGCGGTTGCTCGTTTCATCCGCCCGGTAATGCACGATCGCTCCATTCGGCCCGCTGCCCGCGATAGTCGCAAAGCTCGGCCCCTGAAAGCGGATGTCGCTTTTACGGAATTCCTCTAGCTTCGCCACCACGCCAAGCTCATCCGGGTAGTTGCTGATAGCCGCCTGCGCATCAAACCAGCACAGGAAGCTGCTCAGCGCCAACCCGTCGCGCGTATGCGCCTTGCGGATACCCGCTAGCTCCACCGCATTCTTCGCCGCTTTCGGCGCCAATGTCGGGTCTTCACCCCGCACCACCGCAATATCCAGCTTATCCATCAAGGCGAACCAGCCCGTCGCGGTCAACGCCGCATCGAGCAGCACCGTCGCCGTTTCCAGCTGCGGACGAACATATTTCATGGCGAACACATGCTGGATCGGCGCCACCTCTACCTTCTGCGCCTTGAGGTACGCTTTCACCCCGTCGTTCAAGGTATGCGGATGGGTGAACAGCATCGCCGTGCCGTCCTCGCGCAGTAGCATCTGCGCCAGTAACAACGGATTATACGGCACATCCTCACCACGGATATTCAGCAGCCAGTTGATACCGTCCGGTTGCGTTAGCACGACGCTATCCGCGCCTCGTTTCTTCACTTCCGCCAGCACCGCATCACGCTTTTGCGCATAGCTTGCGCCTGCTAGTTCCTCATCATGTAGTTCAACCTCACCGCTCGGCGGCACCGGCTGATCCTTCCAGATGCCATCGACCAGATTCTTCGGCAGCGCCCGCCATTCCAGCTTCTGCACCGCCGTCGCCTTCTGCCAGCCTTCGAGTTGCGCCTGCGTGACTAGCCATGGATCGAACCCGATGCGCAGACCCTCGCCCTGCTCACTCAACCAATCGAGGAAGCTTTTCTCCCCGCTATTGAGCACCGTGATCGCCGCGCCATCCACCTGTTTACCCGCCTGCAGCGTATACCGCCCATCGACGAACAGTGTGTGCTTCGTATCGTCCGCCGGGTGTGCGCGAAAAACCCCAAGCCCCGCTGACCCGACGAACCCCGTCACATACGGCAGCCGCGCTGCATAGGCCGGAATATATTCGCCCTGGAATTCGTCCACCATCGGCACGAGGTAGAGGTCGAGGTCGGCCGCCGCAATGGCATGTTCTAAGGCGTGAAGTATCGGGGGCTGGGTCATGAAACCGTGTTGATTCTGGGTGAAATTATCGTTAGAGGTGATGCTTAAGGTAAATCATTGCCCCGCACAAGATACAGTTGGAACCATGCACCGTTCGTTCAGCTTCGCCCGTTTTTCCATGTTCGCTATGCTGTCTTTCCTGCTGGTCGCACCTGTGGGCAACACCCGCGCGGATGATGTTCCGCCCGCGAAGAAATTCCACCCCGCCGTCATCTATCTTTATTCCGGCGACACCGGCGACAGCGCCTTTATCAATTCGGCCCGCAGCGGTATCGGTCAGGCGGAGAATGAATTCCGCACACCGGTCACCCTCACCCGCCTGAAAACGACGGACGACCTCACCGCCACCATCAAGAAGGTCGCGGATTCCGGCGCGAACCCAATCATTCTGCTCGGCAACCAGAACGTCACGCCCGTCATGAACCTCGCCGAGCGCTACCCCACCACCAACTTCACCATCATCGATGGCCTCGCCCCCCCCCTCTATCCGAACGTCCAGTCCATCCTCTTCAAGGATCATGAGGGCGCGTTCCTCGTCGGCATGATCGCGGGACGCATCACCCACACGGGCTTTGTCGGCTTCGTCGGCGGTATGGATAGCCCGCTCATCCGCAACTTCGCGCTCGGCTTCCAGCAGGGTGTCAAATACGCCGCGCCGGATGTGAAAGTGAACGTGCAGATGGTCGGCACCACTGCCGATGCCTGGAGCAATCCTGAAAAAGCCAAATCCATTGCCCAGAACCAGTACCGTGAAGGCGCCGACATCATTTTCGCTGCCGCGGGTGGTTCCTCGGTGGGCGTGCTCAAAGCTGCGGATGAAATGGGCAAACTCGCCATCGGCGTAGATAGCAACCAGAACGGCCTTTATCCCGGCCGTGTGCTCACCTCATTGGTCAAACGCGTTGATGTCGCGGTCTACGATACATTGAAGAACACCTACGATGGTACATGGAGCCCCGGCATCAAATATCTCGGTATCAAGGAAGGCGCGCTCGATTACGCTGTGGACCAGAACAACCGCAACCTCGTCAGCGAGCATCTGATCGAAGAAGTCGCCACCGCCAAGGATAAGATCATCAGCGGCAAGATCGTCGTTGATAGCTACACGGCAAAATAATTCTTATCTTTCCCTTACTAATTCGCGCAATGAACAGCATGGCGCCGCCGTAACAGATAGCGTTCTATGGGTTTTCACGTACAGGAATCTCTTATGAACAAATCACTTCCCTTCATCATTGTCATCGTGCTTATCATCGGTGCCGTCGTCTATTATCAACAGCACACGCATACCGCCAGCCTCGACCTGCCCGGCGGTCACGGTGTCAGCGTCACCACGCACGATTAGTTGTTAATTCGTTGATTATTTTTCGCCGAGCAGGCGCGCCATATCACGCGCCGCATACGTCAGAATGGCATTTGCGCCCGCCCGCTTCATCGCCAGTAACGTCTCGAGCATCACTGCGTGATCATCGATAACGCCGGCCGCCGCCGCCACTTTCACCATCGCATACTCGCCGCTCACATGGTAGGCAAGCACCGGCACATCCGCCACCTCGCGTACTTTCGCAATGATATCGAGATAGAGGCTCGCCGGTTTCACCATCACCATGTCCGCGCCCTCGGCGAGATCAAGCGCCACCTCGCGTAATGCCTCCGTCGCATTCGCCGGGTTTATCTGGTACGTGCGCTTGTCCGCCTTGCCAAGGTTGGTTGCTGAACCTACCGCCGCCCGGAACGGGCCATACAATGCCGACGCATATTTCGCCGCATATGACAATATCACGGTATTCTCATACCCCGCTTTATCCAGCGACGCGCGAATCTCGCCGATTCGTCCATCCATCATATCACTCGGCGCCACGATGTCGCAGCCCGCCTCAGCCAGCACCACCGCCTGCTTGCACAGCACCGCGATGGTCGCATCGTTCGCCACATCGCCGTCCGCCGCCAGTACGCCGTCATGCCCGTGCGACGTATACGGATCGAGTGCCACATCGGCGATGATGCCGATCTCCGGCACCGATTTCTTCACCGCCCTGATGGCCCGGCACATCAGATTCTCGGGGTTGAACGCCTCGCGCCCATCCTCTGTTTTCTTGTCGCCGGGCGTCACCGGGAACAGCGCGATCGCCGGAATCCCCAGCTCTACCGCCTCGCGCGCCGCCCCCACGATCATGTCGATGCTCAGGCGCTCCACGCCCGGCAAGCCCTCGATAGGCGTCACTTTTCCCGCCCCTTCCTGCACGAATAGTGGCCAGATGAGGTCCGCCGCCCGTAGATGGTGTTCCGCCACCATAGCCCGCAGCCACGCTGTGCGGCGCAACCGGCGCGGGCGGATTGGGATGTGATAGGATGAAGTGTTCATGCGCGGTTCATTAGCGTGGGTGGGCGTGGGAATCAAGCCGCCCGGCCAGCACCCAGTTCCTTCGTATTCAGCCGCGCCAACAATTCCGCATGCTTGTCCTGCTGATGCGCATTCAACGGCACTTGGTTCTCCGGCTTTTGCAGATTATGCACGAATTTGTCGTAGAACGACCCCCACGCATCCGTCGCCGCCCACAGCGCGCCGAACATGATGGTCGCTTTGCCCTCGCGATACGCATTCTTCAGGTAAAATTTGGCATGGTTGCCAAGCGTCTTCGCCTTATTCCCCTCGACCGCCAAGGCATCCACCACCTTCACGGTGATCGCCTCCATCGGCCCGTTGAGGTTGCGCGACGCCTCGCCGATGCCCTTTTCCACATCCGCCATATAGTTACCCTTGATGCCCGGCAGCGGAATGTTCGCAATGTACCCCACCCGCTTCAGCGCCGCATAGGCCGAAATACCGACCGCTACCGGTAACACCCGGCGGATGAGGAAGCGCCCGGCGCTTGGTTCGCCTGTCAGGCCCGGGAAGCGCAGCTTGTCGCTGCTATCCTTCGCCACATCGTCATCCGGTTTTTTGAACGCATCCGTCGCACTCACCACCGGCGCCTTGTCGCCGCCCGGTGGCGTGTAGCTGATCGCCCCCGGCCCGCCCACCGTATCGTCCGGCCCGTTCTTCAAGCTGTTCGGGTGGCCTTTCCAGTAGCCGCGCTGCAACTGCTTATCGCGGAACAGCGACTCCGCCAGCAGGAAGAACAGGCTATAGCTCGCCGTCCACACCGCCGCATTCTGCAACAGCTTCGATTTCGGGCCCCACAATTCGCCGACCTGATTCATGAATTTCTTCTGCGGATTACGCACCGCCGCCATCGCCGGCACATAGGCCGCATTCATGAAACCCAGCACCAGCGCTGCAATCGGCGTTCCCGTGCGCTCCGCCGGCCAGTTGATCTTCATCGATTCAACGATGGTCTTCCCCGCATGCTTCACTTCCGCCTGCGTTTCCTCTGGCGTATTCTTCTCGTTCATCACCCGGTCGCGCAGGTTCTTCACGATCCCGCCGGTGAAGCGGAACATGGTAAACCCGAGCGCGATCTGCACGGCCGCGTTCAACGGCGAGCCCGCCAGGCGCATCATATTGCGGCCGACGCTGCCACGCAGATCAGGCTCGTATATTTTAGCTGTGCCAAGTATTTCCGCCGCGACTTTCTCGGCAGCATTTAATTCGCGTCCAAGTTCTTTTATTCTGGACGCCTTTGCGGCGGTCACCTCTTCCGTCAGCTTTTTGTCGACCGCGCCGATGCCGGCCTTGTTGAATTCATCGATGCCCGCTTGGGTCAGGCCCATTTTCTGGCCTTTGGCGCCCATCAGCCCGAATGCATGATGCCCTGCCGCCATACCGAATCCGTAGGGAATCGTCGCCGCGGCCGCCCGCGCGAACTGGAAGCCAAGATAGGAGACCGGTTCCTTGGTGAACCAGCGATTGCGCGCGAACCAGCCCGCGATGCCCGGAATTTCATCGGCAGTTTTCTTGGGAGGCGAAACAGGTGCAGGCGTAACGGCACTCTCAGCAATAACTGCGCCCGGCGGTTTCGCCACCCGCTCTTCAACCAGCGGTTCGGCTGCAACCGCCGCGGCAACGCGCGGCAGAGCTGCATCTTGCATGGTCTTTTCCTGATTATGTGCGGTCTCTGTCGGCATAGTTTTCCCTACCCTCATTTGTAGCACAGCATCGCGTTAACCAATGTGACAGTTCGATGAACTTATTGGCTTTTTTGTGCATTGCACCAACGCATGGCGCGTCACTCGTCCCAGTCCTCATTCCCGCGTCGGCGGGAATCTCTGGCATCGTCCAACTGCTGGTTATGTTCTCCCGGCTTACGATTTCCGCCAGCGCGGGAAGGACGGCAATGGCACGTGACAACCCCCACTCACCCCGCTAAAACGCTTCGATAACGGAGAACCTATGACCAAACCGCGCATCCTGTCCGGCGTCCAGCCCACCGGCAATCTGCATCTAGGCAACTATCTCGGTGCCATCCGCAATTGGGTGGGCCTGCAGGATAGCCATGAATGCCTGTTCATGCTCGCCGACCTGCACGCCATCACCGTACCGCAGGACCCGGCCGAACTGACCAAAAACACGCGCGAGACCGCCGCCGCCTACATCGCCTGCGGCATCGACCCGAAAAAAAGCGCCATCTTCCCGCAATCGAACGTCAGCATGCATGCCGAACTGGCGTGGATTTTGAACAATCATGTTCATCTTGGCGCGCTTTATCGCATGACACAGTTCAAGGATAAAACTCAACAGAGCAGAGTTTTTCTTGAGGAACTTTACAGCGCCGTAGAACGACTAATCAAAAATACATCAAGCCACACAGGTCTAGTACAAGCTATTGCACCAAATAAAAGTTTCACTTTGGACGATCTCATTTTCGACCTTCCCATAGGAGCTGGCTCTCTTAAAGATATTCTTCAGAGGATTATGGCTGATACAACGTCTCTAGAATCTTCTACAAATCTCGTTAAATTTAATGGTGAAACTTCATCCAAAGCGCCCCTCGGGCTCTTCGCCTACCCCGTCCTCATGGCCGCCGATATCATCGGCTACCACGCCACCCATGTCCCCGTCGGGGCCGACCAGAAGCAGCATCTCGAACTCGCCCGCGACATCGCCGGTGCCTTCAACCGCGCCTATGGCGAGGACTTCTTCCCGCTTCCCGAGCCGCTGATCCTCGGTGCCGCCACCCGCGTCATGAGCCTTACCGACGGCACCAAAAAGATGAGCAAGTCCGACCCCTCCGATTACTCGCGCATCACCCTGACCGATGATGCCGACACCATCGCCAACAAGATCAAAAAAGCCCAAACCGACTCCGAACCTTCCCTCACCTACGATGAAACGAACCGCCCCTCCGTCGCCAACCTGCTCACCCTCTACGCAGCCCTCAGCGACAGTACCCCGCAGCAGGTCGCCGCGCAATTCGCGACCCTCAAGACCGGCCAGTTCAAAGCGCAGCTCGCCGAGCTTGCCGTCGAAAAACTCGCGCCCATCACCACCCGCATGCGCGAGCTGATGCGTGACACCACTACCCTCGATGCCATCCTGAAAGAGGGCACCGAGAAAGCCCGCGCCATCGCCCTGCCCATCCTCGCCGAAACCAAAAAGCGCGTTGGCCTGCTGTCGGTGTAACGTAGTTGTCACTAGCCATTTCGGGCAACTGCAGCTATCCTCGCCACCATGTTTGGACTTATCTTCACCCTGATAATGCTGCCCTTTACCTTGCTGTTCGTCGGCATTCGTATTGTGTTCGGTCTGCTTGGGGTGTCGACCCATGTCCTTACCCACGCCCTCATGATTCCGCTTAAGATCTTTGCGCGCCATACGGTGCTCTGCCTCATTCTCATCGCCATCCTCATCCTTTATCTCGCGCTCAAAAAAGACCCGCATGCCATCGATGATTTAAAACCAAAACCCGCCGCCGAGCGTCAGGCGAAGAACCTGCCCAAGGGTGTTGCCGCGGTCGTCCAACCCGTCACCAAGATCGAGGACGGCGACAGCGCCTTTGCCACCGACACCTATGTCACCATGAGCGATCAGGAACGTGCGGTCTATAGCCAGAATTTCTACAGCATCATGAGCACCGTGCCGGATGGTACCGCCAAAAGCTGGGATTATTACAACATCCAGGGGTCGCTGCGCCCCGTCACCACGTTCCAGAATAACGTCGGCCATGTCTGCCGTACCTTTACCGAAACGCTGAAAGTGCATGAAGTCCAGCAAAGCATCAGTGGGACCGCCTGCGATCATGGTGGCGGCACCTGGTGCAAACTAGACCCGAACGCGACGCCGGAATGCGGTCTTGGCAGCCCGGTAAGCCCGTTCAATGGACTGACCAATTCCATCAAGAATCTTTTTTAGGCTGTCTCAGCCCTACCTTTTGCTTCAGGCCGAGGGAGGCCAAGGGCCGATCCGCCGGGTCCCGCACGGCGGCGGGAGGTCGAGGGCAAAGGGCCCACGTCAGTGCGCGAAGCGTTTACAGCTAGTCCCCAGCCAGCTTATCGATCGCTGCCATCGCATCATCATGGAAATGTCGGGCGCGGTCGCGCATATCCTGCGCGATGGATTGATGCTGTTTCGCTTCACGCCAATACGGCTCCAGCGCCGGATGCTCGTTGCCCAGCGCCATGGCAAGCGTGCCGAAGCGTTTCAGCGTATCTTCCACCGCCTGCGTTTCGGCCACCGCCTGTTCATAGACCTGTTTGGCCTTCAGCGCCCGCGCCAGCGTTTCCGCCGTCACATCGTCGAGCGGTTTCATCACGCCCGTGTAGTTATTCACCACCTTGGCGTGGCGTACCGCGAAATCGTCGTAGCACAACTCGGCGCGAACTTCATGCCCGCGCGGCGTGGTCAGGGATACAATCTGCGAGGCTGCCATGGAGCAGAAACTACCATGCAGCCCGTTAACATTGACTTAACAGTCGCTAAAATGCGCTATGACCTAACAATTCAAACAGATAGTATTTGCTTTGCCTGCGCAATGATTGCATCGAACATCGCCTGTGTTAGCCGCCCAGTGCTGATGTTGTACCGGCTCGTATGGTAACTATCCAATAGCTTAGGGCCATTACTTAATGTATGCATCGCCCCATGCGCGAACTTGTAATCCTTCACTTTCAACTTAAAATTCCGCAATACTGCTTGGTGCGAAGTCAGTCCTAGCGAGAGGATCAGTTTCAGGTTTTTCATCGCCGCCAGTTCCTGCACGAGGAACTGGTTACACGTTTTTTCCTCATCTGGGGTCGGCTTGTTGTGCGGCGGCACGCACCGCACCGCATTCGTGATGCGCACATTCTGCAAACGGAACCCATCGTCGCCCGTTTCCATCACCACGGCAGGGTCGAAATTTCCCGTCGCGAAGCCATGCAATTTCAACGCCTGATACAGCACCACCCCTGCATAATCCCCCGTGAACGGCCGCCCGCTGAAATTCGCCCCTTTCAGCCCCGGCGCCAACCCCACCACTAGCATTTCCGCCCCGATATCACCGAAAGGTGGCACCGCCCCGTTATAATACTGCGGATACGCGAGCTTGTTCGCCTCCCGGAACGCCACGAGGCGCGGACAGAGTAGACAATCGGCAGGTGGCGGCAAAAAATTCATCGCACCTTGCTATCGTGTCCGCTGATTTTCCACAAGCCAATGAAAGCTCCGCGACTACCCGACTAATATGTCAGGCAGCCAATGGCTTGCTGTTACAGTCTTTAACTAACGATCTTGGCCCCTTACCTCCGTACCTCTGGGTTATGGGCATTCTTCACCCATGTCTGTATCAGGTAAATAATCCATCCCGTTCTTGACACTGTCACTGGCCCTGCCTATATCCCCACACGCTTCCTTGCCGGAGCCGCAGTAATCCTGAGCATTTCAGGACTTCGCGGTGAACGGTTTCAAGGATATGGAAATGACGTTGAATCACTTTTTGGAGAGTACTATGACTTCAGTTCGCCCTTTGCATGACCGCGTGATTGCGCGTCGCGTCGATGCCGAAGAAAAAACCGCTGGCGGGATCATCATCCCGGATACCGCGAAAGAAAAACCTATCCAGGCCGAAGTTATCGCCTGCGGCCCCGGCGCGCGTGACGAATCCGGCCGCGTTGTCGCGATGGAAGTACGCGTTGGCGATATCGTGCTCTTCACCAAATGGGGCGGCACCGAAATCAAGATTGATGGCGAAGACCTGCTGGTGCTCAAAGAGAGCGACATCATCGGCATCGTCGACAAAACGAAATCCAGCAAGAAAGCTGCGTAACCACATACTTCGTCATTGCGAGGCCTTAGGCCAAAGCAGTCCAGCGTGCCGAGTCTTTGGCACAAAAACTAAATAACTGGATTGCCGCGCTTCGCTCGCAATGACGCATTGCTAAATTAGACCTAACATTTACAGGAGTATACTATGGCTAAACAAATCCGCTTCGGCACCTCGGCCCGCGATCAGATCCTCATCGGCGCCAATATCCTTGCCGATGCTGTAAAAGTAACCCTCGGGCCTAAAGGCCGTAACGTGGTGATCGAGAAATCCTATGGTTCGCCCCGCATCACCAAGGATGGCGTGAGCGTTGCGAAGGAAATAACCCTCAGCAACAAATTCCAGAACATGGGCGCGCAGATGCTGCGTGAAGTGGCGAGCAAAACCAACGACCTCGCGGGCGATGGCACCACGACCGCAACCGTTCTGGCCCAAGCCATCTTCAGCGAAGGCAGCAAAGCCGTCGCCGCTGGCCTGAACCCGATGGACCTGAAACGTGGCATCGATAAAGCCTGCGCTGCGATCCTCGAAGCCGTGCAGAAAGTCAGCAAGCCGATCAAGGACAAGAACGAAATCGCTCAAGTTGGCAAAATCTCTGCGAACGGCGACGAGACCATCGGCAGCAAAATCGCCGAAGCAATGGAAAAAGTCGGCAAGGAAGGCGTCATCACCGTGGAAGAAGGCAAAGGCTTCGACTTCGAACTCGAAGTCGTTGAAGGCATGAACTTTGATCGCGGTTACCTCAGCCCCTACTTCGTGACCAACGCAGAGAAAATGACCGTTGAACTCGAGAACCCGCTGATCCTGATCTTCGAGAAAAAGCTTTCCTCGCTCCAACCCCTCCTGCCGGTGCTCGAAGCCGTTGTTCAGTCGCAACGTCCGCTCCTCATCATTGCCGAGGATGTCGAAGGCGAAGCACTTGCAACCCTCGTGGTCAACAAGCTCCGCGGTGGTCTCAAAGTCGCTGCTGTGAAAGCACCTGGCTTCGGCGATCGCCGCAAGTCGATGCTGGAAGACCTCGCGATCCTCACCCAGGGTCAGGTCATCAGCGAAGACCTTGGCATCAAGCTCGAGACCGTCAACCTCGCCATGCTTGGTAAAGCCAAACGCGTCACCATCACCAAAGAAGATACTACCATCGTCGATGGTGCGGGCGACAAGAAAGAGATCGAAGCACGTTGCGCCCAGATCAAGGCGCAGGTCGAAGAGACCACGTCGGATTATGACAAAGAGAAACTGCAGGAACGTCTGGCGAAACTGTCCGGCGGTGTAGCGGTCCTCAAGGTCGGCGGCGCGACGGAAGTCGAAGTGAAAGAACGCAAGGACCGCGTGGATGACGCACTCCACGCCACCCGCGCAGCCGTGGAAGAAGGCATCGTCCCCGGCGGTGGCGTAACCCTCCTCTACGCTACCCGCGCCCTCGATAAAGTGAAGGCGACCAACGACGACGAACGCGCTGGCATCAACATCATCAAACGCGCCCTGCAAGCCCCGATCCGCCAGATCGTGGAGAACGCAGGCCTCGATGGTGCAGTCGTTGCTGGCAAACTGCTCGAGTCGCAGGATACCAACTACGGCTTCGATGCACAGTCGCTCGAATATGTCGACATGATCAAGGCCGGTATCATCGACCCGACGAAAGTCGTGCGTTGCGCCCTGCAGGATGCCGCGTCGATCGCCGGCCTCATGATCACTACCGAAGCCCTCATTGCCGACGAACCTGAGGACAAGAAATCGTCCGCTGGTGGCGCCGGTGGAATGGGCGGTATGGGTGGAATGGGCGGCATGGGCGATATGGACTTCTAGTCGTTTAAGCCCATCATTCCCGCGCAGGCGGCAATCTCGGCCATTAATACCAAGCCAAACCAAGGGCCGGAGCTAGTCTCCGGCCCTTTTTTTATTGCTCGCAATTTGGCCAAGCCATCCCACAAACCCCCGCAATCTCTTGGATAGCATCGTTTGCAGCGATGCAATTTCCTAGTCAGGTCATCGTGCACAATTTAGGAAAACTAAACGCCAATCGCATGTATTCTCTAATAAATCTTCATTGCAACTACGCGTTTTGTCATCAAACCTTCACATAAGGAAGCTCCACGATGTGCTAAATTATAAGCATAAAGTAGTCCGTCATACCCACACAACGAGACTGAATGAACGAAGCAAAACAGCAGCGCCAGACCGACGACAGGCCAGTAGTTTCGCCCCTTGTCAACGACAAGACCTACGGCGAACGCGTCTATCACAGCATCTTCGATATTGGCCTCAATTACTGGGCCAACCTGCTTTCCTCGGCCGGCTTCTCGCAATGGGCCGAGCACGGCAATGGCAAAGTACCGTTCTCCTCGAAAACTCCGCGCGAATTACAGAAATCTCTCGCTGAAGGCATTGCGACGAAAGACCCCCTGATGACCGGCCGCATTCCGTTCACCAATGCAAAAATTCCGTTTTTCAAAGGCTACGTTGAAAAAGCAGAGGTTGGTGCAGGAGAAAAACTTGCTAAATTTGAAGAGGCTGTAAAAAATGTTCCGCAGCTAGAGCTGTTCGAAAATGCCAAGCTCGATGTTCACAACATCAAACAATTACTTATCGAGGACCGCTCGATGGCACGCGCGCGTAGTCTTACGCTGCTCGTTCCCGGATTCCTCATTGTTGTCCCAACAGTCTGGCTCGGTGCTAAGATCAAGCCTTGGTTCGTGAGTAAGCTCGATCAGCACAAATACGGTGCTGCTGCAATGGATGATCCAACGCTCAAAGCCCGCCACGATGCGATAGCCGCCGAATCACGTCCGACCATTTTCGGCGCCATCGCTGCACGTTTTATGACGATGGCAGCGGTTCAAGTCACGGCCCAAGCCGTCGGCAGCGAGGGCAATTTCGTCAATAAGATTGGCAAAAATAATGAATATCTTTCTACGTTCGGCCTTAACAGCGCTACGGACAAAGCAGGTAAAGTGCTTGGTGGTGCGTTCCCTGAGAAAATGAAAGCAGGCTTTAACCGTTTTGCCCGCAGCAAAAAACTTGACTGGTCCGAAGAGCAGGTTCGCACGCATCTGGTAGAAAAAGGCTATCTATCGAAAGACAGCATCGGCCAGTTGTCGACTGAAATGCACGCTGTTGCCAAAAAAGGAATGGGCGACTACAAAACCGCCACCGAGGATCTCGGCCGCTTCATCGCCACCGACACTTTCTACACCATCATCACTGCCTGCACCATCCAACCAGCGATCAAGCTGCTGCGCATGATTCCGGGCATGAGCTACAAACCGAAGACGGCGAAGGATGGCAACGATGGCAAAGTCCTGCAGCCGACTCGCGTCAAAGTTCCCGCCAACGAATTTGGTGAGTTCAGCGACCGCGCCGAGACCGTGACCGTTCAAGCCGCAAAAGATACCACCGCTCCGGGCCTGTCCATCAACAACGCCAGCCCGCAAGGTACGCTCCACCATCACGAACAGCAGATCGCCTAGATGCCCGATGACACGACAGTCCGTCCACTCGATCCCGCGCTCGTGAAGCTGCAGGATCCTGAAGTCGCGATCGACGCCCAACTGAAGCACCAGCCGCCCAAGCGTCAGAAGACCTGGGGCGAGCGGGCCTTCAATTGGGGTACCTATGGTGGCATCGCGCTGATGGGTAATGAAGCGACATCGCTTGTGATCACACGCTCAGCGGACAAAGGGGCAGCGCATCATCGCTACAAACAATTCGAAAGTTTTTTTAAGCGTTTCGATACAAAAGCAGCCGATGCCTCAGCGCTGCGTGATTACGTTGCCGGTAACGCCACTAAATTCGGTGAGAGCAAAGCGCGACTGCCTTTCCTGCTGCTCGCCACCGTCGGTGGCATGTTCATGGTTCCGTTCGTAAAATATGCCGAGGATCACAAGGGCGAACTGGTTCGCAAACTGGATCGTGGCCATTATGGCAGCCTAACGGATCGCGACCCCAAATTGATCGAAGCCCATAAAGAAATGGACGAAGCGCCCAAGCAGACCTGGAGCTCGCTGGGAAAAGGCCGCCTTACTACGGTAATTATGGCGGCTGTGGCAGATTTCACCTTCGGCTGGGACCGCGCAATTACGACGAAGCTTCATCCCAAAGCCAGCCTCGATGGCATCGCTGACATCGTGGGTGGGCTAGTGCCGAAGAAATTTGAGGACGTTGCAAAGAATGGCACGTGGCTGCTCACCCTCAGCTCTACCCTCACCGTCCTTTTCTACGCTTCCTCCAAGCTCTTTGCCAAAAAACAGGAAGAAAAAGTAGAACGCAAGCTTGAGAAACAACTAGCCCGCACTCACGGCACCGCTGCGGCGAATGCCGACACAGCGCTCGAAACCGCACCAGCCAGTGAAAAACAAAACGCCGATAAACCCACCCCGCAGATACGCTCTATCAGCCGCGAGGAAACCATTGCCTCCGCACCCCAGCTTTCGCAAGGCGCTTGAAGCGTCTTTACAGTGCCCCGCGCCCCGTCTAATCCTCCTGCATGCAAGACACCATCGAACTATTGAGAGATTTCTGGTACGTCGCCGCCCCCTCTGGTGCCCTCACCCGTGGCGGCATGCTGCCGGTCAGCCTGCTCGGCGGCGAACTCATCCTTCTGCGCGACAAGGCAGGCAACGTCAGCGCTCTCAAGGATTTCTGCCCTCACCGCGGCATGCCTCTGCGCCACGGCCGCTTCGATGGCTGCGAAGTTGAATGCTGCTACCATGGCTGGCGTTTCGACACGCAAGGTTCCTGCACCTCCATCCCCTCGAACATCGATCAGGCGCAGGACACCAGAAAGATCCGCACTGGCACCTTTCCCTGCGTCGAGCGCGATGGCATCATCTGGGTCTATCCCGGCAACGGTGAATCCCCCGCCGTCCCCATCATGCCAGTCGCCATGCCCAGCGGCTTCACCCACGTTACCAGTCGCATCTTTCCTTGCCATATCGATCACGCCGTCATTGGCCTAATGGATCCCGCGCATGGCCCGTTTGTCCATAAATCATGGTGGTGGCGCACCCAGCGCTCCATCCACGCCAAAACCAAGCACTTCGCCCCACGGCCGTTCGGCTTCGCCATGGTAAGCCACAAGCCCTCCACCAATTCGCGCGCTTACAGGATTCTCGGCGGCGATCGCACCACCGAGATCCAGTTCCAGCTGCCCGGCCTGCGCAGCGAACACATCACCATCGGTGGCCGCAAAGTGCTCCTCCTCACCGCCCTTACCCCCATTGATGCCACCACCACCATCCTTCACCAATTCGCTTACACGAATATTGGCCTCATGCGCGCACTCTTCCCACTGCTCACGATCTTCGGCCGCTCCTTCATCGCGCAGGATCTAGCCATCGTGAAAAAGCAGCAGGAAGGCCTCAAACCCGGCCACCCACCACTGATGCTGATGGGCGACGCCGACGCGCAGGCCCTCTGGTACTACCGCCTCAAGAAAGAGGCCCTCGCCGCCAGTACCGAAAAACGCGCCTTTGAAAACCCCTTGCGCGAACGCACTCTGCAATGGCGCAGCTGACAGAGCCAAGCGGGCTGTTGCCAGAGAGCCATCGCGTGCCGGACATACTGGCTCAGGGCATGCGTATCGTTTTCTGCGGCACGGCACTTGGTGCCAGTTCGGCCCGGCTCAAAGCCTATTACGCGAATCCCGGTAATTATTTCTGGCGTAGCTTGCATCGGACTGGCATCACACCGCACCAGTTCATACCTACGGATTACGCGCAGGTCGCCGCCCATGGCATTGGCCTTACGGACCTCAGCAAAACCGCTTACGGGCAGGATGATGCCTTGCCGCCCGATGCCTTCGATATCGATGCACTGCGTCAAAAAATCCTGCACTACCAGCCGGCGTATCTTGCCTTCACCAGCAAGGCAGCCGCCAGCGCCTTTCTCGGGCAACCCTTGCGCCGATTCGGCTATGGCCTGCAACGTCAGCAGCTAGGCACCACACAGATCTTTGTCCTGCCATCACCCTCGGGCCGCGCTCGCAGCTATTGGAACGAAGCCGTCTGGCAGGAACTGTCCGACCGCGCCCGCACTTCGTCTTCCTAGAGTAAAAGCCTTTAAGGCTACCCTTTCGCACCGTCAGAAAACTTCTCGACCCTGCCGCCAAAGCTTGCTATATCGCGCTTCTTCGAGTGCGGACAGGTGACCGAGTGGTTGAAGGTACCAGTCTCGAAAACTGGCATAGGGGCAACTCTATCGAGGGTTCGAATCCCTCCCTGTCCGCCATTGACCGCCGCTTTTAGCGGTTTTAAACAATTTCGAGATTGTTTATAAACCACTTGATGGTCCACTGGTGGTCCACTAAACTGCAAAACGTGACGGCAACCAGCGGCGTGTCACGGGAGGCTGCGTGGCAACGATTCAAAAGCGCATAGCGAACGATGGAAGCACCACTTATCGGGCCAGAGTGCGCCTCAAAGGCTATCCCGTCGAATCCGCCTCCTTCGCCCGCCTGACCGATGCCAAGGAATGGGCGCAACAAACCGAAACCGCCATCCGCGATGGCCGCTATTTCAAAAAGGCCGAAGCAAAGAAACACACGCTCGGTGAAATGATCGACCGCTATTTGGAAACGCTGCAACTGCGCAATCCGAAACGTGCTGAGCATGTGAAGCCTTACCTCGATTGGTGGAAAACCAAGCTGGGCGTGCGCCTGCTATCTGATATCACACGCCCGATGCTGATCGAGCACCGCGACAAACTACTCAAAAAAGGCAGGCATGTTGAAAAGCGCACTCCATCCACCGCCAACCGCTATATGACCGCCCTCAGCACCGCCTTCACCATGGCCGTGAATGAATGGGAATGGGTCAGCGAACACCCAATGCAGAAAATCGCCAAGCTGCAAGAGCCGCGCGGTCGCGTGCGCTTCCTTAGCGACGAAGAGCGCGAAAAATTGCTAAAAGCCTGCGAAGAAGTAGATCGCGAGAAGCTATATTTGCTGGTCGTCCTCGCCCTCAGCACTGGCGCGCGCCACGGTGAACTGCGCAATCTGCGGTGGGAGCATGTCGATTTCACGCGCAAGGTGATTGTGCTCCACGATACGAAGAACAAAGAGCGCCGCGTTCTACCTCTGGCGCACCACGCCCTCGATCTCATTACCGAGCGCCACAAAAACCGTAATGCCGCCACGCCGCTGGTTTTCCCCATGGCAGGCGCACCGATGAAACCATGGCGTAGCCGTTATAATTGGCTCCAAGCCTTAGAAAAGGCCAAACTCACCGATTTCCGCTTCCATGATCTACGACACAGCGCCGCCAGCTACCTCGCCATGAACGGCGCATCCCTCGCCGAAATCGCCGAAGTGCTGGGCCACAAAACCCTCGCCATGGTGAAACGCTACGCCCACCTTTCCGAAGCCCACACAGCCAGCGTCGTCGAGCGCATGAACAAGAAGATTTTCAAGTAGGGTTTATGGCAATCGATTACAGCATCTATGATCTGAAGCGCGCTTTCACCATCCACGAAGCAGCGCAAGCCTATGCGCAAACCGAGCATGAGCCTGAAAATCAGCCAACTGCATACAACGCAATGTATGCTGAGCTGCTGCGCGATGTGAAAGGCAACTATCTACCACACCGAATCGTCCGCGACATTCGCGAAAACTGGATAAAGGCGCATTCGGCCACTACCGATTACACCGATTGGTCCAAAGCCGAAATCTGGTGCGATGATTTATGCAAATGGTTCGAAGCACGCGGACTGAAGCCGAAGTTTCTGTTCAAGGAAATGCGAGTGGATTCTTCAACGAGCAGAGGAAAAGGCAAAGCACCAGCTATTAAGCCGATAGTTCGAGAGAGCGAATTGCATACGCTTATTGAAAATGCCTATCTCGTATTAATCTTAGAATATCATCGACCGCCAAAGGAAACGGAGATGCTGAAAGAATTGAAGGAGCGAAGCAAAGAATTCGATCCTGCCGAGATCATTCAAGAAATTCAAAAACGCACCATCTATTGGGCCAGCAGTGGCGGGTACGAACAAAAAATGACGTATAAAACACTCCAAAATCTGCTCTCAGAGTTTAATAAAAAGCATGAAAAACATAAAGTTATAAAAAATAATCCCGCCTAACATCCCGGTTTTCCGATGGGAACTTAGCCGGGATTTCCAGTCGTTAGCTTCCATTGCAGCACCATGCAATTCCGCATCGTGCAGCAACCATGAACAAGGAAGCTGACAATGACTGACCAAACTCCCAAAACCCGACTCATCCCCGCCACCAAATGGAACGAGCATCACCAATGGCCACCGCTTGGCGGGCTGCGGCACCTCATTTTTCATGAGCATAGCAACGGATTCAGCAAAGTGATCCGCCGCTGCGGCCGCCGCGTGCTGATCGACGAGGCTGCATTCTTCCAATGGATGGAGGAACAGAATGCACGCTAAGCTCGATTTCCAATCCATCAACCGGCGCGCATCAGGGCAGATGCGCGCCATCATCGCCCACTTCATCCCCGGCGGCGCGGTGCGCGGCGAAGAATATATCGTCCGCAACCCCACCCGTGCCGATCGCCGCTCCGGCAGTTTCAAAATCAACCTGCACACCGGCCATTGGGCCGATTTCGCCACCGGCGATCGCGGCGGTGATGTCATCAGCCTGGTCGCTTATATCAATCGCATCGGCCAGCTCGACGCCGCGCGCTTGATCGAAGAAATGATCGGAGGCAGCGATGTTTACTGAACGTCTGCTATTGCCTGCCGAGAAATCGGATGTTCCATACGTCATCCATCATCGCTGGGGCCGTCCTACAGACAACTATTTCTACCACAATGAGAATTGCCTGTTGCTCGGCGTCATCTGTCGCTACGACACGCCGGACGGCAAGCAATTCCTGCCATACACGCTATGGGCTGCCACGAGCATTATCCGGAGCATAAGGCCGATGATTGGTGCCACCGTCGCATGGTGGCTGAATGGTTCGAGCAATCGCTCGGCATGGTAGTAGTGCCGGAAGTGGAGTTGCCACATCATGCGCAACTTAAAGCGCAGCCATCATTTTTGTGAGTACAGCGCTATCGATGCCATGTGCTTTTGAATGCGATCGAGGATATCGGTAGGAAGCCCATAATTTTTATGATGCGCATCCCATGCCGCAAATGTCGCCTGCACCGTATCGCGCATGGTTTGCAGCACCAGATGCTCCGGCACATCCGCTTTTTTTACCAGCTTTTTGAAATGTGCTTCCGTGATGATTTGCATGTCTTTTGTATCGCTCAGATTAAGGGCAAGGTGATCCTTCGGAATGTATGGAATGGTTGAAACTAGATCATATGCGGGAGCTAAAGCAGGTGTGCGGCCATCTGGATAGATGAACGACCAATTTTTAAGATGCATATCGCCGTTGCCGGTGATGATGGTGAAGGTTAAGCGGCGAATAAAATCGGTAAGCCCTGCTTCGCTGGTCAATGCCCAGACCATTCCTGCGATATTGGCAAAACTCACACCCTCGTATTTTTTGTCTGGATAGATGTTGTAGACCTGCGCAAAATCCTCAATGTGAATGCGCTTTCCATCCGCCGCGCGGTCAAAACGCTTGACGGCAAGCGCCTGTGAGCTTGCCAGCACGCCCATTTCCGGTAACCCACCAATTTCATCAAGCCGCACCAGCTTTGTTTCCGGCACCGGTATGCCGATTTCGCCCGCAAGATGCATCATGGCGAATTCATTCTCCGGTACATGCGCATAATTTTGAGCCGGTAGCTTTACAATCCAATCGCCACCGACACCATTCGCCGGAATGGTAAGCCTGCTATTCCTCCCGGCAACGGCAGAGAATTTGAGCTGAACTCCTGCCAAAGAAAACCGGAGTGGCTTGGCATCTTTCACCACCGTAACTTCCTTTTCCGGATGCAGAATCGGCGTTCCCTCCAGCGGGCGCATGGTTATGGCACCGGCCAAATCTTCTCCCAGCAGTTCAATTAGCTTAAATTCATGACTCGGTTTAATCCCACCACGTTGCGCCAAGTAGTCGCGCATATGCCCTTCGGGCAGCAAATTCGAGAAGAACGGCGATAGTACGCCCGAGGTTGGCCGGGTTTCAGGAATGATTTCACCTGATGCGCGAAAAAACGATTGGCCCAACACCGGCCGATTTGGATTGTTCAAATAATCTTCGCTGAACGAAAAGAAATTACTGCCACTGGGCAGCCATGTGAGCGTGCCTATCGGGGCATCATTCAAGCTAACTTGCAGCACGCTCGTCACGATTGAACCTCTTCATCGGGCTGCCACCGCCGCTCTTGCATTTCGCCATAAAGAAGCGCCTTCACCTGCGGCACCATAACACGCGGTATGAGCATGATTTCGTGGTCGAGCATTCGTGCCATGTCAGTGATGGTCGACAACCGAGCATCGGTCTGATCGCTCTCGATCTTAGAAACATGGCTTTGCGGCAGTCCAAGCTTCTTGCCTAGCTCTGCTTGTTTAATCCCACGCAATAAGCGGGCGCTCTTTAATTGTTCGATAATCTTAGCCATCCAAATATGTTATCACATATACTTGTTCAAGTAAATATGTTATAGCATATAAGCAATATTGGACTTAAGACCTTGATATTAATCAACAGTAGGGTAAAAGAAGTGGATGCCACGTGTTAGTTACAATGGATTAGTCGTTGATGTGCTGGATGCGCACTTGGAAGAAGCTGTAGCGCATTTTTCGAGCTGCCCACGCAATGAACGCAAAGCGGTTCTGAAAAGCGTGGTGAAAGCACTCGATCGCGTGGTGCGGATGACCGAAGCGCAGAATGCGGCGCTTACGCCGGAACAGATGCAGAATGTTGCCGATGATGTTGGCTTAAGGTTCGCAGGCGAAGTGGTAGCTGGCCGGGCGGAGCAATATAAAGTGGAAATTCAGTAAGGGTAGAATACGGCGAGAAGTTTTGAATGAAAATCATCACCTACAGCGATCTGCATCTGGAGTTCGGTACGGACTTTATGCCGCCCGCCGATAGCAGTGCTGACCTGATGATTCTCGCGGGCGACATTTTTGTTTTCAATAAACGCAAACCGTTCTCAAGGTTTTTGAAAGATTGGCATAAGCCTGTATTATTTGTCGCGGGCAACCACGAATATTACTCAGGTAGGCCAATGGCGGAAGAAAACGCGCTATTCAAAGCATGGTTACCTAGCAACCACCCCAATGTTATATTTCTTGAAGATGAGGCTGTCACCATTGATGGCGTTCATTTCTTCGGCGGCACCATGTGGACGGATTTCACCGGTGCGAATAGTCTGGCAATGAACCACGCACATCACAGCATGAATGATTATCGATGCATTAGTGTGGGTGTAGATCAAGCGCTGTGTCCGGCTGACACGATTACGTTGCACAACAATTATGTGCAGAAGCTGGTGGAGTGGTTTGAGCAGGATTTATCGGGGCCGCGCGTAGTAATTTCTCACCACGCGCCGGTAGTGAATCCTGAGACACAGTATGGAAACAGCCAGCTCGCTCCTGCTTTCAATTCGCTGGATATGCCCGCAATCATCGAAAAATATCAGCCCAATCTATGGGTTTATGGGCATACGCATGAATGCGATGATCAGCGCATCGGCACCACACGCATTATTTCTAACCAACGAGGCTACCCACGCCATTTCGACGGATATGAGTGCGCAGGGTTTGATGAGGCTGGATTGGTCGCTGAAATTTGACTCGTAATAGCACAGCGGAAACATCCCGACTGGGTAAGACCCGCCTCCAGCACGCCGAAAAGGATTTAAAGGAAAAATAAAAGATGAAAAAGATAAAAGTAGCGCGTGGTAGCGGTAATGTGTTCGCTGACCTCGGAATTAAAGATGCGGATATGCTCACCAAAGCAAATCTCACCCATCGAATTTATAGTATTATTAAAGAGCGCGGCTTAAAACAGAAAGACGCAGCAGAATTGCTTGGCCTCAACCAGCCTGATGTTTCGACGCTGATGAACGGCAAATCTTTGGATTTCTCGATAGATCGATTTTTGCACTTACTTGTGAGCCTTAACCAAGACGTGGAAATCATTATCAAGCCAGCACCGCGTAATCGAATTAGCAGCGGTATTCATATCAAGGCGTTGTAAATTGCCATTGCGGTTTATGAATGCTCTATTTTGCGGCGATTTTCGCCGCATATTTGCTACTTTGTAAACCTTTATTCCTCTTCCAACACCTCAATCCTGAACTCCGCGGTTGGATCGAGATGATCAGCGTATTGGTTCGCCCATGTTAGCCATTCTGCCATGTCTGGGCCGCTATTAAGACCCGCCGACTGCATGGCCGCGATGTAGGTGCGGATGCGGTGGCTACCCGCGAGCCGGGCGCGGGATTTCCATTTTCTTGCAAATCTTGGCCAGCCCGACATCTGAAATATTATATTTCTTCGCCAGCTGCGCCATCGGCGTTGACCAGACTTCCTTGTACAAGTCCTCGCGTTTGATGACGATATCGTCCGGCCGTTCCCACCCCCACATATTTGCCTCCATAAGCTAGTGATCCATGGTGCCTTGGATACATCAAGTGAATGGTGCTAATAAAGAGGGAGACGAACCTCGGTTAACTTTTTCGATATCCGGTGTTCTAACCGCGCGCCCGTGGTCCACTGGTGGTCCACTGACCGGCAAATAATCGCATTATTTGGCGATTGACGGCAAAACGCCATTTCGGGTAAATCTTTGATTCATTTGTTGTAATCAGCCGCACTGGATTTTGGCGTGCGGAGGGTGTGGGCCTCGAAAACTGGCATAGGGGCAACTCTATCGAGGGTTCGAATCCCTCCCTGTCCGCCATTAAATGATTTTCGATACTTTTGTCGAAAAATTCTCATCTAATTGGCTGATTATATTGAAATATTTTTACTGTCGAAAACTCAAAAAACCGCTCGTTTAATTTGCTTTTATCTTTCGACAAAAAGTATTTCTTAACCATATTATGCTAATGTTCCACGATGGAGAGTTCTGCCGATATAACTGATGAGCTTCGCTTCTATTCTGAGAATGCAAGCGAACATAACTGCTATTCTTTTGCTCTCAGAGACAAAAGCGGAAGTTATGGGCATCCTGGCGCAGCTTCAGGAAACCACCTACGCACACTAGCTCCGAGTGATATTACAAAATCTTTGCATGATGACGGCCTTTTATTCGCCAGTGGCCAACATGGTACAATCCCAGCAGCTAAAGAAGGTCTCTATCTAATTGCAGCCGTAGCATCGGGTCCCACCACAACGGGACGAAGAGGTTATCATTTCTATCGACAAATGCCCGATGGTTCTTGGTGGCATAAACCAGGAGACCAAGCGCCTACAAATTTGGATTCAGAAGGTAACGTAATTACTAACCCAGAATCAGCAGCACGCGACTATACTAAAGGCAGCATTAGTGGCAATCCATCAAGAAAATCTGGACATGATAACTGGCAGCATAATTATAACTTATTTTCGGGGTACTACTATGTGCCTAACCAAGGCTTGAATGTGGCAGCTGGCATGCTTCCAGAAGAAATCATGGAAAGTCCTTCCATGAGAGAAGAGCGACAAAGATCGGAGCAGCTAGCTAAATTTGCACCACGCAATTCTTGGTTTAGCGAATTTCCACTGCGCAACCCGCTAATTCCCGATGGTAGTGGGGTGGTCAAAAGGTAAAACGGAAACTGAGTAACCAACGCTTGTTTCTGCAAACCGTTTCGAAAATCGTTAACTAAGGCCCGCCATTATCGATTGAAACAGCCGTATTAAAGCTGATTTTTCCAAGCCATCCACTCGTCGGAAGATTTGTAGAATCAGTGGGGCTTCCTTGAAGGTGTAGTGGCCAAGAGCCCGAAAACTTCCTTAATCCGCACTAAATCCGAAATCATAAGTCAGGAAAACGCCCGCCGTTACTTGGTTTTCCGTGCCACGATCCTTTACCAGCGGGGCATGGGCAGCATCGCCGGTCAGCTGCGAATAATTGAGCTCGAAGGTTGTCGCAAGTTGTTCCGAAAGCGGTACCGTCAGCGAACTATTCATCCCATACGAAAGCACCCCGCCCCCTGGCGTATATTCTGGCAGGCCGGTAGCCGCTGATTACTCGGAATTCACCTCGAAATAGCTTTTGTTGAATGTTGCATCGACGATCGTCAAACGCGGGCCGAGGGTAAAGATGAGCGGCGGATCACCCTCATAAAAGCTATGGTGGATGTCATGCGTGTAGTTCGCATTGAGATCGACCACCAAGCCTTCATGCCCATTCACGCCCTGCCGCACTTCGATAGTGCTGTCGAGACCATGTTTCTCGAATTCGGCGAAACCGCCAACCTCGACAGTGCCGCTTACCGTGCCTAACCCGTGCAATGCGCTTGTCCGCGGCCCGCCGATATGGAAAAAAGATTTATCATCTTGGTCGCGCGAATCGACGTAACGCGCGATCGGCCCTACCTTCCAGCCATTAGTGTTGATCACATTCCAGCCAATGCCATCCTGCGTCGAAGCAAAGAATGTATCCTTGTAATCCACTCCCACGACCGGCACGGCGGTGAACTCATAGCTTTTCGCCCCGAGGTATGAAGGCTCGTACTGCGTACCCACTCCCACCGTGAAATCCCAATCCTTGCGCGGCGGCTCCGGCAGGTCATCCGCTAGGGAGGGTACACACCAGCCCGTAACGATAACGAACGTGACGCTACTCGCGATAAAGTAGGCGAATAAAGTCGAAGGTGTTTTGCGCGGCTGCATGGGATCACTCATTTAACGGTTTTTTCTTTTCCAATCAACACCAACCCGGTGACGATGAGCGTCGCTGCAACAATATGCAGCAGATGGATCGGTTCATGGAACAGGAAATAACTCGCGGCAAGAATAGTAATGTACTGCATACTGATAAATGGCGTGGCGAAGCTGAGGTCTGATTTTTTCAGGATCAACATCCAGGCGAGAAAACTCCCCACATCTGCCGCAATCGCCCCCCACCAGTAATAGGAAGTTAGCACCGTTTCGACCCATGCCACGCCGAACGTCATATCCCCCGTCTCAAGGCCGACAAATTTCATGCAAACCTGGTTCACCGTATCGAACAAGGGGAACAGCAACCACTTCAACAATGGTAAGATCCTATTACGCATGGATTACCCCGAGCAGCTTGGTGATTCGCGCACGGTCCTTTTCACGTAGATACAAATTGGTCGAAAGCGTCAGTGAGTATTCGGCAAAACGTCTGGCGTTGGGTGCCTTAACTTCCGGCAAATACGGCTTCATATAGTCATAGTCCTCAAGCGCCCGGATATAGATGATGAACGCGCCAAGTCCCTCCGCCCGGATCGCCTTTAATGCCATGTCGCGCGACGTACGATCGGGGAATACCAGTACGACGTAAGGATAGGTCGCGCGCGTATCCGGCAGTTCTTCGATACAGCGAAAATCCACCGCGTGCCTGAACAGGTTAAAATAACGCTGCGCTGATTCCCACTGCCGTACGACCTGAGGCCTTAAGCGGCGGAAGAATGCATGGCCCAATCGCTGCCGAAATGCCGATATCTGGTAGATCGGAAATTCCAGCCGGTTGTATTCTGCTGCAGCGCGCACCTCATCGCCCAAACGATTCCAGAAAATGTAAGTGCTGTCAAAAATGAACCAGAACAGTGAAGGGCGATAAAAGAGTGCATATCCCAGAAGGCCGCTCAAGGCGCCCAGCTCGGCAAACCGGTTCTTCGGCACGTACTGTTCGTAAGCGCTATCGAGTAGCACCGCAAATTCCCCATGCTTACTGACGAGTACGCCACCTTCATACAAGGTCATGCCTTTGCCACGCGCGAAACTGAAGAATGCAAAATCGCCGATGATCCCTACCTTTTTCCCCTTGTATTCCGCTCCCAGCGCCTGCGCGCAATCTTCGATCAGCATCAGCCCGTGTGGTTGCGTGATCGCACGGATCGCATCAAGATCAGCCGGCATGCCACCCAGATGCGCTACCACGATAGCAGCCGCATCCGGCGTGCTTTCGCACACGTGTTTTAGCTGGTCCATGTCGTAATCGATTTGGCCATTCGCGGCGATATCGCAGACGATAATTTTAAACCCGGCCCGCA
>CBDFGU010000010.1:0-4916 GCA_965247335.1 Rickettsiales bacterium
GCGCGAAAACCTGGATAGGCCAGCAGCATGTCCGCGCGCGCCGCCTCGCTGCTCAGCAGAACATGACGCCCCTGCCCCATCGCCAGCCGAAACGCGATTTCGCGCCGCCACCACTGCACTTTCCCGAACATGTAAGGCATTTCGCGGTGCTGGAAGTCGGGAAACCAGGTCAGAGTTGGCAAGGGGAAGCGCCAGCCATGATAGGTGACGCTTTCAAACACAGCATCAATGCCGTGCGCACGATAAGCTGCCGCTGCCATGGCATCGCTGCCGCTGGCCAGCGCGGCAAATGCGCGATGTGCCTGCCCGGCATGGGCAAAGCGCGCATCCCGGATGACCTCGGCCCCGGCAGCCTCGATCTCGGTCACCACCGCCGGACTGTAACCGGGATCGGCAAACAGCACGGGCTGCACGCGCTTGGCCTCATGTGCGCGCAGCGCAGTCACCAGGTTGCGAAGGTAGTTCTGTCCCCCCGCCCAGACGTTCCCGCCAATAGGCGGAAACGCCATCCGCAACGGACGGCCGATCACAACGCCCGGAACCACGCAACATAGGCCTCGACAGCGGCACGCGGATCGGCCGGCGGCATCATCCCCAACGCGCCCGCTCGCGACACATCGGCGACCAGCTGGGTCGGATCGCCGGGGCGCGATTGCCCCGAGAAGATTACCGGCAGTCCGCTCACGCCAAACGCCTCGACCACCCAATTGACGATCGTCCTGACCGGCACGGCGTTTCCAGTCCCTGCATTCAGGACGGTCCCCGCTCGCACGTCCCCCTCGGCCACCCGCGCTAGGGTCGTGGCCAGATCGCCAACGTGCAGCCAGTCGCGCAGTTCCTCGCCCGTCCCGCCCAGTTCCAGCGCTGTAGGTCCAGCCGCCAACCGGGTGCAGCAGTCCCACAGCAATTGCTTGCGAAGTCCCGCGCCAAAGATCGAGAACGGTCGCACCACGACGAAATCAGTACCGAAATTATCCGCCGCCGACCGGCACAGCATTTCTGCGGCCAGCTTGTGTGCACCATAGGGCGAATAGGGCTGTTTCACAGCGTCCTCGCCGATCGCGCCGGCATGGCCGCTGCCATAGACTGCCGCCGATGAAATCTGGACGAGGCGAGCGCGCGGGGCCGCGACCCGCATCCAATCGAGCACAGTCGCGGTCGATACGACGGTATTGCCAAAATCGCCGAACGGGTTCGCGAACGAAGCACCTACCGAGCTACCCCCCGCGAGATGAAAAATGATATCGGGGGTCGGCTGGCGCGCGGCCAGCCCGTCGAGCAAATCGTGGTCGATCCCCCCGACCGCCCAGTCCGCATAGGGTACCCCGCCCGTCGGACCGCCATCCTGAAAGCCGAGGCCACAAACATGCGAACCCCGCCCGACCAGCAAATGGCCCAGATGCCGCCCGATAAATCCATCGGCGCCGGTGATCCAGAAGGTGGTCATGCCTTAGTCACTTGGGCGACCGGGATTGCATTAGGTGCAAAAGTCACAGCCCGATCTACCAACTGCCAGCCGGTAAATCGCCAACCTTAATCGTCTCGCCGGTCGCGACATTGAACAACGGCAAATGCGCGATCACCTCCCGCCTTGCCGCCCCACTTTTGTACGACAATTTTCCTTTTTCATCACGTCCTTCGTTGAAGAAGGTTGGGCGGAAGCACGCGTCCAACGAAACCTCGGCAACCGCATCGTTGATCAAGTCCCGCCGAACAAAAAAAGCATTGCTCCCAGCCGAGTTGACTCCGACCAGCGCGTAATTGCGTTGCGACGCAAGGTGGACAAACGCGCCGAGGCCTGCGCCATAATAGTGATTGGAAAAATGCGCCTTGTTCCTTTGAAACGCAGCATCCAGCGGGACCGACACGGGCAGATCCTTGCCAAACAAACCATTGTATTCGACTATGATAATCGAGGGCGACCAGTCCTTCAGCGCTTCCAACACATAGTAATCCACGCCATCGATATCGACCGACAGAATGCCCAGGTTTTTCGGCATTCCGCCATCTGTCAAAATTCGGTCGATGTTTTCGGGTGTGATGAAACCATTGAAAGCCTGGAGATTGTACTGCCAGCAAAAATAAGAATTTTTGATCCTCTCGACGTTGGCTTTTGAGCCGTCGATGACAAATCCGCGCCAATGGTCCTTCATCATCAGGAAGCGACAGTTCGATTCCTTGAAGTCTTCAACGCCAAACTCAATGAACATTTTGTGGTCGATCTGGATCGCCGACGTTAGAAATTGCAGAATTCCATCTTCGCCCCACTGCGAAAATATCTTGAATTCATAATCGCTGAGCACGTCCGATTTGACGCCCGCGTTCATCTGCGCAAGCACCCTGCCCTGATTTATCAGGACAGTCTCGGAATGCCGGTCGGACCTCAGCAGAAAATCCATGAGTGGTTTGAGGCGACTAAGCATCTAATTGTCTGACAGGAACGCAGTGGACGACAATATTGTAAGTCATCAACTGCGGCGCAAAATCACCCAGAATCGCAAGCAAGTACCGTCTGATCAAAGACCGAATGCTGCCCTTAAAATTACCATAAAGTAATTTCTCATAGGTCGCGCTGGACGGAAATATCCTGTGTGCCTTCACCTGAAATCCGCTGGTTTCTAGAAGATTCAAGATTGTTTTCGGTATATAATAATTGATATGGCCACCTCGGCGATCAATTGCCGCACGCATCCCTCCTTCAAGCGGAACAACGAGCATAAGCGCCTTGGCGATTCGGCGCAGTTCGTACAACACGAGCCGTTCGTGCTCGACATGTTCAAGAACGTGCGAACACACCGCGTAATCGAATGTCTTGTCAGCAAAGCTTGTCCGGTATCCATCGAACTGCTCGACGTGCTTTATCGATTTCAGATTCAGATTGTTAATTTTTCTCAACCCAGACGATGAAATTTCAACCGCACTTAAATCGTCGCTCAAGGCGATTTCATCCAAAGCTTGCAGGACAACCCCATCGCCAGCACCATAGTCGATGCACTTACCCAAGCCATTGGGAACGATGTCCCGGATGCTACGCGCAGTATCGTCAGCCGCGAGTTTGTTTTTCCTCGCTTCCCACGGCTCGATATCAAAATAATCCTCGTAGAGTTCCTTCAGATCGTCGGATACGTTCACGCTCGCACTGCTGGACGACATTTTTTCGGACCTTGTATTTTGGGATTCTTTGCAACAACGATTGGCTCAGGCGCACAGCTTTTGAAATGCTTCCCATTGGACTTCCTTGCTGAAAGCCGTGCGGACCATCCTTGCACCGTTGTCCGCGATCTCTTTTCGGCCTCCGGCACTGTCGAGCAAAGCAGTTATACCACCAAGCAGGTCGTCCTTGTTGTTGTAAGTGGAGAAATCCCGTCCCTCGACCATTCCGGGCGGATAGCGGCCCATATCGGTAATTAGCGCTGCACCACAGCCCAGCGTCTCCCAAACCCGCATGTTACCCCGGTCGGGGCCGGCAATGTCCACCTTCCCGTTGATGACGACTTTTGCCCTAGCAATCTGCCGATACATGTCGAGGCCGAACACCGGGCTGCTGCTAATCGTGCGGATCGAGCGCGGTCGCCGCAATTTTCGTAATGGGCCGACCAAACCGACTGGCGTTTCCGCTAGCCGCGTCGCGCGTGAGACATCGAGATTGAACACGACATTATATTTCTCAGTCATAAGGCTGACCGCCTCGAGCGCCGCAGCCCGCTCAAGGTGATGGCGTGAATAACCACCGATAAACAAGACGTCGATGGGCCGATCCTGATTATCCGCGAATGCATCCATCGCCGGATCGTGACTCGGAAAAAAATAACCTGTCCTTGCCCCTTGCGCGCGATATCGGTCTGCAAGGCTGGGATAGTTGTTCACGACCAGATCATGATCGAGGAACTGGGCATTGCCCGATGGCGCAGCGCGCCACGCAATCGTGCGCTTCACGCACCCTGGCAACCGCTTCAGGAACGCATTGTCATAACGCACCGGATCGAGGTTGTAGAACACGTCGGTCGCATGCGCTTCAATCTGCGCGAGCAGGATATCGTCGAGCGTCGGCGTGCCGGACATGCCCGCCTCGCGCGCCCATTGGCGCTGAAGATGCTCATTGTCGCCGACCGCAAAGAAGCAGTCGGGATCGCCGTCTATGACGGGCTTGAGATAATGAACGCCGCCGAAACGGTCGTCGATCAACACGCGGCGCATCGCGTCGAAGCCGGGGATGCCCGCCCAAAGCTTTTCGATCCGCGGCAGATAGGCTGGATAGAGCCCAATGTTCTGAAACACTCTCATCGGGCGTACACCCCTTGGGCGGTGGCAATCACGCCGCCGCCGATTTCACCCCCGACACCACGCCCGACTGCACGGGCACGCTTGGCCGCCAGCCAGCACAGCATCGCAACCAGCCAGAAATCGCTCGATTGAAACAACGCCGCCGACAAATTGGCATTGGCGAACGCACACACACCCATGAACGGGATCAGCAACTGCCCCCTGCGTAAAAGAGTGAACGAATCCATGATAAGCTTGACGTAGATAATCAGCATCAGCGCGAACCCGACGACACCGAGCGCCATGCCGCTTTCGATCAGCAAATTGTGTGGATAGGCCATCGACGTTGGTTCAAGGTATGATAGGCCAAAAATAGGATTTTCGATGGCTACCTGGAAGCTAGCCTGTTGAAGATAGAAGCGTTCCCACACGGACTGGTCGCCGCCACCCGAAGTCTGAAAGCGCTCGACCAACGCGAGATCCCGTCCCGCCGTTAAATAAAGGCCATAGCCGAAGACCCCGAACAGGCCGAGTGCGACCGTCCCATAACGTCGCACCACGGCATAGAGCGCCAGAAACAACACCGCCCCGATCAGCGGCCCACGCGACCCGCCGAGCACGAGCACGAGCAGCCCAACACCGATCGCCGGAAT